>NZ_CP021111.1:2690464-5380929 GCF_002119665.1 Bordetella genomosp. 13 | reverse complement strand
GTCGCTCTTGTTCAAACCTCGATTCTACCGTGCCTGGGGAGTAGTTATCCACAAGCCGCGGCGGTTACATGTCTTCTGTCGGCCGCTAACTGTTTGACAAGGCAGAGGAAACTTGCTGAAATGGTGGGCTTTTCCGAATTCTACCTGTCGAGAACGGGGTAAAAAGGCGGAATAAGAGGGTGGAATAAGCGGGCGGAATAAGGGGCACGCTTCCGTCGCGCCCGCAGGGTGATGCAGGCGCAGGGCTCGTCTTTGACCATGTCTTTTGAGCATGTCTTTGACCACCCCGGCTTGACCCGAAAAGCGGACTCGTTTTCCGCAAAAACCACAATCCGCAGCAAAACCCGAATCCGCACTAAACCCCGGTCTACCGGCCTGTTCTTTCTTTGGAACGTCCATGAAACGCACCTACCAACCTTCCGTTACCCGTCGCAAGCGCACCCATGGTTTCCGCGTGCGCATGAAAACCCGTGGCGGCCGCGCCGTCCTGAACGCTCGCCGCGCCAAGGGCCGCAAGCGCCTGGCCGTCTAAGGTCGGGGGTACCAAGGCCGCCTAGCCGTACCGGCGAATCGCGGCCTTGGCTGGTCCTGCCTTCATGACACGCGCCACGCTTCCCGCGGAGGCGCGACTGCATCGCCCCTCCGAGTTCGCCGCCGCCCTGAAAGGCCGGCGCGTGGCACGTGGGGCGTTTTTCGTTGTCAGCGCCACTCCCGCCGCGCCCACGGCCGAGCAGACGGCCTGCGCACGGCTGGGCCTGGTCATCGCCAAGCGCTACGCGCCGCGCGCCGTCACCCGCAATGCGCTCAAGCGCGTCATCCGCGAGGCCTTCCGGGCCCGGCGTCTGGCGCTGCCGGCGCAGGACTACGTGGTGCGGCTGCAAAGCAAGGTGGCTCCCGCCTCATTGACCGAACTGAAGCGCGCCGCACGCGCTGAAGTAGACGCCCACTTCGGACGTATCGCGCGATGATCGAAGCCCTGCTCATCGCGCCCATCCGGTTCTACCGTTTTTTCCTCAGTCCCTGGATCGGGCGGCAATGCCGCTTCACGCCGACCTGTTCGGCGTATGCCATCGAGGCGATCGAACGCCACGGCCCTATCCGCGGTCTATGGTTGGCGGCCCGCCGTATCGGCCGCTGCCACCCATGGTCGCCCGGCGGCCACGACCCGGTGCCGGACGCGGCCTCGACAGGTTCGGCCGGATGCGGCTCGGCCGGCCGCGGACCCGCCGAAAACGGCTCGCGCTGCTGCATCGGGCGCCGCCGACGCACCGGAATGGATTGACGCTACACTGGTGGGCTTTGCTGGTCCGCCGCTTATTTGTCAGGAATCATGGATATCCGACGCACCGTCCTCTGGATGATTTTCTCTTTCTCGCTGCTGCTGCTGTGGAACAACTGGCAGGTGCAGCATGGCAAGCAGTCGCTGTTCGGCGGCCCCACTGCCAACGCGCCCGCCGAGGCCAAGCCCGACGCGCCTGCTCCCAGCGCATCGATCCCGGCCGCGCCGACCGCGAACGCCCCCTCGGCCACGCCGGCCGCCCCCGGCAGCACCGTGCCCGGCACCGGCACGCCGGTGAAGGCCGAAGAGGTCGTGATCACCTCCGACACGCTGCGCCTTACCTTCGACACCACCGGCGCGCAGCTGGTGCGCGCCGAGCTGCTCAAGTTCACCGACGGGGAAACACAACGTCCCACGGTGCTGCTCGAGCGCTCGCCCAACCTCACCTACGTGGTGCAGTCGGGCGTGGTCGGCGCCAGCAACGGCCAGTCCTTCCCCACGCATCAGACGCCCTTCCGTCTGGTGTCCACCGAGCGCGAAATGGCCGGCGACAGCCTGCAGGTCGTGTTCGAGGCCGAGTCGGGCAACCTGAAGGTCACCAAGACCTACACGCTGCACCGCAACCGCTACGACATCGACGTACGCCACGACCTGTCGAACACCGGCACCGGTCCGCTGAACCCGGCACTGTATCTGCAGCTCGAACGTGACGGCAGCGATCCGGCCGGCACGTCCAGCTTCTATCACACGTTCACCGGCATGGCGGTGTACTCCGACCAGGAGCACTTCCAGAAGGTCACGTTCTCGGACATACAGAAGAACAAGGGCACCTACGTCAAGCAGGCCGACAACGGCTGGATCGCCGTGGTGCAGCACTACTTCGCCACTGCGTGGATCCCGCCGCAAGGCAAGCCGCGCACCAACGAAGTGCTGCAGGTGCAACCCAACCTGTACGCCGCGCGCACCGTCGAGGCGGTGGGCGAAGTGGCGCCGGGTTCGACCGCCACGGTCGATTCGCACCTGTGGGTGGGCCCGCAAGACCAGAAGGCCATGTCGGCCCTGGCCCCCGGCCTGGAACTGGTGGTGGACTACGGCTGGCTGACCATCATCGCCAAGCCGCTGTTCACGCTGATGACGTGGCTGCACGGCATCCTGGGCAACTGGGGCTGGACCATCGTCGCGCTCACCGTGATCATCAAGCTGGTGTTCTTCCCGCTGGCCGCCGCCAGCTACCGCTCGATGGCGCGCATGAAGCGCGTGGCCCCGCGCCTGCAGGCCCTGAAAGAGAAGTACGGCGACGACCGCCAGAAGCTCAACCAGGCCATGATGGAGATGTACCGCACCGAGAAGATCAACCCGCTGGGCGGCTGCCTGCCCATGGTGGTGCAGATTCCGGTGTTCATCGCGCTGTACTGGGTGCTGCTGGCCAGCGTCGAGATGCGCGGCGCGCCGTGGATCCTGTGGGTGCACGACCTGTCGGTGCGCGATCCCTACTTCATCCTGCCCGCCGTGATGATGGGCACCATGTTCCTGCAGATCAAGCTGAACCCCACGCCGCCGGATCCCGTGCAGGCCAAGGTGATGATGGCCATGCCGCTGGTGTTCGGCGGGATGATGTTCTTCTTCCCGGCCGGCCTGGTGCTGTACTGGTGCGTGAACAACGCGCTGTCCATCCTGCAGCAGTGGAGCATTACGCGCAGCATGGAAAAGCAGGCGGAAGGCGCGGCGAACAGCTGATCCGATCCGCGGGACGGGACCCTCACCGTCCCATAACCGTCTCCAAGGCCGGGCTTCGTTGAAGAAGCCCGGCCTTTTTCATGCGCGGCTCCCGCTGACCGTGGCGCCGAATCGACATGGTTGCCGGCACGGCAAGGCGCCGATCACCGGATGCCGAGCTGCCCGACTATAGTTTTCTTCAATCGAAGAAACTTTATCAATCAATTTTACTTACGGATGGCGGGCTTTTAAGATTCCAGTCGCCCGCCAACGGCCATGCCGTGGCGCGCGACACGCCTTCCGTGCCTCGCCTTTCGCGCAAGGCCCAGCCCACTCCCAGGAGTCCGCGATGACCGACAATAAACTCACGACCGCCGCCGGCGCCCCGGTACCCGACAACAACCATACCCTCACCGCCGGCCCGCGCGGTCCCGCGCTCTTGCAGGACGTCTGGCTGCTCGAAAAGCTGGCGCACTTCGACCGCGAACGCATTCCCGAACGCGTGGTGCACGCCAAGGGCTCGGGCGCCTACGGCACGCTCACCATCACCCACGACATCTCGCGCTACACGCGCGCCAGGCTGTTCTCGGAAGTGGGCAAGCAGACGCCCCTGTTCCTGCGATTCTCGACCGTGGCGGGCGAGCGCGGCGCGGCCGACACCGAGCGCGACGTGCGCGGCTTCGCCATCAAGTTCTACACCGAGGAAGGCAATTGGGACCTGGTGGGCAACAACACCCCCGTGTTCTTCATCCGCGACCCGCTGAAGTTTCCCGATTTCATCCACACGCAGAAGCGCGATCCGCGCACCAATCTGCGCAGCGCCACCGCGGCCTGGGACTTCTGGTCCCTGAACCCCGAATCGCTGCACCAGGTCACGATCCTGATGAGCGATCGCGGCATTCCGCGCAACCTGCGCGAACAGCACGGCTTCGGCTCGCACACCTTCAGCTTCGTCAACGCACAGAACGAACGCTTCTACGTGAAGTTCCACTTCCGGTCGCAGCAGGGCATCGCGTGTCTGACCGACGAAGAAGCCGCCCAGGTCGTCGCGCGCGACCGCGAGGCCTCGCAGCGCGACCTGTTCGAGCACATCGAGCAGGGCAATTTCCCGCGCTGGACCATGCAGGTGCAGATCATGCCCGAGGCCGAGGCGGCGACCTACCACATCAACCCGTTCGACCTGACGAAGGTGTGGCCGCACGGCGACTATCCGCTGATCGACGTCGGCGTGCTCGAGCTGAACAGGAACCCAGAGAACTACTTCGCCGAGGTGGAGCAGGCCGCGTTCACGCCGGCCAACGTCGTGCCGGGCATCGGCTTCTCGCCGGACAAGATGCTGCAGGGCCGCCTGTTCTCGTACGGCGACACTCATCGTTATCGCCTGGGCATCAACCATCATCAGATCCCGGTGAACGCTCCGCGCTGCCCGGTGCACAGCTTCCATCGCGACGGCGCCGGACGCGTGGACGGCAACGGCGGACGCAGGATCAACTACGAGCCCAACAGCTTCAACGAATGGCTGGAATCGAAGGGCGCGGCCGAGCCGGCGCTGGCGCTGGACGGCCAGGCGGCGGACCGCTGGAACCATCGCGAGGACAGCGACTACTACTCGCAGCCCGGCGCACTGTTCCGCCTGATGACCGACGAGCAGAAGCAGCGGCTGTTCGGCAACATCGCGCGGCACATGGCCGACGTGCCGGTAGAGATCAAGCGCCGCCAGCTGGAGCACTTCCACAAGGCCGATCCGGCGTACGCCGAAGGCGTGGCGAAGGCGCTGGGGCTGTAAGTCGCGCGATGGCGAGCCGGCACGATCTCTGCAAGCGCGGTGGGCGTACAGAGAAAGGCCCGCCGCGCCCGATCAGCGCTGCATGCCCCACCGCCGCACGGTGACGCGCTCCAGCAGATCGAACACCAGGTTCTCGACCAGCAGGCCGATGATGACTACCGCCACCAGGCCCGCGAACACGCGATCGGTATAGAGCTCGTTGCGGTTCTGGAAGATGTACCAGCCGAGGCCGCCCTGGCCGCTGGACGCGCCGAACACGAGTTCGGCCGCAATCAGCGTACGCCACGCGAAGGCCCACGCGATCTTCAGGCCCGACAGGATGGCGGGCAGCGCGGCCGGCACCAGAATGGCTAGCACGTAGCGCAGTCCGCCCAGTCCGTAATTGCGGCCGGCCATGCGCAGCGTTTCGGATACGCCAAGAAAGCCGCTGTACATGTTGACGGCCAGCGCCCACAGCACTGAATGCACCAGCACGAACACCAGGCTGCCCTGGCCCAGGCCGAACCACAGCATGGCCAGCGGCAGCAGCGCGATGGCGGGCAGCGGATTGAACATGGCGGTGAGCGTGGACAGCAGGTCGCGCCCGAAGCGGATGGACACGGCCAGCGTGGTCAGCACGAAAGCCAGCACGATGCCCGCCAGATAGCCCTTCAACAGCACGGACATCGACAGGGCGGCACGGCCGGCCAGTTCGCCGCTGGCCAGGCCATCGATGAAGGCCCGCGCGGTCTGCAGAGCACCCGGCAACAGCAGGTCGTTGTCGGCATAGCGCGCGGCGCCTTCCCACAACAGGGCCAGCAACAGCAGGATGAGCGTCTTGCGTACGGCCGCATGCCGCAGCCATCGCTCGTGCCACGACAGCGGCACGGCCGCTGCGATGCCTTGGGGCAGCGGCTCGGGCTCGCGTACGAACTCGGCCCGCACGGGGTGGGCGGTAGAGACGGACATGTGGACTCCTCAGGCGGCCGCCTGGATGGGCTCGGCGGCCGCGTCGGGCACGTCGAACAGCAGGTCGTGGATGCGGCGCGCGGCCGATTGGAAGGCGGCGGAGCCCGGGCTGTGCAGGTCGTACTGGTGCGCATTCAGCTCGGCGCGCACGCGGCCCGGATGCGGCGACAGCAGCAGGATGCGGCTGCCCAGCACCAGCGCCTCTTCGATGGAATGCGTGACGAACAGCAGCGTGAAGGGCGCGGCCTCCCATAGCCCCAGCAGCTCTTCCTGCATGCGCCGGCGCGTCAGCGCGTCCAGTGCGGCGAAGGGCTCGTCCATCAACAGCACGCGCGGCTGCATGGCCAGCGCGCGGGCGATGGCCACGCGCTGCTTCATGCCGCCCGACAGCGTGTGCGGATAGGCGTCGGCGAAACCGGCCAGGCCCACCTTGTCCAGGTAGTGCATGGCACGCTCGTCGGCCTCGGCGCGCGACAGCCGGCGCGCCGCACGCAAGGGAAACGCCACGTTCTGCCGCACCGTCTTCCATGGTGGCAGCTGGTCGAACTCCTGGAACACCACGACTCGGTCGGGACCCGGCCCGCGAATATGCTTGCCGTCCAGCAGGAATTCGCCCTCGGTCGGAGGCACGAAGCCCGCCGCGGACTTCAGCAAGGTGGATTTGCCGCAACCCGACGGCCCCAGCAGGATGAAGCGGTCCTGCGGCAGCACGTCGAAGCTGACCTGGTGCGTGGCCCGCACGAGGCGATCCGGCGTCTTGTATTCGATGGTGACCCCGCGCGCGCTGAGCAGCGGCTGCGGCAGGGCGCTGGGCGCGGCGATGGTGCTCATCAGCTGCCCTTCGCCGTGGCGGCGTCGTCGAAGAAGTAGTCGCGCCAGCTTTGCGGCTGGTTCTTGATGGCGCCCACCTGGTGCATGAACCGGGCCAGCGGATAGGTGTTCTCGGGCTGCAGCTTGAACTGCACCTGCGGGTTGGTGATGATCTTCACGAGGAAATCGCGATCGATCCTGGCCTGCGTGGCCTTGATGTAAATGTCCGCGGCCTGCTCGGGCCTGGCGCGCACGAACTCGGCGGCTTCGGCCAGCGCCGCCTGGAACGCGGCGTAGGTCTTGGGATTCTCGCGGCGGAACTTCTCGGTGGCGAACAGCACGGTGGAGGAACTGGGACCGCCCAGCACGTCGTACGAATTCAGCACGATGCGCACGTTCGGATTCGCGGCAAGCTCCTGCTCTTGAAATGGAGGGTTGCCGAAGTGCCCGGTGATCTCCGTGCCGCCCGAGATGATGGCGGCCGCGGCGTCGGGATGCGGCAGCGCGACAGTAAGCTTGTCCAGGCGGTTGAACTGCTCGGCGCCCCATTGTTTGGCCACGGCCATCTGCAGCACGCGCGACTGCACCGAGACGGTGACCGCGGGCACGGCGATGCGGTCCTTGTCGGTGAAGTCGGCGATCGTCTTCACGTTGGGGTTATTGGTGACCAGGTAGTAAGGGAAATTGCCCAGCGAGGCCACGCCCTTCACGTTCTGGCGGCCGTGGGTGCGGTCCCACAGCGTCAGCAGCGGGCCCACGCCGGCGCCGCCGATGTCCACCGAACCCGACAGCAGCGCCTCGTTCACGGCCGATCCGCCGGAGAGCCTGGCCCATTCCACCTGGATGTCCACGCCGGCCTGCTTGCCGTGTTTCTCGATCAGCTGCTGGTCGCGCGTGACGTTGAGCAGCAGGTAGACGATGCCGTACTGCTCGGCGATGCGGATACGGCCTTCCGCCATCGCCGGCGTGGGCGAGGCCAACGCCAGTACCGCGATGAACAGGGCCAGCAAGGTGGCGGTGGCGAGGCGCGACAGGCGGTCGCGTGCGGGGTCGACAGGGCGCATGGGGGATCCGGAACGGGTGGAAGACTGGCGGCGCCTCAATAGGGCGCGTCGCCTTCGATGGTGGTGCGGTACAGCTTGCGGCGCAGTTCCGGAGGACAGCCCGCGGCAAGGTGGATGAGCGACCGGTTGTCCCAGAACACCAGATCGTGCGGTTGCCATTGGTGGCGATAGATGTGCTCGGGGCGGACCGCGTGGGCATTGAGCTCGTCCAGGATCTGGCGGCTTTCGTCCTCGGGCAGGCCTTCGATGCGCGTGGTGAAGCCCTCGCTGACGAACAGCGCGCGGCGGCCGGTTTCGGGATGCGTGCGGACCACCGGATGCACGACTTCCTTCACCTGCGCGATCTGCTCGGCGCTGAGAGTGGGACGCCAGTTGCTCTGGCCGCGCAGGCGGTCGTAGCGGGCGAGGTACGAATGCACCGCGCGGCGGCCTTCGATGGCATTGCGCAGGTGATCGGGCAGGGTCTTGTATGCCAGCTCCATGTCGGCGAACAGCGTGTCGCCGCCTTCCGAGGGGAGCTCTTGCGCGTGCAGCAGCGATCCCAGCGCGGGCAGCTCCTTGTACGAGATGTCGGAGTGCCATTCCTTGCCCGCATCGCCCAGGCCGATGGGCTGCCCGTTCTCGACGATGTTCGAGATGATCAGTATCTCGGGATGGTTGGCCAGGTGGAACTGGTGCAGCACGTGGATCATCAGCGGACCGAAGCGGCGGCTGAAGTCGATGTGCTGCTGGGGAGTGATGCGCTGGTCGCGGAACACCACCACGTGATAGTCGAGGTGGGCGCGATGGATGCGGCGGAAGTCGGCGTCGTTCAGGTCGCGGCCCAGGTCCAGGCCGACGATCTCGGCGCCGATGCCATGGGAGAACGGACGAACCTCGAAATGTTGCGGAGCCGCTTCGCTGGCGGGGGAACGTTCGAGGACGGCGGTGCTGGCGGACATCGTATTGCTCCGTGGGCGGCCCGCATGGCGGACCGCGCAAGCCGCCATGCCGGCGGCGTGTGGAATTCAGGAGCGTTCGATTATGAAAACGGGCCAGCCCGACGCAAACGAATAAATCGGCGTTTGATCAGAGCTTTTGGTCATATGAGGGGCATTACCCCTCGTGTCGGCATATCGTTATTTCTTGAAGTAGGCCTGGACCAGCTTCACCCAGTAGGTCGCGCCCACGGGCAGCAGCGCGTCATTGAAGTCGTAATTGGAGTTGTGCAGCTGGCACGGACCCATGCCGTGGTAGCTGGCCAGGCGATGATCGCCTTCGCCATTGCCCAGGAACAGGTAGCAGCCGGGCACCTTCTCGAGGAAGAACGAGAAGTCCTCGGCGCCCATGAACGGCGGGATGGTGTCGTCGACAGCGTCGTCGCCGAAGGTCTCGCGCGCCACCTGCGCGGCGAACGCGGTTTCCTTGTCCCAGTTCACCAGCGGCGGATAGGCGCGCACGAAGTGCAGCTCGCCCGTGCCGCCATACACCTGCGGCAGCGTGGTCGCGATGCGCCGCATGTCTTCCTCGATCTTGTCCAGCGCGGCGGTGGTGTAGGTGCGCACCGTGCCGCGCAGCACGGCCTCGTTGGGGATGACGTTGTAGGCGTCGCCCGCGTGGATCTGCGTGATGGACAGCACCGCGGAATCCAGCGGATCGCGGCTGCGCGAGATGACGGTCTGCAGCGCGTGCACCATGTCGGCCGCCACCACGATGGGGTCCACCGCGCGATGCGGCTGCGCGGCATGGCCGCCCACGCCCTTGATGACGATGTCCCAGCGATTGCTGGAAGCCATGGCCGGGCCGGTGCGGAAACCGAACTGGTTGGTGGGCATGCCCGGCATGTTGTGGATGCCGAAGACGGCGTCGCAGGGAAACCTGTCGAACAGGCCGTCCTGCATCATGGCGCGCGCGCCGGCGTTGCCGCCCTCTTCGGCCGGCTGGAAGATGAAATTGACGACGCCGTCGAAATCGCGATGCTGCGCCAGGTATTGCGCGGCGCCCAGCAGCATGGCGGTATGGCCGTCGTGGCCGCAGCCGTGCATGCGGCCCGCGATGGTGGACTTGTGCGCGAAGCGGTTCAGCTCGGGCATGGGCAGCGCGTCCATGTCGGCGCGCAGGCCGATGGACTTCGACGTGCCCAGCGTGCCGCGCAGCACGCCCACCACGCCCGTCTTGCCCAGGCCGGTGTGCACTTCCAGGCCCAGGTCGCGCAGCCGCTGCGCCACCAGGTTGGACGTGCGGGTCTCCTCGAAAGCCAGCTCGGGATGGGCGTGGATGTCGCGGCGGATGGCCGTCAGTTCGGCATGCGCGCGTTCGATTTCGTCGATGGTCTTCATGGGATTCCCTGTAAGGCATGGGCCGGATGAAGGCCCTGGACGATCCAATCTTAATTCAGGCGGGCACGTCGTTCAGGTGGCAGGCGCTGAGGTGGCCGGGCGCCACGCTGCGCAACAGCGGCTGCTCCGTCCTGCAGCGCGGCATGGCGTGCGGGCAGCGCGGATGGAAGGTACAGCCGGGCGGCGGCGCCATCGGCGAGGGCAGTTCGCCCTTGATGGGCTGGTACTGCCGACGCCCCGGTTTCAGCGTGGGCAGTTCTTTCAGCAGCGCCTGCGTGTAGGGATGGTTGGCGCGCGTGAACACATCGTGCGCGCTGGCGAGTTCCACCACGCGGCCCAGGTACATGATGGCCACGCGGTCGGAGATGTGGCTGACCACGCTGAGATTGTGGCTGATGAACAGGTACGTCAGGTTCAGATCCGCGCGCAGGCGCTCGAACAGGTTCAGCACCTGCGCCTGGATGGACACGTCCAGCGCGGCCACCGCTTCGTCGCATACGATCACCGAGGGCTTCAACGCCAGCGCGCGGGCGATGCCGATGCGCTGGCGCTGCCCGCCGGAGAACTGGTGCGGATAGCGTTGCGCGTATGAAGGGTCCAGGCCCACCTGGCCCATCAGCTCGGCCACGTAGTCGGCGCGCTGGCGCCGTGTCACCAGCCCATGCACCACGGGCGCCTCGCCGATGATGTCGGCCACCCGCATGCGCGGATTGAGCGAGGCGTAGGGATCCTGGAAGATCATCTGCACGCCCAGCTCGTACTGGCGCCGTTCGGCGTGCGGCAGGCCGGCCACGTTGCGGCCGCGATAGTGGATCGCGCCGTCGGTCGGGCGCAGGATACCGGCCGCGACGCGGCCCAGCGTCGACTTGCCGCAGCCGGATTCGCCCACGATGCCGATCACTTCCCCGGCGGCCACGTCCAGGTCCACGCCGTCCACGGCGTGCACGGTCAGCGTCTTCAGGCCGGCGCCGAACAGATTGGCGATGCGGCCGGCCAGGTCCACGGGCTGCACGAAGCGCATCTGCACCTGGCGCAGCGACAGCAGCGCGGCATTGGTGGTGTCCACTCAGGGTTCTCCGGCGTGCCAGCAGCGCACCCAGTGCGCGGGCCGGTATTCGACAGCATCGGGCGCCGTCTCGCAGACCTGCGAGGCGCGGGGGCAGCGCGTGCGAAAGGCGCAGCCCTGCGGCAGGTTCAGCAGCGACGGCGTCATGCCGGGAATCTGCGCCAACGGCCTGCCGCGCGAGGCTGGCGTGGGAATCGACGCGATCAGGCCGTGCGTGTACGGATGCAGCGGCTGGCCGATGACGTCGTCCGTGGCGCCGGTCTCGACCACGCGGCCGGCATACATCACCGACACGCGGTCCGCCAGGCCGGCCACCACCGCCAGGTCGTGCGTGATCCAGATCAGCGCCGTGCCGGTGTCGCGGCACAGGTTCTGCATTTCGTACAGGATCTGGCCCTGGATGGTGACGTCCAGCGCGGTGGTGGGCTCGTCGGCGATGATGAGCCGCGGCTTGTTCAGCAGCGCGATCGCGATGGCCACGCGCTGCCGCATGCCGCCCGACAGCTGGTGCGGGTACGCGCGCAGGCGCTCTTGCGGCGCGGGGATGCCCACCATGGCCAGCGTCTTGAGCGCGCGCGCCCGCGCCTCTGCGCGGCTGACTGCGTTGTGCGCCAGGACGGTCTCGATCATCTGGGTGTCGACGCGCAGCACCGGGTTGAGCGTCATCATCGGGTCCTGGAAGATCATGGCGATCTCGTTGCCGCGCAGCGCGCGCCAGCGTTCGGGCGTGGCCTGGCGCAGGTCGGTGCCGGCGAAGCGGATCTCGCCTTCCACGATGCGGCCGGGCTCGTCCAGCAGGCCCATCAACGAGAAGCCCGTGATGCTCTTGCCCGAGCCAGACTCGCCCACCAGGCCCAGGATCTCGCCGCGCGCCAGCCGCAGGTCCACGCCGTCCACGGCCTTGACCACGCCCGCCCGCGTGGGGAACTGCGTCTTCAATCCGCGCACGTCCAGCACGGGTTCGGGTACGGGTACCAGGATGTCCATGATGCCGAGGCCTACGACACGTGGCGCGGGTTCAGCACGTCGCGCAGATGATCGCCCACCAGGTTGATGGCGCTGATGGCCACGGCCAGCGCGATGCCGGGAAAGAACGAGATCCAGTACTGGCCCGACAGCAGATATTCGAAGCCGTTGGATATCAGCATGCCGAGCGAGGGCTCGGTGACCGGCACGCCCACGCCCAGGAACGACAGCGTGGCCTCGAGCGCGATGGCGTGCGCCAGGTCGATGGTGGCGATGACGATGAGCGGCGGCATGCAGTTGGGCAGCACGTGGCGGAACAGCACGCGCCCCCAGCCCAGCGACAGGCAGCGCGCCGCCTCGACGTATTCCTTGCCGCGCTCGACCAGCGCCGCCCCGCGCGCCGCGCGCGCGAAGTACGCCCACTGCACCACGACCAGCGCGATGATGACCTTGTCCACGCCCTTGCCCAGGATGGCCAGCAGCATCAGCGCCACCAGGATGGCCGGAAAGGACAGCTGGATGTCGACGACGCGCATCAGCAGCGCGTCGATGCGGCCGCCGAAGTAGGCCGCCACCAGGCCTACCGCCGCGCCGATGACGAAGGCCGCGGCCACCGACACGAAGCCGACGGTAAGGCTGGTGCGCAGGCCATACAGGATGGCCGACAGCAGGTCGCGCGCCTGGCCGTCGGTGCCCAGCAGGTAGACGCTGCCCGTCATGCTTTCGCCGCCCGGCGGCAGCTTGGAATCCATGATGTCCAGCGAACCGATGTCGTAGGGGTTCTGCGGCGCGATCCATGGCGCGAACAATGCCGCGCCGATGACGATGACCAGCAGCACCAGGCCCAGCACCGCCAGCTTGCTGGCGAAGAAGTCCGCGGCCAGCCGGCGCCAGGGCGACTCGACGGCGGGCAGGGCGGACGCGGAAGCAGGGATGGCGCTCATCGGCGGGAGTCCAGTCGTACGCGCGGATCGAGCACGGTGTACAGGATGTCGACCACCAGGTTAAGCATCACCAGCAGAAAGACCGTGAGCATCAGGTAGGCCACCACCACGGGGCGATCCAGGTTGATGATGGAATCGATCAGCAGCTTGCCCATGCCCGGCCACGAGAACACGGTTTCGGTGACGACCGCGAAGGCGATCACCTGCCCGTATTCGAGGCCCGACACGGTGACCACCGGAATCAGGATGTTCTTCAGCAGGTGCACGCCCAGCACGCGCTTTTCGGAGAGCCCCTTGGCGCGCGCGAACTTGATGTAGTCCATGGGCAGAGACTCGCGCGTGGCCGCGCGCGTCACACGTATCACCAGCGAGCACTTGGCCAGCGCGATGGTCAGCGCCGGCAGCACCAGGCTGGCCCAGCCGTCCAGCGTCAGCACGCTGAGCGCCAGCGGCCCCACCGCCACGGTGTCGCCGCGCCCGCTGGCCGGCAGCCAGCCCAGCATCACCGCGAACACCATGATGAGCATCATGCCGACCCAGAAGTTCGGCAGCGAGAAGCCGAGCACGGATCCCGTCATGATGGCGCGCGAGCGCGTGGCCTTGGGCTTCAGGCCAGCCAGGATGCCCAGCGGCACGCCGACCAGCACCGACAGCAGCATGGCGACCGTGGCCAGCTCGAGCGTGGCCGGCATGCGCTGCAGGATCAGCCGCATCGCCGGCTCGCCGGTGAGGAAGCTGTTGCCGAAGTCGCCCCGCACCGCCTGCCCCATGAAGATCAGGTACTGGCGCCACAACGGCAGGTCCAGGCCGAGCGTGCGGCGCACGGCCTCGCGCTGCGCCTCGGTGGCCTCGGGGCTGGTCAGCATCGAGATGGGATCGCCCACCAGATAGATGCCACAGAACACCAGCGCCGACATCACCACCACGACCACGACGGTCTGCAGCAGACGGCGGATGATCGTCGCTAGCACGGCGGCCGCCTCCTACAGCTACGGCTGCTGCGTCGCACGCGGGCTACTTCGCCGGCGTGACGAACTGGGCTTGCGTGGTCTGGTCCGCGCGGCCCTGGTAGCGCAGGTCCGACTTCATCGCCCATACCGACAGCTCGAAATGAATGGGCAGGATGCCGTAGTCGTCCAGCACCATGCCGCTGGCCTTCTGCAGCAGTTCGGCGCGCGCCTTGTCGTCCATGGTGGACGAGGCCTGCTCGACCAGCTTGTCCATCTCCGGATTGGAATAGCGGCCACGGTTGGTGGTGCCCACGCCGCGCTTGGGGTCGGGCGTGACCAGCAACGAGTTCAGCGGGTTCGACATCTCGCCCGTGGATACCGCCCAGCCGGCCAGGTAGGCGCTGAACTGGTACGAATCGCGGCCCTTGAAGAACACCGGCGGCGCCAGCGCGTCGACATTGGTCTTCACGCCGATGCGGGTCCACATCGAGGCGATGGCCTGCGCGACCTTGGCATCGTTGATGTAGCGGCCCGAAGGCGAGCCCAGCGTGATGGTGAAGCCTTCGGGATAGCCGGCCTCTTTCAGGAGCGCCTTGGCCTTCTCGACGTCGGCCTTGGGGATGGCGGTGCGTTCCTTGGACGTGCCGAACATCGGATACGGCAGCAGGTTGGCCGCGGGCAGCGCCGCGCCGCCCATCACGCGCTGCACGATGGCGTTGCGGTCAATGGCCAGCGACAGCGCCTGGCGCACGCGCTTGTCCTTCAGGGGATTCTTGTCGGTGCCCTGGATGCCGGGACTTTTCTCGGCGTTGTATTGGTCCATGGCCACGTAGATCATGCGCGCCGACGGGGTTTCCTCGACGAAGAGTTTCTTGTTTTCTTTCAGGCGACCCAGGTCGTCGGTGGGAGGATCCTCGATCATGTCCACGTCGCCGGCCAGCAGCGAAGCCACGCGCGATGCGGCGTTGGTCATGGGGCGATAGACGATGCGGTCCCAGGCGGGCTTCGGTCCCCAGTAGTGCTCGTTGCGAGTCAGGATCAGCTCGGCGCCGCGCTTCCACGACACGAACTTGTACGGACCGGTGCCCACCAGGCCATCGCCGCCGTTGAGCTCGGTGGTGGTCTTGCCTTCGGGCGCCGGACCCGATGCAGCCTTCTTGGACATGATGGGCAGCTGCGCCAGGTTCACCAGCAGCAGCGGCGAGGGCTCTTTGGTGGTGATGCGCACGGTCTCGGCATCCACCGCCTCGACCTTGTCCACCGCGCTGAGATACAGCGTGAAGGGCGACGGGCTGTTGGGCACCTTGGGCGCGCGCTGGTAAGTGAAGACCACGTCTTCGGCCGTGAAAGGCGAGCCGTCGGAGAACTTGACGCCGCGGCGCAGCTTGAAGGTCCAGACCTTGCCGTCCACCGTCCAGGACTCGGCCAGCGCGGGCTGCGGCACCAGTTTGGGATCGGTATTGACCAGGCCGTCGAACATCGAGTTGGAAATCTGGATGTTCGGGGTGAGGGCATGGTATTGCGGGTCCATCGAACTCGGCTCGGTCTTCAGGCCCACCACCAGGTCTCGCGCCTGGGCGGCGCCCGCCGCGCCGAAGACAAATGCCACCACTGCCGCACCACAGGCCAATGCCCGTGCGATCTGGAACGCCATATTGCTCTCCGTGTGGGGCCAGCTTGTGGCCGGCGCATGCTGGACCAGCTAGGGCATGCCGCGTCGGTACTGGACGGGGGCATGCTGCCGGGCAGCGGGTATATTCCCTTATCTTCCAGCCGTTTAAACAGAGTAGTTTCCCGATGTCCGCACTAGCCCCCATCGCCGCCATCGCCACTGCCCCGGGACGGGGCGGCATAGGCGTGGTGCGCGTGTCAGGCCCCGATCTGGTGCCGCTGATGCGCGAACTGTTCGGGCGCGCGCTGGCGCCGCGGCACGCGCACTACCTGCCGTTCACGGCGGAAGGCGGCGAGGTGCTGGACCAGGGGATCGCGCTGTATTTCAAGGGCCCTCACTCGTATACCGGCGAGGACGTCCTCGAATTGCAGGGGCACGGCGGGCCGGCGGTGCTGCGGCGGCTGCTGGCGCGGTGTCTCCAGGCGGGCCATGCCGCCGGCATCCGCCTGGCCGAGCCCGGCGAATTCACGAGGCGCGCCTTCCTGAACGACCGCATGGACCTTGCGCAGGCCGAGGCGGTGGCGGACCTTATCGACGCCTCGTCCGAAGCCGCCGCGCGCGGCGCGATGGCGTCGCTGTCGGGCGACTTCTCGCGGCGCGTGCAGGATCTTGCCGAACGCATCGTGCACCTGCGCATGCTGGTGGAGGCCACGCTGGACTTCCCCGAAGAAGAGATCGACTTCCTCGAGAAGTACCAGGCGCGGCCCACGCTGGCCGCGCTGGCGGCGGACCTGCATGCGCTGATCGCGCAGGCGCGGCAGGGCGTGATCCTGCGCGAAGGGCTGCACGTGGTGCTGGCGGGCCAGCCCAATGTCGGCAAGTCCAGCCTGCTGAACGCATTGGCCGGCGACGAGGTGGCCATCGTCACGCCCATCGCGGGCACCACGCGGGACAAGGTCGTGCAGGAGATCCACATCGACGGCGTGCCGCTGCATATCGTCGATACGGCGGGACTGCGCGAGACCGAGGACACGGTAGAGAGCATCGGCATCGCGCGCACGTGGAAAGAGATCGAACGCGCCGACGTGATCCTGCATCTGCAGGACGTGACCCGGCCGGGAGATCAGCTGGACGCGGCGATCACGGGGCGCTTGCCCGCCAGGACGCCGGTGCTGGTGGTCTATAACAAGGCTGACCTGCTGGGCGGTTCCGCCTTCGAGACCCCCGAGGGCGCGTTGGCGATATCGGCGCGCGAGGGCTTGGGGCTGGACAAGCTGCGAGCCGAATTGCTGCGCCTGGCGGGATGGAATCCCGGGGCGGAGTCGCCGTGGCTGGCGCGGGAAAGGCATCTGCATGCGCTGCAGGCGGCGGCCGACCATCTGGCGCTGGCGGGCGAGCACGCCGAGATGGATGATCGGGTGCTGGATCTGTTTGCCGAAGAACTGCGGCTGGCGCACGACAGCCTGGGATCGATCACCGGGAAGTTCACCAGCGATGATCTGCTGGGGGAGATTTTCTCGAGTTTTTGTATAGGGAAGTGAGGCGCTGGGCCCGAACTTTCCGTACGACCGCCTGGCCGAAACCGGGCCCGTTCCCATGCTGCTGCTCATCGCGATCGTCCTCGTGCTGGCCGGGCCGGCATCCTTTTTTTAGGCAGGGCGGACGTGCTGGCGGCCTTCGCGGTCGGGATGGCCGCGTCGTCCGTACGCTGGTCGATGAAGGCTAATCCAAACCTCAGCTGGATCATCACCTTCGACGGCGCGCCGGACGCCTCGTAGCGCTTCCGTAGCGATCCCCCACCGCCACTCATCCAAATTGAGGATGGCGGACGCATCAGCCGGGCGATAAGGTTTTCCGACACGACGCGGCGCCTCGGCGCACATGCGGGCTTTCGTTTGGAAGCGGACTCGGATGAAAGCAGACCAGAACGATCGGAACGACGTCATCGAGAAAGAGATCCTCGAAGAGTTGCGCGAAATCGTCGATAAGCTAAATGAAAAGCTGGCTGCGGAGACAGCGGCGCGACTGCAGGCGCAGGCCAAGATCCGTGAAATCTACGCGAGCAAATCATGGCAGGTCACCGCACCGGTGCGCAAGAGCATCATCGCGGTTCGCAAGCTTCTGAAGCGCGTGCGAGGTGAGCTGGTACCAATCGCCGAACCGGTGCAAGACCGGCCGCTGGCGGAGGCGCCTCGGGTAGTGCAGCCCTCGGAGTACGAGGTCCGCACGCGCGGCCAGGCGGAGCATTTCCGCAAGTATGCGAAGTCCCCGTCGAAGCAGCGAGCGCAGCAGATAGCGAACCTGCTCGCCATGCACAAGGACCGCAAAGGCGTTGTGCTGTGCCCATGCGGTTACGACCTCGCCCTCAAGCAGCGTCCGGATCACATCATGTCCGAGTTCGCCAAAGCCGGATATGTGTGCATCATGCTGGAGTTCGACGGCCGCTTCCCCACGTTGAAAAGAACGGCCAAGAACGTCTTCGTCTCGAACATGAGCGAGGACTTCCTCGCTTATTTCCAGCATCGCCCCGTCATAACGTACCTGCATACCCCCGGATTCAGGTTCGTGCGCGATCTATGCACCAAGGCCACCGTGATCTATGACGTGCTCGACGACCTGGCGATCTTCGGAGAAGGCTGCCGCGCGGTATTGGCGGACCACGCCGTGCTGTTGAAGCGAGCCGACATCTGCCTGTTCTCCGCCCCGCAGTTGATGGAGGCAAATTCCGCGCAGACGAACCGATCGCTGCTGCTGGAAAACGGCGTGTATGGCGCTGACTTCCGCGACGGAACCCGCGGGCAGGCTGGCGTGAGCCACAAGCAGGCCGAGATGCTGGCCACGCGCTCCGTGATCGGATATCACGGCGTCATATCGGATCTGCTGGACTTCGACGTCATGGACCAGCTGGTCGATGACGACAGATATGCGCTGTTGCTGGTCGGCCCCATCACGGCGTTCGAGCTGGCCAACCTTCCCGAAGTCCAACGCAGAATGGAACGCCTGCTGCGACATCGAAACGCCGTGCACTTGGGCCCGAAGCCGTACGGGGAACTGAAGCATTACCTCGCGTGGGTGGATGTCGGCATTGTGCCATTCATCGTGTCGGCCAAGACGGATCCGGTGTCTCCTCTCAAGCTCTTCGAGTACCTGGCCGCCGGCAAACCGGTCGTCGGCACCCCGACGCGCACCATACAGGCGTACCGCGACGAACTCATCGTCGCCGCACCTGAGGAGTTCGCCGATGCCATCCATTCGGGCCGATGGAAGACGGCATACACACTGCGCTCGGCCGATCTCGCCGCGCGACACGAATGGTCCGCATTGACTGCCCCGCTGATATCGTTCCTGAACGAGCGCCAGTCGGACCCGCAGCCACTGCCGCGAGCGCAACTCAGGCGCGTCGACATCGTCAACATCAATTTCTACGACTGGGACGGCAAGACCGTGTACAAGGGCGGCGCCGAGCGATACGTCTACGATCTCGCGGCGATGCTCAAATCGATGGGGTGCGAGGTACGCCTGATCCAGAACGCGAACAAGCCGTTCGAGCGGAACTTCCAGGGCATCCCGGTCATCGGAGTACCCGCTTGGAAAGGTTTGGATTGGGAAAGGATATCGACGGCCTACGCCGCGTTCTGCAAGGACTCCGATCTCGTCATTGCGTCACCGACCGAACTGGCATGCGGCCTGGGAAAGGCGAAAAGGGTGATCTCCATCAATCACGGCATCCACTGGGACACCGTCACCAACGTCCTGCACAATCACGACATCGCCATGCACGCCCACGTTTTCCGCGGGCTCCAGAGCAGCAACCTGAGCGTCTGTGTCGATACCAATTTCATCAACTGGGTGCGCAGCTTTGACTGGCGCCTGGCTTCAGGGCTGACCTATATCCCGAACTATGTGGACTCACACCAGTTCAAGCCTCGGCAAAAGGATTTCTCGGCGCCCATGGTGCGCGTGCTGCTGCCTCGGCGTCTCAACCTTGAGCGCGGCCTGTACCTGACCCTGCATGCCTTCGACACGCTCTTCGAAAAGCGCGATGACATCCATCTGACGCTGTGCGGCCAGGCCAGCGACTTCGACGCAACGGCCGTCCACGCCTTCCTGGAGCGGCACGCCGGACGAGTCGACTGGATCGAGTACGACATGAAAGACATGCACCAGGCCTATATCGACAGCCACATCACACTGGTGCCGAGCATGTTCTCGGAAGGCACCTCGTTGTCCTGTATCGAAGCGCTGGCGACCAACAATGCCGTCATCGCCACCCACATCGGTGGACTGCCCAACATCATCACCGACGACTACAACGGCCGCCTGATCCAGACCGATGCCTGGGAACTGGCGAGCACGATCGAGGAACTGGTCGATGATCGGCAGAAGATGGCTCTGCTGGCCAGGAACGGACTGTTGACCGCGCAGGCCTTCAGCAAGACCAACTGGGAGCTGCGCTGGAAGCGCGTGCTGCAGAACATGCTGGACGCGGAAGACTGAACGGCGTTATCCCGTAAAAGCCGGCGCGGGGAACGCCCCGCAGGCACGGTGCCGGGGTAAACCCTAGGGATTTGGGCCGGCTCAACGTGTATACACTTAGCCAATACGCAACTGTATACAGGCGCGCATGCAAGCGTCGCGCTTCGCCATGGTCACCAACCCGTCCCCTTCCGTTCCCGTCTACGAGCGCATCAAGGCGATGGCCGCCACCTTCCGGCTGCGGCCGGGCGAGCGCGTCAACGAGGTCGAATTGGCGCGGCAACTGGGCGTCAGCCGCACGCCGGTGCGCGAGGCGCTGAACCGCATCGCCGCCGAGGGATTCCTGGTGGCCACGCCCAATCGCGGCTACTCCGCCCGCCCGCTGGACGCCAAGCAGATCCTGGACCTGTACGAGTACCGCGCCACCGTCGAACTGGGCCTGGTGCGCCTGGTGTGCGCGCGCGCCACCGACGAGCAGCTGCGCGAACTGGCGGACTTCACCGAACAGAACCGGGACACCCCCGACACGGACGAGCAGGCCCTGCACGCACTGGAGCGCGACGAGGCCTTCCACGAACGCCTGGCGCGGCTGGCGGGCAACGACGAATTCCTGCGCTCGGTGCGCTCCATCAACGAGCGCATCCGCTTCGCGCGCTGGCTGGACCTGAAGTCGCGCCGCTTCGCCACGCGCAACGACCATCCCGCCATCGTCCAGGCCCTGCAGGCGCGGGACCTGGCGCAGGTCGAGGCGCTGATGCGGGCGCACATCGATCATCACCTGGACCACGTCATCGAACTCATCCGCGCGGGCTACGCGGAAATCTACATGGGCAACGCCCTGGCCGACTTTGCCGAGACCCGGCTGGCCGCGACCGCGGCCGCCAACACCGAGCCCGTGTAGCCCATCCATCCACTTCATACCTTCAAACCTAGAGAGCATCGCCACCCATGAAAGCCTGCTTCATCGACGCCAACCCCACCCTGGCCCAAGTGGCCGAGCGCCTGCGCCTGCCCAGCGACCTGCCCCTGACGGTCAACCGCCAGCCCGACATCACGCCCGACCAGATTCCCGCGGTGCTGGGCGACCACGACATCCTGATCGTCGATCACACGGCGCTGCCCACCGAGATCGCCAAGGCGTGCAAGCAGCTGAAGCACGTGGTCTTCCTGGGTACGGGCGCGCGCTCGTACATGAATCCCGAGGAACTGGCCGAGCTGGGCATCGAAGTGCACATCATCAAGGGCTATGGCGACACCGCCGTCGCCGAGTGCGCCTTCGCGCTGATGTGGGCGTCGGCCAAGAGCTTCGCCCGCATGGACCGCGAGATGCGCGCCGGCAACTGGCTGCGTTCGGATGCCGTGCAGCTCACCGGCAAGACGCTGGGTCTGGTGGGCTTCGGCGGCATCGCCGCCGAGATGGCGCGCCTGGCCCTCGGCGTGGGCATGAAGGTGGTGGCGTGGAACCGCTCGCCCAAGTCGTATCCGGGCGTGGAGTTCGTGTCCCTCGAAGAAGTGCTGGCGCAGAGCCACGTCGTGTCGATGCACCTGGTGCTGAACGACGAGACGCGCGGCCTGATATCGCGCGAGCGCATCGCGCAGATGCGCGACGGCGCCATCCTGGTCAACACGGCGCGCGGCGCGCTGGTCGACGAGGAGGCGATGATCGACGCCCTGAAGTCCGGCAAGCTGGCCCACGCCGGCCTGGACGTGTTCACCGTCGAACCCATGCCCAAGGATCACCCGCTGACCAAGCTCGAGAACGTGACGCTGTCGGCTCACTCGGCCTTCCGCACGCCCGAGGCCAGCGACAACCTGATCCAGGCCGCCCTGAACCACTGCCGCCGCATCTCCGGCATCGGAGCCCAGCAATGAGCCAGCCCATCACGCGCCTGGACCAGAACGCGCGCCGCTCGCGCGCCGTGATCCACAACGGCACGGTGTACCTCGCTGGCCATACGGCCGACGATCGCAGCGCCGACATCCAGGGCCAGACCCGCCAGGTGCTGGCCAAGGTCGACGAGATGCTGGCCGCCGCCGGAACCGACAAGTCCAAGGCACTGAACGTGACCATCTGGCTGTCGTCGATGGAACACTTCGCCGGCATGAACGAGGTATACGACGCGTGGATCGTGCCGGGCCAAGCGCCGGCCCGCTGCTGCGGCGCCATCGAACTGGCCGCGCCCGACATCCTGGTCGAGATCATGGTCACGGCGGCACTCTGAAGCACGGCAGGAATCCATAGCAATGTCTGAACAGAACAAGACGAACGCGGCGGACCACGCGCCCGTACTGCGCCGCGCCAGGCGCATCTCCAGCATCGAGGTCTCCGGCATCCTGCGCATCGGCGCGCAGGCCGCGCGCATGAAGCGCGAGGGCCGCGACGTCATCGTGCTGGGCGCGGGCGAACCCGATTTCGACACGCCCGACAACGTGAAGGCCGCCGGCAAGCGCGCCATCGATGCGGGCGACACGAAGTACACGCTGCTGGACGGCACGCTGGCGCTGAAGGCCGCCATCTCGCGCAAGTTCCAGCGCGAGAACGGCCTGGAATACGGCCCGGACGAGATCACGGCCGGCGCGGGCGCCAAGCAGGTCATCCACAACGCGCTGATGGCCACACTGGACGACGGCGACGAAGTGGTCGTGGGCGTGCCCTACTGGGCTTCGTACGCCGACATGATCACCATCGCGGGCGGCGTCACGGTGCAGGTGCCCTGCACCGAAGAGAACGGCTTCCGGCTGTCGCCGCAGGCGCTCGAAGCCGCCATCACGCCGCGCACGCGCTGGGTGATGCTGAACTCGCCGTCCAATCCCACGGGCGCGGCCTATGGCCGCGAGCACCTGCAGGCGCTGGCGGAAGTGCTGCTGCGCCATCCGCACGTGTGGATCATCGCCGACGACATCTACGAGCATCTGGTCTACGACGACTTCGAGTTCACCACGCTGGCGCAGGTCGAGCCGCGCCTGAAGAACCGCACG
This sequence comes from Bordetella genomosp. 13, assembly GCF_002119665.1. NCBI lineage: Bacteria > Pseudomonadati > Pseudomonadota > Betaproteobacteria > Burkholderiales > Alcaligenaceae > Bordetella > Bordetella genomosp. 13. The sequence goes on along the minus strand of NZ_CP021111.1, from coordinate 5,358,015 downwards.
CTCACGGTCAACGGTTTGTCCAAGGCATATGCGATGACGGGCTGGCGGCTGGGCTATGCCGGCGGTCCTCGCGAACTGATCGCGGCGATGGCCGTGGTGCAGAGCCAGAGCACGTCCAATCCCAGCTCGGTCACGCAGGTGGCGGCCATCGAGGCGCTGGACGGTCCGCAGGACGTGCTGGCCGAACGGCGCGCGTCGTTCAAGGAGCGCCGCGACCTGGTGGTGGATGCGCTGAACGCGATCCCGGGCATCAGCTGCCGCCGTCCCGAAGGCGCCTTCTACACCTACGCCAGCTGCGCGGGTGTGCTGGGCCGCAAGACGCCTTCGGGCCAGGTGCTGGAAACCGACACGGACTTCTGCCGCTATCTGCTCGAAGAGCATGACGTGGCCGTGGTGCCCGGCACGCTGTTCGGCCTGGCGCCTTATTTCCGCATCAGCTATGCCACCTCGAAAGCGCAGTTGGAAACGGCGATGAAGCGCATCGCGAAGGCGGTCGCAGCCTTGCAGTAAGCACTACGGCGTGGCGGCGGCGGGCCTGGTCCGTCGCAGCCGCGTCGGGCCCGCCCTGGGGCGGGCCGCCAGCAGTCACGATATGCCAACGGCAGTACGGCGTCTTGCCAATCGCACAGTCACAAGGGGAAAAACCATCATGTTGCGTAAGTTCACGCTTGCAGTACTTGCTTTGTCCACCGCCTTCGCCGCGCCCGCCGGCGCGGCCGAAGATCCCGCCAAATGGCCCACCCGCGCGATCACCATCGTGGGCGGCTTTCCCGGCGGCGCCGGCACCGACCTCTATGCCCGCAAGATGGGCGAGGCCCTTTCCAAGGAACTGGGCGTGCCCTTCGTGGCCGACAACCGCACCGGCGCGGGCGGCAACGTCGCCTCGGACCTGGTCGCGCGCGCCGAGCCCGACGGCTATACGTTCCTGCTGGGCACGGCGGGCACGCACGCCATCAACGCGGCGCTGTACAAGAGTCTGCCGTTCGACGTCCAGAAGGACTTCACCCACATCGCGCTGCTGGGCGACGTGCCCAACGTGCTGCTGGTCAATCCCAAGAAGCATCCCGACATCAAGACCTGCGGCGACCTGGTCAAGCTGGCCCGCGCCAACCCGGGCAAGCTGAACTACGCCTCGACGGGCAACGGCGCCTCGGGCCACCTGGCCGGCGCGCAGTTCACCAATGGCGCCAAGATCGACGTGCCGCACGTGCCGTATCGCGGCCAGGGCCCGGCCATGACCGCGCTGCTGTCGGGCGAGGTGGACTTCTTCTTCAACCAGAGCGCGCCCTCGGTGCCGGCCGTGAAGGCGGGCCAGGTGGTGGCGCTGGGCGTGACCACGTCCAAGCGCATCAAGGCGCTGCCCGACGTGCCGACGGTGGCCGAGGCATGCAACATCCCCGGCTATGAAAGCAGCACCTGGTATGGCCTGTTCGCGCCCGCCAAGCTGCCGCCCGAGATCCAGAAGCGCATGAGCGAGGCCGTGATCAAGGTCATCAGCACGCCGGACTTCAAGGCATGGCTGGAAGACCTGCAAGGCATCGCGCCCCCGGCCGATCCCAGCATCGCCGCCTTCCAGCGCATCCACAAGGCCGACATCGCACGCTGGGCCAAGGTGGTGGAGCAGTCCGGCGCGAAGGTGGACTGATCCGCATGACGAGGGCGGGGACCCTGGCGGTCCCGCCCTGGGACAACGGCAAGCACGAGGCCGTAGCGTCCCGATCACGCCATCGCACTCACCTCCGCCTTCAACGGCGTCAGCTTGCCGTCCTGCTTCACGTGGATGGCCGGTGCGCATGCCAGCGCGATCTCCAGCAGCTGCGAATCCGAGTAGCGCGGCCCCACCAGCTGGATGCCCAGCGGCAGCGCCCGCGGACTGACGCCCACGGGAATGCCGACGCACGGCACGTTCAGCAGTGTCCACATCGCGTTGAACACGGGATTGCCGCTGGACGACAGGCCTTCGGGCGCCTCGCCCGGCGAGGACGGCGTCAGCACGACGTCCAGGTCCGCGCCGAACATGCCGTCGAACGTGCGCCGGCACTCCGCGGCCAGGTCATAGGCCGCCACCAGCTTGGCCGGCGTGATCTTGGTGGAGTTGCCGACGATGTCCAGGAAATGCTGCGCCAGCATGTGGCGCTTCGGACCCAGGTAGTCGGGCAGGAAGGCGCCGCGGCCCTCGCCGCGCATCACGATCTGCTGCGCGTCGTCCAGCCGGTCGAAGCCCGCCGGCAAGGTCAGTTCGGTGACGATGGCGCCTGCGGCCTCCAGCCTGCGTCCCGCCTCGAACAGCGCCTCGCGCGCATAGGCATCGGCCAGTTCCCACGCGGGTGAACGGTACAGGCCGACCTTCAGACCCTTGATCTGCACGGGCTTGGCGAACTCGGCATCCAGCAGCCGGAACTCGCGGGCGACCAGCTGCAGGTCTTCCACGCAGCGGCCGTACCAGCCTATGGTGTCCAGGGTATGCGAGTAATTCTTGGCGCCTTCCCGACTGACGGCCCCATGCGTCGGCTTGATGCCGTAGATGCCGTTGAAGGCCGCGGGCCGGATGTGCGAGCCGCCGGTCTGCGTGCCGAAGGCCAGCTGCACCTGTTTGTCGCCCACGGCGGCGCCCGAGCCCGACGACGAGCCACCCGGCGTATGCGCCAGGTTGTGCGGATTGCGCGAGGCCGCCATGCGTCCGCCGGAAGCGAATTCGACCGTGTCGGTCTTGCCGACGATCAGCGCGCCGCTGTGGCGCACCACGGCCACGCACGCGGCGTCCTGTCCGCTCTGGTGGTCGACGTACAGCGCCGAGTTCTGCTGGGTCGGCATGTCCACGGTCTGGATCACGTCCTTCACGCCGAAGGTCAGCCCGTGCAGCGGACTGGCCGGCGGCGTCTTGTCCAGTTCGCGCGCCTTGCGGATCACCATGTCGCGATCCACGTAGCTCCATGCGCGCACGACGGGGTCGCGCTCTTCGATGCGGGCCAGGGTGGATCGTGCAAGCTCTTCGCAGGACAGCTTCCTGGCGGCGATCAACGCCGCGGCTTCAGTGGCGGTCAACTCATACGGTTGCATGGCGGTTTCCTCGTGGAAGACAGGGGGTTACTCGACGGGCATCTTGAAGGTCAGCGCGGGCTCGCAATCCTTGGACGGCATGCGCGCGATGTCCATGCCGGTCTGCGATACGTTGGCCGAGAGCTCGTGCATGCGCTTCATCAGCGGCTCGGGCAGCGACAGGCCGAAGCGGCGGCAGTGCGCCGCGATCTCGTCGGCGGTCCAGAGTTCCTTGGGCGGGTTGGGCATGGCGAAACGGTCTCCAGTAGTGAGCGGAAAGGGCGTTACAGCGAGGGCCGGCGATCGCGCCAGCCGGTGGCGCGCTCGTAGGCGCGGGCAACCTTGAACACGGTGGCTTCGTCGTACCAGCGCCCCACCACTTGTGCGTTGGTGGGCAGGCCGTCGGCGTCGAAGCCGGTGCAGACGGTCATGGCGGGATGGCCCGAGGCGTTGAACGGCGGGCAGACGTTCTGGCTGGTGAAGGTGCGCAGCACGTCGTTGTCCGCGAACTTCGGCGCGACGTGGAAGGCGCAGGGCGCGATCAGCGCGTCCACGCTGCGCACCAGTCGGTCGGTCGCATCGGCAAGCTCGCGGCGGCGGCGCTGCGCGGCCAGGTAGTCCACCGCGCGCGTCATGAAGCCGGACATCAGCTTGTCGCGCAGCGCGTAGCCCATGTCGGCCGCGCGCTCCATCAGGTCCGACTCGTGGATGGTCATGGACTCGGTCCAGTTGATGACCGACGTGACCTTGCGGTACTCGTGTATCGGCGCGGGCAGCGTCACCTCGATGACGCGTGCGCCCTGCGCCCGCAGCACGCGCACCATGTCCTCCAGGCCCTCGCGGTTGGCGGGCTCCAGGGCGTCGCCCTCGGCCCCGAAATCGCGGATGACGCCGATGGTCATGCCGCGCACGCCCGCCTCGAGGCCGGCCAGGTAGTCGGGCACGGCACGGTCGCCCGAGGCCGGGTCGCGGCTGTCGTGGCCCGACACCGCGCGCAGCACGATGGCGCTGTCCTCGACGGTCCAGGTCAGCGGGCCGGGAGTATCCATGGAATAGCAGTTGGGCAGGATGCCGTGGCGGCTGATGCGGCCGTAAGTGGGCTTCATGCCCTGCAGGCCGCAGGCAGCGGCGGGCAGGCGCACCGATCCCGTGGTGTCCGAGCCCATGGCGATCATGGCCGTGCCGGCCGCCACCGCCGCGCCCGCGCCGGTGGACGATCCGCCGGTGAAGCGGTCCAGCGCCCAGGGATTGCAGGCCGGATCGAACGGCAGGTCGAAGTACACGCCGCCATTGCCGGTGCCGTATTCCCAGGTGTTCAGCTTGCCCAGCATCACCGCGCCGGCGGCGTCCAGCTTCTCGACGACGGCCGCGTCGTGCCCGGGCACGAAGTCCATCAATAGTCGCGAGGCCGCGCAGGTGCGCACCCCGCGCGTGTAGTAGTTGTCCTTCACCGCGTACGGAATGCCGTGCAGCGGGCCGCGCCAGCGACCGGCCATGATGTCGCTTTCAGCCTGGCGCGCCGCGTCGCGTGCCGCGTCCGCCGTCACCAGCAGATAGCTCTTCACGCGGTCGTCCACGGCCTCGATGCGGGCCAGGAAGGCATCCAGCAATTCGACGGGCGACAGCTTGCGTGCCTGCAGCAGCCTGCCCGCCTCGCCGGCCGTCAGATGGAAAAGTTCGGTGTCCATGAAGCGATGCGTCTCTTTCGAGGAATAGGATCTTCAGAACGACGGACGGCGCTCGCGCCAGCCGGTGGCCCGCTCGTAGGCGCGCGCGATCTTCAGCACGGTGGCCTCGTCGAACCAGCGGCCCACGATCTGCGCGTTGGTCGGCAGGTCCTGCTCATCGAAGCCCGTGCACACGGCCATGGCGGGATGGCCCGAGGCATTGAAAGGCGGGCACGCGGTATCGCTGGTGTAGGCCTTGACGCGATCGATGTCCGACAGCGGCGCCGCGGTATGGAAGGCGCACGGCAGCACCAGCGCATCCACGCTGCGCACCAGCGCGTCGGTGGCGGCCGTCAATTCTCGGCGGCGCCGCTGCGCGGCCAGGTAATCCACCGAACGGGTCAGGAAGCCGCTCATCATCTTTTCCCGCAGCGCGTAGCCCATGTCCTCGGCGCGCGTCATGAACTCCTGCTCGTGCAGCGACAACGACTCGGTCCAGTTGATCACCGTGGTGGCGCGCCTGTAGTCGGCGATCTCCGCCGGCAGGGCCAGGTCGATGATGCGCGCGCCCTGCTCCGCGAGCACCTTGGCCATCTCGTCCACGCCGCGTCGATTGGCGGCGTCGACCAGCGATTCGGCCTGCCCCAGGTCGCGCACCACGCCTATCGTCATGCCGCGCACGCCATCGCCCAGGCCCGCCACGAAGTCCGGCACTTCGACGTCGGCGCTGCCGGGATCGCGCGCGTCGTAGCCCGACAGCGCGCGCAGCATGATGGCGCTGTCCTCGACGGTCCACGTCAGCGGGCCGGGCACGTCCAGCGAATAGCAGTTGGGCAGGATGCCGTGCCGGCTGATGCGGCCATAGGTCGGTTTCATGCCCTGCAGGCCGCAGGCCGCGGCAGGCAGTCGCACCGAGCCCCCGGTATCGGAACCGAGCGCCACCATGGCCGTGCCGGCCGCCACCGAGGCGCCGGATCCGGACGACGAGCCGCCCGGCGAATGTTCCAGGCTCCACGGATTGCGCGCGGGCTCGAACGGCAGGTCGAAGTACACGCCGCCGTTGCCCGTGCCGTACTCCCACGTATTCAGCTTGCCCAGCAGGATGGCGCCCGCCGCATCCAGTCTCTCGATCGCGGCGGCGTCGTGGTCCGGCATGAAATCGATGAGCAGGCGCGAGGCCGCGCAGGTGCGCACGCCGCGCGTGTAGTAGTTGTCCTTCACCGCATAGGGAATGCCATGCAGCGGACCGCGCCAGCGGCCGGCCATGATGTCGGTTTCGGCTTGGCGCGCCGCATCGCGCGCGGCGTCGGCGGTCACCAGCAGATAGCTCTTCAAGCGTCCGTCCACCGCCTCGATGCGGGCGAGGAACGCGTCGACCAGTTCGACCGGCGACAGCTTTCGGCTCTGTATCAGGCGGCCGGCTTCGCCGGCGGACAGGTGGAACAGTTCGGCACTCATGGGTAGCGGCTCCTCAGGACGACTTGGGCACGGGATGGGGCAGATCGATCAGGCCGCTGCGTCGCATCGCGGCGAACAGCCAGGGTGTGGCGGAAACCACGATGAACACGCGGCAGACGTGAAAGCCCACTACCAGCGGAACCTCCAGGCCCAGCGAGCGGGCAGTCAGGCACATCTCGGTGACCCCGCCGGGCGCAGTGGCCAGCACGAGCGAGGCGAGCGACGTGCCGGAAGCGGCGGCCAGCACGGCGGCAACGGCCGCGCAGCCCGCGGCCAGGATGCCGACGTTGAGCAGGATGGCGGGCAGGGCCCTGCGCACGCCCAGGATCTCCTGCCGGCGAAAGGCCAGGCCCAGCTGCGTGCCGATGCACACCTGCGCTGCCGCGGCCAGCGCGCCGGGCATGGCGGGCGGCGCCCAGCCGGACAGCGAGGCGGCGATGGCCACTACCAGCGGCACCAGCAGCCACGCGCTGCGCATGCCGATGCGCGTCATCGCGACGGTGGCCATCGTCGACACGCCCAGCAGCAGCACCAGCTCGATCACGCCCAGCGTGGTCAACGGCTCGGGGGCCGGACCCGGGCCGCGGCCGGCACCGCCGAAAGTCAGCGCCGCGGGCAGCACCATCACGAGCACCACGATGCGCAGCATCTGCGAGACCGCGATGGGCACCGGTGCGCCGCCGAAGCGATTGGCCAGCATGCACATCTCGGCGGGGCCGCCCGGAACGCTGCAGAAGAACGCGGTGACGCGGTCGATGCCGCTGGTGCGCGTCAGCAGCAGCGAGGCCGAGCAGGCGATCAGCAGCGTCGCGGCCACCGCCATCAGAATCAGCGGCACGTGGTCAATGAGTTCGCGAGCCGCCTGGGGCGTGAAGTACAGGCCCAGCGTGGTGCCCACCACAATGAGGCCCGCGCTGCGCAGCCCCGCCCATCCCGCGACGCGCACGCCGGTCAGCGACGCGGCGGCCGTGACCATGACCGGACCCAGCATCCATGGCAGCGGCACGTGCATCCGTTGGAACAGCCAGCCGGCCAGGGCGGCGCCGGCATAGGTGGCGGCGGCGCGCGCCGCCAGGCCCGCGCTGATCACCGGCATGCCGCGTCCATGGCGTAGGCGTCGACAGGACCCTGCGCCAGACGCTGCGGCGCCAGTACGCAGCGCGCCTGGTGCGCGCCTACGCCGGACATGGGCGGCACGGCCGCATCGCATTCGGGACGATGAGACGGGCAGCGCGGGGCGAAGCTGCATCCCGGCGGCAGGTCCGCCAGGTCTGGCGGAGCCCCGGGGATGGGCACCAGGTCGCGCTCCCGGTCGTCGCCCGACACCGTGGAGCGCAGGAGGCCCTGCGTGTACGGATGCACGGCGCGGTCCATGATGTCTTCGATGGAACCGGTCTCGGCGAAGCGTCCCGCATACATCACCGCCACCTTGTCGGCGACCTCGCACGCCACGCCCAGGTCGTGCGTGACGAAGATGGTGGCCATACCCAGCTCGCGCTGCAGTTCGCGGATCAGCAGCAGCACCTGGATCTGCACGGTGGCGTCCAGCGCGGTGGTGGGCTCGTCCGCCAGCAGCAGCTTGGGCCGGCACGACAGCGCCAGCGCGATCATGGCGCGCTGGCGCAGCCCGCCCGAGAGCTCGTGCGGGTAGGCCGCCAGGCGCCGCACGGCCGACGGAATCTGCACTAATTCCAGCAGTTCCAGCGCGCGGCGCATGGCGTCGCGATGGCTGACGCCCTCGTGCCGCACCACGGTCTCGGCGATCTGCTGGCCGATGGTGTAGACCGGGTCCAGGGCGGTCAGCGGCTCCTGGAAGATCATCGAGATCAGCGAGCCGCGCACGTCGGCCAGCTTGTTGCGCGGCAGGCCGAGCACGTCGACGCCGCCCACGCGGACCGTGCCCGACAGCTGGGCGCTGGACGGAAACAAGCGCATCAGCGCGCGCAGCGTGACGCTCTTGCCCGAGCCGGACTCGCCCAGCAGGCACAGCACCTCGCCCTGCGCCAGCGTGAACGACACGCCGTTGACCACCGGCACGTTCATGTCGCGCGTGACGAAGCGCACCGACAGGTCTTCCACCTGGACGAGCGGCGTACGTTCGGAACTCGTGGGCTCTTGCATCGGGGTTCTCCGGTCAGGCTGCGGCGCTGGCGCGGGGCATGTCGGCGCGCGTCAACGGGAAGTGGCAGGCGGCCATGTGGCCGTCGGTATCCGGCGACGGCGCCAGCACGGGCGCCTCTTGCGCGCAGCGCTGCTGCGCGCGCGGGCAGCGCGTGCGGAAGCGGCAGCCGCTGGGCGGATTGATGGGATTGGGCGGGTCGCCGGACAGGGGCGGCGTGGTAACGCGGCGGCGCGGATCCATCGACGGCCGCGAGGCCAGCAATGCCGCGGTATAGGGATGGCGCGCGCCGCCATAGATGGCGTCCACCGGGCCGGATTCGACCACCTGGCCCAGGTACATCACCAGCACGCGGTCGCTGATGTACTGCACGACGTTCAGGTCGTGCGAGATGAACACGTAGGTCAGCCCGAGTTCTCGCTTGAGCTGGCGCAGCAGGTTCAGCACCTGCGCCTCGACCGATTTGTCCAGCGCGGATACCGACTCGTCCAGGATCAGCAGGCGCGGACCCATGGCCAGCGCACGCGCGATATTGACGCGCTGGCGCTGCCCGCCCGACAGTTCGTGCGGATAGCGCTGTGCGAACGTGCCTGGTTCGAGGCCCACCATCTTCAGCAGGCTCAGCGCGCGCGTGCGCGCCTGCGCGCCGTCCATGCCGGCCACGGATGGACCGAAGGCGATGCTGTCGGCGATGGTCAGGCGCGGATTCAGCGAGGCATAGCTGTCCTGGAACACCATCTGCATGTGCAGGCGCAGCTCGCGCACGCTGATGCCGCGCACGCCCGCCACTTCGTCGCCGTCGAAGATCAGCGATCCCGAGTCGGGCTCGATCAGGTGCATCAGCAGCCGCGCGGTGGTCGACTTGCCGCAGCCGGATTCGCCGACGATGCCCAGCGTCTCGCCCTTGGCCACCTCGAAGCTGACGCCGTCCACGGCGCGCACGGCGGTCTTGGGGCGGCCCGGCAGGAGGCCGCCGCCGATCTCGAAATGCTTCTTCAGGTCCCGCACGATCAGCATGGGCTGCGCGGGTCCGCCGCGGTCGCGCCGGTCCTGTCTCCTGCTCAGCAGCCTGAGCGTGTCTTCGGATGCGGCAGGCGCGCCGGACACGGCATCTGGCGGCGCGTTCTTCAATCGTGCAAACATGGCGGTCTCCGGTCAGGCCTTCACGTCCATGGCGCTGCGCAAGCCATCGCTCATCAGGCTGCAGCACATCGAGGTCACGAAAATCATCACGCCGGGCAGGATGGCCGTGATGGGCGATACGTAGATGGCCTGGCGCAACGCGTTCAGCATCAGGCCCCACTCGGCATTGGGCGGGCTGACGCCCAGGCCCAGGAAGCTCAGGCCCGAGGAGACGACGATGCTGACGCTGATGAGACTGGACGCGTACACCAGAATGGGACCGGTCACGTTCGAAAGCACATGGCTGCGGATGATGCGCAGCCCCGACGCGCCCGTGGCGCGCGCCGCTTCGACGTAGTCCTGCGTGCGGACTTGCGTGGTGACGCTTTCCGCGATGCGCGCGATGGGAGGAATGAACACCAGCGTCAGCGCGAGGATGCTGTTGAGCAGGCCCGCACCCAGCGCCCCCGATATCGCCACCGCCAGCAGCACCGACGGGAACGCGTAGAACACATCGATCAGGCGCATGATGGCCATGTTCCAGCGGCCGCCGACGAAGCCGGCGATCACGCCCAGCGCGCCGCCTATGCAGGTGGCCAGCACCACCGGCGTGAAGCCCAGGAACAGCGACAGCCTGCCGCCGTGGATCAGGCGCGACAGCATGTCGCGTCCCAGCTCGTCGGTGCCCAGCAGATGGCCCTGGTACCCGAACGGCTTCAGGCGCCGCACCATGCTCATCTTGAACGGATCGTCCAGGCCCAGCCATGGCGCGGCCACGGCCAACCCGATGATGGTCAGCAGGATGAAGCCACAGACCAGCGTGACGGGATCGCGCGCCAACCGGCGGCCCACCGTATGCCAGAAGCCCCGGCTGGGTCGGCGAAAGGCCACGGGCGCGGAGATAGGGGCGGCGGCGCCCAGCGCCGCGGAGTTGGTGTTCATCGGGCTCTCCTTCTCAGCTGCGCTTGACGCGGGGATCGACCATCATCTGCAGCACGTCGACGATCAGGTTCATCAGCACGAACAGCGAGGCCAGCACCAGGATCGTGCCCTGCAGGATCGGCAGGTCGCGCGTGAAGATGGCGGAGTTCAGCAGGAAACCCGTGCCGGGCCACGCAAACACCGTTTCCACCAGGATGGAGCCGCCCAGCATCTGGGCGAACTGCAGGCCCATCACGGCCATCACGGTGGGCGCCACGTTCTTGGCCACGTGCGCGAACACCCGCGGACCGCGCAGGCCCTTGGCATACAGGGTCTGCACGAACTCCTGCTTGCGTATCTCGATCACCGAGGCGCGCACCGAACGCGCGATGATGCCCATGGGGATCACCGCCAGCGTCACGGTGGGCAGGATCATGTGCTGCCAGTCCAGGTCGCCCATGCCCGAGGCCGGCAGCCAGCCCAGCTCCACCGAGAACAGCACGATCAGCACCATGCCGACCCAGTAGTGCGGCAGCGACACACCCGTCACCGCGGTCGCCGTCACGATGCGGTCGACGACGCGCGATCGCGAATAACCGGCCACCGCCCCCATCGCGCAGCCGCCGACAAAAGCCAGTGTGATGGCCGCCGCCGCCAGGATCACCGAGTTGCCGATGGCCGGCGCGATCTCGGCCATCACCGGCCGACCGCTCTTGATCGAGGCGCCCAGGTCGCCCGAGATGGCGCGGCCCAGCCACTTCAGGTACTGCACGGGCAACGGCTGGTCGAAGCCATAGGCCGATCGGATCTCGGCGATGACCTGCGGCGAGGCGTTCTCGGGCAGCACCGAACTGAGCGGATCGCCCGGCGCCAGGTGCACCAGCGCGAAACACACCAGCGACACGCCCAGGGCGATGGGCAGCGTGTACAGGATGCGGTGAAGGATGTATCGCAGCATGGGAGGTCTCCCGCTATTCGACCGAGACGGGGGTCAGGTCCTGGAACCAGCTCTGCGCCTGCACGAAGCCCTTGACGTTGGGCGCCAGCGCGCGCGGATTCAGGTCATGCACGACCCAGATCCACATCGACTGGTCCACGATGCGCGTGTGCAGCCTGGCCAGCAGCGCGTCCTGCTTCGCGGGATCGAATTCGACCTGCGCGGCGGCGGCCAGCTCGTCGGCTTCCTTGTCCTTGAAGCCGCCCCAGTTGTAGCCAAGCGGCGGACGCGTGGCGGACCACGCCGGACCGATCAGGCCGATGTAGGGGTCCCAGTACGCGACGCTGTTGTTCAGGCCGTGGATGCCCTTGTTCTCGGGCTGATCGGAGCTGACGCGGCGATGCGAGCGCAGCGCCTCCCACTCCATCACTTCGAGCTGCACGTCGAAGCCCACGACGCGCAGGTTCTCCTGCACGAACTCGTTCATGGGCAGCGGCTGCATCTGGCCCGATCCCGCCGTGGACACCGCGAACTTCACGCGCAGCGGCTTCTCGGGGCTGTAGCCGGCTTCCTTCATCAGGCGCAGCGCCTCATCCGGGTCGTACTTGATCTTGAAGTTCGGCTGGCCGAACCAGGGATGCTTGGGATCGATCATGCCCTCTGCCGGAATGGCGGTGCCGCCCAGGAATTCCGAAAGGCCCTTGCGGTCGATGGCCAGGTTGGCCGCCTTGCGCACGCGGATGTCCTTGAAGGGCGAGTCCTCGGAATAGCTGAGGATGTAGGGCCAGTTGTGCGGATAGACGTTAGTGACGATCTGCATGCCGGCGGACTTCAGGCGAGGCAGCGTGTCGGGCGGCGGCGCCTCGACCCAGTCGACCTGCCTGGACAACAGCGCGGCCACGCGCGTGCTGGGATCGGGCATGGTCAGCAGCACCATGCGGTCGGACTTGGGCACGCGCTTGGGATCCCAGTAGTTGGGGTTGCGCACCATCTCGGCCCGCTCGCGCGGCACCAGCTTGTCGAGTATCCATGGGCCGGTGCCCGAAGGCTTGAACGCGACCTTGTTCCAGTCGTTGCCCATCTCCTTGAAGCGCGCCGGGCTGGACATCAGCACGAAGGTCATCAGATAGGGAAACACCGCGTCGGCCTGCTTGGTGGTGATCTCCACCGTCATGGGATCGACGCTGCGATACGACGCGATGTTCGAGATGTACTGGCCGGCCTGCGTGGCCTGGCTCTGGTCGAACTGCGGCGCGTCGCGCTTCAGCAGCTTGTCCAGGTTCCACACCACGGCGTGCGAATCGAAGGCGGAGCCGTCGTGGAACTTCACGTCGGGACGCAGCTTGAAGGTCCATTTGGTGTGAGTGGCCTCGTCCGAAGACCAGCTCAACGCCAGGCCCGGCGCCAGCTTGGCCGGCGCGTCGGCACGCGAGAGGTCCCAGCGCACCAGGCCGTCGTACATCGCGAAGCCGATGAAGCGCAGGCCTTCGCCGCCCTGGCTGGACTGTCCGGTGGTCAGCGGAATGTCGGCCATGGTGGAGGCGACGCGCAGCACCTTCTCGGCCGCCTGGACATGGGAGGGATGCAGTGCGAAGGCGAGCAATGCGGCCAGGAAAGCGGCGGCGGGTTTTTTCAGAGCCAAGGTGATTCTCCGGTTGCTGGCAGGATCAAGGGCGGCACGGGGCCCGCCCGGTACGGAAAAACCGACTACAAGGAAAACCAGGGCCCGCCGCGCGCCGGCATGCGGCCGCGGTCAGGTCGGATGGATCGATGGGGAATGCAGTCGCTATGCGGCGACGGGCTCCGGCGGCGGGACGGCCTGGCGGGCCAGCGCGGCGACGTCCGGCCGCCTGCCGCGCCATGCGGTGGCGCGCTCATAGGCGTCGCCCACGCGCAGCACCGTGGCCTCGTCGAACAGCCGTCCCGCCAGCTGCAGCGAGAACGGCATGCCGTCAGCATTGAAGCCGCTGCAGACCGACAAGGCCGGATTGCCCGTGACGTTGAACGGCGCCGTGTAGCTGGGCGCTTCGAACATCCATTCGGGCTTGCTGGTCTCCAGCAGTCCGGCCGGCTCGGCGCACGGCAATGCGATGAGGTCTACAGAGCCGCCGCCGGCCGCGCCGAAGACCGCCTGCATCGCGCTGGCCAACTGCGCGCGCATGCGCATCGCCTGCACGTAGTCTTCGGCGCGCAACAGCGAGCCGCACATGATGCGAAAACGCAGGCTGGCGCCGAACAGGTCAGGGCGCGTGCGCAGGTCTCGCTCGTGGATGGAGAACAGCTCCGCCATGGCGATGACGCGCTTGCTGTCGTTGAATTCCAGGATGGGCGGCAGCGTGACGCCGCGCACCGTGGCGCCCAGGTCCGTCAACACGTCCAGCGCAGCCTGGAACGCCTCACGGCTGGCGTCGGAAATGGGCGCTTCGTGGTCCAGCCATTGCCAGGGCACGCCGATGGTGAGCCCCTTGGCGTGGCCATCGAGCGCCGCGCGGTAATCGGGCACGGGCAGGTCGGCGCACGCCGGGTCCTGCGGATCGTGGCCCGCCGTGATGCCCAGCAGGATGGCGAGGTCCTCGCAGGTCCACGCCATAGGCCCTGCATGATCGTGGCTGAAGCTGTTGGGCAGGATGCCGCGCCGGCTCAGGCGGCCGTAGGTGGGCTTGATGCCCGCAATGCCGCAGGCGGCCGCCGGCAGGCGGATCGACCCGCCGGTATCGGAGCCCATGCTGGCCAGGCACAGGCCGGCGGCGATCGCCGCGCCCGAACCCGATGACGAACCCGCCGGGCTGCGCGAGGGGGCCCAGGGATTGCGCGCGGGCGGAGCCGCCACGTCCCACGACGGTCCGCCGTGCGCGAATTCCCAGGTGGTCGTCTTCCCGACCAGCACGCCGCCCGCGGCCGCCAGCGCAGTCTGCGCCGCGCAGTCCGCCTGCGGCACATTGTCGGCCAGCACGCGGGATTGCCCCGTCGTGCGGATGCCCGCGGTCTCGTAGATGTCCTTCAGCGAATACGGGATGCCATGCATCGCGCTGCGGGGTCCACCGCGCGCGATCTCGGCCTCGGCCTGCCGCGCCCGGGCGCGGGCCAACTCGGGGGTGGGCGTGATGAAGCTGTTCAGCACCCCGTCCACCATGTCCATGCGGGCCAGGCACGCATCGGTCAGCTCGACCGGCGACAGCTTGCGGGCGGCGATCAACCGGCTGGCCGCGGCCACCGACAGGAAAGTAAGATCGTCAGCCATGATGCGCCTCCGCGGCGGGCAGGAAGGCGCGAGGGTCGAATACGTGGGCGGGCTCGGCGCCGCGCGGATAGCCGTGATGGATGCGCGCCGCCAGGCGCTCCACGTATCCGTACGCTGCGATCACCTCGGGCACATAGGCATCGGGCAGCGGAAACCGGGCATTGCGCAGCAGGACCGGGATGTGGTCGGCCGGCGTGGATACAGGACCTTCTTGTACGGACGTTTGCGACATTCGTAGACCCCTTGTATATCCGGGGCTCGCGCCATGCGGCGGCTGCAAACCCCGTGATTTCAGCGACTTAGGCTGATTTTTGGTGTTTAAACACTTGTTTTCATTCTAGGAATGGGGCTTCGCAACCGTCAAGGCAACAGGATGGTGAATCCTGCACCATGGCGCAGCATTCCTGCCATATAACGGTGAAATAGGCGATTTTCTCAGGGTAAGCACCTATTAATTTTCGTTGCTCGTCTTCCCTGATTGTTGGAACCGTACAAATGGCCGTACGATCTCATGCTTTCTTCAAACAACCATTTAACAAGACCGAGACATGAGCACTACCAGCCTTGCCGTCCCGGCGAATCATTCTCGGGACCTGGAAGACGGCGGCGTCGGCATGCCGGTTCCGGACATGCCGGTTCCGGACATGCCGGTCCCGGACATGCCGGTCCCGGACCGCATCCTCAAAGTGGCGAAGGAGCTGATCTCGCGCAAGGGCCCAACCGTCACCACGGTGCGCGACATCTGCGACGCCAGCAACGTGAACGTGGCGTCCATTCATTACTACTTCGGCTCGAAGGACGCACTGGTCAAGACCGTGCTGCTCAGCATCCTCGAGCCCGTCAACATCGAACGCCGCGTATTGCTCGAAGCCGCGCGACAGCAGTTCCAGCCCGGCCCCCTGCCGGTGCCGGCCATTCTCGAGGCGCTGTTCCGTCCGCTGGTCATGGCCGAACGCAGCGTCGACGGCGGGCGCCTGTTCGTGCGTGCCGAGAACCATCTGCGCGCCGCGCCCGACAGCGACTACACGCTGTTCGTGGGGCAGCACATGGACGGCTATGCGCAGATGTTCATCGACGTGCTGGCGGCCAGCCTGCCGCAGTTCACTCGCGCCGAGATCATCTGGCGGTATGAATTCATCCGCGGCTCTGCCATGCACCTGCTGGCCAATTGCGATCCGCTGTCGCAGAAATTCCAGGTGCTGACCGGCGCGGGCCGCATGATAGATCTGGACGACAACGAACTGGTGTTGCGCGAACTGCTGGTGACCTCGCTGCTGGGTCTCAGCGCGCCCGCCGCCTGGACCTCGCAGGACGTGCACAGATAGCTCGCGCGCCGCACGCGCCGCTCGGCGCACGCGGGAAAAAAATACCCACGCCTGACGGGCGCGCGGCACCGCACCGGCGCTGCCGAATGGCTGTTCGACTGCGGGCACGTCTCTTGCTGATACGCCTCGCGCTCGCAATCACCGCGGGCGTATCCGCCTGCATCACGCGGCGTTCGCAATGAGGACTCGGATATGAATACCCTCTTCAAGCGCTCCCTCGGCGGCCTGGCCGTCGGCCTGGGCGCCGCCTTCACTTCCTTCGCCGTACACGCGCAGGCCCAGGTCATGACTCCGGACCAGATCGATGCGCGCTACGACGCTGCCCGCAAACAGTGCGATTCGATGACCGGCGACCAGAAAGAGACCTGCCTGATGCAGGCCCGCACCGATCGCCTGAACGCGCAGGCCGATGCGAAGGCAGGCAAGGAAAAGGCCGAGGCCGACCGCGACGCGTCGCGCACCAAGCGCGACGCCAACTACGACCTCGCGATCAAGAAGTGCGATGCCATGTCCGGCGATGCCGAGGACAAGTGCAGAGCCGACGCCAAGACCCAATTCGGCAAGTGAGCCGCCTACCCCCAGAAGAAAGGAGAGTCACATGAAGCATTCCCGCAAATGGCTGGTCGCGATGATGGCCGTGGCCGCGATGGTCGCCGGCTGCAACACGATGGAAGGCGCCGGCAAGGATATCGAGCGCGGCGGCGAGAAGATCCAGGAAGGCGCTCGCTAGGGCCCAGGGATCGCATCGATCGCAGTGCGCGCCAGGCTCCGCTCGCGGAGCCTGGCGCTTGTTTTTCGCGGATTACAGCGTAACGGGCGAAACCAGCGGCTGCCCGGCGAAATGCCGCGCGGCGTTGTCCAGGAAGCGCTGGACGGACGCCGCCATCGCGCGCGGCGAATTGCCGCCCACGTGCGGCGTCAGGATGATGTTGTCCAGGTCCAGCAGTTCTGCGGGAGCCTCGGGCTCGCTTTCATAGACGTCCAGCCCCGCGCCGGCGATGGTGCCGTCGCGCAGCGCCGCGGCGAGCGCGGCCGTATCCACGACGCTCCCACGGGCCACGTTCACCACGAAGCCGCCGGCCCCCAGCGCGCGCAGCACATCGGCGTTGACCAGATGTCGCGTGGCCGCGCCGCCGGGCGTCACCACCACCAGATAGTCGGCCCACTCGGCCAGCGCCAGCGGCGTGTCGAAGTACGCGTAAGACGTGTCGTCAAGCTTGCGCCGATTGTGATAGCCGACCTCGAGTTCGAAGCCGCGCGCCCGTTGCGCGATCTTGCGGCCGATGGTGCCCAGGCCCAGGATGCCCAGGCGCTGATGCGAGAAATTGGGCAGCGGCGGCAGGCCGTCGCGCCAGCCTCCGGCGCGCGTATGGGCGTCCAGCTTGCGCAAGCCGCGCACCGCGGCCAGCAGCAGACCGAAGGCATGGTCGGCCACGCAATCGTCATTGGTGCCGGCCCCATTGCCTACCGCGATGCCGCGGCGGCGGGCGGCGTCGAGGTCGATATTCTCGTAGCCCGCGCCCAGCGCACACACCAGTTCCAACCCGCCCAGCCGATCCATCTCGGCGCCCTTCAGGCCCACGGCCCCGTTGGTAAGCACGACGCGGATCGCGCCGGCATCGGCGTGCGCGATGGCCGCGTCGCGCGCGGCGGCCGTCGGCGCATGCCGCACGTCATAGCGCTCGTGCAGCTGCGCGAGGTGGGCGTCGGCAAGAGGAATCAGGACCAGCAGGACGGGCTTCATGGGATGGCGGCATCGGGAGAAAACGACCCCCCGTATGCTACGCCATCCCGTTGCTGCATCAGCCCACCTGCACTTCGATGCGGCGCGGCTGGGCGGCCTGGGCGCGCGGGATGCGCAGCGTCAGCACGCCATCCTTCAGGCTCGCATCGATCGCGCCCGTGTCCAGCTCGGCGCTGAGGTTGAAGGCGCGGCGATAGCGAGGCTGGTCCACCTCGGTGTGGAACACCTGCAGGTTGGCCGGCACTTCGACGCGGGCCTCGGCCTCGATGAACAGCCGTTCGGACTGCACGCGGATATCCAGCCGGTCTTTCGACACGCCCGGCAGATCGGCGATCAGCGTAATGCCGGATGCGTCCTCGAAGATGTCCACGGGCGGGACGATGGTGGCGGTGCGTTGCTCGGCGCGGTTGCCGCCGCTTACCGCGACATTGCTTTCCGTACTCATGTTGCTCTCCTTTGCGTAAGGACGGTTACTGCACCGTGATGGCGCGGGGCTTGGCGGACTCTTTGCGGCGTACCGTGACGCGCAGGCAGCCGTCCACATAGCGAGCCTCGACGCGATCGGGATCGGCATCGCGCGGCAGCTCGACGGCACGGCGGAACTTGCCGGCCACGCGCTCGCGCGCATACACCGCGGCGCCTTCCGGCAACTCGGCCAGGGCGCTCTTGCGCTCGCCCGAGATGGTCAGCAGGCCGCGATCCACGGTCACGTCGAGCGTGGCGGGGTCGAGACCCGGCGCGAAGGCCACCAGCTCGATGGCGTCGTCGGTCGAACCGACATTGAGCGCGGGAAAGCCCTGGCTGCTCGAGCGCAGGTTGGCGGGCGCGCCGGCGCCGCGCAGGGCGTCATCCATCTGCTCCCACAGACGGTCGAAGGCACGGAACACGTCCGGCCGGAACAGTTGCTGCATAGTCATGATCGATTTCTCCATGCGTGACGAAGCGGGCGGTCCTGCTGAAGCAAGACTGCCGCCGGCCTGTTTGCCGGCAGATCCATATACGATTTGCCGGGCGGCGAGGCATGCCGCCCATGGCACGAAATTGGCGGCCCTCGCGTGGATTTCAAGGGCCCCGAATGCGTAACAGTGTGCAGCGCGCGACGCCGCCTTCAAGCCGATGGCAGGCGGCCCGCGCGGGCTTATGCGGGCTCGGCCACGCGCACCAGCAGCTTGCCGAAGTTGCGGCCCTTGAGCATGCCCATGAAGGCCCGCGGCGCGTTCTCCAAGCCGTCGACGATGTCCTGCGCGTACCGTATGCTGCCGTCGCGCACGGCCGGCGCCACGTCGTTCAGGAAGTCCTCGCGGTACTGCTCGAGGTCATAGTTGATAAAGCCGCGCAGCGTCAGGCGCTTGGACAGCACGGCCCGCATCAGCGCGGGCACGGTCAGTTCCCCTGGACTGGAGGTGGTGCCGTTGTAGTCGGCGATCAGCCCGCACACCGGCACGCGGGCGAAGGTGTTCAGCAGCGGGAACACCGCCTGCCAGACCGCGCCGCCGACGTTCTCGAAGTACACGTCGACGCCGTCGGGGCATGCATCGGCCAGGGCCTGCACCAGGCCGGGCGCGCGGTGGTCGATCACGGCGTCGAAACCGAGTTCGTCGCGCACGTAGGCGCACTTCTCGGCGCCGCCCGCGATGCCCACGACGCGCGCGCCGCCGGCGCGCGCCAGCTGGCCCACCAGCGAGCCCACCGGACCGCTGGCGGCGGCCACCACCACGGTCTCCCCGGGCTGCGGCCGGCCGATCTCGCGCAGGCCGGCATAGGCGGTGAAGCCAGGCATGCCCAGCACGCCCAGCCGCGTCTCGATGGGCGACAGCGCCGGGTCGACATGATGCACGCCCGTGCCGTCCGACAGGGCATGCGTGGTCCATCCGCTATGCGCCAGCACGAAGTCGCCGGGCTTGAAGCCATCGAGCTGCGAGGCGGCGACCTGGGCCACCACCTCGCCCACCATGGTGCCGCCCAGCGGCACGCTGGGCGCATACGAACGCGTGGCGTTCATGCGGCCGCGCATGTAGGGATCGAGCGACAGATAGATCGTGCGCAGCAGCATCTGCCCGGCGGCCGGCTCGGGCAGCTCGTGCGTCTCGATGCGGAAGTCGGTGTCGACCGGTTCGCCGGAGGGGTGCGCCGCCAGTACGATGCGGCGCGCGGTGGTCTGCTGTGGCATGGCATCCTCGCGATGAAGGCCGCTCGGTACGGGCACGCGATGCGGCACGGGTGCGGACCATTATGCGGGCGGCATGCGGCCGGCCACAAGCGCGCGGTCGTGATCACCGCCGCGCGGGCGATGTCATTTCAGCTGGACCGCGTCGGCGTCCTTCAGCGGCGTCTGCAGATCGCGCTCGTTGACTTCCCACACGATCAGCTTGGGCGGCGTCTGCCGGTACGCGGGACTGGCGAAGTAGGCCTGCGCAGCGCCTCCGAACTCGCCGCCGTCGCGCGCGAAGTTGCCGACCGCGGCGCCCAGGGCCTGCGAGAGCTGCGGAATGAAGTTGGACGTACGCGAGTACGACGTGCCCAGCACGGCGATGGTGGGCAGGCCGGCGTCGCCGAACAGGTCGTCGGCGGACGCGGCGGCCTGCGCCTGCGCGGTGTAGGTGTGCTCTTGCACGATCTCGGCCTGCGGCTGCCAGGACGGCGGCAGCCAGTCCAGGCCGGCCAGCCTGACCAGATCGCCGGCGCGCGGCGCGGGCGCCTGGGCCTGCACCTGATAGGCGGGGCCGGGCTGCAAGGGCGTGCCCAGCGCGCGGATGCGCTCGGCCAGCGCGTGCGCGGCGGCGCCCGCGCCCGCCTCGTTCCAATGCGTGTCGGTGCGCAGATAGGCATCGCCCGGCACCTTGCCCAGCGCTGCGGTCAGGTCGAGCACCGGCACGCCGTGCGCGGCCACGCGCGCGGTCCACTCCGCCGCTCGGCTGTCCAATACGGCCGGTCGATGCAGCCCGCACAGGTGCTCGGCTTCGATGCGGGTCTTGTCGGGCACGACGGCCACCAGCAGCGCGATGCCGCGCCGGGCCAGCGCCTGCCGCAGCTGCGCCACGGTGGCGGCGCGGGTCTCGGCATGGCTGGCGCCGTCGCGATGCACCAGCAGTTCGTCGCGCAGGAACAGCCATCCCGGACAACCCTGGCGCACTCTCGGTCCGAGGTCGCGCAGCGTCAGCCATCCCAGCCCGCGCTGCAGGCGCGCCGCCTCGGCGGTCAGCGGCGCGTTGGACATGTGCTCGGCGATCTCGCGCATGACCGTGCCGTCCAGTACGCGTTCGAGCGACGGGTCCTCGCGCATCAGCTGCATGTGCTGCGCCAGCACGCCCCAGCCGTTCGAGACGAAGCCCGCGGCCAGGAAGGCGATCAGGCCCACCGCGGCCAGCTTGCTGGTGCGCGTGGCGGGCGCGTAGGGCGGCGTGGTGTTGGTCGCGTTCATCAGAACTGGAAGTAGAGGAAAGGCACGGCGCCGCGCGCGGCGATCAGCCCGAACGACAGCAGGAAGCCCGCCAGCGGCCAGGTCGCGCTCCACAGCTGGCGCAGGTGCGTGGCGGGGCGGCGGTCCCACCACGGATGCAGCGCCGGCAGGATGACGCAGACGATGCCCAGCAAGGCGGCGACCGCGTGCGCCGGCCGCAGTATCACCGCAAGCGTATCCGACAGGCCGATGCCGTTCATGCCGAACTGGCCTCGGTACATATTCAGGGCGGCCTCGAAGCCCACTGCGCGGAACAGCGTCCAGGCCAGCATGACGAACAGCAGCGTGAGTACGTGCGACAGCCAGCGCGGCACGGCAGGCAGGTGGGCCTGGCCCCAGGCGCGCGCCACCGCGAGCGCCAGGCCGTGCGCGATGCCCCACAGCAGGAAGTTCCAGCTGTCCCCGCCGTGCCACAGGCCCGCGATGGCCATGGTCAGCAGCAGGTTGCGGTAGGTGCGCCATTCGCCATGGCGATTGCCGCCCATGGGGATGTAGAGGTAGTCGCGGATCCAGCTGGACAATGACAGATGCCAGCGGCGCCAGAAATCCTGGATGCTGCGCGCCAGGTAAGGATGGTTGAAGTTCTCGGGGAAGTGGAAGCCCAGCATCTGTCCCAGGCCGATCGCCATGGCGCTATAGCCGGCGAAGTCGAAGAACAGCTGCAGCGTATAGGCCGCGCATCCCAGCCAGGCGTCGGCCAGCGTGGGGTTCGGCATCGCGAACACCGCGTCGACCACGGGCGCCAGCGTGTCGGCCACCAGCACCTTCATGCTGACGCCCACCATAAAGCGCCGCGATCCCGCCGCGAAGCCGGACCAGTCCACGGAGCGCGTCTCGAGCTCGCGCTTGACCCATTGATAGCGGATGATCGGCCCGGCGATCAGGTGCACGAACATGGCCTGGTAGGCGCCGTAGCTGACGAAGCTGCGGTCGGCCGGCACGGTGCGCCGCTGCACGTCGATCAGGTAGGACACCGACTGCAGCACGATGAAGGACAGGCCTATCGGCAGCACCACGCGCTGCCACTCCAGCGGCATCGCGCCCGCCATCGCGCCGATGCCGTTGTACGTCTCGACCAGGATGTTGGCGTACTTGAACCAGCACAGCGTGGCCACGTTGATGACGATGAACAGGGCAAGCCGCCGCCTGCGGCCGCTGTCCGTCGCCGCGCCCTCGATGACCATGCCGCCCATCCAGCCCAGCACGGTCAGCGCGATGAAGAGAAGCAGGTAGATGGGACTCCACCAGCCATAGAAAATCCAGCTGGCCACCAGCAGGACCGCGTTGCGCAGGCGCGGGGCGCACAGCGCATACACGGCCAGGAACGCTGGCAGGAACAGCGTCAGGAACTCCAGCGATGCGAAGACCATGGAAGCGGCGCGCGGGCTGTGTCAGTTCGCCAGCGAGTCGACTGCGCGCAGCAGCCGCGGACCCTGGGCAGAAGGAAGCAGGAAGACCGTATAGCGTTCGCCCGCCTGCAGCGTGCCCAGGTCCAGGGGCTGGCCCACGGCCT
Organism: Bordetella genomosp. 13; assembly: GCF_002119665.1. Classification (NCBI taxonomy): domain Bacteria; kingdom Pseudomonadati; phylum Pseudomonadota; class Betaproteobacteria; order Burkholderiales; family Alcaligenaceae; genus Bordetella; species Bordetella genomosp. 13. The sequence goes on along the minus strand of NZ_CP021111.1, from coordinate 5,335,469 downwards.
TGCCGCCGCAAGAGGGCTGCACGGACAGCGCCACCGGGTTGATCTGGCGGCGCGCCGCGACGCCTTCGGCCACCCGCTCGAAGATGGCCACGTTGCGGCCGGCCGCCATCAGCCCGGCGTCGGCGCAGGCGCCATCAAGGTTGTAGAAGCCCAGCGAGGCCTTCAGCGCATTGAAGTCGTCGGGCTGTTCGCGCAGCGTCACGGCGCGCAGCGTGCCGTCGGCCGCCGGCACGCCCACCACCGTGACGAACTCGCCCGGCTGCACCGTCACGGACACGACCTGTTTGTTCGAGCCGCTGGCCAGCGCGCCCTGCAGCGCCGTGCCGGCCCGCACGGGCAGGAAGCTGGAGGCCGGCTGTCTGTCGTCCAGCGCGATGCGGGCCTGCGAACCGCTGGCGCTGACCTCCATCGGGGCCGTGCCGCCGTTGACGAAACGCAGGAACGAGGCATCCTGCGCGGGCCCGGTCTCGTACAGCTCCATCTGTGCGGCGTGTGCGCCGCCGTGCGAGCACAGCAGCGCGGCGGCAAGCGCCAGGAAGATATTTGGCTTCATGGTGATGAGGTTCCGGTATCAGCGCTTCTGCAGGGCCTTCACGGCGGGCAGGTCGACCAGGCGCTTCGAGATGGCGTCGCCCCAGGCCTTGTAGCCCGTGTTGGTGTAATGCTGGCCATCGGTGGTGGGCCACTGGCCCTGCTTGGAGAACGGCAGCGAGTCGATGTACGCGCACGGCGAGACGTTGCTGTTCAGGAAGGCCGACATCTGCTGCACGCGCGGGAAGTTCTTCTGGTACTTGCCGCCTTCGGTGCCCCAGCTCGGGCCCACCCATACGCACGCCGTGTTGGTGGCGGCGATGGCCTTGGTCAGGCTGGTGGTCTGCTGCCACACCCAGGTCTTGGGGAACGAGGTGTTGGTGTAGCCCGCCATCGTGTCGCCCAGCACCACGATGACCAGGTTCGGCTTGTAGGTGGCGATCAGCTGGCTGATGGGTGTGGTCTTGGCGTCGCCGCCGCTGCGCAGCGCGATCTGGCCCTTGCCGACGCGCTCGGCGCCGCCGCAGGTGCCCGGCGTGGCCTTGGTCCAGTCGCCGGCATTGCTGCCGCACACGCCGATGGTGCGCACTTCGGCGCCCTGGCTGGTCAGGTTGTCGTGCAGGGTGGTGATGAGATAACCCGGGGCGCCCAGATGGCTGTCGCCGATCATCAGGATGCTCATTCCGGCAAGCGCGGTGGCCAACATTGCAATAACTCCTAGAACACGTCGCGGCCGCGCTCAGCGTGCGTACGGCGACTGGAACGGGACGACGGGCAGATCCATGGGGCGCGTCATGGGATACAGGGCGTAGCGCAGATACAGCCCGCCCGCCCATTGACGGTAGTCAGTGGCGTTATCCACGCCCAGAGTTCCACCCATGAACAGATTCCGGGTCAGCTGGTACTCGGCCGCGCCGGACAGGCTGTAGCCCACGGACGTCTTGGATTGACCTTCATAGACGGGCCGGCCGGTGCTGAAGCCGAAGCCGTTGGCCACGCCCATGCCCGCCGCGGCGGCGTTCTGCAGCAGGCCGCTGGTGGGGAAGTAGTCGGCGTCGTTTTCCTTGAAATACTGCACGCCGACCGAGCCCTGCAGCTTGTAGCTGAAGCGGCCCTGCCGCTGCGCCCACGTCACCGGCAGACTCAGCGCGTAGAACTGCTGCGGGCTGAAATAGCCGCCGTGGCCGTAGGTGAAGTAGCGCTGGTTGTTGTCGTAGAAGATGCCGCCCAGATTGACGCCGGCGGTCAGCAGGCGATCGTGTTCGCGGATCACGCGCGAGTACATGCCGACGCCGACCTCGGTGCGCGAATTCGATTCGACGTTGTGGCCCAGCAGCTTGTGCCACGACCCGTATCCGTACACGCCGACGTCGTTCTCCTCCAGGCCGATCTGGCCCGACAGACCGTTGGCGGTAACGGCGCCCCAGGTCTCGTCCTCGCTGCCGGCCACTCCCAGCGTGCGCAGGCCGGCATTCAGGCGCGGATCTCGCGCGCCGGCGAACGACACCACGCTGTCGGTGACCGCGCGGCGCGACACGTTGACGCTGTACCAGGCGCGGTTGTTATCGCCCATCGCGCCGCTCAGCTTCACGCCGCCGACCACGTTGCTGCGTTCGAAGCCCAGCGGCGTGGTGCCGATGTCGGCGGCCAGGCCGCGAGTCTCGTATCCCACCGACGCGCCGACGCCGCGGTCGCGCAGCGAGCGCACCGTACCGGCATTGCCGGTGAGTTCCGCGGCGCTGGATACGGGGCCGCCGCCGAAGCGGCTGTTCTTGTAGTAGCTGCCGCCCAGGGTGCCGGCATCGACATGCACCGGCGTGGCGTTCAACGTGAGCTTGCCGTCGCCCAGCGGCAGCCTGGCCTCGACGGGCGCCTCGATGGCCGTCATGCGGCTGAGGCCCGACTCGCCATTGTTGGCGCGCACGGAACCGCCCGCGCGGATCTCGGGACTGCGTTCCTGCATCACTTCGTCCAGCTCGGCGCGCAGCGACGATGGCTGCGTGCCCACGGCAACCGCGGACGCCGCGGGCGCGGCGGGCGCGGTGGTCGTGCGCGCAGGCGCGCCCGAGTAGGGAAGCGCGGCCATGGGCTGCGTTTCCTGCGCATAGGCGCCCGGCGGCTGTGAAGGCATGGCGGCGGGCGATGCAGGCTGCGCCACGGGCATCACCGCGGCGCCCGCCGTCGTCGAATCGCTGCCGTAGGACGCCGCCTGCGCGGTTTCGAGCACCGGTTCGCCCAGCGCGTCGCCCAGCACCTGTGCGGAACGCGCGGACTGCGTGCGTTGGCCCGGCCGGCCGACAAAGGGATTGACGGAGGCCGGCGCACGGCCCGCGGCCGCCGAGGCCAGAGCAGGGGCGCTTCGCTTGTCTTGCGCCGCGATAGCGGCGGCATACAGTTCCGCCGCGCGACCCGTCTTGCCTTGCGCGCGGTACAGACGCGCCGCGCTGGCCAGTACGTCGGGATCATCGGGGGCGATCGCCAGCGCGCTGTTCAGCGCCTTCTCGGCGTAGCGCCAGTCGTTCAACTGCGCGGCCACGCCGGCCGCGCCGATCTGCAATTGCGCGTTGTCAGGCTCGCGTTCCAGCAGCTTGCGATAGATGTCCAGCGCCTTCTCGCGATCGCCGCCGGCCGCGTACATGCGCGCCAGCGCGCCCTGTGCGAGCGCATCGTCGGGGCGCAGCTTCAGCACGGGCGACAGCATGTCATACGCCGCCACCAGATCGCCGCGTTCGCGCAGCCGGTCCGCCTGGCGCACGGTATAGAGACGCACCAGATCGTCGAAGGCGACGCGCTGGCCCGCGCTCATCGGCCGGCCTTGCAGGCGGCGCAGCACGCCGGCGGCCTCCACGTCCTGGTCGGCCTTCAGCAGCAGGCCCGCATAGGGCATCAGCACGTCGGTGCCCGGCTCGGCGCCGGACACCAGCGGACGCAGCAGCGACAGGCCGCGCCCGGGATCGCCCGCATCGACATAAGCCTGACCGATCGCGCCCAGCAGTTGCGGGTCCTGCGCGGCGGCGGGCTCGAGGCTGGCCAGCAGCGCGCGCGCCTGGTCGGGCTGTCCCGCCTTGGCCATGGCCGCGGCCTGGGCGGCCTGGGCCTGCACCCACAGGCGGCGCTCCAGCGCGGCCATCTCGGGCGTGCGCGACTGTTCGGGCACGCGCGACAGCGTGTCGTAGGCCCGGGACGACTGGCCGCGCTCGGAAGAGACCAGCGCGCTGGCGTACAGCGCCTCGGGCATGTCGGGATGCGTCTGAAGCAGGCCGTCCACCACGCGCTGCGCCTCGGTATCCGCGCCCGTGCGCAGCAGCAGGCGAGCCAGCTCGTAGCGCGTCCACGGATTGGTGGGGTCGTTGCTGACGGCATCCTCGAGCGCGCGCCGCGCGCCGGCCGTGTCGCCGCGCTGGTCGGCGGCGCGCGCCTGACCGGCAGCCACGGCCGCGCGCAGCCGGCCCACTTCGCCGACTTCGGCCGCCTGCTCGGGGCTCATCGTCTGCACCAGCGCCATGGCTTCTTCGGGCCGGCCGCTTTGCGACAGCACGCTGACCAGCCCGCGCATGGCTTCGGGATCGTTGCGATGGCGCGCCAGCACGGCGCGGAAGACGCGCTCCGCGCCTGCAAGGTCATTGTCGGCCAGATAGAGGCGGCCCATCGCGTTGTAGGCAGCGGTGGGGCCGCTGTCGAGCTTGACGGCCTGCTCGAGCATGCGCCTGGCGCCGGCCGTATCGCCGGCATCCCGCGCCGACTCGGCCTGGTCCACCAGCGCCCAGTAGCGCGCGCCGTTCAGCGCCTTTTTCCAGTTGGCGCCGGCGCCGGGCCGCGAGGCGGCGCGCGCCAGCAGCTCCTGCGCGCGCACCGGGTCGTTCTGCTGCATGCGCACCACGCCCATTCCGCCCAGCGCGTCGGCGTTGTCGGGGCTCTCGCGCAGCTTCTCCTGGAATGCCGCCTCGGCCGACACCAGGTCGCCGGATTCGAGTGCCGCGAAGCCGCGCGCCAGGCGCGGATCCTGCCGCCACGGCGCGGCGGCGCGCGCGGCGCCGCTCGTGCGAGCCGCCGTCGCGGGCGCGGCCGTGCGCTGCATCTGGTCGCGGATCGCCTTGTCGTCGGGATGCGCCTGCAGATACGCCTCGAACAGCGGCTTCTCGGCCGGCCGCGGATTGCCGATCCACACCAGGCCCATGCGCCAGCTTTCCAGCGCGTCCGCGCCCACGTCGTTGCGGCGCGACAGCTGGGCAAGCAGCTTCACGCCTTCGGCGCGGCGGTTCTCGGTGCGTATCAGGTGCTTGGCCAGGGCCAGCTGGATGTTGGGATTGCCCGGCGATTCGCGCGACAGTCGCTCCAGGCCCGCAATCGCGGGCGTCAGCTCGCCGTCCACATAGCCCAGGCGGCTGTAGTACTCCAGCGCCAGTTCGCCCTGCGGCTCGCGGCCCTGGAAGGCCCGCCGGTAATCGGCGATGGCGCCGGGCATGTCGCCGCCCGCGGCCTTGGCGCGCGCGTTCTCCAGGTCCGTCTTGCCGGCGCCGCCGGCCAGCGTGATGTCCTGCTGCAGGCGCTGCGCGTAGGCGCTCTTGGCGTCCAGCCGGCGCAGGCGTTCCAGGTATTGCTGCGCCTCGCCGCCGCGGTTCTCGCGCAGGGCTGCGAGCCCCATGCCGTACAGCGCTTCGGCGTGGTTCGGATCGGTCAACAGCAGCTTTTCCCAGGCCTGGGCCGCACGGCGCATGTCGCCCTGCGACTGCCAGTAGCGGCCCTGCTCCACCAATGTCGAGGCGGCGTCGGGCTGGGCCCAGCCGGCCTGATGCAGCAAGGTCGCCAACAGCCCCGCGGCTATCGTGTGGCGGCTCATGGACATGTGTTCTCCTTCGGTAGCTGCACCCTTCCGGATGCGCCGAATGCGTAGCGCTGCTCGAGCCAGCCAGTGCCGAACAGGCCGAGCATGTAGTCGTAGTAGGTGGGCTGGCGCTGTCCCGTCCGCGCGGCCGCCACGTTGGCGTCCCAGCCGTCTTGCACGCGCCGCGACTGGCCGCGCAACAACTCGGCCTGGCCCGTGGTTTGCAGGTAGGGCAGCAGCGCTGCCGAGAATCCGTACGGGCCGGCGCCCGCGACGCTGCCGCTGTCGGTCTGCACGGTTTCCGGCGGCGCGCCGGACCGGGCCGCGGCGCGCGCCAGGCCGGCCACCGCTTCCTGCATCGGACGCGCCAGCGGATCGGCGTGCGGCATCATGCCTGCCCAGAGATAGACGCGGATGGCGTCGTAGCTGCCGACCGGCCCCTTGACGGGATCGGCGATGAACTCGCCGCCGGTTCCGCTTGCACGATAGGCCGTCCAATCGGGCGCATAGCCGTGCGGGCTGGTCTGGCGCACCAGCCGCAGCGTGTTGTCGGCAATGGCGGACCATGGTCCCTGCGGCGACGCTTCGGCCAGGCGGCGCAGCACCGGCACAGGCAGGTAGCTGGGGTTCAGGCGCCATTGCAGGCCCGGCTGCACGAAGCCGTACGGGCCCGGCAACAGCATCGCTCCGAAGCCGGGCAGGTGCGCGATCTCGCGGGCCTCGATCTGCTTGAGCAGCGCGCGCGCATCGCCTTCATAATGCGGGCGATTCCACAGGCGCGCGGCCTCGAGCAGCGCGTAGACGAACCACACGTCGGCATCGGATGCCGCATTGGCGTCGAGCACGCCCCACGAGCCGTCATCGCGCCGGCCCCAGGACCAGGCAGGCAGATTGGCCGCGATGTCGCCCGCGGCCAGGTTGTCGACGGTCCAGCGCCACAGGCGGTCGAAGGTGGCGCGATCGCCCGCGACGAGCGCGAAGAACATGCCGTACGACTGCCCTTCGGAGGTGCTGTGCTGCTGCGGCGTGCTGCCGTCGAGCACGCGTCCGTCGGGCTGCACGAAGTGCGCGAGAAAGCCGTCGTACCTGGGCCATGCCCGCGGTCCGCACACGGCCGCATCCGGCGCGTCGGCCGCCCCAGCCGTGGCCGGCGCCAGCAGCGCGATCCATGCCGCCATGATCGCGCCGACAAACGCGCCGCCGACGCGGCCAGGCAGCGTCGACAGGCGTCGTGGCGGCATGGCGCGCATGGCCGTCAAGCCGACGGAGCGCGAGGCTTGCGACGGCCCAGCACCCATGCAAGCAGCAGGCCCAGCAGCGCCGCCAGCACGATCAGCGACGCCGCCAGCCCGGCCAGCGTCAGGTTCGGCGAGATGGCGGACAGCCACCAGTCGATGCGCTTGAAGAAGCCCAGTTCGCCGACATAGTAGTGATGCTCGCCCACCAGCGAATCCACCTGCTTGCCGCGGATGACGGCCAGGCTGCCCTGGATGGGACGTTCGTACTCCTTGCCGCCCAGCAAGGCCAGGGCGGCATCCTGCAGGCCCTCGGGCCGGTTGCTGGCGATCAGCACCACGCTGCGCCGGTCTTCCTGCGGCGACTCGAAACCGGCCACCACCGCGCTGACGCCGCTGCTGGTGTAGGCCAGCGCCGTACGGCGCGGCGCCTCGTCCAGGCGCGGATCGACATGGAACCAGCCCATCACGCGATACACCAGGTCGGACACGGCGAAGCGCGCGCCACGTTCATACGCCGCCGGCATGCGCTCGGCCCACTCTTTCAGCCACGTCTGGTCTGCGCCCGAGGCGATGACCAGCAGGTCCTTGCCCGACGGCGCGGAAGACGCCTGCTGCGCGCGCAGCACCGTGACGCCGGTGGCGGGATAACCGGTGGACTCGCCCATGCGGCCCATCACGGTCAGGTACGCGGCGTATTCCTGCGGGCCGGCGTTCGCGCCCAGGATGACGGCGGTTTCAGACAGGTCCGCCATGCGCGTGAACGGGAAACCGGCCTGCGAGAAGGCCGCAAGATCCGGCATCGCGATGTAGTGCGGATAGCCGCTGACGTCTATCGTCGATTCGGGATCGATGGCGCCGCGCACATTGTCGATGATGATGTCGCGGCACTCGCCCTGCTTGATGTAGTCGTACATGTAGCGGAACTGGAGCTGCGCACGCGATTTCAGCAGCTCCAGGGGCACGTCCAGCCGCGCCTGCATCGGCAGGCTCTCGTCGGGCAGCACCTGGCCGCGCAGCTTGCCGCCGTCCTCGATGCGTTCCAGCGCGAACAGCGGCATGGACTTCACGAACTGGTCGTCCACGCTGAACAGCAGCGCCGAGTTCACCGACGTGGGTTGCGGCGTATAGCGATAGTGCAGGTCCACCGGCACCTTGCCCTCGCGCCAGCCGAACAGGTCCGGCGGCACGCGCACGTCGACGCGGATGGTGTCTGGGCTGTAGCCCGACACGTTCAGGCGCTGCGCGTCGATCAACTCGCCGAAGGACACGGGCCGATCGGTGCGCAGCCACTTGGGCGCGTCGTAGGGCTTGCGCGGCTGCAGGTCCGCGAACTGCGTGATGCTGGCCGAGGGGCCGGTCAGCGTCTGGCTGCCGGTGACCAGCGCCGCGGCGGCCTGCTTCAGTTCCTTGGCATCGCGCCCCATCACCAGCAGCAGCTTGCCGTTGGGATCGTTGGGGTTGGTCACGACGGCCAGCGTCGGGCCTTGCAGCGGCGCCGGCGCCATGCCGGCCTGCGCGCCGCCGGCCGCGAACACGACCGCGTTGCCCTGCGCCGGAATCTGCGCCACCGAGGCGGGGAAACGCGCGCCGCGATAACCCGCCAGCGCGCCGAACCACGACGACACGGCGCCAGCCGCTTCCAGCACGGCGCCGTCGGGATTGCCGGCGAACACGAATGGCAGCTCCAGGCGGCGGCCATCGCGGCGGTCGAAGAAGGGCTCGGGCAGCAGGGCCAGGTCGTTGGGCAGCTGCAGCGGCGCGGTGGCCAGCTGCAGCGAGCTCTGGTTGCTGATGTTGGCCCACAGGCTGGAGTGCAGGGGATCCTCGCACTCCATCGTGTAGTGGCCGATCAGCTGCAGCCGCAGATTGCTGAACGCGGTGATCAGGTAGGGCGGGATGTCGACGGTGCGCTGCAGGTTCGTGCCCGCCGTTTCCCTGGGCACCGGTATCGTGGCGGCCACTTCGTCATTGACCAGCACATTGATGTGCGACAGGTCGGTCAACAGCGAGGGCGAATAGGCGTAGCGCAGGTCCAGCCGCGCCCCGGTCACCACCTGGTCGTTGCGCACGCCGAACGAGAAAGTATTGCTGCCGTCCACGCCGCGCAGGTTCACGGGGTATTGCGCGCCCAGCTGCTCGAGCGTGTAGCGCACGTTGGGCTGAAAGGGCGCAGGAGCGGCCGCGGGCGCGGGCTCGGCTGCGGGAGACGGCTGCGCGACACCCGGCGCACGCGCGCCGGACTGCGCCGTCGCCTGCGTGCCCAGCACGCAGCTCATCAGCAGCGCGCCCCACTTCACGATCCCGGGCCGCAGGAAGAAGCCGCGCGGCGCACGCAGGCCGGACTGACGCATGGAGTAGCTCTTTTCTTGGTGTTTGTGCGAGGACATCTTCAGGATCCGAGGCGGCGTTGCGCACGAGCGCGCAGGGACAGGTAGACCAGCACGGCAATGACCGTGGCGCTCAACAGCACCGCCAGCACCAGCAGCAGCGGATGATTGGCGAAGAACCACTGCACCGCCAGCCACGTCGGCAGGCTGCCGACGTAATAGCTCTGTTCGTTGGCCAGGGACGAGACTTCGGCGCCGTGGACCACGGCCAGGCTGCCTTCGATCTTGTCGACGTTGTTGCGGTTGGCGCGCACGGCCCGCACCGCCGCGGCCAGGCCATCGGCGTTGCTGCCGGAGACCACCACCACGCTGCGGCCGGAAGACAGCGGCGATTCCATGCCGGCCAGCACGCCGGTGGCGCCGCTGCTGGTGGATGCGACCCGCGCATGGGCCGATGCCCGGCGGTCGCGCGGATCGTCGCCTCGCCAATCCAGCGTGCGCGACAGCCAGTCGGAAATGCCGAAGCCGCGGCTGCCGTCGAAGCCCCTGGGCAGGTCGCCGTGCCAGCGCTTCAGCAAGGGCTGGTTGTCGCCCGAGGCAAGCACCAGCAGGTCCTTGCCGCGCAGCGAGTCGGCCTGTGCCGCCTGCCCCACGGTCACGCCCACGCCGGGATAGCCTGTGGACTCGCCCATCGCGCCCAGCAGGCCCAGATACGCGGCGTAGTCGGCGGGGCCCGGCTGGTCGGGCAGGATCACGGCCGTCTCCGACAGGTCGGCCATCCGCGTGAACGGGAAGCCCGCATCGGCGTAGGCGCGCAGGTCGGGCATGGGCGCGTACTGCGGCAGCCCCGAGATGTCGATCGTCGATCCGGGATCGATCGCGCTCATGATGTTGTCGACGATGCTGTTCTGGCATTCGCCGAGCTTGGCGTATTCGTAGATGTAGCGGAACTGCAGCGCCGCCAGCGGAGGCAGCATGTACGTGGGCACCTGCACCGTCGCGCGCGACTCCGACAGCGGCATGCCGAACACCCTGCTGAAGGTCTCTTCGCGCCGTTCGGAGCGCAGCGACACGCTTTGCACCAGCTGGTCGCCGGCAGTGACCTCGAGCACCGATTGATGCGCACCGGGACGCGGCGAATAGCGGTAGCGCAGGTCGATCGGCACGCCGTCGCTGCGCCAGCCGAACAGGCCCGGAGGCAGCCGCAGATTCAGATTCACCGGCGCCGGACGATGTCCGTATACCGTCAACTGGCTGGCGGGCAGCAGTTCGCCGAACTGCGTGGGACGATCGCGGCGCAGCCAGTTGGGAGCGTCATACGGCTGGCGGGCCTCGGGGGCCACCAGCCTGGTGATCGCCGCCGTGGGCCCCGACAGCGTCTGGTGGCCCAGCGCCAGCGCGGTCGCGGCCTGGCGGATCTCGGCGTCGTCGCGGCCCAGCACCAGCAGCAGCTTGCCGTGCGCATCATTGGGATTGGCCACGATGGCCAGCGTCGGGCCGGACAAGGCCGGCAGTTGCAGCGCGGGCAAGGCATCGCCCTGCCGCGCCAGCACGACCGCATGGCCGTGTGCCGGCAGCGCGTCCAGGCTCACGGGGAAACTGGCGCCGCGGTATCCCGCCAGCGCCCCCAGCCAGGACGACACGATGCCGGCGGCCTCGAGGCGACCCGCACCGGGCGCGCCGGGCATCACCACCGGCAACTCCAGCGGCCGGCCGTCGCGTGGGTCGAAGAAGGGAACCGGCAGCAGCGCCAGGTCGTTGGGCAGGTCCACCGGCACCACCGACAGTTCGAGGGCGCTGCGCGGGCCGACGTTGGCCCACAGGCTGGAATGGACGGGATCTTCGCAACTGAGCGTGTAATGGCCGATCAGCTGCAGGTCAAGACGATTGAATTCGCGCAATGCCGGCACGGGCAGGTCGACCGCGCGCTGCTGCGGCGTGCCGGCGGTTTCCTTCGGCAGCGCGATGCTGTTGGCCACGTCGCCGTTGATCTGCACCTTGATGTGCGACAGCTCGGGCAGCAGCGCCGGCGAATAGGTGTAGTCCATCAGCAGGCGCGCGCGCACCACGCGCTCGTCGGCGCGCAGGCCGAAGTCCACGCCGTTGTAGCCGTCCACGCCGCGCAGCGGCAGCCCCTGGCGCGCCCCCAGGTCGTACAGCGGCACGCTGTACGTGCGGGCGCCCGCGGGCAGCGATGCGTCGGCATCCGGCGCACCGGCTGGCATGGCCGCCTCGGCAGGCATGACGGGCTGTTCCGGCGCCGCCGCGGCCTGCGCGTGCGCCGCGCTTGCGCCGGCCGCCCACAGCAGCGCGGCCGCCAGCCTGGGCAGCATGCGCAGCCGCGCGAAAGCGGACGTGCGCGGATCGGGCCTGGAATTCATTGCGCTCCCGTTGTTCAATTTTTGGTGGATGCGGAGACCGTGCGGCGCAGCTGAGCCACGCCCCGATCGCGCGCGTAGCGCATCAGCAGCGTGAAGCCGCGCAGGCCGATGCTGGAGATGTGGCGCATGGCCACCAGCGGAGAGTCGGGCTTGCCCTGGCCCCACATCGACGCCCAGGTGTCCGCGCGCGCGAAAGTGACCTCGGCCAGTTCGCGCTCCTGCTCCAGCGTCAGGTCCTGGAAGCTCAGGCCCAGGCGGCTGCCGCGGCTGAACGTCACGACGGCAGGGAACACCCCTTCGAAGTCGCCGCGGAACACCGACACCGAGATCTGCGTTCCCTGGACAACCTGCGCGCCATCCGGCAGCACCAGACCCAGCCCGCCCTGCGAGAAATCGCTGACGCGGCAGGCCATGCGACGGCCGCCCGGCAGCGCGATGGCGGCAGGCAGGTTCACCGCCACGCGGTGCGTGTTGCGCAACTGGCGTACCTCGCCGGCCACGGCCACGGCCGCGCTGGTGATGACGATGTTGTAGACGGTCCAGACGACGTTGATCAGGATGGTCATCGCCGTATCCAGGTCGGCCGCGAATGCCATGCTGACCAGGCCGATCGCCAGGCCCACCACGTTCAGCACCAGCAGCAGCACGTACGGGCGCGCCAGCTCCCAGTCGAAGTACGACTCGCGGATCACGCCGCCCTTGGCCGTCACGTTGAAGACGGCGCGCCGGGGACTTATCAGCGTCTGCAGTGCGGGCCGCATGATGTACCAGGCGAGCACGGCCTCGTACACCTCGTTCCAGAACGAATGCCGAAAGCGCCCCTGGATGCGCGAGCTGCCGAGGCTGGACAGGACGATGTGCGGCAGCGCGTACGCCGTCACCATCAGCGCCGTGGCCTGGAACACGTGGGCGCCGAAGAACAGGAACGCCAGCGGTGTGGTCAGGAACACCACGCGGGGCAGCCCGAAGAAGAAGTGCAGCATGGCGTTCAGGTAGCACAGCCGCTGCCCCAGCTTCAGCCCTGGCCCCAGCAAGGGATTGTTGACGCGGATGATCTGCGCCATGCCGCGCGCCCAGCGCGTGCGCTGGCCGATGTGGCGCGACAGGTTCTCGGTGGCCAGGCCGGCCGCCTGCGGCAGCGCCAGGTATGCGGTGTTGAAGCCCGCGCGATTCATCTTCAGCGCCGTCAGCGCATCCTCGGTGACGCTTTCGGTTGCCACGCCGCCCACCGCTTCCAGCGACGCGCGACGCATCACCGCGCATGAACCGCAGAAGAAGGTGGCGTTCCAGAGGTCGTTGCCATCCTGGACGATGCCGTAGAACAGTTCGCCTTCGTTCGGTACGTTGCGGAAGGTCTCGAGATTGCGTTCGAACGGATCGGGGGAGAAGAACACGTGCGGCGTCTGCAGCATCGCGAGCTGCCGGTCCTTCATGAACCAGCCCATGCAGATCTGCAGGAACGAGCGCGTGGTGATGTGATCGCAGTCGAACACCGCGACGAACTCGCCATCGGTCTTGGCCAGCGCCGCATTGATGTTGCCCGCCTTGGCGTGCCGATTGTCGCTACGCGTGAGATAGCCCGCGCCGGCGCGGGCGCAGAAGTCGCGGAACTCCTCGCGGCGGCCGTCGTCCAGCACGTAGACCCGCAGGCGGTCGGCGGGCCAGTCCAGCGACATGGCCGCCAGCACGGATTGCCGCACCACGCTCAGCGGTTCGTTGTAGGTGGGGATGAAGACGTCCACCGTGGGCCAGACCTTGGCGTCCGGCGGCATCGGCATGGGTTTGCGCTGAAGCGGCCATGCGGTCTGGAAATAGCTCAGCAGCATCACCGTCATTGCATACAGCTCGGCCAGCAGCAGGCCGTAGCCGAACGCCATGTCGATGGGACTCTGGAAGCCCAGTGTCTCGGTGACGCGCCAGTACATGTAGCGCAGCGACACGATGACCGAGATGGCCATCATCACCAATGTGATGAGCCGGCCGCCCATGCGATGCAGCACCAGGGCCAGCACGATGCAGATGCCGGTGAACAGCAGCTGCTGGTACAGCTCGAACTTGACCGTGACGGCCAGCACGAACAGCACCGCGGCCGCCACGCCGGCCAGGACGCGCACCCAGCCCTTGGACCACAGCGGCAGCGACAGCAGCGCGTCGTCCCACCGCGGCGCGCCCTCGCGCCTGCCCAGGCGCGGCGGAAACAGCTTCATCATCGCGGCACGCTCCCGATACCGCGCAGGCGCTGCTCGACCCAGCCGGCGCAGGCCAGCAGGTCGGCGCGGCCCAGGCTGTGGGGATCGTGGTCCACCACCGTGCGGCCGTAGGCCAGCGCCTCGCTGACGGACTCGTCCTTGTGGACCACGCCGATGACGCGCTCGCGCAGCGACTCGCGGACCAGGCGCACGGCGTCCTTGGACAGCTGACGCGCGCCGTCGGCCTGGTTGACGATGTAGGCGTGGCCCAGGTAGCCGGCGCGGCCGGCACAGTAGTTCTGGATCAGGCCTTCGATCATCGGCAGCGTGGCATACGACGCGGCATCGGCCAGCGTCACCGCCACCACCAGGTGCGCGATGCCCAGCGACTGGCGCAGGTACTCCGATGGGCCCGGCGGCGTGTCGATCACCACCACCGTTTCCTCGGCCAGGTCCAGACTGTCGAGATGGCGCGACAGCCAGTTCGGGTCGGCCGCCAGCTGGCGCTCGAGCGACTGGCGATCGGTTTCGTTGACCAGGCCGAACGGCATCATGTGGACGCCCGAGGCGCCTTGCACGCACGCATCGCGCCACGGCGTGCCGCCCACGCTGGCGCGCGACAGCCCGCCGATGTCCTGCAGATTGCCGCCCAGGTGGAAACGCAGCGCGTTCTGCGGATCGAGGTCGACGGCCAGCACGGCGCGGCCGGCCTGGCGCAATGCAACGCACAGATTGGCGGCGATCGTGCTCTTGCCGACTCCGCCCTTGGCGGCAACGATGGCGATGATCTTCACGTGTGCTATGGCTTGGATGAGGAGCTGCCGGATTGCGCCAGTCTTGCGAACACGTTCTGCAAGGAAGGGCGCGGCTCGGCGGACGGCGTGGCGGGCGCTGCCGGGGCCACGGCCGGCGCGTCCTCCGCGGCGGGCGTGGGCGTGACGGCGGGCGCGGGAGGCGCGGCGGGAATCGATGGCACAGGCACGGGCGGCGCGGGCGGCGAGACGGCCGAGGCCCACGGCGATACAGCGTGCGTCGCCTCGACGCGTTCGCCTACCGCCGGCGGCACCATGGCCAGCTCGGGCCGGATGGCCGACAGCAATGGCCAGCGCTCGCGAGACGCCTGCGCGTGATTGGACTGGCCCAGCTCGAGGTACTGGTCGGCGTCTCCGCCAAACCGCTGGTAGAGACTCGAAATATCGCTGGCATCGTTCATGGTTCGACTTCCCGGTCGTTGTCCCGCCCGCCGAGGGGCCGGCTTATTTGCCGAAACGGAACACAACCGTTCCCAGGGCGTCCGGCTCGCCGGCCTGGGTCACGCGCAGCTGCGAGTCGGCGCCCAGTTGGCGCATCCACAACTCATAGGCGCCTTCCAGGAAGCCGGCGGTCCAGCCCTGGTACCCTTGGCCGAACGCGCCCTGTAGTGGAGCGCAGTAATGTGTCAGGGCGAGGTGGTCGGCCGCTTCGGCGATCTCGACCCAGCCCCAGTCCTGGCCGCGCCATACATGGTTGATGGCCACCTGCAGATCGGCGATGGTGCTGGTGGCGGGCAACGCGTGCTGGCGTGCGAAGCGCTCACCTGTACGACGCATCACGTTGCGCAGGTGCCCGGACGTCAGGTCCTGCGTCAGCTCTCCGGCCAGCGCGGACAGGAATCCCCGCCACTGGTGAGAGCACAGACGTTCGCTGAGATGGGTGTTGATGGCGCTTTCCACTTAGTTCCTCTGGATGGGCCCGGGCAGCGTACCCGGCTGGGCGGGCATGCCCTCGGCGGCGTACGGACAGGGTAAGAACGGCGTCATGCGCGACGCTTCGACAGGCGCGGGAACTCTCGCGGAGCGCGTGGGAAATCCGACGGACCGTGGCTGTCCCTCTGGGCGAGTCCCCGTCGGTACGACAAGGAAGGAATGCGGATTCTGCTTGCTTGCGTGGCTCGGGCTGTACGAAACCGGCATGGCAAATCTGCCAAGTGGCAAGGCGGAGCTGCGGGTTTCAGCCGCATTCTTGAAGCATGACCTTGCGTCTGGAGGCGTACCCGGGCTGGTCTGCTGCCTGGATTCGCGCAAAGCGATTCTAATATGTCGATCTGTGAAATTTAAATTTTTTGATACCCGCAGATGCAAAATTCCGGTCAAACTGACGTTTTTTGACGATTCGGTGCCCGATCGGCAACGAAGGAGTTGTGCATGTCCAGCGCCCCCGTGAAGTTGCAACCCGTTCTGCTGGCGGGGGGCTCGGGTACCAGGCTGTGGCCGCTGTCCCGCGAAAGCTATCCCAAGCAGTTCCTCGCGCTGCTGGGCGACGACTCGGCGCTGCAGGCCACGTGGCAACGCGTGTCGCAGCTGGCTGACCATCCGCCCATGCTGGTCACCAACGAGGCGCACCGATTCATCGTGGCCGAGCAATTGCGCCAGCTTGGCCTGAAGCATCCCGCCATTCTGCTCGAGCCGGCGGGGCGCAATACCGCGCCGGCCATTGCGCTGGCCGCGCTGCACGCCATGGCGCAGGGCGAGGATGCCCTGCTGCTGGTACTGCCGTCCGACCACGCCATCCTGCGGCCCGACGCCTTCCGC
This sequence comes from Bordetella genomosp. 13, assembly GCF_002119665.1. Classification (NCBI taxonomy): domain Bacteria; kingdom Pseudomonadati; phylum Pseudomonadota; class Betaproteobacteria; order Burkholderiales; family Alcaligenaceae; genus Bordetella; species Bordetella genomosp. 13. The sequence continues at coordinate 5,319,408 of NZ_CP021111.1, read as the reverse complement.
CAAGCCGTCGAGGCAGGCCGCGAGCCGGCGCTGGCGGGCAGGCTGGTCACCTTCGGCGTGCTGCCTGCTTACCCTGAAACCGGTTACGGTTACATACGTACGGCGCCAGAGGCGGCGCCCGGCGCGCCGGCTGCGGTGGAAGCCTTCGTCGAAAAGCCCGATGCCGCAACGGCGGCCGAATACGTCGCCAGCGGCCGCTACTTCTGGAACAGCGGCATGTTCCTGTTCCTGGCGTCGCGCTATCTGCGGGCGCTCGAGCAGCACCGCCCCGACATCCTGCAGGCCTGCCGGGCCGCCATCGCGGGCGTGCGGCACGATGGCGACTTCGTGCGCTTCGACGAGTCCGCGTTCGCCGCCTGCCCGTCCGATTCCATCGACTACGCCGTCATGGAGCGCGACTCGGACGTGGCCATGGTGCCGCTGGACGCGGGCTGGAGCGACATCGGCTCGTGGGCCTCGCTGTGGCAGCTGATGCCGCGCGACGAGGCCGGCAACGCGCTGCGCGGCGACGTGCTGGCGGAATCGTGCCGCGACGTATACGCCTATTCCAGCCATCGGCTGGTGGCCCTGTTGGGCGTCGAGGATACGGTGGTGGTCGAGACGCCCGACGCCGTCCTGGTCGCGGCCCGCGACAAAGTGCAGGACGTGCGCCGCATCGTGGCCAGGCTGCAGGCCGGCAAGCGTCCCGAGGCCACCGAGCACCGCCTGGCGTATCGGCCCTGGGGCACCTATGACTCGATCGACGGCGGGTCGCGCTTCAAGGTCAAGCGCATCACCGTGGCGCCAGGCGGACGGCTGTCGCTGCAGATGCACCACCATCGCGCCGAACACTGGATCGTCGTTGCGGGAACCGCACGCATCACACGCAGCGAAGAGGTTTTCCTGCTTACTGAAAACCAATCCACGTATATTCCGCTCGGCGTGCCTCATCGCCTGGAGAATCCAGGCTCCATCCCGCTCGAACTCATCGAGGTTCAATCGGGCGCGTATCTCGGCGAAGACGACATCGTCCGCTTCGACGATTCCTACGGCCGCTGACGCCACGTCCCGACTCACCGCGATTCGACCATGTTCCTGCGAGACAAGCCCAGCCACCACCAGAATGCGTTCATGACCCTGGCGGGCGGCGTCAGCGCGTTGCTCAACGCCTGTCCCTTCCTGCTGCTGGCGCGCCTGCACGGCCTGGACGGCCCCGTCTACCTGCAGGGCGTGCCCGGCCTGATCGCGCTGGGCGCATTCGTGGTTTTCGTGCGCTTCCGGCTGCTGGTCAGCGCGCGCACCACGCTGTGGATGCTGGGGCAGGGCGTGATGCGCTGGTTCAACGTGCTGTTCATGGCGCTGGTCGGATTGTTCTTCCTGCCTCACGACGGCACCGACGTCGAGCAGCTGCGCACGCTGCTTGCCGAATGGACAGGCATCGCGCTGGCGCTGCAGGTTGCCGGCCTGGCCGCGCTGCGGCGCGCGGCCTATCACATCAACAACTCACCCTCCAGCCGCCGCGTGGCCGTGTTCTTCGGCATGGGACCCGAGGCGCAGAAGCTCGCCATGCGGCTGCAGCGCTCGCCCATCCTGGGCATCCACATCGCCGGCTATTACGCCAGCCAGCCGGCGCAGGCGCACGACAGCATCGGCCACGTGCCGCCCTACCTGGGCGACTATCCCAACGCGACGGCGAAGATAGACGCCGGCGGGATCGACGTGGCGTTCGTGCCGCTCGACAAGGAAGGCTACGAGGCGCCCACGCTGGATCTGATGAATCGCCTGTACGACTCCACCGCCGCCATCTACCTGATTCCCGAATCGCCCTTCCTGGGCGATACCGCTGCCGACAGCGCGAACATCGCCGGCGTGCCCGTGCTGGCGCTGCACGAAACGCAGATGATCGGCCTGTCCCGTTCGCTGAAGCGCGCGATGGACCTGGTGCTGGGCTGCCTCATGCTGGTCCTGCTCTCGCCGGTGATGATGCTGGTGGCGCTGGCCATCCGGCTGGACACGCCGGGGCCCGTCATCTTCCGCCAGCTGCGCTACGGCGAGCGCGGCATGCCCATCACGGTCTACAAGTTCCGCTCGATGCGCGTGGGCAGCGACGCGGCGCAGGACGGCGTGCTGCGCCAGGCCCGCGCCAACGACGACCGCGTCACCCGCGTGGGCCGCGTGCTGCGCAAGACCTCGCTGGACGAGCTGCCGCAGCTGTTCAACGTGCTGGGCGGCTCGATGAGCCTCGTGGGCCCGCGCCCCCACGCCGCCGAGCACAACGAGATGTACCGGCGGCTGATCCGCGGCTACATGCTGCGCCACAGCGTCAAGCCGGGCATCACGGGCTGGGCGCAGATCCATGGCCTGCGCGGCGAAACGGACACGCCCGACAAGATGCAGCGCCGCGTGAAGTACGACCGCTACTACATCGCCAACTGGTCGCTGCTGCTCGACGTGAAGATCCTGTTTCGCACGCTGCTGCTGATCGTGTGGGACCGCAACGCCTACTGAATCAGCACAGGTCGAATTCCGAACGGCGGTACTGACATTCGTCAGAGCGCAGGCGCTGGCTCAGCGTGCCCGCGCGATCGCCGAACGTGTATTGCACACCCAGCCGCACGAAACGCTGGTCGTAGCTGTCCTGGGGGATGGGCGAGGTCTCGCGGTCGCGGTAGAAGTCCAGCACCCAGCGCAGGTTGTCGCGCATGGCCCATTCGATGCGCGGGCCATAGCGCCAGGTATGGACGTCCTCGCTGCCGGCACCCGACGTGATCGTGTCCTGCTGCTGCACCGTGCGCTCCACGCCCAGCCCCACCGTGATCTTCGGCGTGGCGCGCCAGCGCACCGACAGTCGTCCGCCGGTCTCGGTGGAGTACAGCACGTTGGGATTGTCGTCGTAGGCATACGGACGGCGCCACAGCCGCAGGTCGAATTGCGTCTTGGCGGAATAGTCCCAGGTCGCCAGCGCGTTGAGCGTCAGCAGATTGGTGTCCCTGCCGTCCAGATTGTCATACGTGCGCCGCAGATAGCCGATGCGCGCGCCCACCAGCGTCTTGGGACTGTAGTCCCACTGCACATTGATGAAGGCCTCATTGTCGTCGTAGGCGTCGTCCAGCAGCGCGGTCTGCGCCGGATCGCGGCGGATGTAGTCGACGCCGGTGTGGCGCAGGCCGGCCTGCGCGAACGAACGGCCCAGTCCCGAATAGAAGGCCGATACCTGCCAGCCGTTCTCGTCGCGATCGTACAGCTGGCGATTGCCTTCGAAGTCGTAGCGCACGGTGTTCTGGAACAGCGCCAGCACCGGCACGCGCAAGGCCTCGGTGACGCGCAGTCCCGCTTCGGCCTCCATGCCCTGGCGCTTCGTCATGTCGCGCTGGGGAAAGGCGCGGTTCAGGTCGTTCAGCTGCTCTTCGTGGCGAAAGCCGACGCGGCCATCGAACAGCCTGCCCGCGCGCCAGTTCAGCCCCACGTTCAGGTAGCGCGGCTGATGGTCGAGCTGGCGAGTGTTGCTGTAGCGCGCGTCGCCCACGCTGGCGGCCAGGTCCAGGCGGGTGTCGCGCGACAGCAGCGGCACCTGCGTGGCCAGGCCGATGGCGTTGAGCATGACCGCGGCGGCGCGCCGCTGGTCGGACGAATCGGGCAGGCGCGCCGGATTGCTCTGGTGCTGCACCGAGCTGGTGATCTGCACCGCATAGTCGATGCCTTCCGGAAACTCCGCGGCAGGCGCGGGTCCGCCAAGCAGCAGCGCCGACGCCAGCAGCGTGCGCCGCATGCGTGCGCACGTGGTCACACGCCGACGTTGCGCTGGCTGCGCCATTGTTTCCAGCACAGCATGGCGAACCAGGGATCGTCCACGAGATAGCGGCGCCACAGCCGACGCGGGTTGGTAAGCAGGCGCCACAGCCATTCCATGCCCACCCGCTGCAGCCGATGCGGCGCGCGACGCTGCAGGCCGATGGCGAACTCCATGGCGGCGCCCACGCACAGCACGATGCCGCCGGGCAGCGTGGGCGCATGGTGCAGGGCCCAGTTCTCCTGCTTGGGCATGCCGAGACAGGTGAACACCACGTCCGGCGAGGTCTCGCGCACCTTGCGGGCGAAGGCGCGGCCTTCGTCGCCCAGGGGCTCGAACTGCATGGACGGGCACACGATGTCGATGTGCAGGCCGGGAAAGTACTGTGCGAAACGCGCATGCAGGTCGGCCTCGGAGCCCGGGCGGCCGCCCAGCAGCATCACGCGCCAGCCGCGCTGCTGGGCTTGCCGGCACAGCGCCACGAACAGGTCGGCGCCGGTGACACGCTGCGGAAGCGGACGGCCCAGCAGCCTGCTGGCCCACACCACGGGCATGCCGTCGGCGAAGATGTAATCGGCTTTCGCGTACCGTGCGCGCAGCTCGGGCGCGGCATCCAGCCGCACGATGTGATCGACGTTGGGCGTGACGACCACCCGGGCGCGGCCGTCGCGCTGCTCGGCTGCCTGCACCAGCGCGCGAACCGCGCCGTCGAACGTCACCGCGGCGATGTCCAGCGAGAACAGCCGGGCCTTGGGCAGAGTGGGGGAGTCAGCGGACGGCATGCAGCTTTGTGTGTGCGGCAAACTTTGCAAAGAGAGGTCCCGGCAGCGTGGAAAAGTGCTATATGGTGTCCGCCGCGCGCGCCTGCGCGGGCAACGGCCACACCGGCGACCGAACGACCGGTATTGTATTTATAAAGTTTTGAGCGTGACAGTTTGCATGGGCTACTATCATGGCGACCATGAACAAGGCGATGATCTAGCGGAGATGAGGGTGCCGGCCTGCAGGTGGATACGACAACTCGCCGTCGCCGTGGCGATGTGCATTCTGGCGCCGGCGCACGCGCAGCAGCAGCTCCCCATTCCCGATCCGGTCATGCCGGCGAACGCGCAACAACAGTTGCCCATTCCCGATCCGGTGATGCCTGGACGAGCGCGGCAACAGTTGCCCATCCCCGATCCGGTAACGCCCGCGCGAGCGCAACAGCCGCTTCCCACGCCGGATCCCATCGTTCCTTCGCGGCCGCGGCAGCAATCCCCCATTCCCGAGCCCATCACGCCGATACGTGCGCAGCCCAGGATGCCCGAGCCCGTGGCGCCGCGCGGCCAGCTGCCCATACCCGATCCCGTGGATCCGCGGCGCGAGACTCCATCCGTGGCCACAGGCGCGGTGGCCGCCGTGGGCCCCGGCGATACGCTGCTGATAACGGTGGTCGGTCAATCCAATCTCGAAACGCGCGTCACGGTCGATGCCGACGGCGAGATCGTCGCGCCGCTGCTGGGCAGCATACGAGTGAGTGGACAAACGCCCTCGGCCATCGGCCGGCAGATCGCGCAGGGCCTGCGCAGCAAGGGTTTGCTCAACGACCCGCAGGTTTCTGTCGAAGTCATCACCGTGCGCAGCCGCGTGGTGTCGGTGCTGGGCCAGGTCGCGCGTCCCGGCCGTTATGCCATCGAGAACAACCTGTCGCTGCTCGAAGTGGTGGCCATGGCGGGCGGCACCCTGCCCGATGCCTCCGACACCGCGGTGCTGATGCGCCGCGGCGATGGCGGCCAGCAGCGCGTCGAGATGTTCGTGGGCAACCGCCAGTCTCCGTCGCGCATGGTGCAGGACACCGAGCTGCAACCGGGCGACGTCGTGTTCCTGCCGCAGGCGCCGCGCTTCTATATCTATGGCGAAGTGCGCGGCCCCGGCGCCTACCCTGTCGAGCATGGCCTCACCGTCATGCGTGCGCTGTCGTTGGCCGGGGGCCTGACCGAGCGCGCATCCGAAAGCCGCATCGACCTCAACCGCACCGACGTGGTCACCGGCGATATCACCAAACAGCGCGTCAAGCTCGGCGACAAGGTGCAGCCCGGCGACGTCATCCACGTGGACGAGCGCCTGTTCTGAACAGGCACGACGAGGCCCGCCATGCCTGATCGCCGTTCCTTCCTGGCCGCCCTGTCGCTGGGGCCCTTCATGTTGGGCGGCGCGGCGCGGGCCCAGAGTTCACAAGCCTATGCCGTGGTCGTGGGCGACTCCATCGCCGAGGGCGAGCCGCAGCGCAAGGGCCGCTTGAATGTGCAGGGCCGCTTCGTGCCCGATCACGTCTCGCAGCCTGGTCAGCTTTCCTACGAACTGGCTGCCGCGTCGGGCGTATTCCATTTCAACCACGGCATCGGCGGCCAGACCTCGACGGCCGTGCGCGCGCGCTGGCGCCGCGACGTGCTGGCCGAGCATGCCGATCCGGGCGACGGCCGCGGCCCTCGCACGCTGCCGGCCGGCACGCTGCCGCAACTGGCGTATCTGCACGTGGGCATCAACGACGTAGCCACCGGCGTGCCGCTGTCTGCGCTGCAGGACAACTTCGCCTACTTCGCGCAAAGCACCAGCGGACGCATGATTCTGGTGGTGGACAACATCGGTTCGTGGCTGGGCATGACCGCGCCCATGATCGAAGTGGCCGGCGCCTTTAACCGCTGGCTGGCCGACACGCTGGCGCCGCGCCATCCGCACGTGGCGGTGGTCGATTACCTGAGCTGGTCCAGCAACGGCAGCGGCAACTTCCGCACCATGGCGCCGGATCGCTTCGCCGACGGCCTGCATCCCACGATGGCCGGCTATGCCGACTTCGCGCAATTCATCCGCCGCACCCTGCAGCTGCCGCCCAACAGTCCCGTACGCTACTGACGACATGAGTGACAAGCCCGCCAAGCACGACCTGAATCCCGTCGCGGCCCCGCCTGCGGTCGATCCCAGGATCATCCCGCTGGTCATCATCTCGCCGGTACGCGACGAGGCGCAGTATCTGCGCCTGACCATGGACTCCATCGTCGCGCAGACCATGCGCCCCGTCGAGTGGATCCTGGTCGACGACGGGTCCTCCGACGCCACGCCGGACATCGTGCGCGAGTACGCGGCCAAGTATCCATTCATCCGCCTGGTGCCGCGCGAGAACCGCGGCTTTCGCAAGCTGGGCGGCGGCGTGGTGGCGGCGTTCAACTACGGCAAGGAACGCATCCTTCACACCGACTATCGCTACATCGCCAAGCTGGACGGCGACATGTCGTTCGGCCCGCGCTACATCGAGCGCATGATGGCCATGTTCGAGTCCGACCCGAAATTCGCGGCCCTGTCCGGCAAGGTCTATCGCGAAGAGGACGGCCGCTACATCGAGGAAAGCCACATCGAGGAACAGGTGGCGGGGCAGTTCAAGCTGTATCGCCGCGAGGCCTTCGAAGATATCGGCGGCTTCGTCGAACACCTTGCGTGGGACGGCATCGACATCCACCAGGCGCGCTTCAAGGGCTGGCGCACGCTCAGCTTCTACGATCCGGACGCCTGGCTGTGGCATCACCGCATCATGGGCTCGTCCGACCGCAGCATCTACGTCGGCCGCCTGCGCTGGGGCCGCGCCAACTGGTACATGGCCTATCACCCGCTGTACGCACTGGCGGCGGGCATCAACCGCATGCGCGAGAAGCCGCTGTTCATCGGCGGACTGCTGATCATCGCCGGATACCTCGGCGGCGCGCTGCGCGGCCTGCCGCAGTTCGAAGACCGCGACTTCCGTCGCCAGCTGCGCGCATGGCAGATGCGACGCCTGCGCGGCTGGCTTACCGGCCGCTAGGCGCGCCTGTTGTCCGCGAAGATATCGACATGGATCTGAGCCGCAGAGTCTCCCGCCTGGCGGGCCAGGGCAGCCGCTGGCTGGCCCGGCACGGCCTGCAGGACTGGCTGCCCATCCACGATGGCCCGGCCGTGCTCAGCATCACCTTCGACGACGTGAACGCGTCGGCCTGCACCACGGGCGCGGAGATCCTGGAACGGCACGGCTGCCGCGGCACCTTCTACGTGGCGGGCGGCCTGACCGACAAAGAGGAAGAATCGCGGCCCACGCACAGCGTGCCGCAATTGCAGGCGCTGCATCGAGGCGGACACCAGTTGGGTTGCCACGGCTGGTCGCATCGCCGCAGCACGCAGCTGCCCGCGGCGCAGCTGCGCGCGGAACTGCAGCGCAACGCCGAATTCCTGCATGGCATCACCGGCGACATCGAACCGCTGGACTTCGCCTATCCGTTCGGCGACTACGGCTATTCGGTGAAGCACACCTGCGGCCGCGTGCGCCGCTCGTGCCGCATCACGGGGGGCGGACTGCATCATGGCCGCGCCGACCTGCGCCTGCTTGGCAGCTATCGCCTGTATGGTTCGACGCTGGCCGCGGCGCAATGGCGCGCCTTTCTGGATGGCGCGCGGCGCGGCAGCTGGGCCGTGCTGAGCACGCATGGCGTCGAAGAGAACTGCGGCCCGTACGGGGCCACGCCGGAAGTGCTGGACGAGGTCGTGCGCTATGCGCTGGACCGCGGCTGCGTGATATTGCCGGTGGGCCAGGCGATCGCGCACCTGCGCGACCGCACCGGCCCGGGTCCATCAGCGTCTGCCGGCCGCTGACAGGCCTTTGTTGCCCGCAACGAAGGCCATCAGGCGGGCGAACATGCCGGCTTTCGCCAGCGACAGCTTGGGCGCGGTGCCCACACCCTTCAAGCGCATCGTGACGTTGCGCACCCACGGCTTCGAGCGCGCCCACACCTTCACGTCCTGGGCGACCAGCGCGCCACGGCCCTGCCACGTCACGGCTTGCCGCCATTCGTACAGCGGCAGGCTGTGATCGGCCCAGTCCTTCTTGTACGACTCGTCGCCGACCGTCATGTCGAACACTTCCATCCTGTGCTCTATGCCCCATTCGATGACGGCGTTCAGCAGCGCACGCCCGCACGAATAGCGCGTCCAGTCACCCTCCTCGTAAGTAGGCAGTATCCAGTAGAGGCGACCGCGGTAACAGGCGCCCCAATGCGCGGCCACCACCGTATCGCCGGCCTGGATGCTGCTGACCACCACGTCGGCGCCCGTGCCCGGTTCGAACGCCAGTTCGCGATAGAAGTCCAGGTAGCCGGTTTCCGCGAACAGGTCGCGCACACCGGTCTCGCGGCAGCGTCGCGATTTCTGCTGCGCCAGCGCCTGCATGACCGGCGGCAGCGTGCCCTCGTCGTGGCGCAAGGTGATGCGCACGGGCGCGACTTCTTCGAGACGACGCAGCTTGCGCCGCATCGTGGACAAGCGCTGCGAGGAAAGCCCCTTGCGGAACGTCTCGACGCAGTCGGGCAGCCGCGTGGCATGGGCGTTCTCGGTGTGGCGCGCCCCCGGCAGCCGGACCATGGGATTGACGGGTTCGCCATCCGCCTCGAGTTGCGCGGGCATGCGCCGCAACACGATCAGGTCGATATCCCGGATGCTGCGCACGATGGCCCGCCACAGGGCCTCGAAGGCGTTCGGCGGCAGCGTCGCCACGAAGTCCGCGGCCAGCGCCGGCGCCCGGTAGTCGCTGACGGCATCCCCAAGAAAATCGAGGACGCGCAAGCGGCAGCGGCGGTAGATGCCCAGCGGCCAGATCGCCACGGGGCGCTGCTGCGCATCGCGTACCTCGATGATGCGCGGCTGCACCCCTTGCGCGCGGCCGATGGTTGCCTGCCAAGCTCTGTTCCATTCCCAAGTCTGGAACACATAGGCGGCTCCGTCCTGCAAAACCTGCCGCCACGCGTCGCGTACCGGCTCCAACGCCTCATGCACTTGCAGCGTGAAGCCACGGAACGGATCGCCGGGCAGGGTGGGAAAGCGAAATGTGCTCGACATCAATGCCCATACTCCTATAGCGGCCGCCCGGGAAGGCGGCGGGTTACCGGCGTTGCGGATGCGAAGCCGGAAGCAGCAGGACTGGCATTCCCAAAGCCAGCGGACCAATTGTGCCGTGGTGTGTATCGGCAGGTAAATGCATGTAAACGTTCTAAGCCATAAGGGGCTTGCGAGGCGCGCACCATGGCTGTGCACGCGCGCCGCACCCGAGGTGGGCGTGATGCACCGGCCCGGATTCAGCGAGGCAGGCGTAAAAACAATGTATTTACGGGGTGATTTGCGGCATTTCGGCTTGCGCCCCCGGCCAAGGCGGTACCTCGACCAAGCCTTGCCGCCTGCTGCGCTTGTCCTAGCCCGTATGCAGGTCGCCCTGCTTCTAGCGACCGCCCGTCGATCGCCGCGCCAGCGTCCGCAGGCGCTGCACCATCCGTCGCAACCCCGGCTGATTGCGCGCCCATGCGCGCAGCCGCTGACGCGCCAGCACAACGCGGCCCGCCAACGTCCTGGCGTGATGCCATTCGTACAGCGGCAGCGTATGGTCGGTCCAATCCCGCTTGTACGCCTCTTCGCCCACGGTCAGGTCGAAGATCCCGCAGCCCTCTTCGATGCTGCGTTCGATCATGGCGGCCATCAGCATCCGGCCGCTCGAATACCTTGACCACTCGCCCGCCGCATAGGTGGGCAGGATCCAGTAGTGGCGGCCTCGATAGCAGGCGCCCCAGTGCGTGGCAACGATCTCCTCGCCCGCGGACAGGCTGCACAGGCTCACGCGCGCGCGCGTTTCCGGGCCGAACGCCAGGGTGCGGTAGAAGTCCAGGTATCCGGGTTCGGCGAACAGGTCGCGGCTGCCCGACTCGCGCCAGCGGCGCGACTTCTGCTCGGCCAGCGCTAGGAATACGGCGGCGCGGGCGTCCGCGTCGTGATGCGTGGCGATGCGCACGGGCGCCACTTCTTCGAGCCGGCGCGCGCTGCGCCGCATGTCGGCCACCATGCGCGTGGGCAGCCGCTTGCGGAAGGCCTCCATCGATTCGGGCAGCCTGGCGGCGTAGCCGTTCTCGGTGTGCCGCGTACCCGCCAGCCGCGCCATGGGATTGGCGCGCCGGCTCTCGCCCTCCAGCGTCTGCGGCATGCGCCGCAGCGACACCAGGTCGATGCCGGGCACGCTGCGAACCATGGCCCGCCATAAAGCCTCGAATACCGCGGGCTGCAGGTCGAGTACGAATGCGGAGGCATACAGGGGCGCGCGATAGTCGGTCACCACGTCGCCCAGGAAATCGAGCACGCGCAGCCGCCCCCGACGATAGATGCCCATCGGCCAAAGGGCCAGCATCCGCCCGGCGGCATCGCGCAGTTCCATCACGTACGGCCGCACGCCTTGCGCCTGGCCAATGGTCTGCTGCCAGGTGTGGTTCCATTCCCAGGTCTGGTAGACATAGCCGCGGTCGCGCTGCGCGGCCTGCCAGCGCTCGCGCAGGGCCCACAGGTTGTCGTGCACGTGCATCGTGCAGCCGCGGAACTGGTCGCCCGGAAAACGGAAGGCCGCCATCAGTGTCCGTATTCCTGGTAGCGGTGGCCGAACAGGGCGGTCACCTTGCCCGCGTTGGCCGCCATGGTGCGCAGCCAGCGCGCGCTGCGCGTGCGCGAGAAGGGCAGCGACGCCAGGGCCAGCAGTCCGGCAAGCAGCATCTGCACGGCGGCTCGCGCCCCCAGGTAGGCGGCGCGCAGCACACGGCGCGCGCCGGCCGCACGCCGCAGTTCCGCGCGCATGAACGTCTGTCCGCCTCGATATGCGCGGCGGACGATCCAGCCCAGCCGTGCGCGTTCGACAGGCACTTCCTCTTCCACCGTGGCCTCGTCGCACCACACGAACACCGCGCCCCGCGCCAGCAGCGCGCCGAACAGCACGGTGTCCTCGCCGCCGGAACGGCCATAAGCGGGATCGAACGGGCCGTCCAACGCAAGCAGCGCGCTGCGCCTCACCAGCACGTTCCCGGTGCGCGCGTCGCGCGTGGTGATGAGCGTGCCGGTGGCGTGGCGCGCACGGTCGAAATAACCGCCACGCCTTATCCAGTCAGGCGTGTCGTCGGCATAGCGGGGCAGCACGGGACCGAACACCGCGTCGGCGCCATACTGGCGCTGCGCGTGCACCAGGTGCTGCAGCCAATGGGCGTCAGGCGCTTCGTCATCGTCCACGAACACGACCCAGGGCGCCCGGGCGGCGTGCACGGCCGCATTGCGCGCCAGCGAGATGTTCGGCGTGGCCACGTGCAGGCCCGTGAACGCCATGCCGTCCCGGTCTCGCCAGCGCTGCATCACGGGCGCGGCCGAATGCCGCGGGTCGTTGTCGACCACCACGACCTGGCAGGCGTAGCGCTCGCCCTGCTGCGCGGCGATAGCCCGCAGCAGGCGCTCCAGCAGCTCGGGCCGCTTGTATGTGCAGATGCAGATGCTGAGATCCGGCACGGCCGAGGCCTGGCCGTTCATGTCGCCACCTTCGGCATAGAACGCCGCCACGCGGACCAGATCAGCACCAGGCTGACGGTTTCCACGATGGTCAATGCAATGATGGCCCCCACGGCGCCATAGCTGGGTATGGTCAGGTTCATCGACACCAGCGTCAGGGTCAGGCTGACCACCGCCACGGCCAGCGTGGCGCCGTATCGGTCCGCGCTCATCAGCGCCGCCGTGCCGATGCTGCGCGCCGCGTTGATGGCGAAGTACAGGCCCCACCCCATGACCAGCGGCTGCACGTTGGCGTATTTCTCGCCCAGCATGTGCTGCTGCAGCCAGGGCAGCGCGAGCCACAGCACGGCCACATACGCCAGCGTCACCGCTTCCACGGCGGCCGTCGACGTCAATAGCAGCCGGAACAGGCCGCGGCTGTCGTTCTGTGCGAGCTGCCGGCCTATCATCGGCCGCGCCACACGGGACCACGCCATCACCGTCATCGCGATCGGCATCAGCAGCAGCCGCGAGGCATTGAGATCCGCCGTCGCCGTCGCGCCCAACCAGGCGGCAGCCACGTACAGGTAGCTGTAGTTGATGATCCACGCCAGCACCGCGCCCGGCAGGCCCAGCCGCCCGCGCTTCCAGGCCTGGGCCACGGCCTCGCGGTAGTCGGGCGCGGCATCCGTGGCCGCGGCTTGCGGCAAGCGCGTACCCATCAGCGCCACCACATTGGCCAGGGCCAGCATGCCGAACACCGCGGGCAGGAACAGCGTGCCCATCCACACCAGCAGCCCCGTTCCGGCCAGCACGGCCACGCCGTACTGCACGTCGGTGCGCAGCACCTGAGGCGTCGAGCCCATCACGAACAGTACGCTGCGCCGGTACTCGCGCGCGGCGTTGGTCTTGACGTACAGGCCGAAGCCCAGCGCCAGCCAGGCCGGCTGCGGAATGTCGGCCCACACCGCCACGCCGGCGCAGCCGATGCCGAACAGGATGCCCACGGCCGTGCTCAGCCGGCCCTGGAACCGTCGCAGATGGGTGATGAGCGCGGCGCGCTCGCCGTCCTGCGCCCTGGCGGCCAGCGTGGTCAGCGGATTGGTGATGAGCGCCTCGGCAATGGTCGCGGCGAAGATGCCGGCCACGTACAGCTGCGCGTAGACGCCATAGGATTCCTTCGCCGTCAGGCGGATCAGGATCAGCCCTAGCGCCAGATTCAGCAGGCTCAGCCAGGCCTGGTCGATGACCGACAGGACCGCGCTGCGCAGCAACACGGGGCGGGATGCCGCGGCCGTCATGGCGACATCACTTCGCGTTTCCCGGCATGCAGTCGGGCATCAGCGTACCGGCGCCGGCCGCGGCTTGGCCGGGCGGCAGCACGACCTCGTACCACGGGCTCGGCGGGGCCGATGCGCGGGCAGACAGATCCACGGCGACGGCATTGCCCTGGCGCCAGATCACCGTCTCGTCCAGGGCCTGGCCGCGGCGGCCGCGTCCGTCCAGCGGATAGATGGCTGCGGGGGCCGTGGCGCCGGACCAGCGCACGCACAGCGCCGGCCGCGACAGCCATGCCGGCGCGCTGGCGGTGCGGCTGCCGGATGGCTTGTCCATGCCGTCGGGGTCGGGCTCGAGTGTCCAGCGTCCGCTCTGGTTCTTGTAGCGCTGCAACTGCTTGGGGCGCGCCGGGAAAGATCCGGGCTGAGTGCCCACGGTGGAACTGCCCAGCGTCAGCAGCAGGTGCCGCGACTGCGCCACCGGCTGGCCGTCCAGCGGCGTCAGCACGATGTCGGCGGCGGCGTCGCCGTTGGACAGCGCGCGCGCCTGCAGGCCCGGCGCGCCGCGCCACTGCGAGTCCAGGTTGCCGATGACGCCTCGTACGTTCGGCGCGGCCAGCGTCAGGTAACCCTGCCTTGCGTCGAACACCGCCTGTTGCTGCGCGCCATCGGGCTGGGGCTTGTGCACCGGTCCCTGTGCCTGCGTGTCGACCGAGACGCGATGGCGCCACGCGTCGGCGGGCGTCACACCCAGCTGCCCGATGGCCTTCTCCAGCCCGCCATACTCGTTGGCCAGCGCGATGGCATCGCGCGCCTGTCGCGGCAGCGGGACCTGCAGGGACGTGCGCAGCGGCTCGATCCACTGCTGGCGGAATATCTGCGCGCTCTGGCCGGCCAGCGCGTACTTGCCCCAGTCCCCGCTCAGGGCGAAGTTGGTGGGCGCGTCGGGCCAGGTGTCGGCATCCAGATAGTCGTAAAAGAACAGTCCGTCCCAATCCTGCAGGGCAGCCACCGTCGCCACCACCGGCATGATCTCCGCGCCGCGCGGATTGGGGAAGGTGAGGTTGTACTCGCTGAGCACGAATGGCTTGGTGTGGTCGCGGCGGAACGACAGCGCCAGCAGGATGTCCATGTCGCCGCCCGTGGGCGACGTGCTGCGTATGGACCAGTCGGACTGCGCGCCATCGGGATGATCGATATAGCGGTGCTCGTCCAGGTAGTCCATGCCGGCCTGGGTATCGAAGTTCAGCACGCCGCCATAGACCATCTGCGTGCCGGTCACGGGCACGAGTTCCCCCGCGGCCTCGCGCACCACGTCGCGCATGCGTTCGACATAGGCGCGGTCGGTGTCCACCAGGAAGTCCAGGAAGTCGTGCAGCCGCAGCGCCTCGCCGGACAGCGACTGCATGGCGTCCGCGGGCATCAGCTCGTTCCAGCGCGCCCGCACGCGGTTGACGATGGAACCGAGCGTGCTGCGCGGCGCCGCCTCGTCCTGCGTCGGCAGCGCCACCACGCCGGACGCATCGGCGTCGCACACTTCCCACGCGCGGCAGGCCGCCGCGCCGCTGCCGTAGCGGCCCGCGAGCCAGCGGTTCCAGGCCTCGCGCAGCACGGGCTCATAGGCGCTGGGCAGCGCGTGCGTCTTCCATTCCTTGCGCATCCATGCGGCCAGCAGCGACGTCTCGTTGTGGATCTCGACCATGGCCAGGGCCGGGTTGTCCTTCAGCCGCAGCTGCTCGATGATCCGGCGCGCGAAGGTTTCCTGCAGCGCCGCCATGCGCGGGTGATAGACGTGCACCGACGCGCCGATCGGCATGCGGTTGTCGGGCGTATCGAAATCCAGCAGCCCATCGATCTCGGGCCGGAAGCGATAACTGACGTACAGATTCAGGTTGGTATAGATGCCTTCCCGGGCCAGCACGGCGATGAAGTTGCGCACGCGTTCCACCGCGGCGGCATTGAAGGTGGGGTAGGGATCCGGCGTAAGTATCCCGCGCGGCCTGTCGGTCTCGCGCCCCAGCCAGAAGTCCATGTGGTGCAGGCGCACGGCGTTGAACCCGGCCTTGCGCAACTGGCGCGCCAGCCGCATCGCCTCTTCGGTGGAAGGGAAGTTGGTCGAGAAGCTGAGACTGATGCCGAACAGGCGCACCCGCGTGTCGTCGTCGGTGCGCGGCCGGCCATCGGCCCCCACGCGGTAGAAGTGACCGTCGCGCGCCACGATGCGATCGGCCGGGCCCAGCGGCTGGTTCAGCGCGGAGCGGTCCGGCGCGCCGGCCAGGCCCTGCTCGTCCACCGTGAACTGGAACGGGACGGGCGCATCGGCCGCGCGCGCCGTCATGGTCAGCGCCAGCATGACGGCCAGTACTGCGGACCAGACGAACCTCATGCCGCGCCCGCCTCCGTGGCGCGCGCGGCCTGATGCGCACGCAGGCGAGACGACACCATGATCGAGGAGAAGATCAGCCACACGTACTGCAATTCGATGGCGCGGAACAGGATGGTCTCCGAGATATTGCTGACGAGGATCACGATGAAGAAGGCCCAGTGCAGCGCGGCCTCGGCCCTGTCGATGCGCATCAGGCGAAACAGATCGCGCGCATGCACCGCCACCAGGCCCGCCAGCAGCAGCAGGCCGACGATGCCCAGTTCATTCAGCACGTCCAGATAGCCGTTGTGCGCCTGCAGCGGCACGAATCCCATGAAGTCGGCGATGTACTGGGAAGGACCGCCCACACCCATCCAGAATGCCCCGTAGCCGGCGCCTTGCCACGGGTGGGCCGCCACCTGTACCAGCACGAGTTCCCAGATGTCCGTACGGCCCGTCAGGTCGGTGCTCTTGTTGAAGATGGCGGCCGCAGGCCCCATGAGTTCTTCCCAGCTGGGGAACCGGCCCTGCATGGCATGGAAGAAATGCAGCAGCAGCGCCGTGGCGATGGTCGAGCCCAGCAGAAGGATCAGCATGTTGCGCGGCGCGATATACCGGCGCGCCAGGAACAGATACAGGAACGAGCCCGCGCCCGCCACGATGATCGACGTCGTGCTCTTGGCCATGACCAGCATGAACACCGTGAACAGGCCGGCCCCCAGGCATACCTTCCAGCCGAGCTGGCCGTGGCGGAACTCGCGCAGCCACAGCAGCAGGCTGAAGGCGCACACCATGCCCAGCACGTTCTTGTGCCAGGTGATTCCGCGCCATGAGCCGCCCGTCACGTAGTCGACGCCCAGGCCCGGCATGCCCAGCGAGGCGAGCAGGCACAGCACCATCAGCACCGTGAAGGACGCCAGCACCGTGTTGGCGAAGCGCGCCATGTTGCCCAGCGGCGGCGCGATCGCAAGGCCCACCATGATGAGCCCCAGCAACTGCACGCTGCGTTTGATCGTGGTGACGGGATACAGCGACCACAGGCTGGAACACAGGCACCACAGCAGAATCAGCAACAGGAAAGGATTGATGGCCCGCAGATTGCGCACCGCCACCTGCCGATTCATCCACAGCAGCCAGCCCGCCAGCGCGAACACCGAACCGAACACCAGCTGCAGCAGCGAGGACCCTTCGGTGTAGGCGTCCATCGTGATCGACTCGGCGAACAGGCTCGTGGTGCGAACCAGCGGAAACACCGTGCAGACGGCGATGAGCAGCGTGATCGCGACGGACTG
Organism: Bordetella genomosp. 13; assembly: GCF_002119665.1. Taxonomy (NCBI): domain Bacteria; kingdom Pseudomonadati; phylum Pseudomonadota; class Betaproteobacteria; order Burkholderiales; family Alcaligenaceae; genus Bordetella; species Bordetella genomosp. 13. The sequence goes on along the minus strand of NZ_CP021111.1, from coordinate 5,302,371 downwards.
CAGGCGGTGGAACGCGTCGGGCCCCCCGGCCGCCGGACGCGGCGGCAGGTACACCCCGGACCGGCCGTTCAGCGACGTCCCAGCCATTTCCGCCACCGGGGCTGGGCTTTGCCGGGCGATCGTTCGGCGTCATGTCCGTTGTAGACGGAGCCGATCAATTGCGCGCCGGCGCGCCGCATGCGTTCCTGCACCTGGCGGAAGTCCTCGACCAATGTGGCGTCCTGGCGCACCACCACCAGGCACACGTCGGTCTGGCTGGCGATGAGCTGCGCGTCGGCCGATCGATTGGCCGCCGGGGTGTCGACCACGATCACGTCGAAGCTGTCCTGGAACTGGCCGATGAAGCGGCGCATGGCGGGGGCGCCCAGCATTTCCGTGGGATTGGGCGGGCGCGGCCCCGCCGACAGCACGTGCAGCAGCGGAAAACCGGGCACCGGCATGCCCGCGGCATGGGCGTCGCGCCCGGCCAGCATGGTGGACAGGCCAGGGCCTTCCTGCAGCTGGAACAGGTCGTTGCCCGAGCCGCGCAGGTCGGCATCGATGAACAGCACCCGCTGGCCCGACTGCGAATAGGCGATGGCCAGGCTCGCCGCGACGTACGACTTGCCGTCGCCGTCGTTGGCGCTGACGATGGAAATGGAGAAATTCGATTGGCCGTCCAGGCGCAGCGAGATCTCGGCGCGCAACTGCCGGATGGCCTCGGCCTCGCGCCCGAAAGGATCGTGGGCGATGGCCAGGCTGGCGCCCACGGTGGGGTGCGAAATCAGCGCGGTGGCATAGTTGAACTGTTCCGACAGCGCGATCTGCATGTCGCGCTCGGTGACGTAGCCGAGCTGGATGGCGGCCTCTCCGAAGCGCACGCCCGAGCGCTTCTGCAGCTCGATCACGGACTGCACCTGCTCGGCCGTCAGCAGTCCGGCGCTGACCAGTCGTTCGCCGAGCTTGCCTCCGCCCCCGGTGGGCTCGACGGTGCCGCTGGACGCCGCGGTGACGGGCTGCGCCGCGTCGTCTTCGCCGTTCAGGCGGCGCAATACGTTCGGCAGCTGATGCTGGGTCATGGGGTTTCCTGGACTAGGCCCGGCCGTCGGCGGCATAGCCGACGCGGCCGATCATCGGCGCGTCGCCGACCCTGAGGTCGTCCGGACTGCGCACGCGCCGGACGCTGAGTTCGAGCAGCAGCGCCAGCATCAGGCCGACCACCAGGCCGACCACCAGCCCCATCACCATGCTCTGCGTCTTGCGGGGCCGCGCGGGCAGGGTGGGCAATTCGGCCGGCCTCAGCACGGAGAGGTTGGGCGAGGTGATGTTGCTGGCCATCAGTAGTCCGTCGTACTTCTGCAGGGCCGTGTTGTACACCTGCTCCACGCCCGCCAGCTGGCGCTGGTATGCCACCACCTGGTCGCGCTGCCGCATGCGTTCGAGCACCTTGGCGCGCTGCGCGTCGATCTCGCCCTGCAGCGCGTCCATCTGCGCCTGCAGCCGCAGCGGTTCGCCGCGCTGCACCTCGATGGCGGCGCGCGCCTGCCGCGCGATGTCGGCGCGCAGCTGCTGACGCTCGGCGGTCAGGCCGCGTATGGTGGGATGATTGGCGCCCAGCGCGCCCTGCACCTCGCCGAGCTGGCGGTTCAGCATGGTGAGGCCTTCGCGCATGTCGTTGATGGCGATCACCTGGCCTACCTGCGGCAGGTCCTCCGGCCGCACGCCCGCGGCAAGTAGGCGGTCGATGGCCTGGGTGCGCGCCTGGGCCTCCTGCAGCTGCGTCTGCACCGCAAGCAGGGCCTCCATCAGGTCGTTCAGGCGGCGCGATTCCAGGTTGTCGGCCTGCTGCGCGTCGATGATCCCGGTCTCCTGCTGGTATTGCGTCAGCTTCGCCTGGATGGCCTCGATCTCTTTGCGCATCTGTTCCAGCTGCGCGTTGTATTGCTCTGTGCGGGCTCGCGCGCCGGACGTGGCCAGCTCCTGGCTGACCTGGATGTAGGCGTTGACGATGGCGTTGGCATAGTCGCGCGCCTTCTGCGGCGTCTCGGCGGAAAAGGACACGCTGAGCACGCGGCTGCTGCGCTGGCTGTTGACCTCGAGGTTGCGGCCGATGGACTCCACCAGTTCGTCATACTCATTGGTGCGTGCGCCGCCCGTATCGGTCCTGGGCGGCAACAGGCCCAGCGTGCGCAACATGCGCTCGGCCACGGCCTGGCTCTTGATCAGGTCGATCTGGGTCTGCATGTAGCTGTCGTCGAGCAGCGCCGAGAACGACCGGCCCGTGATGGGGTCGTTCTCTTTGTAGTCGATGACGATGTCGGCCGTGGAAGTCCAGACCCGCGGCATGACAAGCACCACCACCAGGGTGGCGAACACGATACCCAGCGTGACCCATGCCACCAGCCCGCGGCGGGCGGCGAGCATGGCGCGTATCTGGTTCAGGGTTAGCAGGCTGGAATCTGGCGACGACGCGTCCACAGGGCCACCAAGTGCGGGAAAAAAAGCGGGGTCATTTTAGCGGAGAGGTCATGACATGGCTGCCGCGCGAGGTCTCGCAATCGAGCCGCCACAGGTACAGCCGGTAATCGCCCTCGTCGTATGCACGGTTGTCATAACGGCTGAGGTTGTCGTGGAAAGCGACTTCCTCGTCCTGCCGCACGTCTATGTATGGTCCGCGGAACGTCGTCAGCCGCGGCCGCAATATTTCTATGCGGTGCGCGGCATAGCTGCCGGCCAGGGGCACTTCGTAGTCGAGCACGTACGAGATGCCCCGCGCGCACAGGTGCGGCCGCAGGTCGCCGCCGGCGCGCAGCAGCTTCAGGTACGCCGCATCGTTGACCAGGCCTTCCAGCTGATAGACGCTGCCCGCGTAGTAGTACGCGAACGAGCCGGCCCGATCCCCCATGGCGACCGGCGCCTTTCCCAACAGCGCCGCATGGCGCGCCAGGAATTCCCGGTTGATCTCGGCATAGTCGGCCGACCGGGGACGCAGGTTGTTGTATAGAAAGTAGCCGACGAGCACCAGCCCGATGGCCAGCGCCCACGCACGATAGCGGCCAGAATGGCACAGCCGGCGATCGACCAGCAATACGCCAGGCAGCGTAAACCACAGCAGCGGATAGCTGTACCAGGCCCATACCTGCCAGGAAGAAAAGAACAGCAGCTTGATGGTGCTGAGCGCCAGCCCGACGATGCCCGCCACGATGAAGCGCAACACCCTTCGGTCCGCGTCGGCGGCGCGTCCGGCCCATGCCGCGATCGCCAGCGCGAGCAGCGGCGCGATGAACAGCGCCACCTGCGAATTAAGTGTGACCAGGCCGTTGAGGTCGAAGCCGCTGCTGATCTGGCTGGCGTAGCGCTCGTTCCACTGCAGGCCGCCCAGCGACTTGATGGTGCCGGACACCGGCAGCACGGCGTCGAACAGCAGCTTGTTTATGCCGGCATACGCCGCCCCGCATGCCGCCAGGCCTGCCATGACGCGCATCTTCGCGCGCAGCGGAGCGGGCGCCGCGACGAGCGCCGGCAGCACGAACAGCGCGCTGTCCAGCCGCGTGCCGATGCACATCGCCGCGGACAGGAACAGCAGCCAGGCCCGATGACGCTCTACCCATCCATGCGTGGACATGCAGGCGGCCGCGAACAGCACGAAGGCGGGCACCAGCAGCGAGGTCTCCATGCCGTTCAGCGCGAAGCTGCGGACCACGTACCAGACCGCAAACGTGCAGAACAATGCCGAAGGCAGGCCGCGTATGTCGAACAAGCGCACGAAGGCGGCCAGTCCGAGGCCCACTACCAGTATCTCGAGCACGCGGAACGTGGCCAGTTCGAAACCGAACAACCATCCCGTGGCGGCCAGCACCAGCATCCATAACGGGTGATAGCCGTTGGTCGGCACGCCGGGCGTGAACTCGCTGTAGCCGTGCAAGGCCACATTGCGCGCCACCACGAAGTAGTAATAGGCGTCGTCCGACACACGCGGCAGTATCTGAGCCGTGCCCAGTACCGCCACGATGAAGAGCGAAGCCGCCACGAAGAACAGCGCCGGCACATAAGCCTGCATGCCGCCGCGCATCGGGGTAGGGGGAACTGAGTGCATGGGATGACCGGGTACTAGAACTTCATGCGCGAGAAAACGCGTTCGGGAATGAGCTGGATGATCGTCATGATGAGCCGCCATTTCCACGGGTACACCACCATGCGCCGCTTGCAATAGCCCTGGTAGACCAGCTCGGCCACCTGCTGCGGCGTGTCCGTCAGCGCCGGCGGCAGCTGCATGCCGGCGGTCATGCGCGTGCTGACGAAACCCGGCTTCACAGTCATGACCAGCAGCCCGTGCCGCGCATGCCGCTGCCGCAACCCGGACAAGCCTGCGCTGAATGCGGCCTTGGCCGCGCCATACCAGTAGTTGCGCGCCCGGCCGCGGTCGCCCGCCACCGAACTGATGCCGATCACCGCCGCCCCCGGCAGCCGTGCGGCGGCGTAGCGATGCGCGGCCATCTCCAGCAGGAGCATGGGGCCCGTGAAATTGGAATCCACCGTGCGCTGCACCGCCGGCGGATCCCGCTCGATGGCCTGCTGGTCCGGCATCAATCCCACCACCGAGATCGCGATGCCGGTATCGGCCGGCAAGCCGTCGAGGAACGCGCCGAAGCTCTCCGGCCGCAGCACGTCGACCTCGCGCGCCTGCGCGGCCACCCCGTATCGCACCGACAGGTCCGTCAGCCTGTCCTGCAGATCGTCGGCATGCCGAGCCGCCAGCACGATGGGGTGCCCCATGCGGGCAAACCGATGCGCCAGCGCCAGACCGATGTCCGAGCGCCCGCCAATGATGACTACGGTCAGCTTGTTCATGCTTACAACCCCAGTCGCTCGGACTGTGCCGAGGCGAAATGTCTGTCCAGCATCGCGGACGACCGGTAGCGGCGGTAAGCGTCCGCGCGCGGCTCGGTCTGTTCGAATAGCGTCCGCGACATTCTGGCATCCTTGGCCAGGTAGACGCGTCCGCCATGATCGGCGGTGATCCGGTCGAGCGAGTCCAGAAGGGCGAGCGTGTGCGGGTTCACCGGAAAGTCCAGCGCCAGCGTGTAGCCGTCCATCGGAAACGAGAAACGGCTGTCCTGCTGCCCCAGCAGCTTCAGCACCGCCAGGAAGGATCCGCTTCCGTGCGCCGACACGGCGGCCAGCAGGGCGGCCATCCCGCCGCGTGCGGCCTCGCGCGGAATCACGCACTGGTACTGCGCGAAGCCGCGCGCGCCATAGACGCGGTTCCAGGCGCCGACGGCGTCCAGGGGATAGAAGTAGCTGTCCCAGTCGACCAGGCGCGATGCGTTGCCGCGCTGTCCGGCGCGGAAGTACAGCTCGTTGAACGCGCCCATCGACATGCGATTCATCAGCGCGGCCGGGACATCCACCGGAACGTGCCACTTGCGACGGGCCGGCGTGCGCAGCGGCGCGTGCCGCCAGGCCTGGGGCAGTTCCTCGGGCAGCGCATGTTCGCCCAGGAACAGCAGCGAGCGTCCCATGGCGGCGCCGCGCGCCAGGCAGTCTATCCATGCGACGCTGTAGGTCCACTGCCCCGAGGCCTCGAACGCGTCCATCGCCTGCTGCAGGTTCATGGCCACGCGCGTTTCCTGGCGGATCCAGCCGGTGCGCACCGGCATCAGCTGCAGGCAGGCGCGAAGTATCACGCCGGTCAGGCCCATTCCGCCGCAGGTGTACTCGAACAGTTCGGCACGCTCGTCGCGTGAACAGCGTACGACTTCGCCATTGGGAAGCAGCAGGTCCAGCCAGAGCACATGGCGGCCGAACGCGCCCGATTGGTGGTGGTTCTTGCCGTGCACGTCGGCCGCGATCATGCCGCCGACCGTCACGAACTTGGTTCCCGGCGTCACCGCCGGGAACCAGCCGCGGGGAAGGAAGGCATCGATGATGTCGGCCAGCAGCACGCCGGCCTGCGCGACCAGCTGGCCGGTGGCGGCGTCGAAGTGCAGCATGCAGTTCATGCGCAACATCGATGCCGTCAGGCCGTCCTCGAGCAACGCGCAGTCGCCGTAGCCCCTGCCGTTGCCGCGCGGCGCCAGCCGTCCCTGCGGCAGCAGCGCCCGCAGTCCCGCCAGGTCGGCCGGCGTTTCCAGCCGGCACGAGGTCACCGGAAAGCGCCCCCAGCCCGATAGTGCGACGCGCGTCATGGCGCGGCCCACCGGGTGCGGAATACGTATTTGCGGTCGAGCCGGTATTTCACGAAATAGCCTATCGCCAAACCCAGCACCGCGCCCAGCTCGCGCATCGTGTGCGTGTGCCACACCAGCCAGAACAGGGTTTCGGCGCACCAGAAGATCAGCGTGGTCACCACACCCATCAGGGTGTACAGCGAGAACTTGCGGGCATGCGCCTGCAATCCCGCCTCGATATCCCTGAAGATCCAGCGTTTGTCCAGCACGTACTTCACCAGCAGCCCGGCCAGCGTGCCGAAGCCGACGGCCGCGGCATAGGCCAGCGGCGGATGCGCGGCGTCCGCCGCACCCAGCACCAGTCGCTGCACGCCCAGGTTGCACAGCGTCGCCACCACCGCGAACAGCGTATAGCGCGCGACCAGTTGCAGGCGCGTCATAGCAGGCTGGCCGCCAGCGCGATGGCCAGGATCACCGCGCCGCACGCAAGGCTGATGTGGTCCCGCACCGCGAACAGCACGGGGTCGTCGTCCATCATGCCGCGCTGCGTCAGCAGGATCAGCCGGCTGATCCAGTACAGCAGCACCGGGCAGACCAGCCACAGCAGGAAGGGGCTGCTGTACAGCTCGGCCACCGTATCGCTGTTGATGTAAAGCGCCAGCACCAGCACCGCGTTGTAGCCCGACGCCAGCGACATGGCCGTGATCACCGGAATGTCGCCCACCTCATAGTTCCGCCCCGAAAGCTTTTCCACGCCCGCGGTGCGGCTGCTCAAGAGTTCGGCCTGCCGCTTGATCGCGGCCAGCGAAAAGAACAGGAACACCGAGAACGCCAGCAGCCAGGGCGACAGCGGCAGCGACGTGGCCGCCGCGCCGGTGATGATGCGCAGCGTATACAGCCCGGCCAGCGTGCAGATGTCCACCACCATCTTGCGCTTGAGCGATATGGAGTAGGCCGTGGTCAGCACGCAGTAGCCAAGCAGGGCCAGCACCACCAGCGGCTGCAGCCACACGATGCACAACACGGCCGTCGCCGCCGCCAGCACCGCCACCATGACCGCACCGTGCGAGATAGGAATGGCCCCGCTTGCGAACGGCCTGCGGCGCTTGCGCGGATGGATCCGGTCGGAAGGAATGTCCAGTATGTCGTTGACGACGTAGACGGCCGATGCCGCCAGGCAGAACGCCACGAAGACCAGCACCGTGGCCAGCAGATCCGCCAGGGATATGCGGTGCGACGCCAGCAGGGGCAGGAATACCAGTACGTTCTTCAGCCACTGGTGCGGCCGCAGCGCCTTGCGGTACGCGCGCAGCGGCGCGGGGCCCGTGTCGATGTGCAGTGTGCGCGCCGTGGCCGCATCGACCCGCGCGCGCAGCGAGGCTCCGGCCCCGACCGTGATGGCCAGCCGGGCGCCGCGCCATACGGGCAGGTCCACGGCGGCATCGCCGACGTAGTCGTAGTTGCCGGCGCCATAGCGATCGACCAGGAACCGGGCCTTGTTGTCGCCGCTCAGGTTGCGGCTGCCGTCCGAACCATACGCGGCGTCGAAGCACTTCAGATGGGCGGCGATGCGATCGAGCAGACGCTGGTCGGACGCCGACACCAGCACCACCGCGCGTCCTGCCGCGCGCACCTGCTGTATCAGGTCCAGCACTTCCTGCCGGTACGGCAGGGTGGCCACGTCGGGCTCGTAGTGCTCGGCCAGCCTGGCCTTGAAGACGGCTTTTCCGCGGCTCAGCCCCACCACCGCCGCGGCCAGCGTGGCCGGGTGGCGCGTCGCGTGGTGGGCGATGTTCTCGTGGAGCAGGTCGGATTGCAGCAGGGTGCCGTCGAGATCGACGGCCAGCACGACCTTTGCGTCGCTCATGGGGGTGGTCCGAGGAAAGTCTCGCAGCGGCGGAACCGGCTGGAGCAGGGCAAGAAAAGCATCCACGAGGCACCGAGCGAACGAGGCGCATGTCTTCGGGCGATTCTATAGGAGACATGTGACTGTGGCGAGAAAACGGGGTGCCATCATCGGCCCGTGGTACACCTGGGCGGGGCGGAAACCCCGGCCGCCGGCGAGCCGCGCCTGTGGATAACTACAGTGAAGCGAAGTTGTGCACAGCGTGTGGACCTGGAATGAACAACAGCCGGCTTTCGCCACCCGCCGAAATGTTGTTCAACTTGTCCAGTTTCGCCAAACACGGTTCTTGCACAGCCGAAATCCGCGCCAAGCGCATGAAATAGAATCGGTTTTTCAGGTTGATGCAGTTATCCACAGGCCTTATCCATTACCAATCTTTTTATAAAGAACCTAGAAGAGAAAACATCAAGATGTCAGCCAGCCATCCCACCCCAGGTCGCTATCGCTCATGCGCATCCTCCTGATCGAGGACGAAGCCGAACTGGCGCACTGGCTGGCACGCAGCCTGGCGCGCCATGCCGGATTCGTCGTGGAATGGGCCAACGACGGCATCGTGGCCGAACGCCGCCTCGCCGTGGAAGAGTTCGACGCCGTGGTCCTGGACCTGGGCCTGCCCGGCATGGACGGGCACAGCCTGCTGGCCCGCATGCGGGCCCGTGACGACCGTACGCCCGTCCTGGTGCTGACCGCGCGCGATTCGCTGGCCGAGCGTATCGGCACGCTGCATGAGGGCGCCGACGATTTCCTGCCCAAACCCTTCGTTCTGGAAGAAGTCGAGGCGCGCCTGACGGCGCTGATCCGCCGCAGCCGCGGCCGCGATCATCCGCGGCTGTCGCTGGGCAACCTGGTGCTGGACACGGCATCGCAGCGTTTCGCCGTGGGCGGACATCCTCTGGCGCTGTCGCCGCGCGAACATGCGGTACTGCGCGTGCTGATCCAGCGCAGCGGCGAACCCGTGGGCAAGCAGCAGATCCTTGACCGCATCCAGCCGGACGACAGCGAAGTGAACCTCGAGGCGGTAGAGGTGCTGGTGCACCGATTGCGCAAAAAATTGGCAGGCACCGGCGTGCAGATCGTCACGCTGCGTGGCATGGGATACAGCCTGGAGACCGTCATTGAAGATTCCGCTGGCCGGCCTGCCGCGTAGCCGCACGCTGAAAACGCTGCTGCTGGGACGGCTGATCCCGGCGCTGGTCTGCGTGATGATGGTGGCGCTGTACCTGTCCAACCACCAGTTGCGCGAGCAAGTCGACAGCGCCTACGACCGGTCGCTTGCCGGCGCGCTGCGCTCTATCGACCACAACATCTCCACGGCCAGCGGCGGGCTGTCGATGGAGCAGCCTTATCTGCTGCTGGAATTTTTCCAGCTGACCGCCAATGGCCATGTGTACTATCGCGTGGCCACCGAGGACGGGCTGGCCGAAATCGGCAATCCCGACCTGCCGCTGCCGGACGATCCCCTGGTATCCGGAGAACCCCGTTTTTTCTATGCCGAGTACGACGGCGAGCCGGTCCGGGTGGCCGCGCTGGCCCGGGCCATGGAGCCGCCGCTTTACAACAATCGGGGGGGACGGGTCATCGTCCAGGTGGCGGAGAGCCTGGAAAGCCGTCAGGAGGTCCTCCAGAGCGCTTTGGTGAGCTCGGTAGGGCGGGACCTACTGGTGATCGCGATAAGCGTCCTGATCGTGATCTGGAGCGTTTTCAGCGCCCTGGAACCCATGGAACGCCTGCGCGAGGAAATGGAAGCCCGTCCGTCGGACGATCTGAGCCCGGTGAATCCCGCCGGGATGCCCGGCGAAGTGCGTCCCCTGATCGACGCCGTGAACCTGCACATGGCCCGGTTCACCGACCAGGCCCGGGTGCAGCGCCAGTTCCTGGACGACGCTTCCCACCAGCTGCGCACGCCGCTCTCGGTGCTGCGCACCCAGACGGCCTACGCGCTGCGCGAGGAAGATCCTGCCGAGATCCGGGCCGCCCTGCTGGCCATGCAGGAACGGCTGGACCATGCGGTGCGCACTACCAACCAGATGCTGGCGCTGGCCCGCGCCAAGGACGCGACGCTGTCCGAGGGCGCCGCCGCCTTCGAACCGGTAGATCTCAACGACCTGGCCGGCAGTGTCGTGCGGTCCCTGCTTCCGGCGGGCCGGGCGCGGCGCCTCGACCTGGGCCTGGACCTGCCCGGGCAGCCCGTCGTCGTGCACGGGGTGGGATGGCTGCTGCGCGAAGCGCTAAGCAATGTCCTGGACAACGCCATCCGCTACACGCCGGAAGGCGGGGAGGTGACGGTGCGCGTCGCGCGCGAGGCGCATTCGGCATGCCTGGTCGTCGAGGACAGCGGCCCCGGCATGTCGCCGCAGGATATCGAGCGGGCCGGCGTGCGGTTTCGCCGCGGCTCGGAGGGCAAGAACAAGTCCGGCGCGGGGCTGGGGCTGGCGATTGTGGACACCATCATCGACGTGCACGACGCCCGCCTGCACATCGAGAACCGTCCCGACCGGCAGGGTCTGCGTGTGGCCCTGGTGTTTTCCCTAGATTTGCCCCGGATTGGTGCGCCGCATCAGAAAAATGCACCAAGTTGAAAGGGTTCGGAAAGGGACGGTTTTGTACGGTGGCAGTCCAGCGGACCGGATGGCATAACGTCCGCCTCGACATACACCTACAAACCAGACGGAGACCGCAATCATGCAGATCCTGACGAAAGGCCGCCTTGGCGCGGTACTGGGCGCGTGCGCGCTGACTTTCCTCACCCTGGCGTCGCCGGCCCGCGCGGCCGACGAACCCCGCCGTCCCGAATGCATCGCGCCGGCGCAACCCGGCGGCGGCTTCGACCTGACCTGCCGGCTGGCCACCGAAGGCCTGAAGCAGAGCGGCGCTCTCAAGACCCCGATGCGCGTCATCTACATGCCGGGCGGCATCGGCGCCGTGGCCTACAACAACATCGTGGCGCAGCATCCCGACGAGCCGGGCAGCATCGTGGCCTACTCGGGCGGCTCGCTGCTGAACCTGGCGCAGGGCAAGTTCGGCAAGTACACGGTCAATGACGTACGCTGGGTGTCGGGCATCGGCACCGACTATGGCGTGGCCGTCGTGCGCGCCGACTCACCGTACAAAGACCTGAAGAGTCTGATGGACGCCTTCAAGGCCGATCCGACCAAGATCGTGCTGGGCGCGGGCGGCACCGTGGGCAGCCAGGACTGGATGAAGGCGGCGTTGACGGCCAAGGCTGCCGGCGTGGACTTCAAGAAGATGCGCTTCGTGGCGTTCGAGGGGGGCGGCGAGGCCGTCACCGCGCTGCGCGGCGGCCACATCCAGGCCTACATGGGCGATGCGGCCGAGGCCTTCACCATGCTGGAAGGCGGCGCGCCGATCCGCATCCTGGCGGTATTCAACGACCAGCGCCTGCCCGGCAAGCTGGCCGAGGTGCCGACGGCCAAGGAACAGGGCTACGACATCGTCTGGCCGATCATCCGCGGATTCTACGTCGGTCCCAAGGTATCGGACGAGTACTACCAGTTCTGGGTCTCGGCCTTCGACAAGATGATGGCGGCGCCCGAGTACGCCAAGCTGCGCGACCAGCAGGGATTGTTCCCCTTCAACAAGACCGGCAAGGAGCTCGACGACTACGTCAAGCAGCAGGTCAAGCAATACGCCGAGCTGGCCGACAGCTTCGGTCTCATCAAGAAGTAAAACCGCGCCGGCGCCGCGTCTCCGGTTGTAGAGCGCGGCAGCTGTGGCGCTGCCTGGCGCAGTCCGCCCCGTGCCGCTACGCGCGCACGGGCGCGTCGCGCGCCGACACCAGGAATCCTGATCATGAACGATCGAGTATTGGGCATCTTCGCCCTGCTCCTGGCTGCCTTCATCACGTGGGGCGGCTGGGATATCGAGGCGCCGTTCTCGTACGAACCCGTCGGTCCGCGCGCCTTTCCCATGCTGTTGGCGGTGATCATCGCGCTGTGCGGCCTGTGGCTCACCTTCAAGGGCGGCCACCAGGTGGAAACCAACACGGGCGGCGCGAATGGCCGCATCGCCATGATGGTGGCCTACGCGGCGATCTACGCGCTGCTGTTCCAGTGGCTGGGCTTCGTGCTGTCGACCGCGTTGATGACGGTCTTCGTCGGGCGCCTGTTCGGCGGCGGCTGGGGCAAGAGCGCCCTGGGCGGCGCCGTCATGGGCGTGCTGTTCTTCCTGTTGTTCGACAAGGTGCTCGACGTGGTCCTGCCCGCCGGCATCCTGGGAGGCCTGATATGAGCGGAATACTCGATCACCTGTCGATCGGCTTCGGCGTCGCCTTCTCGCTGACCAACCTGCTGGTCGCGGCCATCGGTTCTTTCTTCGGCACCATGGTGGGCGTGCTGCCCGGCCTGGGTCCGATCAACGGCGTGGCCATGCTGATCCCCATCGCGTTCGCGATGAACTTGCCGCCGGAAACCGCGCTGATCCTGTTGGCCGCGGTGTACGTCGGCGCCGAGTACGGCGGCCGCATCACCTCGATCCTGCTCAACGTGCCGGGCGAGGCCAGCGCCATCATGACGACGCTGGATGGTTATCCCCTGGCGCGCCAGGGCTTGGCCAGCGTTGCGCTGTCGCTGTCCGCATGGTCGGCGTTCTTCGGCGCCATCGTGTCGGTCACCGGCATCATCATTCTCGCGCCGCTGCTGGCGAAATGGGCGCTGGCGTTCGGCCCCGCCGAGTACTTCGTGCTGATGGTCTTCGCCTTCTGCTGCCTGACGAGTCTGCTGGGCAAGCAACCGGTGAAAGGCGTGCTGGCGGCAATGATCGGCCTGTTCATCTCGGTGGTGGGCGTGGACGCCAACTCGGGCGTGTATCGCTACACCTTCGACCTGGTGCACCTTTCCGATGGCATCGACTTCGTGGTGGTGGTGATCGCGCTGTTCGCCGTGGCCGAGATGCTAGAGATGCTCGAGAAGGTGGTGGGCGGGCAGAGCGTCGAGGTCAAACCCAGCGGGCGCAAGCTGTTCAACCTGGCGGAGATGGTGCTCACCTGGTGGAGCGTGGTGCGCAGCGCGTTGGTGGGCTTCGTTGTGGGCGTGCTGCCGGGGGCGGGCGCCAGTGTCGCGGCGGCCGTGGCGTACTCGCAGGAGAAGCGCATCATCGAGAGCAAGGATCCGGACGCCAAGTTCGGCAAGGGCGACATGCGCGGCCTGGTCGCGCCGGAAGCCGCCGCCACCGCATCGGCCATCGGTTCCTTCGTGCCCATGCTCACGCTGGGCGTGCCGGGATCGGGCACCACGGCCGTGATGATGGGGGCGCTGACGCTATACAACATCACGCCAGGGCCGGTGTTGTTCGACAGCAAGCCCGAGCTGGTGTGGGGCCTGATCGCCTCGCTGTTCATCGCCAACGTGCTGCTGTTCATCATGAACGTGCCGATGGTGCGCGTGTTCGCCAAAGTGCTGTCCGTGCCGGGCTGGCTGATGGTGCCGGGCATCCTGTGCATCAGCTACATCGGCGTGTACGCCATCAATGCGGGCACGTTCGATCTGCTGATGGTGGTGGCGCTGGGCGCCTTGGGCTACTTCCTGCGCAAGTTCGGCGTGCCGATGGCGCCGCTGGTGCTGGGCGTGGTGCTGGGCGACATGATGGAACAGAACTTGCGACGGGCGCTGTCGATGACCAACGGCGAATTGTCCGTGCTGTATGCAAGCGGAGTGTCGAAAGGATTGTGGATTGCCGCCGTAGCCGTGGTGGGTGTGCCGATGCTGATGCGACTGTTGCGCCGCAAGCGCGTGCAGGCAGTCGCGGGCTGACTTGCCTGGCTATACGTTGCAGGGGCCGCTGTGTGCGGCCCCTTTTTTTGCGTGGAATTTTTACCGCTCGCCGGTCGAAGGAGGTTGCATACGGGGCGGTTGTACGTTCCCGCCCGAGTGGTTTGCGTCGCGTTGAGGGGCGGCATGGACGTGCTTACGCGCCGTCCGTCCGGCGCCGCGTCACTTCAAGCGCATCAGTCGTTCGATGGCGCTGTCCAGCGTGGCCTCGCGCTTGGCGAAGCAGAAGCGCACGATACCGTGGTTGGAATCGGCCGCGTCGGGATCGCGATAGAAGGCCGATACCGGGATCACCGTCACGCCGTATTCCAGCGTCAATTCGCGCGCGAAATCGGCTTCGTTCAGCTGGGATATCTGGCTGTAGTCGGCCAGCAAGAAAAAGGTGCCAGGGCTCGGTAGCGGACGGAAGCGCGTCTGCGCCAGACCGGCGGCCAGGCGATCGCGCTTGGCCTGGTAGAACGCCGGCAGGTCCAGATAGGGTTGCGGATTCTGCATGTACTCGGCCAGCGCATACTGCATGGGCGATGGCACGGTGAACACCATGAACTGATGCACCTTGCGCAGTTCCGCGCTTAGCGCACGCGGCGCGCAGCAATAGCCGATCTTCCAGCCGGTGGTGTGGTACGTCTTGCCGAAAGACGAGATGACGAACGCGTGCTGCGCCAGCAGGGGGCGGCGCGCCACGCTGCGGTGCGGCTCGCCATCGAACACGATGTGCTCGTAGACTTCATCGGATACCAGCAGTACGCCGGTATCTCTCACGATGGACTCCAGTGCGTCCAGGTCGCTGTCCTGCAGCACCGCGCCGGTCGGGTTGTGCGGGAAGTTCAGCATCAACAGCCGCGTGCGCGGCGTGATGGCATCGCGCACGCGCTGCCAGTCGACACGGTGGTATGGGTCGCTTTCGGTGGGCGGACGCAGGGGCACGGGCACCGCCGTGCCGCCCGACAGGCGGATGGCGGGCAGGTAAGAGTCGTAGCAAGGCTCAATGACCACGACCTCGTCGCCCGTACCCACAGCCGCCAGCACGGTTGCCATCAGCGCTTCCGTGGCGCCGCTCGTCACGGTGATCTCGGTTTCGGGATCGTAGCTGTGGCCATAGAGCGACTGCACCTTGGCAGCGATGGCGGCGCGCAGGGGTGCGACGCCGGGCATGTACGGATACTGGTTGTGGCCCGCCTGCATCGCGCGCGAGACCATGTCGCACAGCTTGGGATCCGGATCGAAATCGGGAAAGCCTTGGCCCAGGTTGATGGCCTGGTGCTCGGTGGCCAGTCGGCTCATCACGGTGAAGATGGTGGTGCCCACGTCGGGCAGCTTGGAACGGATCATGGTGGGATGCGAAAAAGGGCGGTGGCGGGATGGTAACGCGGCCGCGACCGGGGCTAGTGGCGACCTCGTTGACTGAAAAAAGCTGCAGCGTCGCATGTTCGACCATTCTGCTACTTGAAGGGCTGATTGCGACATCCTGATAGGCGACTGAAAGAATTGCGACATTGGGGTAAACAACTATTTCTATCCCCTCAGCGGCGTGAGTATGCTGCCCCTGCAGTTGACTCAAGCAGTGCGCAAGCTTGGTTGCAGTTCCAGATTGGCCTACATGCCACTCCCCTGGGTTCACGCCCGCCAGGTGTTGGTTTCAGCGTCCTTGATTCACTTGCATTCGTTTTCATCATCAGGACGCTATACAAATGGCTCAAAAAGGCAAGGTCAAGTGGTTCAACGCGGATAAAGGCTACGGCTTCATCACGCCGGACGAGGGTGGCACCGAAGTATTCGCGCACTTCTCGGCGATTCAAGGCCGCGGCTACCGCAGCCTGAACGAAGGTCAGGAAGTCGAGTACGAAGTGAAGGATGGCCCCAAGGGTCCGCAAGCTGCGGAGATCCGTCCGCTGTAATCGCACGTTCGGTTTTACGCGGCTTTTGCCGCGTGCGCTACGCCCCACCGTTTGCACGAGTGGGGCGTTGTCATTTCCGGCTTGGATTTTTTCTTGACTTTTGTCCAGCCGCTTCGTCCCGATGCCTGTGGATAACTTTGGTGATTACTTTGCCGGGATTTACGGGCGGGCATTGCGGCCCTCAGGGTGGCCGGGGCAGGCATGTCGCGGTTTTGCACATTTGGCATGTACAGCAGTGTTGTGCTGGGGAAGTGAGGGCCGGCAGCCTCCATCGCGCAAAAATGGAATTTTTCAGCGGAAATGCTGGGGTCTGACACCATCTTATTGCTTTGTATGCCGCGATATGGCCCCTAGGTGGGATTTTGATGCTCTCCGGCGGCGCTGATGTGGAAAAGCATTCCTGCTGTCGGCGCCCAGAAGAGGCGTTGTTCACAGAAATATCCCCAAGCCTTTTTGCTTCCTCAGGGTCTTGTATTGCGTGCCCGAACACGGTACGAAGATGTGGATATCGTTGGGGATTGTGGCAGTCTGCGAACCTACAGCAGTCAGCCCCGGGGGCGCGCTGTCGGGTGTTGTCTCGGCCCGCCTGCTTCACTTCCGTACATGGACAATCACGCGCTATCGGGCGGACGGATGAGGCGCCCAACGGGAAAGGATTAGGGCGTTTCTCATCCTTAGGGTTTCACGTGGAACGACACAAAGCGTAGTGAGTACGTATGAAAATGTCACTATGGTCGTGAGTCTCGGCTAGGACGTTTGGATGAGCGAGCCGTGTACGCGAGTAATTCCGGAGCCGAATATATACGGGGACATATCGTTCCAGGCTACTGTGCGCGAACTTGTCGTATGCCGGCGCTGCCTGACTTGGAGTCCGGTCCAGCAGGTGCGGTGCGCTGAGGTGGCCTAGCGCGACAACCTGAGGTGGCAGCGGGACCGGCCGACCGGAAAGATCGGCGAGCGATTCTGCAAGATCTGTGCACCCCATCCAGGCGCCACAGGTTTCATCTACTCTGGCGCGGCGGTACACGGGCCGGCACGCTCGTATCACGGCATGGGCTTATGGGATATCGTGTCGCCGGGCCGATTCAGGTTGGGTACGGGACGCTGGGCGGCGGACCAACTGGAGACGGGTCCGCTGAACTCTGGGGCAACTGGCCTTCGGCTCTTCGGTATGGCAGACCGCGGATGCGGTTAGAGGAGGAGCAGTTCGCCGCTGCCCACCCGGACTTGGTGCCGATCTTACGTGCCCGGCTAAGGGATATGGCGCTGTAACCCCCCAGGAGGGCCTATTGGAAGTGGAAGGTGGCAACAAGATGCCCTGGCGGTATCCGCCATCATCCCCCGATTCGGTGGAGGCGTACCGTGGCCCGCGATAGCACATCGGTCGGTGGGTGAGGCGGTGAGGGGCAGCTCGTATTGCGCACAGTCGCGCTGATTGGCGCACCGCCAACGCCCCACAGCGAAGGGGCATTTGTCCGATACTGGCGGCGATCCTGCAATGGCGTCATCAGCTCGCTCGTTTGCAGACGGAGGTCTGCGCACTTAGGCTTCGTGTGGGCTGGGGCGCATGCGACTCCCCCGGCGCCCAAGGACGGCGGCACGTGCGGGCTGGGTGGCGTCGACGGCCGGCCGGTAAGTCACCTTCCCAGCGGCTGTGCGCAGCGAGCGCATCGGCATTCGACGGGGACCCTAGGCGCGTCTCCCACTGGAAGAAGGTCACTACCGCCCTTTCTCGCCCGTCGCCAAGTCGGTCCACCGCTGGCATTGTTTCACGTGAAAACACGGCGTCCATGTACTGCGTACTGGCGTCGCGAAGGTGGCCCGCCACCGCCTCACTCGCAGGCGTGTGCGTCTGCTGGCCGCCCGGGGTCAGGGCGGTTTCCATGGACCGCGGCGGTGTGTGCAGAAGCAGGGCCCGTCTCGGTACGTGGCCGTTCAACGGCGACAGGGCCCCTCGGTGCCCGTATGCCTCCATGCCAGTATTCCTGGCTCATGCGGCGCTGTCTGGCGTACGGCACGGAGGCACGCTGCGCGGGACGGCGGGTTTCTTCAGGGATCATCCATAGCGGCGCAGACAATCCACCGATAGCGCAGAAGACGGAGATCAGGGACCGCAGGACTGGTGGTGTCTAACAGCCCGGTTCCCCATGCGGGCTGCGAGCGGCCGGCCAGTGCAGGGTAGGGCAGTGTGCTACTCAGCGCAGATCGCCGTAGGGGCCGACCACCGGACCAGCAGTGCCCGGCGGCGGTATGCAGAGGAATGTCTCGGTACGCAGAGGAATGTCCAAGTGCGCAGAGGAACAGCCCAGTACGCAGACGATTGGCCCGGCGAACGGTTGGTTCTGCGCAGTTCGACACGAGCCTAATCGGCGGATGGACACATTCCATCTTCTTTCACTCACGCGTAGAGGCGCTGGACGCTGTATGCGCCCCGCGCACCATCGCGCCAAGCCCGCCTGGCGTGACGGTGATGATGCCGCCGGCTGTCACGCTGGCCATTCCGGCGCTGGCACCGAAGCCAGTGCGAGTGGGTTTGTATACCAACTGCCTTCCTGAAGGCGGCTCGAGGTCCGCAGGTCGCGTGGGTTCTGACGTCCAGAGGTGCAATTTGCGTGGTATTCGCGCCTGGATTCAACGGCACGGCCCCTCGCTTGCTGATGCCGTTGTCCATCAGCCCGCACGCTACCTCGCTTATCCAGGCGGACACGTATGCGTACCCACTCATGCATAAGACGCGGGGCATCGATGTGCGCGGCCGGCAGTTATGCGTTACGGCCTACAACTGCTTGGTGGGAGCGTTGTCGACCGAGAGTACAAGCCTCCATACCCCCGTAGCCGGTCATGTACCTGGCAGGTAAAACGGATTGAAGCTGTCTGTCGGGAGGTGTCGAAGCCGCTGCTGACCGCTATCTAGCCGGCACGGGCATGACGCGTACAGGTTCGGCCGCACCCTTGGCCCTCCTGTCGGTCATGTTCCACGTGAAACATCGATTTGTGTAGCAGGGACGCACCACGGTAGGCGACCCAATGGCCGATCGGGCTGTTTCACGTGAAACATCCAACCGCTGCGCCTATAATGAGCAACGAGCTCTTTATCTCTGCCCATCATGGATTTCCCCCGCGAATTTGATGTGATCGTCGTCGGTGGCGGTCACGCTGGCACGGAAGCCGCCCTGGCTTCCGCACGTACCGGCGCCTCTACCTTGCTTCTCACCCACAACATCGAAACCCTTGGACAAATGTCCTGCAATCCCTCCATCGGTGGGATAGGGAAGGGCCACCTGGTGAAAGAGGTGGACGCGTTGGGTGGCGCGATGGCGATTGCCACCGATGAAGCCGGCATTCAATTCCGCATCCTTAATGGATCAAAAGGACCGGCCGTGCGTGCGACTCGTGCACAGGCGGATCGAGTCCTGTACCGCAAGGCGATTCGAACTCGTCTGGAGAACCAACCCAACCTCTGGCTGTTTCAACAGGCCGTCGACGACCTGATGGTCGAAGGCGACAAGGTCGTCGGAGCGGTGACGCAGATCGGACTGAAATTCCGCGCCCGGTCGGTGGTGTTGACGGCGGGAACGTTCCTCAACGGGCTGATCCACGTCGGCCTGCAAAACTACTCGGGCGGACGCGCGGGAGACCCACCCGCAATATCTCTAGGTGCGCGACTGAAGGAATTGCAGCTTCCACAGGGCAGGCTGAAGACCGGTACGCCGCCGCGTATCGATGGTCGTACGATCAACTACAGCGTGCTGGAAGAGCAACCGGGCGACCTGGATCCGGTGCCGGTGTTCTCGTACCTGGGTAGCGCGGCCATGCATCCTCGCCAGTTGCCTTGCTGGATCACGCATACCAACGCGCGGACGCACGACATCATCCGCGGCGGCCTGGACCGGTCGCCCATGTACAGCGGCGTGATCGAAGGAGTCGGCCCGCGTTACTGCCCGTCCATCGAAGACAAGATCCATCGGTTCGCGGACAAGCAATCCCACCAGGTTTTTCTCGAGCCCGAAGGCCTGGACACGCACGAGGTCTATCCGAACGGGGTATCGACCAGCTTGCCGTTCGACGTGCAATACGAACTGATCCGTTCCTTGCCGGGGCTGGAACAGGCTCACATCCTGCGACCGGGCTACGCGATCGAGTACGACTACTTCGACCCTCGCGGCCTGAAGTCCACGCTGGAAACCAAGGCCATCGCCGGACTCTTCTTCGCCGGTCAGATCAACGGCACCACGGGTTACGAAGAGGCGGCCGCCCAGGGTCTGCTCGCGGGGGTCAACGCCGCCTTGCAGGCACGTGGCCAGGAGCCCTGGACGCCGCGACGCGACGAAGCCTATCTCGGCGTGCTGGTCGATGACCTCGTCACGCGCGGAGTGACCGAACCCTATCGCATGTTCACCTCGCGAGCGGAATATCGACTGAGCCTGCGCGAGGACAATGCCGATCTCCGCTTGACGGACATCGGCCGCAAGCTCGGCCTCGTCGATGACTTGCGTTGGGACGCATTCAGCCGCAAGCGCGACGCGATCGAAAGCGAACTGCAGCGCCTGAAGTCCACATGGGTCAATCCGCGCCTGCTGCCGGCCGAACAAGCCGAAAGTTTGCTGGGCAAGGCAATTGAACGTGAGTACTCACTATCAGACTTGCTGCGGCGGCCCAACGTCAGCTACGCAAGCCTGATGGCCGCGCGCAAGGATGACGGCGAATTGCTTGCGGGCCCCGGCCTGGTGAACGACGAGGTCCTCGCCGAGCAGGTCGAGATCCAGACCAAGTACGCAGGCTACATCGCGCGACAGCAGGACGAAGTGCAGAAGCACGCGGCCCACGAGCAGCAATCCCTGCCCGCCGATCTGGACTACGACGCCGTTACCAGCCTGTCCTTCGAAGTGCGACAGAAGCTCAAGGCGCACCGACCCGAGACCATCGGGCAGGCGGCGCGCATATCAGGCGTCACGCCCGCCGCGATTTCATTGCTGCTGATCCATTTGAAGCGCTTGCAGTATGGCGCACGCAAGCAGGCGGCATGAATCCACCCGATACCATGACCGCCGACGCTCTGGGTCGGCTGACCGCTGCTTGTCGTCAGCTGGAGCTGGAGGCCGAGCCCGTCCGCCTCGAATTGCTGCTGCGCTATCTTGCCCAGCTGCAGCGCTGGAACCGCACCTACAATCTCACCGCGATCCGCGATGGAGAACAGATGCTGGTGCACCATCTGTTCGACAGCCTGGCCGCGGTGCGTCCCCTCGAACGCGCCCTGGGCCCGCAGGCCACACTGATGGACGTGGGTTCGGGCGGCGGACTGCCCGGCGTGGTCCTGGCCGCCATGCATCCTCGATGGAACGTCACCTGCGTCGACGCCGTGGACAAAAAAATGGCGTTCGTGCGACAGATGAGCGGCGCGCTGTCGTTATCCAATCTGCAGGCTCGGCATGCACGCGTGGAGACAATCGAGCCGGCGAATTGCGACGCGGTCGTCTCGCGCGCCTTCGCCTCGCTGGCCGACTTTGCCGAGCTGGCGGGGCGCCATGTGCGCGAAGGCGGCGACCTCGTCGCCATGAAAGGCAAGACTCCCGAAGCAGAAATCGACGCTCTGCATGCCCAGGGCGCCTGGCAGGTGCAGCGCATCGAACCGTTGACCGTGCCCGAACTGGATGCCCAGCGCTGCCTGGTCTGGATGCGCCGTCGCTAAGGATCTTCACGAAGGAACCCAATGACCACCAATTCGTCCAGCAAGTCCGCCCGCATTTTCTGCATCGCCAACCAGAAGGGCGGGGTAGGGAAGACCACCACCGCCATCAATCTGGCGGCGGGCCTGGCCACGCAGGGGCAACGCGTGCTGCTGGTGGACCTGGATCCGCAGGGCAATGCCACCATGGGCAGCGGCATTGACAAGAGCACATTGCGGGCGAACCTGTATCAGGTACTGATCGGCGAATCTTCCATCGAAGAGGCTCGCGTGCGGTCGGAGCCGGGCGGCTATGACGTGCTGCCCGCCAATCGCGAACTGGCCGGCGCCGAGATCGACCTGGTTGGCATGGACGAGCGCGAACGGCAGCTGAAAGCCGCTATTCTCAGCGTGGCCGGACAATATGACTTCGTGCTGATCGATTGCCCGCCCACGCTGTCGCTGCTGACGCTCAATGGCCTCGCGGCCGCGCACGGAGTCATCATTCCCATGCAGTGCGAGTACTTCGCACTGGAAGGGCTGTCCGACCTGGTCAACACCATCAAGCGGGTCCATCGCAACATCAACGGCGACCTGCGCGTCATCGGCTTGCTGCGCGTGATGTTCGATCCGCGCATGACCCTGCAGCAACAGGTTTCCGCGCAGCTCGAATCGCATTTCGGCGACAAGGTCTTCAAGACGGTGGTGCCGCGCAACGTGCGGCTGGCCGAGGCGCCCAGCTACGGCATGCCCGGCGTCATCTACGACCGCGCGTCGCGCGGCGCCCAGGCCTACATCTCCTTCGGCGCGGAGATGATCGAGCGCGTCAAGACCATGGACACCGCGAGCTGAACCATGCACAGCGCGCCCGTCACCGAGACACTGCACGCGCCGACGGCTTTCGCCGCGACGCATGCGCAGCGTGCCGACCTGATGCGCGTGGAAGAGGCCGCACTGAACGCCACGGTGGTGCGGCAGCAGATGCTGTACGACGGCTGGCTGGTGCGATGGGCGCCTTCGCGCGCCAAGCGCATGCGCAGCGTCAACGTTCTCGGGGCGTCCACGCGTCCGCTCGATGAGCGGCTGGCGCACTGCTCGGCGTTGTATGCGCGGCACGGTCTGCCGCTTCTGTTCCGGTTGACCTCGCTGTGCCCGGACCCCACGCTAGATCGCGCCATCGGCGAGCGCGGCTTCGTCGCATACGGCCACACTCGCGTCATGGCGCGGGACATCGTCGCTGACGAACTCGCCAACACGGTGTCCACGCTCGGAATGCGCCAGGTCGACAGCAGCGCGTTCGCAGCGGCCGTGGGCATGCTGCGTGGATCCGGTGAAGCCGAAGTGGCCGAGCATGCCGCGAGACTGGCGGCCATCGCTGTCGACATGCTGCCGATCGTGGCGCACGACGCCGACGGCACGTGCGTCGCCACCGCTCTGGCGGTTTTCGATGGCGACCTGATGGGCGTGTTCGACGTCGTGACGCTGGCAGCTCGCCGCGGCGTAGGCATCGCAACGCAATTGATGCATCACCTGATGGCGTGCGCGGCGCAGCGCGGCGCGCGCCAGGCATATCTGCAGGTAGAGCCGGAGAACATCGCTGCACGAAGCCTGTATGGCCGGCTGGGCTTCTCCGACCGCTACGAATACTGGTATCGATCCCTGCCCGGAAACACGGCCCCTTGAGGCCGCCGGCCAAGCGTTTCAAGAAAGAGGAACTTCATTATGGCGACCAAGAAACCCAAGGGGCTCGGCCGCGGTCTGGATGCATTGCTGGGCGCGGACGTGCCCGCCATCGAGACCATGGGCAAGGCTCCTGCACAACCCGACGGACCGCCGTCCGTGTTGCCGGTGGGACGCCTGCGCGCGGGCAAGTATCAGCCGCGCACGCGCATGGACGAGGGCGCGCTGGCGGAGCTGGCGGAGTCCGTACGGACGCAGGGCATCATGCAGCCGATCCTGGTGCGCGCGCTGCAAGGCGAAGCGCAGGGCGAGTACGAAATCATCGCCGGCGAACGGCGTTTCCGCGCGGCACAGTTGGCGGGCCTGAAAGAGGTGCCGGTGCTGGTGCGCGAGGTGGCCGACGAGAACGCGGCCGTGATGGCGCTGATCGAGAACATCCAGCGCGAAGACCTGAATCCTCTGGAAGAGGCGCATGGCGTGCGTCGGCTGCTCGACGAGTTCGGCTTGACGCATGAACAGGCCGCGCAGTCCATCGGCCGCTCGCGTTCCGCCACGAGCAACCTGCTGCGCCTGTTGAACCTTGCCTCTCCCGTGCAGACCATGCTGCTGGCGGGCGACGTCGACATGGGCCATGCACGCGCGCTGTTGGCCGTGGACGCCGCCACCCAGATCCAGCTGGCCAATCAGATCGTGGCCAAGCGCCTGTCGGTGCGCGAGGCCGAGAAGCTGGTCGCGCGTACACAGAAGGACGCCGAGACGTCGCCGCGCACGAAAGGCAACGGCGCCTCGCGCGATGTCACGCGATTGGAGGAGGCGCTCTCGGATCATCTGGGCACCCGCGTCTCGCTGAAGGTGGGCGCGCGCGAGAAGGGCCAGATCGTGATCGACTTCCACGGCTGGGAGCACCTGAACTCGCTGCTCGAACGCCAGGGCCTTTCCGGGGTGCTGGATGCCTGACGCCGCACTGCCGACCATCGCACTGCTGGCGACCGGCGGGACCATTGCCGGCGCGCAGACGGGTGAGCCGTCGGGCGCTTATCGCGCCGGCTCGCTTCCGGTGGAAGCCCTGCTGTCGGCGGTGCCTGGACTGCAGCGGCTGGCACGCCTGCAGCCCGAGCAGGTGGCCAGCGTGGGCAGCCAGAACATCGGCCTGGATACCTGGGCCACGCTGGTCGAGCGCGTGCAGGCCCTGTGCGCCGATCCGTCCATCGACGGCATCGTCATCACGCACGGCACCGATACGCTCGAAGAAACCGCGTATCTGCTCAGCCTGGTTCTGCCGTGGTCCAAGCCGGTCGTCCTGGTCGGCGCCATGCGGCCGGCCACTGCTTTGGGCGCCGACGGCCCCGCCAATCTGTACAACGCGGTGGCGCTGGCCGCGCATCCGCAGGCCTTCGGGCGCGGACCGCTGGTACTGATGAACGACGAGATCCACGAAGCGGCGCTGGTGCAGAAGATGGCCGCCAATGGCGTGGACGCTTTCGCGTCCCCCAACGGCGGTCGCGCCGGGACCGTGCATGCGGGCACGCCGCGCTTCGTGCGCCCTGCCGGGGCTGCGTTGCCGGCGCGCTTCGCGCTTCCTCCGCGTGGCGACGACGGCAGCCGCGACTGGCCCGTCGTGGACATCGTCCACGCTCATGCCGGCATGGACGGCGCCGTGGTCGACTTCATGGCCGCACGGGCGCGCGGCATCGTGCTGGCCGGGGTAGGGGACGGCAATGCCAGCGACGCTGTCCTGGATGCCCTGGAAAGGGCCGCCCTGCGGGGCGTGGCCGTCGTGCGCTCGACCCGCACCGGCTCGGGCTGGGTGGGCCGCAACGTCGAGGTGGACGACGACGCGCGCCACTTCATCGCGGCAGGCCCCCTGAGCCCGCAGAAGGCGCGCGTGTTGCTGATGCTGGCGCTGGCGGCCGGCGTGACGCAGGCGGAAGCGCAGGCCCTGTTCGAACAGGCCTGAAGGGGCCAGGAACCCGCGCGCAGAGGGCTGCGTCCCGCCGCCCTCAAGAAAATTTTCAGCGCGGATACCCCAAAACCCGCCAAGTTGATTTGACTTCCCTTTTCGAAGTGTTCATAATTTCAAGTTCTCCGCTGGAGGGGTGCCCGAGTGGTTAAAGGGGGCAGACTGTAAATCTGTTGGCCTTGCGCCTACGTTGGTTCGAATCCAACCTCCTCCACCAGAGTCTCTTGCCGTCAGTTGGATGGGCGCGGTATCGATCAGATTGCTGAACCCGATGCGAGCCCGTGCAACCCGAGGCCCAGGCAAAGAGTCCAGGCGAAGTCTGCCTGGATTTTGTTTGCGGGGCGCTTGAGCCGCAAGGTTCAACGGTCAGGGTAGTTGTACGCAGGTGAAAGGGTACGCCGCGGGTGTAGCTCAATGGTAGAGCAGAAGCCTTCCAAGCTTACGACGAGGGTTCGATTCCCTTCACCCGCTCCAGGTTTTACATGCCCATGTGGCTCAGTGGTAGAGCACTCCCTTGGTAAGGGAGAGGTCACGCGTTCGATCCGCGTCATGGGCACCACAGAATTCTCCCCGGTTCTTCTCTTCAAAGTCAGAAGCTTCAATCCCAGGTCAGGAGTCAGCCATGGCAAAAGGCAAGTTTGAACGTACCAAGCCGCACGTGAACGTGGGTACGATTGGTCACGTTGACCACGGCAAAACGACGTTGACGGCGGCGATCACGACGGTTCTGTCGACGAAGTTTGGCGGCGAAGCCAAGGGCTACGACCAGATCGACGCGGCGCCGGAAGAAAAGGCGCGCGGCATCACGATCAACACGGCGCACGTGGAATACGAGACGGAGAGCCGTCACTACGCGCACGTTGACTGCCCGGGCCACGCTGACTACGTGAAGAACATGATCACGGGCGCGGCGCAGATGGACGGCGCGATTCTGGTGGTGTCGGCCGCTGACGGCCCGATGCCGCAGACGCGCGAGCACATTCTGCTGAGCCGCCAGGTTGGCGTGCCGTACATCATCGTGTTCCTGAACAAGGCCGACATGGTGGACGACGCCGAGCTGCTCGAGCTGGTGGAAATGGAAGTTCGCGAACTGCTGTCGAAGTACGACTTTCCGGGCGACGACACGCCGATCGTGAAGGGTTCGGCCAAGCTGGCGCTGGAAGGCGACAAGGGCGAGCTGGGCGAGCAGGCGATCATGGCGCTGGCGCAAGCGCTGGACACGTACATCCCGACGCCGGAGCGCGCGGTCGACGGTGCGTTCCTGATGCCGGTGGAAGACGTGTTCTCGATCTCGGGTCGGGGCACGGTGGTGACGGGCCGTATCGAGCGCGGCATCGTGAAGGTGGGCGAAGAAATCGAAATCGTGGGCATCAAGCCGACGGTGAAGACGACGTGCACGGGCGTGGAAATGTTCCGCAAGCTGCTGGACCAAGGTCAGGCGGGCGATAACGTGGGCATTCTGCTGCGCGGCACCAAGCGTGAAGACGTCGAGCGCGGCCAAGTGCTGGCCAAGCCGGGTTCGATCACGCCGCACACGGAGTTCACCGCCGAGGTGTACATCCTGTCGAAGGAAGAGGGCGGCCGCCACACGCCGTTCTTCAACGGCTATCGTCCGCAGTTCTACTTCCGTACGACGGACGTGACGGGCACGATCGACCTGCCCAAGGACAAGGAAATGGTGCTGCCGGGCGACAACGTGACGATGACCGTCAAGCTGCTGGCCCCGATCGCCATGGAAGAAGGCCTGCGCTTCGCCATCCGTGAAGGCGGCCGCACCGTCGGCGCCGGCGTCGTCGCCAAGATCATCGCCTAAGCGCGAGCGGCGGCTTTGCCGCCATACGCATGGATAGGGAGGCCATCCGGCCCTCTATCCATGTTTGCTGTAAAAGTAGTATGATGTGCGGTTCCGCAGTCTGCCGAATCGGTAACCGTACAGCAAGCAAGTGTCTAGGGGTATAGCTCAATTGGCAGAGCGTCGGTCTCCAAAACCGAAGGTTGTAGGTTCGATTCCTACTGCCCCTGCCACCGATCGGCACCCTCCAGCCAACCCGCCGGAGCATGGCGCGGACACCGTCTCATACGGGCCCGCGTAGCAAAATGTCTACCAATACCAACGTAGAAACCGTAACCAGCACTGCCGACCGGGTAAAACTCGGCCTGGCCGTTCTCGTCGTCATTGCCGGCATCGTCGGTTTTTCCGTGCTGAGCGCGCAGCCCATGGTCGCGCGGGTGGGCGTATTCATCGGCAGCCTGGTTCTCGCTGCCGTCATTGCCTGGTTCAGCGAGCCCGGTCGCCGCACCATCGCCTTCGGCAGCGAGTCGTACAACGAGGTCAAGCGGGTTTCCTGGCCGACGCGCAAGGAAACCATCCAGATGACCGGCATCGTGTTCGCCTTCGTCGCGATCATGGGCCTGTTCATGTGGCTGCTGGACAAGGGCATCGAGTGGGTACTGTACGGGCTCGTGCTGGGTTGGAAATAACTAGGACGGCGCGATGAGCAAACGTTGGTATGTCGTCCATGTCTATTCCGGCATGGAAAAAAGTGTTCAGAAGGCCCTGAACGAACGCATCGAGCGCGCTGCCCTGCAGACCTCGTTCGGTCGCATCCTGGTGCCTTCCGAAGAAGTCGTCGAAATGAAGGGCGGCCAGAAGTCCATCAGCGAGCGTCGTATTTTCCCGGGCTACGTCCTGGTCGAGATGGACCTCACCGACGAGACCTGGCACCTGGTGAAGAACACCAACCGCGTCACCGGCTTCCTGGGTGGCTCGGGCAACCGTCCCACGCCGATTTCCGAAAAGGAAGTCGAGAAGATCCTCTCCCAGATGGAAGAGGGCGTCGAGAAACCCCGCCCCAAGGTGCTGTTCGAAGTGGGCGAGATGGTTCGCGTGAAGGAAGGTCCGTTTGCGGACTTCAACGGCAATGTCGAGGAAGTCAACTACGAAAAGAGCAAGGTCCGCGTGTCGGTGACGATTTTCGGTCGCGCCACGCCCGTCGAGCTCGATTTCTCCCAGGTCGAGAAGACCTGATCCGGTTTTTTTACACACACCCCGGGGAGCCTGGCGCATAGCCGGGCGTTCGAACCCGCAAGGAGCAAAGCATGGCGAAGAAGATCGTCGGCTTTATCAAGCTGCAAGTGCCGGCTGGTAAGGCAAATCCGTCCCCCCCGATTGGCCCGGCGCTGGGTCAGCGTGGCCTGAACATCATGGAATTCTGCAAGGCGTTCAACGCCAAGACCCAGGGCATGGAGCCCGGTCTGCCGATTCCGGTGGTGATCACCGCCTTCGCGGACAAGAGCTTCACCTTCATCATGAAGACCCCGCCCGCGACGGTCCTCATCAAGAAGGCTGCCGGCGTGCAAAAGGGTTCCTCCAAGCCGCACACCGACAAGGTTGGCACGCTGACGCGCGCCCAGGCCGAGGAAATCGCGAAGACCAAGCAACCCGATCTGACCGCGGCCGACCTGGACGCCGCCGTTCGCACGATCGCTGGCAGCGCCCGCAGCATGGGCATCAACGTCGAGGGGATCTGATCATGGCCAAACTCTCCAAGCGCGCCGCCGCGATCGCTCAGAAGATCGATCGCACCAAGCTGTACTCCGTGTCCGAAGCCCTGTCGCTGGTCAAGGAAACCGCCACCGCCAAGTTCGATGAGTCCATCGACGTGGCCGTGCAACTGGGCATCGATCCCAAGAAGTCCGACCAGCTGGTTCGCGGCTCCGTGGTGCTGCCCGCCGGTACCGGCAAGTCCGTCCGCGTGGCCGTGTTCGCCCAGGGCGACAAGGCCGAGCAGGCTCGTGCCGCCGGCGCCGACATCGTCGGCCTGGAAGACCTGGCCGAGCGCATCAAGGGCGGCCAGATCGACTTCGACGTGGTCGTGGCCTCGCCCGACACCATGCGCGTGGTCGGTACCCTGGGTCAGGTGCTGGGTCCCCGTGGCCTGATGCCGAACCCCAAGGTCGGCACCGTCACGCCCGATGTCGCCACCGCCGTGAAGAACGCCAAGGCCGGTCAGGTCCAGTACCGCACCGACAAGGCCGGCATCATTCACGCCACCATCGGCCGCGCCTCGTTCGGCGTGGAACAGCTGCAAACCAACCTGGCCGCTCTGGTCGACGCCCTGCAAAAGGCGCGTCCCGCTGCCGCCAAGGGCATTTACCTGCGCAAGCTGGCCGTGTCGTCCACGATGGGCGGCGGCGCTCGCGTCGAAATCGCCTCGCTGACGGCTACCGCGGCGGCTTAAGCCCCGCGAGTCGGCAGCAACGTACTGTACTTTGGGCCGTATCCGGGGGGAAACCTCCGGATGCAGCTGTCAAAGACCGCTGGAGCACCAAGCCCGGGCAGCATCAGGGCGCGGCGCTTAATCCCGAAGCTCGTCATGTTCGGATCCAGCGTAGACGGCGTCCCCAGGAAGATTTCTTTACCGTAAGAACTCGACCAGGCGCCGCATTCGGTTGACGTGCAAGGCAAATCGCCCCAAGCGTCTTTTGATGGAGTGTTCAAACCGTGAGTCTCAATCGCCAAGAGAAAGCGGTCGTGATCGAAGAAGTGTCGGCACAAGTGGCCAACGCACAATCGATCATCATCGCTGAGTACCGTGGTCTGGACGTCGCCTCTGTCACCGTACTGCGCAAAACTGCGCGTGAATCGGGCGTTTACCTGCGTGTTCTGAAGAACTCGCTGGCCCGTCGTGCTGTTGCCGGCACGGCTTTCGAGCCGTTGTCCGAGCAACTGACCGGTCCGCTGATCTATGGCATCAGCACCGACCCGGTCGCGGCGGCCAAGGTGATCGCTGGTTTCGCAAAGAGCAATGACAAGCTGGTCGTCAAGGGCGGTTCGCTGCCCAACAGCCTGCTGAACGCCGAAGGTGTGAAGGCCCTGGCCACCATGCCGTCGCGTGAAGAACTGCTCTCGAAGCTGCTGGGCACCATGCAAGCCCCGATCGCGCAATTCGTGCGTACGCTCAACGAAGTTCCGACCAAGTTCGCCCGTGGCCTCGCGGCCGTGCGCGACCAGAAGGCCGCCGCTTAAGGCGCCTGGTCCGGAAATCGCTGAACGACCAAGCGACAACCAAACCTGGCATTACCCAATTTTGGAGTTCTAAAGAAAATGGCACTTAACAAAGCTGAAATCCTTGACGCCATCGCTGGCATGACCGTGCTCGAACTGTCCGAGCTGATCAAGGAAATGGAAGAGAAGTTCGGCGTGTCGGCTGCTGCCGCCGCTGTGGCCGTGGCCGCTCCCGCCGCTGGCGGCGCTGCCGCTCCCGCTGAAGAGCAAACCGAGTTCACGGTCGTCCTGGCCGAAGCCGGTGCCAACAAGGTCAGCGTCATCAAGGCCGTTCGCGAACTGACGGGCCTGGGCCTGAAGGAAGCGAAGGATCTGGTCGACGGCGCTCCGAAGCCCGTCAAGGAAGGCGTGGCCAAGGCTGATGCCGAAGCCGCCAAGAAGAAGCTGGAAGAAGCTGGCGCCAAGGTCGAAGTCAAGTAAGACCTTGTCGTACCTGCCCGGGGACAGCGAAGTTTGCAGTCCCCGGGCTTTTGCGTTTCCAGGAAGCCCCTGCTGAGGTCAGGGTTTCAGAGGGGCTTCCTGGAGTCGTATCACCCCGGGCCGTGGTTGACGGCCCATGCAACCTCGAGTCGGAGTGCTCATGCCTTACTCGTACACCGAAAAAAAGCGCATCCGCAAAAGCTTCGCCAAGCGTGAGGACGTGCAAAGCGTTCCTTTCCTGCTTGCGACTCAGCTTCAATCCTACCTAACTTTCCTGCAATCCGAAACGCCCTCGGCCGAAAGAGCGGATGATGGCTTGCAGGCGGCGTTCTCGTCGATTTTTCCCATTGTCAGTCACAACGGGATGGCGCGCTTGGAGTTCGTCAGCTACGCGCTGGGCGAACCGGTGTTCGATGTCAAGGAATGTCAGCAACGCGGCCTGACCTATGCGTCGCCCCTGCGCGCCAAGGTCCGCCTGGTGCTGCTGGACCGTGAAGTCAGCAAGCCCACCATCAAGGAAGTGAAGGAACAGGAAGTCTACATGGGCGAGATTCCGCTCATGACGACCACCGGTTCGTTCGTCATCAACGGCACCGAGCGCGTCATCGTCTCGCAGCTGCACCGCTCGCCTGGCGTGTTCTTCGAGCACGACCGCGGCAAGACGCACAGCTCGGGCAAGCTGCTGTTCTCGGCCCGCGTGATTCCCTACCGCGGCTCGTGGCTGGACTTCGAATTCGATCCCAAGGACGTGCTGTTCTTCCGCGTCGACCGCCGCCGCAAGATGCCGGTGACGATCCTGCTGAAGGCCATCGGCATGAACCCCGATTCGATCCTGGCGCACTTCTTCGACTTCGACAACTTCGAACTGAAGAGCGAAGGCGGCATGATGGAATTCGTGCCCGAGCGCTGGAAGGGCGAGATGGCCCGCTTCGACATCACCGACCGCGATGGCAAGGTGATCGTCGAGAAGGACAAGCGCATCAACGCCAAGCACCTGCGCGACATGGCCAATGCCGGCATCCAGCGCGTCTCCGTGCCGGAAGACTTCCTGTACGGCCGCGTGCTGGCCAAGAATACGATCGACGCCGACACCGGCGAGATCATCGCGCACGCCAACGAGGAAATCACCGAAGGCGTGCTGGCCACGCTGCGCGCGGCGAACGTGCGCGAGATCCAGACGCTGTACACCAACGACCTGGATCGCGGTCCGTACATCTCGCAGACGCTGCGCACCGACGAAACCGTCGACCAGACCGCTGCCCGCGTGGCCATCTACCGCATGATGCGCCCCGGCGAACCGCCCACCGAGGAAGCCGTCGAGGCCCTGTTCCAGCGCCTGTTCTACAGCGAGGAAACCTACGACCTGTCGCGCGTGGGCCGCATGAAGGTCAACAGCCGTCTGGGCCGGGGCGACGACTCCAATGGTCCCATGACGCTGACCAACGAGGACATCCTCGAGACCATCAAGGTGCTGGTCGAGCTGCGCAACGGCCGTGGCCAGATCGACGACATCGACCACCTGGGCAATCGCCGCGTGCGCTGTGTCGGCGAACTGGCCGAGAACCAGTTCCGCGCCGGCCTGGTGCGCGTCGAGCGCGCCGTGAAGGAACGCCTGGGCCAGGCCGAAACCGAAAACCTGATGCCGCACGACCTGATCAACTCCAAGCCGATCTCGGCCGCCATCAAGGAGTTCTTCGGTTCGAGCCAGCTGTCGCAGTTCATGGACCAGACCAACCCGCTGTCGGAAATCACGCACAAGCGTCGTGTTTCCGCACTGGGCCCGGGCGGCCTGACGCGCGAACGCGCCGGCTTCGAGGTGCGCGACGTGCACCCGACGCACTACGGCCGCGTGTGCCCGATCGAGACGCCCGAAGGTCCGAACATCGGCCTGATCAACTCCATGGCGCTGTACGCTCGCCTGAACGAGTACGGCTTCCTGGAAACGCCCTATCGCAAGATCATCGACGGCAAGGTCAGCGACCAGATCGACTACCTGTCGGCCATCGAGGAAAGCCACTACGTCATCGCGCAGGCCAACGCCGCGCTCGACGCCGAAGGCCGTTTCACCGACGACCTGGTGGCCTGCCGCGAAGCGGGCGAAACCATGCTGACCTCGCCGGCCAACGTGCACTACATGGACGTGGCGCCGTCGCAGATCGTGTCGGTCGCGGCCTCGCTCATCCCGTTCCTCGAGCACGATGACGCGAACCGCGCACTGATGGGCGCCAACATGCAGCGCCAGGCCGTGCCCTGCCTGCGTCCCGAGAAGCCGCTGGTCGGCACCGGCATCGAGCGCACCGTCGCGGTCGACTCCGGCACCACCGTGCAGGCCCTGCGCGGCGGCGTGGTCGACCACGTCGACGCCGAGCGCGTGGTGATCCGCGTCAACGACGACGAGAACGTCGCCGGCGAAGTGGGCGTGGACATCTACAACCTCATCAAGTACACCCGTTCCAACCAGAACACGAACATCAACCAGCGTCCCATCGTCCGCCGCGGCGACGTGGTGGCCAAGGGCGACGTGCTGGCCGACGGCGCGTCCACCGATCTGGGCGAGCTCGCGCTGGGCCAGAACATGCTGATCGCGTTCATGCCCTGGAACGGCTACAACTTCGAGGACTCGATCCTGATCTCCGAGAAGGTCGTGGCCGATGACCGCTACACCTCGATCCACATCGAGGAACTGACGGTCGTCGCGCGCGACACCAAGCTCGGACCCGAGGAAATCACGCGCGACATCAGCAACCTCGCCGAAACCCAGCTCAACCGTCTGGACGAGTCGGGCATCGTGTACATCGGCGCGGAAGTCGGCGCCGACGACGTGCTGGTGGGCAAGGTCACGCCCAAGGGCGAGACCCAGCTGACCCCCGAAGAGAAGCTGCTGCGCGCCATCTTCGGCGAGAAGGCTTCCGACGTGAAGGACACCTCGCTGCGCGTGCCCTCGGGCATGGTCGGCACCGTCATCGACGTGCAGGTGTTCACCCGCGAAGGCATCGTGCGCGACAAGCGCGCCCAGTCCATCATCGACGACGAACTGCGCCGCTATCGCCAGGACCTCAACGACCAGCTGCGCATCGTCGAGAACGACCAGTTCGACCGTATCGAGAAGATGCTGGTCGGCAAGACGGTCAACGGCGGCCCGCGCAAGCTGGCCAAGGGCGCCGCCATCACCAAGCCGTACCTGGCCGACCTGGATCGCTGGCAGTGGTTCGACATCCGCCTGGCCGATGAACAGCACGCCGTCGTGCTGGAGCAGGCCAAGGAATCGCTCGAGCAGAAGCGCCACCAGTTCGACCTGGCCTTCGAAGAGAAGCGCAAGAAGCTCACGCAGGGCGACGAACTGCCGCCGGGCGTGCTGAAGATGATCAAGGTCTACCTGGCCGTCAAGCGCCGCCTGCAGCCTGGCGACAAGATGGCCGGCCGCCACGGCAACAAGGGCGTGGTGTCGCGCATCACGCCGGTGGAAGACATGCCGCACATGGCCGACGGCACTCCCGCCGACATCGTGCTGAACCCGCTGGGCGTGCCCTCGCGGATGAACGTCGGCCAGGTGCTGGAAGTGCACCTGGGCTGGGCGGCCAAGGGCGTGGGCTACCGCATCGCCGACATGCTGCGCGACGAGCGCACGGCGCAGGTGAAGAACATCCGCGCCTACCTCGAAAAGGTCTACAACACGACCGGCATGGGCGCGCGCATCGACGAGCTGAGCGATGAGGAAGTCATCGAGATGGCGCAGAACCTGAAGAACGGCGTGCCCTTCGCGACGCCGGTCTTCGACGGCGCCACCGAAGAAGAAATCACGCAGATGCTCGAGCTGGCCTATCCCGACGAAGTGGCCAAGCGCATGCAGCTGACGCCCTCGCGCACGCAGGCATGGCTGTTCGACGGCCGCACCGGCGAGCAGTTCGAGCGTCCGGTCACCATCGGGTACATGCACTACCTGAAGCTGCACCACCTGGTCGACGACAAGATGCACGCGCGTTCGACCGGCCCGTACTCGCTGGTCACCCAGCAGCCGCTGGGCGGCAAGGCGCAGTTCGGCGGCCAGCGTTTCGGGGAAATGGAAGTGTGGGCCCTGGAAGCCTATGGCGCGTCGTACACGCTGCAGGAAATGCTGACGGTGAAGTCCGACGACATCACCGGCCGTACCAAGGTTTACGAAAACATCGTCAAGGGCGATCACGTCATCGATGCCGGCATGCCGGAATCGTTCAACGTGCTGGTCAAGGAAATCCGCTCGCTGGCCCTGGACATGGATTTGGAGCGTAACTGATGAAAGCGCTACTCGACCTCTTCAAGCAAGTCTCTCAAGACGAGCAGTTCGATGCCATCAAGATCGGCATCGCCTCGCCTGAGAAGATCCGTTCGTGGTCTTTCGGCGAAGTCCGCAAGCCCGAGACGATCAACTACCGTACCTTCAAGCCCGAGCGCGACGGCCTGTTCTGCGCCAAGATCTTCGGGCCCATCAAGGACTACGAGTGCCTGTGCGGCAAGTACAAGCGCCTGAAGCACCGCGGCGTCATCTGCGAGAAGTGCGGCGTGGAAGTCACCGTGGCCAAGGTGCGCCGCGAGCGCATGGGCCACATCGAGCTGGCCAGCCCCGTTGCGCACATCTGGTTCCTGAAGAGCCTGCCGTCGCGCCTGGGCATGGTGCTCGACATGACACTGCGCGACATCGAGCGCGTGCTGTACTTCGAAGCCTGGTGCGTGATCGAGCCCGGCATGACGCCGCTCAAGCGCGGCCAGATCATGTCCGATGACGACTTCCTGGCCAAGACCGAAGAGTACGGCGACGACTTCCGTGCCCTGATGGGCGCCGAAGCCGTGCGCGAACTGCTGCGCACCATCGACATCGACCGCGAAGTCGAGACGCTGCGCGCCGAGCTCAAGGCCACCAGTTCCGAAGCCAAGATCAAGAAGATCTCCAAGCGCCTGAAGGTGCTCGAGGGCTTCCAGAAGTCTGGCATCAAGGCCGAGTGGATGGTCATGGAAGTGCTGCCCGTGCTGCCGCCGGACCTGCGTCCGCTGGTGCCGCTGGACGGCGGCCGCTTCGCGACCTCCGACCTGAACGACCTGTACCGCCGCGTCATCAACCGCAACAACCGTCTCAAGCGCCTGCTCGAGCTCAAGGCTCCTGAAATCATCCTGCGCAACGAAAAGCGCATGCTGCAGGAAGCCGTGGACTCGCTGCTGGACAACGGCCGTCGCGGCAAGGCCATGACGGGCGCCAACAAGCGCCAGCTGAAGTCGCTGGCCGACATGATCAAGGGCAAGAGCGGCCGCTTCCGTCAGAACCTGCTGGGCAAGCGCGTCGACTACTCGGGCCGTTCGGTCATCGTGGTGGGTCCGCAGCTCAAGCTGCACCAGTGCGGCCTGCCCAAGCTGATGGCGCTGGAACTGTTCAAGCCTTTCATCTTCAATCGTCTCGAGATGATGGGCCTGGCCACGACCATCAAGGCCGCCAAGAAGCTCGTGGAAAGTCAGGAACCGGTGGTGTGGGACATCCTCGAAGAGGTGATCCGCGAACACCCGGTCATGCTGAACCGCGCGCCGACGCTGCACCGTCTGGGCATCCAGGCGTTCGAGCCCGTGCTGATCGAAGGCAAGGCCATCCAGCTGCACCCGCTGGTCTGCGCGGCGTTCAACGCCGACTTCGACGGCGACCAGATGGCCGTGCACGTGCCGCTGTCGCTCGAAGCCCAGCTCGAAGCCCGCACGCTGATGCTGGCCTCGAACAACGTGCTGTTCCCGGCCAACGGCGAACCGTCGATCGTGCCGTCGCAGGACATCGTGCTGGGCCTGTACTACACGACGCGCGAGCGCATCAACGGCAAGGGCGAGGGCATCTTCTTCGCCGACGTGGCCGAAGTGCAGCGCGCCTATGACAACGGTGAAGTCGAGCTGCAAAGCCGCATCACCGTGCGCCTGACCGAGTTCGAGCGCGACGACCAGAACGAGTGGCAGCCGGTGATCCGCCGCCACGAGACCACGGTCGGCCGTGCGCTGCTGTCCGAGATCCTGCCCAAGGGCCTGCCCTTCACGGTGCTGAACAAGGCGCTGAAGAAGAAGGAAATCTCGCGCCTGATCAACCAGTCGTTCCGCCGCTGCGGCCTGCGCGACACCGTGATCTTCGCCGACAAGCTGATGCAGTCGGGCTTCCGCCTGGCCACGCGCGGCGGCATCTCGATCGCGATGGGCGACATGCTGATCCCCTCGGCCAAGGAAACCATCCTGGCCGAAGCGAGCCGCGAAGTGAAGGAAATCGACAAGCAGTACTCGTCGGGTCTGGTCACGTCGCAAGAGCGCTACAACAACGTGGTCGACATCTGGGGCAAGGCCGGCGACAAGGTCGGCAAGGCGATGATGGAGCAGCTGGCGACCGAGCCCGTGGTGAACCGCCACGGCGAGGAAGTGCGCCAGGAATCGTTCAACTCGATCTACATGATGGCCGACTCGGGCGCGCGCGGTTCGGCCGCGCAGATCCGCCAGCTGGCCGGCATGCGCGGCCTGATGGCCAAGCCCGACGGCTCGATCATCGAGACGCCGATCACCGCGAACTTCCGCGAAGGCCTGAACGTTCTGCAGTACTTCATCTCGACCCACGGCGCCCGTAAGGGCCTGGCGGATACGGCGCTGAAGACCGCGAACTCGGGCTACCTGACGCGCCGTCTGGTCGACGTGACGCAAGACCTGGTCATCACCGAGGACGACTGCGGCACCTCGCAGGGCTACTCGATGAAGGCGCTGGTCGAGGGCGGCGAAGTCATCGAACCGCTGCGCGACCGCATCCTGGGCCGCGTCGCCGCGATCGACATCGTCAACCCGGACACGCAGGAAACCGCCATCGTGGCCGGCACCCTGCTGGACGAAGACCTGGTCGACTCCATCGACCGCCTGGGCATCGACGAAGTGAAGGTCCGCACGCCGCTGACCTGCGAAACGCGTCATGGCCTGTGCTCGCACTGCTACGGCCGCGACCTGGGCCGCGGCGTGCACGTCAACGTCGGCGAAGCGGTTGGCGTCATCGCCGCCCAGTCGATCGGCGAACCGGGCACGCAGCTGACGATGCGTACGTTCCACATCGGCGGCGCCGCGTCGCGTTCGGCCCTGGCCAGCGCGGTGGAAACGAAGTCCAGCGGTACCGTGGGCTTCGCCAGCACGATGCGCTACGTCACCAACGCCAAGGGCGAACGCGTGGCCATCTCGCGGTCGGGTGAAATCCTGATCAGCGACGACAACGGCCGCGAGCGCGAACGCCACAAGATCCCGTACGGCGCGACCGTGCTGGTGGGCGATGGCGAGGCCGTGAAGGCCGGCGCGCGCCTGGCCACCTGGGACCCGCTGACCCGTCCCATCGTGTCGGAATACGCCGGTGCGGTGCGCTTCGAGAACATCGAAGAGGGCGTCACCGTGGCCAAGCAGGTCGACGAGGTCACCGGCCTGTCGACCCTGGTGGTCATCACGCCCAAGACGCGCGGCGGCAAGACCGCCATGCGTCCGCAGATCAAGCTGGTCAACGAAGTCGGCGAAGACGTCAAGATCGCCGGCACCGATCACTCGGTGAACATCTCGTTCCCGGTGGGCGCGCTGATCACGGTTCGCGACGGCCAGCAGGTGGCGGTGGGCGAGGTCCTGGCGCGTATCCCGCAGGAATCGCAGAAGACCCGCGACATCACGGGCGGTCTGCCGCGCGTGGCCGAGCTGTTCGAAGCCCGTTCGCCCAAGGACGCCGGCATGCTGGCCGAAGTCACCGGCACGGTCTCGTTCGGC
This sequence comes from Bordetella genomosp. 13, assembly GCF_002119665.1. Lineage (NCBI taxonomy): Bacteria > Pseudomonadati > Pseudomonadota > Betaproteobacteria > Burkholderiales > Alcaligenaceae > Bordetella > Bordetella genomosp. 13. The sequence continues at coordinate 5,264,069 of NZ_CP021111.1, read as the reverse complement.
AAGGACACCAAGGGCAAGCAGCGCCTGGTCATCACCGACCTGGAAGGCGTGAGCCACGAGTTCCTGATTCCGAAGGAAAAGCAGGTGCTGGTGCACGACGGCCAGGTGGTGAACAAGGGCGAAATGATCGTCGACGGCCCGGCCGATCCGCACGACATCCTGCGCCTGCAGGGCATCGAGAAGCTGGCGACCTACATCGTCGACGAAGTGCAGGACGTCTACCGTCTGCAGGGCGTGAAGATCAACGACAAGCACATCGAAGTGATCGTGCGCCAGATGCTGCGGCGCGTGAACATCGTCGATCCGGGCGACACGTCGTTCATCCCCGGCGAGCAGGTCGAGCGTTCGGAACTGCTCAACGAGAACGATCGCGTCACCGCCGAGGACAAGCGCCCGGCGATCTACGAGAACGTGCTGCTGGGCATCACCAAGGCCTCGCTGTCGACCGACTCGTTCATCTCGGCCGCCTCGTTCCAGGAAACCACTCGCGTCCTGACCGAAGCCGCCATCATGGGCAAGCGCGACGACCTGCGTGGCCTGAAGGAAAACGTCATCGTCGGCCGCCTGATCCCGGCCGGTACCGGCCTGGCCTACCACCTTGCCCGCAAGGACAAGGAAGTGGTGGAAGCCGCCGAACGCGAGGCCGCCCGCCAGCTGGCCAACCCGTTCGAGGAAGCGCCGGTCACCGTGGGTTCCGAGCCCGAGGCGCCGTCGTCCGACGCCACTCCGGGCGACGCCGAGTAAACCTTCCGGCGGGCCCGTCCCGCCCGTTTACGGCCCTTTTCGGGCCGTACGCAAAAAGGCCGCCGATGCATGCATCGGCGGCCTTTTCACTTTCTGGTCCGGCACGCGCGCAAGCCGCGGCGTACCGCGGGACGGCTTCAGGGATTCGCGGCCGCCTTGCGTTGGGCGTTGCGAAACACCGGACCCCAGGTGGGATGGCCCGCCTCGTTGGGCGCGAGCGTGTAGGCGGGATCGATGCGCAGGATGCGCACGAAGGCGTCCTCGCACAACTGGGCGTAGTTGCTGACGCAGTAGCTGAAGGCCTGCAGCTTGTAGGCCTCGATGCGCACGGCGCGCGATGACGCCGCCAGTTCATCCGAGGTGGCAACGCGCCGGATGACCTCGCCGTAGCTGCCCTCGGCGTATTGCGCGCGGACTTTCTGCAGGGCCTCGAGCGCGGCGGGCGTGGGCGGCGATTCAGGCGGGACGGACGTGGTCGGGCCGGCGCAGCCCGCCAGGCCCACCACAACCAGATACAACAGCAATATACGTATCTTCATGTTTTCGGTGTTGCTTGCGCGAGTGGAAGGGTGGGACGAGGTTGGTATATCCTTGCCGGCTCGTGGTGCATCCAGTCGGCTCGGATGCCCGCATGGATAATATCCGTTATGCCTGCCCGCGGCGCGCCGTACAGCGGCCGGCGCGGTCCCTGTCGCCAGATATCCACCTCCATGTCCGCTTCTGGTTACTCCACGCAGCGTAATCCTTTCGCGGGTGCCGCACCGCTGGCCTATCGTCCGCTCAGCGCCATCGCGGCCACCACGGCCGGCGGGGTGCCGCAGGCGCGCATCAAGCGCGTGCTGGCCGAACTAGTGTCGCCGCTGCAGGCGCTGCACGACCAGGGGCTGATCCGTGCCGACATCAGCGTGCATTCGGTCGGGCTGGACGAGACCGGCCGCGCGCACCTGATGAATCTCGGTGGCCCTCCTTATGGAGGAGAGCCGCTCGCCGGCATGCCGGAGCCCGGCTATGCGCCGCCGGAGCTGTACCACACCGGCCCGCAGTGGCCGCGCGGACCCTGGACCGACATCTATGCGCTGAGCGCCGTGGCGCACTCGCTGGTCACCGGCATGCGGCCGCCGCCGGCCTCCGAACGCGTCGGTGAAGATGCCTACCGGCCGCTGGCCGACCGCGATCTGTCCAAGTACGACCCGGCCTTCCTGCGCGGACTCGACGTCGGCTTGTCAGTGGATCCGCGCAATCGCCCGCAGACGCTCGAAGAATTCACCCAGCAGCTCGAGATCCCCGTCGCGATGGTGGCCGCGGCAGCCGAACCCTTGCCGCCTCCGCCGCCGCCCGTCCAGCCGCCCATGGTGCATTCCGAACCGGCCCGCCCGGGGCTGCGCACCCTGCTGCTGGCCCTGTTGCTGATCGCGGTGGGCGCGGGGGTGGGCGCCTACTGGTGGAACCGCCTGGCCGCGCCGCCCAGCAGCAGCGTCATCACGCGGTCCGAGGTGGCGCCGCCGGGCAGTCCGCAGGCGGGCGAAGGATCCCGCGCGGCACGCAATGGCTCGGTCGCTCCGGTGGGCTCGGAGCCGGACTACGACGAAGACCCGGCCGAACCGCCAGAACCGCCGGGCCTGGCTACCTTGTCGGCTCGCGCACTGGCCGTCGAGACCGCGCCCGCAGCCGCCGAGGCCGCGCCCACCGAGCCCGCGCCGGCGGGGACGCAGCCCGACGCCGCCGAGGAAAAACCCGAGGCCGAGACGCCGCCGCCCATCACCTCGCCCGTCCCGTGGGTGCGCGTGCGCGTCAATGTGCAGCCGTGGGGCGAGGTATGGATCAACGGCGTGCGCCGCGGCGTCAGTCCGCCGCTGAAGGAAATCCGCCTGCCGCCGGGCCAGTACAGCGTGGTGGTGCGCAACGCCAACCTGCCGCCGTACCGCGGCACCCTGACGGTGCGCGAAGGGCGCCCGACCGTGCTGTCGCACAGCTTCGACTGAACGCGGCCGACCGACGTGGCGAATCGGCGTCAGTCGCCGGTCTCGTCGTCTTCCGCCAGATCCGCGGGCAGACCGAGGGTGAAGGTCGATCCCCTGCCGGGCCGGCTGTCCACCCGGACGGCGCCGCCGTGGCGCGAGGCCACCGTGTGCACGAACGCCAGGCCCAGGCCCGCGCCGCTGTCCGCTCGGGCCGTGGGGCCCACGCGTGAAAACGCCTGGAAGAGATGCGGCAGGTCGGCGGCCGCGATGCCCACGCCGTCGTCGACGATGGACACGGACCAGCTGCCGGCTTCCTCCTCCAGCGTTGCGCGCACGTGGCCGCCCGCCGCCGTGTACTTGATCGCGTTGTCCAACAGGTTGGTCAGCGCCCGCCGCAGCAGCGCATGGTCGCCGCGCACGAAGGCCTGGGGCAATTCCCGGGGAGCCTCCAGCGTGATGCCGCGCGCCTGGGCCAGCGCCCATACGTCGTCCATGGCATCTAGCAGCAGCGCCGTCAGGTCTACCCGGGCCTGGCCGATGTGCAGCGACTCGGCGCGGGTCAGCTGCACGAAATCGTCCACCAGCCGCAGGGTGCGGTTCGCCAGCTGGCCGATGCGCGTCCAGGCCTCGTGCTGGGCGCCGGCGTCCTGCTGCCGACCGCGATTCAGATCGACCAGCGCCAGGATGGAATTCTGCGGCGCCCGCATGTCGTGCGACACGAAGCGCAGGGTCTCCTCGCGCTTGCGCTCGGCCTGGCGGATGGCGGTGATGTCGTTCAGCGTCACCACGCTGCCGGCGTAGGTGCCTTCGTCGGTGCGGATGGGCGCGCACTTCACGATGAAGTTGCGGCCGGTGTAGTCCAGCACTTCCAGGTCCAGGCTCCACGGCGCCTCGCGCTCGTCGGGCCGCAGTTCGTGCAGCGCGCGGTTGATGTCGGCGCGGGCGTCCGCGTCGGCGACGATCTTCTCCATCAGCCACGCGGCCGGCTGGCCGTTGCGCGGCGCGCGCACGCCCAGGCCCCGGAAGTAGTCCAACGCCGCGCGGTTGCAGAACTGCAATCGTCCGCCGGCGTCGAATACCAGCGTGACGTCGGGAATGCCGTCCAGGCTGTCGGCGAGAAAGCGGCGCAGGTTGCGCACGCGCGTCAGCGCCTGGCGCAGCTGATCGAGGCGGTCTTCCACCGACCAGTTGGTACCCAGCGCCGGCGAGCGGGCCTCGCCCAGGATGGGGGGATACTCGCGTCGCAGCCGCTTCAGTTCATGATCCATGTAGCGCAGCACGGTCTCCTGGCCGCGCCAGCTCCATAGCGGATAGCTCAGGGCCAGCCCCAGCAATGCCGCGGACGGCGCGAACCACAGCTGCACGTAGCGCAGCGCGAGGAATGCGCCGGCCAGTACGGCGACGAACATCACGCCCGTGAGCAGCAGTGCGCCGCGCGGCGGCAGGTAGCGCAAGGCCAGGCACAGCAGCAGCACCGGCAGCGCACAGGCCAGCGCGTTCAGCCAGTTGGGCGCCGGGCGGATCACGATGTCGTCGCGCGCGGCCTGGATCATGTTGCCCAGTATCTCCACCCCCGACATGCCGCGCGCGGGCAGCGCGCCCGGGGTGCGGTATGCCTCCCCGACTTCGCTGCCGTTGCCCACCAGCGCGTACCTGTCCTGTATCCAGTCGGCCGGCACGCGGCCCTGCAGCAACTGCAGATAAGAGACGGTGCGCAGATGGCCGGGCGGCCCCGCGTACGGTATGCCGCCGACGCCCGACGCATCCAGGCGCGACACCAGCCGCCGCGCCCGGTCGCCTTCGCCTCCCGCCTCGAGCATGGCCAGCGCCATGTGCGGCCACACACCATCGCGCAAGGCGGCGCGCCAGGTCGCATGGCGCACGACGCCATCGGCATCCGGTACGACGTTGGCGAACCCCAGCGCCGCCGCGGCTTCGCCCAACCGCGCGACCGGCGGCTGGACCGAGGTGGGCCGGGGCAGGGGACTCAGCATCGCGGGCAGGACCACCCGGCCGTGCTGACGGATCGCCCGCGCCAGGACCGCATCGCTGTCCGGCGCGGCGCCGTCGGGGGCGCTGAAGTCGAAATCCAGTGCCACGGCGCGGGCACCGCCCAGCCGCTCGAGCAGTGCGGCATGGACGGCGGGGTTCAAGGGGCCGCGGCCCAGCGATTCGATCGTGGGCGCGTCGATCGTGACCAGCAGGATGTCCTGGGAAGCGGGCCTTTCGGCCGCCACGACGGCGCGGTCGTAGAAGGCCTGGTCGAAGCGCCCCATGCCGTTCATCGAGCCCAGCAGGGCCGCGATGAGCGTCAACAACCCTACGAGAAGGATGGCCGAATAGGAACCGGTCCGGCGCACGGGCTTATGCGCCGTGAGCGGTGCCCGCTTCTTCCGGAGGGACCAGGTCGAGGCGGTACCCCAATGCGTATGAGGAAGTCAGGCGTACGCCGTGCTGCGGCCTGAGCTGCAGCTTCTGGCGGATGTTGGACAAGTGCGTATCCAGCGTGCGCGAGGTGGCGGGGATCTCGCGATTCCAGACGCTTTCGGCGAGCAGGTCGCGCGACAGCAGGCGCCCCACGTTGCGAAAGAACAGCAGCGCCAGCTCGAATTCCTTGGGCGCCAGCGGCGCCTTATGGCCCTGCAGCAGGATGCTGCGCTCGCCGGGCTCGATGCGGTAAGCCGCCACGGTGAAGGGGGCGTGCGCGGAAGGCGCGGGCTGGGCTCGTCTGAGCAGCGCGGCGACCCGCGCCAGCAGTTCGGCCTGGCGCAGCGGCTTGGCGATATAGTCATCGGCGCCGGCCTGCAGGCCGCGCACCAGGTCTTCCTCTTGATTGCGGCTGGTGACGAAGATCACGGGCACCGCGTAGCCGAAATTGGCGCGCAGCTGGCGCAGCACTTCGTCGCCGTCCATGTCGGGCAACTGCCAGTCCAGCAGGACGAGGTCGTATTCGTTGGCGCGCATGGCAGCCAGCAGATCGACGCTGAGCTGGAAACTGTCGCACTCGTACCCGGCGCCCGTGAGGGTCTGCCGGATGTGGCGGGCCTGGTCGAGATCGTCCTCTAGCGACGCGATCTTCATCGGTTCTTGGCTTTCGTTGTGGACGAAGGAGGCGCGGGCCCGAAAAGAGGGTCCGACCGTTTGTCCGGACGATGATACCGCAGGCTCCCCGTTACAAAGCGGCGCATCCGATACAACTGTCAATCATTGCAAAATTGACGGATCTTGACTGGATGTATCACGCAATGACCCGCCACACTGTATCACTTGCGTTGTATCGGACCCGCGTTGCCCCTCCGTGGCATCGAGCGGGCACAGCGAGATCAAAATGAAGCACCTCACCATTCTGATCATGTCGCCCGACGGCGACTATCGGCAGCGCTCGCTTGCCGCCCTGGGCCGTGCCGGCGTCGTCGCGCGAGGCTGCGCCACGCCGCTCGAGCTGTTCGGCCTGCTGGACGAGACGGACTGCCACATCGTGGCGCTGGACCTGAGCGAACTCGGCGAGCTGGGCTACGCCGTGATCGCCCGCCTGCGCAGCGCCGCGGACCTGGGCGTCATCGTCGTGGGGCCCCAGTTGAACCTGGAAGCTCGCCTGCGCTGCCTGCAGAGCGGCGCGGACGCCTGTCTGCCCGATCCGGTGGACGAACGCGAGCTTGCCTGCCTGGCGATCGCCCTGGCGCGCCGGCTGCTGCCCGCGGTCAGCGACGTGGTCGGTCCGGGGGTGCCCACCGATACCGGACGCTGGGAACTGCGCGACCAGGACTGGACGCTCGCCGCGCCGTCCGGCGTGCAACTGTCGCTGTCGGCCAATGAACGCCTGATCGTCCGCGCCCTGCTGGACCTGTCCGGGCGTTCCATCGGCCGCACCGAACTGGCTGCGCAACTGGCCAGCGACGGCGACGCCGGGCGCACCACGGGCGCGCGCAGCATCGACGTCATCATCAGCCGCCTGCGCCGCAAGGCCGAACTGGCCGGCGTGGCCCTGCCGATCCGAACGGTGTACGGCAGCGGATACCTGTTCGCCAATCCCTGATCGTCCGGGCATCTCGTCCGCGTATTTCATCCGCGTATCTCATTCGCACATCTCCCAAGGCGTGCGCCCGTCGCGTTGCTGCATAGCAACTTTGACAATCCGGCGCTTTTGGGCTAACCTCTCGGGCTCGCTACTTCATCTGCGCGAAAAGGCTATGGCGCGGGCCCTCCGCGATACCCGGCCTGCGACGAGACTTTCCAGTCTCTCGCGCACCACACCTGCCCCGAAGAACTCCCCGGCCGCACAACCGGGACGGGAATCGACGGCAGGCGCGCAGATGATAGTCATGCTTGTTGTGCAAGATAGTTCATGCAAAACCCGCAAGGCCCGCTCTTTTACGTATGCGACGTTCGAGGCGGTTTTATGCGCGTAGCGTGAACTGCCTCCGCCAGGCGCCACGGCATCCGGCGTCGGGGGGTCGCCAGTACTCAAAGTACTTCCAGTGGTACGTAAAAGGGATTTCAAAGGTCATGCCTACCATCAGCCAGCTCGTGCGCAAGCCGCGCGAAGTCAGCATCATCAAGAGCAAGAGCCCCGCGCTCGAAAACTGCCCGCAGCGCCGTGGCGTCTGCACGCGCGTCTACACCACCACTCCCAAGAAGCCGAACTCGGCTCTGCGCAAGGTCGCCAAGGTGCGCCTGACCAACGGGTACGAAGTCATTTCGTACATCGGCGGTGAAGGCCACAACCTGCAGGAACACTCGGTGGTGCTGGTGCGCGGCGGCCGTGTGAAGGACCTGCCGGGTGTGCGTTATCACATCGTGCGCGGCTCCCTCGACCTGCAAGGCGTCAAGGACCGTAAGCAGGCCCGTTCGAAGTACGGCGCCAAGCGTCCGAAGAAGGCCTGATAGCCGTAGCAGGCAAGCAGTACCCCAGGCAGCGGTTCGCCGTTGTCCGAAGCAAGTGCAGACGTACCGGCCCGATGCCGGGCGGTGCGGAATGTAAGGGGTCGTCCAAATGGGCGGCCATGGCCGTGTAATGAAACACGGTTCAACTGAACAGACACAAGGAAGCAAGAAATGCCCCGTCGTCGCGAAGTCCCCAAGCGCGAGATCCTGCCCGATCCCAAGTTCGGCAGCGTCGAACTCGCCAAGTTCATGAACGTCGTCATGTTGGACGGCAAGAAGGCCGTCGCCGAGCGCATCGTCTACGGTGCCCTCGACCAGATCCAGAGCAAGACTGGCAAAGAGCCACTGGAAGTCTTCTCTCTGGCAATCAACAACATCAAGCCCATCGTCGAGGTCAAGAGCCGTCGCGTGGGCGGGGCAAACTACCAGGTGCCGGTCGAAGTGCGCCCCGTGCGCCGCCTGGCCCTGGCCATGCGCTGGCTGCGCGAAGCCGCGAAGAAGCGCGGCGAGAAGTCGATGGATCTGCGTCTGGCCGGTGAACTGATCGACGCATCCGAAGGGCGTGGCGCCGCGATGAAGAAGCGCGAAGACACGCACAAGATGGCAGAGGCCAACAAGGCCTTCAGCCATTTCCGCTGGTAATTTAACTGGATTAACCCACCATGGCCCGCAAAACCCCGATCGAGCGCTATCGCAACATTGGTATCTCTGCGCATATCGATGCAGGGAAGACCACCACTACCGAACGCATCCTGTTCTACACCGGCGTCAATCACAAGATTGGCGAAGTCCACGATGGCGCAGCCACCATGGACTGGATGGAGCAAGAGCAAGAGCGCGGCATCACCATCACGTCGGCAGCGACGACGGCGTTTTGGCGCGGCATGGGCGGCAACTACCCCGAACACCGCATCAACATCATCGACACCCCGGGACACGTGGACTTCACCATCGAGGTGGAACGTTCCATGCGCGTGCTCGACGGCGCCTGCATGGTGTACTGCGCGGTGGGCGGCGTGCAGCCGCAGTCCGAAACCGTATGGCGCCAGGCCAACAAGTACGGCGTGCCCCGCCTGGCCTTCGTCAACAAGATGGACCGCACCGGCGCCAACTTCTTCAAGGTCTATGACCAGCTGAAGACGCGCCTGCGCGCCAACCCCGTGCCCATCGTGATCCCGATCGGCGCCGAAGACACGTTCGCCGGCGTGGTCGACCTGGTCAAGATGAAGGCGATCCTGTGGGACGAAGCCAGCCAGGGCACCAAGTTCGACTACGCCGACATCCCGGCCGAACTCGAAGGCGTTGCCGCCGAATGGCGTGAAAAGCTGGTCGAGGCCGCCGCCGAGTCGTCCGAGGAACTGATGAACAAGTACCTCGAGACCGGCGAACTGGAAGAGGCCGAGATCAACACGGCCATCCGCCAGCGCACCATCGCCGGCGAAATCCAGCCGATGCTGTGCGGCACCGCCTTCAAGAACAAGGGCGTGCAGCGCATGCTCGACGCGGTCATCGACTACCTGCCCTCGCCGATCGACATCCCGCCGGTCGAAGGCACCGACGATGACGGCAAGGAAGTCACCCGCAAGGCCGACGACAACGAGAAGTTCTCGGCGCTGGCGTTCAAGCTGATGAGCGACCCGTTCGTGGGCCAGCTGACCTTCGTGCGCGTGTACTCGGGCACCCTGAAGTCCGGCGACACGGTCCTGAACCCCATCAAGGGCAAGAAGGAACGTATCGGCCGCATCCTGCAGATGCACGCGAACAACCGCGAGGAAATCAAGGAAGTTCTGGCGGGCGACATCGCCGCCGTCGTGGGCCTGAAGGAAGTCATCACCGGCGAAACGCTGTGCGACATCGACTCGCCGGTCACGCTGGAGCGCATGGAGTTCCCCGAGCCCGTGATCTCGCAGGCCGTCGAACCCAAGTCGAAGGCCGACCAGGAAAAGATGGGCCTGGCGCTGTCGCGCCTGGCGCAGGAAGATCCGTCGTTCCGCGTGCGCAGCGACGAAGAATCCGGCCAGACCATCATCTCGGGCATGGGCGAGCTGCACCTGGAAATCATCGTCGACCGCATGAAGCGCGAATTCGGCGTGGAAGCCAACGTCGGCAAGCCCCAGGTGGCCTACCGCGAAACCATCCGCAAGACCTGCGAGGAAATCGAAGGCAAGTTCGTCAAGCAGTCGGGCGGTCGCGGCCAGTACGGTCACGTCGTGCTGAAGCTCGAGCCCCTGCCCCCCGGCGGCGGCTACGAATTCGTCGACGCCATCAAGGGCGGCGTGGTGCCTCGCGAGTACATCCCCGCCGTGGACAAGGGCATCCAGGAAACCCTGCCCGCGGGCATCCTGGCCGGCTACCCGGTGGTGGACGTGAAGGCCACGCTGTTCTTCGGTTCGTACCACGACGTGGACTCGAACGAAAACGCGTTCAAGATGGCGGCCTCGATGGCCTTCAAGGACGGCATGCGCAAGGCCAGCCCCGTGCTGCTCGAGCCCATGATGGCCGTTGAAGTCGAAACGCCGGAAGACTACGCCGGTACCGTGATGGGCGACCTGTCCTCGCGGCGCGGCATGGTGCAAGGCATGGACGACATCGTGGGCGGCGGCAAGACCATCAAGGCCGAGGTTCCCCTGGCCGAGATGTTCGGCTACGCCACCAACCTGCGCTCGCTGACCCAAGGTCGTGCGACGTACACGATGGAATTCAAGCATTACGCCGAAGCGCCCAAGAACGTCGCTGACGAAGTCATCGCCGCTCGGGCCAAGTAAGAAACCGCCGCGTTCTTCATGCGAAGGACGCGGCACCCCCAAATATCCAAAGTCTCCTTGCAATCCAGAAGGATATAGATCATGGCAAAAGGCAAGTTTGAACGTACCAAGCCGCACGTGAACGTGGGTACGATTGGTCACGTTGACCACGGCAAAACGACGTTGACGGCGGCGATCACGACGGTTCTGTCGACGAAGTTTGGCGGCGAAGCCAAGGGCTACGACCAGATCGACGCGGCGCCGGAAGAAAAGGCGCGCGGCATCACGATCAACACGGCGCACGTGGAATACGAGACGGAGAGCCGTCACTACGCGCACGTTGACTGCCCGGGCCACGCTGACTACGTGAAGAACATGATCACGGGCGCGGCGCAGATGGACGGCGCGATTCTGGTGGTGTCGGCCGCTGACGGCCCGATGCCGCAGACGCGCGAGCACATTCTGCTGAGCCGCCAGGTTGGCGTGCCGTACATCATCGTGTTCCTGAACAAGGCCGACATGGTGGACGACGCCGAGCTGCTCGAGCTGGTGGAAATGGAAGTTCGCGAACTGCTGTCGAAGTACGACTTTCCGGGCGACGACACGCCGATCGTGAAGGGTTCGGCCAAGCTGGCGCTGGAAGGCGACAAGGGCGAGCTGGGCGAGCAGGCGATCATGGCGCTGGCGCAAGCGCTGGACACGTACATCCCGACGCCGGAGCGCGCGGTCGACGGTGCGTTCCTGATGCCGGTGGAAGACGTGTTCTCGATCTCGGGTCGGGGCACGGTGGTGACGGGCCGTATCGAGCGCGGCATCGTGAAGGTGGGCGAAGAAATCGAAATCGTGGGCATCAAGCCGACGGTGAAGACGACGTGCACGGGCGTGGAAATGTTCCGCAAGCTGCTGGACCAAGGTCAGGCGGGCGACAACGTGGGCATTCTGCTGCGCGGCACCAAGCGCGAAGACGTCGAGCGCGGCCAAGTGCTGGCCAAGCCGGGTTCGATCACGCCGCACACGGAGTTCACCGCCGAGGTGTACATCCTGTCGAAGGAAGAGGGCGGCCGCCACACGCCGTTCTTCAACGGCTATCGTCCGCAGTTCTACTTCCGTACGACGGACGTGACGGGCACGATCGACCTGCCCAAGGACAAGGAAATGGTGCTGCCGGGCGACAACGTGACGATGACCGTCAAGCTGCTGGCCCCGATCGCCATGGAAGAAGGCCTGCGCTTCGCCATCCGTGAAGGCGGCCGCACCGTCGGCGCCGGCGTCGTCGCCAAGATCATCGCCTAATCCAGCGATGCCTCGTCGCGAAGGCGGCTGATCCGCCTTCGCCTCTCGTTCTTTAGGAAATGCAATGAAAAACCAGAAGATCCGTATCCGCTTGAAGGCTTTCGATTACAAGCTGATCGATCAATCCGCCGCCGAGATCGTCGACACCGCCAAGCGCACCGGCGCCGTGGTCCGTGGCCCCGTGCCGCTGCCCACCCGCATCCGCCGCTACGACGTTCTGCGTTCGCCGCACGTGAACAAGACCTCGCGCGACCAGTTCGAGATCCGCACTCACCAGCGCCTGATGGACATCGTCGATCCCACCGACAAGACGGTCGACGCGCTGATGCGCCTGGACCTGCCGGCCGGCGTGGACGTGGAAATCGCGCTGCAATAAGGCATTCGCCTGATGCACGGGGACGCGCGTCGCGCGTCTCCCGGACGGCGGCCCTACCGAGAGGTGGGGCCGCCGTTTTTCTTTGCAGCCGAGCCGGCCATCCTGTTTCAGTGATGTGTCACGACTCGGTCAAATTGCCTGCCTAGACTGGCTTCCTTTCCACGCTCTTGGGGCTGCGCGCACCGCGCTGCGCCCCCTGACCGGGACCCGTCTTTCGACCCGATGAACCGCACATGGTACCGACACCAGCCGCGCATCGTGGCTGGGTTCATGGTGGCCGTCATGTCGTGCGCCATGCTCTGCGTCGCTATGGCCTCCGATGCTCATGCGGACACGCAAGCCTCAGCCCCGCTGGACTTCGACATACCCCGGCAATCGCTGCAGGCGGCCCTGGAGCAGTATGGCATTCACACCGGGCGGGCCTTGCTGTACGAAACCCGCGCCCTGGCCGGGCGCCTGTCATCGCCGGTCGTCGGCCGGTACACGCCGGACGCCGCGCTGCATCGCCTGATCGAAGGCACAGGTGTGCGTGCGGACTACGTCAATGCGCACGCGTTCGTGCTGTCGGTGGTGGGCGCGCCATCACGCAAGGCCGATCGGCTTCCATCGGCGAAAGAGCGGTACTACGGTCTGCTGCAAGCCGGGATAGAGCAGGCGTTGTGCGGCGACCCCGCCACCGTGCCCGGTGCGTATCGCGTCGGCATGCGTTTCTGGCTGGACGGCGCCGGCGTGATGCAGCAGTTCGAGCTGGTCGGCTCTACCGGCGACCAGGGCCGCGACCAGAAGATCGTCGCCCGGCTGCGTGGTTTCAGCGTGGGGGCACGGCCGCCATCCGGCTTGCGGCAGCCCATGACGGTCCTGGTCGAGCCCCGGGATCGCGCCGCCACGGGCGACTGCGTGGCGCGGCTGGACTGACCAGGCAAGAACGATGAGCACGTACACGCTGGCCGACCTGCGCAATTTCCTGATCGATCGCTATGACTCTCTCAAGCGCCGCCTTGCCTATCAGCTGGGCAGCGAAGAGCGTGCCGGCGACGCGCTGCACGATACCTGGCTGCGGCTGAACGGGCGCGACGAATTCCAGCCCGTCGAGAATCCGCAGGCCTTCGTGTTGCGTATGGCTGTCAACGTGGCGGTCGACCGCTGGCGCAAGGACACGCGGCTGGTTTCTGCGTCGGAAATCGACGACCTGCTGCAACTCGACGATCCCGATCTCGGGCCGCGCCATAGTCTCGAGTCGCAGATCGAACTGCAGCAGCTGCTGCGCGTCCTCGACGAGTTGCCTGAGCGCCGGCGGCAGATATTCCTCGCCATCCGTATCGACGGCGTTACGCGCAAAGAGTTGTCCAGGCAGTACGGCATTTCACAACGCGCCATCGAAGCCGAATTGCGCCGCGCCCACGACTACTGCGCCGAACGGCTGGACAGGAGCGGTGCGTGATGTCCGATCCCATTCTCGAGCGGCAGGCGCGCGAATGGCTGCGCCACCTGACTTCCGGCCAGGCCACTGGCCGCGACGTCAGGAAGTTCGAACAATGGCGCGATGCCAGCGCCGAGCATCGGGCAGCCTGGAACCAGGCGCGCCGCACTTGGCGCGACCTGGGCGATCTGGGGCGCACCTGGCGCGAGCGGCGGCCCGCCGGCCAACCGGTTCGTTCGCGGCGCCGGATGATCCTGGGCGCGGGATTGGCGGCCGGCGCCGCCTCGGCGGCCGCGCTGGCGGCGTTTCCGCCGCTCGCGCTGTGGCCGTCGATGCGCGAATGGGGCGCGGACTACCGCACTGCCGTGGGCGAGCAGCGCCGCGTGGCACTGGCCGGCGACGTGCGCGTCGTCATGAACACGCGCACCAGCCTGTCGGCCTGGCTCGAGGCAGGCCAGCAGCGCGTTGAATTGCTCGAAGGCGAGGCAACGTTCGAGTGCACGCACGTGGATCGGCAGCTGCAGATCCAGGCGGGCGCCGGCAGCGTCCGGGCCGGAGTGGCCAGCCTGGGCGTGCGGCGGCTGGGCGGAAGCGTCCTGATCACCTGCCTGGACGGACAGGCCGACGTCCTGCATGGCAGTCAACGGGTCGCGCTGCGGACAGGACAGCAAGTGGCCTACGACGACCAGGGCCTGCAAGACGTCGTGACGGTCGCCGACCCGCTGGCGGCCGCTTCGTGGCGCGACGGCGTCGTGGTGATCGATGACCTGCCGTTGCCCCAGGCCGTCGATGAGATCAACCGCTACCGCCCCGGCCGGGTGGTGCTGGTCAATGACGCACTGTCCGAGCGCCGGCTGAGCGGGCGGTTCCCCATCGGCGACATCGACGTCGCGCTGGTCCAGATAGAACGTCTGCTGGGCGCGACGCTGCGGCACGGGCCCGGCGGGCTGGTGTTCATCGCCTGAATGGCGCGCGCTGCCCTACTGATGTATCCAGACATAAAAATTTAATCAGGGACGAGCTTCTGGTTGCATGGCGCCCACGCGTCTATGCGGGGTAACGGTTCCGTGCGGAAGAATCCGCCGGCACACCGCTGGTTCAAGTTTTCCGGAATCCTTCCCATGCCCGTTCGTCGTGTGCCCCGCGCTGCCGTTCCTGCCTTTCCTTCGAAGCCCACGGTGTTGCATGCCGCCCTGGCGGCGCTGCTGCTGGCCGGCGGCCTGGCTTCTTCCCAGCAGGCCCGTGCCGCCGGGGCCTGGTGGTCGGCGCAGGGCGCCGCACGGGAAAGCGTCTCCGGCGCTGCCGGCCTGAACGCCGCCCGCGCCAAGCGCGCCCAGGCAGCGTCCATGCAGTCGACGAGCCAGCGCCAGGCCGCCGCGCAGACCGGCCGGATGGTGGCCAATGCCGGCCGCACGGCGCAGGCGATCGCCGCCGAGATGGCGCGCCAGCAGCGGGAGCGCGACAAGGAGCTGGCCGCCATCTCGTCCATCCCGGACGGCGTGGCCCTGGGCGGGCTGCAGCAGGACCTGGCCGCGGGTTGGCAGGGCGCCGACCAGACGCTGCGCACGAGGCAGGAGCAGGGCCGCACCGAAGTCGCCATCAAGCAGAACGAAGACAAGGCGATCCTGAACTGGAAGACCTTCAACGTAGGCAAGAACACCACCGTGCGCTTCGACCAGAGCGCGGGCACCGACGCCAAGACCGGGCGCAACGAATGGGTGGTGCTGAATCGCATCACCGATCCCAGCGGCAGGCCCAGCGAGATCGCGGGCCAGATCAAGGCCGAAGGCGGGGTGTATCTCATCAACCGCAATGGCGTTGTCTTCACCGGTTCCAGCCAGATCAATACTCGCAGCCTGGTGGCTTCCAGCCTGAAGCTGACGGACGAGCAGTTCAAGGCCGGCCTCAACGTGCGACTGGGCGCGAACACGGGTGACCCGGGCTACTGGAGCGGCCTGGAGATCGCCGTGGGGATTCCCACGTTCGGTGAAAACCCCACGACCATGCCGGCCGATTCGTCCGTCCTGTTCGACGACATGGGTCCCGCATTCGATCCTGGCACCGCGCCCGGCGACGTCAAGGTGTTGGCCGGCGCGCGGATCGATGCCCAGGGCGGCCACGTGCTGATGTTCGCGCCCAAGGTCAGCAATGCCGGCAGCATCCGGACCCCGGAGGGCCAGACGCTGCTGGCCGCTGGCGAAAATGTCTGGCTGGAAGCCAAGGGCAGCAGCCCGACCGTGCGCGGTTTCGATGCCGTCGCCTCCTCGGTGAGGCCCTGGGCTTTCCCCGCCAGGTTCCTGCTCAATCCGCGGACAGGCCCCGGGTTCGACCAGTATCTCATCGGACGTATCGTGTCCGACATCGTGCCGCTGATGGAGCGCCGCGCGGCCGAGGTCGGGTACAGCGTGGAGAACACCGGCATCGTCCAGGCCGATCATGGCGACATCACCCTGGTGTCGCGCGAGATCGACCAGAACGGCGTGCTGCAAGCCAGCACGGCGCTGAACAACCGGGCGGGCTCCATCCGCCTGCGCGCCTGGGGCCAGGGCGTCTACAACATCGACAACAATGTCGACCCCTCTGCCACGCACCTGGTGTCCTGGTCGGGCGGCAAGCTCACCGTGGGACCGGACAGCATCACCCAGGTCGTCAACGACTGGCGGGACACCACCCAGATCGAAAGCGGCGCGCTGGCCAACCGCTACCAGCCCGGCCGTATCGAGCTCTACGGCAAAACCATCGACGTGCAGGCCCGCGCCCAGGTCACCGCCGCGGCGGGCAACATCGACATCCAGGCCCAGGCCAACCCCGCCGCCGAACCTCGCCACATGCAATTCGGCGACGGCAGCCGCATCCTCATCGGGGCAGACGCCACCATCAGCACCGCCGGCCTGCTGGAAATGCCGGTGGACATGGCTGCCAACTTCGTCGAGGCCGAACTGCGCATCAACGAGCTGCGCGACTCTCATCTGCAAGCGGGGACCTGGCTGTACGGCAGGAAAGTCATCGTGGACCGCCGCAAGTCCGGCGTTTTCGACGGCCTGATGGCGGGCGTGGAATGGGTGTCCGACGATTCCGGCAAAGTGGTCAAGGGCGCCTGGGTCGGCACCCCGCTGGCGGACGTGACCGGGTGGGTGGGCAATGGCCTGGTGACCCTGTCCGAACTGGCGGCGCGGGGCGGCAATATCACCATCCAGTCCAACGGCTCGATGATCACGCGGCCGGGCTCCATCCTGGACGTCTCCGGCGGGTCGGTTCGCTACAGCGATGGCTGGAATACCGAGACTCAGTTGCGCGGCGCGGACGGGCGCGTGTATTCGATGTCGTCCGCGCCGGCGGACATGACCTACGTGGGCATCGCCGGCCAGTACCAGCACACGCACGCGCGCTGGGACGTCACGCGGACCTATGTGAACCCGTTGTGGCCGCGGCGGCGCTGGGAGCAGGGGTACGTCGAAGGGCGGGAAGCGGGTTCGCTCGAAATCATCGCCGGCAGCGCCTACATCCTGGAGGGCGAGATCAAGGGTTCGGTACAGCCGGGCGACCGCGCACAGGAACAGTCCGACCTGCCCCGAGCCGGCCGCCTGACCATAGGTTCCAACCGGGCGCAGGAAGGCTTGTGGACGCTGGGCCAGGTCATCATCAGCAATACGCCGACGCTGCTGCCTGGCGACTTCACTATCGACAGCCCGCTGGGCCGGGACGCCTTCCTGGCCGGACCGGAAGGACAATCCGCCGGTACCCCCGCGGGCGCGGGCCGGACCACCTGGCTGTCCGCCTCGGCATTGGGCGATTCCGGCCTGGGTTCCATCGAACTGAACCTGACCGCCGGGTTCACGCTGGAAGAAGGCGTGGTGCTGAACCTTGCGCCGGGGAGCCGCTTCGCGGCCCAGGTCTACGAAGGCGCGGGCAACCCTGGGAACTTCGACATTCAGGGCCATCTCATCGCGCCAGGCGGCAACATCGTCCTGAGCGCGGGCGGTGTCGCGGACAGCGTCCTACGCCTGGGGGCGAACAGTGTGCTGAGCACCGCGGGCCAGTGGGTCAACGACGCCGCAGGCGGCGGCGTCACGCTGGGCCGGGCCATCCATGGCGGAGGCATCATGCTGGGCACGCCGGTGAAAGAGGGCCTGGGCACGGTATACGGCAAGGTGGACGTGGCGGCCGGCGCGGTGCTCGACGTATCCGGCGGCGGCTGGCTGCCTGATGCCGCGTCGGCGGGCGGTGGGTCCCGCGGGGTGCGGGCCGGCAACGGCGGCATCATCAGCCTGATGGCGTTCGACAATGCCGCGCTCGGTACGCTGGACCTGCGGGGCTGGTCGGGGGGCGATGCGTCCCGGCTCAGCCTCATGGCCACCGGGGACGTGCAGGTGGGCGGCGCCGCGTCCGAGGCAGGGGCGGCGCCGGGTGCGGTGCAAACGCTGCATCTGCCGGAAGCGCTGTACAGCGACCGCGGCTTCGGCACGATCGGCATCCGCTCGCTCGGCGGGGATATCGTGGTCGCGGAGGGGGCGCAGGTTCGCATCCTGCCCAAGGTATGGGACATGTCGGCGCCGCAGGCGCTGCGGGCACTTCCCAGTGACGATTCACTGGGCCGCGTGCTGACGCCCCTGGCACTGGACGAACTGGACGGACGCGCCCGCGCGGCACGCGCCCCCGGCGGCCTGTCGCTGTCGACTGGCGCATCCGGCGGAAGCATCCGCATCGAGGCGGGCTCTCTCATCCAAGTGGATCCTGGCGGGTCGGTCTCCCTGGACGCCGATGGGTCCGGGACGGCTTCCGTGGCCGGCCGCATCCTGGCGCCGGCGGGCACGCTGGACATCCG
Organism: Bordetella genomosp. 13; assembly: GCF_002119665.1. NCBI lineage: Bacteria > Pseudomonadati > Pseudomonadota > Betaproteobacteria > Burkholderiales > Alcaligenaceae > Bordetella > Bordetella genomosp. 13. Next base: position 5,245,822 of record NZ_CP021111.1, on the reverse strand, counting down.
TGCCAAGACCGCCTTGACGCTGGCGGACGGGGCCGAGCTGCTGCTGCCCGGGGTGGCGCAGATCTTTCACGACCCGGCAACGAATCTGCATCGCGGCCAGGTACTCGCGGGCGGCACGGTTTCGCTGACTGCCGGGTCGCTGGATGCCAGGGCCGGCTCGCTGATCGACGTGTCCGGCGCGCGGGGCACGGTGGAACACTGGGCCCGCGGCGCGACCGCGCTCGACCGGACCCGGCGCACGGCGCAGGAGGTGGGCAGCGATGGCGGAGCCGTGGCGATCACGGTGGAAGGGGGCGGCGCCATCAACGCCACGCTGCGAGCCCACGGCGGCAATGCGCAGGCGGCAGGCGGCTCGCTGTCCATCATGGACACCAGCTCGGCCGGCAGCCCGTCCGGGGATCTTGTGAACCCCGACGTCGGGTCCTTCCTGTTTTACCGGACGCCCGCCGGAATGACCGGAACGCATACGTTCGACGGAATACAGTACACGCGCGTCATAGGCACCAGCGCCAACCTCGACGTATTCGACGAATACGCCGGTGACGTCAGGATGGCCAGCGCCATGCGCACCGCGATCAACAGCTCCCTGCCCACCTTGGTGTCCGGCAGCAGCGGGCTGGTCATCGACGCGGGCGCGGCGCTCGCCCCGGGCGCGGGTGCGGGCATCGCGCCGTGGGAATACAACACGGCGATCGATCAACGGGTCGTCGACCTGCTCAACAAGCACTTCTGGAGCGGCACCGGGACGGCATTGAGCCACAAGATCAGCATCGGCAACATCGCTACCGCGGACAGCACGTTGCACGTCGCGTCGGCGACGCTGCAGAACACGGGCATATCGACGCTGGAGCTGCATTCCGCGAAAGTGGGCATACAGGTGTCCAGCGGGGTGGATCTCAATGTCGACGGCCGCCTGCGCATCACGGCTCCGGTCATCAGGAGCGATGGCAAGGGCGGGGTGGCGCGCCTGCACGCCAATGCGCTGCAACTGAAGCCGTTGCCCGGCACGGTCGGCAGCGCCGCCGGCAATGTCGGCGAACTGATTCTTTCGGCCAGCCAGGTCCTCGACATCGCGGGCAGCAGTGTGAAGGGCGACGCTTCGCAAGCCTTGAACGTCAGCGTGCGCGGCTTCGAGCGCACCTTGCTGGAAACCGGCGACCTGCGCTTCGTGGCGGAGGCATACGGCGAAGGTAATGCCGACTACGACGACGCCAACCTGCGTGCCACGCTGGACGTGGACGGGGCGGTGGAAATCAAGGCGGCGCAGGTCTATCCGGCCACGGCCGTCACGGCGCGCATCCGGTCGGACCAGTCCATCACCGTGCGAGGCAACGGCAGCGCCGCGACGCCGCTGTCGGCCGGTGGCAGCCTGACGCTGACCGCGCCCATCATCGAGCAAGCCGGCGTACTGCGAGCGCCCTTCGGACAGATCGTGCTGGACGCCAGCGAGCGCCTGTTGCTGGGCGACGCCAGCCTGACCTCGGTGTCCGGAGCGGGCCTGGGCGTGCTCTACGGCACGTTGCGCAACGCCGAGTACTGGCTGGACCCAGCCAACCCACAGGGCCGCAATCGCGCGAATCTTAACGACGGCAGCGTCCTCGACGAGAACCGCTATCTGTCGTCGCTGCCGGAAAAGCGCGTATCCCTGCAGGCGCCGGACGTGAGCATGGCCGCAGGCGCGGTGGTGGACATCGCGGGCGGGGGAGATCTGTACGCGTGGGAGCACGTACCCGGATCGGGCGGCTCGCACGACGTGCTGACGCTGCCGGGCATGTACGCGGTGCTGCCGCGCTACCACGGCCTGTCGCCCGATATGCGCGGCGCGGGCGATGCCGCCGGCCGCGAGGTGTGGCTGGCCGGGGGCGGCCTGGATGCCGGCTGGTATACGCTGCTGCCGGCGCACTATGCGTTGCTGCCCGGCGCCTTCGCGGTGCAGGCGACGGGGCGGGTCTTGCCGGCTGGGGCCGCGTCGCGCGGCCAGGTGGCCACCCTGCGCGATGGCTCGGTGATCGTGGCCGGTCGGGTGCAGGACACGATCAGCGGCGCGCGGGAGGCCACCGCCTCGGCATGGCGCGTGTCGTCGGGCGACCTGGTGCGCAAGGTCAGCGAATACAACGAAGCCCAGGCCAACGCCTTCTTCGGCTCGGACGCCTTCAAGCTGACGCAGTACCGCCTGACGGGGCAAGACGTCGTCACCCCTCGGCTGCCACGCGACGGCGGCGCGGTCGTGTTCAAGGCCACGAACACCCTGGCCCTGGACGGGCAGCTGCGCTCGCATCCCGACCAGGGCGGCCGCGGCAGCCTGGTGGACATTTCCGCCGACAGAATCGCCATCGTCGGCGCCGGCCAGGACGGCAGCGACCTGCACGCCGACGGCTACCTGATCGTGGATGCCGGCAGCCTGACGCGCTTCGGCGCGGGCAGCCTGCTGGTGGGCGGCACACGCACGGGCGACGCGCGGGGCCTGCAGGTCGACGTGGCCGCCAGCGACGTCGTGCTGCGCAACACGGCCGACTCCGTCTTGAGCGGACCGGAAGTGATCCTGGCCGCGACCAACCTGGTGTCGATCGAATCGGGCAGCGTGCTGCGCGCCCATGGCCAGGCTTCCGGCGAGGACGCGGATCTCGTGCTCAAGCCGCAGGTCGCGGCCGAATGGAACGACAACAACACCCCGAACGACACCAGCGACGACAGCATCACCACGCCTTCCAGGGACTGGGGCGCGCTGGTGCGCGTGGGCAGCGGCCGGGCGGTGAGCGCGCTGCGCGAGAACGTGGATACCACGACGGGCGGCCAGGTACGCATCGGCGCGGGCGCCCTGCTGGAAGGCGGCGCGGCGCTGCTGATCGATGCCACCAACACGACCGAGATGGCAGCGGGCGCACAGTTGTCGGGCACCGCCTTGTCGGTGGCGGCGGGCCGCATCGGCATCGGCGGCGGTAGCGCGGGCCTGGCGCTGGACGCCGCCGCGCTGGCACAGTTGTCGCGCACGCAGGCGCTGACATTGCACAGCTACAGCAGCCTGGACTTTCATCGCGCGCTCGATATGCGCGGCCTGGCGCAGGTGGTGTTCGACGCCGCGGCCTTGCAGGGCGCTGGCGCCGATGCGGTACAGGTGCGGGCCGCACGCCTGACCCTGCAGAACACCGGTGCGCAGGCCGTCGGCGTCGGCACGGGCAGCGGCCGTCTGGAACTGATGGCCGACGAACTGGTGCTGGGCGCGGGCGACAAGTCCATTTCCGGCTTCGGCCAGGTGCTGCTGTCGGCCAGCCAGCGCATCGTGGGCGAAGGCAGTGGCGCCCTGGATGCCGGCACGGCGGCGCTGACGCTGAGCGCGCCGGTGCTGCAGGGCCGCGCCGGCGCCGATCAGGCCGTGCGCACGCAGGACGGGCTCGTGTTGCAGAAGACGGCGGACATGGACGCCGCGGCGCTGGCCGAACTGGGCAAGCTTGCGCTGGGCGCGCGCCTGAGCCTGGCCGGCCAGGGCGTGACGGTCGGTCTGCCGGTGCTGGCGCTGGGCGGCAGCATCACGGTGGATGCCGGCACGGGTGACCTGACGGTCACTGACCAAGGCAGCCTGCTCGCGGGCGGCCTGGAGAAAGTGTTCTTCGACGTGCCGCAATACGTGGATGCGGGCCAGATCAGCCTGGCCACCCGGGGCGGATTGATCGACCTGGCCCCGGGCAGCGTGTTGGACCTGTCCGCCCACAAAGACGGCGGCAATGCCGGCAGCCTGACGGTGGATGCCTCGGCCGGCGGACGCGTGCAATTCGGCGGCGCGTTGCAGGCGCGGGCCGGCGCCGGCACGGACGGCGGCCGCTTCGCGCTGGCCATCGACCGACTGGCCGACTTCGGCGGGCTGGCGCAGACGCTCAACGAGGCCGGCTTCAACCAATCGTGGCAGCTGCGCATCCGCCAGGGCGACCTGACCATCGCGGGCGCCACGCGTGTTTCCGACTTCGAAGTCATTACCGACCGGGGCGTGATCACCGTCGACGGCACGGCGCACGTCGAGGCCAGCGCCGTCTATGGCGGCAGCATCCGCCTGGTGGGGGGCGGAGGCCTGGTGATGCAAAGCGGCGCTGTGCTGGCCGCCCATGCCACCGACGCCATCGACGGCCTGGGCAGCAGCCGCATCACCCTGGAAGCGGTCGACGGCAACCTGCACCTGGCAGGCGGCACGCTGGATCTGAGCGGTGGGGAAGGCGGCAGGCTGCGGGTGCGAGCGCAGCGCAATGCGGGCAACGACGGCCTGAACGTCACCGCGCTGGACGCCGTCGTGCAGGGCGCGCGGTCCACCGTACTGGAAGGCGCGCGCAGTTACGCCAGCGCGGATGGCACGGTGGAATCCGTCAAGGCCGCGGCCATCGGCGAAGCGAATGCCTTTGCGGGCAACACCGGCATCCTGGCCGGTCTGGGCGGCAATGCGGCCGCCTACACGCTGGCCGCCGGCATCGAGATCACCAGCGCCGGGAACCTGACGCTGGGCAGCGACTGGAACCTGAATGCCGACTTCGGCGCGACCCACCGCGAAGGCACGCTGACCCTGCGCGCGGCGCGCAACCTGAATATCGACGGCCACCTGAGCGATGGCTTCGACGCGGTCGACCGCGGCGGCAGGCTGGCCGCCGCCCCGTCGTGGAATCTGCGCCTGGTGTCGGGCGCGGACCTGGCCTCGGTCGACGCGCTGGCCGTGCAGGCAACGGGCGCGCTGGCGGCCGATGCCGGCACGATCCGCGTGGGCACGGCCAACGTCACGCCCGGCAGCGGCGGCGCGGGCAAGCTGGTGCGTACCGGCACCGGCGACCTGACGGTGCGAGCAGGGCGCGACGTGGTGCTGGCGCACAAAGAGTCCGTCCTGTACACCGCGGGCAGTGCCGAGGCCAACCCGACGCTGGGCGGTGGTTTCAGCACCGCGAGCGTGGATGCCCAGTACGGCGCCGACGGCGGCCACGTCGACATCGCGGCACAAGGCAGCGTGCAGGCGCCCACCGCGCAGGGTTCGCGATCGGATCACATACTGACCGAATGGCTGTTCCGCCAGGGGCGTTATGGCGGCGACCTTGAGAATCCCACCGGCTATTACGATGCGTACAACGTCGGCAATTCCTGGGATGTTCCTCCGAACATGTCCGCAAGAGGCCAGCAGCCCAGCTGGTGGGTCAACTACGCGACCTTCCAGCAGGGGCTGGGCGCGCTGGGCGGCGGCAACGTGCGGCTCTCCGCTGGCGGCGATCTGGTCAATCTCGTGGTTGCGCTGCCCAGCACCATGCGGGTGACGGGCGGGCGTTCGGCCGACGATGCGGCGCCGGCCATCGTCATCCGCAATGGCGGGCAGCTGCAGGTGAAGGCGGGCGGCACCCTGAAGGCCGGCCAGTACTACGTGGGCCGTGGCGCGGGTCAGATCGAGGCAGGCGCAAGCGCCGTCGGCTATGCCCTGACCGGCACGTCGAGCACGTGGCCCTTCTCCGCCTACCGCTACGACATCGCGCCTGTGCTGGCGTTGTCCGATGCCACGCTTACGCTGAAGACGTACGGGGATCTGGTCCTGCAGACCGTGATCGACCCCATGGAAATACGCCGCGCCTACTTCGACCAGGCCGACAGGGACGTGTCGGGTGCCTCCAGCCACGGGCTCTTCATGAGCAGCTTCACCGAGCGCAGCGCGCTCAAGCTGGTGTCCACCGGCGGCAATGTGCGCCTGGAAAACCAGTCGGAATACGTGGCGGGCAACGACACGGCCAATACCACTCAATTGGTCAGCGGCGTGACCGATACCAAGCTGCAGACGGACAGGCTGGGGCTGTACCCGGCCAAGGTGAGCGTGTCCGCCCTGGGCGGCAGCATCGACGTCGGCGGCCTGCTGGCGATGGCGCCGGCGGCTACCAGCGACCTGTCGCTGCTGGCCGCCCAGGACCTGCATTTCCTGCGGGGCGGCAGCCTTCTGAATACCGGCGCCATCGTCATGGTCCAGACCACGCTGGACAAATGGCCGTCGATACTCACGTCGTGGACGGGTCTCACGACGATGCTCAGTGGCGGGTCGGCGTTCGGAACTCCCCTGAAGGGCGCCCATGTGTCCAATACGTTCCTCACGAACATGCTGAACGGGGGGATCTACGACAATCCCGATGCGCTGCCCATGCAGGCGCATGACTTCGCGCCCAGCCGCCTGTACGCGGCCAGTGGCTCCATCACCGACCTGAACCTCATCGCGTCGGAATCGGTGCGCGTGCAGGCCGGCACCGACATTCGCAACTTCGAGCTGAGCGGGCGCAACCTGCGCGCCACCGACACCACTTTGCTGGCGGCGGGCAACGACATCCTGGCGGTGGAGAACCGACCCCTGTCGCACGTCTATGCGACATACGGTGGAAGCGCGGAGTCGTACTACTACGACCGGGGCAGCCGCGCCGCCCTGCAAGGGCCGGGGGAACTGCTGCTGCTGGCCGGGCGCGACATCCAGGGGAACAACCTGTCGCTGTACTCCAATGCCAACCGGTATTGGGATTACGTCCCCGCACTGCCGCGCGTTTTCGAGCCGAACGTCATCAAGGCGCTGCCCGACGAAGGCGCCGACATCACGCTCATGGCGGGCATGAACGCGGCGCCCAGCTACGGCGCCTTCGAGCAGGCCTACCTGAACCCCGCGAACGTGGCGGCCATGCCGGGCTATCTGAAGACCACGCTGACCGATGGCACGACGGTGCCGCTGTACCTGGTCGACGGCGTGGAAGCCCGTGGCGATTTGAACAAGCTGGCGCGCCGCGGCCTGGTGTCCTTCGTGGAGGGAATGCTGGGCGCCGGAAGGGTCGCCAGCCTGACCGGCTCCGAGGACGGCAAGCTCACCCCGCAGCAGGCCTGGGATCAATACCAGCAATTGCCGGCGTTGGCGCGCCAGCAATTCCTGCGCCAGATATTCATGTACGAACTACGCGAGGGCGGCCGCGACCAGAACGACGTGAATGCGCAGGGCCAGTCCAGCAACGGCGGCTATCGGCGCGGCTACGCGGCCATCGACACGCTGTTCCGGGGCACGGCGGCCGCGGACCAGCCCGTGCGCTACGCGCAGGATCTGCCGGACGATTGGCGCAGCGCTTGGACGGGCGCGGGCGATATCGCGTTCACCCGGCTGGCGGCGCGCACGCACCAGGGGGGCGACGTCAACGTCTTTACCCCCGGGGGCGGCCTGCAGGCGGCGGCGCTGGGCGCGGCGGTGCCCAACGGCTACGGCCTGGTGACCCTGGCTTCGCCGGGGCAGATCAACGTGTTCGCGGACCGTGACATCGTCGTCAACCGTTCGCGCATCCTGTCCTTCGTCTCGCAGGCCGAGCCGCTGGGCAGCGACCAGGTGCTGTGGTCCACCCGCGGCGACATCGACGCCGGCCGCGGCGCCAAGACGGTGCGCGTGCCGCAGGCGCCGGAAGTCACCGCGGACCAAGACGGCAACATCACCGTGCGGGAAAAGCGCGACATGAGCGGGGCCGGGATCGGCACCGTGGGCGAGGGCGACGTCGACCTGGTGGCCCCTGGCGGCACCGTGAACGCCGGCGATGCGGGCATACGCGTGGCGGGCAACTTCAACGTGGCGGCGCTGCGCGTGTTGAACGCCTCCAACATCCAGGTGGAAGGCGAGTCCAAGGGCGTTCCGGTGGCGGCCTCGGTGAACACCGGCGCGCTCACCAGCGCCAGCGCGGCGGCGAGCAATGCGGCGACGGCGGCGCAGGAGTCGGTGTCGCGGGCCCGCGACAAGTCGCGGCAGGCGCTGCCGTCCATCGTGACGGTGCAGATCCTCGGGTTCGGAACGGATGGCGCTGCCGCGCCGCCCTCCGCCCCGACGCGCGGCCCTGCGCCGACAGGCCAGCCCGTCAGCTACCGCCCCGAAAGCGCCATCCAGGTGCTGGGCGACGGCGAATTGCCGCCCGCGCAGCAGGCCAGGCTGGATGCCGCCGCGCAGAGGGGTGGACGGTAGGGCGGTCAAGCCGGCGGCTTGCTCAATCCCCGATGGACACGGTGTCCGAGCCTTCGGCGACCTGTCCGCCGCATGAGATCGGGTCGCCTATCCTGCCGGCCGGCTTGCCGTTGATGAAGACGGAGCCGGAGCCGCCCGCAAGGCTGCGTGCATGGTCGGATTCGTCCGGGCGGGCATGGGAGCCGAACGGGTCGCCCTGGCGCACCGCAGGCCGGCCGTCGATGCTGACGTCGGGCGATGCGCCGATGCACGGCGTCGGCGGCGCGCCGTCATGGTCGGAAGCCAGATCGTCGAGTCGTGCTGCGGATGGCATGGCCGTATGGATATCCTGGGTCAAAGGCCGCTTGTGCGGATCGTGAGCGTGGCTTTAGCGCTTGGCGTCCGGATGGACGAGCTTGATGTCTCGATGGGACAGGAAATCCTGGAAGTCCTTGGGAAACGCAAGCAAAGCCGCAGGCGAGCAGTCCATCAAGACTTGCTCGGAGCGTGCTGCCAGGGAGACGTATACCTTCATCTTGTCCGTCAGGAGATGGGGCACAAATGCGGAGAGCGTGTCGTCTTCCAACAGGAACTTTGCGTTCATCGATTTGGCGGCGATGAAGAATGCATCCCCGCCGGGCGTCGAGGGCGTGGCATTTTCCCAAGCGCGCCATACCTGTTCGTCGCTCGCGCCGTCGCACCACGAGAGTGATGCCGCGCCTACCTGCGTCCAGCCCGCAGCCTCGCACAGGCGTTCCCATGACGTTGCCGGGATGGATTGCAATTCGCGCCGAATCGTTGTCTCTGCTTCGCCGACCAACGCGGAAATGCCCGCTGCCCGTTGCGGTTGCCCGGTTCGCACGAATCGGGCAACCAGGTTGGCATTCGAGTGCTGGATGCGCCATAGGTCAGGCATGCTCTGGCCGGCCTTGGACAGTATCGCACCGCTCAATGCCGGCTTGCTGGGTTCGAATCCGTTCTGAGAGTTCATGGTTACAGGACCGGCTGCTGCATGATGCGCATGGGATTGAAGTTCGCCTCCTCCAATGAGCAACCCGCCGGAGGCAGCGACTGCAGATACGGATGAAGGTTGGGAATCTGTCTGTAAGGCTGGTCATAGCCCGGCGCGCTGTTCTCCACAAGACAGCGCGCGCGAGACCGGGCGGCCAGTTCCCAGTAGAGATTGCGCGGCCCTTCTACGCTCCAGACGCCCGCGGATACGCCCACGCCGCCCGCCACCAGCCCCGTTCCGGCATTGGCGATCGTGGCCCGAAAGTAAAAATCACTCGTCAAACCACCCGTTACGCCTTCATAGCCCTCGATCCGATATATCCCCGCGGCGCCGACAGCTTCTATCTCGGCGCCGGCTATCCCTCCTGGCATGCCCGCCAGATCATCGAAAGAAAACGGTTTGGTCGCGTAGACCAACTGAGGGATGGCCTTCTTCATGCGTTCGTAGAGCGCCATGCCGCTGCTCGCTTCGCCTTGCTCCCTCTCCATCGTGACGGCATCGTCGACTTTCTTGGCGTTTCCCGCGTGATCGTTGATCTTCTCGAATGCCAAGGCATCCCTCGCCGCGCCACCCGCGGCCTTGAATATCTTGCCGATGGGGGCGCTGACGGTGACGCCGCAGTTCAGGATATTCACGACGCTGATGGCCATGCTGTCCAGGCCAAGGAAGATGAAGCTGTGGTAGCCACATACGACGGCCAGGCTGCCTTCGTACGAGATCAGCCATCGCTTGGATTTGGCACCCATGCTGCCCACCCAGTCCTCGGGCTTCATCAGGTCATTGCCGAACGGAAAATCTGAACTGCTCATGTCATTGGTCCGCAGGCGTCAGGAAGCAGTAGCGTTTTTCCCTGAACTGCATCGCCAGGTACGAGCAGCCGTTCCAGTCGTCCGTCATGCAGGCTTGTTCGGGTTTGGCCATTTCCTCCATCGTGCATTTTTCGTTCTCACACACCGTCGTGTACACCTTTCCCGTGGGAAGGTGGCCTGCGGCGACGATGGTCTTGTCACGGGGCAGATCGAGCGCCTCGAAGGCGTCGAGCATCTTCTGCTGCTGCTGGCGGGTGCCCGACGCTGGCATCCTGCCCACCGTCATCTCGCCCGCCAGCACCATGTTCTTGTTGTATTCCTCGTATTGCGCGCTGTCGCACGTAAGCTGCCCGTTTGCGGACGAAAGCAGGGGGCTGTTTTTTTCGCCGTACAGCAGCGACGCCACCAGCAGTCCGATCACCGCCAGCAGCAGGATTCCCCCGGAAATAAGAAACTGCCTTTTATTCAGAATCATGGAAATCGGTCGTGGTTGAGTCTTGGAAGAGGGTGCCGGACAGGCGCCTTACGGGTTCGCCCGCTGCGTCGCCGAACGGGTATGTGGTATTGCTCATGTCATTGATCCGCTGGTTGCAGAAGGCAATATCTCTTTTCCCTGAACTGCATCGCGAGATATGGACAATCGTCCCAATTCTCCCTTCCGCAGGTCCGCCTCGGTGTTCCCATTTCGTCGAACGTGCATCTCTCGTTCTCGCATGTGGTCACGTACAGCTTGCCCGTCGGGAAGTGACCTGCGGCAATCACGCTCTTCTCCTTCGGTAGCGCCAGCGCCTGGAAGGCGTCGAGCATCCGTTGCTGCTGCTCGCGAGTGCCCGAGCCCACCTGTCTGCCAACCGTCATCTCTCCGGCGGCCGCCATGATCTTGTTGTATTCCAGGTACTGCGTGCTGTCGCAGGAAAGGTGGCCGTCAGCAGAAGCGAGCGGCGGCTTGCGTCTCTCGCCGAACAGGATCGATGCCACGGCCAGCGCGGCCAACACGATCAATAGTGTTGCCCCGGACAAGACAAACTGTCTTTTATTGAGAATCATAAAAAATCAGTTCAGATTGATCTTCTTGGAAGACAGTGCAATCTCGTTCGTGGCCTGCATTTCGATGCCGTTCTCGAAATTTAGGAAGAGCGTATCTCCGCTCAGCCTGATGAAACCGTCGGCGGTCAACCGCAGTTCCGATTTGCCGACCTGCACATGGAACTCGCCATTCGAGGTCAGGGAAACGGTGTTCGCGGCATCCGCCGAGAAATGCGAGCCTGACGTGAACTGTATGGAGTGGCCCGCGCTTTCGACGATGGTGCCGCCTACCGTGACCGTCTTCGTCAACCCGACGAACTGGGTCTTCACGCCGGCGGTGGCCTCGTTGATGGCCTGGTCCGCAAATAGCGAATAGACGCCGCGTCCCAGTTGATTGATGCCCGGTATGGGCAGCGACTTGGCCACGTCGGCGATGCCTTCCACCAGCTTGCGGAACGAGTCGGTCAGCACCCTGCCCACGCCGCTGGGGCCCACGTGCAGGGTCATGTTTCCATGCACCGACTCGCTGTGATTGCCATCTACCTCGATGGCCTTGTGATGCCCCACGGACTGGACCCAGTTGTTGTCGATCCGTTCGGTGTGGTTGTTCTTGGTCTTCTCGTTGCGATCCTTCTGCGCGAGGATGTAGATCTCCTCATGCCCGGCCTTGTCCTCGAATCGGAGCGCATTGGCCGTGTGATAGTTGCCGCCCGGACTGGAGCGCGAGTAGATGCCCATCTGCGTTTCGTTCTCGGGCAGCTTCCAGGGCGGCATTTTCGCCGCGTTGTATACCCGGCCGGTGATGATCGGATAATCCGGATCTCCATTCAGGAAATCCACGATCACCTCGTCGCCGATCCGGGGCACCTGGATTGCGCCGAAGTTGCCGCTTGCCCAGCTGCTCGACACGCGGATCCAGCACGAGCTGTTCTCGTCCCGGTTGTCGTAGCGGTCCCAGTGGAAATGCACTTTCACCCGGCCGTACTCGTCAGTCCAGATTTCCTTGCCCTGCGGGCCGACCACTACCGCGGTCTGCGGGCCTTTGGTGCGAGGCTTCTCCGTGATCCTGGGCGGCCGGAATGGCAGCTTCGCATCCTGCACGGTCCAGGTGAACTGGCATCTGTGGCCGCTGGATCCAGCCTCGCCGTTCACGGAGTGGTAGTTGTTTCCCTTCAGGTCGTAGCGCGTGGCCAGCACCAGGTATTCCCGATCTTCTTCCGCGCGCGGGCAGCCGATCAGGCTGAACAGCGAGCCGGTGGCCACGCCTCTAGCCGTGCCGAGCAAGGTGCGCGTGTCGCGCACGTGATGCTGCTCCTGCATGCGTTGGCGAGCATAGCGCTCGCCCAACGGGCCCTCGCCGTAGTTGCCCGGCCACTCATACACCTCTGCCTCGCTGTGTTCGTGCTCGAGCTTGATCTGCTGCCGCGCCTTCAGGTCCGCGTTCGGGGTGACGAAGTTATAGTCGTTCGTCGTATACCGCCCAGGCCGCAAGTCCTGGTACACCGCCACCCGCGTCATATGGTCCTGCCGGGGCACTGTCAGTTTGTCCTCGGTGAAATAGGGCACCTGCTCGTACCCGGCCACTGCCTTGTGGCTCTGCACCTCGTCGCTCATCACCAGGGTGTGCTTGTCTTCGTCGTGCCGGAAGTAGTAGTGAATGCCTTCCGCTTCGAGCAGTCTGCTGACGAACTGGAAATCGGTCTCGTCGTACTGCACGCAGTAGACGCGCGGCTCGTAACTCTCCGCCAGATCGAACTCGAACGTATAGCCGTAAGGCGTGAGCACCTGTTTGATGGTGTCCGGCACCGACTGGTTCTGGTAGATCCGGAATTCTCTTTTATGAGTGGCCAGCCACAGCCAGGGCACTACCACGGCTTCGTATACGACATAGCGATCCACGTCGCCTTGCTGACCCACCAATGCAAAGCTGGCGATCACGCCATTGATATATCGGGGCGTGGCGGCCGTCTGTATGGTCATGGTCAGCGGCTTGCCCAGCAGGCCGCCCACGTCCACCTGCATGGAACGATGCAGAAGGCGCACCCGGTATTCGGACAAGGTGGAAATGCCGTCCGAGCCCTGCATGGCATCGAACAGGAACGCCGTGCGCTCCGCTCCGACCGAGACCGAGATCTGTCGGTCCCGGTTCAATACACCCGATAGTTCTGCATTCAAAGACATATTGGCCCGACGGGGCCCGCAGCACCCACCCCGTATATTCTTGATATTCAATTAAGCGGCAGAGTTGCCGAGCGCATGTTACCAACGCATGACGCGGCGATACGGCGCTATTTATTGTTTGTTTCAAACGCTCCGGATATGTTTCTGCCGATCGCGGCAGATGGGTATATAGCGGGCGGCGGTTATTCGAAGAGGGCCGGCGTGGCGTGGTCGGGCGGTCGCGCCCTTCTGGCCGCGCACGCGCATGACGGCGCCTCGAAAGGGGCGCCGCGGCGTCGGTTTCCATCCTTTCCCATGGCGCGGGCTTGCTCCATCGACCATCCGCCAGGCCCCTGTTGTCCGCAAACTGCAGCCCGGCCTTGCCATAGTTGCCCGCAGCTTGCAACCGCCTCTACCCCATGCTACTATCCGAAGCTTGCCATTTTTGGCATGGCCTATGCGTGGGTAACACCACGGGCCCTTTCCGCATCGCCCGCAATCCTCGGCGGACTAGGCGGATCGGCCGGCAGGCTCCGGTCTTCGGATCCGCCGGAAACGTAACTTTGTAGGGCAAGAGCCTTTACCCTTGTCCGATTAGCCCCGACCAATCGCAGTCGGGAATGGAGAAAACGATGTCGAATCCGACACCCACGCCGGCCGCCCATCGGCTGGGCCTGGTGGGCCGCAAGGTCGGCATGACCCGCATTTTCACGGAAGATGGCGAATCCATCCCCGTGACCGTGCTGGACGTGTCCAACAACCGCGTGGCTCAGGTCAAGTCGCCTGAAGTCGACGGCTACGCCGCCGTCCAGCTGGCCTACGGCACTCGCCGCGCTTCGCGCGTTGCGAAGGCCCAGACCGGCCACTATGCAAAAGCCGGTATCGAAGCCGGCAGCATCCTCAAAGAATTCCGCCTGGATCCCGCCCGTGCCGCCGAGTTCTCGGCCGGCGCCGTGGTTGCCGTGGAATCCGTGTTCGAAGCCGGCCAGCAGGTCGACGTCACGGGCACCACCATCGGTAAGGGTTTCGCCGGTACGATCAAGCGCCACCACTTCGGTTCGCAGCGCGCGTCGCACGGTAACTCGCGTTCGCACCGCGTGCCCGGCTCGATCGGCCAGGCGCAGGATCCCGGCCGCATCTTCCCCGGCAAGCGCATGTCGGGTCACCTCGGTGACGTCACCCGCACCGTCCAGAACCTGGACGTGGTGCGCGTCGACGCCGAGCGCGGCCTGCTGCTCGTCAAGGGCGCCGTTCCCGGCCACGCCGGTGGCGATGTCATCGTGCGTCCGGCCGTGAAGAACATCACGACGGCCAAGAAGGGGGCGTAAGCAACATGGATCTCAAGCTCCTGAACGACCAAGGTCAGGCCGCTGAAACGTTCAGCGCACCCGACACCATCTTCGGTCGCGACTTCAACGAAGCCCTGGTTCACCAGGTCGTGGTGGCCTATCAGGCCAACGCCCGCAGCGGCAACCGCGCCCAGAAGGACCGCGCCGAAGTCAAGCACACCACCAAGAAGCCCTGGCGCCAGAAGGGTACCGGCCGCGCTCGCGCCGGTATGACCTCGTCGCCGCTGTGGCGTGGGGGTGGCCGGATTTTCCCGAATTCGCCCGAAGAGAACTTCAGCCAGAAGGTCAACAAGAAGATGTACCGCGCCGGGATCCGCTCGATCCTGTCGCAGCTGGCTCGCGAAGACCGCATCGCCGTCGTCGACTCGTTCGCGCTCGAATCGCCCAAGACCAAGCTGGCTGCCGCCAAGCTGAAGAGCCTGGGCCTGGAGTCGGTGCTGATCATCACCGACGCCGTCGATGAAAATGTTTACCTCGCCACCCGCAACCTGCCGCACGTTGCCGTGGTCGAGCCCCGTTATGCCGATCCGTTGTCGCTGATCCACTACAAGAAAGTGCTGATCACCAAGCCGGCCATCGCTCAACTCGAGGAGATGCTGGGATGAACGCCGAACGCTTGATGCAAGTCATTCTGGCTCCGGTAGTGACCGAAAAGGCCACTTTCGTCGCCGAGAAATATCAGCAAGTCGCTTTCCGTGTCGTGGCTGACGCTACCAAGCCGGAAATCAAGGCTGCCGTCGAACTGCTGTTCAAGGTGCAGGTCGAGTCCGTGCAGGTGCTCAACCGTAAGGGCAAAGTCAAGCGCTTCGGCCGTTTCGTCGGCCGCCGCCGCAGCGAGCGCAAGGCCTACGTCTCCCTCGTGGAAGGCCAGGAAATCGACTTTGCGGAGGTGAAGTAAATGGCCCTCGTTAAAGTAAAACCGACCTCGGCCGGCCGTCGCGGCATGGTCAAGGTGGTCAACGCGTCCCTGCACAAGGGCGCGCCGGTCGCCTCGCTGATCGAGAAGCAGACCCGTGGCTCGGGCCGTAACAACAACGGCCACATCACGGTTCGCCACAAGGGCGGCGGTCACAAGCAGCACTACCGCATCGTGGACTTCCGTCGCAACAAGGACGGCATCCCCGCCAAGGTCGAGCGTCTCGAGTACGACCCCAACCGTACGGCGCACATCGCTCTGCTGTGCTACGCCGACGGCGAGCGTCGCTACATCATCGCTCCGCGCGGCCTGGAAGTGGGCGCCACGCTGATCTCGGGCATCGAAGCCCCGATCCGCGCCGGCAACACGCTGCCGATCCGCAACATCCCGGTCGGTACCACGATCCACTGCATCGAGATGATCCCCGGCAAGGGCGCCCAGATGGCGCGTTCGGCCGGTGCGTCCGCGGTGCTGCTGGCTCGCGAAGGCACGTACGCCCAGGTCCGCCTGCGCTCCGGTGAAGTGCGCCGCGTGCACATCGAGTGCCGCGCCACCATCGGCGAAGTGGGCAATGAAGAACACAGCCTGCGCCAGATCGGCAAGGCCGGTGCGATGCGTTGGCGCGGTGTCCGCCCGACGGTTCGCGGCGTGGCCATGAACCCGATCGACCACCCGCACGGTGGCGGCGAGGGTCGTACCGGCGAAGCTCGCGAGCCGGTCAGCCCGTGGGGTACCCCGGCGAAGGGCTTCAAGACCCGTCGCAACAAGCGGACGAACAACATGATCGTCCAACGGCGCAAGCGCAAGTAAGAGGCGAACACTATGTCACGTTCGATCAAGAAGGGCCCGTTCGTCGATGCCCACCTCATCAAGAAGGTGGACACCGCCGTCGCGGGCAAAGACAAGAAGCCGATCAAGACCTGGTCGCGCCGTTCCACGATCCTGCCCGAGTTCATCGGTCTGACCATTGCCGTGCACAACGGCAAGCAACACGTTCCCGTGTACATCAACGAGAACATGGTCGGCCACAAGCTCGGCGAATTCGCGCTGACCCGTACGTTCAAGGGTCACGCCGCCGACAAGAAGTCGAAGAGGTAAGCGATGGAAACTACTGCCATTATCCGTGGGGTTCACATCTCCGCTCAGAAGACGCGCCTGGTCGCGGATCTGATCCGCGGCAAGTCGGTCGCTCAAGCGCTGAACATCCTCACGTTCTCCCCGAAGAAGGCCGCCGGCATCCTGAAGAAGGCTGTCGAGTCCGCCATCGCCAACGCCGAACACAACGACGGCGCCGACATCGACGAGCTGAAGGTCACCACGATCTACGTGGACAAGGCCCAGTCGATGAAGCGCTTCTCGGCTCGCGCCAAGGGCCGCGGGAATCGTATCGAGAAGCAGACCTGCCACATCACGGTCAAGGTCGGAGCCTAAGGAGTCACGATGGGTCAGAAAATTCACCCCACTGGGTTCCGTCTCGCGGTCACCCGTAACTGGTCCTCGCGTTGGTATGCGGACGACAAGGCCTTCGGCGGCATGCTCGCCGAAGACATCCGCGTGCGCGAGTACCTGAAGAAGAAGCTCAAGAGCGCCTCCGTCGGTCGCGTGGTCATCGAGCGTCCCGCCAAGAACGCCCGCATCACCGTCTACTCGGCTCGTCCGGGTGTGGTGATCGGCAAGCGCGGCGAAGACATCGAAGGCCTGAAGAGCGATCTGCAGCGTCTGATGGGCGTGCCCGTGCACGTCAACATCGAGGAAATCCGCAAGCCGGAAACCGACGCTCAGCTGATCGCCGACTCGATCTCGCAGCAGCTCGAAAAGCGCATCATGTTCCGCCGCGCCATGAAGCGCGCCATGCAGAACGCGATGCGCCTGGGCGCCCAGGGCATCAAGATCATGAGCTCGGGCCGTCTGAACGGCATCGAAATCGCGCGTACCGAGTGGTACCGCGAAGGCCGTGTGCCGCTGCACACGCTGAAGGCGAACATCGACTACGGCACCTCCGAAGCCCACACCACCTACGGTGTGATCGGCATCAAGGTGTGGGTCTACAAGGGCGACATGCTGGCCAATGGCGAGCTGCCCCCTGAAACCGCCGCTCCGCGTGAAGAAGAGCGTCGTCCGCGTCGTGCGCCCCGTGGCGACCGTCCCGATGGCAACCGCCCGGGTCGTCCTGGTGGCGGCGGTGGTCGTGGCCGTGGTGGTCCCCGCAAGGCGGACGCGGCTCCGGCTCCCGAAGGAGAATAACCATGCTGCAACCCTCTCGCAGAAAATATCGCAAAGAGCAAAAGGGCCGCAACACCGGCCTGGCGACCCGCGGCGCTGCCGTTTCGTTCGGCGAGTTCGGCCTGAAGGCCACCGGCCGTGGCCGCCTGACCGCGCGCCAGATCGAAGCTGCCCGTCGTGCCATCAACCGGCACATCAAGCGTGGCGGCCGCATCTGGATCCGCATCTTCCCCGACAAGCCGATCTCGCAAAAGCCGGCTGAAGTCCGGATGGGTAACGGTAAGGGCAACCCCGAGTACTGGGTCGCCGAAATCCAACCCGGCAAGGTGCTGTACGAAATGGAAGGGGTCAGCGAAGAGCTGGCACGCGAGGCGTTCCGCCTGGCCGCTGCCAAGCTGCCGATCTCCACGACGTTCGTTGCGCGTCATATCGGTTCTTAAGGAGTCCACATGAAAGCCAGCGAACTCCGTTCGAAGGATGCCGCCGAGCTCGGCAAAGAGCTCGAAAGCCTGCTGAAGGCCCAATTCGGCCTGCGCATGCAGAAGGCCACGCAGCAGCTTGCCAACACCAGTCAGATCCGTAACGTCCGCCGCGACATCGCGCGCGTGCGTACTCTGCTGACCGAGAAGGCAGGGAAGTGATAATGAGCGAAACCCAACAAACCACCCAGGTCGCCAAGCGCCAGCGTACGCTGGTCGGCAAGGTCGTCAGCAACAAGATGGACAAGACTGTCGTCGTTCTGGTCGAACGCCGCGTCAAGCACCCCATCTACGGCAAGATCGTCATGCGCTCGGCCAAGTACAAGGCACACGACGAGACCAATCAGTACAACGAAGGCGATACGGTCGAAATCGCCGAAGGCCGCCCCATCTCGCGCTCCAAGGCGTGGTCGGTGGTGCGCCTGGTGGAAGCCGCCCGCATCATCTGATGCAGGCTGGCGCGGGCGGCGCTGCACGGCGTCGCGCCCGGCCACCGCACCAAAGGGCCGGAAGCGCAAGCTTCCGGCTTTTTTATTGACTGCCGCAACGCGTCGCGCCTGATGGCGTCGCGGCGGCGCCCTATACTGCGCGCCGTGCCGCCATTCCCGTCGGCCGAAGGAGAGGCATGTCGATGACCCATCGCCGGCAATGGACGCTGGCCGCCGGAGCGCTGGCGCTTGCGCTGCTCGCCGCCTGCGGCGACGACCACGATCGTTCCTCCGCTGGTGATGACGCGGGCGAGCCCGCCGATCCGCTGGCGGCCTACCGCAGCCAGCATGTGGAATGGACCGGGTGCGACACGTCCGACTACAGGATCGCCGACGCCACCGCCGCGCTTGGCGCGGACGCCCTGCGCTGTACGACGATACGTGTTCCTGCAGACTATGCCGATCCCGCGGGCGGCGATCTGCAGGTCGGCGTGATGAAGGCAATGGGTACGGACCGCGCGCGCCACTTGGGCGCGATTCTCTTCAACCCCGGCGGTCCCGGCGGCGACGGCTATGCCATCGGCGCATCGATTGCGCGCCTGGCTAGCCGGGCGGACGCGGCCAATCCGGTGTCGGCCCGCTTCAAGGAGATGGCCGCGCGCTACGACATGGTGGGGTTCTCGCCGCGCGGCGTCGGCCGCAGCACGCAGTTCGAGTGCCTGCCCGTGCCGGCAGGCCCGGCCCGCGACCCGTTGCACGATCCCCTCGACGACGCGGCCATCGCGTTGGTCCACCAGAGCGCGCGCGTCTTTGCCGAAGGCTGCCTCGCCGCCCCTCACGCACGCGTGATCCACACCGACGCCACGGCACGCGACATGGACCTGATCCGTGAACTGCTGGGCCAGGAGCGCCTGAACTATGTCGGATACTCGTACGGCACGCAGCTGGGCGCCTGGTACGCCGCCCTGTTCCCCGGGCGCGTGGGCAAGATGCTGCTCGACGGCGCATTGGACATGAACCTCCCGCGCCCCCTGTTCGACGACGCCGCGGCGCCGGCGACCCAGCACGTGGTCGATCGCATCATCGCGCCGTGGGCGGCGGCGCAGGCCGATACCGTCGACGTGGGCGCCGACGTGGCCGAAGTGCAGGCCATCTATCCCGATGCGCCGTTGTGGGCGCGCGAGGCCTTGTCGGCCGCCCTGTATGCGGACCTGGGCCACCCGGGCTATGCCGACGGCGTCGTCAACGTGCTCGCGGCGCTGCGCGGCATCACGGCCATTGCGCGGGCCCATCCGGGCCTGTCCGATGACGGCTGGCCCGCGCTCATCGAAGCCCGCGTCTTCGCGACGGATCCGCAGCGCAACCAGGCCATCGCGCAGTTGGCCGGCTCCGCCGTGCAACGTAAGGTGCAAGAGACGCGGCAAGAGATCGAGGTGATAGGCAGCGAGGATTCCGCGTACTGGGCGATCAAGTGCAACACCAGCGCGATGCCCGGGCTGCAGTACTGGACCGACGGCCTACGGGCAGATGCCAGCCGCTATCCCGTCATGGGGCCCGACCGGACTTACCAGCCCTGCGAATTCTGGGGCGGTCCCGTGGCGACCATGCCGCCGTTGACGCTGCCCGGCCCGGTGATGATGCTGCATTCCGAATTCGATCCCCTGACGCCGCTGGACGGCGCGCTCAGCACTTTCAAGTCTTTGCCTGGGGCCAGCCTCGTGCTGATCAAGGGCGATTACCAGCACGGGCTTTTTCCGTATGGCGAGGATTGCGTCGACGGACCCATGATCGACTACTTCCTGGGCGACCGCGCGCCGGCGCCGCGCTATGCCGAATGCGCGGGCCGTCCGCGTTTTCCGTCCGATGCCGCGGGGCCGCAGTTGCGCAGCCGGCAGGCGACGCCCACCGAGTCGACGGAAACGGGCGATCCGGCGCGCCGCTTGCCGCCGGGGTGGATTGCCGGACCTCGCTAGCCCTGCCGCGAGGCGGAAACCGGGCGTACCGGCCGCCCCCGGGCGCCGCTATGTCCGCCGCCGCGCCGCCTCGCGCAGCCGCCCCGCGACGCCCGTCGGGAAGTAGTACACCGACAGCACGAACAGCACGCCGAGCCACAGCAGCCAGCGGTCCGGCTCGAAGAACGCCGCTACCGGCCCCGAACCGCCCAGTGCCTCGTGCACGACGTGCAGCCCGTCCTGCAGATAGCTCTGCGCCAGCACGAACAAGGCTGCTCCCAGCACGGCGCCATACATCGTGCCCATGCCGCCGATCACCACCATCAGCAGAATGTTCAGCATGATCTCGAAGGACAGCGTGGCGTCCGGTCCGTTGTAGCGCAGCCATATCGCATACATCACGCCGGCCAGCGTGGCGAACAGCGCCGCCAGCACATTCGACCAGCTGCGGTACACCACGGTGCGAAAGCCGATGGCCTCGGCGCGAAAGGCGTTCTCGCGTATCGCCTGCAGCACGCGCCCGAACGGCGAGTTGACGATGCGCAGCAGCACCAGAAAGAGCACCACGCACGCCGCGAATACCAGGTAATAGGCGATGATGCGGCCGTCCACATTCACGCCGAACAGCGGCTCCGACAACGGCCGGAACGCCGGGCGCAGCATGCGCGGCACGTTGAAGCTCAGTCCGTCCTCGCCGCCCGTCAGATCCGACAACTGCGACACCAGGGTCTGGAAGGCCGCCGCGATGGCCAGCGTGATCATGGCGTAGAAGATGGCGCGCACGCGCAGGCTGGCCAGGCCGATCAGCAACGCGAGCACCAGAGACACCGCCAGCGCGGCCGCGGCGCCGATGCCGATCGCGCTCCAGCTGGGCTCGAGCCGCACGGTCGCGATGGCCACCCCATAGGCCCCTATGCCGAAGAACATGGTGTGCGCGAAGCTGACGATGCCGGTGTACCCCAGCAGCAGATCGTAGCTGGCCACCAGCACGATGAAGATCAGGATCTTGCCTGCCACCGCCAGCGCGCGCGGACCGGGGAACAGGAACGGCGCCAGCGCCAGGCCGATCACGGCCAGCAGCAACAGCGCCGCCAGCACGCGGCTGCGCGGAAGATCGCCGGAAAGAATGCGTAGCGCCATGCCAGGACCTGTGCGGTAAGTTCAGCGGTTGGTGACGGGGTACACGCCTTGCGGACGCCACAGCAGCACCGCCACCAGCAGCGCGATGTTCGAGAACAGGGCCGCCTTGGGCACCAGGAAGCCGGTGTAGTTGGCCATCAGCCCCACCAGCAGCGCGCCGATCAGGCAGCCCAGCGTCGAACCCAGCCCGCCTATCATGATGACGATGAAGATCAGCACATTCACCTGTGCGCCCAGCTGCGGAATCACGGCCTGCTGATACATGCCCCACAGCACGCCGCCCAGGCCGGCCAGCATCGAGCCCGCCACGAACACGCCCACGAAAAGATGGCGGATGCGATAGCCCAGGCTTTCCACCATCTCGCGGTCTTCCACGCCGGCGCGTATCAGCAGTCCCAGTTTCGTGCTGTTCAACAGCCACAGCATCAGCGCCAGCACGCCCACGCCGGCGGCCAGCGCCAGCAGGCGGAACTTCTCGATGGCGGCGTCGCCCACCAGCAGCGCGCCACGCAAGGCCTGCGGCAAAGGCAGGGGCAGCGTCTGCGGACCCCAGATCATCTTGATCAGTTCTTCGCCGACGATCATGCCGCCCATGGTGATGAGGATCTGCTTCAGGTGCTGCCCGTACACGGGTCGCACGATCACGCGCTCGAATGCGGCGCCCACCGCGCCGGCCACCAGCATGCCCACGATCGCCGCGGGCGCCACCGCCAGCAGGTTGGCCGCCAGGCTGCCGGACTGCGTCCAGTCGGACATCGCGCCCAGCACGCTTACCGCCACATAGGCGCCGATCGCGATGAACAGGCCATGCCCGAAGTTCAGCACGTCCATCAGCCCGAAGACCAGCGTCATGCCCGATGCCACGATGAAGATGATCATGCCCATGGCCAGTCCGGCGATGGTCAGCGTCATCCAGGTGGAGAACGAGCCCACCAGCGGCAGCGCGATGACGGCCAGCGCCAGCACCAGCAGGATGGGCAGGGGGTCGAGCCGCGAGCCGGGCAGGGCGGCAGCGTGATCGATGGCGCTCATTGGTGGCTTCCCAGCGACAGGCCCAGCAGGCGCGTCTGCAGTTCGTCGTCCTGCGCCAGCGCCTGCATGCTGCCGCTGTGCACGACCCGGCCGTTGTCCATTACGGCGACGTGGTCGCCCACGCGGCGGGCGAAGTTGAAGTTCTGCTCGACCAGCAGGATGGTCGTGTCGCCGCGCTTCAGTTCCTCGAAGGCCGCGATCATGTTCTGCACGATGGCCGGCGCCAGGCCCTTGCTGGGCTCGTCCACCAGCAGCAGCCGGCGCGGCTCGACGATGGCGCGCGCCACCGCCAGCATCTGCTTCTGGCCGCCCGACAGCTTGCCGGCCGGATACAGCCAGAACTTGCGCAGCGCCGGGAAGAATCCGAAGATCCATTCCAGCCGGGCCGTATCGAGCTCCGACGCGCGGCGAGCGCGCCGGGCCGCAAGCAGCATGTTCTCTTTTACGCTCAGGTCGGCGAAGATGCCCATGTTCTCCGGCACGTAGGCAATGCCCAGCGCCACCATGTCCGGCGGCGTGACGCGTGTGTCGGCGCCGCCCACCTCGCGGCCCTCGAAGCGGATGCTGCCTTGCGAGGCCCGCCACAGGCCCATGATCGTGCGCAAGGTGGTGGTCTTGCCGGCGCCGTTGCGTCCCAGCAGCATGGTCACCCGGCTGGCCGGCACCGACAGGTCCACGCCATGCAGGATGTGATACGCGCCGATGTGCGTATGCACGCCGTCGAGCTGCAGCAGGGGCGCGGTCCCGCCGGCCTGCGGCACGCCTTCCTGGCCGGCGAGCCGGTACCCGCCTTCGGGATGCGCCGGCCGGTTCATGCCGGGGCTCCCGCCGGCGCCGTGCCCAGGTAGGCCTGCTGCACCACGTCCGAGGCGATCACCTGCGCGGGGTCGCCATCGGCCACCAACCGGCCGTTGTGCAGCACGACGATGCGGTCTGCCAGTTCGCGCACCACGTCCATCTTGTGCTCCACCAGAAGAATGATCTTGTCGCGGTCCTGCTTCAGCTCGCGGATCAGGTCCAGCACCACCGGCACGTCGTCCACGCTCATGCCCGCCGTGGGCTCGTCGAACATGTACACGCGCGGCGCCAGCGCCATCAGCATCGCGATCTCGAGCTTGCGCTGGTCGCCGTGCGGCAGCTCGGCGGCGGGGTGGTCGCGGCGCGGCGCGAGACGGGTGCGGACCAGCAGCTCGTCGGCGCGTTCCAGCAGCGCCCGGTCGGCGTCCCATGTGCGCCACAGGCGTATCTGCCGCCAGCTGCTGCCCTGCGCGCGCGACTGCAAGGCCAGGCGCACGTTCTCGTGCACGGTCAGGCGCGGGAACAGCTGCGTCAGCTGGAACGCGCGTCCCAGGCCGGCGTGCATGCGCGCGGGGGCCGCCAGCCGGCTGAGATCCTGCCCGTCCAGGTGCACCGTGCCGGCCGACGCGCGCAGCTGGCCGGACACCAGGTTGAAGTACGTGGTCTTGCCGGCGCCGTTAGGGCCCACGATGGCGGTGAGCGTGCCCGGCTCGTAGCGGGCGCTGACGTCATCGACGGCCGTGTGCCCGCCGAAGCGTACGGTCAGGTTGCGCGTTTCCAGCATGCGGCCGCGATCAGCGCTTGTTGAGTACGGGCACGTCCATCTGGTCCGGCGTGATCTCCCTGACCAGTTCCTGCACCGCCCAAGGCACCGACGGATCGTTCTTGATGCGGAAGTGATACATCGACTGCATGGCCTGGTGGTCCTGCGGGCGGAAGGTCATGCGGCCCTTGGGCGTGTCGAAGCTCATGCCTTCCATGGCCTTGATGAGCGTCTCGGTCTCTGACTTGCCCTGCGTCTTCTTCAGCGCCTCGACGATGGCGATGCCCGCCGACATCCCGCCCGCCGTGAAGAAGTCGGGCGGCTGGCCATAGCGCTTCTGGTGCTCGGCCACCAGCCAGTCGTTGATGGGATTCCTGGGTATGCCGTAGTAGTAATAGGTTGCGCCTTCCATGCCGGCCAGCGCCTTCAGCGGCGCGGTCGCGGGCAGGATGTTGCCGCCCGTGGCGATCTCGATGCCGTAGCGCTTGGGGTCCAGGTCGGCGATCTTGAAGGGATTGCCCGCACCCGCCCACAGGATGAATATGATCTTGCGGCCCGGCTTGTCCTTCAGCGCGTCGAACAGGCGCTGCGCGCCCGCGGTGAAGTCGGTGGCGTTGGCCGGCAGGTACTCTTCGTGCACGATCTTCGCCCGCTTCAGCGCCCCCTTGAACGCCTTCACGCCGTCGCGGCCGAAGGCATAGTCCTGCGCCAGCATGCCGATCGACGTGCCGTCCTGGTCGAAGGCCACCGCGTTGGCGATGGCGTCCTGCGACGAATTGCGGCCCGTGCGGAAGATGTACTTGTTCCACTTGTCGCCGGTGATGGAGTCGGCTACCGCAGGCTCTACCAGCAGGATCTTTTCGTACTCCTCCGCGATGGGCAGCATCGCCAGCGCCACGCCCGACGACGTGGGGCCCACCGCCAGGTCGGCGTTGTCGTCCGCATACGCGGCCGCCAGCTGCGCGCGCGCCACGTCGGGCTTGCCCTGGTTGTCCTTTTCGATCACGCGTATCTTGCGGCCCGCCACTTCCATCGTGCCCTGCGTGGCGTATTCCAGGCCCATCATCAGGCCGGCCTGGGTCTGCTTGGCATAGGCCTCCAGGGGACCGGTCTTGTCGTAGACGTGGGCGACGACGAGCTCGGCCGCGCCGGCGGATCCGCCCACCATCAGGCCGGCCAGCGCGCCCAGCAACATGCGTTTCATGCGAATCATGCGTGTCTCCTCAGGTGGCTGCGCCGGACTCGGCCAGGAAGGCCGCCACGGCGTCGATCTGTTGCGGGACGTTCAGCGCCGGCGCGTGGCCGCAGCCGGCGAAATCGATGCGGCGCGCCCGCGGGCCGCGCTGCGTCATGGCGTCGGCAACGGCGTCGGGCAGCAGGTCCGACTCGCTGCCGCGCAGCAGCAGCACGGGCAGCCGCAGCGTGTCGTACTCGTCCCAGCGGTCATAGTCGCGCGGATGATGGCGAAACTGCCCGACGATGGCCGGATCGTAGTGCAGGGTCAGGCGCCCGTCGGGCAGGCGGCGCGCCGAGGTCTCGGCCATGCGGCGCCACTGCGCGTCGCTCTGCCAGCCGTAAGGCTGGTAGGCCGTGCGCACCCACTGCTCGAGCGCGACCATGGTGTCGAAGGCCGGCGGATTGCCGGCATAGGTGACGATGCGCTCCACGGCCGCAGCCGGCAGCTCGGGTCCGATGTCGTTGACCACCAGCCGCGCGATGCGTCCGCGCAGCGACGTGGCGGCAGCCAGCATGCCGGTCGCCCCGCCCATCGACGTGCCCACCCAGTGCAGCTGGCGCAGGCCCAGGCCGTCGATCAGTTCGGTGGCGACGCGCACGTAGTGCTCCAGCCGGTACTCGTCCACGGGCGCCGCGCTCCATTGCGAAAGCCCGCGGCCGGGCGCGTCGGGGCAGATCACGCGGTAGCGGTCGGCCAGCGCGGCGGCCAGGTCGTCGAAGTCGCGGCCGGTGCGCGCCAGCCCGTGCCACATCACCACGGCCGGGGCCAAGGGATCTCCCCACTGCACATAATGGATCTCGCGGCCGGCGCATTCGGCGTAATGCGAGGTGGGCAGGACGCTGCGCATGGTCTCCTCCGTGCGCCCGTGCGGGGCCCGGCCGCCGCCGGGCAGTACGCGCAGGGGCGCGGCTGTACGGGTTGTCTGTATATCCGGCCGACTATAGACTTGGCAGCGCAGCTTCCACAACGCGCGCGCCGACCGTGTGCATGGTGGATCAACAGAATGTGGACGCAGGGTCAATGCGGGCCGTCCGGCCCCTTGCCGATGCCGTCCCGGAGAGAGACCGCGCCATGCCCGACATGGAATTCGCCATCCCGGCCAGCACCGGCAGCAAAGGCTACGAACAATGGCGCGCCGCGCTCAGCGAGGCCTTCGGGCCGTTCGAAGTGCATTGCGGACGCGATGCCGCCTTCGCCGGCCACGTGCGCTACGTGCGCCGCGCCAGCCTGCAGTTCAACGACCTGCACTACCAGGGCCAGCGCATCGAGCGCACCTCCGGCAACGTGTCGCACCTGGCGCGCGAGTTCTACACCTTCGGCCTGCCCTTGGCCGGCCCCTTGGCCGTCAGCCAGTCCGGGCGGCAATTCCAGGTCGAACCCGGCTGCGTGTACCTGATGAACCAGAGCGCGCCGTACCAGGCGAGCGCGCAGGGCAGCGCGGGCTATCGCAGCCTCAGCGTGTCCTTTCCGCGCGAGGCGCTGTCGCTGCGGGATCCGCGCGTGGGCCCGTTCTACAAGCTGCGCATCGATGACGGTTCGCCTCGCGGCGCGCTGCTGGCCGGCTACATGGACCACCTGTTCAAGGGCATGAATGCCTGGTCGGACGCCGAGGTCGCCGAACTGGGCGAACGCCTGATCGACCTGATCGTGCTGTTCCTGGTGCAGCCGGGGCAGGGGGCGCTGTCGGAATCCGACAGCAGCGTCACCGTCGCGCACCGCGAGCGCATCACCGCCTACATTCGCAGCCACCTGGCCGATCCCTCGCTGGCCGCCGCACAGGTGGCGCAGGCCTGTGGCATTTCGCTCAGCTACCTGCACCGCATCTTCCGCGGCACCGGCATGGGCGTGGAGCCGTTCATCATCGAACAGCGCCTGCTGCGCTGCCGCGAGCTGCTGTCCAACCCGCAGCACGCGCATCGCAGCATCGCCGAGCTGGCGTACCAGGCGGGCTTCTCGCATCCCGCGCATTTCAGCCGCTCGTTCAAGCGCCGCTTCGGCATGTCCGCGCGCGACTTCCGCGCCGGCGGCCGCGCCTGACGAAAAAAAAGGCGGGCACTTCCGTGCCCGCCGTCGCGTCGTCGTGGGCCGCTATCAGACGTGCGTGATGAACTTGGTCACCAGGTAGCCGTCGAACGTTTCCTGGCCGCCTTCGCTGCCGATGCCGCTGTCCTTGATGCCGCCGAAGGGCGTCTCGGCCAGGGCGCTGCCGAAGTGGTTGATGTTGACCATGCCGGCCTCCAGCGCGTTGGACACCTTGGTGGCGGTCTGCAGCGAGTTCGTGAATACGTACGAGGACAGGCCGAACGGCAGGCTGTTGGCGCGCTTGAGCACCTCGTCGGTATCGTCGAAGCGCACCACGGGGGCCACCGGGCCGAAGGGCTCTTCGGTCATCAGCATCGAGTCATCGGGAATGTCGGTGACCACGGTGGGGCTGAAGAAGAAGCCCTTGCCCGACGGCGCGTCGCCGCCCAGCACGATCTTGCCGCCGTGCTTGCGCGCGTCTTCCACGAACTTGGCCATGGCGGGCACGCGGCGCTCGTGCGCCAGCGGACCCATTTCCACGCCGGCTTCCAGGCCGTCGCCCACTCTGATGCCCTTGAGCACTTCGGTGAACTTGGCCAGGAACTGTTCGTACGCGCCCTTCTGCACGTAGAAGCGGGTGGGGGACACGCACACCTGGCCGGCGTTGCGGATCTTGAACTTGGCCAGCATCTGCGCGGCGCGGTCGACGTCGGCGTCGTCGAACACCAGCACCGGCGAATGGCCGCCCAGTTCCATCGTGACGCGCTTCATGTGGGCGCCGGCCAGCGCGGCCAGCTGCTTGCCCACCGGCACCGACCCCGTGAACGAGACCTTGCGCACGATGGGCGAGCGGATCAGGTAGTCGGAGATCTTGGCGGGCTCGCCCCACACGATGTTCAGCACGCCCTTGGGCAGGCCGGCGTCGTGGAACATGCGGGCGATCGCCATGACGGCGCTGGGCGAATCTTCCGGGCCCTTGAGCACGATGGTGCAGCCCGCGCCGACCGCGGCCGCGATCTTGCGGATGGCCTGGTTGTAGGGGAAGTTCCAGGGAGTGAAGGCGGCGCACACGCCCACGGGTTCGCGCACGACGAACTGGCGCACGTCGGGGTTGCGGGGCGGAATGACGCGGCCGTAGATGCGGCGGCATTCCTCGGCGTGCCAGTCGACGTGCTCGGAGCACGCCATGATCTCGCCCACCGCCTCGGCCAGGGGCTTGCCCTGGTCCATGGTCATGTTGCGGCCGATTTCCTTGGCGTTCTGGCGGGACAGGTCAGCCACCTTGCGCAGGATGGCGGCGCGCTCCATCGGCGAGGTGCGCTTCCACGTTTCGAAGGCGCGCTGGGCGGCGGCCAGCGCGCGGTCCAGGTCGGCCTCGGTGGCATGGGGCAGCTGGCCCAGCACTT
Organism: Bordetella genomosp. 13; assembly: GCF_002119665.1. NCBI lineage: Bacteria > Pseudomonadati > Pseudomonadota > Betaproteobacteria > Burkholderiales > Alcaligenaceae > Bordetella > Bordetella genomosp. 13. The sequence goes on along the minus strand of NZ_CP021111.1, from coordinate 5,217,119 downwards.
CCTGGGTGGCCGGATTGATGACGTCCTGCGACTTGCGGCCGTCGCCGCCCACGAATTCGCCGTCTATATACAAAGCCAACTGTTCGTACATGCCGTTTCCTTGCAAAGAAATGGGGATGGGTAAAAAAAGCCATTAACCGTATCAGTCTAAACCAGCTGCCCCGAGGGCTGCGGGACCACTTCACCAGCCCGGCGAGGGGCCACTTGCGAAGTCTTTCCAACGATGGGGCAGGGCATGATCTGCCGGAGCGGTTTCAGTCTGTCACGAAATTGTCTTGTGCAGCCCCTCCGGGCGCAGGAGCCAATCTTGCCAATCCGGGACGGACTTCGTACCCTTGTTACATGCAAGCCGCCACCACTCCCCCCGCTCCCGGCGCGCACCCGCGGCCGGGCATACTGTCCCGGACCCTCTTCCGTCTGGTCGATTGGCTGCAGCGCCGGATCGCCGCCGCGTCGGAAGTGGGCGATCACCCCATCTTCGACAATGCCCAGTTTCCCTGGGTGGCGGACCTCGAATCGCGCGCCCCGGGCATCCGCGCCGAACTGCTCAGCCTGCTCGAAGACCGCAAGCGCCTGCCGGCCTTCCACGAACTGTCGCCCGAGGTGGGCACCATCACCCGCGACGACCAATGGAAGACCTTCGTCTTCATGGGCTACGGCATGCGCTCCCAGCGCAATCTCGACCGTTGCCCCGAGACGGCCCGGGCCTTGACCGGCATCCCGGGCCTGCGCACCGCATTCTTCTCCATCCTCGAGCCGGGCAAGCGCATTCCGCTGCACCGCGGGCCGTACAACGGCGTGCTGCGGCTGCATCTGGCCCTGGTCGTGCCTGAGCCGCGCGAGCGCTGCTGGATCGAGGTCGATGGCCAGCGCTACGTCTGGCAGGAAGGCCGCGCCGTAGTGTTCGACGACCTGTATCCGCACCAGGTGCACAACGACACCGATGGCGTGCGGGCCGTGCTGTTCGTCGACTTCGAGCGTCCGTGCCGGGCGCCGATGCGCTGGCTGAACCGGGCCATCCTGGCGGTCGCGCCGTTCACGGACGAGCTGCGCCGCGGCAAGGCCAACCACGAGGCCTGGGAAAAGAACTACTACGACGCGCAGCAGAAGAAATAATCTGTCTTCGGCGGCGACCGGCCCTCCGGGCCGCGCCGACCGTCGCGCCACGCTGGCGATCGTTCGCACCCGCTCCCGGGGGGCCCATGCCGGCGCACGGCCTCCGACCAGGCGAAAAACCACACTTCGCTTCTTTTCGCACACGGCGCTTGCACGTCCGTCGCGATCACGCTAGAATTACCAGCTTTCCCGAATTGTCTCGGGCCTATGGCGCATCGCTATGGGGCGCGGGGCAAGCGGTGGGATAAAAAAGCGGGCGTAGCAGGTAAGGCCTAGCCAGGCATATCCGCAATACCCGGTAGTAGTACCAGCAAGGCAAAGCTAGACCCAGCAAGACCCAAGCAGTAACACCGGAGTCCTTCCGTCAGGCCAAGCCCGCAATCGCCATTGCGCCGGTTTGCCAGATAGCAGGGCCCGCAGGATTTCAACCCAGGGTCGCCGCGTCCGCGTGGCGGACCTGACGGGACCAAAACTGGCAGGAAATGCGCGCTCTCCGGAAAGGCTGGGCGGGGGTTTCCAGTTAAGTTGGAACAGGAAAAATCATGATCCAAATGCAGACCACGCTGGACGTGGCCGACAATACTGGTGCGCGTGCCGTCATGTGCATCAAAGTGCTCGGCGGTTCCAAGCGCCGTTATGCCGGCATCGGCGACGTCATCAAAGTGAGCGTCAAGGATGCGGCCCCGCGCGGCCGCGTCAAGAAAGGCGAAATCTACAACGCCGTGGTGGTGCGTACCGCCAAGGGCGTGCGCCGCAAGGACGGCTCGCTGATCCGCTTCGGTGGCAATGCCGCCGTGCTGCTCAACGCCAAGCTGGAGCCCATCGGCACCCGCATCTTCGGACCCGTTACGCGTGAACTGCGTACCGAGAAGTTCATGAAGATCGTGTCGCTGGCCCCCGAAGTGCTGTAAGGAGCCCGCCATGGAAAAAATCCGTAAAGGCGACGAAGTCATCGTCCTCACCGGCCGCGACAAGACCCGTCGCGGCACCGTGCTGGCCCGCGTCGATGCCGACCACGTCCTGGTCGAAGGCATCAACGTCGTGAAGAAGCACGCCAAGCCCAATCCCATGGCCGGCAACCCCGGCGGCATCGTCGAAAAGACGCTGCCCATCCACATCTCCAACGTGGCGCTGTTCAATCCTGCCACGGGCAAGGGCGACCGCGTGGGTATCAAGGTGGAAGAGGACGGCCGCAAGGTTCGCGTGTTCCGTTCCAATGGCGCCGTGGTCGGCGCCAAGGCCGCCAAGGCTTAAGGAGCGAAACCATGTCTCGTTTGCAAACGTTCTACAAAGAAAAGGTCGTCGGCGACCTGACCGCCAAGTTCGGCTACAAGAGCCCGATGGAAGTGCCGCGCATCACCAAGATCACCCTGAACATGGGTGTCTCGGAAGCCGTGGCCGACAAGAAGGTCATCGAGCACGCCGTTTCCGACCTGACCAAGATCGCCGGCCAGAAGCCGGTCGTGACCAAGACCAAGAAGGCTATCGCCGGTTTCAAGATCCGCGAAAACTACCCGATCGGTTGCATGGTCACGCTGCGTGGTCAGCGCATGTACGAATTCCTGGATCGCCTGGTGGCGGTTGCGCTGCCTCGCGTGCGCGACTTCCGCGGTATCTCGGGTCGTGCGTTCGACGGCCGCGGCAACTACAACATCGGGGTGAAAGAGCAGATCATTTTCCCCGAAATCGAATACGACAAGATCGACGCGCTGCGTGGGCTGAACATCAGCATCACCACCACCGCCAAGACTGACGAAGAAGCCAAGGCGCTGCTGACCGCCTTCAGCTTCCCGTTCCGCAACTAAGGGGCTGATGACGTGGCTAAACTCTCCCTCATCAATCGCGACATCAAGCGCGCCAAGATGGCCGACAAGTTCGCCGCCAAGCGCGCCGAACTGAAGTCGATCATCGATGACCAGTCGAAGACCGACGAAGAACGTTACCAGGCTCGCCTGAAGCTGCAGCAACTGCCGCGCAACGCCAACCCGACCCGCCAGCGCAACCGCTGCGTGGTCACGGGTCGTCCGCGTGGTGTGTTCCGCAAGTTCGGCCTGACCCGCCACAAACTGCGTGAAATGGCCATGAAGGGTGAAATCCCCGGCATGACCAAGGCCAGCTGGTAGGAGAAAAAATATGAGCATGAGCGATCCCATCGCCGATATGCTGACCCGCATTCGCAATGCGCAGCAAGTGGACAAGGCCACGGTGGCCATGCCTTCCTCCAAGCTGAAAGTGGCCATCGCCACCGTGCTGAAGGACGAAGGCTACATCGACGGCTTCCAGATCAAGGGCGACCAGGCCAAGCCTGAGCTCGAGATCACCCTGAAGTACTACGCCGGCCGCCCGGTCATCGAGCGCATCGAACGCGTCTCGCGCCCCGGTCTGCGTATCTACAAGGGCCGCAGCAACATTCCTCAGGTCATGAACGGCCTGGGCGTGGCCATCGTGTCGACCTCGCGCGGCGTGATGACCGATCGCAAGGCCCGCGCCAACGGCGTCGGCGGCGAAGTGCTGTGCTACGTGGCCTAAGGAGAAATTCTCATGTCACGTATCGCTAAATATCCCGTCGAACTGCCCAAGGGCGTCGAAGCCACCATCAGCGCCGGCGAAATCGTCGTCAAGGGCCCGCTGGGTTCGCTGACGCAATCGTTGACCGGTGAAGTGGGCATCCGCCAGGAAGACGGCAAGCTGAGCTTCGCCGCGCTGAACGACTCGCGCCAGGCCAAGGCGATGTCGGGTACCGTGCGCGCGCTGGTCGCGAACATGGTCACCGGCGTCAGCAAGGGCTTCGAGCGCAAGCTGACCCTGGTGGGCGTGGGCTACCGCGCCTCGGTGCAAGGCAATGCCGTCAAGCTGCAGCTGGGCTTCTCGCACGACGTCGTGCACGATCTGCCCGCGGGCGTGAAGGCCGAATGCCCCACCCAGACGGAAATCGTCATCAAGGGCTCCAACAAGCAAGTCGTCGGTCAGGTGGCCGCTGAAATCCGCGCTTATCGCCAACCCGAACCCTACAAGGGCAAGGGCGTGCGCTATGCGGACGAGCGCGTGGTCATCAAAGAAACCAAGAAGAAGTAACGGCGCACGCAAGGACGAATCATGGACAAGAAACTTTCCCGTTTGCGTCGTGCGGTTCCGACCCGCCGGAAGATTGCCGAGCTGCGCGTTCATCGCCTCTCCGTTTTCCGCTCGAACCTGCACATCTACGCCAACATCATTTCGCCCGAGGGCGACCGCGTGCTGGTCAGCGCCTCCACGCAGGAAGCCGAAGTGCGTGCGCAACTGGCCGGCCAGTCGGGCGCGGGCGGCAATGCCGCCGCCGCCGCGCTGGTGGGCAAGCGCGTTGCCGAAAAGGCCAAGGCCGCCGGCATCGAGCTGGTTGCCTTCGATCGCTCGGGCTTTCGTTACCATGGCCGCGTCAAGGCGCTGGCCGATGCCGCGCGTGAAGCCGGCCTGAAGTTCTAAGCGAGGATCTGTCAAATGGCTAAAGTACAAGGCAAGAACGCCGCGGAAAAAGAGAACGACGACGGTCTTCGCGAAAAGATGATCGCGGTCAACCGCGTCAGCAAGGTCGTGAAGGGTGGTCGCACCATGAGCTTCGCCGCGCTGACCGTGGTGGGCGACGGCGACGGCCGCATCGGCATGGGCAAGGGCAAGGCGCGCGAAGTGCCGGTCTCGGTCCAGAAGGCGATGGAACAGGCCCGCCGCGGCATGTTCAAGGTGGCCCTGAAGAACGGCACGCTGCATCACACCGTGGTGGGCAAGCACGGCGCCTCGACGGTGCTGATCTCGCCCGCTCCGGACGGTACCGGCGTGATCGCCGGCGGTCCGATGCGCGCCATCTTCGAAGTCATGGGCGTGCGTAACGTCGTTGCAAAGAGCCTGGGCTCGAGCAATCCCTACAACATGGTCCGCGCTACGCTGAACGGCCTGCGCGCCTCGCTGACCCCGTCGGAAGTCGCGGCCAAGCGCGGCAAGACCGTCGAAGAGATCCTGGGGTAAATCATGGCTCAGCAAAAGCAGATCAAAGTCACGCTCGTGCGCTCCGTGATCGGCACCAAGCAATCCCACCGCGACACCGTGCGCGGCCTGGGCTTGGGCAAGGTCAACAGCAGCCGCGTGCTGATCGACACCCCCGAGGTGCGTGGGATGATCCGCAAGGTGGACTATCTCGTCGCCGTCTCGGAAGTCTAAGGAATCGCGATGTCGGAAATCCAACTCAATTCGCTCAAGCCCGCCGAGGGCAGCAAGCACGCCAAGCGCCGCGTCGGCCGTGGCATCGGCTCCGGCCTGGGCAAGACCGCCGGCCGTGGCCACAAGGGCCAGAAGTCGCGTTCGGGCGGCTTCCACAAGGTCGGCTTCGAAGGCGGCCAGATGCCCCTGCAGCGTCGCCTGCCCAAGCGCGGCTTCACGCCGCTGGGCCAGCACCTGTACGCCGAGGTTCGCCTGTCCGAGCTGCAAGGCCTTGAAGCCGAAGAGATCGACGTGCAGGCCCTGAAGGCTGCCGGCGTGGTCGGCCAGCAGGTCCGTTACGCCAAGGTCATCAAGTCGGGTGAACTGTCGCGCAAGGTTACCCTGCGCGGCATTACCGCGACGGCCGGCGCTCGCGCCGCCATCGAAGCTGCGGGCGGCTCGCTTGCTTGAACTCGAGGTGACGTGTGGCTAAAGCGCAGGCACTGGGCAAGACGGGAACGCGGTACGGCGATCTGAAGCGCCGTCTCGTGTTCCTGGTGCTCGCCCTGGTCGTATACCGTCTGGGCACGCACATCCCCGTTCCGGGCATCAATCCGGATGCGCTGGCAGACCTGTTCCGCCAGAACGAGGGCGGGATCCTGGGCCTGTTCAACATGTTCTCGGGCGGGGCGCTGTCGCGCTTCTCGATTTTCGCCCTGGGGATCATGCCGTACATCTCCGCCTCCATCATCATGCAGTTGATGTCGGTGGTGGTGCCGTCCCTCGAAGCCCTCAAGAAAGAGGGCGAGGCCGGCCGGCGCAAGATCACCCAGTACACCCGCTACGGCACGGTCGTGCTGGCGCTGGTGCAGGCGGTCGGGATCTCGATCGCGCTCGAGTCGCAGCAGGGCCTGGTCATGGACCCGGGTCTGGTGTTCCGCTTCACCACCGTGATCACGCTGGTCACCGGCACCATGTTCGTCATGTGGCTGGGCGAGCAGATCACCGAACGTGGGCTGGGCAACGGCATCTCGATCCTGATCTTCGCCGGTATCGTCGCGGGCCTGCCCTCGGCGCTGGCGGGACTGCTCGACCTGGTGCGCACGAACTCGATGTCGGTCATCTCGGCGCTGTTCATCGTGGCCCTGGTGGTACTGGTCACGGCGTTCGTGGTGTTCGTCGAGCGCGGCCAGCGCAAGATCACCGTGAACTACGCCAAGCGCCAGGTGGGCAACAAGGTGTACGGCGGTCAAAGCTCGCACCTGCCGCTGAAGCTGAACATGGCCGGGGTGATTCCGCCGATCTTCGCATCGTCGATCATCCTGTTCCCGGCCACGATCAGCAGCTGGTTCTCCAGCAGCAGCGGCATGTCCTGGCTGCGCGACCTGGCCGTGGCTCTCGAGCCGCGCCAGCCCCTGTACGTCACGCTTTACTCGGCTGCCATTATTTTCTTCTGCTTCTTCTACACGGCTCTGGTGTTCAACAGCCGTGAGACGGCAGACAACCTGAAGAAGAGCGGCGCGTTCGTTCCCGGCATTCGCCCCGGTGACCAGACGGCTCGCTACATCGACAAGATCCTGATGCGCCTGACTCTGGCCGGTGCGCTCTACATCACGTTGGTGTGCCTGCTGCCCGAGTTCCTGGTGATGCGTTGGAACGTGCCCTTCTACTTCGGTGGTACGTCCCTGTTGATTATTGTTGTTGTCACGATGGACTTCATGGCTCAGGTCCAGGCCTACATGATGTCTCACCAGTACGACTCGTTGCTCAAGAAGGCCAACTTCAAGGGCGCGGGACTGCCGATGCGGTAACAGAACAATGTCCAAGGACGACGTTATACAGATGCAAGGTGAGGTTCTCGAGAACCTCCCCAACGCGACTTTCCGCGTCAAGCTTGAAAACGGCCATGTGGTGCTGGGCCATATTTCCGGCAAGATGCGCATGCATTACATCCGGATTCTGCCGGGCGACAAGGTCACAGTGGAGCTCACGCCCTATGACCTGACGCGAGCCAGGATCGTGTTCCGCTCGAAGTAAGAGCCCGGTTACGGAAAATTAGGAGTTCAACCATGAAAGTAATGGCATCGGTCAAGCGGATCTGCCGCAACTGCAAAGTCATCAAACGTCACGGCGTCGTGCGCGTCATCTGCACCGACCCGCGTCACAAGCAGCGCCAGGGCTGAGCCGGCGATAAGCCCGGACACCACAACGCTACGAACGGAAATATCAAGGAACAGTCATGGCCCGTATTGCTGGCATCAACATTCCGCCGCAACAGCACGCCGAGATCGGCCTGACCGCCATTTTTGGCATCGGCCGCACGCGCGCTCGCAAGATTTGCGAAGCCGCCGGCGTCCCCGTTACCAAGAAGGTCAAGGATCTGACCGACGCCGAACTGGAGCGCATCCGCGAACACGTAGGCGTGTTCACGGTGGAAGGCGACCTGCGTCGTGAAGTGCAGCTGTCGATCAAGCGTCTGATCGACCTGGGAACCTACCGCGGCATGCGCCACAAGCGCGGCCTGCCCGTGCGCGGCCAGCGCACTCGCACCAACGCCCGCACCCGCAAGGGACCGCGTCGTGCTGCTGCGTCCCTGAAGAAATAATCGAGGAACAGGATAATGGCGAAAGCTTCCACCAGCGGCGCTTCGCGCGTGCGCAAAAAGGTCAAGAAGAACGTCTCGGACGGCATCGCGCACGTCCACGCGTCCTTCAACAACACGATCATCACCATCACCGACCGCCAGGGCAATGCCCTGTCGTGGGCGACGTCGGGCGGCGCGGGCTTCAAGGGTTCGCGCAAGTCCACGCCGTTCGCCGCTCAGGTTGCTGCCGAAACGGCTGGCCGCGTCGCGATGGAGTACGGCATCAAGACCCTCGAGGTCCGCATCAAGGGCCCCGGCCCCGGTCGCGAATCGTCGGTGCGCGCGCTGAATGCGCTGGGCATCAAGATCTCGAGCATTGCCGACATCACGCCCGTTCCGCACAACGGCTGCCGTCCGCCGAAGCGTCGTCGTATCTAAAGGGAATCCACATGGCACGTTATATTGGACCCAAGTGCAAGCTTTCGCGCCGCGAAGGCACTGACCTGTTCCTCAAGAGCGCCCGCCGCTCGCTGGATTCCAAGTGCAAACTGGATTCCAAGCCCGGCCAGCACGGCCGCATCTCGGGCGCCCGTACGTCCGACTACGGTCTGCAGCTGCGCGAGAAGCAGAAGCTCAAGCGCATGTACGGCGTTCTGGAAAAGCAGTTCCGCAAGTACTTCACTGAAGCCGACCGCGTCCGCGGCAACACCGGCGAGAAGCTGATCCAGCTGCTCGAGTCGCGCCTGGACAACGTCGTCTACCGCATGGGCTTCGGCTCGACCCGCGCCGAAGCGCGCCAGCTGGTCAGCCACCGCGCCATCGAGCTGAACGGCCACACCGCCGACATCGCCTCGATGCTGGTGAAGGCCGGCGACGTCATTACGGTTCGCGAGAAGGCCAAGAAGCAAGGCCGCATCAAGGAATCGCTCGACCTGGCCACCAGCATCGGCCTGCCCCAGTGGGTCGAAGTCGACACCACCAAGATGTCCGGCGTGTTCAAGCAGGTCCCCGACCGCGCTGACGTCGCCCGCGACATCAACGAGTCGATGGTCGTCGAACTGTACTCGCGTTGATTCCGCATCGGCCGGCGGGGCTGTGTACCCGCCGCCGATACGACATGCCTCGCTGCCGCGGCCCGCTACTGCCATTTTCGGCGGGGCGGGCCTTGCGGTTGTGCATGGCAAGGCAGGCGCAAGCCCGCCAACCTGGTTTTTCCCTACTTCCATCAGCCTTATCGGTGTAACGAGCCGAGGGTATTGAAAAGGAACTGTGTACATGTCCACTCAAGGTTTTCTGAAGCCGCGCTCCATCGAAGTCGAACCGGTCGGCACGCATCATGCCAAGATCGTGATGGAGCCCTTCGAGCGCGGCTACGGCCACACGCTGGGCAACGCCCTGCGCCGCATCCTGCTGTCGTCGATGACCGGCTATGCCCCCACCGAAGTGCAGATGACGGGCGTGGTGCACGAGTATTCGACCATCCCGGGCGTGCGCGAAGACGTCGTCGACATCCTGCTGAACCTGAAGGGCGTGGTGTTCAAGCTGCACAACCGCGACGAAGTCACGCTGGTGCTGCGCAAGAACGGCGCCGGCACGGTGCTGGCCAGCGACATCGAACTGCCGCACGACGTCGAGATCATCAATCCCGATCACGCCATCTGCAACCTGACCGAAGCCGGCAAGCTGGAGATGCAGATCAAGGTCGAGAAGGGCCGCGGCTACGTGCCGGGCAACGTGCGCGCGCTGTCCGAAGACCGCACCCACACCATCGGCCGCATCGTGCTGGACGCCTCGTTCAGCCCGGTTCGCCGCGTCAGCTACGCGGTGGAAAGCGCCCGTGTGGAACAGCGTACCGACCTGGACAAGCTGGTGCTCGACATCGAAACCAACGGCGTGATCTCGCCCGAGGAAGCGGTGCGCCAGTCGGCCCGCATCCTGATGGACCAGATCTCGGTGTTCGCCGCCCTGGAAGGCGCCGGCGATTCGTACGAAGTCCCGGTCCGCGGCACGCCGCAGATCGACCCGGTGCTGCTGCGCCCGGTCGACGACCTGGAACTGACGGTGCGTTCGGCCAACTGCCTGAAGGCCGAGAACATCTACTACATCGGCGACCTGATCCAGCGTACCGAGAACGAGCTGCTCAAGACCCCGAACCTGGGTCGCAAGTCGCTCAACGAGATCAAGGAAGTGCTGGCCGCACGCGGCCTGACGCTGGGCATGAAGCTGGAGAACTGGCCCCCGCTGGGTCTCGAGCGCCCGTAATCCAGCGGCGGCGCCGGCGCACCTGTGGTATCGTGCGCCGCGCCGCCGGCAATAACGCTTTTCGCAGTACCTCTTTCCACCGGACCGCGACCGGGTTTCAACCGAAGCCCCGGCCGATAGAAGAACCGGATAACCACGATGGCGGAAACGCCGTCACCTAGATTCAAAGGAAATCATCATGCGTCACGGTAATGGCCTGCGCAAACTCAATCGCACCAGCAGCCACCGTCTTGCCATGTTCCGCAACATGGCCGTTTCGCTGATCACTCACGAAGCGATCAAGACCACCCTGCCCAAGGCGAAGGAACTGCGCCGCGTCGTCGAACCCCTGATCACGCTGGGCAAAGAGCCCACCCTGGCGAACAAGCGCCTGGCGTTTGCCCGCCTGCGCGATCGCGACGCCGTGGTCAAGCTGTTCGCCGAAATCGGTCCGCGCTACGCGAACCGCAACGGCGGCTACACCCGCGTGCTGAAGATGGGCTTCCGTCAAGGCGACAACGCTCCCATGGCTTTCATGGAGCTGGTCGACCGTCCGGAAGTCGACGCTTCGGAAACCGAAGGCAGCGCCGAGTAATCGGCAACGCATCGGCAGTCGTATGCTGAACGTGGAACGGGCCTTCGGGCCCGTTCTGCGTTTTGGGCACGCCATGTGCGGAACTGTGACCCCTACAACCTCGATCGGGGATTCACATGGAACCTAGCAACGACACCCGCAAGGCTGCCTCGCATTTCATGGATTGGCTGCGCGATGCGCATGCGATGGAAGAGCAGGCGGAAAGCATGCTGCGCGGCATGGCTGGCAGGCTCGAACACTATCCGGACCTGCGCCAGCGCATCGAGCAGCATATCGAAGAGACGCTCGAGCAGCAGCGGCTCGTGCGCGAGTGCATCGAACGCCGCGGCGGCGATACTTCCACGATGAAAGACCTGACCGGCAAGGCGATGGCCGGCATGCAGGCCATGTCGGGCATGTTCGCCAGCGACGAGGTCGTGAAAGGCGGCATGTTCAGCTACGCGTTCGAACACATGGAGATCGCGGCCTACCGCACGCTCATCGAAGCGGCCAAGCTGCTGGGCGACACCGCAACGCAGCAAGTGTGCGAGCGCATCCTGCCGCAGGAAATCGCCATGGCGTCCTGGCTGGAGCACAACATGGGGGCGGTCACGCGGCGCTTTCTCGAGCGCGCCGACCAGCCCGACGTAGAAGCGAAGCGCTGACGCGGCAAACGCGGCCCGGCGACGCCATCAATCGTCGCCATGGCCGCGCAGCTATCCCTGACGCAGCCGCCGCGCCGTGCATGCCAGGCGCGGCGGCGGTCCTCAGGACCGCGAGAGAGGGTCGGCGCCGCCGAGGGAGCCCGCGCCTGTCGCGCCAGCCCCTCCGGCCGTGCCCCCAGCTCCGCTCAGGCCCGCCGTTCCGCCCGATACCGCCGCGCCAGAGCCGAGGTCCGCGCCGGTGACGGGATTGGCCTGCTTGTCCGAAGCCGTGCGAGTGGCCAGGGCCTGTACCGCCTGCATCTCCAGCTCGTCGAGCTGCACCGACGGCATGCCGTCCCCGCCATCCACCGCGCATTGCTGCTCGCGGTCCGAGATGACCTCGAAGTTCTCCTCGTTGTTCCAGGGGCCGCGCATGTTGCCTTCGCCTTGCGACATGTCGAAGTACACGTCGGTGAAACGCGGGTCGCCGGGCAGCTTGCCTTGCGGGAAGTTGGGCTGCATCGAATGCAGCGCCTTCTCGAAGGAGCGCTGGTGCGCGATCTCGCGCGTCATCAGAAAGCCCAGTGCCTCCTTCACGCCCGGATCGTCGGTCACGTTGATCAATCGCTCGTAGATAATCTTCGCGCGTGCTTCCGCCGCGATGTTGGAGCGCAGGTCGGCCGATGGATCGCCGATCGTGTCGATGTAGCCCGCATTCCACAGTTGTCCGCCGGAATTGGTAAGCGCCGGGCCGCCGCCGTAAAGGATCTGCGTGACGTGCGAATCGTTGCCCGCGCCCTGCAGGCTGCGATAGAGCTCGGCCTCGCTGTCGGTGGCTTCGGCCAGCTGGCCCTTCGCTCCCTTGTTCAGCATGGCGACCAGCGAGCCGATCACCTCGAGATGGCTCAGCTCTTCGGTGGCGATGTCCATCAGCATGTCCTTGCGGCCGGGATCATCCTCGCCCAGCGCCTGAGTGAAGTACCGACATGCGGCGGCCAGCTCTCCTTGTGGGCCGCCGAACTGTTCCAGCAGCAGATTGGCCAGGCCCGGGTTGCACGCGCCGACCCGTACCGTGTACTGCAAACGCTTGTTGTGAGCGAACATGGTTCTCACCTCCCGCTGTTGTAGCCGCCGCGACATTGCGGGGCGAACCGGCTCGTCGCAAGCGCTATTCCCGGCTTTGCAGCGCTTGCCGCGCCGCGCATGCCGCGGCTTCCGACACGAAGTGCCTAGACGTCCGCATCCGCCGCCCCGGACGGGCGTGCACGTTCGCGCCGCACGACGTGTGCAAGCACAGAAGCGGAAATTCTGACGCGTACCTGCAAATCTGACGCATGAGGGGAATGGTCACCTAAAGACGCCAATTAAAGTCTTTGCATTCCCCCATGTCGGGAACGTCGTTTGCGGCCGAGGCTGCGGGCGCGGCCTTGAAAACCGTCTGCGCCTGCGCATCACCGTAGGACCGGGAAGTTCCCTTGCGAAGTACCCCGCTCGTGATCGGCAGCGCCCTCGCCATGGGGACGACGCATGGATTGCCAGCAAAGCGTAAACCTGCGGACCGGACGCGGCGACAGCGTGCATGAATCAGTCCTTGCCTTAACACTGGCGATCGGACAGCGCGTCGCGACGCGCGTCTTGCCTCGACGCCCGCGATAAGGATCGACTTCACCTTTTCGCTGGACCGGACCAGAGAGGCCGCAATGAAACGATCCAACCTTGACCACCACAACGGCACGGGCAACAACACGTCGCGGCGCCCGGCCGCGCCCCAGGATTGGCTGACGCGAAGCCGGCCATCGATCATCTGTTTCTCGCACCTGCGCTGGGACTTCGTGCACCAGCGGCCGCAGCATCTGATGTCGCGATTCGCGCGCGACGTGAAGGTTTACTACGTCGAAGAACCGGTGCGCGACAGCGCGGGCGAACCGCTGCTGGAAGAGCGTGTGCGATTGGATGGCGTGCACGTGATCGTCCCCCACATCGGCGCGCAGCGCAGTCCGCGCGAGGCGGAACAGGACCAGAAGGCCCTGCTGGACGAGCTGATTCTGCGCGAGCAGATCGAAGAGCCCGTGCTTTGGTACTACACCCCCATGAGCATGGCTTACTCGAGCCATATGTCCGCGGGCCTCGTGGTGTACGACTGCATGGACGAGTTGTCGGCCTTTCTGGGCGCGCCGTCGGAGCTCATCAGGCACGAGCGCCAGTTGCTGGCACGGGCCGACGTGGTGTTCACCGGCGGCTACAGCCTGTACGAGTCCAAGCGCAAGCTGCACCCCAATGCACACCCGTTTCCCAGCAGCGTCGACGTGCCGCACTTCAAGCGGGCGCGCGGCAGCGTGCCGCAACCGCCGGACCAGGCCCGCATCGGCCGGCCGCGCATGGGGTTCTACGGCGTGCTGGACGAGCGTTTCGACGGGCCGTTGGTGGCCGAGGTGGCGCGGCTGCGCCCGGACTGGCAGATCGTGCTGGTGGGGCCGGTGGTGAAGATCGATCCCGCGACGCTGCCGCAGGCGCCGAACATCCATTATCTGGGCAGCAAGCGCTACGACGAACTGCCGGCCTATCTGGCGGGCTGGAGCGTGGCGTTGATGCCGTTCGCCATGAATGCGTCCACGCGGTACATCAGTCCCACCAAGACGCCCGAGTATCTGGCCGGGGCGCGACCCGTCGTGTCCACCCCGATCGCCGATGTCGTGCGCACGTACGGACACACCAGCCTGGTACGGATCGCCGCCACGGCGCAGGACTTCGTCGAGGCCGCCGAAAGGGCGCTGGAAGACATGAAGGATCCCGGCGCGGTGGCGCGGCAGGCCGATCAGATCCTGGCCGGCACCTCGTGGGAGCGTACCTGGCAGGGCATGCGGACCGAGATGAACCGTGCGCGCGCAGCGGCACGCAATGCTCCCATCGTGCTGCCGCGCGCGGGCGGCACGCGCAGCCGGGCAGCGGTGCCGCATGGCAGGCATTACGACTATCTGGTGGTGGGCGCGGGATTCGCCGGCACCGTGCTGGCCGAGCGGCTGGCCGAGGATTCGGGTAAACGCGTATTGGTGATCGACCGGCGCCCCCACGTGGGCGGCAACGCGTACGACTACCAGAACGAGCACGGGATACTGGTGCATCGCTATGGCCCGCACATCTTTCACACCAACTCGGAGAAGGTCGTCGCGTACCTGTCGCGCTTTACCGAATGGCGGCCGTACGAGCATCGCGTGCTGGCCAGCGTGGATGGACTGCTGGTGCCCATGCCGGTGAACCTGACGACCCTGAGCCGCTTGTACGGGCGCGCGTTCGACGAGGACCAGGCCAGGCAGTTCCTGGCGCAGCGGGCCGAGCCGATCGCCGACGTCAGGACTTCGGAAGACATCGTCGTGTCGCAGATCGGCCGCGAGCTGTACGAGAAGTTCTTTCGCGGCTATACGCGCAAGCAGTGGGGACTGGATCCGTCTCAGCTCGATCGCTCGGTGGCGGCGCGGGTGCCCGCGCGGATGTCGCTGGACGACCGGTATTTCACGGACAGCTTCCAGCAGATGCCCGCCGCCGGGTACACGCGCATGTTCGAGAACATGCTGGACCATCCCAACATCGACGTGGCGCTGTGCGCGGATTTCTCGTGCGTGCGCGACGACGTGCGCTACGACAAGCTCGTCTACACGGGGCCGATCGACGAGTACTTCGGCTATCGGCACGGACGACTTCCGTACCGGTCCTTGAAATTCCGGCACGAGACGCTGGACCAGGAATGGCTGCAGCCCGTGGGGGTGGTGAACTATCCCGCCGAGGACGTGCCGTACACGCGCATCACCGAGTACAAGCACCTGACCGGCCAGCACCACGCGAAGACGGCCATCACGCGCGAGTACCCGTCCGCCGAAGGCGACCCTTATTACCCCATCCCTCGACCGGAGAACGCGGAGTTGTGGAAACGCTATCAGGCCCTGGCGGATGCGGAGCCGAACGTGCATTTCGTCGGTCGATTGGCCACCTACCGCTACTACAACATGGATCAGGTGGTGGCGCAGGCGCTGGCGACGTACGCGGCCATGGAGAGCCGAAAGCCGGTGGCGACCCCACCGGCCGCGCGGCTGGCCGCTGCGTAGAGGCGAGGATGACGTCGCCGTTTCGAAGTTTCATGCAGGGCGGGTTCGAGTGTTCGTGCCATCGCATGCCGGATGGCCGCAGGCTCGACCTGCTCGAGAGCACCGGCCATGCGCGCTGGGCGGACCGCGACTACGCGGCCATGGCGCACCACGGCCTGCGCACGGTTCGGGACGGCATGCGCTGGCACCATATCGGACGCACACCCGGCCGCTACGACTGGTCCAGCCTGCTGCCCATGGTGCGGGCGGCGCGGGCGCAGGGCACGCAGGTCATCTGGGACCTGTGCCACTACGGATGGCCGGAGTGGCTGGACATCTGGACGCCGCGGTTCGTCGACGAGTTCGGGCGGTTCGCCGCCGCGGCGGCCGCCCTGATTCGCGACGAAGTGCCGGATGTGCCGCTGTACTGCCCGGTCAACGAGATCTCGTATTGGGCGTGGGCCGGGGGCGACATGCAGCACTTCGGGCCGACCGCCTCGGGGCGGGGTGGCGAGTTCAAGCGCCAGCTGGTGCGCGCCACGCTGCGCGCCATCGATGCCGTCAGGCAGGTCGACCCGCGCGCCCGTTTCGTGATGGCCGATCCCGCCATTCACGTGCACCCGCCGGATGACGAGCGGCGCGACGCGGCCGCTGCGGCCAGCGCCTCGCAGTTCCATGCCTGGGACATGATCTGCGGCCTGAGCGAACCCGGGCTGGGCGGGGCGCCCCATTACCTGGACATCGTTGGCGTGAATTACTACCCGCACAACCAATGGGTGCTGGACGGACTGATGGTGGAGCGGCACGATCCGCGCTACCGGCCGTTTCGCGACATCCTGCAGTTCATCGCACGGCGCTACCGGCGTCCCATCGTGCTGTCCGAAACGGGCGCGGAAGGCGGCGATCGCGCCTCATGGCTGCGGTACGTGTGCGACGAGGTCGCCCATGCGCGGCATGCGGGCGCGTCCATACTGGGCGTCTGCATCTATCCCGTCACGGACTATCCCGGCTGGGGCGACGACAGGCACTGCCCGACAGGGCTGCTGGGCCTGGCGCAGCCGGACGGCAGCCGCCCGGTCTACCAGCCGCTTGCATGGGAAATACGCCACCAGCGCGCGCGCTTCGAGGACGCTCCGGACTCCGCAGGGGGCCTTGCCGCCGCCAGGATTCCGGCCGGCGTGCCGGCCATCATGCCGCTCGGCGGCCCGTGATCATGCGCGCTTCCAGATCCAGCAGCATCCCGAACCGTCCGGCCGCGTTCCTGTGGCGCTACGTGCGGGCGCGACATTGGAGCTTCGCCTCGCTGGCCTCGGTGATCGTGGCGGCAGGCGCCTGCGCGGTGGCGGTCCAGTATGGGATGAAGATGATCGTGGACGCGATGACCGACGCGCAACGCGTCTCCGCGAACGTGTGGGGCCCGCTGGCGTTCTTCCTTGGCCTGATCGCGGTGGAGTCGATCCTGTGGCGCACCGGAGGCTGGCTGGGGTGCCGCGCCATCGTAGGCGCTTGCGCCGACATGCGCGTCGACCTGTTCGCCTATCTCAGCAATCACTCGATGCGGTACTTCCGCCAACACCATTCGGGCGCGCTGGGCAATCGCATCTCGGCCACCGCGTCGGCGGCGGGCGCGATCTTCGGCGCGCTGGCGTGGTCCATCGTGCCGCCCTGCGTGGACTTCCTCGGGGCAGTGGTGGTGCTGACGCTGGTGGACTGGCGCATGGCGCTGGCGTTGGTGGGCTTCGTGCTGGTGGTGGCCGTGGTCATCATCGGCTTCGGCGTGCGCGGCAGGCGGCTGCACCAGGCCTATGGCGAGCAGTCCGCGCGGGTCGGAGGAGAGATCGTCGATGCCATCTCCAACATCTGGGCCGTGCAGGCTTTTTCCGCGCAGCAGCGCGAGCGCGTGCGGCTGGAACACGAACTCGGCCTGGAGGCGCGCGCGCAGCGCGAGAGCTGGATGTACGTGGAGAAGGCGCGTGTGATCCACGACGTGTTCCTGTGGGTGATGTCGGGCTCCATGCTGGGCTGGGCCCTGTGGTCGTGGCAGGAAGGCGCTATCAGCTCGGGCGACGTGGTCGTGGTCAGCGCGCTGACCTTCCGCATCCTGCACGGCTCGCGCGACCTGGCATTGGCGCTGGTGGCCACGGCGCAGCAGTTCGGCGTGATCGCGGAGATGCTGGGCGTGGTGGCGCCGCCGCATGGCGCGCCGGACGTGCCCCATGCCAAGCCGCTGGTCGTCCACGGCGGGAAAATCGAACTGAAGCAGGTGCGCTATTGCTATCCCGGCGGGCATTGCGCGCTGGACGACGTGACCATGGTGGTGCCCAGCGGCCAGAAGGTCGGCATCGTGGGACCGTCGGGCGCGGGCAAATCGACGCTGTTGTCGCTGCTGCAGCGCGCGGACGTGGTGGAAAACGGCAGCATCCTGATCGACGGGCAGTCCATACGCGAGGTCACGCACGACAGCCTGCGCGCGGCCATCGCCGTGGTGCCGCAGGACATCAGCCTGTTCAGGCGGACGGTGCTGGAGAACATCCGCTACGGGCGGCCGGAAGCCACCGATGCCGAGGTCGAGATGGCGGCGCGCCAGGCGCATTGCGACGAGTTCATTTCGCGGCTGAGTGCGGGATACGACACGGTGGTGGGCGAGCGCGGCGCCGCGCTGTCGGGCGGCCAGCGGCAGCGCATCGGCATCGCCCGCGCCTTCCTGAAGGACGCTCCGATCCTGCTGCTGGACGAGGCGACGTCCGCGCTCGACAGCCATTCGGAACAGCTGGTCAAGAGCGCGCTGGCGGAACTGATGCGCGATCGCACGGTGCTGGCCGCGGCCCATCGTCTTTCCACGCTGTCCCGCTACGACCGCATTGTCGTGTTCTCGGAAGGGCGCCTGGTGGAGGACGGCACCTTGGCCGAGCTATTGCGTTCGGGCGGACTGTTCCGCCGGCTGTGGGATCTGCAGGCCGGCGAAAGCATGCCGGTCACGCCGCCGCTGGCGGTGCTGGGATGAGGTCCGAGCGGGGACCATCGTCATCTGAGGGAGAACCATCACCATGCGCCTGCATCATCTGAACTGCATATCGACCTGCCCGGCCGGCGGGCGAATGATGGATGGCCGATCCCCCTTCTGGGCCTGGCGCGGCAGGCTGTGCTGTCACTGCGTGCTGGCCGAGCTGCCGCAGGGCGGGCTGGCGCTGATCGACACGGGCCTGGGGCTGCGCGACGTGCACGATCCGCGCTCTCGCTTGAGTGCGTTCTTTCTAGCGCTGGTGAAACCCGAATGGCGCGAGGCGATGACCGCGGTACGTCAGGTGGAGGCGCTGGGCTTCAGGGCGGACGACGTCCGGCACATCGTGTTGACGCACCTGGATTTCGACCACGCCGGCGGCCTGGACGACTTTCCGCGGGCCACCATCCATCTGCTGCGCGCCGAACGGGATGTCGCGCTGGCGCGCCGCAGCTGGATGGACCGGCAGCGGTTCCGGCCGCAGCAGTGGTCGTCGCGCCAGCGCTGGCGCATGTACCCCGACACGCAGGGCGAGGACTGGTACGGCTTCAAGCGGGCACGGCCGCTGGAGGGCCTGCCGCCCGACATCGCGCTGGTGCCGCTGCCGGGGCACACGATGGGACATGCCGGCGTCGCGCTTCGCGGGGGGCCGACGGATTGGCTGCTGCAGGCGGGCGATGCCTATTTCCATTCCCGCGAAATGGACCTGGACTCGCCCGGCTGTCCGCCCGGACTGCGCTTCTATCAATGGATGCTGGAGCACGACCGCGGCGCGCGCCTGGGCAACCAGCAGCGTCTGAGGGAATTGCTGCGCCGCCATGGCGGCGAGGTCGCCGTGTGCAGCGGCCACGACGTGGAAGAATTCGAACAACTGGCGCTGCATGCGGCGGATACGCCCGCCACGCGCGCGGAGGATGGCGTGCGGGACGTTCCGGTGTGACCGGGACGGCCGGGCCCGACCCGCGCGCGGCACGCGCGGGCGCTATCGCCTACGCGGCCGGCTCCTCGTCCGCCCGCAAAGCCTGTGCGATGTCCGCCAGTTCGCCCGCATCCGCCTGGGGCGGCATGACGAAGTCCAGGTCGCGCTGCGCGATGTACTGGGTCGACGTGACGTCCTGCGGATGGTGCATCGGGATCACGTGGGCGTGGGCATGCGCCACGTGGATGCCCGTGTAGGCGAAGGCTACGCGCTGCACGCCGTACAGCTGCTTCATGCGGCGCGCCAGCCGCTGGCCCAGCGCCAGCGATCGCGCCGCGATCCCGGCCGGCATGTCCTCGAAGTATGCGTAGTGCTCGCGCGGGATGATCAGCACGTGTCCCGGCCGCACCGGGCGGATGTCCAGGAAGGCGAACAGCTCGTCGTCCTCGTGCACCACGTGGGCGGGAATTTCGCGCCGCGCGATGCGGCAGAACAGGCAGTCATCCGGCATGCAGGTCTCCGTCTGCGGTGATATGGGCCGAGCCGATAAAATACTCCCGGCGGTCCGTCTCGGGCCGATCTTTTACCGGAGGCCCGCATGCTGCGCGACGACGACCTGGTACTGGTGATCAGCAATGCGCCCGATATGCTGCTGGCCAAGCGCATCGCCCACGTGCTGGTCGAAGACGGCCTGGCCGCCTGCGTGAACCTTGGCGTGCCGTCGCTGTCCGTATATCGCTGGCAGGGCGAGGTCGAGGGCGCCGAAGAGATTCCGCTGTCCATCAAGACCACCTGGGGCCGCCAGCAGGACGTGGTGCGGGCGCTGGCGCGGCTGCATCCCTACGAAGTGCCCGAAGTCATCGTGGTGCCCGTCATCGGCGGGCTCGATTCCTACCTGGATTGGGTGCGCGAGCAGACGCGCCCGCCCGCAGCGCAATAAGAGAATTCCATGCGGCAGCAAGCAGCAGCGGCGTCATCCGGCAACCTTTGTTTCGCGTGTCTGCGGATGTGGGCGTTGGTGTGCCTGCTGGCACTGGGGGCGCTGCTGGCCTGCCGCGGCGCCGCCGCGGCCACCGAGGCCGACTTCCTGCCTCCCGAAGAGGCCTTTGCCTTCAGCGCCGTCATCACGGCGCCCGACACGCTCGAGCTGCGCTATCGCGTCGCGCCCGGCTACTACATGTACCGCGAACGCTTCGCGCTGTCCGCGCAGCCCGCCATACTCGGCGAGGCCGTCTATCCGCCGGGCGAAGTCAAATACGACCCCACGTTCGAGAAAGACATGGAGGTCTACCACCGTGACCTCGCCATCCGCGTGCCGTTGGCGGCGGGCGCAGGCGGCCCTGTCACCGTCACGGTCACCAGCCAGGGCTGCGCGGACGCTGGCCTGTGCTACCCGCCGGCCGACCACGTCGTACGGCTGGCTCCGCAAGGCGAGGGCTATGCCGTGGTCGCGCAGGGGCCGCAAGGCGCGCCGGGTCTAGAGGGCGCGCCGGGCCTCTCGCTGGGCGGCGGGGCGGGCGGTCTGGCGCTGCCGCAGGCCGCTCCAGGCGGGGCGTCCACCGCATCGTCGCCGGGCGGGCAGGGCGCCGCTGCCGGTCTGGGTTCGCTGCTGCAGGCCGGCGACGTGGGGCTGGCCGGGGCACTGGCCAATCTGGGGTGGCTCAAGACCGCGGGCGTATTCCTGCTGCTGGGCCTGCTGCTGGCGTTCACGCCGTGCGTGCTGCCCATGATTCCCATCCTGTCCTCGGTGGTGCTGGGCGGTGCGCAGCCGCCGTCGCGCTGGCGCGGCCTGGGCCTGGCGGCGGCCTATGTACTGGGCATGTCGGTGGTCTACACGGCGCTGGGCGTGGCCGCGGGCCTCAGCGGCGCCGGGCTCGCCGCCTGGCTGCAGACCCCCTGGATACTGAGCGTCTTCGCGCTGCTGCTGGCCTTGCTGGCGCTGGCCATGTTCGACGTCTTCACCTTCCAGGTGCCGGCCGGCATGCAGGCGCGCCTGGCCGAACGCTCCAATCGCATTCCAGGCGGCCGCGCCACGGGTGCGGTGCTGATGGGCGCGGTGTCGGCGCTCATCGTGGGACCCTGCGTGGCCGCGCCATTGGCCGGCGCGCTTCTGTACATCTCGCAGACGGGCGACGTGCTGCTGGGCGGCTCGGCCCTGTTCACGCTGGCCTGGGGCATGGGCGTGCCGCTGCTGTTGGTGGGCGCCTCGGCGGGTACGCTGCTGCCGCGCACCGGCCCGTGGATGGAAGGGGTGAAGCGCCTGTTCGGCATGCTGCTGCTGGCCACGGCGTGGTGGATGCTGATACCCGTGCTGCCCACCTGGGTGCAGATGCTGGGCTGGTCGTTCCTGGCCATCGTGGGGGCGGTGATGCTGCGCGCCTTCGATGCCTTGCCGGCCGGCGCGGGCGCGGGCCGCATGTTCGGCAAGGGGCTGGGCCTGCTGCTGGCGCTGGCGGCCACGGCCTGGCTGGTGGGGGCGGTCAGCGGCGGGCGCGACGTGCTGCAGCCGCTGGGCCACCTGGCCGCGGCGCGCGCGTCATCGGACGGCGCTGCGGCGAGCGTCCAGGCCGAGCGCGTGCGGTTCCAGCGCGTGCGCAGCAATGCCGAACTCGACGCGGTGCTGGCCCGCAGCACCCGTCCGGTCATGCTGGATTTCTATGCCGACTGGTGCGTGTCGTGCCGCGAGATGGAGCGCTTCACCTTCACCGATCCCGAGGTTGCCGCGCGCATGGCGGGCATGGAGCTGGTGCAGGCCGACGTCACGCAGAACAATGCCGACGACCGCGCGCTGCTCAAGCGTTTCCGCCTGTTCGGCCCGCCCGGCATCATGTTCTTCGCGCCCGGCGGGCGCGAGCTTACCGAGGTTCGGGTGGTGGGCTTCCAGGACGCGCGCCGCTTCGCCGCGACGCTGGATCAGGCGCTAGCCCGCTGAACGCTGAAGGGCGCGAACCTCGTGGCGCCTCGGCGCCGCGCCGGTCCCGCGCATCGGCGGTTCACGCCTGCAGCAACGTGGCCGCCTCGACGGCAAAGTACGTCAGGATGCCGTCCGCGCCGGCGCGCTTGAAGCCCAGCAGGGATTCCATCATCACCTTGTCGTGGTCCAGCCAGCCATTGGCCGAGGCGGCCTTGATCATCGCGTACTCGCCGCTGACCTGATAGGCGAAGGTGGGCACGCGGAAAGCGTCCTTCACGCGGCGCAGCACGTCCAGGTAGGGCATTCCGGGCTTGACCATCACCATGTCGGCGCCTTCCTGCAGGTCGGCAGCCACTTCGCGCAGGGCTTCGTCGATGTTGCCCGGATCCATCTGGTACGCCTGCTTGTTCGACTTGCCCAGGTTCGAAGCCGAGCCCACCGCGTCGCGGAACGGGCCGTAGAACGCGCTGGCGTACTTGGCCGAATACGCCATGATGCGGGTGTGAATGTGCTGCGCGTCTTCGAGCGCCTGGCGGATGGCGCCGATGCGGCCGTCCATCATGTCGCTGGGGGCGACGATGTCCACGCCGGCATGCGATTGCACCAGCGCCTGGCGGATCAGGATCTCGACGGTGGGCTCGTTCAGCACGTAGCCCTGCTCGTCGATCAGGCCGTCCTGGCCGTGGCTGGTGTAGGGGTCCAGCGCCACGTCGGTCAGCACGCCCAGTTCCGGAAAACGCTGCTTGATCTGCGCGACCACGCGCGGGATGAGCCCGTCGGGGTTGGTGGCCTCGATGCCGTCGGGCGTCTTCAGCGCGGGATCGATCACCGGGAACAGCGCCAGCACCGGGATGCCGAGCTTCACGCAGCGTTCGGCCACCGGCAGCAGCGTGTCGGGCGAATAACGAACGACGCCGGGCAGCGAACCCACGGGCTGCTGCAGGCCCCGCCCCTCGGCCACGAACACCGGATAGATCAGGTCATTGACGGTAAGGGCGTTCTCGCGCACCAGCCGGCGCGTGAAGTCGTCGCGGCGCAGGCGGCGCGGGCGCGAGGCGGGAAAGGCGGGCGAGATGATGTGCGGATTCATGGTACGACCTTCGGAGATATCCAGTTCTCGATCGCTTCGGTGGCTTCTTCGAGGCCGATGCGCTCGGTGGCGGAGAACGGCACGGTGTGCAGCGCGCCGATGTCGGCAAGCTCTTTGCGCACGGTCTGCACGGCGCGTATGCGCTGGCCATACGGCAGCTTGTCGGCCTTCGTAAGCAGTGCCAGCACGGGCCTGCCGGTGGGGGCGATGAAGTCGGCCAGCCGGCGGTCCAGCGTGGTGACGCCGCGGCGGATGTCGATGAGCAGCACGATGCCGACCAGCGAGGCGCGGTCGCGCAGATAGCCGCCCAGGATGTCGGCCCATTGTTCTTTCTCGCGGTGAGCCACCGACGCATAGCCGTAGCCGGGCAGGTCGACCAGGAAGCCGAGCTGTTCGCCTGGCGTGACGGGATCGGGCAGGCCGAACAGGTTGATCAGGCGGGTGCGGCCGGGCGTCTTGCTGGAGAAGGCCAGCCGGCGCTGGTTGCACAGCACATTGATGGACGAGGACTTGCCGGCATTGGACCGGCCGACGAAACAGACCTCGGGCGCCCCTGGGGGCGGCAGCTGGTCGAGCCGGGCCGCTGAGATGTAGAACGAGGCGCGATGCAGAAGGGACACGGGGAAGGCCAGGACGGTTGATTGCAATCCCTATTGTATAATCCGGCGTTTGCAACAGTGGTCCCCGCGCGAGGGACCGGCAAATTCGTCCGCGATTCTGATCAAAAACAAGGACACGGGCGGGGAGGCCGGAGACAATACGTAAAGCCATTCGATTGGCCCGCGGCCAATCGCGTGGAATACGCTATGTGCTAGCAGCATGCGTGCGGGCAGGCATGAGGTGCGGTATTCATCGCGCCTTGATCGATACCGATCGTCGAGGTTTACACATGAAGCATGTGCTGTCCCGGATGTTGGTAGCAAGCGGACTGTTGCTGGCCGTGTCCGCGTTCAATGTCAGTCACGCCGCCGAAGCGGCCGCTGGGCCCGCCAAGCCCGATGCCGCCAAGGGCGAACAACTGTTCACCCAGGGCGACGCCTCGCGGGGCATCATCGCCTGTGTCACCTGTCATGGGCCGGCAGGCAACAGCTCCATACCGGCCAATCCCAACCTCGCCGCGCAGCCGCACGAGTACCTCGTCAAGCAGCTCACCGATTTCAAGCCCAAGGACGGCGCCTCGGCGCCCGCGCGCAACGGCCCGGGCGGCAATCCCACGCCCATGACGCCGCTGGTGCTCTCCATGACGCCGCAGGACATGCAGAACGTGGCCCTGTACCTGTCGCAGCAGTCGCTCAAGCAGCCCGCCACGGCCGGCCAGAAAGACCTGGTCGACCTGGGCCGCAAGATCTGGCGCGGCGGCCTGCCCGACCGCGGCGTGCCTGCCTGCGCGGCCTGCCATGCCGCCAATGGCGCCGGCATACCCAGCCAGTATCCGCGCCTGTCCGGACAGTTCCCCGCGTACCTCGAAGAACAGCTCAAGCTGTTCCGCAGCCGCGAACGCAACAACAGCGCGCCCATGCACGAGATCGCCAACCGCATGACGGATGCCGACATCAAGGCGGTGGCCGATTACGCGGCAGGCCTGCGCTAACATGACGGCTGCCGGCACCGCCCGTCGGGCGCCGTCGCCGCCGTCGACACACTCGCGTGCGGAACCCGTTTCCGCAATGCGTTGTCCATAAAGGGGAGCCGCGCCGCCGCGGTTCCCCTTTTTCACATGAATCCATCCGCTTCCCGATCCCGCCCGTCGCTGCGCAGCCTGCCCGGCGAACTCATCGAGCTGCTCAGCTCGATGCGTTTCGCCGTCAGCCTGCTGATGTTCATCTGCGTGGCCAGCGTGATCGGCACGGTGCTGGCGCAGAACCGGGCGTCCAACAACTACGTCGACCAGTTCGGGCCGTTCTGGTTCGAGGTGTTCGACAAGTTCTCCATCTGGCACGTCTACAACAGCTGGTGGTTCCTGCTGATCATGGCGTTCCTGGTGGTGTCCACTTCGATCTGCCTGGTGCGCAATGCGCCCAAGATGCTGCGCGAGGCCCGCTCGTTCCGAGAGCACGTGCGCGCCAGCAGCCTGCGCTCTTTCCCGCATCGCGTGGAAACGGTGCAGCCCATGCCGGTGGAGCAGACCGCCGCGGGCGCGCGCGCCGTGCTGGAACAGCTGGGCTATGCCGTGCGCGAGCGGCGCGACGGCGAGGGCGTGATGCTGGCGGCCAAGAAGGGCAGCGCCAATCGCCTGGGCTACATCTTCGCGCATGCCGCCATGGTCATCATCTGCATCGGCGGGCTGCTCGATAGCGAACTGGCCGTTCGCCTGCAGGTGATGCTGGGCGGCAAGCAGCCCATCGTGGACAACATGCTCATCGCCGACGTGCCTCCCAGCGGGCGCCTGTCGGTCGACAATCCCAGCTTCCGCGCCAGCGTGCTGGTGCCCGAGGGGGGTCAGGTCGGCACCGCGGTCATCATGGTGGGCGACGGCGCACTGGTGCAGCCGCTGCCGTTCTCGCTGCGCCTGAAGAAGTTCATCGTCGATTACTACTCCACCGGCATGCCCAGCCGCTTCGCCAGCGAGGTCGAGGTGGTGGACCCGGAAAACGGCCACACCTTCGACGCCACCATCGAGGTCAACGAACCGCTGCGCTACAAGGGCGTCACCGTGTACCAGTCCAGCTTCGACGACGGCGGCAGCAGCGTGCAACTGACCGGTTATCCGCTGGCGGGCGCCGACGGCGGCACCTTCAAGGTGGACGGCACAGTGGGCAAGCAGTCCGAGGTGACGGCCACCGGCGCACAGGGCAAGCCCTATTCCATGCAGCTGGACATCACGGCGCTGCGGCCCATCAACGTCGAAGACCTGTCCGGCGGAAGGCCCGAGGACTCGCCCGCGCTGACGCTGGGCGAGCATGTGGCCTCGGTGGCCGGCAGCGCGGCCGGCAAGAAGAACGAGAACCTGCGCAACGTCGGACCCAGCGTCGAGTACCGCCTGATCGACCAGGCCGGACAGGCCCACGAATTCCGCAATTACATGCTGCCCGTCACGCTGGACGGCGCGCAGGTGCTGCTGGCGGGCGTGCGCAACAACGCGGGCGAGCCCTTCCGCTATGTGCGCATTCCGGTGGACGAGAACGGGTCGGTGGACGAGTTCATGCGCCTGCGCGCGCTGCTGAACGATCCCGCGGCGCGGCGCGAGGCTGCCCTGCGTTTCGCGCAGCGCAGCGCGCCGGCGGGCACCGACCTCACGCCGCTGCAGACCGCGGCCGAGCGCGCGCTGGAAACCTTTGCCGGCGGCGGCCTGCAGGCCATCGCGGACTTCCTGCAGGCCAACACGCCGCCCGGCGAACTCGAGCGCGCCGCCGACGTGGTGGTGCGCCTGCTGGGCGCCAGCGTGGCCGAGCTGCGCAGCCTCGAGCGCCAGCGTTCCAATCTTGCCCCGCTGTCCGAGGACGAAGCCGCCGCGCAATGGTCGCGCCTGGCGGTGGCCGCGCTGTCGGATCTCACCATGTACCCGGCGCCGGCCTTCTTCGCGCTGAGCGACTTCAAGCATGTGCAGGCCAGCGTCTTCCAAGTAAGCCGCACGCCGGGCAAGACCACCGTCTACCTGGGCTGCCTGTTGCTGATCCTCGGCATCTTCACCATGTTCTACGTGCGCGACCGGCGCGTCTGGGCATGGGTGCATCCCGCGGCCCACGGCGGCGGCAGCGACATCCTGGCGGCCATGACTTCGCAAAAGCGTACACTCGATTTCAACCAGGAATTCGAGCGCCTGCGGCAGGCGCTGGCACCGCAGCCACCCAGATCCTGAGGTTCCCCATGTCCACCACCACGACCCCGCCGTCCCAGCCCCCCTGGCCGCACATCGTCTCGGCCACCGGCGACAGCCGCGCCCGCCGCGGCCGGCCCGACTGGACCGATGCGGTCTTCTTCCTGCTGCTGGCCGTGGGCGCCGGCTACGCGTTGAGCCGCTACGGCCACGCGATGGACTACTACGAGGAAATCATCCTGTGCGGCCTGGTGCCGTCGCTGGTGTGGCTGGGCTGGCTGTGGCGGCCGCTGCGCGTGCTGATGCTCGCCTGTGCGCTGGCGGTCGGCCTGGCGCTGACGCTGTACCAGAACGACCTGGCGCGGGCCGAACAGGTGTTCTTCCTGAAGTACCTGTTCTCGTCGCAATCGGCGGTGCTGTGGATGTGCGCGCTGTTCATGCTGGCCACCGTCTGCTACTGGGGCGGCATCGTCAGCCCCACCAGCGCGTGGCTGGGCACGGCGCTTACCTGGGGCGCCGTCTTCGCCGGCACCACCGGCATGCTGGTGCGCTGGCGCGAAAGCCATCTGATGGGGCCCGACCTGGGCCATATCCCCGTCAGCAACCTGTACGAAGTGTTCGTGCTGTTCGCGCTGGTCACCGCGCTGTTCTACCTGTACTACGAACGCAAGTACGCCACGCGTGCGTTGGGCGGCTTCGTCTTGCTGGTGATCTCGTCGGCCATCGTGTTCCTGCTGTGGTATTCGTTCACGCGCGACGCCGGGCAGATCCAGCCGCTGGTGCCGGCACTGAAAAGCTGGTGGATGAAGCTGCACGTGCCGGCCAATTTCATCGGCTATGGCACGTTCTCGCTGGCCGCCATGGTGGGCTTCGCGTATCTGGTGAAGCAGCACGGGCAGACCGCCTCGTGGGCCAGGTTGGCGCCGCTGTTCATCCTGGGCGTGCTGCTGTGCGCCGAACCCATGGTGTTTCGCACCGAGGGCCTGTCGGCCACGTGGATGATCTATGGCGGCGTGGGCGCCGTCATCACCGGCTGCATCCTGGCCGCGCGGCGCCGCATCGCGCAGGCGCTGCCCTCGCTCGAGGTGCTGGACGACATCATGTACCGCGCCATCGCGGTGGGCTTCGCGTTCTTCACCGTGGCCACCGTGCTGGGGGCGCTATGGGCTGCCGATGCCTGGGGCGCCTACTGGCAGTGGGATCCCAAGGAAACCTGGGCGCTGATCGTCTGGCTGAACTACGCCGCCTGGCTGCACATGCGCCTGATCAAGGGCCTGCGCGGAGCCATGGCGGCGTACTGGGCGCTGGTGGGACTGCTGATCACCGGGTTCGCCTTCCTGGGGGTCAACATGTTCCTGTCGGGGCTGCATTCGTACGGCGAGCTCTGAGCCGTCGACGAAGGTTGCTGCGGCGCTGCTACCGCCCTCACATTTGCGCCATGCAATCGTGCATGGCGGGAATTGAACCCGCGTCCTTATGCCTTGCTCAAGGCAGCGTGGATTCGCCCCGGATCAGGTCCGCCAGCGTTTCGCGCTGCCGCACCACGTAGTACTTGTCGCCATCCACCATCACCTCGGCCGGGCGGCCGCGCGAGTTGTAGTTGCTGGCCATGACCATGCCGTAGGCGCCGGCCGATTCCAGCGCCAGCACGTCGCCTTCCTGCACCGACAACCGGCGCTGGCGCGCCAGCCAGTCGCCGCTTTCGCATACGGGGCCGACCACGTCGTACTCTTGTTCATCGCCCTGGCGCGGCCGCACCGCGCGCAGGCCGTGATAGGCCTCGTACAGCGAGGGGCGCAGCAGGTCGTTCATGGCCGCGTCCACGATGGCGAAGTTGCGGGCCTCGGCGTGCTTCAGGTATTGCACCGTGGTCAGCAGCAGGCCGGCATTGCCCACGAGCGACCGGCCGGGCTCGAGCACCAGGTGCAGGTGGCCCAGGCCGCGCGCCTGCAGGCGGGCGAACACGCCGTCCAGCAGCGCCTTGGGCGAGGGCGGAATCTCGTCGGTATAGCGGATGCCCAGGCCGCCGCCCAGGTCGAGGTGCGAAATCGTGATGCCTTCCTCGGCCAGCTGGCTGATCAGGTCCAGCAGCTTTTCCAAGGCATCGAAGTAGGGGCTGATGTCGGTAAGCTGCGAGCCGATGTGGCAGTCGACGCCGACCACTTCCAGGCCGGGCAGCGAGGCGGCCAGCCTGTAGGCGTCCAGCGCCGACTCGATGGCGATGCCGAACTTGTTTTCCTTCAGGCCGGTGGAGATGTACGGGTGCGTCTGCGCGTCCACGTCGGGATTCACGCGCAGCGACACGCGCGCGGTCTGGCCCATTTCGTGCGCCACCTGCGACAGGCGGCGCAGTTCGGCCTGCGATTCGACGTTGAAGCACATGACGCCCGCCTCGATGGCGGCACGCATCTCCCAGGCCTGCTTGCCCACGCCCGAGAACACCACGCGGGAGGGATCGCCGCCCACGGCCAGCACGCGCTGCAGCTCGCCGCCCGACACAATGTCGAAGCCCGCGCCGAGCCGCGCGAATTCTTTCAGCACCGCCAGGTTGGAATTGGCCTTCATGCCGAAGCAGACCAGCACGGGGCGATCGCCGATGGCGTCGCGATACGAGCCCAGCGCGGCGGCCAGCGCGGCGCGCGAGTACACGTACAGCGGGGTGCCCAGTTCGGCGGCCAGCTTGTCCAGCGCCACGCCTTCTGCGTGCAGCACGCCGTCGCGGTAATGAAAATGCGGATGACCGGCCAGTTCGGGCCGGGTCGTGGAGGCGGGGGCGTTCATCGGGGCAGGGTGCTGGGAGAGGGAAGCTGGGGCGAATTGCGGATGCCGGGCTGGGTGGGCGGCTGCGGCGCGGTGCGCGCGTCGGAGGCCGACTGGCCTTCGGCGGGCGGCAGGTACAGCGGCCCCTTGAAGCCGCACGCGGCCAGCAAACTGGCGGCGGCCAGCGTGGCTACAATGCGTAGAACCGTGCGGCTGCGGGCCGGATGGGACACAGGCAACTCCGTAAATCGTGCAGATGGAATTATGACCGAAACCGAATTTCTTGCGTTGATCGACCAGGTGCTGGACAGCATCGAGAGCCAGGCTGACGACTGGACGGCTTCGCTGGACGTGGACGTCGAGGCCAGCCGCAGCGGCAACGTGCTGACGCTGGTGTTCGAGGACGGCACGCACGTTGTCGTCAATTCGCAGGCTGCCATGCAGGAACTCTGGGTGGCCGCGCGCACCGGCGGTTTCCATTACCGCTACGACGGCCAGCACTGGAAGGACACCCGCGGCGGCCCCGACCTGCCCGAGGCGCTGTCGCAGATCTGTTCCGAAGCGGCGGGCCAGCCGGTGACGGTGCGCGTATAAACACAGGGCCGCCCGAGGCGGCCCTTTGCATCAGAACGGGATGTCCTGCGACCAGGTCTGGTTGCCGCGCGTGCCCACGCCCGGCGCGGCACGGATCTCGGGCTCGCGCAGGCCGTTCAGGAAGTCGCCCAGCGAGTCGCTCTGCTGCGTCGTCGTGGGCGAGGCGCCCAGCCCCAGCGAGGCCACGGCCTGGCCCGGCGGATACTCGGCGAAGTAGTACTCGCCGCCTTCGACCAGCAGGCCTTCGGGACGATTGCGCTCTTTGTTCTCGGGCACGCCCTTCAGCATTTCCTGCATGTATTCCAGCCAGATGGGCATGGCCACGCCGCCGCCCGTCTCGCGCGAACCCAGCGAGCGCGGCTGGTCATAGCCCAGCCACGCCGTGCCCACCAGCGTGGGCGTATATCCCGAGAACCACGCGTCCACCGATTCGTTGGTGGTGCCCGTCTTGCCGGCCACGTCGCCGCGCTTGAGCGTGGCGCGCGCGCGCGCCGCCGTGCCGCTGGTGGCCACGCCGCGCAGCATGTCGTCCACCACGAAGGCCGTGCGCGGATCGATGGCGCGCACCGAGGCGTCGCCCGCGACCGGCGGCTTGGACTGCATCAGGATCTTGCCCGAGCTGTCGGTGACGCGCTCGATCAGGTAGGGCGTGATGCGATAGCCGCCGTTGGCGAACACCGCGTAGGCGCCGGCCAGCTGCAGCGGCGTGACCGAGCCCGCGCCCAGCGCCAGCGGCAGCACCGCCGGCTGGCGGCTCTTGTCGAAGCCGAAGCGGGTCAGGTAGTCCTGCGCGTACTGCGGGCCGATGGCCTGCAGGATGCGGATCGACACCATGTTCTTGGACTTGTACAGCGCCTGCCGCATGGTCAGCATGGGCTCGTACTGGTTGCCGTAGTTCTTCGGATGCCAGGCCTTCGAGCCGGTCTGCGCGGCGCTGAGTTCGAAGGGCTGGTCGGAGATCTGCGTGCTGGGCGTCAGGCCGCGTTCGAGCGAGGCGGCGTAGATGAAGGGCTTGATGTTCGAGCCCGGCTGGCGCCATGCCTGCGTGACGCGGTTGAAATTGCCGCGGAAGAAATCGAAGCCGCCCACCAGCGAGCGGATCGCGCCGTCCTGCGGCACCATGGACACGAAGGCCGCCTGCACGCCCGGGAAGTTGATCACTTCCCAGTACTCGCCGTTCTTGTGCACGTAGACCACCGAGCCGCGCTTGATGCGGATATCGGCCTTGGCCTTGTCGCCCAGCGCGCGCGCCACGATGCCCAGCGCCTTCTTGTCGTTGACGGTGATGATCTCGCGTGAACTGCGCGCCACCTTGATCTCGGTGGGACTGGCCGACAGCACCACGCCGGTCAGCAGGTCGGCGCTGTCGCTGTACTTGTCGAACACGCCGTCCAGGAACTCGTCGAGCGCCTGCGGGTCGTTCTCGATGCCGGCAGGCAGGTCGAGCTGGTCTTCGGGACCGGGATAGGGCGCGCGGCGCGTGTACTCGAGCACGCCGTCGCGCACCGCGTTGTAGGCCACTTCCTGGTCCTTGGACATCACCGTGGTGTACACGTTGATGCCGCGCGAGTACAGGTTGTCCTGGTACACGTTGTACAGCAGCTGGCGGGCCAGCTCGGCCACGTACTCGCCGTGGATGCCGTAGGTGCCGCCGGCCGTGGGGTCCATGGACTTGAGCACCAGCTGCTGCGCCGATGCTTCCTTGTACTCGGCCTCGGTCAGGTAGCCCAGCGAATACATGCGGCCCAGCACGTAGCGCTGGCGCAGTTCGGCGCGGGGGCGGTTGGACAGCGGATTGAAGCGCGACGGAGCCTTGGGGATGCCGGCCAGCATGGCCGCCTCGGCCGGCGTGACCTGCGACAGCGGCTTGCCGAAGTACGTGCGCGACGCCGCGGCGAAGCCATACGCGCGATGCCCCAGGTAGATCTGGTTCATGTACAGCTCGAGGATCTGGTCCTTGGTGAGCTGCGATTCGATCTTGAAGGTGAGCAGCAGTTCGTAGAACTTGCGCGAATAGGTCTTCTCTGACGACAGGTAGAAGTTGCGCGCCACCTGCATCGTGATCGTGCTGGCGCCCTGCGTCTTCGACATGTTGATGATGTTGGTGAGGCCGGCGCGGATCACGCCCGCCCAGTCGATGCCGCCGTGCTGGTAGAAGCGGTCGTCTTCCGCGGCCAGCACCGCCGACTTCATCACGTCGGGAATCTCGTTGAAGCGCAGCACGTTGCGGCGCTCTTCGCCGAACTCGCCGATGAGCACGCGGTCGGCCGTGTAGACGCGCAGCGGCACGCGCGGCCGGTAATCGGTCATGGCGTGCAGGTCGGGCAGGTTGGGCCAGGCCAGGGCCAGAGCCATGCCGGCCAGCAGCACGCCGCACAGCGCCAGGCCGCCCAGCAGAATGCCGGTCTTGACGAAAAACCGCAAAATCGGCGAGCCGCCGTGGGCGGGCTGGTCCTGCTTCGAAGAATTCTGGCGCTTGCTCATCGCGGCGATTTTACGGTTATCTCTTTTAGACTCTCAGACCTGCTCACCGGTTTCTGTAACAAAATAGTTCCGGTGTGGTAAGCGGGCAACTGGCGGCAATGGGATAATGCCGCCATGAATGTTTTTGCGAACTCCTGCGCGTCCACGGACGACGTCGGCCCGACAGACGCCCCGTGCGCGGATGCGCGCGCGACGCCCTGCGCCGCGCAGACCGCCAGCCTGCCGTATGACCTGCCCATTTTCCTGGTGGGCATGATGGGCGCGGGCAAGACCACCATAGGGCGTGGCCTGGCGCGCACGTTGGGCCGCGAATTCGTCGACCTGGATCATGAGCTGGAATCGCGCTGCGGCGTGAGGGTCCCGGTGATATTCGAGATCGAGGGTGAGACCGGTTTTCGCCGGCGCGAGGCGAATGCGCTGCAAGAGTGTACTCAACGCCGGGCCATCGTACTTGCCACGGGTGGCGGCGCCATCCTGTCTGAAGAAAACCGGCGCCTGCTGCGCGAGCGCGGTGTGGTGGTGTATTTGCGCGCCAGCGTTGACGAACTCTACCGCCGGACGTGCCGCGACCGCAACCGGCCGCTGCTGGCCACCGCCGATCCGCGCGGCACGCTGCGCCAGCTGCTTACCCTGCGCGAGCCGCTATACCAAGAGGCGGCGCACCTGGTCGTCGACACCGGCTGCACGCCGGTCGCAAACCTGGTGAAGTCGCTCATTCCCAAGCTGCAAGCCTACGAGGCCCAACAATGACCGTGGTCGTCGACGTCGACACTCCCGGCGGGCGCTATCCCATCCACATCGGGCCGGGCCGGCTCGACAGCCTGGACGCCTGCATTCCCGCCGACGCCACCTCCATCGTCGTCGTCACCAATCCCGTCGTGGGTGAACTCTACGGCGCGCGCGCCGTGGCCGCGCTGCAGCGTACGGGCAAGCGCGTGCTTCGCATCGACCTGCCCGACGGCGAGGCGCACAAAGACTGGCAGACGCTGAACCTGATCTTCGACGGCCTGCTCGAGAACCGCTGCGACCGACGCGCCGTGCTGGTGGCGCTGGGCGGCGGCGTCATCGGCGACATGACGGGGTTTGCCGCGGCCGTGTACATGCGCGGAATCCGCTTCGTGCAGGTGCCCACCACGGTGCTGGCGCAGGTCGATTCGTCGGTGGGCGGCAAGACCGCCGTCAACCATCCGCTGGGCAAGAACATGATCGGCGCGTTCCACCAGCCCATCGCGGTGGAGATCGACACCGACGTGCTGCGCACGCTGCCCGCCCGCGAGATATCGGCCGGGCTGGCCGAGGTCATCAAGTATGGGCTGATCCTCGACCCCGAATTCTGGCAATGGTGCGAGGCCCATGCCGCGGCGCTGCGCGCGCTCGACCGCGACGCGCTGGCCCATGCCATCCGCCGCTCGTGCGAGCTGAAGGCGCAGGTGGTGGGCAAGGACGAGCGCGAGTCCGGCCTGCGCGCCATTCTCAACCTGGGCCACACGTTCGGCCACGCCATCGAGTCGGGCCTGGGCTATGGCGTATGGCTGCACGGCGAGGCCGTGGGATGCGGCATGGTGCAGGCCGCCGAGCTGTCCGCGCTGGTCACCGGTTTTCCGCGGGCCGACGTGGATCGCGTGCGCAAGCTGGTGGCCGCCATCGGATGTCCCGTCACCGCGCCCGACCTGGGCGCCGAGCGCTGGCTGTCGCTGATGCAGGTCGACAAGAAGGCCGAAGGCGGCGAGATCAAATTCGTGCTGATGCCGCGCATCGGGCAGGCCGTAAGCCGCACGGCGCCGGACGATGCCGTGCGCGACGTGTTGAAGCGCACCGTCGCATGACCCCGAGGCGAGATTGCCGATGACACCACTGGCCGTCTACGCTTGTCACCCCGATCGAACCCGCGGCCGCGCGCACGCCGAGCCGCCGGCCACCAACCGCACCGAGTTCCAGCGCGACCGCGATCGCATCGTGCACTGCACGGCGTTCCGCCGCCTGGAGTACAAGACGCAGGTCTTCGTCAATCACGAAGGCGACCTGTTCCGCACCCGTCTCACCCATAGCCTGGAAGTGGCGCAGATCGCGCGCACGCTGGCGCGCAACCTGGGCCTGTCCGAAGACCTTACCGAAGCCATCGCGCTGGCGCATGACCTGGGCCATACGCCTTTCGGCCACGCCGGGCAGGACGAGCTGAATGCCTGCATGCACGAACTGGCGCCGCAGGCCGGCGGCTTCGAGCACAACCTGCAAAGCCTGCGCGTAGTCGATGAGCTCGAAGAGCGCTACGCGGAGTTCAACGGCCTGAACCTGTGCTTCGAAACCCGCGAAGGCATACTGAAGCACTGCTCGGCGGCGCACGCGCGCCAGCTGGGCGATGTGGGCCTGCGCTTCCTGGAACGCACCCAGCCTTCGCTCGAGGCCCAGGTGGCCAATCTGGCAGACGAGGTGGCCTACAACAACCACGACATCGACGACGGCCTGCGCTCG
Organism: Bordetella genomosp. 13; assembly: GCF_002119665.1. Lineage (NCBI taxonomy): Bacteria > Pseudomonadati > Pseudomonadota > Betaproteobacteria > Burkholderiales > Alcaligenaceae > Bordetella > Bordetella genomosp. 13. The sequence goes on along the minus strand of NZ_CP021111.1, from coordinate 5,181,720 downwards.
GGGCTGATCACGCTGGAGCAGATGCAGCAGGTCGCCATCTTCGCGCGCCATCATGCCGAAGTGATGCGCCTGCATCCGGGCATTCCCTCGCGCCGCGCCATCGCCGAAACCATACGGCGGATGATCAACACGCTCATCACCGACCTTACCGCCACCACGCTGGCACGCGTGCGACAGCACGCACCCGACAGCGCGGATGCCGTGCGCCAGGCGCCCGCGTTGGCGGGCTTTTCAGACGAGGTGCGGCAGGAAGCCGACGAGCTCAAGCGCTTCCTCTTCCACAACCTGTACCGCCACTATCAGGTGGTGCGCATGACCACGAAGGCGCGCCGCATCGTGCGTGACATGTATGGCGCGTTCCTCGACGATCCTCGCCTGTTGCCGCCCGATTACCGCCGCGACGACGCCACGGCGCAGGCGCGCGCCATCGCCGACTACATCGCCGGAATGACCGATCGCTATGCCATCCGCGAGCATCGTCGGCTATTCGACATGAGCTGATAGTGTTGACAGACCTATCCCCCAAACGGGGGATGCGGATGTAGGACCAACCGAATAAGATCACCGGGCACATTCGCCGTGCTTGCCCGCCCACCGGAATGCCAAATGGGGCACCATGGTACTTCCGGTCGGGCGGGGCCTTTTCTGCCCATCCCTACGTCCTACATCGATCGAGTGATTGCTCGCCGACGCGCTATGTGCGTTCTGCGATTGCGGTCGCTCCGCTGCTGCCCGGTCTCAGGCCGGACCTTGAAGCATCGAGGCCAGGCGCAGCAATTCGGCCTGCCGATGTGTTCCCGTCTTCTGCAGCATCGACTTCGTCTGCGAGCGCGCCGTCTCCATGGCGATGCCCAGTGTGGCCGCGGCCTGCGCCATGGGCTGTCCCAGCATCAGACAGTCCAGCAGGCGGCACTCGGCCTGGCTGAAATGGAACAGGTCTTTCAGCACGTCGTGCTGCACGGGCGTGTGCAGGCGCTCGGGGTGCACCACCACCAGCGCGATCGGGCCGTCAGGCAGGCCGTGCGCATGCGCGGCCGGCGCCGGCACCGCCACCACATAGCCGGCCTCGTCGCTCATGCGATAGCCGGCCGCGCGCGGCGCGCCGAGCGCGCCCGTGGCCGTGGCCAGCACCCGGTGCCATTCGGCGCAGCCGCGCAGCCGGTTGACGTGGCGCGCGTACCAATGCTGGGCGGTGTGGTTGGCGCCAAGCAGGCGGCCGCCGGGATCCAGCAACAGGATGGGGGTGGAGAAGGCCTCGAGCGCGGCGGAACTCCAGGCCACCTGCCGCTCCAGCGAGCGCAGCTTCAGCCGCAGCTCGATGGCGCGCTGCAGGTGGGGCACCAGGCGCTTGAGGTTTTCTTCGTGCTGGACGTCGAAGGCGCCGCGCTCGCGGTCGCGCTGGAACGACACCAGGTGCTCCATGCCTTCCTGGCGCACCGGAAACGCCATCATCAGCGAACCCACGCCGTGGCGGCGCAGGAAGTCGTTGTAGAACGGCGTATCGCGCATGGCCTCGGCGCTGTCGCGCTGGTCCAGGAAGGAGCCCCCGGTGGGGATGCGGTGCGACACCGCGTTGACGATGTCCTGCTCGTGGTAGTGGGCTTCGTACTCGTCGACCATGGCCGGGTCGTTGCCGACCACGTCGCTGACCAGGATGCGGCCCGTGCGCTGGTGGCGCGCCAGAATGGCCCCGCGCTCGGTATCCAGGGCGTGGGCGGTCAGTTGCAGGGCTTCCTGCCAGCGGCTGGCATCGGTCACGCCCTCGTAGAGAGCGCTGGCAATGCGTAACTCTTGATCATGATCCATGGGATCGCGGTTTACGGCGACGAGCCGGAACTTGTGATTCCGCCAGCCACCCGGGCCAATGCCAAAGCGCGCGGCCCGAGGCCGTGCGCCGGAATAGCCCATCTTATACCAGCCGTCATATTTCTGACGTACAGCTTAATTGCCGGTACTTTTGGCCTGCAGCCGTAATTTGCCGGATCAGCGCTGGGTGCGATAGGGCTCGTCGGCCGGCACGAAGGTGGCCTCGGCGCAGGCGTCGCGGGTCCATTCCTGCATGGCGGGCAGCGCCAGCACCGCGTCCATGTACTCGCGCACCGGGCCGGCCGCCGGCACGCCATACGTGACGAAGCGCGACACCACGGGGGCGTAGAAGGCATCGGTGATGCTGAACCGCCCGAACAGGAAGGGGCCGTCGCGGCCGAACTCGGCGCGCGTGTCCTGCCAGATGGCCTGGATGCGCGAGATGTCCTGCTGCGCCTCGGTGATGTCCACGCCGGGCAGCAGCGCTTCCACGTTCATCGGCAGCAGGTTGCGCAGCTGCGAAAAACCGCTGTGCATCTGCGCGGCCAGCGAGCGCGCGCGGGCCCGGGCGCGGGCATCGGCAGGCCACAGCTGCGCCTCGGGATGGCGTTCGGCCACGTATTCGCAGATGGCCAGCGAATCCCATACCGCGAAGCTGCCGTCCAGCAACACCGGCACCAGGCCGGCCGGCGTGACGCCGCCCAGCGTGCGGGCGAACTCATCGGTAAAAAGCCCCACCTTCTGCTCTTTGAAGGGGATGCCGCCGGCGCGCAGGGCCAGCCACGCGCGCAGCGACCAGGACGAGTAATTCTTGTTGCCGATGATCAGGGTGTACATGTCGGATCTCGCGAGCAAGCCGTGGGTCGGATCAGTGTACTGCGGGCCAAGCCCTTTATGTGCGCCGCAACACGCGCGCCAGATAGTGGCCGGTATGGCTGTCCGGGTTGTCCGCCACCTCTTCGGGCGTACCCTGCGCCACCACCCGTCCGCCGCCGTCGCCGCCTTCGGGCCCCATATCCACCAGCCAGTCCGCCGTCTTGATCACGTCCAGGTTGTGCTCGATGATCAGCACCGTATTGCCGCTGTCGACCAGCTGGTTCAGCACCTTCAACAGCAGTTCGATGTCGCGGAAGTGCAGGCCCGTGGTGGGTTCGTCCAGGATGTACAGCGTGCGGCCCGTGCTGCGCTTGGACAACTCCTGCGACAGCTTCACGCGCTGCGCCTCGCCGCCCGACAGGGTGGTGGCGCTTTGCCCCAGGCGGATATACGACAGGCCCACGTCCACCAGCGTGTGCAGCTTGCGCGCGATGGCGGGCACGGACTCGAAGTATTCCAGCGCCTGTTCCACCGTCAGGTCCAGCACCTCGCTGATGTTGCGGCCGCGATAGCGGATCTCCAGCGTCTCGCGGTTATATCGTTTGCCATGACAAACGTCGCACGGCACGTACATGTCGGGCAGGAAGTGCATCTCGACCTTGACCACGCCGTCGCCCTGGCACGCCTCGCAGCGGCCGCCCTTCACGTTGAAGCTGAAGCGGCCCGGATCGTATCCGCGCGCGCGGGCCTCGGGCACGCCCGCGAACAGTTCGCGGATGGGCGTGAACAGGCCCGTGTACGTGGCCGGGTTGCTGCGCGGCGTGCGGCCGATGGGGCTTTGGTCGACGTTGATGATCTTGTCGAAATGCTCCAGGCCCGTGATAGAGGCATACGGCGCCGGCTCGCCCTGCGCGTGATTCAGCTGGCGCGCCGCGGCCACCGCCAGCGTGTCGTTCACCACCGTCGACTTGCCCGAACCCGACACGCCCGTCACGCACACCAGCTTGCCCGCCGGCACGCGCAGCGTGACGTTCTTCAGGTTGTTGCCCGACGCGCCCGACAGCGTGAGCCACGGCTGGTCGTCGCCGAAGGCGCGGCGCTTGGGCACGTCGATGGCGCGCCGGCCGCTGAGATATTGGCCCGTGAGGGACTGATCGTCTTTCTCGATGGAGGCCGGCGTGCCCTGCGCCACCACCTGACCGCCGTGCTCGCCCGCGCCCGGGCCCATGTCCACCACCCAATCGGCCGAGCGAATCATGTCTTCGTCGTGCTCGACCACGATCACGCTGTTGCCCAGGTCGCGCAGGTGCTGCAGCGTGCCGATCAGGCGGTCGTTGTCGCGCTGGTGCAGGCCGATGGACGGTTCGTCCAGCACGTACATCACGCCCGTCAGGCCCGACCCGATCTGGCTGGCCAGCCGGATGCGCTGCGCCTCGCCGCCCGAAATGGTGTCGGCGCTGCGGTCCAGCGACAGATAGTTCAGCCCCACATTGTTCAGGAAGCTGAGCCGCGCCTCGATCTCGCGCACGATGCGCTGGGCGATTTCCTGCTTGGCGCCCGTCAGCGCCAGCGCGCGGAACCACTCCAGGCAGGCCGACAGCGGCATCGCCTCGACCTCGAAGATGGCCTGGCCGTGGCGTTCGCCGCCGCGAGGGTCATCGCCGATGAGCACGTGCCGCGCCTCGGCGCGCAGGCGCGAGCCCGCGCAATCGGGACAGGTCTTGATGTTGCGGTACTTGCCCAGTTCCTCGCGCACATTGGCCGAGTCCGTCTCGCGCCAGCGGCGTTCCAGGTTAGGGATGACGCCCTCGAACGGATGCCGCTTCACCGTGCTGCGGCCCTTCTCGTTGAGGTAGAAGAACTGGATCTCTTCCTCGCCCGAGCCGTGCAGCACTTTCTCGCGGATATCGTCCGGCAGGTTCTCGAACGGCGTGTCGATGTCGAAGCCGTAATGCGCCGCCAGGCTGGTCAGCAGCGTGTGCGTGAACGAGTTGCGGCGATCCCAGCCGCGGATCGCGCCCGCCGCCAGGCTGAGTTCGGGAAACGCCACCACGCGCTTGGGATCGAAGAATCCCACCTGGCCGATGCCGTCGCAGGTGGGGCAGGCGCCCATGGGATTGTTGAAGCTGAACAGCCGCGGCTCCAGCTCGGGCAGGCTGTGGCTGCACACCGGACAGGCATAGCGGCTTGAGAAAATCTGCTCGCGTCCGCTGTCCATGTCCAGCGCGATGGCGCGGCCGTCGGCCAGCTGCAGCGCCGTCTCGAAGCTTTCCGCCAGGCGCTGCTTGCTTTCCGGGCGGATGCGCAGGCGGTCGATCACCACGTCGATGTCGTGCTTCTCGGTCTTTTTCAGCGCGGGCATGGCGTCGATTTCGACCATCTGCCCGTCCACGCGCAGCCGCACATAGCCCTGCGCCTGCAGGCTGGCGCACTCGTCCTCGAAACTGCCCTTGCGGGCGCGGGCGATGGGCGCCAGCACCGCCAGGCGTGTTTCCGCAGCCCAGGCCAGGACACCGTCCACCATCTGGCTGACGTTCTGCGCCTGCAGCGGCAGGCCGTGATCGGGGCAATAGGGCGTGCCCACCCGCGCGTACAGCAGGCGCAGGTAGTCGTGGATTTCGGTGATCGTGCCGACCGTGGAACGCGGATTGTGGCTGGACGCCTTCTGTTCGATGGAGATCGCGGGCGATAGGCCCTCGATCAGGTCCACATCGGGCTTGTCCATCAGCTGGAGGAACTGGCGCGCGTAAGCCGACAGGCTTTCCACATAGCGGCGCTGGCCCTCGGCATAAAGGGTGTCGAATGCCAGCGAGGACTTGCCCGATCCGGACAGGCCCGTCACGACCACCAGCTGGTGGCGCGGCAGGTCCAGCGATACGTTCTTCAGGTTGTGGGTGCGCGCACCCCTTATTCGAATCGCATCCATCGGCATCCTGGGCGGATTAAGCAGTTTCAAAGGCCAACTTGGTACTATAGCGCGCCGAACCTTCGCGCGTTCGGACGTCATCCCGCCGCGTGCAAGGGGCGGGCCTCGTCCGGAGTCGGCGGCGCGCCTGCCCATGCCGGCTGGCGCGCTGCCGCAGGCACCCGCATAACTACAAATTGACCGCATGCCGGCCGTCCCCAAGCTGAAACTGACCCCATCCGAGCGCCGCGCCAGCGTGGCGCTGGCCGGCCTGTTCGCCTGTCGCATGCTGGGGTTGTTTCTGCTGCTGCCCGTGTTCGCCGTGGCGGCGCGTGGGCTTCCCGGCGGAGAGGACCCGGCACGCGTCGGCCTGGCCCTGGGCATGTATGGCCTGACCCAGGCCGTGATGCAGATTCCGTTCGGCCTGGCTTCCGACCGCTGGGGGCGCCGCCCCGTGGTGCTGTTCGGCCTGCTGTTGTTCGTGGCCGGCAGCGTGGTGTGCGCGCTGGCGGACGACGTGTTCTGGATCACCATCGGCCGCGCCATACAGGGCGCCGGCGCCATCTCAGCGGCCGTCACGGCCTGGCTGGCCGATTCCACGCGCGACGAGGTGCGCACCCGTGCTATGGCCATGGTGGGCGGATCCATCGGGCTGTCGTTCGCGCTGTCGCTGATATTGGGGCCGCTGCTGGTGGGCTGGTGGGGCCTGCCGGGATTGTTCTGGACCATCGCCTGCCTGGGCGTGGCCAGTATCGCCGTGGCGCGCTGGGTCGTGCCCGTGGTGCCGCTGGGATCGTCGCGCAACATGCGCGCCGAGCGCCCGGGGGCGGTGCTGCTGCATGGCGACCTGCTGCGGCTGAACTTCGGCGTGTACTGCCTGCACTTCATCCAGGTGTCGTTGTTCGTCGTGTCGCCGGCCTTGCTGGCGCAGGCGGGCGGGCTGGCCACGCAGGAACTGTGGAAGGTGTACCTGCCCATCATCCTGGTGTCTTTCGTGCTGATGGTGCCGGTGGTGTTCGTGGCCGAGAAGCGACGCGCGCATCGCGGGGCGCTGCTGTGGTGCGTGGCCGGGTTGGCGGCCGTGTGTGCGCTGCTGCCCGCGGCGTCGCATGGGTTCTACCCGCTGGCGGTGGGGCTGACCGGGTTCTTCGTGGCGTTCAACGTGCTGGAGGCGCTGCAGCCTTCGCTGGTGTCGCGCATGGCGCCGGCGGCGTACAAGGGGCTGGCGCTGGGGTACTACAACACTGCGCAGGCGGCGGGGTTGTTTAGCGGCGGGGCGTTGGGCGGGTGGATGGCTTCGCAGGCGGGGGCGGCGGGAGTGTTCTGGCTGGCGGCGGGGTTGGCGGTTGCTTGGTTGGTGGTGGGGTGGGGGATGAAGGCGGTGGGGGCGAAAGTGGAGCAGTAGGGTGGTGCGTGCTGTGGCTGGTTGCGGCTGCGGCTGTGCGTCGGCGGGCGTTGCTGCTGGCTCGGCACCGTGTGATCCGGCCCTTTGAGGCGTGATGGTTTGGGCACGGTGGCCGTTTGAGGTTGCCCGGCTTATCGCCGATAATGACGCTCAATCAGGGCTTCTTTAGTGCGCCGGTCTTCGTTTCCGCAGACCGGCGTGTTTCATGAAGCAGGTCTTAGGAACATCTTAGTTGTTGTTGTACACCCCGCCGCGCCCGCGGCCGGGTGGCCAATACACAGGGGTATCGGCATGGCATCGGTCAATAAAGTCATCATCGTCGGCAACCTGGGTCGCGACCCAGAAGTGCGCTACAGCCCGGACGGCGCGGCCATCTGCAACGTCTCCATCGCAACCACCTCGCAGTGGAAGGACAAGGCGTCGGGCGAGAAGCGGGAAGAAACGGAGTGGCACCGGGTCGTCATGTACAACCGGCTGGCTGAGATCGCCGGCGAGTACCTGCGCAAGGGCCGGTCGGTGTATATCGAAGGGCGCTTGAAGACGCGCAAGTGGCAGGATAAGGATACGGGTGCGGACCGCTACAGCACCGAGATCGTCGCTGACCAGATGCAGATGCTGGGTGGGCGTGAAGGTGGCGGTGAGGGCGGCTACGGTGGAGGCGGCGGGTTCGAGGAAGGCGGTGCGCCGCGTCAGCAGCGGGCTGCGCCGGCTTCGCGTCCGGCTCCGCAGAGGCCGGCGGCGCCCGCGGCTGCGCCGGCGGGTGGAGCTAATTTGGCGGATATGGATGACGATATTCCGTTTTGATCTCGTAGATACCACTAAGCGGCGGCGCTGCTGTATATAGTGCTGTGCTGTATCGTGGTTGGCCGGCCTTTCCTCTATGCAAAGGACCGCGGTCACGAAGTCTAGACGTTGCGATTGCTCGATTGGTTACTTAGCATGCTCAACGAATAAACCGGCGCTGTGCCGACGGTGAAAAGAAGGCTGTCAACGAATGAAGGGTCCACGCAAAATAAGCACTAATTGCTCTGGCGTTTGACAATCAAAATAACACATTCCGGATGATGGTGATCCCTGCTGCTCGTTTAAAGTTTCGCCGACAAGTTAGTAGACTTCGAACCTTCGCAAGCAGCCAGCCGAAAAATCCGCGACGATTAGTACTCGCCATACTGTATCTCTGGTGTGAGAAGCGCTTTCCTCTTCTTCTGCCTGATAAGGTGCCGTTTGCGTGCGTGGCACTAATAAAGGATAAGGCTGTACGCGAGTTCGTTGATTGGCTATTGGAGCAGCCATTCAATGAGGCCGCGTTTTGGCTGGCCAGCGCGTATGCGCTGTGGGTGGGTGAAACGGCACAGGCTCAACAGGCGCTGTTCTTTACGCCACCTATGATGGCAGAGCGCGTAATCGATAACCTTCTCAAGCATGGGGCGTCGCTTACCGGGCACCATTGGCATGACCCTGCATGTGGAGGTGCCGCCTTTCTAGTGCCTATAGCGCAGCGCATGACGAAAGAGCTGACGAATGCCGGAGTCAGTCCAAAAAAACAGATAGAGAGGATCGAAAAAAACCTTTCGGGTAATGATCTAGACCCATTGCTGCTCCAGCTATCAAGCACCTTCCTTGGAATGTCACTTTATCCTTTGATTGAAGCGACCGGTGTTAAGCCACAAATTCGACTGTGTTGCGGTGATGGGCTAACTGCTTCAAGCCTGCGTAGTCTCAAGCCCCATGTCCTCGCCTTGAATCCGCCGTACCGAAAGCTAAAGCGGTCGGAGGTAACCCGTTATCGCCCTCTGCATAGTGATGTGATTGACGGGCAGCCGAACGTTTATGGGCTTTTCATGAATAGAGCTCTCCAACTCGTAGCGGAAGGTGGCCTAATCGGCTTGCTTACTCCGACCAGCTTTTTGTCCGGTCGATCGTTCATGCTTCTGCGCGAGAAGTTACTTGCGAGTTGCGACGCGCTACAAATCGATATGCTGAGCGACAGAAAATCGGTCTTCATGAACGTGGAGCAAGAGACCGCGGTTACCATTCTTAAGGTGAGGGATAATCGTCGTCCGACAAAATCTGCCACCGAGATAAACTTGCTGGAAAGCGGGGGCAAGTTTACGGTAGTGGGACACCTTGCCATGCCTTCCTACGGTAATCCGTGGCCTATACCTAGATCCGCAGAGGATGCGCAGTGGATAACGTTGGTAAGCACAAGCCGGTCGAGAATCGGCGACTACGGATATCAGGCTACCATAGGCAGTCTGGTCGCATATCGAGACAAGAGGACTAGGCTAGCCGTGTCCCCGTCCGAGATAGACGCCGGTTTAGTTCTGCCACTTATTTGGGCGACCGATATTTCTCCAGAAGGGACATTTGTGCATGGACGAACGGCGGGGCATCGAAGTGCTGAACGTTTTGTTCAATTGCAAAACCGATCAGAAAACTGCATCATCAGAGGGCAGGCAGTAATTCTCCAGCGCCTGACCTCAAGCGATCAGCGCAGCCGACTGGTGGCGGCGTCGGTGCCAAACGAGTTCCTCAAACAACATGGGGGCTTCGTCTGCGAAAATCACGTCATAGTGCTTAGGGCCGTTCGCGACGATGCTCTAGACTCTAACTTGTTGGCAGCCTTGCTAAACACACGTTGCGTCAATCAAGTCTTTCGCGCTATATCAGGGTCGAGCAATGTCTCTATCTTTGAACTCGACCGACTCCCCTTGCCCCATCCAGTATCCTTCATAGCTAGTCTTTCAGATGCTGCGAGTATGGAGGAAGCGGTGAGGGCCGCTTATGAGAAGAATAGGAGCGCAACCAGCCGCCGGGCCTAGATAAGTCACCTTAGCTGATCGCTAGCGTAAGGGCGAGCTGTCGCATATCGCAATGTGAGTTTATTTATATCCAACAGAACCTTTATTACGTCGTCTTTGAGTTCGGTCGGAATCTTGCTTTCCTCCAGTAAACTCGTCATTGACTCATGAAATCGCGCAATACGCGCAAACAATTGCGTCAGCTTCCGTATAGCTACCATTTGCGGGCGATTCAGGTGCAGCCGCTCGACTATGTATCGGCCCAAGATTCCCGAGCCGCTCACCTCGCCGGTTGACTCGTCGATCGTCAAGAAGCTGCCATAGTCAACCTGAGAAGGGTCGGGATATGCGGGATGTGAAAGATCCCCTTGAAGGTGATCCGCCGGCCAATCATCGCTTTTGAAAACGTTGCAGATTCCGCAAGCGTAAAAAAGGTTCAGATAGTCGTTGCGAAGTCTCGGAAATAGTGACTGAGGTCTGTAATGCTCGACGTGGAAGTTTCGGATCCCTCCGAATCGACTCTCAGGTATACAGCAGTAAACGCACTGAAGTCGCCCCTCGCGTGCAAGTAATGGTTTCCATGAACGATAGTCGCCAGATGTGGGAACAGGGGACTGCGTTTTGTCTATTCGTCGCCAAGTCATTGTCATTGCTGACCTTGAAGAATTCTATCCAACAGCTGCTCTGATTTATTCGCTAACAAACGCCCTTCCGCGATCAAATCGGACACGACGAGGTCAGAATCGCCAGTGAATGGGAGCCCGAGAAGTTGTCTAATGCTAGCTAGGGTGCTTTGTTCTTCTGGAGATAGATTACCGTGCGCTGCCTTTAAGGTCAGAGTATTTAACCTTTCTAAATGGCGATGCATTGCCTCCTGGAATCGAGAAGCTGCTCGCTTTATCCTATTTGTATACATCTCCGGCTTTTGTAGGATCAAGTCCCTCTCGATTAGATCTTCAAATTCTGCTTCCTTAGCCACAAGGTCGGAAGCGATGCCAAAGGTGGTCACGATGTAGACTGGAAAGTCGGGTAAAGCATCGCGTAGACACTCGATTACATCATGGCCATAGTATGAGATGTGGGCGCCGGTTTCAGGGTTCTTCCGTTCGCCAAGCTGCTCGTCAAGTAGCAGCGCGCATACGTCATGCTCGAGAATAAAAGAGGCGTACGCCCGGATTTCGTCGAGTGGGAATATATCAATGACTTCGATCTCAGTGCCGTCTGGGAGATTTAGTTCGATTAACTCACGTAAGTCAGATCTCACGTCGTTCCGGTCGTCGACAATTAGAATTTTCAGAGTCATTAAACCCCTCCTGGAAACCAGGCGCTGAACTGCGCTCCACCGAGCGGACCTTTTGGTTTTACGCTTACCTCTCCTCCGAGCTCTTCGACGGCGGATTTAACAATCGCGAGGCCGAGCCCTGTTCCTGTTGCTCTTCCTCTAGCGTCTGTTTTGGTAGAAAACAGCGGTTCCCAAATACTTTCCGTGAACTCGGCCGGAATGCCGTCACCGTTGTCCGATACGCTAAGATCGAACCCGGCTCGTTGCCCGACCTTTCGTTCAGATAGTTTGACGCGAATGACCCGATCGCCTTGATGACGCTTCACTTCGTGATAAGCGTTGGTCACAAAATTAATTAGCACCGCCTCGACGTCCATTGGAAACGTCCGAGCCTCAACGTCTAAGCTGATAATTCTCTTAAGCTCCACATCACTACTGCTCATAGGCCCTTCCAGTTCATTCAATATCTCCTCTACGAGCTTCGAGACTGATATTTTTCGCTTTTGGCGTTTATCTTTATTGACTCTACTAAGCGAGAACTTCCCCCAACTCGCTATGCGGTCCATATAACCGCTCGCGTCGTTGAGGCGCTCGGAGATGCGGGGGATGTCGGGCGGAGTTTTTGCGATAAGTTGGCGTGCAATCCGGACCTTGGTGCCTGCCTGAATAATGGAAGTGGACGTCTCGTGGCCGAAGATCGCGGACGCTATTCCTACCGTAGCTAAGCCGCGAAAAACCGTATTCTGATCCGCTAATTCTTCTATGTCTCTCTGCGTCGCCTGGGCCTGCTGGATTACCTGGCTTATTTGCTCTGCAACTGCTGCGAACTCATGGCGTAGATCGTCACCGACCTTCCCTTGAAGTTCGGATAGCTCTACTGTCAATGATGAAAGGTTGCCTGTTAGACTCTTCACTGAGGCTTTAGCTCGTCCCGCTTTAGTCCCCGGCCGCGGATTTTCCTTGTTTATCTCATGGTATTTAGATTCAATGAGGTTTATGCAGCGCATCAGTACGGTTTTTAACTGTCTAAATGCATCATTCTCGATGAGTCCCTCTCTTGAGGAGCTGTCTATGAGCTCAGGGCTCGTGTCGCGACCGGCAAATACCACGCCCACAAGTTGATTCGGACCAATCTTGAAGCTGCTTCTTCTTGCGCCGGCAGGGTCACTTATCTTCCGCTCCCCGAGTCCTAGCCAATCAGCTTCTCCACTAGCGGGATCGCCATATGGTTTAACTCTTACCATATCGCGATATATACGGACACCCGCGTTTCGATCTAGATATGCCCGTAGCTGGCTTAACTTCAGTCCGGTTCCTTCCAGCAGATCTGCCCGCCTGACAAAGTAGGACAACCGTATTTTCACTTCCCCTAGTTGATACGATTCTTTGCCTTTCTTCTTGGGTACGTCCGCCGCCATGGACTCCCAGGTAATAGTTCTTGCGACGGTTTTTCGCTTACTTCGATTCCCGGGAGAAAAGTGCTGAATTCTATAGGAAAGCAGTCCTTCTTTATTCAAGGCCGCCGACAGTTCGATCTCTCCTTTCGCGCTGCCGCCAAACTGAATTGTTCCGTTATATTCGACGTCAATGTTATTGGAGAGTCGAATTAGGAACGTCTTTGCAAGGCTGGAGTACGGCGGAAGTAGAAGCGAGAGCTCTTTATATAGTTTGGCTATATCAGCGGCCGTCCATTCTTGTCGTAGCTCACTGATTATGAGTTCGGTCCCGTACCCCTGGACTGTCCCGATACGGCGTTTGGGTACTTTAGGATTGGAATTGGATAATGGCGGAAGCTGTATCTCTCCGATTTCCTTTCCGGGTTGCTCGAACTTGGTCCAATCAATTTGAATGCCGGTAGCTCGGGCCCCTCTACGCCTAGTACGTAGCTCTAGTATCGATCCGAGGCGATCAGCAGACAGTCGTCCAATACCTTTTTCACCAGTCTTCCTGCGCCCGAACTGTGCGGAAGTTTTATTCTCGACCTTCTCAGAAAATCCGATCCTCAGCCAGGCGTTTTCAATGTCGCTATCCGACATGCCGTGTCCATTGTCCGAAATTCGGACTTGGCCGTGGCCGTCCGCGCTGGACATGATCGATAGCTCTACTGTGTCTGCATCAGCGTCATAAGCGTTTTTGATCAATTCGACCACGGCGGTCGTGTGATCCTTAATGCTATTACGCCCGAGCGTTAGGACTGCTTTCGCATCGACACGAAAAACCTTACCGGCCATGAACGCTCCGTTGCAACAAGTTAGCCGCCGGCGGCATAGTCCGCGAGGCGTTATACACGGTCAATTCTAGACGTAAATTGTTGCGCAGGTAAGGGGCGGAGCTCGTGGGATTCGCCAAGACGGCGTCAGGCCGGTTTGCGTGTGGAGAGGTGTCACGCGATGTCGTAAGCTCCCCACTGCGTAGACATCAGCCAGTGGTATGTCGGAGCTCCAAGAGTCGGAGCCTCCCTTGAAGAAAAGCAGGTTTACAGAAAGCCAAATCGTTGCGGTGTTGACGGAAGGCGAGACGGGAGTTCCGGCCGCCGAGCTGCCCAAAGCACGGTATCAGCAACGCCACGTATTACCAGTGGAAGAGCAACTACTCGGGCGGGCAGGTGTCCGAGCTGCAACGGCTGCGTGAGCTGGAAGCGGAGGACGCTAAGCTCAAGCGAATGTACGCCGATCTTGCCCTGGAGAGTTCGGCGATCAAGGATGTTCTGAACCGAAAATCCTGACGCTGTCGGCCAGGCGCGAGGTGGTCGAGCTGCTGGTGCAAGCCCGCTTGTTGATCACGCGTGCCTGTCGCATAGCAGGCCTGGCGCGCGCGGCGTACTACACGCGGCCAGCCTCCGCATCTGAGCGAGATGCCGATGTGACCGAAACGCTCAATGCCATCGCCAGCCGGCATGGGCGCTGGGGATTTTGGAGGCGCTCTACCCTGTTGTGGGTCGATGGCCGCTGCTGGAACAAAAAGCGTGGCCGATGGTAATCCCCCGTGGGCTCAAGCGCGGCTCGCCATGATCCGAGCCAGGTCTGTACATACTGCACTAAACGTTCAAAATCCTGCGCGCTGTTTGCCATCCTGAAGCGCCGATGCTCACCGCTGGCCAGTCCGATCAGCACAGCTTTCATCGCTTACCCCCATCAATGGCAAAGGTGTGGTTTGGTCCTAGTATCTATAGCGTCAGCCATCTCGGCGTCCTCCTCAGGTCCTAGAGAAACCCTAGGATGCCTGTCGCCTTGGTTGGCTGACGGTCATTCTGCACTTACTACGGCAGCGAGTTCGTCTCCAGAGCCATGGACAAACGGGTCTACGAGAACAAAGTGGAAATCGATTTCAGTCGCCCCGGAAAACCAGCCGATAACGCGCGGTGCGATCCTTCAATGGGCGGTTCCGTCAGGAGTGACAGGCATTGCTTCTTGTCATTTGCCGATGCTCAAGGAGAGAATCGGCGCCTGGCGGACGTACTATATCGGGGTTCGTCCCACTCTGCGCTGAAGTGCCAGGCACTTGGCGAGTACGCGCGCCAGCACTTGGCCGACAGCCAGAATGCCAACCTCAATGGGCCGGAAATCTCTGATCCGGACTAAGTCGGGGTTAGGGTCATATCGGCCAAAATCAGTCAGTGGCCAGCCTTGTCCGATTCATCCTGAACGCTCGTTCAGTTGACCTTTCATCGCTAAACCGCGTTGGAATGTCCGAATATTTCAGTTACAGTTGAGACTCCGGTGCACTTGCCGAAGGACGGTTCCCGTTCTCTCGGTCATGTCGAGGCGGCTGGAGCGGCAAAAGGCACATTCGGGATTGTCTAGAACGACGATCCAGCTGGTTCTGGCCATCCAGCGATCTGCTTTCTATACACGCCCTCGCGGCTGCGCACTTCCTTTATGTCGGATCATGGCAATGGCACTCAATTCCATAGGCATTCTCGGCTATCGCGGCTTCAAAAATCGGGGAGTAGTGACTTTCTCCGTGCCAAATGGCAAAGAAGGCAGTGGGCTCACCATCATTACTGGAGCCAACAATGCAGGCAAGTCCTCCATTCTGGAGTGCCTGAGAGCGCGCAATGGCGATGAAGCTCCAAGTTTCTCCGCCGGCGCCCGACATGCTGCTATCGGACTGGTCGAGATCGATTACGTCTTTGGAGATGCCAAGGAATCCATCCACTCGCTTCGCAGAGGATCCAGCGAGACCAAACGCATTGGAAACAAGGCCAAAGAGCGAATATTCGTACTCCCATCACGACGTGCGTTCAATCCTTATTTCAGTAAGAGCACCTATTTCACGGCTTCAGCACATTGAAACCTCAGTGTTGCCAGCACAACGCAGCCCGATGCTCAACGGCTTCGAGTTCCGACTGTTCAACATCCTGAGCGATGAAGCCAAACTGGCGGCCTTCAATTCGCACCTCTCCGAGGTACTCGGATTCATCCCGAATTGGTCGATCGACCAATCTGAGCAGGGGCAACACTTTCTCAAGTTCTTCTCTGCCGATAACGCTCACTCGAGCGACGGCATGGGCGAAGGCATCGTCAGCATCTTTGCCATCGTCGATTCGCTGTATGACTCGATCGAGGATGACGTCGTCGTAATCGACGAGCCTGAGCTTTCATTGCATCCTGCCCTGCAAAAACGTTTAGCGCAATTGATCCGGAACCTCTCTAGAGATCGGCAAATCGTGATCTCCACTCATTCCCCATACTTTGTTGATCTGGAAGCACTGAGAAATGGCGCAGGCCTAATTCGGGTCCTCGCCGGTGCCAATGGAACTGAAGTTCATCAGCTCGGCCCGACGGCACTTGGGTCAATCAAGACGTTGTCAGCCGGCAATGTGTACAACCCGTACGTGTTTGGGCTTGATGCACGCGAGCTGTTTTTCCAGGAGGATGGGTTGATCCTTGTCGAGGGTCAGGAAGACGTGGTTCTGTTGCCCGAGATTGCCGATCAACTTGGCAAGAACATGCCAGGTGCATTCTTTGGGTGGGGCGCCGGCGGCGCCGGTAATATCAAGCGCCTTTGTCAGATTTTGAGTGAACTCGGGTTTGCACGGGTTGCTGCGGTGTTTGATGGGGACAAGGCTGCCAACGCTGATGAGCTTAGAGCCCTCTTCCCTAGCTACTTTTTCTGCACACTTCCTGCTGACGACGTTAGGACAAAGCCTGCGCGCCCCGCCACGAGAGCCAAAGATGGAAATCTGGACAGCGAACTCGGCGTTCGGCCGGAGTATGTGGATAGCATGGCGGCCATCTTGGACTCATTGCGGGCCTACATGGAGGGGTAGTCCAAAGCAGCCGGTCGACGCCGACAGCGCCGAAGCGACTCACGAATTGGAACGACCGGCGGCGAGCTTACCCAAATGACCAAGTCAAACCGGTTCCAACGTTGATCACGCAAGACACAGCGTTTCTCATTCGTAATACGAGAACAGATCTCCGGCCTCCTATTTCCCAGCACCGGGCGTCTGCTTTGGATCGACAGCGACCCATCATCGACGGCGCGCTCGCGGCAAAGAGCGGACGAGAGCGACGGTATATCCGCGCCTAAATTTCCACCACGCGATACTCCATAGGCAATTGCGTATTCTTGCGGATGTACGTCCGAAGCACCTTTCCGCCACGTACCGGTCAACCCAGATGTTCAACCTCTACGAAACGTTGCGAATAGAGCGGTGGATGCATAGATGATCGACATTGGGACAACAGACTTCTACTTTGCAGTACCTAACCTCACGAAGCGTCAGCTTGAGCGGTACTCTTTGTACCTCTTTGATCGCTGGGAGCAGAGCGTTGAAGACAATCTCCCTGTTCCGGACTACTCTCTCTCGCTCGAAGTTGAAGAGGGCTCGATCAAAGGCAAGGGGAGAATTGCTGTAGCATTGGGCGCCCTTTCTCGGAATCGGACAATACGGCTCCTTCATTTCTGGCCTGCAAATCATCAGGGATCAAGTTGTCACTGTAAGCGATATTCTTGCGAAAACAGCGGAGCAGCAACTTGGGCGCGACCTCGAGCAGTCAAGAATACGAAAGCGTAGCGGGGCCCTAGGCGCTTTGCAGCGCTTGTTTGTGAAAGTTCAGCGCGGAGAGATGACTCCGGAGCAGGCTACAAACGAGGCCGAAGTGTTGATTGGTGACGATGCGAAAGAGTCGCCTGAGTTCATGGCGAGGTTGAGTCAGTCCTTGGCAGAGGCGCCCCGATTTCACGAACAAGTTCCGCTTCCTCTTGACAGCACCGAGGAGATCCCGATCGGTGATCGACCTCATCGTGATCGGCGCACCCCGCGACCGAATGCTCCACTTTGGCCGGTGTCATCCCACCTCCGTGTTGAGGTTTGGCGGGAGTCGAAAAAGGATAAAAAGAACTTCCGTACCATTAGTGTCTAATTGACTAGCTCCATAAAGAAACCGGCTCACACCTGAACATCCACCATGCACATCTGGGTCGACGCCGACGCCTGTCCCGCAGTCATCAAGGACATCCTGTTCCGTGCCGCGCAGCGTTGGCAGGTCCCTCTCACCCTGGTAGCCAACCAGATGCTCCGCACGCCACCATCCCCTCTGATCAAATCCATCCAAGTCCCGCGCGGCTTTGACGTGGCCGACGCCCACATCGCGCAGCATGCCAATGCAGGCGACCTAGTCATCACCGGCGACATTCCACTAGCCGCCGACGTGCTGGCCAAGGGCGCGATGGCATTGAATCCGCGCGGCGAGCGCTATTCGCCGGAGACCATCCGCGAACGGCTTGCCGTGCGCGACATGATGGAAGAGCTGCGCGCCAGCGGCGTGGAGACGGGTGGGCCGAACTCGTTCAGCCAGGCCGACCGCAAGGCCTTCGCCAATCAGCTGGATACTCTGCTGGCTCGGCATGCGCGATTGGCCAAGCCTTCTCCGTAGCACACAGGTCGAACCGGAAGCGCTACACAAAAGCCAAGTAGAAAGCACTACACAGGCCAAGCAGCAAGCGCTACATAAACCAAGCACGAAGCGCTGGACCGGCTCGAAGCCATTACGCGCCACGCCTATTCAGAATCACCGAGGCGCAATCCCGCAAGAATCCCGCATCACAAACTCAGTCGAAATCTGGATCCGCGCCTTGCTGGCTGGTTCGCCCTGCATACGGCGCAACAACAGCAGCGCAGCTTCGGTACCCAACGCGTACGAGTCATACCGGATGACGCTGATCGCCGGCGTAGCCATTCGCGCCAACGGCGTGTCGTTGGAGCACACCAGCGACAGCTCGCCAGGCACCGACACCCCCGCACCCCGCGCCGCAGACAGCACCCCCTCCAGCAAATGCATGCCGGCCGCAATGATGGCCGTAGGCGGATCGGCCAAATTCAGCAGCAGTTGCGTTTCACGATAGGCATACTCAGGCGCAAAGCTGTCCAACCTCAACAGCTCAGGGTCCAGCGGCAACCCCGC
The DNA here is from genome assembly GCF_002119665.1 of Bordetella genomosp. 13. Lineage (NCBI taxonomy): Bacteria > Pseudomonadati > Pseudomonadota > Betaproteobacteria > Burkholderiales > Alcaligenaceae > Bordetella > Bordetella genomosp. 13. Next base: position 5,163,293 of record NZ_CP021111.1, on the reverse strand, counting down.
GTCTTCGTGTGCCTTTGTCAGCCCGGCCAGCCGGTCTCGGCCCACGCGATTTCGCCTGCCGCCGCTGACCAGGGCAATGCGCCGATGACCCAGCCCGATCAGGTGCCGCGTGGCATGTTGGACGCCGGTGAAATGGTCGGCGCCCACCGCGTCGATGGGCAAGGCCATTTCGCGTTCCAGCAATACGGTGGGAAAGCTGGCGTCCCGCACGCGCTGCGCGACGTCGGGATGCGATTCTTCTTCGACGCCGAACAGCAGTCCGTCGGCACGCCGACGCTGGAAGAGTTCCAGCAATACCAGCTCGCGTTCGGAGGATCCGCCGCTGCTGGCGACGACCAGCAGATAGCCATGGGCGCTGAGCACGTCTTCGGCGCCCTTGACCGCCGACGCCCACATGGGGTTGCGCACGTCCGAGAAGATGAAGCCGACCATGCGGGTGGACGCGCCGCGCATGGCCTGGGCGGCGACGCTGGGCGTCCATCCCAGTTCGGCGATGGCGGCTTCGACGCGTTGGCGTATGTCCTGGTTGACGCGGGGCGCGCCATTGACGACCCGGGACACCGTGCTGATGGCGACGCCAGCGCGCTTGGCGACGTCGTGGACGGTCACGCGCGCGGTGCGGGCGGCCGGGGCAGACACGGCGGAGACTTCGGCTACGGGCTTTTTCTTCACAGCGGCAGCGAGCGGGGCGAGCGGCGCCCGCTGGTGCGGTTAGGGGTTATCGAACGAACGCCTAGTAAGCGCGCTCGAACAATGCGCGGAAGTCGGCGCGGCTCGTGTGCCGCGGGTTCCAGCGATTGTATCCGGCGTCGGCGCACAAGCCTGCCCACTCGTCGAGCATCTCCTGTGTTGCGCCCACGTCGCGCAGGCGGGGGGGAATGTCCAGGTCGCGGCACAGGGCTTCGATGGCTTCTACCGCCTCGTCCGCGGCGTCGAGTTCGGGCAAGCCTTGTACGGGTCGCCCCATGGCAGCCGCGATGCGGGCGAACTTGGCGGGGTTCGCCGCCAGATTGAATCGCGCCACGACGGGCAGGCAGACGGCGTTGGATAGTCCATGGGACACGTGACAGCCCGCGCCCACGAAGCGCGCCATGCAGTGCACGTTGCCCAGGCCGGTTTGTCCGAACGTGATGCCGGCCAAGGCCGACCCGCACAGCATGCCGAGGCCGGCTTCCAGGTTTTCGCGATTGGCCACGAACTGGCGGATGTTGGCCGCGATCAGCGTCAGGGCCTGGAGGTTGATGGCGTCGGTGATCAGGTTGGACTGGCGCGAGATGTACGACTCGAAGGCGTGGACGAACGCATCGATGCCTGAATGCGCCGCGACGTGCGCGGGCACCGTGCGCAACGCCAGGGGATCCAAAATCGCATACGCGGCCGGGTTGAGCGCGGCATGGCGAATGGACATCTTGCGATTTGCTTCGGTGTCCGTGATGACGCAGGACCCGGACACCTCTGAGCCTGTGCCGGCCGTGGTGGGCACGGCGATCAGCGGCAGGCCCGGCGTGCTGAATTTCTCGATACCTTCGTAATCGTGGATCCTGCCGCCATTCGTTGCCAGGATGCCCACGGCCTTGGCCACGTCCATCGTGCTGCCGCCGCCTATGGCCAGCAGCAGCGTGGCGTTGTGGTCGCGGCAGGCGTCGAATGCGCGCGTCACGGTATGGGCGCTGGGGTCCGGTTCGATGTCGGAATACTCGGCGACCTGCACGCCCGCGGCATCGAGCTGGCTCTTGATGCTGGCGTAGAACGCGCTGTCCAGCAGCGCGGCGTCGATGGTGACGAACAGGCGTTGGCAATCGTGCTTGCGCACCAGGTCGAGGATCTGGCTGTGCGAGCCGACGCCCATATACAGGCGCGTCGGGCAGAAGAACGTGGAGAGCTGGCTGGGGATCATGTCTGTGCGGAAAGAAGCCGGGCGTTCCCGGCGGGCATGGATAGCGCGTGCCTGGGCGCGTCAGGGATTGAAGATCACCAGGCGCTCTTCGGTCATCTCGCGGATGGAGTACGCCGGCCCCTCTTTGCCGAAGCCGCTGTCCTTCACGCCGCCGAACGGCATGACGTCGGAGCGGGCGCTGGAGCTCTCGTTGATCTGCACGGTGCCGAAGCGCAGCGTGCGCGCGGCCTTCATGGCCCGGTCCACGTTCTGTGTGAAGATGCCGGCCGACAGGCCGAAGGGCGTGTCGTTGGCGCTGGCCAGCATGGCGTCGAAGTCGTCGAACGGCCGTATGGCGATCAGCGGGGCAAAGGCTTCCTGGCACCAGACGCGGCCGTCGTCGGGCACGTCCGTCAGCACCGCGGGGCTGATCACCGCGCGCTCGCGCTGCCCGCCGCACAGCAGGCGCGCGCCGCCCGCCACGGCCTCTTGCAGCCACTGCTCGGCGCGTATGGCCGCTTCTTCGCTGATGAGCGGACCCACTCGCGTGGCCGGGTCGCGCGGATCGCCGGCTTTCAGCGTGCGGGCATAGTCCACCAGGCGCTCGGTCAGCGTATCGACCAGGCTGCTTTCCACGTACAGGCGCTGCACCGACGTGCAGACCTGGCCGGCCTTGCGCAGGCCGGCATTGGCGATGCGCGGCACCGCGCGATCCAGGTCGGCGTCGGCGCAGACGATCGTGCTGGCGATGCTGCCCAGTTCCATCTGCGTACGGCGCAGGCCGGCGGCCTTCTGGATGATCCGTCCGACCCGGGTGCTGCCCGTGAACGTATAGAAGGCAATGGCCTGCTCTTCGAGCAGCCAGTTGCCGACGGTGTCTCCGTCGCCCTGGACGACAGCGAGGAACGCGGGCGGCATGCCCGCCTCGAGCAGGATCTCGGCCAGCAGGGCGCTGGTCAGCGGGGTCAGCGCAGACGGCTTCAGCACGACGGCGTTGCCGCCCGCGAAGGCGGGCGCCACTTTATGCAAAACGGTGTTCAGCGGCGAGTTGAACGGCGTGATCGCGCAGACGACGCCGATGGGGAAACGCAGGGTGAAACCCAGCCGCCCGTGCGCGCCGGGGCTGGCGGCGAACGGAACCATTTCGCCGGTCAGGCGTACGCCCTCTTCGGCCGACAGCGCCAGCGTGATGCGGGCGCGGTCGATCTCGCCGGCGGCATCGGCCAGTGTGAAGCCGGCCTCCGCCACCATGACGTCGACCAGGCGCTGCCGATGCGTCTCGAGCAACTGCGCCGCGCGATGCAGTATCTGCCCGCGCTCGTGCGGAGGCGGCGCGCCGGCATCCACGGCCCGCTGGGCCACGCGCACGGCTTCGCTGACCTGTTCCCGCGTGGCCTGGCTGACCTGCGCCACGCGCCGCCCCGTGAACTTGTCGACGACCGGGAATTGCGGGCCGTCGTGCAGCCATGCGCCATTGATCAGATTTCCCGTGGAGGGCAGGCCGGGGATAGACAGCGTGGAATCGTTCATCGTCAGAAAGAAGAAGGGAATATCGACATCCGGCCATGCCGGCTGATTGAAAAAACGTTTTTTCCATATTGGGTTCGCATGGGCCAGGTTGTCAAGAGGAGGGCCGGCGCGACATAGGCCGCACGCAGGGCCGACGCAGATGCGATTTCGTGCGCAGCTATGAATCCGCTTCATAGCCTTATGGTCCGGCCAGGACTGCCCGAGCGACGGCGCGCTCGCTAAGCTGGCCAGCACTTCAGCAACTGTCCTCCAGGAGGAACACATGGACACTTACACCCGTAGGCCCGACACGCGCGCCATCCCCTATCAACTGCCGCAGGCGCCCGATATGTCGGCCGACCTGGTCGTGCCGGGAGTGCTTGCCGGCGCCCTGGACGACGATGCGTTGTGGGTGCCTACCAGTGAATCTGTGTCATTCAAGCCGCTGTTGCTGTCCGCCAGCGGCGGCTACTACATCAACCTGCTGCGGGTGCGCGGCAGCGGCGTGCTGTCGCGTCATCGCCACACCGGCGCGGTGCATGCCCTGGTGTTGAAGGGGCGGTGGCATTACCTGGAGCATGACTGGATCGCCGAGCAGGGCGCCTTCGCCTACGAGCCGCCCGGCGAGACTCACACGCTGTACGTTCCGGACGATGTGGACGAGATGATCACGTGGTTCCACGTGCAGGGCGGCTACACCTATGTCGACCCGCAGGGGCAGGCGCTGGGCTACGAAGACGTGTTCACGAAGATCGAGGCGGCGCGCCGGCACTATCGCGCTATCGGCCTGCCGGACGCGCACCTCGACGCCTTGATCCGCTGATCCCGGCCGCGCCAGCTAGCGCAGCGGTTCCGCGCCGAACCGGCGGTCCAGGAAGTCGATGAAGGCCTGCACCTTGGGCGTCAGGTACCTGCGGCTTTTGTAGATCATGAACAGCGGCTCGGCCTGGTCGGGTTGATGTTCCTGCAGGATGGGGACCAGGCGGCCGGCGGCGATCTCGCCGCGGATGTGGAATTCGGCCAGCCGCACCACGCCCACGCCATGCACGGCCAGCTGCATCAGCATGTCGCCCTGGTCCGCGCCCAGGCTGCCGACAGCCTTGATGCCGCGTGGCGCGGTCGTGAAGGGCCAGGTATTCCAGTGCGTGCGGTGCGTGAAGTTCAGGCAGTTGTGCTGGGCCAGGTCGTCGGGCGTGCGGGGCGTACCGTGCCGGCGCAAGTACTCGGGCGACGCACAGACTATCCATCTGCTGCTGAGCAGGCGTCGCGCGATCAGCGACGAGTCAGGTAACGCGCCGCTGTGGATGGCGACGTCGATGTTGTGTTCCACCATGTCCAGCGGATCGTTGCTCAACAGGAACTCGACCCGGATGGCGGGGTTATCGCGCATGAAGTCGGCCATCACCGGCGCCAGCTGATACTTGGCGAACGTGAAGATCGAGTGCACGCGCAGGGTGCCGCGCGCGTCTTCGGCATGCAGCTGCAGGGCGCCCTCGGCTTCCGTCAGGGCCTCGAGGACGCGCATGCCCTCGCGATGCAGCGTGTGCCCGGCCTCGGTCAGCTTCACCTCGCGCGAGGTGCGCTCGAACAGCAATGTCCGCAGGCGCGCTTCCATGCGCGATATCAGCTTGCTGACGGCCGACGGCGATCGCGACAGCCTGCGGGCCGCCGCGGAGAAGCTGCCCGTTTCCACCACCGCTATGAACACTTCCAACTCTGCCAACTGGTTCACTGCCCGTCTTCCTGTGAATTCAATTCATATCCCTGTGCCTGATTTCCCCTATCCAAACCGCAGGAAAGCGCGTCATCATCCGGCCCGTGGAAACCATACTTTGAAAAAACGTTTCGATCAATCTACAGGAGACACGTATGATGACCCGCTTCTTCGCCGCCGCCCTGCTCGGTCTGGCGGCACTGGCGCCCGCCGCGCAGGCATTCCCCGACAAGCCGATCCGCCTGGTGGTGCCCTTCAGCCCCGGCGGCGGCACCGACATCCTGGCCCGCCAGGTGGCCGAAGCGCTGACCAAGTCCGAAGGCTGGAATGTGGTCGTTGAGAACCGGCCCGGCGGCAACGGCGTCATCGCCTTGAGCGCGGTCGCCCGTGCGCCGGCCGACGGCCACCAGATCATTCTGGCGCTGCGCGAGAACATCGTCATCGCGCCCCTGACGAGCAAGGACAAGCTGACGTTCGATCCGCTGAAGGACTTCACGTCGATTGCCAACGTGGCCGAAGCGCCCATGGTGATCGCCTCGGCTCCGGCCTCGAAGTACGACTCGATGAAGAAGGCGCTGGATACCGCCAAGCAGGATCCGCAGGCGCTGCGCTTCGGCACGTCGGGCCAAGGCAGCATGTCGCACCTGCTGCTCGCGCTGCTGAGCAAGACGGCCGGCGCAGGGATGATCCACGTGCCCTACAAGGGTTCGAACCCCGCATTGACCGACCTGGTGGGCGGCCACGTCGAGCTGGTGGGCGGGTCCATCGCATCGGCCAAGGCCTTCATCGACAGCGGCCGCGCCCGTCCGCTGGCGGTGTCGTCGCTGCAGCGCGTCAGCGCGTTGCCCGACGTTCCCACGATCGCGGAACTGGGCTACCCGGGCTTCAACGTCGTGACCTGGTATGGCCTGTTCGGTCCCAAGGACTTGCCCGCCGACGTCGTCGAGACGATCAACAAGGCCACGAACAAGATTCTGGCCACGCCCGAAATGCAGCGCATTCTGGCGGAGCAGGGCATGCAGACCCAGATCGGTTCCCCGAAGGTCTTCGACGAGATGTTCCGCAAGGACTACGCGCTGCTGGCCGAGCAGATGAAGGACCTGGATCTGTCGGCGCAGTAAGCGGGTCGGGGATCCACAACACGTTGTCGAGGATACAGGTATGTCGAATGAGCAAGTCGCGGGCTTCATCGGCCTGGGCGCGATGGGATCGGCCATCGCGCGGCGGTTGGCGGGGGCGGGTGTAACGCTGCACGTCTATGACCCGGACGCCGAGCGCGCGGCAGCGTTGCGCGATCGGGGCGCGGTGGTCCACGACGGCCCGCGTTCCGTCGCGGACGCGGCGCCCATCGTCTATGCCTGCCTGCCCGACGCGCAGGTCAGCCGGACAGTCGCCTATGGCGACGGCGGCGTCGCGCTGGGCAGCGCCCTGAAGGTGTACGTCGAAATGTCGACCATAGGGCGCCAGCCCGTCCTGGACATCGCTCGCGAGCTGGCGACGCGCGGCATCGCCACCGTGGACGCTCCGGTCAGCGGCGGGCCTCGCGGCGCCGACGCCGGCACGCTGTCCATCATCATGGCCGGACCCGAGGCCGCGCTGGCACGTGTGCGCGGGCAGGTGGCCGGCATGGGCAAGCACGTCTTCGAAGTGGGCGCCGAACCCGGCATGGCCCAGATGATGAAGCTGGTCAACAACCTGATCTCGGCCGCGAACATGGTGTCCGCGTACGAGGCCCTGGTGCTGGGCGCCAAGGCGGGCCTGGATGCGGACCAGATGGTGGACATCATCAATGTCAGCACGGGCCGCAACAGCGCCACCACGGACAAGATCCCCAAGGCAATCCTGACGCGCACGTTCGACTACGGCGCCAGCATACGCACCATTCACAAGGATGTGTCGCTGGGCCTGGACGAGGCGCACGCGCTGTCCGTGCCCATGTGGCTGGGGCAGTCGGTGCGGCAGGCGTGGGAGTTCGCGATCACGCAGGGCGGCCAGGATCTGGACTTCACGGCGTTGATCAAATACATGGAAGGGTGGGCTGGCGTCGAAGTGCGCGGCCGCCAGGCCAGGGATGAAGAAGCGGGCTCGGCGTCATGACGCAGATTACGGGTAGAACGGCCCTGCTGTGCATCCTGGCGGACCCGATCCGGCAGGTGCGCACCCCGCAATTGGTGAACCAGCTGCTGCGGGCGCAGGACGACGATGCGGTGATGGTGCCGATGCACGTCGCGCCGGATCATCTGCCGGCGATGATGCAGGCGTTGCGCAACACGAAGAACCTGCGCGGCATGGTGGTCACGGTGCCGCACAAGATGGCCGTCGTGTCGCTGTGCGACGAGGTCGACGACGACGCGCGCGCCATCGGCGCGGTGAACGTGGTGCGGCGTGAGGCCGACGGACGGCTGGTCGGCGGCATGCTGGATGGCCTGGGTTTCGTGCGCGGCCTGGCCGCGCTGGGCGCGGACGTGCGCGGCGCGTCCGTCTACATGGCGGGCGCCGGCGGCGCGGCCAATGCGATCGCGTTCGCGCTGGCGCAGGCGGGCATCGAGCGGCTGACCGTTGCGAACCGCAGCCGCGCCCGGGTCGACGACCTGGCCGGGCGCCTGCGCGCCCGCTATCCCGCGGTGCACCTCGCGCACGGCACGACCGATCCCTCCGGGCACGACATCGTCATCAACGCCACGTCGCTGGGCATGGCCGCGGGCGACCCGCTGCCGCTCGATGCGGACCGCCTGTCCGCCGGCCAATGGGTGGCGGACATCATCATGGACCCGGCCGAGACGCCGCTGCTGGCGCGGGCGCGCGAGCGCGGCTGCCGGCTTTATGGCGGCCTGGGCATGCTCGAGGGGCAGGTGGCGGACATGGTGGCATTTTTCGCGGGCAAGCCGAACGACGCGCGCTAGGCCGTCGAACGAGGAGACAGGCATGAGATTGAAAGACAAAGTCGCCGTGGTCATCGGCGCGGGACAGAGCGCGGGCGAGACCATGGGCAACGGCCGGGCCACCGTTCTGCGGTTCCTGCAGGAAGGCGCCCGTGTGCTGGCCGTGGACCGCGATCTGGCGTCGGCGGAAAGCACCTGCGCAATGGCCGATGCGGGAGACAGGTGCGTCGCGTGGCGTGCCGACGTGGTGCGCGAAGCCGAGCTGGCCGCCGCATTCGCGCAGGCGATGTCGTTGTGGGGCAGGATCGACATCATGCACTACAACGTCGGCGTCAGCGTGTCCGGCGGCGATGCGAGCGCCACCGAAATCACCGAGGAAGCATACGACCGCATCAGCGCCATCAACTTGCGCGGCTGCATCATGGCCGGCAAGCACGTGCTGCCGATCATGCGCGAACAGAAATCGGGAGTCATCCTGAACATCGCGTCGGTGTCGGCCTGGCAGCGTTATCCATGGGTGGCCTACAAGGCCACGAAGGCCGGCATGATCGCGTATACGCAGCAGCTCGCGATCGAGAACGCGGCATTCGGCGTCCGTGCCAACGCCATCCTGCCCGGGCTGCTCGACACGCCCATGGCGGTCGATACCCGGGCCACGACGTTCGGCCGGTCGCGCGCCGACGTGGTTGCCGAGCGCGACGCGCGGGTGCCGTTGCGCGCGCGCATGGGAACCGCCTGGGATGTCGCCAACGCGGCGGTTTTCCTGGCGTCGGACGAGGCCGGTTTCATCACCGGCGTGGAGCTGCCGGTCGACGGCGGCGCGCTGGTCAACATCGTCCGCTGAGGTCGCGTCCATGGCGGAGCAACAGACCTTCGACTATGTGGTCGTGGGCGGCGGTACGGCGGGATGCATACTCGCCAACCGGCTGACGGCCTGCGGCAAGTACACCGTATTGATGCTGGAAGCCGGTGGCGACGGCAGCGCACTGTGGGTATCGATTCCCGCCGGCTTCAGCAAGCTGTTGACGCATCCGCGGCTGAATTGGGGCTTCCGCAGCGAGCCCGAGGACAACGTGATGGGCCGCAGCATCTCCATCCCCCGCGGCAAGGGAGTGGGCGGATCGACGCTGATCAACGGCATGATCTACGTGCGCGGCCAGCCGGGCGATTACGACCAGTGGGCCGAAGGCGGTGCGCAGGGCTGGGGCTGGAGCCAGGTCGCGCCCTACTTCGAACGCATCGAGAACACGACCGTGGGCGGCGCCGGCAGGGGGCGCAGCGGGCCTATGCGCATCACGGAAGTCAGCGAACGGTTCCCGATCTCGCAGGCCTTCATCGAGGCGGCCGGCCAGGACGGGCATCCACAGAATCCCGACTACAACGGCGCGGACCAGCATGGATTCGGCTATTACCAGGTCTGCCAGCATGGCGGACGCCGCTGGAGCGTCGTCGATGGATATCTGAAACCGGCGCGGCGTCGCGCCAACCTGGAGGTCCGCACCGATGCGCTGGCCACGCAGCTGATCCTGGAAGGACGGCGGTGCGTAGGCGTGCGCTACCGCCATGCGGATGGCCGCGTGGCCGAAGTTCGTGCGCGCCGCCGCGTGGTGCTGACCAGCGGCGCGGTCCAGTCGCCTCATCTGCTGGAGTTGTCCGGCATCGGCAATCCCGACGTGCTGCAGGCGGCCGGCATCGAGGTGCGCCATGCACTGCCCGGCGTGGGCGAGAACTACATCGATCACTACGCGACGCGCATGAACTGGCGCGTGCAGGGCCTGGCCACATTGAACGAGGGAACGCGCGGCCTGGGTCTGGGCGCGGCGGTGCTGCGCTATTACCTGACGCGCAAGGGCATATTGACCCTGGGCACGGGGCTGGTGTTCGGCTTCGTGAAGACGCGTCCCGAACTGGCCACGCCCGACGTGCAGTACTTCTTCATGCACGCCAGCTATGCCGACGCCGCCGTGCGCAAGCTGGACACCAAGCCGGGCATGACGATCGGCGTGGCCCAGCTGCGGCCCAGATCCATGGGCACCATACACGCCGCCAGCGCCGATCCCCGCCTCGCGCCCAAGATCCGCCCCAATCTGTTGTCCGATCCAACCGACCAGGCTTGCCTGGTCGAGGGCATGCGCATCGCCCGGCGCATCGTGGGCCAGCCGGCGATGTCGCGTTATGTGCAGGCCGAGCTGAACCCTGGGCCTGGCGTGCAGACCGACGAGCAATGGCTGGATTTCGCGCGGCACAACGGACAGACCATCTATCACCCGATTGGAACGTGCCGGATGGGCGTGGACCGCGGCGCGGTCGTGGACGCCCGTCTGCGGGTGCATGGCATCGACGGCCTGGGCGTCGTCGACGCGTCCGTGATGCCGTCGATGGTGTCCGGCAATACACAGGCCGCCGTGATGATGGTGGCCGAAAAGGGCGCCGACATGTTGTTGGAAGACGCCCGTCAATCCTGAATTCCATTCATCCAACGAGGAGCACCGCATGGCAGAACCGAAGTTCGAACCCGTTACCCCCGAAACCGTGGCCCTGGGCCACAAGAACCGCCGCGCCACGTTGGGCGACGAGTACGTCGATCGCTCTATCGCCCGCGCGCAGGAAGACGATTTCTTCGCGCCGCTGCAGGAAGCCGTCACCGGTCTTGCGTGGGGCTCGATCTGGGGCCGTCCCGGTTTGAGCGCGAAGCACCGCAGCCTGGTCACGGTCAGCGTGCTGATCGCCACGGGCCGCCGGCATGAACTGGCGTTGCACCTGAACGGCGCGCTCAACAACGGCTGGACCCGCGCCGAGCTGCAGGAAATCCTGCTGCATGCGGCCTGCTATTGCGGCATGCCCGCCGCAGTGGACGGCTTCCGCGTGGCCAAGGAAGTGCTGGACGAACGCGCGAAGGCCGGCAAATAACGTGGCCGGTAAGGCCGTGCGCGGCGTTCGCCGCGTCGATGGCATAACAAAATCTCGAGGAGACAAAACCATGAATACAGTATTTCTGCGCCGCCCGGCGCTGCGCCGCGCTGCGCGCGCCTGCTTGGTCACGGTCGGCTTGCTGGCAGCGTCGGCGGCTGCAGCCCAGGACTACCCCACCAGGCCGTTGACCTTGCTGGTTCCTTTCACGGCCGGCGGCGCGACCGATGTGCTGGCCCGTACCGTTGCCGAAGGGCTGTCCAAAGAGCTGAAGCAGCCCATCGTGGTCGAGAACGTGCCGGGCGCGGGCGGATCGGTAGGCCAGTCGCGCGCCGCTCGGTCGACCGCGGACGGGTACACCTTGTTGCTGGGGAATGTGGGCACGCTTGCCGCCAACGCGTCGCTGTACAGGAATCTGCCGTATGACGTGCTGAAGGATTTCACGGCTGTGGCGTCGGTGGGCGATGCGCCGCAAGTGCTGTCGGTACGCAGCGATTTTCCGGCCTCGACCCTGGATGAATTCGCGGCGTATGCCAAGGCCAACGCGTCGACGATGAATTTCGGTACGGCGGGCGTGGGCTCGGGGTCTTTCCTGGGCGGTGTGCTGTTGAACGCCGCGCTGGGAACGAAGGTGCCGCCCGTGCACTATCGGGGCGCCGCGCAGGCGACGGCCGATGTCATGGCTGGCCATATCGACTACACGATTGAAAGCAGCAGCACCGCGGTCAGTTCCATCGCATCGAAGAAGATAAAGGGGCTGGCTGTGCTGGGCGACAAGCGGGTGGGCGTGTTGCCCGACGTGCCCGCCGCCGGCGAAACGGCGTATTCCGGATTGCGCTACGACATCTGGAACATGGTGCTGGTGCCCAAGGGCGTGCCGACGGAGATCGTCGACAAGTTGAATGGTGCGCTGAATCGTGTGCTGGCTGATGCCGGCATGCGGGAGCGGTATGCGCAGATGGGCCTGACGGTGCCTGAGGCGGGACATCGCTCGACGAAGGGATCGGCGCAGTTGCTGGCCGATGAGGTGGCGCGCTGGCGCAAGCTGTTGGCCGAGGCTGGCGTCAAGCCGGAAGGGTCCTGATCGGCGTAGTCACGTTTCCCAGGCCCGCGATTTGCTCGATGGATTGCCGCAGCAGCCATCGAGCATCAGGGCAAGGGAACGGAAGCTATGGAGCGATATGCCGATAAAAGCGGAAATTCCGGCGTGATCGGATTCAAGGCGGGGCGCGACTTCATCAAAGTCTGGTTCGAAGACGCCCCCGCGCCGTATACCTACAGCTACGCCAGTGCGGGCTCGGATCACGTGGAGCGCATGAAGCAGCTGGCCCGGGCCGGCGAAGGGCTGTGTACTTACATCACCCGCAACGTCAAGGACGACTACGAGCGGCGCTGACCCGGGGCGTTGTTACGTCCTGGGCGCTCGCCGCCATTCTCCTGCGGAAACAGGCGCGGGCACGGTGCTTGCGCGGACTACGGGCTCGTACCTCTCGGGGCAGCCTGCATGACCGAATCCAAGCTAGAAGTCCGTACCGGGCAGTTCACCGGCAAGCTGACGCGCGACGTCTTCCAGCAACGCTTCATGCAGCGCTTTCACGACCCCGCTTTCCAGGTGGAAAGCGACGCGCTGCGGCGGCTGGAAGCCATTGCATGGGAGGCCTACCAGGACAGCCGCAAGGCCCCGATCACGGTGAAAGCCGGCCCCGGCTTCGCTGACCCGGATTACGACCTGGCGGTGGAATGGAAGGAAGCGCATGACCGCCTGGCGCATGCCGCCGAGATGCAGCGTGATCCCGGCACCGCTACGCGCATATTGATCGTCATCGGTGCGTCGCGCAACGACGGCACCTGTCCGGGCGAGGTCTCGAAGACCTGGCGGTTGGCGCAGCTCGCGCGCGAAGAGGTAGCCGCCGCGGGCCTGCAGGCCGACTTGCTCGATCTCAGTCGCTTGACCTCGGAGTACGACTTCCACATCCACCCCTGCAAGGGCTGTGTCTCCACGGCGATGCCATTGTGCCATTGGCCGTGCAGCTGCTATCCCAACCATTCGCTGGGCCAGGTCAACGATGCGATGAACGGCATCTATGAGCAATGGGTGGCGGCACACGGCGTGATCCTCGTCGCGCCGACGTACTGGTATCAGTCGCCCAGCCCCTTGAAGCAGATGATCGACCGGCTGGTGTGCGCGGATGGCGGCAACCCCGATCCCACGTCGACCTCGGGCAAGGACGCGATGAAGGCCAAGAAGATCGAGATGGACGGCTGGCCGTTTCCCAAGCACCTGGCCGGCCGGGCCTATGGGCTGGTGGTGCATGGCGACGTGGCGGGCATAGAGGGGCAGCGGCGCGCGCTGTCGGACTGGCTGGACTGGATGGGGCTGGTGGATGCCGGCGCCGCCGCGCGGCTGGACCGCTATATCGGCTACTACAAGCCCTATGCCACCAGCCATGCGGAACTGGATGAGGATCGGGCGATCCAGGAAGAGGTGCGCAACGTGGCGAGAGCGGTGATGAAGTGCGTATCGCAGTTGCGGGCCGGCATCACCCAGCCTGACGACGGGCTGAAAGACCCTCGTCCGAAATAAAGGAAGCGGGGCGACTTACAAGCGCCGGTCGTATCCCGTCGCCCGGTTCTGGCCGCACGCGAGCCAATCCGCCGCCGGGATTTTTTGCACGGTCTTGCACTTTCTCCCCGCTGTCCGCCCTTGCGCCGCTGCTTTTGGTCGCGCGGGCAGCGCGAACCGGCCCCGGGGGCGTATCAGCGCCTTTGATCCGCGCTGCCGCCCGACCCCGACGTCGCCCCCGACCCTGGCATGCCGCCATGCCCGGTCGAGCCGGCGGTGCTTCCTTCCTTGCCCTTCGCGTCGCGGCCTTCGCTGCCGCTGTCGCCGCCGGCCTGTCCGCCAGGTTGGCGCTTCGCAGCCGGCGCTTCGCGATCGGCGGGTGCCTTCTGATCTCGGGGTTTCTTCACGGCGTCGTCCGTGTTGCTTTGCTGGCCAGGGGCGGATTGCGTGGCGGAAGGTTTCGACTGCTGGCCCGTGCCCTGCTGCGCCTGGACCGTCCCGGCGCCGGCGGCAAGCAGCACCGCGCCCGCCAGCAGGAAGCGATGGCGCAGGAGAGGCGGATTGCTGGTCGATGAAGAAGCCATGGTGTCCTCCAGTGGATGGGTCGACTCGTTCGACGCGCAATTGCCGTGCCGGGTTTCTTGCACGCCGGGCAAGCGACTTGCTGGGGCATGCCCTCGCGGCGCGCGGGGTTTGCGCGTGCTCGCAAACCAGGGGCCGGCGCAATGGCGGCTCCGCATCTGGAGTCCACACATGGATGAGCCGTCCATACAGGGTCGACGCGGTTTGCTGAAGGCCATCACGCTGGCGGTGCCAGGCGCCTGGCTGGCGCGGGGACAGTCCGCTGCCGCGCAGCAGGCTGCCGCGCCGACCGCGGCGCCCGGGCAGGATCCGTCCGCGGCCGGGCAACCGCCCGCCGCTGCCAACGACGCCCAGGGTCCGCGTACCGGCACTGTCGCCACGCCTGCCAACCGTACGCTGAAGTTCTTCAACAAGCAGGAAGCCGAGGCCATCGACGCGATTGTGGCGCGCCTGATTCCGGCCGACGACCTGGGCCCGGGCGCCAAAGAGGCCGGCGTGACGACCTTTCTGGACGAGCAGCTTGCCGGGGCGTGGGGCGCCGGCGATCAGTTCTATCGGTCCGGTCCCTTCGAGGAAGGCACGGCCGAGCAGGGCTATCAGCTCTCGTTCACGCCCGCCGAGATGTTCCGCCGCGGCCTGGCCGAGCTGGACGCGGCGACCCGCAAGCAGGACGGCAAGCCGTTCGCCGAGCTGGACGAAGGCACGCAGGACGAGTGGCTGCGCCTGATGCAGTCCGGCAAGGCGGACTTCTCGCCGCTGCCTTCCGACATCTTCTTCCAGGCCCTGATGGACGGCGCCGTGGAAGGCTTCTTCTCGGATCCGCAGTATGGCGGCAACGTCGACATGGTGGGCTGGAAGCTGGTGGGCTTTCCCGGCGCGTACGCGAGTTTTTCCACCGACATCGAGCGCCACGGCGTGATCTGGGCCGGGCAGCCGGTGTCCATCGCGATGGCGAAGCCGCACCAGATGGACCACGGCGCGCACGATCCGGCGCAATCCCAACCGTCTTCTCAGCCTGCATCGCCGCCGCCCCAGGCGCCGGGCAAGCCGCAGTCTTCGCTGCAGCCGCCCGAGCCTGCGCGCCGCTTCGGCGCCGGGCCGCAGCACGCTGCCGCCACGCTCTCACAGGAGGCCGCGCATGGCTGAGAACCTGCCCAAGGTCGACGTGGCCATCATCGGTGGCGGTTGGACGGGCTCCATCATCGGCAAGGAGCTGGCCGCGGCCGGCCAGCGCGTGGTGGTGCTGGAGCGCGGCGAGGCGCGCTGGCCCTCGCCGGACTTCCAGGGCCCGAACGTGCACGACGAGCTGAAGTACACGCGCCGCCACGCGCTGCACCAGAACGCCGCCACCGAGACCTACACCTTCCGCAACAACACGAAGCAGAAGGCGCTGCCGATGCGCCGCTGGCAGTTCGCGTATCCGGGCACGCACCTGGGCGGAGCGGGCAATCACTGGTCGGGCGCGTACTACCGCTTCGATCCCACCGATTTCAATCTGCGCAGCCACTACGAAGAGCGCTATGGCAAGGGCTTCATCGACGATGACCTGACCAGCCAGGACTGGCCGCTGAGCTACGACGAACTGGAACCGTACTTCGACCGCTTCGACTACCTGATCGGCGCGTCGGGGCAGGCGGGCAACATCAAGGGCCAGAAGCAGGAGGGCGGCAACCCCTTCGAGCCATGGCGTTCACGGCCGTATCCCAACCCTCCGATGAAGGTGCCCTACGCGCCCGCGCTGTTCGGCGAGGCCGCGCGCAAGCTGGGATATCACCCGTACGTGCAGCCCTCGGCCTTATGCACGCGGCCGTATGTGAACACCGAAGGGCTGCACATGAGCGCCTGCGTGTACTGCGGCTTCTGTTCGAACTTCGGCTGCGAGCACTTCGCCAAAGCATCGCCGCAGGTCTGCATCCTGCCGGTGGCGCTGAAGATGGAAAACTTCGAGATCCGCACCGGCGCGCACGTGCTGCGAGTGGAGCTGACCGAGGACAAGAAGCGCGCGCGGGGCGTGACGTATGTGGACGCCGCGGGCAAGGAGGTGTTCCAGCCGGCCGATACGGTGTTCCTGTGCGCGTTCGGCATCAACAACGTAAGGCTGCTGCTGCTGTCGGGCATCGGCAAGCCCTACGATCCCGAGACCAACACGGGCGTGGTGGGGCGTAACTACACGCACCAGACAACCTCGGGCGTGAACCTGTTCTTCGAAGAGTCGATCAACATCAATCCGTTCATGGGCGCCGGCGCGGTGGCGGTGACGATGGACGACTTCAGCGCCGACAACTTCGATCACGGACCGCACAAGTTCGTGGGCGGCGGATACCTGCAGATCCAGGTGGTCAGCGGCGCGCCCATCGGCTATCACCCCACGCCCAAGGGCACCCCCTCGTGGGGCTCGGAGTGGAAGAAGGCGGTCAAGCGCTACTACAACCACTCCGCGTCGATCACGATCACGGGATCGGCGCAGCCCACGCGCGGCGCGTATCTCAGCCTGGACCCGACCTACAAGGACGCGTGGGGTCTGCCGCTGCTGCGCGTGACGTATGACTTTCCGGACAACGACATCCGGCTGTCGGCATTTCTTACCGCCAAGGGTGACGAGATCGGCCGTGCGATGCGCGGGGTAGTGGCCACCGAGCCCGGGCCGCGCAAACGGCCGTTCTCGGCCACGGCGTACCAGTCCACGCATCTGACCGGCGGCGCCATCATGGGCGACGATCCGCAGACCAGCGTGGTGAACCGGTACGGGCAGGTGTGGGACGTGCCCAACGTGTTCGTGACCGGGGCGGCGCTGTTCCCGCAGAACTCCAACTACAACCCGACCGCGACGGTGGGCGCCACGGCCTATTGGATCGTGGACAAGATCAAGGCGGACTACCTGCGTTCGCCGGGACCGTTGGTGACGTGATGAGCAACTCCGCGAAGGGCGCATGGCTCGTGGTGGGGCTGGCCGTGGCGCTGCCCACGGTCACCCTGGTCGCCACGTGGCTGCAGATGCAGAACACCGGCCGCGACAGCCTGATCCGCGGCACCGAGGTGCCGGCGTCGCAGGTGCAGGCCGTGGCGGCCGGCGGCGCCGCGCAGAACCAGCAGGGGCAGCCCGGCGTGCCCGCCAGCCAGGCGGTGCCCGGCAGGGGTGGCGATCCGGCCGCGCCGCCCGCCAGCGGGAGCCAGTCGCCCCCGCGTCCTTCGCAGCCCGAGCCCGGGCGCAGCGCGGTCGATTTCACGGCCTTCAAGCCGAGCTGGCAACCCGCCCTGGACAAGGCCGATGCCAAGCTGGGCCAGCAGCTGGCCAGCGCGGGCCGCCCGGCGGACGGCGTGCAGGCCTGCGTGGCGTGTCACGGCCAGCAGGGCATGTCGCCGGCCGGTTCGAGTTTTCCGCATCTGGCGGGCCAGAGCCCCGACTACCTCGCCAAGCAGCTGACGGATTACCAAAGCGGCAAGCGCAGCCATCCGCTGATGAGCACGATCGCCAAGGGCCTGGCGCCCGAAGAGATCGGCAACCTGGCGCGCTACTACGGCTCGCTGCCGAAGCCGGCGCTGCAGGCCACCACCGGCCCGCAGGCGGCGCGCATGCTCGACGTGCAGGGCGACAACGGCCGCGCGCTGCCGGCCTGTGCGAACTGCCACGGCCTGCAGGGCAGCGGAGAAGGCGCGCTGCTGCCGCGGCTGGCCGGCCAGCCGAAGGGATACTTCGTGGACCAGATGAACGCATTCCGCGGCGGGCAGCGCGCCAACGACGACGTGGGCGTGATGCGGGCGTTCGCGCAGCGGCTGACGCCGGAAGAGATCCAGGCCCTGGCCGACTATTACTCCGCGGCGGCTGCAACCGGCACGGCGGCGGCCGCGCCTGGCAGGTAGGGCTCGAGGCTGGGCACGGCGCGCAGCAGTATGCCGCGGTCCACGTCGGCGATGGAGGTGCGGCCGCAGAAGGCCATGGTCAGGTCCAGCTCTTTGTGCAGGATGCGCAGGGCCTGCATGACGCCTTCCTCGCCGCCCGCGCCCAGGCCATACAGCATGGCGCGCCCGATGTAGGTGCCGCGCGCGCCCAGCGCCACGGCCTTGAGCACGTCCTGGCCGGATCGCACGCCGCCGTCCATGTGCACTTCGATGCGCGAGCCGACCGCATCGACGATGGCCGGCAGCGCCGTGATGGACGAGGGGGCGCCGTCCAGCTGGCGCCCGCCGTGGTTGGATACGATGATGGCGTCGGCGCCGGCGTTGACCGCCAGGCGTGCGTCCTCCACGTCCTGGATGCCCTTCAGGATCAACGGGCCGCCCCATTTCTCCTTGATCCAGCGCACGTCGTTCCAGTTCAACGTGGGATCGAACTGGCGCGCGGTCCATTCCGACAGCGAGCCCATCTCGTCCACGCCGGTGACGTGGCCGAAGATGTTGCCCAGCGTGCGGCGCGGCGTGCCCGCCATGCCCAGCAGCCATCGCGGCTTGGTCGCCACGTTCAGCAGGTTGCGCAAGGTCAAGCGGGGTGGTGCGGACAGGCCGTTCTTCAGGTCTTTGTGGCGCTGCCCGCTGATCTGCAGGTCCAGCGTCAGCACCAGCGCCGAACAGTTGGCGGCCTTGGCGCGGGCGATGAGGCGTTCTACGAACGCGCGGTCGCGCATCACGTACAGCTGGAACCAGAAGGGATGGCCGTCGGTACCCTGGGCCACGTCCTCGATCGAGCAGATGCTCATGGTGGACAGGGTGAACGGGATGCCGAAGCGCTTGGCCGCGCGCGCCGCGAGAATCTCTCCATCGGCGTGCTGCATGCCGGTCAGGCCGGTGGGGGCGATGGCCACCGGCATGGCCACCTCGTGGCCGACCATGGTGCTGCGCGTGTCGCGCCGGGCCAGGTCGACCGCCACGCGCTGGCGCAGCAGGATCTGGCCGAAGTCGCGCTCATTGGCGCGATAAGTGGATTCCGTCCACGAGCCCGAGTCGGCGTACTCGTAGAACATGCGGGGCACGCGCCGCTTCGCCATGAGGCGCAGGTCTTCGATACTGGTGATGGTCATGATG
This sequence comes from Bordetella genomosp. 13, assembly GCF_002119665.1. NCBI lineage: Bacteria > Pseudomonadati > Pseudomonadota > Betaproteobacteria > Burkholderiales > Alcaligenaceae > Bordetella > Bordetella genomosp. 13. The sequence goes on along the minus strand of NZ_CP021111.1, from coordinate 5,144,238 downwards.
GGCGCAGTCTAGGAAGCCCGCGCATGCGCGGCAAGGGACTTTTCTTTGAAGCCATCCATAGAAAAATTCATGCATGGCAGCCCGAGTTTTTCTTGAAACCATCCCCAATGTTTCTCGTTATGCCGCCGCGGGTGCGGCTCCTAGAATCTGCGGACATCTTGCGGTCGCGCCGTGTCGCGATCGCCGAATCTTCCATGTCCAAGAGCCGCAGCTTATGTCCTCAGAGTCCATCCTGGTCGCCGTCGACGGCCCCATCGCCACCGTGACGTTCAACCGCCCGCAGCAGCGCAACGCCCTGGACTACGCCGCATGGCAGCGGCTTGCCCAAGTGATGGGGGAATTGTCGGCCGACGATGCATTGCGCTGCGTGGTGCTGCGCGGCGCGGGCGGCCAGGCCTTCTCGGCAGGCGCCGACATCAGCGAGTTTCCGACGCGTCGGCTGAACGCGCAGCAGGCGGCGCAGTACGGCGCCGTCACGCACCGCGCCATGCAGGCCATCGCCGAATGCCGCCATCCCACGCTGGCCTTGATCGAGGGGTCCTGCGTCGGCGGTGGATTGGAGATGGCGTCGATGTGCGACATGCGCATCTGCGGCGCATCCAGCCGCTTCGGCGTGCCGGTGAACAAGCTGGGGCTGGTGATGTCGTACGGCGAACTGCGTGGGCTCATCGCATTGACGGGCAGCGCCATCGCGATGGAGATCGTGCTGGAGGGACGCGTGTTCGACGCGCGCGAGGCGCTGGACAAGCGCCTGGTGAACCGCGTGGTCGCCGATGCGCAGGTGGCCGAGGAAAGCTATGCGGCCGCGCGCCGCATCTGCCAGGGCGCGCCGCTGGTGGCGCGCTGGCACAAGCGCTTCGCGCAGCGGCTGGCCAGGCCCGAGCCGCTGACGGCCGAGGAATGGTCGGAGTCGTACGCGTGCTTCGACACGGAGGACTTCCGCATCGGCTATCGCGCCTTCCTGGACAAGACACGCCCCGAGTTCGTGGGCCGCTGAGCCCGGCACGTCGCGGTTCCACACGTTTCCAGCAGCTCTCTGAAGCACACATATGAATCTGCCTCTTTCGAATATCCGGGTGTTGGACGTCAGCCAGGTGATGGCCGGCCCGTTCTGCTGCATGTTGCTGGGCGACATGGGCGCCGACGTCATCAAGGTCGAGCCTCCCGGCGTGGGCGACCAGACGCGCTCGGCCATGGGCTTCAAGCTGAAGGGGGCCGACAGCGGCGGCTTCCTGGCGCTGAACCGCAACAAGCGCAGTGTCGAACTCGACCTGAAATCCGACGCGGGCCGCGAGGCCTTCTACGAGCTGGTGAAGACGGCCGACGTGCTGGTCGAGAACAACCGGCCCGGCGTGGTGGCGCGGCTGAAGATCGACTATCCGACGCTGCGCGAGATCAATCCGCGGCTGGTGTACGCGAGCATCTCGGGCTTTGGGCAGACAGGCCCCTGGGCCGGACGACCCGGCTTCGACCTGATCGCGCAGGCCATGACGGGGGTGATGAGCGTCATGGGTCATCCCGACGGCGACCCGGTGAAGTCCAGCGTGCCGGTGGCCGATCTGGGCGCCGGGCTGTTCGCCGTGTATGGCATCCTCAGCGCGCTGCTTGGCCGGCAGCACAGCGGTGTGGGCCAGCACGTGGACGCTTCGCTGTTCGAGACGGCGCTGGGCCTGTCGATCTGGGAAACGGCCGAATTCTGGGGCACGGGCAAGCTGCCGGCGCCCATCGGCAGCGCCAACCGCATGAGCGCGCCGTACCAGGCGCTGCGCGCCGCGGACCGGTACTTCGTGCTGGGAGCGGCCAACCAGAAGCTGTGGCTGGCGCTGTGCGGCGTGGTGCAACGGCCCGATCTGGCCGACGATGCGCGCTTTGCCACCAACGTCGATCGCCTGCGCAACCGCGTCGAACTGGTGGCCGAGCTGGAGGCCAGCCTGGCGGCGCGGCCCGCGGCCGAATGGGTGGAGGCGCTGCTGGCGGCGGGCATACCGGCCGCGCCCATCCTGGACTATGCCGAAGCCCTGGACAGCGAACAGGCCCGGGCCCGCGACATGGTGATGGAGATGACCCATCCGGTGGAAGGCCCCGTCAAGGCGTTGGGCTTTCCGGTGAAGCTGAGCGGCACGCCGCAGCAGGTGCGCCGCGCCCCGCCGCTGCTGGGCGAGCATACGCGCGAAGTGCTGGCCGAGTGCGGCCTGGACGGCGCGGCGCTGGAGGCCCTGGGCCGGCGCGGCGCGTTCGGCGCCCGCGGCACGACGTGATGCGAGGGCCGGCCCACCGATGCGCGGGCCGGCCACGCAGCGAGGATGTCAGGAACGCGGCGCGCCGGCGCCGCTACGCCTGCGCATCATCCGCCGCAACTTCGGCGCGCATCCATTCGGTGAACGTGGCGATGGTGGGATCGTCGGCGCGCTCTTCGGGGTAGACCACGTAGTACCCGTATTCCACCGGCAGACTGGTGTCGAAGGGCCGTACGAGCCGCCCGTCGGCCAGCTCTTGCGTGACCCAGTTCTTCTTGGCCAAGGCCACGCCCAGTCCGTCCACCGCCGCATTGATCACCAGGTAGCTGGGCCAGAACGAGGGGCCGCGCGCGGCGTCCACGTCCGTGACGCCGGCATGCTGCAGCCACATGGCCCAGTCGGGGTTGCTCGCATCGGTATAGGTGCTGTCGTCGTGCAGCAGCGTGTGATGGCGCAGGTCTTCCGGACGGCGCAGCGGATGCGCCCCGTGCATCAGTTTGGGGCTGCATACCGGAAACACCTCGACCGACAGGCAGCGCTCGGCGCGCAGGCCCGCGTACTGGCCGCGTCCGTAGCGGATCGCCAGGTCGATGTCTTCGCGCGCGAAGTCCACCATCTTGGCCGAGGTCGAGACCTTCAGGTCGATGGAAGGGTTCGAGGTCATGAAGCGCGCCATGCGCGGGATCAGCCACTTCACGGCGAAGGTCGGCGGCACGTTGATGCGCAGCACGGGCAGTTCGGCCGCCTGCAGGCGCTGAGTGGCCTGGGCCAACTGCTTGAAGGCCCGCTGCACCTCGGGCAGATACGCGCGGCCCGACGGCGTAAGCGCCAGCGACTTGCCCAGCCGCGAGAACAGCGGTACGCCCAGGGTGTCTTCCAATACCTTGACCTGGTGGCTGACGGCCGAGGGCGTGACGAAGAGCTCCTCGGCGGCGCGGGTGAAGCTGAGCAGCCGCGCCGCGGCCTCGAAGGCGCGTAGGGGATTGAGCGGGGGCATCTGGCGTGCCATCGGGGGAGTCTCCTGCAGCCGGCGCGCGCCTGTCGACACGGGCGGCCGGTTCTTCATGTCGGGTCATGGGCGCGGACCGCCGCGCCTCATGCCGCGAGTATATGCCTCCGCCGCATGCGTCACGTTGTGCGGCGCGCGATGCGCCCACGCGCTCGGCGATCGGCGTGCATGAAGTTTTCTTGGGTCGCGCGTGAATATTTATCCGTTGTTGAGCAGCGTGGCGCTCCGTAGACTGGCGGCGTCGCATCGTGGCACGGACCGTGGCCGCGATATGCATAAGAACGGCGCGGACCAGTCCCGCGCAACAGGAGACGAAGTTGAAGAGACGTACTTTCCTGGCCGCCATGGCGGCCTCGGCGGCAGCGCCGCTGGTACGCGCGCAGACGCGCGGCGGCCCCATCAAGATCGTCGTGGGCTTTCCTCCCGGCGGCGGCACGGACGCCGTGGCGCGCGTGCTCGCCGCCAAGCTGGCCGAACGCTGGGGAACGCCCGTGATGGTGGAGAACCGCGCGGGCGCGGCCAGTGTGATCGCCGCCTCGTACGTGGCCAAGCAGCCCGCCGACGGCAGCACGCTCCTGATGACCAACATCAGCAATCACGCGATCGCACCCAGCCTGTACCCCGCGCTGGAGTACGACGTGAAGCGCGATTTCACACCCGTGGTGCTGGTGGGGGTGACGCCGCTGCTGCTGATCGGCAATGCGCAGCGGCCGGCCGCCAACGTGGCTGAACTGGCCGAGCTGTGCCGCAAGAATCCAGGCGCCGTGCGCTTCGGTTCGGCGGGCGTCGGTTCTTCGCAGCACCTGGCGCTGGAGATGTTCAAGCTGCAGGCCAAGGTCGATGCGCTGCACGTGCCGTATCGCGGTTCGGGCCCGATGGTGACCGACCTGCTGGGAGGCCAGATCGACTACAGCTTCGAGACCATGGCCTCTGCCACGCCGCTGGGCAAGGCCGGCAAGGTGAAGGTGCTGGCGCAGACGCGCGCCAAGCGGGCCAAGGGTTTCCCGGACGTGCCCACGGTGGCCGAACAGGGCTATCCCGGCTTCGACGCCAGCACCTGGTATGGCCTGGTGGGGCCGCGCGGCATGGACGCCGGCAAGGTGCGCGACATCAATCGCGACCTGAACGAGGTCCTGGGCATGCCCGACGTGATCGCGCAGATGGACACGTATGGCGCCGAGGACGGCGGCGATACGCCGCAGAAGTTCGCGGCGTTCATCGACAGCGAGATCGACAAGTGGGCGCGCGTCATCCGCGATGCGCGCGTGCAGCCAGCGTGACTGGCGCGGCCGGGCTACGGGCGGTGGTCGCGCGCAAAGCGGCCGCCGAGACCGCGCGCAGGCATGCCGCGCCTGCCGCCGCGGTTCGCGCAGCCGCCCGGCTCAGGCGCCCAGGTGCCGCGCCACCGTGGCCGGATCGGTGTTGGTGCCGCACAGCAGCACGCCTACGCGCTTGCCGGCCAGGTCGCGCTTGAGCGGGCCGACCAGGCCCGCCGTGGCCGTGGCGCAGGCCGGCTCCACCGCCAGCTTCAGCTGGTCGAACAGCAGCCGCATCGAGTCGCGGATCTCGTCGTCGGAAACCTTCACCAGCCGGTCGACGTTGCGCCGGCAAAGGTCGTAGCCGTACTGCTCGGTGTGCGGCGCCATCAGGCTGTCGGCGATGCTCTGCATCGGGCCCATCTTGATCGGCCCGCCGGCCTCGAAGCTGCGGTGCATGGCGTCCGCCCCCTCGGGTTCGACGCCGTAGACCTGGCAATCAGGAGCGATGAGCTTGACCGCCGTGGCGATGCCGGCGATCAGACCGCCGCCGCCGATCGGCACGATGACCGCGTCCAGGTCGCCCGCCTGTTCCAGCCATTCCTGGCCCAGCGTGGCGGTGCCCAGCACCGTGCGGTAGCCGTTGAAGGGGTGCACGAAGTAGCGGCCTTCTTCGGCCTCGATGCGATGCACCGCGTCGAAGGCGGCCTGGCCGTTGTCGGCCATGACCACTTCGGCCCCGTACTGGCGGCACAGCGCCACGCGCGCGGGGCTGGCGGTCTTGATCATGACGACCTTGGCCGAGAGGCCCAGCCGCATCGCCGCGTACGCCACGGCCACGGCATGATTGCCGGCCGACACGCACGTGACGCCGGCCTGGCGCCGCGCCTCGTCCAGCGCCAGCAGGTTCGAGAACGCGCCGCGCGCCTTGAAGGTGCCGCTGGCCTGCAGCAGCTCGAACTTGAAGTTCAGCCGCGTGCCGGGCATGGGATCGAAGTCGTGCTTGTCCAGCACGGGCGTGGTTCGTACCCACTCGCGCAGGTCGGCGCGCAGCGCGCCGATGGCGGCGCGGTCGGGCTGGGTGACGGTGTCGTAAGGAGAGGAAGTCGTCATGTGTAGCCTGGGATGTATCAGCGCAGGCCGAGGCGGCTGCGTACGCCCGCCAGCGCGGCGATGCTGATGAGGGCGGCGAAGATGAGATAGAAGCTGGGCGCGTAGGGATCGCCGGTGGCCGAGATTAGCCACGTGATGATGAACGGCGCGAAGCCACCGAAGATGGTAACCGCGATGCTGTAGGCGAGCGACATGCCGGTGGTGCGCGTGCGCGTGGGGAAGAGATCGCTGAGCAGGGCCGGCAGCGCGCCGAAGTAGCCGGCCAGCAGCACGCCGATGATGATCTGCACGCCTATCATCGTGCCGAAGGTGGGCGAGCTGGCCAGCAGGTGGAACAGCGGATAGATCAGCACCACGAACAGCGAGGCCGACAGCAGCATGATGCCGGTGCGGCCATGGCGGTCGGACCAGTGCCCCACCAGCGGCGCGACCACGAATTGCACGATGCCGGTGGCCAGCGTTGCGGCGAAGGCCGCCGACTGCGGGATCTTCAGCGTCTTGGTGGCATAGGTGGGCATGTACAGCACCAGGTACGTGGCCACGGTGCCCAGCACCACGGTGCCGATGGCAAGCAGCAGCCGCAGGCGGTTGTGCGCGAAGGTGTCGGCCAGCGGCGTCTCGTTCGGCCCCGCCTCGAGGAAGTCGGGGGTCTCGTCGATGCGGGTGCGGATGTAGTAGGCGACCGGACCGATCAACAGGCCGAAGAAGAAGGGAATGCGCCAGCCCCAGCTGTTCAGCTGTTCGGGCGTCAGCCACTGCGTGAGGCCTGCGCCGAAGCCGGCTGCCAGCAGCGTGGTGAGGCCCTGGCTGGCCACCTGCCAGCTGGCGAAGAAGCCGCGCCGGTTGGGCGTGTGCTCCGCCAGGAAGGCGGTGGCGCTGCCGAACTCGCCGCCCGCCGAGAAGCCCTGGATCATGCGCGCGACCACGATGCCGATGGGCGCCCAGATGCCGATGCTATCGTAGGTCGGCATGATGGCGATCAGCAGCGTGCCCAGCATCATCAGCATGATGGACAGCGTCAGCGTGGCGCGCCGGCCGACGCGGTCGGCGTACACGCCCAGCACCAGCGCGCCCAGCGGCCGCATGAAGAACGACACGCCGAACGTGCCCAGCGTCAGCAGCAGCGAGACGGTCTCGTTGGTCGAGGGGAAGAACAGCTTCGAGATGATCACGGCGAAGAAGCCGTAGACCACGAGGTCGAACCATTCGAGCGCGTTGCCGATCGAGGCCGAGGCGATGATGCGCGAGGACGAGACCTTGCGCTTGCCGACGGGCGTGGAAAGAGTAGCGGCGGTGTTCATGACGGTATGGGTTCCGCAGAGGGCTGTTGGTCCAGCGCGAGGCTGTCGATCACTTTGTTCAGGAAGTCGGCGCATTGCGCGACCTGGTCCAGCGCAACGTATTCATTGGGCTTGTGCGCCTGCTGGATGTCGCCCGGGCCGCAGATCACCGAAGGAATGCCGGCCTGCTGGAACTGGCCGGCCTCGGTGCCGTAGGCCACCTTGCGCGTTTCGCGGTCGGCGGTCAGGGCGCGCACCAGCTGCGTGATGGCGGTCTGCTCGGCGGCGTCCAGCGAGGGCGCGCCGGCCAGCGACTCGAGCTCGATGGCGGCGTTCGGGTGCTCGGCGCGCATGCGCGGCAGCAGCACCTCTTGCGCGTACTCGTGGATGCGGGCGAAGAAGCGCTGCGGATCGGCGCCCGGCAGGTTGCGGTGCTCGAACTCGAACTGGCACAGCGCCGGAATGGTGTTGACCGCGATGCCGCCCGTGATGGTGCCGACCTGCGCGGTGCTGAAGGGCACGTCGAAGGCCTGGTCGAACGGGCCTTCGCGGCGCATCTCGTCGGCCAGGTCGCGGATGAAGCAGATCAGCCGCGCCGCATACTCGATGGCGTTCAGGCCGCGCGGCGTCAGCGACGAATGCGAGGCATGCCCGCGCACGCAGCAGCGCCACACATTGATGCCTTTGTGCGCCACGATCACGCGCATCGAGGTGGGCTCACCTACGATGCAGCCTTCGGGGCGCACGCCGCGCGCCTTCAGGTCGGCCAGCATGATGGGCGCGCCCAGGCAGCCCATTTCCTCGTCGTACGACAGCGCGAAGTGCACCGGCTTGGCCAGGCGCGTATCGACCAGGCGCGGCAGCATGGACAGCGCCGTGCCGATGAAGCCCTTCATGTCGCATGTCCCGCGGCCGTACAGCCTGCCGTCGCGGATCTCGGGCGAGAACGGATCGTGGTCCCATTGCTGCCCGTCCACCGGCACGGTGTCGGTGTGGCCGGACAGCACGATGCCGCCCTGCGTGGCGCCGTCGGCTGCCGGCACGGTGGCGTACAGGTTGGCCTTGGCCCCGCTGCTGTCGTGGCTGAGATGGGCATCGATGCCGGCGCGGCGCAATTCGTCGCGCACCATCTCGATGAGGCCCAGGTTCGAATTGCGGCTGGTGGTGTCGATGGACACCAGGCGCTTGATCCAGTCGATCGCGGCGTCCTGTCCGGGATGGCTGCTCATCGTTGCGTCTCCTTGATCTGCGCGATGGCCTCGATCTCCACCAGCGCGCCCGGCAGCATCAGGTCCGCACGTACGGTGGAGCGGGACGGCAGGGTCATGCCCTCGAAGAAGCCGCCATAGGCCTGGTCGAAGGCCCGGAAATCGTCGACGCGTGTGAGCCAGACGGTGGTCTTCACGATGTCGGCGCGGGTCAGGCCCACGGCCGACAGATGGCGCTCGATGTGCTCGAGGCAGGTGCGGGTCTGCTCGACGACATCGTTGCCGACGATGCGCAGGTCTGTGCCGAAGGCCATCTGGCCCGAGACGAACACCAGCGGGCCCGCGCGGCGGGTCGAGGAAAACTTGGGATGGGGCAGGGCGTCGGCCATGGCAACGGAAAGTCGGAAAAATGCGGTCCAGCTTAGCCATCCGCCGCGCATCGCGCTTCTGTGCGGGCGGCAGTTTTGTTTGCGCGGTGGGCAGGCCATACTGCAAAGCCGCATGAATACGGGTTTACCCGCGATGCGGTGCGCTTGCCGGGTCGTCGGCTTGACGCTGGCGGAAGCGGGCCGGTAACGTGGCCGCCATGATTGCGCACGTCCCCGGCCCCGCTACCGCCATGACTCCCGTCGTGGCTGCGGGACTGCACGCTTATGTTCCGCATTCGTTCGAGGTGATCGACATCGCGGCGGCGGGTTCGGCGTGCTTCATCGCGTCGCGGCCGGTGGGGCCGGGCATGCAGGGCTATCGCGACACCCTGGTGTTCGGCCCCGGCCTGTCGGCCAGCTGGGCGGAAGTGGCGCGGCCCGGCGCCACCGAAGAGCACTACGACTGCAGCGGTGCGCTGAAGATCCATCTGCGGCTGGCAGGCCAGTCCGCGATCACCGACGGGCGCGAGCCGGTGCATGCCATCGGGGCGGACTCGTGCAGCGCGCTGTTGCAGCCGCGCGGCGCCCGCAAGCTCGAGCTGTTCCGGTCGGGCGAGCGCGAGCGCTCGGTGACCATCTCGTGCACGCGTGACTATCTGGTGCAGGAACTGGGCCTGGACGCCGGCCGCTATGACGGCGCGCTGGCCCGCTATCTGGGCGGCGAGCCCGACCCGTTCGCGCTGTTCCATGCGGGCCTGTCGGCCTCGATGCGGCGGGCGGCGCAATGCTTCTTCGATCCCATGGACGATCGTGTCGCGCGGCGCCTGCGCCTGCAGTCCCGCACGCAGGACGTGCTGCGCGACTTCTTCACGCTGATGCTGCAGTCCGGCGACGCGCCGTGCGACCCGCGGCCGCGCGACCGCGCCATCGCCGAGCGCGCCGCGGCGCGGCTGGCCGATGCCCTGCGCGACCCGCCCAGCGTGCATGAACTGGCGGGCCAGGCGGGCGTCAGCGTGTCCAAGCTGGAGCGCGCCTTCAAGGCGGTGCAGGGCGTGACGCTGTCGGAGTATCTGCTGGCCGCGCGCATGCGGCACGCCATGGCGCTGATCCGCCAGGCTCGCCTGCCCGTCACGCAGGTGGCGCTGGAAGTGGGCTACGAGCACGCGGGCAACTTCTCCACCGCCTTCCGCCGCCACTACGGCATGTCGCCGCGCGACGCGGCGCGGCGCTGACAGGCATCGCGATTCGCGATGCAAGCCGGCCCGCGCATGGCGCGCGGACCGGGGCGCCGCTACCGCATCAGGCCTGGCCGGCCTTGAACGCCAGGCGGTACTGGTGCAGCAGCGGCTCGGTGTAGCCGTTGGGCTGCGACAGGCCCTCGAACACCAGGGCGCATGCGGCGCGATAGGCGAACGAGGACTGGAAGCCCGGCGCCATGGGGCGGTAGTACGGGTCATTGGCGTTCTGCTTGTCCACCACGGCGGCCATGCGCTGGAAGGTCTCTTCGACCTGGGCGCGGTTGGTGATGCCGTGGTGCAGCCAGTTGGCGATGTGCTGGCTGGAGATGCGCAGCGTGGCGCGGTCTTCCATCAGGCCCACGTTGTTGATGTCGGGCACCTTGGAGCAGCCCACGCCCTGGTCGATCCAGCGCACCACGTAACCCAGGATGCCCTGCGCGTTGTTGTCCAGTTCGCGCTGGATGTCTTCGTCAGACCATTCCGAGGGCGTGCCCACCGGCACGGTCAACAGGCCCGACAGCAGTTCGTCGCGCACGGTGTCCAGGCGGGTCTTCTCCAGTTCTTGCTGGACGGCCTGCACGTCGACCTGGTGATAGTGCAGCGCATGCAGCGTGGCGGCGGTGGGCGAGGGGACCCACGCGGTATTCGCGCCGGCCTTGGGATGGCCGATCTTCTGCTCCAGCATGGCGGCCATCATGTCGGGCATGGCCCACATGCCCTTGCCGATCTGCGCGCGGCCGCGCAGGCCGCAGTCCAGGCCGACCAGGACGTTGTTGCGCTCGTATGCGGCGATCCAGGCGCTGCTCTTCATGTCGCCCTTGCGCATCATGGGACCGGCTTCCATGGACGAATGCATCTCGTCGCCGGTGCGGTCGAGGAAGCCCGTGTTGATGAAGGCCACGCGGTCGGCGGCGGCCTGGATGCAGGCCTTCAGGTTGACGCTGGTGCGGCGCTCTTCGTCCATGATGCCCATCTTCAGCGTGTTGCGCGGCAGCGCCAGCAGGTCTTCCACGCGCGAGAACAGTTCGCTGGCGAAGGCCACTTCGTCGGGGCCGTGCATCTTGGGCTTGACGATGTAGACCGAGCCGTTGCGGGAGTTGCGCCGGCTCTTGAGGTCGTGCAGCGCGGCCAGCGAGGTGACCACGGCGTCGAGGATGCCCTCGGGCAGTTCGTTGCCGTCGCGGTCGAGCACGGCGGGGTTGGTCATCAGGTGGCCCACGTTGCGCACGAACATCAGCGAGCGGCCATGCAGCGTCAGCGTGCCGCCGTCGGGTTTGCGGTATTCGCGGTCGGGGTTCAGGCGGCGGGTGAAGGTCTTGCCGCCCTTCGTGACTTCCTCGGCCAGGTCGCTCTTCATCAAGCCGAGCCAGTTGCGATAGACCAGCACCTTGTCGTCGGCATCGACCGCGGCCACCGAGTCTTCGCAGTCCATGATGGTGGTCAGCGCGGCCTCGAGCAGCACGTCCTTCACGCCGGCGGCGTCGGTGGCGCCGATGGAGTGCTTGCGGTCGATCTGGATCTCAAAGTGCAGGCCGTTGTTGCGCAGCAGGACGGCGTCGGGCGTGGCGGCCTCGCCTTGGTAGCCCAGGAATTGCCCGGGGTGCTTCAGGCCCGTTTCGCCCTGCTTCAGCGTGACCGACAGCTTGCCGTCGCGCACGCTGTAGCCGGTGGCATCGGCATGCGAGCCCTGCGCCAGCGGCGCGGCGCCGTCCAGGAAGGCGCGGGCGCGCGCGATGACGGCCTGGCCGCGCTTGGCGTTGTAGGCATTGCCGGGCGCCAAGTCGCCATCCAGCGCGATGGCGTCGGTGCCGTACAGGGCGTCGTACAGGCTGCCCCACCGGGCGTTGGCGGCATTCAGGGCGTAGCGCGCGTTGGACACCGGCACCACGAGCTGCGGGCCCGCCTGCTGCGCGATCTCGCTGTCGACGTTCTGCGTGCCGGCCTTCACCGCGCCGGGCTGCGGCTGCAGGTAGCCGATGTCTTCCAGGAACTTGCGATAGGCGGCCGGATCGGCGATGGGGCCCGGATGGGCGCGGTGCCAGTCATCCAGCTCGACCTGCAGCGCGTCGCGCTTCGCCAGCAGTTCGCGGTTGCGCGGCGCCAGGTCGTGCGCCAGGGCGGCGAAGCCCTGCCAGAACGTGGCGCTGTCCAGCCCGGTGCCGGGCAGGGCTTCGTCCTCGATGAAGCGGTACAGCGTGGTCGCCACTTGCAGGCCGTGTTGCGGGGTGCGGTCGGTCATGGGGTGTCTCTGGATCGTTGAGGGGCGGCTGCGGGGCGCAGCCGCACGGTCGGACGGATGTCCTCGTGGTGTTCGCGGGATCGCCGTCATGATCACCTTGCCTTGCCTCCGATGTCCATAGCGCGGACCACTGGTCATACCAGTTTGTGAGGCCGGGAATTCGCCTTTTATCGGATTTCGTGCTTTGATTTCAATGACTTGATGCCGCGCTGGCGGATATGGGCCGCCGATAGGCGGCGGCCGGTCATACCAGTTACGGCCGGCGTGCGCCATCTTGTGGAATGGATGGCGCCGTGACGCCCCCGCAGGCGAGGAAGGAGAACGACGACATGGACATGCAAGCGACTGCGCGGCCGCCACAGGTGGCCGAGGTCGTGGCCGAACGCATCGAACGCCTGATCCTGGATGGCGTGCTCAAGGCCGGCCAGGCGCTGCCCTCGGAGCGGCGCTTGACCGAGAAGCTGTCGGTGTCGCGCACCGCGCTGCGCGAAGGGCTGCGCCTGTTGCGCGCGCGAGGCATCATCCACACCGCGCAGGGCAAGGGCTCGTACGTCGCGCAGATTTCGCAGGTGGACGCCGGGCCGCTGGTGCACCTGTTCAATTCGCAGCCGCGCACGCTGTACGACCTGCTCGAGGTGCGATCCCTGCTCGAGGGCGAGTCGGCGCGGCTGGCCGCCATACGCGGCACCGACGCCGACTTCATCATGATCCGGCGTCGCTACGAAGAGATGGTGGCCGCGCATGGGAAGGACACGGACATCGCCAGACATGCCCATCTGGACCATGCCTTCCACCTCGCCATCTGCGAGGCCTCGCACAACGCGGTGCTGGTGCATACGCTGCAGTCGCTGACGGACCTGCTGCTGGGCTCGGTATTCGCCTGCGTGAACAACCTGTACCATCGCCCGCCGCACAAGCAGCAGATCGATCGCCAGCACACGCGGCTGTACAACGCCGTGGTCGGCCGCCTGCCCGACCAGGCGCACAAGGCCGCCACCGATCACGTGGACAGCGTGCGCCAGAGCCTGGCCGAGATCGAGCAGGAAGAGCAGCGCCTGGTGCGCGCGACGCTGCGGCTGGAGGGGTGGGCGTAGGTGATGCGCCCGGCGGCCCAGGCGCCTACAGCACCGTGCCCGCCAGCGCCGCCGCCACCAGCATCACGCCGATCCACAGGTTGGCGCGGAACAGCATGAAATTGCGGTCGGGCCGCTGCAGGTTGAACACGGCCAGCTGCCAGCCCAGGTGCGCGGCCAGCGCCAGCATGCCGACGTAGTAGCCCCAGCCCAATCCCATGTCGTAGCCGCCCCAGGTCCACAGCGCGATCGTGGCCACGTAGAAGCCGCCGATCCACAGCTTGCCGCGGTCGGCGAAGCGCATGGCGGTGGAGCGCAGGCCCAGGCTGCGGTCGTCGCGCACGTCGACGTAGGCGTAGATGCTGTCGTAGCCGATCTGCCACAGCACCGCGCCGACCCACATGGCCACGGCGGCCAGCGGCACGACGCCGCGGGTGTCGGACCAGGCCATCAGCATGCCCCAGTTGAAGCAGATGCCCAGTACGGCCTGCGGCCAGTAGGTGACGCGCTTGCAGAAGGGGTAGATGAACACGAAGGGCAGCACGGCCAGTGCCAGCCAGCGGCTCATGCCGTTGATGAAGAACAGCAGCGAGGCACATACGGCCAGCTGCGCGACCAGGAAGACGACGGCCTGGCGCATGGTGATCTGTCCGCTGGTCAGCGGGCGAAAGCGCGTGCGTTCGACATGCTTGTCGATGTCGCGGTCCCACATGTCGTTGACCGTGCAGCCGATGCCGCGCATCAGCAGCGCGCCCAGCGAGAAGACGATGAGCCGGCCCAGGTCGGGGAAACCATCGGCGGCCTGGATCAGCGCCGCGATGCAGGGCAGCAGCGTCAGCCAGGTGCCGATGGGCCGGTCCAGGCGGCACAGGCGCGCATACGGGCGCCATGATTTGGGCAGCCAGCGTTCTACCCAGTCGGTGAAGACGATGTCGTTGAGATCGGGGGTGGTGGACTGCACGCTCGAGCGGTATCTGAAAAAGGACACGCGGCCGACCGCAATGCGGCCGGCCGCCGGGACGCCACCCGTCGGGACGCCGAGACGCCGCGGGCGTCAGGCCTGCTGGCGGATCAGCTTGCCCAGTACGGCGATGCCGGCCTGGATCCTGTCCTCGGGCACCGTGGCGAAGCTAAGCCGCAGTGTATTGCGGCTGGGCGTTCCGGCATAGAAGGGCCCGCCGGGCACGAAGGCCACGTTCTGCTCGATGGCCTGCATCAGCAGCTGCTGGCTGTCGATGTGCGACGGCAGCGTCACCCACAGGAACATGCCGCCCTCGGGACGCGTCCAGCTTGCCGACGCGGGGAATTCGCGCTCGACGGCCTCGAGCATGGCGCGGCCCTGCCGGCGGTAGATCTCGCGCACGGTGGGCAGGTGGCGGGCGAGGAAACCGTCCTTGACCATCTCGTATACGGCCATCTGCGTCAGCGTGGGCGTGTGCAGGTCGGTGGCCTGTTTGGCCTGCACCAGCTTGTGGATGATGCCGCGGTCCGCCGCGATGTAGCCCAGGCGCAGGCCGGGGGCCAGCACCTTCGAGAAACTGCCCAGGCGGATGACGTTGGCGCCGCACTCTCGACCCAGCGACAGCAGGCTGGGCAGGGGCTCGCCCGCGTAGCGCAACTCGCCGTAGGGATCGTCCTCGACGATGGGCAGGCCCAGTTGCGCGGCCCGCAGCACCAGGGCTTCGCGGCGTTCGCGGTTCAGCGTGCGCCCCGTGGGGTTCTGGAAATTGGGCAAGGCATACAGGAAGCGGCCGCCCTCGGCCAGTTCGGGGGTGAGGGCCTCGGGGATGAGGCCGCCGTCATCGGTGGGCACGGGCGCGAAGCGCGGCTGGTACAGGCTGAACGACTGCAGCGCGCCCAGGTAGCTGGGGTCTTCGACCAGCACCTTGCTGTCGCGGTCGACCAGCACCTTGCCCAGCAGGTCGAGACCCTGCTGCGAGCCCGACACGATGAGGATCTGGTCGGCCGTGACACTGGCGCCGGCACGGTTGAGGTCTTGCGCGACCCATTCGCGCAGCGGCGCGTAGCCCTCGGTGGGACCGTACTGCAGGGCCGCGCGGCCGTTGCTGGACAATACCCGGTCGAACGCCTCGCGCACCACCTCTACCGGAAAGCCGGCCGGCGAGGGCAGGCCCCCCGCGAACGAAATGACCTCGGGCCGTTCGGTGACCTTGAGGATTTCTCGGATGGCGGAACTGGTGAGCTGCTGGGCGCGTTCGGAGAACACGCACGCGGGTTCGAAGGGCTTGTCCATGGTGGGTTGTGCCTGCGGCCTGAAAAGATCGAGTTGAGCAGAAATTGCGCAACCATTGTCACACAAGGCTTCCCGCCGTCCCGCGCGTCGCGCCGGTGCACTGCGTGCGGTTTCGGCCGGTACAGTTCTTCACCATCCCGATACGCCCGACGGCGAGCGCGCACGGTGCGGCCCGCTTCCGCGCATTGCCGCTACAATTGCCGGATGTTCGCCGCCACCGCCATCGCCGCCGATTCCAAGCCGCAGCTCTATGCCGAGCTGGCGGCGCAGATGCGCGCGCTGCTCGAGGGCGAACACGACCGCATCGCCAATGCGGCCAACTTCAGCGCGCTGGTGTGGCAGGCGGTGCCCCACATCAACTGGGCGGGCTTCTATTTCTTCGACGGTGCCGAACTCGTCTTGGGGCCGTTCCAGGGCAAGCCCGCGTGCGTGCGCATCGCGCTGCAGCGCGGCGTATGCGGCGCCGCCGCCAGCCAGCGCCAGACGCAGGTGGTGCCCGACGTGCACGCCTTCCCCGGCCACATCGCCTGCGACGCGGCGTCGCGGTCGGAAATCGTGGTGCCGCTGGTGCTGAACGATGAATTGATCGGCGTCTGGGATGTCGACAGCCCCGAACCGGGCCGTTTCGACGACGCCGACCGCCAGGGCATGGAAATGCTGTGCCGCATCTTCCTTGATAGCCTGGGCACGGCAGCCGCCGGCCTGAAAGCCAAAAAACAGCAGCTCATCTGACCGGAGCTTGCTGTTCCGTCGGATGGGCGACGGAACAGCGGCGAGGGCGCCAAGCCCGCCGGGCCGCCCCAGGGGCGAACCGACCGCGCGGCACGAAGCAAGCAACGGCCCGCGACTCCACTTTCTCGAAGGCACATCCGAACGGTACGACGACGGTCTGTATCGCAATGGAGTGCTCATGTCTGCACAATCGCAAGTCGTTTCTTTCCAGGGTGTCTGGATCCCGCTGGTGACGCCGTTTCGCGACGGCGCGCTCGACCTGGGCGCGGTGCGCCGGCTGGTGCGGCACTATGCCGCGCAGGGCGTGTCGGGCTTCGTCGTGTGCGGCAGCACCGGCGAGGCCTCGGCGCTGGAAGAGGACGAGCAGCTGCTCGCCCTCGATGCCGCGCTGGAGGCCGCCGGCGCCGTGCCGGTGATCATGGGGTTGTCCGGCGCGAGCCAGCCGCGGCTGCTGCGCCGCTTGGCGGAGCTGCGCAGCCGGCCGCTGGCCGGCGTGCTGTCCGCGGCGCCGGCCTATGTGCGGCCGGGACAGGCCGGCGCCGCCGCGCATTTCCGCGCGCTGGCCGACGCGGCGCACGTGCCGCTGGTGCTGTACGACATTCCTTACCGAACGGGAACGCAGCTGGATACTGCGACGCTGCTGGAGCTGGCGGCGCATCCGAACATCGTCGCCATCAAGGATTGCGGCGGTTCGCTGGACAAGACCCAGGCCTTGATCGCGCATGGCGGCCTGCAGGTGCTGGCCGGGGAGGACCTGCAGGGCTTCGGCACCGTGGCGCTGGGCGGAACAGGCATCATCGCCGCATCGGCCCATGTGCGGGCGGACCTGTTCGTGGCGATGTTCCAGGCCTTGCAGGCGCAGCAGCTGCAAGTCGCGCGGCGGCTGTGCCACGCGCTGGCCCCCGTGATCCGGCTGCTGTATGCCGAACCCAATCCTGCGCCGTTGAAGGCCTTGTTGGCGAGGCAGGGGTGGCTGCGCGACGAAGTGCGCCCGCCCATGATGCGCGCCGCCACGGGCCTGGCGCTACAGCTGGAGGCCGCGGCGGCGGAGCTGGATCGCCTGTATCCGCCGGCGGATTCGAGCGCCTGATACGGGTCGGCAACAGGCATCCCCTGGTGCCGATGTCCACGCTGCGCGCGGCCATCGGCTGGTGCTGCACGGCCTGTCGACCGAGATGCTGTACTGCCCGCTGCGGCGCGCGCAGGCGGCGCAGCAGCAGGCCGAAAAGATAGCGGCCTAGCCCCGACGCAGGAAGTAGATGGCGGGCACGCCGATGATAAGCACGCCCAGCCCCAGCAAGGACCCGAAGCCGGCGTACACGGTGCTGGACCAGATGAGGCCCGCGCAGGTCAGCGCCAGCAGCAGCGGGGTCAGCGGGTACAGCGGCACCTTGAAGGGACGCGGGTGGTCGGGCTCGCTGCGGCGCAGCCGGATCAGCGCCAGCGCCACCAGCATCATGAAGAGCCAGAACACCGGCGCGGTGTAGGCCACCAGCGACTCGACCGCGTTTTCCGAGAACGCGCCGACGGCCACCAGCGCCAGGGTGATGATGCCCTGCACCAGCAGGCCGTTGGCCGGCGACTGGCCGCGCTCGGTCCAGCCCGACAGCTTGCGCAGGCCGGGCAGATCGCGGCCCAGCGCGTGGTACACGCGGCCGCCGGTGAAGATGGTGCCGTTGATGGTGGTAAGAGATCCCCAGCATACGGTCAGGGCCAGCAGCGTTCCGGCATACGGCCCGGCCACCATCTCCATGACCTGGCTGCCCACCGCCTGGCTGCGCTGCAGGCCGCCCAGTCCGAAGATCTGCAGCAGCGCCAGGTTGACCAGCAGATATGCGCCCACCACGATCAGCGTGCCGATCAGCATGACGCGCACGACGTTGCGGGCGGGGTCGCGCAGTTCTCCGCACAGGTAGGCGGCCTCGTTCCAACCGCCGTAGGTCAGCAGCACGAAGACCATGCCCATGCCCAGCGCGCCTGCCAGGCTGCCCTCAATGGGCATGGGCGGCGGCGGGGGCGGCAGGTCGGCGCCCAGCGACATCAGGCCGGCCACGACAATGGCGGCCAACGATGCCAGCTCGAGCACGCTCAATACCAACTGCAGGCGCTTGGACTGCAGGGTGCCGACGATGTTGAGACCGGTCAGCACGATGACCGACATGGCCGCGTGCAGCGCGACGCCATGCTCGCCCAGTGGCAGCAGCCGTTGGGCGTACTCGCCGTAGATGAAAGCGATGACGGCAATGGAACCAGTCTGGATCACCGTGCCGCGCGCCCACCCGAACAGCAGGGCCACCTTCGGGCCCCAGGCACGGCTGAGATAGTGGTACTCGCCGCCCGAATCGGGATAGGCCGAGCCCAATTCCGCATAGCAGAGAGCGCCGACCAGCATGACCAGGCCGCCGGCCAGCCACATGCCGATGTAGACGGGCACCGAACCGGCATTCTGGGCCACCAGCGGGGGAAAACCGAAGATGCCGATGCCCAGCACCACCCCGACCAGCACGCCCACGCCGTCGATGACGGACAGACCCTGCGAGCGGTTGGGCGTGCCTGCTGCCGCAGTCGTCGTCGCGGTCGCCGTCATGAAGCGCTCCGGGCCTGGTGGGGAAGGGGCAAGGCTGGCACGGCGGCCGGCAGGGCCGGCAGTAGGCAAACGGGCATCCGACGTTCTCCAAGGGGCGCCCGCGTCCTGGTATGGGACGGACCTGGCGGCGCGTTGCTGACAACCTACTGAAAAAACCACTGACCAAGAATACCCGGGAAAGGTTCAAAATATCGATGCTCGGCGGGCTCTCCGCTTCGATTCCGAGCCGGCTGCATGGCTTGCGGGATGCGCACGCGCGGCGCAAGATACGGCCGGACAAAAAGAATGCGCCGGCCCGCAGGCCGGGCGCCGCGAGGAGACCCGCGCATGACCGCAGAACAGGCGCCGCCCGCGCCCCTCTATGACTACGTGATCGTCGGCGCCGGCACGTCCGGCTGCCTGCTGGCCAACCGTCTGTCGGCCGATCCCGCGGTGCGGGTGCTGCTGCTAGAAGCGGGCGGCCGCGACGACTGGCACTGGATCCACATCCCGGTCGGCTACCTGTACTGCATCGGCAATCCGCGCACCGACTGGTGCTACCGCACCCAGCCCGATCCGGGCATCGCGGGGCGCAGCCTGGGCTATCCGCGCGGCCGGGTGCTGGGCGGCAGCTCGTCGATCAACGGCATGATCTACATGCGCGGCCAGCGCGCCGACTACGATGGCTGGGCAGCTCAGGGCAATCCCGGCTGGAGCTGGGACGACGTGCTGCCCCTCTTCAAGGCCAGCGAAGACCATCATGGCGGCGCCAACGAGTTCCATGGCGTCGGAGGCCAATGGCGGGTCGAACGCCAGCGCCTGACCTGGCCACTGCTGGACGCCTTTCGCGAGGCGGCGGCGCAGGCCGGCGTGCCGTCCATCCGCGACTTCAATCGCGGCGACAACGAGGGCTGCGACTATTTCGAGGTGAATCAAAGGCGCGGCGTGCGGTGGAACGCGGCCAAGGCGTTCCTGCGTCCGGTGAAGGCGAGGCCGAATCTGCACGTGTTGACCGGTGCGCACGTGTCGCGCGTGCTGTTCGACGGCCGGCGCGCCGTGGGCGTGCGCTATCGCATGGACGATGGATCCGAGCACGACGCGCGAGCCGGACGCGAAGTGGTGCTGGCGTCCGGCGCCATCGGCTCCGCGCAACTGCTGCAGGTATCGGGAGTGGGCCCCGCCGCGTTGCTCCAGGCGCGCGGCGTGCCGGTGGTGCACGACCTGCCCGGCGTGGGCGCCAACCTGCAGGACCACCTGCAGCTGCGCCTGGTCTATCGCGTGCGGCGTGCCCGCACGTTGAACATGATGGCCGCCACCTGGTGGGGCAAGGCGGCCATGGGCCTGCACTACGCCTTCGCGCGCCGCGGTCCGCTCAGCATGGCGCCATCGCAGTTGGGCGCCTTCGCCCGCAGCAGCCCCGACCAGTCGCGCGCCAACGTGCAGTATCACGTGCAGCCGCTGTCGCTGGACAAGTTCGGCGAACCGCTGCATTCCTTCCCGGCCTTCACGGCGTCAGTGTGCAACCTGCGGCCCACCAGCCGCGGTCACGTGCGCATCGCCACGCCCGACCCGTGCGACCCGCCCGAGATACTGTGCAATTACCTGTCCACGGACGAAGACCGCAAGGTGGCCGCCGACAGCATCCGGCTGACCCGGCGCATCGTCGCGCAGCCCGCGCTGGCGCGTTTCGAGCCCGAGGAATGGCGGCCGGGCACGCAGCTGCAAAGCGATGCCGAACTGGCGCAGGCCGCCGGCGAGATCGGCACGACCATCTTCCATCCAGTGGGCACGTGCAAGATGGGCAACGATGCGCAGGCGGTGGTGGATGCGCAGCTGCGCGTGCATGGGGTGCAGGGCCTGCGAGTGATCGATGCGTCCATCATGCCCACCATCACGTCGGGCAACACCAACTCGCCGACGCTGATGATCGCGGAGAAGGGGGCGCGGATGATGCTGGGGTCAGAGAAAGGTTAGAGGCGCCCAGCGTACCGTTTCAGCGGCTCAGAGCCATATGCGCGATGTAGCCTGAGCGTGTTTCACCCGCTGCGCGTGCGCGTGCGTCGATGCGCGCAAGAATACGGCGAGGCAATGTGATGTTGACCCGCTCTATGGTGTCGTCCATCACGGCAGGGTCTATTTCGACGATGGCCCAGACCCAGCCAGCGAACTCGGGATGGGCAGCTTGCAGGTCCGTGATACGGCTGGGTGGAGGAATGACAGCTCCGTCATCCAGTGCCGTCTCGATCCATAGGCTGATAGCTTCCTTGGCTTGCTCGATAGCTTGATCGATGCCGTCATCGGCGGCCGAGAAACATCCCGGAAGGTCGGGTACGACGACGCCCCAAGCCTGTGTGTGGTTACCGGGTTCGATGGCGATGGGATATTTCATAGACGTTCGGAAGAGATTGCCACGCTCGGGTAATGGCGATTGCTACTTCAGGTCTGCTTGTTTCAGCAATCGATTGACCAATCCGACGCCCAGGTCCTTTTTAGGATGGGGCACGCTGATATGACCGGGTTTGCTCGGGTGCGAATACACGTGATGTGATCCTTTGACCCCGCGCAATATCCGGCCGTTGTGCTCGAGCGTCTTGATGAGTTCTCGACTGCTCATATTGTCGTGTGTATTATACACATCCTGTATGGCGGCGCATGCCGCATGACTTTCCTGCACTGGCCCGGGACGGGCGCCTTGCTAGCCTTGCTATAGTCCCGCGCAAGTCGGCGTGCGCCACAACAACGTTCAAATAAGACTATCGGTATGCCCCAGCCCCTCGAGATCGTGGCGACAGTGCTGTTCGCCATCGCCGTCCTGCACACTTTTTCCGTTTCCTGGTTCGCCCGCATGGCGCACCGCAATGGCCCGCATGCGGGCGTCTGGCACCTGCTGTCCGAGGTCGAGGCCGTGTTCGGCTTCTGGGCCTTCGTACTGCTGGTATGCATGGCCGCGGTGGGCGGCACGCAAAGCGCCATCGCGTACATGGACACGCGCAACTTCACCGAGCCGCTGTTCGTGTTCGCCATCATGGTGGTCGCCGCCAGCCGCCCGGTCATCGAACTGGTCAGTCTGGTGCTGCGCGCGGCGGCCCGCGTGCTGCCGATGCGGCGCGAACTGGCCACGTTCTTCGTGGTGATGGCGCTGGTGCCGCTGGGCGGCTCTTTCATCACCGAGCCGGCAGCGATGACGCTGGCCGCGCTGCTGCTGCGCGACTACTTCTTCCGCGCGCCCGGCCACACCGGGTTCAAGTACCTTGCGCTGGGCGCCCTGTTCGTCAATGTGTCCATCGGCGGCGTGCTGACCGCCTACGCCGCGCCGCCCGTGTTGATGGTGGCCAGCACCTTCGGCTGGGATACCGCGCACATGGCCACACAGTTCGGATGGCGCGCGGCGGTGGCGGTGATCGTCAATGCGGCGGTGCTCACGTTCGTCTGCAGGCGGTCCCTGTCGGAGGCCTCCGCCGCGATCCGGGCCGGTGTCGGGACAGCGCAGGACGATAGCGCCGGATCCGTGCGCCAGCCCGTGCCGCCGCTGGTGATGCTGGTGCACGTGCTCTTCCTGGCCGGCGTGGTGCTCTCCGCTCACCATCCGGCTGTGTTCCTTGGGCTGTTGATGCTGTTCATCGGCTTCACCGAAGCCTACAAGTCCTGCCAGGACCGCCTGCTGATCAAGGAAGGTCTGATGGTCGGTTTCTTCCTGGCCGGCCTGGTGGTGCTGGGCGGGCTGCAGAAATGGTGGCTGCAGGACCTGCTGGGAGGCCTGCCGCCGCTGGTGCTGTTCTGGGGCGCGACGGCGCTGACCGCCGTCACCGACAACGCCGCGCTGACTTACCTGGGCTCGCTGGTGGAAGGCACCAGCGAGACCTGGCGCTACATGCTGGTGGCGGGCGCGGTCACGGGCGGGGGGCTGACGGTGATCGCCAATGCGCCGAATCCCGCGGGCTTCGCCATACTCAAAAGCCATTTTCCGGACGGCAGCATCTCGGCCGGACGGCTGTTCGCCTGCGCCCTGGCCCCCACGCTGGTGGCCGCGGCGATGTTCCTGCTGTAAGGCTATTTGTAACGCCGCGGCGCGCCGGGCCGGGTCCGGCGCGCCGCCAGGACTCGCGTAAAAGCCCTGTCCTCGTCTTCAAGCTAAAATTCCCCACTTTCCCGTGCTTTTTTCCCGGTCGATCGCCTGCGCGGTCCGCCCGCCCCTGCCAGCTGGCGGGCGGCATCCGGCACGCCAGGCTCTCAGCAAGTAGTCGTCCAATGCCCATCTACGCTTACAAGTGCACCGAGTGCGGCCATGCCGAAGACGTGCTGCAAAAAATCTCCGACACTCCCCTGACCGTTTGCCCGGCATGCGGCAAGGCCGCCTATGCCAAGCAAGTCACTGCCGCCGGCTTCCAGCTCAAGGGCTCGGGCTGGTACGTGACCGACTTCCGCGGCAACGGCTCGCAGCCCGCCGCCGCCAAGCCGGCCTCGTCCGAGGGCTCGTCCGCCGCGTCGGCCACGCCCGCCGCCGCGCCCGCGACGCCCGCGGCCTCGCCGCCGGCCTCGTCGCCGTCCACGCCCTGATGGCCGCGCGGCGCAGCATGTTCAAGAAGTACTTCATCACCGGCTTGCTGGTGTGGGTGCCCCTGGCCATCACCATCTGGGTGTTGAGCCTGCTGGTCACCACGCTGGAAGGCTTCGTGCCCGGATTCCTTACGTCGCAGTCGCTGTTCGGCGTGAACATCCCGGGCTTCGGCTTCGTACTGGTGATCCTGGTCGTGCTGCTGACCGGCATGCTGGCGGCCAATCTGCTGGGCCGCAGCCTGCTCGAGCAATGGGAACGCCTGCTGGGCCGCATCCCGCTGGTGCGTTCCATCTACAACTCGGTCAAGCAGGTCAGCGACACCGTGCTGGCCCCCAACGGCCGCGCGTTCCGCCAGGCCGTGCTCATCCAGTATCCGCGCGCGGGCTCGTGGACCATCGCCTTCCTCACGGGTTCGCCCAGCGGCGAGGTCGCGGCCAACCTGCCGGGCGAGCACCTCAGCGTCTACGTGCCGACCACGCCCAATCCCACTTCGGGCTTCTTCCTGATGATGCCGCGCGACCAGGTGATCGAGCTGCAGATGTCGGTCGACGCCGCGCTGAAATATATCGTGTCCATGGGCGTGGTCGCGCCGCCGCCGCACTCCGGCGTCCCGCCCGAGTCCGTACCTCCGGTGCCGGAGGCGCCCGTCGCGCCCCGCGCCGAATCCTGATCCATCGCTACGCTGAACAAGTTCATACACGGAGTCATCCCGCAATGCGTACCTGCTATACCGGCCAGGTTTGTCGTGACCATCTCGGCCAGACCGTCACCCTGAACGGTTGGGTGAACCGCCGCCGCGACCACGGCGGGGTCATCTTCATCGACATGCGCGACCGCGCGGGCCTGGCCCAGATCGTGTTCGATCCGGACAATGCCGAGGCCTTCGCCACCGCCGAACGCCTGCGCAACGAGTTCTGCATCCGCATCACCGGCCTGGTGCGCGAGCGCCCCGAAGGCACGGCCAACGCCGATCTCGCCTCCGGCGAAGTCGAAGTGCTGTGCAAGGAAGTCGAGATCCTGAACGCGTCGGTCACGCCGCCGTTCCAGCTCGATGACGACAACCTGTCCGAGACCACCCGCCTGACGCACCGTGTGCTGGACCTGCGCCGTCCGCAGATGCAGCGCAACCTGATGCTGCGCTATCGCGTGGCGATCGAGGTGCGCAAGTTCCTGGACGAACTGGGCTTCGTCGACATCGAGACCCCGATGCTGACCAAGAGCACGCCCGAAGGCGCACGCGACTACCTGGTGCCTTCGCGCGTCAACCCCGGCCAGTTCTTCGCGCTGCCGCAATCGCCGCAGCTGTTCAAGCAGATGCTGATGGTGTCGGGCTTCGACCGCTACTACCAGATCACCAAGTGCTTCCGCGACGAAGACCTGCGCGCCGATCGCCAGCCCGAGTTCACGCAGATCGACTGCGAGACCTCGTTCCTGAACGAGTTCGAGATCCGCGAGATCTTCGAGGGCATGATCCGCCACGTCTTCAAGGTGGTGCAGAACGTCGAGCTGCCCGCGCCGTTCCCGCAGATGACGTGGACTGAAGCCATGCAGCGCTACGGCTCCGACAAGCCCGACCTGCGCGTCAACCTCGAGTTCACCGACGTCACCGACGTGATGGGCGACGTGGAATTCAAGGTGTTCGCCTCGGCGGCCACCACCGCGGGCAGCCGCGTCGTGGCGCTGCGCGTGCCGGGCGGCGCCGCCATGCCCCGCAGCGAGATCGACGCCTACACGCAGTTCGTGGGCATCTACGGCGCCAAGGGCCTGGCCTACATCAAGGTCAACGAAACGGCCAAGGGCCGCGAAGGCTTGCAGTCGCCCATCGTCAAGAACATCCATGACGCTGCTCTGAAGGAATTGCTTGATCGGACCGGTGCACGGGACGGCGACATCCTCTTCTTCGGCGCCGACCGCGCCAAGGTCGTGAACGATGCCATCGGCGCGCTGCGCGTGAAGATCGGTCACAGCGAGTTCGGCAAGAAGAGCGGCCTGTTCACCGCCGAATGGAAGCCGCTGTGGGTCATCGACTTCCCGATGTTCGAGTACGACGAGGAAGAAGGTCGCTACACGGCCGCCCACCATCCGTTCACCAGCCCCAAGGACGGCCACGAGGACTTCCTGCAGACCGATCCGGGCCAGGCCTACGCCAAGGCCTACGACATGGTGCTCAACGGCTGGGAAATCGGCGGCGGCTCGGTGCGTATCCATCGCGAGGAAGTGCAGAGCAAGGTGTTCCGCGCGCTGAAGATCGGCGCCGAGGAAGCCCGCGAGAAGTTCGGCTTCCTGCTGGACGCGCTGCAGTACGGCGCGCCTCCGCACGGCGGCATCGCCTTCGGCCTGGACCGCATCGTCACGATGATGGCCGGCGCAGAGTCGATCCGCGACGTGATCGCATTCCCCAAGACCCAACGGGCACAGGACCTGCTGACCCAGGCTCCCTCGCCGGTCGACGAGAAGCAGCTGCGCGAACTGCACATCCGTCTGCGCAGCGTCGAAACGAAGTAAGCTGCAAGAGGCCGCCGCGCGCGGCGGCCTCCGTTCCGTGGTTCAGAAGGGCGCCGTACACCCATGTCTTTGTTGCGCGTCGTCAGCTACAACATCCACAAGGGCCGCTCGGCCCTGGGAGTGCGCGAGTCGCTCAATGAACTGCGTCTCGGCCTGTACGGCCTGCGGCCCGACCTGGTGTTCCTGCAAGAGGTGCAGGGGCGCAACGAGTCCGCCTCGGTGGTGGACCAGCAGCACCAGTCCCTGGCCGCCGCGCTGCACATGGATGTGGCCTACGGCCGCAACGCCATCCGACATCGCTCCGATCACGGCAACGCGCTGCTGTCGCGTTTTCCCATCCTCGACTTCGAGAACCAGGACATCTCCGACCATCGGCTGGAGCAGCGCGGGCTGCTGCATGCGCGCATCGAGGTCGCCGGACAAGAGGTGCATTGCTTCGTAGTGCACCTCGGCCTGTTCGCCGCCAGCCGCAGCCGCCAGGTGCTGGCGTTGACCCAGCGCATCGCGGCCCAGGTGCCCGACGGCGCGCCGCTGGTCATCGCCGGCGACTTCAATGACTGGGGCGACAAGCTGGCGCCGTTGTTCGTGCAGCAACTGGGCCTGTACGAGGTGTTCTCGCACGCGCCGCGCTCGCACGGCGGCGAACTGCCAAAGCTGCGCGAGTCGGTGCGCCGGCTGGGCAGCGCGCTGCGCGGCACGCCCCGCCACCTGGCCATGCTTGAGCGCACCAATCAGCTGGGCATGGGCGGCGCGTATTGTCCCGTGCCGCCGCCGCGGACCTTCCCGGCGATGTTCCCGTGGTTCCGGCTGGATCGCATCTACCAGCGCGGCTTCGCCGTGCGCAGCGCGCGTGTGTTGCATGGCCGCGAATGGTCGCGGCTGTCGGATCACGCGCCCTTGCTGGCCGAGCTGGAGCTGCCTTGAAGGACGCGGGCAGTATCGGCCTGAAGTGGGTCGAGGGCAACAGCGTGAAGCTGTTGCAGAACGGCGCCGATTTCTTTCCCGCCCTGTGCGCGGCCATCGACCGCGCGCAGACCAGCGTGCACCTGGAAACCTATATCTTCATTCTCGATCGCACCGGTCGCCGCGTGCTGCAAAGCCTGCAGGAGGCGGCGCGGCGCGGCGTGAAGGTGCGCGTGGTGCTCGATGGCTTCGGCAGCAACACCACTGCGCTGGACGTGCAGGCGCAGATCGTGGAGGCCGGCGGGCAATGCCGCATCTTCCGTCCCGAGCCGCGCTGGATCGGCAAGCTGGCCTTCTCGCGCAGTCGCCTGCGGCGCCTGCATCGCAAGGTGGCGGTGGTGGACGGCAGCTGCGCCTTCGTCGGCGGCATCAACATCGTCGACGACTTCGACGACCAGGAGCCCAGCGACGAAGTGGGCGCGCCGCGCTTCGACTTCGCCGTGGAAGTATGCGGCCCGCTGGTGCCGGACATCGTCTATGCCCAGGATCTGTTGTGGGTGCGGCTGAACTGGGCGCGCCTTCGACGCCATCCGCGCGATTGGCGCGAACTGCGCCTGCGCAAGCCCGTGCACGGCGGCGCCGCGCCGGCGGGCACGCACCGCGCCGCGCTGGTGCTGCGCGACAACGTGCGCTATCGCCAGACCTTCGAACGCGCCTATCTGTACGGCATCCGCTATGCGCGTGACGAAATCCTGATCTCCAACGCGTATTTCTTTCCCGGCCGGCTGTTCCGCCGCGCGCTGCTCCAGGCCGCCGCGCGCGGTGTGCGGGTGCGCATGCTGCTGCAGGGCAAGCCCGAGTACCGCATGCAGTACTACGCCACGCGCGCCCTGTACGAGCAGCTGCTGGCCGGCGGCATCGAGATCTACGAATACATGCCGGGCTACCTGCATGCCAAAGTGGCGGTGATCGACCAGATCGCCAGCGTGGGATCGTCCAACCTCGACCCCTTCAGCCTGCTGCTGGCGCGCGAAGCGAACGTGGCGGTGGACGATACCGGGTTTGCCCAGGAACTGCAGCAGCGCCTGGAACACGCCATCGAGACCGGTGGCAGGCGCGTGGTGCCGCAGGAGTACCACCGGCGCGGCTGGGTGCGGCGCTGCGTGGATGCGATGTCTTATGCGCTGCTGCGGGTGGGCGTGGCGCTGACGGGGAAGTCGGGGCAGTACTGAGTCGGTGCGTCGCGGCTATGCCGGCTGGCGAAGCAGGTTCAGGAGGCGAACACGGCTTCCAGGGAAACGGCGTCGAGCACGCGGTCGGTCCATTGCAGCAGCGATGCTTCGTCGGCCTGGGACAGGCGTTGCTCCGCCCAGTCGGGCAAGGGGCCGAAGCGCCGTGTCAGTTGACGGCGCAGTACGCTGACCTGTCCGAGCATCTGGCCTTCCAGTTGGCCGGCCTGCAGGGCGCGTTGCTCGACGCGTTCGAAAATGGAGGGGCGCACGATGTCGTACTCCGTCGTGATATGGCTTAGGGACTGCACGAACGCCGCATCCATCGAGGCCGGCAAGGCCAGCATCCAATCGATGAGGCGGATCAATTCCAGAATGTCGTCGCGCGGATATGCATACTGGTACAACATGCGCACCAACTGGACCTTCCAGTGCAGCCGGTCGCCGCCGCGGCTGGCATGGGCGCGCAACTGGGCCATGACAACCACCGCAAAAGGATTGTGCTCGGCATGGCCCTGGAGCTCGGCCCACCGCGTCAGCCAACCGGCCAAATTTAGCACGGGGAATTCGAATTCCAGACGGCTGCCCGACTCGTCTTCGTATCGATAGACCGCGTGCTCCGGCCCTGAGCGTCGATACGTCAACACGGCCAGACGATGATGGCTTCGGTGCCGTAGCGGTCCATCAGCCGATAACGATACTGGAACATCCGCAGGGCGAAATCGGCATCGGGCCGGCCCTGCACTTCGACATGGACGATGACCACGACCGGCGCGCCACCGAGCATGCGCACCTTGCACAGCTTGTCCGCATGACGGCGTCCCACGTCGGCATCGCGCACGACCTGCTGCAGTTCCGTATCGAGCGTCTCGAGCGGATACGTCCAGTCGATGCGGGCGTGGACGCCGGGCCAGAGCAGCGCCTGAAATTGCGGGAAGTAGCGGTCCAGCGCCACCTTCCAGGACCCATCGAAGTCGTCGGGTTCAGCGGCGTGGTCGGGCATACGGGCTCCGCGGGAAGTGAGCGGAGAGTTATACGCCCCGGCCGCGATCCGCGGGAGCCCGGCGGTGATGGAAATGCCACTGTGTCTGCCGGCGAGGCGACGGTCGCCGGACGCTGCGCGCTTTAACGCCCTTTGAACTCCGGCGTCCGTTTTTCCTTGAACGCGCGCCGGCCCTCCATGGCGTCTTCCGTGGCGAAGCAGATCGTCTGGAGGTCGCGTTCGTATTCGATGGCCTTGTCCAGCGGCATGCTGACCGCGGCGCGCAGGTTGGCGCGCGCCGTCTCGGCCGCGATGGGCGCGCGCGCGGCCACCATGCCGGCCAGTTCCAGGGCGCGGGCCCGCAGCGCCTCGGGCGCCGTCACTTCACTGACCAGGCCCCACGCCAGCGCCTGTTCGGCGCGTATGGGTTCGCCGGTGAGGATCATCCACGCCGCGTTGGACTGGCCGATGGCGTGCACCAGATGCGCGGTCACGCCGCCGCCGCCGATCCAGCCCAGCTTGATCTCCGGCGCGCCCAGCCGCGCATTGTCCGAGGCGATGCGGATGTCGCAGGCCAGCGCCATTTCCAGGCCCCCGCCGAAGGCGTAGCCGTTGATCGCGGCGATGGCCGGCTTCTTCAGCGCACGTATGCAGTCGCAGTACTCGCGCCGGTTGCGGAAGGCCCACGGCGTCTCGTAGGTGTCCAGCTCGGCGATGTCCGATCCGGCGCAGAAGGATTTCGGTCCGGCGCCGGTGAGCACGACCGCGCGCACGTTGCCGTCGGCGTTGCACGCCGCCACGGCATCGACCAGCTGGTCCGCCATCTCGGGCGTCATGGCGTTCAGCTTCTCGGGGCGGTTGAGTTCGATGACGGCCACTCGGCCGTCGATGCTGAGGTTGATGTGCGTCGTCATGGTCGGGCGTTGCCGTGGTGGGAAGCGTGGCTTTGTTCGTACAGCGCGGCCAGCGACCGCGCCAGTTCTTCGGCTGGCGTGCCGCTGGCCAGCCCGTCGCGCAGCAGGGCCGAGGCACGGTCCTGGAAGGCGATATAGCCGTCGTGCCGCGGTCGGATGGATGCGGCCTCCAGCGTGCGGACGGTCTGCGTGTAGAACTCGGGGCTGGGCATGCCGGGGGGCGGCGATCGCCAGCTGGCGCGGTGGCTGGGCTGCCCTTCATGTTCGGGGATGAAACCGGTCTGCGCCGATTCGCCCAGCAGCCACAGCAGGTGGGCTCGCAACTCGGAGCCTGCCTGGCAGCGCCGCGAAATGGCGATGCCCGTGCCGCCCAGGATGGAGCCGGGCGTGCCCGCCGCGGCCGCGGGCGCGTCGTGGAAAGACAGCGGCCGGTCCAGCGACGGGTGGGCATAGTTGACGTAGCCATACACCAGCGGGCACAGCGCCACGTCGTCGTGCCGGGTCATGTGGGCCAGCAGGGCGATGGGATTGCATGCCCGCACGGACGCGGGGCTGGAGGCAGCCAGCTCGGTCAGCATGGCGCACGCTTCAATGGCGACGGCCAGGTCGTGCCAGCGGTCGCCGTCGCGCAGGTCGGCGGATGGGTCCAGCGCCGCGGCGATCGACAGAAAGGACAGTGCGGCATGCGGGCCGGCCAGTGACAGCGCGACCTTGCGCGTGCGAGCGGACAGTGCGCGCACGGCCTCCCAGTCGCGCGGCACAGGCTCATCCAGCAGATCGGGACGCGTGGCCATTACCTGCGTGGCGGCGTCCAGCGGCAGCGCCCACTGCCGGCCCGCCATGGTGTAGCTGTCGTAGCTGCGCCCGATGCTGGCCGCGGCGATGCGGGCCAGGTCCTGGGCGGGGAATAGTTCGTCCAGCGGCTGCAGGCAGTCGTGGGCCAGGGCCTCGCCCAGGTGCGGGTGGTCGAGCACGACCAGATCGTACCGGGCGCACAGACTGGCGATGGGCGTGGACTCGAAGCCCTCCAGCGGATGCGTGTCCCATTCGATCAGCGGCATCAGTTCCGCCGCGGCCTGCAGGGCGCGGTAGCCGCGCGGATGGTCCCAGGTGAGGCCTCGATAAGGGCGGTTTCTGCCGGCGTTCATCGGGCCTCCATGGAGCGCCAGGCGCGAGTCGTTGCGCCGTCCGTATGCGGCACGGCGGTCATGCCTGCTCTCCACACAGGATCGCGCCCTTGGCCGCATACTCCGCGATCTGGTCCGCGTTGTAGCCGAACTCGCGCAGCACTTCGGCGGTGTGCTGGCCCGTCAGCGGCGCGCCGCGCGTCACCTTGGACGGCGTGCGCGAGAACCGGATCGGAAATCCCGGCGTCTTCACGAGGCCTTCGGTGGGATGCTCGTACTCGACAAAGGTGCCGTTGTGCGCGATCTGCGGATCGGCCACAAGGTCGGCGTAGCCGTACACCGGACTGCACCAGATGCCTGCCGCGTTCAGGCGTTCGAACCAGTCGCCCGTGGACGAGCGCGCCAGCGCGGTGCGCACCAGTGCGTAGATCTCGTCGCGATGCTCCCAGCCGTCGTTCTCGCCCGCATAGTCCAGCAGGCGTGGTTCATTCACGATCTCGGCCAGCAGCTTCATGTCGGGCATGGCCAGAGCCAGGTAGCCGTCGGTGGTGGCGAAGGTGCCGTAGGGCGCCCGGATGTACACGTGCGCGTGCGGTTCGGCGCTGCGCTGCTGCGGCTTGCCGCCCACGGTGTACACCGACAGTTCCTGCATCTGGATGGTGGTGATGGCGTCCAGCATGTTCACCTCGACCTTCTGGCCCTCGCCGGTGCGTTCGCGGTGCAGCAGCGCCGCAAGTACGCCCTCGAAGGCGCAGTAGGCCGTGACGGCGTCGACCACGTACTGCCCGGCCGCGCGCGGCGCCTCGCCGGCGCAGCCGCTGGACAGCATCGCGCCCGACATGGCCTGCAGCAGCAGGTCCTGGCCAGGCCGCAACGCATGCGGACCATCTTCGCCGAAGCCCGAGATGGACACGTAGACCAGCCGTGGATTCAAGGCCGACAAGGTCTCATAGTCGACCCCCAGCCGCTTGGCCACGCCCGGCCGGTAGTTCTGCACGAACACGTCCGCCTGCGAGGCCAGCTCGCGGATGATGGCCTGGCCGCCTTCGCTCTTCAGGTCCACCGCGAGCGAGCGCTTGTTGCGGTTGAGCGAAAGGAACGACACGTTGACCTTGTTGCCCCGGATGCCGCCCGCGGGCGCATGGCGCTGCCACTCACCCGTGATGGGCTCGATCTTGATCACGTCCGCGCCCAGGTCGCCCAGCCGCTGCGCGGCGAACGGACCGGCCATGGCGATGGAGCAGTCCAGCACCTTGTACCCAGAAAGAATTCCCATGCTTGCGCCCTTGAATCAATGCATGATCCAGCCGCCGTCGACTTCGAGGGTCTGGCCGGTGATGAAGCCCGCTTCATCCGAAGCGAGAAAGAGGATGGCCGACGCGATGTCGCCGGGATGGCCGCGCCGCTTGACGGCCTGCCGCTCCAGCACCATCCGCTGGTAGCCCTCGGGATCGGGATGGATCTTCTCGGCGTCGGTGGGAAAGGCCCCCGGCGAGATCGCATTCACGGTGATGCCCCACTTGCCGAACTCGCGCGCGAAGGCGCGCGTATTGCCCAGCATGGCGCCCTTGGACTGCACGTAGGGCTGCAGGTTTTCCCAGCCGCCGGACAGTGTGATGGATGTGATGTTGATGACGCGGCCCCAGCGTTGTTCCCGCATGCCCGGCAGGGCGGCGCGCACGATCTGCACGGCCGCGCCCACGTTGATGCGGTGCACGCGAGCCTGCTCGTCGTCGCTGTATTCCTCGAAGGGGCGCGACGGATAGATGGCGGCGTTGTTGATGACCACGTCGATCGGGGCGGAAGCCGTCAGCCTGTCCAGTTGTCGCTGCAGTTCCTGCGCATCGGCCAGATCGGCGTGCACGATCTCCAGGCGCGGCGCCAGTTCGGGCGCGACGGCGGCGCGCAGGCGCTCGATGTGCCCAGCGTTGCAGTCCAGCGCGATCACGCGTGCCCCGGCCTGCAGCATGGCCACCGTGGTGTCCACGCCGAAGCCGCCGGCGGCGCCCGTGTACAGCACGCGCCGGCCGGCGATGGAAAAGCGGGCGCCCTCGGCGGACGTGCCGCCGTGCGCGTTGCGGTCGCGTTCCAGCGGACTCATCAGCGGCCCTCCAGCGTCACGAAGCGGCCCGAGGGTTGCGGATAATCCTCGTCGGGCTGCCGCGCGATGGCGCGTATGCGCGCCTCGCTGGTGGCGATGGCGGCGGCGTCGCCCAGCACGCGCAGCCGCGTGTCGTAGCGCCGCTCATCGCCATGCTCGAGCCAGATCAGTTCGCCGCGTTCGCGCGCCGCGCCGTGGCCCAGCACGTGGTTGGTCGATGGCTCGAGCCCCAGCGCGTACTGCCCGGCCTGCAGGTTCTGCCATTGATACTGGCAGGGAAACTGCTCTTTACGCGTGGTGACTTCCACGCCGATGCCCAGCCGGTCGTTCACCAGCGCAACCGGCACCTCGCCGGACGCATCGGCGCCCATCTCGTGCTGCCATACCTGCTCGTGGAAACCCAGCCGCGGCGCGGGCATGCGGCGATAGCCCACGCCCTGCGCGCGGTAGGTGTCGGCGTGTGCCGCCCAGACCACGTCGCGGATCGGCGCCAAGTAGCGCGACCCCTCGTCCAGTACGGGATGTCCCACGTTGATGTGGTAGCACAGCATGTGCGGCGTGCGATAGAAGCCGCGATTGACCACCCGGTCGGACAGCTGGATGTCGTTGGTGCCGACTTCGATCTCGATGCGGCGGTGCAGTTCGAGGTGTTCGCCGAACACCGTGCCCTGCGACACCACGCCTTCGGCCCACAGGTAGCAGCGGTCGCCGTCCCAGCGTTCTCCGTATCCGGCAAGCCGCGCGGGTATGGTGCCGGCGCGGCCATGGATCGAGTGCTGGACGGTCTTGCGCGGGCCGTACACGTAGTTGTCCGCCGGCGCGTCGTACATGAACAGGATGTGGTCCAGGCCGCACGTGATCATCAGCCCCGAGAACGAGCGCATCCAGCCCAGCCCGCCTTCGCCTTCGTAGTCGTGCAGCCCCGGATGCCGGAAGCCCGACGGCGAATGCCAGCCGATGGCGTAGCCGCGGTAGTCGCAGTCCGCGATGTCCATCGCCCGGTCCACCAGCACGGTGAAGCGCAGGCCCGTGCCGCTGCGGAATTCCAGCATGCGTATGCCGCGTTCCAGCCCGTCCTCCAGGGTCATCAGCCTGACGCCCGCGAACTGCGCAAGCTGGCCTGCCCGTTCCTCGACCTGCCGGCGGGTCATCCAGGTTGCGTAGAGATCTGCCATGTGTGCTCCATTGCTGGCATGTGGTGGGGACGCTTCAGACGCCGTTGGCGCGCAGCTTGCCGTCCAGGAATTTCTTGGCGCGCGGCACGTCGTCTTCCGACAGGTGCTCGATGATGATGGGGATGTTGGGATGCTTCTGCGCCAGCCGCGTCAGATACAGGTCGTAGTTGAGCGATCCCAGCCCGGGAGCCGGCAGCTCGATCTCGCCCACGCCGCGGAACGTGTGGCTCTCGGCCGCGTCGGCATCGCCGATGTCGCTGTGCTTCTCGGACTTGTCGCTGCCCGAGCGCTTCACGTCCTTGGCATGCGCGATGCGGATCTTGTCGGAAAGCGCGTCGAACACCCGGTTCAGCGTCTGGTCCATCGCGTCGATGTTGTGCGACTCGAAGTAGTTGGTGGGATCCATCAGCAGGCCCAGGCCGGGGTGGTCCACTTCGGCGAACATGCGCAGCGTCTCTTCCACCGAGCCGACGACGTTGTTCACGTAGGTTTCCAGCAGGAACACCGCGCCGTGGTCGTACGCGTGGCGCGCCAGGTCCTGGATCACGGCGCGGCACTGCTCCCAGCCTTCCTCGGTCTTGTTGCGCGGGTGGTGCACCCAGTCGCTTTCCGTGTCGAAGGTGCCCGTTTCGGAGATGACGTAAGGCGAGCCCAGGTACTGCGCATGGGTCAGGATCTGCTTGAGCGCGCCATTGCGGCGCTCGCGCTCGCCCGGATCGGGATGCACGATGTTCGTGTACCCCGAGATGCAGGACACGGGCAGGTCGTGGTCGCGGAACGTGTCGCGGATCTGCGTGCACTTGTCGCGCGTCAGCCTGGTCAGGTCCATGTCCTTGAAGTGCAGGTCGAGCTGCACGGTGTTGAAACCCAGGGCGCGGATCCTGCGTGCGCTTTCTTCGAGCGCATACGGGAAATATCCAGAGAAAATGCCGGTCTGCATCATGGTGTCTTCCTCCTTTGTCGTTTGTCTCAGTCGTTCTTCAGGATCTCGTCGAGCCGCACGGTGCGGCGTTCCTCGATCGAGCGGTAGGCCGCCTCCACCAGCGCCATGGTCCGGACGTTGTCGGCCACGGCCAGGGCCGGCTCGGACTGCGTGGCCAGCGCGTACTGCAACTGCTCCATCACGCCGATGAAGGCGTGCGGAAACCACATCGTGTCCCACGTGGGCGTGACCCACTTGCCGCCCGTGGCGCGGCGCGAGGCATAGCTGAGCGTGGACGGCGCGCCGGTGGGCCATCCGATGGTCCCCTTGGCCACCCCTTCGGTTCCTTCGACGCGCCAGTGGATGTGCTGGTCGTCGTCGTACCCTTCGCCGCGCGGACCCGCCCATACGTCCTCGAGCGAAAGCGCCAGCAGGCCCGACTCGAATCGCAGCGTGGTGGCGACCAGGCCGTCGCGATGCGTGAATTCGGTGCGCGGGTCGGGACGCGTCACGGAAGTGACCTCGACGGGCTCGCCGAACAGGAAGCGCAGCACGTCCAGGTGATGCACGCTCATGTTGGACAGGGTCAACCGGTCGTAGTCGCGCAGGAAGCCCTGCCAGTGAGGGATGGCGTGCATGTCGATCTGCGCGAACACCGGCGTGCCCAGGTCGCCGCGCTGCAAGAGCTGCGACAGCACGCGCATCGACTGGTCGTAGCGCATGTTCTGGTTGACCGACAGCACTTTGCCGGCCGCCCGCGCCTCGTCGCGCAGGGCGCGCGCCTCGTCCAGCGACAAGGCCAGCGGCTTCTGCGCCAGCACTGCGCGCACATGCGGCGCCCGCAATGCCGCGCGGATCAGTTCGGGTTGCTGGTCTGGCGGAAAGGCGATGTCGACGACCTCGACCTGCGGATCGGCGATCAACGCGGCCGGCGTGTCGTGCACGGTGGCGATCTCCCAGCGCCTGGCCACGTCGCGGGCGTGCGACGCGGTGCGCGAAGCGATGGCCACCACCGGGAAACCGGCCTCTCGGTAGGCGGCAAGGTGGCATTCGGCCATGATCATGCCGGCGCCGATGCAGCCGATACGGAAGCGTCGTTCGCGCACGACGACGTCGGGGGCAAGTTCGCGGCCGGCTGCGGGCTCTGCGGGATGCGGCATGTTGTCTCCTTCGATATTCATCTCGCGTCCCGCTGATGCCGAGATCGAGAAATGATTTGTTTTGATGTTTTTATTGATTGGTTTAGCGATGATTCTTGCATCAGCGGACGCGTCAGTAAAGCGCCATGCATGCATTCTCGTGGAAAACCCGTATCTCTGGCCCGACGTTTACGTTAAGGTTTCCACGACTATGATGGGCTCTGCGCGAAAATGATCTAATATGAGGTCCTTTGATTGATATCCCTCATCCGCATTAGTCCATGCGCGCCACCATTCAAGACATCGCCGAAGCCGCAAGCGTGTCCACCGCCACCGTGGACCGCGTATTGAACGAACGGGAAGGGGTGCGTCCCAAGACCCGTGACCACGTCCTGGCGATCGCTACGCGGCTGGGCTATTTCGGCGAGCCGGCTCCTGCGGCGCCGCAGGGCGTGCGCCTGGATTTCGTGCTGCCGGCCGGCACCAACAGCTTCATGGCGTCGCTGGGCCGGCATCTGCTGGAGGAGGCGGGCCAGGCCAGGCCGCACGCGCAGGCCCATTTGCACCTGGTAGAGGGATTCAGCGCCGCCAAGCTGGCCGCCCGCCTGCACGAGCTGCGAGGCCAGACCGATGCCGTGGGGCTGGTGGGACTGGATCATCCGCAGGTGCGCGATGCCATCGTGTCCCTGCGCGACAGCGGCGTGAAAGTGGCTACGCTGGTGTCCGACATTCCCATCGCCGCGCGCATCGGCTACGTGGGAATCGACAATCGCGCCGCCGGGCGGCTGGCCGGCCTGCTGCTGGGCCGCTTCCTGCCGCCGGCGACGGAGCACCGCATCGCGGTGTTCGTGGGTTCACTGGCCTATCGCGGCCACGAAGAGCGCGAAATGGGCTTCCGTTCGCTGCTCAGCGAAGAGTTTCCGCATCTGCGCATCGCCCACATCCTCGAGATCGGCGACGACCGCGAGCGCGCCTATGCCGTCACGCGCGAACTGATGCGCGACGATCCGCCCGCGGGCATCTACAACATCGGCGCCGGCAACCAGGGCATCGCCCGCGCCTTGCAGGAAGCGGGGCGCCAGCACGGCGTGGTGTACGTGGGACACGACCTGACGGAAGCCACGCAGCGCCTGCTGCTGGATCGCACCATGGATGCCGTGATCGACCAGAATCCTCGCGTGGAGGCGCGCGAGATCGTGCGCATGCTGGCGGCCGCGGTGCGCGGAGAATCAGAGCCCAGCTATCTGCCGCGCCTGCAGGTCATCTTCCGCGAGAACATCCCCGTGGCGTAGGCGGGTCAGCGTGCCCGGCGGCGCAACCCGTCCGTCAGGCCCAGCGCCAGGGCCGTGCCGGCCAGGATGATGCCGGCTCCCGCCAGAATGCGCGGCGTGACGTCTTCATCCAGGAACAGCATGCCCCACAGCACGCCGAACACGGGCACCAGGAACGTGACGCTGACGGCGCCCGTCGGCCCCACGCTGGCGATCAGCCGGAAGAACATGATGTACGCCATTCCCGTGCACACCACCGCCAGCAGCACGGTGGCGCGCCAGGCCTCGAACGACACGGGCTGCGCCGGCCATTGCCAGATGGCCAGCGGCATCAGCACGAGCGCGGCGGCGACCATGCTGCCCGTGGCGTTGCCCAGCGCGTCCACGCCGGTCAGGTAGCGCTTGGTGGCGTTGGCCGCCACGCCATAGAACAGCGGCGCGCACACCGCCGCCAGCACGGCCGGTCCGGTGCCGCCGGCATGGAACTCCAGCTTGTCCCACACCAGGACGACGATGCCCGCCATGGCCACGGCCAGTCCCACCTGGCGGCGCGGCGCCAGGCGGTCTTTCAGCCACAGCCAGCCGACTACGGCGCCCCACACGGGCGTGCTGGCATTGGCCACCGACATGAAGCCGGCGCCCAGCGACTGGGCCGCGTAGGCGTACAGCAGGAAGGGGATGGCCGCGTTGAAGATGCCCACGGCAAGGACCGCGGGCCAGCGCCGGGCCACTGCCGGCAGCTTGCCTCGCATTGCTGCGATGGGCAGCAGGCACAGCGCCGCCAGGCCCACGCGCAATTCCATCAGCGCGGCCGGACCGAACTCCGGCACCGCGACACGCATGAACAGGAAGGAGCCGCCCCATACCGCGGCCAGCGTCAGCAGGTCGAATCCGTCGCGTCGGGTCATGGCTCAGGCGCGTCCCGTCGTGGCGTTCTTCATCTTCACCTGATGCGCGACCACGGCGCTGCCCACCGACAGCGCGATGCACAGCGCCAGGCCGGCCCGCACGCCATTGAGCACCGAGCCGTGCGAAATGGCGATGCCCACCAGGGCGGTGCCCGCGGCGCTGCCCACGGCCCGCGTGGTCTGCACCAGCGCGGATGCCACCCCCACGTCGCGCCGGTCGCTCAGCATCTGCATGAACAGCGTCAGGTTGGGCAGCAGGAACCCCAGCGCCGTGCCGTTGACGAAGAAGGCCGACAGGATCCACAGCGTCGACGTGCCCGGACCGATGGCCATCACCATGGCCGATCCCACCGCCAGCAGACCGCTGCCGAACACCATCAGCCGCTGGGGTTCGGACTGGCGCGGGAACAGCTGGCCGTTGATCAGGCTGCCCACCGAGATGGCCGCGACCAGCGGCGTCAGCAGCAGCCCGGCCTGGCTGGGCGTATAGCCCAGTTCATGCTGCAGCAGCAAGGGGCTGTAGAAAATAAGGATGAACATCACCGCGCCGACCGCCACCGATGACAGGTTCAGCAGGCGCTGCTCGCGGCCCGCCAGCACCCGCATCGGGAAGATGGGCGTGGAGACGCGGCGTTCGTAGGGGACGAGCAGCGCGCCCGCGACAATGCCGGCCGCCGCCAGGCACAAGCCCAGCAGCGGCTGCGCCGCGTCGCCGGGCGCGAAAGCCACTTCCATCGCGGCCAGCGGCGCGCCCACCGTCACGACCAGCAGCAGGCTGCCGATCCAGTCGATGCGCCGCTTCGCGTCGCCGGCGCCCGTCGGGCGGATGGCGGGGAAATACCTGGCCAGCAGGAACAGCGCGACGACGCTGGCCACCGGGGAAATGAAGAAGGCGGCGCGCCATCCCAGCGCCTGCGTCGCCATGCCACCCAGCGCCGGCCCGATGCCGCTGGCCATGGCGAACGCCGCGGACACCAGCGCCATCCAGCGCACCCGCTGCTTGGCGTCGGGAAACAGGTCGGCCGGGGCCGCGAAGGCGGTGGCGATCATCATGCCCCCCGCCACCCCCTGCAGGGTGCGGAACGCGATCAGCTGCGGCATGGTCTGCGACAGCCCGCAGGCGATGGAGCCCAGTGCCACCATGGAGACGGATGCCAGCATCAGCGGCTTGCGTCCGTACATGTCGCCCAACCGGCCGAAGATCAGGATGGACACGGCAGTAGCCAGCAGGTACCCTGTGCCCACCCAGGCGTAAAGCGCCATGCCGTCCAACGCGGCCGCCACGCGGGGCAGGGTGGTACTGACGATGGTGGAATCGAAAGCGGCGACCACCACGGTCGCCGCCACGCCCATCATGGCCATCAGCAATTCGCGCCGCGATCGGGCCGGACGCGCACCAGGGGATTGGGTAGGGGAGTCTGGCGGGGGCGGGCTTACCTGACCTGTTGGCGGCGTGTTCATGCCGCCAAGAATATCACTGTCGTTTACCCTGATGGCTACCGATACAGCGCGTGATATCCCACGATGATGGTGACCACCGCCAGCGCCACGGCCCAAGACCACGGCGAGTTGGCCAGTCCGCGTTCCTCGGGCTGCGGCGGCGGAGGGGGCGCCGCGGTGCGCGGCTGCCGGGCCATGTGCTCGATGAAGGCGCCGAAGAACTTGTCGACGATCTTGCCGCCGGCCTTCATGATGGTGGCCTCGCCCAGTTCGGCAAGCTTTCCGCCGGCCATCGCGGCCACGGTGTAGCTG
Source organism: Bordetella genomosp. 13 (assembly GCF_002119665.1). NCBI lineage: Bacteria > Pseudomonadati > Pseudomonadota > Betaproteobacteria > Burkholderiales > Alcaligenaceae > Bordetella > Bordetella genomosp. 13. Next base: position 5,104,179 of record NZ_CP021111.1, on the reverse strand, counting down.
AGCCGCGTACCTTCTTCCTTGGGCGTCAGCGACACCTGCGCGGTGCCGATGGCCAGGCCCGCGGCGCGGCCCTTGCCCTCGAACGCAAGCGTACAGCTGCGCGGTTCGTCGACGTCGGACAGGAGGATTTCGCCTTCGTAGTCCGCCTCGAATCCGGCCACCTTCGTGCGTATCACCAGGCCATATTCGGTGGGAGTGCGCTGCTCGACCTTGATGCAGCCGGGCAGGCATTGCTGCAGTACGGCAGGATCATGCAGCGCGTCCCAGGTCTGATGGGGCGTGGAAGGAATCCATTGGGCATCTGCAATGCGCATGGCTGTCTCCTGGTAGCGACCTCGGCGGGCCGTTCAGGACATTCTTGCGCTAAAACGCCCGGTTGGCTACTTCCGGCTGGGCGCGAACGTATCGTCTCGTATCGCGTCAGGCCGCGACAGGGCCAGCAGAACAGCCATCATGGTCACGTAGAAGCCCAACGAGCGCATGCCGCGGAACATCAGTTCGGTCAGACCGAACAGCGCGAAGCCCAGGCACACGGCCAGGCCCATCGCCGCAGCCGTGCGGGCGGCCTGGGGATGGTCGCGCCGCATGCGACGCAGGAACACCCACGCAGGCGCCAGGTACAAGGCCAGCATGGCCAGCGCACCCGGGATGCCGTGCAGCGCCATGGCCATCAGCATGTCGTTGTGGGCCTCGCCGAAACCTTCGGCTACATACGCGGAGACCTTGCCTTCGTCGGCCCGCCGCTTCAGCTCTTGCGTGAACCGTACGCCGTTGCCCACGCCGGTCGCCGGCTGCGCCTCGAACATGGCCCACGCCGAACGCCATAGCTGCAGGCGTATGCACATCGAGGTGTCGGCGGTCTGGTCGACCGACTGGCATTGCTCCACTTCGCGGAATCCCATGGCAACCCGCTCGCGCAGCGCGCTGCTGGCGGCGCCCAGGGCAACCAGCGCGACGACGATGGAGGCCAGGATGGCCAGCGCGCGCAGCGGGTGGTGCACGCGGGTGCTGAGGGCCAGCGCGATCGCCGCGAAGACGGGAACCGCCATCCAGCCCGTACGGGTCTGCGTCAGGATGAAGCCGGCAAAGGCCGCGGCGCCCACCGTCAGCTTGATGGCTTTCTCCAGCGCGGGTCTGCGCGTCAGCTGCCATTCGAGGCTGTACAGCGCCAGCACGCCCGCCAGCAGCATCAGGTTGCCATAGGTGACGGCATTGAACTGGGGAGTGAGGGGGCGCCCGAACGTGGGCCAGGACAGGTACAGCACGATCGCGAACGCCCCGGCGCCGGCCAGCAGCACGCCCCATATGTGGTGGCGCAGGACTCTTCGATCGATCGCCAGCATGCCGGCCAGCAGAATCGGAAACCCTAGCGAGATGCGTAAAGCGCGCTCGATTTCCGACGAGCGCCAGGTCTGCGTGAAGGCTTGGCTGAAGACCGCCGCGGCCAGCGGCAGGCACAATGCGAGGATCAGCCATCCATAGGGACGCAGTTGCCGCCAGGTGTCCGCCGGCCGCAGCACCGCCACGATCAGGCATGCCAGCAGCAGCGTGTAGAAGAGGCCGCTGGTGCCCCCGGTAACCAGCATCGCCACGGGCATCAGGGCGGCCAGCAGGGTCGGCGGAGCGGAAACTCGGTAGCTTGGCGTCATCGGGCGCAGGAGGAGGGCGGCTTTGCCGTTCGGCGGATTCAGGGCCGTTCTGTGCGGGACGCAGTATAGCCCGTGGCGGCAGCCGTTCCGGCCGCATTGCTGTCTGGATGCAACCGCGCGCAAAAACCATTTTCCGCCGCTACGCTGCAGCTTATCCAACTACAATCCCGCCCGAACACGACGCGTCGCGCCGGCGGAATTTCCCTTTATGTTCTACCTACTTGTAGCCTTCCTGGTTTCGCTGATTTTCACCATGCTGGTATTGCGCTACCGGGCATGGCACAGCCCTTTCACCGCCGATCACGATCTCGAGGGCGTACAGAAGTATCACGCCAAGCCGGTGCCGCGGGTCGGGGGTATTTCGCTGGTCGTCGCCATGGCGGCTACCTGTATCGTGGCAGCACAGCGGGAACCGCAGGTGCTGCCCGAACTGGTGCTGTTGCTGGGCGCTGCCATGCCGGCGTTCCTGGGGGGGCTGGCCGAAGACTTGACCAAGCGCGTGCGGGTGATCAGCCGCCTGCTGCTGGCCATGCTGTCCGCGCTGTTGGCCTACTACTTCCTGGACGCCGCGGTCACTCGCGTGGACATCGTCGGCCTTGACTGGCTGCTGGGGTTCGGCGCGGTTTCGCTCGTGTTCACCCTGGTGGCGGTCAGCGGGGCCGCCAACGCGATCAACATCATCGACGGCTACAACGGACTGGCGGCGGTCGTGTCGGCCATGATATTCGCCGGCTTCGCCTACGTCAGTTTCTACCTGGGTGACCGGATGCTGGTGATCCTGGCGCTCGGCATGCTGGGCGGCGTCGTCGGCTTCCTGATCTGGAACTACCCGAACGGCCACATCTTCCTGGGCGACGGCGGAGCCTATTTCCTGGGTTTCATGATCGGCGAGATGTCCGTGCTGCTGCTGGCGCGCCACCCCGAGGTGTCGGCGTGGTTCCCGTTGCTGCTCTGCATCTATCCCGTGTTCGAGACGTTGTTCTCGATCTATCGCAAGCGCCTGCTGCGCGGCGTGTCGCCGGGGGCGCCGGACGGTGTGCACCTGCACATGCTGATCTACAAGCGCGTCGTGCGCTGGGCCGTGGGCTCGGGCGAGGTTCGCCACCTGACGCAACGCAATGCCCTGACCTCGCCGTATCTGTGGCTGCTGTCCTCGTTGGGCGTGATTCCGGCCGTGCTTTTCTGGCAGATGCCGGTCGTGCTCATGATTTGCGTCTTTGCCTTCTCGGCCACGTACATCATTCTCTATCGCCGGCTGGTGCTGTTCCGCATGCCGCGCTGGCTGATCATCCAGAAGCACGGCCGCCGAGGGCACTTTCGCCCCAAAGACAAATGATCGTCTTCGTCCGCTCGTACATCGCGGATTTCGACGCGCGGCTGGGCAAGTATTTCCAAGCGCTGCGCAAGGCAGGGTTGCCGTTCACGTTCATCGGCTGGAACAAGGATGGCAGGCTGGCGGAGACGGCGCCAGGCTTTCACTACTATCCGCGCCCGGCGCGGCTGGGCGGCGGCTGGAAGAACTTGACAGCCCTGCTTGGCTGGAATCTGTACTTGCTGTGGCAGCTTGTACGTTTGCGCAGTCAGGTTCGCGTGGTGCACGCCGTCGACCTGGATACTGCCCTTGCGGCCTGGCTGTTTTGTGCAGTGTTCCGTCGCAGCTTTGTGTTCGACCTGTACGACAAGTACACCGCTGTGCGCGGCATCGGCGGGCCGATCGGCAGAGCGGTCGATGCGCTCGAACGCTGGCTTGCACGTCGAGCATCCCTGACGCTGATCGCAAGCGAGGAGCGCCTCGTCCAGCATGGCCTCCGTCCGGATCTGTGCAACGTGTTGGTGCTCGAAAACGTACCGCAGGGGCAGGCGTCGCAGCGCCGCCCGCCCGCTGCGACGCCTCCCTGGAGAATAGGCTATTTCGGGGTCCTGGAACCTCAACACCGGGGACTGGAACATCTGCTGGACGTGTGCCGGCGACGTAGCGACGTGCAAGTTCACATCGCTGGCTACGGCGGATTGGCCGACTTCATTTCTGCCGAAGCCGCCCGGTCCGTCAACGTGACGTTCCACGGGCCGATGCCCAGTGCGTCTGGTCTGGCTTTGATGGCGGACATGGACGTTCTGGTGGGCTTTTACTATCGGTCGGTACCCAACCACGCGTTTGCCTCGCCCAACAAATACTATGAGCATCTGATGTTGGGACGGCCCTTGATCACGACGCTCGGAACACCTCCGGGTGAGCGGGTGAGTATCGAGGGCACAGGTTGGGCGCTGCCAGAGGGTGAAGCGGCCATTGCCGCCTGGCTCGACGCGCTGAAGGCCGAGGACATCCGAGAGCGTGGCGCCCGCGCGCGCGCGCTATGGGACGAGAAGTACGCTTCATATATCGAGCGGCAATACCAAGGCGCCTACGTAGCGCGGATACGCCGGATGTTACGTGCAGAGGCGGCCGATGCGACGGAATAGCGATCCCGTCGTCTCCGTCGTCATGCCGGCGCACAATGCGCGGCCGTACATCGGGGCGGCGATCGATTCGGTGCAGGCGCAGACCTTTGGCGAGTGGGAGTTGATTGTCATAGACGACGCTTCGACCGACGGTACTGCCGATTTGGTGCATACGTACGCGGCGCGCGACGCGCGTATCCGCCTGGCGCGCAATGCGACCAACGTCGGCGTCGCGGCAACGCGCAACAAGGCTTTGGAGATGGCGCGCGGCCGCTATGTAGCATTCCTGGACAGTGACGACCTTTGGATGCCCGACAAGCTGCGGGCTCAGGTAGCCTTTCTCGATGGCACGCAGGGATGGGTCTCGTACGGCGACTATCGCCGCATCGATGAAAACGGCGCAACCATCGGCCACGTCCGGGCGCCGGCGCGCATAGATTATCCGGCGATGCTGCGGTCGAATTTCATCGGCAATCTCACCGGCATCTATCGCCGCGATTCGTTGTCCGACCTCCGGTTCACGGCCATTGGCCACGAAGACTATGTTTTCTGGCTCGATGCGGTGCGGCGGGCCGGGTCGGCGGCCGCAACGCCGGCGGACGGCCCGCTGGCCGCGTATCGCGTGGCGGCGGGGTCCGTATCGGGCAATAAGCTGCGCGCCTTGCGATGGCAGTGGGCCATCTATCGACAGCATCTGGGCTTGCCATTGCCCCGCAGCGTCTGGCTGTTTGCGAATTACGTCTTCAACGCGGTGGCCAAGCGTCGCCAATGATGTTTCGGCGTTCCAGTTTTCAGATGCGGTCGTTCGTTTGGGGGACGGGGACGCCTTGCCGGCCGGCCTATAATGCCGAGGCCTCGCGCCCTGCGGACGTAGGCCCTGCCTCTCGGAAGCGCCCCTCGCCCGGCTTGGCGGATGCCCCGGCGCGGAAGGCGGGCCCCGACTCCAAATACCATGCGATACCGGCGCCGACTATCCTAGAATGAGCCATAGCAGAATCCATACCTCGAATCCGTCCACTCGGCACCGAGCCACGCCACTGTCGCTGCTCAAGTCGATCATCGCCCATTGGGCACTGATAAGTAGCCTCGTCCGACGTGAAGTCGTAGGCCGCTATCGCGGTTCCGCGCTTGGCCTGCTGTGGTCGTTCTTTAACCCCATCTTCATGCTGCTGGTCTACACGTTTGTGTTCAGCGTGGTCTTCAAGGCGCGTTGGCCAGGGGGTACCGAATCGCGCACCGAATTCGCGCTGGTGCTCTTCGCTGGCCTGATCGTCTTCAACTTCTTCGCCGAGTGCATAAACCGCGCGCCGTCGCTGATACTGTCGAACGTCAACTATGTGAAGAAGGTCGTTTTTCCGCTGGAGATACTGCCCTGCGTGGCGGTTGGTTCCGCGCTGTTCCACCTGCTGATCAGCTTGGCCGTCTGGCTCGCGTTCTATCTGGTGTTCTACGGGATGCCGTTTTCCACGGCGTTGCTTTTCCCGGTGGTGGTGCTGCCTCTGGTTTTCATGATTCTCGGCCTGAGCTGGTTCCTTGCCGCGCTGGGCGTGTATCTGCGTGATGTCACGCAATTCATCGGCATCCTCACCACGGTGCTCATGTTCGTGTCGCCGGTGTTTTATTCCCCGGACGTCTTGCCCGAGCAGTATCGGTGGTTCTTGCACCTAAGCCCGTTGACCATGATGGTGGAGCAGGGCCGTGGGGTTTTGTTCTGGGGGCGTGGCATCGATTGGTTCGGTTGGGGCGCGTACTCTGTCGCGGCCGCCATCGTGGCGCTGCTGGGGTACGCCTGGTTCCAGAAAACACGGAGGGGGTTCGCAGATGTCCTCTGATGCCCTCGCCATCAATGTCGAGAGACTAGGCAAGACATTCAATCTGTACGACAAGCCGCGCGATCGGCTGCTGCAGATGATGTCGTTCGGCCGGCGCCAGTATTACCGTCAATTCCATGCCCTCGAAGACGTGTCCTTCCAGGTCGCGCGAGGCGAGACCATCGGCGTAATCGGTCGCAACGGCTCGGGCAAGTCCACATTGCTGCAGATCATCTGCGGCACGTTGACGCCTAGCACCGGCAGCGTGTGGACCCGGGGCCGTATCGCCGCCCTGTTGGAACTCGGCGCCGGTTTCAATCCTGAATTCACCGGTCGCGAGAATGTCTACTTGAATGCCGCGATCCTTGGGTTGACGCGCGCCGAGACGCAGGCGCGCTTCGATGACATCGCGGCGTTCGCCGACATTGGCAGTTTCATCGATCAGCCTGTCCGTACCTACTCCAGCGGAATGTATGTACGACTGGCGTTTGCCGTGGCAATCAACACCACACCCGAGGTGTTGATCGTCGACGAGGCGCTTGCAGTGGGCGATGCCCGTTTCCAGTTCAAATGCATGCGCCGCATCAAGGAAATCCAGCAGGACGGGGCTGCTGTGCTCTTTGTCAGCCATGATGTGGGATCGGTGCGCAACCTGTGCCAACGGGCGGTATGGCTGGATCGCGGCAAGCTGCGTATGCAGGGCGACGTGTCCACGGTAACTGCCCGCTATGCCGAGTTCCTCTACGCCGATGCGCCTGCCGATGAGATGCCGGAGGATACCGTGAAGAAGCGCGCGTCAGTGAACCCGCAGAACGGAACGGCGGCCGACCAGGCGGTAGTCAGTGACGCGGACCTGACGCTCGACCCGAAGCCGGCGGCGCACTGGGGTGCCCAAATGGGCCTGATACGGTATGCCGCGATCATGTCTCCGCAGGGCCGCAAGAAAGACGTGGTTGCGTGGGGCGAGCCCGTCGCCGTGAAGATTGCGTTCCGCCCGCCCGAAGGCGTGGACCCCGATACGATCAGCGTTGCATTTTCCATAAAAAACGAGAAAGGCATGGACCTTCTGGTCGATTCCACTCGGGCGGATGCGGCACTGAGGCCCAGCGATGGTTCGGATGAGTTCGTGCTCGCCTTTTCTTTCGTCAATTATCTGATTCCTGGAAGATATATGCTGGTCGCTGCCATCGAGAGCGCCGAGCCGCGGTCGACGACGTATTTCGAATATATCGAGGGGGCTCAATACTTCGCGGTGATCGCGGAAGAACCCATGATGGGCGTTTTTCAGCCACAAATAGAGAAGTGTCTTGAGGGAAAGAAGCATGATGCCCATTGACGTCAATAGCCAGGAATACTGGAACGGTCGCTTTGACGCCGATTGGGAAACGAATCACGGCAAAGAGCAGTCGCGTTTCTTTTCGCGCGTGGCCTATGACAACCTCCCGCCCTGGCTGATTCAGCGGATTGGCCAGGCTGGCTGGACGCTGTGCGATTGGGGCTGCGCCCAGGGCGACGGAACCGATGTCCTGGCCAGCTATTTCGGTCCGGAAAAGGTGACTGGCGTGGATTTCGCCGCCAGCGCCATTGAAAAGGCGCGCCACACGTACACGGGAATCCGATTCGAGACGCAGGACTGGCTGACTGCGACGACGGTGGACGAGATGTTCGATATTGTGTTCTCGTCGAATACGCTGGAGCATTTCGCAAGGCCATACGAAATTCTTCCAAGGCTGCTCGAGCGGGCCCGCAACTGTGTGATTCTGGCGCTGCCCTACCAGGAGCTGGATCGCATCGAAGAGCACTTCTTCAGTTTTCTCCCCGAGAACATTCCTTACTTGCCCGTGCCCGGCTGGGTATTGACCCACGCGGCCGTACGGGATTGCCGTGCTATGGAGCCGAGCTATTGGCACGGGCACCAGGTGATTCTGGTCTATGCCCGCGTGGAGTGGCTCGAGAGCGTCGGGCTGCAGCTGGCCGACATCCGATTTCCTTCGAACGAAAGCGAGCGGCAGGGCGCCGATCGCCGTTTCGCCGATGTCATCGATGACAACACCCAGGCCATACGGCAATTGCAGGCCGACAACCGGGCAAATCTCCACGCGATGGAGGCGATGGCCCAGCAGCTGAAGGCCATTGGCGACCGACTGGAGCAACTCGAAGCCGCTCGTGTCACCGAAGTCAAGACCCTCGAGATGGAGCTTGCCCAATTGCGCAGTTCCACGTCCTGGACTATGACCCAGCCTTGGCGTTGGCTGGGGCGAGTCCTGTCCCGCCGTTAGACCTCAACTGGATCCGTTTCCATGTCTTCAGCCATTCTCGTGACAGGCGGTGCCGGATTTATCGGCTCCCATACGCTGGTCGAGCTGATCTCGGCGGGTTTCGACCCGTTGGTCCTGGACGATTTCTCTAACAGCAAGCCGGACGTGCTGGAACGCGTCGGGCAGATTACCGGCCGGCCGGTGCCCTATGTCGAAGGCGATGTGCGCGACGGCGCCAGGTTGGACGAGTTGTTTGTGAGGCAGGCGGCCGCCGGCAAGCCGGTTGAGGCGGTTCTGCATTTCGCCGCGGCCAAGGCGGTGGGCGAATCGGTCGCCAAGCCGCTGCATTACTACGACAACAATGTGGGCGGTACGGTGACGCTGCTGCAGGCCATGCAGCGCGCCGGCGTGCGACGCTTCATCTTCAGTTCCTCCGCTACCGTGTATGGCCGGCCCGAGCGGCTGCCTTTCGACGAGTCTCATCCTGTCCGCCCCATGAATCCCTACGGGTGGACCAAGGCCATGGTCGAGCAGGTGATGCAGGATCTGTGCGCGGCCGATCCTGACTTCACCGGCATCAGCCTGCGGTATTTCAATCCCATCGGTGCCCATCCCAGCGGCCTGATCGGCGAGGACCCGCGCGGTATCCCGAATAATCTGTTCCCCTTCATCGCGCAGGTAGCGGTGGGCAAGTTGGCTGAGCTTCAGGTATTCGGCGACGACTACGCCACCCCGGACGGTACCGGGGTACGCGACTATCTGCATGTGTGCGACCTGGCCGCAGGTCATGTACGGGCGCTCGAGTATGCGGCCAAGACGGGACACACGGGGTTCCGCGCCATCAACCTCGGCACAGGCCGGGGTACCAGCGTGCTCCAGATGGTGCACATGTTCGAGCAGGTCACAGGACAACGCGTACCGTACCGCATTCGCGATCGGCGCCCGGGCGATCTGGACGAGATGTGGGCGGATGCCGGACTGGCGCAACAATTGCTGGGCTGGGTCGCGCTGCGCGATGTGCAGGAAATGTGCCGCGACGGATGGCGCTGGCAAGAGGCGCAGCGAGGCCAGTGACGGCACTGGCCTGCCGGGTGCCATGATGGCGGCTTCCGCGCCGCGGTCCCCGAACTATCTATATATCACTACGAGAGACAATGAACGAACGCATGGAAAACAACGGCGCGGCCGCCACGTCCGCCGGCCGGCAGATCGGCGTGTTCCTTTACCGCGTGGCCCGCTACGTCGGGCGCCACCTGCCGCTGTCGCATGCCGTCAAGTCGCGAGCCAAGGCACGGCTGTTGGCCTTCATCGAGCTTCTGCAGCGCCGCACCCATAAGCGCCCCGAAGTCGGCAAGATGGTGGGCGGCATCGAAATGCGCCCGGAGGCCTGTGGCCTCGTGCCCGGGCTGGTCAGTGTGATTCTTCCCGTATACAACCAGGGCTATCTCATCGGCGAAGCCATCGAAAGTGTCCTGGCTCAGACGTATCGCAATTTTGAGCTGATCATCGTCAATGACGGTTCGACCGACGGCGTCGAGCAGATGCTTCAGCCCTATCTGTCGCACCCGCAGATCCGGGTGTACAGCCAGAAGAACCAGCGCCTTCCGAAGGCCCTGTCCAATGCCTTCGATTTCGCCGAAGGGGAGTTCTGGACCTGGACTTCCGCGGACAACATCATGGAGCCGCGCATGCTCGAGATGCTGGTGGAGCGCCTGCAGAGCGATCCGTCCATCGGCATGACCTACGCGGACTATTACGCCATCGACGACCGCGGCGAACTGCTGCAGGATCCAACCTGGCGCGCGCACAATCGACCGAACGTCGCGTCCGGTGAGATCGAGCTGCCCCGCAACACCGCCATGCTGAATACTGTGCAGGACAACTTCATCGGCGCCTGCTTCATGTATCGCGGCTGGATCGGCCGCTGCTTCGGCGACTACGATCCTCAGCTCGGCATCGAGGACTACGACTACTGGATGCGCATCAACGCCTTCTTCCCGATCCGCCACCTGGAGAAGAAGGCCTTCCTGTACCGCTATCGCGTGCATGACAACACGCTGAGCGCGCAGGCACAGGAACACCGCATCCTCGAGAAGGTCCAGCGCCTGATGAAGTACGAAGGCGAGCGGGCAGCGTTCTACCAGCAGCCCCTGTCCTACCTGGTCGACGACGTGGGCCGCAAGTGGCTGTCACGCCGCGGCGTCGCCGCGCGTCACCTGCAGGCCGTGCCGGCCGCCGGCGACTTGCCGCGTGGACCCAACCAGGTGTCCGTCGTGGGTATCTCCACACTGGCGCGATCGCCGCACCGGTTCCACGATGCCGGACCCCTGGTCGTGATCCTGGATGACGACCGCGCCGACTATGTGCGCGCGCACGACGCGTTGTCGACCGGCGCGTTGGCGTTGGCTCCCGACGCCGAGTCGGCCGCCCGCATGCGCCTGATTTCCAAGTGTCCGGTCATCGACATCTCGTCAGGCCAGGCCCTGGCCGGTGTGCAGGCGTATGCCAAGAACCGGTTGTTCTTCCATGCTACGCGTCGTCCCGACGAACTGGCACGCCAGCGGCCGCAGCGCCTGCTGCCGCCCACGGAGCATGGCGTGCTGCTGCAGGTCGACGATTTCGTGCAGGGCGGCCTGGAGAATGTGGTCATCGACCTGGCCATTTCGCTGCGTGGACTGGGGCATCGCGTGGCCATCGCCACGCTGGGGCGAGAGGGACACGCCGCCGAGGCGGCTCGCGCGGCGGGCCTCGAAGTGCATTCGTTTGGCAAGCGCCCCACCGAGCAGGCCTATACCGACTTCCTGCGCACGCATCGTATCGACGTGGTCAATGCCCACTACAGCCTGTTCGGCGCCGACATCTGCGCCCGCCTGGGCATTCCTTTCGTACAGACGGTGCACAACTCATACGTGTGGCTAGGGCCCGACGACCAGCAGGCGCATCTGCAGGCGGATGCCGGCACGGTGTCGTACGTGTGCGTCTCGGCCACCGCCGCCCGCTATGCCGACCTGGCGCTGGGCCTGGACGTCACTCGCATGAAGGTAATACCGAACGGCATCGATCCGCGGACGATAGACCGCACCCACGTCGCCGAGAACCGCGCTCGCCTGCGCCAATCCTGGGGCATCGGCGACGAGGCTCCGGTGTACCTCAACGTGGCCTCCATTATGCGGCCCAAGGCGCAGCTACAGCTGGTGCGCGCCTTCGCGGAGGTGGTCGGCCAGGCGCCCGAGGCCCGCCTGCTGCTGCTGGGCCGCGCGGTCGAAGAGGACTACCTGCGGGAGATCGAGGCAGCCGTCGTCGAAAACGGCCTGGTCGGCAACGTCATTCTGGCCGGCTTCAATCCGGACGTGGCCTCGTTCTACCAGGCCGCGGATTACTTCGTCCTGCCGTCCTTCTGGGAAGGGTGGAGCCTGTCGCTGGGTGAGGCCGTGGCCAATGGGCTGCCCTGCGTCGTCACGGACGTCGGCTCGGCCTACGAGTTCTACGACCACCCGGCCGTAGAGGTCGTGACCCCGCCTTTCGGCGACATCATCGAACTGAACTGCGCCAATCTGGGCGGCTATCTCGATCGGCGCGACACGGCCTTCGAACAGCGCCTGGGCGAGGCCATGGTGCGCGTGCTGTCCCGGCGCGGTACGGGGCTGGACCAGGGGTTCATCGAGCGCGCCGACCGCGCGGTGGCCTACCGCAGCTATGCGGTGCATTTCGCGGAGCTGGTGGCCCGCCGGCAAGTCATGAGGCAGTGACGCGCACTGAGTATGGCGGCGTACCCGCCATCGTTTGGCGCGCGCCAACCCAACTCCTTGGTCGCACCAGACACACCATGAGGGCAACGGCGGGAATCATGGGCAAGAGATACCGGCCTTGCCCTTCGAACACGAAAATGGCCGCCAGCCCACCGGCGGTGACCAAAGCAGGAATCAAGCAGGCGCGCCACAACGTTCCATCGCGGCGGTATACCACCGCGTACAGGAACCCAAGGATCGCGACAGTGAACAGAGTCAGGTCCAAGGCTCGTGTCACTTCGAATAGCGGGCGGGATGGTCCCACGTCGTGCAGGGGCCATAGGAGCATATCGCCATAGTCCATCCACATGGTGGTCTGTATGCGCTTCCAGCCCAGCTCGGCGAATCTGGCCGGATGGTCCTTGATCCACTTGATAGCAAGTTCACGGGCCAGCGCGTCGTTGGCAGGCGTCCAACGCAGGACTTTCAGTCCTTCGTCACTCTCGTCGAAGAAGGAAATGGCCCCATCCCGATCGAACCTCGCCTTGTCCTCGTCGGATATTGCCACGCTCGTCAGCGGCATCCATCCGCTGTGGATGTTCGCGTCATTGTTGTTAACGAGAAGAATGTACCCGGAGCTCGCGCTCGTCGGAATGAATCTGTCGAAAACAGCGTAGTTCCGTAGGGTCCAGGGCGTCATTGCCAGCATGAACGGTATGACGCACCATGCAAAGCCGCTGGCCATTGAGCGCAAACCGGGTCGGCGCAACAGGACAAACAAGAGCACCACTGGCAGGAACTGAGGTCGATTCAAGGAAAGCAGGGCCAACAGTACGCCCAGGGCGATTGCGGCGCTTCTGCCGCGGCAGACACTTGCCAGTATTGCGGCGGCCACCGCGGCCAACGAGAGACATTCCGTACCAAGCACGTTGACATACAGCACGGCACCGGGATGGGCCGCGAGCAACGCCGGCGGAACCAAACGCAGCCAGCCCGGACGCAACACGTTCCGGGCGGCCAGGGTGATACAGATGATGGCTACCGCCGACAGGAGCAGGTTCAGTATCTGGCCCTGCAGAACACCCGGCCCGAAGGCCTTGAAGGTCAAACCGAGCATCACAGGGTACAGCGGCCCCTGGATGATGTACGGAAATCCATCGGCTGATAAGGAGCCGACATTGGCGAACGTTTCCGCCACCATGTAATACCGCTTGAAATCCGATATCGGTTCAAGCGGGATATGCGCGATGACCCAAAGTCTGGCCGACAAGCCGGCAATAAGGACGCCAAGCGCGCAAACATTTTCCCAAAGTTGGGTAGGGATGCGCCCGGGCATCACGGCATTGCCGGTGTTGAAAAGGTTTGCTTGATACGATCCAGAATGCGAGCGCTGGCCTGTCCGTCGCCGTAAGGATTGTGCGCGAAACTCATGCTTTCGTATTGTCGAGCATCCGTCAGCAGCAGCGCGACCTGCGAGGTGATGGCCTCGACATCCGTGCCGACCAGCCGCACCGTGCCGGCCGCCACCGCTTCAGGTCGTTCGGTGGTGTCGCGCATCACCAGCACGGGCTTGCCCAGCGAGGGCGCTTCCTCTTGGATGCCGCCGGAGTCGGTCAGGATGATGTGCGAGCGGTCCATCAGGTACACGAAGGGCAGGTAATCCAGCGGCTCGGCCAGGTGCACGTTGTCGTGGCCCCTCAGCAGACGGTTGACCGGCTCGCGTACGTTCGGATTGAGGTGGACCGGATAGACGAAATCCACATCGGGAAAGCGCTGGGCGGCCTGGGCGATGGCCTGGCAGATTCGCTCGAAGCCGGCGCCGAAGCTTTCTCGGCGGTGGCCCGTGATCAGCACGATGCGGCGGTTGCCGTCCAGGTAGGGGAATTGCGCGGCAAGACGCTGTCGCAGGTCGGGATCGGAATCCAGTTTCTGTTTGACCCAGATCAGCGCGTCGATGACCGTGTTGCCGGTAACGGCAATGCCAGCGTCGTCGATGCCTTCACGCAGCAGGTTCTGGCGCGACGTTTCGGTGGGCGCGAAATGCAGGCGGGCGAGCGCACCGGTAAGCTTGCGATTCGCTTCCTCGGGCCAGGGTGAATACAGGTCTCCAGTACGCAGCCCTGCCTCGACGTGGCCCACCGCCACCTTCTGATAGTACGACGCCAGAGTCGTGGCCAGTGTGGTGGCGGTATCGCCATGCACCAGCACGCAATCCGGGCGGAAATCGGAGAATACGCGGCGCATCCCCGACAGAATCGCGCAGGTGACGTCGGTCATGTCCTGACCCGGCTGCATGATGTTAAGGTCGAAATCGGGCTGGATTTCGAACAGGTCGAGCACCTGGTCGAGCATCTCGCGGTGCTGCGCGGTGACGCATACCTTTGCTTCGATCGCGGCGTCGCGCGACAAGGCGTGGACCACTGGCGCCATCTTGATAGCCTCGGGGCGCGTTCCGAATACCGTGAGAATCTTCATGTTTGGAAGGTATGTATTTCCGGCCTGACGGCGGATGACATCGTGGCGGCGGCAATATGGCCTCCGTCCGAAGTCGGGATTTTACCTTGCCCACTTCCTCTGCCCGCGGCACGCGGGCTCAGGTCTTGTTGTACATTCGCTGGAATTTATCGTCCGGCTTCCTGTTGATGCCTACCCGTATTCTCATCGTTCGTACCTCGTCGCTCGGGGATCTGGTGCACATGCTGCCAGCCATCTCCGATATTGCGCGTCACGTGCCTGACGCCCGTATCGACTGGGTCGTCGAAGAGGCCTTCGCCGAAATCCCCGGCTGGCATCCCGCCGTGAACGAAGTCATCCGCGTGGCGCATCGCCGCTGGCGCAAGGCATGGTGGTCCGAGCAGGTGCGGACCGAGCGGCGCGCGCTGGCACAGCGCCTGCGTTCGGAAGAGTATGACGTCGTGCTCGACATGCAGGCCCTGCTGAAATCGGCATGGCTGGTGCGGCAGACGAAGGGCGTGCGCCACGGGCTGGACTGGCGGTCGGCGCGCGAGCCATTGGCATCGCTCTTCTACAACGTGCGCCATCGCGTCGAATTCTGGCAGCCGGCGGTGTTGCGGCAACGCAAGCTGGCATCGCTCACGTTCGGCTACGAGCCCACCGGCAAGCCGGACTTCGGGCTGGACCAGCTCGTGCGGCAGGCCGCGCAGGCGCAGTATGACGCCGGCGCCGAAGCGGCCGGTGGCCGGGTGCACCTGGGCGCCCGCGATCCGGGCTACGCGGTGATCATGCCGTCGGCCAGTCGCGACGACAAACTGTGGCCGGAAGAGGACTGGCGCGCGGTGTTTCGCCGCCTGCGCGATGCGGGCTGTCTGCTGCGGCTGCTGGCCGGCAACGAGCAAGAGGCGCAGCGCGCGCGGCTGCTGGTGGCGGGCATGGACGGCGTGGAAGTGATGCCCCGCATGGACCTGACGTCGGTGGCACGCCTGCTGGCGGGCTCACGCATGATGGTCGGCCTGGATAGCGGCCTGACCCACCTGGCCGCAGCCCTGGGAAGGCCCACCATCGGCATCTATCGGGCGTCCACGCCGGTGCGCACGCCGCTGGTCGGCTCGAACTACACCGCCAGCCTGGGCGATCGCGGCGCCTCGCCCTCGCGCGAGGCCGTGATGGCCTCGGTCGAGCAGGCGCTGGCCGCCGTCTGAAGATGCTCGGGCCTGGGCGCTCACAATCGTTCCGACCGCCGTGGCCAGCCGCTGGCCGCGACCCGGCGCGGCTGACATGACGCGCCGCGTCTACACGCTGGTATTGCGGATGCTGGCTCCGCTGCTGTGGCTGTACATGTGGCGCCGCGCCCGCCGCGCCGGCGGGCAATGGGGCATTCTGTCGGCGGGCCGTTTCGGCGGGCCGGACGGCGAAGCGGCGCCCGGCGCACTGACGGACCCCGTGTGGGTCCATGCCGTCAGCCTGGGCGAGACCCGCGCGGCCCAGCCGCTGGTGCAGGCGCTGCTGCAGCGCGGCTTGCCCGTTCTGCTTACCCACACCACTGCCACGGGCCGCGCGGAGGGCGCTCGCCTGTTCGGCGATGCCATTGCACGCGGCCAGTTGCGCCAGGCGTGGCTGCCCTACGACCTGCCCGGTTCGGTGGCGCGGTTCCTGGACCGGTACGCGCCCCGCTGCGGTGTGTTGGTCGAGCGCGAGATCTGGCCGAATCTGTTGGCCGCGGCGCGCGATCGCAATGTGCCGATGACGCTGGTCAGCGCGCGCTTTTCAGAGTCGTCGCTGCGGCAGGCCCGGTGGCTGGGCGCGGCCTTGCGCCAGGCGCTGGCCGGCCTGGACGCCGTGCTCGCGCAGACTGACGACGACGCGCGCCGCCTGCGCCAGGCGGGGGCGCGCATGGCCGAGGTCACCGGCAACCTGAAGTTCGACCTGGCCCTCGCACCCGGCCAAGTGGAGGCCGGCCGTGCATGGCGCGATGCGCTGGGCCGCCCGGTTGTCGCGCTGGCCAGCACGCGCGAAGGCGAGGACGAGATGTTCGTCCAGGCGCTGCGCGCCCGCATCGGGGGGGCGGCGAACGATCCGCTGTACCTGCTGATTCCACGCCATCCGCAGCGGTTCGACGAGGCCCACGCGCGGTTGCTTGCCGCGGGCCTGGCCACGGAGCGGCGCTCGGCCGGCGGCTCGCCGCCGGGCCCGCAGACAGCGGTGCTGCTGGGCGACTCGTTGGGAGAGATGGCTTTCTACTACGCCGCCGCGGACGTGGCCGTGGTAGCCGGCAGCTTTGCGCCGCTGGGCGGGCAGAACCTGATCGAGGCCTGCGCGGCCGGCACGCCGGTCATCGTGGGCCCGCATACGCGCAACTTCGAGCAGGCGGTGCGCGACGCGCTGGCGGCGGGCGCGGCAGTGCGCGTGCAGGATGCCGCCGCGGCCGTGGATACGGCGCTGGAGCTGCTGCGCGACCCGCCTCGCCGTCAGGCCATGCAGGCGGCCGCGCTGGCCTTCACGCAGGCGCATGCCGGCGCCACGCGGCGGACGATGCAGGCCTTGCAGCCCTGGCTGGATTGCTCGCGCCCGCGCGGATAGACCGGCCGGGGGGGCCGGTGACAGAGCCGTCATACGGGACAAATCCATCCAATTTCGCCCGCCGGTACTCGTCGCTAGAGTGCGTTTCCTGTTCCCACTCTCACAGGAAGCCGCCATCGTGTCCCCGTTCCCCGCCCGCTCGTCACGCGCATCCCGCAAGTTGTCGCTGTCCAATGATCTGATATTCAAGGCGCTGTTCTGCCGCCAGCCGCACTTGCTGTCGGACCTGATCAATGCGGTGCGCCATCCTGCGCCGCCCATACGGATCACGCGCATCCTGAACCCCCACTTATTGGCCGACGATCCGGGCGGCAAACGGGTGGAGTTCGACATTCTTGCGCAGGATGCGAACGGCTGGCTGTTCATCGTCGAGATGCAGGGGCGCTGGACCTCGCACTGGCCGTCGCGCAACACGTATTACGTGGCGCGCGGCCTGGCGGGGCAACTGCGGGCGGGCCAGGGTTACGCGTTGCTGCGGCCAGCGGTCGGCATCGCGCTGCTGGGGCAGGATAGTCGCGCAAACGTGTCGGACCAGGCTGATTGGCGCTTCAGCCTGCGCGATGCGCGGCGCCCGTCCATAGAATTTGCCGACATGCTGCAACTTCACGTCGTTGAACTGCCCAAGGCCGAACGGGTGCGCACCGGTTTCCCTCCGCTGGACGCCTGGGTCGCCTGCCTGCGCCACAACCTGAATGAGGATGTCATGAACCGGATCACCTACCCACCCGTGCGCGAAGCGCTGTGGGACCTCGAATCGATGTGTTCCGAAGAAGAACTGCGCATCCGCGCCATGCTGCGCGAGATCGGCGAAATGGATCATCAAGCCGAAATGCAGTACGAGCGCGAGGAAGGCCGCCGGCTTGCCATTCGCCATGTCCTAGAACAGCAGATCACCCAGCGCTTCGGCGGCTTGTCTCCGTTGGCGCGCGCCAAGCTGGACGAGGCCGAAGCGGATCAACTGGGGGCATGGACCCTGAACGTTCTGCAGGCCTCATCGGTCGAGCAGATATTCGCCGAAGGTCAGCCGGGTCCCGCTTCCTCTTGATGCCGTGGGGCGTCTGACAGATCGCCCTGGACCCGCGCGCCTGCCAGCCATGCGGCCGACTTGCAAGCGCCTCATTTTCTCGGCGCTACCGCCACGCGATCGGCGTTCAGTTCCTGTGCCATGCGGCCGGGCATGCGGCCCGCGTCGCTGGGCGGCTGGCCCAGCCAGCCTTGGCCCAAGGCATAGGCCCACACGTTCGCCAGCAGAATCAGCACGAGCAGAATGCGCATCAGGCTTCCTTGGATCACGCGTCGGGTTCGGCGGCCCAGGCCGCCAGGCCGTCCAGCACGGGGCTGTCCAGGTAGACCGGCGTGGGCGCCGGTCCCAGGGCCGAGCAGGCCTGAGCCAGCAGGCGCTCGGTTTCGGGCTGCACCTCGGGCCAGCCGCCGCCTGCCACATAGATGTCCGGCATGCTGCCGTAGCGGTCGCAGCCCGCCAGCCACTGCCGCACCACGGCGCCGGCCTGCGCCGCCGCGATGCCGGTGGCGATGGCCTGGTGCGTGTCCACGGGATACGCGTTCAGCTGTCCCTCTGCCAGCGGCAGGTTGGCCGTGCCTTTGGCCAGCGCGGTGCGCATCATGGCCGGGCCGGGCAGGATCAGGCCGCCGGGAAAGACGCCGTCGCCGCCTACTGTGTCGATGGTGGTGGCGGTGCCGAAGCTTGCCAGCACGAAAGGTCTGTGCGGGCGGGGCAGGCGCGCCCGCACGCCCAGCATCGAGGCCCAGCGGTCGGCGCCCAGTTGTTCGGGGCGCGTGTAGCCATTGCGCAGTCCCAGGGTCTGCGGCTGCGCGCGCAGCCAGGTAACCGGGCAGCCCGCCGGCAGGGCGGCGGCAATGGCGTCGCCGCGCGCCTGACCGGCCACATTGACGCCCACGGCACGCCGCGGAACCAGGGCCAGTGTGTCCAACCACTGGCGCAACGCGTCGGGCTCGAGGTTGTCGAATGCCGCGGCGACGGGTTCGCGCGGCTGGCCCGCGTCGGAGGCATCCAGCCAACCTACCTTCAGCCGGCTGTTGCCGGAATCGATGAGCAGAATCATGCTTGCTGCCGGATGGAAATTTCGCCGACGGTAATCGGTAGCGTACCCGAGGACGTGGCGACCCGCAGGCGGCCCTGCTCGTCGATGCCCTGGGCCACGCCGCTGTGCACCACGCTGCCCTGGTCCAGCACGTTGACGGCACGACCGGCAAGCGCGTCGACGCGCGCGTAGCGGGCCGCGAAGCCGTCGGCGATGAGCTCTTGCGCCTGGCCGATGGCGGCATGCAGCGCGGACGCGATGGCGCACACCAGGTCGGCCGGCTCGGCGCCGGGGGCGCCGGATTGCGCGGCTACCTGCGTCCAATCGGCCACCGGCCGCTGCAGCGCCAGCGACAGCTCCGCGGCATCGCGCAGGTTCACGCCCACGCCCACCACCACGGTGTGTCCGGTCTCGGGGCGGCCCGCATTGCGTACGGATTCGACCAGCACGCCGGCCAGCTTGGCCTCGCGCCATTGCACGTCGTTGGGCCACTTGACCCCTAGGCGCGAGGCGCCCGGGCCCGCCAGGACGCGCAGGCCTTCGCAGGCGGCCATGCCGGCCAGCGGCGACAGCGCCGCCAGGCTGGCCACCGGCAAATGCACGTCGAACGCGCACGAGAACATCAGCGTGGCGCCTGCGCGGTTTTTCCAGGGTCGCCCCGCGCGGCCGCGGCCGCTTTCCTGCTGGTGGGCGCCCAGCAGCCAGGGCTTTTGTCCAGGCGCGGCGGCGCGGGCGCGCGCCAGCAGGTCGGCGTTGGTCGAGCCGGTGACGGCCGTCCAGTCGATCCGGCGAAAGGCCGCCAGGCGGTCGGACAGCGCGCTCGCCAGGATCTCGGGGGCGGGCAGGTCGGCGGAAAAGGCTAGGTCTGGCATGGCGGCGATTGTAGGCCACGGGCGCATTCGCCGGCGCCGACGCCGCTGCGGTCGCGCCGCGCCGTTTATCATCGGGGAATCGCCACTGCCCGGTTACTCGATGCCGCGTCCGTCCACTTCCGCCTCGCGCCCCATGCCGGCCGTCCGCAAGGACGGCGGCGCCTGCCATCTGGCCGGCGACTGGAGCATGCAGGCGCTGGCCGAGCCGGGCGTGGCCGCCAGCCGCCGCCAGGCGCTCGATCGCGTAGGCAATGACATGCGCTGGGACCTCACAGGGGTCGAACGCCTGGACACCGTCGGCGCCCACCTGATCTGGCATGCCTGGGGCGACCGGCTGCCCGAGCGCCTGCGCTGCACCGACGGGCAGCGCGCCGTGTTCGAGGCCCTGGAAGGCAATCGCGGCGAAACGCGGCTGCCCGTGAAGGCGTCCGAAGATGGCCTCGAATGGATACGCGGCATCGGCGACGCGATCGGCCATGCCCTGCACAACGGCAAGGCGTTGATGGTGATGCTGGGCCAGCTGGTGCTGGACCTGGCTGCGCTGGTGCGCCGTCCGGGGCGCGGGCCGTGGCGCGAGATTTCCGCGCAGATCTATCGCACGGGCGCGCAGGCGCTGGGCATCACGGCGCTGGTGGGTTTCCTGATCGGGGTAGTGCTGTCGTACCTGTCCGCCCAGCAATTGCGCACCTTCGGCGCCGACCGCTTCATCGTGCAGCTCCTGGGCGTATCCATCGTCCGCGAACTCGGCCCCGTGCTGGCGGCCATCCTGGTGGCGGGCCGGTCGGGCTCGGCCATCACCGCGCAGATCGGCGTGATGCGTGTCACCCAAGAGCTGGACGCGATGCGCGTGATGGGCATCGCGCACGGACAGCGGCTGATCCTGCCGCGCGTGCTGGCGCTGGCCATCACCATGCCGCTGCTGGTCATCTGGACCGACGCCCTGGCGCTGCTGGGCGGCGCGCTGGCGGCCCGTGCGGAGCTGGGTATTTCGCTGCAGTGGTTCCTGCAGACGCTGCCCTCGGCCATCTCGCTGCCCAACTATGGCATCGGGCTGCTCAAGGGCGTCACCTTCGGCATGCTGATCGCGCTGGTGGCGTGCCACTTCGGCCTGCGCATCCAGCCCAATACCGAAAGCCTGGGGCGCGGCACCACGACCTCGGTGGTCACCTCCATCACCGGCGTGATACTGGTCGACGCACTGTACGCCATTATCTTCAGCTCGGTGGGATTGCGATGAGCGCGCTGCCCGAAACCTCGCTGCCGGTCCAGGAAGCCTCCGTGACGCAGGCGCCTGTCATCGCCGTCAGCGGCCTGCGCACGGCCTTCGGCGACCACGTGGTGCACGACAACCTGAACCTCGCCGTGCTGCCAGGCGAAATCCTGTCGCTGGTGGGCGGGTCGGGTTCCGGCAAGACCACGCTGCTGCGGCAGATCATCGGCCTGGACACGCCCTCCGCCGGCAGCGTGCGGGTGCTGGGCCGCGACCTGCGCGAACTTACCGGGTCCGAGTTCCGGCGCCTGTCGCAGCGCTGGGGCGTGCTGTTCCAGGCCGGGGCATTGTTCTCGGCCTTATCCGTGTTCGACAATGTGGCCCTGCCGCTGCGCGAACTGCGTGCGCTGCCTGAAGACCTGATCTGCGACGTGGTGATGTGCCGGCTGGCAATGGTCGGCCTTACCGCGAACGATGCCGACAAACGGCCGTCAGACTTGTCCGGCGGCATGGTCAAGCGCGTGGCGCTGGCGCGCGCGCTGGCGCTCGATCCCGGCCTGCTGTTCCTGGACGAGCCCACCGCCGGGCTGGACCCGCTGCGTTCGGACGAGTTCGTTGCCCTGGTCCGCAGCCTGCACGCGCAACTGCGCTTCACGGTGGTCATGGTGACGCACGACCTGGATACGCTGCTGGCGCTGTCCACGCGCATCGCCGTGCTGGCCGACAAGCGGGTGATCGCCTGCGATACCGTCGACAAGGTGCTGCGGGTCGATCACCCATTCATTCACGAATTCTTCCTGGGCGAGCGGGGCCGCCGCGCGCTGGGGGATCTGGTACCCAAGGACACGGCTCATGGAAAACCGTAGTCATGCCCTGCTGGCGGGGCTGTTCACGCTGGTGCTGCTGGCCGCCGCAGCGCTGGTGGCGGTGTGGCTGGGCCGCGACCGCTCGCAGCAGGCCATCTACGAGATCATCTCGTCCACCGCCGTCACCGGCCTGACGTCCCAGTCCGGCGTGCGTTATCAGGGCGTGCCGGTGGGCAAGGTGCAGGCGTTGGCGTTCAATCCCGACAAGCCCGGGCAGGTGCGCATCCGCATCGGCGTGTCGCCCACTACGCCCATCACCGAATCCACGTGGGCGGAACTGGGCGTGCAGGGCATCACGGGCGCCGCCAACATCGAACTGCGCGACGATGGAACCTCGCCCAACCGTCTTGCGACTACCCTCGACGATCCGGCCGCGATTCCGCTGCGGCCTGGCTTCTTCGACCGCATCCAGCAGCGCGGCACGGCCTTGCTCGAGAACGTCGACCAGGCCACCCACCAGCTGAGCGTGCTGCTGAGCCCGCAGAACGTGCAGGCGATGACTGCGGTGTTGCAGAACGCGGCGGACGTCACCACGCAACTGAAGCGGGCCAGCCAGGAGCTGGGGCCGCTGGTGCAGCAGCTCGACACGGTGGCGGGGCAGGTGGGCGGCGCGGCCCAGGAAGCCACAGGCTTGATGCGCGACGCCCGCACCGCGCTGGCCCGGCTCGAGGGCCCCGGTGGCCCGCTGGCCGCCGCCACGCAAAGCCTGCAGCAGATCGCATGGGCAGCCGCGCGGCTCGACAACGAGACGCTGCCCGCGCTGACGCGCATGGCCACCGGCGTGAACGGAGCGGCGCGCAATGCGTCGTCGGCGCTGCGCCGCGTGGGCGACACGCCGCAGTCGCTGCTGTTCGGTCCGCCGCCGATCGAGGCGGGCCCGGGCGAGCCGGGATTCACGGGATTCGGGAAGGAACCGCAATGAAGCAACGCATCGTCATCCTGGCATTGGCCCTGGTCCTGGGCGGATGCAGCCTGGGCCGCAATGGTCCCGCGCCGA
This sequence comes from Bordetella genomosp. 13, assembly GCF_002119665.1. Taxonomy (NCBI): domain Bacteria; kingdom Pseudomonadati; phylum Pseudomonadota; class Betaproteobacteria; order Burkholderiales; family Alcaligenaceae; genus Bordetella; species Bordetella genomosp. 13. The sequence continues at coordinate 5,081,249 of NZ_CP021111.1, read as the reverse complement.
CGCTGTACGACCTGGGCGCCGACCAGCGCCCGGCGCCCGCGCTGGCCGCGCGCGCGCCGATCGCGCTGGCCTTCGGCGCGGTGCCCGCGCTGTCGGATGCCGGCATGATCTGGCGCATCGGCGACAGCGCCAGCCCGCGGGCCTATGCGCAGGCCCGCTGGGCCACGCCGCCTTCCGAACTGGTGCGCCAGCGCCTGGTCGAGCGGCTGTCGCGGCAGGGGCCCGTGCTGGCCGAACCGCCTGCCGCGGGCGTACCGCAGGTGCAGGTCACGCTGACGCGCTTCGAACAGGTCTTCCAGGCCGACGGCAGCGCGAGCGAGGGCCGCCTGGCCATGCAGGCCGTGCTGCTGGCCGATCGCAGCGTCGTGGCGCAGCTGCGCATCGATCGCGCGGTGCCCGCGTCGTCCCAGGACGCCGAGGGCGGGGCGCGCGCCTTGCGCCAGGCCACCGACGAGGCGGCCGACGAACTCGCGGCCTGGCTGGCGCGGACGATGCCGCCGGACGCCCCCATGGCGCGTGGCGCGGTTCGTGCGCCGTCCGCGCGGCGCTAACATTCGCAATTTTTCCGACAGGTCGCATCATGTCTGCTCGCACCGAGATCGAGGGTTTCACTGGCGCCGCGGGGCGCATCGACTGTGCGCTGGATTGGCCCGAGGCCGAGCCGCGCGGCTGGGCGCTCATCCTGCACCCGCATCCGCTTCAGGGCGGCGCACGCGACAACAAGGTGGTCACCACGCTGGCGCGCGCCTGCGTGCAGCATGGCCTGCTGGCCGTGCGTCCGAACTTCCGGGGCGTCGGCCAATCCGAGGGCGCTTTCGACAAGTCCGTGGGCGAAACGCAGGACATGCTCGACCTGGTGGCGCAGGTGCGCGAACGCTTTCCCGAACTGGCCGGCCAGCCGTGGGTCCTGGGCGGGTTTTCGTTCGGCACCTCGGTGGCGGCGGGGGTGCACGCGGGCCTAGCGCAGGCCGGCGACGCGCGGCTTCCGGCTGCGCTCATGCTGATGGGCGCGGCGGTGCAGCGCTTCCAGCCTGACGACATCCAGGTGCCCGAGGACACGCTGCTGGTTCACGGCGAGCAGGACGAAGTCGTGCCGCTGGCCGAGACCATGGACTGGGCGCGGCCCCGCAACCTGGCGCTGGTGGTAGTGCCCGGCGCCTCGCATTTCTTCCATGGCAAGCTGCTGGTGCTGCGCCGTCTGGTAAGCGAACGCCTGGCGCTGGCGCTGCGCTGAATCCCCGCGCGGCATCGCGGTTCGCGCCGCGTTTGCCCGATGCTGCCACGGCGTGCGTCCTACATTGCGTTGCATAATTGCCCGCATACGGGAACGTTTCCGTCCCAGGCCGATCGCATAGGCTGCCTATAATTGCAGCCACTTTCCCGCAAGGTCGAGCCTTACCACCGGATATCGTTGCCGATGAAGAAATTGTCCCAATCCGCCGTTGTTCCCGCATCTTTTGCGCGCCGCGCGCTGGCTGGCGCCCTTGCCGCCGCCATGATCGCGGGCGCGTTGCCGGCAGCCGCACAGCAGCAGGCCGCGCCGCAGCCGGCCACGTCCTCGCAGTCCCAGCCGCCCGCCGCGCCCGCCTCGCAGACGCCGCCCACAGCGTTGCCCTTCACCGATGTGGCGGCGCCGCAGGTCGGCGACCTGGCCGCGGTGCCGGCTCCCACCATCGCCGCGCGCGCCTGGATCTCGGTCGACGTCAACAGCGGCCAGACGCTGGCCTCGTCCAATCCGGACATGAAGATCGAGCCCGCGTCGCTGACCAAGATCATGACGGCCTATGTCGTGTTCAACGCGCTGGAAGAGAAGCGTCTGACGCTGCAGCAGCAGGTGCCAGTGTCCGAGCGCGCCTGGCGCACAGGCGGATCGCGCATGTTCATCGAGCCGCGCAAGCCGGTCACGGTGGACGAGCTCAACCAGGGCATGATCGTGCAGTCCGGCAACGATGCATCGGTCGCCCTGGCCGAGGCGGTGGGGGGCAGCGAAGCCTCCTTCGCCGCGCTCATGAACCAGGAGGCGCAGCGCCTGGGCATGCGCAACTCGCACTTCATGAACGCCACGGGCCTGCCCGATCCGCAACACGTCACCACGGCCCGCGACCTGGCCGTGCTGGCGTCGCACCTCATCGCCGACCATCCCGACTATTTCCACTACTACAAGCAGCGCGAGTACACGTACAACAAGATCACGCAGCCCAACCGTAATCGTCTGCTGTGGGCCGACCCGTCGGTCGACGGCATGAAGACCGGCCATACCGAATCGGCCGGCTACTGCCTGGTCACCACCGCCATGCGCGGCGAGCGCCGCATCCTGACGGTGCTGGTCGGCGCCGACAGCGAGGCCACGCGCGCCGAGGAAAGCCTGAAGCTGCTGAACTGGAGCTTCCAGAACTTCGACACGGTGAAACTGTACGGCCAGAACCAACCCGGCCTGGACGCGCGCGTCTGGGAAGGCAAGGCCGAGACGGTCAAGCTGGGCCCGCCCAATCCGGTGTGGCTGGCGGTGCCGCGCGGCAAGGGCGCCGAGATCAAGCCGGTGGCGCAGCGCACCGATCCGCTGGTCGCGCCCATCGCCAAGGGCCAGCAGGTCGGCACCGTGCAACTGACGCTGGACGGCAAGACCCTGCGCACCGAACCGCTGGTCGCCCAGGAAGACGTCGAGCGCGCGGGCTTCTTCGGCCGCATGACCGACATGGTCAAGCGCTGGTTCCAGTAACCGCGCGCGAAGTCCGGCGGCGCAATGGCGCGTCCACGCCTGTCGCCGGCGCTCGCCGCGGCGGGGCGCGTAAAGGCCGACCGGGTTTTTGCGGATTGGCGTGCGGGTTATGATGCCCGCATCGCCGCATTTCAGGCCGCGCGGCCCTCCAGGCGTTTCACCGGGCCGCCGTGTGCGATCCGGGCCGCGGTCCACCGCCGGCGGCCTTGGCCGCACCGGCCCGGCGGCCCTGCCAGGCAGATCCCGATGAATATCCCTCCCGAAGAATCCCTGATCGAATATCCGTCCGACTTTCCCATCAAAGTGATGGGCAAGCACCACCCGGAATTCGCGCAGATCCTGACCGAGGTCGTGCTGCAGTTCGACCCCGGCTTCGACCCCGCCACGGTCGAGATGCGGCCCAGCAAGGGCGGCAACTATCTGGGCCTGACCTTCACCGTGCGCGCCACCTCCCGCGAACAACTCGACGCGCTGTACCGCGCCCTGCACGGCCATCCCATGGTGTCCATCGTCCTGTAGGCGGAGCTCGCCGTGCAAGTTGTCACCAAATGGCTGGAGCGTCCGGCCGACTATCTGCCGGTATGGCAGGCCATGCGCGACTACACCGACGAGCGCACGCCCGACGATGCCGACGAGATCTGGCTGTGCGAGCACGCTCCGGTCTACACCCTGGGCCAGGCAGGCCTGGACCGCCACCTGCTGGACGCCAAGGGCATACCCGTCGTGCGCTGCGATCGCGGCGGCCAGGCCACCTATCACGGACCGGGCCAGGTGGTGGCGTACGTGCTGCTGGACCTGCGCCGCGCGCGCCTGTACGTGCGCGAATACGTGGCCCTGCTCGAAGAGGCCGTGATCGGCACCCTGCGAGAGTTCGGCATACGCGGCGCCTGTCGCAAGCCCGGCGCGCCGGGCGTGTTCGTTCCCGACCCCCACGGCGGCCCGGAACTGGCCAAGATCGCCGCGCTGGGCATCAAGGTGCGCAACGGACGCGCGTACCACGGCATGTCCATCAACGTGGACATGGACCTCTCTCCCTTCCTGGGCATCAATCCCTGCGGCTACGAGGGCCTGCGCACCGTGGACATGGCCACCTGCGGCGTGCGCGCCGACCTGTCCGAAGTGGGCCACCGCCTGGCCGCCCGGGTGGTGCCGGAGATATCCAGCGAAGGTTTGTGCGGCTAGAAGCTGAGTGTCATGCGCCTGTGAGCGACGGCGATGTCTGGGTTCTTGAGACGCCTGGCTCATGACTGCGGACTCTCGTCCTCGCGCTGCCGCGCTGCGGGCGCGAGTCCTCCGCCATGATCCAGGCTCACGACAACGCCATACGACGGTTTCTCCAACCATCAATCATCATTCTTCCGCTTCTCTTTATTCCTCTCCATTCACTCCTGGCGCCACGGCACAACGCAGCCCAAGACGCTGCCTGGTGCGACGCGTGCTCGTCCGCGTCATGAATGACAGGTGGAAATGATGGACAGGTGAAAATGCAATCGTCATTCATCGATCTTGCGAGCCGCGTCCGGGCCGGAGAAGTCGCGCCCGCAGCGCTTCAGCGCGAGGACGGGACTTCGCAGGTCCGGCTGCGGCGCCTCAAGAACCAGAATCCCCGACGGCATACCCCCTCGCACATCAAGCACCGCCATCAGTAAAGAACCCAGACAGACCAAACCCGGGGCCCGGGGCCGTAGCCCCGTAAAAAAACCTCTACACTAGCTGTTTATCGATCTGGCGGCCCCATGGGCGCGCCAAGAAGGTGCCCTCATGTCCACGACAGGCGAGTCCACGCTCCCCTCCGCAGAACCTCAGGCCGCCGCGTCGGCTCCTTACGACGCGACGCAGAAGCAGAAGTCCCAGGCCAAGACGGCTCGCATCCCCATCAAGGTGGTGCCGGCCGAGCGCCTGAAGAAGCCCGAATGGATCCGCGTGCGCGCGGCTTCGCCCGGTTCGCGTTTCTACGACATCAAGCGCATCCTGCGCGAGCACAATCTGCACACGGTGTGCGAGGAAGCCTCGTGTCCCAACATCGGCGAGTGCTTCGGCAAGGGCACCGCCACGTTCATGATCATGGGCGACAAGTGCACCCGGCGCTGTCCGTTCTGTGACGTGGGCCATGGCCGTCCCGATCCGCTGGATCCGAACGAGCCGGCCAACCTGGCGCGCACCATTGCCGCGCTGAAGCTGTCGTACGTGGTCATCACCTCGGTCGACCGCGACGACCTGCGCGACGGCGGCGCCGCCCATTTCGTCGACTGCATCACGCAGGTGCGCGAGCAGTCGCCCAGCACCCGCATCGAAGTGCTGGTGCCGGATTTCCGCGGCCGCCTCGACCGCGCCCTGGCGATCCTGAACAGCGGGCCGCCCGACGTGATGAACCACAACCTGGAGACCGTGCCGCGCCTGTACAAGCAGGCCCGTCCGGGGTCGGACTATGCGCATTCGCTGAAGCTGCTGGCCGAGTTCAAGCAGCTGCATCCCGAGGTGCCCACCAAATCCGGCCTGATGCTGGGTCTGGGCGAAACCGACGAGGAGATCCTGCAGGTCATGCGCGACATGCGCGCCCACAACGTCGACATGCTCACCATCGGCCAGTACCTGCAGCCCTCCGAGCACCACCTGCCGGTGCTGCGCTACGTGCATCCGGATACCTTCGCGATGTTCGAGCGCGAAGCCTATGCCATGGGCTTCACGCACGCCGCGGTAGGCGCCATGGTGCGTTCGTCGTATCACGCCGACCAGCAGGCGCACGCGGCCGGCGTGAACTGAAGCGCTGCGGCGCTCAGGTGCCCGTCGGCGCCGGGCGCCTGTCAGGCCGGATAGGTCTCCGCCTGGGCCAGCGGCGGCGCCGCGCGGTCTTTGGCCGACAACCGCGGCGGGCCATCCAGGGGCCACTCGATGCCTATCGCCGGGTCGTTCCACAGCAGCGACCGATCGTGCCGCGGCTCATAGTAAGCCGTGACCTTGTACAGGACTTCGGCCTCATCCGACAGCGACAGCATGCCGTGGGCGAAGCCCTCCGGTATCCATAGCTGCCGTCGGTTCCGCGCCGACAGCACGCAGCCGGTCCACTGGCCGAAGGTGGGCGATTGGCGGCGCAGGTCCACCGCCACGTCGAAGATGTCCCCCGCCAGCGCCCGGACCAGCTTGCCCTGCGGCTGCTCGACCTGGTAATGCAGGCCGCGCAGCACATTGCGCCGAGACAGGGACTGGTTGTCCTGCACGAAATTCAGCGCGCGGCCGACCGCCTTTTCCAGGCGCGCCAGATGGAAGCTCTCGTAGAAATAGCCGCGCTCATCTTCGTGTACGAGGGGCTCGAGCATCAGGACGTCGGGAATGGCCATGGGGGTGATCTTCATGGTGACGGACGGACTCGTGGGCGGCGGAGCGTTCACTGTAACGCAGCCGTTGTGGACAAGCCTCGGCCGAACAGGCGTATGCTGCATGCCAGCGCTTTTTCATTCGCCGGTCCATGCGCCGTGGTGCGCAAGCCGGTCCGGCCACGCACAAGGAAGGTACGCCATGAAATACCGCCGACTCGGCAGCAGCAACCTGAAGGTCTCCGAGCTTTGCCTGGGCACGATGATGTTCGGGGAACAGACGCCGTTCGACCAGGCCGAAGCCATCGTGGCCTCGGCCCGCGAGCATGGGCTCAACTTCATCGACACCGCCGACGTCTACAACGGCGGCCGCTCGGAAGAGGTGGTGGGCAAGCTGCTGGCCGGCCAGCGGCATGACTGGGTGCTGGCCAGCAAGATCGGCAATGTGGTGGCCAAGGCGCCGAACCACTCGCACTATTCGCGCAAGTGGATGATGCAGGGCGTCGAAGACAGCCTCAGGCGTCTGGATACCGACTACCTCGACATCCTGTATCTGCATCGCGACTTCCATGAAGAAAACCTGGAAGAAGCCGTGTGGGCGCTGGGCGACCTGATTCGCGCGGGCAAGCTGCGCAGCTTCGGCGTGTCCAACTTCCGCGGATGGCGCATCGCCGAGATGATCCGCCTGTGCGAGCAGCTGGGCGTGCCCAAGCCGGTGGTCTGCCAGCCCTACTACAACATGCTGAATCGCAATCCCGAGGTCGAGATCCTGCCAGCCTGCGCGCACTACGGCCTGGGGGTGGTGCCATACAGCCCCATCGCGCGCGGCGTGCTGACGGGCAAGTACGCGCCCGGCCAGGCGCCCGCGCCCGAGACCCGCGCGGGCCGCGGCGACAAGCGCATTCTCGACACCGAGTTTCGAGAAGAGTCGCTGCAGATCGCGCAGCGGCTTACCGAATACTGCAAGGGCCGCGGCGTGCTGGCGGGGCACTTCGCCACGGCATGGGTGCTGGCCAATCCGGTGATCACCTCTGTCATTGCCGGGCCGCGCACGCTGGCGCAGATGGAGGACTACTACGCCGCCATCGACCTGGAGATCACGCCGCAGGAAGAAGCCATGGTCAACGGCTGGGTGACGCCGGGGCATGCGTCTTCGCATGGCTACAACGACCCCAGCTATCCGTTCTTCGGCCGTCCGGTGGCCGTGGCCGAATAACGCGTCAACGCGTCAACGCGTCGACGGTGGCGTCCAGGTCGACGCGCCAGTCCGGCAGCTCGATGTCCAGCGCGCGTGCCAGCGCACTGCTGTCCAGGCGGCTGTTGAGCGGCCGGCGGGCGCGCGCCGGATCTTCCGGCGTGTCGATGGGCTGGATATGCTCGGGCCGCAACCGCAAGGGCAGGCCGTTGCGTAATGCGCGTTCGACGATATGGCACGCCAGCGTGTGCCGGTCGACCGCGCCCGTGGCGGCCAGATGGTACAGGCCCGATGGCAGTCGCCCCGCCAGGCTGGCCGCGATGACCTGGGCGCTGACGCTTGCGATACGCGACGTGGCGGTGGGCGCGCCGACCTGGTCGGCCACCATCCGCAGCGTGTCGTGCGAGGCGGCCAACGCCAGTACCGACCTGACGAAGTTGGCGCCGTGGGCGGCGTACACCCAGCTCGTGCGCAGCACCACGCCTTGGCAGCCGCTGTCCAGCACCGCTTGCTCGCCCGCCAGCTTGGACCGCCCGTAGACGTTCAGCGGGTGCGCCGCATCGCTCTCGATATAGGCGCCTGTCTTGGCGCCGTCGAAGACATAGTCGGTGGAATAGTGCACCAGCAGCGCGCCGCGCTCGCGGGCCAGCTGCGCCAGCACCGCCACGGCCTCGGCGTTGATGCGCATGGCCGCGGCCGGCTCGCGTTCGGCCTGGTCGACCGCGGTATGGGCCGCGGCGTTGACGATGACGTCCGGGGCGTGCGCCAGCACGACGCGCCGCAGCCCCTCGAGGTCGGACAGGTCCGCCTTGCCGCGGTCGAGCGCCGTCAGTTCACCGTGGCTGCCGAGCACCGGCGCCAGGCTCCTGCCCAACTGTCCCGTCGCGCCGAGCAGCAGTATCTTCATGGCGCATATTGCGCGGCGACCCAGTGGCGGTAGTCGCCGCTGGTGGCGCGCTGGACCCATTCCGGGTGGTCGAGGTACCACTGCACCGTCAGGCGGACGCCGCTTGCGAAGTCGTGCTCGGGCGTCCAGCCCAGTTCGCGCGCCAGCTTGCGCATGTCGATGGCGTAGCGCCTGTCGTGGCCTGGCCGATCGCGCACGAAGGTGATGAGGCGCTCGTACGGTCCTTGTGGGTCGGGGCGCAATTCGTCCAGCAGCTTGCACAGCGTGCGCACCACGTCCAGATTGGCCTGCTCGTTGTTGCCGCCGATGTTGTAGGTCTGGCCGGGCAGGCCGGCCTCGAGCACCCGGCGCACGCCGCTGCAATGGTCGCCCACGTACAGCCAGTCGCGCACCTGCATGCCGTCCCCGTAGACAGGCAGCGGCTTGCCGGCGAGCGCATTGTGGATGACCAGTGGGATGAGTTTCTCGGGGAACTGGTACGGGCCGTAATTGTTCGAGCAGTTGGTGGTCAGCACCGGCAGGCCGTAGGTGTGGTGATAGGCCCGCGCCAGGTGGTCGCTGGCCGCCTTGCTGGCCGAATAGGGGCTGTTGGGCTGGTACGGATGCGTCTCGGTGAAGGCGGGCTCGTGCGGCGCCAGCGATCCGTAGACCTCGTCGGTGGAGATGTGCACGTGGCGAAACGCGGAGCGTTCGTCGCCCCGCAGCTCGTGCCAGTAGCTCCGCACCGCTTCCAGCAGCTGGAAAGTGCCCATCACATTGGTCTGGATGAACTCGCCGGGGCCTTGGATCGAGCGGTCCACGTGCGACTCGGCCGCGAAGTGCACCACCGCGCGGGGCCGATGTTCGGCCAGCAGCCGCCGCAGCAGCGCGGCGTCGCAAATGTCGCCGTGGACGAAGCGATGGCGCGGATCGTCCCGAAGGGCAGCGAGGTTGTCCAGGTTACCCGCGTAGGTGAGCTTGTCGAGGTTGACCACCGGCTCGTCGCAGGCGGCGAGCCAGTCTTGCACGAAATTGGCGCCGATGAAGCCGGCGCCGCCGGTAACGAGCACAGTCATGGCATGCGGAAGAGAAACGTGGCGATGGCGGCCATTGTAAGTGCGGCGCCCGGTTCAGTCGGTCCGGCGCGCGTGCGGGCTGCTCCAGTGAATGTCCGTACGGCCGTCGGCGCGGTTCAGGTAGCGCGCCAGCACGAACAGCAGGTCGGACAGGCGGTTCAGGTATTGCCGGGCGGTGACCTGCACGGATTCGCGGCGCGCCAGGGCGACCAGCGAGCGCTCGGCGCGGCGAGCAGCGGTGCGCGCCACGTGCGCCAGCGCCGCCGCGCGGCTGCCGCCGGGCAGTATGAACTCGCGCAGCGGAGCGAGCGTGGCGTTGTAGTGGGCAAGCCGCGCATCCAGACGTGCCACCTGCGCATCGGCGAGTGTCGCGTAGCCCGGGATGCTGAGTTCGGCGCCGAGGTCGAACAGGTCGTGCTGGATCGCCAGCAGGTCGGCCGCCACCTCGCCGGGCAGCGGCTCGGCGCACAGCAGGCCCAGCACGCTGTTCAACTCGTCCACGTCGCCCAGGGCGACGATGCGCGGCGCGTCTTTGTCGGTGCGCGAGCCGTCGCCCAGTCCGGTGGTGCCGTCGTCGCCGGTGCGGGTGGCGATCACGGACAGTCGATTTGCCATGGAAAGAGCCTCTTCGTGGGGTGGGGCTATCCTAGCACCGGCGCGGGATGCGGCTTGCGCGGGCATGGCTTGCGCCGCGCCAGGACGCCGAGCGCCCGCATCGGACCTCGGCGCCAGCTTGCGTTATGCTGGACCTTGGACATGCATGGGAGGTACGCGTGGGATTTTTCTTTCGACGGCATGCCGCGACCGCGGCGATGATCCTGGCCGCGGTGGCCGTGCCGGCCGCCTATGGCCAGCAGGCCAGCGCCAGCGGCGAGGTGCGGCGCGTGGACGCGGCGGCGGGCAAGGTCACGTTGAAGCACGGGGCGATCTCGGCCCTGGAACTGCCGGCAATGACGCTCGTGTATCAGGCCGATCCGAAACTGTTGGCCGACATCAAGCCCGGCGACAAGGTGAGCTTTACCGCCGAGCGCAAGGACGGCAAGTACACCGTCACCCAGATCTCGAAATAACCGGGCGCCGGCACGCCGCCCGAAAGCGGCGTGCGCGGCGGCCATGCGCTACAGCACGTAGCGCGCGAGATCCTGGCTGCCTGCCGTCTCGGCCAGCTGTTCGTCCACGTACGCCGCATCGATCTTCACCGTGCGCGCGCCGTGCGCACTGGCGTCGAACGACAGGTCTTCCAGCAGCTTCTCCATCACCGTGTACAGGCGCCGCGCGCCGATGTTCTCGGTGCGCTCGTTGACCGAGAACGCCAGCTCGGCCAGGCGCGCGATGCCGTCGTCGGTGAACTCGAGTGTCACGTCTTCCGTGGCCAGCAGCGCGGAGTACTGCTTGATAAGCGAAGCATCGGTGTCCGACAGGATGCTGATGAAGTCCTTGGCCGTCAGCGAATCCAGTTCGACGCGGATGGGGAAGCGGCCCTGCAGCTCGGGGATCAGGTCGGACGGGCGCGCCAGGTGGAACGCGCCTGACGCAATGAACAGGATGTGGTCGGTGCGCACCATGCCGTAGCGCGTGTTTACCGTGGTGCCCTCGACCAGCGGCAGCAGGTCGCGCTGCACGCCCTGGCGCGACACGTCGGCGCCGCCGGTCTCCTGGCGCGCCGCGATCTTGTCGATCTCGTCCAGGAACACGATGCCGTTCTGCTCGACATTGGCCACCGCCGTGGCGCGCAGGTCGTCCTCGTTGACGCGCTTGGCGGCTTCTTCCTCGACGATGAGCTTGAAGGCTTCCTTCACCTTCATTTTCTTGGGCTTCTTCTTGTCGCGCTGCAGTCCGGCGAACATGCCGCGCAGCTGCTCGGCCATCTCTTCCATGCCGGGCGGCGTCATCACGTCCATCTGCGGCATGGGCTGTGCGACTTCGATCTCGATTTCAAGGTCGTCGATCTTGCCTTCGCGCAGGCGCTTGCGGAACGTCTGGCGGGCTGTGCCGTCCTCGCCGCGTTCGGGATCGCCGGTGGCGGTGCGCGCCGGCGGCACCAGCGCGTCCAGGATGCGGTCTTCGGCGGCGTCTTCCGCATGGCTGCGCACGCGGCGCATTTCGAGTTCGCGCGTCTGCTTGATGGAGAACTCGGTAAGGTCGCGGATGATGGTGTCCACGTCGCGGCCCACATAGCCCACTTCGGTGAACTTGGTGGCCTCGATCTTGATGAAGGGCGCGTTGGCCAGCTTGGCCAGGCGGCGCGCGATCTCGGTCTTGCCCACGCCGGTGGGCCCGATCATCAGGATGTTCTTGGGGTGGATTTCGTGGCGCAGCGGCTCGGGCACCTGCTGGCGGCGCCAGCGGTTGCGCAGCGCCACCGCCACCGCGCGCTTGGCGCGGTTCTGGCCGATGATGTACTTGTCGAGCTCGGAGACGATTTCCCCGGGTGTCATGGTGGATGCGGACATGAGAAATTCCAGAGTGGCGGGCAGGGCGCACGAATGCCGCGCGCCGCGGGAGGCCGGGGCTTATTCGCCCAGCACTTCGATCACGTGGTTCTGGTTGGTGTAGATGCACAGGTCGCCCGCGATCTCGAGCGACTGCTTGACGATGTCTTCGGGCGGCAGTTCGGTGTTGCGCAGCAAGGCCAGGGCGGCGGACTGCGCATAGGCGCCGCCGGACCCGATGGCCGCCAGGCCATGCTCGGGCTCGAGCACGTCGCCGTTGCCGGTAAGCACCAGCGTATGTTCGGCGTCTGCCACGATCAGCATGGCTTCCAGGCGGCGCAGTACGCGGTCGGTGCGCCAGTCGCGCGTTAGTTCGACGGCGGCGCGCATCAGGTGGCCCTGGTGCTTTTCGAGCTTGGCCTCGAAACGCTCTTGCAGCGTGAATGCGTCGGCCGTGGCGCCGGCGAAGCCCGCCAGGATCTTGTCGTGGTACAGGCGGCGGATTTTGCGCGCCGTGCCCTTGATGACGATGTTGCCCAGCGTGACCTGTCCGTCGCCGCCCAGCGCGACGCGATTGCCGCGGCGGACGCAGACGATGGTGGTAGCGTGAAATTGTTCCATGCGCTTTCCTTCATTTGAGGGAAGTACGTGGGGGCGGAGGGCGTGGATTTCAAGCCGGCCGGGCCTGTGAAGGCGGGCGGCGCCGCGATTCATGCTACGAGGAAACGCCGCTGCGCGCCACCGCGCGGAAAGCAAAAAGGCCATGCCGATGTCGGCATGGCCTGCATGAAGGCTGCGGCAGCGCGTACGGTCGGATCAGTCGCCGTACAGCTTCTGGCGCATTTCACGGCGTTCCTGGGCTTCCAGCGACAGGGTGGCCGTGGGGCGGGCCAGCAGACGCGGAATGCCGATGGGCTCGCCGGTTTCTTCGCACCAGCCGTATTCGCCGCTGTCGATTCGGGCGATGGCCTGCTGCACCTTCTTCAGCAGCTTGCGCTCGCGGTCGCGCGTGCGCAGTTCGAGCGCGTGTTCTTCTTCGATGGTGGCGCGGTCGGCCGGGTCGGGGACGAACTGCGTCTCGCGCAGGTGCTCGGTGGTTTCGCCGGCGTTGGCCAGGATGTCCTGCTCGAGTTGCTTGAGCCGCTCTTTGAAGAACGCCAGCTGGCGGTCGTTCATGTAGTCGGCCTCGGTCATGGCCAGCAATTCTTCTTCGCTGGGCAGATCAATCGCCGTCTCGTTCGCCGACTTGCTTGATTTCTTGGTTGCTGCCTTGGTAGCCATGAAAACACTCCACTATTGATCGATCCGAGCTCGGGGCGGATGCCGCATCCGGCTGGCCGTTAAACCTGTAGTCGCGGCGCTAAGAGTTTCCTCGCACTACGTTCTTCTACTTGCGTTGCGGCGTGCGCAGCGCCCGCTTGGACGGTTTCACCCGACCAGGCATTGCTCCAGGCCCCGGGTGAAGATTTCCTGAGGCAGTTTGCGTCCGATGAAGACCATCTTGGTAGATGGCTTTTCGGCTGAGGTCCAGGGCTTGCCGGGCTCGGCGCCCATCATCATGTGTACGCCCTGGAACAGCATGCGGCGGTTGATGCCCTTCATGTACAGGATGCCCTTGTACCGCATCAGGTCGGGTCCGTACACCTGCACCACGCCGCCCAGGAATTCCTCGAGCCGTGCCGGATCGAAGGGCTTGTTCGAGCGGAACACGAAAGCGCCGATCTCGTCGTTGTGCTGGTGATGATGGTGTTGCGGGTGACCGCAGTCATCGCCGCAGGCGTGATCGTGGTCATGGTCGTGATCATGATCGTGCGCGGCGTCGGGATGCTCGCCCGCCAGGAAGTCGGGGTCGATGTCCAGGATCGAGTTCAGGTTGAAGCCGCTGATGTCGATGAGCGACTTGAGATCGGCCTCGCCGAAATGAACCGGCGTGATGGGCGCGCGCGGATTGATGCGCACCAGGCGGGCGCGCAGCGCCTCGTAGTCGACTTCGTTGACCAGGTCTTTCTTGGACACCAGGATGCGATCTGCGAACCCGACCTGCTTCTGCGCCTCGGGCTGGGCGTCCAGCGTGGCCATGCCGTGCTTGGCGTCGACGACCGTGACCACCGCGTCGAGGCGGTAGTACTCGGCGATGTCGTCGTCCATGAAGAAGGTCTGGCACACCGGGCCGGGGTTGGCCATGCCGGTGGTCTCGATGATGACGCGTTCGAAGCTCAGCTGGCCCGCCTCGCGCTTGGCGCGCAGATCGGAGAGCGTGCGCATGAGGTCGCCACGCACGGTGCAGCACACGCAACCGTTGGACAGTTCGATGATCTCCTCATCGCTGTCTTGCACCAGCAGGTCGTTGTCGATGCTTTCGGGCCCGAACTCGTTCTCGATCACCGCGATGCGGCGGCCGTGATATTCGGTGAGGATGCGTTTGAGCAGGGTCGTCTTGCCGGCTCCGAGAAAGCCGGTGAGGATGGTGACGGGAACCATTTTGTCCACACTGCGCGGGGTATTCATGGCGAAGCTGCAAGCTAGTATCGGGCTGCGCACACACGGGGCGCGCGCACCGAGGGGTGGGGCGACGGCGTACCGACAATCGCCGACCGGACGCAGGATTACAGCACAGTCGCGGGCAGGGGGCAAACCCCGTAATGGCCTAGAGGCGTCGATCGGCGAATTGCGGTCAGTTCCTGCCGAAATTCAGGCTGGATGCCGGGAGAAAACAGCAAATGGGGGCGGACCCGTGAATTTCAAGTGAGCCGTTCGAAGCCCTTGCGCACGGTATCGGACCGATACATGCGGACCCCGTCCCGTGCACGAAAGCCGGCTGTCTCAGTGAGTGTGGCCGTGATGATCGTGGGAGGGAGGCGCCGATTTCTGGCACTGCGGGCACAGCGCGCGGATCTCGGTTTCGTGGGTGGCCAGCGCGAAGCCGGTCTGGGCCACGCGTTCGGCCAATTGCCGGCTCATGGCGGGATCGCTCAGTTCGGCCACCGCGCCGCAGCGCGTGCAGACGACCAGCAGGTCGTGCGGCGCGCCGGCCGCGTCATGACAGGCGCTCCACGCATTGACCGCGTCCAGCCGGTGGACCAGGCCTTCGTCCATGAGGAAGTCCAGCGCGCGATACACCGTGGGAGGCGCGGCGCCCGGATGCACCGCGCGCATCGCCTCGAGCAGTTCGTAGGCCTTCAGGCTGCGGCCATGGCGCAGCAGCAATTCCAGCACCTTGCGGCGGATAGGCGTGAGGCGCCGTCCCCGTTCGGCGCACAGGGATTCGGCCAGTTCGAGCTGTTGGCTGACGGTATCGGGCCGGGACGTGGCGATGGGGGCGGACATTGAGGATCGTGGCAAGGCGCGATGAAGGTAGCGGCGCGCGGGCCGGCCGCCGCCAAGCCGGAAAGTAGCAGAAATCTCCCTCCGGGGGAAAGCGATGAATTGTTATGATATAACATAGGGTTACGCGCTGCCGGCGCCGCCACCGCTCCACCGGGGCGGCTTCTCTGCTTCCTGCCTTCCGCCATGCCTGTGCGATTCTTTTCCTTGTTATTCCCAATCCTGCTTCGAACTGCCAGCGCGCGCTCGCTCGCGATGGGACGGCGCCGCCTGGCCGCCGTAATGGCGGGCGTCTGCATGCTGGCCGCAGCGGCGCCGCTTCAGGCGCATCCTCATGTCTGGATCGATGCGCGCGCCACGCTGGTGTTCGACACACAGGGCCGCCTCGCCGCGGTCGAACAGCAATGGCGGTTCGACGAGATGTTCGCCGCGTACGCTGCCCAAGGCATGCCGACAGGCCCCGACGGCAGCCTGACTCCCGAGACGATGCGCCGCATGGCGGACGACTGGATGGAGGCTCTTGGCGAGCCCATTTCGCATTACTTCACCACCGTCCAGGTGGATGGCAGGCGTCAGGCGTTCGGCAAGCCGCGCGACGCGCGCGTCACTCGCGATGCGAAGGGTTTGCTGACGCTGTCCTTCGTACTGCCGCTGGCCAAGCCCGCGGCGCCGGCCGCGCGCGGCGTGTCGATCGATGTGTACGACCCGACGTTCTTCGTGGCCTATGCCTTCGACGAGCCGGATGCGGTCACCCTTAAGGCGGCGCCGGCCGGCTGCAAGCCGTCCTACCGGCCGCCGAAGCCGCCGGATTGGCAGACCATGCAGCAGTTGGCCGCCATTCCGGCCGACGCGGAAGGCTTGCCCGAGGAACTGCTGGCCGTCACCAAAGGCCTCACGCATCGCATAGAGGTGGCATGTTCTTGAGTTGCATCAGGCACGCCGGCGCAGTGATCGCCTGGGCGGCCCTGGCTATCCTTGCCCTCCATCCCGTCATGGCCCAGGCCGCGCATCCCTTCGGCGTGCCCGAGGGCGGCGGAGCGGGTGCGAGCAGCGCCGGTTGGCTGTCCGGGTGGCTGGGCCAGGCCGCGATCTGGCAAAGCCATTTCTATCGTCAGCTGACCGGCGCGCTGCGCGCCTGGCAGGCCGAAGGCGGCGCCGGGTGGACGATGATCGGCCTGTCCTTCGCCTATGGCGTGTTCCATGCGTTGGGACCCGGCCATGGCAAGGCGGTGATCTCGGCCTATGTGCTTGCCAACCGCCAGACCGCGCGCAACGGGGCGGTGCTGGCGATGGTGTCGGCGCTGGTACAGGCGCTGGTCGCGATCGTGGCAGTGGCGGTGCTGGCGTGGCTGCTGAACGTGACGGCTGCGACGATGAACCGCGCCACGCACTGGCTGGAAACCGCGTCGTATGCGCTGATCGTCGCGCTCGGACTGTGGCTGGTGTGGCGCAAGGCGCTGCGTCCTGCGCTGCGCTCGTGGCGCGGGTCCCGAAGCGAAGCGCGAAGCGCGGCACATGCCGGCCATCGGCATGATGGACATGATCATGGCCAGCACGCGCATGATCCTCGCCACCATCACGATCATCATCACGACGATTGCGGCTGCGGGCATGCGCACGTACCCGATCCGCGCGACGTGCAGGGCCGGCCCGGGCTGCGCCGGTCGATCGCCGCCGTGCTCGCCGTCGGGCTGCGTCCGTGCAGCGGCGCGCTGATCGTGCTGGTGTTCGCCCTGTCGCAAGGATTCTTCGCGGCCGGCATGGCTTCGGCATTGGCCATGGGCCTGGGCACGGGCCTGACCGTGGCCGTCCTGGTGGGATTGGCGGTGGTCGCACGCGAGGGCGCCACACGCCTGGGTGCGGCCATGTCCGCCGCATGGGCTGCGCGCCTGCGGTATGCCATCGAAGCCGCCGCCGCTATCGCCGTGCTTGCCTTGGGCGCTCTGCTGTTGGGTGGGCAATTGGTCGGGGCAGCAGCCAGCTGACGCATCGCCCCAAAGGCGGATGTCGCAGCGGGGCCCGGGGGGGCGACCGTTCTGATGAATCCGCGCGCCCCGGACTGTCTTTATTGCGTCTGTTTTTCGTCTCAGCGGCTTGCGGCAGTTTCGCTATGTTATATCATTGCCGTCGCGTAATGAAACAACATAACAGAAAGAGGAATCCCACATGCACCGCAGTCCTTCCAGCCTCGGCTTGGCACTGGCCGTGGCGCTGGCGCCGTTGGCCGATGCCGGCGCCCAGGCCGTCAGCCCCGCCGCACCGGTCGGCGTCGCTGCCCCTGCCGGTCCAGATGCCACGCCCGTCACCACGCTCGCGCCCGTGCCCGTCTCGGCCAATCCGCTGGGGCTGGATGCCGACAGCATGGTCCTGCCCGCGCTGGTGCTGGATGCCGACGAACTGATGTTGCGTCGGCAGGGCACGCTGGGCGCCACGCTGGACGGCTTGCCGGGGGTTCATGCCGACACGTTCGGCTCGGGCGCCGTGCGTCCCGTCGTGCGTGGCCAGACCGCGCCGCGCGTGAAGGTCTTGTCCGATGGCTCCGAGGTAATGGATGCGTCCAGCATTTCGCCCGACCATGCCGTGACGGTCGAGCCGCTGCTGTCAGAGCGCATCGAGGTGCTGCGCGGCCCGGCGACGCTGCTGTATGGCGGCGGCGCCATTGGCGGCGTGGTGAACGTGGTGGACCGCAAGATTCCCACCGAAGTGCCGGCCAAGGGCGTGGACGCCGAGGTCGAGGTGCGCGGCGCCACGGGCACCAAAGAGCGCACGGGCGCGGCGGGCATCACCGCCGGCAGCGGCGACTTCGCCGTGCGCGTCGAAGGCCTCAAGCGGCGCAGCAGCGACTATCGCGTTCCCGATTGGGATGAAAGCAAGCTGGCGGGTTCGTACAGCGAATCCTCGCAGGGCACGGTGGGGTTGTCGTGGATCCGGCCGCGCGGCTACGTGGGCGTGGCGTTTACCGCACTGAACAGCAAGTACGGCCTGCCCGGTCACAACCACGAATACGAAAGCTGCCATCCCCATGGCACGCACCTGCACTGCGGCGGGCATGACGATCACGACCATGGCGAAGAGGAAGAGGGGCACGACGAACACGGTCACGAAGACCACGATCACGACCACGCCGTCCCCTACGTCAAGCTGCGCAGTCAGCGCGTGGACCTGCGCGGCGAGTACCTCGAGCCGTTCGCGGGTTTCGAGAAAGTTCGCTTCCGCGGCGGCCTTACCGACTACCAGCACGACGAGATCGAAGGCGGCGAGGTCGGCACGCGCTTCAAGAATCGTGGCTACGACGCGCGCCTGGAACTGACCCACAAGCCCTGGATGGGACTGCATGGCGTCGTGGGCCTGCAGTCTTCCTACAGCGACTTCCGGGCCGAAGGCGAAGAGGCCTTCCTGCCGCGCAGCAAGACCCGAGGCACCGGCCTGTTCGTGCTCGAGGAATATCGCCTGGGCCAGTGGCGTTTCGAGGCCGGCGCGCGCCAGGACTGGCAGCGTGTCACCCCCGATGGCGACCTGCGCGAATCCGACAAGTCGGCCACGTCCTTGTCCGCGGCGGCCATCTGGGACTTCGCGCCGCAATACTCGCTGGCGCTGTCGGTGTCGCGCTCGCAGCGCCTGCCATCCGCACAGGAGCTGTACGCCGACGGCGTGCACCTGGCCACCAACACGTACGAACTGGGCGACCCCGACCTGGACAAGGAAACCTCGCGCAACATCGACCTCACGTTGCGCAAGCATGCGGGCGACACGACGTTCAGCATCAGTGCGTTCCACAACCGCGTCCGCAACTACATCTATGCGAACACGCTGGATCGCTACGAGGATTTCCGCCTGATCGAGTACACGCAGCATGACGCGGAATTCGTCGGCGTGGAAGGCGAGATCCGGCATCGCTTCACCAACGTGCTGTCGGCGGCGGTATTCGGCGACTACGTGCGCGGCAAGCTGACCGGCGGCGACGGCAACCTGCCGCGCATTCCCGCGGCCCGCCTGGGCGTGCGCGCCGATGCGCATTGGCAGCGCTGGTCCGGGGGCGTGGAGTACTACCACGTGTACCGCCAGGACGACATCGCGTCGTACGAGTCAAGCACGCCGGGCTACGACATGGTCAACGCCTCGCTGGCGTATCGCACGCGGCTGGGCGCGGTGGACTACGAGGTCTACCTGCGCGGCAACAACCTGCTGGACAAGCTGGCCTACAACCACGCGTCGTTCATCTCGCGCGCGGCGCCGCTGGCCGGCCGCAGCGTGCTGCTGGGTGTGCGCGCCACGTACTGACGCGCGGGCCGATCAGGACTTGCGGCCGGCGCGCGGGTGCGCCTGGTCGTAGGCCTTGGCCAGGTGCTGGAAATCCAGCCGGGTGTAGATCTGGGTGGTCGAGATGTTGGCGTGGCCCAGCATCTCCTGCACGGCGCGCAGGTCTTGCGCCGACTGCAGCACGTGGCTGGCGAAGCTGTGGCGCAGCACGTGCGGGTGCACGTGCGCGGGCAGGCCCGCCGCCTGCGCCAGCGCGGCCAGTCGGGCCTGCACCACGCGCGGGGCGATGCGCCGGCCGCGCGCGCCGACGAACAGCGCCGCGGCATCGTCGGGCGTGCCCGATGCGGCCAGTTGGCCGCGCACCTGCAGCCATTGACGCAACGCGGCCAGGGCCGCGCTGCCGACCGGCACCGAGCGGCGCTTGCCGCCCTTGCCCAGCACGGTCACCTCGGCGGCGTCGGCATCCAGCCAGCCGCGCGATTCATAGTCGGGCGTGCGCACGTACTGGTGATCCAAGCCCGTCAGTTCCGACAACCGCAGTCCGCTGGAATAGAACAGCTCGAACATGGCGGTGTCGCGGGCATGCGCGGGATCGCTGGACGGATGCGCGGCTGCGTGGTCGAGCAGGCCCTGAGCCTGTTCGACGGACAGGGCCTTGGGCAGGCCGCGCGGCGCCTTGGGGGCGCGCACACCGGCCGCGGGATTGCCGGGCATGCCGGCCGTCGGCGCCCACCACTGGTAAAAGCCGCGCCATGCCGCCAGCAGGCGCGCCAGGCTGCGCGGACCCAGGCCCTGGCCGTGCAGCCGTGCCACGAACTGCCGGATATGGCCGTTGGATAGACGGTCGGGGGGAAGGCCGGCCTGCCTGGCCATCTCGGCCAATCGGCGCAGGTCGCGCGCGTAGCCGTCCAGCGTATGGCCTGCATAGCGCCGGTTGGCCTGCAGATGCCGTAGCCAGGCCTGCATGGGATCGGGCAGGGCGTCGGGCGCGTCGTTCATGGCGGCTGCGGCGTGGCGCCGGGCGGTATCAGGCGGCGGCTGGTGCGGCCAGCCGGTTCAGCGCAGCCGAGGCCAGCCTGCCGATCGATTCGAGGAAGGCGGTGCCCATCTCGGGATCAAAGCGCGCGGGATCATCCGAACCCAGGACCAGCAGCCCGATGCTGGCGGCGTCGTCGGACGGGCGCAGCGCGATCAGCGCCAGCGAGCGCGGCCGGGCGTCCAGCCATGACGCGGCCTCGAACTCGGTGTCGTTGCCGCAATAAGGCGCCTTCAGGCTGTCGGCGAACGTGCGCACGTCTTCCGACGCCGGTTCGCCATAGCCGTGATCGGCTTGCAGTCCGGGCAGGTTCCACAGGCGCAGCGCCACGTGGTCGACGTTGAACTGCTCGGCCAGGCCCATCGCGATGACGCCGGGCAGCAGCTGCGCATCGGGCTCGGCCACCAGGCGCCGGCTCCATTGTGCGATCTGGCTTCCGATGGTCTCGTTGGTCGTGGCGTTGCGCACCATTTCGTTGATGCGCCATTCGAGCTCGCGCACGCGTTCTCGCAGCGTGAGTATCTGCCGTTCGCCCAACGAGATGGTCTGCGCGCCGTGCGGATGCGGCACGCGCAGCGTGGCGAACAGTTCGGCGTGCTGGTCGAAGAATTCGGGATGCTGGCGCAGGAACGCGGCGATGTCCTGCGCGGTCTGGGAAGGGGTCGTCATGGTTGCGGGGCGGATCAGCGGTTCAGGGCCAGGGAGAAGACCAGCTTGTCGATGTCGATCTTGCCGGTATAGACGGACTCGGCGGGACCGGTCATGCGCAGGTTGGCGCCGTCCCATGCGATGGTGAGCACGCCGCCGCGCGTCTGCACGCGCACCGGACTGGCCAGGAGGCCGCGCCGGATGCCGGCCGCCACCGCGGCGCATGCGCCGGTGCCGCAGGCGAGCGTCTCGCCGGCGCCGCGCTCGTAGACGCGCAGGCGGATGTTGTGCGGGTCGATGACCTGCATGAATCCCGCGTTGACCCGCTTGGCGAATCGCACGTGCGATTCGATCAGCGGTCCGGTGAGCCCGACGGGTGCGGTGTCGACGTCATCGACCACCTGCACCGCGTGCGGGTTGGAGATGGCGACCAGCGAGATCTCGACCTGGCGCGGCAGGCCCGCGGGCGCGTCGAGCTCCAGCTGCCACAGCGTGTCCTGGTGTTGCGTGCGCGAGGCCAGGCCGGTGGTGTCGAACGGCAGCGCATCGGGCTCGAAGCGGGTGAGGCCCATGTCGACGGTGACCTGCGAGTCGGCGCCTTCGTCGAGCACGATGACGCCGGTGGCGATCTCGGCGCGTAGCGGGTTGCGGTCGGACAGGCCCTGTTCATGGACGAAGCGCACGAAGCAGCGCGCGCCATTGCCGCAGTGCTCGACCTCGCCGCCGTCGGCGTTGAAGATGCGATAGCGGAAGTCGGCATCGGGGCGCGTGGCGGGCTCAACCAGCAGGATCTGGTCGGCGCCCACGCCGAAATGGCGGTCGGCCAGGGCGCGGGCGCGCTCGGGCGTCATGGTGATGGTTTGACGCACGCCGTCGAGCACGACGAAGTCGTTGCCCGCGCCATGCATCTTGGTGAAGTTCCAGATCATCGCAGGATTATCGCTCAATACATGCGGCGCGAATGGCGCCGGGCCGATCAGTACAGCTTGGCTTCGCCTTCGGGACGCGTCTTGAACCGCCGATGCACCCAATAGTATTGGGGCGGACATTGCCTTACCCAGGCCTCGATCTCGCGGTTCAGCCTGGCCGTGGCCGCTTCGGCGTTGTCGTCGCCAGGGAAGTCGGCCAGCGGAGGCAGCACGCGCACCTGGTACTTGCCGGTGGAGGGGTCCCAGAAATCGATGATGGGCACCACCGCGGCGTTCCACTTGCGCGCCAGCTGGGCCGTGGCCAGCAGCGTAGCGGCAGGCACGCCGAAGAAGGGCGCGAATACGGAGCCGGCACGGCCGAAGTCCATGTCGGGCAGGTAATAGACGGGCCGTCGCTCGCGCAGGTGGCGGATCAGCTCGCGCACGCCGTCCTTGCGATTGACCAGGTGCACCTCGTTGAAGCGGGCCCGGCCCTGCCGCACGATGGCGTCGATAGCCGGGTCGCTCTGCGGCGTGTACATGGTGGCGCCCGACGGCGAATCCATGGTCAGGCGCGTGGCCGCGGCGTCCAGCGATGTGAAGTGCGGCGCCAGCAGGATCACGGGACGGTGCTTCAGCAGTTCAGTTACCTGCTCGAAGCCTTCCAGCGACACGGTGTCGCGGATGGCCTCGGGGCTGCCGTACCACAGCAGGCCGCGGTCGACGATGGACTGGCACAGCGCGCGGAAGTGCTCGCGCAGCCAGCGTTCGCGCACCTCGGCCGGCTGTTCGGGAAAGCACAGTTCGAGATTGCGGCGCACGATGCCCGCGCGCCGCCCGGCCAGGCGCAGCGCGATTCTGGTGAGCACGGCGCCCGCGCGCTGGCGTCCTGCAGGGCTCATGCGGGCGAACCAGCGCAGCAGCGCGGTCAGCGCGCAAGTCTTCAGGGAATACATGGTGGTGGGAGCGGTCACTGGACGTCTGACGGCAACGATGCGGCCGGCGATTCGGAGGCCGGCGCTTCAGACGCCGTGCCGGTGGGGGCGGGCGGAGCTCCGCGGGGCGTCTTGTAGCGGTTGTAGCCCCACAGGTATTGATGGGGAAAACGCCGGATCAGCTGCTCCATGATGCTGTTCAACAGCGCGGCCTGCTCGACCGGGTCGTCGGGCAGCGGACCCGGCACGCGCATGTGGTGCACGCGCCAGCCGCGTCCGCCTGGCAGCCGCTCGCCGGCGGACAGGATGACGGCCACGCCGGTCTGCGAGGCCAGCTTGCCGGGCAGCGTCATGGTGTAGGCCATGCGCCCGAAGAAGGGCACCCACACGCCGTCGCCCACGCCCGGCGCCTGGTCGGGCAGCATGCCCACCGCCTCGCCACGCCGCAGCGTGCGCACGAAATCGCGCACGCCCTGCATGGTGGCGGGCACGGCCTTGATGCTGGAGGTGTTGCGGGCCGTCTCGAGCACGGGCGCCAGGATGGCCTTGCGCGGCGGCCGGAACATCACCGTCAGCGGCAGCAGTTGCGCGGTGTAGCGCGCGACGATGTCGAAACTGCCCAGGTGTGGCGTGAGGAACAGGACGCCGCGTCCTTCGGCCAGGGCCTCTTTGACGATGTGGTCGTCGCTGGAAGACACCTGCCGCATGCAGGCCTCGTGGCGGAACCACACGCGCGGCAGTTCGAACATCATGGCGCCGACCTCGCCCGCCGCGCGGCGCGCGAAGGCCGCGTCCGGATAGCCGGCCTGGGCCGCGTTGGCCCGCAGGCGCTGGCGATACTTGCCCGGCCAGGCATAGGCCAGCCGTCCTGCAAGGCGTCCAACGGCATGCAGGAGAGGCAAGGGCAGGGCGGCGATCAGGCGGACCAGGGAGAGCAGCATGCGGCGGGGGGCAACGGACGTAGAGGGCGATGCGCCATGCAGCCGACGTCAGCGCAAAGGGGCGGCACGAAAAGGCGTATCGACGGCGGCAGGCAAAGGCGGTATTTTCGCCTAAAATACCCGCGTCGCCGAGTTAACCGACAACTTGCGGAGCGACGGCAGGCAGCGCCACGGCGCCGCCTGCCAAATCCGCTAAAGCGTCGCGCCCAGATCGATGTCCTTACAGGTTGTGGTCCGGGGCGCAGCGCGCCCGTTCAACCTGTGTGCGTGCCGGTACGGTGCCGGCGCCATAAAGGACTACCTGTGGCCAACAACGATTTCCTCTTCACCTCCGAATCCGTCTCGGAAGGGCACCCCGACAAGGTCGCCGACCAGATCTCCGACGCCATCCTGGACGCCATCTTCACCCAGGACCCCAATGCGCGTGTGGCCGCTGAAACCCTGTGCAACACCGGTCTGGTGGTGCTGGCCGGCGAGATCACCACGACCGCCAACGTCGACTACATCCAGGTCGCGCGCGACACGATCCGCCGCATCGGCTACGACAACACCGACTACGGCATCGACTACAAGGGCTGCGCCGTGCTGGTCGCGTACGACAAGCAGTCGCCCGACATCGCGCAGGGTGTGGACCGCAGCTCCGAGGACTACCTGAACCAGGGCGCCGGCGACCAGGGCCTGATGTTCGGCTACGCCTGCGACGAAACGCCCGACCTGATGCCCGCTCCGATCTGGTATTCGCACCGCCTGGTGCAGCGCCAGAGCGAACTGCGCAAGGACGGCCGCCTGCCGTGGCTGCGCCCCGACGCCAAGTCGCAGGTCACTTTCCGCTACGTCGACGGCCGCCCGGTCGAGGTCGACACGGTGGTGCTGTCCACGCAGCACGCGCCCGAGATCACCCAAGAGACGATCCGCGAAGCCGTCATCGAAGACATCATCAGGCCGTGCTTCCCCGAAGGCCTGATCACGCCCAAGACCAAGTTCCTGGTGAACCCCACCGGCCGCTTCGTCATCGGCGGCCCGCAAGGCGACTGCGGCCTGACGGGTCGCAAGATCATCGTCGACACCTACGGCGGCGCGTGCCCGCACGGCGGCGGCGCTTTCTCGGGCAAGGACCCCTCCAAGGTAGACCGTTCGGCCGCCTACGCGGCGCGCTACGTGGCCAAGAACGTGGTGGCCGCCGGCCTGGCCCGCCAGTGCCAGGTGCAGGTCAGCTACGCCATCGGCGTGGCCGAGCCCATCAACATCACGGTGTACACCGAGGGCACCGGCGTGATCCCCGACGACCAGATCGCCAAGCTGGTGCGCGAGCACTTCGACCTGCGTCCCAAGGGCATCGTGAACATGCTCGATCTGCTGCGTCCCATCTACAGCAAGACCGCCGCCTACGGCCACTTCGGCCGCAGCGAGCCCGAGTTCTCGTGGGAAGCCACCGACAAGGTGCAGGCGCTCAAGCGCGCAGCCTGAGGCTCTTCATGCGAACTGCCCGCCGCGTTGCGGCGGGCGAAATAAGCGGACCTGCGGTCCGCTTTTTTATTGGTTCGATGGCAGGGGCGATTGCCCAGGGTTGACGTAACACTGGTTCCTGGCGTTGTCGAAATAGACAGTCCTGCCATTGGACTGCAGCGGGCATGCAAGGCCATGGAACTTCACGCCCGACGCCGACTTGGCGCGCGGCATCCAGCTTTGTCTTTTGCCCTTTGCTTCTATGTCAGCGGCCAGATTCACTTTCTTGCAGCCTGACCCTTCGCACCAGAATGCCCGGACCGGTTGGGCGCACAGGTTCTCGATCGAATACCAGTACATTCCGCGTACGGTCGAGTCTTCGCGAATATCCACGGCTTTCAGGCAGTTTTCCAGGCGCGGGACGATCTCTTTGTTGCGCGGGCCGTTTCCATTCTTCTGCGCGTTGCGACGCTCTGCCTCGATGACCACTTCGAACGCGTACTGGTAGGTGGCGCTGAGGCGATCCAGTTCCGACCCGGGAGGCAGACCGTGGCTCTCGGGGTATGCCTTCTTGAGCAGAGCCAGTCGTTGCGCCTGGCGCTTGTCCGCCAGTACGGTGTCCTGGGCCGGTGCGCGCTTTCCCGCTGCAGCCAGATAGCAGTCGATCAACGCGGTATCCGTGGCCATGGTCATTTCGACCGCGCGCATCTGGTAGCGCCGCATGTTCTCCCAGGCAGGATTGCCGTCTGTGTTCGAGGCACTTCGCCATCTATCCAACTGATCCTGTTTTGCCCGCGTGTAGACCTGTTTGACGGTGGACCAGTCCTGCACGGTCAGCCGGTCCAGATCGCTTTCCTGCAACGGCGTGGGCACGGAGTACCTGGGAATATTGAAGTGCTTCATGTCCGGCCGGTCGGGCGGTGGCGCGGGAAGCGTGTCCACCGAGATGATGGCGCCCGATACGTCCAGGGTCGAACCTGCGGGATGCCGGAACATATACCACCGGTGTATCGGCTCTTCTTCGATGGAGCCGTTGCCTGCGTTGTCGAATCTCTGTATGCGTCGTACCCGAGCGCAGACCGGCGAAGCGACGGCGCCTGCGCCGGGCTGCGCATACGCTCGAGCCTGGCGATCCTGCACACGTGCATCGGTCTTGCGAGGCTCGGCGGCCTCGGGCTTGAACGACAGCCCGGATGACGGAGACGGTCCGTTGGGAAAGTATTGCGCCTCCAGCTGCTTGTAAACGCCGCTTGCAACGACGGACTGAATCGCGGTGTCCACGTCCTTCAACAGTTGGCTGTCCGCCTTGCGGGCGCCTATTGCCACCGGCTTTCCGTCGACGACCGCATAGGGCTGACTGAAGGCCACTGACGCGCGCCTGTCCGGCGTCGGGCTCAAGGAGCTGATGACCAGGTCGATCTGCCCCGCTTGCAGGCGCGGAATCAGGGAATCGAACGGGACGTCGGTGATAGAGCACGTCTTCTGCAGACGCACGCACAGCGCCCGCGCGAGATCGACCTCGAATCCCTTGGCTTCGTTTCCGGCCTTGTACGCATAGGGCGCGAAATCGAGCGCCGAGCCAATCCGCAGCTCCTGGGCCTGACAAATGCCCATGACGAAGAGCGCGGCGAAACTGATGAGATATCGCACGAGAAAATCTCCGGCGCGCCGGCGGCTCCAGCGCATGAAACGAATTGTAATATGGCAGGGTTCCTTATCCGCGGCGCTGGCGGACGCGTTACCACACCATGGCGTTCCAAGCGCTCCTTTGCAGGTGATCCTTGAACCGCTGCGACAGGAAATCGACGAACGCGATCGTCTTGGCAGGCAGGTTCAGCCGCTCGGGATACAGCGCGTAGATGTCAGCGGGCGGGGTCGCCCAGTCGGGCAGCACCTCGCGCAACTGGCCGGTGCGCAGATGCGCGGCCGTCTCCCATTCCGAGCGCATCACGATGCCGTGGCCGGACAGCGCCCATTGCAGTGCGCTCTGGCCGTCGTTCGAACTGAGCGCGCTGCGCACTTTCACGGTCTCGCTGCGCTGGCCCGAGCGCAGGTGCCAGGTGCCGTAGGCCATGTTGTCCTCGCGCACCACGATGCAGCGGTGCCGCGCCAGATCGCCCGGCGTGCGCGGCTCGCCGTGGGCCTGCAGATAGCGCGGCGACGCGCACAGCAGCCGCCTGTTGGAGGCCAGCTTGCGGGCGGTCAGCCTGGCGTCGGGCATCTCTCCGAAGCGCACCCCCACGTCGAAGCGCTCGTCCAGCAGGTTGATGGGGCGGTCGGTCAGGTGCATCTGCACTTCGACCTCGGGGTATTGCCGCACGAAATCGGAAACGGCCGGCACGATATGCGTGCGCCCGAAGCCGAACGTGGCGTTGAGCCGCAGCAGGCCCTTGGGCTGGGCGCGCGTGCTTGCCACACTGCGTTCCAGCGCTTCGAGTTCGGCCAGGATGCGGCCGCTGCCAGCAAGATAGACCTCGCCCTCGTGCGTGACGCTGACCCGACGAGTGGTGCGATTCAGCAGGCGCACGCCCAGCCGCCGTTCCAGGTTGGCCAGGCGCGTGCTGACCGCCGGCGGCGTGATGCCCAGTTCCCGCGCGGCGGCGGACAGGTTGCCGTGGCGGACCAGCAAGGAGAAGAAGGCGAGATCGGATACCCCGTCCATATGCCGGATGCCTGAGGTGATTATTAAATTGGAGTGAATAAAACTTTATATCGCCGTTAATTATAAGAATGGAATGGGGATATAAACTGGGCTGGCATCAAACACAACCGCCGCGCAGATCGGCGGCCATCCAGAAAAAGGAGACAACGGCATGATTTCCAATCCCACATCTTTAACGTTTATGCCTCGGGGTGTGCGGCGCGCCATGCTGGCGGCCGGCTGTGCGTCCGCGGCGCTGCTCATCGCCGCGCCCGGTTCCGCCGTGGCGCAGGCTTTCCCGCAGCGGCCCATTACCCTGGTCGCGCCGTTCGCGCCCGGCGGCAGCGTGGACATCACCGCGCGGCTCATCTCTGATGCCTGGGGCAAGGCCCTGGGCCAGACCGTGGTGGTGGAGAACCGCGCCGGCGCGTCGGGAAATATCGGCATGGCCGCCGTGGCGCGCGCCCAGCCCGACGGCTACACGCTGGCCATCAACACCATGTCGCTGGCGATCAATCCGTCGCTGTTCAAGGACATGCCGTTCGACACGCTGAAGGACCTGCGTTCGGTCGGCACGGTGGCGACGTCGCAGCACGTGCTGACGGTGACCAACAGCCTGCCCGTGAACAACGTGGCGGAGCTGCTGGCGTACGTGCGCGCGCGGCCCGCCAATGAGTTGAGCTTCGGCTCTGCGGGCACGGGCAGCACCTTCCACATGGCGGCCGAACTGTTCAAGACCGTGTCGAAGACACAGATCATGCACGTGCCCTACAAGGGCGGCGGGCCGGCCATGCTGGACACCATCAGCGGCCAGGTGCAGATGAGCTTTCCGGTGCTGTCGGCCGCCAAGCCGCAGGTCGACGGCGGCAAGCTGAAGGCGCTGGGCGTGACGGGCAAGACCCGTTCGCCGCTGCTGCCCGAGGTGCCCACCATCGCGGAGTCGGGCCTGCCCGGCTACGAGTTCAACACCTGGTTCGTGGTCAGCGCGCCGGCCGGCACGCCTCCCGCGGTGCTGGACACCCTGAACGCCAAGCTGGCCCAGGCGCTGCGCACGCCCGAGATGGCCCAGCGGCTGCAGCGAGAAGGTTTCGAGGCATGGATCTCCACGCCCTCGCAAACGGACGAGATGGTGGCGCGCGAAATGACGCGCTGGGCCGGCGTCATCAAGGACGCCGGCATCACGCCCAACTGAAGGCATTGCCCGCCAGGCCGCCGCGGTGGCCTGGCGAGCGACATCGAAGGAACGACCATGCCCGGCATGACCCTGTACGACAAACTGGTGGCCAGCCATACGGTGGCGCGGCTTGATCCCGAGCACGTGCTGCTGTACGTCGACCTGCACATCATGAACGAGTACACCAGCCCGCAGGCCTTCAGCGGCCTGGCCTCTCGCGGCCGGCGTACGCTGCGGCCCGGCCAGCAGATGGCCGTGGTGGACCACATCATCCCCACGCACCCGGTGCCGGCCGCGCGGCGCACCATACAGGATCCCGCCTCGGCCCTGCAGGCCGCGAACCTGGGGCGCAACTGCCGCGAACACGGCGTGACGCTGTTCGACACCACCGATCCGCTGCAGGGCATCGAGCACGTGGTGGCGCCCGAGCACGGCATGATCCGCCCCGGCATGGTGGTGCTGTGCGGCGACAGCCACACCACCACCTATGGCGCGCTGGGCGCGCTGGGATTCGGCATCGGCACCTCCGAGGTCGAACACATCCTGGCCACGCAGACGCTGGTGTATCGCGTGGCGCGCAATCTGCGCATCCGTGTCGAGGGGCAACTGGGGCAAGGCGTTTCGGCCAAGGACCTCGTGATCCATGTCGTGCACCGGATCGGCGCGCAGGGCGCGCGCGGTCACGCAGTGGAATACTGCGGGACGGCCATCGATGTCCTGTCGGCCGAGGCGCGCATGACCCTGTGCAACATGACCGTGGAGGCGGGCGCCCGGGCCGCGCTGATCGCGCCCGACGCCGTCACGGTCGACTACGTCTGTGCCCGGGCGCCCGACCTGCAGGGCGAGGCGGGCGAACAGGCGCGCGCCTACTGGCTCGGCCTGCGTTCCGACGCGGACGCGCGCTTCGCCATCGAGCACCGCATCGACGCAGCGGCCATCGCGCCGTATGTCACGTGGGGCACCAGTCCCGACCAGGCCATGCCGGTGGATGGATGCGTGCCCGATCCCGAGCAGGCCGAGGACGAGCTGGCGCGCATCGCGCTGCGCAAGGCGGTGGACTACATCGGGCTTGCGCCCGGCACGCCCATCGCCGGCGTTCCCGTGGACCGCGTCTTCATCGGTTCGTGCACCAACGGCCGCATAGAAGACCTGCGCGCGGTGGCCGAAGTGGTACGAGGCCGCAAGGTGGCGGCGGGCGTGCGGGCCATGGTGGTGCCGGGCTCGGGCGCGGTGCGGCGGCAGGCCGAGGAAGAGGGCATTGCCGCGCTGCTGTCCCAGGCCGGCTTCGAATGGCGCCAGCCGGGCTGCTCGATGTGCCTGGCCATGAACGACGACATGCTCAGCCCGGGCGAACGCTGCGCCTCGACCACCAACCGCAACTTCGAGGGCCGGCAGGGACGCGCCGGACGCACCCACCTGATGAGCCCGGCCATGGCGGCCGCCGCCGCGCTGACCGGACGGATCGTCGACGTGAGGACACTGCAGTCGCCGGGCGGGCCCGCCCGCGGCGCGCAACCTGAAGAGGTACGCCCATGAACCAGGCACGCATCGAGGCCGTGGCCGCGCCGCTGCCCTACAGCAATCTGGACACCGACCAGATCATGCCCAAGCAGTTCCTGCGCATCATCGACAAGGCCGGCCTGGACCGCGGTCTGCTGTACGACCTGCGCTTCGACGAGACCGGCGCGCCGCGTCCGGACTTCGTGCTGAACCAGCCGGCCTGGCGCGACGTGGCCATTCTGGTGGCCGGGCCCAACTTCGGCTGCGGATCGAGCCGAGAACACGCGGTGTGGGGCTTGCAGCAGTTCGGCATCCGGGCCATCATCGCGTCGAGCTATGGCGAGATCTTCTATTTCAACGCCTTGAACAACGGCCTGCTGCTGATCACGCTCGAGCCCGCGGAGGTGGACGCGCTGTTGCGGCAGGTGGGCGACCCGGCCAGCAACCGTATCGCCATCGACGTCGCGGACTGCACGGTGCATGGCGCCGACGGGTGGCGGGCCGCCTTCACGCTGCCCGAACGCCATCGACGCATGTTTGCCGAGGGGCAGGACATGGTGGGCGCGACGCTGGCGCGGCTGGCCGACGTCGAGGCGTTCGAGGCCGAGCACTGGGCTCGTCATCCCTGGATGAAGAACGTGGCGGCACGCATGCGCAGCCGGCTGGACGGCGCGGCAAGCGCGCCGCCGGTCAGGGACGCCGCTTCCTGAGCACACGGACCCGCTGCGGGCCAACGGCGCGCAGCACGGAGAATCCCCAGATGACCACGCTTTTCGATCTACCCCTGCAACGTATCCGGGCCAATGGCATCGAGCTGGCCGCGCGCATCGGCGGCGAGGGACCGCCCATGCTGCTGCTGCATGGCCATCCGCAGACGCACGTCATCTGGCATCGCATGTGGCCCGAACTGACGCGGCACCGCACCTGCGTGGCGGTGGACCTGCGCGGCTACGGCGACAGCGACAAGCCGGCCGCGGAACCCGGCCATGGCTCCTATTCCAAGCGCGAAATGGCGCGCGACATGGCCGAGCTGATGCAGGGCCTGGGTCACGAGCGATACGACGTGCTGGCCCACGATCGCGGCGCGCGTGTGGCGCATCGCCTGGCGCTGGACCACGCGGACAGCGTCAACCGCATGATGCTGCTGGACATCGCGCCCACGCTGGACATGTACGAGGGCACCACGCGCGCCTTCGCGCAGGCGTACTACCACTGGTTCTGGCTGATCCAGCCGGCGCCGCTGCCCGAGACGATGATCGAGCATGACGGGCCTTCCTATGTGCGCTTGCTGATGGGCAACCGGCCCGGCGGGCTGGCGCACTTCTCGCCCGAGGCCCTGGCCGAGTACGAGCGCTGCGCGCGGCTGCCAGGCTGGGCCACCGGCGTCTGCGAGGATTACCGCGCTTCCGCCACCATCGACCTTGAGCATGACCGCGCGGGCCGGGATGCCGGCGAACGCGTGACGGCGCCGCTGCGCGTGCTGTGGGGCGAGCGCGGCGCGGTGGGCAAGAACTTCGACGTGCTCGGCCTGTGGGCCGCGGTGGCCGGCGAGGTGTCGGGTCGTGCGCTGCCGGCGGCGCACTACCTGCCCGAGGAAGCCTTCGGCGAGGTGTTGGCCGAGGCGGCCGATTTCTTCGGGTGGCAGCTGGGCGCGTGAGGGCGCTCGCCGGTCCCGCAGATCGCGTCGCTATTGCAGCGAGATCCCCGCATCGCGCACCACGCTGCCCCAGCGGTTAGTCTGCTCGCGCATCCACTGGCCCAATTCGGCGGGCGTCCTGCGCACGGGTTCGGAGCCCAGGTCGGTCAGCTGCTTGCCGACCTCGGGGCGGCCCAGCACGGTGGCCACGTCGCGGTTGATCTTCTCGATCAGCGCGGCGGGCGTGCCGCCGGTGGTCATCAGGCCTTGCCACGAACCCGATTCGAATCCGGGCACGGTCTCGCCCACGGTTGGCGTGTCCGGGATCTGGCCGAAGCGTTGCGTGCTGTTCACCGCCAGCAGCTTGATCTTGCCCGCCTTCACCAGGGGATAGGTCGCCAGGAAGCTGTTCATGGTGGCGTCGATCTGCCCGCCCGTCAGGTCGGACAGCACCTGCGCACCGCCCTTGTAGCCGATGTAGTTCCAGGTGAAGCCCATCTTCTTTGCCAGCTCGATGCCCGCCAGATGCGTGATGGCGCCAGTGGTCTCGCCATAGTTGAGCCTGTTCGGATGCGCCTTCGCGTAAGCGGCCAGCTCGTGCACATTGGACACAGGCAGGTCGCTGCGCACCACCAGGATGTGCGGCGAGTAGGCAACGAAGGACACGGGCGCCAGGTCTTTCGCGGGGTCGTAGCCCAGTTTGGGATACAAGGCGGGCGAGATCGCCAGGCTGCTCAGGTCCATCAACAGCAGCGTGTAGCCGTCCGCTTCGGACCGGGCCACCAGGGCGGCGCCGATGTTGCCGTTGGCGCCCGGGCGGTTCTCGACCACCACGGGCTGGCCCCACAGGGTGCCGAGTTCCTTGCCCAGCAGGCGCGCCAGCACGTCGGAGGCGCCGCCCGCGGGGTTGGGTACGATGATGCGTACAGGCTTGTCGGGCCAGTCCGCCGCGGCGGACGCCGTGGCGCAGGCCAGTGTCAGTGCCGCGGCGGCCAGGGCCTGCAGTGTCTTGCGGCGCCCGGCGCCGAAGGTGAGGGTGGGCATTGTCGTCGTCTCCGTGTTTTTTATGAATAGTCCGTCGCCCGCTGCCTATCGTCCAGCGCGCACGACGTTCTCCAGGGGCGCGCCGGACTGCAGCCGGCGGATGTTGTCAGCCATGAAGCGGTAGCGGCGATCCAGCAGGCCGGGCGTCATGGCCGAGACATGGGGCGTGCCTCGCACGTTCGGCAGGCTGTACAAGGGCAGCCGCGAAGGCGGTGTGGGCGCGCCTCCAGCGGCGGGGTACTGGTACCAGACGTCCAGCGCGGCCCGGCCCAGCCGGCCCTCGGCCAGCGCGTCGTATAGCGCCCGTTCGTCCACCACCTCGGCGCGAGCCACGTTCACCAACAGTGCCTGCGGCGGCAGCAGACCCAGCGCCTCGCGCCCGATCAGTCCGCGCGTGGCATCGGTCAGCGGGCAGCACAGCACCAGGACGTCGGCCTCGGGCAGCACCTGGTGCAGCGTGTCGACGGCGGCGTAGCGCACGTCCTCGTCGGGTGCGCCATGGCCGCTGCGCGTGACGGCCACCACGCTCATGTCCAGTGCGCGAGCGCGCCGCGCGACTTCGCGGCCGATGTGGCCGTAGCCGAGGATGACCAGCGTGCGGCCCGCGGCCTCGCCATGGATGGCACGCTGCGCGTAGGCGCGCGGCCAGGCGTCTTCGTCCAGCACCGCGGGATAGCGCCAGGGCGTCAGCGCGTGTTCCAGGATCGCGTGGATGACGAACTCGGCGATGGGCACTTCGTGGCCGTGCACGTTGCAGACCCAGCAGCCGGACGGCAGCGCCGCCAGCGCCACCTGCTCGGTGCCGGCGCCCGGCACCTGCAGCAGCCGGCCGCGCAGGCGTTCGGCCTCTTGCGCGGTGATCCTGTTGGCGATGACCACGTCCGCGGTGATGTCGCCCGTGGCGGAAAAGCCGGCCAGACCGCGAACCCGGTAGTCGTCGCCCAGCAGGGCCTGCAGTCTGGGGGCGTGTTCGGCGTGCAGGCCGACGATGTCGATATGCATGCGGGCTCCGTCTCAGGTGTTGCGGCTTTCGCGCACGGTGGTGTCGGAAGCCTGGCGCAAGGCCGCAGACAGCGCCGTGCCCAGGCCATGCGCGCCGGGCGGTTGGGCCATGCCGTCGACCACCACGGGCAGCTCGGTGACAAGGTCGCGATACCAGGTGGCCAGCGAGGCGCGCACCACTTCCTGGTAGATGGCCGTGGGCGCGTGCAGCGCCATGTGCAGGCCCGCCATCAGCGTGACGGGACCGGTGCAGTCGTGCGGCGCCAGGGGCTTGTTGTAGGCCTGCGCGAAAGCCGCGATCTTGCGGCCTTCCGTGATCCCGCCGCACCAGGCCAGGTCCAGCATCACCACGTCCAGTGCGTCGGCCGCCAGCAGGTCGCGGAACTGGCGCACGCCACCCAGGGTCTCGCTGCCGCAGATGGGCGTACGCGTCTGCCGCCGCAGGTCCGCCAGGCCCTGCGCATCGTCCATTTTCGACAAGGGGTCTTCGGCCCAGAACACGCCATGGTCTTCCAGGGCGCGGCAGATGCGCAGCGCCGCGTGGCTGCCCCACAGGCTGTGCAGTTCGCACATGACTTCGATGTCGTCGCCCACGGCGGCGCGGATCTTGCGAAAGGGCTCCAGCCCGGCCTTCAGGTCTGCCAGCCCGATGGTATGGCCGCCGGTGGCGGGCGCGTAGATGTCGAAGGGCCAGATCTTCATGGCGCGATAGCCTTCGGCCAGCAGGCTTTCGGCCAGCGCGCCTGCATCGCGCATGAAGGCGACCTGGTCGTCGTACGGGCCCGCGCTTCGATCAGCGTTGCCGATGTCGCGGCGCACGCCGGTGGTGTTGTAGGCATAGCCCGCGCAGGTGTTGTAGACCGGCACCGCGGCCCGCGCCCCGCCTCCCAGCGCCACGTATAGGGGAACCTGCTGGCGTTGCCCGGCCAGGTCCCACAGCGCGATGTCGATGGCGCTGGCGGCGCGTACCTCGGCGCTGGAGCCGCTGAAGCCGACATAAGGGGTAAGCAGGTGGCGCGAGATGCCTTCGATGTGCACGGCGTCGCGACCCAGCAGCCAGGGTGCGATCTCTTCGTGCAGGATGGTTTCGACCGCGGCGGCGCCGCGGAAGGTCTCGCCCAGGCCCGTCAGGCCGTCCTCGGTTTCCAGCTCGACCCAAATAAGACTGGGGCGTTGCGGGGTGCGCAGGGTGCGCACGCAGGTGATCTTGGACATCGTCGTATCGCCATGTCGAGGCGGTCCGGGGCGGCCGCCAAGTATGCCCGCATCATCCGCGTTCCTGTAAAAGTAGTCAAGATCTGAGATACAGAAAACGCGGTACGACCATAATCTGTCATACAGCATCAAAGGATGGACTGGCAACTTGCAGCGTCCCTGTCCTTTGACGCACACTCCCGCCCATGAAAACCTCCCTGGCCGACCGGTTGCTTAGCGACAAGGTCTATGAAGACCTCCTGGCGCTGCTGGGCACCGACGAATTTGCCGCGGGCTCGCGCCTGCCCGGAGAAAACACGCTGGCCGGGCGTTTCGCGGTGTCGCGTCCGGTGCTCCGGCAGGCGTTGGCGCGGCTGCGCGCCGAGGGGCGCATCCAGTCCCGCAAGGGCTCCGGGCATTTCGTCGGGGCGCCCCGGCCGCAAGAAAGCCTGGTCAGTTTCGGTCGGCTGTCCAGCATTCCGGACGTGCGCAGTTTTCTCGAATTCCGGTGCAGCGTGGAAGGCGAGATCGCGTCCCGCGCCGCCGTCCACCACACCGCCGACGACCTCGCTCGCATACGCGGCCGGCGCGTAGCGTTCGAGCAGGCGCTCCAGTCGGGCGCGTCGGGCATCGACGAGGACATCGATTTCCACCTGGCGATCGCGCGGGCATGCGGCAATCGCTTTTTCGAGATGACCATGCAGGCCCTGGTGGCACAGACCCGGTTCAGCATCGAACTGGTGCGCAGCCTGTCAGACAGCCCCACGCCCCAGCGATACGCGGAGGTCTGCCGTGAGCACGCCGCCATCGAGGCCGCCATCGCGTCGCGCGATGCGCAGGCCGCGCGCGACGCGATGGTGGCGCATCTGCATGGCGGTATTTCACGTCTGTTCGGGCTGGCGCCGGGTGCGCCGCCCGCGCCGGAGCAGGCGGTGGACTGACGACCCGACACTCTGATGGACGGCCTTCGAGGCGGCCGTGATTCGCCCGGGGGCATACACATGCGCCGCGCAGGGACTATGGAAACCGGCCTGCTCGGCAGTGCTAAGCTAGCCGCTTATGCCTGACGTTCTGCCTTCTTCCGACACCGCCGAACGGACGCTGTCTCCCTCCGACTCCCCCTGCGTGGCCGTCTGCTCGACCCTGTTCGACGAGGTCTGCCGCGGTTGTGGCCGTACGGCCATGGAAGTGGCCAACTGGGTGTTCCTGGGCGAGGACGAGAAGCGCGCCGTCTGGACGCGCATCCGTGCGCAAGGCTATCCCCGCCGGCGCTAGACGCGGCCGCCTCGCGCGCGGATCTTGTCTTGGACATGTCACGTAACGCGTGCTTAATGCCGGCATTGTCATTGCCGAGGCCCTGCCATGCAGATCGTACTCGTCACGGACGCCTGGCGTCCTCAGGTGAACGGCGTGGTCCGCACGTGGACCACGATGCTGCAGATCCTGCGTGAATGGGGCCACGAGGTCATCGTGGTCAGTCCCGAAGGCGGACGCACCATACCCGCGCCTTCCGAACCCGAACTGCGCCTGTGCCTGCAGCCTGGCCGCCAGTTGCGCCGCCTGTTGGGCGATGTGGTCCCCGATGTGCTGCACATCGCCACCGAAGGACCGCTGGGCCTGGCCGCCCGCCGCATGGCGCTGCGCCGCGGCTGGCGCTTCACCACCGGGTTCCACACGATGTTTCCCGACTATCTGCAGGCGCGCATGGGCATACCCGCGTCCCTGCCGTGGCGCTTCATGCGCTGGTTCCACCGACCCTCGCAGCGCGTGCTGGTGCCCACCCCCACCGTGCGCGACATCGTGGCCAGCCAGGGCCTGGTGAACCTGCAGGTGTGGTCTCGCGGGGTGGACGGGCAGAAGTTCCAGCCCGGCCCGCGCGATTTCCTCGATCCGCTGCCGCGGCCGATTTTTGTCAGCGTGGGCCGCGTCGCGCGCGAGAAGAACCTGGACGCCTTCCTGAGCCTGGACCTGCCCGGCAGCAAGGTGGTGGTGGGCACGGGCCCCGACGAGGCGCGCCTGCGCCGCAAATATCCGAACGCGCATTTCGTGGGTTCGCAGCCCGATGACATGCTGCCCAAGTACTACTCGGCGGCCGACGTCTTCGTCTTCCCCAGCCTGACCGACACCTTCGGCCTGGTGATGCTCGAGGCCATGGCCTGCGGCGCGCCCGTGGCGGCATTCCGCAGCGAGGCGCCGATCGCTGTGGTGCGCCAGGGCCTGACCGGCTTCCTGGACGACGACCTGGCGCGCGCCTGCCGCGGCGCGCTGGAACTTGACCGGAATGCCGTGCGGGAACATGCGTTGACGCGCACCTGGGACGCCATCGCCAGGGACCTGCTGGCGGCTTTCGTGCCACTGACTCCCGATACCGTTTTCTCGGATACCCGTACTCAAGGGGCCTGATTCAGCGGTTTGCCGGCGCCGCCGCGCCGTTTACAATACGCCCCATCCCTGAGGAGCGCTGCGACGACTCCGGCAGCGGCCGCCCGGCCGCGCACGGTTCGCCAGGCTCAGGAATGCGAGTGTGCTGTTCTTCGCATCGCGCCGGCATCGATCGCCGGCGTGTCGAGAAACAGCACATTGTCTCGGGTGCCGCCACGCGCGGCGCCGCAGTAACGGCGCTCACCTCCGTCGCATCGGACGGCAAGGTGGGCGCCCGTCGATCCCGTGGTGTTCCGCTCGTCCGACCGGTTGCGCGCCGTTGGTTTTGCCGCCGGGCCGCCCCAAGGCAAAAAGCTTCCCCTCGGGAGCAGCAAGCCGAAGGCGCGGCGTGGGGGCCTTAATTCCTTTCCGGAGCTTGAACACCATGAACGCCATTACCGAAAAACCCGTCGACGCCATCGTCGCCGACATGTCGCTGGCCGGCTGGGGCCGCCGCGAGCTGGCCATCGCCGAAACCGAAATGCCCGGCCTGATGGCCATCCGCGAAGAATTCGCCGCCAGCCAGCCGCTGAAGGGCGCGCGCATCGCGGGCAGCCTGCACATGACCATCCAGACCGGCGTGCTGATCGAGACGCTGGTGGCCCTGGGCGCCGAAGTGCGCTGGGCCTCGTGCAACATCTTCTCGACGCAGGACCACGCCGCCGCCGCCATCGCCGCCACCGGCACGCCGGTGTTCGCCATCAAGGGCGAGACCCTCGAAGAGTACTGGCAGTACACCCACAAGATCTTCGAATGGCCCGGCGAGCAGGCCAACATGATCCTGGACGACGGTGGCGACGCCACCCTGCTGCTGCACCTGGGTGCGAAGGCCGAGAAGGACATCTCGGTGCTCGCCAAGCCGGGCAGCGAAGAAGAGCGCGTGCTGTTCGCCGCCATCAAGGAAACGCTGAAGCGCGATCCCAAGTGGTACTCGACCCGCCTCGGGCAGATCAAGGGCGTAACCGAAGAAACCACTACCGGCGTGCATCGCCTGTACCAGATGTCGCAGAAGGGCGAGCTGGCCTTCGCCGCCATCAACGTCAACGACTCGGTTACCAAGTCCAAGTTCGACAACCTGTATGGCTGCCGCGAATCGCTGGTCGACGGCATCAAGCGCGCCACCGACGTGATGGTGGCCGGCAAGATCGCCGTGGTGGCCGGCTACGGCGACGTGGGCAAGGGCTGCGCGCAGGCGCTGGCCGCGCTGCGCGCCCAGGTGTGGGTCACCGAGATCGATCCCATCTGCGCGCTGCAGGCCGCCATGGAAGGCTACAAGGTCGTCACGATGGACGAGGCGGCCGCGCATGCCGACATCTTCGTCACCGCCACGGGCAACTACAACGTCATCACGCGCGCCCACATGGACGCGATGAAAGACCAGGCCATCGTGTGCAACATCGGCCACTTCGACAACGAGATCGACGTGGCGGGCATCGAAGATCTGCAGTGGGAAGAGATCAAGCCGCAGGTCGATCACGTGATCTTCCCTGACGGCAAGCGCATCATCCTGCTGGCCAAGGGCCGCCTGGTGAACCTGGGCTGCGCCACCGGCCACCCGTCGTTCGTGATGTCGTCGTCGTTCGCCAACCAGACGATCGCGCAGATCGAACTGTTCACGCGCAACGACGCCTACAACAAGGGCACGGTGTACGTGCTGCCCAAGCACCTGGACGAGAAGGTGGCTCGCCTGCACCTGAAGAAGCTCGGCGCCAAGCTCACCACGCTCAGCCAGCAGCAGGCCGACTACATCGGCGTGTCGGTAGAAGGTCCTTTCAAGTCCAACCACTACCGTTACTGATCGCGGTCGTACCTGTAGCAAAATAGGGGGCCATGCCCGCACCGCCCGGCGCGGGCTGTCTTCCTGACAGGAGCTTGCCTCATGACCTGGTTGTTGATCTGGATCCTGAATGCCGTCGCGCTGCTGGCGGTGGCCTACCTGCTGCCCGGCATCACCGTCGCGAGCTTCGGCTCGGCGCTGATCGCGGCTCTCGTGCTGGGCCTGCTCAACGCCCTGGTCAAGCCTGTCCTGGTGCTGCTGACGCTGCCGCTTACCATCGTCACGCTCGGCCTGTTCTATCTCGTCCTCAACGTCCTGCTGTTCTGGTTCGCGGGCTCGGTCCTGCGCGGCTTCCAGGTGGACGGTTTCTGGTGGGCGGTGGTGGGCGTGATTCTCTACAGCCTGATTTCCGGACTGCTGTCCGGCCTGGTTTCCTGATGACCGACAACACTACCCCGGCGCTCAGCCTCGAGTTTTTTCCGCCGCGCGACATCGCGGCGCAAGAGCGCCTGGTGCGCGCCGCCAAGCAGATGCTGGCCATCCAGCCGCGCTACGTCAGCGTCACGTTCGGCGCTGGCGGGTCCACCCGCGCCGGCACCGCCGACACGGTGCGCACGCTGCGCAACCTGGGCTGCGACGCGGCTCCGCACCTGTCGTGCGTGGGCGCCACGCGCCAGCAGCTGCGCGACATCCTGCACGCGTACCGCGAAGAGGGCGTGCGCCGGGTGGTGGCGCTGCGCGGCGACTTGCCGTCGGGCATGGGCGGCGATGCCGGCGAACTTCGCTACGCACGAGATCTGGTCGCCTTCATCCGCGAGGAAACCGGCGACTGGTTCCACATCGAGGTGGCGGCCTATCCCGAGATGCATCCGCAGTCGGGCAGCCCCAGCGCCGACTTGCAGCATTTCGCCGACAAGGTGGCAGCGGGCGCGGATGCGGCCATCACCCAGTATTTCTTCAATGCCGACTCGTACTTCGACTTCGTCGATCGCGCGCGGGCCAAGGGCGTCACGGTGCCCATCGTGCCGGGCATCATGCCCATCACCAACCACAGCCAGCTGCTGCGTTTCTCCGAGATGTGCGGCGCCGAAGTGCCGCGCTGGATACGCCTGCGGCTGGCCGAGTATGGCGACGACAAGGCCTCGATCCGCGCCTTCGGCCTGGACGTGGTCACGCGCCTGTGCGAGACCCTGCTCGACGGCGGCGCGCCGGGCCTGCACTTCTACACGCTGAACTCGGCCGAGGCGCCGATGGGAATCTGGAAGTCGCTGGCTTCCAGGCTCTGAGGCCTGCGATGGCGTAGTTCGAAAAGTGCCCGTGATGGGCACTTTTTTATGCGCGTCGGATCAGGAAAAGAACTTCCGAATCTGCGCCAGGATGGTGTCTAGGGTGTGCGGGTCCACGGTGTCGACCAACGCGCCGAGGCAGGTTTTGTCGATGGAGCGGACTTGTGCGAGAAGGGCGTAACCGTTTCGGCCAGCGGTCAGAGTGGGGATCCGCAATGCGCCAGCAGAGGATCGACAGCGGAGTCGGCGATCATCTTGTCAGCAGCCGTGCCAAATCCGAAGGGATCATCGATGCGCATGGCGGGTTTCAGGCGAAGTTCATCGCCGACTTTCTCGGCCAGGATGCCGCGGGAGAAGTCGAGGCCGGCCAGCAGCGCCTTGGGCAGGACCACGCCCTGGGAATTTCCGATACGTCGTAGTGTGAGCACGGTGGTGGATGGCGGAGTTGCACGAGTCATTACGGCCTTCCTTTTTACCGACGGAAAGACTGGCGGAGCGGCTTCACCGCCCACCATCGGACTGAAGCCGATGTCGGCGGTGGCGACTGTGCACAAGCTGCTCGAGGCCAGTAGTTATAACCGTAATAACTACTCCTCCGGACGCGTGTCAACGATATTCCACGGTTCACCCAACCCGGTGCCGACATCATGGGACGCCCATGATGGACCGGCGACGGGGTGGAGAGACCGACGCTAGTCCGCGTACACCCCCGCCTTGCGGATCATCGGGCCCCACTTGTCGATCTCGGACTTCAACCAAGTCTGCAGACCTTGCGGCGTCTGCTTGTCGGCTGGCACGATCTCAGCGCCCAGTTCCGCCATGCGGTTGGTGAAGGACGGGTCCTTCAGGGCCGCGCGCAGCGCCTCGTTGAAGCGCGCCACGACTTCGGGCGGCGTGTCCTTGGGCCCGTACACGCCATGCCACACCTTGATCTCGAAACCCTTCAGGCCCTTCTCGTTCAGCGTGGGCGCATCGGGCAATGCCTTGATGCGATCCAGCGTGGTGACGCCGTACAGGCGCACCTTGTCGGCCTGGATGTGCGGGATCGTCTGCGTGGTCTGGTCGCACAGCACGTCGACCTGGCCGCCCAGCAGCGCGGTCAGCGCAGGAGCCGTGCCGGAGTAGGGCACCGTGGTGAACTGCGTGCCCAGCGATTCCTGCAGCAGCATGCCGCACAGTTGCGACACCGCGCCCAGTCCCGCATTGGCCAGGTTCAGCTTGTTGCCCTGCGCCTTGGCATAGCTGATGAAGGCCGGCAGATCGGCGGGCTGCAGGTCCTTGCGGCCCAGCAGCGTCATGGGCACGTCGGCCACCTGGCCGACGTACGCGAAGTCGGTCAGCGG
Organism: Bordetella genomosp. 13; assembly: GCF_002119665.1. Lineage (NCBI taxonomy): Bacteria > Pseudomonadati > Pseudomonadota > Betaproteobacteria > Burkholderiales > Alcaligenaceae > Bordetella > Bordetella genomosp. 13. The sequence goes on along the minus strand of NZ_CP021111.1, from coordinate 5,039,111 downwards.
GTTGTATGCCAGCTTGCGGTACAGCGCCGGCGCCGTGGCCATGCCGTTGTGGTGGATGAGGAAGGTGTAGCCGTCGGGCGCGGCCTTGGCGACATAGCTGGCGGCCAGCGTGCCGCCCGCGCCGGTGCGGTTCTCCACCACGATGGGCTGGCCCAGGGTCTTGCTCATGGACGCGCCCAGCGTGCGGGCCACCACGTCAGTGGGGCCGCCGGCCGCGAACGGCACGACCAGTGTGATCGCCCGCGTGGGATAGGCGTTCTGGGCGGCGGCCTGGAAGGCCGCCGCGCAACCGAGGGCCAGCAACACGGCGCGCAAGCCGGTGCCGCGAATGGAAAAACCCATGTCTCGCTCCTGTTCTGTGGTCATGGCCATGGCGGTGGCAACGGTGTGTGCCGCGCCATGGCGGAGCGTCCAGTCTAGGTGCTGGCGGCGCGCGCCGGAATTCGAACCTGTCGAAGGCCGTCTTTCGCGCCGGAGAATCGGGGAAAACGCGATGGTGATGTTCTTGCGTCGCGAGGCCGTGCCGGACCCGCGCCCGGTCAGGACGCCTGCGGATGGCCGGGGTCTTGCGCCAGCACCTGCGGCTGCGGATAGTCGCTGTGGTCCGAGGCGGCCGGCTTGATGCGCACCGGCTGGTGCACGCGGTTGGCAGGCACCAGCGAGTCCGGGCCGGTGGGCGTGGTCCAGACCGGGTCGGCGATCTCGGCGAACACCTGCCGCAGGCGTTCGCCCCAGGTGCTGCGGATCATCCGGAAGTATTCGTTGTGTTCGTCGATGCTGGCGAACTGCGTCACGCGCAGCGCGCCGTTCTCGTATACCAGCAGGTCCAGGGGCAGGCCGACCGAGATGTTCGAGCGCAGGGTCGAGTCCATCGAGATGAGCGCGCACTTGGCTGCCTCGTCCAGCGAAGTGTGCGGTTCAAGCACGCGGTCGAGAATGGGCTTGCCGTACTTGGCCTCGCCGATCTGGAAGTACGGGCACTCGGGGCTGGCCTCGATGAAGTTGCCCGCCGCATAGACCTGGAACAGGCGGCAGGGCTCGGCGCCGATCTGGCCGCCGAAGATGATGTGGACGTTGAACTCGACGCCCTGTTCAGCCAGCGCATCGGCATCGCGCTTGTGCACTTCACGCACGGCAAGGCCCACGCGGCGCGCGGCCTCGAACAGGGTGGGCGCCTGCCACAGCGACTCGGGATGCGTGGCGTCGTACTGGCCCAACAGGGTGACCACCGCCTGGCTGATCGCCAGGTTGCCCGAGGTCATCAGCACCATCACGCGTTCGCCCGGCTGCTCGAAGACCTTGAGCTTGCGATAGACGCTAATCTGGTCCACGCCGGCGTTGGTGCGGGAGTCGGAGAGGAATACCAGGCCCGCATCCAGGCGGGCGGCGACACAGTAGGTCATGGCGGCACGGGGGCGAAAATGCGGCCATTGTATGCACAAGACGGGACGCCGTCGTGACCGCTGTTGCGCCGCGGTCACGACATGGCGGCCGGGTGCGGTGTCTATCCGGCGGCCGTTCCGGGCGGGACGGCCGCCGCCGCCGTCGGCACGATGCCGGCCGGGGCCGCGGTCTTCACCAGGCGATGGACGAACTGCAGCTTGCCCACCACGGCCGTGGGCAGCACGAAAGGATAGAAGTCGCGCTGGCCCATGCTGCGGGACAGTTCGTTCATGATGGCGGTCAGTTCGACCCAGGCGTTGACCAGGGCCAGGAACTGCGGCCCGCCGGGATCGGTCGCGTCGTACAGCGCCGCTTCCGTGAAGGGGTCGTAGGGCAGTTCCACGGCATGGCCGGCCACGCCGAAACTCAGCGCGGTGTCCAGCGTGTCCATCATGTGCAGATAGTGGGCCCACGTCTCGGCCCAGTCTTCCCATGGATGCGACGAGGCGTAGGTGCTGATGTACTGGGTCTCCCATCCCGCGGGCGGTCCCTGGTCGTAATGGGCCTTCAGGGCGTCGCCATAGTCGGCGCGCTCGTCGCCGAAGACCTGGCGGAAGCTGTCCAGCCAGGGCGTGCCGGCCACCAGCCGGTCCCAGTAGAAATGGCCGATCTCGTGGCGGAAGTGGCCGACCAGCGTGCGGTAGGGCTCGTGCATCTGCTCGCGCACGCGCACGCGGTAGGCGTCGTCGGCCTCCTGGACGTTCAGGGTGATCAGGCCGCTGGCGTGGCCGGTCATGGGCGGCGTGCCGTCGGGGCCGGGCGCCAGGAAGTCGAACATCAGCCCGCCGTCGCCGGGTTCAGCGCCGCGCTGCACCGGCAGGCCGAGGGTCAGCAGCTGCGCCACCAGCCTGCGCTTGGCCGCTTCTATCCGGCACCACAGCTGCGCGTTGTCGCCCTCGGGCAGGTTGGGAATGGTGCGGTTCAGCACACAGGCGGCGCACAGCGTGTCGGCAGATTCGTCGGGTATCAGCCAGTTGCACATGGCCGGGCTCGAGAAGTTGGCGCAGCGGCGGTACAGCTTGCCGCGCTGCCGGCTGGCGGTGCGCCAGGTGTCCGCCCTGGGACCCGGCGCCAGGGCCACCACCCGCCCGCGCTGCGGCTCGTAGCCAAGCTGGTTGTGGCAGTTCAGGCATTCCGTGTTGTCGAAGAATACCGGCTGGCCGCAGGTGCATTGGTACAGGCGCGACCGCGTGGGCCGGCCCTGGCGGCGCCTGCCGCCCTCTAGCTGCTGACTGATGGAATCGAAGAAGCTGGTCATGTGTCCGATCCTCCGGGTCTGCGTTCGCAGACTGTATCGCAGAGACGGGTTTCTTTCGCCGTGCGAGCGTATCAAGACGCTGCGCGTCGGACCGCGCGGTCAGCCTACGGCGGCCGGCATGCCCACCTGCATGTCCAGGCCTTCGGGCAGGTCGTCCCAGGGCGCCACGGTGACGCGGACCGTCAGTTCATGGCCGCCTCCGCCGCGGATCACGCCGCGCATCGGCGTGACGTCGCCGTAGTCCCGGCCATACGCCAGGATGACGTGATCCAGCGCGGGCACTACGTCGTTGGTGGGATCCAGGTCGAGCCAGCCATCGTTCACGGCGAGACCGGGACAATGCACCGATACCCAGGCATGCGATGCGTCGGCGCCGACCATCCGAGGCTTGCCGGGCGGCGGACGCGATACCAGGTAGCCGCTGACGTAGCGCGCGGCCAGCCCCAGCGCACGCAGGCAGCCGATCATCACGTGCGCGAAGTCCTGGCACACGCCGTGGCGTTGGCTATAGGCCTGGAGTACGGGCGTGGTCACCTGCGTGCTGGCCGGGGCATACGCGAAGTCGGCGTGGATGCGGTGCATCAGGTCCAGCGCGCCCTCGGCGATGGGCCGCTCCGGCGGGAACGACGGCGCGGCGTAGTCGCGCAGTTCGGCATGCAGCGGCACATAGGGCGAAGGAAAGGCGAATTCGGCCTGGGCCGCGTAGGCGGCGCCTGCCTGGTAGCGCAGCCGCAGCGCCGCCTCTTCCCAGGGCGCGCATGCCGAGGGATCCAGGTTCGTGTGACGCGGCCTTACCGTGACGCGGCTGCTGGCGCGCACCACCAGCGCATCGTGCGGCGCGTGCAGCGCGAAGATGTTGCGCCAGTTGCCGAAGGCATCGGGCGCGGCCTGGACGTGCGGCGGTTCGGGTTCGACGTGCAGCAGGTGCGCGTCCAGCGCCTGCCAGTCGTCGTGGCGCGGGCGCAGATAGACCAGGTGATGCGCCAGCTCGACCGGAGCTTCGTAGCGGTAGGCGGTTTCGTGTACGACGGCCAGGGTGCGGGAGCCAGGGTTCGGAAGAGACATGGAGAACGCCTCAGGCCGACAGCGACTGCACCGCGCCGCCCGAATGGCTGAAGTAGCGCCGGCTGATTTCATCCGACAGCGCGCCCGCCGTGGCTTCGAGCTGGCGGGCCAATGCCAGCACCGCGTCATAGCGCCCGTCGTCGCCGCGCTGGCACAGCGCGGCCAGCGTACAGCCGGTGTCGCGCGGGGGCAGCAGGGCCAGCAGTTCACTGGCGGGGCCCGCGGCGCTGGCCGGCAGGCGCGCCAGTTCGGCATGCAACAGCTCCAGCGTGCACGCCGCCGAGCGGGGGTTGGCCGGATCGAGCACCAGCAGGTTGAGCAGCGCGGGGATCTCGTGGCGGCCCTGATAGTGAGCGCGGTAGGTGATGGCGCTGTCGTACAGGTGCAGCAGCAGGCTGAAGCCGCCCTCGCGCAGCACGGCGTTCTGCGTGAAGAGGGCACTCAGCACGCCGGCCATGGCGGCCAGGCGCTCGGTCTGTCGCCCCACCGTCAGCAGGCGCCAGCCGTCGTCGCGCGTCATGTGGTCGGTCTGTGCGCCGGTGATGGCCGACAGCTGCCGGCTCAGCCGCCGCAGGCCGCGCAGCACGTCCGAGGCGGAGCGCTGCGGCGGCAGCTCCGCGGCCGCGTCGTCGTCGGACGCGTAGCGGTCCAGTCGGTCGGGAGCCGCATCCTCTTCGGCCATGCGGCTGCGGTAGCGTTCGCCCGCGGTCATGATCAGGCCCCAGTGTTCGGGCGACAGGCGGTCGCGGATCTGGCCGGCGCAGTACGCCATGGCGGCCAGGTTGCTGCCGAAGCCGCGCCGCGGATCCTCCGAGGCCAGTTCGGCCACCAGCGTGTGCTCGAACACGCGCAGCGAACGCGGCAGCGCCGCCGGCACCAGGCCGCTGCGCACGCACAGGCCCGCCAGCGCGTCGAAGATGGGCTCGGCATTGTCCATGTCGCCGTTCAGCCACGTCAGCGTCTGCGCGGCCAGGCGCACGTCGCATTCGATCCGCTCGGCGTAGCGTCCCATCCAGAACAGGTTCTCGGCCGCGCGGCTGGAAACCGGGCGGCGCGCCTGCGCGATGTCCTCGGGACGCATGCGGGCCGGCAGCATGGAGAACATGTCCACCATGCCCGAGGTCGTCACCCAGGTATCCAGGCTGCTGCCGCCGCGCTGCATCGACACCACCTGCTGCTGGCGGCTGGCGATGCGCGTCAGGCCGCCGGGCAGCACGCGCCAGCCGCCTTCGCCGTCCGCGATGGCGAACACGCGCACCATGGCCGCGCGCGGCACGATGTGGCCGGCTGCCCAGGTGGGCGCCTGCGACAGCGGCAGGTAGTCCTGCACCGTGTAGGCGTCCGGGTCGGCGGCGATGCGCTCGCGCAGGGCCGCTCGCTGGTCCGGGGTGGTGTCGCTGCCGATCAGCGGCTCGAAGGCCGCGCGCTGCGGGCTGTTGGGGTAGGTGGCCTTGACGACGGCGCGCTCCAGCAGCGGCAGCGCCTGCTCGCGTGCCGCGGCCTCGCCGCACCACCACGAGGGCAGCGAGGGCAGCAGCAGGTCCGCGCCCAGCAGGCGCCGGCCCACGGCCGGCAAGAAGCCGTTGATGGCGGGAGATTCGAGAAAGCCCGTACCCAGCGAGTTGGCCACCAGCACGTTGCCCGCGCGCATCACCTGCAAGAGGCCCGGCACCCCCAGGGCCGAGTCGCCGCGCAGTTCCAGCGGGTCGCAGAAATCGTCGTCCAGGCGGCGCACCAGCGCGTGCACGCGCTCCAGTCCGTGCAGCGTCTTCAGGAACAGCTGGTCGTCGCGCACCGTCAGGTCGCTGCCCTCGACCAGCGTCAGGCCGAGGTAGCGCGCCAGGTAGGTCTGCTCGAAATAGGTTTCGTTGTAGGGACCCGGCGTGAGCAGCGCGATGCGTGGGGGCGTGCGGTCGGCGGGGCTCAGCCGGTGCAGCATGTCCACCAGTCCGCGATAGCTGGCCGCCAGGTGCTGCACGCGCAGTTCCTTGAAGGCCTCGGGGAACTGGCCCGAGATGGTCAGGCGGTTCTCCAGCAGATAACCCAGCCCCGAAGGCGCCTGCGTGCGCTGTGACACCACCCACCAGCCGCCGTCGTGCGCGCGCGCCAGGTCGAAGGCGGCGATGTGCAGGTATACGTTGCCAGGAGGCACATGGCCGCGCAGCGGCCGCAGATAGCCGGGATGGCCCTGCACCAGCGCGGGCGGCAGCAGTCCTTCGGACAACAGCGACTGCGGGCCGTAAACGTCGGCCAGTACCTGGTTCAGCAGCGTCGCGCGTTGCGCCAGGCCGCGCTCGATGACGCGCCAGTCGCCGTCCTCGATGATGAAGGGCAGCAGGTTCAGCGACCACGGCCGCGTCAGCCCGTTCGCGTCGGCGTACACGTTGTAGGTGATGCCGTTCTCGCGGATCTGCCGCGCCACGTTGTCGGCGCGATGGTTCAGCTCGCCGAAGCCTTCGGGGCCCAGCAGGTCGAAGAAGCGCGTCCACGACTCGCGCAGCACCGTGGCGCCATCGGGGCCGGCCGGGGCGCGCAGTTCGTCGTAGTGCCCGGGCCGCGGCGGCAGCGCCGCATGCGCCGCCAGAGAGGCGACGTCGCGCGAGGGATCGGTCTGGAAGAGCAACTGCGGCATGACGGTACGTAGGTCGGCCACCCGGGCGCGCGCCCGGGCCGGATCAATCGCGCCGCAAGTCCAGCGTGAACGGAAGCTCGCGGCCCGGCACGGCCGGTTCGGGGTTCAGGCGTCCCGGCGTATGGCCCATTCTCTGGAACCGCGCCAGCCGCCGGCTTTCGGCCTCGTAGGCATTGACCGGCAGCACGCCCGGGTTCAGCCCGCCCGGATGCTCGACATGATACTGGCATCCGCCCAACGATCGCTGCGACCAGGTGTCGACGATGTCGAACACCAGCGGCACGTGCACGGCCACGGTGGGATGCAGCGCCGAGGGCGGCGCCCACGCCTTGTAGCGCACCCCGGCCACGTACTCGCCCGCCCGGCCGGTGGGCTGCAGCGGCAGCGCCCGTCCGTTGGCGGTGACAACGTGGCGGCTGTCGTTCAGGCCCGAGACGCGCACCTCCAGGCGTTCCAGCGACGAGTCCACGTAGCGCACCGTGCCGCCGATCGCGCCTTCCTCGCCCATCACGTGCCACGGCTCCAGCGCGCCGCGCAGTTCCAGGTGGATGCCGCGCGCGGCGATGTCGCCGTACAGCGGGAAGCGGAACTCGAAGTGCGGCGCGAACCATGCCGCGTCGAAGGCGTAGCCCGCCTCGTTCAGGTCGCGGATGACGTCCTCGAAATCCATGCGCACGAAGGTCGGCAGCATGAAGCGGTCGTGCAGGGCGGTGTTCCAGCGCGACAGGCGCGCGGTATAGGGCGTCTTCCAGAAGTGCGCCAGCAGGCCGCGCAGCAGCAGCTGCTGCGCGAGGCTCATCTGCGCGTGCGGCGGCATCTCGAAGGCTCGCAGCTCGAGCAGGCCCAGGCGTCCGGTGCTGCTGTCCGGCGAATACAGCTTGTCGATGCAGAACTCGGCGCGATGCGTGTTGCCCGTGACGTCGACCAGGATGTTGCGCAGCGCGCGGTCGATGAGCCAGGGCGGCACCTGGCCACCCCGCTCGGCGCACTGTTTGCGGATCTCCTGGATGGCGATCTCGAGTTCGATGATCTGGTCGTTGCGCGCCTCGTCCACGCGCGGCGCCTGGCTGCTGGGCCCGATGAACAGGCCCGAGAACAGATACGACAGCGACGGGTGGTTGATCCAGTACGTCAGCAGGCTGACCAGCAGGTCCGGGCGGCGCAGGAAAGGGCTGTCGGCCGGCGTCTTGCCGCCCAGCACGAAGTGATTGCCGCCGCCCGTGCCGGTGTGCTTGCCGTCCACCATGAACTTCTCGGTGGACAGCCGCGTCTGGTAGGCGGCCTCGTACAGGAACTCGGTGTGATCGACCAGTTCGTCCCAGTTCGAGGCGGGATGGATGTTGACTTCGATGACGCCCGGATCGGGCGTGACCTGCAGCATCTTCAGGCGCGGATCGCGCGGCGGCTGGTAGCCTTCCAGCACGATGCGCATGTCCAGGGCGGCGGCGGTGGCTTCCACCGCGGCCAGCAGCTCCAGGTAGTCTTCCACGCGCTGCAACGGCGGCATAAAGACGTACAGCACGCCGTTGCGCGCTTCGGTGCACAGCGCGGTGCGGGTGATCCACGAGGCCGATTCGAAGCGGTCGGGGCGGCGTTCCAGGGGAACGGCATGTGCATCATCTGCGCCGGCGCCCGCCATGGCGGAGCGGCCGTTGCCCACCGCGGAGCCGGAGCCCGCGCCGGCGATCGCCCCGGCCCTATCGCCGCCGGGCGGGATGGCGCCTGCCGCGCCGGGCCGTCCAGCCACCGCCACCGCGCCGCGCGATTGCGGCCGCAATTCGGCGGGTCCGGGCAGCCCGCGACGCGAGTCGAACGGATCGCGTTCGACCTGCAGCGGCCGGTCCGTCTCGGACACCCAGGGCAGCGAATCCAGCGGCAGCCTATAGCCCATCGGCGAGTCGCCGGGGAACAGGTACATGCGCTCATCGCGGAAGAACCACGGCCCCGTGATCCAGGCCGGCCCGCCCAGCGCCGGGCCATCGCCGCGCTTGATGGGCAGGGCATAGCCCACCACCTTGTCCAGCTTCTGCGCGAACACGCGCCGCAAGCGGTCGCGTTCCAATTCGTCGTCCAGGCGCGCGTCGAACGGATCGACGTTCACCGGCAGGCGCCGCTCGCGCCACAGGTAATAGAAGACATCCTCATAGCCGGGCTGCACGTAGTCGGAGGCCAGGCCCAGCCGCGCGCACAGCTCGAGGATGAAGCGCCGGGCGTCCGCTTCGGTATGGCGGCCCGGCGTGCGCTCGTCGGCGAAGCGCGACGGGTCGTTCCAGCAGGGCTGCCCGTCCTCGCGCCAGTACACCGACAGCGCCCAGCGCGGCAGTTGCTCGCCCGGATACCACTTGCCCTGTCCGAAATGCAGGAAGCCATTGGCGCCATAGCGTTCGCGCAGCCGCTGCACCAGCTCGGTGGCGTAGCCGCGCTTGGTCGGACCCAGCGCGGCGGTGTTCCACTCGGCCGCATCGCGGTCGGAGGTGGCCACGAAGGTGGGTTCTCCGCCCTGCGTCAGGCGCACGTCATGGCGATCCAGATCGTCGTCGATGCGATGGCCCAGGTCCTTGATGGCCTGCCACTGCTCGGCGTCATAAGGTTTGGTGACGCGCGGCGACTCATGGATGCGCGTCACTTCCATTGTGTGGCCGAACTCGACCTCGCACTCCTCGACGGCCCCCGTCACCGGCGCGGCGCTGCCGGGCTCGGGCGTGGCGGCCAGCGGGATGTGGCCTTCGCCCGCCATCAGGCCCGAGGTGGGATCCAGGCCGATCCAGCCCGCGCCGGGCAGGAACACCTCGCACCAGGCATGCAGGTCGGTGAAGTCGACCTCCGTGCCGCTGGGGCCGTCCAGCGACTTCACGTCGGGCGTCAACTGGATCAGGTAGCCGGACACGAAGCGCGCCGCGAGTCCCAGGTGGCGCAGCGCCTGCACCAGCAGCCATCCCGAGTCGCGGCACGAGCCCGCGCCGCGCGCCAGGGTTTCTTCCGGCGTCTGCACCCCGGGCTCCATGCGGATGAGGTAGCGGACCTCTTTATGAACCCGGCGGTTCAGTTCGACCAGGAAGTCGACGGTGCGCTGCTCGCGCGTATCGACGCTCGCCAGGAAGTCGGCGAAGCGCGGGGTAGCCGGTTCGCGGGCCAGGTAGGGCGCCAGGTCGTGCGCGAGGTTCTCGTCGTACTGCAGCGGGTAGTTTTCGGCCGACGACTCGAGGAAGAAGTCGAAGGGGTTGTAGACGGCCATTTCGGCCACCAGGTCCACCGTAATCTTCAGTTCGCGCGTTTTTCCCGGGAAGGTGAGCCGCGCCAGATAGTTCGCGAACGGATCCTGCTGCCAGTTGAGGAAGTAGTCGGCCGGCTCGACCGTCAACGAATACGACAGGACGCGGGTGCGGCAGTGCGGGGCCGGGCGCAGCCGCAGTACCTGCGGCGACAACCCGACCAGGCGGTCGTACCGATACTGCGTCACATGCTTGAGCGCTACGTGGATGGTCACAAGGCTCTCCGTGGAGGCGGGGGCGTGCCGGCATTGGATACCGGCGGTTTGACGGCGTTATTGCTGCCGGACGTCGATCTGGACCGAGACGCTCATGGACTCGTCGCCGCCGCCGTTGCGCACGCCGCGCACGGGCGAGGCCGAGTCGTAGTCGCGCGCCACGGCCAGCCGGCAATGGCCGTCCGATGCGAATTCGCGGTGGGTGACGTCCACGCTGATCCAGCCCGGATCCGGCAGCCACACGTCCGCCCAGGCATGGCTGGCGGCCACTTCGCCGGCCGTGTAGTAATAGCCGCTGACGTAGCGGCCGGGCACCCCCAGGCCGCGCACGCAGGCCAGGAACAGATGCACGTGGTCCTGGCACACGCCATGGCCCAGGGCCAGCACTTCGCTGGCCGCGGTGGTCACGTCGGTGATGCCAGGCTCGTAGGCCACGCGGGCGCAGATGGCCTCCGCGAGCGTCAACAGGTCCCGCGGCTGCTTCAGGCCCCCGGGCACGGCCTCGCGGCAGAACTGCGCGATGGTCTCGTCGCTTTTCGTCAGCGGCGTGGGCACGCAATAGGCATGCACCGGCAGGCGGCTTTCCTCTCCGCGCACCTGGCCGTCCCGCAGCGGATCGATCTCGACCTGGCCCGTGACCCGGATCTCGATCTCGGTGTGCGGCCGGTTCAGCACCAGCGTGTGCGTGACGTTGCCGTAGGCATCCACCTGCTGTTCCAGCGGCCCCGGCGCGGCGATGTGCCAGCGCAGCGTGCGCTGGTGGTCGTCGGACCGCGGCGTCAGGCGCAGGGTCTGGATGGTGTAGCTGACCGGCGCGGTATAGCGGTAGCGGGTCGTGTGCTTGATCAGGTGCTTCATGCGGGCTCTCCGGTCAGGCCGACAGCGGCACCAGGAAATCCTGGCTGATGCGGTTGCCCAGGTCGTTGATGCGGGCCAGGAAGCGCTCGAGGAAGCGATGCAGGCCGCCGCGCAGGATGTCCTCGACGCGGCCGTATTCCAGCTCGGCGCGCATCATGCCCGCGCGGCGCTCGGTCTCGGCCGAGCGGCCGTTCGAGACGCGGGCCAGGTCTTCCGACACCGCGCGCACGGAAGACAGCAGGGAACGCGGCATGTCGCCGCGCAGGATCATCAGCTCGGCCACACGGTCGGGCGCGATCACGTCGCGGTACACCTTGCGGTAGATTTCCAGGCCCGACACCGAGCTAAGCAGCGCCGACCAGCGGTAGAACTCGCTGTACAGGCCGTTGTCCGGGGCAGGGTCGGCACGGGCGCCCGGCTCGTCGTCCTGCTCGTGGAACTTCACGTCCAGCATGCGCGCGGTGTTGTCGGCGCGTTCGAGGTTCATGCCGATGCGCAGGAAGTACAGCGCCTCGTCCTCGAGCATGGTGCCCAGCGTCACGCCGCGCGCCAGGTGCGAGCGGAACTTCACCCATTCGAAGAACTCGCCGGGGTTGCGCTCGGGCAGGCCCTGGTCCAGATGCTTGAGCAGGTCCAGCCAGGTGGTGTTGTAGGTTTCCCAGACCTCGGTGGTCAGGCTGCCGCGTACGGCGCGGGCGTTCTCGCGCGCGGCGCGCAGGCACGAATAGATCGACGAGGGATTCTGCGCCTCGCGCACCATGTAGTGCAGCACGTCCTGCGGCGTGACGCCGCCGTAGCGCGCGTCATAGCCGCGCTGCAGCTCGGAAATGCGCAGCACGGCGCGCCACGAGCCCTCGAGCGTCTGCGCGTCCTGCGGCAGCAGGGACATCTGCAGGTTGACGTCCAGCATGCGCGCGGTGTTCTCGGCCCGCTCGATGTGGCGGCACATCCAGAAGAGATTGTCTGCGGTGCGGCTCAGCATGTCATCGGCCTCTCAGTCTTCCAGTACCCACGTGTCCTTGGTGCCGCCGCCCTGGCTGCTGTTGACGACCAGCGACCCCTCTACCAGCGCCACGCGGCACAGCCCGCCCGGCACGGTGCGGATGTCCTTGCCGCACAGCACGTAGGGCCGCAGGTCGACGTGGCGCGGCGCCACGCCCGACTCGACGTAGGTGGGAATGGTGGACAGCGCCAGCGTGGGCTGGGCGATGTAGTTGGCCGGGTTGGCGCGTACGCGATCCTTGAAGGCCTCGATCTGCGCCTTCGTGGAAGAGGGGCCCACCAGCATGCCGTAGCCGCCGGCGCCATGCACTTCTTTCACCACCAGCTCGTGCATGTTGGCCAGCACGTGCGAAAGCTCGTCGGGCCGCGAGCACTGCCAGGTGGGCACGTTGGACAGGATCGGCTCTTCGTTGAGGTAGAAGCGGATCATGTCGGGCACGTACAGATACGTCGACTTGTCGTCGGCGATGCCCGTGCCGATGGCGTTGGCCAGCGTGATGCGCCCGGCGCGGTACACCGACAGCAGTCCCGGCACGCCCAGCACCGAGTCGGCGCGGAACGACAGCGGATCCATGAAGTCGTCGTCCAGCCGGCGGTAGATGACGTCGACGCGCCGGGGGCCGCGCGTGGTGCGCATGTACACCGTGTTCTGCTCGACGAACAGGTCCTGTCCCTCGACCAGCTCCACGCCCATCTGCTGGGCCAGGAAGGCATGCTCGAAGTACGCCGAGTTGTACATGCCGGGCGTCAGCACGACGACCGTGGGGTCCTCGATGTTGCGCGGTGCGACCTCGCGCAGGTTATCCAGCAGCAGGTCCGGATAGTGCGCCACCGGCTCGACCTTCACGCGCGAGAAGACGTCGGGCATCAGGCGCATCGACATCTTGCGGTTCTCGAGCATGTACGACACGCCCGACGGCACCCGAAGATTGTCTTCCAGCACATAGAACTCGCCCTGGCCAGCGCGCACGATGTCCACGCCGGCCACGTGGCAATAGATGTCCTCGGCCACGTCGATGTCCTGCATCTCGGGACGGTACTGCGCGTTCAGGAACACCTGCTCTGCAGGCACGACGCCCGCCCGCACGATGTCATGGCCGTGGTAGATGTCGTGGATGAACATGTTCAGCGCGCGCACGCGCTGTTTCAGCCCCTGGTCCAGGCGCCGCCACTCGTCGGCGGGGATGATGCGGGGGATCAGGTCGAAGGGGATCAGGCGCTCGGTGCCGGCGGCATCGCCCGCCACCGAGAACGTGATGCCGACGCGGCGGAAGCTGAGGTCCGCCTCGAGCTGCCGGGCCGCCATGACGTCCGCGGGCTGCCGCGCCAGCCATTCGGCATAGGCGCGGTAATGCTGGCGCACATTGCCCTGGCCATCGAGCATCTCGTCGTAGGCCGCGGGGGGGCGGGGTGCAGCGTCGTGCATGGCTCCTCCTTCGATGCGCGCCCGGCGGTGGCAGGCCGCGCCCGGGCTGCCGGCCCGGTCTGCATTCACGCATTATGCCTAGCAACACCCATGCCAGCCATCACCGGATGTCGTCCGGCACAAGCATGGTGCAGATGGAGGAGGAGAGGGAGCGGAAGGGTGCGCGGATGCACCGTTTCGGAAATCGGCTGCCTTGGTTTGGTGCGCGATTCAGCGCAATGTGAACTGCGCTTTTGCGCTCGTCCCAGGCGCCGGCGCCGCATCCAGCGGCGCGCGCGGCAGCCAGCCGTCAGGGGTCAGCACGGCGTCCAGCCGCATGTCGTGCAGCGCCGGTTGATACTCGGCGGGCAGGCGGCCTTCGGTCCACGCGATGCCGACGGAGACGTAGTCATGGCCGGCCGAGGCCAGGGCGGCCAGCGTGCGGTCGTAGTAGCCGCCGCCGTAGCCCAGCCGGTCGGCCTCGTCCGTATAGCCGAGGGTGGGAACCAGGATCACGTCGGGCACGCAGGGCTCGCCGTCGGGTTCCGGGATGCCGTACTGCCCCTCGCGCAGGGAGGCTTCCGGCGTCCAGTTGCGGAATACCAACGGCTGGTTGCGGGCCGCAATGGTGGGCAGGCACACCGATATGCCCGCCTGCACCCATTGTTCCAGCAGGGGGCGCAGGTCGGGTTCGTCGGCCATGGGCCAGTAGGCGGCCACGCGATCCAGGCGGCGTCCCGAAGCGGCGGCCGCCTGTCGCGCCGCATTCAGCCAGCTGAAGAGACGTCCGCGCAGCAACAGTCCGCCGCGCGAGCGCGCGTCGGCGGGCAGTTCTGCCCGGGCCTGTCGCAATCGCGCGCGCAACGCGACTGCGGTATTCTGTGCGGGGTTTTGAATCGGCATGCGGGGCGTGGCGGTTCGTTGCGCGGAGGCCGTCGCGGGCGTCCGGCGGATTCACGGGAAGGGCTATGCAGCGGGATCGTCAATCGGGACCTTATCAGAAATCCACAATGACGGTCCGGCGTGCGCCGGACGCGGCGCCTTCCTGCCCTTCCTCCTCCACATTCAGGCGCTGGCTGCCGGCCCTGGCCCTGGTGGCCACGGCATGCTCCTCGGTCGATGCGCAGCAGCGCGCGGACGCCCCGATGGGCGCGGCCAATGCGGTGGCCACCGTTACACCCGCCGCGAACGCGGGCGTCCTCGAGCAACAGGCACAGGTCCAGGCGCAGACGCCCCGGCCCATCTCCGTGCCCCGCGTCGAACTGGCCGGCCTGCCTCCCTCGCCCAACGATGCCGCCCGCCAGGCCGTCGTGGCCTCGCGCGAGGCCATGAACCGCAAGCAGTGGTCGGCGCTGGGCATGGCCGCGCCGCAGGCCGCCAACGATCCGCTGGGCATCTACGCCCAATACTGGCTCCTGCGTTATCAGCTGTGGAACCCTCCCGGCGGCCAGCGGCCCACCGCCGCGCTGCAGCGCTTCCTGCAGGCCAACGCCGGCACTTACCTGGAAGACAAGCTACGCTCCGACTGGATCATCGTGGCCGCCCGCAGCGGCGATTTCGAAACCGTGCAAGACCTGGGCGAGCCGCGTGTTCCAAACAGCCAGGTGGCATGCGCGCGGGTGGACGCCCAGCACATGACCGGCAAGCGCGCCACGGCCGCGCAGGCCGTGGCCGTCTTCCAGCCCGTCACGGCCTGCTGGAAGCTGTACGACCAGTTGGTGGCCGATCGCGTGCTTGGATGGGAACACATCCAGCCCCAGGTGCGCGACGCCGTCGAAGACAACGACCTCGCCGACGCCAACAAGCTGGGCGAATACATCTTCGAGGCCGATGACCGCAAGCAGCTGGCCATCCTGCTGAAGGACCCCATGAAGTGGCTGGTGCGGCAAAGCAAGTCGCCCGTCGGCCGCAACGAGAAAGAGCTGGTGACGCTGGCACTGGCCCGGCTGGCGCGCTCGGACATCGCCGTGGCGGATTCCTACCTGCGCCGCGAATGGGAAAGCCATCTGCCCAAGGCGGACGTCGCCTGGGTGCGCACACAGTACGCCCTGATCGCGGCCCTGAACCTGGACGAACGTGCGCATCGCTGGTACCGCGAGGCCGGCGAAAGCGTGCGCATGACGCCCTACAACCATGCCTGGCGCGTGCGCGCCGCGCTGCGCGAGCCCAAGGTCGACTGGAAATGGGTGCTGGCCTCCATCGCGCAGATGTCGCCCGCGCAGCAGGCCGAGCCCGCCTGGGTCTACTGGAAGTCGCGCGGCCTGGCCGCGCAGGGGCACGGCGAGCAGGCTCGGCAGGGCTATGCTTCGATCGCCGACCAGTTCAACTTCTATGGCCAGCTGGCGGCCGAGGAGCTGGGCCGCAAGATCACCGTGCCCCCCGTGCCGCAGCCCGTCACCGATGCCGAGATGGCGCAGGCGCGGGCCAACCCGGGCCTGATCCGCGCCGTGCACCTGTTCCGTCTCGGCTGGCGCGGCGAGGCGGTGCCCGAATGGAATTTCTCGCTGCGCGGCATGTCCGATCGGCAACTGATGGCCGCCGCCGAGCTGGCGCGCGCCGAAGGGTTGTTCGACCGAGTGGTCAACACCTCGGACCGCACCGAGGCGGAGTTCGATTTCACGCAGCGCTACATCGCGCCGTTCGAGGGCCGCGTCAGCGCCAAGGCGCGCGCCATCGCCCTGGATCCGGCGTGGGTGTACGGCCTGATCCGGCAGGAGTCGCGCTTCGTGATGGAGGCACGTTCGCACGTGGGCGCCTCGGGCCTGATGCAGCTGATGCCCGCAACCGCCAAGTGGGTGGCTCGCAAGATCGGCATGAACGACTTCACGCCCGACAGCGTGCACGACTTCGACGTCAACACCGAGCTGGGCACGAATTACCTCAACATGGTGCTGCAAGACCTGGGCGGCTCGCAGCTGCTGGCCAGCGCCGGGTACAACGCCGGGCCCAGGCGCCCCATCAACTGGCGCGCCACTTTTAGCCACCCGGTCGAGGGCGCGATCTTCGCCGAAACCATTCCGTTCACCGAGACGCGGCAATACGTGCAGAACGTCATGTCCAATGCCACGTACTACGCCGCGCTGTTCAGCGGCCAGCCGCAGTCGCTGAAGGCGCGGCTGGGCAGCGTGGGCGCCACGGGCCCGGTGGCGCGCACCGAGCTGCCGTGATGGACGATCCCGCCGTCCAGGGCTTGCAGGCCTACGTGGTCGGCGGCGCGGTGCGCGACGAACTGCTGGGCCTGCCGGCCGGCGATCGCGACTGGGTGGTGGTGGGCGCCACGCCCGAAGAGATGTCGCGCCGCGGCTTCGTGCCGGTGGGCGGCGATTTCCCGGTGTTCCTGCACCCGCGCACCAAAGAGGAATACGCGCTGGCCCGCACCGAGCGCAAGTCGGGCCGAGGTTATCAGGGCTTCACCTTCTATACCGGCGCCGACGTCACGCTGGAACAGGACCTGCTGCGCCGCGACCTGACCGTGAACGCCATGGCGCGCACGGCGGACGGCCAGCTGGTCGATCCGCTGAATGGATCGGCCGACCTGCGCGACCGGGTGTTCCGCCACGTGGGCCAGGCTTTTGCGGAAGACCCCGTGCGCATCCTGCGTCTGGCCCGCTTCGCCGCGCGTTTCGGCGACTTCTCGGTGGCGGACGAGACCATGGCGCTGTGCCGCCGGATGGTGCAGGCCGGCGAGGCCGATGCGTTGGTGGCCGAGCGGGTCTGGAAGGAAGTGGCGCGCGGGCTGATGGCTGGCAAGCCGTCGCGCATGCTCGAGGTACTGGCTCGATCGGGTGCGCTGCCGCGTGTGATGCCTGAACTGGCCGAGGTCGAACAGGCTGGCGCGGATGTGGATCGCGCCGCCGACGCCGGGCTCGAATTGCCGGGACGCTATGCGCTGTTGTGCCGACTGTCGCCCGAACGCGAGGCGTTGGCCAGGCGCCTGCGCGTGCCGACCGAATGCGCCGACCAGGCGAAGCTGTTGCCCGAGATGTTGCGCGGCCTGCCCGACGCGGGCCAGCCCGAAGGCCGGCTGGCGGTGCTCGAGCGTTGCGATGCCCTGCGCAAGCCGGATCGGTTCATGGCCTTGCTGCGCGCGGCGGCCGTGGTCGAGCCGACGGTGGACATCGATGCATGGCGCGGCTGGACGGACGCCGTGCGCGGCGTGGATGCGGGCGCCATTGCGAAAGCATGCGCGGGCGATCCGGCGCGCATCAAGCCGGCGTTGCGGGAGGCGCGGTTGGGGGTGTTGGGGTGAGTGCGGGAGGTCGTCCGAATTTGCGCGACTGAGTGGGTTGCAATGCAGAGTTCGGCTTACAAAGACATGCTTGGCTAGCCGCAATTCGGCAGACGCCGCATCCATGCCAGTCATATGACCTACGCTTTGACATCCCGATCGACCACCTCAGCGTTTCGCCGCGAGATGTACCCCATTGCGCAGACAACGGAACGGCAAAGTAGCCAGCTTCTGGGTTTGACCGAGGAGGTCCTGCGCGCTCATGAGTTGTCCGTCATCGGTAGCGGTCCTCGGCGCAGCACCATTCCATCGCCGGATTTCGACGCCGTCTACCTGGAGATCCCTGTGAAGGCATCCTTCAGGGAAGTCGGTGACATGAATTTTCAGTTGGCGGCTCTGGTCGCCGAGCGGCTCGACGAAACCCCGGAAGAAGTGGTCGTGGCGTTCACAGCAGCAGAGCCATGAGCGTTGAACCGCAGGACATACGGGCGTCCGGCCAACGAAAATCTCAGCGCCGCCTACAAGCCACCCCGCCTATCCCCGCGCGCAAACCCCATCAACGGCCCCGGCATATCCCGCCCCACGGCCAGCACCTTGAACAATTCCCCCATCTCGGCTTCGGACAGCAGCTTCTGCACCGGCGCGGCCACTTGCGCGTAGGCGCGCGCATCGGCGGCATCCAGGTTCGCCAGCAGGTCCAGCAGCCCGGCATTCATCAGGAACCGTCCCTGCGAGGTATACCCCAGCACGTCCAGCCCGCCCGCCAGCGCGGCGTCGGCCATGGCGGTGAAATCCACGTGCGCCGTGATGTCCTGCAGGCCTGGCGCCACGAACGGGTCTGCGTGCGCGTGGTGCCGCAAGTGGCACATCAGCGTGCCGCCCGCGCGCTGGGGATGGTAGTACTCGTGGCGGGGAAAGCCGTAGTCCAACAGCAGCGCGGCGCCGCGCGTCAGCCACGAGCCCATGCCGCGCACCCAGGCCTCCGCCTGCAGATTGATCTCCGACACGTAGCCCGGCAAGGGGGGCATGCGCGGCGTGATGGCCTGCGCCAGCTCCGCGCCCGCCGGTCGGTCGGCCCACGTGAAGCCGCCTTGCTCATCCAGCGTCACGCCGCGTTCGTGTATGTCCGCCTGCTCGCTCCAGCGGAACAGCGACACCGGCATCGCGTCCAGTACCTCGTTGGCCAGCACGCACCCTTCGAAGGCATCGGGCAGGGCATCCAGCCACTGCACGCGCTCGCCATAGCCGGCCAGCCGCGCCTGCTGGCGCTGGCGCAGGTCGGCCGACACCTCGACGATGCGGTATTGCGCGGCCACGCCCAACCGGTCCAGTTCGGCAAGCACGCCTTCGGCCAATGCGCCGCTGCCGGCGCCGAACTCCAGCACGGCGGACGTGCCCGATTCGTCGAGCACCTGGCGCACCTGGCGCGCCAGCGTGTGGGCGAACAGCGGCGTCAGTTCGGGCGCGGTGACGAAATCGCCGGCCGGCAGACCGGGCGATCGCTCCTGTCCATCGGAAGCCTGGTCGCTGGAAGCCAGCTTCTGCGCGCCGGCGGTGTAGTAGCCCAGGCCGGGCGCATACAGCGCATGGGCCATGTAGGCATCGAAGGGCAGCCACCCGCCTGCGCTGCGCACCGCCTCGCGTAGCGACTGCGCGACGCGTTCGCTATGGGCCTGGGAATCGGGATCGAGAGGAGGCAGGTTGGCGGTGTTGCGGGTCATGCGGATAAGGGGAGGGGTCGAGTGCCTGACGACGCCGTGGCGGTCCTGCCAGGCGCGGTGATAGGCGTTGATATGCTAATCGAAATCGCGAGGCGTCCCGCGCGGCACGCCGGTGAAATCGCGTGAAGATGGCGCGCCGCGCGCCTTGTCGGGTTTGCCGGCACGGGGTGGGCCTGGGGCTGTGTGCAGACTCGCCGCATGCGTTTGCTATAAAGGTGGCTATGGCATTTCTGCAGGACGGTCAGTATGGTGGTACAGACGTGGGCCCGACGGGGCGTGATGCTGGTTTTCGCAACGCTGGTGTCGGGGTGCTCGACGCTTGGCGGCAGTGATGAACCGGAGGCGGCGCCGCCCAGCAGCAGCGTAGACATCCAATGCAGGTTGAGCCGAAGCAGCTGCATCCACGAGGGCTCATATGAGCCCGGCGAGCGCGACTACGCCGAGGAAGAAGCGGCGCGCCGCAACCGGGCCGAACTCGATCGACTGCGTCGCAGCAGATAGCCGACTTCACCGCCGCGAGCCGGCCAGCCGCCAGGGGTAATGGCACGGCGAGGTCGAAGCGTCGATGGCAATCCGTGCGAACAAAGAAAATCTATGGTCAGCCCGATTTTTGCAAGCGAGGAAGTGTTGGCGTAAATTGGGCTTGCTCAAATCTATTCGGAGTCGGTTGGGGACAGGTCCCCGCTCCATGATGAGAGTCGCGCCCGGCAAACCTCAAAAAGCCCTCAGCATCCAGGTGCTGGATTCTTTGCCAGGTTTCTTGCCAGGCCGTTGAGCCGTTTATGTCTTCACGTACTCGCGTCGCAAAACCAGGAAGTGACTGCGTAAAACGGTGATGAAGGTCAGGTTGTGCTGACAGCCTGCTCACTTCGGTAGTTCGTTCCATTGGCGAGGATGGCCCAGGCTATTCTCGCCAATTTATTGGCCAGCGCGCAGGCCACGACATTCGAGTGGCGTCTTGCCAGCAGCTCGCGCACCCAGATACCCAGCCGATCCGTACGCTGTTGCACGCGTTGCATGATCGCTCGAGCGCCCTGCACCAGCAGCCGCCTGAGGTTCTTGTCGCCGCGTTTGCTGATGCCCAGCAACGTGGGTTTGCCGCCAGTGCTGTACTGCCGCGGCACCAGGCCTACCGAAGCGGCGAACTGGCGTGCTGAACCAAATTGCTGCGCATCTCCCAGTTCTGTCATCAGCACGCTCGCCGTGATCGGCCCGATGCCGGGTATCTCCAGCAGCCGCTGGCTGCGTTCATCCTCGCGCAGTTGCTGGCACAACTCACGTTCGATCTGGCCCATCTGCTCATCCAGATACTTGAAATGCGTTTGCAGCCGCTCAAGCAGTGCCACCAGCCGAGGCGGCAACTCATGCCCGGCCAACACTGCAGGCAGGCGCCGGATGATTGCCTGCCCGCGCGGCAGGCTGATGCCGAACTCCAGCAAGAAGGCGTGAACCTGGTTGATCACGCCGGTGCGATCGCGTACCAGCGACTCTCGTACGCGGTGCAGCGCAGAGACGGTCTGCTGTGCCTCGTTGCGCGCGCTCACGAACCGCATGCTCGGGCGCGAGGCGGCTTCGCAGATCGCCTGCGCATCGGCGAAGTCGTTCTTGTTGCCCTGCACGAAGGGGCGCACGAATTGCGGCGAGATCAGCTTGGCCCGATGGCCCAGCGCCTGTATGCGGCGCGCCATCCAATGCGCTCCCGCGCAGGCCTCCATCACCACCGTACTGCCCGGCGTATTACCTAGCAACGTAAACAGTTGTTGGCGAGAGCACTTCTTGCGAAACACCATCCTGCCGGTCACGTCCTGCCCGTGCAGATGGAAGCTATGCTTGCCCAGATCGATGCCAATCAGCGTGACGGTGCTCATGAGAGGTCTCCCAGAAAGAACAATCCCCACTCAGCGTACCGCTTCGTGGGGATCGGGCTGACCATCTCATTAAGCCCCTGGGCCGATGAACTGGCGCCTAGGGGCTTTGCCGCTGACCGTGTCGGCCGGCCGCTGCGAAATTACGCGTAGTCGCGGCGACCGGGCTTGCCGGCGGGACGGGGGCCGGCGGCGCCGCGCGGCTTGAAGCCTTCACGACGTTCGCCGTAGCCGCCTTCGCGCTTGAAGCCTTCCCCGGCGCGCTGGAAACCTTCACCGCGCGGCTTGAAGCCCTCACGGCGCTCGCCGTAGCCGCCCTCGCGCTTGACGCCTTCGCCGGTGCGCTGGAAGCCTTCAGCGCGCGGCTTGAAGCCTTCACGGCGTTCGCCGTAGCCGCCTTCGCGCTTGAAACCTTCGCCGGTGCGCTGGAAACCTTCAGCGCGCGGCTTGAAGCCCTCACGACGCTCGCCGTAGCCGCCTTCACGCTTGAAGCCTTCGCCGGTGCGTTGGAAGCCTTCGCCGCGCGGCTTGAAGCCCTCACGGCGCTCGCCGTAGCCGCCTTCGCGCTGGAAGCCTTCACCGCGCGGCTTGAAGCCTTCACGACGTTCGCCGTAGCCGCCTTCGCGGCGCGGCGAGAACTCGCGCGCGCCACCTTCCGGACGCTCGCCGCGGAATTCGCGGGCCGGAGGGCCGTCGAACGAACGAGGGCCGCGCGGGGCGCCGCCTTCGCGCGGCACCCAGCCTTCGCGCCGCGGGCCGCCGAAGCCGCCGGGACGCTTGCCGCCGCCGGGCTTGCCGTTGCGCGCGAAACCGCCGCCCGATGCGGGACGCGGCGTGCGCTGGGGTTCGAGGCCAGCGATGGTTTCGGACGAGATCGACTGGCCGATGTAGTTCTCGATGCGGCGGATCTTGTGGCGCTCGGCATGGGTGGCCAGCGTGTAGGCCAGGCCGTCACGGCCGGCGCGACCCGTACGGCCGATGCGGTGCACGTAGTCTTCGGCCTGCATGGGCAGGTCGAAGTTGACGGCGTGGCTGATGCCCTGCACGTCGATGCCGCGCGCCGCCACGTCGGTGGCCACCAGCACGCGAACCTGGCCGCGCTGCAGCTGGGTCAGCGTGCGCGTGCGCTGGCGCTGGTTCATGTCGCCATGCAGCGCCGCGGCCGCGAAGCCTTGCTCGGACAGGCGGTCGGCCAGGTCGTCGGCGCCGCGCTTGGTCGACGTGAAGACGATGGCCTGGTCCAGGCGCACGTCGCGCAGCACGTGGTCCAGCAGCTGCATTTTGTGCGCGGCGTCGTCGGCGTACAGCAGGCTCTGCGTGATGTTCGCGTGTTTTTCCTTCTGCCCGGCCACCTCGATGCGCTGCGGCTCGCGCATCATGCGCGCGGCCAGCTTGGCCACCGTGCCGTCCAGCGTGGCCGAGAACAGCAGCGTCTGGCGTTCGTTCGGCAGGCGGCCGATGATGGTCTCGATGTCTTCGATGAAGCCCATGTCCAGCATGCGGTCGGCTTCGTCCAGCACCAGCGTGTGCACGGTGTTCAGTTTGACGCGGCCCGCCTGCAGGTGGTCGATGAGGCGGCCCGGGGTGGCCACCAGCACGTCGACGCGGCGCGACAGCGCCTTGAGCTGCGCGCCGTAGGGCATGCCGCCCACCACGGTGGCGGTGCGCAGGCCCGGCAGGTTGCGGCCATACGACTGCGTGGCTTCGGCGACCTGGAGCGCCAGTTCGCGAGTGGGGGCCAGCACCAGCACCTGCACGCCCACGCCGCCGTTGCCGGTCTGCTGGGCGATGCGGTGCAGCGCGGGCAGCATGAAGGCGGCGGTCTTGCCGCTGCCGGTCTGCGAGGACACCATCAGGTCGTGGCCGGCCAGCGCCTGCGGAATGGCGGCGGCCTGCACGCTGGTGGCGGTGGAGAAGCCGGCTTCGGAGATGGCCGACAGAATAGCGGGCGCAAGGCCCAGTTCAGCGAAAGACATTACTTTCCCTTGCCGCGCAAGGCGGCATATGCGCATGGCCGGGCCGATAGGGGAAGGAGGCCGGATCCAGGCAGCGGTTGACGGAGCATCGTGCCGACCGAATCAACCGTGCGCGGATTGCGTTCTCAAATGGGAGAACGCGGGGCGAAAGGAAAGAGGTCAGGAATCGATGTGTTCGGCATCGGCCTTTTGGCAGTCGTGCCGGCCCGTGGAGAGGGGCGCCGGTCTTGGGCCAAGTTGGCTGTCTGCTGGCAAGTCGCGCTGGGCGCGAACGTGAAAAGATGCCGAATCAGTTTGTGCAGCGCGTCAATGATAACCCGAATATCCGTGTCGTGTCATCCTGGCGCAGCATTTGCAACCGAAAAGCCCGATAACTGTTGTTTCGGGCATGCACGGCCGCTTGCGCGCGCCGCGCGCGTGTTCAGCAGGGCAATTCGCCCTGCACACCCCCGCGCCCGGTCGACCAGTCGATCGGCGGCAGGCCGCGTTCGCGCAGCCAGTCGTTCGCCTTGCGGAAGTGGGCGCAGCCTACGAAGGGCTCGGGGCCGCGCGTGGCCGAGAGCGGCGATGGATGGTTGGCCGTCAGCACCAGATGACCGGCCTCGGCCGGTATCAGGCCGCGCTTGGCCTGCGCATGCGCGCCCCACAGCATGAACACCTTCGGTGCCGCATCGGCGGCCACCGCCGCGATCAGCGCGTCGGTCACGAGCTCCCAGCCGCGCTTGGCATGGGCGGCCGCCTGGCCGTCCTCGACCGTGAGGCAGGTGTTCAACAGCAGCACGCCCTGCGCCAGCCAGCCCGACAGGTCGTTGCCCGTGACCGCGCTGCCGGGCTCGTCGCGCGCGATCTCCTTGCGGATGTTGCGCAGGCTGGGCGGCGTCTTGCAATCGTCGGGCACGGAGAAGGCCAGGCCCTGTGCCTGGCCCGGCCCGTGGTAGGGGTCCTGCCCCAGGATCACCACCCGCACCTCGTGCGGCGCCAGTGCTTCCAGCGCGCGCAGCGGCCGCGCCGGATAGACCGTGGCGCCGTCGGACAGGCGCTGCTCGATGTAAGCGATGATGGTCTTCAGGGCCTGCGCGGGCTCCGGCGCGAGCAGCACGCGTTGCCAATCAGGCGAAAGCTCAGCCGCGTGCGCGGCCAGCGTCTGGGCAAGGAGTCGATTGTCGGTCGGCATGGCGGGATTTTGGCACACGTGCCCGCCGCATCGATGTCCTAGGCGGGCAATGCCGCCAGGAATCGCCGCAGGATGCCCGCCGAATACACGCTGGCCACCTCGCGCAGGAAGGTGGCGAAATCCACTGGCGCGTCCTGATCGGCGCAATCCGAGATGGTGCGCAGCACCGCGCAGGGCACGCCGAACTCGTGGCATACCTGAGCCACGGCCGCGCCTTCCATCTCGACGCACAGGGCCTCGGGTAGCGCTTCGCGCAGTTCGCGCGCGAAGCCGGCCTCGTGCACGAAGCGGTCGCCCGTGGCGATCAGGCCGCGATGCAGGGCGGCGCCACCGCCATGCTGCGCCAGGAACTCGCCGGCACAGCGATGCAGCAATCCGGCCAGCGCTTCATCGGCGGGAAAACGCGAGGTCTGCAGCAGCGGCACTTCATGGCGCGGAAACAGGGGGCTGGCGTCCAGGTCGTGCTGCACCAATGCGCTGCCCACGACTACGTCGCCCACGCGCAGCCGGGCATCCAGTCCGCCCGCCACGCCGGTGAACACGACACGGTCGACGTCGAACTCGCGCAGCAGCGTGGCCGTGGTGGCGGCCGCCGCCACTTTGCCGATGCGCGTGAGCGCCAGCACGCACGGCCGCCCGTACAGCACACCGTGGTGGTAGTCGCGCATGCCGATGCGCCGTGTGGACGCTGCCGGTCCCATCTCGTACAGCAGGTCGCGGATCTCGTCCGGCAGCGCGGCCAGGATGCCGAGGGTGGCCATGGAAGGGATTGCTCCGGTCATGCGTGCAGGCGTTGCGCAACTCGGCGCGGCATCAATGCCACAGCAGCGCGTCCATGGCTTCGACCAGCCGCGCGCGGTAGCGCGGCAGCAGTTGCGACACGCGGGCCTGGCGCTCGTGCCACTCGGGCGGTTCAGCGCCGGCGGCCACGCGCGGCGCGGCCCACACCGCGTCGGGAAAGTGCCGGTCGCCGCGCCAGCGCGGGATCACGTGCCAATGCAGGTGCGGCACCATGTTGCCTAGCGAGGCCAGGTTGATCTTGTCGGGATGCAGCACGTCGCGCTGCACCTGTTCCACCGTGTACACGGCGCGCATCAGCGAATCGCGGCCATGGGCCGACAGGCTGGTCATTTCGGGGATGTGGCCGTTCCATACCACGCGAGTGAAGCCGGGATAGTCGGCGTCGTCCACCGCGATCACGCGCAGGTGCTGCCCCTGCCAGAGCAGTTCACCGCCGTCCTGCTGGCACAGCGGGCAGTCGGGATCGCGCGCGCTCATCGCGGCGCCTTTGCGTGCGGGCCCTGCGTCACGGCAGCACCTTGCGGTACTGGACGAAACCGGAACGGTCGGCGATGCGGTCGTACAGCTGCATGGCCGTGTGGTTGGTTTCGTGCGTCAGCCAGTACACGCGTGCCGCGTTGCAGCGCTGCGCGTCGGCGTACACGTGCTCGATCAGCGCGCGGCCGGCGCCCGTGCCGCGCACGTCGGGCGCGACGAACAGGTCTTGCAGGTAGCAGTAGTCGCCGGCGGTCCAGGTGGAGCGATGATAGATCCAGTGGACCAGCCCCACGGCGCGGCCGCCTTCCATGGCCAGCGCGGCGTGCATGGGTTGGGCCGGATCGAGAAAGCGTTCCCACGTGGTGCGGGTGACGGCGTCGGCGATGTCCGTGTGGTAGAAGGTCTGGTAGCCCTTCCACAAGGGCAGCCACGCGTCGAAGTCGGTGGAGGTGGCGGGTCGTATCTGCAGGTTCGACATGAGGTGCTCGACAGGTTTCAGATGTGCGCTTCCATGGCCTCGACGACGTGGCGCAGGACTTGCAGCCGCGCATGTCGCTTGTCGTTGGCCGGTATCAGGTGCCAGGGCGCGTCGCGCGTGCTGGTGCGCGCGATCATTTCATTGGCCGCCTCGGCATAGGGTTTCCATTTCTTGCGGTTGCGCCAGTCGTCCGGCGTGATCTTGAAGTTCTTGAACGGCGAGGTTTCGCGCTCGCGGAACCGTTCGAGTTGCACGTCGGCCGTCACGGCCAGCCAGAACTTCAGCACGATGGCGCCGCTGTCCGCCAGCTGCTGTTCGAAGTCGTTGATTTCGCCGTAGGCGCGGCGCCAGGCGTCCGGCGCGGCATAGCCTTCCACGCGTTCGACCAGCACCCGGCCGTACCAAGACCGGTCGAAGATGGCGATGCGGCCGTGCGATGGCACCCGGCGCCAGAAGCGCCACAGGTAGGGGCGCGCCAATTCGTGCGGGGCGGGCGCCGCCACCGGAGTGATGTCGAACTGGCGAGCATCCAGTGCCTGCGTGACGCGCCGGATCGCGCCGCCCTTGCCGGCCGCGTCCTGGCCTTCGAACACCAGCACCAACGAGCGCTCGCGGAACCCGCCCGAACGCGAGGCCCGCGCCAGCCGGCCCTGCAGCAGGGCCAGTTCGGTGTCGTACTCGTCCTTGTCGACGTGCACCGCGTAGTCGAGCTTGCCCAGCGCATCGGGCGTGCGTGCGCGTCCCACGGCGGGCGTGCGCGGCTGTGCGACGCGAGGCAGTTTGCGCCGGCGCAGCGCCTGCAGCAGGGCCTCGGCGGTGGTGTACGTGCGCACGTGCTCATCGGCGCTGGGCACGATGGTCCACGGCGCATGCGGCACGTCGGTATGGGTCAGCGCCACCTCGGCGGCCGAGCGCAGGCGCGCGAACTTCTTGGCAACCTTGCGGTCGTCGGCGGTCACCTGCCAGGAGGTCTCGGGGCTGGACAGCAGCCGCTTGGTGCGTTCGGCCTGTGCCTGTGGCGACAGGTGATACCACAGCTTCACCAATTGCACGCCGTTGGCGGCCAGCTGGGCCTCGAAGCTGCGCACGTGGGTGGCCAGCGTCTCGATGGCGTCCGCGTTCGGCTGCTTGCGCGCGGCTTCGCGCAGCAGGGCCTGATACCACGAGCCGAACACGATGCCGATACGGCCGTTCTCGGGAAGTTCGCTCCAGTAGCGCCACAGCGGCGGCCGCTGCGCCTGCTCGTCGGTGGGCTCGCCGAATGCCATCGTGTGAATGTGGCGCGGGTCCATCCATTCGTTCAGCAGGTTGATCGTGGCGCCCTTGCCGGCGCCGTCGATGCCGGCCACCACGATCAGCACCGAGCGATCGGCCCGGCCCAGCAGGTCATATTGCGCCTTCAGCAGCGCCGTGCGCAGCCGCGTCTCGTGGGCCTTGAAACGTTCCTTGGGCAGGACGGGATCGGATTCCGCTTCGACAAACATGAGGGCTGGACACATGGGGTGAGGGGCGACCAGCGGATGTTGCGGGATAACCGCCGGCAACGCAAGCCGGCGGTCGACAGCGCCGCGAGGGCCCGATCAGCGCGATGGCCCGCGGCGCGTCGGCATGCCCGCGGGCGTCACTCGTAAGAGCGCACGTCGTCGATGACCTTGCCGTCGTTGGGCAGCGATTGCGGCGCGGCCCATTCCACCTCGGCGCGCAGCTTGGTCACCTCGCGCACCGTCTGCGCCACGCGCGCGGCCAGTTCGCTCGAGGCGGCATCGGACTCCGCCTTCAGCGTCATGGTGTCGGCGCCCACCGTGCCGCTGATCACCAGCCGGGCGCGGCGGATCTCGGGATGGCGCGCCACCACATCCGCCACCTGCGACGGATGCACGAACAGGCCGCGCACCTTGGTGGTCTGGTCGGCGCGGCCCATCCATCCGCGTATGCGCGTGTTCGTGCGGCCGCACGGCGACATGCCGGGCATCACGGCGGACAGGTCCCCAGTGCCGAACCGCACCAGCGGGTAGTCGGGATTGAACGTGGTGACCACGACCTCGCCGACCTCGCCCTCGGGCACGGGATCGCCCGTGCCGGGCCGCACGATCTCGAGGATCAGTTCCTCGCCCAGCACCAGGCCTTCGCGCGCAGGCGTCTCGAACGCGATCATGCCCAGGTCCGCGCTGCCATATGCCTGATAGCCATCGACGCCGCGGGACGCCAGCCAGTCGCGCAGCGAAGGCGGGAATGCCTCGCCCGACACCAGGGCGTGGCGCAGCGAGGGCAGGGCGATGCCGAGTTCGTCGGCCTTCTCGAGGATGATCTTCAGGAAGCTCGGCGTGCCGACGTATCCATGCGGCGCCAGGTCCGCGATGGCGCGCACCTGCTGCTCGGTCTGGCCCGTGCCGCCCGGGAATACGGTGCAGCCGATGGCATGCGCGGCCGTCTCCATCATCGAACCGGCCGGCGTGAAGTGATACGAAAAGCAGTTGTAGGCCAGCTGGCCCGCACGAAAGCCCGCCGCGTACAGTGCACGCGCGAAGCGCCAGTAATCGGCGCGGCCGCTTTCGGGTTCGTAGATGGGGCCTGGCGAGGCGAAGGTGCGCAGCGCCTGGCCCCAGCCGATGGCGGCGAAACCGCCGAATGCCTTCGCGGCGCCCGCGGGATCGCTGCCGGCGCGGCTCTGCTGCTGGGTCTGCAGCAGCTCGTGCTTGCGCAGCACGGGAAGCCTGGCCAGGGCGCCGCGGCTGTCCACGCTTTGCAGGTCGATGCCCTGCAACTGCCGTCCGATGGCCGGAGCGCTGGCCGCCGCGCGCGCCAGCGCCTGCGGCAGGGCGGCCATCAGGCTGCGTTCGCGTTCGCCGGGATCGCGGGTTTCCAGGGTGTCGAAGAAGTCGGACATGAGAGCGCCTTTATGCGATGCAGGATGCGCCGGTGCGTGAATCGGAAATCAGGTCAGGCCAGCCAGCGCTTGCGGCGCCGGTAGAACTTCTGGTCGCGGAAGCTCTTGCGCTCGCCGCTTGCAATGCCCAGGTAGAACTCCTTGACGTCTTCGTTGCGCGCCAGGTCGTCCGCCGCGCCGTCCATCATCACGCGGCCGTTCTCCAGGATGTAGCCGTAGTCGGCATAGCGCAGCGCGATGTTGGTGTTCTGCTCGGCCAGCAGGAAGCTGACGCGCTCGCGCTGATTGAGGTCGCGCACGATCTCGAAGATCTCTTCCACGATCTGCGGCGCAAGCCCCATCGAGGGCTCGTCCAGCAGGATCATGTTGGGATTGGCCATGAGCGCGCGGCCGATCGCGGTCATCTGTTGCTCGCCGCCCGAGGTATAGCCGGCCTGGCTGCCGCGGCGCTGCTTCAGCCGCGGGAAGTACTGGTACACCTTGTCCAGCGACGCCGCCAGTTCACCGCGGCTTTGCGTGCGCGTATAGGCGCCGGTCAGCAGGTTGTCCTCCACGGTCAGGTGCGCGAAGCAGTGCCGGCCTTCCATCACCTGCACCACGCCGCGCTTGACCAGGTCGGCAGGCGACAGCCGTTCGATGCGTTCGTCGCGATAGCGGATGTAGCCCTTGGTGACGTCGCCGCGTTCGCCCTTCAGCAGATTCGACACCGCACGCAGCGTGGTGGTCTTGCCCGCGCCGTTGGCTCCCAGCAGCGCCACGATGCGCCCTTCGGGAACCTGCAGCGACACCCCCTTCAGCACCAGGATGACGTGGTTGTAGATGACCTCGATTCCATTGACGTCCAGCAACACCTTGTCGGGCGCGGGGACGGCGGCGGGGGCGGGATGGGAAGTAGCGGAGATGTCCATCGCGATTCCTGTCGGATTGTGTAGGCGGCAAGCGCGGCATCGGCGGCGGCGCGCGCGGCGGCTGATGCCGTCCGCCGCGCGCACCGTGCATCAGCCGGCGCAGTTGCGCGGCGTGATGTTCTTCTCCTTGGCGTACTTCGCGGCCATTTCCTTGACCAGCGGGCCGACCACCGACTTGTCGGCCTGGTACCAGTCGGACTTCACCTCGAACTTGGCGCCGTCCCATTGCGCGATGCGCGCCCAGTCGCCGCCGGTGTGGTCGGCGCAGCTGGTCTTGACCGGCCGCATGATGTCGCCGAAGCCCAGTTCGTTCAGCCGTTCCTGCGTCAGGTTCAGGTTCTCGAAGCCCCAGCGCACCTGCTCGGGCGTCAGCGCCTTGCCCTTGCCGTACTTTTCCTGCGCGGTGCGGATGGCCTCGACCTGCAGCATCGAGATAATCATGCCGCGCGTGTGCGCTATGGTGCCGAGCGTATTCTTGGCGGTGCTGTCGCTGCCCTGGCCCTTGTCGTACACGAACTTCTTCAGGTCGTCGTGCACCTTGCTGCTGGGCGCGGCGCTGTTGTGGATGGTGACGGTGTTGTAGCCCTTGGCCACCTGGCCCAGGTCCTTGACGTCGCCTTCCGAACCCGCCCACCAGATGGCATACATCTTGTCGCGCGGATAGCCGCTGGCCTGCGCCTCGCGGATGGCGGTGGGCGTCATGATGCCCGCGCTCCACAGCAGCACGTACGCCGGCCGCTGCTGGCGGACCTGCAGCCAGGTCGACTTCTGCTCGACGCCCGGCGCCGTCACGGGATACAGCAGCAGCTCGAAGCCATGCGCGGCGGCGCGCTTCTGCAGCAGCGGAATGGGTTCCTTGCCGTACGGCGAGTCATGGTAGACCAGGGCGATCTTCTTGCCCTTGAGCTTGTCCATGCCGCCTTCCTTCTTCGCGATGTCCTGCAGCATCACGTCGGCGGCCGTCCAGTACGTGCCCAGCAGCGGGAAGTTCCATTCGAACACGCTCCCGTCGGTGGACTGCGACAGCCCGTAGCCCACGGTCTCGACCGGAATCTTGTCGACGATGGCCTTGTCGCTGACCGCGAAGGTGATGCCGGTGGACTGCGTGTCGAAGCCGGCCGCGCCGGTGCCACGCCCCTTCAGGCGCTCGTAGCACTCCACGCCACGGTCGGTGGCATAGGCGGTCTCGCACTCTTCGTACGTCAGCTTCACCCCGTTGACGCCGCCATCTCGGGCGTTGACCAGTTTCAGGTAATCCAGCTTGCCATCCGCCCACGGGATGCCCAGCGGTGCGAACGAGCCGGTGCGATACACCAGCAGCGGGATGAACTGCTCTTGCGCGGCAACCGGCGCAGCGGCAGCCAGCGATCCCATGACGGCCATCGCGGCCGCGGCGGACTTCAGGTTCAGGCGCTTCATAGTCTTCGTCTCCGGGTGTTATCGGTGTGTGTCATCCGGTCTGGGCCGGGTTTCTTTGGTTTCTGCTGCTTCTCTATGGGACTGCGGGTTAATTGAGTTCTTTAGTCGCATCGCTGTCGCTGCAAGGCGCCGCGCCGGCCAAGTCGTCGGGCTCGGGCGCGCCATCAGGCGCCCTCGGTCCCCTGCGGGGACTCCCCCTCCTCCAATTGGCCGTCACGCCGCCTTGCAGCGACAGCGATGCTGAAAACATCTCCATTCAACGACCTCCATCATTGATTCTTCTGTGAGCCGTCAATAAGCGGACAACCAGGTTCGAAGCTGCGCTGCTCCCATGCGACCACACCCCACCCAAGCACGCTGCCCCTCTCCCCCTCCAAGACAGTCTCGTCACACGGTGCCGCGGATGTTGGATTCTTGAGTCAGCGGGCAAGCGGTGGTCGTGACGGCCAATTGGAGGAGGGGGAGCCGCGTAGCGGCCGAGGGCGCCTGATGGCGCGCCCGAGCCCGACGACTTGGCCGGCGCGGCCACCGCTTGCCCGCTGACTCCTCAAGAACCCAAACAACCCAAAACCGCAAGAACCCAAAAAAAAAACCCTCACCATTAAGCAAGTTTCAATGCGGAAACGGCCATATCCGTAATTTCTCTTTCCCGATGCTCCAGAGCCTCGCCAGCCCATGCGGCTCCGCGATCAGGAACAGCACGATCAATGCCCCGAACACCATATGTTCGATATGCGCCGCCGTATCCACCGACAATGGCAGTCCGAACATATGCGGGATGTTGGTCAGCACCACAGGCACCAGCACGATGAACGCGGCGCCGAAGAAGCTGCCCAGGATGGATCCCAATCCGCCGATGATGACCATGAACAGCAGTTGGAACGAGCGCGTCAGGTCGAAGGCCAGGGGCTCCCACGAGCCCAGGTGGATGTAGCCCCACAGCGCGCCGGCCACGCCCACGATGAACGAGCTGACCGCGAAGGCCGAGAGTTTGGCGTACATGGGCCGGATGCCGATCACCGCCGCGGCCACGTCCATGTCGCGGATCGCCATCCATTGCCGGCCGATGGCGCCGCGCACCAGGTTTTTGGCGAGCAGCGCGAACACCGCGACGAAGGCCAGCACGAACAGGTACTTCTGCATGGCGGTCTGCACCGGCAGGCCGAAGGCGTACAGCGCCGGCACCGACACGCTGCCCGACGACGAGTAATTGGTGAAGAACGGAATGCGCAGGAACGCCCAATCCACGAAGAACTGCGCGGCCAGCGTGGCCACCGCCAGATAAAGGCCGCGGATGCGCAGGCTGGGGATGCCGAACACCACGCCCACCAGCGTGGCGAAGCAGCCGCCCAGCAGAATCTGGGCCACCAGCGGCAGCCCGGGCAGGCGTACCCCCAGGTTCCAGGCCGCATACGCGCCCACGGCCATGAAGGCGCCCGTACCCAGCGAGATCTGCCCGCAGTACCCCACCAGGATATTCAGGCCCACCGCGGCCAGCGACAGGATCAGGAAGGGGATCAGGATGGCGCGCAGCAGATAGTCGCTGGCCAGCATCGGCACAGCCACGAAGGCCACCACCAGCAGCAGCGCGACGAAGATGCGGTCCTGGCGGATCGGGAAGATCTGCTGGTCGGCGCGGTAGCTGGTCTTGAACTGTCCGTTCTCGCGATAGAACATGTTGTCTTTATCCTCAGATCCGGTCGATGATCTTCTCGCCGAACAGCCCCTGCGGGCGGAACAGCAGGAACACCAGCGCCAGCACGTACGCAAACCAGATCTCGATGCCGCCGCCCACCATCGAGCCCAGGTAGACCTCGGACAGCTTCTCTCCCACGCCGATGATCAGGCCGCCCAGGATGGCGCCCGGCACCGAGGTCAGTCCGCCCAGGATCACCACCGGCAGCGCCCGCAGCGCCGCCGTGGACAGCGTGAACTGCACGCCGAATTTCGAGCCCCACACGATGCCGGCCACCAGCGCCACCAGCCCCGCCACACTCCACACGATCACCCAGATGCGGTTGAGCGGAATGCCGATGGACTGCGCGGCCTGGTGGTCGTCGGCCACCGCGCGCAGCGCCCGCCCCGTCGAGGTGAACTGGAAGAACAGCGCCAGCGCGGCCACCAGCAGCGCCGCCACCAGCGCCGCGGTCAGGTCTTCCAGGTTGATCAGCAGGCCGCCTTCGAACACGCTGTCCAGGATGATCGCGGGATCTTTCGGCATGCCCACGTCGATGGAGTACACCGAGCTGCCGAAGGCGATCTGGCCCAGCCCGTCCAGGAAGTAGCTGATGCCCAGCGTGGCCATCAGCAGCGTGGTGGCTTCCTGGTTCACCAGGTGGCGCAGCACGTAGCGCTCGACGGCCACCGCCAGCAGGAACATCAGCAGCGCGCTGACGATGAAGGCCAGCACGTTGGCCAGCAGCATGTGCTCGAAGCCGAGCCAGCGAGGGATCCATTCCGAGAAGCGGGCCATGGACAGGGCCGCCACCAGCACCATCGCGCCCTGCGCGAAGTTGAACACCCCCGACGCCTTGAAGATCAGCACGAAGCCCAGGCCGATCAGCGCGTACAGCATGCCGCTCATCAGGCCGCCGAACAGGGTCTCCAGAAAAAATCCCATGTCCGTCTCCTAGTGCGCCAGTACCGCTTCGCCGCCCACGCCCAGGTAGGCGCGGATCACCTCGGGATTGGCGCGCACCTCGTCGGGCGTGCCGTCGCCGATCTTCTTGCCGTAGTCCAGCACCACCACCCGGTCGGAGATGTCCATGACCACGCCCATGTCGTGCTCGATCAGCACGATGGTGGTGCCGAACTCGTCGTTCACATCCAGGATGAAGCGGCTCATGTCCTGCTTCTCCTCGATGTTCATGCCCGCCATGGGCTCGTCCAGCAGCAGCAGGCGGGGCTCCATGGCCAAGGCGCGCCCCAGGTCCACGCGCTTCTGCAAACCGTAGGGCAGCCGGCCCACCGGCACCTTGCGATAGGCCTGGATCTCGAGGAAGTCGATGATGTTCTCGACCACGGCGCGGTGCGCGATCTCTTCGCGCTCCGCGGGGCCCCAGCGCAGCGCCTGCGCCAGCAGGCCGCACTTCATGCGCAGGTTGCGGCCGGTCATGATGTTGTCCAGCACGCTCATGCCCTTGAACAGCGCCAGGTTCTGGAACGTGCGGGCGATGCCCATCTCGGCCGCGCGACGCGGATTCATGCGCGAGAAGTGCTCGCCGCGCAGCATGATGGCGCCCTGCTGCGGCGTGTAGACCCCGTTGATGACGTTCAGCATCGAGCTCTTTCCCGCGCCGTTGGGACCGATGATGGCGCGTATCTCGTGCTCGCGCACGTTGAACGAGATGTCGGTCAGCGCCTTCACGCCGCCGAACGACAGCGAGATGTTCTGCATATCCAGCATCACCTCGCCTATGCGTTGTTCATGCATCTTGTTGACCATGTCATGCCGCCTTTGCGGTGATGGCGGGATATGTCTTGACGGGACAGATCCGCAGATCGGCCGAGATGCGGCCGACCCGGCC
The DNA here is from genome assembly GCF_002119665.1 of Bordetella genomosp. 13. Lineage (NCBI taxonomy): Bacteria > Pseudomonadati > Pseudomonadota > Betaproteobacteria > Burkholderiales > Alcaligenaceae > Bordetella > Bordetella genomosp. 13. The sequence goes on along the minus strand of NZ_CP021111.1, from coordinate 5,004,500 downwards.
GTCCTCGTACTTCACCTCGGTCTCGATGAACTGCCGGTCGCGGCCGCCGTACAGCGCATCGATCAGCACACCGTACTTCTGCGCGATGAAGGCGCGGCGCACCTTGCGCGTGCGGGTCAGTTCGTCGTCGTCAGGATCCAGTTCCTTGTGCAGGATCAAGAAGCGCGCGACCTGCGAGGCCGCCAGCCGCGCATCGCCCGCCAGGTCGGCATTCACCTTCTCGACGCAGTCGCGGATCAGGTCGTACACCGCCTCCTTGCCCGCCAGGTCGGTGTAGCCCGCATAGGGCAGGCCGCGGCGTTCGGCCCAGTTGCCCACCGCCTCGAGGTCGATGTTGACGAAGGCGCACACCTGATCGCGCCCGGCCCCGAACGCCACCGCCTCTTTGATGTATGGGAAGAACTTCAGCTTGTTCTCGATGTACTTGGGCGCGAACAGGCTGCCGTCGGCCAGCTTGCCCACGTCCTTGGCGCGGTCGATGATCTTGAGCTGGCCGTCGGTGTCGAGATAGCCCGCGTCGCCCGTGTGGAACCAGCCGTCGGCATCCCGCGCCTCACGCGTGGCATCCGGATTGCGGTAGTACTCCTTGAACAGACCGGGACTCTTCACCAGGATCTCGCCGCTGTCGGACACGCGGATCTCCACCCCGTCCACCGGCGGGCCCACCGTGTCGTCGCGCACCTGGCCATCGGGCTGCACGCACACGAACACCGAGGTCTCGGTGGAGCCGTACAGCTGCTTCAGGTTGATGCCGATGGAGCGGTAGAACACGAACAGGTCCGGCCCGATGGCCTCGCCCGCCGTGTAGGCCACGCGCACGCGGCTCATGCCCAGCGCGTTGCGCAGCGGGCCATACACGGTGAGATTGCCCAGCGCATAGCGCAGCCTGTCCCAGGCGCTTACGGGCTGTCCGTCCAGAATGCGCGTGCCGACGCGGCGCGCCAGGCCCATGGCGGCACGGAACAGCGAGCGCTTCAGATAGCCCGCGTCCTCCATGCGAATGGTGACCTGCGTCAGCAGCGCCTCGAGCACCCGCGGCGGCGCGAAGTAGTACGTGGGGCCGATGTCGCGCATGTCGATCGGCACCGTCTCCGGCGACTCGGGATGATTCACGGTGAAGCCCGACACCAGCAGCTGCGTGTACGAGAACATGTTCTGGCCGATCCAGGCGGGCGGCAGATAGGCCAGCACGTCCTCGCGGTCGGTCAGGTTCTCCATCGCCGCGACGGCGCGGGCGCGATCGATCAGCGCGTGGTGGGTCAGCACCACGCCCTTAGGTCTGCCCGTCGTCCCCGAGGTGTAGAACATGGCTGCGGGGTCGTGCGGCTGCACCGCGGCCACGGCCTTGTCGAAATAGTCGGGATGGCGCTCGGCGTGCGCGGCGCCCAGCTGTTCCAGCTTCTCGTACGCGCACAGCATGGAGTCTGAGTAGTGGCGCAGCCCGCGGGGATCGTCGTACACCACGTGCGCCAGCGCGGGGCACTGGTCCCGCACTTCGAGCATCTTGTCCAGTTGCTCCTGGTCCTCGACCACCGCCACGCGCACCTCGGCGTCCTGCAGCACATACACCATTTCCTGCGCCACGGCGTCCTGGTACAGCGGCACCGGTATGGCGCCCAGCGCCTGTGCCGCCATCATGGCGATGTACAGGCGCGGGCGGTTCTCGCCGATGACGGCCACGTGCATGCCGGGCCGGATGCCGAGTTCCGCCAGGCCATGCGCCACCAGCCGCGCGTGGTGCGCCACGTCGCTCCAGCTCAGCGTCTGCCAGATCCCGAGATCTTTCTCGCGGATGGCGGGGCGCGCGCCGCGAACGCGGGCATGCTCGAGCAGCAGCGCTGGAAAAGTCTGCGCCGCCGCCGGCACCCCCGCGGGTACAGGCGTCGTATGTGCCACGATGTCTCCTCCGGTGCTTGCGCCGCCCCGGTCCGCGAGGCGGACGTGTGCAGGGGCGCGGGCCCAGTTCGTTTTTAGATTTACGGCAGGACTTAAGGTATAAGGTTAGGCTGCAAGCGACTGTCGTTATCGCGACATTCGACGACAATCTAGGGTATTCCCGATGCATATCGCCGACTCCCTGCAATTGGCCGCCGCCTGGTTTCGCGTCCTGGACGACGAACAGCGCGCGCGCGTCGAGCGCGACGTATCGGTGCAGCAGGTGCAGGCGGGCGCCATCATCGAGCGCAAAGGCGACCCGGCGCTGGTATGGATCGGCGTGCTGTCGGGCCTGGTGCGCGTATCGGTCGGCAACTCGGACGGCAAGGTCGCGTCGCTGACCGGCGTGCCGGCCGGCGGCTGGATCGGCGAGGGCTCGCTGCTCAAGCGCGAGGTGCGCAAGTACGACGTGGTGGCGCTGCGCGATTCGGTGGTGGCGCGCCTGCCCGCCGCCACCTTCGAGTGGCTGCTGGATACCAGCATCCCGTTCAACCGCTATCTGCTGCACCAGCTCAACGAACGCGTCGCGCAATTCATCGGCAAGGCCGAGCACGACCGCCTGCTGGATCCCGATGCGCGCGTGGCGCGCTGCCTGGCCGAGCTGTTCAATCCCCTGCTGTATCCGGGCATGGGCATGCGGCTCGCCATCACGCAGGAAGAGGTGGGTTATCTGGCGCGGGTGTCGCGTCAACGCGTGAACCAGGCGCTGCGCAGGCTGGAAGAGGCCGGCCTGCTTACCGTGGAGTACGGCGCGGTGCGCGTGCGCGACCTGAATGGACTGAAGCGCTATGGGGCCGACGTGCTGCGCGACGCCGAGGCGGCCTGACCGCCGGCGGCCCGCGGGGCGCCGCATCTCGCCACTATCGACGCGCTATCGCACTATCGTCGCCACCGCCTCGACCTCGTTCCATTCCGCCGAGTTCTGCGGCGTGCGCGCCTGCAGCAACGCCAGCAGCGCACGGGCCGCCTGGCCGAACGCCGGCTGGCCGACGCCGGCGGCTTCGTGCAGGGCCACTGCCAGCTTGCAGTAGACGCTAACCTGCTCGGGGTCCAGATGATGCGGGGTCGTGCTGCTGCCGGGATCGGTGATGCCGACGCGGGCCTGCAGCCCGCCCTGCGGGTCTGCTTCCCAGCTCAATGCCTCGAAATGCTCGGACGGAATCAAGGTGGCCATGTGGAACAGCATGTCGGCCGAGGCCGAGCCAAGCAGGCGCATCAACGCGTGGTGCGGATCGTCCACGCCCGCCGCGTGCAGGATGCCCCTGGCCAGTTGGCCGGCGTCGCGCGTGGCCACGAGCGCGTCGCGGATCCTGCCCAGCTCTTGGCTGTCTTCCAGGCCCAGGGTCAGCCGCAACTTGCCAGTGGCCACCAGCGTCATGTTGGCGTGGGGGAAGCCGAAGCTGGGCCGGTTGGCGCTGGCGATGTCCTGAGCCTGCATCATTCGTGTGATGCGGTCATAAAGCCCAGCGTACAGCGGCGTGTTGTACGGCGTCCGGTTGGGGTCGCTCATCGCATAGGGCGAGCGCAGGTCCAGGAAGACGACGCTGTCGTCGTCATTGGGCGCGACCAGCAGCATTTCGTCGCCCCGCGTCTCGGCGGTGACCATGTCCGACGGCAGGCCCTCCGTCGCCTGTGGGTCCAGCATGCGGCGGTGCGCGTCCATGATGGCGCCGCGATACGTGTCCAGCCCCTGCTGCGCGTGCTTCTGCAGGTGCAGGATGCCCTGGAAATTGGCCGTGGCGGTGGGCGGGTCGAGCTCCGCGCCTTCCCGGTAGTTCTGGTAGGCCTGCGGGTCGTTGTAGCTGGCGATGAAGCCGGCGTTGTAGTTGTCCATGCCGGCCATGTCGAACTTCTGCGCGCTGCGGAACAGCACCAGGTTCAGCCGCCCCGAGTCGATGGCGGGCGACAGCCGCTCGATCAGGTCGCGGATTTCCGGCGCGTCGTTCAGCGCGATGGTGGTGTCTATGGCGACGGTGAAGCGCTCGTCGACGATGGCGGGATCGGCGTCCAGCATGGCCAGGATGATGGCCGCCAGGTCTTCCTGGCGGTACCGGTCCTTTTCCAGCGAGATGTTGTGATGGAACTCGGCCACGAACAGGTTCAGCGGCTGGTCTCCGGTCTGACTGCGCAACGAGTCGACGACCGCGTCGACGCGCGTGCCGTCCACCGACGCGTGGCGATACGACGAGGCGCCCTGCAGCACGTGCAGCGACTCCTCGTAGTAAGTGCCGCTGAGCGAGGCCGTGTTCAATGCGCGCGAACCGACCTGGCTCTCCACGCCGCTCAGGATGCTGTTGAACGCGTTCATGCCGCCATTGGCCAGTCCGTAAGCCGGTTGCAGGCCCGCGGTGGTGGGCGGCAGGTGCAGGTTCAGCGAATCGGGGTCGTGCGGTTGCAGTATCGCCACCAGCGTGGCGATTTCCTCGTGCGCCAGCTGGATGTGATTCAGGAACGCCGCCGCATCGTCTTGTGCCGCCACCGCGTTTTCCACGTGATGCAGCACGCGGTTGTACAGGTACTGGAACACAGGGCCGGTCACGGGATCCTGCGCCGCTTCGTCCAATTCGCGCAGGCCGACTTCGTCGGGGATGCCTCGCAGCAGGTCCAGCGTGATGCCGGCCAGCACGCCCGTGCGCGGCGTGCCGCGTTCGGATTCGGGCGTCTTGCCATAGGCGGTCTCCATGCGGCGCAGGGCCGTGAGCGGCTCGCTGCCCATCAGTTCGTCGAAGCTGGCGAACTGCCGCAGCGCGCGCGCGTCCTGCGGCAGGAGGACGGCATCGGGCACTATCTGGCCGTAGCTCAGTACCTGGCTGATCGTGCCGACCGACGACAGGCGGCTCCAGTTCTCGGCGATCTGCATCGGACCGGCCGTGAATCCGCTGTGGCTGAGCAGGCTGTTGGGAAGGTCCTCGATCAGCCCGCGTGCCTGCTGGCCATTGCCGCGCGCCACCAGCAGCACCGGCTGGCCGTTCATGTTGGCCGTGCCGCCGATCATGACGCGCGCCAGCGCGGTTTCCAGCAGTTTCCTGGCCAGTTCGTCGCGGTCCTCATTGCTGAGGTTGCGCTGGCGGGCCACGGCGTTCATGTGACTGTCGATGTGCGCGGCCAGTTCGTCGCGCGCCTGGTCCACGATCTCGGCCACGGCGGCGCGCAGTCCGTCGCCGTCCAGCTCGTGCGCGGACGGGATCCGGGCCAGGCGCGCCGTGATGTCCAGGAAGAAGCCGCCCGCATCGATGGTGCAGGCCTGCACGATGCGGTCGAAAATCTGGCCGGCCTGCGCATCGTCGTAGTCGAGGTCGTGCTGCTGCACGGTGGACATGCCGCACATGCGTTCGATGGCCTGCAGCGCCTGACGGCTGGAGATGGGCAGCGCGGCCATCTCGTGGTCCGACATCAGCTCGTTGCGGAACCACTCGTAGAGCGAGGCGCCCTGGATGTTGCGGTAGTAGGTGCCGGTATTGGATTGCCAGGCGGCGTGCTGCCACCCCTGCGGCATGGACTCGCCGATGGCATAGCGGTGCAGGTATCCGATGGAGCGCTGCAGGAGCGCATCCACCATCTGGGGCGGCATCCCGTCCCGCCTTGCGAAGGCGCCGAGCACCGCGCGGTTGAGGTGCCAGTCGCGCTGTCCGAAGTCGACATTGTCGCTGAACTGCACGGCATTGAAGTAGTCGCCAGGCCGTCCAGCAGCGTTCGAGGGCGCGGCAAGATGCGTGGCGAGCGGCGCGAAGCCTGGGGGTTCGGGTATGTCGCTGCGCGCTTCCGCGCGCGGCCGGGTGTGCAGCAGGCCATAGGGAACCGGCTGGTCCAGCAGCGCAAACGTATGGTGGGGCGGCTGTTGCGGCGCCAGTGCTTGAAAGAAGCCTGCCACCGCGCGATCCACCGCGCGCTCCAGCAACGGTCGCGGGCATTGGATGCGCAGGTTGCCAAGGGCACGGTCCACGTGCTCGCGCAGCGCCGTCTCGGCGTAGTCGAGACTGCCGGGATTGTGCCGGGCCAGCGCGTCGGCCATCCAGGTCCCCCGCGGATCCAGCAGGCTGGTGACGGCGTCCGCCACGTTGGCGATCGGCGCGTTGTCCAGTCGCATCGCGCTGTCGTCCGCGGCGCGCACCGCGGCCGCGGACAGGGGCGTCGCGTCGTCGAGCAGGTCGATGCGAGAGGCGATCTCGAGCACGTGGAAGGCGTCGTAGTGCTGCGACAGCGCCGCAATGAAAGCCTGCTTCAGTTGCCGATTGGCGAGCTCATCCGCCTTGCGGGCGTCGTAGCTCGTGATCGTGGCGTCCGTGGCGGTGCGCACCTGCACCTGGTTCTGGGCCTGGTCGGCGAAGTGCAGCGTGTCCCCGGCATTGGCCTGGCGGGCTTGCGTGAACACTTGAGTCAGATCGAGCGGCATGGCGGTTCCTGTGGCGTCAAGCACGCATATCGGGGGAGAAGGAGACGGTGGGCGCGGTCCCGCGCGTGGACCATGTGCGGGTCCATTGCCGCACCTCGTGGGCGCATTGCTCGATCTGCGGAATCAGGTCGGGAAGGTCGGCATGATGCAGCGACACCAGGCACAGCAGCACCGCCTGGCCGGTGGCGGCTTCGCGCACCAGGGAATGGCGCCGTGCCTGCCCGAACCAGTTGGCCACCAGCAAGGCGGGCAGGGCGTCCCGGGTTTCGGCATCGCCGATACGGCCGTAGATCTCCAGCAGCTGTTCGCGCCACCGCGGACGCAGATGCAGCAACGTCCCGTCGTGCAGGATGATGTGATGGCCGTCCGGTGACGGCGCCGCGGGCGGCTGCGCGCCCCAGTGGCGCAACAGTCCGTCCAGCAGGGCCTCGTGGCCCATCGCGGGCGGCGGGTCATCGGGAACGGCATTCGGGGGCGGCAGGGCGGGCCAGGCCCGCAGCCGGTCGTGGAAGGCTTCCAGCAACGACAGCAGTCCGGCGCCGTCCAGGCTCGCCAACAAGGTAGTTGTGCTCAGCGCCAGTTGGCGGCCGTGCGGATCGAGGCACGCAACGATGCGCGTTCCCACGGCGAAATAGCCTTCCGCCAGGGTTTGGCGCAGCGCGGCGGGATGCGGGTTCTCGCCCGGCGCCGCCAGCGGCGCATACACGGTCAGCCAGTCGCCATGCGGGTCGGCCGCCAGGTTGACCGGCCGTTCGTCGCCCGGCTCTCCGCGTCCGAACATCAGCGTGTACTCGCCCTGTGCGTCGGGCTCGGGCGCTGGCAGGCCCGTGGCATCGGTGAAATCGCGCAGCAGCGAGAGAAAGCGGGCAGGCGGGACGGCGGTGGTCTGCATGGCGGCACGGAATCGTTGAACGACGCCGGGTGGGTAACCGGTTTGCTGTCCGGAGTTCCATGCCGCGGGCAGGTAAACTCGCATGCCATGAACGCCTTGGCCGACGCAGTCCGTCGGCCCCGCAGCCTGGTGTGGTTGCGCCAACCTGCCCCCGCGCGGGGCCCCATGCAGACAGGAGACCCTTCATCATGACGATCCGCAATCTCGCCCTGGCGGCGGCGCTGAGCCTGTGCACCGCCGCAGCGTGGGCCGACAGCTACAAGGCCGGCGCGATCGAGGTGGACGACCTGTGGGTGCGCGCCTCCGCGCCCGGCCAGCCCAACGGCGCCGGCTATCTGGAGATCGAGAATGATGGCCGGGCGGTGGATCGCCTGGTGTCGGTGCGTTCGGATGTGGCCGAGCGCGTCGAGCTGCACACCATCGACAACGAGAATGGCGTGGCGCGCATGCGCGCCGTGGAAGGCGGCGTCGAAGTGCCCGCAGGCGGCGAAGTGAAGTTCGCGCCCGGCGGATATCACGTCATGTTCATGAAGCTGAAGGCGCCCTTCGCGGAAGGCTCGCAGGTGCCGGCCACGCTGGTCTTCGAAAAGGCGGGCGAGGTCGCGGTGAAGTTCGACGTGAAGCCGTTGACGCACAATCCCGCGGGCGCCGGCCATGGCGGTCATGGCGGCCACGGCGGCATGAAGCACTAGTCCGGGCGTGGGCTGGGCTTGGCCCCGGGGCCAGGCCCAGCGCAGCCGGCCCTATGCGCCGTAGTCGCGCGCGCCGAACAGCGCGCTGCCGATGCGCACCTCCGTCGAGCCTTCCTCGATGGCCAGTTCGAAGTCGCCGCTCATGCCCATCGACAGGCGTTCCAGCGAGACGCCGTCGATTCCTTCGCCGCGCATCTGGTCGCGCAGCGTGCGCAGCCGCGCGAAGCATGCGCGCACCGCGCCCGCGTCGTCGGAATTCACCGCCATGGTCATCAGGCCCTGCACGCGCAGCGCCGGACAGCCGCGCGCCACCGCGCGCAGCAGCGCGGGAAGGTCTTCGGGCGCCAGGCCGAACTTGCTGGGCTCGGGCGAGGTCTTGACCTGCACCAGCACATCCAGCACGCGGCCTTCCAGATCCAGGCGGCGCTGCAGCGCCTCGGCCAGCTCCAGCCGGTCCAGCGACTGCACCTCGGCCGCTATGCGCGCCGCTTCTTTGGCCTTGTTGGTCTGCAGATGGCCGATCATCACCCACTGCAGTCCCAGGTCTGCCAGTTCGGGGGCCTTCTGGCGGATCTCTTGTGTCTTGTTTTCACCGAAACGGCGCAGCCCCAGCCCGGCGGCCTCGCGCACCGCCCCTGCATCGAAGGTCTTGCTGACGGGCAACAGCGCCACGCTGTCGTGCGGGCGACCGGCGCGGTCGCAGGCCGCCGCCATGCGCGCGCGTATCGCGGCCAGCCGGTCCGCCATGGTGGTGGGAAAGGAATCGCTCATGCTGCAAACCTGGAAATGAAGGCGCCCGCAGGCTCGTCGCCGCATTATCCCATCGCGGCATCGCGCGGCCGACCGTCGCGTTGACCCTGCCAGGACGGCAGGCATAGAATCGCTCGGAATTTCTATATACCTGAAAGTTTGCTGTTTCCTCCGGCGCACGTGTGTTCCACGCAGGTCGCGCATTCCTCTTCTTCTTCCATCGCCACCATGTCCGCCGCAGCGCCGCAATACGCTTTCGCCGATCCCTTCAAGCACCAGTACATCCCGCCCATACGCTCGCTGATGCCCTACGCCATGCGGCCCGGCACCATCTCGCTGGCCGGCGGCTATCCGGCGCAGGAACTGTTCGACCTCGAGGGCCTGGGCGAGGCATCCAACCAGGTGCTGACGCGCCTGGGCGCCTGTCTGCAGTATTCCAACATCGACGGACAGGCCAGCCTGCGCCACGAACTGGCGCGCCTGTCCGCGCAGCGCGGCATCCAGTGCGACCCGGACACCGAACTGGCCGTCACGGGCGGCTCTCAGCAGGCCATGGCGTTGCTGGCGCGCGTGATGCTGCAGCCCGGCGACTGCGTCATCATCGAGAACCCGGCCTTCCCCAATTCGGTGAACGCCATGTCGTACACCGGGGCCACGGTGCACACGGTGCCCTCGGGCCCGCACGGCATCGACGTGGACGCGCTCGACGAACTGGCCGCGCGCGTCAAACCCAAGATTGTCAGCGTGGTCGCGTCGTTCTCGAACCCTTGCGGCGCCACGCTGGCGCGCGAACAACGCGTGCGTCTGCTCGAACTGGCGGTGAAGCATCGCTTCCTCATCGTCGAGGACGACCCCTATGGCGAACTGCGTTTCGCGGGCGAGCTGGTGCCGCCCATCGCCGCGCTGGCCGAGGGCGAGGCCCGCAACTGGGCGGTGTACATCTCCAGCATGTCCAAGACGATGGCGCCGGCGCTGCGCATCGGCTGGCTGGTCGCGCCGGCGGCGGTGCGGCGCCGCTGCGTCAGCGCCAAGGCCGCCGACGACATGGCCAGCCCCGCGTGGATCCAGGAGATCGTGGCGCAATACCTGGCCAACGACCGCTACGCCGTGCACGTGCCGCGCATCCGCGAGGCCTACGGCAAGCGCTGCGACGCCATGGCCCAGGCGCTCGAGCGCGACATGGCCGGGCACATCGAGTTCGTCAAGCCCGAGGGCGGCATGTTCTTCTGGGCGCGCCTGACCGGCGACATCGACGCCACGCGCCTCTTGCCCCATGCCATCGAGAAGGAAGTGGTCTACGTGCCGGGCAAGGCCTTCTACGCCGACGTCGCGGGGGCGGACCTGCATGCCATGCGCATGTCGTTCGCCACCATGAACGAAGAGCAGATCGCGCTGGGCATACAGCGGCTGGGCCTGGCCCTGCGCGCCTGCGAGGCCGGCGAGCCGGTGTCGGTCACCCTGCCGGAATAACCCAACCGCGCAAAACGGCATAAGCCGCGGCGCCGCGGTCATTTGGCGCCGCGCCGCCCTGTCGCTAAGCTTGTGCACTATCGCGGGGGATCCACCCCGCCGTGCAGGAGAAGCGAAATGAAGACCAGGAAAGCGATGCGGTATTTGGCGGCCGGCGCCTTGTTGGCGGGCGCGTTGCAGGGCGCGCAGGCAGCGACGATAGATGTGGTGAAGCAGCGCGGCGTGGTCGCGTGCGGTACGACCACCGGCTTCGCCGGCTTCTCGGCGCCGGACGCCAAGGGCGAATGGCGCGGCCTGGACGTGGACCTGTGCCGAGCGGTGGCCGCGGCGGTGTTCGGCGACGCCTCCAGAATCAAGGTCGTGCCGCTGAATTCGCAACAGCGCTTCACCGCGCTGCAATCCGGCGAGATAGACGTCCTGACCCGCAACACCACCGTGACGCAGCAGCGCGATACCGCGCTGGGCATCATCCACGCGGGCATCAACTTTTATGACGGCCAGGGCTTCCTGGTGCCCAAGTCGCTGGGCGTCACCAGCGCCAGGCAGCTGGACGGCGCCTCGATCTGCCTGCAGACCGGCACGTCCAACGAAAATACGCTGGCCGACTGGGCGCGCGCCAACCAGGTCAAGTACAAGCCCGTGGTCATCGAGACCTTCGACGCCGTGGTCAATGCCTTCGCCTCGGGCCGCTGCGATGTCTTCAGCACCGATGCATCGGGCCTGGCCTCGATCCGCATCTCGAAGCTGCAGAAGCCGGACGATTATGTGGTGCTGCCCGAAATCATCTCGAAAGAGCCGCTGGGCCCCTTCGTGCGCCAGGGCGACGATGCATGGCTGAACGTGGTGCGCTGGTCGCTGTCGGCGATGATCGAAGCCGAGGAGTACGGCATCACCAGCGCCAACGTCGACCAGCAGCTGAAAAGCCAGAATCCCAACGTGCAGCGCATTCTCGGCGTGACGCCCGGCGCCGGCAAGAACATGGGGCTGGACGACAAGTGGGCCTACAACATCGTCAAGCAGGTGGGCAACTACGGCGAGAGCTTCGAGCGCAACGTGGGGCAGGGCAGCCCGCTGAAGATCCAGCGCGGGCTCAATCGCCAGTGGCAGGACGGCGGCCTGATGTACGCGCTGCCGATACGCTGATCCGCCAGGGCCTGTTGACAGGCCCTAGCCCCGCGGAGCCCGGTTCGGCTCTTGCACGGGGTCGTCATTCGGCCGGTTGCGGTACAGCATCGATATTTTCGCGAAGGCCACCTGCAGCTCGCGAGTGCCGCCCTGGAACACCACCGGGCGGCCGCGCCACGGAATCACCACCAGCCGTTGCGTGAACAGCAACGGCACGAACCTGGCAAGACGGATGTCCTCCCAGGCCACCTGGCGCTGCCTGATCCAGGTCTGTCGCAGGCCGGTTTCGTCGATGGTGGTGACGGACATCTGCATGTGCCACGACAGCACCGCCAGCGCAAGGAAAGCCACGATCGCCACGCCCGCCATCAGCAGGTTGGGCTGGTCCTGCGGCATGCGGATGCCGGCGCTGATGGCCTGCATGCCCAGCACGGCCAGGACGATCCACGCCAGGATGCGCACCCAGTCCGGCCAGGCCTGGCCGGACAGCGGCAGCGGACCGATCTCCGCCAGCAGCGCTTCGCGGTCGTGAATGGTCGGAGTAGAGGTTGGGTCGCTCATGGGATATCGATTGCCGTGGGCAAGACGCGGCGTGCCTCAGGCCGCGCGCTTGGCCGCCGTGGCGTTGCCGGCGCGGCTGCCGCCCTTGCGGTCCAGGAAGCCCGAAATCCATTGGCCTGTGTCGACCACCGCGTCGAAGTCCACGCCCGTGTCGATGTCCAGGCCGCGCAGCATGTACAGCACGTCTTCGGTGGCCACGTTGCCGGTGGCGCCCTTGGCATACGGGCATCCGCCCAGGCCCGAGGCGGACGAGTGGAAAATGCTGATGCCGGCCTCGAGCGCGGCCAGGATGTTGGCCAGCGATTGCCCGTAGGTGTCGTGGAAATGGCCCGAGATGCGGGCCGGATCGACCACTGCGGTGACCGCGTCCATTACCTGGCGGACCCGGCGCGGCGTGCCCACGCCGATGGTGTCGGCCACGTCGATCTCGTCACAGCCCAAGGCCAGGTAGCGGCGCGCCACGTCCACCACGGCCTCGATGGGCACCTCGCCCTGGTAGGGACATCCCAGGGCGCAACTGATGCTGCCTCGCAGGCGCACGCCGGCCGCCTTGGCAGCCTGCGCCACGGGCTCGAAGCGGGCGATGGACTCGGCGATGGAGCAGTTGATGTTCTTCTGCGAGAACGCTTCGCTGGCCGCGCCGAAGATGACCACTTCGTCGGCCTTGGCCGCCAGCGCTCCTTCCAGGCCCTTCATGTTGGGCGTCAGCACCGAATAGATGGTGCCGGGCCGGCGTGTGATGCCGGCCATCACCTTCGCGCCGTCTGCCATCTGCGGCACCCACTTCGGCGACACGAACGAGGCGGCCTCCACATTCGCGAATCCGGCCGCCGACAGGCGGTCGATCAGCTCGATCTTGATCGCGGTGGGGACGAAGTTCTTCTCGTTCTGCAGGCCGTCGCGCGGGGCGACTTCGACGATTTTGGCTCGGGTGGGAAGCGGCATGGTTGTTCCAGTCTCGGGATGGGCGGGCCGGGTTCGACCGCCGGTCTTGCCTCTATAGTAGCCCCGCGCGACACCGACACCGACGCCCACGCAGGCGTCGCGTCATTTCAGGCGCTGGTACCGTCCCCCGTCGATGCGGGCGATGCGGCCGTCCAGTTCGAGCTCCAGCAGCTGCGCCTGCAAGGTCGATGTGTCCAGCCCGGTGCGGGCCTGCAGCACGTCGGGGTGCAGGGGGTCGTAGCCCAGGGCTTGCAGCAGCGGATGCTCGGGGGCTGCTGCCGCCGCTTCGGCGGAGCGGCCGGCGTCGCGGGGCCGCGGGGCGCGCGCCTGCGCCGTACCGACGGCGGCGCCCAGTTCGTCGGTGATGTCCTGCGCGGTCTCGACCAGTTTGGCGCCCTGGCGGATCAGCGCATGGCAGCCGCGCGACAGGGGCGAATGAATCGAGCCCGGAATGGCGAACACCTCGCGTCCGCCCTCGGCGGCAAGCCGCGCGGTGATCAGCGAGCCGCTCTGGCGGGCCGCCTCGACCACCAGCACCCCGCGCGCCAAACCGGCCACCAGGCGATTGCGCTTCGGAAAATGGTGCTTCAGCGCGGGTGTGCCCAGCGGCAGCTCGCTCACCAGCGCCCCTTGCGTCGCGATGCGGTGCGCCAGGTCGCGGTGGCTGGCGGGATAGACCCGGTCGATGCCGGTGCCCATTACCGCGACCGTGCCCGCGCCTTCGGGCCCGGCCTGCAGCGCTCCTTCGTGCGCCGCGGCATCGATGCCCTGCGCGAGGCCGCTGATCACGGTCCAGCCGTGGCCGGCCAGATGACGCGCGAAGGCCCGGGCGTTGTCCTCTCCGCCCGGCGTGGCGCTGCGCGCGCCCACCACGGCCAGCGCGGGGCCTTGAAGGCGGGCCGCGTCGCCCGTCACGTACAGCAGCACCGGAGGATCCGCGATGGTCAGGAGCTGCTGCGGATATGCGGGGTCCGCCAGCGTCAGGATGTGCCGGCCGGGTTCTGCCACCCATTGCAGGGTGCGCTCGATCTGCGCGAGTACGTCGTCCGGCGCATCTCCGGCCAACTGCCGCGCCAGGTCCTGCGGCACGTGGCGCGCCAGGGTGGCGGCGCTTTGGCCGTAGATCTGTTCGGGCATGCCCAAGGCCGCCAGCAGCGTGTAGGCAGTGGCCGGACCCACTCCGGGTTCGAGCGACAGGCGCAGCCAGGCGGACAGTTCGGCGGAGGAGTGCGACAGCGGCATCGTGCGGGCGGTAAAGGGCGGCGGTAAAGGGCCGCCCCGCGGGGCGGCGGCATCCATCGGGAACGCGCCGTAGTGTCGCATGGCCCGTGCCGCGAACACCGGCGCGCCGTGCTGGAAGCGGCACGCCGCGTTATGGGCCGTTTAGGGGAAAACTATTAGAAATCAAGGCTCTGATCAATTATCATGTAACACCAGAGTCATCACGCGCACCTCTCTCCATGGCATTGCTTCCCATCCTCCGTTTCCCCGATCCTCGCCTGCACAAAAAGGCCAAGCCGGTCGAGGTGGTGGACGACCGCATCCGTAAACTGGTGCGCGACATGGCCGACACCATGTACGAGGCGCCCGGCGTCGGCCTGGCCGCCACGCAGGTCGACGTGCACGAGCGCATCGTCGTCATCGACGTCTCCGAAGAGGGCAACCAGCTGCGCGTGCTGATCAACCCCGAGATCACCTGGAAAAGCGAAGAGCGGCAAACCTACGAGGAAGGCTGCCTGTCCGTTCCCGGCATCTACGACGAGGTCGAACGCGCCGCGCGCATCCGCTGCAAGGCGCTGGACGAGACCGGCAAGCCCTACGAATTCGACGCCGACGGCCTGCTGGCGGTCTGTGTGCAGCACGAGATCGACCATCTGGACGGCAAGGTGTTCGTCGAATACCTGTCCACCCTCAAGCAGAACCGCATCAAGACCAAGATGAAGAAGGCCGAGCGCGAGGCGCTGAAGGCCTGAAGTCCCACCCCCAGAACGCCGAAGCCGCTTTCCCGCGGCTTCGGCGTTTTTCTTTTGAGCGCCCGTCTAGACGCCCGGATGTTGCGCATAAACCGCGATATTTAGGTTACTTTTGTAACTTCATGCACAACTTTTGAATTGTGCCGTAACGTACAAGAAACTATCAACATTCAGCTGGGGCAAGGCTGATGGATATTTCGAACGCGTGTTACGACGCAACCGTGCACTCGATCTATGAGGCAGCACTTCGTCCGTTGGCATGGCGCGATTTCTTCGCCGCCCTGGGCCGCGCCATCGACGCATCCACCGTCCATCTCGTGGCGGTGGACAAGCGACAGGGAATCCTGTCGTACAGCGATGGCCACAACCTGCCTTCGTCGGGCCGGCTTGCGCATCTGCGGCAGGACAGCCGGATCCATGCCCGGATTGCGGCGATGACGGCCTGCGCGCCGGGCCGGTGGCTGCATTCGCAGGAGCGCTGCAACGCTTGCTGCCCCTCGCCCAGTCCCTTCGTCGACGACCTCCTCGTTCCCGATGGCCTGTGCCACGTCTCCGGCTGCAAGTTGCTGGACGACGAAACCGCCTGCGTCTTTTTCTCCGTCTCGCGCGGCCCGCGGCAGCCTCCGTTCGGCGCGGAAGAAATCGGCTTTCTCGAAAGGTTGACCCCGCACCTGCAGCGTGCGGCGCAACTGCAGAGCAACCGGTTCGTGTCGTCCACCCAGGCGCTGATCGGGCACGCGCTGGTCAACAAGCTCCGCCAGCCCGTGGCCCTGCTCGAGCCCAATGGCACGATGGTCTCGATCAACGATGCCTGCCGCCGCCTGTTGGATGCCACGCCGTTGTTGCGTGCAGAGGGCGGCGCTTTGCGGCTGCCGGAGCCATACCAGCAGGAATTCACCCGCGGCTGCGAGGCACTGGTGGCGCACCGCAGGCGCATCGCCGAGGACGACAGCGATGAACCGGCCGGCTACCACACGCTCCAGGTGTGTTCGTCCACCCATCCGCCGGACGACGTACTGTTCGCGTTCTACACGGTGTTGATGTCGGAAGACGCCAACGACATCTACGGCATGCCGCCCCTGATGCTGGTGCTGTTCCACCATCCGGCAACCGCGGCGCCGCTGGATGCCGAACTGCTCGCCCCCACCTTCGACCTCACTCCCTGCGAGATGCGCGTGAGCCGGCTGCTGGCGGGCGGCTACACGCCCAAGGAAATCGCCGTGCGCGTCGGCGTGCAGCACGACACGGTGCGCAAGCAGTTGCAGTCCATCTACCGCAAGACCACCACCTGCCGCCAGGCCGATCTGATCAGACTGATGGTGTCGCTGCCTTCGAACGCGTTCCTGGCCTGAGCCGTCCGCCATCGGCGCGGTCGCGGTATAAATCGGGCTGGATGCCGGCGCGCGCAGCGTCGCGCTGCGCGCGCCGGCGGCACTCTTCACCTCCATCCCGTCTTCATGCGCCTCGTCTTTGCCGGAACCCCCGAATTCGCCCGTATCGCCCTGGACGCCCTGCTTGCGGCGGGGCATGACATTCCGTTGGTGCTGACGCAGCCCGACCGTCCCGCTGGCCGCGGCCTGAAACTCACGCCCAGCCCCGTGAAGCAGGCGGCGCAGGCCGCCGGGATCGAAGTGGCGCAGCCGCGCAGCCTCAAGCTGGACGGCCGCTATCCCGACGAGGCCGCGGCGGCGCGTGAATGGCTCGTCCGCGTGGCGCCCGACGTGATGGTGGTGGCCGCCTATGGCCTGATCCTGCCTTTGTGGACCTTGCAACTGCCGCGCCTGGGCTGCCTGAACATCCACGCCAGCCTGCTGCCTCGCTGGCGCGGCGCCGCGCCGATCCAGCGCGCCATCGAGGCGGGCGATACCCGCACGGGGGTGACCATCATGCAGATGGACGAAGGGCTGGATACCGGCGACATGCTGCTGGAGCAGGTGGTGCCCATCGGCCCGCAGCAAAGCGCGGCCGAGCTGCACGACGCCTTGGCCCTGGCGGGCGGGCAGGCCATCGTGCAGGCGCTCGACGCGCTGCAGCGCGGCGAACTGACGCCGCGTCCGCAGCCCCAGGAAGGCATTACCTACGCGGCCAAGCTGGACAAGGCCGAGGCCGCGCTCGACTTCACGCAGCCGGCCGACGTGCTGGCGCGCCGGGTGCGGGCGTTCAATCCCGTGCCCGGCGCCACGGTGCGCCTGCCCGGGCTGTCCGAGCCGGTGAAGGTATGGCGGGCGCAGGCCGTTGCGGACGGCGCCGGGCAGGCCGCGCCCGGCACTGTGCTGCGCGCGTCCGCGCAAGGCGTGGACATCGCGGCGGGCCAAGGTGTGCTGCGATTGCTGGAGTTGCAGAAGGCGGGCGGCAAACGGCAACCCGTCGAGGTGTTCATGCAGGGCTGGCAGCCGGCCGGCATGCCATAGCGGCGGCGCGCTACGCTAGCCGGGCGGGCAGGTCGGAGACTTCGAGGAACAACGCGTCCGGCGCGCCGGCGCGCAGCGCATCCACGTGGTTGTAGCCCCATGCCACGCAGCCCACGCGCACGCCGGCCTGCCGGGCCGCATCGATGTCGCGCAATTCGTCGCCGATCAGCATCAGTTCGTCCGGCGGTACGCCATATCGCGCCAGCAGGCGCTTGAGCTTGGCCGCCTTGCCGAACATGTCGGTGCCGCACTCGTAGGCGTCGAACAGCGCGTCCACCTCAGGACCCAGCACGCGCCGCACATTCTCGAGCGAATTCGAGCTGACCACGGCCAGTATCACGCCGGCGCGCCGAAGCTGCGCGAGGGCTTGCGCAATGCCGTCGAACAGGCGCACCTCCGGCCCCGCGTGCTCCATGCGCTGGCGCACGTGCATCATGATGGCGGGCAGCTTCCAGAACGGCACCCGCAGCATCTTCAAGATTTCCTGCGCGTTGCTGTGGCGCATGCGCAGGCGTTCCTGGGCGGTCGGCTTGCGAAAGCCGTAGCGCTCGGCCACGTCGTCCAGGATGCCGTCGAACCAGGGCAGCGTGTCGGCCAGCGTGCCGTCGAAATCGAACGCAGCGACGCGAGGCTTCAAGCCGTTTCCCGCATGGGCGGCGGACCGTTGCGTCGTATCCATTGCAGCACCGGGGCCAGGGCTTCGATGGCTGGCGCGGCGGCCACCACCGTCTGCGCGTCCGTCCAGGGGTAGGGCAGGCCCGTCAGCCATTCCAGCACGGTGTCGCTGGTATGGGCGGGCAGCGTCAGCATGGTCTCGATGGTGATGACCAGCCGGCTGACCAGATGAGGCTCGCGCTGGAAGGCCCACTCGTATCGCCCGCAACCCACGCGCACGTCGCCCGTGGCCTTCTCGGTCATGCCCACCAGCCAGTCGCAGTCGTACTCGTCCAGCACCGCGCCGGCCTCGGGGCGCGACAGGTAGAAGGTGTAGACATTGTCGTAGGTCTGGCCGAAGCGGCGCGCCAGCGTGTCTGCGATGGCGGGCAGGCCGCGCGACTCGGGCGGGAAGGCGATGGCCTGGGTGCGAAGCGCCACCTTCAGCACGGCGTCGGGCGCGAAGGCGCGCGCCATGTACCAGGGGCGGTTCTCGTCCTTGGCATGGAAGTAGTCGCGCAACAGGGTCGCGCTGTCGCGCGCGCCGGCCACCTTCAGTGTTCGCCCGTTTCGATCCATTTTGACACCGTGGGAGCAGAGTAAGCGGCGAATCGGTCGAGCAGCGCCGCGGGATCGGACTCTATCGTCAACATGGCGCGATGCTGTGCGCGCACGAAGGCTTCTTCGACGGTGTGGTCCAGGAAGGCCGCCAGCTGGTCGTAGTAGCCGGCGATGTTGAGCAGGCCGCAGGGCTTGGCGTGCATGCCGAGCTGCGCCCACGTCCAGGTCTCGAAAATTTCTTCCAGCGTGCCGGCGCCGCCGGGCAACGCCACGAACCCATCGGACTCCAGGGCCATCTGGGTCTTGCGTTCGTGCATGGACTGCACCACGCGCAACTCGGTCAGTCCATGGTGCGCGAGCTCTTTGCGCACCAGCGCGTCGGGAATGATGCCCAGCACCCGGCCGCCTTCGGCCAGCACGGCATCGGCCACCGCGCCCATGATGCCGACGCTGGCGCCGCCATACACCAGGCCCAGGTCGCGGCGCACCAGTTCGCGCCCGAAGGCCCGTGCCTGTTCCAGATAGGCCGTCTGCCGGCCGCTGTTCGAACCGCAATACACGCAGATGTTCTTCAAGGTCATGAGCTGGGCGGGCGGGGTAGGCCCGTTACAAAGTGGGGTGCAGTCGCAAGAATCATTAACTAGTGTACGAAAGTCGCCGAGGTCGGCGTGCGTGCCGCCCCGTGCAAGGCGGTTTCCGGCGCGCGCGAGCGCAAGAATTGGACACAGCATTAAAAATCGCCGTGGCTACACTGGATCGTCAGGAGGCCCGCAACGCCGGGTCGTTCAGACCTCAACAAAATCCAGGAGCCAGGCTATGACACAGTCTTCCACGCAGACGACGGGTTCGTTCGATATGGACGTGCAGGCTATCCGGGCCAAGGCCCGCCAGGACATCGAATCCGGCGCCGTCACCGACGGCTACCGCGCCGACCGCGAGACGGTGCTGAAGCTGCTGAACGAGGCGCTCGCCACCGAAGTCATCTGTGTGCTGCGCTACAAGCGGCACTACTTCATGGCCCGCGGCCTGAACGCCGAGCCCGTGGCGGCAGAGTTCGCCGAACACGCTGCCGAAGAGCAATCGCATGCCGACCGGCTGGCCGAGCGCATCGTGCAACTGGGCGGCGAACCCGACCTGTCGCCCGAAGGGCTGGCCCAGCGCAGCCACTCGGAATACATCGAAGGCAATACGCTGCAGGACATGATCAAGGAGAACCTGATCGCCGAGCGCATCGCCATCGAGAGCTATCGCCGCATGATCGACTACGTGGGCGACAAGGACACCACCACGCGCCGCCTGCTGGAGGAAATCCTGGCGGTCGAGGAAGAGCATGCCGACGACCTGTCGGACTTCCTGGACAAGAACTGATGCGGTCCTGTCCGCGCTGCTACAGCAGCGCGTCGTAGGGCGTTCGCGCCAGCTCGGCCGGGCGTTCGTCGCTCGGCACGTCCGCGGCCAATGCGAAATCCGAGAACTCGAATCCCGGACCCACCGTGCAGCCCACCAGCGCATAGTCGCCGACGGGCCGCGCGGCCTGCCAAGCGTCCGCAGGCACCACGCGCACTGGCAAGGTGTCGTCGCCGGCAGGCCCGAGCAGCCAGGTCTCGACCTGCGTGGCGTCGGGGTGCAACACCATCAGCTCGATCGGCGCGCCTTCGTAGTGATGCCAGGCCTCGTCGGCCCGCACCCGGTGCCAGCGGCTGAACGCACCGCGCGGCAGCAGGAAGTAGATTGACGTGAGCGCGCTGCGCGGCTGGCCGTCAGGCTGGCGCGCCACCTGCAAGCTCGAGCGGAATATCTCGCGGTAGAAACCGCCTTCGGGATGCGGCTGAAGCTGCAGCCGCTCCATCAGTTCCACAGCGCGCGGCGGCAGCGTCACAGGGCTTCACCCCACAGATCGTATTCGTCGGAATCGACCACCCGCACGCGCACGATGTCGCCTGCCGCGAGCGGCCGCTCGCTGTCCACGTACACGCGTCCGTCGATCTCGGGGGCATCGGCGCTGGAGCGGCCCACGATGTCGCCGTCATCGTCGGTGCCGTCGATCAGCACGTCGATCTCGCGGCCCACCTTGGTGCGCAGCCGTGCCGCGGAGATGGCCTGCTGGTGTTCCATGAAGCGTTCCCAGCGTTCCTGCTTGATCTCGTCGGGCACGGGGTCGGCCAGCGCGTTGGCCGGCGCGCCTTCCACCGGCGAATACTGGAAACAGCCGACACGGTCGAGCTGCGCCTCGCTCATCCAGTCCAGCAGGTACTGGAAGTCCTGCTCGGTCTCGCCGGGGAAGCCCACGATGAAGGTGGAGCGCAGCGTGAGGTCGGGACAGGTCTCGCGCCAGCGATGGATGCGCGCCAGGGTCTTGTCTTCGAATGCAGGCCGCTTCATCGCCTTCAGTACGCGCGGGCTGGCGTGCTGGAACGGGATGTCGAGGTAGGGCAGGACCTTGCCTTCGGCCATCAGCGGGATGACTTCGTCCACGTGCGGATAGGGGTACACGTAGTGCAGCCGGGTCCACACGCCCAGTTCGGACAGCGCCGAACAGAGCTCGGTCATGCGGGTCTTGACGGGCCGGCCGTTCCAGAAGCCGCTGCGGTACTTCAGGTCGACGCCGTAGGCGCTGGTGTCCTGTGAGATGACCAGCAGCTCTTTCACGCCGGCCTTCACCAACCGCTCGGCTTCGTTCAGCACGTCGCCCACCGGGCGGCTGACCAGGTCGCCGCGCATCGACGGGATGATGCAGAAGCTGCAGCGGTGATTGCAGCCCTCGGAGATCTTCAGGTAGGCGTAGTGGCGCGGCGTGAGCTTGATGCCTTGCGGCGGCACCAGGTCGACGTAGGGATTGTGGTCCTTGCGGGGCGGTGCGGCCTCGTGCACGGCGCGCACCACCTCTTCGTACTGCTGCGGGCCGGTGACGGCCAGCACGTTGGGATGCACCTGGCGGATGGCCGATTCCTCGACGCCCATGCAGCCCGTGACGATGACGCGGCCATTGGCCGCGATGGCTTCTCCGATGGCCTCGAGCGACTCGGCCTTGGCGCTGTCGATGAAGCCGCAGGTGTTCACCAGCACGACGTCGGCATTGTCGTAGGTGGGCGTGATCTCGTAGCCCTCGGTGCGCAACTGGGTAAGGATGCGCTCGGAGTCGACGAGCGCCTTGGGACAGCCCAAGGACACGATAGCTAGACTGGGATTTCGGTTGGTCGCCATGCAAATCTGGGCGTTGAGAAAACCTTTATTTTACGGCCACTTATGAATGGGCCTAAGACGTGCGCGCAGAAGGTGGTCGGCGGCGGGCAGCCAGGGCGGCCCGACCGCAAGCATCATCGCGGCGCGTGCACCCGCTCCCACTCGATGTATACGTGGGCCCCTTCCGGCCGCTGGAAGTACTCCGTCATGCGGTCTCCCTCGACAACCAGGCGCAGTTGCCGGCTCGTGCGCACGCTGCCCACCCAGTTCGGAAACGTCGAGCCGTCCACCCGGTTGCCGCTGAATTCGCCGTTCTCGTCCACCGTGTAGGTGCCGAAGAACCCGATGCCCCTTGCCATGGCGGCCTGGTTCTCTTGCGCCGTGCCCTTGCCGCGTACGTCCGATGCGAATCTGGGCAGCGTCGCATCGGTCAGCACTTCGACGAAATGCATGTCCGGCGTGAAGACCAGCATCCCGTTGGGGCGCGGCCCGTAGGCGGGACGGCTTTCGCCGTTCTGCTCGATCTGCGCGGATACCATCCGCCAGGTGCCCAGCACCTTGTTGGGCGGCGGCTCGGCTCGCGCCGCCGCCGTCAGCAGCGGTCCCAGGACGCAAGCAAGCGCCAGTGCCTTGGTTTTTCGCATATTCACTCCATGACCGATAGCGCGACGTCCTTCTGCGCCTCCAGTATCCGCATGCGTTCGGCCAGGGCCGCGCGGACGGAATCGTAGGTGGAGCGGCCCAACGCCAAGCGCAGCGGCGGGTGCGCGGCGTCGATGACGGCGATCATCGCGTCCACCGTTCTGCCGGCGTCGCCCAGGTCGCCGAAGGCGCCCGTCTCGAGCAGGCGCCGGATCTCGCCCGCCGGGGTATCGTCGTAGCAGGCCATCGGCGTCGCCAGGTCCAGGTTCGCGCCGAAG
Organism: Bordetella genomosp. 13; assembly: GCF_002119665.1. Taxonomy (NCBI): domain Bacteria; kingdom Pseudomonadati; phylum Pseudomonadota; class Betaproteobacteria; order Burkholderiales; family Alcaligenaceae; genus Bordetella; species Bordetella genomosp. 13. Next base: position 4,982,035 of record NZ_CP021111.1, on the reverse strand, counting down.
TTGGTGCGCGTCGGGCCGGGCTCGACGATGAGAAAGTCGATGCCGAACGACGCCACTTCCTTCGCCGCGGCTTCCACGAAGCCTTCGATGCCCCACTTCGTGGCGTGGTACACGCCGAAGCTCGGATATGCGATCTGCCCGCCCTCGGACGACACCTGGACGATGCGGCCGCCGCCCTGCCGCCTGAGATGCGGCAGCACCGCGCGGATAAGCTGGATCGAGCCCACGAGGTTGGTGGCGATCTGGCGCGCGATCTGGTCGTCGGTCACTTCTTCCGCCGCTCCAAAAAGCCCATAGCCGGCGTTGCTCACTACGACGTCGATGCGACCCATGGCGCCGAACGCTTCCGTCACGCGCGCGCGGATCGCGTCCGTGTCCGTGACGTCCAGCTTGACGACCTGCAGCGCATCGCCGTGCCGCTCCTTCAACTTTTCCAGGGCGCCGTCGCGCCGCACCGTTGCCGCCACCCGATCGTTGCGCGCCAGCAGCCGCTCCGTCAGCAGCTTGCCCAGCCCGGCCGATGCGCCGGTGATAAACCATGTCTTGCTCATGTCCGCTCCTTTGCCTGCCACATGAAGCCATGGTACGCAGGCTTCATTGGTTAGAGAATCCGGTTTTCGTCGCACGAGCCGGTGAATAAAATCGACCAATGAAATCGCCGTCCCTGACCGACCTGAACGCGTTCATCGCCGTGGCCTCGCACCGCAGTTTCCGGCGCGCCGCCGACATGCTGGGCGTTTCGCACTCCGCCCTCAGCCACTCCATGCGCGGGCTCGAAGGCACGCTGGGCACGCGCCTGCTCAACCGTACGACTCGCAGCGTCTCGTTGACGCAGGAGGGCGAGCGACTGCTGGCGCGCATCACGCCCATCCTGGGCAGCCTCAACGACGCGCTGGAAGAGGTCGCAGCGGCCGCCGGCCAGCCCAGCGGACTCGTCCGCATCAATGGCAGCGATGGGGCGATCCGGGTGCTGCTGCAGACAGTAGTGCCGCGGTTGCAGGCGCGATATCCGCGCGTGGAACTGGACCTCTGCGCAGAGGGGCAGTTGGTCGACATCGTCGAACGCGGCTTCGATGCTGGCGTGCGGCTGGGCGAGGCCGTGCCCAAGGACATGATTGCGGTGCGCCTGGGGCCCGACATCAGGTTCCTAGCGGTCGCGTCGCCCGTCTACCTGCGCCGCCATCCGGCGCCTCGCACGCCCGAAGACCTGCACCAGCATCGCTGCATACGCCAGCGCCTGCCCAGCGGCAAGCGCTATCGCTGGGAATTCAGCAAGCGCGGCAAGGAGGTTGCGATCGACGTGCCGGGTACGCTGACGCTGGACAGCAACCGGCTCATGGCCGAGGCCGCGGCAGATGGATTGGGCATCGCCTATGTGCCCGAACTTTATACCGACGCGTATTTGAAGAAGAAGCGGCTGGTGGCGGTGCTCGAAGACTGGTGTCCGGCCATCCCGGGGCTGTTTCTCTATTTCCCTGCCAATCGCCACATGCCGTCGGCGCTGCGCGCCTTGGTCGACGTGGCCAAGGCCGCGCAATGAACGCGGCCACGACGCCGGCGGCGTGTGTGTCATTGCCCGGACGCACGGTCGTGTTTCAATAACGTTGCCCCGCTTGCCCGAGCGGCCACGCCGGCCGCCTTCGATCCATGACTCCCGCTACTCTGCTTGCCGGCCGCAAGGCCATCGTGTTCGACCTGGACGGTACCCTTCTGGATACCGTGGCCGACATCCGCCATGCCATGAGCGACGCCCTGCTCGAATGCGGCTTTCCGGCTCTGCCTGCCGACTATGTGCTGCCGAACCTCTACGGCGCATTTCCCGCGGCGCTGCTCTCGATGATGGCCGACCGCGAGGTGCCCCAGGCTGCCCACGAGGCGATCATCGCCGCCTACGGCCGTCACTACGAGCAGCGGGCGCATCGCAGCTCGCGGCCGTATCCGGGCCTGGTCGAATTCCTGGATGATTGCCGGCGTCGCGGCGTGCGCCTGGGCGTGTGCACGAACAAGCGGCATGCCCCGGCGCTGCAGGCCCTGCAGCAATGCGGCATCCTGCAGTATTTCGATCACGTGTCCGGCTGCGACACGGTGGCCCGGCCCAAGCCCGACCCGATGCCGCTGTTGCAGGCGCTGGATGCGCTGGGCGCCAAGCCTGCCGAGGGGGCTTACCTGGGCGACACCCACGTCGATGCGCTCACGGCCAGCCGCGCCCACGTGCCTTTCCTGTATTTCCGTTCCGGCTATGGCAGCCCGCAGGTGCACGACCATCCCATCGCGGCCGAGTTCGACGCCTACGCCGAGCTGATGGAAGCTGACGCGCTGCCCACCTGAAAAAGGCCGGGCGGCACGGGGGAATTGCGGGGGGCATCCGGTCTCCAGCTACCATAGCGATCCCGCATCCCTTTTTTCGCCATGCCGCAGCCGTCTTCCGATGCCCGTTCGTGGGCGCCTCCCTTGTCGCGCACGCTGTACGCCGCCGCCACCGCCTTGCAGGCGGTGGGCCAGGGTCGGTCCTTGACCGACGCGCTGGCCCAGGTCGAGGCGCCGCTGCGGCCCGGCGCCCAGGCGCTGGGCTTCCATGCCATGCGGCAGTGGGGCTGGGCGGACGAAGTTGCGGCCGAACTGGTGCGCAAGTCGCCCGGCCCCTTGTTGGACGCGCTGCTGCGCATCGCCTTGACCCTGCTGCGCCCCACCGACAAGGCTGTGCCCGGCATGCCGGCCTATGCGCCGCATACGGTGGTGGACCAGGCCGTCGAGGCCGCCGCGGGTGCACGCAAGCTGGCCTCGTACAAGGGCCTGCTCAATGCCTGCCTGCGCCGCTTCCTGCGCGAACACGAGGCGCTGGAGCAGGCCGTGGCCCAGCGGCCGCGCGCCCGCTGGAATCATCCTGAGTGGTGGATAGACCGGCTGCGCCAGGACCATCCCGACCGTTGGCAGGAACTGCTTGAAGCTGCCAATCTGCCTGCGCCGCTGACGCTGCGCGTCAACCGCCGTCGCGCGTCCCGCGAACAGGTCCTGCAGGCCTTCCATGCGGAAGGCATCGCTGCGGATCCCACCGGCCAGGACGGCCTGGCGCTGGCCGAACCGCGGCCGGTGATGCAACTGCCGGGATTCGATGCGGGCTGGTGGTCGGTGCAGGATGCCGGCGCCCAGCTGGCGGCGCCGCTGCTGGCGCCGCGCGACGGCATGCGCGTGCTGGACGCCTGCGCGGCGCCCGGCGGCAAGACTGCACACCTGCTCGAGCTTGCCGACGTCGAGCTGCTGGCCCTGGACGCCGATGCACAGCGGCTGGAGCGTGTCGGCCAGAACCTGGACCGGCTTGGGCTGCGCGGCTCCGGGGTGTCGCTGAAGCAGGGAGACGCGGCGGATCCGGCCGCGTGGTGGGACGGCCGCCCCTATGATGCCGTGCTGGCCGACGTGCCATGCACCGCGTCCGGCATCGTGCGCCGCCATCCGGACATCCGCTGGCTGCGGCGCGCCGACGACGTGGCCCGCACCGCCGCCCTGCAGGCGCGCATCGCCGATGCGCTGTGGACCACGGTGGCTCGCGGTGGACGGCTGCTGTACGTGACCTGTTCGATCTTTCCCGCCGAGGGCGAGGCGCAGGCCGCGGCATTCCAGCGGCGCCACCCCGACGCGCAGCGGCTGCCCGCGCCGGGGCAACTGCTGCCCGTGGCCATCGGCGCAACACCCGCGGCCCAGCATGACGGTTTTTTTTATGCCTTGTTTGCCAAGCAGTCCTGAATCGCCAAGAATAGGCGGCATGTTAGCGCGCGTACGCTGCCGTTCCATGATCTCGCGTCTGTTTTCCGTGCTGTTGCTGGCGATCCTGCTGTTGCCGTTGGGCATGGGACAGGCGCACGCGTCCGATCCCGACGTACTGCGCATCGACCCCATCGTGCGCGACGGCAAGCTCGAGATCGACGCCGACGTGCGCTTCGATCTCAATGACGCGCTGCGCGACGCCGCACAGCGCGGCCTGCCGCTGTATTTCACCGCCGACGTGGTCATCACCCGATCGCGGTGGTATTGGTTCGACCGCACCGAGGTCGATTCCAGCATGACCTGGCGCATCGTCTACAACGCTCTCACCCGGCAGTGGCGCGCCGGGGCCGACGAATTGTCCCTGCCGGTGTCGTCGCTGGACGAGGCGATGGGCATGGTGCGCAACATCCGCCATTGGCAGGTCATCGACACGTCCCAGCTGGAGCCCGGCGTGCAATATAGTGGCAGGTTGCGCGTGCGGCTGGACACCTCGCAACTGGCCAGGCCTTTTCAGGTCAATGCGCTCAACAGCAGCTCCTGGCAACTGGCTACGCCATGGAGCAGCTTTTCCTTCTCGCTGACGCGGTCCCCCCGCGATCCGTCATGAGACTCTTTCTACGCATCGCGCTGGTGGTGGGCGGGATCAGCGGCCTGGCGCTGCTGGGCCTGCTGGCCTGGTCCACCGGCAATGCCTCGCGCTTCGCGCGCTATTACGACACGCTGCTGGTGCTCAACGGCGTGTTCGCGTTCGCCCTGTTCGTATGGGTCTCGGCGCTCACGGTGCGCCTGGCGCGGCAGATCCGGCGGCGCCAGTTCGGCGCCCGTCTCACGGCGCGTTTCGCGCTGGCGTTCGCGCTGATCGGCGTGGTGCCGGGGGCGCTGATCTACACCCTGTCGGTGCAGTTCATGTCGCGCTCCATCGAATCCTGGTTCAACGTGCGGGTCGACAGCGCGCTGGAATCGGGCCTGAACCTGGGCCGCGCCGCGCTCGATTCCCTGCTGGCCGACCTGGACGCGCGGGCCCGCGGCATGGCGGCCGAACTCAACAACCTCAGCGACAGCGAGATCCCGCTTACCCTGACGCGCCTGCGCGAAACCAACGGCGTGCAGGAGGCCATGGTCTTCTCCGGCAGCGGACGCCAGCTCGCGTTCTCCACCAACCAGTACGGCCAGCTGCTGCCGGCCATGCCGCCGTCCAATGTGCTGAATCAGCTGCGCATGGCGCGCAACTACGCCGCCGCCGAGGCGGACGACCCGGTGGGACCCGATTCCGATCCCGGCCTGCACCTGCGCGTAGTGGTGCCGCTGGCGGCGCCGATGCGCGTGGACGGTATCCTGGGCGCCGCCGCCGAGCCTCGCTGGCTGCAGCTTGTGCAGCCCGTGCCCGAGCAGATCGCGCACAACGCCAACCGCGTGCAGCAGGGCTTTCGAGATTACCAGGAACTGGCCTTGTCGCGGCTGGGGCTGCGCAAGCTTTACGGCATCACGCTGACGCTGGCTCTGCTGCTGTCTGTGTTCACCGCCATCGCGGTCGCCCTGTCGCTGTCCAAGCGGCTGGTGCGGCCGCTGCTGCGGCTGGCCGCGGGCACCCAGGCCGTGGGCGTGGGCGACTATCGCCCGCTGCCCGAGCCGCCCGAGCGCGACGAGGTGGGCCAGCTGACGCGCTCGTTCAACGCCATGACGCGCCAGCTCGACGAGGCCCGGCAGATGGTCGAGAGCAACCGACGGCAGCTGGAGCGCTCCAACGTCTACCTGGAAAGCGTGATGGCCAACCTGTCGTCGGGCGTGCTGGTGTTCGACGAGGGGTTTCGCGTGACCACCGTGAACCAGGGCGCGCAGACCATACTGCAGGCGGACCTGCGCTCGGTCATCGGCCGCCCGCTCGAGACCGTGGACGGCATGCTCGAGTTCGCGCAGATCATCCGCCAGGCCTTCGCCGCGCATGCGGCGGTGGGATCCGAGCGCACGCATTGGCAGCAGCAGTTCGAGGTGAAGCCCGGCGACGGCGAGCCGGTCGCGCTGCTGGCGCGCGGCACGCATCTGCGTGTGGATGGGCGCGGCAACGGCTACATGGTCGTGTTCGACGACATCACCGAAGTGATCTCGGCCAACCGCACCGTGGCCTGGGGCGAGGTGGCGCGCCGCCTGGCGCACGAGATCAAGAACCCGCTCACGCCGATCCAGCTGTCGGCAGAGCGCCTGGCCATGAAGCTGGCCGACCGGCTCGCGCCCGCCGATGCCCAGATGCTGGTACGCGCCACCAACACCATCGTGAACCAGGTCGGGTCGCTGAAGCAGATGGTCGACGACTTTCGCGAGTATGCGCGCACGCCGCCCGCCGTCATGCAGCGCGTGGACTTCAACACGCTGGTGGCCGATGTGCTGGCCCTGTACGGCTGGGGCGAGGCGGGCGGCGGGCCGCGGCCGCTGAACCTCGACGTGCAGCTCGCGCCGGACCTGCCCGAGATCGAGGGCGACCCGACGCAGTTGCGCCAGGTCATTCACAACTTGTTGACCAATGCGCGCGATGCCGTGGCAGAGCAGGGCGATGCAGGCGTGGTGCGCGTCACGACGCAACTGGTGCAAAGCGCTCAGCCCGATGGATCGCAGCAGTGCGCGGTGCGTTTCATCGTCGCGGACACGGGCCCTGGCTTCGCGCCGCAGGTGGCGCAACGGGCCTTCGAACCTTACGTTACGACCAAGGCCCATGGAACTGGGTTAGGATTGGCCATCGTGCGCAAGATCGTGGATGAACATGGTGGCCGCATCGATCTTGCAAACCGCAAGGAAGGCGGGGCTCGCATCTCCATCCTGTTGACGCGCCTGGCGCCGCATGCCGATACTATTATGGACGCGACACGGCAAGAAAAGGATAATGCGGCTACGCAATAGGTGAGAGGTATATGGCCAGAATCCTGGTGGTCGACGACGAAGTAGGCATACGCGAACTCCTTTCCGAGATCCTTTACGACGAAGGGCATACGGTCGAGTTGGCGGAAAATGCGGCGCAGGCGCGTTCTGCGCGGCTGCGCACGCGCCCCGACCTGGTGTTGCTCGACATCTGGATGCCGGACACCGACGGCGTCAGCCTGCTCAAAGAGTGGGCATCGCAGGGCCTGCTCGACATGCCCGTCATCATGATGAGCGGCCATGCCACCATCGACACCGCGGTCGAGGCCACGCGCATCGGCGCCATGGACTTCCTCGAAAAGCCCATCACGCTGCAGCGCCTGCTGAAGACCATCGCCGCGGGCCTGGCCCGAGGCCGCGCTCCGCACCCGGGCCCCATCGTCAGCCAGGTCCAGCCCGCCGCCGTGCCCCTCGAAGACGAGCTCGACGCGCCGCCGCCCGCCGCGCTGGCAACCGACGCTCCGGCCGCGTCCAACGGCCAGCTGGGCAACATCTCGCTCGACCAGCCGCTGCGCGAGGCGCGCGATGCCTTCGAACGCATCTATTTCGAATACCACCTCGTCCGCGAGAACCACAGCATGACCCGTGTGTCCGAGCGCACTGGGCTCGAGCGCACTCACCTGTACCGCAAACTCAAGCAACTCGGCATCGAGTCCGCACGCAAGCGCAGTACATGAAGATCCTCATCATGGGCGCCGGCCGCGTGGGTACCAGCGTGGCCGAGAACCTGGTGTCGGAACAGAACGACATCACGGTGATCGATTGCGATCCCGCCCAGTTGCGCTATCTGCAAGAACGCTATGACCTGCGCGGCCTGCAGGGCGACGGCACCCAGGTGTCGGTGCTCGAGGCCGCGGGCGCGGCCGACACCGATCTCTTCATCGCCTGTTCGGCCTCCGACGCGGCCAACATGGTGGCCTGCAAGATGGCGCGCCAGCTGTTCAACGTGCCGCGCCGCATCGCCCGCATCCGCATGCCCGAGTTCGCGGACCATCCCGAGCTGATGGGAGAGGCAGGTTTCTGCATCGACGCCCTGATCAGCCCCGAGCGCAGCGTCACCACCTATCTGCACAGCCTCATCGAATTCCCCGAGGCGCTGCAGGTCGTCGAGTTCGCCGAGGGCCGCGTCAGCGTGGTCACCGTGCGCATCGGGCACGGCAGCCCGATGGCGAACCGGTCCGTCGACGAGCTGCGCGAGGTATGGCCCGACGTGGCCGCGCGCGTGGTGGACGTGCTGCGCGGCGGACGACCGCTGCACGCCGGCAGCGGCACCGTGGTGGCGCCCGGCGACGAGGTCGTGCTGGTGGTGGACACGCGCCATGCGCGCCGCGCCGTGCGCCAGCTGCGCATGGCCGAGAAGAGCGTGCGGCGCGTCATGATCGCCGGCGGCGGCAACATCGGCCTGCGCCTGGCGCGTCAGCTGGCCGACGAGAACTACAGCGTGCGCATCGTCGAACGCGACGAGAAGCGCTGCATGTACCTGGCCGCCCAGCTGCCCCACAACGTGCTGGTGCTGCACGGCAACGGCACCGACGAGGCGCTGCTCGAGCGCGAGAACATCGATGACATGGACACCTTCCTGGCGCTGACCAGCGACGACGAGGACAACATCATGTCCTCGCTGCTGGCCAAGCGCCTGGGCGCGCGCAAGGTCATCGCCCTGATCAACCGGCAGGCCTATGGCGAGCTGATGCAGGGCAGCCATATCGACATCGCGGTATCGCCTTCGCAGGCCACCATGAGCGAGCTGCTGCGCCACGTGCGGCGCGGCGACGTGGTGGGCGTGCACCGGCTGCGCCAGGGCGTGGCCGAAGCGCTCGAGGCCGTGGCGCACGGCGATCGCTCCACCTCGCGCGTGGTCGGCCGCGCGGTGGGCGAACTGCGGCTGCCCAAGGGCGCCAGCATCGGCGCGCTGGTGCGCGGCGACGAGATACTGCTGCCCGACGACGACACCATCATCGAATCCGACGACCACGTCGTGGTGTTCGTGCCGTCTCGTCAGCAGATGCCGCGCGTCGAGAAGCTGTTTCAGGTTTCCGCGTCGTTTTTCTAAGGCTAGAGCGCGCCCCATGTCGTCCTTCGTCCTCGCGGGGTTTCCGGCATGAAACGGCTGCTGGCCACTTTCCATGTCCTCAGCCTCACCATGCTGGTGTTCGCGCTGACGATGCTCATCCCATTGGGCGTGGCATTCTTCGGCGGCGACCAGGGACTCAGCGCCTTCGCGCGCGGCTTCCTGCTGGCGCTGGGCATCGGCGGGGCGCTGTGGCTGATCACGCACCACGCGCGCAGCGAGCTGCACGCCCGCGACGGCTTCCTGCTGGTCGCCATCGTGTGGTCAGGTCTGCCGTTGCTGGCCGCCATTCCGCTGCTGCTGTACTACCACGAAGCCGGCATGCCCCTGTCGTTCACCGACGCCTATTTCGAGGCCATGTCGGGACTGACTTCCACCGGCGCCACCGTCCTTTCCGGACTGGAGCATCTGCCGGCCTCGATCAACCTGTGGCGCGCCACGCTGGTCTGGATCGGCGGCATGGGCATCCTGGTGCTGGCCGTTGCCATCCTGCCGCTGCTGGGCGTGGGCGGACATCAGGTGGTGCGGGCCGAGACGCCGGGTCCGATGAAGGACGAACGGCTCACGCCGCGCATCGCCAGCACGGCAAAGGCGCTGTACTTGGTGTATTTCGGCTTTTCGGTGCTGTGCCTGCTGGCCTATCGCGCGGTGGGCCTGCCCTGGTTCGAGGCGTGGTGCCACATGGCCACCACCATGGGCCTGGGGGGCTTTTCCACGTGGGACGAAGGCTTCGCGCACTTCGACTCCTTGCCGGTCGAACTGGTGGCCATGGTGTTCATGCTGTTGTCGGGCATCAACTTCGCCACGCACTTCACCGCGCTGCGCCAGCGCAGCGGGCGCGCCTATCTGGTGTGTCCGCAGACCCTGCCTTATCTCGGGCTGGTGCTGGGGGCGGGCCTGGCGATCTCGGCCTACCTGTATGCCAAGGGCGTTTACACCGATCCGTTGCTGGCGCTGCGCTACGGCATGTTCAACACCATTTCGGTGGCCACCACCACCGGCTATGCCAACGTCGACTACACCACCTGGCCGCTGTTCGCGCCGCTTACCATGCTGCTGCTGTCGGCGGTGGCCACGTCCGCCGGCTCCACCGGCGGCGGCATCAAGATGGTGCGGGCCATACTGCTGATGAAGCAGGCGCGCAACGAACTCGTCACCATGCTGCATCCGCACGCCGTCAGCCCGGTGCGCATCGGCGGGCGGGTAGTCGACCCCCGCGTCATGTCGTCGGTGCTGGCCTTCATGCTGGTCTACGGCATGTCGTTGGGCGTGCTGACCAGCCTGCTGTTGCTGTCCGGCCTGGAGCCGCTGCTCGCGTTCTCTGCCGTGCTTGCCATGATCAACAACACGGGGCCGGGCCTGGGCGCGTTGGGCCCGATGGGCAGCTTCGGATCGCTGACCGACTTCCAGACCTGGGTGTGCACGTTCGCCATGCTGATCGGCCGGCTCGAATTCCTGACGGTGCTGGTGCTGTTCACGCCGATGTTCTGGCGCAAGTAGCAAGTAATCTTGGCCGCGGGCCGCCTCATACACTGGATGCCTGCACGGGAGCGCACATGACGATGGACGGCTGCATAGGGATTCTGCTGGCCGGCGGCTACGGCAGCCGTTATGCGGCCGAGTCGCCGGGCGCCGACAAGCTGCTGGCGCGGCTGCCTGATGGCAGGCCCGTTGCGGTCGCCGCAGCGCAGGCCATGCTCGAAGCGCTGCCGCAGGCGCTGGCCGTGGTGCGGCCCGAAAGCACTGCTTTGGCCGCCCTGCTTTCGGCGGAGGGATGTCGCGTCGTCCCCGCCGTCCAGGCCAGGCAGGGCATGGGCGGCAGTCTGGCCGCCGCGGCCATCGCGCTGATGCGGGACACACCATCTTCACGCCACTGCCTGGTGGCGCTTGCCGATATGCCGTGGCTGCGCTCCGCCACGGTGGCGCACGTCGCCCTCCACAGCCGCGGGCATCGCATCGCGGCGCCCGTGTATGAAGGGCAGCGCGGCCATCCCGTCGCCTTCGCTGCCGAGTTGTGGCCCGAACTGGCCGGGCTGGAGGGCGACGAGGGCGCGCGGATCCTGTTGCGCCGGCAAGGCGTGCACGCGTTGCCGGTGGACGATCCCGGGGTGTTGGCCGACGTCGACGTGCCCGCCGACCTCGCAGCGGCAAGGACCTCGCCGAACGGCCGCCGAAGCCCCGACTGATCGGTGTAAACCCGGATTATCGTTTTCCCGCCCATGCCCGGATGCCTTGTCCGGGCGAGCTTTTTTCGGGTCATGCGGCGTCAAGCCGCGCCATTATTGGGCTGTAAGCGTTTGCTTTCCAGATGAGCGCGAAATACCGTCACGTTCGGCGGTGTTGCGCATAATTGTCACGATTCTTCCGCGTTCTGCCATATAACAGCGGCTATCATGGCTCCACAAGTTTTCGACGCCTACGGCTCCCGCCTTTTTTGGGACTCCCGCCGGTGGCGCCAATGCAGCACAACCCCAAAGGAGCCGGAGATGGACCAGATTCCGTTCACCTCGTCAGCCCCCAATACCCTGGGCATCGAACTCGAATTGCAGTTGATTCACCCGGGCACTTTCGACCTGGCCGCCGCGTCCGACGAATTGCTGGCGCAATTGTCCAACCATCCCATCGCCGATCGGGTCAAACCCGAAATCACCCGCTCGATGATCGAGCTGAATTCCTCGGTGCACGAGCACCCCATGGGCCTGCAGGCCGAGATGCGCGAAATGCGCGACACACTGTGCGAGGCCGCGGACGCGGTCGGCGTGCTGGTGTCCGGCGGGGGCTCCCATCCCTTCATGCGTTGGCAGGATCGCGCCATCCACGATAGCCCGCGCTTCCAGTACCTGGCCGAGATGTACGGCTATCTGGCGCGCCAGTTCACGGTGTTCGGCCAGCACATCCATCTGGGCGTGCGCTCGGGCGACGAGGCCATCCGCATGACCCACGGCCTGTCGCCGTACGTGCCGCACTTCATCGCCCTGTCGGCCTCATCGCCGTATTGCGAAGGGGTCGATACGCTCTACTCGTGCTGCCGCCTCAACGCCGTCAACAGCTTCCCCCTGTCGGGCCACATACCGCCCGACGTGGTGGACTGGTATCGCTTCGAGGCCCACCTGGCGCAGCTGCGCGCCACCGGCCTGGCCGAGAGCGTCAAGGATCTGTACTGGGACATCCGTCCCAAGCCCGAATTCGGCACCGTCGAGATCCGCGTGTGCGACACGCCGCTCACCATCGAGCGCGCGTGCCAGCTGGCCGCCTTCGCGCAGGCCCTGGCGGTACTGGTGGCGCGCGACCCGGCGCCCGGCGCAAATGCGTGGCTGGCCTATCGTAGCAACCACTTCCAGGCGTGCCGCTTCGGCCTGCATGGCAGCTACGTCACGCCGCAGGGCGAGCGCATGCGCCTGAACGACCACCTGCGGGCGCTGCTGCAGCGGCTGATGCCCGTCGCCGAAGAACTGGGCACCGCCGACATGCTGGCCGCGCTGCGCGACGAGGTGCAACGCGGAGGCAACGACGCCCGCTGGATGCGCAGCCAGTTCCACCGCGTGCGCGAACTGCCGCTTATGGTCGAGACCATGACGCGCGCCTGGCGCCATGGGCGCGACGGCGTACAGGTGGACCAGGCAGCCCCGCCGCGCCGCCGCATCCGCGCCACGTCCGAGCCAGTGGCGCACGATGTGCAGGCGCTGGCCGCGCCCGACGGGGTCGGTTCGCGCAACTGGCAGGACCGGTTGCACTGACCGCGGCGGCGGGTCAGGGCGCGGCCTGGCCGCGCCGTCCGCCGATCGCGCTGACCGACAGCCGTGTTTCTCCGGGCACCGTGCGGTGCATGGCGGCGCGCCACGCGTGGCCGTAGGCCACTTCAATAGACAACGCGATGCGCCCGTCGTCGCCGCGCTGGGCCGCCAAGGCCTCGCACAGACGGTCGCGCCACGCGCGGCCCGTCAGGCCCGCGCGCCGGCCCAGGGCGGGGTTGCCGCCCAATGCCCGCACGTCTTCCAGCAGCCGCTGGGGCGTTTCGTATGTCAGCGTCAGTGTCTCCTGGTCCATCACGGGATCGGTGAAGCCGTTCTCCACCAGCAGGTCGCCGAAGTCGTGCATGTCGACGAAGCCCGGCGTGGCGGTCTGCAGGCCGGCGTCGGCCAATGCCTGGCGCAGCTCGCGCAGCGTGCCCGGTCCCAGGCACGAGAACATCGCCAGCCCGCCCACTCGTAGAACGCGGCGCCATTCGGCCAGCACGGCGTGCGGCGCGGGATGCCAGTGCAGCGCCAGGTTCGACCAGACCAGGTCGAGCGACTCCGGCGGCAGGCCGGAGTCGGCCAGATCGGCCTGCACGTAGCGCGTCTCGGGCTTGTTAGAGCGCGTCAGCCTGCCCAGCCACGCGCCTACGCCCGAGGGCGCATACCGGCGCCGCGCATGCGCCAGCAGCGGTTCACAGGCATCCAGCCCGATGTAGGCGGCTTGCGGATAGCGCTCGCGCAGCAGGGGCAGGTTGTCGCCCGCGCCACAGCCCGCATCCAGCATCTGCGCGGGCTGCAGGCGGATGTACTGCAAGCGTCCCAGCATGCGGCGGGCGATCTCGCCGTAGAGAAACTGTGCGTCGGACAGATCGCCCCGGCGGGCAAACTGGCGGTTCACATGGGCGGGCGACAGGGGCAGGGTGGGCAGAGCGGAAGCGGCGGGCTGGGACATTTCCATCGCGGCGCCCGCGGCGGGGCGCGCGCCTACATGATCTGATGAGGACCGGCGCAATCCTGCGCGATGACCAACGGTCCTTTATGCCTGACATTATTGCCCATCCGCTCTCCTGGCCGCTGCGGGCCTTCCGTGCGCTGGCGGCCCGTGCCGGTTCGGCGTGCCCCGCATGCGCGGGCGCGGCAAGAGGCGGCCGGCTGTGTCCGCCATGCGTGGCCGACGTGTTGAAGCCGCCGTATGGCGGAGCGCCGCGCTGCCTGCGCTGCGCCCTGCGCCTGGCGCCCGCGCTGATGGCGGGCGGCGCCGGCGCCGATGCGCCCTTGTGCGCCGACTGCCTGCTTCACCCTCCCGCTTTTGCGCGCACCATCGCGGCCTTCGACTACGAGCCGCCGTTCGACATCCTGATCCAGCAGTTCAAGGGCCAGCATCGTCATGCGATGGCGGGCGCGCTGGCCGATCTGCTTTACCAGGCCTGGCTCGAGCGTGGCGACACGATGGAGCCGCCATTGCATGCGGTGATCCCCATCCCGGCCAGCCGCGCATCGCTGCGTCGTCGCGGCTTCAACCCCGCCGGCGAACTTGCCGCGACGCTGGCGGCGCGGGCGGCCTTGCCCGTGTGGCGCGCGGCGCTGCACAGGCAGCGCGAGGACGGCCGTCGCCAGGCCTCGCTGGGCAGGCGGCAGCGCGAGGCCGCGGTGCAGGGGCTGTACCGTTGCACGCGGCCCGTGCCCGGTCTGCACGTCGCGCTGGTCGACGACGTGATGACGACGGGCAGCACCGTCGATGCCGCCGCGCGGGCGCTGCTGCAGGCGGGAGCGGCGCGAGTGACCGTGCTGGTGGCGGCGCGTACGCCGGCGCAGCGATGATGCGTGGCCGTCGGTCGCCACGATGGCTGCATGCACGCCCCCGCTATCGCGGCACGGTGGGAAGACGGCTGCTGGCACAATAGCGCCTGTGCGCGCGGCGCCTTTACGCCGCGCGGTCTTGCGCCCATGTTCCACGTCGTTCTCGTCTGCCCCGAAATTCCGCCCAACACCGGCAACGTCATCCGCCTGTGCGCCAACACCGGCTCGCAATTGCACCTGGTGCGGCCGCTGGGCTTCGACCTGGATGACGCGCGCCTGCGCCGCGCGGGCCTCGACTACCACGAATGGCAGCCGATGCAGGTACACGACACGCTTCATCAGGCCTTGCAGGCGACGGGCGCGTCGCGGGAACGCATCTACGCGTTGACCACCCGTGCCGAGGCCAGCGTCGCGCAGACCGCTTTCCAACCCGGAGACGTGTTCGTGTTCGGCCGGGAAACCGCCGGCCTGTCCGAGCAGCACCTGGCCATGTTCGACGAGCCGCAGCGGTTGCGGCTGCCCATGCGGCCGGGCCAGCGCAGCCTGAACCTGTCCAACGCCGTGGCCGTCACGGTGTTCGAGGCCTGGCGCCAGCAGGGCTACGCAGGCGCCGTCTAGACCGGCCTCAGTTGATGCTGTAGCCGCGGCCCTTCAGGCATGCGCCGATCGCGCGCGTGTACGAATCGGTCTGCGCGCCCGTGGTCCATCGCGAGGCCTGGGCAGGGTCGAAGCCGCTCTGGTTGGCCGCCCAACGTTCGCATTCGCCGCGATCGCGCGCCTGCTGCGACGGACTCTGGTTCTGTGCGGGATACGCGATGACGTCCACCGAGGCCACCTGCCGGGGCGGCGGCGCGACGTACTGCACGGGAGGCGCGGCATACACCACGGGCGGCGCCACGTACACCGGTGGCGGGCTTACATACACGGGCGCCGGATAGTAGTAGTACGGATACGCGGGACGCGTGCTGAACGCCAGGTAAGTACCGCCCGTGGCCACGCCCACCGCGCCGCCGACCACCCAGCCGCTGTAGCCGCGATAGCCGTGACCGCGATAGTAGCCCCAGGCCGAGGCGGTGCTGCTGAACGAGGCAAGCGTGATCGCCAGTGCCGCGCCGGCGATACGCAGGGTAGAGGTGTTCATTTCAAGGCTCCTGGGCCGGCTCGGGCGGCGCGAAGCGCATTCGGGGTCGGCTGGGAATAATGTAGCCCGACAGGGATGTCGCGCGCATGTCGGGGCATGAATACGACATCCTGGCGCGGGCGGTGGTTCCCCGGCCGACTAGTCGAGCGACAGCTTCAGCCGCTCGATCACGGCGTCCCAGCGTGCCTTCTCGCTGCGGATGCGGTGCGTCAGCGCTTCGGGCGTGGACGGCGCCGGCGTGAAGTACTGCAGCGCCAGCTGCTTGCGCACGGCGTCGCTGCCGATGATCGTGGCCAGTTCGCGGTTCAGGCGTTCGATGACCGGCGCGGGAGTGCCGGCCGGCGCCAGGATGGCGTTCCACGAGATGGCCTCGAACCCCGGAAAACCTTGCTGCGCCATGGTGGGAATGCCGGGCAGTTCGGCGCTGGGCTCGAGACTGGTGATGGCCAGCGCCTTCACCTTGCCGCTGCGCACCTGCGGCATGGCGATGGCCGGCACCATGAAGCCGGCCTGCACGTCGCCGCCGATGATGGCGGTGATCACCTGCGGAAAGCCCGGGTAGGGAATCTGCGCCAGGTCCGCCTTGGCTTCGTACTTGAACATCTCCATCGCCAGGTGTGCGGAGCTGCCGGGACCGACAGAGCCATAGTTCAAGGCGCCGGCCTTGTCGCGCGCCAGCTTGACGAAGTCCTGCACGTCGTTGGCCGGCAGGTTCGCCGGCACCGTGAGCACATTGGGGCTGGTGGCCACCAGCGTGACGGGCGCCAGGTCTTTCAGCGGGTCGTAGCCCAGCGTCTTCTTGTACAGCGTGGGCGCGGTGACAAGCGGACCGTTGATCGTGTAGACCAGCGTATAGCCGTCGGGCTTGGACTGCGCCACCAGACGCGTGCCGATGTTGCCGCCGGCGCCGGGCTTGTTGTCCACCACGATGGACTGGCCCAGTGCCTGGCCCAGCGGCTCGGCGATGGTGCGCGCCAGCAGGTCGGGCGACGAGCCTGGCGGGAAGGGCACCACCAGGTGGATGGGACGCTCGGGCCATTCGGCATGCGCGGCGGCGGGCAGCACGACGGCGGCAAGCAGGCTGAGGCAGGCGCGGCGCAGCAGGCGGCCGGCGCGCGGGGCGTGGGACATGATGGGCTCCTTTGGCGACAGTGTCTTTCTTTGTGGTGTATGGGTAATGCGGGCGAGCGTGCTCAGCCGGCGTCGGCCGCCGCGTGCTCGTAGCGCGCCTCGCGCGCCAGCAGCGCCGAGACGGCGGTCATGGGCGCCACGCCGTCGAACAGCACGGCGCACACGGCCTCGGTGATGGGCAGCTCTACGTCGAGCGTGCGGGCCCGCTGCAGCACCGCGCGCGCGCAGCGCACGCCTTCGGCGGTGATGCCGCTGGCCAGGATGTCGGCCAGCTGGCGGCCCGCGCCGATCTCGAGCCCGACGCGCCGGTTGCGCGACAGCTCGCCGGTGGCCGTGAGCACCAGGTCGCCCAGGCCGGTGAGGCCGGCGAAGGTCTCGGCCTGGGCGCCCAGCGCCACGCCGAAGCGCGTGATCTCGGCGAGGCCCCGCGTGATGAGCGCGGCCCGCGCGTTGGTGCCCAATGCCAGGCCGTCGGCCACGCCGCAGGCCACGGCGATGACGTTCTTCAGTGCTCCGCCGACTTCCACGCCGACCACGTCGGTACTGGCGTAGACGCGCATGGCGCCGCCATGCAGGGCGGCGATCGTTGTGTCGCAGACGGACTGATCAGTGCTGGCGATGGTGAGCGCCACGGGCAGTCCTTGCGCGACTTCGCGCGCGAAAGACGGCCCCGACAGTACGCCGCCCCGCCAGCCGGGCAGCGCGGCCATCGCCTGCTGGGCAACCTCGTGAGGCAGGCGTCCGGTGTCTTCCTCGAAACCCTTGCAGGTCCAGACCACCGGCACGTCGCCCAGGCCATGGCGAACCAGGCGCTCGGCCAGGTCGCGGCACATGGCGTCGAGCCCCGCGACCGGCACGCCCAGGATGATGAGGCGCTGGCCCGGCCCCGACGCGAGGAACGACAGCGCCTCGTCGGTATCGGCGCTGTATTGCAGCGCCGCGGGCAGCGGGACGCCGGGGAGGTAGCGCGCGTTCTCGCTTTCGCGCGCCATGGTCGCGGCGCGCGCTGCGTCGCGCGCCCAAAGCAGAGTGGGATGGCGGCGCGCGGCGGCGGCGGCCAGCGCCGTGCCCCAGCTGCCGGCCCCGAGCACGGCGACGCGCAATGCGGCGGAGAGCGGCGGAGTCATGGCGCGCGCGCTGCGCTTACTGGCGCGTGGCGCCCGGGGGCAGGATGATGCCCGAGTCGTTGCCGTTGGAGGCGGACGACTGTTGCTGCTGCAGCTCGGCGATGCGCTGTTCGTACAGGGCCTGGAAGTTCACCTCGGCCAGGTGCAGCGCGGGCAGCGAGGTGCGCGTGATGGCGTCGGCGATGTTGGCGCGCAGGTAGGGATACAGCATGGTGGGGCATACGATGCCCAGCAGCGGGTCCATCTGCTCGACGGGGATGTTGGCCAGTTCGAAGATGCCGGCCTGGGTGCCCTCGACCAGGTACAGGACCTTGTCGTTGATGCGGGTGGTGACGGTGGCCGTGACGGTCGATTCGAAGACGGTCTCGGCCAGGCGCTGTCCACCGACGTTGATGCTCACTTCGACCTGCGGCGTCTCCTGCTCCAGGAACACGTGCGGGGCGTTGGGCATTTCCAGCGAGAGGTCCTTCAGATAGACGCGCTGCATGTTGAACGAAGGAGCGCCTGCTTGCTGGTTGTTTTGGTCCTGGTCGGCCATGGGGAAATTCCAGTTGGTGGGTCGGGTGAAAAGTCTTGCGCGTCAGCCGTTGAGCAGCGGCAACAGACCGCCGGCGCGGTCCAGCGCCTGCAGGTCGTCGCAGCCGCCGACGTGCGTGTCCCCGATGTAGATCTGGGGAACCGTACGCCGCCCGGTGCGGGCGATCATCGCTTCGCGCTGGGCGGGGTCCTGGTCGATGCGGATGATCTCGGGATCGGTGACGCCCCGCTGCTTCAGCAGCGCCAGGGCGCGCGCGCAGTAGGGGCAATAATCCTTGCTGTACATGACAACTTTGTTCATAGACTCTCCAGCGTGATGGAAAGGGCGTCTCAGCCCTTCTGCGTAACCGGCAGGCCGGCCGCGAACCAGGCGCGCATGCCGCCTTCGAGCACCGACACCTCGGCCACGCCCTGAGCCTTCAGGCGCGAGGCGATGCGCGGCGCGTCGCGGCCGTTCTCGCAGACGAGGATGAGCGGCTTGTTCTTGGGCAGGCTTGCGGCCTTCTGTTCGACATCCGCTGCCGGCAAGCTGCGTGCCTGGGCGATGTGTCCGGCCTGGAACTGCTCGGCGGGGCGCACGTCGACCCACACGGCCTGGCGCTGGTTGACCATCTGGATGGCCTCGTTGGTGCTGAGGCCCTGGCCGGCACGGCCCTTGCGCAGGGCCGGCAGGGCCAGCATGACGGCCGACACCACGGCCACGGCCACGATGAAGATGTTGTTCTTGTCGAGCAGAAATTGCAGAAGATCCACGAGGTATCCTGAAGTACGGCTTGGTCCGGAAAGGCGCGGGGCGCCGGAGGCGGCTGGGACCGGCGCGCGGGCCGCGCGGCGGGCGTAAAGCCGAGGCAAAATCGCTCAATTATAAAATGAGCGCATCATTCACCGATTTTCCACTTCTTCCGCGGGCACCGCGGCTTCTACCATGCACAAACTCGTACTGATGCGCCACGGCGAAAGCCAGTGGAACCTCGAGAACCGCTTCACCGGCTGGACCGACGTCGACCTGACCGAAACCGGCCGCGAACAGGCCCGCAAGGCAGGCGAACTGCTCAAGCGCGAAGGCTATGCGTTCGACCTGGCCTACACCTCGGTGCTCAAGCGCGCCATCCGTACGCTGTGGATCGCGCTGGATGCCATGGACGCCATGTACACGCCGGTAGGCATCAGCTGGCGCCTGAACGAGCGCCACTACGGCGCCCTGCAGGGCCTGAACAAGGCCGAGACCGCTGCCCAGTACGGCGACGAGCAGGTCCTGATCTGGCGCCGCGCCTACGCCATCGCGCCCGATCCCCTGGGCCTGGACGACCCGCGTCATCCCCGCTTCGACGAACGCTATGCCCGCGTGCCCGCCGAACAGCTGCCCGCCACCGAATGCCTGCAGGACACCGTGGCGCGCGTGCTGCCGTTCTGGAACGAGTCGATCGCCCCGGCCATCCGCGCCGGCCGTCGCGTGCTGGTCGCCGCGCACGGCAACAGCCTGCGCGCCCTGATCAAGTATCTGGATGGCGTGTCCGATGACGACATCGTCGGCCTGAACATCCCGACGGGCCAGCCGCTGGTCTACGAACTGGACGACGACCTCAAGCCGATCCGCCATTACTACCTGGGCGATCCGGCGGAGATCGAAGCCGCGATGGCCGCCGTGGCGGCGCAAGGCAAGGCCAAGAAGGACTGAGCGATGCAGCGTGCGCGGGTGGGGCCGCGGTGGGCGCGGCGCGCGGCGGTACTGGCATTGGGCCTGGCTGCGGCCGGGCCGGGCGCTGCCGCGGACCTTGCCGGCCGGCAGTCCGAGGCCGAGCGCGAACAGGCCGCCCTGCGCGAGCGCATCGACTCGCTGCAGAAAGAGATCGACGCCCGAGAGGCCGCCCGCAAAGAGGCGGCCGATGCGCTGAAGGCCTCCGAGTCCGCCATCTCGCGCATCAACCTGCGCCTGCGCGACCTTGCCCAGGCGCAGCACCGGGCCGAGATCGAACTGGCCAGCCTGGAAAAGCAGATGGCCGCGCAGCGCAAGGTGCTGGAGCAGCGGCGCGCCGAGTTGTCCGAGCAACTGCGCGCCCAGTACGCCAGCGGGTTGTCGCCCTGGACGGCGCTGCTGTCCGGCGACGATCCGCAGCAGCTGGGCCGCAATCTGGGCTACCTGGATTACGTGTCGCGGGCCCGCGCCCGTAGCGTGGCCGAGCTGCGCACCGAGATCGACCGGCTGGCGGCCCTGCAGGCCGCCACCGATGCGCGCCGCACCGAAATCGCCAATGTGGTCGACGAGACCGCGAAGCAGAAGGCCGAGCTGGTCGCACAGCAGAAAGAGCGGGCCACCCTGGTCGCCCAGCTCGAAGGGCAGATCGCCGCGCAGCGGGCCGAGGCCGGCAAGCTGGGCCGCGACGACCAGCGACTGTCGCGCCTGATCGGCGACCTCGAAGTCGCCATCGAGCGCCAGGCCGCCGAGGAGGCGCGCCGCCGGGCAGAGGCCGAGCGCAAGGCGGAAGAAGCCCGCAAGGAGGCCGCCCGCAAGGCCGAGCTGGCCCGCAAGGCCGAGGAAGCCCGGCGCGCGGAACTGGCGCGCAAGGAGGAAGAGGCGCGCAAGGAAGCGGCGCGCCAGGCCGAAGCCGTGCGCCAGGCGCGCACCGACGCCGAGCGCCGCAAGGCCGAAGAGGCGCGGGCGGAAGCCGCCGCTGAAGCGGCTCGCGTGCGCGAGCAGGCCGAGGCGGCCGCCCGGAAGGCGCAGCAGTCCCAGAACGCGCTGGTCGATCCCGACAGCGCCGGGCTGCGGCCTCTGGAAGGCCAGGGACATGCGCGCTTGGTCGAGAACGACCGGCCGTCCGACCGCCCGGCTGCGGCGCAGGCGCCCGAGGGGCAGACGGCGGCCCGGCCCGAACGCGAGTCCTCGGAACGGGCCGAACGCACCGAACGTCCCGAGCGCGAGGCATCGGCACGCTCGGCGGCGGGCGTCGGCAACGGGCTGCGCCGCGGCCTGCCTCCGCCCGTTCGCGGCGCCACGCAGGGCCGCTTTGGCGTGGATCGCCCCGACGGCGGCGTCTGGCGCGGCATCGTGCTGCGCGCGGCCGAAGGCACGCCCGTCAAGGCGGTGGCACCCGGCCGGGTGGTGTACGCCGAATGGCTGCGCGGTTTCGGCAATCTCATCATTGTCGACCACGGCCAGCAATACATGTCCGTGTATGCCTACAACCAGAGCCTGCTCAAGCGCGTCGGCGACGCCGTCGCTGCCGGCGACACCATCGCCACGGTCGGCGCCACCGGCGGCCAAGTGGAATCGGGCCTATACTTTGAAATTCGCCATCGTGGCGCTCCGGTGGATCCCGCCCAATGGTTGGCCCTGTAGCGCCGCGCCGTAGCACCGCTGTAGTATTTTGACAGCATGGTTGCCCCCTCGAATTCCCTGGCGGGCCCGCCCAGGGGGCGTCAAATTCAGGAAGTGTGCATGAGCACTCGCAAGTATCGCGGTTTCGGTCTGGTTGCCATCGGTGCGGTGGCGGGCATTCTGCTCAGCGCCGGCGTCACGGCCGTGGCGCAGCGCGGCAGCCCGCTGCCCCTGGACGAGCTTCGGCAACTGAGCAACGTCTTTGCGGCGATCAAGGACAACTACGTCGAACCCGTCGACGACAAGACGCTGATCCAGAACGCCATCTCGGGCATGGTGTCGAATCTCGACCCGCACTCGGCGTATCTGGATGCCGACGCGTTCCGCGACATGCAGACCAGCACGCAGGGCGAGTTCGGCGGCCTGGGCATCGAGGTCGGCGCCGAGGACGGCTTCGTCAAGGTGATCTCGCCTATCGAAGACACGCCTGCTGCGCGTGCCGGCATCCTCGCCGGCGACCTCATCATCAAGATCGACGACACGCCCACCAAGGGCATGTCGCTGAACGATGCCGTCAAGCTCATGCGCGGCGCGCCCAAGTCGCCCATCACGCTGACCATCATGCGCGCCGACCAGGCGCAGCCCATCGTGGTCAAGATCGTGCGCGACATCATCAAGGTGCGCAGCGTGCGCAGCAAGATGCTCGACGACGGCACGGCCTACCTGCGCATCGCGCAGTTCCAGGAAAAGACCGGTCCCGACATGGCGCGCCAGCTGCGCGAACTGGGCGCCAAGGGCGCGCCCAAGGCCCTGGTGCTCGACCTGCGCAACGACCCGGGCGGCCTGCTGACTTCCGCCATCGGCGTGGCGGGCGCCTTCCTGCCGCCGGATTCGCTGATCGTATCCACCGACGGCCGCACGCCCGATTCGCGTCACAAGTACATGGCGGTGCCCAGCGAGTTCGCGCGCGGCGAAGGCAACTACCTGTCCGGCCTGCCGGCTTGGGTGAAGACGGTGCCGATGGTGGTGCTGGTCAACGTGGGTTCGGCCTCGGCTTCCGAAATCGTGGCCGGCGCCCTGCAAGACCACAAGCGCGCCAAGCTGCTGGGCAACCGCACGTTCGGCAAGGGCTCGGTGCAGGTCATCCTGCCGCTGTCGCAGGACACGGCCGTCAAGCTCACCACCTCGCGCTATTTCACGCCCAACGGCCGCTCGATCCAGGCTACCGGCATCGTGCCCGACTACATCGTGGCCGATACGGCGCAGGGCGATCTGTTCCGCCTGCCGCGCGAAGCCGACCTGCAGCGCCACCTGTCCAACCAGCAGGATGCCAACGAGATCAAGTCCGCGCCGTTCGAGGGCGTCAACGAGCCCGTGGCGAAGATCTTCGAGTTCGGCGGCAAGGACGACTTCCAGCTGCAGCAGGCGCAGAACCTGCTTGCGGGCCGCGCCGTGGACAAGGGCGCCCAGCGCCAGGCCAAGGCTGACGTGAAGGCCGATGCCAAGGCGGAAGGCAAGGCCGCGCCCGCCAAACCGGCCGGCAGCGAGGCGCAGCGCATGAAGATCACTCCCTCCGGAGTCGAGCCCTCGCAGTCCAAATGAACGACCAGCAGCTGCTGCGGTATGCCCGCCATATCCTCCTGGACGAGGTGGGCATCGAGGGCCAGGAGAAATTCCTGGCCGCCCGCGCGCTGATCGTGGGGGCGGGCGGCCTGGGCTCCCCCGCCGCCCTGTACCTCGCAACGGCAGGAGTCGGCCACATCGTGCTGGCCGACGACGACGATGTCGAACTGAGCAATCTGCAGCGGCAGATCCTGCACACCACGGCCAGCGTCGGCCGTCCCAAGGCCGAGTCCGGCCGCGACATGCTGGCGGCCTTCAATCCCGAAACCCGCGTCGACGCACGCGTGCAGCGGCTGGATGGCGCCGCGCTGTCCGATGCCGTGGCCACGGCCGACGTGGTGCTCGACTGCACCGACAACTTCGCCACGCGCCACGCCATCAACCGCGCGTGCGTGCATCACCGCAAGCCGCTGGTGTCCGGCGCGGCCATCCGCTTCAACGGGCAGGTCAGCGTCTACGATCTGCGCGACGACCGCGCGCCCTGTTATCACTGCCTGTTTCCCGAGGCCGACGACGTCGACGAGCTCAGTTGCGCCACCACTGGCGTGTTCGCGCCGCTGGTGGGCATCATCGGCAGCATGCAGGCGGCCGAGGCGCTGAAGCTGCTGGCCGGCGTGGGGCAGAGCCTGTCGGGGCGTCTGCTGCAGCTTGAGCTGCGCGACATGCAATGGCATTCCGTGAATGTGCGCCGCGATCCGGAGTGCCCGGTGTGCGGGCATCGCGAAAACGCAGGCTGAGGGCGGTGCGCATTCCAGGCCGCGCCGGACGACGCTCCTTGTCTTTCCAGCGCCTGTCGTGACGCATGCTCGGGCGCGCAGGTTTTCCAGACCATTTGTTCGCCCGAAGTTTTCATATAACCTGACAACCCGCCTATAATCGCGGGATGTCTCTACGCCCCTCCACCCTTACCGAGCAGGTCGCCGGCCAATTGGCCGCCGAAATCGCCCGCGGCACCTACGCCGTGGGCGCCAAGCTGCCTGCCGGCAAGGACCTGGCGCGCCAGTACGGGGTCAGCGCCGCCGTCATCCGCGAAGCCACCGAGCGCCTGCGGTCGCAGGGCCTGGTGCGCAGCCGGCAGGGTTCGGGCTGCGTGGTGCTGGCGCGCACCGGCAGCGCGGGCTTCCAGGTGCCGGCATTGCTCGAGGCGGATCGCGTGCAGCTGGCGCACGTGTATGAGCTGCGCATGGAGCTGGAGGGCGGGGCCGCGGCGCTGGCTGCACGGCGGCGTACGCGGGACGACCTGATCGCGATGCAAGCGGCGCTGGACGGCCTGCGTGACTGCCTGGACGATCCCGATCCCGATTCCGGCGTAGAGCACGACGTGGCTTTTCACAGCGCCGTGG
Organism: Bordetella genomosp. 13; assembly: GCF_002119665.1. Taxonomy (NCBI): domain Bacteria; kingdom Pseudomonadati; phylum Pseudomonadota; class Betaproteobacteria; order Burkholderiales; family Alcaligenaceae; genus Bordetella; species Bordetella genomosp. 13. The sequence goes on along the minus strand of NZ_CP021111.1, from coordinate 4,957,534 downwards.
CCGTCGCCACGCACAACCCCAGCTATCAACGCCTGTTGCAGTATCTCAGTCTGCAGCTGCGCCAGGCCGTGCGCACCGCGCGCGTGAACAGCCTGCGCCACGCGGGGTTGCCGGCGCGGGTGCATCGAGAACACGTGGCCCTGTTCGACGCCATCGCGCGCGGCGAAGCCGAGGCCGCGCGTGCCGCGGCCGTCTCGCACCTGCGCGCCGCCGCGGGCCGGCTCGAACTCGGGTTGGCGTTCGCCGATTCTTCTCTTTCTTCCGAACACGGACTCGCATCATGAGCACGCAAGCTTTTTCGCAACGCCTGGTAGAGGCCCTTGGGCCTGAAGTGGTCGCCACCGCCGAGCAGGACATCGCCCCGTGGCTGGCCGACTGGCGCGGGCTGTATCGCGGCCAGGCCCAGGCCGTGGTGCGGCCGCGCAGCACCGATGAAGTCGCGAAGTGCCTGGCGCTGTGCCAGCAGGAAGCCGTGCCGGTGGTGCCGCGCGGCGGCAATACCGGCCTGTGCGGCGGCGCCACGCCCGATGGACGTCCGTCCAACGTGGTGCTCAGCCTGGATCGCATGCAGGCCATCCGCGGCATCGACACCGTGGCCAACACGCTGGTGGCCGAGGCCGGCTGCATCCTGGGCAATCTGCGACGCGCGGCGCACGAGGCGGGCCGCCTGCTGCCGCTCAGCCTGGCCGCCGAAGACTCCAGCCAGATCGGCGGCAACGTCGCCACCAATGCCGGCGGCGTCAACGTGGTGCGCTATGGCATGGCGCGCGAACTGGTGCTGGGGCTGGAAGCCGTGCTGCCCGCCGGCGAGGTCTTCCATGGCCTGCGCACGCTGCGCAAGGACAACACCGGCTATGACCTGAAGCAGCTGCTGATCGGATCGGAAGGTACGCTGGGCGTCATCACTGCCGTTGCGCTGCGGCTGTTCCCGCGTGCCGACACGCGCAGCGTGGTGCTTGCTGCCGTGCAATCGCCGGCGCAAGCCTTGCAGCTGTTCGAACTGCTGTACGAACAATGCGGCGCGCGCCTGCAGGCCTTCGAGTTCTTCACCGGCGATTGCGTCGACCTCGTACTGCGCCACGCGCAGGGCGTGCAGGAGCCGTTCGCGCAGCGCTATCCGGGCTACGTGCTGGTGGAGCTGGCCGACAGCGTGGACGAGGCCGCGCTGAATGCGCTGGTCGAGCAGGTGATCGGCAACGCGCTGGAACGCGAGCTGTGCCTGGACGCCGCGGTGTCGGCCTCGCTGGCGCAGGTGCAGGCATTGTGGAAGCTGCGCGAAGAGATTTCCGAGGCGCAGCGCGCCGACGGCCCGCACCTGAAGCACGACGTGTCGCTGCCCATCGAACGCATCCCCGAGTTCATGGTGTCGGCCGAGGCGCGCGTGCGCGCGGTGTGCCCCGACGTGCGCCCCTTCATCTTCGGCCATTTCGGCGACGGCAACCTGCACTACAACCTGTCGCGTCCGGCCGGAGCCGCCACCGACTGGGCCGCGAAAGAAGGCGCCGCCATCACCGACGCCGTGCTGGACGAGGTGAACCGCTATGGCGGCAGTATCAGCGCCGAGCACGGCATCGGCCAGCTGAAGCGCGACCACTTCCTGCACAGCAAGGATCCGCTGGAACTGCGCCTGATGCGCGACATCAAGCGCGTGCTGGATCCCGCGGGCATCATGAATCCGGGCAAGCTGCTGTAGTTGTCAGTGCCAGTGCCCGTGCCGGTATCTGTGTTCTTCAGGCGCCTGGGCCATGACTGCGGACTCTCGTACTCGCGCTGTCCGCGCTCCGTGCGAGAGTCCTCCGCCATGTCCCAGGCTCACGACAACGCGATGCCAACGCCGCAACTTCGCATTAGCCGATGCCGAGGCCGCAAGAGTGGCAAGAGTCAATTGCGCATGAGCGCGATGCGGATGTGCGCGGGCAGCGGCCGGAGCAAGCGTCTGCATGACTGCACGGCCCGTGCAACCGACCGGAACTCGTTAGGCTCCGAGTGCCGACCATGTGTGAAGCAATGCCGCAAATGACGTTGTCGTGAGCCGCGGCCGTGCCGGAGAAGTCGCGCCCGCAGCGCGGCCAGCGCGAGGACGGGACTTCGCAGGTACGGCCGCGGCGTCTCAAGAACCCATGTGCGACATTGCATCGGCACATGCGGCGTCTCAAGAACCCATGTGCGACATTGCATCGACACATGCGCCATCCGAAGAACGCATGCGGTGCCTCAAGAACGAGAGCCGCCGCCGCCGAGAACCACGGGACCATCAAGCCTGGTGGTAGATCTCCGCTCCCTTCTTCACGAACTCCACCGCCTTCTCCTGCATGCCCCTGCTCAGCGCGTCCTTGTCGCTGACGCCTTGCGAGGCCGCATAGTCGCGCACGTCCTGGGTGATCTTCATGCTGCAGAAGTGCGGTCCGCACATCGAGCAGAAGTGCGCGACCTTCATCGAGTCCTTCGGCAGGGTCTCGTCGTGGAACTCCTTCGCGGTGTCCGGATCCAGGCCCAGGTTGAACTGGTCTTCCCAGCGGAACTCGAAGCGAGCCTTGGACAGGGCGTTGTCGCGGATGGACGCCCCCGGATGGCCCTTGGCCAGGTCGGCCGCGTGCGCGGCGATCTTGTAGGTGATGATGCCGTCCTTCACGTCCTTCTTGTTCGGCAGCCCAAGATGCTCTTTGGGCGTGACGTAGCACAGCATGGCCGTGCCGTACCAGCCGATCAGCGCGGCGCCGATGCCCGAGGTGATGTGGTCGTAGCCCGGCGCGATGTCGGTAGTCAACGGGCCCAGCGTGTAGAACGGCGCCTCGTGACAGTGCTCGAGTTGCAGGTCCATGTTCTCTTTGATCATCTGCATGGGCACGTGGCCCGGACCTTCGATCATCACCTGTACGTCGTGCTTCCACGCCACCTGGGTCAGTTCGCCCAGCGTTTTCAGTTCGGCGAACTGGGCCTCGTCGTTCGCGTCGTACGCCGAGCCTGGCCGCAGGCCGTCTCCCAGCGAGAAGCTGACGTCATAGGCCTTCATGATCTCGCAGATCTCTTCGAAGCGCTCGTACAGGAAGCTTTCCTTGTGATGCGCCAGGCACCACTTGGCCATGATGGAGCCGCCGCGCGAGACGATGCCGGTCATGCGGTCGGCCGTCATCGGAATGAAGGGCAGGCGCACGCCCGCGTGGATGGTGAAGTAGTCCACGCCCTGTTCGGCCTGCTCGACCAGCGTGTCGCGGAAGATCTCCCACGTCAGTTCCTCCGCCTTGCCGTTCACCTTCTCCAGCGCCTGGTAAATGGGCACCGTGCCGATCGGCACGGGCGAATTGCGGATGATCCACTCCCGCGTCTCGTGGATGTGCTTGCCGGTGGACAGGTCCATCACCGTGTCGCCACCCCAGCGGATGGCCCACGTCATCTTCTCGACTTCCTCGCCGATTCCCGAGCTGACGGCAGAGTTGCCGATGTTGGCATTGATCTTCACCAGGAAGTTGCGGCCGATGGCCATCGGCTCGATCTCGGGATGGTTGATGTTGGCCGGGATGATGGCGCGGCCGCGGGCCACTTCGTCGCGCACGAACTCGGGCGTGATCGACGAGGGCATGGCCGCGCCGAAGGACTGGCCTGGATGCTGGCGCAGCAGCCGACGCGCCAGCTTCTCGCCGTCGGGGCCGCTCGCGCGCAGCGATTCGATGTACTGCTCGCGGCGCAGGTTCTCGCGGATGGAGACGAATTCCATCTCGGGCGTGACGATGCCGCGGCGCGCATAGTGCATCTGCGTGACGTTGGCGCCAGCGCGCGCGCGGCGCGGCGGGCGGCGCAGGTCGAAGCGCATGGCGGTCAACTCGGGGTCCTGCAGGCGCTGGCGGCCGTATTCGCTGGTGGGGCCGGTCAGCACGTCGGTGTCGCCGCGCTCTTCGATCCAGCCGCGGCGCAGTTCCGGCAGCCCGCGGCGGATGTCGATGCGAGCTTGGGGATCGGTATAGGGCCCGCTGGTGTCATACACGGTGAGGGGCGGGTTCTTCTCGCCGCCGAACATGGTGGGCGTGTCGGCCTGCTCGATCTGGCGGAACGGTACGCGGATGTCGGGCCGCGAGCCGGTCTGGTAGATCTTGCGCGAGTTGGGAAGCGGGGCGACGGCCGCGGCGTCCACCTCGGCGGTGGCGGCGAGGAACCTGGGATTGGCGTTCATGGAAAGCTCCAAAGTGATGTGATGGAGCCGAACAGGAGGGATTCCGGCCGCGCACGCGCGCGGCGAAGCGCGAGGGGCGGCTTGAGGAATACGCTCCCAGCATCGGCATTATCCGTACTGGTACGAAGGGACTCTCTCAACACGCGGCGCGAACCGCGAGTACCCCTGCGTGGGACGAAGTATAGGCGTTTTGGAAGCGGGCTTCGTATTGGTCCATTACATCTGGATTCAGTCTGGACGGACGGGGGTGTTGCGAGGCCTGTAAACTTTTTCTCATGCCTATGCGGCCGAAGGCGCATAGCCCCCACCGGGCACCGTCGCGTCGACGCGGCAAGCAAGCTTGTTCGTGATGCGTAGAATGGCGGTTGCCGTACCAGCGGTGCGCCTTTAGCGAAACTCCAAGGGAACTCACCATGCAACTGACTCTCCGCAAACTGGCTCCTGTGCTTGCCGTGGCCATGTTGGCCCTGGCCGGGTGCCAGACTGCGCCGACCGCATCCGACAAGCAGGGAAGCGCCACGCCGGCGCCGTCGACCCCTTCGACCCCGTCCGCGTCCGCTCCGCGCACCGCTTCGCCGGTCGAGTTCTACATCGCCTACTCGCAGCCCGGCCCCAACCGCACGGCCGTGTCCATGCCGGATGGCACGCTGTATCTGCAGCAGCAACCGGTGCTCACGCGTGAATACCTGACCGAGGCCGCGGCCGTGGTGGACCGGCAGGGTCAGCATTTCGTCGGCCTGCGCTTCAACGAAGCCGGCACGCGCATCCTGTCGGACGTCAGCAGCCAGAACCTGGGCAACATGCTGGCGCTGGTCGTGAATCGCGAACTGGTGGCTGCTCCCAGCATCGCCGAGCCGCTGAACCGCGGCGCATTGGCGTTCGGCGTGCCGACGGCCCAGGCCGCCATCGAACTGGCCGCGCAGATCCGCGGCGACAACGCCGCCGCGGGCGGTGCTGCGCCTGCCTCACGCACCGTCAGTCCGCGTCCCGGCGCCGCGCCCGCCCCCGCGGCGACGCCCGCGCCGGCACGCTAAGCGCCTGCGGCAGGCCTCGCGCCATTGCGGGCGCTGGCCATCAAGAAACCGGACCTCGTTGTCCGGTTTTTTCTTTTGCATCGTCCATGCAGGGCGCCGCGTCGTCGGGGCCGCTCAACCATGCTCGTGAGGTTGGACCGTGGCGTCCCGGCCGCTGCCGCGGCAGATCGCATCGAAGTCCGCCGCCAGGTCGGCCAGCGCGATCGTGCCCAGCCTTTGCAGCAACAGGGCCTCGGCCTGGCGCAGCGCGTCGTCCAGCGCCGCGTTGACCACGCGTTCCACCGCGCATTCCGGATTCTCAGTCTCGTTGCCGATTGCGAAGATGCGCGGTCCGCCCACGGCACGATGAATGTCCAGCAGCGTGATCCGCTTCAGGTCGCAGGCGATGGTCCACCCGCCGCCGTGTCCCTTCTCGGACCGTACGTACCCCGCCTGGCGCAGCCCCGCCATCGTGCGGCGGACCACCACCGGATTGGTGTCGAGCATCTGCGCGATTTGCTCGGAGGTGAACGGCTGGTCTCGCCGCGCCATGTGCAGCAGCACGTGCAGCATGCGGGACAGCCGGCTGTCTTTTCTCATGAGGAAGCCTGGGGAAACGGATGAGTGGGCAATACGAAACATTATAAGTTGCATGAGCTGGCGCGTCTCGCTACCATGTAACTTCAATAGTTTCGTAATCGGCCGCCGAGCCGCCAAGCCGCCGTGTGACGTCATGGCGCCGCGGTCCCGCATGGCGGCCACAGACCAGGGAGCATGTGCCTTGATATATGACGCAATCATCGTGGGCGGCAGCTATGCCGGCCTGGCAGCCGGGCTGCCTCTGGCGCGGGCGCGCCGCAACATCCTCGTCATCGATGCCGGGCAGCGGCGCAACCGCTACGCCGAGCACTCTCATGGCTTTCTCACGCAGGACGGCACGCCGGCCGCCGACATCGCGGCCCGTGGCCGCGCGCAATTGATGGCGTACCGCACGGTGGACTGGCTCGATGCCAAGGTGGCCAACGTCGTCGCTGCCGACGATGGTTTTCGCGTGGACGTCGAAGGCATGGCGCCGCGCGAGGCCAGGCGCATCGTGCTGGCCACCGGCGTGAGCGACCAATTGCCCGAGGTGCCCGGCTTGGCGGAGCGCTGGGGGCGGCACGTGTTCCACTGCCCGTACTGCCACGGATACGAACTGAATGAAGGCCGGATCGGCGTGTTGGCCAGCTCCGCGCTGGCGATGCACGTGGCGCTGATGCTGCCCGACTGGGGCACCACCACCTTGTTCCTGAATGGCGCGTTCGAGCCCGATGCGGAGCAGTTGCAGGCGCTGGCGGCGCGCGGCGTACGGGTCGAACGCAGCCGGGTGCAGCGCATCGAGGGCCGGCTCGACCTGGTGCTGCAGGGCGGGCACGTGGTGAAGCTGGACGGCCTGTTCGCCACGCCCAGGATTTCGCCGGCCAGCCCCATCGCCGCGACGCTGGGCTGCGACATGGACGAGGGGCCCATGGGCCGTACCGTCAGGACGGATGCGATGAAGGCGACGTCGGTGGCGGGCGTCTATGCCTGCGGCGACGTCGCGCGGCCGGGCGGTTCCGTGTCATTGGCGGTGGGCGATGGGGCGATCGCCGGCGCGGCCGCGCATCAGTCCTTGATTTTCGCCAGGCACTGAAAACCGCGGGTGCAGTGCCTGGATAGGCAGAGGAACGCGTGGGCGCCGCGCGCTGCGGCGTCGTTCAGCTGCGTCGTTTCGTGGCGCGCGGCGGTTTCGCGCCGCGCTGGCAGGCATCCAGGTAGGCCTCCAGCCACTTGTCCAGGAATTGCAGCTGGTCCGAGCTGAGCGCGGCAAAACGGCGAGGGTCGATGGAGAAGGGCCAGGCTACGGCCTGAGGTTCGCGCAGGCTGTGCTTGTCGGACTGGCGGCCGTGCGTCTCGTAGACCAAGGGCGTCCGTTCCATCGGACCTTTTCCCGTTTCCAGCCAGTCGACTTCGACGTCCAGCGCGTGGGCCAGGCTGCGCGCCGAGCGGCTGCTGTCTCGGTCGCCGTTCTCATAGCTCGCGATGGCGCTTTGGGACAGACCGCTGGCACGGGCCAAAGCCTGCTGCGTGAGGCCGCGCAGCTGCCGTGCTTGTTTCAATCGGTCTGAAAAGGAGGTTTTCACGCTGCGATTGGAGCGTGTGATTTGAATACTTTGGTGATTGATAGAATTACATATGTGGTATTCGAATCGTTGCAAACCGTTCTGTGCCCGCAGATATGTCCGACACCCTTCAGCTCGTCCTCATCAACGACGCCCTTCCGGGCGCCTCCGCCACCCCGCTGGTCCATGGGCTGCAGCAGGCCGGCTGGTCCGTGCAGCTGGCCGACGCGGTCACTGCGCTGCGCGTGCTGGCCGAAATCCGCATGCCGGACGCCGTGGTGCTGCGTACGGCCTCCAGCGCGCTGTACAGCCGCGTGGCGCAGGTGCGTTCTTGCGTGCCGGTGGCCGGCCTGGTCGTCATGCTGGCCGGTGCGCCGGCCGACGCCCGGATCGCCGCCATGGACGCCGGCGCCGATGCCTGTTGCCATGCCGACACCAACGCCGCGGAAGTCGCCGCCATGCTGCGGGCGTCGTTGCGCTATCGCGGCCAGGGCGGCCGCCGCTCGCAGTGGCGGCTGATGGCGCGCGACCGCGTGCTGGCAGGCCCCGCCGACCAATGGGTGCCCCTGACGCTGGCGGAAAGCCGCCTGCTCAAGCGCCTGCTCGATGCGCCCGGCTGGCTGCTGCCGCGTGGCGACCGGCAGCTGGGCGGCGGGCGCTCGCTGGACGTGACCGTATCGCGGCTGCGCGCCAAGGCGCTGGGCCTGGGCGTACAGCTGCCGCTGTTCACCGTGCGCGATTGGGGCTACATGTTCCTGGCCGATGCGGGCGCAGGGGGATGGGAGTGATGCGGTATTCGAGATGGGGATGAAGACGTCACGCCCGCGCGTGCGGCCGCAGGGCGGCCGCCGCCGGCCTCAGACCACGACCAGGTTGTCGCGGTGCATCAGCTCGGGGTCCGTCATGCTGCCCAGGATGTCCGCAATGCGGGCCGAGGGTTGGCGCATGATGCGCCGCGCATCGGCCGACGAATAGTTGATCAGGCCGCGCGCGCATTCGCGGCCCCCGGCGTCCACGCACGCCACTACGTCGCCGCGTTCGAATTCGCCCTGCACGTCCGTCACGCCGATGGGCAGCAGGCTCTTGCCTTCGTGCAGCAGGGCATGCACGGCGCCGTCGTCCAGCACGACGCGGCCGCGCAGGCGCAGGTGATCGGCCAGCCACTGCTTGCGCGCCGACCACACAGGCAGCAGCGCGCGCAGTTCGGTGCCGATGCACTCGCCGTGCGCCAGGCGGGTCAGCACGTTGCGCTCGCGGCCCGAGGCAATGATGGTATGGGCGCCGCTGCGCGCCGCGCGCTTGGCGGCCAGTATCTTGGTCAGCATGCCGCCGGTGCCGATGCCGCTGCCCGCGCCGCCCGCCATCGCCTCCAGCGCGGCATCGCCGGCCTGGGCATGCGACACGAACTGCGCATCGGGATTCTTGCGCGGATCGGCGCTGTACAGGCCGCGCTGGTCGGTCAGGATGACCAGCGTGTCGGCTTCGATCAGGTTGGTGACCAGCGCGCCCAGCGTGTCGTTGTCGCCCAGGCGGATCTCGTCGGTGACGACCGTGTCGTTCTCGTTGACGATGGGCACCACGCCCAGGCGCATCAGCGCGAACAGGGTAGAGCGGGCATTCAGGTAGCGGCGGCGATCGGCCAGGTCTTCGTGCGTCAGCAGCACCTGCGCGGTGCGCAGCCCGTGTTCCGCGAACGCGGCCTCGTAGGCCTGGCACAGCCCCATCTGGCCTACCGCGGCGGCCGCCTGCAGCTCGTGCATGGCCGAGGGACGCTTGCTCCAGCCCAGGCGCGCCATGCCTTCGGCGATGGCTCCGCTGGACACCAGCACCACTTGCCTGCCGAGCTTGCGCAGCGCGGCGATCTGCGCGGCCCAATCGGCCACGGCGACGCGATCCAGTCCGCGGCCTTCATTGGTGACGAGCGAGGAACCGACCTTGGCGACCAGGCGGCTGGCGGAGGCGGCGACGGATACGGCGTTGGTGTGGGCAGTCATGGCGATGACCGGGCGTTGCGGGACACGGCCGCCGGAGGCGGCCCAGGACGGATTGCGATTATGGCTTATTCGTCGTCGCCGCGCGGCGGCGGGGACGCCTGCGCATCGCTGCGCGTCGTGTCGAAGCGCGGATCTTCGTGCACATACGTGCCTTCGGCCTTGTCCTGGGCGATCTGGTCCTTGCGGTTCTCTTCGTCCAGGTAGTCCTGCAGCGCCCAGATCAGGTCTTGCGTGCCGTCGCCGTTCAGGCCCGAGATGATGTGGACCGGGCCGTCCCAGCCGAACTCGGCGCAGAAGCGCTCGCGCGCGGCCTGCGGGTCGCTCACCATGTCGAGCTTGTTCAGCACCAGCCAGCGCGGCTTGGCGGCCAGCTCGGGGTCGTAGCGGCGCAGTTCCTCGACGATGGCGCGGGCGTCGATGACGGCCTGGCCGATAGGGTCGACGTCGGGGTCCGGGTTCGCGATGTCCACCAGGTGCAGCAGCACGCGGGTGCGCGCCAGGTGGCGCAAAAACAGATGGCCCAGCCCCGCGCCTTCGGACGCGCCTTCGATCAGGCCGGGGATGTCGGCCACCACGAAGCTGCGCGACGGCGAGGTGCGCACCACGCCCAGGTTGGGATGCAGCGTGGTGAACGGGTAGTCGGCGACCTTGGGGCGGGCGTTGGAGATGCGCGAGATCAGGGTGGACTTGCCCGCGTTGGGCAGGCCCAGCAGACCCACGTCGGCCAGCACCTTCAGCTCCAGGCGCAGGCGGCGCTGTTCGCCTTCCTTGCCGGGCGTCCATTGGCGCGGCGCGCGGTTCGTGCTGGACTTGAAGTGCAGGTTGCCCAGACCGCCCTGGCCGCCGGCCGCCAGCGTGACCTGCTGGCCGTGCCGGTTCATGTCGAACAGCACCTCGCCGGTGTCGGCGTCATGCACGACGGTGCCGACCGGCACGCGCAGCGTGATGTCGGGCGCCGCCGCGCCGTACTGGTCGGAGCCGCGGCCGTTCTCGCCGTTCTTGGCGCGGTGCAGCCGCGCGTAGCGGAAATCGATCAGCGTGTTGATGTTGCGGTCGGCCACCGCGAAGATGCTGCCGCCGCGCCCGCCGTCGCCGCCGTCCGGGCCGCCCTTGGGAATGAACTTCTCGCGGCGAAAGCTCGACGCGCCATTGCCGCCTTTGCCGGCGATGACCTCGATGGTGGCTTCGTCTACGAATTTCATGATGTGTGCGGTATGAGGATGGCGGCGCGGCTGAGAGGCCTGCGCCACGAAGACGCGCTTCGGAAGCGCGCCGTAGAAATGCGGCGGAAAAGCAAAAAGCCCCGCCGCAGACGGCAGGGCTTTTGCCGGTGCGGCGCGTACGGCGTACGCGGCGCCGGAATTACTCGGTGACGACCGAAACGATGGCCTTGTTCAGCGCACCCTTGTGGCCGAACTTGACCTTGCCGTCAGCCAGCGCGAACAGGGTGTGGTCCTTGCCCACGCCCACGTTCACACCGGGGTGCACGCGAGTGCCGCGCTGGCGCACGATGATGCCGCCCGCCAGGATCTGCTGGCCGCCGTAAACCTTGACGCCCAGTCGCTTCGATTCTGAGTCGCGGCCGTTCCGGGTGGAACCGCCGCCCTTTTTCTGTGCCATGTTTAGCTCCTGCTAAAAAGGTGCCGATATGCGCGTCAGACCGTGATGGTCTCGATGCGGATCTCGGTGTAGTTCTGACGGTGGCCTTGACGCTTCTGATAGTGCTTGCGACGGCGCATCTTGAAGATCTTGACCTTGTCGTGCCGGCCATGCGCAAGAACCGTCGCCTTGACCACGGCGCCGGAGACGATGGGCGTGCCAACTTTCAGTTGGTCGCCTTCGCCCACGGACAGGACCTGGTCCAGCGTGATTTCTTGCCCAATGTCAGCAGGTATCTGTTCTACCTTGAGTTTTTCGCCAGCAGCAACGCGATATTGCTTGCCGCCGGTTTTTACGACCGCGTACATGGGGTTTCCTTGAAGGGTTTAATTCGGAAGGGGCGGCAGGGTTTTCACACTGCATCGCCGGGTGCTGCCCGTTGTTGCCAACTGCGGTTGCCGACTGCGGTTGCCAACTGCATGGCTACGACTGCATGGCTGCATATCAGCCGGCTCTTGCCGCGCAAGCGTCCTGGCCTTCCTGTCACAAATTCGGCCGTAGCAGAAAACCGCCGCGCGATAGGCGCACCGACCGAACCGAGGATTCTATCCCGGGCTTGTGGAAAAGTCAAAAACGCCTTGTGGGGTAAGGGCTTATCCGTTGTGCGGGAGCAAAAAACCCGCCGCGGTTCATGTCGCCACCACCCGCGCCGCGATCTGGCGCGCCGCCTGCGCCACGCCCGTCCGCACGGCCTGCAGATGCGCGGCATCGTGGCGATCGGTGGGCACCGAGCTGCTGATCGCGATGCGGCGGCCCTGCGGCGTGCGGCCCACGTACGCGGCATGGCAATGCAGGCCGGCGGCCACCTCCTCCTGGTCCCGGGCCAGCCCGGTGCGGCGGACTTCCTCCAGCTCGCGCAGCAGGGCGGCGCGATCTGTGCAGGTGCGCTCGGTGACCGCGGCCAGCCGAGCAGGCAGCACTTGGTCCAGTTCGCCATCTTCCAGGCTGGACAGCAGCGCCTTGCCCAGGGCGCAGGCATGGGCGGGCAGGCGCGAACCGATCTCGGACACCAGCCGCACGGGGCGGCGCGCGTCCTCGCGCGCCAGGTACACGGCGTCCGCGCCATCGAGCATGGCCAGCTGCATGACCTCGTTGTGTCGCTCGACGAACAGGGCGGCCGCGTGGCGGAAGGCGGGTTCCAGGTTGTCCTGCCGCAGATAGGCCGCGCCCAGCGTCATCAGTTCAAGCCCGACGACGTAGCCATCGCGCACCTTCTCGATCCAGCGCCGCTGCGCCAGCGAATCCAGCAGCAGGTACAGCGAACTGCGCGGCATGCCGCAGGCCTCGGCCAATTGCTGCGGGCGCACGGGCGCATGCGCCGCGGCCAGTACGCGCAGGATCTCGTGGGCGCGCCGCAGCGCAGGCACTTCGTAGTCCGTCGGCATGGCGGCGTCCAATATATTGGATAGAAAGACAGCATATTAGACAACATTCGCCGCGCCGCACTAGACTGCCCCGCGATACCGCCGTCGATCGAGGCGGCCGATAGCGATGAGGAGACTGCAGACATGACTGGCATCGAACGAGACCTGCCCGAGGATCTGGACCGCGCCCTGCTGGTTGGTCGCGTGTGGCGCGAAGGCGCGCACCCCGGCCCGAGCGTGGTCGTCGTGCGCCAGGGCCAGGTGGTCGACATCACGGCGACCACGCCTACGGTGTCCGACCTGCTTGAACATCCCGAGCGTGTGCAGATCGCGCGCACGGCGCCGGGCGAGTCCCTGGGACCGGTGGCCGAGCTGCTGGCCAGCACGCTGGCAGGCGATCTTGGCGGCGCCGCGTTGCTGGCGCCCTGCGACCTGCAGCCCGTCAAGGCGGCGGGCGTCACGTTCGCGGTCAGCCTGCTGGAGCGGCTGATCGAAGAGCAGGCCGGCGGCGACGCATCGCGGGCCGAGACCATCCGCCAGCGGCTGCACGAGATCATCGGCACCGACCTGTCGCGCCTGCGTCCGGGCTCGCCCGAGGCGCTGCGCCTGAAGGCCGACATGCAGGCGCGCGGGCAGTGGTCGCAATATCTGGAAGTCGGCATCGGGCCCGACGCCGAGGTGTTCTCGAAGGCGCCGCCCATGGCCTCGGTGGGTACGGGCGCCTGGGTGGGCCTGCTGCCCACTTCCGAGTGGAACAACCCCGAGCCCGAGATCGTGCTGGCCGTCACCTCGCGCGGCGAGGTGGCGGGCGCGGCGCTGGGCAATGACGTCAACCTGCGCGACGTCGAGGGCCGCAGCGCGCTGCTGCTGGGCCGCGCCAAGGACAACAACGGCTCATGCGCCATCGGGCCGTTCGTGCGCCTATTGGACGAGCACTACACCATCGACGACGTGCGCAATGCCGACGTGTCGCTGCGCATCGAGGGCGACGACGGCTTCGTGCTGGAGGGCGTGAGCCACATGCGCGAGATCAGCCGCGATCCGCTGGACCTGGTGGGCCAGACCTGGGGCGACCATCACCAATATCCCGACGGCTTCATGCTGTTCCTGGGCACCATGTTTTCGCCCACGCAGGACCGCGCGGGCGAGGGCAGCGGTTTCACGCATCTGCCGGGCGACCGCGTACGCATCGCGTCGCCCAGGCTGGGCGCGCTGGTGAATCCGGTGGGACTGTGCACCGCGATTCCGCGTTGGGAGTTCGGGGTGCGGGCGCTGTACGCGAACCTGGCGCAGCGCGGGCTGTTGCGCTGAAGCGCGTGTCTGGGCGCGCATCCATTGGATGAGATGCGCGCCGCGCAGCGGCTGCCCAAGGCCATGTCAGTATAATTCGGGCCGGCCCCCGAAACCCGCGCAGCCGCGCGGGATGCCGCCCGAGCCGCGGGGCCGGGCTCTCCCATACCCGGATTCGTTTTGGACCTTGCCGCGCTGATCGCCCCCATAGCCGATGACATGAAGGCCGTCGATGCGGTCATTCGCGCCAGGCTGAATTCCGAAGTCGTCCTGATTCGCACCATCGGCGACTACATCGTCGGCGCCGGCGGCAAGCGCATGCGGCCCGCCATGCTGATGATGGTGGCGCGCGCACTGGGTTATACCGGCACCTACCACCAGCTGCTTGCCGCGGTGGTCGAGTTCATCCATACCGCCACGCTGCTGCACGACGACGTGGTCGACGAGTCCGACCTGCGCCGCGGCCGCGGCACCGCCAACGCGGTGTTCGGCAACGCCGCCAGCGTGCTGGTGGGCGACTATCTGTATTCGCGCTCGTTCGAGATGATGGTCGAGGCGGACAACATGCGCATCATGCAGATCCTGTCCGAGGCCACCACGGTGATCGCCGAGGGCGAGGTGCTGCAGCTGCTCAACGTGCACGATCCCGAGGTCTCGCAAGAGCGCTATCTGCAGGTCGTGCGCTACAAGACCGCCAAGCTGTTCGAGGCCGCCGCCCAGGTGGGCGCGGTGCTGGCCGGCGGCACGCTGGCCCAGCAAGAGGCCGCCGCGGCCTACGGCCGCCACGTGGGCACGGCGTTCCAATTGGTGGACGACGTGCTGGACTACAGCGGCGACGCGCATGCGCTGGGCAAGAACGTCGGCGACGACCTGCGCGAGGGCAAGCCCACGCTGCCGCTGATCCGCGTCATGGAAGTGGGCACGCCCGAACAGCGCGACCTGATCCGCACCGCCATCGAGACGGGCGACGCCGACTTCACCGCCGTGGCCGCCGCCATTCAGGCCACCGACGCGCTGGAGCACACCATGCGGGCGGCCCAGGAAGAGGCCGACCGGGCCAGCGCCGCCCTGGCCGACTACCCCGTTTCCGTTTATCGGGAATCTCTGATAGAATTTTGCGCTTTCGCGGTAAACCGCGATCGTTGATGCCGTTGTGGGGTAACACCCAACGGGGATAACACCCAACGGCGAGCACAACGGAAATCGGGGCGTAGCTCAGCCTGGTAGAGTACTGCGTTCGGGACGCAGGAGTCGGAGGTTCGAATCCTCTCGCCCCGACCACTTACGGTGGTCGAATTTTTGGTGGTGTTCCCCATGCCGCCTGTAGAAGCCGGTCCTGCACGAGCAGCGCCGGCTTTTCTACGTCTGCGCGGTGTTTGCGTTGCAGGCCTGTCACGGAGCTCGTCGATGCCCGCCACCCGCCCTGTTCGATGTCAGCCTCAAGACGGCATCCACGACTTCTGGCGCGACGCCGCGCTGCCGTATGTGGAAAGCAGGCGCGCCTGCCACAGCCGCGCCTGCTACAAGCCGCACAGCCATCCCACTTACTCGATAGGCGCCGTCGACGCGGGCACCAGCGTCTTCACCGGCGCCGTCGACGGGCCGGTGCGGCTGCATCCCGGCACAGTCGTGTTCGTGCCGGCCATGCGCATGCATGCCTGCAATCCCGCGACCGAGACGGCGTGGAGCTATCAGATGCTTCATCTGGATGCGCAATGGCTGCGCGCGGTGCGAGCGGAATATGCGCCGGCGCTGGGCGGCGCCTTGTTGCAGCCGGAGCCTGTGCGCATCGTTCATGACGCGCAGCTCTACAGGCGCTTCTGCCAGTTGAACGACGTGCTGTTTTCGACGGCGCCCGCAGGCGACAAAGAGGCCGCGCTGATCGCGTTCATCGGCGATAGCGATGGTGCGCAGGGACTGCGCGTAGACACGCCGGCCCTGGCGGCCGGCCTGGCCGAGCGCCTGCTGCCTGCCATGCAGGCCGTGTCCGACGCGCCGGGCGAGGCGCTGGCGCTGCAGGATCTCGCGCGGCGTGTCGGCATGAGCCGCTATCAATTCATTCGCGCCGTACGAGCGGCCACCGGCATGACGCCGCATGCCTGGCAGTTGAACCTGCGCGTCAACCTTGCCCGCGACCGCCTGCGCAGCGGAGCGCGGCTGGCCGATCTTGCGCACCATCTGGGGTTCGCCGACCAGGCGCATTTCCAGCGCGTGTTCAAGGCATACGCGGCCGTCACGCCGGGGCGGTATCAGGTACAGCGATATAGCCCGCGCGGTGCCGGGTCGGCCCGGCTGGTCTGTGGCTCGCGGATGGCCGGCTTGTCGCGGCACGATTGAGCGTCGGCATGCGCGTTGCCGCGGGCGCCACCGCGTCCCCGACTGCAATTTTCTTCAATACACCGGACACCGGCCTGGGCAAACTGCGCGCAAGCACGAGCCCATCGGTGTCCCATGCAGCAATTCCTCATCATCGCGGCGGCGCATTTCCTTGCGCTGCTGTCGCCCGGTCCCGACTTCTTCCTCATCGCGCGCACCTCGCTGTCGATGGGATGGCGTGTCGCCACCGGGGCCTGCCTGGGCATCGCGGCGGCCAATGGTGTATTCATCGTGGCGGCGTTCGGCGGCACCGCCGTGCTGCGCGCGGACAGCTCCCTGTTCGTGTTCCTGCAGCTGGCCGGCTCCGGATACCTGCTGTACCTGGCTTATCTGTTCATCCGCCATGCAGGGGCCAGCGCGCTCATCGGCGGGCCGCCACCCCGCGGCAAAGACGAAATCGAAATGCCTGGCCGCGCGGCGGCGGCATGGCGGCGCGCGGCCCGCATGGGCTTTCTGTCGGGCATCCTCAATCCCAAGAACGCGCTGTTCTATGCCAGCCTGGCGGCCATGCTGACGGGCCCGCATGCCAGCGCGGGATGGAAGACGCTGTACGGCATCTGGATGTTCGGAGCCGTGCTGGCCTGGGACGTGCTGGTGGCGGTGGCCGTGGGCAACGAGGCCGTGCTGCGGCGTTTTACGCGGGCTTTGCCGTGGCTAGAGCGACTGTCGGGCATCTTCTTGCTTCTGCTGGCGCTCGGTGTTGTCGTGATAGTTGCTGGTTGAGGGAGGCACATTGACGCGATCCCGATCTGGTCATGCCCGGCACATGGGTTGGCCGGCGTGCCGCGCGCGCGCCATCCGCGTCGATCCGATCAACCCGGCATCAATCGCATGCGAAAGCGCCGGCCCTTGATGCTGCCATTGCTCAGCTTCGCGCAGGCCGCCTTGGCCACGCTGCGTTCCAGCGCCACATAGCTCATCTGGTCGGCCACGTTGATCTTGCCGACCTGCTCTTTGGTCAGGCCCGCGTCGCCCGTCAGCGCGCCCAGCAGATCGCCCGGGCGCAGCTTCTCTTTCTTGCCGCCAAGCACCACCATGGTCACCATGGGGGCGCGCAGCGGCTCGTTCGACGTGGGCGCCAAGCGCTTCAAGTCGGACCAGCGCAGGGGCTTGCCCTGGTATTGCTCGATCAGGTTCGCGGCCTGCATCTCGTGCGGCGCGCACAGGCTTAGCGCCAGGCCGTTCTCCTGGCCGCGGCCGGTGCGGCCGATGCGGTGCACGTGCACCTCGGGATCGCGCGTGACGTCCACGTTGATCACCGCGCCCAGCGACGGGATGTCCAGGCCGCGAGCCGCCACGTCGGTGGCCACCAGCACCGAGCAGCTCTGGTTGGCGAACTGCACCAGCACTTCGTCGCGCTCGCGCTGTTCCAGGTCGCCATGCAGGGCCAGCGCGCTGAAGCCCTGCGCGCGCAGGTCGTCGGCCAGTTCGCGGCATTGCGCCTTGGTATTGCAGAAGGCCAGCGCGGAGACCGGACGATAGTGGTTCAGCAATTGCGCCACCGCGGCGTTGCGGCCGTCCGGCGCGATCTCGAAGAAATGCTGCTCGATGCGGCTGGCGTCGTGCTGCGCCTCGACGCGGATCTCGACCGGGTTCTTCAGGAAGCGCGCGGCGCTTTTGCGGATGTCGTCGGGATAGGTCGCCGAGAACAGCAGAGTCTGGCGCGGCGAGGGGCAGGCGGCGACGATGCGCGCCACGTCGTCGAAGAATCCCATGTCGACCATGCGGTCCGCTTCGTCCAGCACCAGCGTGCGCAGGGCGCTCAGGTCCACGCTGGCGCGCTCCAGATGGTCTATCAGGCGGCCCGGCGTGCCGACCACGATGTGCGCGCCATACTGCAGCGATTCGACTTGCGGGCGGATGGGCGTGCCGCCCGCCAGCGTCAGGATCTTGATGTTGGCCTCGGCGCGGGCCAGCCGGCGCAGTTCCTGCGCGACCTGGTCCGCCAGTTCGCGGGTGGGGCAGATCACCAGCCCCTGCAGAGCGTAGCGGGCGGGGTCGAGCGTGTGCAGGATGCCCAGGCCGAACGTGGCGGTCTTGCCGCTGCCGGTCTTGGCCTGCGCGATCAGGTCGCGTCCCTGAAGAATGAGCGGCAGGCTTTGCGCCTGGATCTCGGTCATCTCTTTGTAGCCGAGGCTATCGAGATTGCCGAGCTGCGTGGGCGACAGGGGCAGGCTGGAGAAGGAGAGAGAAGTCACGGTATGCGCGGCCGGCCGATAAAGCTGGCAGTCTAGCAGGCGGCCGCGCGCGCTTTTCCCCAGCGCGCGCGGGTGGCGAAGCCCGGTCAGGGCGATACGCCCCATGCTGCAACGTCGGTCATCCGCCGTTACTTCGTCAGGTACGCGGCATGCTGTGTCTGCGCCCGTGAGTACCGATATCCAGCCAGGCGCCGACGACGTGGAAGAAAATCCCGATCCCCAACCCGTGTTGGTCGTGCACGCCGACGCCGGCGAGAGGCATGGCGCTCGCTATCGCCGACGAGCCTGGCGCGCGGCGCCCAAGCTGTCGGCCATGCTGGACCGCCTGGAACACCTGGCCAGGCGCGACTGCGAATGTTCCGTAGAACGCATGCTCAACGCCGTCGGGCGCACCAGCTTCGCGCCGCTCATTCTGATCGCCGGGCTGTTCATCATTTCGCCAATTGGCCACGTCATCGGGGTGCCCACCACGGCCGCGATCCTGGTGGGGCTGAGCGCTTTGCAGATCGTCATGGGGCGCAGCTATATCTGGCTGCCGCGCTGGCTGCTGCGCCGAAAGGTCAAGCGCACGCTGTTGTTGCGCGCCATCCGCCTGCTGCGGCCGCTGGCCCGGGTCACCGAGGCCTGCTGCAAGTCGCGCATGCGCTGGATGACGGGCGACGTGGGGACGCGCGCGGTGGCGGGCTTGTGCCTCGCGGTGTGCATCGTCATGCCGCCGCTGGAAGTGGTGCCGATGGCCAATTCCATCTGCGGCGCGGTGCTCGCGCTGTTCGGACTGGCGTTGACCTCGCGGGACGGCCTGCTGATGAGCCTGACCCTGCTGCTGGGCGTGTCGGGACTGCTGTTCCTGCTGCTGCCCGCCTGACGCGCACAGGCGCGCCAGGCGGGAGAGGGCGGTCAGCGTATGAACTGGTCCACGTAGTCCGCGCCCAGGCCGACCTCGATGTAGTGCCTGCGGCACATCTCGATCTTGCTGAACACGTCCTCGTAGCCGACCTGATGTCCCTGCTCGTCGAGGTAGATCTGGGCGCCGGCGATGTTGAAGAAGGTAATCATCTCTTCCTGTTCGGCGCCCTCGTCCACGACCAGAGTATGAATCTCGCCCGGCGGCTCGTACACGAAGCTGCCGGCCTTGGCGACCCAGTCGTGTTCCAGGTAGTGCCACGATCCCTTGATGACATAGCCGAACACCATGCCGGGATGGATGTGGCGGCTCAGCACGCCCGAGCGACGCACCCGCAGCAGGTTGCACCAGCCGCCCGTGACGGTGTTGAGGAACAGCGGCCGGTACCAGACATTGGGCGCCTGCGGCACCCAGATGCGCTCGTCGTCGGGAATCGCCTGGATGGCGATCTCCGGCTGGATGCCCGGGGCCTGCGCCATGGGTTGGTTCGCTCGTTGCATGATCGCCTCTTTGTTTGATCAGGCCTTGGCCGCGCCGGCTTCCCACACGGCGGGGTTGACCATGGCGGCGGGCTTCGTGCCCCCGACCGCGTCCAGCAGGTTCTGCGCGGCCAGGTCGATCATGGCGCGCCGCGTTTCGACCGTGGCGCTGCCCACGTGCGCCTGCAGCACCACGTTGGACAGCGAGCACAGCGGGTGATCGCCGGGCAGCGGTTCGGTTTCCATGACGTCCAGGCCGGCGCCGGCGATCACGCCGGTTTTCAGCGCCTCGATCATTTCCGCTTCGTTCACCACGCCGCCGCGCGCGGTGTTGATGAAGTAGGCGCTCGGCTTCATCAGCGAGAACTCGCGCTTGCCGATGCCATGGCGGGTGGAGGGGCTGAGCGGGATGTGCACGCTGAGGAAATCCGACTCGGCGAACAGCGCGTCGCGTTCGCGGTACTGCGCCAGGCCCTCGCGCTCGGCGGCCTCGTCGTGGCTGCGGTTGTGATAGATGACTTCCATGCCCAGGGCGCACGCCATGCGGGCCACTTCGCGGCCGATGCGGCCCATGCCCAGCAGCCCCAGCGTCTTGCCGCGGATGTCGCTGGTAAGGGGCGCCGCGCCGCGGGCCCATTGGCCCGAGCGCACGAAAGCGTCGCCGCCGACCATGTTGCGCGCCAGGCAGATCAGCAGGCCCAGCGTCAGGTCGGCAACGGCCTTGTCCAGCACGCCGGGGGTGTTGCAGACCAGCACGTTCGCCTCGGTGGCGGCGGGCACGTCGATGTTGTCGAAGCCCACCGCGAAGTTGGACACCACTTTCAGCTTGGGCAGCGCGGCCAGCTCGTCGCGCTGGATGCGCGTCTTCATGGTGCAGAGAATGCCCACCAGGGCCTCGCGCTGCGCGGCGTCGAGCGTCTGCGCGGGGCTTTGGCCCGCAGGCACGTCGATGATCGAGCAGCGGGCCGCCAGCCGCTCGCGCAGGTCCGCCGGCAGCGGCGCGGAGACGACGACGGTGGGAAGGGATGATGCGGACATGAATGACTCCTGAGTGAAAAGGGACCGGCCGCGTCAGCGCGGGTCGGCGTAGGCCTCGATATCGGTGGCGAAGATCTGCTGCTCTGCGTCGCCGACCAGGCCGGGCTCGGTGGGATGCGACAGATAGCGGCAGGTGATCCAGATGCCGTCCTGCGGGTTCTCGATGACCTCGGCGATGGCGCCGTCGGCCAGGCGCACGCGCGCGCCAGGTTGCAGGTCGACGAGGTTGACAGTCGAGCTCATCGCGGTCTCCTTACAGCGCCAGCTGCTCGGCCGGCACGCGGACGCGCATGCCTTCCAGATTTTCGTTCAGCATCACCTGGCACGACAGGCGGCTGGTGGGGCTGCGGTCGGGCACGACTTCGAGCAGGGCTTCCTCGGTCGGCCCGGCCGGCTCGAGCCGGTCGAACCACTGCGGGTCGATGTGGACGTGACAGGTGCCGCAGATGGCGCCGCCGCCGCATTCGGCCACCACGCCTTCGATACCGTGATGGCGCGCGCATTCCATCAGCGACCAGTCGGCGGGCGCGTCCAGCGTCCGTTCGGATCCGTCGGGCAGTTGAAAAATCATGTTGGGCATGCGGATCTCCGTAAGGGGTTCAGGCGGGCGTGGCCGGGGACAGCCGGGCCACGCCCTTGACGAATTCGACCGGGCTGTCGACGGCCTCGATGGCCGCCAGCCGGTCGTCGATATAGCGTTCGACCAGCCAGCCCTTGGCGGTGGTGGAGACGACGTCCCGGCAGGGGGCGCCGGGCGCGACCAGGCCTGCCATCTGCAGGCGGCGGCCCTGCTGCTCGGACCAGAAGGTGGCCGCGCGCCGCGCCGCCGGCGGCTTGCCGCCGATGTGCGCGGCAACGAGCCGGGCCTGCGCCAGGGCGTTCTGCACGCTCTCCACGCGGGCATGGCGGCCCAGTTCCTCGCGCCAGGTGCTGGCGCAGTCGCCGATGGCGTAGACGCGTTCCATCGAAGTGCGGCAGGCATCGTCGACCACGATGCCGTCCTGGCAATACACGCCGGCGTCGCGGGCCAGCGCGTCGTTGGGCTCGGCGCCGATGGCGACCAGCACCACGTCGGCCTCGTGCGTGCCATGCGCCGCGGTGTGCGCCCGCCAGGCCGCGCCGTCGGCCTCCCAGCGGATCACGCTGCAGCCGGTATGCCAGTCGATGCCGGCGTCGCGGTGCAGCGCTCCCATGGCCTGTGCCGTATGCGGCGAGACGCGGCCGCCCATCAAGGCGCCCGACTGTTCCAGTACGGTGACTTGCGCGCCCAGTTTGGCGGCCGACGAAGCGGCCTCCAGGCCCAGGTAGCCGCCGCCCACCACCAGCAGCCTGCTGCCCGTTGCGATGGCCTGGCGCAGCGCCATGGCGTCGTCTTGCGTGCGGATGGCGTATATGCCGGGGCCGTGCAGGCCGGGAATGGCGCGCGCCCGCGAACCGGTGGCCAGCACGCAGTGCTCGAACGGCAGCTCGCGGCCGTCCGTGGTGACGGCCACGCCGGGACGCAGCGCGGCGATGCGCACGCCCGGCAAGTGCGTGATGCCCTGGGCGGCATACTGCGCCTGCGCCTTCAGCACGATGCGGTCAGGGCCTGTCGTGCCCAGCAGCACGCCCTTGGACAGGGGCGGCCGTTCGTACGGCGTGTGCGTCTCGTCGCCCGCCAGCGTGATGGGCAGGGCATAGCCTGCCGCGCGCAGCGCCCAGGCGCATTCCACTCCGGCGTGGCCCGCACCTATGATCAAGACGCCGGCGGATGACGTATCGCTCATGCTTCAGCCCTTGCCGAACGGAATGACCACGTTGGCGCGCCGCGCGATCTCGCCCCAGCGCTCGAGTTCGCGCTGGTTCAACGCGGCGAACTCCTTGGCGCCGCGCGGCTGCGGTTCGAAGCCGGCGGTCTCCAGTCGCTTGCGCATCTCGGGCGCGCTCATGCCCTTGGCGATCACGTCGCCAAGTTCCTGCGCCAGTGCCGGCGGCAGCGCGGCGGGCGCGTACACGCCCAGCCAGCTGGTCACGTCGAAGTCGGCGATGCCGCTTTCCTGGAAGGTAGGCGTATCGGGCAGTTGCTTGCTGCGATAGGTGCTGGTCACGGCAATGGCCTTCAGGCTGCCCTTTTTCACCAGGGGCAGCACCGCGGGCAGATTGTTGATGGAGAAGTCCAGGTTGCCGTTGGCGACGTCGATGTTCAGTTCGCCGCTGCCCTTGTAGGGCACGTGTTCCATCTTCAGCCCCGTGCGCTGCGCGAAGAACTCGGTGGTGAGGTGGGCCGAGGTGCCGATGCCGTTGCTGCCATAGCTCATCGCGCCGGCGCCCTTGCTCTTGGCGAGGGCCACGAATTCCTGGACGTTGGTCACCGGCGAGTCCTTGGACACGACCAGCACGTTGATGAACTCGGCAATCTGGGCGATGGGCACGAATGCCTTGGGCACATCCAGCGGCAGGCCCTTCACGGTGACCGGCGGCAGCACGTTGCCGCCCAGTCCGCCCATGATGAGCGTGTACCCGTCGGGCGCGGACGAGGCCACGACCTGCTGGCCGATCAGCCCGCTGGCGCCGGGGCGGTTCTCCACCACGACCGGCTGGCCGTAGCGCGCCGTCAATACCTCGCCGGCCAGGCGCGCCGCCACGTCGGTCACGCCGCCGGGCGGGTAGGGCACGACCAGGCGGATGGGGCGGCTGGCATACGCTTCGCTTGCACGCGCGACCGAGGTCAGGGGCAGGGTGGCGGCAAATCCCAAAGTCTTCAAAACGGTACGGCGGTTCATTGCAACACTCCAGATCAAGGAAAGCCGCGGGGCGGCGTGTCGTCTCCCGGTACAGCAACTAATGGGTGAAGCCTGCCTCGGGGAGGTCTTGCGACGTCCCCGAGGACTTGTGCGGTGATGCGGACTCAGAAGAAGACGGTCAGCGCCTTGGCCTGCAGTACGTTCTGGTCTAGATGGATGTCACGGCTTCGTATGCGCCACGCGCCGTCGCGCCGTACCAGCACGTCCGTGCGCTTGCCGACGAAGATGTTGGTCTCGTCCTGCAGGCGGTTCTGGTAGAGCATGAAGCGCGAATGCACCAAGACCGTGAGTACGCCGTCGCTCTCCTGCGCGTCGGCGACGCGCACGTTCGCGACCATGTGCGTGGTGCGCGATGCGGGTTCCTCGGCCCAGTGGATGCCTGTCTTGAGCTGGGCGACGCGCTGGCGCAGCGTGGCGGTGGTCTCGTCTATCCAGGCCGTCTGATGGACCTGGGTGTATTCCTCGGTGGCGATGCGGTCGCGGCGCACGTTGCGCGCCAGCGGCATGCGATAGGTGGCGCACTCTTCGAAAAGCTCGAGCCATTCGTCGAAGCGCCGCGTATCCAGCAGTTCGGCTTCGTGGCTGAGGAACTGGTCGACTTCCCACCAGAGCTGCAAGGCGTTCGATGCTGTCGTCATGTGCGCCTCCTCATGCGTCCGCGGGCATCAGCGAGTTCCAGTCCAGGCCCTTCATGAACTGGGCCCAGCGCCGGTAATACAGGCGCGCGTTCTCTTCGGTGTATTCGCCGTTCTCGACGCAGCCTTTCAGCTCGGGCACGGCCCGGGCGTGGCCCAGGCCCATCTGGTAGTTGAAGTAGAGCTCGCGCGACACCGTGCCGCGGCAGGCCTCGGTGGCGCCCGTCCAGTTCTCCATGTCGTCCGACTCGGTCATGCCGCCTGGGCCGGAGTAGCGCAGGTAGTAATGGCGCGCGGCCTCTTTCACGGCTTCGGGGGCGTCCTTGTCGACCAGGTACATGCGCCACATTTCCATTTCCGTCGGGCTGATCGGATGGAATACGGCAATGGTGCGCGGCTGCCGGCCGTGGAACGACATGTTCGGGAAGATGGTGCCCACGCTGGTCATCACGCGCATCTTGTCGCCGAAACGGCGCACGCGCGCTTCATGGACCTCGCGGTAGTAGGCCTCGACCTCGGGATGCTGCGCATACAGCGGCTTGTAGTCGGGCTCGGCGTAGAAGGGCAGCTGGCCCAGCAGGCCATGGCCCAGGTCCTTGAAGCCGATGGTCATGCGGCCGGGCGTGGGGTCGCGCCGGCCCTTGCCGCCGCTGGGGCCGATGCCGACGATGTCCACCGAACGATGGCTGATGTCGTGGTAGAGGTCGCCGATGAAGTTCTCGGGCGCGAACTTCCAGTTGCACTTCACGCGCCACTTCTGCACGCCGCCGATCACTTCCGAGCCGCCGGGACTGCCGTCGCGATTGTCCAGCGCGGCGTCCAGGTACCACTTCATGTCGCCCAGGTAGTCCAGGAACGGCGGGGCATCGGCGTCCCAGGTGGCCCAGACCGTGCCCTTGTACACGCATACCTGCGCCACCGTCTTCAGGCCCCACGCCTTTTTGTCGAGCTCGCCCTTGTAGTGCGTGGCATGGCCGGGCACGCCGACCAGTTCGCCGGGGCGCTCGACCAGCTTGCCGTCGGTGGAGAAACTCCAGCCGTGGTAAGGACAGGTGAATGTGCGGTTGTTGCCGTGGTCATAGCGGCACAGCTTCATGCCGCGGTGCGCGCAGCTGTTCAGCATGACCTGGATGTTGCCCTGGCGGTCGCGCGTGAGAATGACCGACTCGCTGCCCATGCGAGAGACGAAGTAGTCGTCCGGGTTTGGCACGAGGCTTTCGTGGCCGACGAACAGCCAGGCCCGCGAGAAGATGCGGTCGAGCTCGGTCTTGAAGATGTCCTCGTCGACGAAGATGGAACGGCTGACCAGGCCCTGGTCGGCCATCACCAATTCATCGATGGTTTTGCTCGCCATTTTTTTCCCCTTGTGTGCAACGGCTGAGTCGGCGTGGACTGCTCTACCGTTTCAAGAAACTGGTCGACTCCAGACGAATTCCGGTGTTTTCGATATGGTTGCGCGCGTGCAGGCGCGCCAGTTCGCTGTCGCCCTGCTCGATGGCCCGGTACAGGGCTTCGTGCTCGGACTGGGCCATCGCGCCGCGGCCGGCGCGCTTGGCCGAGCGGCTGCGCGAGACCTGCACGTTGCGCTTGAGCAGCACGCTGAGAAAGTCGAAGAAGTTCAGGTAGTGCTCGTTGCGCGTGGCGCGGGCGATGGCGCGGTGGAAGTTCAGGTCGGCCTCGATGCCGGCCACGACGTCCCCGGACTCGACGGCGGCGGCCATGCTGTCCAGCGCATCGCGCATGTTTTCCAGGTCCTGTTCGTCGCGGCGCTGCGCGGCCAGGGCCGCGGCCTCGATCTCGAAGCCGCGGCGCAGCTCGACGATGCGCATGATCTGCTCGACGTTGCCTTCTTCGGCCGCCTGCATGCGCAGCACCGACGGCCGCGTGTTGACCATGACCGTCAGGCCGCGTCCCTGCTTGCTGGTGACGATGCCGTCCGCCTTCAGGCGCGACACCGCTTCGCGCAGCACCGTGCGCGAGACGCCTAGGCGGTCGGCGATGACCTGTTCGGGCGGCAGCACTTCGCCGGGCTGGTATTGGCCGCCGGTTATCTCCTCGATCAGCATCTCGGTGACGCGATCCGTGAGGTTCGGCTCGCTGCGCACCACGGTGCCTGCTTGCGGTTTGAGTAGTCCCATAGTCATGATCCGAGGAAAAATCCGATTATAGGATTTACCCTTGCGCGCCGAAGCGGAAGCCTTGGGCATGCAGGGCCCCGGCCACGCCGGCATAGGCGGGCATGGAGGCATAGCGCGCCGACACCGCGTCGGACCACGATCCCGCTGTCGTGCCCTGTGCCTGCCGGTAGTCGGCCATGGCCCGGTCGATGGCCTGCACAGCGTTCTCTATGCGCGCCGCGTCGTAGCTTTCGGGATGGCAGAAGGCCGCCAGCGGCAGGCGGGGCTTGACGGGGCCGGGAGCGGATTCGGTGTAGCCCAGGCACAGGCCTGCCAGCGGCAAGGTCAGCGGGGGCAGGCCCAGCAGCTCGATGACGGCGGCGGTTTCGCGCCGGATGCCGCCGATGGGACAGACCGCCAGGCCTTCGGCGCGCGCCGCCACCATAAGGGCGCCCAGCACGATGCCGGCATCCACGGCGCCGATGAGCAGGCCGTTGACGTCTTCATGCGCCGTCTGCCGGCGGCCGTGGCGGGCCGCGGCCACGGCCGTCTTGTGGAAATCCATGACCAGCACGCCGAAGACCGGCGCCTGGTGGATGGATTGCTGGTTGCCGCACAGGGTGGCCAGTTCGCTCTTGCGCGCCTCGTCCCGCACTTCGATCAGCGTGACGTTCTGGGCGTTGTTCCAGGATGGGGAGCGGAGCGCGGCCGCGTAGACCCGCTCGAGCAGCGCCGGCTCGACCGGGCGGTCGGCGAAGCTGCGCACGCTGCGATGCGAGGCCAGAAGGTCCAGCACGGCGGACACCGTTTTTCCCCTGATTGAGCATTAATGTGAAAATACTATAAAGTTCGACACCACATTCACATCGGGGAAAACACTATCGTGCCTACGCCACAACGCTACGCCGCATCCGGCTCCGCTTCCGCCATCAGCCGCGCGGTGGCCGTGCCGCCCGGGCTGACCCACTATCAGCTCAGCGCCCAGTATCCGGCCGTCATCGATGCCAACGCCCCGCCTGATTCGATGGCGGCCCTGGGCGACACGGCCGCGCAGACCTCCACGACCTTGGCGCGGCTGGAAGGGGTACTGAAAGAAATGGGCCTGGGCCTGGAGCACCTGACCCATGTGCGCGTTTACCTGGTGGCCGATCCGGCCACCGGCGCGATGGACTTCGACGGGTTCAACGCGGCCTACAACGCCTATCTGCGCGAGCGCATCCGGGAGTTTCCCGCACGCACGGTGCTGCAGGTCGCGGGGCTGGTCAGGCCGAACTGGCTGATAGAGATCGAGGCCTGCGCCGCGGCCTAGCGTGCATGGCGCGGCGCGGCCTCGCGCCGCCGACCAACTGCCCGGCAGAGACGCCCGAGCCGCGGGAGTGATATCGTGCGCCTGATCCGCGCCGCCCGGCAGCGGCCCGAACAATGACACAGCCGCCATGCCGTTTCACTTCGCGCGTACGCACCAACATCCAGTAGGCGAAGGCGTGCCGGAGGCGGAACGATGGCGGGCGGTGCTGGCGATCCTGCTGGGCGTCAGCATGGCCAGCCTGGACACGGCCATCGCCAACACCGCGCTGCCCACGATGGCGCGCGATCTGGGCACCACCGAAGCCTTATCGGTGTGGATCGTCAGCGCCTATCAACTGGCCATGATCGCGGCGCTGCTGCCCGCCGGCTCGCTGGGCGAGATCATCGGGCATCGTCGCGTGATGATGGCGGGGCTGGTGCTGTTCACCGTGTCCTCGCTCGCGTGCGGGCTGGCGCCGTCGCTGGAGTGGCTGGTGGCCGCGCGCGTGGCACAGGGGCTGGGAGCGGCGTGGGTCATGTCGGTCAACGGGGCGATGATCCGCTTCATCTATCCCTCGGGCCAGCTGGGCAGGGGCGTGGGCCTCAACTCGCTGGTGGTGGCCGTGTCGTTCGCCGCGGGGCCCACCATGGCATCCGCGATCCTGGCGGTGGCCAGCTGGCACTGGCTCTTTCTCGTCAACGTGCCGCTGGGCGCGCTGGCGGTATACATGGGCCTGAAGTCGCTGCCCGTCACGCCGCGCAGCACGCGCGGGTTCGACGGCGTCGCCGCGCTGCTGTGCGCGGCATTCTTCGCCTGCCTGGTCTATGCCCTGAACGAAGGCGCGCATGCACGCTCGTGGACCGAGCTCGTGATCACGGTGGCCGCGACCCTCGCGCTTCTGTACGCGCTGCTGCTGCGCCAGGCGGACGAGCCTGCCCCGCTGCTCGCGCTGGATCTGCTCAGGCGCCCCATGTTCGCGTTGTCGGCCGCCACCGGCGTGTGCACCTTCGCGACGCAGGCGCTGGCATTCGTGTCGCTGCCCTTCCTGCTGCAGCAACTGGGGTATACGCAGGTCCAGACCGGCTTCCTGATCACACCGTGGCCCGTGGCCGTGGCGCTGGTGGCCTCGGCCGCGGGCCGCCTGTCCGACCGCTATCCCGTGGGCCTGCTGGCCGGGCTGGGGCTGGTCGTCCTGTGCGCCGGCATGGCGCTGCTGGCCAGCATGCCGGACGATCCGTCGGCATTCGACATCTGCTGGCGCATGGCCTTCTGCGGCGCGGGCTTCGGCTTCTTCCAGTCGCCCAACGTGCACGCCATCATGACCTCGGCGCCGCACGAGCGCAGCGGCGGCGCCAGCGGCATGGTGGGCACGGTGCGGCTGCTGGGACAGTCGATCGGCGCGGCGCTGGTGGCGGCCTGCTTCAACGTCTCGACCGAGCATGGCGCGATGACCGCGCTCTGGCTGGGCGCCGCCTTCGCGGGACTGGCGGCCGTGGCCAGCGTGATGCGGCTGCGCTACTGATACGAAAGGCACTTTCGTCTGACGAAAGTTTGCTGCGACGCAGCTTTACCCTGTCTCGACGGTCACTCTATGGTTGGCGCAATCGCCAGGGCCATGGAGCGCGACCGTCATGCAGCAGCACGCCACATCCCAGCTGTCCGCCATACAGAAGACCTGCCGGGTCATGGCGACGCTGTCCGATCCGCGCATCAACCGCCTGACCGACATCGCGCAGAACGCCGGGCTGGATGTGTCCACTGCGCTGCGCATCCTGAAAGAGCTCGAGGCGGAGAGTTTCGTCGAGCGAGACCCGCAGACCAAGCAGTACGTGCTGGGGCCGCAGGTGTACGCCATGCATCACGCCATGGTGCACGGCCTGTCGGTGCGTGACCTGGCGCGTCCCGCGCTGATCCGGCTGGCGCGCCGGTTCGGCGACACGGTGATCCTGTCGGTGCCCATGGGATGGGAGTCTGTATGCGTGGACCTGTGCTTCGGCGACTATCCCATCCGTGCCAACTACCTCGACGTGGGCAGCCGTCGTCCGTTGGGCGTAGGGGCCGGCAGCCTGGCGCTGCTGGCGGCCATGCCCGCCACGGACCAGGCCGCGCTGTTGCCCGTGGTGCACGAACACCTGGCGCAACGCTATCCGAGCTACAGCCGCAGGCGCATGGCGCAAGAGGTGCGGCGCGCGCAGCAGCTGGGCCACGCGATGCTGCTGGACGTGGTGGTGGGGAAGATGGGCGGGCTGGGCGTGGCGGTGCGCGGCCCGGGCGGCAGGCCGATCGCGGCGCTGAGCGTGGCGGCGCTTTCCGAACGCATCGCCGAGCGGGAAGACGAACTGGGCCAGGCCCTGCGCGCCGAGGCACGCGATATCGAGTGCGCATGGATGCCGGCGCAATGAACGCCATGTCCCGCCCCTCCATCCTTTCCGCCGCGACCACTCGGTTCGGCCGGCTCGAAGGCCGGTCGGCCACCGACCTGATGGCGCAGGCCGCCAATGCCGCGCTTGCCGATGCCGGCGTGCCGCGCGCGCAGGTCGACGGACTGCTGTGCGGCTATGCCACCACGTATCCGCACCTGATGCTGGCGACGCTGATGGCCGAGAAGCTGGGCATGCAGCCCGCCTACGCGCACGGCATCCAGATGGGCGGCGCCACTGGCGCGGCCATGTTGATGCTGGCCGGCGACCTGGTGCGGTCCGGGCGCTGCCGCCACGTGCTGGTGGTGGCAGGCGAGAACCGGCTGACCGGACAGGCCGTGGACACTTCCATACAGACGCTGGCGCAGGTGGGCGATCCCGTGACGGAGGTGCCGAACGGCGCGTCCGTGCCCGCCTATTACGCCTTGCTCGCATCGGAATACATGCACCGCACGGGCCTCACCGAGGCCGACCTGGGAAGTTTCGCGGTGCTGATGCGCAGCCACGCCGGCGCCCACCCCGATGCCCATCTGCGCGAGCCGATCACGCTGCAGCAGGTGCTTGCCTCCAAGCCCATCGCCAGCCCGCTGCGGCTGCTGCAGTGCTGCCCCATCTCGGACGGCGCGGCGGCCTTCGTGGTCAGCGCCGCGCCGGGACCGGTGGTGCTGGCCGGCGCGGGGCAGGCGCATCGCCACCAGCATCTGTCCGGTCTGCAGGACGTGATGCGCAGCGGCGCGGCGGACGCCTTCGAACGTATGCTGCGCGACGCCGGCGCGCGGCGCGGCGAAGTGGATTACCTGGCCATCTATGACTCGTTCACCATCACGCTGGTCATGCTGCTCGAAGAGCTGGGTTTCGCGGAACGCGGCCAGGCGGCGGCTCGCCTGCGCGCGGGCGACTATGCCAGCGGCGGGCCGCTGCCGCTGAACACGCACGGCGGCCTGCTGTCGTTCGGCCATTCGGGCGTGGCGGGCGGCATGGCGCACGCGGTCGAGGCCTGGCGCCAGCTGGCCGGCAGGGCAGAGGCCCGCCAGATTCCGGATCGCCGCTGCGCGGTGGTGCATGCCGATGGCGGCGTGCTGTCCGCCCACGTCAGCCTGCTGCTGCGCCGCGCGCAATCCGGCGCATGAAGGAGGACGGGATGGAAGCCTCGATCGAACTGTTGGAATGCGCGGACTGCAAGGCCAGCTGGTCGTTGCGGCCGCATGCCTGCCCGGCATGCGGCGGCACCCGGCTGGTCCCGCGGTCGGCGGACGGTGGCGGCATCGTGCGCGCTCGCAGCGAAGTGGCGCGCGCGCCGGATGCGTACTGGGCCGCCCAGGCGCCTTACGTGCTGGTGCTGGTGCGCCTGGACGAAGGTCCCACGGTGATGGGCCATGCCGATCCGGACGTGGCCATCGGCCAGCGGGTGCGTGCGCGCACGCTGCGGCGCGACGAGCGCAGCCTGCTGTGCTTCGGTGCGGCCGACGGGCCCTGAGCCCGCCGCCCGCATCTTCCTACAACGACGACAGGAGACAACGATATGCGGCATACGAAGACTGGTGGATGGCGCCTGGCCGTCCTGTGCATAGCTTTGTGGGCGGGCGGCGCCGGCGCGGCCGGCTGGCCCGAGCGGCCCGTGACGCTGGTGGTGCCCTATCCGCCCGGCGGACCTACCGACATCGTGGCGCGCGTGGTCGCGCAGGGCATGGGCGGCCTGCTCGAGCAGACGGTGGTGGTGGACAACCGGTCAGGCGCGGGCGGCAACATCGGCGCCGCGATGGTGGCGCGCAGCGCGCCCGACGGCTACACGCTGCTGGTGGCCACCACGGCGCACACCATCAACATGTCGCTGTTCAAGAGCCTGGAATACGACACGCGCAAAAGCTTCGCGCCGGTGTCGCTGCTGACCAAGGGTCCGCTCGTAGTGGTGGCCCGCCCGAACCTGCCGGCCTCGACGCCGGCGCAACTGATCGCCATGGCCAAGGCCGATCCCGGCAAGCTCAGTTTCGCCTCCTCGGGCAACGGCCAGTCCACGCATCTGTCCGCCGAGCTGTTCAACGCGATGGCCGGCACGAAGATGACTCACGTGCCGTACCGCGGCAGCGCGCCCGCGTTGACCGACGTGATGAGCGGGCAGGCCGACGTGATGTTCGACACCATGCTCTCGGCCATGCCGTTCGTGCAGGCCGGCAAGCTGAAGGCCCTGGCCGTCACCAGCGCCGACCGTTCGCCTGCGGCGCCCGACATTCCCACGCTGCGCGAAGCGGGACTGAAGGGCTATGAAGCCGTGGCCTGGAATGGCCTGTTGGCGCCGGCCGGTACGCCGGACGACGTGGTGCAGAAGCTGAACAAGGCGCTGCAGCAGGTGCTGGCCCAGCCCAAGGTGCAGCAGCAGTTCGCCGCGCAAGGCTTCGCAGCCAGTTGGACGACGCCGGCCGCATTCGGCCAGTTCGTCGACACCGAGATCGGCAAATGGTCGGAAGTCGTCAAATCCTCGGGGGCCACCGTCAATTGACGGACCTTCGCGACAACCAGGAGTATTCATGGCAGCAACGCAACGCGGCCTGGGCAGCCTGCTGGCGCCGGCATCCGTCGCCATCGTGGGCGCGTCGGACAACCCCGACAAGATCGGCGGACGGCCGATCTACTACATGAAGCGGCACGGCTACGGCGGCCGCATCTACCCCATCAATGCGCAGCGCGCGACGGTGCAGGGGGAGACCGCATGGGCGCGGCTGTCGGACCTGCCGGACGTGCCCGACCTGGCCATCGTCGCAGTGCCGGGCGAGCAGGCGGTGCAGGCCGTGGACCAATGCGCCGCCATGGGCGTGGGCGCGGCCATCGTCATCGCGGCCGGCTTCTCCGAGACCGGCGAGGCCGGCCGCGCGCTGCAGGACGGCATGACGCAGCGCGCACGGGCGGCGGGCATGCGCGTGGTGGGACCGAACTCGCAGGGCATGGCGAACTTCGGCAACGGCGCCATTGCCTGCTTCTCCACCATGTTCCTGGAGGTCGAGCCGGAAGACGGGCCCGTCGCTGTGCTGAGCCAGAGCGGCGGCATGAGCGCCATGATGTACGGCCTTTTGCGCCAGCGAGGCATCGGTGTGCGCCACATGCACGCCACGGGCAACGAGGCGGACGTTACGGTGGCGGAACTGGCCGACGCCGTGCTGGACGATCCGGACATGCGCGCCGTGCTGCTGTACCTTGAGTCGCTGCGGGATGCCGGCCAATTGGCCGCCGCGGCGTCCAAGGCGCGCGAGCGGGGCGTGCCCCTGATCGCGGTCAAGGCCGGCCGTACGCCGGCCGGGTCGCTCGCGGCGGCCTCGCACACCGGCGCGCTGGCAAACGAAGACCGTGCCGTGCAGGCCTTCTTCGATCGCCACGCCATTCTGCGCGCGCGCGATCCGCAAGAACTGGCCCGCTACGCCGAGCTGGCCATGCGTGGCGCGCTGCCGGCCGGGCGCCGCGTCGTCGTGGTGAGCAATTCGGGCGCCAGCTGCGTGCTGGCCGCCGATGCCGCGCATCAGGCGGGACTGGAAGTGGCCTCGCTGGCGGCATCCACACAGCAGGCGCTGGCGCAGCGCCTGCCCGGCTTCGCCACCACCGACAACCCGGTGGACATCACCGCGGCCCTGTTGTCCAACAATGGCCTGTTCGGCGACGTGCTGCCCATCATCGGGCGCGATCCCGCGGCCGACATGTTCGTGGTGGATATACCGGTAGCCGGCCGCGGCTACGACGTGGCCGCGTTCGCGCGCGACACCGCCGCGTTCAGCCGCGAGGCGGCGCGGCCGGTGGCCGTGGTGGCCTGGCAGGAACCGGTGGCCCGCGCCTTCCGCGAGCAGGGCATCGCCGTGCTGGACGACGAGCAACAGGCCATGGGCGCGCTGGCGGCGCTGGCCGACCTGCGGCAGCGCTGGAGCCGGACACCCGTGAACTGGCCCGCAAGGCCCGACGCGCCGCTGCCCGCGGGATCGGATCCCTTCCTGTCGGAAGCCGAGAGCCTGGCGTGGCTCGGTTCGCAGGGCCTGCCCGTGATGCCGCATACCTTGTGCTCCGATGCCGACGCCGCCGTGCAGGCCTGGCGCGCCGCGGGTACGGCGGTGGCCGTGAAGGCGTGCGCGGCGCAGCTGCCGCACAAGTCCGAACATGGCCTGGTGGCGCTGGGCCTGGACAGCGAAACGCGCGTGCGCGAGGCGGTGGCCGCGCAATCGGCCACGCTGAAGCGGCTCGGCGTGCGCGCCGAAGGCTGGATCGTGGCGCCCATGCAGCCGGCGCTGCACGAGTGCGCGCTCGGCGTGAATGTGGATCCGGTGTTCGGGCCGGTTGTGCTGGTGGGCGCCGGCGGCAAGTACGTCGAGGCCATGGGCGACGTGGCGGTGCTGGTGCCGCCCTTCGACGAGGACGAGGTGCTGCGCAGGCTGCGGAGCCTGCGCATCGGCGCGCTGCTGCAAGGCGTGCGCGGCGAGCCGCCGGCCGATGCGCGGGCGCTGGCCGCCATGGCCGTGACCTTGGGTCAGGCCGCACTGGCCGCGGGGACAACGTTGCGATCCATAGACATCAACCCCGTGCGCGTGCGCGCCGACGGCTTGGGCGTGGTGGCGGTGGATGCGCTGGTGGAACGTGCAGCGGGCAGCCCGGCCGGATAAGCCAGGCAGGTCGATGCATGACGCCGCCCGATGCGGGGAAGAGTTCGTCGCGCGGCGCCCGCCGGCTTACACTGGGTCGGCGGCCGAAGCAGCCGCCATGGGCCGCGGCGCTGCCCCAGGCCCCGTCCATACCTACAAGGAGACAGCCATGCCGCATGCGGTGCAGGACGACCTGGCGCCCAACGCCGCCAACCATGTCCCGTTGACTCCACTGGGCTTCATCGAGCGCGCGGCGCGGGTGTATCCCGACCGCCTCGCGCTCATTCATGGGGCCTGCACGCAGACCTGGGCTCGCACGTATGAGCGCTGCCGCCGCATGGCGGCGGCACTGGCGGCCGATGGCGTGAAGCGCGGAGAGACCGTGGCGATACTGGCGCCCAATACGCCGGCGCTGTACGAGGCGCACTTCGGCGTGCCCATGGCGGGCGCGGTGCTCAACGCCCTCAACACCAGGCTGGACGCGGCCACGCTGGCCTTCATCCTCGAGCACGGCGAGGCGCGCGTTTTCCTGTATGACAGCGAGTACGCGGGCCTGGTGGCGGACGTGGTGGCGCGCTTGCCGCAACCGCCGCGTGTGGTGCGCATTGAGGACTCCGGCTTCGCCGGCCCCCACGGGGACCTGGGCGACGCCGATTACGAAAGCTGGCTGGCCGCGGCCGATCCCGAGGCGCCCTGGGCGTGGCCGGAAGACGAATGGCAGTCCATCTGCCTGAACTACACCTCGGGCACCACCGGCAACCCCAAGGGTGTGCTGTATCACCATCGAGGCGCCTATCTCAACTCCATGGGCAACGTGCTGGCCACGAATGTGCCGCCGCACGTGCGCTATCTGTGGACACTGCCCATGTTCCATTGCAATGGCTGGTGCTTTCCGTGGACGGTGGCCGCGGTGGCGGGCACGAACATCTGCCTGCGCAAGGTCGAGGCGGCGCAGGTGTTCGACGCGATCCATCGGCATCGCGCCGAGCTGTTCTGCGGCGCGCCGGTCGTGCTCAACATGCTGGTCAATGCCGCGCCAGACGTGCGGCGGCCCGCGCAGCATCGCGTACAGGTCGTGACGGGCGGCGCCGCCCCACCGGCCGCGGTGATCGAGGCGATGGACGCGCTGGGCATCGAGGTGTCCCACCAGTACGGCTTGACCGAGACCTATGGTCCGTCCATGGGCTGCGCCTGGCATCCCGAGTGGGATGAGCTGCCGCTGGAGCGGCGCGCGGCGCTGAAGGCCCGTGTAGGCGTGCGCAAGATCAATGTCGAGCACACGGCGGTCGTCGATGCCGACATGCGGCCGGTGCCCGCCGACGGGCGGACCATGGGCGAGATCGTCGTGCGCGGCAACAGCGTGATGAAGGGGTATCTGAAGAATCCGCAGGCCACCGCGGAGGCATTTTCGGGAGGCTGGTTCCATACGGGAGACCTGGGCGTGGTGGACCCGGACGGCTATGTCGCCATACGCGACCGGGCCAAGGACATCGTCATCTCGGGCGGCGAGAACATATCGACCGTCGAGGTCGAGAGCGTGCTGTACCGGCACCCCGACGTGCTGGAAGCGGCCGTGGTGGCGCGGCCCGACGCGAAGTGGGGCGAGACGCCGTGCGCCTTCGTCACGCTGAAGGACGGACGCGACGCCAAGGAGGAGGACATCATCGCGTTCTGCCGCGAACGGCTGGCGCGCTTCAAGGTGCCGCGCACCGTGGTGTTCGGTCCGCTGCCCAAGACCTCCACTGGCAAGATCCAGAAGTACGTGCTGCGGGATCAGGCTTTCCGGTTGGGCGGAGTGCCCGGCGCCTGATGGGCGCCGGCGCCCTCACGCTTGCACGGGCGGCAGCCAACGTCGCAGGCACGCCGCCAGCGCGGCTTGCGGTACGGGCTTGGTCAGCCAGGCGTCGATGCCGGCGCGGCGCGTCGCGGAGGCGGCTCGGGCAGGCGGCTCCGCCGACAGCGCGACGATGGGCAGCGGCCGGCCGTGAACGTCGTGCAGGCCCGCGCGGCGGATATGGCGCGCCAGCGCCGGGCCGTCCATGCCGCTCATGCGCATGTCCGTCAGCAGCAGCCCATACTGCCTGGCCCGCAGCATGCGCAATGCTTCCAGGCCGTCCGAGGCGCTGTCCCAGGCATAGCCCAGCTGCGTCAGCTGCAGGCCCATCAGTTCGCGGGTGATCGGGTTGTCTTCGGCAAGCAGCACCAGCCTGCCCAGGCGAAGTTCGTGCGCTCGGTCCGACGAAGGCTTCGCATGCGGGCCGTCCATCGAGGCTTCGCGGTCATCGCGGTTCAGAAGGGCTGACGACCGGCCCAGTGGTGCATCGTCGTGCCGCCTGGCCTCGTGTCGGCGGCCGCCGTCCGGCCCGGGCGACGTCCGCGCGTCCCATGCGCCTTCGATGGGACGCAGAACCAGGTCCACCGTGACGCTGGTGCCGACGCCGGGCTGGCTGTGCAGGGCGATGCGTCCGCCCATCGCCTGCACAAGGCCGCGGCTGATGGCCAGGCCCAGCCCCGAACCACCGTAGCCGCCCTGGCTGGCGGCAAGCCCTTGGCGAAACGGCTGGAACAGCTGGGCTTGCTCGCCAGCGGGGATGCCGATGCCGGTGTCCTCCACAGTGAAGCGCATGATGGCCGTGTCGGCGCGCTGCCGACGCACGCGCAGCGACACGCCGCCGGTGGCGGTGAACTTGATGGCGTTGGCCAGCAGGTTGAAAAGCACCTGCCGCAGACGCAGCGGATCGCCCCACACCCTGACCGGCACGTCGGGGTCGAGCGTCAGCTCCAGCCGCAGCCCCTTGCCGCGGGCGCTCTCGTTCCAGAAGCCCTGCGTGTCGCGGCACAGCGTGTGCAGGTCGAAGGCCTCGGTGCTCGCCCCGGCATGCGGCGGCGCGGTCGAGCTGAGCACGTCGCCGAGCAGGCGATGCAGGTGCGCCCCTGCCATCTGCCCCAGTTCGACCAGGCGCCGCTGGCGGGGCGTGGCGGCTTCATGCTGCAAGGCGTCAAGTACGGCGATGAGGCCGCCGAGGGGAGTGCGCAGTTCGTGCGCCGCCAGGGCGAGGGGGTCGGGATTTCGCGGGGCGGCGGCAAGGGTCTCGGCCTGCGCGGCGGCGCGCCTGCCCAGCTTCCAGCCCATGCCGAATGTGGTCAGCAGCGACAGCGCGGCGACCATGCCGTTCCTGCCGGCTCGCGCGCACGAGGCGCGGCGCGCGGGCCTGCCGGCCTCGTTCGTCACGGTGTGACGCGCTCAGCGGTGTCGCGCGCAGCGCGGGCCGCGCTTGGAATCGAGAGCGTCGCCGGCGGTGGGAAGGAATGCGAAGGCCGATATGTGCAGCCGGCTGTGGATCGGCAGATGCGAGCGGTGCGGAAAAGGCATGATTATGGAGTCGAATAATGCGGTACTGACACGATTGTTATTGCGGTGCCTTTTGTATGCGCCCTCGACAGAATATCGGACTGGTCTATGTATCGTCCGGCCAAATTGTTTCAGTTGGGATTCGATGTCATTGGGAAATACCGAACCGAGTGACGTGGTGGCTGTTTTGGCAGTGCGGCGTCCTTCCGTTCGTTTCGCGATATTCCGCTTTTCAGTGGCCGAATCCGGCTATGACAAATACCGGTATATCGGTAATGTGCGTGTAATAAGGGCTGCATTCACGGAAGAGGCGCTGCGCGCGGTTGGACCCGTATGGTGCCAATAATGCAGCTGGCGGCTATGGCCATTCTGCGCATGCTCGATCCGCGAACGGCCAAACCACCATTTCTCGTATAGGTGATTTGGCCACAGCCCGTGTATTCATGCGGCCGCCACCGTGCCGGAAATGTCGCGCTTTCGCGTCCGACGTGACTCAACGTCGTCCTGGAGATGCACCTGCTGAACTTGGCCCGGGCCAAGCGAATGACGTCACAAGGGCAGGCGGATACGACCGAGGCATCGAGCTTCTCGAGCCTGGTCCATGGCGGAGGGTTCGCGCCCGCAGCGCGTCAGCGCGAGGACGAGAATCCGCAGTCATGGACCAGGCGCCTGAAGAACCCAGATACCTACCCCGTAGAACCCAGATACCTACCCCGTAGAACCCAGATACCTACCGCGTACACCAGCACCCCATGGCCGCCACGCATCCGCCCCTACCGCATCACAAGCCCGCCATCCACGAACAACACCTGCCCCGTCATGAACCCGCTCCACTCCGACGCCAGGAACAACACCGGCCCGGCCACATCCTCGGGCTGCGCAATCCTTCGTAGGGGCGTGGCCGCGATCAGCGACTCCCTGAACGACTCCTGTGTCGCGCCACTGGCCTGCGTGGGATACACCAGCCCCGGCGCCACGCAATTCACCCGTATCCCGAACGGCCCCAGCTCCGCCGCCAGATTGCGGCTGAACGCCACCAGCGCCGCCTTTGCCGTCGTGTAGTCGTGATACGGCACCACCGGGTGCTCCACTAGATTCGTGGCGATATTGACGATGCATCCCTGGGCTCGCTGCTTGAAATGCGGCAAGGCGGCGTGGCACACGTTGAATGCCGCGCCGACCGCGCCGTCGAACTGCTGCTGATAGTCCTGCCATTGCAGGCTATCGAAAGCCGTACGCCGGCGCGGATCGAAGGCATACGCGCGCAAGGCATTGTTGACCACCACGTCCAGACGGCCCGTCTCCAGCACGATGCCGTCGACCATCGCGCGCACCGCCCCGTGCGAGCCGACGTCCGCCTGCACGGCCCAGGCGTCGCCGCCCGCGGCCTGGCATTGCGCCACGACCTCCTGCGCGGCCGCGGCATTGCTCAGGTAATTGACGACGACGGTCGCGCCTTCGCGCGCGAAGGCGCGCGCGATCTCGGCGCCGATGCCGCGGCTGGCGCCGGTTACCAGCACGACCTTGCCCGTGAATTTCATCGTTGCGCTCATGTCACGCTCCGGGCAGCAGGCCGGCGTCGACCACGCTGGCCATGTCGATGGGGCGCTGGATCAGTCCCAATTCGCGATACGCATCGGCCGCCTTCTGCAGCAGCGGCAGGTCGAAGGCGCCCAGCGCCCGCCCGGGCGCCACCGTGGCGGCGTTGCGCAAACGGATCACCTCCAGATTCACCTCGCGGTCGGTGCCGTCGATCGCGCGCTTCAGCGCCAGCGTCGCGGCCTCTTCCGGATTGGCGATCATCCACGCGGCGCTGTCGCGATATGCCTTCAGGAAGGCCTTGAGCATGGCCTGCTTCTGCTGATGCACCTGTTCGCGCACCACGAACACGTCGCTGGAAACGTTGATATGGTCGCGTACGTTCATCACGTTCACTTCTCCCAGTCCGCGGCGCCGGCCCACCAGCAGACCCGTGTCGGTGGCCGCGGTGGCGTCGACGCGGCCCTGCAGCAGGGGCGCGAAGTTCAGCACGCCCGTTACCACGATCTCGACGTCGGCTTCGGTCAGGCCCGCCTGATGCAGCATCACCAGCAGGTTCTGGCGGGTGCCGCTGGAAAGGCTGTAGACGCCGATGCGCTTGCCCTTCAGGTCCGCGGGGCGCGCGATACCGGCCGACTTCAGCGACACCACGTTGAAGACGTTCTGCGGATAGATGTCGTAGATGGCGCGCAGCCGCTCGCCCTTGTCCAGCGCCATGAAGAACGAGCCGGGATCGGTGAAGGCCACGTCGGCCTGGCCGCTGAGGATGTTGCGGATGGCGTCGCCGCCGCCCGCCCCGGGCAGGTAGACCAGCTCAAGCCCCTGCGCCTTGAAGAAACCCTTGTCGGGCTCGGCCAGCAGGTTGGTGATCTCTGAGATGGGCTTGCTCCATCCGGCCACGGTGACCTTGCCCAGCGCCGCGGCCTGGGCGCGGGCGCCAGGCGCGATGGACAACGCGGCAAGGCCGGCGGCCGCGCCCATCAAGGCGCGGCGGGCGGGAGACTGAAGCATGGCGGAGGTCTTGAGGTGTGTCATGGATGATCGGCGTAAGGACGCAGCAGGCGCCGCTCCAGCATGAGCGTGCCCTGATAGAACAGCAGGCCGATGGCGGCGATGGCCGTCAGCGCGGCGAACATGAGCGGCGTGTCCATCATGCCCTGGGCGGCGATGATGACGGCGCCCAGGCCGCGGCTGGCGCCGATGAACTCGCCCACCACCGCGCCCACCAGCGCCAGCACCAGCGCCACGCGCAGGCCGGCCAATATGCCCGGCAGCCCGGCGCGCAACTTCAGGCGCAGCAGGGTCTGCGCGCGCGAGGCGCCCAGCATGCGGAACAGCTGCAATGAATTCGGATCGACCTGCCGCAGGCTGGTAAGCGTGTTCTCCATCAACGGGAAGAAGCAGATCAGCGCGGTCATCACGATGGTGGGCATCATGCCGAACCCGAACCACAGCACGAACAGCGGCGCGAGCGCCAGCTTGGGCACCACCTGGCTGACGATGACGTAGGGCTTGAGCACGCGGTCGAGCAGGGCGGATTCGGCCAGCAGCACGCCGATCGCCAGTCCGGCCGCGCCGCCCATCGCCAGGCCCAGCAGCATCTCGGCCACGGTCGTGCCGATGTGCGGCCACAGATAGCCCGTGGCCAGGCTGTTCCACAGCGTGCGGGCCACCACAGTGGGCGCCGGCAGCACCAGCGCCGAGATGCCGGCCCGCTGCACGGTCAGCTCCCACGCCACGAGCAGCACCACCAGCAGCGCCGCGGCCAGGACGCGCGCGGCGGCCATCGAGCGCCTGGGCGCTGCGCTGCCATACCCGTGCCCCTCGGTGGCCGGTGTAGACGCGCTTTCATGCCCCGCGTCGGAGCGGTGTTCCATCAGGCGATGCTGTCGGCTCATGGCTCGCTTCCCGCCATCGCGTCGTACACCTGCGCGCAGTATCGATTGAAGTCTGCGCCGTGGCGCATCGATTGGGTGCGCGGCGAGGACAGCATCACCGGGATGTCCGCCACCAGGCGGCCCCGCCGCATCACGCCCACCCGATCGCTCAGGTAGACCGCCTCCGCGATGTCGTGCGTGACGAACAGCACGGTGGTATTGCCCATGCGGCACATGCGCATCAGGTCGTCCTGCAGCTCGCCGCGCGTGATCGCGTCCAGCGCCGCGAAGGGCTCGTCCAGCAGCAGCAGCGCAGGCGCCAGGATCAGCGCCCGCGCCAGCGCCACGCGGCTTTGCTGTCCGCCGGACAATTGCCGCGGATGGTCGTGCGCACGATCCGCCAGCCCCAGCAGAGCAAGCAGTTCGCGCGCGCGGTCGATG
This sequence comes from Bordetella genomosp. 13, assembly GCF_002119665.1. Classification (NCBI taxonomy): domain Bacteria; kingdom Pseudomonadati; phylum Pseudomonadota; class Betaproteobacteria; order Burkholderiales; family Alcaligenaceae; genus Bordetella; species Bordetella genomosp. 13. Next base: position 4,915,845 of record NZ_CP021111.1, on the reverse strand, counting down.
TCGGCGGCCACGGGCCGGCGCTGCAGCGACACGGGCAGCAGCACGTTGTCGATCACTCGCAGCCACTCCAGCAGCGTGGGCGCCTGGAACACATAACCCAGCTGCGGACCGGGGGCGACCGGCGTGCCGTCGCGCTGCACGATGCGGCCCGAGCGCGGGGCGAGCAGGCCGGCGGCCAGCTTCAGCAGCGTGGTCTTGCCGCAGCCGCTGCGGCCGACCAGGCAGTGAAAGCGCCCAGCGTGCAGCCGCCAGTCTATGTTCTCCACGATGGGAGGCCGGCCCGCATAGGCATACGTCACGCGTCGGATGTCGAGAAAGGGCGCCGGCGCATCCGCATGCGCCGTATCCCGGTATCCGTCCCGCAGACCGCTTTCCACGCTCATGCTCATGGTTCGTATGGCGCCAGCGGTTCGGCGGCCGCCTCGGCCGACAGCTCGATCTCGGTCATGCGCACCAGGTCCAGCAGATTGAAGCGGCCGTCGTGGTGCCAGCCGGCCTCCGGCGTGCTCATGGCGCCCAGGGCACTGATGCGCGTGACGCCTGCCGCGCCCAATTGCCCGGCCAGTCGATACAGATCTTCCGGCGGCGCGGCGACGCCGGCGGTCTGCAGATAGGCGCCCAGACCGGCCACGGCCGGCGCCACCTCGTCCAGGGTGTCGACGGCCGCGACGACGATACAGCGTTGCAGCGCGGTCGGCGCCAGGCTTTTCGGCGTGTCGGTGTAGGCGACGCTCCACGCGTCGGCGGGTTCGCCCATCAGGGCGTCGTCGGCTCCTGGCGGCAGCGTCCATTCGATGGACTGGCGCCATTTCGCGACCGCCGCGGACTCTTCCAGCTCGAGCACGCGCCGCGGGTAGCGCCGGTGCAGATTGGCCAGCTCGGCGGCCAGGTAGCCGGCGAAGTCGCGCGACGACACCGTGCCGCCGCGCTGCACGTAGAACACGTGGGGCGAATAGCAGCCCTGCTGGTCGTAGCGCGCCACGTCCCACGCGGCGCGGCGCGCCAGGGCCGGCGCGCGCGCGGCGTCCAGCGCCTGCGCGGCGACCACGCCGAAGCCCAGCTTGTGGCCGTGCGCCAGGAAGCGCGTCGTCACCGGCAGCCGACGCTGGATGGCCTGCAGCGCCTCGTTGCCGCCGTAAGCCACCACCGCGTCGGCCTGCGCATAAAGCGCCTCGGCATCGTCGCCGCCGGCGCCGCGCCACCACACCACGGCCAGGCAGTCGGCCAGCGGCGGGTGCACCTCGGCCAGCAGCCGTGCGAACCAGCCCGCGAACAGCGGCTCGGCGCTGGGCAGCTTGCCGACATTGCCCGCCTTGACCAGCAGGCCGCAGACCAGGCTCCACAACGCCAGCGCGGGCACGTTGCCGGCCCAGCTGTGCACCAGCAGCCGCGGGCCGTAGGCGCGCACCGCGCCGCCCTTGGCCGCCGGCTGGAAGCCGTCCAGCACCTTGGGGTTGGGGAAGTCCTCGGCCACGAAGCGATGCAGCTGGGGCGCGCGGAACGTCTTCAAGAACCCCGTCAGGCCGAGGCAAACCATCTCGGCGTCATAACCGCTGACGATGGGCAGCAAGGCGTCCGCCTGCTGGCGATAGGGATCGTCGCGGTCGAGCAGCCGGGCGGTCGCGCGGTCGATCACGTCGATGATCTGCGACACCGTCATGGCCTGCAGATGCTTTGCGCTGGCACGCCGAACGCGTTCGGCCAGCGCCTGCATCTGCACGGCCGACAGCACCGGCACGGCCACTTCGAGTCGTTGGCCGTCCTGCGCGAAGGGCAGCACCTGCCATTGCACCTCTTCGGCCGCCAGTCCCGGCAGATAGCCCGCCTCGATCCTGCGCGCGTTCATGGCGTCGCCGACTTGATGAATTCTTCAACCGCCAGCGAACAACCCTTGGCCTGCGCGCCTTCCGCGCGGCCCAGCAGCAGAAAGCCGCCGTCGGCCGGCAGGCCCACGTCCTCGGTGAGGATCGTGCTGACCGAATTGAAGTTGCCCAGGTCGCAATGCGCCAGGATGCCGCGTTCGCCGGCGGGCACCGTGGCGCCCGTGGCGGGGTCGACCAGGCGCGAGCGGATCCAGTGCGGTCCGGACTTCACGGAAGGCACGGTGGCGTTGCCGTCGTCATAGAACTGCGTGCTGAGTTCCGTCATGCCGTACATGTTGATGCAGCGCTCGCGCGGCACGCCCAGCAGCTCGGAAAGTTGGTCATAGAACGTGTCCAGCGGCAGCTCGCGCGATTGGCCCTTGTAGCCGCCCGTGTCCAGGATGCGGCTGCCTTCGGGCAGGCGGAAGCTGCGTCCGTCGTTGCGCAGCGCATCGATGACGTGCACGAAGCCATAGCTGGCGCCCAGCAGCGCGCGAGGTTGGCCCTGGCGCTGCGCCTCTTCCAGCCACTGCCACAGTGCTTCCAGTTCCATGCCCTGCGGCGACATGAAATAGCGGCTTTCGGGGCTGCCGAATTCGGACTTGGCCAGCGCCAGATAGTGCGCCAGCGAGGAGTTCGGCATGGCCGTCTCATCGGGGAACAGGATGCCCATCGGCATGCGCGCCACGCCCCGCATGAAACGGGCCGCGAAGTTGCGCGTCATGGACAGGTCGTACACGTCCAGGCGCGGATGGAAATGGCGTCCGCGCGTGTCGGCGCGCGTGGTGCCGCTGGTCATGAATACGCGCTCGGTGGGCGAGGGCGGTTCGCTACGCAGCTCCATCGCCTTGAAGGCATCGATGGGCACGGCCGGAATGTCGCTCCACGTCTTCACGCTGCGCGGCGTGGCGCCGCGGCGCTGGCAGAAACTGCGATACGCGCGGTTGGCGCCATACTGGTAGGCGAACAGGCGCAGCGCCAGTTCGTCGAACTGCGCGTCGGTGCAGCCGTCCTGTGCGATGAATTGGAGTATGTCCGCCACCGGCGGCTCGGCGTGGTTCATGGGCGTTCGCTGGTTCCTGTCTATGGAAGCTCCGAAGCCCACCGACGCGGGCTGCCAGTAGCGGCGGCCCTGCAGGCAGATGCTCTTCTTACGCCGGTATGAGCCGGTTCAAGTTCGCGGGTGTTGATCTCAGCACTGGCGTGCACCCCGGAGCAGATGCAATCTTACCCCCAACGGCGCGCCGGCCCTGCCGGACCCGTCCGCCAGGGATCAGACAGCAAGAAGGATTAAACTGCCAGGATCTCCGACGCGCCTTGCGGCGCACCGGCCCGTAGCCCTTACTTTCCGCCAGCCTAGCCAATGAGCACTGCCACGCCCCCCACCGCCACCTTCCCGATTCCGTTCAAGACGACGCGTTCCTCGGCGGCGCGGGCCCTTGCCGATCGCGAGACCATCCTGGCCGATCCGGGATTCGGCAAGCATTTCACCGATCACATGGTGTCGATCGACTGGACCGTGGAAAAGGGCTGGCACGATGCGCAGGTGGTGCCCTACGGCCCGCTGCAGCTCGATCCCGCGGCTTCGGTGCTGCACTATGCCCAGGAAATCTTCGAGGGCCTGAAGGCCTACCGCCACGCCGATGGCTCCATCTGGACCTTCCGTCCGCAGGCCAATGCCGAGCGCATGCAGCGTTCGGCGCGCCGCCTGGCGCTGCCCGAGCTGCCCACCGAACTGTTCGTCGAATCGCTGAAGCAGCTGCTGGCCGTGGACGCTTCGTGGGTACCTTCCGCGCCCGAGACCAGCCTGTATATCCGGCCCTTCATGATCGCCAATGAAAGCTTCCTGGGCGTGCGCTCCGCGCATCGGGCGGCCTATTACGTCATCGCGAGCCCGGCGGGTCCGTATTTCGCCAAGGGCGTGGCCCCGGTTTCGATCTGGCTGTCCACCGAGTACGCGCGCGCCGCCAAGGGCGGCACCGGCGCCGCCAAGTGCGGCGGCAACTACGCCGCCTCGCTGCTGCCCCAGCAAGAGGCCTACCAGCACGGCTGCGCCCAGGTGCTGTTCCTCGACCCGCTCGAGGGCAAGTACCTGGAAGAACTGGGCGGCATGAACGTCTTCCTGGTCATGAAGGACGGCACGCTGGTCACTCCCGAACTGTCGGGCAGCATTCTCGAGGGCGTCACGCGCGCCAGCATCATCCAGCTGGCCCGCGACCGCGGCCATCAGGTCGAAGAGCGCAAGGTGTCCATCGACGAGTGGCGCGAAGGCGTGGCTTCCGGCCAGGTGGCCGAGGCCTTCGCGTGCGGCACTGCCGCCGTCGTCACGCCCATCGCCGCGCTGAAGGGCCCGGGCTTCGTGGCGGGCGACGAATCGGCGCCGGCCGGCAAGCTCACCATGGCGCTGCGCCAGGAACTGACCGACATCCAGTACGGCCGCGTGGCCGACCGCCACGGCTGGCTGACCCGCCTGGCCTGAGCCAGGCCGCCATCCGCGGCTTTTGCCTCACGAAGCCGGCGGCGTATGCCGGCTTCGTGAGGGCGCCTCGGGGTGATACTGCGGCGCCTCGCGCCGGTCGTACATCCCGTAGTCGCGTACCACGCGCACGGTACGCAGCCGGGCGCCCTCGGGCAGCGCCATCGTCCGCACACATGCTTCCGCAGCGGCCTGGTCCTTCAGGCACATGAACAGGATCACGTCGCCGGGCGCCAGCACGGCGTCCAGCACGTCCCACGAAACCAGTCCGGGCATGTCGTCGCGCAGGCCCAGCATCCGGGCGATGTCCTGCGCATTCGCGCCGTTCGTCCACGCGGAGGAACGTCGCGCATCGACCATGGCGATCGCCGTGCCTGCTCCGACTTCGGTCTCGTCCAGGCGCTGCTGTTGCAGGGTATACCCCGGCGGCGGCTGCGTATCCGACACGATCTCACCCACCCGCAGGTGATAGTCCAGCATGATCTCGCTGCGGCCCCGCTGTTGCACCATGTGGTGTTTCATTTGCGTTCGCCAGCGTACGACCGACTTCTCGTCGCGCCAGCCCGACAGCGACAGCAGCCAGCCGTCGCGCGTCAGGCTGCGATAGCGCACGTTGTCGATGAACCCGTCCACCCGCTCGAGCTCGGGCCGCAGCAGCCTGGCGTTGGCGAGGTAGGCGTCCCACTGCTCCGGCCGGGGATGCACTTCGAACATGACTGAAAACATGGTTGGAGCTCTCTTTGCGGGGCCGCGAGCGATGTCAGCGTTGCGGCGGCCATACGCCCGAACTGCCGCGGCGATGGCTGCCGACCAAGTGGGTGTCGATCATGCCCGTGGCTTCCATCAGCGCATGCATGGTGGTCGGCCCCACGAACGTGAAGCCGCGCCGGCGCAGGGCCTTGCTGAGCGCGACTGAAGACTCGGAAACCGTGGGTACCTCGGCCAGCGTGCGTGGCACCGGCGTGACTGCCGGCTTGAAGGACCAGATGAAGTCCGCCAGGCCGCCTTCGGCCCGCAGCCGCACCGTGGCCGCGGCGTTGCCTATGGTGGCCAGGATCTTGGCGCGGTTGCGGACGATGCCAGCGTCAGCCAGCAGGCGCGCCACGTCACGCTCGCCGTAGGCCGCGACGACATCGGCATCGAACCCGTCGAAGGCAGCGCGGAATGCCTCGCGCTTGCGCAGGATGGTGGCCCACGACAAGCCGGACTGGAAGCTCTCCAGCGCCAGGCGTTCGAACAGCCCGCGTTCGTCGCGCACGGGCATGCCCCATTCGGTGTCGTAGTAAGCGCGCAGCAGGGGATCGACGGCTGCCCATGGCGGGCGCGCCAAGCCGTCGTCGCCTATCACCAGGCCGCTGTCCTGCACGGCTGCAGCCAGGGCCCTCGCGGACGGCTGCGTCGCGCCGGGCGCGCGGCCGTTGCCGCGTTTCGCTGTGTCGCCTGCCCTCATGCCTCAGGCCGCCATCCGCAGTGGCGCGCCTTCGAGCGACAGCAGTAGCGCCTTGGCCTGCAGGCCGCCGGCAAAGCCGGTGAGACTGCCCGACGAGCCGATCACGCGATGGCAAGGGGCGATGATGGAAATGGGATTGCGGCCATTGGCGGCCCCCACCGCGCGCACGGCGTCCGCATTGCCGATCTGCGCCGCGATCTCGCGGTAGCTGCGCGTCTGGCCATACGGAATCGTCAACAGCGCCTGCCACACCCGCTTCTGGAATTCGGTACCGGCGAAATCCAGATCGAGGTCGAAGCGCACGCGCTTGCCGGCAAAGTACTCGGCCAGTTGCTGCTCGGCCTGACACAGCGCGGCATGGCGCGCATCTTCCCGCAGCGCGCCCAGCCGCACGCGGTCGGGCCGGTCGTTCTCCCACAGCACGGCCGCCAGCTTCTCGCCGCGCGCGACCAGCTTCAACTGGCCGACCGGCGAAGTCATGAACTTGTAGACATAAGACATCGTGCTCTCCTGGATCGGTGGAGGATACGCCCGCGAGCGTGCGCCATGGAAGCCAGTGTAGGCGCGGCTCCGCCCCACCGAAACCGGCTTCTTGCGGTCGAATTCCGCGCGCCGATCAATCGGCCGGGCCTTCGGCCGGCGGCCGTACGGACGACGAAGTCTTCCGTGAAGGTCCCGCCGCCCTGACGGCGGGCAGGTTGTCCGGTCTGATGGGACACGAGCCGCAATACCGCGCGTCTTCATCCAGCGGCAAGAGATAGCGAATGCAGCACAGCCGCCGGATGCGCAGCGTGTCTTTGGTCGCGGTTCCACGCACGTACCGCACGGGCTGGAACAGCGGATTGGGGCGGCCGTCAGGCATGGCAGGGCTGTCGACCACCTGCTGCACCGGAGCGCCGCTGGCGGGGACGGCCAGGCAATGCCGGTCAATATCGCGCGCGAAGCGCTCGAAGACGTTGCCCGCATTGCTCCACAGCACCTTGCCAGTCACGCCGGAGGCGGCCGTGAAGGCCGCGATCATTTCTTCCAGGTGCGCGTACAGCGCGTCGAAACGGCCGAACGCCGCCATGGAAGACAGCGGCTTGCCCGCATGCGCGAACCACAGCCGCGCGGGCAGGCCGTCCTCGTCCAGCTCCAGGCCGGTTTCACGAGGGCTAAGCGGCAGATCGCGGCCCAGCAGCAGGTTCGCGCCCACCACGGGCACCATCAAAGCGACGAAATAGTGTTTGGACCATTCGGATGCGAGCGCTCGCGAGTCGGGGCGCCGATATCCGCAGTGGTCGCCATAATCGCCGATGCGCTGAGACAGGCGCTGCGCATGCAGTAGTTCTGTGCGCGGAACGATAGACGGGTCGTGGTCGCCGCCTATCCGCGCCGGCGGGAAATGGCGCAGCGGGCCGGTATATAGCGGCTTCAGCGTATGGTCGTTGGTCATGGGCGCCTGCGTGCCGGGGAAAACGAGCGTAGCACGGGGCCTGCACGGGATTTCCATCATTGGCGCTATCGCCGCGCACGGATTTCCGTGGTAGAACCTATTCAGGGCCCCCGCCAGAGCAGAGGCGCGCGCAGCCCCGCCCCTATTACGCGGGTTCGATACAGGGAGCCGAAAGTGCAATTCGACGTGGAAGCGTTCGATTGGGGCACTACGCCGTTGGGCCCCCGCGCCGCCTGGCCCACGGCGCTGAAGACGGTGTACGACATCATGATGTCGAGCCGCTTCGGCATGTGCGCCGTCTGGGGACCCGAGCGAACCACGTTGTACAACGAAGCCTTCGCGCCTTTCCTGGGCGCGCGCCACCCCGCGGCGCAAGGCAAGCCCTTCCACGAGATCTGGCATGACGTCTGGCCGCAGATCGAGCCCCTGGTCGCCAGGGCGATGGCCGGCGACCCGGTGCGCTTCGAAAACATGCACCTGGTGATGACGCGCAACGGGCGCGAAGAGGACACGTACTGGACGTTCTCGTACAGCCCGCTGCGAGATGGCGACCGCATCGCCGGTTTCCTGGACATCGCCACCGAGACCACCGGCATGGTCCAGGCGCAGCAGCACGAGCGCCTGAACACCGAGCGTGTGCAGCTTGCCCTGGCGGCCGGCGCCATCATCGGGACCTGGGTGTGGCACGTGCCCAGCGACCGCTTCACCGTGGACGAGGCCTTCGCGCGCAGTTTCGGGCTCGATCCCGCCCTGGGCCGCGAGGGACTGAGCCTTGCACAGATCATCGCCACGGTGCATCCCGACGATCGGCGAGGGCTGTTGGAGGCCATCGACGAGGCCATCGCGCGAGGGGGGGCCTATGCGCACCAGTATCGCGTGCGGCGAGCCGATGGCAAATACTACTGGCTCGAGGCCAATGGCAGGGTGGACCTAGCGCCGGATGGCACGCCCAGCAACTTCCCTGGCGTGCTGATCGATCTTCAGGAGCGGCGCGCCATCGCCGCGGAACGCGACCAGGCCATTGCCCGGTTGCGCGCGCTCAATGGGGAGCTGGAGCAGAAGGTCATCGCGCAATCCGTGGTGCGCGGACAGAACTGGCAGCTCAGCTCCGACATCCTGGGCGTGCTCAATGAGCAAGGCTACTTCGAGGCCTCCAATCCCGCGTGGCAGGCCACGCTGGGCTGGTCCGAGGAGGAAGTGGCCAGCACGCCGTTCATCGAATTCATCCATCCCGAGGACCGGCGGCGCACCGAGGAGGCCTGGCAGCTCGTGCGCCGCAGCGGAGAGGTCGCGCCGCGCTTCGAGAACCGTTATCTGCACAAGCATGGAGGCTGGCGCTGGCTGTCGTGGGTCGCCGTGCCGCACGAATCCAAGCTGTACTGCTCGGCGCGCGACATCACCGCGGAGAAGCAGGCCAAGGCCGAGCGGGACCGGCTGTGGGAAACGACGAACGACCTGATGGGCACGGCCGGATTCGACGGCTACCTGAAGGCCGTCAATCCCGCGTGGAGCGCGCGGCTGGGCTGGCAGGAGGTCGACCTGCTCGGCCAGCCGTTCAGTGCGCTGGTGGACCCGGCGGACCAGGCCGCCGTCGAAGACGCGATGAGCCGCCTGGCCGCGGGCGAGGACGTGCCGGACTTCGCCGGCCGCGTGCTGTGCAGCGACGGCGGCGAACGGTTCATCATGTGGGCCGCGGCGCCGGACGCCGACGCTCGCGAGATCCACGTGGTGGGACGCGACATCACCGAATTGCGCGTGGCGGAGGAGTCGCTGCGGCAATCGCAAAAGATGGAGGCGGTGGGCCAGCTGACGGGCGGCCTCGCGCATGACTTCAACAATCTGCTGGCGGCCATATCGGGCGCACTGGAGCTGATGAACATGCGCGTGCAGCAGGGGCGCCTGAAGGACATCGAGAAGTACATGGCGGCCGCGCAGACCGCGACCAAGCGCGCCGCCGCGCTGACGCACCGGCTGCTGGCCTTTTCGCGCAAGCAGACCCTGGCGCCGCAACTGGCAAACGTGGACCAGATCGTGACGGGCATGTTGGAGCTGATCCGGCGTACTGTGGGGCCCGGCATCTCCGTCGAGCACCTGAGTTCCGGCGACGCGTGGAACACGCTGATCGACATCTCGCAGATGGAGAACGCGCTGCTCAACCTGTGCATCAACGCGCGTGACGCCATGCCGCGCGGCGGCCGCGTTGCCATCGAGACCAGCAATCGCGAGGTCGACCGCCATGCCGGGCGCCAGCTCGATCTTCCGCCGGGCGAGTATGTGGCGCTTTGCGTGTCCGACAACGGCACGGGGATGTCGCCAGACGTGGTGGTGCGGGCGTTCGATCCTTTCTTCACCACCAAGCCGCTGGGCGAGGGCACCGGCCTTGGCCTTTCGATGATTTACGGCTTCGCCAAGCAGTCCGGCGGCCAGGCGCGCATCTATTCGCAGGTGGGGCAGGGCACGCGCGTCTGTCTGTATCTGCCCCGGGACCATGGCGATGCGCGCCACGAACCCGGCAGTACCGAGACCACGCAGGTGGCGCCCACCGGGACGGGCGAGACCGTGCTGGTGGTCGACGACGAACCGACCGTGCGCATGCTGGTGGTGGACGTGCTGGAAGAACTTGGCTATACGGTGATCCAGGCGGGCGATGCCATGGGCGGCCTGAAAGTGCTGGAGTCCGATGCGCGCATCGACCTGCTGATCACCGACGTCGGCCTGCCGCATGGCATGAACGGGCGGCAGATGGCCGACGCGGCCCGCACCATACGGCCGGGCCTGAAGGTGCTTTTCATCACGGGCTATGCCGAGACTTCTTTGCTGAACAACGGCCACGTGCACGCGGACATGTCTGTCCTGACGAAGCCCTTTGCGGTAGACGCGCTTGCCGCGCGCGTGCGCGAACTGATCGCCAGCCACCATTAGCAAGACCGCCCGGGCGCGCTTTGCCTGTCCCTTTTCCGGGGCGGGGCCGGTTTTTTTGCAAATGAGAATAATTGTTAATATTGGCCGCTTGCGCCGTCGGCCGCCACGGCCGTCCGGCATGTTTCGCCGACCCATACAGAACAAACGATTGGCTCGCCCCTGAAGGAACCAGAATGATCAAGAAGACGTTGTTTTGCACGCTTGCGGCCCTGGGTTGCGCGGCCACGGCCCAGGCCCACCAGGTATGGGTGGAGCAGCCCGAAGGCCAGAACGCGATCGTGCGTTTCGGCGAGTTCGGCGACAACCTGCGCGAAACCTCGCCCGGCCTGCTGGACAAGTTCGGCAAGCCTACCGCCACGCTGATCTCCGCCAGGGGCGAGCAGGCCGTCGAGGCGAAGAAGACCGCCGAGGGCTACGCGCTGCCGTTCAAGGCCGCGGCCGGCGACGCCATCGTGGCCGAGGACGCCGCCTATCCGCTCAACACCTACAAGCAGGGCGACAAGAGCATCACCGGCTGGTACCACCCCGCCGCCCGCTACATCACCGGCTTCGCCGCGCAGGCGCCCAAGCTCACGCTGGACATCGTGCCCACCGGCAAGCCGGGCGAACTGAAGGTCACTTTCAAGGGCCAGCCCCTGCCCAAGGCCAAGGTGGCCTGGGTCGTGCAGTCCGGCTGGGCAAAGGAAGGCCGCACCGACGAGCAGGGCCTGGTGTCGTTCGACCTGCCTTGGCAGGGCGCGTATGTGGCCGAGGTCGGCCATGCCGACCGCACGGGCGGCGAGCGCGAAGGCCAGAAATACGACGTGGTCAACTACGTCACGTCGCTGACTTACGTGAAGCCTGACGGCATTGCCGCGGTGCCGGCAGGACCGGCCGCCACGCCGAACAAGTAAGCGCTGCTGCGCCCGCTTGCCGCGCCGGGCAGAGGCGCGGGCAGGCGGTGCGCACGTCTGCCAGCAGCAGGCCTCGATGGAACCGGGGCGCCTGATCCGTTACTCACCTGATCCGTACCCGACGTAAGGAGTAGGCATGAGCGGCCTGCAGCAATTTATTGCCGAGCTATGGGAGAACTTGGAAACCAAGGCCAAGAACGTCTCTCGTACCGAGTCCGAGATCAACGCGATCTATTTCACCAACACCGACGGTTGCAAGGTGGGCCTGCAGATCGTCGCCGAGAACAAGCTGCTGATCAGTGTCGAGATATTCCAGGGCGTGCAGGACGCCATCGAGAAAATCTCGCTCGATCTGCTGAACGCCAACATCGGCCTGATGCTGGCCAACAAACCGATCTTCGCGTACGAGCGTTCCGACGAGCGCCTGTACCTGCTGCATCACGTCGACTACGACGCGAACACGTGGGACGAGCATTTCTCCAGTTCCCTGAAAGACATGGTCGAGCAGGCCTCGGTCATACGCGAAGGGGTCAAGCGCGGCGTGTCGCCTTTCCAGGCCGACGACGAAACCCAGAACCAATCCTTTCTCCAGATGAGGGTCTAGATGTCTTCGATATTCGATACGTTGGGGCGGCTGAACCAGGGCGGGCTTGAATTCAAGGCCAAGTACGAGGACATGAAGGCCAAGTCGGACGCCAACTTCGAGGCCCGGCATCCCGTCATCAAGAGGTCGATGGACTTCATCGTCGACACGAATTCCGAGATCGCCGACAGGGCAGGCGCGCCAGGCTGGGCGGTGAAGGCCACGTCGCCGGGCATCGTGTTTCCCTGGACCGCCTATGCGGCCGGCGTCGTGAACGAAGGCGTCAAGATGATGAAGGGGCAGTAGCCCTGGCGGCACCAAGTCAGTGCGTCTAGCCGCAAAATGGTGCATTCTTTATGTTCATCGCACCGTTTTGGGACATAGAGAGTGAAATACACCAGCATCCAGCAGTTCCTCGAACACGTCGACGCGCGTAATCCGGGCCAGCCGGAGTTCCTCCAGGCGGTTACCGAGGTGATGCACAGCCTTTGGCCTTTCATCGCCAGGCATCCCCGATATGCCGAGCACGGTCTGCTGGACCGGCTGGTAGAGCCCGAGCGCGTGGTCATGTTCCGGGTCTGCTGGGTGGACGACCATGGCGACGTGCGCGTCAATCGCGGATACCGCATCCAGCACAGCATGGCCATCGGGCCCTACAAGGGCGGAATGCGCTTCCATCCGTCCGTCACGCTGTCCGTGCTCAAGTTTCTTGCCTTCGAGCAGACGTTCAAGAACGCCCTGACCACGCTGCCCATGGGCGGCGCCAAGGGCGGATCCGACTTCGATCCCAAAGGCAAGAGCCCGGGCGAGGTCATGCGCTTCTGCCAGGCGTTCGTCACCGAGCTGTTCCGCCATGTGGGTGCCGACACCGACGTGCCGGCAGGCGACATCGGCGTGGGCGGCCGCGAGGTCGGCTTCATGGCCGGCATGTACAAGAAGCTGGCCAATCGAGCCGACTGCGTCTTCACGGGCAAGGGGCTGAGTTTCGGCGGGTCGCTGATCCGTCCCGAGGCTACCGGCTACGGCACGGTCTATTTCGCCGACGAAATGCTCAAGACCCGAGGCCTGTCGTTCGAGGGCTCGCGCGTGTCGGTGTCGGGGTCGGGCAATGTCGCGCAGTACGCCGTGGAAAAGGCCATGGCGCTAGGCGCCAAGGTCGTCACGGTGTCCGACTCCAGCGGCACCATCATCGACGAGGACGGCTTCACGCCGGAGAAGCTGGCCATCCTGATGGACGTGAAGAACCATCGCTACGGCCGCGTCAGCGACTATGCGGAATTGACGGGCGTGGAGTTCCATGAAGGTGCCCGCCCCTGGCACGTGCCGGTCGACGTGGCGCTGCCGTGCGCCACGCAGAACGAACTGGACGAGGCGGACGCCCAGACGCTGATCCGCAACGGCGTGAAATGCGTGGCCGAAGGGGCCAACATGCCTTGCACGCTGGAAGCCGCCAAGGCGTTCGAATCGGCGCGCGTGCTGTTCGCGCCCGGCAAGGCCAGCAACGCCGGCGGCGTGGCCACGTCGGGCCTCGAGATGAGCCAGAACGCGGTGCGCCTGCCGTGGCCGCGCGAAGAGGTGGACGGCCGCCTGCTGCAGATCATGCAGGGCATCCATACGGCCTGCGTGCAGTACGGCAAGCGCGAGGATGGCAGCGTCAGCTATATAGACGGCGCCAACATTGCCGGCTTCGTCAAGGTGGCAGATGCGATGCGCGAGCAGGGTGTCGTGTGAGGCATGCGCTCGCGCGCGGGAGGGCGGCGTCCGCAGGATTGTCGCAGTCCGGCGCCGACGAGGTGCGCGCCCGCACGTCGTATGGCGGGGAGCAGGCCGACCCGCCCCATCTGACGGGTCTTGTCCATCAGATCTTTGGCCTCACGCCGCGTTCAGCGTGGCCAGTTCGGCATTGAAGCGCGCCGGGTCTTCATAGAATGGACTGTGGCCCACGCCCTCGTAGATCGAGAGCCGCGCGTGCGGGATCAGGCTGGCCGTGTATTCGCTCATCGCCACGGCCGAGATCTGGTCCAGCCGGCCATGCGTGATCAGCACCGGCACGCGCACCTTGCGCAGCACGTCATCGTAGTCGGCCGGCCGCCCGCCCATGAAGCGCCGCACCGCCGGCGGCGTCTCTTTGTTGAAGCGGATCATCTCGCGCAGTTCGGCCTCGGGCGGCTGCTTCTCGAAGCATGCGCGCAGGAAGGGCTCCACCGCCTCGGCCGCGGCCTTCGGGTCTTCCGATGCCAGCGGACGCATCAGCGCGGCCGAGCGGCCCAGCATGGCGGGATTGGCGGTGGACGTCGCGTCGACGTAGTTGATCGCGGCCAGGCCGGCATCGCCATAGGCGCCCAGGTAGTCGTTCATCACGCGTCCCGCGTACGACCAGCCCACCAGACACGGGCGCTGGCGGCACGTCGCCTCGATCACCGCGCGCACGTCGCCGGCCCAGCGGCGCGGATCGCGGTAGGCCTCGGCCGTCATGGGCTTGCCCGACTTGCCATGGCCGCGCAAGTCGAAGGCGATGAGGTGGAAATCGCGGCGCAGCCCCGCATCGGCGAACTGCTTGCTCCAGCTTTCGTGGCTTTGCGTGTAGCCATGGATGAAGACGATGGGCCGACCCTGGCGATTGCCGGTCTCGTAGACGGCCAGCGGCACGCCGTCCTCGGCCTGCGAGGTGACGGTGCGCGCCTGGACGCCGATGCCGGCGGGCTGCGCGCGCAGCAAGGTCGGCGCGGCCAGCGCCAGGCCGCCGGCCAGGCGCAGCATGTCGCGGCGGGTCAGGGTGGGGCGGGCGAGGGCCTGCCCGGCATGGGAAGTGCGCATGAGTGTCTCTCGTATGTAGGTATAGGTATGGGACCCGTCGACAGCGGCCGCACATGCATGAAACGGCCGGCGGCTGCGCACGCGTGGGCCCTGCAGGGCCTCGCGCATGCGGCGTCGCCAGCGTAGCAAGCGGCACACAGCGCGAAAAATGATAAATATCCAGCTTGACCATCGATGGCATCGATACGCGATGGCGCGCCAGCCGATCGACATCCGGACTACGTCAAACGCCGTGACCTCGTAGCGGCGGCACGTGCGGTCAGCCGCCGGATGACGCCCGCCTCGGTCATGGCCAAGAACAGGAGGGGTTCCGCGCGTCATCCGCCGGGGCCGTGAGACGGGCGCATCAAAGCCGACCTTGTCCGTGCCTTGCCCCTTGCGCCCGTCCGCGCGGGGCGGACTTGGCATTTCGCCTTCCACGCGATCCCTGATTCGAACCCGGCATGCAGCCCGGCCAGGCTCACGATGCACACCTATTCGCGGGTTCCGGTGTGAGCTGTGCACATAGCCCCCGCCCGTCATTGCCTCCAGCATATTTTCAGGCGGCAACGTCCGCTGCCCGCGGATCGACACAAAGACAAAGAGGAGACAGCTATGAGAGAGCCCTATGCCATTGGAAGAGCCCCGTTGTGGGGATGCGTGATCGCCACGGCGGCGATGCTGGCCGCCTGCGGCGGCCATGATGATGACGATCCCGACCCGGACGATGGCGTCGCGGCGCTGAGTTGCGAGGCGCTGGCCGGGTTGAGCGTTCCTGCGACGGCGATCGGCTTGCCGACATCCGGCGCCAGTGTGTCGAGCGCGGCGCCCGTCGCGGCCGCCGGTAGTGGCGCGGCCATGACGCCGGCGCATTGTCTGGTGGCGGGCGCCATCGCGCCGGTCGATCCGGCGGCGCCGGCCATCCGGTTCAACGTGGCGCTGCCGGTGGAATGGAACGGGAAGGCGATGATGTTCGGCGGCGGGGGCTTCAACGGGACGATTCCGAATGTCCGGGGCAATGTGCCGGCTGGCCCGACCGACCGGCCCACGCCCATCGGCCGCGGCTATGCGACCTTTGCCAGTGACTCGGGCCACCAGGCCAACGAATACGGCTCGCAGGACGGGGCCTGGGGGCTGAACGACGAAGCGGTGGACAATTTCGGCGGCGATGCCCTGAAGAAGACGCACGATGCGGCGATGCATATCATCAAGGCGCACTATGCGGCAGGTCCGCGACGCACGTACTTCGCGGGCGGGTCGACGGGGGGACGCGAAGCGCTGGCGGCCGTCCAGCGCTGGCCGGCCGATTGGGACGGCGCGATCGCCTGGTATCCGGCGTGGAACGATGCCGCGGCATTGCTGGGCGGGCACCGCGCGAGCCGCGCGCTGTCCCGGCCGGGCGCCTACCCGGACACGCCGAAACGCAAGCTGGTGTACCAGGCGGCCGTGGAGGCCTGCGACGCGCTCGATGGCGTACAGGACGGGCTCATCAGCGACCAGCGACTATGCAACGCGCGGTTCGACCCGATGACCGCCACGGTGGGCGGCGCGCCGCTGCGCTGTTCCGGCGGCGCGGATACCGGCGATACCTGCCTTTCGGATGCGCAGATCGAGGCATTGCAGGTCATGAATACCGATACGGTCTTCAACTTTTCGCTGGCCAGTGGCGAGACGCACTATCCGGGCTACAACGTGTGGGGCGCGGACCTGGGCATCACCAGCAACCCGTCGCCGCTGCAGCCGGTGGTGACGTTTCTCGCGCTGGGGACCACCCAGCCCGTCATGCCGATGCCGCGCACGGCGCCGTATATCAGCGTGCTGGTCGACCAGTGGATCAAGTATTCGGTCACCCGCGATCCCACGTTCGACTCCCTGCAGCTGGACCCGGAAAACCCCGGACCCTGGGGGCCGCGCATCAGCGAGCTCAGCCGCAAGCTGGACACCTCGACCGACATCTCGGCCTTCGCGGCGCGTGGCGGCAAGCTGCTGCTCGCCCATGGCCTGTCGGACGTGCTGGTCAGCACGCGGGCCACGGAAGAGTACTACCAGCGGCTGCAAAGCCAGATGGGCGCCGAGCGGGTCACGTCGTTTGCGCGGTACTACGAAGTGCCCGGTTATGGCCATGCCGCCAGCACGACCTTCAACGCCGCCTGGGATTCGCTGACGGCGCTGGAGCAATGGGTCGAGCAGGGCGTCAGCCCCGCCAACCAGGTGGTCGCGGACACCGCCGGCGTGCCCGGGCGCACGCGGCCGCTGTGCGATTACCCGCAATGGCCGCGGTACAAGGGTTCGGGCGATCCCAACCTGGCCGCGTCGTTCGCCTGCGCGCAATAGGGAAGGGCTTTCTTGCGGGAGGGCAGTCCGTGGCGGCAGGCACGTGGCGGGCGCAGCGCGGCGTCTAGGCCGGCACTGCCTGCCAGCCGCGGCGCCGTTGACGTCGTGTGGCGGACTGGCGGTGTTGATGTCCACCGCCACGATATTCAGCCCAGCCATCTCGCGCACGGCCGATCGCTTCGCGCACCGGCTTCGGACATAAAAAAGCCCCAAGTCTTTGATGCTTGGGGCTTTTCGGCATCCCAGCGGGCGCTGGGACCAGTGTTTTGGTGGCCTGGGGCGCGCCCGCAAAACTGTTGGAAAGCCGCATGTATAAAGGCGCCGCGCCCAGAAAGGCTGCGTGGGGGACTAGATTGGGGACTTATAGTCGATTCGTTGCTTTCTTGCAACGATGCGCTTATCAGTCTCGGAAGTCGGACGCTCGTGCGCTGCAGGCCTGTCGCAACCGGGCCTGTGCGGTGGTGGTCCGATGAGCCGGTCGCCGACTGGTGTTACTGTTTGTGTTTGCGACAATAGCTGCTGGGTTTCGATGAACCACCAAGCTCTTTCTTCTTTCATCTGGTCCGTGGCCGACCTGCTGCGCGGCGACTACAAACAAAGCGAGTACGGCCGAGTCATCCTGCCGTTCACCGTATTGCGCCGCCTGGACTGCGTGCTCGACGCAACCAAGCAAGCTGTGCTGGCGGAACTCGAAGCCAAGACTAAGCTTGGCCTCAACCCCGAGCCATTCCTTCTGCGAGCCGCTGGCAACATCGGGTTCTACAACGCCTCGCCCCTCGACCTCGTGAAGGTGCTGGGCGACCAGGACCAGATCCGCCAAAACCTGTATGCATACGTGCAGGCGTTCTCGCCCGCCGCGCGCGACATCTTCGAGCGCTTCGACTTCCATACTCAGGTCGAGCGCCTGGCGAAGGCGAATCTGCTCTATCTCGTCACCGAAAAGTTCGCAAACATCGACCTGCACCCTGGCGTAGTCGACAACGTGCAGATGGGCCTGGCGTTCGAAGAGTTGATCCGAAAGTTCGCCGAAATCTCGAACGAGACCGCCGGGGAGCACTTCACCCCGCGCGAAGTGATTCGCCTCATGGTGAATTTGCTCTTCATCGAGGACAGCGACGTGCTGACGCCGGGGAACGCGGTAGTGCGAACCATCTATGACCCGACGGCCGGCACGGGCGGCATGTTGTCGGTGGCAGGCGAATTTCTGCTCGAGCACAACCCGCAAGCCCGCCTCACCATGTACGGCCAGGAACTCAACGACGAGTCGTATGCGATCTGCAAGGCCGACATGCTCATCAAGGGTCAGGACGTCGGCAACGTAGTGGCCGGCAACACGCTGAGCGACGACGGACATCCGGGGCGCAAGTTCGACTACATGCTTTCCAATCCGCCGTTTGGCGTGGAGTGGAAGAAGGTTGAGAAGGCGGTGCGGCAGGAGCACGAGCAAAAGGGCTTTGACGGCCGTTTCGGCCCGGGCCTACCGCGCGTGTCTGACGGCTCGATGTTGTTCCTCATGCACCTGCTCGCCAAGATGCGACCCGCCACCGACGGTGGTAGCCGCTTCGGCATCGTGCTGAACGGCTCGCCGCTGTTCACCGGCGGGGCGGGCAGCGGCGAAAGCGAGATCCGCCGGTACGTGCTTGAGAACGACTTGGTCGAGGCCATCGTAGGCCTGCCGACGGACATGTTCTACAACACCGGCATCTCTACTTACGTCTGGATTGTCTCGAACCGCAAACCCGAACACCGTAAGGGTCTCGTGCAGTTGATCGATGCCAGCAGCTTCTGGCAAAAGATGCGCAAGAGTCTGGGGTCGAAGCGAAAAGAGCTGAGCGACGAGCACATCGGCACCGTAACCCGGCTGTTCGGCGAATTTGTAGAGGCCGAGATGGTCAGCGTGCTGAATGGCGAGGGTCAATTGGTTGGCGAGCCGCGTTTGCTAGCTGCGGACGGGACTGCGCCGATGGCACCAGAAGGCGGCCGTATCAAGCGCGTGCCGGTTTCACGCATCTTCCGTAACGATGCCTTCGGCTACACCACCATCACTGTGGAGCGACCACTGCGAGATGCGGACGGCAACGTGGTCGTGGGCGCGAAGGGCAAGCAGAAGGGTAAGCCGCAGCCTGACACCGCGCTGCGAGACACAGAAAACGTGCCGTTGTCCGAGGACGTGCAAGCCTACTTCGAACGTGAGGTGCTGCCGCACGCGCCGGACGCCTGGATCGATCACGACAAGACGAAGGTTGGCTACGAGATCCCTTTCAACCGGCACTTCTATGTGTTCGAGCCGCCGCGCAGTCTGCATGCGATTGATGAGGATCTCAAGGCTGTGTCCGCGAATATCGTGCGGATGCTGGGGGAGCTGGCGGAATGAGTTTGCCTAGGTATCCGGCGTATCGGGATAGCGGGGTTGAGTGGCTGGGGGAGGTTCCGGCGCATTGGGTAGTAGGGCCGTTAAAAAGAGGATTTGATGTCCGGCTCGGGAAAATGCTGCAGACCGAAAAGAGAGAGCCCGACGACTTGTTTTGTGCTTACATGCGTGCTGCGAACATCCAGAGCGGCTGGATTGACGCAGCCGACGTCAAGAAGATGTGGTTCTCTGCGCGCGAGCGTGAAGCTCTCTCCTTGAAAGGAGGCGACCTGCTTGTCAGCGAAGGCGGCGACGTGGGACGCGCTGCGATTTGGCGGCATGACGTACCGGAATGCTATTTTCAAAACTCGGTTAACCGGGTTCGTTCGCTCGGGCTTCACCAAACGGGCTTTTTGTTCTATTGGCTATTGGCTTTGAAGATGAGGGGCTATGTTGACGTCGTCTGCAATAAGTCCACGATCGCTCACTTTACAGCCGAAAAAGTGGAGGCGGTGCCGACCCCTTTCCCGTGCCCAAGAGAACAGCACCACATAGCGGCATTCTTAGACCGTGAAACCGCCAAAATCGACGATCTGATCGCCGAGCAGAAAAAGCTGATCGCCCTGCTGGCCGAGAAGCGCCAGGCCACCATCTCGCACGCCGTCACCCGTGGCCTCAATCCCGATACGCCGATAAAGGATTCCGAGGTGGCATGGTTGGGCGAGGTGCCGGCACATTGGCAGGTGGATCGGTTAGCGAATATCTTTCAAGAGGTGGTAGAGGCGGGTCGTGATGAGTTGCCGATATTGAGCGTCTCTATCCACAATGGCGTTTCAGACCGTGAGCTGCGAGAAGATGAAATGGAGCGAAACGTAGCGCGTAGCGAAGATCGCTCCAAGTACAAATCGGTACTTCCGGATGATCTTGTGTACAACATGATGAGGGCGTGGCAGGGAGCGTTCGGCACCGTAACTGTCCCTGGAATGGTAAGCCCAGCGTACGTTGTTGCGCGCCCACTCCGGCGGCTGCTCACAGAGTTCATCGAACTATTGCTTCGCACTCCTGCTGCAATCACAGAGATGAAACGTCATTCTCGCGGTATCACTGACTTCCGGCTACGGCTCTACTGGGAGGATTTCCGGAACGTCCAAGTGGCCCTACCTCAGCTAGAAGAGCAACAGTCCATAGTGGACTACATTCGTGCGGAATCAGCTCGCTTGGATGAACTCAGGAAACGCGCCGAGCAAGCGATAGCTCTACTTAAGGAACGTCGTGCAGCCCTGATAGCAGCAGCCGTGACCGGTCAGATCGACGTACGCGGTGTGACTGCTCTCACTGACCACAATCCGGACGCATCACCCGTATGAGCCACTTCGATAGCACCAAACGTTCTCTGGACGACGTACTGAAGGACGTCAGCATCGGCAAGGTCCAGCTGCCGGACTTCCAGCGCGGATGGGTTTGGGACGACAGCCACGTGCGTAGCCTCTTGGTGAGTATCGCCCGTTCATTCCCAGTGGGTGCCGTAATGCTGTTGGAAACAGGCGGCGAAACACGATTCCAGATTCGGCCGGTGGAGGGTGTGAAACTGCCCTCCGAGGCTTCAGCGGCCGAGTTGCTCATTCTTGATGGCCAGCAACGGCTAACCACACTCACGCAGGTGCTCGCTATCGACGGGCCGGTGGCAACGCGCAACGAGAAGGGTCGTGCCATTGAGCGGTACTACTACTGGGATATTCAAAGAGCCCTCGAAGGTGTGGAGTCGCTGGACGACGCCATCATCGCCGTTGAGGCAGACAAGTGCGTGCGTGAAAATTTCGGTCGCGATATCAAGCTCGATCTGACCACGTCAGAGAAAGAGTACCAGCGGCTTTTCTTTCCCTGCCGTCAGACGCTCAATTCGGACGCCTGGGAAGAGGGGCTGCAGGAAGCGTGTCCTGAGCACTTTCCGACGTACATGAAGTTCCGCAAGCAAGTACTACAGGCCTTCCGCAATTACCAGTTGCCAGTCATCCAATTGCACAAGGCAACGAGCAAAGAGGCCGTGTGCCTGGTGTTCGAGAAAGTGAACACAGGCGGCGTGCCGCTCAATGTGTTCGAGCTGGTCACCGCCACCTATGCAGCCGATGGCTACAACCTGCGAGACGATTGGTTTGGGAGCCCAACGCGGAACGTGGAGTCACGTCAAAAGCGGCTTGCACAGGAACCGGTACTGAGCGCGCTGGAGTCTACGGACTTCCTGCAGACGATTGCCATGCTTCATTCGTTGCGACGCAGGCAGGCCGACTTGGCTGCGGGTAAGACGGGGAAGCAAGTGACACCTGTTAGCGCGAAGCGCGGCACCATCCTCGAATTGCCGTTGGCGGCGTACAGGGAATGGGCAGACGCTGCCGAAGATGGCTTCAAACGTGCAGCGAAGCTTCTTAAGCGCGAGTGCGTCCGGGATGTGCGTGACCTTCCTTACCGCACGCAGTTGGCTCCGCTCGCCGCTGTGCTGGCATTGCTGGGAGAACGCTGGAAGGAGCCTCGCATTTACGACAAACTCGTGCGCTGGTACTGGTGCGGCGTACTTGGCGAGTTGTACGGCGGCGCAGTCGAAACTCGCATGGCCAACGATGTAGAAGACCTACTGGCTTGGATAAATGGCGATGATGCGATGTTCGAACCGCGTACCGTCCAAGACGCGGCGTTCAGGCCCGATAGGCTGGATCGCATGAGCTCGCGTCAAAGCGCGGCCTACAAAGGCCTCAACGTGCTGTTGCTGCGTGGCAGTGCGGCCGACTTCTTTTGGAAGGGCACTATCTCGGAGTTGGATGCAGAGGACGTGGTGCTGGATATCCATCACATCTTTCCGCAGGACTGGTGCGAGAAACAGGGCATCAGCAAGAGGCAGTACAACACTGTAGTCAACAAGACTCCGCTTTCGTATAAGGCCAATCGCATGATCGGCGGTGTAGCTCCCTCTATCTACCTTGGCAAGCTACAGAGGCACGAGCAGGTCCAGATCGATGATGCTGCGATGGACGCCATCTTGCGAACCCACTCTATTGATCCGACTCTGCTTCGGGCCGATGACTTCCACGGCTTTTATGCCAGTCGCAAACAAGCTTTGCTGGCGATGATCGACCGGGCCATGGGTAAGACCCTGCAGCAATCCGAGGCTAGCGCGACCATGGCGATGGAGACTGCGGACGACGACTGGGACGAGGCTCAAGAGTCATGAGCCTCCATCAGGAACACCATTTCGAATCCGAGATCTGCACCCACCTGGCAGCGAATGGCTGGCTTTACCAAGCTAGCGATGCAGCCGCATACGACCGCGCACACGGGCTGTTCATGCCGGATCTGTTGGCGTGGCTGGAATCGACTCAGCCAGCGAGCCTGGAGCAACTTACCAAAACCCACGGTGCGTCACTCGCGAAGGTGCTGGCTGAACGCGTGCGCAAGGCCCTGAACGAACGGGGCACCCTCGATGTGCTACGCCGTGGTGTGGAAATGCTCGGGCTCAAGAAGCCGTTGGACCTGGTGCAGTTCAAGCCGGCGCTTGCCCTCAATCCGCAAAGCCAGGCTGCGTACGAGGCGAACCGGCTGCGTGTGATCCGTCAGGTCGCGCATTCGCCGAATAACACCAAGGACGAACTGGATCTGGTCCTGTTCCTCAACGGCATCGCAGTGGCCACGGCGGAACTGAAGTCCAACTTCACCCAGAGCGTGCAAGATGCAGTTGATCAGTACCGGGAAGACAGGCATCCGAGCCCGAAGGGCGGAGTCAGTGAGCCGCTGCTGGCATTCCCGGGCGGGGCGCTCGTCCATTTCGCGGTAAGCCAGTCGGAAGTCATGATGACGACGCGGCTGGCGGGCACCAGCACGTTTTTTCTGCCCTTCAACAAGGGCAACCATGGCGGAGCTGGCAACGCGCCGAATCCTGACGGGTTCGCAACGGCCTATCTGTGGGAAGAGGTATGGCAGCGGGATAGCTGGCTCGACATCCTCCACCGGTACTTGATCGGCCAGCGCGACGACAAGAAGCAACTGAAGACAGTAATCTTCCCGCGCTATCACCAACTGGACGCGACGCGGTCCATCGTCGCCGACGTGGCGAAGAATGGTGCAGGCCAACGCTATCTGGTTCAGCATTCGGCCGGCTCGGGCAAAACGAACTCGATCGCTTGGACTGCGCACTTTCTCGCGGATCTACACGACGCGAGCCACAAAAGGGTCTTCGACAGCGTATTGGTGGTGAGCGACCGCACGGTTCTCGACGTCCAGCTGCAGGAAGCGATCTTCGACTTCGAACGCACCACGGGCGTCGTGGCGACCATCTCGGACGAACACGGTAGCAAGAGCAAGCAGCTTTCGGAGGCGCTCGCGCAAGGCAAAAAAATCATTGTCTGCACGATCCAGACCTTTCCGTTCGCGCTGGATAAGGTACAGGAACTGGCGGCCACACAGGGCAAGCGCTTCGCCGTGATCGCCGACGAGGCGCATAGCTCGCAAACAGGCGAGGCCGCGGCGAAGCTGAAGCAATTGCTGTCGGCCGAAGAGCTGGCCGAATTGCAGGACGGCGGCGAGATCGATACAGAGGCCGTGCTCGCCGCCGGGATGGCCGCGCGTGCAGGTGCGACGGGGCTCACCTACGTGGCCTTCACGGCTACGCCCAAGGGCAAGACCCTGGAGCTATTCGGCCGCAAGGGCGAAGACGGCAAGCCGGAGCCCTTCCACGTGTACTCCATGCGGCAGGCAATCGAGGAAGGCTTCATCCTCGACGTGTTGAAGAACTACACGAGCTACAAGCTGGCCTTTAAGCTTGCGCATGGTGGCGAAGAGTACGACGAGAAGCAGGTCGAGCGCAGCAGTGCGATGAAGGGAATCATGCAGTGGGTACGCCTGCACCCGTACAACATCGCCCAGAAAGTCCAGATCGTTGTCGAGCACTACCGCGAGAATGTGCAGCCCCTATTGAACGGCCGTGCCAAGGCGATGGTGGTGGTGGCTTCCCGAAAGGAAGCCGTGCGCTGGCAGAAAGCTATCCGCAGCTACATCGAGAAGCAGGGGTATGGCCTCGGCGTGCTCGTTGGATTCTCTGGCGAGGTAGACGACCCGGACAGCTATCCCGAGCCGGTTACCGAGAGCAGCAAGGCGCTTAACCCGAGTCTGAAGGGACGCGACATCCGCGACGCCTTTGCCGAGCCGAACCACCACTTGCTGTTGGTGGCCAACAAGTTCCAAACGGGTTTCGACCAGCCATTGCTGTGCGGCATGTACGTGGACAAGAAGCTTGGCGGCATCCAAGCGGTACAGACGCTGTCGCGCTTGAACCGTGCGCATCCAGGTAAGGACACGACCTACATCCTGGACTTCGTGAACGAATCTGCCGAGATTCTGAAGGCGTTCAAGACGTACTACGAGACGGCAGAGTTGGAGACCGAGACAGATCCGCATCTCGTCTATGACTTGCGCTCCAAGCTGGACGCAAGCGGTCACTATGATGACTACGAGGTGGAACGCGTCGCCACGGTAGACCTAGACCCGAAGGGCACGCAGAAGCAGTTGGACGCAGCAATTGCACCAGTGGCGGACCGTCTGCTGAAACGCTACAAGGCCGCGCAACAGGAGAAGGCCGCCGCTGACGAGGCAGGCAACGACAAGGCAGGCCAGGACGCGAAGGACACGATGGACGCTCTGCAACTGTTCAAGGGCGACCTCGGTACGTTCGTGCGTCTCTATGCTTTCCTGAGCCAGATCTTCGACTACGGCAATACGGACATCGAGAAGCGATTCCTCTTCTTCAAGCGTCTGCTGCCCCTACTGGATTTTGGCCGGGAGCGTGACACGGTGGACTTGAGCAAGGTGGTACTGACTCACCACACACTGAAGAAAGCAGGTCCCCAGCCGATGAACCTGAAGCAGGATGGGAGTTATTTGCTACCGCCAATGCAGGCGGTTGGTACGGGATCGGTGCAGGAGAAGCAGCAGGCTTATCTGAATGAGATCATTCAGAAGGTGAACGGGTTGTTCGAAGGGGAGCTGACGGACGACGACCAGCTCATTTACGTGAATGGAGTCATCAAGGGTAAGCTGTTGGAGAACGAGTTGTTGATGCAGCAGGCGGCGAGCAACAGCAAGGAGCAGTTTGCGAACTCCCCGGACTTGAAGACCGCGGTCTTGCATGCCGTGATGGATGCACTGGACGCGCACACTGCCATGAGCGCGCAGGCGCTTGCTTCGGAGCGCGTGCGGGATGGTTTGCGGGACATTCTGCTTGGGCCGGCGCAGCTGTATGAGATGCTTCGAGCGAAGTCCGCTGAGGGCACGCGCTCGGTAAAACCATCTTGAGGGCGCTGTGGCCAGCCGAACGCCCCCATGACGGCGGCGGCGCTATCACACGGACTGAACGCCAATATCGTTCCAACGGCTGCGATTGCGTGCTCTCGTTATCCGTCGGGCACACTCGCTTTGTTCCGGCTCTCGCCTTAGCGCTTTTGCCACCTCTCGAGTACCCATGGCCAAACGTCTGCAGCGCCGCGGTGTTTCACCTTTTTTTGACTTGTCTATGCCGGCGTCGATTGATCATAACGATGTGGAACAATCGCTTTGACGTCAGCGTACAAAGCACGAGAAGTGCAAGGAAAAATGGTGCTGAAATGGTAATGCCCCATTTTGCACGGGCGCAAGAAGTAGGAACTATGCGGCCATGGCCACCCGCTGTATCGGTGTGATGCGGCCCAATGCCATGTGTGGGCGTTCGTGATTGTAGGACCACATCCACCGCGTGGCGTGATCCTGGACGCGCTCGAGGTCTTCCCCTTCATACTGAGACAGCCACTCGTGGCGCGCCGTGCGGTTGAATCGCTCGATGTAGGCGTTCTGCTGCGGCTTGCCTGGTCGGATGTATTGCGGACGGATACCACGTTTGGCGGCCCACGTGCTCAGCACCGTACCGACGTATTCCGGGCCGTTGTCGCAACGTATCGCTACGGGCCGGCCCCGCTGCTCGATGATCTGGGACAGTGCCCGGGCCACCCGCTCGGCAGGCAGCGAGAAGTCCACCTCGATACCCAGCGCCTCCCGGTTGAAGTCGTCAATCACGTTCAAGGTGCGAATGCTGCGGCCATCGGCCAGTTGATCGTGCATTAAGTCCATCGACCAGACCTCGTTGATGCGAGCCGGCTCGGCCAACGGCTCAGGTGCCTGCCGAAACAGCCGTTTGCGCGGCTTGATCCGCAAGTTCAGCTCAAGCTCGCGACAGATCCGGTACACCCGCTTGTGGTTCCAGCCGAAGCCTCGCACGTTGCGCAGGTACAGAAAGCACAGCATGAAACCCCACGTTCGGTGGTTGTCCGTCAGGCGCAGCAGCCAGTTGGCAATCTCTTTGTTCTCGGCCTTGTGCTTGGCCTCATACCGGTAGCACGACTTGCTGATGCCGAATATCGCGCAGGCCACACGAATGCAGGCCCGCTTGCCCTGAACCACTTCTTGGGCCATCTCACGTCGGCGAGATGGCCTTACCACCTTTTTGCCAGGTACTCCGAGGCGATCTCCGCCTTGAGCTTCTCCTCGACGTACATCTTGCGCAGTCGACTGTTCTCAGCCTCCAGCTCCTTCATGCGCGCCATCAGGCTGGCGTCCATGCCGCCGTACTTCGAGCGCCACTTGTAGAACGTCGCCTGGCTGATCGCCAGCTCCCGGCACAGCTCCTGCACCGCCACCCCGGACTCCACCCGCTTGATCGCTTCGATGATCTGCGCGTCCGTGAACTTCGATCGCTTCAAGCTTGTAGAACCCCTCTGTCGAGAAAATTCTACCTCTCGCACCGCGGGCTTTCCGGGGGCATTACCCCCTGGGGCATGTTTCGATGGAAACCATTCTGGGGGACTAGCTGAGGGACTGACAAACGTGCGAAGTCCTGCGACAAGACGCGACGCTATGCGCACGGTTTTTCGCCTAACCTGCTGATTGTCTTGGGGATTTGCGTCCGAATGCGACGCTATGCAGAGAAAGAATGGTGGCCTGGGGCGGAATCGAACCACCGACACGCGGATTTTCAATCCGCTGCTCTACCAACTGAGCTACCAGGCCAACGAAGTCCGCAACTATACACAAATTTTCGCACCCGTGCACGCAGCAGCGGCCTGGCCCGTAGCCATCCCCTATCGCCCTGGTCGTCTTTCCTAATGATGCAGCCCTACAACCCCAGGGGAAACCCTCGGCGTATAATCCTGGGTTGTCCTCTGTTACACCAGTGTGTACAAGCTACCCGGATGGGCCAGTCCCAATCGCCGCCACTCCGGGCTACCACCCCTCGCAACGATGTCCGTCGCCGTCCTCGCCTTCGGTCTGAATCACACCTCCGCTCCGGTTTCGGTGCGCGAGCGCGTGTCCATGCCCGTAGACCTGGTCAAGCCCGCGCTGGAAGGCCTGCGCATGGCGTTCGGCGGGTCGGTCCGCGAAGCGGCCATCCTGTCCACCTGTAATCGCACCGAGGTCTACTGTGCGGCCGAGCCGCACGTGGCCGAGCAGTTGCCCGTGTGGCTGGCGGATCACAACCGCATCGAGGCGGTTGCGCTCGATCCGCACCTGTACCGCCATCACCAGGGCGACGCCGTGCGCCACGCCTTCCGCGTGGCCAGCGGGCTCGATTCCATGGTGCTGGGCGAGCCCCAGATCCTGGGCCAGATGAAAGACGCCGTGCGCGCCGCCGATGCGGCGGGTTCGCTCGGCACGCTGCTGCACCAGCTGTTCCAGCGCACGTTCTCGGTGGCCAAGGAAGTCCGTTCGCAAACCGCCATCGGCGCGCAGTCCGTGTCCATGGCCGCAGCCGCGGTGCGACTGGCCGAGCGCGTGTTCGGCAAGCTCGACCAGGCCCGGGTGCTGTTCATCGGCGCAGGCGAAATGATCGAGCTGTGCGCCACGCACTTCGCCGCGCAGCGTCCGCACAGCATGGTGGTGGCAAACCGCACCGTCGAACGCGCCGAGGCGCTGGCCGGCCGGTTCGCGGCGGGCACGATGAAGCTGGCCGACCTGACCGAACGCCTGTCCGAATTTGACGTCATCGTGTCCTGTACGGCCAGTTCCCTGCCCATCATGGGCCTGGGCATGGTCGAGCGTGCCACCAAGCTGCGCCGCCACCGCCCCATGGTCATGGTCGACCTGGCCGTGCCGCGCGACATCGAGCCCGAAGTCGGCCGCCTGGACGACGTCTATCTCTACTCCGTCGACGATCTGGGCCGCCTGGTGCAAACCGGCACCGACGCGCGCCGCGCGGCGGTGGTGCAGGCCGAGGCCATCATCGAAAACCGCGTCCAGGGCTTCATGCACTGGATGCAATCGCGCGAAGTCGTACCCGTCATCCGCGATCTGCACCAGGCCGCGGCCGACGTGCAGGCCGCCGAACTCGACCGTGCGCGCCGCGCCCTGGCGCGCGGCGATTCCCCCGAGGCCGTGCTCGAGCAACTGGCGCACGGCCTTACTCAAAAGTACCTGCACGGTCCGCTGGCGGCGCTCAACCGCAGCGAAGGCGACGAGCGCCGGCAACTGCTGGGCTGGATGCCGCGCCTGTTCCCCAACCGCGACACGCGCCGGTAGCGGCGCCGCAACGCTCCGCCATTCGCGGCGGACGTTCGCCTTGCGGGCGCCCGCCATGCCGATCCCTCTTCTTTTTTGGTATTGCCGCTGATGAAAGCATCCATGCGCAGCCGGCTGGAACAGCTGGCCCATCGCCTCATCGAGGTCGATGCGCTGCTGTCCGACCCCGATTCCGCATCCGACATGGAACGCTTCCGCAAGCTGTCGCGCGAGCGCGCGGAACTCGAGCCCGTGGTGGCTGCCTTCAACACGTTCCTGGCTACCGAGGGCGACATCGCCACGGCGCAGGAGATGCTGTCCGATCCCGACATGCGCGACATGGCGGAAGAGGAACTGAAGGCGGGCAAGACGCGCCTGGAAACGCTGGAAGCCGAGCTGCAGTTGCTGCTGCTGCCGCGCGATCCCGATGATGGCCGCAGCCTGTTCCTGGAAATCCGCGCGGGCACGGGCGGCGACGAGAGCGCGCTGTTCTCGGGCGACCTGCTGCGCATGTACACGCGCTACGCCGAGCAGCGCGGCTGGCGCGTCGAGCTGATGTCGGAGAGCCCGTCGGAACTGGGCGGCTACAAGGAAGTGATCGCGCGCATCGACGGCGAGGGCGCCTATGGCCGGCTGAAGTTCGAGTCGGGCGCGCATCGCGTGCAGCGTGTGCCCGCCACCGAGGCGCAGGGCCGCATCCACACGTCGGCGTGCACGGTGGCCGTGATGCCCGAGGCCGACGAGATGGGCGACATCGTCATCAACCCCAGCGACCTGCGCATCGATACGTTCCGCGCCAGCGGCGCGGGCGGCCAGCACATCAACAAGACCGACTCGGCGGTGCGCATCACGCACCTGCCCACCGGCCTGGTGGTGGAGTGCCAGGACGACCGTTCGCAGCACCGCAACAAGGACAAGGCCATGCAGGTGCTGGCCGCGCGCCTGAAGGACAAGGAACTGCGCGAGCGCCAGAGCAAGGAAGCCGCCGAGCGCAAGAGCCTGATCGGGTCGGGCGATCGTTCCGAACGCATCCGCACCTACAACTTCCCGCAAGGTCGCGTCACCGACCATCGCATCAACCTTACGCTTTACAAGCTGCAGAACATCATGGAAGGCGACCTGGACGAGCTGACCGGAGCGCTGATCGCCGAGCACCAGGCCGAACAGCTGGCGGCGCTGGGCGACGACCTGTAGGCGAGCGCCATTTCCGTGCCGGCGCGCCGACAGGCGCTTCGACGCGACGCACCCGTGCCCTCATGACCCGCATCCTCGACCTGCTGAACGACCCACGCCTGCCGCGCCTGGAGGCGCGCATGCTGCTGGAGCACGCGCTGCACAAGCCGCGCGCCTGGCTGCTGGCGCATGACACCGACCCCGCGCCGGCCGCGGCGGCGCAGGCCTATCGGACGTTGATCGAGCGCCGCCTGGCGGGCGAGCCCATGGCGTATCTGTTGGGCGAGCGCGAGTTCATGGGGCACATGCTCCGCGTGACGCCGGACGTGCTGATCCCGCGGCCCGATACCGAGCTGCTGGTGGAGACGGCCCTGGAAATGCTGTCCGGGCGGCCGGGGGCGGCGCTGCTGGACCTGGGCACGGGCAGCGGCGCCATCGCGGTCTCCATCGCGCTGGCGCGCCCGCGGTGCGAGGTCAGCGCCACCGATGCCAGCGCGGCCGCGCTGGCGGTGGCGGCCGACAACGCCAACCGGCTGGGCGCACGCGTGCGCCTGTTGCAGGGCGACTGGTTCGACGCCTTGCCGGCGGGCGAGCGTTTCGACGTGATCGTTTCCAACCCGCCCTACATCTGCAGCACGGATCCGCACCTGCAGCAGGGCGATCTGCGGCACGAGCCGCGCGGCGCCCTGACGGACGGCGCCGACGGCCTGCGCGACCTGGCGCGCATCGCGGCCGATGCGCCCCGCTGGCTGCGCCCGGGCGGTGCGTTGTGGCTGGAGCATGGCTGGGACCAGGCCGAGGCCGTGCGCAGCCTGTTGCAGCAAGCCGGCTTCACCGGCGTTGCCAGCCGGCGCGACCTGGCCGGCATCGAGCGCATTTCCGGCGGATACCTATAATTGGCTTATCGCCGGACCATCCCCATATACGACCGGACGGCCCTTCCGCGGCCCCGGTCCTGTCCGAACCCGACTCTCTGTTAGCGAGACCACCATGAGCGACGTGCAAGAATTCATCCGCGAAACCGTGACCCAGCATCCCGTGGTGCTGTTCATGAAGGGCACCGCCCAGTTCCCGCAATGCGGCTTCTCGGGCCGCGCCATCCAGATCCTGAAGGACTGTGGCGTCAAGAAACTGGTTACCGTCAACGTGCTGGAAGACGACGAAGTGCGCCAGGGCATCAAGGAATTCGCCAACTGGCCCACCATTCCGCAGCTCTACGTAAAGGGCGAGTTCATCGGCGGCTCGGACATCATGTCCGAAATGCACGGCAGCGGCGAGCTGAAGCAACTGCTCGAAGAATCCGGCGCCACGGCCTGAGTCCATGATGCGGCGGCTGGTCGTCGGCATCACGGGCGCCACGGGCGCCATCTATGCGGTGCGCATGCTGCAGGTGCTGCGCGACGTGCCGGACGTCGAGTCGCACCTGGTCATCTCGGCCTCGGGCGTGCTGAACATCCAGCACGAGCTCGACATCGGCCGCCATGAAGTGCAGGCCCTGGCCGACCAGGTGCACAGCGTGCGTGCGGTCGGCGCCACGCTGGCCAGCGGCGCGTTCGAGACCGCGGGCATGGTGATCGTGCCGTGCTCCATGCGCACGCTGGCGGCGGTGGCGCATGGGCTGTCCGACAACCTGATCACCCGTGCGGCCGACGTCACGCTGAAAGAGCGGCGCCGGCTGGTCATGATGGTGCGCGAGACGCCGTTCAACCTGGCGCACCTGCGCAACATGACCGCCGTCACCGAAATGGGCGGCATCGTGTTTCCGCCGCTGCCGGCCTTCTACCACCGGCCCAAGTCCATCGACGAGATGGTCGACCACACCGTGGCGCGCGTGCTGGACCTGTTCGGCATCAAGGTGCCCGGACCGACATGGGAAGGCACCTGAGCAACCGGGCGCGGCCGGCCAAGCGCGGCCGGCCAGGCGCGGCCGTCGCTACGCGTACTTGCCCGTCAGCCCGCCGTCCACCACCAGCTCCGTTCCCGTGATGTACGAGGCCTCGTCCGAGGCCAGGAACGCCACGGCGTTGGCCACTTCCCATGGCGTGCCCATGCGGCGCATGGGCACCTGGCGATCCCGCGCCGCGCGGGCAGCGTCCAAGTCGTCGGCATCGAACATGCGCGCCACGTTGGCCGCCACGCGCGGCGTGTCGATCAGGCCGGGCACGACGGTGTTCACGCGTATGCTATCGGGCGCGTATTGCTGCGCGGCCATGCGGGCGAAGTGGATGACGGCGGCCTTGCTGACGCTGTAGGCCAGGTGCGGATAGCCCACATAGCGCAGGCCCGCCACCGACGACACCGCCACGATGGCCCCGCCGCCTTGGCGTCGCATAATGGGCGCCGCCAGCCGCGTGGCGATCAGCAGGCTGTTCACGTTGACCTGTTGGATGCGATCCCATTCGGCCAGCTCGATGTCCTCGGGTCCGCCCACCTTGCCGATGCCGGCATTGGCCTGCAGCACGTCTATCCTGCCGCAGCGGGCCATGGCGACGTCCACGGCGGCTTGCATCGCCTGGGGATCGGACACGTCGGCCTGCACCGGCAGCGCCTGCCCGCCGGCCTCGGCCACGGCATGGGCGGCATCCTCGGCGGCCGACAGGTGGTAATCCAGCGCCACCACCGTCGCGCCCTGGCGCGCGAGCGTCACGCAGCAGGCCTTGCCGATGCTCCAGCCCGGCGCCGAACTGCCCGCGCCCGCCACCAGGGCCACCTTGCCCTGCAATCGTCGATCCGTCATGACGCATTCCCCAGGCCGACCGTCATGCCGCCGCATACGTACAGCACCTGGCCGGTGATGAAGCCCGCGCGTGCGTCCAGCAGGCTGGCCACGGCGTGCGCCACGTCGTCCGGCGTGCCCATGCGGCGCACGGGGATGGCGGACACGATCTGCGCGGTCTGCGGCGCGTCAGGCGGATTGACGCGGTGGAACAGCTCGGTGGCGATGGGGCCGGGCCCCACGGCGTTGACCGTGATGCCGTGCGGCGCGGTCTCCAGGGCCCAGGTGCGCGTCAGCCCCAGCAGGCCGGCCTTGGTGGCGGCGTAGACGCTGCGCCGCGTCTTGCCCAGCGCCGCGCGGCTGGCCACGTTGACCACGCGGCCGAAGCCCGCGGCCCGCATGGATGGCAGCAGGCCCTGCAGCAGCAACAGCGGCGCGCGCAGGTTCACCGCGGCGACGGCGTCCAGGTCTTCGGGCTGTACGGCCTCGATGTCGGCGGGCCGCACGATGCCGGCGTTGTTCACCAGCCGCAGCACCTGCCGCTCGCGCGCCAGCTGCGCTACCGCCGCGCGGGTGGCGGCCGCATCGGACAGGTCGACGGCCACATAGGTTTCGTCGGGGAACGGAGCCTCGGGCGGCTGCACGTCGAAGTTGACCACGCGCATTCCGTCATCCCGCAGCCGCGCGACGATGGCGCGCCCGATGCCGCGGCTGCCGCCGGTGACCAGCACGTCGGGGCTCATTTGCGGCCGTCCTGCTGGCGCGAGCGGCCCTTGCCGACATAGGGAATCGCATCGTCTATGGTTTCCCAGATGAAGCGGCCCGACGGACTCTGCTGTTCTTCGGCCACGTGCGACACGAGCCCCGCCGCGCGCGAGATCACCGCGAACCCGCGCATCAGGGCGGTGGGCACCCCGATCTCGCCCAGCAGCGCCGCGACGGCGCCGGTGGCGTTGATGGTGATGTGCTTGCCGTAGGCCTGGTCGATGGCGGCCGCCAGCAGGCGCAGCGCGCGCAGCCAGTCGCCGGGCAGGTCGGATTGCGCCTCGGCCAGCGCCAGCAGCTTCACCGCGCGCGGATCGTCTGGCTTGTGCAGGTGGTGGCCGAAGCCGGGCAGCGCGCGCCGGGACTGGCGGTATTCCTGCGCGATGGCCTGGGCCTCGGCCTGCGGATCGGCGGCCTGGCGGATGCGCGCCAGCAGTCCCGAGCAGTTCTCCATGGTGCCCACGAACTGGCTGCCCACGGCCATCAGGCCCGAGGCGACGGCGCCTTGCAGGTTCTCGGGCGCGCTCATGTAGACGACGCGGGTGGCGATGGCGCTGGGCGTGAGGCCATGCTCCATCAGGGTGACCAGCACCGCGTCCACGATCAGCAGGTCCACGGGGCGCGCCTCGCGGCCCAGTATCTGCATGACCATGACTTCGGTGAAGGTCTTCTTGCCGATCAGCTCCTCGACGAGGTCGGCATCGCGGTAGTACATGCCCGTCAGGTTGTGGGCGCAAAGACGGGTCTCGGGGGTCTGGCTCATGCTGTCTCCTTCAGGGCGGCTTCTCGCACCGCGTTCTTCAGCACCTTGCCCACCGGGGACTTCGGCAGGCTGTCGTGCACGTGGATGTGCTTGGGCGTCTGTACCGGACCCAGCAGGGCGCGCACGTGCGCCTGCAGCGCGGCGGGTTCGGCCTCTCGGCCCGGATGGAATTGCACCGCGGCATGCACGGCCTCGCCCCATTTCTCGTCGGGCAGGCCGAACACCGCGCATTCATAGACATCGGGGTGCGAGGACAGTGCGTTCTCCACGTCGACCGGATAGACGTTGAAGCCGCCCGTGATTATCACGTCGCGCAGCCGGTCTTTCAGGAACAGGAAGCCGCGCTCGTCCACCAGGCCCACGTCGCCGGTATGCAGCCAACCGTCGACGATGGTTTCGGCGGTCTTCCCGGGCAGGCGCCAGTAGCCGGCCATGACCAGATCGCCGCGCACCACGACTTCGCCGATTTCGCCGGGCGGCAGCAGGCCGCCGTCCGGCGCCATGATGGCCATCTCCGAATACCAGGTGCAGCGGCCCACCGAGCCGCGGTTGGCGGGATCGTCGAGTTCGGCGGGCGGCAGCACGGTGACGATCTGCGGCGCCTCGGTCTGGCCGTAAGTCGTGCCCAGCACGGGTCCGAAGAAGACGCGGGCCCGGTCGATCAGTTCAGGCGGCATCGGGGCGCCGCCGTAGATCAGGTTGCGCAGGCGCGGAAAATCGGCGCGCGAGATGCCGTCCTGCGCCATCAGCATGTAGATCAGCGTGGGCGGCATGAAGCTCAGCGTGCCGCCGCGTTCGCGGAACGCTTGCGTCACGGCGGCCGGCCCGCTGCCGTCCAGCAGCAGGTGCATGCCGCCCTGGGCGAGCACGGGCAGCAGATAGGTGCCCGTGCCGTGCGTGATGGGGGCGGAGACCACGTATCGGTCTTCGCAGGTCAGGCCCCAGCTGGCGATCTGGTTGACGATGCCGGCGTTCCACGCACGGTACGGCTGCATCACGCCCTTGGGCAGGCCGGTGGTGCCGCCGGTGAACTTGATGGCCTGTACGTCGTCCCGCGACAGGTCGTGGCGTACGGGCTGTTGGCCTGCGTGGCGGGCCAGCAGCGCGGCCAGCGTGTGGCCGCTTGACTGCTCATGCAGGTGCACGCGTATGCCTCCGGCGCCGGCGAGCAGCGGTCCGCCCGTCTCGTCGCCGATGACGATGCTGGGTTCCGTGGCGTCCAGGATGCGTGCGATCTCGGGCTCGGTGCTGCGGTAGTTCAGCGGCACCCATATCTTGCCGCTGGCCAGCACGGCCAGCAGGGCGACGATGTGGTCGGCCGTGTTGCCCGCGCACAAGGCCACCCGGGTCTGCGGCGCCGGGTCCAGCGCCTGCAGTGCCGCCGCCAGGGCGCCCACCCGGGCGGCCAGTTCGCGGTAGCGCACCTGGCCCTGCGGGCCGTCCAGCGCCACGCGATCGGGATACCGCTGTGCGGCGCGAAAGAAGAAATCGATCGGATACACCTGGGCTCCTTGGTACCTTGTATTCAGTTCGCCTTGAGGTCGGCGGCCTTCACCACCTTGCCCCACTTGTCGATCTCGCCCTGGATCCACGTGGCGTACGTCTGCGGCGTGTTGGGCTGCTGCGGCGCCCAGAAGCCCGACTTGTCATAGGACTGCTTGATCTCGGCGGCCAGCGACTGGTTCAGCGCCTGGTTCAGGCGGTCGACGATAGGTTTGGGCGTGCCCGCGGGCGCCATCAGGCCGAACCACGACTGCACTTCGAAGCCCTTCAGGCCGCTTTCGGCCAGCGTGGGCACGTCGGGGGCGGAGGGCAGGCGCTGCGCCGACGTGACGCCGATGGCGCGCAGCTTGCCGGCCTGCACGTGAGGCAGCGACGAGGGCAGGTTGTCGAACATCGAGTCGACCTGTCCGCCCAGCAGGTCCGCCACGGCCGGGCCGCTGCCGCGATAGGGCACGTGCAGGATCTCCACGCCGGCCTGCATCTTGAACAGCTCGCACGACAGGTGGATGGACGAGCCGCTGCCGGACGAGGCGCAGGTCAGCTTGCCGGCGTTGTTTTTGGCGTAGTCGATGTACTCCTGCACGGTCTTGACCGGCAGCTTGGGATTCACCACCAGGATGTTCGGAATGGTGGCCAGCAGTCCTACCGGCTCGAAGTCCTTGACGAAGTCATAGTTGAGCTGCGAGTACAGCGTGCGGTTGATGGTGTTCGCGATGGAGCCCACGTACAGCGTGTAGCCGTCGGGCTTGGCGCGCGACACGATCTCGGCGCCGATGTTGCTGTTGGCGCCGGTCTTGTTCTCGACCACGACGGTCTGGCCCAGCACGTCGCCCATCGACTTGGCCATCAGGCGGGCGACGATGTCGGTGGCGCCGCCGGCGGCGTAACCCACGACCATGGTGATGGGACGTTGCGGATACTGTTCTGCTGCCTGCGTGGGCGTGACGGCCAGCAGGGTGCTGCCCAGCGCAAGGGCGGCGCACAGGCGCCTGCGGATCGAAAGCACGGTTGTCTCCTAGATTTGTCTAATATCTGGACAGGTCTGTGCCTGTTCGCGTCCATCATCGGATGGAATACGACGGACACCAATGACGTTTGTCCAGAAAATGAACAAAGACGATGCTTCCGACGGCGGACCGCGAATCTTGCGGCGCGGCCTGCGCGTGCTGCGCGTATTGCGCGAGGCGGGCGCCGGCGGGCTGCACGTGGTCGACATCGCCAGGCAGGCCGGCATGCAGCGTTCCACCGTGTATCGCTACCTGGACGTGCTGGTCGACGAGGGATATGCGGTACGCGAGCCGGATGCCGCGCGCTGGCGCACGGCCGAGACGGCCACCTTGATGGCGGCCGATCCGCATGCCGCGGCCGTGCAGCGGCTGCGGCCCGCCATGCGGCAGATCAGCGACGTCAGCGGCGATTCATCGTTCCTCATCGCACGCGCGGGCCGGGACTCGCTGTGCCTGCACCGTGAGGTGGGCAACTATCCGGTGCAGGTGCTGGCCGTCACGGTAGGGCATCGCCAGCCGTTGGGGGTGGGCGCTGCCGGCCTGGCCCTGCTGTCCGCGCTGCCGGATGCAGAGGCGCAGGAAGTCATCGAGCAGAACGCCGGCGCGTTGCGCGCCTATGGCGGCATGACGGCCGCGCAGATGCGCCGCCTCGTGGCCAACACGCGCGACCGCGGCTGGGCCGTGGTGGGCAATGCGGCCGTGCCGGGGGTATTGGGAGTTGGGGTGGCGCTTTGTGATGCGCACGGCTATCCGCGCCTGGCGGTCAGTGTGTCCAGCCTGATCGACCGCATGCCGGCCGCCCGCCAGCGCGCCATCGCGGAGCAGATCCGCGCGCAGCTGGCGCAGGCACGGCTGTAGGTCCGGCCGGCTAAGGCCGCGCGCGCCGCGTGCCGCCGCTGCGCCGGCTGGCCTTTTCCACGACGAGGTTCTCCTGTGCCATGGCCTGGCCGCGCTGTTCCACCCGTGCCAGCAGCGTACGCAACTGCGCCAGTTCGGCGTCCGTCAGGTCCTGCGTCAACAGGGCATTCAGGCGCTGCACTTCGGGCAGCAGCGCGTTGTAGCGGTCGCGGCCGCCGGCGGTCGCCTCGACCAGCACCACGCGCCGGTCCGCGCCCCGCTGCACGCGCCGCAGCCAGCCTTTTTCGCACAGGGCGCCCAGCGTCCGGGAGGTGCGCGCCAGGTCCAGCTTCGCCGAGGCCGCCAGGTCGGCGGAGGTCATCGGGCCGTGCTCGACGGCGCATGCCAGCAGGCGCCATTCGCGACGGGTGATGCCGAAGCGCCCCTCGCACAGCCGCACGAATACGGGACTGGACTGGAACCACGCCTGGTAAAGGCGGTACATCAGCATGTCGTCCAGCGTCGCCTGCGTGACGGTGGGATCGATGGACATGGCGTCTCCTGGCAGGTGGGCTTATCGGTTATGGGTTTATGCCCGTTACTGGATTAGATCAATAAACCGCGGCGTTGCTAAATTCATTTCTTCTATTTCCTACAACGATGCACAAGGGAGACATGACATGCGCACGTGGATGATCACCGCTCTGGCGGCGTGGGGCCTGCTGGCCGGCGCGCCCGCCGCGGTCGGGCAGGAGGCCGGCAAGCCGCTGACCATTGTGGTCGGCTATCCGCCGGGCGGCAGTTCAGACCGCGTGGCCCGCCTGGTGGCGGATCGGCTGAAAGACCGGCTGCGCACGCCGGTGATCGTCGAGAACAAGACCGGCGCCGGCGGCCGCATCGCCGCGCAGTATCTGCGCAATGCCCAGCCCGACGTCGCGCGCAACACGCTGATGCTGGCCAACCCCGCGGTGATGGTGGTGGCGCCGCTGGTCTATGCCGAGCCGGGCTATGACGCCGCGCGGGACTTCCAGCCTGTCTCGCTGGTCAGCAGCTATCACTTCGCGCTGGCCGTGTCGGCGGCGTCTCCCATCCGGGACGTGGCGGCACTGCGCCAATGGGTGAAGGACAATCCCAGGCAGTTCACCGTCGGGGTGCCGGCCACCGGCAGCCTGCCGCATTTCTTCGCATTGATGCTTGGCCAGCAGATCGGGCAGCAGCCCGAGGTGGTGGGATATCGCGGCTCGGCGCCGCTGACCGCCGAGCTGATCGGCGGCATCCTGCCCCAGGCCATCGACACGCTGGACACGCTGCTGCCTCAGCAGCAGGGCGGCAAGATCCGCATCCTGGCGATCTCGGCAGAGCGGCGCGACCGCGCGCTGCCCGACGTGCCGACCTTCCGCGAAAGCGGCATCGACCTGGCCGCCGACGGCTGGAACGCCTTCTTTGCGTCGGCGGCCATGCCGGCGGAACAGGCGGCGCGCCTTGGGCGCGAGATCGCCGCGGTGATGGGCGAGCCCGCGCTGCAGCAGGCCGTGCGAGCCGTGAACCTGGAGCCCGTGGTGGCCGACGCGGCCGAGACGGCGAAGCGCCTGGAGGCCTACAGGGGCCAATGGGAGCCGCCCGTGCGCGCCTCCGGCTTCACTGCCACGCAATAGGAGCCGGCAGATGGGCAAGATACGCAACGTGCTGTTCATCATGGCCGACCAGCTGCGGGCGGACCACCTGGGCTGTTATGGCCACCCCTATCTGCGCACGCCCAGCCTGGACGCGCTGGCCGCGCGTGGAGCGCGCTTCACGCGGGCCTTCGTCAATTCGGGCGTGTGCGGGCCGTCGCGCATGAGCTACTACACGGGCCGCTACCCCTCCAGCCACGGCACGACGTGGAACCGCGTGCCGCTGTCGGTCGGCGAGGTGACGCTGGGCGAATATCTGGCCAATGGCGGCCGCAAGCTCGCGCTTGCCGGCAAGAGCCACGTCATCCCGGACAAGGCCGGCATGGCGCGGCTGGACATCGACGGCGCGTCGGAACTAGGCGCGCTGCTGGCGCGCGGCGGATTCGTGGAACTGGACCGCTACGACGGCCATCACGAACCGGGCGAGGAAAGCGGCTATCCCGCCTTCCTGCGCCGCCACGGCTACGACTCCGCCGATCCCTGGACCGACTACGTCATCGCGGGCATCGACGAGCAGGGGCAGGTAGTCAGCGGCTGGCACATGCGCAATACGCGCCTGCCGTCGCGCGTGCACGAGGCGCATTCCGAGACGGCCTACATGACCGACCAGGCGCTGGACTTCATGCGGCGCCGTGGCGAAGAGCCCTGGGTGCTGCACCTGAGCTACGTGAAGCCGCACTGGCCCTACATGGCGCCCGACCCCTACCACCGCATGTACACGCCGCAGCAATGCCTGCCGGTGGCGCGCGACGCGCAGGAATTGACGCACGCGCACCCGGCGCTGCGAGCTTATCGGCAGCACGAGGAAAGCCAGAGCTTCGCGACGGACGAATGCGTGCGCACGGTACGTCCCGCCTATCAGGGCCTGATCCATCAACTGGACGATCATCTGGGCAGGCTGTTCGACTACATGGAGGGGGCGGGACGCATGGACGACACGCTGATCGTCTTCACGGCCGACCACGGCGATTTCCTGGGGGACCACTGGCTGGGCGAGAAGGAGCTGTTCTACGACACCGTGCAGCGCGTGCCCTTCATCGTGATGGATCCGGGCCGCGAGGCCGACGCGACGCGGGGCCAGGCGCTGGACGACATGGTCGAAAGCGTGGATCTGGTGCCCACCGTGCTGCAGGCGCTGGACATGCCGGTGCCCACGCATCGCATCGAGGGACGGGCGCTGCAGACGCTGCTGCACGGCCGCGGCGGCCAGGCCTGGCGAGATTGCGTATTTTCAGAGCTGGACTACAGCTTTCGCCAGGCCCGCCTGCTGTTGGGCAAGACGCCGCAGGACGCGCGCGCCTGGTCGGTGCGCACGGACCGGTGGCGCTACGTGTACTGGCTGGGTTTGCCGGAGCAGCTGTACGACCTGCATGCCGATCCGGGCGAGTTCCATGATCTGGGGACCAGCGCAGCGCACGAGGCCACGCGGGCGGAGTTGCGGGGCAGGCTGCTGGACTGGGCCGCTCGCCGCAAGCGACGCACGACGCTCAGCGACGAGGCGGTGGCGCAGGCCACCAACGCGCACAAGCGCGCGGGCGTGTATTTCGGTCAATGGTAGGCGAGGGGGGCGGCAGCGGGCGCAAGACGCGCCCCGCCGCCCGCAAGCCCCGGCGGCATGGCCTCAGGCCGGCACCAGATACGTCTTCTGGTAGTGCACGCTGAAGGTCTTGAACGCGGCCAGCGCCTTCTGCGGATCATGCCCCGGCTTGACGAGGAAGCTGTCGAAGCCCACGCGCGCCTGGTAATGGATGGTGTCGATCATCACGTCGCCCACCGCGCGCAGTTCGCCCGCATAGCCGTAGCGCTTGCGCAGCAGCTGTGCCAGCGAATAGCCGCGGCCGTCGGTGTAGGCAGGGAAGTCGATGGCGATGAGGGCGATGCCGGTCGTGTCCAGCGTGTCGCCATCCCCGGCCAGGTCGGCCAGGTTCGCATCCGGCGGCAGCAGCACGCCGACGGGGTTGGCGCGGGCGCGCAGCGCCGTCTGCGCGGCCTTCCAGGTGGCCAGCGGCACGATCCAGCCCGGTTCGTCGGCCGGCGTGGCATCGGGGGTGGCGTCGGGCTCGGCGGGCGCGTGGACGCGCCACGTGTCGGCCTGCAACTGGCCATTGCGGATGAGATGCGGCACGGCGGTGTCCTGCGTAACGGCGGCCTCAGGCATGTGCGGCCTCCGTCTTGGGCTCGACCACCGCGGGATCGGCGTACACGTCTTTCTTGAAGGGGTCGATGCCCACGCGGTCCACCACGTCGATGAAGCGCTCTGCATCGCTGTCGCGCAGGTCGAGGTAGGTGCGGATCAGCCGGTCCACGACCAGCGGCACGGTGTCGCGCGCGAACGAGGGGCCGATGATGCGGCCGATGGCCGCGCCGCCGCCGCGCGTCGATTCGATGTCGGGCAGGGGCTTGGCCGCGCCGTTCTGGCGTCCGCCGATGGTGACCTGATACCACTCTTCACCGGCCTTATCCACGCCCAGGATGCCGATGTGGCCCACGTGATGGTGGCCGCAGGCGTTGATGCAGCCCGAGATGTTCAGGTCGAGTTCGCCGATCTCGAACAGGTAGTCGAGATTGTCGAAGCGGCGCTGGATGGCTTCGGCCACGGGGATGGAGACCGCGTTGGCCAGGGCGCAGAAGTCGCCGCCGGGACAGGAGATGATGTTGGTCAGCAGGCCGATGTTGGCGGTGGCCAGGTTCAGCGCGCGCAGCTCTTGCCACAGGTCGTGCAGCTGCGAGCGGCGCACG
The DNA here is from genome assembly GCF_002119665.1 of Bordetella genomosp. 13. Taxonomy (NCBI): domain Bacteria; kingdom Pseudomonadati; phylum Pseudomonadota; class Betaproteobacteria; order Burkholderiales; family Alcaligenaceae; genus Bordetella; species Bordetella genomosp. 13. The sequence goes on along the minus strand of NZ_CP021111.1, from coordinate 4,874,004 downwards.
TCGGCCAGGATCAGGTTCTGCTCGTGCGAGACGCGCAGCTCGCCGAAGCCGTAGCGTTCCGACAGGTCGGCCACGGCGTCCATCTGGTCGGCCGTGATGTCGCCCGGCGGCACGCCGGTGGCCTTCAGCGACACGGTGACGGCCGCGTAGCCCGCGACCTTGTGCGCGTGCACGTTGCGGCGCAGCCAGTGCGCGAAGGCCGGGTTGGCGGCGGCCAGCTCGGCGGTGGGGTCGTGCTCGTAAGCGGCCTGCGCGTCGTACTTCGGCCACGTGAAGCGGCTGGCGATGGTGTCCACGAACGCCTGCGTCAGCGTGTCGGGGCCGTCCTTGATGCGCTGCCATTCTTCGTCGACCTGCTGCGCATACACCTCGGGCGTCAGGTCTTTCACCAGGATCTTGATGCGGGCCTTGTACTTGTTGTCGCGGCGGCCGTGCAGGTTGTACACGCGCAGCGCGGCCTGCAGGTAGGTCAGCAGGTGCTGCCATTCGACGAACGGGTTGATCAGGTGGCCGACCATGGGCGTGCGGCCCAGGCCGCCGCCGATCCAGACGCGAAAGCCCAGCTTGCCGTCGCGCTCGACCGCCTGCAGGCCGATGTCGTGCACGCCCACGGCGGCGCGGTCTTCGACGGCGCCGCTGACCGCGATCTTGAACTTGCGCGGCAGGAAGGCGAACTCGGGGTGCAGCGTGGACCACTGGCGGATGATCTCGCACCACACCAGCGGGTTGATCAGTTCATCGGGCGCGATGCCGGCGAAGTGGTCGGTGGTGGTGTTGCGGATGCAGTTGCCGCTGGTCTGGATGGCGTGCATCTGCACCTTGGCCAGTTCGGCCAGGATGGTGGGAACGTCTTCCAGGCGCGGCCAGTTGAACTGCATGTTCTGGCGGGTGGAGAAGTGGCCGTAGCCGCGATCCCACGTGCGGGCCACGTGCGCCAGCGTGCGCAGCTGCCGCGCGGCCAGCAGGCCGTACGGAATGGCCACGCGCAGCATGGGCGCGTGACGCTGTACGTACAGGCCGTTCTGCAGGCGCAGCACGCGGAATTCGTCTTCGGTCAGTTGCCCGTCGAGGAAGCGGCGTGTCTGGTCCGTGAACTGCGCGACACGCTCGTCGACCAGTTGCTGGTCGATCGGATCGTACACATACATGATGGTTGCTTGATGCCTTGGAGTGGGGTGTCGGGCGGGAGAGGCTGCATTCCTGCCGACGGGCCGCGCGAGTCGTGGCTCGGCCATGGTTGTTCATAACCGTAGCAGCCGAATGTGCGGCCGGTCTAAGTCTTTTTGGTTATAAGAAAAGAAGCGGCCGTCCGGTGCGGACCGCCCGCGCGCCTGCGCGCGGGCACTTCTCAGCTTTTCAGCGCCGTGGGATTTTCCACGCAGGGCGCGAACTGCTTCGTGGCCGGGTCGCGGACGAACAGCACGCCCGTGGCCACGCCGAAGTACGAACCATGCAGCTGCAGCTCGCCCGCGTCCACGCGGCGGCGGATCGACGGGAAGGTCAGCAGGTTCGACAGGCTTTGCTCGATGACCGCCAGTTCCAGGCGCTTGAGGTCGGCGTCGCGATCGCCGGTGGACGGGCCCAGGCGTTCGGCGACCGGGCTGATCTGCGACATCCACTTGCCGATGAAGTCGAGCTTGGACAGCGGCTCGGCGTCGTCGTAGAAGGAACGGATGCCGCCGCACGAAGCATGGCCCAGCACCACGATGTGTTTGACTTTCAGGCCGTTGACCGCGAACTCGATGGCCGCGCTGGTGCCGTGGTACGAGGACTCGGAGTCGGTTTCACAGGGCGGCACCAGGTTGGCCACGTTGCGGATCACGAAGAGCTCGCCGGGGCCGGCGTCGAAAATGACCTCGGGCGACACGCGCGAGTCGCAGCAGCCGATGACGAGGATCTCGGGGCTTTGGCCGGTTTCGCCCAGGGCCTGATAGCGGCTGCGTTCGTTGGGGAAGCGGCCTTGCAGGAACGCCTGGTAGCCTTCGGTAAGTCGTTTGGGGAACATGATGTCTTTCCTGTATGCGATCGCGCGGGGCCGCTGCGGACGGAGTTCGGCAAGGCCGGGCCGACCCGGGGCACGTTCCGGGCAATGCGTCGGCCGGTCCAGGATTTTCCCATATCGGCCTGACGCTTGCCTTCTGGATCTTTCAGCCGGCAGACAGCATGCCGGGCATGCGACGGGCTTCGGCCCTACTCCGCCTTGACGTCGATCGCGGTGAAGCGCGTGAACGTGTGCGGCGTGATCGCGCGCACTTCCCAGGACGCGCCCGGAGGCAGCGCCTGTGGCGAGCGCTCGGACACGCGGCCGATCTCGGCGCCATTGGCGTCGTACAGGGCGAACACCACCGAGGGCGACGGCAGCAGCGTCTTGCCGTGATTGGTGACCGTGCCGGTGATGGTGGTCTGCCCCATGGTGGTGTCGCGGACGGCGTGCAGGTTGCCCACCGTGACGCCGTAGGGCAGGCTCTGGGCGGCGGCCGCGCCGGCGGCCAGGGCAAGCATCAGGGCGGCGAATCGCAGTTTCATGGACATCTCCGATAGCGGCGCGCGGCGCCGGACGCCTCACACATTAAGCGGACGGGTGTTACATCGCCGCGAGAGGTGGTTTCGCTTTGTTTACTCGTCCGCCGGCGCCGCGCCCGCGCGTCAGCTTGCGAACTTCAGCGGCAAGCCGGTCAGGGCCAGCAGGCTTTCGGGCGTGGCGTCGCCGAACAAGTCGGTCACGGTGATCTCGCCGCCGCGCAGGTCGAACACGGCCAGGTCGGTGTAGACGCGCGACACGCAGCGCACGCCGGTCAGCGGATACGTGCATGCCTCGACCAGCTTGCTGTGGCCTTCGCGCGTGGTCAGTTCCATCATCACGAACACGTCCTTGGCGCCGATGGCCAGGTCCATGGCGCCGCCGACCGCGGGGATGGCGTCCGGGGCGCCGGTATGCCAGTTCGCCAGGTCGCCATGGCGGGAAACCTGGAACGCGCCCAGCACGCAGATGTCGAGATGACCGCCCCGCATCATGGCGAACGAGTCGGCATGATGGAAGAACGAGCAGCCCGGCAGCTCGGTCACGGGCTGCTTGCCGGCGTTGATCAGGTCGTAGTCTTCCTCGCCCTTGGCCGGCGCGGGGCCCATGCCCAGCATGCCGTTCTCGGTATGCAGAATGACTTCGCGGCCGGCGGGCAGGTGGTTGGCCACCAGCGTGGGCAGGCCGATGCCCAGGTTGACGTAGGCGCCTTCGGGGATGTCCTGCGCGACGCGGGCGGCGATCTGGTCGCGGGTCAGTCGGTTGCTCATTGCTGCTCCTGGGGCCCGCGGGGGGCATCGATCTGTACGACACGCTGGACGAAGATGCCGGGGGTGACCACCGCCTCGGGATCGAGCTCGCCCAGTTCCACGATCTGGCGCACCTGCGCCACGGCCACGCGCGCGGCGCTGGCCATGATGGGGCCGAAGTTGCGCGCCGTCTTGCGGTACGTCAGGTTGCCCCAGCGGTCGCCGCGCTCGGCCTTGATCAGCGCGTAGTCGGCGTGCAGGGGATATTCGAGCACGTAGTGGCGGCCGTTGATCTCGCGTGTTTCCTTGCCTTCGGCCAGCGGCGTGCCGTAGCCGGTGGGCGTGAAGAACGCGCCGATGCCCGCTCCGGCGGCGCGGATGCGCTCGGCCAGGTTGCCTTGCGGCACGAGTTCGAGCTCGATCTTGCCGCTGCGATACAGGCCGTCGAAGACCTGCGAATCGGACTGTCGCGGGAACGAGCAGATGATCTTGCGCACGCGGTTGGCGGCCAGCAGGGCGGCCAGGCCGGTGGTGCCGTTGCCGGCGTTGTTGTTGACGATGACCAGGTCCTTGGCGCCCTGTTCGAGCAGGGCGTCGATCAGTTCCATGGGCTGGCCTGCGGTGCCGAAACCGCCGATGAGCACGGTTGCGCCATCGGGCACGTCCGCCAGGGCGGCGGCGGCACTGGATACGATTTTGGAGATCATGGGTGTCTCGGGTTTGAGGAAGGTGTGATGATTTCCGTTCTATAGTCGAACATCCGTTCTTTCATAGAACATCTTTTCTTGGCCGGTAAGGCCGGGCGAACGCGGGCGACCCGTCTGCGCGTCCGCGTCCCGTCGCAGGAGTCTTCATGGTGGAAAACGCCATTCCGCCGCCCAGCGACAGCTATGTGCAGTCGTTCGCGCGCGGCCTGTCGGTGATACGCGCCTTCGGTCCGCAGCGGCCGCGCATGACGCTGTCCGAGGTGGCCGCGGCCACCGGCCTGACGCGTGCCGGTGCGCGGCGCATCCTGCTGACGCTGGCGCAGCTGGGCTACGTCGAGCAGGACGAGCGCCGCTTCGCGCTCACGCCGCGCATCCTCGAACTGGGCTATGCCTATCTGTCGGCCACGCCGCTGTGGGACCTGGCGCTGCCCTACATGGAGGAAGTGGCCGAGGCGACGCGCGAATCGTGTTCGGTGTCCGTGCTGGACGGCGCCGACATCGTCTACATCCTGCGCCTGTCCACGCACAAGGTGATGACCATCAACCTGGCGGTGGGCAGCAGGCTGCCCGCCTGGGTCACTTCGATGGGCCGCGTGCTGCTGGCGGGCCTGTCCGAACGCGAGCAGGACGGCCTGCTGGCCGCCAGCCGCATCGAGGCCTATACGCCCGCCACCATCACCGACCGCGCCGAGTTGAAGCGCGTGCTGGCCGGCGTGCGGGACGAGGGCTATGCGTGCGTGGTGCAGGAGCTCGAGCCCGGCCTGCAGTCGGTAGCCGTGCCCATCGTCGACCGCGGCGGCCGCGTGATCGGCGCGATGAACGTCAGCGGCCATGCCAACCGCTACTCGCGCGAGCAGATGCTGGATGCGTTCCTGCCGCCCTTGCGCCATGCGGCCGGGCAGATCAACCAGGCGCTGCGGCGCCGCTGAACGCGCGCGCCATCCGCGTCCCTTTGCAAGGGACCCGGGTCGGCGGGGCGGACGCGTCGATGCCATCTTTGTTCAGATCGGTGCGGCGCCCAGCGAGGTGCCGCCGCACACATACAGCACCTGGCCCGTGACGAAACCGTTGTCCGGAGAGAGGAAGAACATGGCGGCGCGCGCCACGTCTTCGGGCGTGCCCAGGCGCTTGACCAGCAGGCTGTCGATGATGCGTTGGGTGCGCGGCGCGCCCTCGGGGTTGCTCTTCATGAAGAGCTCGGTGGCGATCGGGCCGGGACCGATGGCGTTGACGGTGATGCCGTCGCCGCCCAGTTCCATCGCCAGCGTGCGGGTCATGCCGATGAGGCCGGCCTTGGTAGCCGAATACACCACGCGCTCGGGCTTGCCCAGCGCCGCGCGCGAAGCCATGTTGACGATGCGGCCGTAGCCCGCGCGCCGCATGTCGGGCAGCACGGCCTGCACCAGGATCAGCGCGGTGCGCAGGTGCAGGTTGACCACGTAGTCCAGGTCGGCCAGCGTGGCCGTATCCGCCGTGCCGGGGCACGTGGCGCCGGCGTTGTTCACCAATCCGATGATGGCGTGCGATTCCACCGCCCGGCGCGCCGCGGCCTCCGCCTGCGCGGGATCGGTCAGGTCGGCCTGGATCGATATCAGTCCTTCGGGCGCATCGTCGGGCAGCCGGTAGTCGATGTTGATCACGCGGTGGCCCGCATCGAGCAGGGCGCGCGCGATGGCGGCGCCGATGCCCGCGCTGGCGCCGGTGACCAGGTAGGCGGTGGGCTTGCTGGATGGGTCTGCGGGGGCGGTGGTCATGGGCGGGGCTTCAGGCGGTTCTATGGAGTCGGTGCGGGTGCGGCATCAAGAGTCCGCGCGGCGATTGAGCCATTCCACCAGCTCCGCCAGCGCGGCGCTCTTGTCGCGCAGCACGTGTTCGCGGCGTTCGGGGCTCCACGCGTAGAAGCCCTGGCCGCTCTTGGCGCCCAGTTCGCCGTCGCGCACCTTGCCGCGCAGCAGGTCGGAGGGCGTGGTGCGGTTTTCCAGGTCGGCATACAGGTATTCGGCGATAGCGCAGTGCACGTCCAGGCCGTTGATGTCGCGCTGCTCCAGCGGGCCCGACAGGGCCAGGCGTATGCCCAGGCTCCACTTCACCACTTCGTCGATGTCTTCGGCGCTGGCCACGCCGCTTTCCAACAGCGAGATGGCTTCGCGCGCCAGCGCATGCTGGATGCGGTTGGCGATGAAACCGGGAATGTCGCGCTGGACCAGCACCGGCCGTTTGCCGACGCGTCGCAGCGCCTCCATGATGCGCGCCACCGTTTCATCCGAGGTGGCGTCGTTGCGCACGACCTCGACCAGCGGAATCACGTCGGCCGGCGTGAAGAAGTGCGTGCCGACGAAGCGGTCGCGGCGCGCGACGGCCTGGGCGATGGCGTTGATCGACAGGCCGGATGTGTTGGTGGCGAACAGGGTGGAGGGCGGGCAGATGCCGTCCAGCTCCGTGAAGATCTGGCGCTTCAGGTCCAGCTTCTCGGGCACGGCCTCGATGGCGAGATCGGCGCCAGCGGCGGCCTGAAGCGTGGTCGACTCCTGGATGCGGGCCCACGCTTGCGCCACCGCGTCCGGCGCCAGGACTCGCAGCTGGCGCTCGATGGCCGCCGCCGCGCGTTCCAGCGCGCCGTCCACCGGGTCGATCAGTGTGACATCCAGCCCGCGCGCCGCGAACAGGGCGGCGATGCCGCTGCCCATGCCGCCGGCGCCGATGACGGCGATATGGCTTAAGGATTGATCCATGAGTTGCTCGCAGAGGCTCGTGCCAGCGAACGCGGCCGTGCAGGCAGCGGGTGTCTCGTCCGGGCGTTTCTGTGCGTCGAGCCAGAAAGTCTTTTTGTTCTATATACGAACATTTGTGCGTATATAGAATTCGATCCAGATGGTACTGGCTTTGCAGTGGGTGGACAGAGTCAACCCGCAATGTGTCCATTCGATGGTCGTTCCGCCGGCGCAACTACTAGTTTTGGTAGGAGACAAGGAGTAGTCTATAAACTAATGTGGTCTGCATGACCGAACTCCTGCAGACCGACACTTTCAAAGATTGGATGCATCGCTTGCGCGACACTCGCGCGCGCACCGCTATCGCCGCACGCCTTGCAAGGTTGGCCGCCGGACTGGCTGGTGACGTGGAACCGGTCGGCGGCGGCGTATTCGAAATGCGCGTCCACCATGGCCCAGGATACCGGGTCTACTTCAAGCGCCACCGCGATGTCATGATCATCCTCCTTTGCGCGGGCGACAAGCGTACGCAACGCAGAGACATCGAGCGGGCCAAGCGCATGGTCGGAGAAATGGAGTAACCACCATGAAAACCAAGCTGACGCCATACGATCCCGCCACGGCACTTGTCGATGATGCCGAAATCGCCTTCTTCATGGCGGACGCGTTGAAGACCGGCGACGCTGCATACATCGCCCAGGCGCTAGGCATAGTCGCCCGCGCAAAAGGCATGGCGGAAGTCGCGCGCAATACCGGTTTGTCGCGGGAGCAGCTCTACCGTTCATTGAGTGCCGACGGGAATCCCACGCTCAAGACCACGCTGGCAGTATTGAAAGCACTGGGCATCGAATTGACGGCCAAGCTTCCGGCTTGAGCTCGTCCTCGTCTTTCCGCCTTACTCGTCAGCCCGAATTCCGCAACCCCGCCGCAATCCCGTTGATGGTCAGGTGGATGGCGCTCTGCACGCGCGGATCGGGCTCGGCGCCGCGGGCCAGCAGCGCGCGATGGCGCTTGATCAACTCGATCTGCAGGTAGTTCAGCGGGTCGATGTACGCGAACCGTTCGCGCAGCGAGGCCTGAAGGGCCGGGTTGTCGGCCAGCAGGTCGCGGCGGGTCAGTTGGCGCAGCATGGCCACCGTGCGCGCATGCTCGGCCTGGATCTGGCCGAAGATGCGCTCGCGCACACCGCGCTTGGGCACCAGCTGCGCATACTGCGCGGCAATGGCCAGGTCCGACTTGGCCAGCACCATCTCCATGTTCGACAGCAGCGTGCGCAAGGCGGGCCAGTGCTCCGCCATGTCGCGCAACTGGTCCAGCCGCGCGCGGCGGGTGCGCGGCGCGCCTTCCGTGCCGTCTTCGACATAGGCCTGCATGGCCGAGCCCACGCCGTACCAGCCCGTCAGCATCAGCCGGCATTGCGCCCATGAAAAGCCCCACGGGATGGCGCGCAGGTCCTCGATGCGCTGGCCCTGCTTGCGCGAGGCCGGGCGCGAACCGATGTTCAGGCCGGCGATTTCGCTGATCGGCGTGGCGGCGAAGAAGTAATCGGTGAAGCCGGCCGTGCCGTAGACCAGGTCGCGATAGCTGCGCCGCGCATGGTCGGAAAGAAAGTCCATGGCCGCGCCGTGCTGCGCCATGTGGGCATCCTCGGCGCTGGCGGCCTCGGCCTTGGGCGCCAGCGAGGATTCCAGCGTGGCGGCCACCAGCAGTTCCAGGTGCCAGCGGCCCACTTCGGCATCCTTGTACTTGCTTTGAATGACCTCGCCCTGCTCGGTCAGGCGCAGCTGGCCGGCCACGGTGCCGGGCGGCTGCGCCAGGATGGCGTCGAAGCTGGAGCCGCCGCCGCGGCCCACCGAACCGCCCCGGCCATGGAACAGCCGCAGCCGCACGTTCGCTTTGCTGAACACGTCCACCAGCGCGCGCTCGGCGCGGTACAGCGACCAGTTCGAGGTGAGGAAGCCGCCGTCCTTGTTGCTGTCCGAATAGCCCAGCATCACCTCTTGCGTGTCGGCCTGCGCCAGCTTCACCCGCCGGCGGATCTCGGGCAGGGCCAGCCAGGCGGCCATGATGGCGGGGCCGCGCTCCAGGTCGGGAATGGTTTCGAACAGCGGCACCACCATCAGGCCGTCTTCAGGCGCCGGGTCCTGTCCCGCGGGCGCGATCAGTCCGGCTTCTTTCTGCAGCACCAGCACTTCCAGCAGGTCGCTGAGCGTCTCGGTATGCGACACGATGGTCTGGCGCACCGCCTGCTTGCCGTAGCGATCGCGCGCGGCCGCGGCGGCGCGCAGCACCGTCAGTTCGCGCGCGGTCTCGTCGCTGTAGGACAGCCACGGCGAAAACAGCGGGCGCGCATGAGCCAGCTCGGCGCGCAGCAGCGCCACGCGTTCGTCCTCGTCCAGCGCGGCGTAATCCACCGGCTTGCCTTGCCATTGCGCGCCCGCGCGGGTGAAGAGTTCGGCCAGCGTGCGTTCGTGCACGTCGGAACTCTGGCGCAGGTCGACCGTGGCCAGGTGAAAGCCGAACACCTCGACGGCCTGGCGCAGCCCGGTCAGGCGCAGCCGGGCGATGGGCGCGCCCTGGTGCTCGGCCAGCGAGGCGGCGATGACGGCCAGGTCAGCGGCCAGTTCCCGCGGGTCGCCATAGGGCTCGGCCGGATAGGTGGCGCGGCGCGCCAGTTCCTGTCCGGTCAGGCGCTGCGCCGTGGCGGCCAGGCGCGCGTAAATGCCCACCAGCGCGCGCCGGTAGGGTTCGTCGCGGCGATGCGGCGAGTCGTCGCCGCCCGAGTCGGCCAGCTGCCGCAAGGCCGGCTCGACGCCGATCAGCAGCGTGGTGATGGACAGCTCGGCGCCCAGCGTGTGCACTTCCTGCAGATAGTGCTCGAACAGCACCGTGGCCTGGCGCAGCAGCGCGCGTTCCAGCGTGCCGGCGTCGACGTTGGGGTTGCCGTCGCGGTCGCCGCCGATCCAGCTGCCCATGCGCAGAAAGGGCTGCAGCGGCTCCGCCGGCGCGGCGAAGGGGCGCTGCGGTCCGTCGAGGTGCAGCAGCTTGCCCAGGTCGGCGTACAGGCGCGGCACCACGGAGAGAAACGTGCTGCGGTAGTACGACAGCGCGTTCTCGATCTCGTCGGCCACCGTCAGCCGGGTATAGCGCAGCATGCGCGTCTGCCACAGGGTGGCCACGCGGCCCAGCAGGGCCAGGTCCAGCTCGGCGCGCTCGTCCTCGGTAAGCGGCTGTTCGCGCTGCGCCACCAGCGCGGCGATCTCGCGGTGCGCGTCCAGGGTGCTCTTGCGCTGCACTTCGGTAGGGTGCGCGGTCAGCACGGGCATCACGCAGGCCTCGGCCAGCAGGCGCCGCACGCGCGCGGGTCCCACGCCCTGGGCCTTGAGGCGCGCCATGGCATCTCGCAGGCTGCCGCGCGGCGGCTCGGGATCGGCCAGCATCTGCTCGCGCTGCGCGCGGTTCTGGTCGCGGTCTTCCGCGATGTTGGCCAGGTGCAGGAAATAGCTGAACGCGCGCGCGACGGAATTGGGATCGTTGCCGCGCAGGCGGCGCACGCGCTGCTCCAGCACCTTGCCGTCGACCTCCCGGCCCTCGCGGCGAAACCGCACCGCGGTGCGCCGCAGCGTTTCGATGGTGTCGAATACCCGCTCGCCTTCGGTGGCTTCTATCACCTGCCCCAGCATCCGCCCCAGCAGGCGGATGTTGTGGCGCGAGTTTTCAGCGGCATCGGACTGCGGGCGGACGACTTTCATGGGCGGGGGAATCCGTCGGTCGAAAAGGAAGAAGAGGGGAGGTGGGCGCTGCGGTGTGGTGCTCGTGTTGCGATGCGGGCATTGTACGCAGCCGGGTCGCCCGGCCTGGGTTACAGTGCGGCCATGTCTACGCCAGCATCTTCTCCAGGCCTCGCGCCCACGCCCGACACGCGCCGCGCCCTGGTCCTGTTCTCCGGCGGGCAGGATTCCACGACCTGCCTGGCCTGGGCGCTCGATCGCTATGCGCACGTCGAGACCGTCGCGTTCGACTACGGACAGCGTCACCGCATCGAGCTGGACGCGCGCCTGAACGTGCTGCGCGAGCTGCGCGCGCGCTATCCGCAATGGCAGGCCAAACTGGGCGAGGACCATCTGCTCGACTTGTCCGTGCTGGGCCAGGTGGGCGACACCGCGCTGACCTCGGACAGGCAGATCGAGATGCAGGCCAACGGCCTGCCCAACACCTTCGTGCCGGGCCGCAACCTGCTGTTTCTGACGCTAGCGGCCGCGCTGGGGTATCGGCGCCAGTTGGACGTGCTGGTGGGCGGCATGTGCGAGACCGACTTCTCGGGCTACCCCGACTGCCGCGACGACACCATCAAGGCGCAGCAGGTGGCGCTGAGCCTGGGCCTGGGCACGCGCGTCACCATCGAGACGCCGCTGATGTGGCGCGACAAGGCGCAGACCTGGCAACTGGCGCACGACCTGGGCGACATGGAACTGGTCGACCTGATCGTCGAGCACAGCCATACCTGCTACCTGGGCGAACGCGGCGCGCGCCACGACTGGGGATATGGCTGCGGAAGCTGCCCCGCATGCGAACTGCGCGCCGCCGGATGGCGGCGGTGGCAGGCCGGGCAAACGGCCTGAGCGCGCGTCACGACGCCTAGAATTCAGTCTTTTCGATGCGGCGCATGCCGAAGCGCCACGCCAATCCCAGTGAAGCGGCCAGCATCGCCAGGGCGCAGGCCAGCGACAATAGCATGGCGGCCCGCGCGCCCCAGCGTTCGATCACTTGGGCATAGACCAGCGGCGCGGCGGCCGTCAGCAGCAGCGCGGGCACCAGCAGCCGGCCCGTCACCGTGCCGTAGGCGCGCGGATCGAACAGCACCAGCGGCAGGGTGCCGCGCGTGATCGTCAGCACGCCGTTGCACGCGCCGTAGAAGAACGCGTATGCGGCCGCCGCCGCGATGTGGCCGCCGCCCAGGCCGGCGAGAAAGCACAGCGGCAAGGCCGCGGCCGTGCCGGCATTCAGCGCCACCGGCGCGATGCGGCCGCCGAAGAGCACTTCGGCCAGCCTGCCGGACACCTGGCCGATGCCCCACAATGCCGACACGCTCACCGCCAACTGCGCGGCCAGTCCCAGTTCGCGCAGCATGGCGATGAGATGCGTGGCGTTGCCGGCGGTGAGGAAACTGGCCAGCATCACGATGGCGGCGTACAGCGCCTGGGCCAGACGCACATCGCCGGCCGTGGCCGCCGCCCACGTCCGCGTGCCGTCCTGCTCCGTCTCGCCATCGGGCGACCAGCGGCCGGCCGGCAGCGCCAGGAACAGCGGCGTTATCGCCAGCGCGATCAGCGCATAGACCAGCAGGGCGCCACGCCATCCCAGCGCCTGCGCCAGGGCCTGGCCCACGGGCCACATCACGGTGGACGCCAGCCCCCCGAACAGCGTGATCTGCGACATGGCGCGTCGCGCCCGCGGGCCGCCGGCGCGGGCCAGCGCGGCGAAAGCCGCGTCGTACAGGGTGAGCCGCATCCCCACGCCCAGCACGGCCCACGCCACGGCATACAGTCCCAGCGTGTGCGTCAGTGCGAGCAGCGCGCAGCCCAGCGCCACCAGCAGGGCGCCCGCCGGCATCACCACGCGGCCGCCCAGCCGGTCCATGGCGCGGCCGGCCAGCGGCGAGGCCAGCGCCATGCACAGGATGCCGCCGGACAGGCCGCCATACACGATGGCCGCGCTCCAGCCGAGCTCGGCCTGCATGGCTGGACCGAAGTTGCCGAGCAGGTAGAACGACACACCCCACGCCAGCAACTGGGACAGGCCCAGGCACACGACGGTGCTTGCGGGAATCACGGCACGATCGGCGCTTCGGGCGGCGCGCGGTCGCCGTCGCCCAGGTCGCGCTGCATCAGCACCGTGTCGCGCCACTGTCCGTGCTTGTAGCCCACCGAGCGCAACGTGCCCGCCGGATGAAACCCCATGCTTGCATGCAGGGCCAGCGAGGCCGCGTTGCGGCTGTCGCCCACCACGGCCAGCATCTGCCGCCAGCCGCCGGCGATGCAGCGCTCGATCAGCGCAGACAGCAGCCGCTTGCCGATACCGCGCCCGCCCCAGCCGGCCTCGATATAGACGGAATCCTCGACGGTGTAGCGGTAGGCCGGCCGCGGCCGATAGGGCGTGACGTAGGCATAGCCGCGCACCGCGTCGTCGATCTCGGCCACCAGGTACGGCATGCCGCGCGCCACCACATCGTCGCGGCGCAGGCGCAGTTGATCCGCCGTCGGCGGCTCGAGCTCGAACGAGGCGGTGCCGTGCAGCACGTGCTGCGCGTAGATCTGCTGGATGCGCGCCATGTCGGTTTCCTGGGCGTCGCGGATGATGAGTCGGGGGCGTTCTGGTTCGGTCATGAGGAGCAAAAGAGGGGGAGGCACGAGTTTCACGAGTGTGCGCTCGGACGCGGGATAAGAAAAGGTTTTGCATCTTCTTCGATGCATAAGCAATACTTTGTTCTCGACATCCGTCCTTTTCCCCTTTCAGCCCGGCAGCCATGCGCGGACTCAATCTGGATCATCTCCGCATCTTTCTCGACGTGATCGAGCAAGGCAGTTTTTCAGCGGCTGCCGAGCGCAATGGGCTGACGCAGCCCGCGGTCAGCCAGCAGGTGCGCCAGCTCGAGCGCCGCTACGGCCTGCGCCTGGCCGAGCGCGTGGGCCGCCGGGTGGCGCCGACCGCAGCCGGCCATGAACTCGTGCAGCACATACGGCGCATCGATGCCGCGGTGGCAGAGGCCGACCAGGCCATGCAGTCGCACGCCGCCGGCGTGGGCGGGCGCGTGCGGCTGGGCACGGGCGGCACGGCCTGCACCTATCTGCTGCCGGCCATGCTGGCTGGCCTGCGGCGCCGCTTTCCCGATCTCGACGTGGTGGTCAGCACCGGCAACACGGGCGACGTGCTGCGCGCCATCGAGGCCAACGCCCTGGACATCGGGCTGGTGACCCTGCCGGCGCCGGGACGCATGTTCCAGGTGACGCCCGTGCTGGCCGATGAGTTCGTGGCGATCTTTCCCGCCGGCCAGCAATCGCTGCCGGCTCGCGCCACACCGGCCATGCTGGCGCGGCAGCCGCTGGTGCTGTTCGAGCCGGGCGCGCGCACGCGCCGACTGGTCGACGACTGGTTCGAGGCCGCGGGCGTGGCCATGCGGCCGGTGATGGAACTGGGCAGCACCGAGGCCATGAAGGAGATCGTGGCCGCGGGCCTGGGATGCGCGGTGCTGCCGCGCATGGCCGTGCAGGGCGCGGGGGCGCGCGGCAGGCTGGTCGTGCGGCCGCTGAGGCCGGCGCTGCAGCGCGAACTGGCGGTGGTGATGCGGCGCGACAAACCGGTCAGCCGCGGCCTGCGCCAGGTGACCGACCTGCTGCTGGCGCTGCGTACCTCACGCTGAGCGCCCCCTGCTTATTTATTGCCCCTGCACCTTGCCCTGCGAAATGTCCATGATGATGCGGCCGGCCAGGTAGAGACGCGGCACGATGGTCTTCACCTGCACGTACTCGGCGTCGTTCGAATGCGCGCCGAAGCCGGACAGGCCCATGCCCTCGACCACCGGGCCGCGCGCCTTCAGCGCCGCGAAGGCGGCGTCGGTGCCGCCGCCGGTGGCGCGGTCCAGCACCTTCAGCTCCATGTCCAGTTCGCGATAGATGGCGGCGCCGTGCTGCGCCAGGGCCCGCGACTCGGGCGTGGCCGACAGCGGCGGGCGGCGCACCTCGAACTTCAGGCTGACCTTGGATTCGGGCAGCAGCTTGTTCTGGATGCGCTCCTGCATGGCCGCCTCCAGCGCGTCGAAGTCGGAAACCTTCAGTGCGCGCGCGTCAGCCTGCGCGGTCGCCTGGCCCGGGATCACGTTGCGGTTGGTGCCCGCCTGCGCCACGGTCCAGTTCAGCTTCAGGCCCTCGTCGGGCTTGGACAGGTCCTTCATCTGCAGCACCTGATGCGACATCTCATACAGCGCGTTGATGCCGCCCTCGGGTCGCGAGCCCGCGTGCGAGGTCCGGCCCTGCACGGTGAGATAGGCCGAGCCGATGCCGCTGGTGGCCAGCCGCAGGTCGCCCTGCGTGCCGCCGCTTTCGAACGAGAACACGGCATCTTGATCCGCCGCCATGCGGGTGATGGTGCTGCGCGAGCCGGGCGAGCTGATTTCCTCGTCGCCGTTGATCAGCACGGTCAGCGTGCCATAGTCCTTGAAGCCCATCTTCTGCAGCAGCGCGACGGTGTGGATGATGAGCGCCACGCCCTGCTTGTCGTCGGCGATGCCCAATCCATATGCGCGGTCGCCGTCCACGCGGAAGGGCTGGTCCTTCAGCATGCCGTTGCGGTAGACCGTGTCCATGTGCGCGATCAGCATGATCTTCTTGCTGCCGCTGCCCTTGAACTCGGCATGCACCATGGGACCCGTCTTGTCGGGCGTGTCGTCCATGCGATAGACCTCGGTAGGCGGCAGGATGTGCGCGGCGCCGCCCAGCGCCTGCAGGCGGTCGCGCACCAGGACCGCGATCTGCTCGACGCCCTCGACGTCCTTGCTGCCGGACTCGATACCGACCAGGTCGCGCATGGTGTCCAGCATGGGCTGCTCCTGTTCGCGTGCCGCTTCGAGCACCTTGGCCACCGGCGCCGCGTGCGTGACGGCCGCGGCGGCCGCCAGCAGCGCGACGGCCATGGTGTGCAGGATGGATAGGCGGACGTTTGTGGATCGACGGTGCATGCCGATTCTCCTGGGATGAGGCGCAGCGGGATTGCCCGCCCGATGAGCGCCGCGGGCGTGCGCGGCCGAGCGTCCGCTGGCGGGGCTTGTACCTGTCAACGATAGGCCGCAATCGGCCCGGCCAGTAGTGGGATTTCCCGGAGTGCGGCCCAGGCGCTTCCGTGCATCCCGGAGGAACGGCGTATTATCTGGGGTTTTGCCGCTTTTCCCCCAGCCCGGACCCGAACCGCCCGACAGAGAGTCGCCATGCCGCACTACCGTTCCCGCACATCCACCCACGGCCGCAACATGGCCGGCGCCCGCGCCCTGTGGCGCGCCACCGGCATGAAGGACGGCGATTTCGGCAAGCCCATCATCGCGGTGGTGAACTCGTTCACGCAGTTCGTGCCGGGCCACGTGCACCTGCGCGACCTGGGCGCCCTGGTGGCCGGCGAGATCGAGGCGGCCGGCGGCGTGGCCAAGGAATTCAACACCATCGCGGTGGACGACGGCATCGCCATGGGCCATGGCGGCATGCTGTACTCGCTGCCCTCGCGCGAACTCATCGCCGACTCGGTGGAATACATGGTCAACGCGCACTGCGCCGACGCCATGGTGTGCATCTCGAACTGCGACAAGATCACCCCGGGCATGCTGATGGCCGCCATGCGCCTGAACATCCCGTGCGTGTTCGTGTCGGGCGGTCCGATGGAAGCCGGCAAGATCACCTCGCCCACCGACGGCAAGGTCATCGCCAAGATCGACCTGATCGACGCCATGATCAAGGCGGCCGACCCCAACGTCACCGATGCCGAGGCCGAGGCCGTCGAGCGCAGCGCGTGCCCGACGTGCGGTTCCTGTTCGGGCATGTTCACCGCCAACTCGATGAACTGCCTTACCGAGGCCATCGGCCTGGCGCTGCCCGGCAACGGCACCATCGTCGCCACCCACGCCTGGCGCAAGGGGCTGTTCGAGCAGGCCGGCCGCCTGGTGGTGGACCTGTGCCGCCGCTATTACGAGCAGGAAGACGCCTCGGTGCTGCCGCGCGCCATCGCCTCGAAAAGCGCGTTCGAGAACGCAATGACGCTCGACGTGGCGATGGGCGGCTCGACCAACACCGTGCTGCACCTGCTGGCCGCGGCGCAAGAGGCCGGCGTGGACTTCACCATGGCCGACATCGACCGCATCTCGCGCCGCACGCCGTGCCTGTGCAAGGCGGCGCCGGCCACCGACAAGTACCACATCGAAGACGTGCATCGCGCCGGCGGCATCCTCGGCATCCTGGGCGAGCTGGCGCGCGCCGACCTGCTCGATCTGTCTTGCGGCAATGTGCACAGCGGCACGCTGGGCCAGGCCATCGCGGCCTGGGACATCAACGGCGGGGCCGGCGAGGCCGCACAGAAGTTCTACCGCGCGGCCCCCGGCGGCATTCCCACCACCGTGGCGTTCAGCCAGGACGCCACCTTCCTCACGCTGGACCTGGACCGCAAGTCGGGCTGCATCCGCAGCAACGAGAACGCGTATTCCAAGGACGGCGGCCTGGCCGTGCTGTACGGCAACCTGGCCGAGAAGGGCTGCATCGTCAAGACCGCCGGCGTGGACGAATCGCAATGGGTGTTCACGGGCCGCGCGCGCGTGTTCGAAAGCCAGGAGGATGCGGTCGAAGGCATCCTGGGCGACAAGGTGGCGGCCGGTGACGTCGTCGTCATCCGCTACGAAGGCCCCAAGGGCGGCCCGGGCATGCAAGAAATGCTGTATCCCACGTCTTACCTGAAGTCCAAGGGCCTGGGCAAGGTGTGCGCGCTGTTCACCGATGGCCGCTTCTCGGGCGGCTCGTCGGGCCTGGTCATCGGCCATGCCTCGCCGGAAGCGGCCGAAGGCGGCACGGTGGGCCTGGTCGAAGACGGCGACACCATCGAGATCGACATCCCCAACCGCCGCATGCATCTGGCCGTGGACGACGCCGAACTGGCGCGCCGCCGCGCCGCCATGGAGGCCCGCGGCGACCAGGCCTGGCGGCCCGTGGACCGTGTACGCGTGGTCTCGCAGGCGCTGCAGGCCTACGCCGCGCTGGCCACATCGGCCGATCGCGGCGCGGTGCGCGACCTGTCGCAATTGAAGCGCTGAGATCCGCGTACTGAAGTTCAAAAGCCCGGTCGTCGTACCGGGCTTTTTCATGGAATGGCGCCTGAATGACGAGCCCGGCCAATCGCGCCGGGTTTTTTCTTGCTCATGGACGATAGGATTCTTTTCGATAAAGCGAGAGCATTGATATAAATGGGTTCGCTTTTATTCAAATATGAGCCTTCACCAATGACGCTCAAGCAGCTCGAAGCCTTCTACTGGGCCGCCACGTGTCGCAGTTTCGCCATTGCGGCCAGCCGGCTCAACATCTCGGTATCTTCGCTGTCGAAGCGCCTGGCCGAATTGGAAGGCGTCATCGGCTCCGAGCTGTTCAGCCGCAGTGCGCGCAGCGCCGTCCTCACTCCCCTGGGCGAGCAGCTGCTGCCGCATGCGCGCGACCTTCTGCGGTCCGCCGACGATTTCATGCAGCGTGCCGCCGACAATGCGCCGCTGGCGGGACGCTGCCGCTTCGGCGTGGGTGAACTCACTTCCATGACGTGGATGCCGCGCCTGATCGCCGCGATACGTACCAGGTATCCGAATCTGCTCGTCGAGCCGCGGGTCGGTGTGGGCGAAGAGGTCGAACTGGGTCTGGAGGACGGCGACCTCGACTTCGGCATCATCGCGGGACCGTCCACACGCGCGTCGATCACCTCCACCTTGATCGGCCAGGTCGAGTTCCAGTGGGTGGCCAGCCCGCTGGTGGTGCGCGATCCGCGCTGGCTGCCGCCGACGGCCCTGCGCGACCACACACTGGTGGCGCTGCCTGACAGCTCGGGCGTGATCCGGATAGTCGACGACTGGATGAGCGCGCATGGCGTATCGCCGGGACACAACCTGCGCTGCAACGGATGGGCTGCGGTGGCCGGTATGCTGCGCGAAGGGCTGGGCGTGGGCATCCTGCCCAAGGCGTGGGCCGGCGTGCTGGTCCAGCGAGGTCAGTTGGCGCGGCTGGAGAACTTTCCGGCTCCGCAACCGCTGCGATACACCATCCAATGGCGTCGCGACGATACGCGCCCATTGCTTGCGCACATGCGCGAACTGGCGCAGCGCAGCATCGATTTCGACGCTCCGACTTGCCTGATCTAAGGCGCTCGCCGCCACGCGAATGTTCGAAAAAAGGGAAACCAACCCGCGAAAATAATTCGCTTTATGGCAATTCATGTCGCCGGTAGAGTGGCCGCATCACACGATCACAACGGAGACATCCATGAGCGATTCCGGCTTCTCGATCGCCGAGCGCGCGCCCGGTCTGGATGAGGACATCCTCGACGCTGCGCTGCGCGCCAAGAGCGTGCTCGGACACGCCCGACCGCCAAGGAAATCATGACGTCCCCAAAACGCATCACGCGGCTGGATCTGTGGCTGGATCCGATATTCGATCGCATGGTAGCGGCGCGCGCCGATCTGCAACTGAGCGTGGCTGCGGCGCGCGGCGATGACGCCGCGACGCTCGCCGCGTTGTCGCGCTCGCATGCCTACATGGTGTCCGCCGCCAAGGACGAATTGCCCCCGCGCTGGTCGGTCACGGCGGAACTGATTGCGCAATGTCCCGATCTGGTCTGCGTGGCGTCCTCCGGCGCGGGCTACGACACCGTGGACGTGCAGGCGTGCACCGCCGCTGGCATCGCCGTCGTGAACCAGGCGGGCGGCAACGCCGACTCGGTGGCCGAGCACACCTATGCGCTGTTGCTGGCCGTGCGCCGGCGCATCGTCGAATCGCATGATCGCCTGCGCCGTGATCACGGTTTCACGCGCGAGCAGCTGATGGGCCACGAGATCCGGGGCAACACCATCGGCCTGGTGGGCCTGGGCCAGATAGGTCGTCGCGCCGCGCGTATCGCGCACGGGTTCGGCCTGCGTGTGGTGGCCTGCGACCCTTATCTTCCGTCCGAGGTCATACGCGCCGCCGGCGCCGAGCCGGTCGGGCTGCACGATCTGCTGGGGCAATCAGACATCGTGTCGCTGCATTGTCCGTTGAACGCCGAGACCCGCGGCATGATGAACGCGGCCGCGTTCGCCCGCATGAAGCCCGGTTCGGTATTCATCACCACGGCGCGCGGAGGCATCCATGATGAAGCCGCGCTGTATGACGCGCTGCAGGCGGGCCACTTGTCCGGCGCCGGCCTCGACGTATGGCAGCAGGAGCCGCCGGGCAACGACGCGCCGCTGCTGCAGCTGCCCAACGTGGTGGGTACGTATCACACGGCCGGGGTGACGCACGAGGCGAGGCGCAATGTCGCGCGCTCCGCCGCCGAGCAGTTGCTTGCCATGCTGGATGGGCGGCGTCCGCCCAATCTGGTCAATCCGCCGGCATGGCCGGCTGCGCTGGAGCGCATCGCCCGGCTGGCATAACGATACGCGGCATGCAGCCGCATCAACGAGGAGACAACATAATGCATAGCCCTTGCAAGCGTCATACCTTGGGCCGGCTGACCGGCGCCGCGCTGCTCTGCGCCGCCGCGGCCCTGCCCGCCACCAGCATGGCCGCGGACTACCCGGAACATCCGATCAACCTGATCGTGTCATACGGCCCGGGCGGCGGCACTGATCTGGTGGCGCGCATGATGGCCCCCTATCTGCAGAAGTACCTGGGCAACGACGCGCGCATCGTCGTGCTCAACCGCCCCGGCGCGGGCGGCGCCATTGGCTTCAGCGAGCTTGCTCGTGCAAAACCGGACGGCTACACCATCGGCTTCATCAACACGCCGAACCTCCTTACCATTCCCATCGAGCGCAGCACCAATTTCACGTGGCGTGACTTCGACTTGATCGGCAACTTGATCGACGACCCGGGCTCGTTCACCGTGCGCGAGGACAGTCCCGTCAAGACGCTGGCCGACCTTGCCGCATACGCCAAGAAGAACCCCGGCGCCGTTACCGTCGGCACGACCGGTACGGGCTCGGACGACCATCTGGCGATGCTGCGCTTTCAGCAGACCGCATCGACCAGGCTGAACCACGTGCCATACAAGGGCGCGTCCGAGGTTCGCACTGCCCTGACCGGCGGCGAGATCGTGATCGGAGCGATGAACATCGGCGAGGCGTTGCAATACCAGAAGGGCGGGACGCCGCTGCGCATCCTGGGCCAGATGTCCAAGACGCGCTCGGCCGCGCTGCCCGACGTGCCCACCTTCAAGGAGCAGGGTTACGACTTCGAGCTGGCTTCGCTGCGCGGCCTGGCGGCGCCCAAGGGATTGCCAGACCCGGTACGCGCCAAGCTGGTCGAAGCCGTGAAGAAGACCTATGACGACCCCGAGTTCCAGGCCAAGGCCCGCGAGTTGTTCGCGCCGCTGCGTTATCTCGCTCCCGACGACTATGCGCGGACACTGGAGCAGGATGAGGCCGAGTTGCGCGCGCAGTGGGCAGCGTCGCCCTGGAAGGACAAATGAGGCGGTGCGTCTAGTCCACGCTGGCGCCCGATGCCTTGACCACCGCGCTCCACTTGGCCACGTCGTGCTTCAGCACCTCCGCGAACTGCTGCGGAGTGGTGACGTAAGGCTCGGCCCCTTGCGCGGCGAAGCTGTCCGCCACTTCGGTCGTGCGCAGCAGCTCGTTCACGTCGCGATTGATGCGCGCCACCAGCGCGGGCGGCGTCCGCTTGGGCGCCATCAGCCCGAACCAGGGGTTGACGTCGAAATCCTTGAAACCCGCCTCGGCGATGGTGGGCACGTCGGCGAATGACCTGGCGCGTCGCGCGCTGGTGACGGCGATGGGCCGCAGGGTGCCGCTCTTGATCTGTCCGGCCACCGAGGGCAGGCTGGTGAAGACCACGTCGATGCGTCCGCCCAGCAGGTCCTGCAGGGCCGGCGCCGCGCCGCGATAGGGCACGTGCACCAGCTTCACGCCGGCCGCGCTGTTGAACATCTCGCCCAGCAGATGATTCACGGATCCGTTGCCGGCCGAGCCATACGTGACGCGACCGCCCTTGGCGGCCTGCACCAGCTCGGGCACGGTATGGAAAGACGCGTCGGGTCGCCCCACGGCCACGAAGGGCACCGTGGCCAGCGTGGCCACCGGCGCGAAATCGGCGCCGGGGTCGAACGACAGGTTCTTGTACAGCGCGCCGTTGATGGCCTGCGTGCCCACATAGCTCATCAGCAGCGTGTAGCCGTCCGGCTCGGCCGCGATGACCGCTTCCATGCCCACGTTGCCGCCCGCGCCCGCGCGGTTCTCGACCACCACGGGCTGCCCCCACTTCTTCGTCAGTTGCTGTCCCATGATGCGCGCCAGCGCGTCCGACGCGCCGCCCGGCGTCTGCGGCACGACGATGCGTACCGGTTTGGTGGGAAAGGCGTCCTGCGCCGCGGCGGGCATGGCCGCCGCGCCGACGCAGGCGCACAGGGTCGCCGCCCGTATGAAGTGCCGCATCCTTTGTCTCCGATATGTTTTTTGTCGTCATCGTGGAATCGCCCGGACGGGCCGGGCGATTCATTGACGATTCATTGTATGCCTTCAGGCCGCGGCAGCCGCCGGCACGCCGAGGCGATCGCGGCGCCAGCTGTACAGCGCCACCAGCAGTCCGCTGCCCGTGACGGCTGCCGCCACCAGCGGCGTGCTGCCCAGGCCGGGACCATGGTCGATCGCCAGGCCGCCCAGCCAGGCGCCCGCGGCATTGCCCAGATTGAACGCGGCGATATTGAAGGCCGACGCCAGGTTCGGCGCGCCGCCGGCCTGCTCCAGCACGCGCATCTGCAGCGGCGGCACGGTGGCGAAAGCGGCCGCGCCCAATACGCCGACGGTGATCACGGCCAGCACTTTGTCGTGCACGGTGAAGGTGAACAGCACCAGTACCACCGCCAGCACGGCCAGGCTGCCCACCAGTGTGGGCATCAGCCGCCGGTCGGACAGGCGTCCGCCCAGCGTGTTGCCCGCCACCAGTCCCACGCCGAACAGCAGCAGGATGGGCGACACCGCAGCTTCCGGAAAGCCGCTCAGTTCGGTAAGCAGCGGCGAGATGTAGGTGAAGGCCGTGAACACGCCGCCGAAGCCCAGCACCGTCATCAGGAAGCCCAGCAGCACCTGCGGCCGGCCCAGCGCGCGCAGTTCGCCCTTCAGGTCGCTCTGGTGCGCGCCGCGGCTGGCGGGCACCAGCGCCGCGATGGCCACCAGCGCGACCAGGCCGATCGCCGTCACCGCCCAGAAGGTGGAGCGCCAGCCCCAGGCCTGGCCGAGCCACGTGCCGAACGGCACGCCCAGCACGTTGGCCAGCGTCAGGCCGGTGAACATCAGTGCGATGGCCGATGCCTGCTTGTCCGGGCGAACCAGGCTGGTGGCCACCACCGAGCCCACGCCGAAGAAGGCGCCGTGCGCCAGCGAGGTCAGCACGCGCGCGGCCATCAGCCATCCGTAGTCGGGCGCCAGGGCACAGGCCAGGTTGCCAAGCGTGAAGATCACCATCAGGGTCAGCAGCAAGGTCTTGCGCGGCAGCCGTGTGGTGAGGATGGCGACGGGCGGGGCGCCCACAGTGACGCCCAGCGCGTAGCCGGTGACAAGCAGGCCGGCGCTGGACAGGGTGACGCCCAGGTCGCCGCCCACCTGCGGCAGCAGCCCCATGATGACGAACTCGGTGGTGCCGATGCCGAAGGCTCCCACGGCAAGCGCCCAAAGCGCGATAGGCATTTTCAGACTCCAGAATCAGAAGACGGGCATGGCCCGGATGCCCGGCATTGTGCGCCGCGGGATATTTGAGAAAAAGCGGCCTAGAATCACATCACTTGTGTTCTGGAGGCAAAAATGTCACTGAACTCCGATGCGCTGCGAGTGTTCCTGGCGGTGGTGGACACCGGCAGCATGAGTGCGGCGGCCGAATTCCTGGGCCAGACGGCGTCGGGCGTAAGCCGCGCACTGGGGCGGCTGGAGGAGCAACTGGGCGTCACGCTGCTGACGCGCACCACGCGCCGCATGGAGCTGACCGAGGAGGGCGTCGAGTTCCTGCAGAAAGCGCGCGGCATCGTGGGCGCGCTGGACGAGGCCGAGGAATGCATGCGCATCCGCCACCAGCGCCCGGCGGGCAGGTTGCGTGTCGACGCGTCGGCGCCCGTGATCCTGCATTGCATCGTGCCGCACATGGCCGACTTCCACGAGCGCTATCCCGCCATTCAACTGGAACTGACCAGCACCGATCGCATCGTCGACCTGGTCGAACATCGTACCGACCTGGCCATCCGTGCCGGCCCGCTGGGCGACTCGTCGTTGCACGCGCGGCCGTTCCGCCCGTCGCGCCAGTACATCGTGGCCAGTCCCAGCTACATCGAGAAGCACGGCAAGCCACGCAAGGTGGAGGACCTGGCGCGGCACATGCTGCTGGGCTTCACGCAGCCCGACACGCTGAACAACTGGCCGCTGCGGCACGAGAGAGGCAACACCTATCCCATCGTGCCCGGCATGGCGGCATCGAGCGGCGAGACCCTGCGGGGACTGGCCCTGGCCGGGTTGGGAATCGCCTGCCTGTCGGAGTTCATGACGCGCGCCGACCTGGATGCCGGACGGCTGGTAACGGTGCTGGAGTCGGCAGACAATGGATACCGGCAGCCCCTGCACGCGGTGTACTACCGGAATACGCAGCTGGCGCGGCGCATCGCGTGCTTCCTGGATTTTCTTTCGGAGCGGATGTAGGAAGCGGCGTTGTAGAAAGAAAGAAGCGTCATCCGCGCCGCGGAGCCGGGAAGTGCCTGCGCATTCGGAGTCGGGTCAAGGGATGACCTCTGGGGTCGAATCCGTCTTGATCGGCGATCGCACTCATGTCACGAGCGCTTTTCGGCACGGTCTGTCAGTTGGAGCGAGCGGCCAGTAATCGTTTGCCTCGAGCAATGATGTTGTCCGCGTCAAACGCTTTGACACGGCCCGCGGCGACATCGGCCAAACCTTGGTCAATGTCGGCTTTGAGAGCGTTCAATTCATTCAACATCAATTCGCGACGGATCTTCCATTCGCGCAATGCTTCCCGGACTACTTCACTGGTCGAGGCATATTCCCCGTCTTCTACTGCCTGTTTGAGGCTGGCCGCCATCTCGGCGGGCATCGTGATGGTCAGGCGCTCAAGAGTTGTGGGCATGATGGGGCTCGGCAGTGCGATGATCATACTTTATCATACTGCCCAGGCTGGCCTGTTTCCTACACGGCTTCCCACGTCATCCCTATCCGAACGTCTGCTCCATCTCGCGCCGGAACCGCACGGCCATGGCGTTGTCGTCGAACTCGACGTCATGCCAGCGGATCGCCTGGCCTTGCTTCACGGTAGTCTTCAGCTGCACCTTGTGCGCCAGCCCCAGCGGCAGATACCCGTCGGCCACCGAGATACGCGCCGGCATCAGCTTGCCGTACACGGTGTAGCCGCCTTCGCCATCCAGTTCCTGGCCCGGCGCCAGGTCCCGCTTGGCGGTGGCGACCACGTCGCCGTGCCAGCCCGCGGGCGATCCGGTGGGCTCCCGCCGCAGGCCCACGCTGGCCACGCTGATGCCGAGTTCGAGTCCTATCAGGTGATAGGGCTTGTACATGGCGGTGTAGTTGCCGCTGGGGTCTGTGACGAGTCCGTATTCCTGAAAGCAGCGGCGCACGTAATCGCTGTCGCCGGCCAGCGTGACGTACACGCCCCAGCGCAGGTCGCGGAACACGGGCCGTCCGTCGCGTTCAAGGGACGAGATCACCTCGACCTGGCCGCGATGATGCAGGATGCCGCCCTCTTCGCGCGGCCGCAGCACGCGTGCCAGATCGTCCACGCCGCACGGCGGGAAGTGCAGGCCGGTGGGCGAGGGCGCCAGCCCGGTGGCATTGGCCACGGCGGCCATCTCGATGGCGCTTTTCGTGCCGTCCAGGAAGCTGTTGAACATCTGCGCGTTGAAGTCGCCCGCGGCCACCATCTCGTCGGTGAAGCCGTAATAGGGCCATACCGTGTCCGGCGTCGAGGTGTGGAACTCGGGCAGGTACTTGGTGCCCTTGCCGGCCGCCACTACTTCGAAGCCGGACGTGCGCGCCCAGTCCACCATCTCGCAGATCAGGGCAGGCTGATCGCCGTAGGCGAGCGAATAGACGATGCCGGCCTCGCGCGCGCGCTTGGCCAGCAGCGGTCCTGCCAGCGCGTCGGCCTCGACGTTGACCATGATCACGTGCTTGCCGTGCTCGCAGCAGGCCAGCACGTGGCGGATGCCCGCGGCGGGACTGCCGGTGGCGTCGATGACGATCTCGACGCCGGGGTCGGCGATGACGGCCAGCGCATCGTCGCTGAAGTACACCTTGCGCGACTTGACCGCCTCGTGGATGCTGCCCGCATTCAGCGCGCTGGCCGGCCAACCCACTTTGGTAAGCGCGGCGCGCGCCCGGTCGGGCGCCAGGTCGGCCACGGCCACCAGCCGGATGCCCGGCGTGCGCTGGGCCTGGCTTAAGAACATCGAACCGAACTTGCCGGCGCCGATCAGGGCGACCCGCAGCGGCTTGTCGTCGGTTTCGCGCTGTTTGAGCATGCGGTGCAGATTCATTGAACGGCCTCCTCGAGGGGTTCCAACGACGTGCGCGCGGCCGCAGGCGGCGTACCGTGCTGCCACGGAAGCTCCACAGGATAGTCCGTTTGCAGGCAATCGTCAGGCAGGCATTCGATGGGTGCGAAGTCCCTATGCGCAATCCACTCGACGCGCTTGTGGCGGCGGATATGGTTCGAGATGGCGCAAAGGCTGAGATACACGCTGACCCGGTTCCAGGGGCTGAGATTCGATGACGACGCATGCACCAGGCACGAATGGAACAGCAGCATCGAACCGGCCGGCCCCTTGGGCGTGACGATGCCGCCGTTGCGGCCGCCCGCCTTTTCCACCAGCGCGCGGATGTTGTCGTTGTTGATGGTCCATAGCGGATAGCTGGTAGTGGTGAGGTCGTGTCCCGCTTCGAGCACGCCCAGCTTGTGGCTGCCCGGGATGAACATCAGCGGCCCGTTGTGTTCGTTCACCTCATCCAGGAAGATGGCCACGTTCATGGCGCGCGGCGTAGGCATCAGGTCGTCGTTCAGCCATGTGCCGTAGTCCTGGTGCCACTGCCACACGTCTCCGTCGAAAGCATTCTTCCCGTTGATCTTGAACTGGTGCATGTACACCTGCTCGCCGAACAGCTGCTCCACGGGGCGCACCATGCGAGGGTGCCGGGCCAGCCGCGCGAAGGGCGCGCTGTACATGTGCGCGGCGAAGTTCGTGCGCACCGCGCCGCTGTGCTTCTCGCGCACGTTCTCGGGACGGTCCTGCGCGTACAGGCGCGGCACCTCTTCGACCAGCTTGGCGATTTCTTCGGGAGAAAACAGGGCGGGGAAGAACAGATATCCGTCCCGTTCGAACTGCTCCAGTTGGGCGTTGCTCAGTTGCATCGTTGTCTCCAATGGTGGGCCGGCTGCGGCCGGCTTCTCCGATGGCCGGCGTCGCGCGCCGGTGTAGGTGGGGATGCGTGCTGCGGGAACTGCGGAACTGCGTCGCTGCGGACTTCAGTGATTCATCCAGTCGGCGAGTCTTGACGGGCCTCGTTTCACGCGGCCGTGCGCTGCTCCAGCCGCGGCAGCAGCCCTGCCGCCGCGCGCACCGCATGGTCGCGGGCCAGCCTGGCCGCGCGCTCGGCGCTGCCGGCATTGATGGCGTCGATGATGGCCGCGTGCTCGTCCCAAAGCCCGGCCCGCACCGAGGCGGGTTCGAGCACGGCGCACATCACGCGCTCCAGGTGTCCCCATTGCGGTTCCATCACGGCCGCCAGCAGGCGGTTGCCCGACGCTTCGTAGATCGCGCGGTGCAGTTGGGTGTCGGCGGCGATCAGGGCCGGCATGCGGCCGCGGCGCAGCGCGGACAGGCCACGCTCGATCAGCGAGGCGGGCAGGGGACGCGCCTGCCCTGCGCGTATGCGTTGCGCGGCCAGGCGAGCCGCCAGCGCGTCGACCTCGGCGCGCAACTGGTAGAACTCTTCCACCAGTTGCGGGTCCAGCGGCGCCACTTGCAGCGTGCCGCGTCCGTCGGCGCGCACGGCCAGGCCGTCGCGTTCGAGGCGCGACAGCGCCTGCAGCACGGGCTGGCGCGAAATGCCGAAACGGGCGGCCAGGTCTTCCTGGCCCAGCCGCGAGCCCGGAGCCAGCGAGCCGCCGATGACGGCCTCGCGCAACTCGACATATACCGACTCGGCCAGGTCTCCTGGCGTGGACAGCGGTCTCAGCATGGCGGCCTCCGCTCGCACGTGGATCTGTATACAGAATACAGAAAGATCCCGCCGTTGGTCACGCTGCGCCGCCGCATCCGGTGTCGCACTAGAATGGAAACCTTCAGCGCACGGCGACGCGCCTGTAACGAGGAGACGATAATGGAGATCAAGCGTGTGGCGGGCGCTCTGGGCGCCGAGATTTCGGGTGTGGATCTCACCCGGCCTCTGGATGGCGAGCGGGCGGCCCAGGTGCGGCGGGCGCTGCTGGATCACCAGGTCATCTTCCTGCGCGGCCAGGACCTGAGCCCGCGGCAGTTCCTGGACTTCGCCCTCGCGATGGGCAACCCTATCGAGTATCCCTTCGTCAACGGACTCGACGGCTATCCGCAAATCATCGAAGTGAAGAAGCTCGAGCACGAGCGCACCAACTTCGGCGGCGTCTGGCATTCGGACACCACCTATTTGCAAGAGCCGCCGATGGGCTCCATGCTGCTGTCGCGCGAGATTCCGCCGTATGGGGGCGACACGCTGTTCGCCAGCCAGTACGCGGCCTATGAAGCCCTGTCCGACACCATGAAGCGCCTCCTGGATGGGCTGGTGGGCATCAGCACGTCGGCCAAGGCCGATGTGTCGCGTACCCGCGAAGACCGCATCCGTAGCGATGGCCGGCAAGGCGCGGCGCAGGAGTACGTCGCGGAGCACCCGCTGGTCCGTACGCACCCCGAGACCGGCCGCAAGGCGTTGTATCTCAACGTGGCGCACACCGCGGGCATCAAGGGCATGACTGACGAGGAAAGCGCGCCCCTGCTGCAGTTCCTGTTCCAGCATCAGGTCAGGCCCGAGTTCACCTGCCGCTTCGTCTGGACGCCGAACGCCATCGCGTTCTGGGACAACCGCTGCGCCATGCACAACCCGGTGAACGACTATCACGGCTTTCGCCGGGTCATGCACCGCATCACGCTCAAGGGCGACCGGCCCGTGTAGGCTGGCAGGCCGCCCTGCACCGGGCGTTGCTTGCAGTGGTGAACGTTGGCGAGGAGGCCTCAACCATCCGAGGCGTACAACTCGCCTGCCAGCACGTTGCGCCAGTTGTCCCATGTCAGGCGCGGCCTGTCGGTTTCCTGGCGGTTGTAGGGAGCGTCGTAGACGATGTGGCGCCAGCGCGGCCGTGCCGCGCCCTGGATGCGCGGCCGGTCGTCGATCAGCAGGTCGCCCTGCACCAGCGTCTTGTCGCGCGTCAGGATGAGCCGCTCGGTGGCGGGCCGTCCCAGGTGGCGCTCGACCCACTGGTACTTCTCGGCCACGCAGTTCTCGTATTGGCGAAGCGGCGACGAGCAGATGCGCACGTCCATGCCCAGCGCCAGCAGTTCGCGCCAGGCCTCGATGGCGCCGGGTACCGGCGGCAGGTCGCGGATGAAGCCAGGGGCCGTATAGATGGCCTCGGCCCGGGCGCGCAGTTCGGGCGGATAGTCTTCGAGGATGTGGAACGACTTGCGGTCTTCGAACGCCACGGGCTCGATGTCGGGATATCGCGCGCGCCATGCCGCGAGGAAGGCATGTTCGAAGTCGGCCAGTACGCCGTCCTGGTCCAGCAGAATCAACATGATAAGACCCATGGTAGTGGTCGCCGCGCGCCGCGATCGCGCCATGTCTGAATGGCCGCGCGCAGGCTGCGGCATTATGCGCCGTTTCGCGCATGCCGCGAAAATCAGAACGGCTTCACCACGGCAAGGATCGCGATGCCCGCCAGCGAGGCAGCAATGATCGGCATGGCGGGCCAGCGTTGCGTCGGCAGGCCTCGCGCGCTGCGTCGCAGCTGGCCGGACTGCACGCCATGAATGGCCGACAGCAGCAGGACCAGGCCTAGCTTGGCATAGAGCCAACCGTCGCCGATCCAGCCTCCGCCGCTGGCAAGTCCCAATCCCAATGCCCAGACCAGCAGCATCGCGGGGATGGTGACCCAGCGGTCCCAGCCAATTACGGCGACCGCCATGTCGCCCGGTACGGCCGGCATCATCCTCAGGAAGCCCGCCATCGCCAGCACGCCGCTGGCGAACACCAGCGCCGCAGCCAGATGCAGGGCCTTGAGCCAGGGGTATAGCGTGATGAAGGTCATGTCGACGTGTGTCGCCGCGCCGCGATACGGTGCGACAGGCGCACCGCCGTGACGAATCCGCCGAGCGGGATGACTGCCAGGATGAGCAGGCGTCCCAGTTCGGATCCCCGCCACCCCATGGCCGACCATGACTGGATTGCGATCCAAAGGTATGCCAGGAACGCCAGGCCGTGTACCGGCCCCATGATCCGCACAGCCATCGGCCAGCCCGCCAGGTGCTTCAGCGGGACTGCCACCGCGAGCAGCAGAAGCAGCGTGGCGCCCTCTACCCATGCGGCCAGTTCGAGCCGGCGCAAGATGGATCTATCGTCGGCGGGCGTGGGGGATGTGTCGTTGGAAGCGTGCATGAGGGACATTTCCGTATCGCCATGATGGCTCGCCGCATTTATAGCGTCGCGCAGGCTATGGCGATGAGTGGCAGAAAAGACGAAATGCGTTCATTTCCTGCCATGTCGAGTTGGGTAGAATGCGCCCAGCCCCCAGCCCTTCGATGCCAGAGGAATCCATGCGTACCGTCGCCGTCCTGGCGCTGCCCGACTTCATCCCCTACGACCTGGGAATCGCCTGCGACGTGTTCTCCCGCGTCAGGCTCGCAAGAGGCGAATGCGGGTACCGGGTCCTGGTCTGCGGGCAGACGGCCAAGGTCCGTGCCGCTCCGTTCGATATTCACGTGCCGTGGCGGCTGGACCAGATCGTCAACGCCGACATGGTGATCGTGCCGGGTATCGACGATCCATTCCGCCCCATTCCTGCCGCGGTCATCAGGGCGTTGCGTGCGGCGCGGCAGCGTGGTGCTCTGATTGCGTCCATCTGCACCGGCGCTTTCGTGCTGGCTGCGGCCGGCCTGCTGGATGGCCGGCGGGCCACCACGCACTGGGCCGCCGCGCAGGATCTGGCACGGCACTATCCCGCCGTCGAGGTCGATGCCGGCGTGCTGTTCGTGGATGAAGGCGACATCGTTACCTCGGCCGGCGCATCGGCGGGCCTGGACATGTGCCTGTATCTGGTACGCCGCCATCATGGCCAGGCCGTGGCCTCGCATTCTGCGCGGCTGGCGGTGGCGCCCTTGCACCGCGACGGCGGACAGGCGCAGTTCATTCCGCAGTCCACGCCGGCGCCCGCGGCCAGCCTGGCGCCGCTGTTCGACTGGATGCTGGCCAATCTGGACCAGCCGATCGACGTGGCGGCATTGGCCTCGCGCGCCTGCATGAGCCCGCGCACCTTCGCGCGGCGATTCCGCGAGCAGACCGGCACCACGCCCATCCAGTGGCTGTTGAAGTCGCGCGTGCGCCGCGCGCAGGAACTGCTGGAAACGAGTTCGGCGTCCATCGAGCAGATTGCGGCATCCGCCGGTTTCGATTCGCCCGTCACGTTCCGGACGCGCTTCCAGAGCCTCGTGGGGTTGACCCCCAGCGCCTATCGGCGCCGGTTCAGTACGCCGCCAGCCAACGATGCGCTGCGGGACGACCAAGCCGTGCTGGCTGCCTAGCCGCCGTCGGCTCCGCTGCGCGCCAGCACGCGATATTGCGCCATGCCCTTGTTCGGCTCGGACGACACCAGCACGTAGTGCCGGTAGGCCCACACCACGGGCTCGGGCATGGGCGCGGGCAGGGCGGAGCAGTCGGCCTTGCGCAGCAGGGTCACATGCGGCTTGAACGCCTGATCGGGGCGCTGCCAGCCCAGGTCCTGCAAGCGATTCCACAGCCGGTCATGGATGCCGTGCAATGTCTGCGTGGCCGGATCGTCGGCCTCGGGGCCGGCCCACACGATGCCCTGCCGGGGAAACGCGCCGTAGTGGCGTAGTTCGATTTCGCCTTCGTCAATGCGGTCGGCGCGCGTGTGGGCGGTCAACGCCTGCGCCTGCTCGGGCGTGGCCTGGCCCAGGAAGGCCAGGGTCAGATGCAGGGTCTCGGCCCGCATCATGCGGCCGCCGCACAGCGCGTGCGCGTGTTCCTGCCAGGGCCCGAGACTGCCCAGCGCGCGGCCCTCCGGCCACAGGGCGAAGAAGAGACGCAGCGTGGCGTCTTGCGGGGAAGGAGTGGAGCTGTTCATTGCGCCAGCTTAACCTTGCCGGCGCCGCCGGGGGGGGGGGGCCAAAACAAAAGGGCCGGCCCGGGTGTCCGGACCGGCCCCTTCGGGCGGGCTGCGCCGCGGCCTACTGAGCCGCCACCTGCCGCGCTTGCGCCTGCGTTTCCGTCTGCGCCGCCTGCTGCTCGCGCGGCGCGCTGCCGGGCACAGGCGTATCCCAACCGCCACCCAGCGCACGGATCAGGTTCACGGTAGATCGCGCGCGCTCGCCGTCCAGTTGCACCGACACGCGCTGCTGCAGCAGCACGGTGCGGTCGGCCTCGATCACGTCCAGGAAGCTGATCGAGCCTTCGCGGTACTGCGTCTGCGACAGGTGCGCGGCGCGGGTCGAGGCTTGCAGCGCGGCGTCCTGGGCTTCGACCTGGCCGCGCAGCAGGCGCAGGTTGGCCAGGTTGTCCTCGACTTCGCGGAAGGCGGACAGGACCGTCTGGCGGTAGTTGGCCACGTCTTCCTCGTACACCGCCCGCGCGCGGTCCACGCCGGCCTGGCGGCGGCCGCCGTCGAAAATCGGCAGCGACAGCGCGGTACCCACCAAGGGGCCCAGCAGGAAGGTGCGGCTGGACCATTGGAACAGGTTGCCCAGTTCCGACGACTCGAAGCCGGCCGCGCCGGTGATGTCCAGGCGCGGGAAGAACGCCGCGCGCGCCACGCCGATGCGGGCGTTGGCGGCGGCCATGGCGCGTTCGGCCGCGGCGATGTCGGGACGGCGCTCGAGCAGCGTGGACGGCAGGCCGGCGGGCACGTCGATGACGATGCGCGACAGCGGCTGCGACGGCATGCTGAACTCGGCCGGAGCCTTGCCCAGCAGCACCGCCAGCGCGTGCTCGGCGGCGGTGCGGCGGCGTTCGACGCCCACCGCTTCGGAACGCGCCGATTCCAGTTCGGCGCGGGCGCGCGCCAGGTCCAGTTCGCCGATGTCGCCGGCGTCGTAGCGCTGCTGGATCAGCTTGAGCGAAGCGCCGCGCAGGTCCACCGTCTGGCGGTAGATCTGCAGCTCGGCGTCGAGTTCGCGCACCTGGAAGTAGCCTTGCGCCACGTCCGCCTGCAACGCCAGCAGCACCGAGCGATACAAGGCCTCGCTCTGCTGCGCGTCGGCGGACGCGGCGTCCACGTTGGACGCCACGCGGCCGAACAGGTCGGCCTCGTACGAGACGGAGGCCTGCGCGCGCCACAGCGTGGAAGTGCTGGCGGGACCGTCGTCGGCCAGACCTTGCGACGCCGGCGAGACGCGCTGGCGGGACGGACCCACCCCTGCATCCACCCGGGGGTAGAGCTCGGAGCGCGCGTCGCGCAGCAGCGTACGGGCCTGCGTCAGCCGCGCGGCGGCGGCCTGCAGGGTCTGGTTGGCCCGCAGCGCCTCGGCCTGCAGCGCATCCAGCGTCGGGTCGTTGAAGACCTTCCACCATTCGCCGCGCAGCGCGTCTTCCGACGGCCTGGCGGCCTGCCAGCTGCCTGCCTCGTGGGCGGGCAGCGAGGCGGGGGCCGCTTCCTTGTAGGCGGCCGGGGTGGCAACCTCGGGCCGGTGATAGTCGGGGCCCACCGCGCAGCCCGCCAGCGTCAGCAGCAGGGCAAGCAGGGCGGAGCCTTTGAATGTACGCATCATGGCTGGCTCCTTAGTCGGCCTGGGCGGCATGTTGATGAGAGATCGGCGCGGCGTGCGGATGTGCGCTGTGCAGCGGGCGCTTGCCCAGCTTGCGCAGCAGCACATAGAACACCGGCGTCAGGAACAGGCCGAACAGCGTCACGCCCAGCATGCCGAAGAACACGGCGATACCCATGGCCTGCCGCATCTCGGCGCCCGCCCCGGTGGACAGCACCAGCGGCACCACGCCCATGATGAACGCGATGGACGTCATCAGGATGGGACGCAGGCGCAGGCGGCTGGCCTCGATCGCGGCCTGCACCGGCGTGCTGCCTCCCATCTCGAGCTCTCGGGCGAACTCCACGATGAGAATGGCGTTCTTCGCGGACAGCCCCACCAGCACCATCAAGCCGATCTGCGTGAAGATGTTGTTGTCGCCGTTCGTCAGCCACACGCCCGTCAGCGCCGCCAGGATGCTCATCGGCACGATCAGGATCACCGCCAGCGGCAGGGTCAGGCTCTCGTACAGCGCGGCCAGCACCAGGAACACCAGCAGCACGCTGATCGGAAACACCCACAGGCCCGCGTTGCCAGCCAGCATCTGCTGGTAGGCCAGGTCGGTCCACTCGATCTGGAACCCGCGCGGCAGCACCTCGGCGGCGATGCGCGCGGCGGCCTCCTGCGCCTGGTTGGTCGAGAAGCCTGGCGCCGGACCGCCGTTGATGTCGGCGGCGGTGTAGCCGTTGTAGCGCACCACCATCTCGGGCCCGAAGCTCTGGTTGACCGTGACGAGCGACGACAGCGGCACCATGTCGCCCGACGCGTTGCGGGTCTTCAGCTGCAGGATGTCATCGGGATGGGCGCGGAACTGGGCATCGGCCTGCGCACGCACCTGGAACACGCGACCGAAGCGGTTGAAGTCGTTCACGTACACCGAGCCCAGGTACACCTGCATGGTGTCGAACACTTCGGTCACGGGCACGCCCAGCTGGCGCGCCTTCACGCGGTCCAGGTCCACGTCGAGCTGCGGCACGGCGATCTGGTAGTTCGAGAACGTGGGGCCGAGCTCGGGCGTCTGCGCCGCCTTGGCCACGAAGGCCTGGGTGGCGCGGTCCAGCGCTTCATAGCCCTGAGCGCCGCGGTCCTCGATCTGCAGCTTGAAGCCGCCCAGCGTGCCCAGGCCCAGGATGGGCGGGGGCGGGAACACGGCGACCATCGAGTCCTTGATCGAGCCGAACTGCTGGTTCAGCGCGCCCGCGATCGCGTTGCCCGACAGTTCCGGGCTGGTGCGTTCGCTGAAGTCGTCCAGCGTGACGAACACGATGCCCGCGCTGGAACTGTTGGTGAAGCCGTTGATCGACAGGCCGGGGAAGGCGATGGCGCTCTTGACGCCAGGCTGCTTCAGGGCGATGTCGCTCATGCGGCGGATCACGTCTTCGGTGCGGTCGAGCGAGGCGCCGTTGGGCAGCTGCGCGAAGCCGATCAGGTACTGCTTGTCTTGTGCCGGAATGAAGCCGCCCGGGACGACCTTGCCGATCAGCGCGGTCAGGCCCAGCAGCACCGCGAACACCAGCATCGAGCTGCCCTTGCGGCGGATCACGCCGCGCACGCCGGTGGCGTAGCCGTCGGACGCGCGATTGAACGTGCGGTTGAACCAGTTGAAGAAGCCGCCGAACAGGCGATTCATCACGCGGGTCAACGCGTCGGGCTTGTCGTGGTGGCCCTTCAGCAGCATGGCCGACAGGGCGGGCGACAGCGTCAGCGAGTTGAAGGCCGAGATCACCGTCGAGATGGCGATGGTCATGGCGAACTGCTTGTAGAACTGCCCGGTGAGGCCCGTCATGAAGGCCAGCGGCACGAACACCGCGCACAGCGTCAGCGCGATGGCGATGATGGGCCCGCTGACTTCCTGCATGGCCTTGTACGTGGCGTCGCGCGGCGACAATCCTTCGCCGATGTTGCGCTCCACGTTCTCGACCACCACGATGGCGTCGTCCACCACGATGCCGATGGCCAGCACCATGCCGAACAGCGACAGCGCGTTGATGGAATAGCCGAACATCAGCAGCAGCCCGAAGGTGCCGATGATGGACACCGGCACGGCCAGCAGCGGAATGATGGATGCCCGCCACGTCTGCAGGAATACGATCACCACCAGCACTACCAGCGCGATGGCTTCCAGCAGCGTGTGCACCACGGCCTCGATACTGGAGCGCACGAACTGCGTGGGGTCGTACTCGATGCGGTATTCCACCGAAGGCGGGAAGTCCTTGGACATCTCGGCCATGGCGGCTCGCACCTGGCTGGAGACGTCCAGCGCGTTCGAGCCCGGCGACTGCATGATGCCCATGCCCACCGCCGGCTTGTTGTCCAGCAGCGAGCGCAGCGCGTATTCCTGCGAGTCGAGCTCGACCCGCGCCACGTCGCGCAGGTACGTGACGGCGCCGTCGGGCGAGGTCTTCAGAATGATGTCGCTGAACTCTTCCGCGCTTTGCAGGCGGCCGCGCGCATTGACGGAGAACTGCATGGGCACGTCGTTGGGCGAGGCGCCGATGGTGCCCGCCGCGACCTGCACGTTCTGCTCGCGGATGGCGTTGACCACTTCCATGGCCGTCATGCCGCGCTGCGCGACGCGTTGCGGATCGAGCCAGACGCGCATGGAGTAGTCGCCCGCGCCCCACACCGTGACTTCGCCCACGCCCGAGATGCGCGACAGGCGGTCCTTCACGTTGATGACCGCGTAGTTGCGCAGATAGGTGGCGTCATAGCGGTCGTCGGGCGAAATCAGGTGCACCACCAGCGTCAGCGTGGGGGAGCTCTTGACCGTGGTGACGCCCAGGCGCTGCACGTCGGGCGGCAGGCGTGGCAGGGCCTGCGACACG
The DNA here is from genome assembly GCF_002119665.1 of Bordetella genomosp. 13. Classification (NCBI taxonomy): domain Bacteria; kingdom Pseudomonadati; phylum Pseudomonadota; class Betaproteobacteria; order Burkholderiales; family Alcaligenaceae; genus Bordetella; species Bordetella genomosp. 13. The sequence continues at coordinate 4,837,650 of NZ_CP021111.1, read as the reverse complement.
CGGTTCTGCACCAGCTGCTGCGCCTTGTCGGGATCCACTCCCAGCTTGAAGTACACCGTCAGCGTCAGGTTGCCGTCGCTGTTGGCCTGCGACTGCATGTACATCATGTCTTCCACGCCGTTGATCTGCTGTTCCAGCGGCGAGGCGACGGTTTCGGCGATGACCTTGGGGTTGGCGCCCGGATATTGCGCCCGCACGACGACGGACGGAGGCACGACTTCCGGGTATTCGGAAATGGGCAGCTGGAACATGGCCAGCAGGCCGCCCAGCAGCACCAATACCGACAGCACCCCAGCGAAGATGGGCCGGTCGATGAAGAATTTGGAGATATTCATTGGAGATCTTCCGAGATCGGTCGGTGCCTTATTTCAGGCTGGCCGCGGCCGTCTTGACGGCCTCCGGCGCGGTGTCCATGGACACCAGGTTGGGCGCGACCAGGTCGCCGGGGCGCACGCGCTGCAGGCCATTGACGACGATGCGTTCGCCGGGCTTCAGGCCGTCCTGTACCACGCGCAGCGGTCCGACGTTGGAGCCCAGCTTCACTTCGCGGTAGTTGGCGCGGTTGTCGTCGCCGACCACCAGCACGAAACGCTTGCTCTGGTCGGTGCCGATGGCGCGTTCGTCGATCAGCACGGCGTCGTACGGAGCGCTGCCGCCCAGGCGGACGCGGGCGTACAGGCCGGGCAGCAGGGTGCCGTCGCGGTTGTCGAACACGGCGCGCACGCGGATGGTGCCGGAGGTGGGATCGAGCCGGTTGTCGACCGACTGCACCACGCCCTCGCGGGAATAGCCTTCCTCGTTGGCCAGGCCCAGTTGCACCGGCACCGAGGCGCCGTTGGCGCGGCTGGGATTCACGTAGCGCAGGAAGGTCTGTTCGTCGACGTCGAACGATGCGTACAGGCGCGCCACCGACACCAGGTTTGTGAGCGGCACCGACGAGGCGCCGGCCGACACCACGTTGCCCACGGTGACTTCGGCGCGCGAGACGCGGCCGTCCACGGGGGCGACGATGCGGGTGTAGCCCAGGTTGATGCGGGCGGTGTCCAGGGCGGCCTGGGCGGCCTGCAGGTTGGCGGCGGCCTCGCGGGCGGCGTTCTCCTTCTCTTCGAAGTCGCGCCGGGCGATGGCGTTCTCGCTGATGAGCCGCTTGCCGCGGGCGAGGTCGGAGGCCGTGTACGCCACACGCGCCCGGGCCGCGGCGAGCTGGGCGGTGGCTCGGTCGACCTCGGCCGCATACGGGCGCGGATCGATGGTGAACAGCACGTCACCCTTCTTGACCAGGGCGCCGTCCTTGAAGTGGACCTGGGTCAGGGTGCCCGAGACCAGCGGACGGATGTCGACCCGGTCGATGGCCTCGAGGCGACCCGAATAGCGCTGCCAGTCGACGATGGACCGCGTGAAGGCGGGCGCCACGTCGACAGGCGCGCCCTGGGGCGGCGCGGATTGGGCCTGGGCGGTACCGGTTCCCTTGGAGGGGCCGTATACAGCGTAGCCGCCGCCGGCGGCGGCCAGCGCCGCCACCAGGGCGAGCGCGGCAATGCGGGGACGAGAAACCGTCATGGTGTTTCCTTGGTCTTGGTTCTTGGGGAGATGCCTTGCTTCCGGAGACTGGCGCGCTGGGTGGGGTTGGCGCCTCTGCTGCGGTGCAGCAGCCGTGCAGGCTTCTTCTGGACGGTGAGATTCTGTGTGTTTTGTCGACTCGGATAAACAGTGTTTTCGTGGCAACACTAGTCGAACCATCCGAACAATCTGGCGAGCTTCCGGGTTATGCTGGCGTCAATTCATCCCCCGGGAACCCCCATGGATCGCTTCCAAGCCATGCAGGTCTTCGTGCGCGTCGTCGAAGCCAACAGCTTCACGCGCGCGGCCGATGGGCTGGCGCTGCCGCGCACCACGGTCACCACCATCATCCAGAACCTCGAACGCCACCTGGGCGTGCGCCTGCTCAACCGCACCACGCGCCGCATCAGCCTCACCCCGGACGGCGCCGCCTATTACAAGCACAGCACCCGCATCCTGGCCGAGGTCGAAGAAACCGAGGCCTGCCTGCAGGATTCGGCCTCGCGTCCGCAGGGGCGCCTGCGCATCGACGTGCCGCCCGCCATCGGCAACCAGATCCTGTTGCCGGCGCTGTGCGAGTTCCACAGCAAATACCCTGACGTCGAGCTGGTCATCGGCCTGTCCGACCGCCGGGTCGACTTGGTGCAGGAGGCGGTGGACTGCGTCATCCGCGGCGGCCCGCTCGAGGATTCCAGCCTCGTGGCGCGCCGCATCGGCATTCTGCAGTCGGTCACCTGCGCGTCGCCCGACTACCTCGAGCGCCACGGCATGCCGCACGCGCTGGAAGACCTGCAGCGCCATCAGGCAGTGCATTATTTCTGGGCGTCGGGGCGCAACTGCAACTGGGACTTCGTGATCGACGGCAAGGAACAGCAGGTCGACGTGCCCGGCAGCGTGTCGGTGAATGACTGGATGGCCCACCTCACCTGCGGCCTGAAGGGCTTCGGCATGATCCAGACCGCGCGCTTCATGGCGCTGCCCCACATGCTCAAGGGCGACCTGGTCGAGGTGCTGCCGCAATGGCGCCCTTCGCCCACGCCGATTTCACTGCTGTACCTGCAAAGCCGCCAGCTGTCGCCCAAGGTGCGCGCCTTTTCCGACTGGGTGGCGGGATTGTTCGCCGCGTGTCCGCTGCTCAGCGGCGGCGACGAGAACGACGTGGGCGCGCTGACCTGCGACCGCCGTCTCGAAAGCCCGCAGCTGACCCCCGAGGCCGTGCAGGCCGCGCGCCGCAACGCGCCGGTCGACGCGCCCGAGTTCGTCATGTAGTTGCCCGAGCCGGCCCGCCCGGCGGGCCGGGGCGCAGCACGCCCGCCGCGGGCGCGCTGCGCTGCATGGCGGCATCATGGTGGGGACGGTTGCCAAAACTCGGTATATTGCTGGGTCCAGGGCCGAATCTCCCAGAAAGTCGTCTATGCAGACTGTTCTTCCCGCCTCGCTGATTGCCCGCTGGCTGCTGCTGCTGGTGGTGCTGGCCGGCTTGTATTTCCTCAGCGGTTTCCTGGTGCCCGTGCTGGCCGCCCTCATCATCGGGCTGGCGACCTGGCCCGTGTATACCCGCCTGGTGCGTCATTGCCGCGGCAACACCGCCGTGTCGGCCACGCTGGCGCTGCTGGTGGTGCTGGTGGTGCTGGTGGCGCCGATATCGCTGGCCCTCAGCTATGCCGTGAAAGAGGCCAGCCATCTGTTCGCCTGGGCCCTGGACGTCAACCGCCACGGCATGCCTGCACCCAACTGGATCCTGTCGCTGCCCATCGTCGGCGAACGGCTGGCCGTCTATTGGCAAACCTATCTGGGCGAGCCGCATGCGCTGGGCGAGCTGGTGCAGCTGATCAGCGGCGAGCATCTGGGCAACATCTACCGCATGGCGCTGTCGGCCACCGGCAACGTCTTCCAGCTGCTGCTCACGCTGCTGTTCATGCTGATCACGCTCTTCTTCGTCTACAAGGACGGCGCGCGCATGCTGGGCCAGCTGGACATCCTGGGCGAGCGCATCCTGCCGGCCCGCTGGCAGCGCTTCTCGCGCGTGGTGCCGGCCACGGTCAGCTCCACGGTCACCGGCATGTGCCTGATCGCGCTGGGCGAAGGCGTGGTGCTGGGCGTGGCGTACTGGATCGCCGGTGTGCCGTCGCCGGTGCTGCTGGGCGTGGTCACCGGCTTCATGGCGCTGGTGCCGGGCGGCGCGCCGCTGTGCTTCACGCTGGTGTCGCTGTACCTGGTCGGCTCGAACGAGGTCGTGGCCGGCATCGCGCTGTTCGTCTGGGGCACGGTGGAGCTGTTCATCGTGGACAAGACCCTGCGGCCCCGCCTGGTGGGCGGCCCGGTCAAGCTGCCGTTTCTGCCCACCTTCTTCGGACTGGTGGGCGGCGTGAAGACCATGGGCATCGTGGGCCTGTTCGTCGGTCCGGTGCTGATGGCGCTGCTGGTGGCCATCTGGCGCGAATGGGTGCGCAACGTCACGCAGGAGCGCGACGAAGAACGCCTGCGGGCCGGCACGGGCAACCCCGCCGACTGAGCTGGCGTCACAGGAGTATGCTTGCAAGGGGACGCGGGATGCGTCCCTGCCAAGCACAAGGAAACGCCAAGATGTCCGGGCAAACGGTTGCCGAACAGGTTGCCACCCTGCGCGAGCAGGGTTTCGTGGTGGCGCGCGGATTTGCCGCGGCCGATGAGGTACAGGCGCTGCGCGAGCTGTCGCAGCGCCAGCTGGATGAGGCGCAGGCGCCGCTGGAATACGAGGCCGACCTGCAGTATCCGGGCGCGCCGCCCTCGCGCCAGGCCGAGGGCGGGCACACCGTGCGGCGCCTGCTGGATGCCTACGGCCGCGATCCGCTGTACCGCGCCTGGGCCACGTCGCCCCGCATTGCGGGCTGGCTGCGCGAGTGCTTCGGGCAGCAGCCCGTGCTGTCCACCGCGCACCACAACTGCGTCATGACCAAGCATCCCCGCTACGGCAGCCTGACCGGGTGGCACCAGGACATCCGCTACTGGTCGTTCAGTGCCCAGAACCTGGTGTCCGTGTGGTTGGCGCTGGGACGGGAGCATGCCGACAACGGCGGGCTGTTCTTTCTGCCGGGCTCGCATGCCGCGGCGTTTGAGCCGTCGCAGTTCGACGCGGCCAGGTTCTTCCTGCCTGACCCGGCCGAGAACCAGGCGTGGATCGAACGGGCCGTCTGTCCCGAGCTGCAGCCCGGCGACGTGGTGTTCTTCCATTGCCGCACGCTGCATGCGGCGCGCGGCAATGCCAGCGGCCAGGTCAAGCTGTCGGTGGTGCACACCTATTATCCGAGCGATACGCATCCCACGCCGGGAACGCGGTCGGCCTCGCGTGCGGATGTGCCGCTGACATAGATTGCATGATGGGTTCTGGGCTAGAACGCCATTTCGAGCGAAATGCCTGAATAGTCGGCCCTGGGCGCCAATTGTCGCCCTGGTCCTTGCTCGAAATGGATAAGGCCGTATTGCTCCATCGTTCGCAGCGTGCGTGAGAGGTTCGACTTGGCGCGGCCTGTCTTGAGTGCAAGCTCGTGGATGGACTGCGGCTCAGTTTCCGCGATCAGTGCAAGCAGAGCCCGGTTCCTCTCCGATAGGACCTGGGACAGGCTCTCAATCGACTGAAACCAGACCTTCGGCTCGTCAGGTTGAGGTGTGTACTCGCCCCGAGCAATGGCAAGCGTCCTGGCCTTGTATTGCTCCAGCGATGCGATACCGACTTTCAGCATCTTCATATCAGAGATTCCTCTCTCGCATTATCGATTCCACTTCTTGCCAGAAGTCACTCAGCAGGGTGGCGGCGTCGGCATAACGATAAAAGCGAAGCCGCTCGCCTTTGTGCGTGTGGTCGTATTCGACCCGCGTATGTGCGCCGGGGCCTGTGCCTTCCTTGATGGGATGGGCGTTGTCGAACCCAAGAATGCGCCCGCCGTCCTCATCGTGGAGTGTCAACGAATACTTGAGGCCGTGCGGACGCTGAACCGATATCGCCACCGGCTTCACATCGAACCTGACCCATAGCTTGCCTGCCTGGTCCACGGCGAACGTTTCCCCGTCGAGAAGAAGCATGGCGTCCAGGCTTGGGTCTCTTTGTGTCGCATGATGTTATCACTAGATAATAACTAACTCAAGATCTGCGCTGCAACGCGGCTTGTCCATAAGCATGAGCGGAGTGGCGCGAGACTGGTTGGCAGCGCCTGTTTATCAGACGCCACATCCATCGTGAGCTCCCATGCACCATCAGCACTCACGATGACCATTCGTGATGCGCCCGAGCGCCAAACCGGTGCTGCCTGCGGCGGACGGAACGGACGCGCTGCGCTCGCTCACCCGCCGCGCCGTCGCCGCTTTCATCGCCGCCACACCGCTGTCCCGCCCTGATCGAAGCCTCGCGGCGCGCAGGCCGCTTTCAGTTGGCATGGACTTTGCTTGAACAGGCTCAGCGTCAAGCAAACCGTATCCACGTATCAACTGATCCAGGCCATGCTGAACCTGTCTGTGCCGTCGCTGCAAGGCGCGACCGCGGAAGCGGACGCGTACCTGCACATCCATACCGCCATCCGGCTGGGGGAGTATCCCGCCGGCATGCGCCTGAAGCCCGAGACGATTGCCGCGCAGATCGGCACCAGCCGCATGCCGGTGCGCGAAGCCCTGCGCCGTCTCGAGACCGAGGGGCTGGTGACGATCCGGCCTAACCGCGGCGTCGTCGTGTCCGGCCTGGACATCGACGCCATGCGCGAGGTCTTCGAGATGCGCGCGGTGCTGGAAGGCCTGGCGGTGCGCCTGGCCATGCCGAGCCTGACGCCGGCCATCCTGCGCGATCTCGAGGCGCAGCTGTCGCGACTGGACGACCTGGCGGAGAGCCTGCCCGATTGGACAGGCAGCCATCGCGCTTTCCATGAACATCTTTGCGGCCTCAGCCGCCAGCCGCGACTGCTGCGCCAGATCGCCAGCCTCAATTCACTGATCGAGCCCTACATGCGGGCCTGGATCAAGGAATCCGGCCGCCCCGGCGCCCGGGAGCATCACCTGAACCTCATCGATGCCCTGAAAAGTGGCGATCCCGCGCATGGCGAGGCCGTCATGCGGCAGCACGTGCTGGCCACCGTCGATGACCTCGCGCCTCTATCCCCTTTCTCCAAGCAAGGAGTTCCTGCATGACCACGCCGGATTACAAGTCGCAATTGGCTGCCGCCCTGGCCGCGAAGTTCCAACGCCGCGATTTCCTCAAGACCGTGGGTGCGGGCGTGGGCCTGGCCGCCGCGTCATCGCTGGGCATGGGCAGCGCCATGGCCCAGTCTACGCCGCGCAAGGGCGGCACCATCACGCTGGGCTGGCTCGACGCGATCGATACGCTGGATCCGCACTTCACCATGTCGGGCGGCTCCATCAAGGTGCTGAACAACGTGTTCAACGGCATCCTGAAGGTGGCGTACGACGGCAAGAACGTCAGCTTCGCGCCGGACCTGGCGCAGAGCTGGGACATGGTCGACGAGAAGACCCACGTCTTCAAGCTGCGCCCGAACGTGAAGTTCCACAACGGCGACCCGTGCAATGCAGAGGCGGTCAAATGGAGCCTGGCGCGCGTGGCCGACCCGGCGGTGAAGTCGCCGCATGCGTGGAAGTTCGCCGACCTGGACGGCATCGATGTGGTGGACGAACTGACGCTGCGCCTGCGCTTCAAGCGGCCTTTCGCCTTCCTGCCCGTGGCGCTGACCGGCAGCACCGGCCGCGCGGGAACCATCGTCAGCAAGCGCGCGGTGGAGCAGCATGGCCAGGCCTTCGGCCGCAATCCGGTGGGCACCGGGCCCTTCAAGTTCGTCAGCTGGAAAGAGAACGACTCCATCGAGCTGGTGCGCAATCCCGATTATTTCGAGGCCGGACAGCCTTATCTCGACAAGGTGGTGATCCGCCTGCTGAAGGAGCCCAGCGCGGGCGTGGCCGCGCTGCTGTCGGGCCAGGTCGACGGCCTGTCGGTGTGCCCGTTCCAGTTCATTCCGCAGCTGCGCCAGCGCTCGGACCTGCAGGTGTATGGCCAGGTCGAGGGCAACTATTCGTTCCTCGGCATGAACAACAAGCGCGCGCCGTTCGATGAACTGGTGCTGCGCCAGGCGGTGTCGTTCGCCATCGACCGCAACGTGATCGTGCAGCAAAGCTACTTCGGCGAGGCCATTGCCGCGTACACGTGCATCTCGCCTCCGATGACCGAGTTCTACGACCCCAACATCGCCAAGAGCGGCCGCGGCCAGTTCTTCGACCTGGAAAAGGCCAAGGCGCTGCGCGCCAAGTCGCGCCACCAGGGCGAGCTCAATCCCGTGTACATCGTCACCGACGGCTTCACCGGGTCGGGCGGCATGGGCACGCGCAACGCCCAGTTGATCGCGCCCATGCTGGCGCAGATCGGCATCAAGCCGAAGATCGAGCTGGTCGACCGCGCCGTGTGGGCGCAGCGCCGCAATGCCGGCGACTTCGATCTTTACGACGAAGCATGGATCGCCGACCTGGATCCCGACGAAACCATCACGCCGGAATGGTCCACCGGCAAGCCTTGGAACTTCGTGGGCTACAGCAACCCGGCCTTCGACAAGGCGGCCGCCGCGGCCGGCCAGACCATGGACGTCGCGCAGCGCCGCAAGCTGTACATCGAGGCCGAGGACGTGCTGATGGCCGACGCGCCGCTGGCGGTGCTGGCGCACATGAAGGTCTTCAAGATTCTGTCGAAGAAGGTCAGCGGCTTCGAGTACATCCCTGCCGACCTGCTGAATCTCCATACCGTCTGGCGGGCCTGACATGGCCGTCGCATCGCCCCTGTCGCGCGCGGGCTGGCTGGGCCAGACCGCGGGCGCCTTGGCGCAGACGGCGCTGGTGCTCCTGGTGGTCTCGGTCATCAGCTTCGCGTTCCTGAAGGCCACGCCCGGCGATCCGGTGACGGTGATGCTGGGCTCGGACTTCTCGAAAGAGTCCTACGACAAGCTGTATCGCGACCTGGGCCTGGACCAGCCGCTGCCCGTGCAGTACGGCCGCTGGCTGGCCGACTTCGTGCAGGGCGACTGGGGCCTGTCGTACGTCAGCCGCCAGGACATCTTCGAGCAGGCGATCTTCCAGGCGCTGCCCGTCACGCTGACGCTGGCGGGGCTGTCTCTGCTGATCGCGCTGGCGGCCGGCATTCCGCTGGGCGTCGCGGCGGCCCTGCGGCGCAACAGCTGGATCGACCTGGCGACCAGCGGCGTCGCGGTGGGCGGCAATGCGTTTCCCAGCTTCTACCTGGGCGTGGTGCTGATATGGCTGTTCAGCGTGTCGCTGGGCTGGTTTCCGTCCATGGGCTATGTCTCGCCCTGGGAAGACCCGGTCACGGGCCTGTGGCACCTGGCGCTGCCCGCCGTCACCCTGGGCGCCTGGTACATGGGACTCATCGCCTCGGTCACGCGGACCAGCCTGTTGGAAGTGCTGGACCAACCCTACATGATGGCGGCCCGGGCGCGCGGCGAACCCGCATGGCGCGTCGTGTGGGTGCACGGCATGCGCAACGTGCTGATGCCGCTGGTGACGGTGATCGGCCTGCAGCTGGGCGGCATGCTGCGCGGTGCGGTGATGACCGAAGTCGTCTTCACGCTGCCCGGCCTGGGCATGATGATCACCACCGCGGTACAGACGCGCGAATACGGTGTCGTGCAGGCCGGCATCATGATCACCGCGCTGCTATTCATCGGGGTCAACTTCATGGTCGACCGTACTTATGCACTGCTGGATCCGAGGTTGCGCAAACATGGCCGCTGATCCCTCCGTCGTGGGCGCGCCGGCCGCGCCGTCGAGTCTGCTGCGCGGCTGGCGCCTGCTGCGGCGGCAGCGCAAGGCGATGGCGGGCGGCGCCATCGTGCTGCTGTTCGTGCTGATGGCCGTGTGTGCGCCGCTCATCGCGCCGTATCCGCCCACCGAGCAGGACATCATGGCGATGATGCAGGGACCGTCCGCGCGGCACTGGCTGGGCACTGACTCGTTCGGGCAAGACATCTACTCGCGCCTGCTGTATGGCGCGCGCTCGGCGTTGTGGGTGGGCGTCGCCTCGGTGGCGCTCGGCCTGCTGGTCGGGGTGCCGCTGGGCATCTACGCCGGCCTGCGCGGCGGGCGCACCGAGTGGACCTTGATGCGGGTCGTCGACGGCCTGCTGGCCTTTCCGGAGCTGATCATGGCGATGGCCTTCATGGCCGTCTTCGGGCTGGGCATGGCCAATGTCATCTATGCGCTGGCATTGTCCTTCGTCGGCCCCTTCGCGCGCATGGTGCGCGCCGACGTGCTGCAGATCAAGTCGCGCCCCTATGTCGAGGCGGCGCGGCTGATGGGCGTGCCGGAACGCGACGTGATCCTGCGCCACATTCTGCCCAACATCGCCTCTCCCATTCTCATCCAGGCGGGCATGCGCATTTCCATCGCCATTCTGCTGGGATCGGGACTGTCGTTCCTGGGCCTGGGCGTGGCGCCTCCCGCGCCCGACTGGGGCCTGATGATCGCCGAGGGCAGGGGTTTCGTGATGATGGCGCCGTGGATGTCCGGCGCGCCGGGGCTGGCGCTGGCAATCCTGCTGGTCGGCCTGAACCTGCTGGCCGAAGGCCTGCGCGATGCGCTGGATCCGCGCACACGGGAGCGTTGAGATGAGCCCGGACATGATGCACGTGGACCGCTTCACGCTGCGCCGCAAGGGCATGGCCGTGCTCGACGACGTCAGCATACGGCTGCCCGAGGGCGCGACGCTGGCGCTGATCGGCGAATCGGGCGCGGGCAAGTCGACGCTGGCCTTCGCGGCGATGGGTCTGCTGCGTCCGCCCGAGGTCGAACTGGAAGGCCGCCTGGAAGTGGGCGGCGACGATGTCGCGCATGCGCCGGAGCGCATGCTGCGCGGGCTGCGAGGCACGCGCATGGGCCTCGTCTTCCAGGATGCCTCGGCCGCCTTGAACCCCTGCTACACCGTGCTGGCGCACCTGTCTGAGCCGCTGCGCCGCCATCGCGGACTGTCGCGCGACGCCTGTCGCGCGCGCGCCATCGAGCTGCTGGACAGCGTGGGCATCGCCGACCCGCAGGCTCGCCTGGCGGCCTATCCGCACGAACTGTCGGGCGGCATGCAGCAGCGCGTGATGATCGCCATTGCGCTGGCCTGCGAGCCTCGCCTGCTGATCGCCGACGAACCCACCAGCGCGCTGGACGTGACCATCCAGGCGCAGATCATGTCGCTGATCCTGGAGCGGGTGCGCGCGCTGGGAGCCTCGGCCGTCTTCGTGCTGCACGACCTTGCGCTGGCCACGCAGGTGGCCGATCGCGTGGCCGTGATGTACGGCGGGCAGATCGTCGAGCAGGGCCCGTGCGGCGAGGTGCTGGGCAACCCGCGCCATCCCTACACGCGCGGCCTGCGCGCCAGCGCGATCGAGTTCAACGCCGAGCGGCTGCAGCCCATACCGGGCGTGGTGCCGGCCTTGTCCGGCATGCCGCCAGGGTGCCGTTTCGCGCCGCGCTGCGCGCACGCCACCGCACGCTGCGGCGAGCGCCCGCCGCAACGGCAGCAGGGCGAGGTCACGCTGGCCTGCTGGCACGCCTGAACCCGCACGTCGCCACAGGAATCCGACATGAATGCCAACCTGGACGTCCCGGCCCTGATGGCCGCATCCCGCGGCGGCGCGCAGCCGCTGTTCTCGCTGCTGGACGTGGAGAAGCGTTTCTCCATCGATGGCGGCCGGCGCAGCCTGCGCGCGCTCGATGGTATCCGCCTGACCCTGCATCCTGGCCAGTCGCTGGCGCTGGTGGGCGAAAGCGGGTCGGGCAAGTCGACGCTGGTGCGCGTCATGCTGGGGCTGGAGGCTCCTACCAACGGGCGCGTGTTGACCGAAGGCGCCGAGCTCGACCGCCTGGACGCCGAGGCCCGGCGCCGCTTCGCGCGCGACGTGGCCTACATCTACCAGGACGCGCGCGGCTCGCTCAATCCGCGCATGACCGTGGCGGCCCTGCTGGCCGAACCGATACGGCTGCACAAGCTGCGCGCGCCGCAGCAGGTGACGGCACGCGTGGAAGAGCTGCTGCGCCAGGTGGGCCTGCCGGCGGGCACGGCGCAACGCTATCCTTCGGAACTGTCGGGCGGCCAGGTCCGGCGCGTGGCCGTGGCGCGGGCGCTGGCCTGCGAGCCGCGCGTCATCGTGGCCGACGAGTCGGTGGCCGGGCTGGACGTGTCCGTGCAGGCGCAGCTGCTGAACCTCTTGCGCGACCTGCAGCGAGAGCAGGGCATCGCGCTGGTGTTCGTCACGCACGACCTAGGCGTGGCGGGCTATCTGTGCGAACACGTGGCCGTGATGTATCTGGGACGCATCATGGAAATGGGGCCGACGCGCGAGGTGCTGCGGGCCCCGCGACATCCCTACACCCGCGCCTTGATGAACGCGTTTCCCAGATTCGATGCGCCGCTTTCGGTCAGCCTGCAGGGAGAGATCCCCAGCCCGGCCAGCCTGCCTTCGGGGTGTCGGTTCCGCACGCGCTGCACCCGCGCGGATGCGCAGTGCGTCGAGGTCGATCCGCCGCAGCGGCTGGAAGGCGACCGGCATCTGGCCTGCCTGCATCCCTATCCGGCCTCGTAGCCAGAGCTGCCTGCATCCCCGCCGGACGATGCGCGGCCGGGCCGACTTGCACCGCTTGCCAACGCGCGGCCCGGCCGCGTGCCGCCGGCCGCGCGCTTCAGCGCTTCAGCCCGTGGTTGCCGCTGCCGCGGCCCAGAACGCCTCGGCCGTCGCCGTATCCGGCGCCGCGCGCCGATACAGCCTGATCTCCAGCGGGATGTGCAGTTCCTCCGGCCCCGCGTTCACCAGCCGCCCGGCGGCGAGTTCGTCGCCGATGAGACTCTCCGGCAGCCACGCGATGCCGCGTCCGTCCAGCGCCATGCTCTTGAGCACCGTGGCCAGGTGCGCCGTGAACACCGGGCTGCCGCCGGCCCGCTCCAGCGTATCGCCGCACACGCCGCGCAACAGCCTGCCCAATCCGGATTCGGCGCTGTAGGCCAGCACGGGCAGGGGCGCGCCACGCCGGGCCGCGGCCAGGTTCCAGCGCGGCCTGCCCGCGCGGCTGGGCGCGCACACCGGCATCAGGACATCGGCGCCCACCTGGACCGAGGGGTAGTCCTGCGGCGACAGGCGCCCCGGCACATCCGCGTGGAAATGGCACAGCAGGAACTGCACGCGGCCGTTCTGCATCCATCCTTCGCACTGCTGCAGCACGTCGGAAGTCAGCTGGATCGGGCCGACGGAAGTGCGCGATTCCAGGCTGCGCAGCCATTGCGGCACGAAGGTGAGCGACAGCGCGTGCGTCGCGGCGAAACGCAGCGTGGCCGAGTTGGCGGCGTCCACCGCGCGGGCCTCGTCCGGCACGCGCTCGACGCGCGCCAGGATCTCGCGCGCCACGTTCAGGAACCACGCGCCGGTCTCGGTCAGCGTGGCCGGATGCGTGCCCCGGTCCATCAGCACTACCCCCAGCCATTCCTCCAGCGCGCGGATGCGCCGGCTGAATGCCGGCTGCGTCATGTGGCGCGCCTCGGCGGCGCGCGAGAAGCTGCCGGTGGCCGCCAGGGCCAGGAAGTCCTCCAGCCAGGAGAGATTCATGGTCTATGCACGCAAAGCATGAAAGTAGAGAAAAGCGGCATTGGCCGTCGGCCCGCCGATGGGCCACTATACACACCAGTGCATCAGCCGGCGCGCATGCGCAATGCCCGGCGCTTCCATCAGCGCACGCCGCTTTCTCAACCGGACCCGCCCGCCATGAAAATCGTCGACATCGTCGAATCCACCCGCCCCATCAAGTCCAACATCCGCAACGCGTACATCGATTTCTCCAAGATGACGCTCAGCCTCGTCGCCGTGGTGACTGACGTGGTGCGCGATGGCAAGCCGGTGATCGGCTACGGCTTCAACTCCAACGGCCGCTACGGCCAGGGCGCGTTGATCCGCGAACGCTTCCGTCCGCGCGTGCTCGAGGCCGCGGCCGACAGCCTGCTGGACAGCGAGCGCGACAACCTGGATCCGCACAAGATCTGGAACACCATGATGACCAACGAGAAGCCCGGCGGCCACGGCGAGCGCTCGGTGGCCGTGGGCACCATCGACATGGCCGTGTGGGATGCCGTGGCCAAGATCGAGAACAAGCCGCTGTACCAGCTGCTGGCCGAGCGCTACGGCAACGGCACGCCGAACCGCGACGTGTTCGTCTATGCCGCCGGCGGCTATTACTGGCCGGGCCAGGGCCTGGAAGGCCTGCAGCGCGAGATGCAGAGCTACCTGGACCGCGGCTATTCGGTGGTAAAGAAGAAGATCGGCGGCGCCTCGCTGGCCGAAGACTGCAAGCGCATCGAGGCGGTGCTGAAGCTGCTGGGCCCGGGCCAGCGCCTGTGTGTGGATGCCAATGGCCGCTTCGACCTGCAGACCGCCATCGCCTATGCCCGCGAACTGTCGCAGTACGACCTGTTCTGGTACGAAGAAGCCGGCGATCCCCTGGACTACGAGCTGCAGGCCGAGCTGGCCAATCATTACGACAAGCCCATGGCTACGGGCGAGAACCTGTTCTCGATGCAGGACGCGCGCAACCTGATTCGCTACGGCGGCATGCGCCCCGACCGCGACTGGCTGCAGTTCGACTGCGCGCTCAGCTATGGCCTCGTCGAGTACCTGCGCACGCTGGACATGCTGAAGGAATACGGCTGGTCGGCCTCGCGCTGCGTGCCGCACGGCGGCCACCAGATGTCGCTGGCCATCGCGGCCGGCCTGGGCCTGGGCGGCAACGAATCCTATCCCGACCTGTTCCAGCCCTACGGCGGCTTCCCGGACGGCGTGAAAGTCGAGAACAGCATCGTGCGCCTGCCCGAGCTGCCCGGCATCGGTTTCGAAGGCAAGGCCGACCTGTACGCCGAGATGCGCGCGCTGGCTTCGTAGGCTGCCGGGCAGGGCGGGCCGCCCCGGACGGGGGCGGGATTCACCATACAATGACGGGTCGCGCGCGCATGCCGCGCGCCCCGTTTTCGCTTCCGTCCGACATGTCTTCCGGTAGTTCCGCCAATTCCTTCCTGCGCACGCTGTGCAGCCTGCGCTGGGTTGCCATCGCAGGACAGGCGGCGACCGTGCTGGTGGCCAGCGGGCCGCTGGACGTGTCGCTTCCACTCGGCCCGCTGTGGGGCGGCGTGGCCTTCCTGGTGGTCTTCAACCTGTATGCCACCTTGCGGCCGCCGCGCAGCGAAGAACTCTCGCCCGGCGTGGCCTTCCTGCACCTGCTGGTGGACATCGCGGTGCTGGCGTGGATGGTGGGCTGGAGCGGCGGCATCCACAATCCGTTCGGCCTGCTGTTCCTGGTGCTGATCGCGCTGGCCGCGCTGGCGCTGCCGCCAAAATGGGCGTTCGCCGCGGCCCTGGCCAGCGTGGCGGGATACGCGGTGTCGGCCGTGTTCGGCCAGCCGCTGGACAGCCCGCATGACAGCCGTGTGCTGCTGCTATGGGGCATCGCCGCCAACTTCCTCATCTCGGCGGGCGTGGTGTTCTATTTCCTGACGCGGCTCGCCGCCGGGCTGCGCAGCCGCGAGCGCGAGCTGGCCGCGCTGCGCGAACGCTTCACCCGCAACGAGGGCATCGTGGCGCTGGCCACCCATGCCGCGGCCATGGCGCACGACCTCAACACGCCGCTGGCCACCATGACGCTGCTGGCCGACGAGATCGCCGTGCAGGCCGATACCGAAGAGATGCGCAACGACGTGGCCACGCTGAGCCAGCTGCTGGCGCTGTGCCGCGAGCGCATCCGCAACCTGGCCGTGCCCAGCCGGGTCGACCTGGTGCGCGTGGTCAGCCAGTGGAAGCTGGTGCGGCCCACCATCGAACTGAGCCGCACGGGCACGCTGCCCACGTCGCTGCGCGTCGATCCGGCCATCGCGCACCTGATACAGGCGCTGCTGAACAATGCCGCCGACGCCGGCGAGGAAGTGGGCGATCCGCGGGTGGAACTACACTTGGAATATCAAGCGGGTACGCTGCGCGGAGAGGTGCGCGACCACGGCCTGGGCATGGACCCGGAGCGCCCGCTGCTGCCGGCCACGGGCCTGTTCCACAGCGGCAAGCCGCAGGGACTGGGCGTGGGCCTGGCGCTGTCGCATGCCACGGTGGAACAGCTGGGCGGCGAGATGACCCTTACGGCGGCTGAGGGAGGAGGCACCCGCATCCGCTTCGATTTACCCCTGGATGGTCACGCATGAACTCCCCCGGCACCGGCCTGCTGATCGACGACGACGAGCTGTACCTGCGTACTTTGCAGCGCAGCCTGGCGCGTCACGGCCTGGAAACGCGTATCGCGTGCAGCGTGGGCGAGGCCCTGCGCGTGGCCGAAGAGATGCGCCCCGAGTTCGCGCTGGTCGACCTGCGCCTGGGCGAGGACTCGGGCCTTACGTTGATCCGCCCGCTGCGTGCGCTGCGCGAGGACATGCGGATCCTGCTGGTCACCGGCTACGCCAGCGTGGCCACGGCGGTCGAGGCCATCAAGCGCGGCGCCGACGACTATCTGCCCAAGCCGGCCACCGCGCCCATGATCCTGCGCACCCTGGGCCTGGCCGAGCCGCAGAACGTTACGATTGAAAGCGCCATGACGCCGCTGCACCGCCTAGAATGGGAGCACATCCATCAGGCGCTGTCCGAAACCGGCGGCAATGTGTCCGCCGCCGCCCGCCTGCTCGGCATGCATCGGCGCTCGCTGCAGCGCAAGCTGGCCAAGAAGCCCGGCCCCGAACGCGAGCCCTTTCCCCACGATTGATCCCGGTCAAAAAGCGGTGCGACAGATTGTCGCACCCGCGGCGTCGACCTGCTCGGGGTTTCCCTAGGGTTCTGATCCCGATTTGCACCGTTCTGGTGCGGTTGTGTGGCGACAACTGCGACTTTCTGTCGCAGGGCAGGGGTGGACGAGCGAGCTACCATCCCGGTTTTGCTGCAAGGCAGCACCCTTATCGTCCATAGGGCTCGCCAGTGAAACTCCCCCCTTTCGCCTCCATCGCCGCGCGCGTATTAGCCGTCGGCGCCGTCCTGCTGCTGGGCGGCTGTTCCTTGGAAATCCTCGACCCGAAAGGGGACATCGGGATGCAGGAGAAGACGCTTCTGCTGACCGCCACCGGACTGATGCTGCTGGTCGTCGTGCCCGTCATCATCATGACGCTGTGGTTCGCGTGGAAGTACCGCTCCACCAACACCAAGGCCACGTATTCCCCCAACTGGTCGCACTCCACCCCCATCGAGATCGTGGTGTGGACGGTGCCCTGCATCATCGTGGCCATCCTGGCCGTGATGACCTGGAAGAGTTCGCACGCGCTGGATCCCTACCGCCCCATCGAGTCCGACCGCAAGCCGATCAACATCGAAGTGGTGTCGCTGGACTGGAAGTGGCTGTTCATCTATCCCGACTACAACATCGCCACCGTGAACGAGATCGCGTTCCCGGTCGATGCGCCGCTGAACTTCCGCATCACCTCGGGCACGGTGATGAACTCCTTCTTCATTCCGCAGTTGGGCAGCCAGATCTACTCGATGGCCGGCATGACCACCAAGCTGCACCTGATCGCGCGCGAGCCGGGCACCTACGCCGGCATCTCGGCCAACTACAGCGGCGGCGGCTTCTCGGGCATGCGCTTCAAGGCCATCGCCACCTCCGAGCAGGGCTTCGACGAGTGGATCCAGAAGGCCCGCGCCGACGGCAGCGCGCTGACGCAGGAGTCGTACGCGACGCTGTTCAAGCCCAGCCAGCACACGCCGGTCACCTACTACTCGAGCGCGCCGGCCGGCATGTTCGATTTCATCCTGAATAGCACGATGGCAAAGATCGCAGGGGTCGACTCTCCGTTCTGCACACCCACGTCCAAGAACCTGGTCGCCGCCGCGGAGTAATACATATCATGTTCGGCAAACTTTCCCTGGAAGCGATTCCCTTCCACGACCCGATCGTCATGGCCACCCTGGTGGCCGTCACGCTGGGCGGCATCGCCCTGCTCGCCGCCATCACGTACTTCGGCAAATGGAAGTACCTGTGGACGGAGTGGTTCACCACCGTGGACCACAAGAAGATCGGCATCATGTACATCATCGTGGCGCTGATCATGCTGCTGCGCGGCTTCGCCGACGCCATCATGATGCGTTCGCAGCAGGCCGTGGCCGCCGCCGACGCCGCCGGCTTCCTGCCGCCGCACCACTACGACCAGATCTTCACCGCCCACGGCGTCATCATGATCTTCTTCATGGCGATGCCCTTCATCACGGGCCTGATGAACGTCGTCGTGCCGCTGCAGATCGGCGCGCGCGACGTGGCGTATCCGTTCCTGAACTCGCTCAGCTTCTGGCTGTTCGGCGCCGGCGTCGTGCTGATGATGCTGTCGCTGTTCGTGGGCGAGTTCGCCGCCACCGGCTGGCTGGCCTATCCGCCGCTGTCCGGGCTGGACTACAGCCCGAGCGTGGGGATGGACTACTACATCTGGTCTCTGCAGATCTCCGGGCTGGGCACCACGCTGTCAGGCATCAACTTCATCGTGACCATCCTGCGCATGCGCGCGCCGGGCATGTCGCTGATGAAGATGCCCGTGTTCACCTGGACCGCGCTGGTCACCAACATCCTGATCGTCGCCGCCTTCCCGGTGCTGGCCGCCACGCTGGCGCTGCTCACGGCCGACCGCTACCTGGGCACGCACTTCTTCACGAACGACGGCGGCGGCAACGCCATGATGTACGTGAACCTGATCTGGATCTGGGGCCACCCCGAGGTGTACATCCTGATCCTGCCCTGCTTCGGCGCGTTCTCTGAAATCATCGCCACCTACTCGCGCAAGCCGCTGTTCGGCTACAAGTCGATGGTCTACGCCACCGCCGCGATCGGCATCCTGTCGTTCCTGGTCTGGCTGCACCACTTCTTCACGATGGGTTCGGGGGCGAACGTCAACGCGTTCTTCGGGATAGCGACGATGATCATCTCGGTGCCCACCGGCGCCAAGATCTTCAACTGGCTGTTCACCATGTACCGCGGCCGCGTGCAGATGACCACTCCCGTCATCTGGACCATCGGCTTCATGGTCACCTTCGTCATCGGCGGCATGACCGGCGTGATGATGGCCATCCCGGCGGTGTCGTTCGTGCTGCACAACAGCCTGTTCCTGATCGCCCACTTCCACAACGTCATCATCGGCGGCGTGGTGTTCGGTTGTATCGCCGCCATGACGTACTGGTTCCCGAAGGCGTTCGGCTTCAAGCTGAACGAGCGCCTGGGCAAGTACTCGTTCTGGTGCTGGCTGATCGGCTTCTACCTGGCCTTCATGCCGCTGTACATCCTCGGCTTCAAGGGCATGACGCGTCGCCTGAACCACTACGACAACCCCGAGTGGCAGCCGTACCTGATCGTTGCCTGGGTGGGCGCCGTGTTCGTGGCCGCCGGTATCGCCCTGCTGCTGCTGCAAGTGGCCGTCAGCATCCGCGACCGCGCCAAGAACCGCGACCTGACGGGCGACCCCTGGGGCGGCCGTACGCTGGAGTGGTCGACCTCGTCGCCCCCGCCGTTCTACAACTTCGCGCACGTGCCGCAGGTCGAGCACCTGGACCAGTTCTGGGAAGACAAGCAGTCCGGCCGCGCCAACCGCGCTCCGGCGCCCTACAAGGACATCCACATGCCGCGCAACACCGGCACGGGCGTCTACATGGGGGCGTTCGGCCTGGCGATGTGCTTCGGACTCATCTGGCACATCTGGTGGCTGGCCATCGTGGGCTTCGTGGGCATGATCGCGTCGTTCGTGGCGCGCGCCTACAGCCGCGACATCGACTACTACGTGCCTGCGAAGGAAGTCGAGGCCATCGAGAACGCGCACCTGCAACGTAAACAGCAGCAACAGGCTGCCTGAGCCATGAACCACGCAACCACTCTGAACCACGGCGTGGCCCACGGCCACGATCACGACCACGACGAGCATCACGACGACGGATCCAAGACCACCTTCGGGTTCTGGATCTACCTGATGAGCGACTGCCTGATCTTCTCGGTGCTGTTCGCCACCTTCGCCGTGCTGTCCAAGGCCACCGCCGGCGGTCCGTCCGGCGCCGAACTGTTCGACCTGTCGTTCGTGCTGGTCGAAACCATGCTGCTGCTGATCAGCAGCTTCACCTTCGGCGTGGCCATGCTGAAGATGCAGGCCAACAACAAGGCCGGCGTCATCACCTGGCTGCTGATCACGGCGCTGTTCGGCATCGGCTTCGTGGCGATGGAAGTCTATGAATTCCATCACCTGATCTCGCAGGGCAACGGCCCCGGTCGCAGCGCCTACCTGTCGGCATTCTTCACGCTGATCGGCACGCACGGCCTGCACGTCACGTTCGGCCTGATCTGGCTGTTCGTCATGGTCGACATGGTCCGCCGCCAGGGCCTGGACTCGTTCAACCGGCGCCGCCTGCAGTGCCTGAGCCTGTTCTGGCACTTCCTGGACATCATCTGGATCTGCGTCTTCACCTTCATCTATCTGTTCGGAGCCCTCTGATGTCTCATTCCGCATCGGCCGGCCATCACGGCGACTCGCATCACGACGGCGCCCACGGCAGCATGAAGTCGTACATCGTCGGCTTCATCCTTTCCATCGTGCTGACCTTCGGCTCGTTCGGCCTGGTCATGGTCGAAGGCGTGTCGCGTTCGATCGCCATTCCCGGCCTGATCATCCTGTGCATCGCGCAGCTGCTCGTGCAACTGATCTTCTTCCTGCACATGGGCATGGACAAGTCGCAGCGCGACAACACGCTCACCTTCCTGTTCACCGTGAAGATCATCGCGATCATCGTCGTGGGTTCCTTGTGGGTGCTGCACAACATGAACGCGAACATGATGCCCGGCATGTAGGCATCTCGGCGGACCAGGGTTCGCCCTCGGAAGGCTCCGCGTCGATATGGCGCGGAGCCTTTTTGTTTTCGGCGCGAGTCTGTCGAAAGGGGTCATTCCCTTCAGGAATCCGCATGACGAATCTTCATCGCGACCCGGCGGCGACTGTGCAATAGTTGCCGCGAGTCCGGCAGCGACGCATAGCCGGACCGTATAACGATCAGAGAGGAGACTCGTCATGTCCAAGCTTTTGTCCGGCGTGCGCGCCGGCCTTGCCGCCGCGACCCTGGGCTGGGCGGCCGCCGCCTCGGCCGCAGCCCCGGTGTGGCCAGAGCGCCCGGTGCGCGTCATTGTTCCGTATGCGCCCGGCGGCATCGCCGACATCGCGGCTCGCGCGGTGGCGCAGAAGATGTCGGTCAACACCGGCCAACCGTTCGTCGTCGAGAACAAGCCCGGCGCCGATACCCGCATCGGCACCGAGCAGGCCGCGCGCGCCGATGCGGACGGATATACGCTGCTGCTGGCGGGCGGCGGGTTCGCCGTGAACAACGCGTTGTTCGACAAGCTGCCGTACGACACGGCGCGGGACTTCACGCCGGTCGGCCTGGTGGTGTCCAACCCGCTGGTGCTGGTGACCGGCGGAGAGCAGCCGTATCGCACGCTGCAGGACATGCTGGCCGAGGCCGCCCAGCCCGGCAAACAAGTGACGCTGGCTTCGGGCGGCAAGGGTACGCTGAGCCACATGTCGATGGAACTGCTGGCATCGACCAAGAAGCTGCCTATCGTGCACGTGCCGTATCGCGGCGGGTCCGCCCACGTGGCCGACGTCGTCAGCGGGCAGGTATCGGGCATATTCGAGAACCCGAGCTCGGCGATTCCGCTGATCAGGTCGGGGAAGTACCGGGCGTTGGCCGTCACCGGCGCGCAGCGCAGTCCGGCGCTGCCGGAGGTGCCCACCATGATGGAGAGCGGCCTGCCGAATTTCCAGGTGACCAACTGGTTCGGCATGTTCATGCCGGATGGCGTGCCCGAGCCCGTGGCGGCCGAGGTGGCCCGGCAATTGCAGCAGGCGCTGGCCGATGCGGGGCTGCGTGCCCGCTTCGCCCAGGACGGCGTGACGGTCGGCGGCCCGATGCGTGCGGAGTTCGGCAAGTTCGTGGCGGATGAAACCGCGCGCTGGGGCGACATCGTGCGCAGCCGAGGCATCCGTGCCGACTGATCGCCACGCGGCGGGTGGTCTGCCCGCCATCGACGCCGATCTTCTCGACGTGCTGCGCCGCACCGCCGAGATCGAAACCCAAAGCGCATCGTGGAAGCTGCCCGAGGCCGAGCGCCGGCGACTGGTCAGCGAACGCGCGGCGGCGATGCTGCCGCGCGCGTCCGAGCCCGGTGTGGAAAGAACGGACCTGTATGCCGTCTCGGCAGGCCGCGAGATTCCCATCCGCCTGTACCGCCGCGCGGGCGGCGATGCGGCCCGTGCCCCGCTGATGCTGTATGCGCACGGCGGCGGGTGGGTCGTGGGCAGCATCGCCACCCATGACACGCTGTGCGCCGAACTGGCCGCATGCACGGGCCACGCCGTGGCCAGCGTGCATTACCGGCGAGCGCCGGAGCATCCGCATCCGGCGCAGCATGAAGACCTTTGGGAGGCCGGCGATTGGCTGCTGCGTCATGCTCGGGCGCTCGGCCTGGACGGCGACAGCCCCATGGCGGTGGCAGGCGACAGCGCGGGAGCCCACCTCGCGCTCGGCGTCGCATGGCGGGCGCAGCGGCAGACGCCGGGACGCTACGGCAGGCAGCTGCTGTTCTACCCCGCGCTGGATCCCGGGCTGGGGTCCGACAGCGTGCGACTCTACGCCGACGGGCCCGGCCTGACGCGCGCCGCCATGCAGTATTACTGGCGGTCGCTGCTGGGCGAAGACGCGACGGGCGACGCGCACCGCGCCGCGCTGCCCATGCGCTGGCAGGGCAGCGAGCTGGCCTTGCCGCCCACCGTGCTCGTCACCGCGGAGACCGACGTGCTGCGCGACGAGGGCGAAGCCTTCGCCAGCCGCCTGCTGGCTGCCGGCGTGCCGCTCAGGCATTGGCGCGCCGACGGCATGATCCATGGGTTCGCCCGCATGCTCGCCGCCAGCGCCGCGGCGCGCGCGCACGTGCGGCGCGCATGCGAGGCGTTCGTGGAACTGGGCGGCGGCACGCCGGCCCTGCGGTGATGCAGGCCAGGCGTCGCAGCCTGGCTAGCCCGAATCCGTATAGACCACTGGCGGGCGTGCCGCAGCCAGCCATTCGCGCGCCATCTCGTCGGCGCGCGCCTTGATCCACGCGCCGGCCGCGCGCACGGCGTGGGCGGGCGCCGTGTGGTCGCGCAGGATCAGGTAATAGCCGCCGGAACCCAGCATGACTTCGTTGAACGGCGCCGCCAGTTCGCCCGATGCCAGCATCTTGCGCACCAGCAGCCGCGGCATGATAGCCACGCCGAGCTCGGCCCGCACGGCCTCGACCATGACGGAGTAGTGGTCGTACTCCTGGGCCTGGCCGTCGAATTCCAGGCCGGGAGCCAGCGTGCGCCGCCACTCGTCCCATGCAGTGGGATACAGCACGTGCTGCAGCCGCGGCACGCGCCGCAGGTCGGCATAGTCGCGCAAGGGCAGCCGCTCGCACAGCGCGGGGCTGGCGATCACGCACATCTCGCGGCCGAACAGGTACTGGTCCCGCGCCCCTTGCCAATTGCCCCGTCCGAAGCGGATCTCGGCGTCCAGGTCGCTGCGGCCGACGCGACCGCCCACGGGACGGGTGCGCATCTGGAGTTCGATGGCGGGATGCTCCTGGGCGAAGCGGGGCAGCAGCGCGACCAGCCAGAACTGCAGCACGGCGGGCGGCGCGAGAAAGGTGACGATCGCGCGTTGCTCGGCCGGCGCCGATACGCGTTCGACGGCGTATTGGATCTGCTCCAGTGCCGGCTCGATGGCGTCGAGGAACTGGATGCCCGCCTGCGTCAGCGCCACGCCGCCGGCGCGGGTGAGCAGCGGCACGCCCAGGTGTCTTTCCAGCAGCCCGATATGCTTGCTGACCGCGCTTTGCGTCAGGTGCAGATAATCGGCCGCGCGAGTGAAGCTGCCCAGCCGTGCCACGGCAATGAAGACCTGCAGCGATAGCAGCGAGAAAGGCGGTCGTGACGGCGTCATGGCGGCGCGGCATAGAGGGGAAGGCAGGCAGCTTTCCCGTTTCGATCCGCATTCTAGAGCGCTGCGCGGCGGCGTTCGCCTGCCCCTGGTATATACCCCTACGTGTCGCGCTTTGCGGCTGAGGCGCGCTTGTCGGGCTGCCTCGTTGCCAGGTCAGCGTGCCGCGTCCGTCGCCAGCGCGGGCGCCTTGCCGCGGGTCCGCCGGTCGGTGGCCACCGACACCGCCCACAGTGCCAGCCCGCCCAGTGCCAGCAGGGTGCCCACCCAGCCCGTCGACGTCCAGCCGAAGCCGGCCGCGATCGCCAGCCCGCCCAGGTACGGGCCCAGCGCATTGGCGGTATTGAATGCGGAATGGTTCAGCGCTGCCGCCAGGCCTTGCGCGTCTTCGGCCACGTCCATCAGGCGCGTCTGCAGCACCGTGCCCAGCGCGCCGCCGCAGCCGATCAGGAACACCGACAGGCCCAGCGTCCAGATGTTGCCGGCCATCAGCGGGAACAGCGCCAGCGCGCCGGCGCTCCAGACGAGCATCAGGCCCGCGGTGCGCATCAGCGCCCGGTCGGCGAACAGCGGCACCACCATGTTGCCCACGGTGAATCCCACCCCGAACATGCTGAGCACGACGGGCACCATGGCAGGCGACACGCGCGTCACTGCCATCATGGTGTCGGCCATGTAGGTGTACACCGCAAACAGGCCGCCGAAGCCGATCGCGCCGATGCCCAGCGTCAGCCATACCTGGCCGCGCTTGAGCGCGCCCAGTTCGCGCAGCGGGCTGGCATGCGGGTCGGCCGGCGTATCGGGCGCGAACAGGCGCACGCACGTCATGGTGAGCACGCCCAGCAGGGCCACCAGCGCGAAGCTCCAGCGCCAGCCCACCGCCTGGCCCAGCCAGCTGGCCATGGGAACGCCCACTATGGTGGCGCAGGTCAGGCCCAGGAACACGCGGCCCACCGCCAGCGTGCGCCGGTTCTCGGGCACCAGCGAGCTGGCCACCAGCGCGGCGATGCCGAAATAGGCGCCATGCGGCAGGCCGCTGATGAAGCGGAACGCCAGCATCCAGTGATAGTCGGGCGCCAGCGCCGAAAGGCCGTTGCCGACCGCGAACATCGCCATCAGCAGGATCAGCAGCGTGCGGCGCGGCAGCCGCGCGCCCAGCACGGCCAGCACGGGGGCGCCCACCACCACGCCCAGCGCGTAGGCGCTGATGACGTGGCCGGCGGTGGGGGCGTCGATGCCCAGGCTTGCCGCGAAATACGGCAGCAGGCTCATGGAGGCGAATTCGGTGGTGCCGATCGCGAAGCCGCCAACGGCAAGCGCGAACAGTACCAGGCCCGGTTGTTGCGGCCGGGCATTGACGTCAGTCATGCGTACATCCTTGGTAAAACGAGTGCTGCGTTCAGCGCCGTGTCAGCCCGCGACAGCGGCGCGGCGCGAAGGGGCGATTGAATCACGAATGCATGACACAGGTGTCCATACCCATGCCGGTTGTGGACACAATCGTCGCCCGCATCGGGCATGACGTTTGCTGGTGCCTCCGGTTCTTCAGGAGGTTCCCATGCCAGACTCGTCCCCTACCGCGGCGCCCATGGCTGGCGCCGTCGACGCCACGCTGCACGTCAATGGCGCCGCCTACGAACTCAAGCTCGATCCCCGCGCCACATTGCTGGACACGCTGCGCGAGACCCTGCATCTGACCGGCACCAAGAAGGGCTGCGACCATGGCCAGTGCGGCGCCTGTACCGTGCACGTGGATGGCCGCCGCGTGAACGCCTGCCTCACGCTGGCCGCGTCGGTCGGCGACAGCGAGGTCACGACGATAGAAGGACTGGGCACGCCGGACGCGCTGCATCCGATGCAGGCGGCCTTCGTCGCCCACGACGGCTACCAGTGCGGCTACTGCACGGCCGGGCAGATCATGTCGGCCACCGCGCTGTTGTCCGAGCCTTGCGGTCCCGGCGACGACGAGGTGCGCGAATTGATGAGCGGCAATATTTGCCGCTGCGGCGCCTATTCGAACATCGTCGCCGCGATCCAGGACGTGCGCGGGAAGAGGTGACGCCATGGAGACCTTTCGCTACAGCCGCGCGGCCGACGCCGCCGAAGCCGTACGCATGGCCGCCGCGGAGCCGGCCCACGTGCGCTTTCTTGCCGGAGGCACCACGCTGGTCGACCTGATGAAGCTGGACGTCGAGACGCCGCAGCACGTGGTGGACATCGGCCGCATCGGCCTGGACCAGGTCGAGGTGGCCGAGGACGGCAGCGTGCGCATCGGCGCCATGGTGCGCAATGCGGACCTGGCCCACCATGCATACGTGCGCGCGCACTATCCGGTGCTGTCCCAGGCCCTGCTGGCAGGCGCCTCCGCGCAGCTGCGCAACATGGCGACCACCGGCGGCAATCTGCTGCAGCGCACGCGCTGCGTGTACTTCCGCGATCGCGCCTCGCCGTGCAACAAGCGCGAGCCGGGCACGGGCTGTTCGGCCATCGGCGGCTACAACCGCAACCTCGCCGTGCTGGGCACCAGCGAGCATTGCATCGCGTCCAATCCCTCGGACATGAACGTGGCGTTGATGGCGCTGGGCGCGAGCGTGCAGGTGCAGGGCGCCGGCGGCATGCGCACCATCCCGATTGCCGACTTCTATCTGCTGCCGGGCGACACGCCGCATCGCGAGACCGTGCTCGAGCCCGGAGAGCTGATTACCGCCGTAGTGCTGCCGCGGCTGCCCAGCGGCACGCGCTCGGCTTACCTCAAGCTGCGTGACCGCGCCTCGTATGAATTCGCGCTGGCCTCGGCGGCGGTGGTGCTGCACGTCAATGGCGGGCGCATCGACCACGCGGGAATCGCGCTTGGCGGTGTAGGCACGCGCCCCTGGCGTTGCCCACAGTCCGAACAGGCCTTGCTGGGCCAAGCGCCGGACAGCGAGCCCTATGCCCAGGCCGCTCGCGCGGCGGTGCGCGACGCCGTGCCCCAAAGCGAGAACGCATTCAAGATCGAACTGGCGCAGCGCTGCCTGGTGCATGCGCTGGCCACGACCGTGCCGCCGCACCACGCGTAGGAGCAATGCCCATGGAACCCATCCGGCTTTCCCATCCCGAGGCCGTCAGCAATCCATACCCGCGCATCGACGGACCGCTGAAGGTCAGCGGCACGGCCCGCTACGCGGCGGATTTCAATCTGCCGGGCATGCTGTATGGCGTGCCCGTATGCGCCACCATCGCACATGGCCGCATCGCGGAGCTCGACGTGACGCGCGCCGAAGCCGTGGCCGGCGTGCGCGCGGTACTGCATCGCGGCAACTGTCCGCCGTTGCGCCGTGCCGAGAAAGGCAGCATCGACGAGAAGCGTCCGCCGTTCGAGGACGACGTGATCCGCTACTACGGCCAGTACGTGGCCCTGGTGGTGGCCGACACGCTGGAGATCGCCACGGCGGCCGCCCGCCTGGTGCGCGCGCGCTACGACGCGCAGACGCCCGACGTGTCGCCTCCCGGGCCCGTGACCGAGGCCGATACGCCGGACGTAGAGAGCGAGCGCGGCGACGCTGTCTCTGCCTACGACAGCGCGGAGGTGCGCATCGACGCCACCTACACCACGCCGGTCGAGACCCACAATGCCATCGAGATGCACGCCTGCGTGGCGGACTACAACGGGCAGACCTACACGCTGTACGAGACCAGCCAGGGAGTGGTGAACCATCGCGACGTGATGGCGCAGATGCTGGACGTGGAGCCTGCGCACGTGCGGGTGGTGTCGCTGTTCCTGGGCTCGGGCTTCGGCGGCAAGCTGTGGCCCTGGCCGCATTCGCTGCTGGCCGCCGCGGCTTCCTGCAAATTGCACCGTCCCGTGAAAGTCGTGCTAGCGCGCGCCATGACCTTCCATGGCACGGGCCATCGTCCCTACACGCGCCAGCGCTTTCGCCTGGGTGCGACGAAGGAGGGGCGCCTGGTGTCCGTGCAGCACCACTACGTCAGCCAGGGCTCGCTGCTGGACGAATACACGGAGTACTGCGCCGAGGCCACGCCGCGCATGTACAGCACGCCGAATCTGAAGGTGTGCTCGGGCATGGCGCGCCGCAACGTGGGCACGCCCACGTCGATGCGGGGCCCCGGTGCCGTGCCGGGCCTGTATGCCTACGAGTCCGCCATGGACGAGCTGGCCATCGCGCTGGGCAAGGACCCGGTTGAACTGCGCTTGATGAACGAGCCCGAGAAGGACGAGAGCAACGGTTTGCCGTTCTCGTCGCGCCATCTGCGCGAATGCCTGACCACTGGCGCCGATCGGTTCGGCTGGTCGCGGCGCACCCCCGCCGTCGGATCGATGAAGAGAGGCGAGCTGACGTTGGGATGGGGCATGGCATCGTGCTCATGGCTGGGATACCGCATGCCCACCGAGGCCACAGTCAGCCTGCACGCCGACGGCTCGGCGCGCGTGCTGTGCGCGGCACAGGACCTGGGCACCGGCACCTACACCGTGCTGGCGCAACTGGTCAGTGCCGAGACGGGCCTGCCGCTGGACCGCATCGAAGTGCGGCTGGGCGATTCGGACCTGCCGCCCGGGCCGACGTCCGGCGGCTCGGGCGCCACCGCGTCCGTCGTGCCGGCCGTACTGCAAGCCGCGCGCCATGCCGTGCGGGCAGCCATCGGCTTATGCGTCCAAGGCGAGGGCGCCTGGGCTGGCCGGCCGGTGGACGACCTGTGCTGTCGCGACGGCGGCATCGGGCCTGCAGATGGGGATGAATGCGTGCCGCTGCAGCGCGTGCTGCTGCAGGCAGGCGTGGAGTCCGTATCGGGCCAGGGCAAGGCCGGCTCGGGCGGCGACGTGAAGAAGCGCTATTCGGTGAATTCCTACGGCGCCCACTTCGCGGAAGTGACCTGGCATCCCGCCACCGCGCGCCTGCGCGTGTCGCGCGTCGTGACGGTGATCGACGGCGGCCGCATCGTGAACCCGCGCACCGGCCGCAACCAGATAGAGGGCGCGGTCATCATGGGCGTAGGCATGGCGCTGTTCGAACACACGCAATACGACCCGCGCAGCGGCGCGCCCGTGAACAGCAATCTGGCGGATTACATCGTGGCGACGCACGCCGATGCGCCGGAACTGGATGTGATGTTCCTCGATTATCCCGACACGGTGTGGAACGAGGTGGGCGCGCGCGGGATCGGCGAGATTGGTCTGGCGGGGATCGCGGCCGCGATCACCAATGCGGTGTATCACGCGACGGGCGTTCGGGTGCGCGATCTGCCGGTGAGGATCGAGGATTTGTTGGAGGCTCGGCTGGCCGCGTAGGACAGGCTAGAAGGAGAGATTTGCGGGGCTCGCTAAGTCCGGCTGCAGTGAGATTCTGTTGATCGGTGTTTGATAACGTGGCAGCCTTCGAAGTGTCAGTTCGTCGGTAGATTTTGGCGGCGTGGATTTGTCGTTTCGAAACAAGGGCTTATCGGAAGAGTGTTCCCCGCGCATGCGGGGATGAACCGCCGGAACACCAGGAGAAGTACGACGCCGCCATGTGTTCCCCGCGCATGCGGGGATGAACCGAGCATGGACATCATTCAGCCGCGCGTCATCGCGTGTTCCCCGCGTATGCGGGGATGAACCGGTTGGGCCGCCACCACACGGGAAGCGCTGTCTCGTGTTCCCCGCGTATGCGGGGATGAACCGTCCATCGGTGCCGGCAAGTCCTGGCAGTTCCCGTGTTCCCCGCGCATGCGGGGATGAACCGCCGCGTTGACCTTCTACGCCGAGAACGACATTGTGTTCCCCGCGCATGCGGGGATGAACCGTAGTGTGATTCAGCGCCGCACTACTTTGCTGCGTGTTCCCCGCGCATGCGGGGATGAACCGGTTACGCCGTAAACTTGGTCCTCGGCTGCAATGTGTTCCCCGCGCATGCGGGGATGAACCGGCCCGCGCCCTGGACGTGCTCGGATACCTGCCGTGTTCCCCGCGCATGCGGGGATGAACCGCTGACAGCCCCGTTCGGGTTCTACGACCTGAAGTGTTCCCCGCGCATGCGGGGATGAACCGTTGATCGAGGGATCGGTCAGTACCGCGGCGAAGTGTTCCCCGCGCATGCGGGGATGAACCGCGCTATTACGATGCACAAGAGGCAATGCAGATGTGTTCCCCGCGCATGCGGGGATGAACCGCGCTACTTCATCCGCGAGGTGATGGCCCTGACGTGTTCCCCACGCATGCGGGGATGAACCGTAGTCGGCCGGAATCTGCCGCTCGTCCTCGATGTGTTCCCCGCGCATGCGGGGATGAACCGTTTTGGATATAAGTGGCGTAGCTGCTGATGAAGTGTTCCCCGCGCATGCGGGGATGAACCGGCCAGCATGCAGTACACGCCTGACCGGCGAAAGTGTTCCCCGCGTATGCGGGGATGAACCGGTGAAGGAGCGCGCCACCGTCTCGCTGCGCGCGTGTTCCCCGCGTATGCGGGGATGGACCGACGGTCGCGGCGCCGGCGACGGAGGGGGGTGATGTGTTCCCCGCGTATGCGGGGATGAACCGCGGGGGGGAGAACCGCACGAGCCTGGGCTACCCGTGTTCCCGCGTATGCGGGGGATTAGCCCTCCTTGCAGCGCTTCATCCATTCACGTGTGTCTCGGGCGCATGCAGACGAGGCGGAGTTCTCCGAACCGTGCGGTTGTGGTCACGGCGCACACATGGAAGCGGGTGCGGGACATGCTCGGCAGCACTGAACAGACCTCTTGTGCGAAGTCTTGAATGCGGGGTGCCCACATTTCCTCGTCAGAATGCTCCCTGCTTCCGGGATGGGCTTCAGCAATCCGCCAAGGTGATGTCTAGCGTCGCTCGCGGCAACATGCGCGGCTGCAGCCTTTCCCACAAGCATTTGAAGCCCACGTCGCGGATATATCGAGCGCTCACGATCAGGGGCTGCCGCTACGCCTCTGGTTACTAGTTCCCATAAAAGTGCCGGCAGTCGTGCAATAACCGGGACATAATGGTTGTGCAATGTTTAGTTTCTGTTGTACATATTTATTCATATAAATCTAAGAGATTGGCCGTGCCCGAATCCGTCGACAGCGCCCCGACTACATTCAGCCAGCTTTCTCCGGCAGCCAGAGCCATCTGGGCAAAGAGCGGGGAGGGTAGTGGGCACGGGTTGCTGGCCCATATGCTTGATGTTGCCGCGGTCGCGCAAAGGATTTGGCAGGGCACACCTCGACCTTTCAAAAGAAAAATTGCAGCGCGCATGGGCTTGCCCCATGCCCACGCGGGCCGTTGGATTGCCACGCTGGTGGGTTTGCACGATTTCGGCAAAGCCATCCCCGGGTTTTATGCAAAATGGCCGGAAGCCATGGCAGCAAGCCGAGCTGCCGCTTTGCAGTTCAATGACCGATCACTGCACGTCACGAACCACTCTTGCGCGACGGCGGCCTTGCTTGCGCCTGCGTTGCGTAAATTGGTAGATGCAGAGTCCATATGGCTGCTCCACGCTATTGGGGCAATCAGCGCACATCACGGCTACCATTTCTCGTCGACCGAGATCGCCGCGGCGAAACCTTTGCGCGAAGACAAGGTATGGTCCGAGGCCCGATTCGAACTGCTCGCGGCCTACTGGCGCGTCATGGCGCCGCAGGGTCGGCCAGTGAGCGACGAGTTGGATCTACCGACGGTCAACTGGCTGGCCGGCTTGACCAGCGTGGCGGATTGGATTGGCTCTAACGTCGACTGGTTCGCCATGGGCGAGCGGCATGATGACCTGCTGCAGTATTTTGGTCATGCGTTGGAATTGGCCGAGACAGCGTTAGCGTGCGTACCTTGGCCGTCATCACGCACGTTTCTCCCTGTAGAAGCGTCCACCGATGAGTTGATCTGCAGGATCATTGGAGTGGATAGCCAAGTTAGCGCCAGACCGTTGCAGCATGCCGGGGAACTTTTGCTTAGCAAGGCACAGGGGCCTGCTCTAATGCTGGTCGAGGCCCCCATGGGCGAAGGAAAAACCGAACTCGCGCTGCTGGCGTGTCTGAGGCTGCAGACACTCAACGATCACCGTGGCCTCTTCATGGCGTTGCCGACGCAGGCCACGGGCAACGCCATGTTCAAACGCGTCGTCGGTTTTCTCCAGCGATTCGCGCAAGCGGACACCGATATACAACTGGTCCATGGCGGTGCGCTGCTGAACGAGGACATGCAGAATCTACGCGATGTAGACCATTCGCGTGGCGAAACGGTCTCTGCGGCTGCTTGGTTCACTCCACGTCGTCGCCCGTTGCTTTCCCCTCATGGGGTGGGCACCATCGATCAGGCGCTGTTTGGCGTATTGAACGTCAAACATCATTTCGTTCGTCTGTTCGGCCTTTCCAACCGCGTCGTGGTACTTGACGAAGTCCATGCCTACGACACCTATACCTCCGGACTGATCGAATGCCTGTTGCGGTGGCTGAAAGCGTTGGGATGTTCCGTCGTACTGATGAGCGCAACATTGCCCCGGCATCGGCGCGATGCACTTCTACAGGCCTGGAACATACCGAATGAAGAATCGCCAGAGCTGCCGTATCCGCGCGTATTGGTTGCTAGCGGGAGCGGTGTGTACGCAGAAACGTTTGCCGCGCGACCGTTGCCTCCCGTGACGGTAAGTGGCCTGAGTGAAGACCTTGCAGAAATAGCGCTGCTATCGATGCGGCAGGTCGAGCACGGTGGTTGCGGTTTGGTCGTCGCCAATACCGTCGAACGCGCACAAGCCTTGTATCGACTGCTTGAAGGTCAACTGGACAACGACAGTAGTCTCATGCTGTTCCATGCGCGTTATCCGGCTGAGCAGCGTACATCGATCGAGCAGGCCGTTCTGGCCGCTTTTGGCGCCCACGGTCAACGGCCAGCCAAGGCCATCCTGATCGCAACCCAAGTCGCAGAACAGTCCTTGGACGTTGACTTCGATTTTGTAATAACCGACTTGGCTCCGGTCGACCTGCTGCTGCAGCGGGTAGGTCGCCTGCATCGCCACGAACGCATACGACCCGATTCGCATAGTGTGCCGCGAGTGCACGTCGCCGGCCTGGGCGGTAAACAGCTGCCGGAACTGAAGGAAACCGCATGGGAGTACGTGTACGACCCTTACATTCTGGGCCGGACATGGGCAATCCTGTCGCGTATGAACTCAGTCGAACTGCCGGAGGACATAGATCGTCTAGTGCAGCAAGTCTATGGTGACCACGAACTACCGGAAGACCTCGAAGCGCAAGCGCGTGCCTTCATCGAAATAGAGTCATACGGCAAGTACCGAGCTCGGGTCACGAGGGAACGGCAGCAATGGCTGAACATTTCCATCGACCCATCCGAGGAGCCGCAAGCCGCCTATGTGGGAAAACCTCGCGGCGCCGATGAAGACGAGCTGCTAGGGCAAGTCAATCAGACGCGGTTGGGGAGGGAGTCAGTGACTCTAGTTCCTGTCCATGTCGCGGCGGATGGATGGTGCATTGAGCCGTATGGCGAGTGCTTCGACCCCAACGCGCCCGTATCAGATGATTTGGCCAAGCGTCTCTATGCAAGGCACGTCCGGGTGTCCGGCAAGGCTTGCGTCGCGCACTTCAGCGCCCAACCCATACCCGTAGCCTTCGAAATGCACGCATTGCTTCAGAATTTCCATCCGCTGGTGCTGCGGGATGGTTGGTACTCATCGCAAGATTTAACGCTAGGCCTACACGAGACTTTGGGCCTGCTGCAAGCAAACGATACTCGCTTGGCGGACGATACACATGCCCAAACACTTCAACCTGCTTGACGAGCCCTGGTTGCCGGTACGGCTGGCCGATGGAGAAAACGTCGACGTGGGACTGCGCGACCTCTTCGCGCGCGCCAACGAAATACGCGCATTGTCGGATACCGAGCCGCCCAGCCTTATCGCACAATATCGGGTGTTGCTCGCGATCGTGCACTCGGCGCTGACCCAATCGCTGGGAAAGTGGACCGACCGGCAACGCGCTCAGTGGTATGAAAACGGTTTGCCCATTCAGGACATCCTGGGCTATCTGGCGCATTGGCAGGACCGCTTCTGGCTCTTTCACGATGAGCATCCCTTCATGCAGGTGGCTGTGCTGGCTCATGCTGAAGAGACTCGCGACAAGCTCAAACCTTGGACGCAAGTCGGGTTGGCGCATGCCACCGGCAATACCCCTGCGGTGTTCGATCATTCCGTCGACTCGCAGCCGACCGCCGTTCCTCCGGCACGCGGCCTACGCAGCCTATTGGGATTCTTGCAGTTCACTCCCGGCGGTTTGGTAAAGACCTTCCGTGATTCCGACAAGGCCGGTGCATTGGCGAACACGGCGGCCTCGTTGCCCATGGGGGAGACGCTTTCTAAAACTTTGTGCCTGGCGCTGCACGCTGCCAGCCGCGATGGAGTGAACGATATCCCCGCCTGGCAACAACCGTCCGTTACGCTTGCTCAACTCAAGGCCGACGCAGTCCTTGCTACCGGTCCCAATGACCGCTACACCCGATTGAGCCGTGCCGTGCAGTTCGTGCCTGAGGAAGACGGGTCGATTCGATGGTTGCGTTTCGGCGCAGGTTTGGCATTAGCGGACGATGTCAATGCGCCCGATCCTATGGCGAGCTACCGTGAAGGTTCGGTCGGCAAGGTTCGGTTGACCTTCACCGAGGGGCGTGCGTTCTGGCGTGACTTGCCAAGCCTATTGCCCAATCCGAGCGGCAAGACCAGCCCGGCCGCGGTGCTTCAGTCCGCAGCAAATCTTCAGGCGCATCTGCTCCAGCATGATGGCTATCAGCCTGTCTGGGTTGCGGGCCTTGCCAGCGATCAGGCGAAGCTTCTGCGCTGGAGATCCGAACAGTTCACCCTGCCGGTGAGTCTGCTAGAAGATCCGGACAATGCACGCGAACTTGCCGTGCTGATAGATCATGCGGATAAGCTTTTCTACGAAGTCCGAAGCCTGGGCAGTCGGATGGTGGCCGATGCCTTGCCCGACGGAGAAAGCAAGGATACCCGGGCTCGTGCCCGTGACATGTTCGACCGTGGGCCTGCTGCCGCAACTTTCTTCTCACGTGCCGAGCAAGCGTTGCCAGAAATTCTGAATCTGTTGGCAGCTGGTTCTTGGGCAAAGGCGGGAACAACTTGGCGTGACGCCTTGCGCGAGGCAGCCCATGCTGCTTGGTCGCATGTGCAAGTAAGTCTTGGCGCCTCTGCGCGCGCCTTGCGCGCAGATGCCAAGTACTGGCCGCGATTCAATGGGTTGTTCAAGGCTCACTTGCCTATCTCGCAGGAAAACATATCCCCCCAGGAGGTCTGACGTGAGCGATCACGCCAAGAAATTTGTTGACCATTTGCACGCGCTCAAACTTAACAATCGTGGTGCGCTTGCAGTCCTGCGCCGCAGCCTTGCCTTTCCGCCTGGTTCTTACCCACCCGCCTATCCGTTCGTAGAGCGCTTCGTCCCAGTTGACAGCCATGCGCAGGATGGGCGTCGCCTGTCGCTGTACCTGTCGGCTGCGCTCTATGCCATACATCCAGAAAGCGCCGAACAAGGGTTCGCAGCAAGTTTGGGAAAGCTGTTTATTGCACTCGACAAGCGACCAAGCCTCGAGCAGCGTTTCGTCGCATTGCTAGGCACGGATGCGGAAGGTTTGCCGGATCATCTCCGCCAGGCGGTAAGCCTGCTGGCGGCAGCGGGCATCGGTTTCGATCATGCCGCACTCGCTGACGACCTGACTCCGTGGCTGCAACCTAACTTCACCCGCTACCCCGAACGCTTGGAAGCCATACGCCAGCGTTGGGCTCGTGATTACTACCGCAACGCTCTGACAGGCAATGCGCCTGATAGCGCCCCTAACTAAAGGACGAGTGACCTCATGAGCTTCATCGAACTGCACCTCATCCAGAACTTCGCTC
Source organism: Bordetella genomosp. 13 (assembly GCF_002119665.1). Taxonomy (NCBI): domain Bacteria; kingdom Pseudomonadati; phylum Pseudomonadota; class Betaproteobacteria; order Burkholderiales; family Alcaligenaceae; genus Bordetella; species Bordetella genomosp. 13. Next base: position 4,802,162 of record NZ_CP021111.1, on the reverse strand, counting down.
CCTCCAACCTGAATCGCGACGACACCGGGGCGCCCAAGGATGCGATTTTCGGAGGCCAACGCCGTGCACGAGTCAGCAGTCAATGCTTCAAGCGTGCCATCCGCCTGGCGGCGCAAGAGTGGGATCTAGTTCCTACCGAATATCGCGGTGTGCGTACCAAGAAACTGAAGAGTTTGCTGCTTGAACGTCTGGGCGATCGCGATCCCGAAGAGGCAGCTCTCAAGATCGACAACGCGCTTGCGGCGGCCGGACTCAAGGTCAAGGAAGATGGGAAAACCGAGTATCTCTTGTTCCTCGGAGCCGCCGAGATCGAAGGCTTTGCACGGCTGATATCTCAACACTGGGATGAGCTGGGCGTGACGACAGGGGAGAAGAAGAGCAAGAAGGACGCCAAGGCAGGAATTCCGCCTGAAATTGTGAAGAACGCAAAAGCTATATTGGATGGCGGGAAGGCGGTGGACGTTGCAATGTTCGGCCGTATGCTTGCCGATATGCCCGGCGTGAACAAAGACGCGGCGTGCCAAGTGGCGCATGCGATTAGTACGCACCGCGTGGAACGCGAATTCGATTACTTCACCGCTGTGGACGACCACGGAGGGGCAGACGGGACAGGAGCCGGCATGATCGGCCAAGTCGAGTTCAACTCTGCCACCCTTTATCGTTATGCAGTAATAGACGTGGCCAAGCTCCTGCAGAATCTGCAGGGAGACGAGGAGCTTACGTTGGCCGCGATCGAAGGCTTCGTGCAGGCGACAGTCCGCGCGATTCCTACGGGCAAGCAGAACAGCTTTGCTGCTCACAATGCGCCCGATTTCGTTGGCATTTGCGTACGAAAACTGGCGCCGTTGAGCCTTGCCAACGCTTTCGAGCTGCCGATTCGCCCTCGGCAAGACTTGTCGTTGAGCGCGCAGTCGGTTCATGCACTGGCTGAGTACGAGAGTAAAGTCGCGAACGTATACGCCGATCCCGGCGACCGTTGGGCTTTCCTGGACCTTACCGGCTCATGGCCGACCGACAAGGGCGCGAAGCATGTGCCGTTGGCGGCGCTCGCGCAGTGGACGCGTGAACAGGCGTCGTCAATGGTGGGGAACTGAAGTGGCGACCTTGCTGCTACGGTTGCAAGGGCCGATGCAATCCTGGGGTACGTCCAGCCGTTTCGATGAGCGGGACACGCAGCTAGAGCCTTCGAAATCGGGCGTGATCGGTTTGTTGTGTGCGGCCCTGGGAAGAGATCGCAGTCTGCCTGTGGCGGACTTGGCCGCATTGCGCATGGGGGTGCGGGTGGACCGCGAAGGGGTTCCGATGCGCGACTATCAAACGGCGACCGGAGTCTACATCGCAAGCGGAAAAGCAGACCGCGAGCGCACGGTGGTCAGCCCGCGGTACTACCTTTCCGATGCAGTGTTTTTGGTTGGATTGGAAGGAGAGGACCGCTGTTTGCTTGAAAGCTTACATGCCGCGTTGCGCGCGCCGACCTGGCCCCTGTCTCTTGGTCGCAAGAGCTTCGTGCCGGGGGCTCCCGTGTATCTGCCCGACGGAGTGCTGGATTTGCCATTGCTGGAGGCATTGCAGATGCATCGTAGCCTGTTGAGGACAGGTGCATCATCGTCGACCATGACCGTACGTGCGCTGATAGAGCACGACAGTGAAGGAGCAATCCGACTGGATCAACCTGTCGGCCCGTTTGTTTTGAGGCGGTTCGGCCCGCGCTTCATCCAGTCATTTACCCTGAAAATAGGAGGTGGCGATGCATCTCTCGCAACTGGCGATTGACTTGCGTAGCCATGGCGCTCGTCGTGATCTCGCCGACGCGTACGAGATGCACCGTACGTTATCCCGTGCCTTCGCTGTGGACGCCGCCACTGAGCCCGAGCGTTTTTTGTGGCGCATAGAAGCCGCCGGCGTGTGGGCAGAGCCGATGGTGCTGGTGCAGTCCCGTGCTGAACCGGATTGGTCCCCATTAACGGCTTTAGCCAACTACCTGCGCCAAAGCGTTCACGTCAAACGGTTGGATCTCGATCGTCTTGTTGTTCCAGCTAGGAAATACCGATTCCGCTTTGTGGCCAATCCTACCGTTACTCGCAATGGCAAGCGCTATGGGCTTGCCGCCGAAGCACAGCAGTTGGAGTGGCTTGGCCGCCAGGGCGACAAGCATGGATTCTCGGTGGAAGCCGTCATGGTCGCTGCCAGCGATCGTGTACAAATGCGCAAGAAAGATGCTGGCATACATTTGCAGCGCACGTGCTTCGAGGGGCTTCTGACGGTTCGCGATGCGAATGCAGTCAGTGCAGCGTTGCTGCAAGGAATCGGACCGGGCAAGGCCTTTGGATGCGGAATGCTTAGCATTGCACCCGGCTAGACGCATTTATGCTTCCACCCTTGAAACCGCTTCCCATGAAAGATCGCGTCTCCCTGGTCTTCGTCCAGTACGGGCAGATCGACGTGCAAGACGGTGCGTTCGTGGTGGTGGACCAAACTGGTGTCCGCACACATATTCCCGTTGGTTCGGTGGCGTGCATCATGCTCGAGCCGGGCACGCGAGTGTCGCATGCTGCCATTCATCTAGCGGCGCTTGTGGGCACGCTCTTGGTATGGGTAGGAGAGGCCGGTGTACGGCTGTACGCCAGCGGCCAGCCAGGAGGGGCCAGAGCCGATCGTCTGCTTTATCAGGCCAAGCTGGCATTGGACGATGACCTGAGGCTCAAGGTGGTGCGTAAGATGTACGAGGTGCGATTTGGCGAGCCGGCGCCTGCACGGCGTAGCGTCGAGCAACTTCGCGGCATCGAAGGGGCGCGGGTCAGAGAGACGTACAAATTGCTGGCACGCCAACATGGTGTTGATTGGAAGGCGCGCAACTACGACCAGAAGGCGTGGGACGCGGCGGATGTACCCAATCGATGCCTATCGGCGGCCACGAGCTGCCTGTATGGCATCACCGAGGCCGCTGTGCTTGCCGCGGGTTACGCGCCGGCCGTGGGTTTTATCCATACCGGCAAGCCGCTCTCGTTCGTTTACGACATTGCCGACTTATTCAGATTCGAGACGGTCGTTCCTGTCGCGTTCAAGATTGCCGCGCAGCAACCGTCCGAACCTGAGCGTCAGGTTCGGCTGGCATGCCGAGACGTGTTTCGCGCTAGCAAGTTGCTGGGACGCATCATCCCGACCATCGAAGACGTCTTGGCGGCAGGAGAGATTCCCCTGCCGGAGGCACCTCCCGAATCCGTTCTGCCGGCCATTCCCAATGCGCAAAGCATGGGCGAAGTCGGCCATCGGGCGCAATGATGGCCTTCGTTGTCGTGGTCACCGAGAATGTACCGTCTCGGCTGCGTGGGCGTATGGCGATATGGCTGCTGGAGGTGCGCGCGGGTGTTTATATCGGAGACGTGTCGCAGCGCACGCGTGAGATGCTGTGGCAGCAACTGAGCGAAGGGCATGACCAAGGCAATGTGGTCATGGCGTGGGCCAGTTCACACGAGTCGGGATATGAGTTCCAGACTTTAGGCGAAAGCCGACGCCTGCCCGTGGAGTTTGATGGATTGCAACTGGTGGCATTCCGTCCGATAGAGCCCGGACAGGCGGGGATTTGAGACGCAGGTGGAAGGGCGCCTGTTCCCAGGCTTATGCGCACGCGCGGCCGGCCACCCCGATTTTGCCGTGCAACTGCAGTGCATCGATGCGGACCTACTCGCCAACATAGCGCTCAATAGTAAGCACCCGGCGTAACACACATTGAGCGCGAGCGTTGTCTCCCGATGGTGTCCACCACTTCAGGTGGCCATGTCGAAGACATACTTAGCGGCGGCGGCTAATCGTTGGCCCGCGCGGTGGCGGTGTTCGGCGTTGCGCCCGCACCACGCCTATTGCTTCGCCAACCGGCGGGCCAATCGCATGAAGGGGCTGGCGCTCGACGGTGAGCAGTGGCAAGCGCTTGTGCCGGGCCTGCCGTGGCAGCACGTGGGCGCGGCCGGTGCGATCTCGGTGCTGTGACGCCTGGTCATCGGACAAGACGCCAATACCGCCACTGCGAGCCCTGCGGCATACTGGCAGCCATGAGTACCGCATCCCTGGACCGACTCGATGCGCAGCAGCAGCGAGCGGTGAGCAATTCGCGACGTACAACGCGCTGATCGCTCAACGGGATCAAGCGCTGTACTTCGATTTGTCATGCATTATGGCAAGGAACAGGCGGCCACGGCAGGTCGGAAGCCTTTCAAGCATTCCTATTGCGGAGGATAAAGTTGCGCCGCGTGCAGCACGCGCAAGACCGTGACCATGGTTTCGTCCTCTTCGTAGACGACGATGTAGTTGGCGCGCACCACCATTTCGCGGGTGCCTGGCACACGGCCAGGACGATACAGCTTGGGATGCTCGGGTAGTTCGTTGACTTTGGATTCGACTTCGTCCTTCAGTTTCTGCGCCGCATCGGGACTTTCGTCCGCGATGTAGTCGATATGCTGAAGGAATTCCTCCTGTGCAATCTGCTTCCACTCAAGCTTTGCTGGCACGGCGTTTCCTGTCGATGATGGCCTGTGCCTTGTCCATCACTTGCTTGTGTGGCGTTGTGGGGCGCTTGTCATCCACGGCTTCCTGTACCTTGGCTCGAAACCAATCGTCATAGGCTGCGGGATCGACGGCCAAACCAGCGGGAAGCCCGCCTTCCTTGGCAATGCGGGTTAGCAAGATACGCACGGCATCCGATACCGTCAGTCCGACGTTGGCAAGCGTAGCGGCAGCGGCGGCTTTCAGTTCGTCGTCCACACGGATGTGCAGCATTGAGGTGTGAGCCATGTTTATGCGTTCCAATGAAGTTTCGTCATTTTGCATCTCAATTGAGATGCGCACAAGCTTGCCCTCACCGACGTACCGCATGCCAAACAGCTCATCTTCACCCGCCATGCGGGTTTCATGTACAGGACGAGGTTACTTTGCGTGGCGTCTCGCGCTTGTCTTCATCATTGCGGTGGACATTGAAACCCCTGCGTGGCCTTGCCCCGCTTCTCCTGCCCGACCCGCTGGACGTGCGGCGTGAGTTGTTCGTAGCGGCGGGGGCGACCGATGCGTCGTGACGGATCACGCAGTCGCGCGGCATGGCGTCGGTAGGCCAACGGGGCGGTCTGCAACACTTTGGAGATCGGCTCGACCCCGTGAACCTTCCGGTGCCGGTCGATATAGGTGTTCACCACTTCAACTTGCGGTCGAGTTTCGCCGGCGCGAAAAGAGCACTGGCCGTGCGTCGGATGTCGTTGGCCCGGCGCAGTTCGCGATTCTCCCGCTCCAGTTCCTTGATTCGTTCCCGCTCGCCGGTGGTGACGCCTTCGCGCTGTCCGCTGTCGGCCTCGTGGCGCTTGCCGCAGGTCAGCAGCTTCTGGGCCGAGCAGCCAGTCTTGGGCGCGATGGACTCGACCGTCGCCCGTAGCGACGGATACTCGCTGCGGGATCGCTGCACCAGACGCACGGCGAACTCGCGCACTTCCGGGCAGAACTTGTTCGTTGCCCTTGCTCGTGGCTCGCATTTTGTCAAGAGTTGGAGCCTCCGCAAAACCCGGGGCGGTTCACAGGTATAAATCGGTAGATTCTTGAGAGGGAAATTTGTTCTTTAAAAATATAGGGTTATGCTAAGTGTGTTCCCCGCGCATGCGGGGATGAACCGAAGAAGAGGATGTCATTGAATTCATTATGGATGTGTTCCCCGCGCATGCGGGGATGAACCGGTAGGCGTGCGCATGGTTATTCTTCGGTCAACGTGTTCCCCGCGCATGCGGGGATGAACCGGGGAGACGAGGTTTTCAAGGTGCCGTGCCAGCGTGTTCCCCGCGCATGCGGGGATGAACCGTTATTTTGGTCATGGTGTCCAGTCTCAGAAAGGTGTTCCCCGCGCATGCGGGGATGAACCGATGGATGATCCGCACGGCGACAAAACCGGAAAGTGTTCCCCGCGCATGCGGGGATGAACCGGTCGGCGTTCGCATGGTCAGCCTTCTATCAACGTGTTCCCCGCGCATGCGGGGATGAACCGGCCAAACCTGCCGCCTGATTCTTTGGAATGAAGTGTTCCCCGCGCATGCGGGGATGAACCGGTACCGTCCGGCTTCCGATAGCCGACCACGTGGTGTTCCCCGCGCATGCGGGGATGAACCGTCACGCTGGCGCGACACGGTTGCCCCCAACGCGTGTTCCCCGCGCATGCGGGGATGAACCGTGATGTAGAATTTTGATGCCCTCGGCAGACGTGTGTTCCCCGCGCATGCGGGGATGAACCGCCGCCTTTGCCGCCGCCTACGGCCTGGACACCGTGTTCCCCGCGCATGCGGGGATGAACCGACCATCGCGCACTGGGTGCAGGCGTCGCGCCAGTGTTCCCCGCGCATGCGGGGATGAACCGTGACCATGGATCGCGCCGGGCGTGAAGCCCAGGTGTTCCCCGCGCATGCGGGGATGAACCGATATTGATGACGTCCTCGCGATCCTCGTTGGTGTGTTCCCCGCGCATGCGGGGATGAACCGCGTGCTGGCTGGGTCCCGCAGGTCGCCCCACTGTGTTCCCCGCGCATGCGGGGATGAACCGCACGTCACGTGATGCAGGCGCGCCAGCCGGGCGTGTTCCCCGCGCATGCGGGGATGAGCCGGCGCTCCGTCACACCATGGACGTCCGTCCGTCGTGTTCCCCGCGCATGCGGGGATGAACCGATTTCGGCGAGCGCGAGGTCACGCTGACCGTGGTGTTCCCCGCGCATGCGGGGATGAACCGAACACCTTACCCATGGCGACACGCGCGGCGATGTGTTCCCCGCGCATGCGGGGATGAACCGTTCCGGCTGCAGGTGGCGAGCTCGGGCACCGAGTGTTCCCCGCGCATGCGGGGATGAACCGACACCGCAGTGCGGGCGCCTGCTCGCCGCCCAGTGTTCCCCGCGCATGCGGGGATGAACCGTTTGAGGCCGCGCTGACCGCGGCGCTCCCGACGTGTTCCCCGCGCATGCGGGGATGAACCGGCGCCGGACGGCCGCAACCTCATCGACATGGAGTGTTCCCCGCGCATGCGGGGATGAACCGGCGCCATCGATGCGCATGATGGGCAGGTTTGCGTGTTCCCCGCGCATGCGGGGATGAACCGCTGGCGGGCGGCGGTCATGCCTTCGAGGTCATGTGTTCCCCGCGCATGCGGGGATGAACCGCCTCAGCCCCTGGCTCGCGACGTCACGCTGCCGTGTTCCCCGCGCATGCGGGGATGAACCGAAAACGACGGGCACGGGCCGGTTTCGGACTGGAGTGTTCCCCGCGCATGCGGGGATGAACCGGATGTCGCACGGTTCAGGGCTGATAGCGGAGGGTGTTCCCCGCGCATGCGGGGATGAACCGACGGAGATACGGCCGGCGACGGCGCGCCGCAAGTGTTCCCCGCGCATGCGGGGATGAACTGGTCAGCGGAGGGGCTTGGTACAGGGCTGCCGCGTGTTCCCCGCGCATGCGGGGATGAACCGCAGTGTTTCCAATCAGGGTGATCTGCGTGCCGGTGTTCCCCGCGCATGCGGAGATTAACCGACGTCGCAGCCGATGGCGGCTACACCGCCCGCACCTCAATCCCCGCCTCTTCCAACGCCTTGCGTATCCCTGCCGCGAACGCTTCGGCGCCGGGCTGATCGCCATGGATGCACAGCGTGTCGGGCCGCAGCGGCACGCGCGTGCCATCCGTGGCGCGCACGGCGCCGTCCTGCACCATGCCCAGCACCTGTTCGATCGACGCGTCCAGGTCGGTGATCATGGCGTCGGGCCGGCTGCGCGAGGTGAGCGAGCCGTCTGGCTGGTAAGTACGATCGGCGAACACCTCCTGCGCGGTGCGCAGGCCCACTGACTCGGCGGCCTCTATCCAGCGGCTGCCGGCCAAGCCGTACAGCACCAGGTCGCTGTCCACGTCATGCACGGCCTGGCACAGCGCGCGGGCCAGTTCCAGGTCCTTGGCGGCCATGTTGTACAGCGCGCCGTGCGCCTTTACGTGATGCAGCCGCGCGCCTTGCGAAGCGGCCACGCCAGCCAGCGCGCCGACCTGGTAGACCAGGGCGTCGTACGCTTCCTGCGGCGACACCTGGATGACGCGGCGCCCGAAGCCTGCCAGGTCCTGCAGGCTGGGATGGGCGCCCACGGCCACGCCCTGCGCCAGCGCGGCGGCCACGGTCTTGCGCATGGTGGCGGGGTCGCCGCCGTGAAAGCCACAGGCTATGTTGGCCGACGTGACGTAGCGCAGCACCGCTTCGTCGTTGCCCATGCGCCAGGCGCCGTAGCTCTCGCCCATGTCGCAGTTCAGGTCGATGGTGGATTTCATGGCAGGCTCCGTCATAGTGGCGCGTGCTGCGCGAGCAGTTCGCGCAAGGCTTGCAGGGATGATGACAGGTCGCGATAGGCGCGCTCGCGCGCGTTGTCCAGGCGCTGCGCTTCTTCCAGCCCGATCATCGCGAATCTCACGGACTGGCCGGGCGCGTATTGCGCCAGCAGCGGCAGGTCGGCGCTGGCCACTTGCGCGATCTTGGGATAGCCCCCGGTGGTCTGGCGGTCGGCCATCAGGATGATGGGCTGGCCGCCCGCGGGTACCTGGATAGTGCCGAAGCTCGCGGCTTCGGACAGCATCTCGCGCGGCTTGCTCAGCGCCAGGTTCGGGCCCGTGAGGCGGTACCCCATGCGATCCGACTGCGGGCTGATCTGGAAGGCCTCTTCCACCAGGCGTCGCCGCGAGTCCGCGTCGAAGGCGTCCCAGTGTGCGCCCGGCAGTATGCGCAGGGCCTGGCGCGGCATGTGCACCAGGGGCGCGGGCAGATAGATGCGCAGGTCGTCCAGCGCGCCGGCCAGCGCTTGCATCGCGGCGTCGTCGCCTTGCAGCGGGCGGCGCAGCGGGAGGCGGTCGTCCTTGTTCAGGGCGCGGCCGTGCCAGCCGCCGAAGCCGCTGCGCAGATAGGTGCTTTCGCTGCCCATGACGGGCTCGAGCTCATAGCCGCCATGCACGGCCAGATAGGCGCGCACCCCGCGCTCGTGCCGCGGCCGCGTGGCGAAGGCGAGTACGTCGCCCTGGCGCGCCAGCATCGGGCGCAGGGGCGGCACGGCAATGCCGTTCAGTGTCGCGCCCAGGTCGGCGCCGCCGATGGCCAGGCACGCGGGCGCATCGAAGCGCAGCGTCGGGCCGACCAGCGTGATTTCAAGGGTAGCGTGCGACGCCGTATTGCCGGCCAGCAGATTGGCCAGCCTGTGCGCGCGTTCGTCCATGGCGCCGGCCACCGGGATGCCCAGGTGTTGCAAGCCCGTGCGGCCCGTGTCCTGGAAGGACGACAGCATGCCGGGTTTGAGCACGGTGAGGCCCATGGCGCGTTCCGCGGAGCTCATGACTTCTCCTCGGCGCGCATGCTCGCGAACTGATCGGCGCCGATCGGCACGAAGCGGATGCGATCCCCTGGGGCCAGCAGCGCGGCGGGCTCGCGCGCGGGATCGAACAGCACCAGCGGCGTGGCGCCGATGACGTTCCACCCGCCTGGCAGGTTGCCCGGATAGATGACCGTCTGACGGTTGGCCACGGCTACCGCGCCGGCGGGGATGGCCATGCGAGGGGTGGCGCGCCGCGGAATGGCCAGCCGTTCGTCATGGATGCCGATATAGGCATGGCCCGGTGCGAAGCCCAGCATGAACACCATGCTGGCCGGCCCGCTGTGCATGGCCACCACCTCGTCCGGCGTGACGCCGGCATGTTGCGCCACTTCGGCCAGGTCGGGCCCGTGTTCGCCGCCGTAGCAGACGGGGATTTCGATCAGGCGGCCCGCCGCCGCATCGGGCTGGATGCCGGAGGCCAAGGCGCGCTCGATGCGAGCCGCCAGCTGGCTATGGGTGGGGCCGTCGCCCGTGGGCCGATAGTGCACGGCCACGGCCGTGAAAGACGGAACGATGTCGGTAACGCCCGGTAGCTGCGCGTCGCGCAGCATGCGCGCCGCGGCCAGGCAGACCTGTCCCGTGTGCACGTCCAGCGTGTCGCCGAAACGTATCAGCACGCACCGGTCGCCCTGCGCCTGTATGCGCCAGGGGGTTTCCGGATGCGGGGCGCCGGGGTTGGCGTCGGAGGCGGAACCGGCATGGGGAGCTGCGGCGTTGCTCAATCGTGTCGTCCGCGGCGTGGGCCGGATGGTGGGTTGATGGAATGCCGGCGCCCTCGGGCGCCGGCGGCATTGCTCGAAAACAGCAGCTTACTTCGCGAACAGCGACTCGATGTTCTTGAACGCCTTGAATTCCAGGGCATTGCCCGACGGATCCAGGAAGAACATGGTGGCCTGCTCGCCCACTTCGCCCTTGAAGCGGATGTAGGGCTCGATGACGAAGTCGGTGCCGGCGTCGGTCAGCTTCTTGGCCATGGCTTCCCATTCTTCCATCGACAGCACGGCGCCGAAGTGGCGCACGGGCACGTTGTGCGAATCGACCGCGCTGGTGGCCTTGTGGCCGCATTCGTCGGGCGACAGGTGGGCGACGATCTGGTGGCCGTAGAAGTTGAAGTCCACCCACTCCGGCGAGCTGCGGCCTTCGCTACAGCCCAGCAGTTCGCCATAGAACTTGCGCGCTTCGGCCAGGTCGCGGACGGGGAAGGCCAGGTGGAAAGGGGGCAGGGCGGCTTGGGCAGTCATTGCAAACACTCCGGTCAGACGAGGATTAAAGCAAAGTTGATGACGGCTTAGTGTAAGGATTGTTTTTTTGATTGGAAAACGATATTTTTTGAGCCTGAGCATAAAAAATATCGATAGTGATCCGCGAATTCAAAACCTTCATCGCGGTGGCTCGCGAAGGCTCCTTCACCGCCGCTGGCCGCCAGCTGGGGCTGACGCAGTCCGCCGTCAGCGCGCAGATACGCCGGCTAGAAGAGCACCTGGGCGTGTCGCTGTTCGACCGCACCGCCAAGTCGGCCGAGCTGAACACGCATGGCCGCGAGATCCTGCCGCAGGCCGAGGCCCTGGTGGCCATGTCCGACCGCATGGTGGGCATGGCCGGGGCGGGGCGCGTCAGCGGCCTGCTGCGCGTGGGCGCCATTGCGTCGGCGCAGCAGGCCCTGCTGGTGCGAGCGATGAAAGGCTTCCGGCAGGCCTATCCCGACGTGCGCGTGCGCGTCGTGCCGGGCGTGTCGCTGAACCTGCTGGGTCAGGTCGATTCGGGCGAGGTCGATCTGGCTGTGATGCTGCGCCCGCCGTTCGCGCTGCCGCCCGAGCTGGGCTGGCAACCCCTGGTGCGCGAGCCGATGGTGCTGGCGGTGTCGCGCGCGCTGCCGCAGGCGCCGTGGCGCCAGCTGCTGTCCACGCAGCCCTTCATCCGCTACGACCGTTCGTCGTTCGGCGGCCGCCTGGTCGATGGATTCCTGAAGAAGCAGCGCCTGACCGTGCACGAGGCGCTGGAACTGGACGAGCTCGATGCCATCGCCAACCTGGTGCGCGAGGGGCTGGGCGTGGCGCTGATGCCGCGCACGCGGCAAATGCTTACGCGCGGACTGCGCCTGCTGGACCTGGGCGAGCCCTCGTTCTGCCGCGAGCTGGGCGTGATCGCCCGCGTGCCGTTCGACCGCGCACCGCTGGCCGCCCACCTGGTGCAGTGCCTGGCGGACGCGGCGCGCTGAACGATTCCGTCGGATCGGCGCGAGCGGGATGCAAGACATGAGCCCGGGCCGGGTTGCGCCCGGGCTTGACTGGCCCTAGAGCCGATCGCAGCGTATCGTGACCGGATGGCTGCACAGCGCGGCCATCACGACGTCGTCCACCTTGCCTTCCACGTCGGTGATGACGTAGCCCACCTGTCCGCGGGTCTGCAGGCTCTGGCTGACGATGTTCAGTCCGTGTTGAGCCATCAGGTTGTCCAGCGCGCCCAGGGCTCCGGGGGCGTTGCGGTGCACGTGCAGGACGCGCGTGCCGCCCATGGGTTCGAGATAGGGCAGTTCGGGGAAGTTGACGGCCGTCTTGGTGGTGCCGGCCTGGATGAAGCGCACCAGTTTCTCGGCGACTTCGCGGCCGATGGCCTCTTGCGATTCCTGTGTGCTGCCGCCGATGTGAGGCGTGAGGATGACGTTGGGCATGCCCACCAGCGGGCTGGACAGCGGCTCGTCCGCGCTTTTTGGTTCGACGGGAAAGACGTCCAGCGCCGCGCCGGCCAGGTGCCCGGACTGCAGCGCGTCGCGCAAAGCCTGCAGGTCGACCACGGTGCCGCGCGAGGCGTTGATGAGAATGGCGCCGCGGCGCATGCGCGCCAGCGTCTCGGCATTCATGATGTTCTCGGTGCTCTTGCCGCCGGGCACGTGCAGGGTGACCACGTCGGACTGCTGCAGCAGTTCGTCCAGCGAGCCGGCCTGGCGCGCGTTGCCCAGCGGCAGCTTGGCCTCGACGTCGAAGAAGGTGACCCGCATGCCCACGGCCTCGGCCAGGGTGCCGATCTGCGAGCCGATGTTGCCGTAACCGATGATGCCCAGCGTCTTGCCGCGCGCCTCGAAGGCGCCGGCGGCGGTCTTGTCCCAGTGGCCGGCGTGCACGCGCGTGTTCTTTTCAGGGATGCGGCGCAGCAGCAGGATCGCCTCGCCCAGCACGAGTTCAGCCACCGAGCGGGTATTCGAGAAGGGGGCGTTGAAGACTGGCACGCCGCGCAACATGGCGGAGTCCAGGTCGACCTGGTTGGTGCCGATGCAGAAGCAGCCCACCACGCGCAGGTCGGGTCCCGACAGCAGTTCGGCATCCAGATGCGTGCGCGAACGGATGCCGACCACTTCGGCGCCGCGCAGGGCGTCGCGCAATTGCGCCGGCGGCAGCGCCGAGGCATGCGTGACGACGTCGGTGTAGCCGGCCGCCTCGAAGACGGCGCGCGCGCTGGGATGGATGTTCTCGAACAGGACGATCTTGGTCATGGCTGCCGGACCTCATGCAGAAGAAATACGACCGTCCATTGTGGCCCAGTTGTGTTGCTGCGGTGCAAGAAGCCATGGAGGCCGTGGGGCGAATGCCCCTGCGGCCGGATGCGAAGGCCGAGGGCGGCCGCCAGGCCGCGCGCTCGCCGCTTCATTGATGATGCGCCCGGGGCGCGATCAGGCCGGCGTCTCGTTGCGCGCCACGCGTTCGGGCGGGAAGCGCAGGGAGAAGGTGCTGCCTTTGCCCGGTTCGCTTTCGATGAACAGCGTCGCGTCGTGGCGCATGGCGATGTGCTTGGTGATGGCCAGGCCCAGGCCCGTGCCGCCCACCGCGCGGGACCGGCCGCGGTCGACGCGGTAGAAGCGCTCGGTGAGGCGCGGGATGTGGCGCGCCGGAATGCCGATGCCGGTGTCCTGCACGCTATAACACGCCGAGCCGTCCTCTTCGGGACGCCAGCGCACGGTGATGCGTCCGCCATCGGGCGTGTAGCGCACCGCGTTCGTCAGCAGGTTGGACACGGCCGACGCTAGTTCGCTGCCGCTGCCCAGCAGATGCAGGTGGGGATCGATGTGCCACTCGAACGTATGGCGTCCGCCCGACAACGCCTCGACCTGCTGGCGGGCGTTCTGCAGGGTCTGCGTCATGTCCACCGCCACAGGGTCGGCGCTGGGCGAGGATTCGAGCGTGGACAGCGTGAGCAGGTCTTCGACGATGGCCTGCATGCGCTGCGCCTGCTCGTGCATCATGCCCACGTACTGGTCGCGCTGCGCGGCGGGCAGCGAGTCGGCCGGCATGTCGCGCAGGGTTTCGAGGAAGCCGGACAGCACCGTCAGGGGCGTGCGCAATTCGTGCGAGACGTTGGCCACGAAGTCGCGGCGGGTGGTCTCGAGCTTCTCGATCTGGGTGACGTCGCGCGAGATCAGCAGGCGCTGGTCGCTGGCGTACGACGTCAGCTGGATCATCATCACGCGTTCCTGGCCGTTCTGCGACAGGCGCAGCAGGATGGGCTCGGGCCAGTCGTTGCTGTGCGCGTAGGCCACGAATTCCGGCGAGCGCAGCAGGTTCAGCAGATTGTGGCCGCGGTCGGCGGGCAGGCGCAGCCCCAGGTGGCGCCGCGCCATGCGGTTGCACCAGTCGATCTGGAAATCTTCGTTGAGCGTGACCACGCCGTCGGGCAGCGCCTGCGCCGCGGCCAGCATGCTCTGCATGGCGTCGCGGGTATCGGCCAGGTCGCGCGCGCGGGCGCGCAGGTGCCGGTACAGCGGCGCGAGGATGTCGTCCCACGCGCCCACCGCGACGGGCGGAGAGGTTTCCGGATGTTGGGCCCAGCGCGCCACCCGCTGCAGCCGCCAGCTGCGCCACAGTACGATGGCGACCATCGCCACGCTGAACAGGATCCAGCCGAAAGGATTGCCCAGCAACCATTCGGCAAGCGCCGAAATGACCGCCCAGAGAGCGATCAGCATCAACGTGCGCAGCCAGATCATCGAGGATCAGCGCGCGGGCAGCTGGGCGGTGAAGCGGTAGCCGCTGCCGCGGACGGTTTCCACGTGGATGTCGTGGCCGCTGGGCTCGAGCGCCTTGCGCAGGCGGCGAATGTGCACGTCGACGGTGCGCTCTTCGACGAAGACGTGGTCGCCCCACACCTGGTCGAGCAGTTGCGAACGCGAGAACACGCGCTCGGGGTGCGTCATGAAGAAGTGCAGCAGGCGGAATTCGGTGGGGCCGATCTGCAGCTGCTGGGCGTTGCCCGACAGGCGGTGCGTGACCGGATCGAGCTTCAGGCCCGCGACGTCGATGATGTCGTCCGTGAGCTGGGGCGCGCGGCGGCGCAGCACGGCCTTGATGCGGGCCATGAGCTCTTTGGGCGAGAACGGCTTGGTGATGTAGTCGTCGGCGCCGGCCTCGAGGCCGTCGACCTTGTCCTGTTCCGAACCCTTGGCCGTCAGCATGATGACGGGCACGGTGCGGGTGCGTTCGTCTTCGCGCAGCTTGCGGGCCAGCGACAGGCCCGAGGTGCCGGGCAGCATCCAGTCGAGCAGAATGAGGTCGGGCAGTTCGGCGCGGATAAGAGTCTGGGCTTGCTCGGCGTCGAAAGCCCGGAGAACCTTGTGTCCGGCGAACGACAGGTTGACGGCGATCAGTTCCTGGATGGCGGGTTCGTCTTCGACAACAAGTATGGTGCTGGACATGTGGGGAGTAACCGATGTGCGCCGGCGCGGCGCGAACGTTGCGATAGTATGGCCAGAATATTTCAGGTATGTGAATCCCTGGCGACATGCAGCTTGCGGCGTGGCGGATCGGCTACCATTGGACCATAACCGGGATCCCTACCATGCAGAACACTTCCTCCCCGTCCGGCGCGCAGGCGTCCGGGCAAGACACGACCCATTTCGGCTTTCAATCCGTCCCTGAAAACGAGAAGGCGCGCAAGGTGGCGGAAGTCTTCCATTCGGTGGCGTCCCGCTACGACGTCATGAACGACCTCATGTCCGGCGGCCTGCATCGCGTCTGGAAGGCTTTCACCATCGGTCGCGCGGCCGTGCGGCCGGGCATGAAAGTGCTGGACATCGCCGGCGGCACGGGCGATCTGGCCCGGGCCTTCGCGCGACGCGCCGGTCCCACGGGCGAGGTCTGGCTGACCGACATCAACGATTCCATGCTGCGCGTGGGGCGCGACCGCTTGGCCGACAGCGGCCTGCTGCTGCCCGTCACCGTGTGCGACGCCGAGCGCCTGCCGTTTCCCGACGGCTATTTCGACCGCGTCAGCGTGGCCTTCGGTCTGCGCAACATGACGCACAAAGACCGGGCGTTGGCCGAGATGACGCGCGTGCTGCGGCCGGGCGGCAAGCTGCTGGTGCTCGAGTTTTCGCGGGTGGCCAAGCCGCTGGCGCCGGCCTACGACTGGTATTCGTTCAACGTGTTGCCGTGGCTGGGCCGGAATGTCGCCAAGGACGAAGCCAGCTACCGCTACCTGGCCGAATCCATCCGCATGCACCCCGACCAGGACACCCTGGCGGGCATGCTGCGCGATGCCGGGCTGGAACGCGTGCAGTACTTCAACCTGACGGCGGGCGTGGCCGCCTTGCACGAGGGCGTGCGCCTGAACTGACCTGCGCGGCCCCGGGAACTTGTAGCGGCCCGCGTTGTCCGTTATTCTAGGTTTATTCAGTTTTCTGTAAGAAACTGGTTCGTAAGACAGAAGCGCCGGCCGCTTTGGCCCGTCTGGTCCTCCTGCGGGGGAGGGCGGCGCGCCTCGAGGAGCACATTAGAAATGTCCCGACTTTCCTTTTCCCGATTCATCGCCGCGGCGCTGGTCGCCGTCTCGGGCGCCACGTTGCTCGTGACGTCCTTCGACGCCGAAGCGCGCCGCGCGGGCGGCGGCAGCAGCGTGGGCCGCCAATCCTCCAACGTCACGCAGCAGCGCCAGGCGACCACGCCTCCGTCCGCTGCCAGCAACACCACGGCCGCCGGCAGCACCGCGGCCACGGGCGCGGCCGCCGCCGGCTCCACGGCCGCGGCTGCGGGCGCTCGCAGCGGCGCGTCGCGCTGGCTCGGCCCCATCGCCGGCCTGGCCATCGGCCTGGGCCTGGCGGGCCTGCTGTCGTCGCTGGGCCTGTCCGGCGCCTTCGCCGAGTTCATGGCCAGCATGCTGCTGATCGCCCTGGTGGTGTTCGCCGTCATCTTCATCGTGCGCCGCCTGCGTGGCGCCAGCCAGTCGCGCCATGCGTTCCAGGGCGCGGGCAACGGCGCGGGCAACGCCAACTACCGCGACAACGCCCGCGCGCAGCCCATGCATCGCGAAGCGCTGCGTCCGGCCCCGGCCCAGCCGGCGGCTGCTCCTGCCGCAGCCGCGCTGCCCAAGGCCGGCGAGGATGGCAACTGGTTCATCCCGGGCGACTTCGACACCCCGCGCTTCCTGCAGCAGGCCAAGGAACAGTTCACCAACATCCAGGCTCTGTGGGATACCGGCGACGTCAGCCGCCTGCGCGAGTACCTGACCGATGACCTGATCACCGAACTGAAGCCGCAGCTCGAGGCCCGCGCCGGTGCGCCCAACAAGACGGAAGTCGTGCTGCTGAACGCGGAGATGCTGGGTATCGAAACCGTCTCCGACGGTCACCTGGCCAGCGTGCGCTTCTCCGGCATGCTGCGCGAAGACCCCACCGCCGAAGCCTTCCGCTTCGAGGAAGTGTGGAACCTGTTCAAGCCGGCGCAAGGCGGCTGGCTGCTGGCGGGTATCCAGCAGATCCCGGTCGAGTACGCCAGCTAAGCTTCACGCTGGTTCCCGCGGTATCCGAACCGGCCCACGCGGCCGGTTTTTCATGCGCATCGTGGGTGCAGCGAACCCGGTAAACTGCCAGTTTGCTCATCGCCCGGCCGTCGCGGCGGCCATCCGTATGGACTTCATGTCGCTTCCTTCCGCCTTGCCTACTCCTGCGCGCCTGGCCGCGGGCGCGCTCAATGCCCTGCTGGGGCGAGAGCCCTGGGCGCGCGAGCGCCTGTCGCGGCACGCCGGCAAGACCGTGCGCTTCGCGCTGGCAGGGCAGGTCCTGTCGCTCACCATCGACAGCCAAGGGGCCGTCTCGTCCGCCGACCAGGCCATCGTGCCCGACGTCACGCTGACGCTGCAGTCCGACAGGCTGCGGCCCGACCGCCTGCTGGGCGGCAAGCCGGACTTTGCCGAGGTCACGCACATCTCGGGCGATGCCGCGCTGGCGCAGACGGTGGCCGAGCTGGCGCGCGACCTGCGCTGGGATGCCGAGAGCGACCTGGCGCGCGTCGTGGGCGACATTCCCGCCACGCGGCTGGCATCGGGCGCGCGCGCGCTGGCCAACGGCCTGCGCACGGCCGGCCAGCGCCTTGCGGCCAATGTCTCCGAATACCTCACCGAAGAGCAGCCCATGCTGGCGGGCAAGCCTTTGCTGGAGCAATGGCGGCACGACCTGGCGGCCCTGCAATCGGATGCGGATGCGCTGCAGCGCCGCATCGCGGAACTGAACGCGCGGCTGGCGCGGCTGACGGCCAAGCGGAGCGCATGACGCCATGCTGATCCTGCCGCGGCTGCTTCGCATCCTCTTCGTGGCTTTCCGCTACGGCCTGGACGAACTGGTGTTGTCCAGCCTCAATCATCCGGTGGCTACCGCGCTGCTGCGCGTCATCCGCCTGGGCACGCGCCCGCGCGCGCCGCGCGGCATGCGCCTGCGCCAGGCGCTCGAGTCGCTGGGGCCGGTGTTCGTCAAGTTCGGACAGGTGCTGTCCACGCGCCGCGACCTGATTCCCACCGACATCGCCAACGAACTGGCGCTGCTGCAGGACCGCGTGCCGCCATTCCCCTCGGCGCAGGCGGCCGCCAGCATCGAGGCCGCGCTGGGCGCGCCGCCGCACGAGCTGTTCGCCCACTTCGAGATCGATCCGGTGGCCTCCGCCTCCATCGCTCAGGTGCATTTCGCGGTGCTGCGCGACGGCCGCGAGGTGGCCGTGAAGGTCCTGCGTCCCGGCATCCTGGGCCTCATCGAGAAGGACATGGCGCTGCTGCGCGTGGTGGCCGGCATCATCGAGCGCCTGGGGCCCGATGGCCGCCGTCTCAAGCCGCGCGAAGTCGTGGGCGAGTTCGACAAATACCTGCACGACGAACTGGACCTGGTGCGCGAGGCCTCGAACTGCAGCCAGCTGCGCCGCAACTTCGGTCCCGAGACGGGCCGCGGCGACGTGCTGATCGTGCCCGAAGTGATGTGGGAGTACACCGCCAGCACGGTCTTCACCATGCAGCGCATGCATGGCATTCCGGTCGGGCAGGTAGACCGCCTGCGCGCGGCCGGCATCGACATCAAGACGCTGGCGCGCAGCGGAGTCGAGATATTCTTCACGCAGGTGTTCACCGACGGCTTCTTCCATGCCGACATGCATCCTGGCAACATCTACGTGTCGGACGACCCGCAGACGCTCGGCCGCTACATCGCGCTGGATTTCGGCATCGTCGGATCGCTGTCCGAGTTCGACAAGAACTATCTCGCGCAGAATTTCCTGGCCTTCTTCCACCGCGACTACCGGCGCGTGGCGCAGCTGCACATCGAGTCGGGCTGGGTGCCCGCCGATACCCGCGAAGAAGAGCTCGAGGGTGCCGTGCGGGCGGTATGCGAACCGTACTTCGACCGGCCGCTGTCGGAGATCTCGCTGGGCCAGGTGCTGCTGCGGCTGTTCCAGACCTCGCGGCGCTTCAATGTCGAAATCCAGCCGCAACTGGTATTGTTGCAAAAGACCCTGCTGAACGTGGAAGGGCTGGGCCGCCAGTTGGATCCTGACCTGGATCTGTGGAAAACGGCCAAGCCCTATCTCGAACGCTGGATGCGCCAGCGCATCGGACTGGACGGACTGCGCAAGAAGCTGTCCAAGGAAGCCGGGCAATGGTCGCAGATGTTGCCGGAACTGCCCCGCCTGGTGCATGACCGGCTCAGCAGGCCCGACGTCGGTCCGGAATTGTTGCGAGAGACGCAACGGTTGCGCCGGGCCCAGGAAGACGGCAACCGCCTTCTGGCGGCGCTGACGGCGGTTCTGGCCGTAGCGGTCGCCGTGGCGATCTGGGCGCTGACACGATGACACTCAGCGCAGGAGACGTTCCGTCATGGTTTTGTCATTAAACTGTCATTACAGTTTCTCGTAACGCGGCGATAAATGAACCTTATTAAGATCGCCTTGTGTACGGTGCGCCGTCGGTGCGTCCGTATGCACCGAGCGGCGCAGAGCCCACACTGAGAGCGGAAACCCAAGAAAGGGCCCATCATGCTTTATCCTGAACTTTTCAAGACCATGGAAGCCGTCCGGTGGAACATGGCTTCCGACATCCCCTGGGGCGACTTCGACCGCAGCAAGCTGACCGAAGACCAGGCGCAGACCATCAAGATGAACGCCATCACCGAGTGGGCGGCACTGCCGGCCACCGAGATGTTCCTGCGCGACAACCGTGGCGACAGTGATTTCTGCGCCTTCATGTCCGTCTGGTTTTTCGAAGAGCAGAAGCACTCGCTGGTATTGATCGAATACCTGCGCCGCTTCCGGCCAGACCTGGTCCCGACCGAAGAAGAACTGCACAAGGTGCGCTTCGAGTTCGACCCGGCTCCCGAGCTGGAAACGCTGATGCTGCACTTCTGCGGCGAGATTCGTCTGAACCACTGGTACCGCTGCGCGGCCGACTGGCACACCGAGCCCGTCATCAAGGCCATCTACAAGACCATCGCGCAGGACGAGGCGCGCCACGCCGGCGCCTATCTTCAGTACATGCGCCGTGCGCTGCATGACCGCGGCGAGTCGGTCAGCGTCAGCGCGCGCCAATCGTTCGCCAAGATCGGCGTGCTGATGGCCTCGGCCAGCCGCACCGCCCAGGCCATGCACCCGACCAACCTGCACGTGAACAAGGCGCTGTTCCCCAACGACACCGTGCAGTCGCGCCTGCCCGAGCCGGGCTGGCTCGAGCGCTGGCTGGACACCCAGATCCGTTTCGACAACGGCTGGGAGAACCGCGTGGCCAGCCGCATCCTGCACATCATGTCGAAGCTGCTGGACCGCAACTTCGAAACGGTGAAGGACCTGAACCGCTACCGCAAGGAAGTCATGGCGCGCATGCCCGGCGGCGGCAAGGACGAAAGCGACAGCGGCATCATCCTGGCCAGCTGATGCGCCATACGCCGCTGCCGCGTCCGTGGACGCGCGCAGCCGCGTAGAATGCGGGCATGCCTGCTCGCTTCGACTCCAAGATACTGTCGCGCGAGGCCGCCATCGCGGCCGCCGCGCATCTGCCCCGTCCGCTGGTATTCACCAACGGGGTGTTCGACATCCTGCATCGCGGCCACGCCACCTATCTCGATCAGGCCGCCCAGCTGGGGGCCACGCTCATCGTGGCGGTGAATACGGACGAGTCGGTGCGCCGGCTCGGCAAGGGCAGCGAGCGCCCGCTGAACCGGGCCGAAGACCGCGCCGCGCTGCTGGCCGCGCTGGGATGCGTCGACCTGGTGACCTCGTTCCACGAGGACACCCCCGAAGCGCTGATCGGCGAACTGCGGCCCGACATCATCGTCAAGGGCGGCGACTACGACATGGCAAAACTGCCCGAGACGCGCCTGGTGCAGACCTGGGGCGGCAAGGCCGTGGCCATCCCCTTCGAGCACGAGCGCTCGACCACCGCCTTGGTGAAAAAGATCCGCCAGCAGGATTGAGAGAGGCGCGGCGTCCCTCAGAGCGCGGGCAGGCGCAGCAGCCGGTTCACCGCGTCCAGGTCGGATTCGCTGAGGATGCCGCTCGCCGCTTTCAGGCGCAGGCCGTCCAGCAGCGTGCCGTAGCGTGCCTGTGCCAGATCGCGCTGCGTGGCGTAGAGCTGCTGCTGGGCATCCAGCACGTCCTGGTTGATGCGCACGCCCACTTCGTACCCGATGCGGTTGGCCTGCACGGCGTCGCGGCTGGAGCGCTCGCCCGCCTCGAGCGCGCGGATGCGTGCCAGCCCCGATGTGACGCCGCTGTAGTAGCGGCGGGCGGACTGCACCGCCTGGCGTCGCGATGCCAGGTAGTCCTGGCGGGCCTTCTGCTCTAGCTGCACCCGTTCGGTCACCTGGGACGAGACGCCTCCACCCGAGTAGAGCGGAATCGACACCACGACGCCGATGCTGTTGTCGATGGGCCGGCCGGGGGCGCTGCTGCCCTCGCGCATGCGCGCGTCCGAGGCGCTGCCGCTGCTGGCGCGCAGGTTCACCGACGGGTAATGGCCGCTGCGCGCGATCTGGATGTCGTGGCTGGCGATGCGCGTCTGCAGCTGCGCGCGCAGCACTTCGATGCCGGACGACTCGGCCTGGCTGGACCATTCTTCCATGCGCGCGGGCTGGGGGGCGGGCAGGGCGATGCCGGAAGGCAGTTCCGCCAGCGCGCCAGGCTGCTCGCCGATGATCTGCGCCAATTCGTCGCGGCGCACCTCGAGCGCGTTCTGCTGCTCCAGTTCCTGTGCCACGATCAGGTCGTAGCGGGCGCGCGCCTCGTAGCTGTCGGCGATGGTGGAGTTGCCCAGTTCGAAATTGCGCTGCGCGGCCGCCAGCTGCTCGGACACGGCGGCCTTTTCGGCCTCGGTGGCGGACAAGGTGTCCTGCGCGGCCAGCACGTTGAAATAGGCGTTGGCCACCCGCAGCAGCAGGTCCTGGAAGGACTGCTGCAGCAGCAGTTCGGCGTCGGCCACTTGCAGCTGCGACTGCTCGTAGCGCTGCCAGCGGCTCCAGTCGAACAGGGGCTGGGACAGCACCAGCGCCCAGGTGCCGCGCGTGCCGTCATAAGCCGTGAAGCCGCGGGTGGAGTGCGTGGATTCGTATGCGCCGCCCACTTCGGCGCTGATGGCCGGCAGCAGGCCGGCACGCGCCTGCGGCAATTGCTCGAGGCCCGCGCGGTAGGCCGCGCGCGCCGAGGCGTAGACGGGATCGCTGGACAGGGCCTGGCGCCAGATCTGCATCAGGTCCTGCGCGCGGGCGCCTTCGCTGGCGGCGCCGCATGTCAGCAGGATGGCCGCGAGCGTGAAGGCGCGCATGCGTCAGAACTTGAACTGCGACACGGCGGTGCCGCGCAGCGGCTTGACCATGGTCTCGAACAGGTTGACGGTTTCGAAGCTGGCGGCGGTGGTGCGGGTGATGCGACAGGCGGTCATCACGGGGGCTTGCCCGACCACGACGACCATGCGGCCGCCCACGCGCAGCTGGTACTTCAGCGCGTCGGGCACCGAGGGCACCGACCCGGTGACCAGGATGGCGTCGAACTCGGTGGAGCCCCAGCCGTTGCGGCCGTCGCCCGTTTCGACCTTGACGTTGGTGACGTTGTTCAGCTGCAGGTTCTGCTGCGCGAAGGCCACCAGGCGGCTGTCGATCTCGACCGAGGTGACCTGCTGGGCCAGGTGGCCCAGCAGGGCGGCCTGGTAGCCCGAGCCGGTGCCGATCTCGAGCACGCAGTCGGTGGGCTGCAGGCGCAGCTCCTGGGCCAGGCGGGCTTCCACCTTGGGCGGCAGCATGGTTTCGCGCGTGTCCACCGCGTTGATCTCGAGGGGGATCTCGATGTCGGAAAACGCCAGGGCGCGCAGCGCCGGCGGCACGAACTGTTCGCGGCGGACGGCGAACAGGGCATCGAGAACCTTGGAGTCGAGGACGTCCCAGGGGCGGATCTGCTGTTCCACCATGTTGAAGCGGGCGCGTTCTACGTCGGGCAGGGTTGAGGCGTTCATGACTGTGAGGCTTGAAACCGGGGGTGAATATCGCGGGCCATTGTAGTACCGGCCGGCTTGCCGTTACCACCACCCGTGGAAATGGTGCACCGGACCGTGGCCCGAGCCGGCGTCCAGGCGGTCGGCGTGGCGGATGGCCTCGCTGAGATAAGCCTTGGCGCGGCGGGCCGCGTCGGGCACGTCCGGGCACTGCGGCAACAGCGCGGCCAGGGCGGCCGACAGGGTGCAGCCGGTGCCGTGGGTATTGCGCGTGTCCAGGCGATGCGCCGTCAGTTCGATCATGCGGTCGCCGTCGTGCAGCAGGTCGATGGCGTCCTCGCCGGGCAGGTGGCCGCCCTTGAGCATCACCCAGCGGTGCCCGGAATGGGCCATGCGATTGCGCAGCCGTTCGGCCACGCGCCGCATCTCCTTCAGGGTTTCCACCGGACGCTCTTCGAGCAGCACGCCCGCCTCGGGCAGGTTGGGCGTGAGCAGGGTGGTAAGCGGCAGCAGCGCCTCGCGCATGGCGCCGACGGCTTCGCGCTCTAGCAGCAGGTCGCCGCTCTTGGCCACCATGACGGGATCCACCACCAGGTGCGGAGGGTTCCAGTGGGCCAGCCGCTCGGCCACGGCCGTGATGACGGGCTGCTGGCCCAGCATGCCTATCTTCACCGCGTCGATGCGCACGTCCGCGAACAGCGTGTCGATCTGCTGCGCCACGAAGGCGGCCGGCACCGCCGAGATGCCGGTGACGCCTTGCGTGTTCTGGGCGGTGAGGGCGGCGACCACGGCGCAGCCATAGGCGCCCAGGGCGCTCATGGTCTTGACGTCGGCCAGTACGCCGGCCCCGCCGGAGGGATCCACGCCGGCGATGGACAGCGCGTTCGGAATGCGCTTGGGCGAGTTCATTGCTTGGTCGACTTGGCGCTGATCAGCCCTTCGGTGGGCGAACTGGGAATGGCGCTGTAGAGCTTCCTGGGCATGCGTCCGGCCAGGAAGGCGTCGCGGCCCGCTTCGATGGCCTTCTTCATGGCGCCGGCCATGCGCACCGGGTCCTGCGCATGGGCAATGGCGCTGTTCATCAGCACGCCGTCGCAGCCCAGCTCCATGGCGATGGCCGCGTCGGATGCCGTGCCCACGCCCGCGTCCACCAGCACCGGCACGCGCGCCTGGTCGATGATGAGGCGCAGGTTCCAGGGATTGAGGATGCCCATGCCGGAACCGATGAGCGAGGCCAGCGGCATGATGGCGACGGCGCCCAGGTCTTCGAGCATGCGCGCCTGGATGGGGTCGTCCGCGCAATACACCATGACCTTGAAGCCCTCGTCCACCAGGGTCTTGGTGGCCTTCAGGGTCTCGGGCATGTTGGGGAACAGGGTCTGCGGATCGCCCAGCACTTCCAGCTTGACCAGGTCGTGGCCGTCCAGCAGTTCGCGCGCCAGGCGCAGCGTGCGCACGGCATCGTCGGCGGTGAAGCAGCCGGCCGTATTGGGCAGCAGCGTGAACTTCGAGGGCGGCACGTAATCCAGCAGGTTCGGCTCGCCCGGGTTCTGGCCCAGGTTGGTGCGGCGGATGGCCACGGTGACGATCTGCGCGCCGCTGGCATCCAGCGCGGCACGGGTCTGTTCGAAGTCCTTGTACTTGCCGGTGCCCACGATGAGGCGCGAGGCGTACTCGCGGCCGGCGATGGAGAGAGTGTCTGCGGTGGTCATGGTGCGCAAAAGGGGCGCGGCGGCCTGGCGTAGGCGGCCGGCGCGCTTCGGTTCAGTAGTCCTCCATCATAGACCACCGCGCCACGACCGGCCGCTACGGGCGGATCGCGTCGAGCTGCGCGCACAGTTGCTCGGCGGCGTCCACCAGCCGGCCCGTGGGCCGGTACAGGGCGTCCGCATCCAGGGTGTACAAGTGCCCGCGCTGCGCGGCGGCGCTGCCGGTGCCCTGCCACATGCGCCGCAGTTCGGCGGCCTCGGCGGCGTCGGATGCGCCCGCCACGATGGCATCCGGACGGCGCGCCAGCACGCTTTCCACGGAAACCTGCAGCGCCGCGCGCGCCTGGTCGGCGAACACGTTGACGGCGCCGCAGCGGCGCAGCACGTCGCCGATGATGCCGGCGTCGCCCAGCGCGTACAGCGGGTTGGCGCCCGCCTGCACGAAAACGCGCAGCGGCGCGCGGGTTGCGTAGCGTCGAGTCAGCGCGTCCAGGCGCTCGCGCAGGTCCTGCGCGCGGCGGTTCGCGACGTCCTGCGTGCCGAACAGCGCGCCGAATCGCTCCAGCGCGATGGGGATGTCGTCCAGCGTTCGCGGGTCGCTGTAGTAAACGGGAAGCGCGTGGGCCTGCAGCACGGGGGCCAGCGTGCGCAGCGCGCCGGCTTGCCAGGCTATCAGCAGGTCCGGGCGCAGTGCCGCGACGCGCTCGGGGTCGGGACGCAGGCCGTCGCCCACCTGCGGCAGCAAGTGCGCTTCCGGAGGATAGTCGCTGCCCGGTACGGAGCCGACCACGTAGGCGCCCGCGCCGGCCTCGTACGCCAATTCGACGGCGTGCGGAGCGAGCACGACGGCCCGCCTGGCGGGGGCGGGCAGTTCGACCGTGTGGCCGGCGTCGTCGCGGACGTGAATCGGGGCGGCGTTCTGCGGCGCTGCGGATGCCGGTTGCGCGGGATGGGCGGACGCGGGGTCACTGCCGGCCAGCCCGAGGGACGAGCAAAGCGCGGCCGCCGCGGCCGCCGCCCAGGTTGCCGCCGCCCGGCGCGCGCGTGGACCGGCCGGCGGCGGCGACGCGCGCAGTGGCCGCGGCAGCGCCGCGTGCCATTCCCGGCTGAGGGGCTGCCGCCTGAGGGGCGGCGTACGGCCTGGCTTCATCGCTTCAGCGTCCTCCGTATCCCGCAACGTATCCCGCCTCGTTTCGCGCGAGATGCGCGCGTCCGTCAATATCGCACGGTCAGCGTTGCCACCACGCTGCGTCCCATGCCCGGGTACAGGTTATAGCGCGCCGTGGGGCCCAGGTACTGGAAGGACGAGTCCGCGCCGCGGATGCCGTAGGTGGCGTATTCCTTGTCGAACAGGTTGGTCACGGCCAGCGTGCCTTCGATGTTCGGCGTGAAGCGGTAGCCGGCCTTGGCATTGAACAGCACGTAGTCGTCGATCTTGGTGGAGAACTGGTTGGCCTGGTCGTTGTCCATGCGCGAGCTGCCCACGTACTGTGCCGACACGCCGAGGAACAGCGCGTCCGTGGGGCGCCACGTGACGCCGGCATTGGCCAGCCATTCCGGCACCAGCGGCACGCTGTTGCCGCGCAGGTCCACGCCCAGATAGGTGCCCGAGCGGAATTCGGCCTGCATCCAGGTCACGTTGCCGTCCAGCGTGATGCGGGGCGTGACGGCCCAGCGGCCTTCCAGTTCGATGCCCTGGCGGCGCGTGGGCGACAGGTTGACGTTGGCGCCCGAGCCCGGCCCGAACGCGCCGTCGGCCAGCGGGTTGTACTGGATCTCGTTCTTCAGGTCGTAGTGGAACCACGCCAGGCGCGCGCTGGAGGCGCCCTGCGCCCACAGCACGCCAAGTTCCTTGTCGGTGGACGTCTGCGGCCGCAGCGGCGTATCCACCGACAGCAGTTCGTCGGCGTTGGGCAGGCGGAAGCTGCGGCCGATCTTGCCATAGGCGCTGAAGCCCGCGGCCAGGTCCTGGCGCGCGCCCAGCTGCCACGCGCTCAGGTGCCGGCTGGTGTCCGAAGAGGTGTTCGAGCCGGACAGCACGTCCAGGTCGCTGGCGGCGTACTGCCGCCGGCCGCCGAGCGTGATGGTGGTGCCCGGCGCGGCGCGCAGCGTGCCTTCGGCGAACACGGCGTGCTGGCGCTGGCGCGACAGCGAGGTCTGGTCCACGTCGTACCAGGGCGAGGTGGTGGCGTTGGTGCGGCTGTACAGCCCGTCGACGCCCGCCACCACGCTGTGGCCTCCGTCGAACGGCAACTGGTAGCGCAGGCTGCCGGTGGTCTCGCGCAGCTGCTGGTCGCGCAGGGTCTCGCCGAAGCCGTCGTCGCTGAAGCCGTCCAGGTCCTTGTCGCGCTGGCTCAGCTCGGCGTACAGCGTGCCGCGGCCGATCTGCTGCCGCATCTGCAGGCCGAACGCGTCGGTGCGGCTCTTGACGTAGTCGTCTTCGTAAGTCGCGCCGCGAGGATCGTCCTCGAACTGGTTCAGGCCGGTGCTCGGGTCCACCGCGCGCGGGCCGGGCAGGCCCAGCTTCTGGCTGGTGGTGCGCGCGTACAGGCGGATAGACCCCGTGTCGTGGCGGAAGGTCAGCGCGCCGCCGCCGCCCGCGCGGCGTTCCTTGTTGTTGTCGCGGTAGTTGTCCGTGTCGAGCTTCTGGCCCCAGGCCTCTACGCCGACCTTGCCGTTGTTCATCTGCACGCTGGCATCGGTCTGACGCAGCCCATAGTTGCCGATGGAGAAGGTGGCGCGGGCGTCCACCGGACGATCGAAGCCCTGGCGCGTGATGATGTTGACCACGCCGCCCGTGGCGCCGCCGCCGTACTGCACCGCGCCGCTGCCGCGCACGATCTCGATGCGCTCGATCTGGCCCAGCGGGATGGTGCCCAGCGAGGGGGCCGACAGGTCGTTGTCGTTCTGCTTGATGCCGTCGATCAGGATCAGCGTGTTGCTGGCGCCGGTCAGTCCGAAGCCGCGCAGGTCGACGATGGCGTTGTCGCTGGAACCCGTGTTGTTGATCAGGTGCACGCTGCCCTGCGTGGACAGCAGGTCCTGCAGGGTCCGCGCGCTGCTGGCCGCGATGTCGGCCGCGTCGATGACCGACACCGGCACGGGTTGGGCGCGGCCGTCGGTGGGCACGCGCGAGGCGGTGACGGTGATGGTGTCGAGCTGGGGGGCGGCGGAAGAGGCCGGAGCGGCCGTCTGGGCCAGGGCCGCCAGCGGGGCGGTACAGGCCAAAGCGCCGGCATAGCGCCGGATGAAACGGGAAGTCATGAGTAGAGCCTCGAGATGACGCGCGACCCCGCACGTCGAAACGGGAATGAGGCCGTCCGCCGCCCGATGCCTCGGACCTGGCGGGTACGCCCTCGCGTTCGAACCGGCCGGTATCGGGCTGCCATGGCCATCGCCATGGGGACCGTTGCGGGGGCAGCACAGGCTGGGCTGGGCGCGTCGTGCGGCGCCCATATTGCCTTCCTGTTTCCCGTTTACCTTTCGCGCTTCAAGCCGAAAGCACCGTTTCGGGGCGTGAATGTATCACTTTGCGCGGCGTTTGATGGAGCTTGTTTTATTTACGCCACGCTGGCCGCGCTTCAGTCGATGCCCTTTTCGCGCTTCCATTTGCCGAAGCGCGCGTCCAGCATGTCGCGGACCTCCGCGTATTTCTCGGCGGTGTCGGGCTCGTGGTAGATCGAGGGCAGATCGTCGTCCGACAGGTCCACGTAGTCGTCGAGGTAGTGGTCTTCGTAGTAGTCCTGGGCGAAGGCGTTGCCCAGGTCTGAAAACTGGAGATTGGTCAGCATGCTGTCGCAGCAGCGCTTCAGAATGTCAGAGCCCTTGAGCCTGCCGGCGCGCAGGTCTTCGAGCTGCGGCTTGGACGTGGCGCGCAGCAGTTCGCTTTCGAGGTTACGCTCGATCGCCCACGCCAGGAACATGCCGATGTGGGTGTGCGCGGCCCGCGCGTCGAGGTCTTCGGGGAAGTCCTCGTCCTCGGTGTGCCATTCGGTGTCGTCGTATGTGATCTGCTGAGTCATGGTGTGGCCTTCGATGGCAGGGGTACGCGCCGGGAGGATACTACGCCGGGACAACCCGGCACGCTTGCGATGCCAGTGGGCTCAATCTTCGTCGGGTTCGACCAGGCCCCGGTCGATCAGCAGCTGCAGCATGTCGGGGCCTTCCTCCTCGTCGCCGTCGAAGATGTCGACGCCGTCGAGCATGTAGGCGCGCAGCAGTTCATCCACGGCGCGGTCCTCGTCTTCGCCGATCTGCCACAGGGCCTTGCCCAGCATGTAGTGGACGAAGGGATTCTCCGGGCCTCCCGGTGCATTGAGCGCATCGAACAGCACCTGTACGGCATCGGCATAGTTTTCCTGGAAGTAGCACGCTTCACCAATGGATGCGTTCAGCCACATGTACGCTTCCCATTCGGTCTTCGGCTCGGGCAGCAGGTCAAGAGCCTGGCGCCATACGGCCTCGGCGCCCTCGTTGTCGCCGTCTTCCATCAGCACATTGCCTTCCTCGGAGAGCGCCTCGACCCGTTCATAGATGTCGTCAGGCAACTCCAGAGGGACGTCGCTATCGGGGGACGCCGTCTGCGTGCCGGGTACGCCGGGAAGCACGGGGTCGACAGGCGTTTTCCCCTCTTTCAGCACGGCCGAACGTTCGAGGTAGAACTCGAGATAGATCGGGTCTTCACCCTGAAAGGGGCGACGGCGAAACTGCTGGAACAGCTGGTCGAACAATTCAAAGGCTGCCTGAAATTCACCAGCTGCGTAATGCACCTTGGCAGCAATGAACTCTGTGTAGGGGTCAGGATCGGGTCCGTAAGCCTCCCGCGCGAGTGCGAGCCAGGACTTGGCCTGTTCGATCCGGCCATTCTCTCGATAGAAATTCGTCATGGCGGCTGTCATCGAGCCTGCGTAGTCGTACTCGAGCTTTGGTTCCGGGATGACATTCCAGGCCTCGAGGTAAAAGCGCTCCGCGGCGTCGAAATCGCCGGCCTCCCGCGCTTTACGACCTTTGGTCGCAAGACCTATGTATTGTTCTTCCACTTTCGGAGGCAGAGGGCGGGGATCTGACATTTCTGAATTCCTGAATAGAACCGGAGAGCACTTCACCTACTTGGCAGGTAGACGATAAATCTCAGGGCTTCTCGCGCCGGCCGCCCGGTTTGGATTGAAATGCTCCAACGTGTAGTTCTTGGAGTCGAGCATCCATTTTCGGACTTCCGGCGCCTTCCTGCCAAATTTGTACCCCGTGCGGTTCCACCACGTTACGACATCGGTGGGGGTGTGCGCCATATCGGCGTCCCGCAGTGGGTACCACTTCTTTCTTGCTTCCGAGTAGAACTGGGTTTCCCCGGTATTCGGATCCTCGCGGAGTTTTCCGTTCTTCCGCATGCGGTCCTGGACTTCCCGTCCCGTCCGCGAGTTCTTCCCTGGTGTGCGACCGACATTCTGTTCGCGGTTGCTCTTGCGCCGCGGCTTGCCGCCCTTGCCGCCGCCGCCTTTCCCACCCCCACCCTTGCCACCGCCGCCGCTGCCACCCCGGCCGCGTCCGCCGGTATTGCCCGCTCCGCGTCCCGAACCGCCGCCGCCCTTGCCGCTGGCCGTCTTCGCGTTGCTGCCGCCGCGCGCGCCCTTGGCCTGCGAGGCGCCGCGGCTGCCGCCCTTGCCGCCCTTCGCGGCGCCGCCGGCCGCGCGGCTGCCCGCGCCTCCGCCGCTGCCGCCCGAGCCCAGCAGCACCACCTTCACCTGGCTGGGCACGATGCGCGCGCCCACGGTGTTGGCGCGGTTCTGCACGGTCATGCTGGTCAGCCGCGTGGCGGGGATGGCCTTGAACAGCGTGTTGGGCACGCAGGTGACGTGCCGCGACGGTCCCATCACGGACGGCGATATCAGGCCCAGCGCCAGGCCGGGATTGTCGCCGTTGGTCATCGGAATGACGGTGGCCATGTTGTGCGCGGGCATTCCCATCAGCAGGATGTTCCACGCGTTCGGAATGGCCATCGGCCCCAGCGCGAAGTTGGGGTAGGGAATGGGGATGAGCGCGGGCGGCGTCTTGCAGATGTCCGGAAAGGCCAGGTCCAGGCCCATCAGCTGGCAATTCGCGAACATGGCGTTCCAGGCTCCTTGTGCGGCGAAAGGCGTGCGGTTGTCAGTAGCCGGCCCGCGGCGCGGCGGGGCGGGCGGCGGACCAGCGTTCGGCTTCGAACAGTTGCGGATCGTTCTCCAGCAGGCCGGCGCGGCTGTCGAAGCGCGTGCCCGGGATCAGGGCGCGATGCATCTGGGTGCGGGCGAAGCGGCTGCCGCGGAAATCGGCGTCGCTCAGGTCCGCGTACGAAAAGTCCGTGTATTCCAGCTCGGCGCGCGCGAACGAGGCACGCGCGCAGCGGGCGCGATGCAGGATGGCCTGCGTCAGGTCGGCGCCGCTCAGGTCCGTGCCGTCCAGCAGGGCGTCCACCCACAGGCTCTGCGGCGCGTGGATGCCCATGCCGCGCACGTCGCGCAGGTCGGCGGCGACGAACAGGCAGCGCGGCGCCTGCGCGCGGCTGAGGTCGGCGCCGCGCAGCGACGCGCCCTTGAAGCCGGACTGGCCCAGCTTCGCATCGCTGAAATCGCAGCGGTCGAGGTTGCAGCCGTGTATCTGGCAGCGCTCCAGCCGCTGGCCGGCGAAGTCGTGGCCGCTGAGATCGGACTCCACGCACACCACGCCTTCCCAGTCGGCCCCGACGATGCGCGCCCGCGTCAGGTCGATGCGGTAGTACAGCGTGCCCTTCTGCACGGTGCCGGACAGGTCGGCGTCCGTCATCTGGCAGTCGGTGAAGGTCACATGGTTGCGCAGATCGGCATGCGCCAGCGTGATGCCCGCCAGGTCGGTCTGCGTGAAGTGGCAGAAGTCCAGTTGCGCCTGGCCCATGTCGGCGCCGCGCAGCGAGCCGCCCGACCAGGTCATCTGCCGCGCGACCAGGCCGTGCAGGCGGGCGCCGCCCGCGTCGCATTGGTCGAACACGCATTCGTCCAGGGCGGCGCCGCTGAATACCGCGTCCTGCAGCCGGCATAGGCTGAAGCGGCTGTCGCGCAGGTCCACCCCGCCGAAATCCAGTCCGCGCAGGTCGCAATTGACGAATACCGCGCCCGCGTAATCGCCGGACGGCAGCTGCAATGCGCGCAGGTCGAGGTTGTGCAGGGGTTCGCCGCCCTTGATGCGGGCTTGCAGGGTTTGCGGCGTCATGGCGAGGTCTTCCCCGGTGCGGCGGGCAAGGTCTTCGTCTGCTTGACGTATGCGCCCGCGGTAAGCGTGGTGTCGTCCAGGATGCCCTGCGAGACATCGGTACGGAACAGGTTGGCGCCGCGCAGGTCCGCGCGCCTGAAGTCGCCCTTGGTCATCAGCGCATCGATGAGGTCGGCGTCGCGCAGGTCGGCGCCTTCCCAATAGGCGCCCATGAACAACGAGCCTCGCGCATCGGCGCGCACGAAGCGGGCGTCGCGCAGGTTCGATTCCGACAGGTCGCAGTTGTGCAGGCGCGCGTGGCTGAAGTCCGCGCCTTCCAGTTCGGAGTCGCGAAGATTGCAGTCGCGCAGCAGGGCCTCGTTGAAGCGGGCTTCGTGCAGGGGGCTTTCGACGAACGCGCAGCTGGTCAGGAAGGCGCCGAGATAGCTGGGAGGGCTGTCGAACTCGCAGCGCATCCACGTGCACGATTCGAGCGTGGCGCCGTCATAGTTGACGCCTTCCAGCGCAGCCTGCAGCCAGGTCACGCGCTCCAGGCGCGCGCCGGCATGGCTGCCGCCCGACAGCTTCGAATCCTGCCAGATCATCAGCTCGCGCAGGCGCGCCTGCTCGAAGCGGCAGTCGATCATCGTGATGCCCATCCAGGCACACTGTTCCAGCGCGGCTTCCTGCAGATTGCAGTCCTCGAGGTACGCCTGGTCCATCACGGTTTTCTCGAAGCGCGCGCGGGCAAAGTCGGCCTGCCGCGCCTGTACGGCGCCGAGGTTCGCTTCGGTGAAGTCCGCGCCGCCGCAGTTCGCGCCGTCCAGCGTGGCGCGGGTCAGCACGGCGCGGCGCAGGTCGGCGCCCGACAGGTTGGCGCCGGACAGGTCGGCGCTCTCCATCCACGCGCCATGGCAGCGCGCGCCCGATAGGTCCATGCCCGACAGGTCCACACCCGTCAGGTCCAGGCCGGACAGGTTGCGGCTGCCCTGCATCAGGCCTTCCACGCGGCGGCGCATGCGCACGCTGCGGCCGGGCAGGGCGGGCTGCACCGGCTGCTGCAGGTGCGCGCCGTGCCGGTACAGTTCGTTCCTGCGGGCCTGGGCTTCGTCCAGCATGCGTTCGATGTCCCCGACGTCCACCTGGCCCGCATGGCGGGACTGCACCTCGCGGGCAAGCTCGACCAAGCGGCCCGTGCCGTCGCCTTGCGCGCCGGATTTCGGCGGTCCGCCGGGCGGCGGATCCTGCGCTTGTTGCCGCGCGTCCTGCATGCCCGAGGCGCCTGCCTTCGAGGCGGCGAACTCGGCTTCCAGCCTGGCCTCGCCCTCGCGGCGCTCGCGCGCGGCGTCGAGCTTGGCCAGGCGCGCCTGCCGCCGCATCCTGCGCAGGTGATCCGGGATCTCGTCCAAACTCATGTCGTCGGGCTCGGGCAGGTCCGCCGTCAACCGATAGGCCGCTGGGTCATGTCCCTCTTCCTTCACCCGGTCCAGCATGTCGCGCTTCAGGTTCAGCGCGCGCTGCCGCATGTTCACGGCCAGCGGCGTCGACACGGTCGCCTTCATGTCCACCAGTTCGCGCATCAGCGTCGCCGGCACCAGGTCGCTGTCGCGCAGCGCGTAGGCGGCGCCATGCTCCTTCGACAGGCGGCGCGCTACCGTCAACTGGTAGTGCCGCGGGTCACGCGCGGGCGCATCGGCCAGTTCCAGCGCGGGCATGATCAGCGACAGGTCGGAGCCGTCGTCAGTCTGCAGCGGCGCGGCGCCATGGAACATCAGGACCATGCGCTCGCGGTCTGGAAAGAACCACACCGTGGTGTGGCGCAGCGCCACTTCCTCGAGTTCGGCGGATTCGCCGCGGCGCAAGAACACGCGCGCGCGCCAGCGCGGCACCTCGCCCTCCAGGATGGCATGCGCGGGATGCATGTTGCCGATGCGGTAGGGCGCGCCCTCCGGCAACTCGGGCATGCCGCGGAACCATTGGTCTGGCGAGGCCGCGTTGAAGTAATGCGGATCCAGGTTGTCGGGCAGCCCCGGGAAGGCCTTCTCGATATAGCTGGGGTCGTAGCTGCCCGTCAGCTTGAAGCGGCGCGGGCGTATGGGCGACACCGGCCCCAGCCCGGCCGGCGCGCACTTGTCGCGCGCGCGCATCATGCGCCGGTCGAAGTCCTCGACCTGCGGCGCCTGGCGCACGCCATGGGCGTCCGTCGCGGCGCCCAGGCCCACGGGGTTCTCGTCGAAGCCCGGGCCGCCGTAGGCATGGCGCCAGTTCACGGGCACGCCGTGCACGGGCAGCGGTTCGGTGGTGGCGCCGTCGTCCACCCAGGCACGCTTGCCCGTCACCAGCAGTCTCTTTTCGCGGTCGGCGACCTGGACCAGCACGGCGCAGCGGCCCGGCGAGGCGGGATCGTGCGACCAGGCCTTGCCGGACACCAGGAATTCGGCGCACGGTTTCGGAATGGACAGGTCGACGGCTTCGTCCTCGTCCAGTTCCTCGCCCATCATCTTCCACAGTTCGGACTCGGCCAGCAGGACCGGCTCGGCGTCCATGGTGGCCAGCGCAAGGACGGTCAGTCCCAGGTGATGGCCGCCCTGGTACTGGTAGGGGCGGCTCAACAGGCCCAGCCGCAGGGGTTTCAGGATGCGCATGCCGTGTGCTGTGCGTGCGCGCTATCGCACCCGCAGCGGCGAGCGCTCGCGGTCCACGGCCACGCGGCGGGGATCCGCGGGGTCGTACAGCACGTGCACGGTCTTGCCCGAAGCGAAGTTGGACAGCAGGGCGTCCTCGACCTTCACGACTACCTCGGACTGCTGCGGCGCGCCGGTCTCGGAGGGCATGCGCAGCGACAGGCGCAGGCGCGTCATCCGCAGGTTCTCGGTCTCCATGATGCCGTCGTGCCGCACGTCCGTCACCGTGGCCTCGCCGCGCGCGGTGTTGGGGGCGTGCTGCAGCGCATGGGCCGCGCGTTCCTCGGCGCTGGGCATCATGCTCTGCGTCATCACCATGTACATGAACAGCGGCACGCCCCAGATGATGGCGTAGCCCCACAGCGGCATGTCCTTGCCGGCGGCCAGCACGGTGATGACCAGCGGCACGCCGATGCAGCCGATCCTGAGGATCAAGCGCAAGGTGCGCTCGGAGAGTCCGGTGTCGGTGACGATCGAGCCGGGCGAGTTCTTCGTCTGCATGATGTGGTCACCCCAACAGGTGCAGGGCGCGCATGTTGACCCAGGGTCCGCCCATGCCCATCGTGGCCGCCGTGCTGTAGGCCTCGAGCACGTTCATGACGATGCGGGTCTTGCCGCCGTCGTTGCGGAAGTCGAAGTAGTCGAGCTTGACCGCCGACCACTGGAAGTTGACGCCGAATACCTGGCCGCGCAGTCCGTAGACGTCCGCTTCCACTCCCGTGGCGGTCGCCTTCCAAGACGTGGCCACCAGATGCTTCGTGTACCAGTGCGTGGTGTTCGACGCATTGGTGACCTTCCAGTTCGGCGTATCCACCGTCATGCCGGTGGGGGCGGTGATGGTGTATTGGCCCGTGACGGTCTCGTCTATCGTGCCGTTGAACGTGCGGGTGGTGTTGCCCGTCACCGTGGCGTTGACGTCGCCCGTCGTGGTGTCGGTCACCGCGCCGGTGATGGTGCGGTTCACGTCGCCGGTCGTTTCCTGCGTCAGGTTGCCGGTAATGGTCTCGTCGACGTCGCCGGTGGTCTCGTCCACCACGTTGCCGGTGATGGTGCGCGTGACGTTGCCAGTGGTGGTTTCAGTCACGTCCCCGACGATGGTCTGGTCGACGTTGCCGGTGATGTCCTCGATGAAGTTGCCCGTCAGCGTGCGCGTCTCGTCGCCGGTGATGGTCTCGTTCACCGGGCCCGTGACGGTGCGGTCCGCGCCGGACATGAAGGTTTCGGTTTCCTGCCCCTGCACGGTGGTGGTGCGCGCGCCCACCACCATCAGTGTGTCGTCCACGCCGATGGTGGTGGACCGGTTCAGGTCCACCGAGTGGGTCTCGTTGGCCTCGACCTCGGTGTCCATGTTGCGCTCGGCGTGCAGCCAGATGCGCTCCTGCCCGGAGGCGTCCTCGAACATCAGCGCGTTGGCCGTGCCCGGATCGCCGTTCTTGCTGCGGCTGAGAAAGCCGCTCTGCGTGGCGTTGGCCGGCAGTTCCCACGGGGGCATGTTGCTGGCGTTGTAGACGCGGCCGATGACGATGGGGCGGTCGGGCTGGCCGCCGATGAAGTCCACGATGACTTCGTCGTTCACGCGCGGCATCTGGATGCCGCCGAAGCCGCCGCCGGCCCAGGGGCTGGACACGCGCACCCAGCACGAGCTGTTCTCGTTCTTCTGGCCGTAGCGGTCCCAGTGGAACTGCACCTTGATGCGGCCGTACTGGTCCGTCCACAGTTCCTCGCCGGCCTTGCCCACCACGCGGGCGGTCTGCGGGCCGTGCGTGCGCGGATGCGGCGTGACGCGCTGGGGCCGGAAGGTCGTGCTGGAAGGGATGACCGAGAAGCGCACCTCGAAGACGTGCGCCGTCTCGTCATTGCTGGAGTAGTCGGTTTCCTGGATGTCGTACGAGACGCGGTGCACCAGGTACTCGCGGTTCTCGACGTTGCGCGGATGGTTGCGCAGCGTGAAGGTGCGGCCCGTGGTCATGGCGCGGGCGTTGCTCAGCCCCTCCACCGTGGCCTGTTGCACCTGCAGCGCCTCGAGCTGCACCAGCGAATAGCGCTCGCCCTGGTCGGGCTCGGTATAGCCGCCCATCCACTCGTACACTTCGAGGTCGCCATGGGCGTACTGGCCGGGGTTGCTGCGCAGGGCGTCCAGGCTGGCCGTGGGTTTCTTGAAGTCGTAGTCCACCGTGGCGAACTTGCCCGGGGTGATCTGTTCGGCGGGCGCCCAGTACGACACGTATTCGCGGATGGGCTGGGTCAGCCGGTCGGGGCCGATATAGGGCAGCAGGGGATCGCCGTCCAGCGGCTGGTGCTGCGCGGTCTCGTCGCCCAGCACCAGCGTGTGCTTGCCGTCGGTGTGCTCGAACCAGTAGTGGATGCCCTCGTGCTCCATCAGCCGGCTGATGAAGTTGAAGTCCGTCTCCTGGTACTGGACGCAGTATTCCCATTGCCGATAGCCGCCGCCCAGGCGCGTCTCGACCGGAAAGCCGTATTCCGACAGCACGTCCTGCAGCACTTCGGGCACCGTCTTGCCTTGGAAGATCTTGCTGTCCACGGTCTGCGTCAGGTACCACAGCCACGGCCTGACCGTGGCGCGATACACGTAGTGGCGCGAGGTGGGGCTGGCGCGGCCCACCAGCGTGCAGCGGGTGATCTGGCCGTTCAGGTAGCGCGTGCCCATGGGCTCCAGCGCGATTTCCAGCGTGACCGGGTTGCCCAGCATCTGGCGCAGATCCAGCGAATACGACGGCGAGGTCATCTCGAGTTCGAATTCGAACAACGCGGACATGCTCTCCGTGCCGCTCAGGGCGCGGAACTCCAGCTCGGGTTGCGAGATCTTGAGAACGACGTGGCGATTCATGCAGTTTCCTGCGAGGCTGAGGGAAGACCGGGAAGCGGTCAGCCCATGTGGATCTGGTCGGCGTCGACTTTGACGACGTCGCGGCCGGTCACTATCGTCTGGCGCGCATGCACGCGCGCGGTCTGGTCGGCCTGGTAGTCGATGTGCCCCGCGCGGGCCTGTTCCATGCGTTCGGCCAGCCGGAAGATGTGTTGCGCCAGGTGCGAAATGCGGTCCATCACGACTTCGCAGTTGCGGCCCACCACGCGCAGCGAGGCCACCGTCGCGCGCACGCCCACGCCAAGGAATTCGGTGTCCTGCAGGGCCAGCCGGGCGTGCGGTGCGTTGACCTTCAGCATCTCGCCGTCCAGCGACACGTCGGTGCCCGTCAGGGTCAAGTCGCGTGCCGCCTGCACATGGACGTTGCCGGAACGCGAAACCAGCGTCAGGTCGCCATCGACCTCGATGCGGCTGGCGGCGGGGTCGGCCTGCTCGATCACGGCCACGATGTAGGCCTGGGCGGGATTAGGGCCCCAGACCAGCACGGTATCGCCCATCCGGGGGTCGAGCAGGCAACTGGCGGCGCGTCGCACGCGCAGCGCGGCGCCATGCGAGTCATGGGGGCAACGCACGACGTGCCAGCCGTCCGCGCCGAGATGCGTCACCGTGCCCAGCTGCTGCACGGCGTCATCCTCTCTGATCAACACCTGGGGCAATGCCGCCACTCCCAACTCCTTGTTGTTCGAGCCGCGCGGCTGGGTCGGGCGCGGGCAGAGTGATAGAGCCTGTGAAAGGCCCACACTATAAAAAGGAGGGCGACCTCAGGTTATGACATTGACATTAATTTACTCATGTTGTGATTTGACTAATCCAGTTGCAGTCATGCGTACGGCGCCCTCATCAGCCGCCAGCCCACGTATCCGCGGCCTTCCATGCCGCGAGGCGCCTCGCCGGGCACGGCTAAAATGGACACAATTTGCCATCGACGCATGCGCTGCCGTTTCGCGCGCATGCTTCCCACAGGATCCGCCGTGTCATACCCCCGCATGCCCTATCCCCTGACCGCCTATACGCATGGAGCGGAATTCGTACGTCAGCTGGAGAAGCGCATCCTGATCCTCGACGGGGCGATGGGCACGATGATCCAGCGTTACAAGCTCACCGAGGCCCAGTTCCGCGGCGATCGTTTCGCCGAGCACCATAAAGACCTGAAGGGCGACAACGAGCTGCTCTCGCTGGTGCGGCCCGACGTCATCTCCGAGATCCACCGCCAGTACCTCGAGGCCGGCGCCGACGTCATCGAGACCAACACCTTCGGCGCCACCTCCATCGCGCAGGGCGACTACGACCTGCCCGAGCTGGCCTACGAATTGAACAAGGCATCGGCCCGGCTGGCCCGCGAGGCCTGCGACGCCTACAGCACGCCCGAGCATCCGCGCTTCGTGGCGGGCGCCCTGGGCCCTCAGCCCAAGACAGCCTCCATCTCGCCCGACGTCAACGACCCCGGCGCGCGCAACGTCACCTTCGACGAGCTGCGCGAAGCCTACATCGAGCAGCTCAACGGCCTGCTCGACGGCGGCATCGACATCGTGCTGATCGAAACCATCTTCGACACACTGAACGCGAAGGCCGCCATCTTCGCCACCGAAGAGGTGTTCGAACAGCGCGGCGTGCGCCTGCCCGTGATGATCTCGGGCACGGTCACCGATGCGTCGGGCCGCATCCTGTCGGGCCAGACGGTCGAGGCATTCTGGAATTCGGTGCGCCATGCGCGGCCCGTCACCATCGGCCTGAACTGCGCGCTGGGCGCCGCGCTGATGCGGCCGTACGTGGCCGAGCTGTCCAAGATCTGCGACACCTACGTCTGCGTCTATCCCAACGCCGGCCTGCCCAATCCCATGGCCGAGACGGGCTTCGACGAGACGCCGGCCGACACCTCGGCCCTGCTCGAGGAATTCGCGCGGGCCGGCCTGGTGAACATGGCCGGCGGCTGTTGCGGCACCACGCCCGACCACATCCGCGAGATCGCGCGCAAGGTGCAGTCGCTGACGCCGCGCGCGGTGCCCGAGGTGCCCGTGAAGACGCGCCTGTCGGGGCTGGAGCCGCTGAACATCGACGAAGAGACGCTGTTCGTCAACGTGGGCGAGCGCACCAACGTGACGGGCAGCAAGATGTTCGCGCGCCTGATCCGCGAAGAGAAATACGACGAGGCGCTGGCCGTGGCGCGCCAGCAGGTCGAGAACGGCGCGCAGATCATCGACATCAACATGGACGAGGCCATGCTGGATTCAGTGGCCTGCATGCACCGGTTCCTGAACCTCATCGCCTCCGAGCCCGACATCGCGCGCGTGCCCGTGATGATCGACAGCTCGAAGTGGGAAGTCATCGAGACCGGGCTGAAATGCGTGCAGGGCAAGCCGGTGGTCAACTCGATCTCGATGAAGGAAGGCGAGGATGCCTTCAGGCATCATGCCCGCCTGTGCCGCCGCTACGGCGCGGCGGTGGTGGTGATGGCCTTCGACGAGCAGGGCCAGGCCGACACGCTGGCGCGGCGCCAGGAGATCTGCGGCCGCGCCTACCGCATCCTGGTCGACGAAGAGGGCTTCCCGCCCGAGGACATCATCTTCGATCCCAACGTGTTCGCCGTGGCCACCGGCATCGACGAGCACAACCACTACGCCATGGACTTCATCGACGGCGTCGCGTGGATCCGCAAGAACCTGCCGCACGCGCGCATCTCGGGCGGCATCTCGAACGTGAGCTTCTCGTTCCGCGGCAACGAGCCGATGCGCGAGGCCATCCATACGGTGTTCCTGTACTACGCCATCCGCGAAGGCCTGACGATGGGCATCGTCAACGCGGGCCAGCTGGGCGTGTACGCCGATCTGGCGCCGCAGCTGCGCGACCTGGTCGAGGACGTCATCCTCGACCGCGCCGAGCCCGAGGGACGCGAGGGCGATGCCGACGAGCGCACGCCCACCGAGCGGCTGGTTCAGTTCGCCGACACCATCAAGGGCGCGGGCGCGAGGAAGGAAGAAGACCTGGCCTGGCGCAACGCCGAGGTCGAGCAGCGCCTGACTCACGCGCTGGTGCACGGCATCACCACTTTCATCGTCGAAGACACCGAAGAAGTGCGGCAGAAGATCGCCGCGCGCGGCGGCCGGCCCATCGAGGTCATCGAGGGTCCGCTGATGGACGGCATGAATGTCGTGGGCGACCTGTTCGGCGCCGGCAAGATGTTCCTGCCGCAGGTGGTGAAGTCGGCGCGCGTGATGAAGCAAGCCGTGGCCCACCTCGTCCCTTTCATCGAGGAAGAGAAGCGGCAGATCGCCGCCGCCGGCGGCGACGTGCGCGCCAAGGGCAAGATCGTGATCGCCACCGTGAAGGGCGACGTGCACGACATCGGCAAGAACATCGTGTCGGTGGTCCTGCAATGCAACAACTTCGAGGTCGTGAACATGGGCGTGATGGTGCCCTGCGCTCAGATCCTGCAGAAGGCCAAGGAAGAGCAGGCCGACATCGTCGGCCTGTCGGGCCTGATCACGCCCAGCCTCGAAGAGATGGCGTACGTGGCTTCCGAGATGCAGCGCGACGACTACTTCCGCGAGCGGCGCATGCCGCTGCTGATCGGCGGCGCCACCACCAGCCGCGTGCATACCGCCGTGAAGATCGCCCCGCACTACGAAGGGCCCGTGGTCCACGTGCCCGACGCGAGCCGTTCGGTGGGCGTGGCCACCAGCCTGATGTCCGAGCAGTCGGCTGCCTACGTGGCCGAACTGGCGCAGGAGTACGAGGACGTGCGGCGGCGCCATGCCAACCGCAAGGCCACGCCCATCATGCCCCTGGCCGATGCGCGCGCGGCCCGGCCGCGCATCGACTGGTCGGCCTACACGCCGCCGCGGCCGAAGTTCATCGGCCGGCGCACGTTCAAGAGCTATGACCTGGCCGAGATCGCGCGCTACATCGACTGGGGCCCGTTCTTCCAGACCTGGAGCCTGTTCGGCCCGTATCCGGCCATCCTGGAAGACAAGGTGGTGGGCGAGCAGGCCCGCAAGGTGCTGGCCGACGGCCAGGCCATGCTCAAGCGCATCATCGAGGGCCGCTGGCTGACCGCCAGCGGCGTGGCCGGCTTCTACCCCGCCAACACCGTCAACGACGACGACATCGAGGTCTACAAGGACGAGTCGCGCAGCGAGGTGTTGTTCACGTGGCGCAACCTGCGCCAGCAGGGCGCCAAGCGCGAGGGCGTGGCCAACAAGTGCCTGGCCGATTTCATAGCGCCCAAGGACAGCGGGGTGGCGGACTACATCGGGCTGTTCGCCGTCACGGCCGGCCTGGGCATTGAGAAGAAAGAGGCCGAGTTCGAGCGCGCCATGGACGACTACTCGGGCATCATGCTGAAGTCGCTGGCCGACCGCCTGGCGGAAGCCTTCGCCGAATGCCTGCATGCGCGCGTGCGGCAGGACCTGTGGGGCTACGCGGCCGACGAGGCCCTGTCCAACGAGGACATGATCGCCGAGAAATACCGGGGCATCCGGCCCGCGCCCGGCTATCCGGCCTGCCCCGAACACGTGGTGAAAACCGACCTGTTCCGCGTGCTGGATGCGCAAGAAGTGGGCATGGACCTGACCGACGCCTACGCCATGCTGCCCGCGTCCAGCGTGTCGGGCTTCTACTTCAGCCATCCGCAATCGCAGTACTTCAACGTGGGCGTCATCGGCGAGGACCAGGTCGAAGACTATGCACGCCGCAGCGGCCGCACCGAGGACGATCTGCGCCGCACGCTGGCTCCCAACCTGGGATAACGCGATGCGGCGCGCGGGCGGCGGCGCATCGGCCGGCGCGAGCGCCGTTTCGCCGTGGCGTCGAGCTCCCGGCGCGTCGCCGCTATATGTTCTTTATGGCTTCGTAGCCCTTGTTTGCAACATCTTTACGCGCGCTCTTCTACAGTGATCGGACAGGCTCGGGGAGCAGTTCATGAACGCGACGGCCGCGTCGCAACGACTCCGTTGGGCCAGTCCCGACGCAGAAGGGAGCGCATATGGGCGTGATAGACGATTTCCTGCAGCACGACCGCATCCTCGTGGACGTGGACGTGCGGGACAAGGATCAGCTGTTCCAGATTGCCAGCGAGCGCCTGGCGGCGGCCTGCCGCATTTCGGCCGAGGACATTCTCGCTGCCCTGGTGCGGCGCGAGCGGCTGGGCTCGACGGCGCTGGGACAGGAGGTGGCCATGCCGCATGCCTCGGTCGAAGGGCTGGAAGGCATCCGCCTTCTGTACATGCGGCTGAAGCGCCCGTGCTTCTTCGATGACGGGGCGGGCTCGCGGGTGGTGCACGCGCTGTTCATCATTGTGCCGGCGCCGGCGAACCAGACGCACCTGGATATCCTCGCCGAAGCGGCCGGACTGTTCTCGCAAGCCGAGTTCCAGAAGGCGCTGCGGCAATGCGACCAGGCGGATCAGGTAAGAGAGGCGTTCCGACGCTGGAACGAGCGAAATCCCGCGTTGTCCGACCGCGACGCGCACTAGCGCCGCGCGCCGCGCGGGTAAGATAGGCGCGCCCGAATCCGCGTACAGGCCTTTGCCTATCCTGGTATGAACAGTACCTCTTCCGCTCCGGCAGCCGGCCACGAGGGCTCGGCGCTGCGCCGCCGTACCCTGGGCGAATTCGTCCGCAACGCTCGCGCCCGCATCACCCCGCAGATGGCCGGACTGCCCGACGGCATGCGCCGGCGCACGCCGGGGCTGCGCCGCGAAGAGGTGGCGCAGCTGTCGGGCATCAGCGTCACCTGGTACACCTGGATCGAGCAGGGCCGGGAAGTGTCGGTATCGCCCGCGGTATGGGCGCGCATCGCCAACGTGCTGCAACTGGTGCGGGCCGAGCGCGCCTATCTGTTCGAGCTGGCCGAATGCGCCGATCCGATGCACGCGCAGGACGAACCGGGCGGCCCGTCCGGCCTGCCGCTGCAGGAGTGCGTGGACGCCATCGAGGCGCCCGCCTATGTCCTGGACCGGGCCTGGCACGTCCTGGCC
Source organism: Bordetella genomosp. 13 (assembly GCF_002119665.1). NCBI lineage: Bacteria > Pseudomonadati > Pseudomonadota > Betaproteobacteria > Burkholderiales > Alcaligenaceae > Bordetella > Bordetella genomosp. 13. Next base: position 4,758,587 of record NZ_CP021111.1, on the reverse strand, counting down.
AGCAACGCGGCCATGCGCGAACTGTTCGATCATTGGCCGGACCGGGACCCGCATCCCAACCTGCTGCGCTACATCTTCCTGGACCCCGCCGCCCGCGAACTGGTGGTGGGCTGGGAACAGCGCGCGCGCCGCGTGGTGGCCGAGTTCCGCGCCGATGCCGGCGCGCACCTGGACGAGCCGGACGTCAGCGTGCTGCTGGCCGAACTGAACCGCGCCAGCGAGACCTTCGCCCACTGGTGGACACGCCATGCCGTGGTGGAGCGCGAAGGCGGTGCGCGCGAATTCGCCCATCCGCGCGACGGACGCTTGACGTTCCGGCAGGTGACGTTCCGGCTGGCCACGCATCCCGGGCTGAAGCTGGTGATGTTGCTTCGCAACCTCGGCTGAACAAACCTTCCACGCATATTTCTTTGATGCGCCACGCGCCGCTCGCCGAGTGCGGCGGGCACGTCGTTTGACGCTCGCCCGCTGCTTGCAGTACGCTTGTTCAACATTACGGAACTATAGTTCCGAAAAACGGAACTTGTATGAGCATTCTGGATGGCGTGCAGCGCGTGCTGTCGCTCTACGCCGATGGCGCGACCGAATTGAGCTTCACCGACGTGGCCGGGCGGCTGTCGCTGCCCAAGAGCTCGGCGTCGCGCTTGCTCGCGCAGATGCAGGCTTACGGACTGCTGGACCAGGACCCGCAGACCCGGCGATTCCGCGCCGGCGCGCTGCTGGCGCAGGCGGTACGCGCCAGCATGGCCGCCACGCCGCTGGACGAAGCCTGCCGCGCCGTGCTGGCGCGGCTGTCCGACACCTCGGGCCTTACCGCGTATCTGTCGACACTGAACCGCCACGAGACCGTGGTGCTGCAGCGCCTGAACGGTTCGCATCCCGTGCAGGTGCTGTCGCCGCCCGGATCGCGCCGCGCGGCGTCCAGCACGGCGATGGGGCGCGCGATGCTGTCGCGGCTTACCAAGGCCGAATTCGCCGCGCTGTATGGCGACGATCCTTCCGCGCCGCTGCCGCCGGAAGGGCGCGACTGCCCCGCCTCGGTCGGCGAGCTGGCCCAGCACGTGGTCCGCATCCAGGCCGAGCGCTGCGCCGTCGCCATCGACCAGGCCATGCCGGGCATCGGCGCGGTGGCGGCCGCGGTGCGCGATCCCGGCACCGGCGAACTGCGCGGCCTGTGCGTGTCCTTCGTGTCATTCCAGGCCGACGCCGCGCGCGTCGCCGAGCTGCGCCAGCTGGTCCTCGAACAGGTCGGCGGCCTGGGCCGCGACCTGCACGATCCTTTCTGGCAGGTGTAGGCGCGCCGAATCTTCCAGTCTGTACTCGCGGCCGCGCCGCGCACAACCGACGTTTCACTACGGAATTTCTCGATGAATCTTCTGCTCCTGAGCAACTCCAGCAGCGAGGCCGGCTACCTGGTCCACGCCTTGCCGGCCATCCGTGAACTGGGCCAGGCCCTGCCCGCGGACGCGTCCGCCGTCTTCGTGCCCTTCGCGGGCGTGACGCGCGACTGGGACGATTACGCGACGCTGGTGGGCGATGCGCTGGCGGACCTGGGTTGGAACATCCAGCCGCTGCATCGTGCCGAGGACCCGGTAGCGGCGCTGGAGGCGGCCTCCGTGATCATCGTCGGCGGCGGCAACACGTTCAATCTGCTGCGCGAGCTGCGCCGCCGCGAGCTGATGCCGCTGATGGCGCGCCGCGTGCGCGAGGGCGCGTCGTACCTGGGCTGGAGCGCGGGATCGAACCTGGCCTGCCCCACGATCTGCACCACCAACGACATGCCCATCGTCGATCCGGGCAGCTTCGACGCCCTGGCCCTGGTGCCCTTCCAGATCAATCCCCATTACACCAACGCCCATCCGCCCGGACATCGCGGCGAGACGCGCATGCAGCGCCTGGCGGAGTTCTGCGCGGCGAGCCCGGCCATGCCCGTGCTCGGCTTGCCGGAAGGCACCGGCCTGCGGGTGCGCGATGACGGAATGGAACTGGTGGGCCCGCACGACGCGACGCTGTTCCTGGGGCGGCGCGAGCCCGCCGTGCTGCGTCCCGGCAAGGTGGAGGTGTCGGCATGAAGCACGTCATAGACACCATCGAACTGCTGTCGTCGGCCTACGTCACGGGCGAGTCGGTCGCGCAGGTGCTGCGCGCCGCGGGCCGCTGCGAGGTCGAGGTCACCCGCCTGGAGCGCGGCGAGGCCGCCACGGACTTTCTGTCCATCGTCATTCCGGGCGCCGACGAGTCGGCTCCGCAGTTGGGCATCGTGGGCCGGCTGGGCGGCATCGGCGCGCGGCCGGCGGTTACCGGCCTGGTGTCGGACAGCGACGGGGCCGTGGTGGCAATCGCGGCCGCGCTGAAGATCATGGCCATGGCGCGGCAGGGCGACCTGATGCCGGGCACCGTGCGCATCCGCACGCACATCTGCCCGCGCGCCGGCACGCGTCCGCACCACCCCGTGCCGATGATGCGCTCTCCGTTCCCCATGCGCGAGATGATGTCCCACGAAGTCGACCCGCGCATGGAAGCCATCCTGTCCGTCGACACGACGCGCGGCAACCGGCTGGTGAACCAGCGCGGCGTCGCGCTGACCCCCGTGGCCAGACAAGGCTATCTGCTGCGCATTCCCGAAACCATGCTCGATGTGATGGGCTGGGTTAGTGGCCAGCTGCCCCTGACGCTGCCGCTGACCACGCAGGACATCACGCCGTACGAGAACGGCCTGTGGCACGTGAATTCGTTGATGCAGCCCACCATCGTCACCGATGCGCCGGTCGTCGGCGTCGCGCTGACGGCCCAGACCACTGTGCCCGGCTGCGCCACCGGCGTGACCAACGCCGTGGACGCCGACGTGGCCATGCGCTTCTGCATCGAGGTCGCCAAGCTCTACGGGCAGGGCGTGCTGAAGTTCTTCGACGAGCAGGAATGGGCCGCGCTTCAGCAGCGCTATGGTTCGCTGGCGCACCTGCAGACCGTCGGTCATGAGGTTCAGTCATGAGCGTGACGACGCGCCGCGTGGCGTTCTTCACCATCGGGCAGTCGCCGCGCAGTGACGTGGTGCCCGAGATGGCGCCGCTGCTGGGCCCGCACGTGGCCATCGACGAGTTCGGCGCCCTGGACGGCATGGACGAGGCGCAACTGCAGGCCATGCGGCCCAAGCCGGGCGCCTACCGCTTCGCGTCGCGCATGCGCGACGGCGCGCAGGTGGAACTGGACAAGCATGCCGCCGAGGCCAGGCTGGCGGAGATCATGGGCCGGGCCGATGCGGCAGGCTACGACGTGCTGGTGCCGCTGTGCACCGGCACCGCCATCGCGCCCATGCGCACCCTCGTGGTCGAGCCGCAGCAAGTGGTGGATCACCTGATCGCCGGGCTGGCTCGCCATTGCCGGCGCATCGGCCTGGTCGTGCCGCTGGCCGCGCAGGTGGATGCCTTCCATCTGGCCACGCCGCTGGGCTGCGAGACGCGCATCGTGCACGCCTCGCCTTATGAGGCCGATCCGGCGAAAGCGCAGGCCCGCTTCGAGGCCGCGGGCCGCGAACTGTCCGATTGCGATCTGATCGTGCTGCATTGCATGGGCTATGCCGAACGCATGCGGCGCGCCACCGCGGCCGCCTCGGGCCGGCCGGTGCTGCTGTCCAACCGCATGGTGGCCCAGGCGCTGTCGCAGATCCTGGAATGAATGAATAACGACGTCCGCGAGAAAAGAGCGGCGAGTGGAGACATGACAACTTCGTCAATGACTCACTGGAGAGTGTGATTATGTTTGTTCGTAACCTGCGATGCGCCCTGGGCGCAGTCCTCGTCGCCGGCACCGCGGCCGCCGCACCGGCGGTGGCCGCCGACGCCTGGAAGCCCACCAAGCCCGTGCGCCTGATGGTGGGCTTCGCCCCCGGCGGCTCGGCCGACACGCTGGCCCGCCTGCTGGCGGACCCCCTGTCTCAGCGCCTGGGCCAGCCCGTGGTGGTGGAGAACGTGGCGGGCGCCGGCGGCAACATCATGGCGATGCGCCTGTCCCAGGCGCGCCCCGACGGCTACACCATCGGCATCGGCGCCGCCGGCTCGATGGCCATCACGTATGTGCTGAACCCCAAGGGCACGCACTACAAGCCCACCGACTTCACTCCCATCACGCAGGCCGCGACGCAGCCCAACGTGCTGATCATCAACAAGGACGTGCCGGCCAATAATCTGACCGAGCTGAAGGAATACTTCCAGAAGACGCCCAGCGCCAGCTACGGCATCGCGGGCGTGGGCATCTCGAACCACCTCATCGCCGAGACCATGCTGCACCGTCTGGGCGTGAAGGTGCCGGTGGCCGCGTATCGCGGCGCCGCGCCGGTGATCACCGATCTGCTGGGCGGCCACATCGCGATGACCATGGACAACATCTCGACCGCGGCGCCCCTGGCGCAGCAGGGCAAGGTGAAGGCCATCGGCGTGGCGTCGCTCAAGCGCGCGGCGCAATTGCCCAACGTGCCGACCCTGGACGAGCAGGGCCTGAAGGGCTTCGACATGCCCACGTGGCAGGGCGTGTTCGCGCCGGCCGGCCTGCCGGCCGATGTGCTGGCCACGTATCAGGCCGCCTTCCGGGACGTGCTGGCGCAGCCGGCGCTGAAAGAGAAGATGGCCGGCCTGGGTTCCGAGCCCGTCACGGGCGTGACGTCCGAGCAGTTCGCGCAGTTCCTGGAGAAGGATCGCCAGCAGTGGGCCGACATCGTGAAGGCCGCGAACATCAGCATCGAGCAGTAAGCACGCAGCAGTATCGGCGCCGTCCCGCCCGTCATGGGCGCGACGGCGTTTTCACGTCCGGGCGCCGTGGCGGGGGAACGGGGCGAAGAGGCTCGGGCTGGCTTGCAGGCCATCGGCCGCGGGCATGCCCGGCAGTCCCGCCTCGAACAATCCTTCCAGCAGCTTCTTCACCGGCGCGGGCAGGGCGGTGGACGGCAGCTCGGCGGCAGCCATCCAGCGCGTCGCCACGCCCTCGGCCGCCGCATCGCGCAGCGCCGCCGGCGCCTGCACGTGCACGTACCACGGGCTGATGTTCAGCTTGTAATGCGTGAAGGTGTGCGAGAAGTCGGCCAGGCGATAGTGCGCCGCGGGCTCGTGTCCCAGCAGCCGGGCCGCATCCAGCGGGTCGCCTTCGGCGGCGAATTCGGGCAGGCTCCACAGGCCGCCCCAGATGCCCGACTGCGGCCGCTGCTGCAGCAGCACCGAGCCGGCGTGCTGCAGCACCAGCATGCCGGTCTGGCGCTGCGGCACGGTCTTGCGCGCCTTGGGGCTGGGCAGTTCCTGCTGCCGGCCCTCGCGGCGGGCCACGCAGGTGTCGGCCACCGGACAGCGCTCGCAGGCGGGCTTGCCCCGCGTACAGACCGTGGCGCCCAGATCCATCAGGCCCTGCGTATAGGCGCGCATGTCCAGTTGCGGCGCCGCGGCCACCTGCGCGTCGGCCAGCGCCCACATGCGCTGCTCGACCTCGCGCCGCGTCGGGTCGCCTTCCACGCCGAAGTGCCGCGCGAATACGCGTTTGACGTTGCCGTCCAGGATCGGCGAGCGCTCGCCGTAAGAGAACGCCGCGATGGCCGCCGCGGTGGAGCGGCCGATGCCGGGCAGCGTGGCGATCTGTTCGGCGGTAGCGGGAAAGCGGCCGCCCCAGTCGCTGACCACCTGCTGGGCGCAGCGATGCAGGTTGCGCGCGCGGGCGTAATAGCCCAGTCCGGCCCAGTAGGGCATGACCTCTTCCTGGCTGGCGGCCGCCAGCGCGGCCACATCGGGGAAGCGTTCGAGAAAGCGCTGGTAGTACGGGATGACCGTGGACACCTGCGTCTGCTGGAGCATGATCTCGGACAGCCAGGTGCGATAGGGGTCGGCAGGCCCCTGCCAGGGCAGTCCATGGCGGCCGTGTAGCGCCTGCCAGGCGGCGATGCGGGTGGCGAAGTCCATGCCGGATTATCGCATCGCCCTATTGCGGGGACGTATCCGGCCGGGTAAAAGGGAAAGAAAACAAAAGGCACCCCAGTGCCCGGGCCTGTCGCCGGCCGCTCCACAAGAGCTTTCTCGTGCGGCCGTCCCGGAGATCCCATACCAACGGAGTAGACATGAATGCCCCTCTTACGCCCGCGCAGCACGCGGCGCTTTCGTCCGTCCAGCTGGACGACAGATACACCCTCGAAACCGGCCGCGCCTGGATGAGCGGCATCCACGCCCTGGTACGCCTGCCCATCATGCAACGGCTGCGCGACGTGCGCGCCGGCCTGAACACCGCTGGCTTCGTATCGGGCTACCGCGGTTCGCCGCTGGGCGGCGTCGACCAGAACATGTGGAAGGCCGCCAAGTACCTGAAGCAGCACCACGTCGAATTCCAGCCCGGCGTCAACGAAGACCTGGCCGCCACCGCGGTATGGGGCTCGCAGCAGGTCAACCTGTTCCCGGGCGCGAAGTACGACGGCGTGTTCGGCATGTGGTACGGCAAGGGGCCGGGCGTGGACCGCTGCGGCGACGTGTTCAAGCACGCCAACGCCGCGGGCACCTCGAAGCACGGCGGCGTGCTGGTGGTGGCGGGCGACGACCACCCGGCCAAGTCCTCCACGCTGCCGCATCAAAGCGACCACATCCTCAAGGCCTGCATGATTCCGGTGCTGTTCCCGGCCAGCGTGCAGGAAGTGCTGGACTTCGGCCTGCACGGCTGGGCCATGAGCCGCTATGCCGGCGTCTGGGTCGGCCTGAAGACGATCACCGACATCGTCGAGGTGTCGGCTTCGGTCGACGTGGACGTCGATCGCGTTTCCATCGTGCTGCCGCAAGACGTCGTGCTGCCGGCCGACGGACTCAACATACGCCTGCCCGACACCCCCCTGGCGCAAGAGGCGCGCCTGCTCGACTACAAGCTGTACGCCGCGCTGGCGTACGCGCGCGCCAACAAGCTCAACCGCGAGATGTGGCACGTGCCGCAGGCCGACGCCCGCTTCGGCATCATCACGTCGGGCAAGTCGTACCTGGACACGCGCCAGGCCTTGGTCGACCTGGGCCTGTCCGAAGACGTATGCCGACGCATCGGGCTGCGGCTGTTCAAGGTGGGCATGGTGTGGCCGCTCGAGGCCGCCGGCATGCAGCAGTTCGCCGAAGGACTGGACGAGATCCTGGTGGTGGAAGAGAAGCGCCAGGTCATCGAGTATCAGCTGAAGGAAGAACTGTTCAGCTGGATCGGTTCGGGCAAGAAGATTCCCCGCGTCGTCGGCAAGTTCGACGACAAGGACGGCGGCGAATGGTCGGTGCCGCAAGGCAACTGGCTGCTGCCCGCGCACTACGAGTTCTCGCCCGCCATGGTCGCGAAGGTGGTGGGCCAGCGGCTGCTGCGCTTCGCGCTGCCCGACGACGTGCGCGCCGGCATCGAGGCGCGCCTGGCGTTCATCGATGCGCGCGAGAAGGCGCTGTCCAGGCCGCGCATCACCGAAGAGCGCAAGCCCTGGTTCTGTTCGGGCTGTCCGCACAACACCTCCACGCGGCTGCCCGAGGGATCGCGCGGCATGGCCGGCATCGGTTGCCACTACATGGTGACCTGGATGGGCCGCAATACGCAGGTCTTCACCCAGATGGGCGGCGAGGGCGTGCCGTGGCTGGGCCAGGCGCCGTTCACCGAAGAGAAGCACGTGTTCGCCAACCTGGGCGACGGCACCTATTTCCATTCGGGCCTGCTGGCGATACGCGCGGCCGTGGCGGCCAAGGCGCCCATCACCTACAAGATCCTGTTCAACGATGCCGTGGCCATGACCGGCGGCCAGCCGGTGGATGGGCCGATCAGCGTGCCCATGATCACGCGCCAGGTGGCGGCCGAAGGCATCGAGAAGATCATCGTCGTCACCGACGAGCCCGAGAAGTATCGCGACATGTCGGGCCTCGCGCCCAACGTGCCGGTACGGCACCGCGACGAGCTCGACGAAGTCATGCGCGAGCTGCGCGAATACGCCAACGTGTCGGTGCTGATCTACGACCAGACCTGCGCCACCGAGAAGCGGCGGCGCCGCAAGCGCAACGCGTATCCCGACCCGGCGCGCCGCGTGCTCATCAACGATCGCGTCTGCGAAGGGTGCGGCGACTGCTCCGAGAAATCGCACTGCCTGTCCGTCGAGCCGCTGGAAACCGAGTTCGGCCGCAAGCGCACGATCAACCAGTCCAGCTGCAATAAAGACTTCTCGTGTCTGAAGGGCTTCTGCCCCAGCTTCGTCACCATCGAGGGCGGCAAGCTGCGCAAGCCGCGCGCGCTGACGCAGCAGGGCGACATCGCCGCGGGCCTGCCCGAGCCCCGGCCCGCCGGGCTGGGCGAAGGCGGCGCCGACCATTACGGCGTGTTCATCGCCGGGGTGGGCGGCACCGGCGTGGTCACCATCGGGCAACTGCTGGGCATGGCCGCGCATCTCGAAGGCAAGGGCTGCTCGGTGCTCGACATGGCGGGTCTGGCCCAGAAGGGTGGGGCCGTGTACTCGCACGTGGTGCTGGCGCCGACGCCGGGCGGGCTGTTGAACACCCGTGTCGCGATGGGCGAGGCCGACCTGGTGCTGGCGGGCGACCTGGTGGTGGGCACGGGGCAAGAGGCCATCGCCCGCATGCTGCCGGGCCGCACGCGCGTGCTGCTGAACAGCGACGTCGCGCCCACCGCCGCATTCGTGAACAACCCCGACTGGAGCCTGCCCGGTTCGAACCTGCAGGCCGATCTGCAGACCGCCTGCGGCGCGGGCAACGTCGACACGATAGATGCGGCCGAACTGGCCGTGGGCCTGCTGGGCGACGCCATCTACGCCAATCCGCTGATGATGGGCTATGCCTACCAGAAGGGCTGGCTGCCGCTGGGCGAGGCGGCGCTGCGGCGCGCCATCGAACTCAACGGCCAGCAGGTGCCCAACAACCTGGCGGCGTTCGCCTGGGGGCGCCGCGCCGCGCACGACCTGGCCGAAGTGCAGCGGCTGATCGGCGCTCCGGCCGCTTCTGCGGGGCAGGCCGCCGACGACGGCATCGTCGAAGTGCGGCGAGGCCAGGGCGCGGTGGTCGACTTCAAGCGGCCCGCCGGCGAGCTCGACGAGCTGGTCGCCCGCCGCAAGGCGTTTCTCACCGACTACCAGAACGCCGCCTATGCCGACCGATACGCGGAGCTGGTGGAGCGCGTGGCGCGAGCCGAACGCGACGCGACCGGCACCACGCGGCTGGCGACGGCGGTGGCGCACTATTACTTCAAGCTCATGGCCTACAAGGACGAGTACGAGGTGGCGCGTCTGTACACCGACGGCGAATTCCTCAAGCGCGTCGAGGCGCAGTTCGAAGGCGACTGGAAGATCCATTTCCATCTGGCGCCGCCGCTGCTGGCCAAACGCGACGCCAAGGGTCACCTGGTCAAGCGCAGCTATGGCCCAGGCACGCTGCGCATGTTCCGCATGCTGGCGCGCCTGCGCGGTCTGCGCGGCACGGCCCTGGACGTGTTCGGCTATACCGCCGAGCGGCGCGCCGAGCGCGAACTGATCCGGCAGTACCGCGACGACATCACGGCCATTCTGCCCAAGCTGAGCCGCGGCAACCTGGAACGGGCGGTGGCGCTTGCCAGTCTGCCCGAGCAGATCCGCGGCTACGGTCACATCAAAGAGGCGGCGATGGAGAAAGCCGCCGCGCGGCGCGAGCAGTTGATGAAGGACTTCAGCGCCCAGGTGGTGTCGCTGGACGGAGCCCGGGCGGCGTAGCTCGCCCTGGTGCAGGAAGCCCGCGGGCCGGCTCATCGCCGGCTTCGCGCGGCATCGGCGGTTGACATGATGCGCTTCGCAGATATATCGTACGACATATCGTACGATATGCGAGGCACATGATGCATTTTCCTTTTCACGGTTTTGCGGTGGCCCATCGGGCCAAGCATTGGTTCGGCCCCGGCGGGCCGCGCGGCGGCCGGCCCGGTCGAGGCTGGATGGGCGGCTGGGAAGGCATGGGAGGCGAGGGCTTCACCCGCGGCCGCAAGTTCGGCGCCGACGAGCTCCAGCTGATGCTGCTGGCGCTGCTGGAAGAGCAGCCGCGCCATGGCTACGAATTGATCAAGGCGCTCGAAGCGCGCTCCAACGGCTTCTACAGCCCCAGTCCCGGAGTCATCTACCCCGCGCTCACCTATCTGGAAGAGCTGGACTACGCCACGGTCGAAGCGCACGGCAATCGCAAGCGCTATCACCTGGCCGAAGCCGGCCGCGCGCACCTGGACGCGCACCGCGAACAAGCCGAGTTGCTGTTTGCCGCATTGAGCCATGCGGCGCGCAAGATGGCGTGGATGAAGCAGGCCTGGGGCGGCGCGGACAGCCCCGACGGGGCGAAGAACGATGCTGACGCCGAGGCCGCGAGCGGCTGGCTGAAAGAACTGGTGGAGGCTCGCCACGCGCTGAAGCGGGCGCTGCTGCGCCGTACGGATGCGGATCACGCCGAGCAGCGGCGCATAGCCGCCATCCTGCGCCGCGCGGCGGCCGAGATCGAGCAACAACCGAACCGGACCTCCGGCCAGGAGGGCGAGGCATGAATGCGCCGATCGATTCGTCCGCCGCCGATGCGGTACGCCCCGCGGTGCGAAAGGTGCAGCATGCGTTGAAGGCGCGCCTGCTGCAGGTGCGCCGCAAGGTCATGCTTACGCCGCACATGGTGCGCATCACGCTGGCTGGCGAGGACCTGGCCGGGTTCGTGTCCGAGGGCTTCGACGACCACGTGAAGCTGTTCTTTCCCGCCCAGCCCGATGCGGCGGTGCAGTTGCCCACCTTCGGACCCAAGGGTCCGCAATGGCCCGAGCATGCTCCGCGCCCCGTTGCCCGCGACTACACGCCGCGCCGCTACGACGCGCAGGCGGGCGAACTGGACATCGACTTCGTGCTGCATGGCGAGGGGCCGGCCACCACCTGGGCCGCGCAGGCCCGGCCGGGCCAGTTCCTGGGAGTGGCCGGGCCGCGCGGTTCATTCGTCGTGCCGCTCGAGTACGACTGGCACCTGCTGATCGGCGACGAGACCGCCTTGCCCGCCATCGCGCGTCGCTTGCAGGAACTGCCCGCCGAGGCGCGTGCGATCGTGGTGGTCGAGACGCGCGATCCGTCTGCGCGACTGGCACTGGAAAGCGCGGCCAGCATGAAGCTGCAATGGGTGCATGGCGCCGCGGACGCGAACGACGGGCCCAGTGCCCTGGAGACCGCCGTGCGCGGCCTGCTGCTGCCCGAAGGCATGGGCTACGCGTGGGCGGCGGGCGAGTATTCGGTGATCCGCGGCATACGGGAACACCTGGTGCGCGAGCGCGGCATTGACAAGGCCTGCGTGCGCGCCGCGAGCTACTGGCGCCGCGGACCGGGCGCCTCGCACGAGGTGTTCGCCGACTGAATGGGTGATACAGTTTTCGGCTCGAGCAAGACTGAACCTACCTGAGCCTTCCTATGACCCAGGCGCTTGATGCCGAGCCGCGACACGCCGGTGCAGCGGATTTCCCCACGTTCGAATCCACGGACTTCGCCGGCGAGGGCTCTTTCTATTTCGACCTCGTCCGGCTGCAGAGCCGGCCCGAGATCCCGCGCGCGTTCCCGCATCGGCACGCGTACTACCACGTGCTCTGGATGACGCGCGCGCAGGGCAGCCACATGCTGGATTTCCAGACCCTGGAGGTGCGGGATCATTCCGTGTTCTTTCTCGCGCCCGGCCAGCTGCACGCCTGGACGTCGTCGGTGCCGCCGGAAGGCTACGTGATGAACATCAGTACGGCGTTCTTCACCCACATGTTTCCTCGCGCCGACGACATCGCCAAATTTCCGTTCTTCCATCCCACTAGCGGCCATCCCGCGCTGTACCTCAGCGCCGAGCAGCACGACGGCATGCTGCCGCTGCTGCGGGCGATGGAGCACGAAATGCGCGAGCGCCAGCTGGGGCGCTACGACGTCGTTCGCTCGTATCTGCTGATCCTGCTGACGCAGCTGCGGCGCCTGTATCCCGTCGACGAACGCACGCTGACGGCCGGTCCCAATTATTCGCTGGTCAAGCGCTTCACGCTGCTGGTCGAAGAGCGCTACCTGCAGTTCGGCAGCATCCGCGACTACGCGGACGCGCTGTTCGTCAGCGATCGGCAGTTGAACGAAGCGGTGAAGCGCACCATGGGCCGCACTGCCGGCCAGGTGATCCAGGATCGCGTGGTGCTCGAGGCCAAGCGTCTGCTGACGAACACCGAATCGGGAATCGCCGAGATCGCGTTCCAGCTCAACTTCGAAGATCCCGCCTATTTCACGCGCTTCTTCAAGAAGCACACGTCGATGACGCCAGGCGAGTTCCGCAAGACCGTACTGAGCCTGCGGCATTGAGCCAGCGCAATCGTGCGCGCGAAAAAGTGCAATTCAGGCACTGATACGTCCTAACGCTGCAGAGCGGTCCCTGCGTACAGTGTGTCCTGCGGCCGCCGCCTATGCCTTGCACGGCAATCGGCGCCGCATAGACCACACATCGCCATCCAAGAATGGCGAGACAGGAGACAGACATGAATCGGACCATGGGGCGCATGCTGCGTCCTTTGCTGGCCAGCGCGCTGGCTTTGTGCGGCACTTTGGCCAATGCGGCATTTCCCGACCATCCCCTGCGCATCATCGTGCCATTCGCGGCAGGCGGCGCCACCGACGTGATCGCGCGCACCGTTGCACAAGAGATGAGCAACCGGCTGGGGCAGCCGGTGGTCGTCGAGAACCGCGCCGGCGCCAACGGCAATATCGGAGCCTCGGCCGTTGCCCGCGCCGATGCGGATGGCTACACGCTGCTGATGGCCACATCCAGCCACGCCATCAACGCCACGCTGTATCGCAACCTCGACTACAGCCTCACCAAAGATCTGGTCGGGCTGTCGAACCTGGCTTCCGTGCCCTTGCTGCTGGTGGTCAATCCTCAGGTGCCTGTGAAGGACGCCAAGGCGATGTCGAACTATCTGCGCGAGAACGGATCGCGCATGGCATATGCATCGGGCGGCACCGGCACCGCGGCGCACCTGGCCGGCGCCCAGTTCAACTCCCTGTCCGGCGGCAAGGCCACCCACGTGCCTTACAAAGGCGGCGCGCCGGCGATGAACGACCTGATCGGCGGGCAGGTGCAGTTCATGTTCGCCAATCTGCCGGAAGTGTTGTCGCAGGTCCAGGGCGGACGCCTGACTCCCATCGCCGTGACGGGCGCGCAGCGGCATGCGGCCCTGCCGGACGTTCCCGCCTTCGCCGAGACTCCCTACCAGGAAATGATGGCGCGCTCGTGGTTCGGACTGTTCGTGCGCGCCGGCACGCCGCCGGACGTCGTGAAGCGTCTGTCCACCGCCATCGCCGAAAGCGTGGCGGCGCCGCCGGTGCAGACCAAGTTGAAAGAGCTGGGCGCCGACCCGGTCGGGGATGGCTATCCGGCGTTTCACCTGTACGTGCAGCAGGAAGTCGAGCGCTGGCGCACGCTGGTGCAGGCATCCGGCGCCTCCGTCGACTGAACTTTCCGGCACGCGCCTTTCCTTCGAGATGAACCGCCTGGCCGGCTCGGATGAGTCCGGGCAGGCCCCGACTCGTCCGCAGTTTCGCGGAACTCCTACCTGACAGATGATGAGTGACCATTCCAAGCTCCGCACCGGCGGACAACTGATCGCCGAGGCGCTGCTGGCGCAACGCGTGGACACCGTGTTCTGCGTTCCGGGCGAAAGCTACCTGGACGTGCTCAATGCGCTGTATGCCCACCAGGACGCCATACGCGTCGTGACCTGCCGCCACGAGGGCGCGGCTTCCTTCATGGCCGAGGCCCACGGCAAGCTGAGCGGCCGGCCGGGCGTCTGCCTGGTGACGCGAGGCCCCGGTGCGACCAATGCCAGCATCGGCGTGCATACCGCGTTCCAGGACTCCACCCCCATGGTGCTGCTGGTGGGCCAGGTCGGCCGCGACATGATGGAGCGCGAGGCTTTCCAGGAAATCGACTACCGGCGCATGTTCGGCCAGTTCGCGAAATGGGCGGCGCAGATCGACGACGCCGCCCGCATTCCGGAGTTCCTGGCGCGCGCATTTTCGGTGGCCCAATCCGGCCGTCCGGGGCCCGTCGTGCTGGCGCTGCCCGAGGACATGCTCACCGAATCCGCCTTTCCTGTCGAGACCGCCCAGGTTTCCGTGCCGCAGGCGCATCCTGCGCCCGACGCGATGCAGCGCATGCACGAGTGCCTTGCGCACGCGCAGCGGCCGCTGCTACTGCTTGGCGGCGTGGGCTGGGAGGCCGACGGCCGGGAAGCCATCACACGCTTCGCGCAGCAGAACGGCCTGCCCGTGGCATGCACTTTCCGCAGGCAGGACCTGTTCGACAACCGCCATCCCAACTATGTCGGCGAGGTCGGCATAGGCCTGAACCCGGCCCTGGCCAAGGCCGTGCGCGAATCCGACCTGCTGATCGCGGTGGGTACGCGGCTGGGCGAGATCGTCACCAGCGGCTACACGCTGCTCGACGTGCCGGCGCCGCGCCAGCGGCTGGTCCACGTGCTGGCCGCGCCGGAGGAACTGGGACGCGTGTACCAGGCGACAGTGCCTGTGCTGAGCCACATGAATCCATTCGCCCGGGCGGCCGCCGCGCTGGAACCCGCAGCGTATTCCGCGGCACGCGCGGACTGGCTGCAGACCCTGCGCGCCAGCTATGAGAGTTATGTCGAGCCGCCTTTGCGAGAGGCCAGAGTGGACCCTGCCCAGGTGATCGTCGCGCTGCGGGACACGCTGCAGCGAGACGCGATCCTGACCAATGGCGCCGGCAACTACAGCGCATGGGCGCATCGCTATTACCCGTTCTCGCATGCGCGCAGCCAGCTGGCGCCGACCAGCGGCGCCATGGGTTATGGCGTGCCGGCCGCCATCGCGGCCAAGCTGCGCCACCCCGAACGGCAGGTCGTCTGCCTGGCCGGCGACGGCTGTTTCATGATGACGGCGCAAGAGCTCGCCACCGTGAAACGCTACGGACTGGACATCGTGTTCATCGTGTTCAACAACGGCATGTACGGCACGATCCGCATGCATCAGGAAACGAACTACCCCGGCCGGCCCATCGGCACCGATCTGTGCAATCCCGATTTCGTGATGTACGCCCAGTCGTTCGGATTGCGTGCCGAACGCGTCTCGCGCAGCCAGGACTTCGCGCCCGTGCTGCAGCGGGCGCTGCAAACCGGCGGGGCGGCCCTGATCGAGCTCGAGATCGAGCCGGAGATACTGACCCCGCGCGCCACGCTGACCGAACTGCGAGAACGCGCATTGCGGCAGACCGCCTGACGACTCACAACGACGAGAACAGAGAGGAGACTCGACATGCAATCCAAACCCTATCGGCGGCTGGTACGCCTGGCGTTGGCGGCGGGCATGGCCCTGTCGGTCTGCGCGGCGGCGCAGGCCAAGACCACGCTGAAGTTGGCGCATTTCGCGGCGGAGTCGCACCCCGCGCATACCGCGGCGCTGCAATTCAAGAAGAATGTCGAGGCGCGCACCAACGGCGAGGTGATGATCGAACTGTATCCCGCCAATCAGCTGGGGTCGCCGCCTGACCAGCTGGAGCAGACGACGGTCGGCGTCATCGACATGAACCTTCCGACCCAGGGTGCGCTGGACAAGTACGAGAAGGCCTTCGCCACCGTCATGACGCCCTATGCGTTCGCAAGCTATGCGGACGCGCATCGCGTGCTGGACGGCCCCTTTTACGACTGGGTCGCCCCGCGGCTGGAGAAAAAGGGCCTGGTGCTGCTGTCGACCTGGGAATACGGATTCCGCAACGTCACCAACTCGCGGCGCCCCATCGACGGCCCGCAGGACATGAAGGGGCTGAAGCTGCGCACGCCGCCCGAACTGCAGATCATCGCCGCGCTCGAGGCCGCGGGCGCCTCCACGGCCCAGATCGCCTTTCCCGAATTGGTGGCCGCGCTGAACCAGGGCGTGGTCGACGGCCAGGAGAATCCCATCGGCGTCATCTATCACTTCAAGCTGCACGAGGTGCAGAAGCACCTGGCCTTGACGCAGCACGTCTACAACAGCATGACGCACGTCATCAGCCGCTCCACCTGGCAGAAGCTCAAGCCCGAGCAGCAGGCCGCGGTCCGCGAGGAAAGCCGCTCGGCCGGACTGCTGATGCGCAAGCTGGTGGCCGAGCAGGAGGCCGACGAACTCGCCAGGATGGAAGCGGCCGGCGTCGCCATCACCCGTCCCGACATCGCGAAGTTCCGCGCCGTCATGCAGCCGGCCTACGACCGCGTGTCCGCCTATGCGGGCAAGGAAAACATGAAGACCTTCCTCGACATGCTGGCGAAGTAAGCCATCTTGCGGGCGGGCCGGGGCGTCGCGCGCCGGCCCGCCTCGTGGCGACAAGAGAGAAAGCTATGCAAGCCATATTCGTCATGGGCGGACTGCTCGCCCTCATCATGTTCGGCGTGCCCATCGCCGTGGCCCTGGGCGCCACGGCGATCATCAGCTACGTGCTGGCTGGCGAAATGCAGGCCCTGACCATGCTCGCGCAGCGCATGTTCTCGGCTTCGTCCGGCTTCACCCTGCTGGCCATTCCCTTTTTCATCCTGGCCGGCAGCCTGATGAACACCGGCGGCATCACCGACCGCATCTTCCGTTTCGCCCACGCCCTGGTGGGCCACTTTACCGGTGGTCTGGCGCAGGTCAACGTGATGGGCAGTCTGATTTTCTCCGGCATGTCCGGCACGGCGGTCGGCGACGCGGCGGGCATGGGCCAGGTCGAGATCAAGGCCATGACCGACGCCGGCTTTCCGGCGCGTTTCTCGGCCGCGGTCACGGCCGCCTCGGCCACCATCGGGCCGGTGTTTCCCCCCAGTGTGCCGATGGTGATCTTCGGCGGCCTGACCGGCGTGTCGGTCGTGCAGCTGTTCATCGCCGGCATCATCCCCGGACTGGTGCTGACCGCGGCGCTGATGATCGCCGTGTGGGTGGTGTCGCGGCGGCGCGGCTATCCGGTCGAGCGTCGCGCCTCGCTGCGCGAACTGCGCGAATCCTTCATGGGCGCGCTGCTGCCCATACTGGCGCCGGTCGTCATCATCGGCGGGATGGCGAGCGGCCTGTTCACCCCCACGGAAGGCGGCGTGGTAGCGGTCTGCTACTGCCTGGTGCTGGGCATGTTCGTCTACAAGGAGATCCGCCTGTCGGACCTGCCCGGGGTGCTGTGGAATACGCTCCAGCACTCCATCCGCGTGCTGTTCATCATCGCCTCGGCAGGCTTTCTCACGTGGTTCCTGGTGCACAAGCGCATTCCGGACGCCATGATCCAGGGCGTCATGTCCCTGTCCACTGTGCCGTGGGAAATCACCGCCCTCATCATCCTGGTGCTGATCGCCATCGGCCTGTTTCTGGAAGGCGTGGCCGTCATCATCATCACCGTTCCGATCTTCATGCCCATCGTTACCCAGATCGGCATGGACCCGGTGCAGTTCGGCATGTTGATGGTGATGTGCTCGATGATCGGCCTGCTTACTCCGCCCGTGGGCATCCTGCTGTTCGCGGTCAGCGGAGTGTCCGGCGTCAAGGTCGGCGAGATCGTCGCTGAACTCTGGCCCATGCTGGTCGCCATCGTGATCGTCACGCTGATGGTCGCGTACTGGCCGGCCGTTTCCCTGTGGCTTCCAAGGACACTGCTATGAATCCCTCTTTGATCGCCCGTATCGACCGCTCATTGGGCATGGCCCTGCGCGCGTTCTCGATTGCCTGCCTGCTGGCGCTGATACTGCTGCTGCTGACCAATATCGTCAGCCGCGCCACCGGGTGGTTCGGCATGAACTGGTTCGACGAGGTCGTGACGACGATCTTTGCCTGGCTGGTGTTCATCGGCGCCAGCGCGCTCTGGCGCGAACGCGACCACTTCGCCATCACCTTGCTGGCGGAACGGCTGGCCGGCCGGAAGACGGAATGGCTGCACCAGCTTGCGATCGCGCTGCTGGGCCTGTTGTTCGCCGCGGTGCTGCTTGGCTATGGCGCGCTGTTCGTGTCGCGCACGACCGCCACCACGCCTGTGCTGGAGCTGCCGCAGGCATGGGCATACGCGTGCCTGCCCATCGCCGGCCTGCTGATGACGCTGTACGCGGTCCGCGACGTGTGGTGCGCGATCCGGGCCTCGCGGCCCCGCATGCCGGCCGTCGCGCCGCAAGGCCGGGTCCCGGCCCAGGCCCGGTGATCGGCACGCACTTTCATTCCTCCAAGGAGACTTCCATGCTTTACGACGTAAGAACCTACACTTGCTCGCCGGGCAAGATCAAGAAGCACCTCGCGCTGTATGCCGAGCATGGCTACGACGTGCAGCGCCGCCATCTCGGCGAGCCGCTGGCGTACATGCAGACCGAGACCGGCGACGTCAACAGCTATATGCACATCTGGGCCTACGCGGATGCGGCGGACCGCGCCCGCAGGCGAGCCGCGCTGCAGGCGGATCCGGAATGGGCGCAGTATCTGGCCCGCAGCAGCGAGGCCGGGTATCTGATTGCACAGCGCAATCAGCTGATGACCTCGGTGCCGTTCTTCGCTCCGCAGGCGTGACGCGCCTTCCACTTATCCAGCCCAACACGTTTCCACTATGCAGAACTATCGCCAACTCTTCGACCTGAGCGGCAGGATTGCCGTCGTGCTCGGGGCCGGCTCGGGCATCGGGCAGGCTTCCGCCCATGCGCTGGGCGCGCTCGGCGCGCACGTGATATGTGCCGATCGCGACGAGCAGGCCGTCCAGGCGACGGCCGGACAGATCGCACAGTCCGGCTCGGCCGAATGGCATGTGACGGACGGCGCCAGGGGCGAGGACATCGCCGCCCTTGCCGCGCGGGCGCTGGAGGCGCATGGCCGCGTCGACATCGCGGTCACCACGCCCGCGCTCAACATTCGCAAGCTCATCGTCGACTACACGGAAGACGAGTTCGATCAGGTGATGAACCTGAACCTGAAGGGAGCCTTCCGGTTCCTGCGCGCCTTCGGCGGCCCCATGATGAAGCAGGGCAGCGGCAGCCTGGTGCTGTGCTCGTCGATGCGAGCCGTCACCATCGAGCCGGGCCTGGGCGTGTATGCGGCATCCAAGGCCGGCATCGCGCAACTGATCAAGGGTTTCGCCGCCGAAGCGGGGCCTTACGGGGTGCGCGTCAACGCCGTAATGCCCGGCGTGATCGAGACGCGCCTGACCGCGCCGCTGAAGGAGCGCAGGAACATCTACGACACCTATGCGTCGCATACCGTCTTCAACCGCTGGGGCCAGGCGTCAGAGGTGGGTTCGGCCGTCGCCTTCCTGGCTTCGGATGCGGCGAGCTACATCACGGGCAGTTCGCTGTCTGTGGATGGCGGATGGACCGCGATCGACGGCGCGCCCACGGGGCTGACCGCGACGCGCCCGTCGGAGTAGGCGGCCGGCAGGCCGGTCAGCTCTTGTCGAAGCGCTCGACCCGCATGGGGCTGGCCGGCTTGTCGAAGCGTTCCACGCGCATGCCGGTGCCCGTTGCGGGCTTGTCGAAACGCTCGACCCGCATGCCCGAGCCCGCCGGCTTGTCGAAGCGCTCGACGCGCATGCCGCCCGTGGCGGGGTTGTCGAAACGTTCCACCCGCATGCCGGCGCCCGGTCTGTCGAACCGCTCGACGTGCTGCGGCGCGCGCGTTTCGGTCTGCGCGAACTGCGCGGCGATCTGCTCGCGCTTGGCGATGAGTTCCTCGGCCTTCTGGTGGTGCGGCGCCATCTTGCGCACCATCACCCGGCCGTCGCGCGGGAAGTAGTTGATGCGGCGCGCGTGCACGTCGCCCAGGTCTTGCGCCAGCACGGGAATGCCTTCCGTCTTCAGATAGTGCAGCACGAACTGGCCGTTGCGCTCGCCGATGTTCATCTGCTGCATGGCGCTGAGCACCGCGCCGCCGCCGAATACCTTGGCTTCGAGACGCTCGCGAGCCGCGCCGGCCTTCAGCAGTTCGTTGATCAGCACTTCCATGGCAAACGAACCATACCGCATGGTCGCCGAGGCGGGCGACGACGCATCGCCCTCGGGAAGCATGAAGTGATTCATGCCCCCGATGCCGTTGGCCGGATCGCGCAAACAGGCAGCCACACACGAGCCGAGCACGGTCGACAGCATCAGGTTCTCGCCCGCGCTGGTGACGTAATACTCGTTCGGCAGAATTTTGACGGCGTCGCTTTTGAAGGCGCTATCGAAATAATGGCGTGTGGCGCGGGCTTTGGAAGCGGAAGGCATGGGATGCGGAGTAGCGCGACCAGAAATTAAGCGACAGCAATTGGAAGGACTGGTTACGTATTTAACAGTTTATACCGCAAATGTTGCATCGCGCCCATCTTCGGTATGGCCACTGTACCGCTGCACGGACACTCCGATCCCGGGATTAGCGGACCTAAAAGCGCGTACTACGCGTGACTGACCAGCGGGCGGATAGGGCACCCAGCACGCCCGCCGCCGCCACGGCCAGCACCAGCACCGGGGCGCCGGGCAGGTGCAGCGCGAACTCGGCGCCATAGCTGCGCGCCAGGCCCAGCAGCGCGCCGTTGAGCGGTTCGAGCGCCAGCGCGGCGGCGCCGATGGCCAGCAGCGCGGCCACGACGCCGGTGAGGGCGCCCAGGTACAGGAACGGACGGCGGACGAAAGACTCGGTGGCGCCCACCAGCCGCGCGACCGCGATCTCCTCGCGCTGCGTCATCGCCTGCAGCCGCACGGTATTGAAGACCGTGGCCAGCACCACCACCGCCACGCAGAGCGCCAGGAAGCCCAGGCCGATGCGGCCGAAGCGCAACAGCGCCTCGAGCCGCTGGACCCAGGCGCTGTCCAGCTGGACCTGGTCGACATGGCTCCAGCCGCGCCATTGGGCGGCCAGCGCGTCGGCGCGCTGCGCAAGATCTTCGCCGTCGGCCAGCGTGGCCACCACGGCATCGGGCAGGGGATTGCCTTGCAGTACGGCCAGCGCTTCCTGCCAGGCGGGATTGTCGCGCAAGGCGTCGAGCGCTTCGCCACGCGGCACGACCCGTACCGCGGCGATCTGTTGCTTGAACTCGCTGTCGATGCGCTTGGCCACCGAAGCGGCGGCGTCGGCGGGCGCGCCGGGTTGCATGAACACGGTGAGTTCGGGAGCCACGGACACCTGTCGCGCGACGGGCTGCACCGAGACGAGAATGGCGGCGCCCAGCAGCGGCAGGGCCAGGGCCAGGGCCATGACGAGCAGGTTCGCCACGGAGGAGAAGGGCTGCGCCGCAAGGCGTCGCAACGTGATGATCAGCGCATAACGGTGCTGGCGCAGCCAGGCGCCGAACGAGGCGCTGTCGCGCTGGCCGCCGCGGAATTCGGTCCTGGGCCGGGCCTGCGCGCCCGCGGCCGAGCTGCCGGCCGCACTTGCCGCCGCACTTGCCGCCGCACTTGCCTCCGTGCGCGCGGCGCCGGTGTCTCCCAGGGAAAACTCGTTTCTGGAGCGATCCTGCGGCTTCTGGCTCATTGGCGGCCCCCGTGCGAATCCTGGAACCTGCCGGGTTCGATCAGCAGGACGCGGTTGGCGTAGCTGGCCATCAGCGCCTGGTCGTGCGAGGCGATCAGGGTGGTGACCCCGACGCGGTTGAAGTCGCGGAACACGTTCATGATCCGCTGCGCGTTGCCCTGGTCGAGGTTGGCGGTGGGTTCGTCTGCGATCAATATGGCGGGGCGGTTGACGATGGCGCGTGCGATGGCCAGGCGCTGCTGCTCGCCGCCGGACAGTTCAATGGGGTTGAGGTCTTCCTTGCCCGCCAGGCCGACCTTGTCCAGCGCCGCGCGGGCGCGGGCGCTGGCCGCGTCGTGTGGCTGGCCCACCACGGCCAGCGGCAGCATCACGTTCTGCAGCGCGCTGCGGTCGTACAGAAGATGGGTGTCCTGCAGGATGACGCCGACCGCGCGCCGCAGGTACGGCCGTGCGCGCGTGGGCAGCTTGTCCAGCCGTTGCCCGTTGACCTGGATGGAGCCCCGCGAGGGCGGCTCGAGGCCGCCTATGAGTTTGAGCAGGGTCGACTTGCCGGCGCCCGAAGGGCCGGATACGAAGACGAATTCGCCGGCCGTAACCCGGAAATTGATGTCGGCCAGGATGTTGCGGCCGCGTCCGTACGATTTGAAGACGTGCTGGAATTCGATCATGGCGGGGCAGAAGTGAAGCCGCAATAGTAACTCCCCGCGCCGCGCCGCTACACCCCCGTTTCAGGGCACCCGGGCGGCGGCCTCTGCGCCGATATGACGTGAAATATCGCGCATCGGCCGATATATGTCCCCCATTTGCCACAATTCTGCAAAGGGATTACCCCCATGTCCCCAAATTTAAGCAAACGCTACCATCGCGCCAAGCGTGTCCATCAGACGCGCGCAGCATCAGTCGTACCTACACGGGAGATCACATGAAAGTACTGAAACTCGCCGCACTCGGCGCCGCCCTCTTCGCAGCCGCATCCGCTGCGCACGCGGGTGCGACCTTCGATAACGTCAAGAAGAAAGGGTTCGTCCAGTGCGGGGTGTCCACCGGCATCACCGGATTCTCGATCGCCGACAGCAAAGGCCAATGGCAGGGCATCGACATCGACATGTGCCGCGCCATCGCGGCCACCATGTTCGGTGACGCCAGCAAGTTCAAGGTCACCCCGCTGAACACGCAGCAACGCTTCACCGCCCTGCAATCGGGCGAAGTCGACGTGCTCACCCGCAACACCACGCAGACCCTCACCCGCGACACCACGCTGGGCCTGATCGGCGCCGGCGTCAACTACTACGACAGCCAGGGCGTCATGGTCTCGAAAGACCTGGGCCTGAAGAGCGCGAAAGAACTGAACGGCGCCACCATCTGCGTGCAGCCGGGCACCACCACCGAACTCAACCTGGCCGACTGGTTCCGTGGCAACAAGATCGAATTCAAGCCGGTCGTGATCGACAAGTTCGACGAGATCGTGCGTGCCTTCGCCTCGGGCCGTTGCGACGCCTTCACCACCGACAAGTCGCAGCTCGCCTCGATCCGCACCACCCTGAACGAGCCGGACAAGTACGTCATCCTGCCGGAAGACTTCTCGAAAGAGCCGCTGGGCCCGATGGTCCGCCAGGGCGACGAGCAGTGGTTCAACGTGGTCCGCTGGTCGCTGAACGCGATGCTCGAAGCCGAGGAGTACGGCATCACCTCGAAGAACGTCGACGAGCAGACCAAGAGCGCCAACCCCAACATCCAGCGTCTGCTGGGCACGACCCCGGGCATGGGCAAGAACCTGGGCGTGGACGACAAGTGGGCCTACAACATCATCAAGCAAGTGGGCAACTATGGCGAGAGCTTCGAGCGCACGCTGGGCCAGGGCGGTCCGATGAAGCTCGAGCGCGGCCTGAACGCCTCGTACAAGCAGGGCGGTCTGATGTACGGCTGGCCGGTGCGCTAAGCTAGACGCGCCTGCCGCGCGCCATGGCCCGCGGGCCGGTGCGCGCGGCCCCGCCCCTGGCGGGAATGGCAGGCAAGGGCAGGGGCGGCGCATGGCGTCGCCCCTGCCGTGTTGTCCGACCTCTGTAGAAGCACATCATGGCAACTTCCCCAAAAAGCGCCCCCGTACAGGCTCCCGCGCGACGAATCAGCTGGAATGATCCCGGCGTGCGATCGGTGGTCTACCAAGTCGTGGCGTTGGCAGCCGTCGCCCTGGCGGTCTGGTTCCTGGTATCGAATACCCTGCACAACCTGTCCCAGCGCAACATCGCCACGGGCTTCGGCTTCCTGGGCCGCGAAGCCGGCTTCGCCATCGGCGAAACCGCCATCGCCTACTCGCCCGCCGACACCTATGGCAAGGCGATCTGGGTCGGCCTGTTGAATACCCTGCGCGTGGCAGTGCTCGGCATCATCCTGGCCACCATACTGGGCACCATCATCGGCATCTGCCGGCTGTCCAAGAACTGGCTCATCTCCAAGCTCGCCTCGGCCTACGTCGAGGTGATGCGAAACGTTCCGCTGCTGCTGCAGCTGTTCTTCTGGTACGCGATCATCACCGAAAGCATGCCGGGACCGCGCCAGGCGCACAATCCGCTGCCGGGCGTGTTCATCTCCAACCGCGGCCTGAAAGTGCCGGGGTTGACGGGCGATTCGTTCGACTGGATCCTCGTCGGCGTGGTGGCGGCCATCGTCGCCATCGTGCTGGCGCAGCGCTGGGGCGCCAAGCGCCAGCAGGCCACGGGCCGTCCGTTCCCGCTGGGACGATGCGCCATCGCCTTCCTCATCGGCTTCCCGGTGCTGGGCTGGCTGCTCAGCGGCGCCTCGCTCAGCCTCGACATGCCCGAGCTGCGCGGCTTCAACTTCACCGGCGGCTGGACGCTGTCGCCCGAATTCACCGCGCTGCTCGCAGGCCTGGTGATCTACACCGCGGCCTTCGTCGCCGAGGTGGTGCGCTCGGGCGTGCAGGCGGTCAACAACGGCCAATGGGAAGCGGCCGGCTCGCTGGGCCTGAGCCGCGGCCTGGTGCTGCGACTGGTGGTGCTGCCGCAGGCGCTGCGCGTGATCATCCCCCCGATGACCAGCCAGTACCTCAACCTCACCAAGAACAGCTCGCTGGCGGTGGCGATCGGCTATCCGGACATCGTCTCGGTGGTCAACACCACGCTGAATCAGACCGGACAGGCCATCGAAGGCATCCTCATCATCATGGCGGCGTATCTCACCGTCAGCCTGTCGATCTCGATTTTCATGAACTGGTACAACAAGCGCATCGCGCTGGTGGAGCGTTGACATGAGCGGTACTACGCACACTCCCACCGAAGCGCTGCCGCCGCCGTCCAGCCACGTCGGCGCGGTGGCATGGGTCAAGACGCGCCTGCTGTCGTCGCCGCTGAACATCCTGCTCACCGTCCTGGCGGTGTGGCTGGTGCTGCTGGCGGTGCCGGCCTTCATCGAATGGGCCTTCATCCAGGCGAACTTCACGGCCGCGTCGGCCCAGGAGTGCCGCGCCAGCGCGGGCGCCTGCTGGGCCTTCATCGCCGAGAAGCATCGCCTCATCCTGTTCGGCACCTATCCCTACGATGAACAGTGGCGCCCGCTGCTGGCCACCTTCGTGCTGCTGGCCGTGATCGTCTGCAGCGGCATGCGCCGCTTCTGGCGGCCCGTGCTGGGCCTGATCTGGCTGGTCGGTCTGACGCTTGTCGGCATACTGATGTGGGGCGGCATACTGGGCCTGGAGTATGTCGAGAACTCGCGCTGGGGCGGCCTGCCGCTGACGCTGATTCTCGCCACCTTCGGCATCGCCTTCGCCTTCCCGATCGGCGTGCTGCTGGCCCTGGGCCGGCGTTCGCGCATGCCGGCCATCAAGGCGCTGTGCGTCGTGTACATCGAGCTGATCCGCGGCGTGCCGCTGATCAGTCTGCTGTTCATGTCGTCGGTGATGCTGCCGCTGTTCCTGCCCGAGGGCTACTCGATCGACAAGCTGCTGCGCGCGCAGATCGCCATCATCATGTTCGCGGCGGCCTACATCGCCGAGACCGTGCGCGGCGGCCTGCAGGCCATTCCCAAGGGACAGTACGAAGGCGCCGACTCGCTCGGCCTGACGTACTGGCAGCAGATGCGCAAGATCGTGCTGCCGCAGGCCCTGAAGATCGTGATCCCGCCGCTGGTCAGCATCTTCATCGCGCTGTTCAAGGACACGTCGCTGGTGGTGATCATCGGCATTTTCGACCTGACCCTGGCGGCCAAGGCGGCGCTTTCGGATCCGGCCTGGCGCGGGTTCAGCGTCGAGGCCTACATCTTCATCGCGTTGATCTACTTCGTGTTCTGCTTCTCGATGTCGAAGTACAGCCAGAAGCTCGAGAAACGGCTGCAAACCGGCCATCGATAAAACAACAGCCGCGCCGCAGGGCGGCGCGGCCTCAGCAATTACGGGAGTACAGGCATGTCTGATGCCATCATCCGGATGCAGGACGTGAACAAGTGGTACGGCCAGTTCCACGTGCTGCGCAACATCAACCTCGAAGTCGCTCCGGGAGAGCGCATCGTGGTGTGCGGCCCGTCGGGCTCGGGCAAGTCCACCATGATCCGCTGCATCAACCGGCTGGAAGAACACCAGGCGGGCAAGATCATCGTCGACGGCACCGAACTGACCAACGACCTGAAGCAGATCGAGACCATCCGCCGCGACGTCGGCATGGTGTTCCAGCACTTCAACCTCTTCCCGCACCTGACGGTGCTCGAGAACCTCACGCTCGGGCCCACGTGGGTGTTGAAGAAGCCGCGCGCCGAGGCCGAAGCCACGGCCATGAAGTACCTGGAACGCGTGCGCATTCCCGACCAGGCCAAGAAATTCCCCGGCCAGCTGTCGGGCGGCCAGCAGCAGCGTGTGGCCATCGCGCGCTCGCTGTGCATGAGCCCCAAGATCATGCTGTTCGATGAGCCCACCTCGGCGCTCGACCCGGAAATGGTCAAGGAAGTGCTGGACGTGATGGTCAGCCTGGCCCAGGAAAGCGGCATGACCATGCTGTGCGTGACCCACGAAATGGGCTTCGCGCGCAAGGTGGCCAACCGCGTGATCTTCATGGACCGCGGCGAGATCATCGAACAGAACAGCCCCGACGCGTTCTTCGACAACCCGCAGAACGAGCGCACGAAGCTGTTCCTCAGTCAGATCCTGCACTGATTCGTTTCGATCCTAGTGCCTTCCAGGGGGCCGCCCTTGTTCGTGCATGGGCGGCCTTTTCAGTGCCGCGATGGTCGGCATTCTCGGCGTGCATCGGCGTGGCACACGCATGTTTCGCTGTCAGCCGCAAACAACGCCCGCCCGCTCCTGCTGCATAGGCAGAAGCTCCCGCCAACCGATCATTCAATAGAATCGAAGGCGCAGAAATCGAGATTCGTCGCAATATTTAGCTAATAAATAGGCGGTTCGATTCTGAGCCCTGCCAAAAACGACAAAAATGGCCGCCTCTGTAACTGAGTTATGCTGGCGCCGCTGATAACTGGAGACCTCCGCTCATGTCCCGTTCCGAAACCGTTCGTTCCACGGCTCGCCGCGCCCTGCTGGGCGGCGTCGTGGCCCTGGCCGCTGCCGTGTCCTCGCTGGCTCCGATGGCCGCCGCGCAGGCCGCCGAATTCCCCGGCAAGCCGCTGCGCTTCATCGTGCCCTATCCTCCCGGCGGTCCGCTGGACACCATGGCCCGCCTGCTGGCCGAGAAGGTGCGCGCGTCGCTGGGCCAACCGGTCATCGTCGAGAACAAGGCGGGCGCCGGCGGCAACATCGGCGCCGACCTCATCGCTCGCGCCGCGCCGGACGGCTACACCCTGGGCATGGCCGCGGTGGCCACGCACGCCATCAATCCGTGGCTCTTCTCGAACCTGCCCTACGATCCGGTGAAGGACTTCGCGCCCGTCACCATCGTGGCCTCGGTGCCCAACGTGCTGGTCATCAACCTGGCCTTCGCCGAAAAGAACGACATCAAGACGCTGGGCGACCTGATCGCCTACGCCAAGAAGAACCCGGGCAAGATGAACTATGGCTCGGGCGGCAACGGCAGCGCCGGCCATCTGTCGGGCGAACTGCTCAAGGCGCGCGCCGGCATCTCGGTCGAGCACATTCCCTACCAGGGCGCGGCGCCGGCGCAGCTGGCGCTGCTGTCGGGCCAGTCCGACTTCATGTTCGACAACCTGGCCGCCGCCGCTCCGCTGATCAAGGACGGCAAGGTCAAGGCGCTGGCCGTGACCACCGCCAAGCGTTCTTCGCTGCTGGCCGACGTGCCCACCGTGCAGGAGTCCGGCGTGCAGGGCTTCGACCTGGGCACCTGGTTCGGCGTGGTCACCACCGGCGGCGCGCCGGCGGACGTGGTCGCCAAGCTGAACAAGGCCTACTCCGAAGCGCTGAACCAGCCCGACGTGCGCCAACGCCTGCTGACCATGGGCTCGGAAGCCGCTCCGATGTCCTCGCAGGCCTTCGCCGACTTCGTCAAGAGCGAGAAGGACAAGTACCAGGAAATCGTCAAGCTGTCGGGCGCCACCCTGAACTGACGAGCTGTAGAGGCAAGTTGCAGTGGCCTGGTATCCCTCGCTGTTGATGCTGCACGTCGCGTTCGCCGCGACGTGGCTTGCCGGGATGCTGGTCGTTGCCGCGGCCTGCTTCCCGGCCGCCGAGCCGGCGGGGCCCACGCCTTTCCTGCGCGGGCTGGCGCGCTGGAACCGGCGTCTCATCTGGCCGGCCATGCTGCTGGCGGTAGGCGGCGGGGTGGCCCTGGCCACGCTGGCCGGCTGGTTCGGACAGGGCTGGCTGCATGCCAAGCTGGTCCTGGTGGCGCTGCTGGTGCTGCTGCAGGTCGGCCTGACCGTCGTGCTGCGGCGCCTGGCCAGCCGGGCGGCCTATCGGTCGCCGGGCTGGGTGCTGCCCGGGTGCATCGGCATCTTCATGGGCGGACTGGGCGTGATCCTGCTGGCGGCGGTCAAGCCGCAGTTCTAGGCGCCGCCTGCTCTCGCAGGCGGCGGCCGAAGCCACGGCGCGCGCTACCAGCTGTACCGGTATCCCACCTGTCCCAGCAGCCCGCGCCGTTCCTCCCCGCCGATGTTCTTCGACACCTTCACCACCGCGTACAGGTGGCCCGACGCTCCCACGCTGGCGCTCACGCCGCCACCCACTTCGAGCCAGGTGCGGCCCATGTCCGGCCGTATGGTCACGTCGTCCACGCGAACCTTGCGTGAGGGCAGCAGGTCGCGCAGCACGTCGACGGTCAGGTAGGGCGTGGCCTCGGCGGCCCCGCCCGCCGCGCCCAGGCCGGGCACGAACAGGCGCACGCCCAGACGGCCGCGCAGCGCGCTGCCGTCGCCGCCGGACACGCCCGAGATGCCATCGTCGAAGTCGTTCAGCCTCAGATACTGGTAAAGCAGCTGCGCCTGCGGCTCGATGGCCAGCTTGTCCATCAGCGCGAAGGGTTTGCCGACCTCCTGCGACAGCGCCAGGCCGTAGCCATTCTGCGTGGCGCTGCCGCCGTAAGCGTCGTAGTACTTGTTGCGATAGTGCGTGGCCTGCGCCACCGAGTCCCAGTAGGTTGCGTCCTGCCAGTACCGCGTGTAGTAGCCGCCGATGCTTTGCGCCTGCGTGGTGGTGCTGCCGGTATCGTCGGACAGCGTGTCGTTCAGGCTGCGCTGGCGGTCGCGGAATCTTGCCTTCGAGGTCCCCAGGCTCGCCGTCACGCCCGCGTGCGTGCTGCCGCCCTCGGGCTGCCGCGACAACGTCCAGTCGCGGCCGAACTGCATGAAAAACGTGTCCTGGTCGGCCGCGTAGCGGCTGCCCGAATCGACGTCCAGGCCGGCGCCGCCGATGCGGCCCCACACGCCATCGTGCCCGCCTTTCTGCCTGCGTTCGGTGCTGGCGATGTCGCCCACGCGCTCGTGCAGGCGGCCCATGTTCGAGAAGCCGTAGTCCAGGTTCAGGGCAGGCGTCAACGCGTAGCCCGTCACCGCGGGGCGGTATGCCACGGGCGACGAATCCGAGCCGTCCTGGCCCAGGTACGAGCGCAGGTAGAAGTCGTTTGGCGTGGCGGCGCCGCCGCGATACAGCAGGTATTCGTAGGGGCCGGACTGCACCGGCGAGGCCAGGCGGAAGGCCCCCGGCGCCGTCGTGCCGCCATTGATCATCTCGACCACGTTGATGCCGTCGCCGCTGGTCAGCACGCCATGGCGGCCGGTCTTCACGATCCGCAGCCCCGTCGTGCCCGTGGCCGTGCCGCCGTCGACCACCAGGCGGTCGCTGGGCCTGCCCCCGCCGTCCAGATAGGTATTCAACGCGATCGTGCCGCCGTTGCCCACATAGTTCGTCACCGTCACCGTCTTGTAGCTCGCGGGCTGCGCGGGGTCGCCGATGGGAGAGACGAACACGACCGCCCCCGCGTTGCTCAGGGTGGTGGCATCCGAGTCGGCCGTGACGTTCCAAGTGCTGCTTGTATCGATGTCCACGGCCACCGGATCGATGCGGCCGGTCAGCATCGAGCCCGCGCGCAGGTTCACTGTGCCGCGGCTGGCGGCGTCGGCGATCACATCGCCCACCAGCGTCGCGCCCTCCATGGTGAAGTCGACCAGGCTTGCCCGCGTCAGGCTGAGCAGGGTGCCCGATCCCGCGGTGATCTCCGCGCCCCGCACGGTGATGGCGGCGTGCGCGCCGTCCACGTCGATGGCGTTCCCCGTCCGCGCCGCGATGGACCCGCCCGTCACGTCCAGCCGCGATACCTGTCCGCCGCCGCCCGTGCCGGTAATGGCGATGCCGCTGGCCACGCCCTGTATCGTGGACCCTTCCAGCGAGACCTGGGCCCCGGCGCCCGATGAACGGATGCCCACGCCGCCGGGCGCCGTGGCCGTGACGGTGGTATTGGACAGTGCGATACGGGCGTCCGGCGCGCGGTTGTCGATCGCGGCGCCGGCGCCGTGTGCCTCGATGCGGCCTGCATGGCTGCTGATCGCGCCACCGGCATTGGTGTCGTCCAGCAGGACACCCGCCGCGCCGCCGTCCGCGCGGATCAGCCCATTGCCGCCGATGGCCACCGAGGCGCCGGCGCCGGTCAGGCGCACCGCGGCCGAGCCGTCGTCCGCCCGGATGAGGCCTTCGTTGACCAGCACGGCGCGCGCGCCGCGTACCTGCACGCCATCGCCGTCGGCGACGTGGACCAGACCGCGATTCAGCACCTGGCCGCGCGCGTCGGCCACCACGCCCACCGACGCGGCGCCCGACAGCGACACGGCGCCGTCGTTGACCAGCGTGCCCAGGTCGCGTGCCACGAAGCCGGTCACGCCGGCCGTCGATGACGTGATCCCGGCCTGATTGTCCAGCGTGGTGGCAACGGGCGTGCCCCGCGCCGCGCCCGTCAGGTCGTGTCCCTGGCCATCGACGATGCCGGCCGTCGCGCCCGCCGCCGACAGGTTGATCGTGGTGGACGCCTCGATGACGCCGGCCGCGCCGCCCTCGACCACGATGGCGGCCGCGCCGCCGTCGGCCCCCGCCGCGCCCGTCACGTCGTACGTGGACGCGCCGGTCGACAGCACGGTGCGGAGTCCCGTCGCCACCACGCCGCGCGCGTCCGTGCCGGCCACCGTCAGGCGCAGCGCGCCGCCCGTCGTCGTACCCGAGAACGCCGCGCCGTCGGCCACGCGGAACATGGTCGACCGGTCCGTGGTCACGCTCATGGTGCTGCTGTCCACGTCGATGGTCGAGCCCGCGCCGGAGGCGTAGAAGGCGATCTGGTCGGTGCCAGCCAGGAAGCGCGGCACCGCGCCGGCGGACACGTGTATCGTGCCGCCGTCCTGCGCGTGAATGCCGATGGCGCCGGTGCCCGACAGGTTCACCGCGCCTCCTATCCTGGCCACGCCCAGCGCGCCGTCCACCCACACGCCGAAGTTGCGCGTGCCGCTGGCGATGTCGACATCGCCGCTCACGTTGATCGTGCCCGTGGATTCGGCATTGGCCGCGGTGCCGGGGTTGGCGTTGACCATGATGCCGATGCCGTTGACGCCGTTGACGTTGATGATGCCCGCGTTGCGCGCGATGGCTCCCGTGCCCGCGGCGCCGTTGTCGTCCGCCATCATGCCGATGTTGGCGAAGGGAGTGCCGCCGGCCGCGCCCTCGATCGTGATGGTGCCGTTGTTCTGCAGCAGCGAGTCCAGCGGCGCGGTCGAGTACATGGCCACGGCGTTCTGCGTGAGCGACCCTATCGTGATCTGCCCGTCGTTCACCGCGCGGTCGCCGGTGTCCATGACGCGTATGCCGTAGCTGGGCCCGGCCGCGGCTACGTCCGGCGGAGCCTCGCCGGGTTCATACTGCGCGGCGCGGCCGATGTAGATGACGCCCGACGCCGAGTTGGCGAAGCTGCTGCCGCCGCTGACGTTCACGCCCACCACCTTGCTGACGTAGCCGGGATTCACGCCCACGTTGATGGCGCCATCGTTGTTGCCAGACGCGCCGGCGTCCAGTCCCATGCCGATCGATGTGTTGTGCGCGTGCGCGAAACCCGCGGTGTTGATGATGCCGCTGTTCTGCACGGTGCTGCCCGCGCCGGTGGCCAGGATGCCCGAGCCGGTGTAGTAGTAGGCCGGATCTTCCGCCGTGTTCAGCCTGTCGCCCGCCAGATAGCCCGACGAGACCACGCCGGTGTCCTCGTTGACGAAGCGCGCGCCGCTCTCCACGCGTACGACCTGCTGGACGATGTGGCCCGACAGCGTGCCGCGGTTGCTCGCCGTGGCGCCGTCCGTGGCCTTGATGGCTCCCGATGCCCGGACGACGTCGATCTGGGCATTGCGTTCGATGACGGCCGAGCCGTTCGCGCCATGGGCCAGGACGACGTAGCGGTCGCCGTTGGGCGTGCGCGCCAGATCGCCCGCGCTGGTGTTCGTCTGGTAGCGAACTTCCATGTCGGTGGTGGTGTAGGCCCGCGCGAAGGCCTGGTCGTACTCGGCCTGCGAGGTCAGCACGCCGCTTTTCAGCGCGGCCACCAGCGCATCGTTGTAGCGGGCCATCTCCGCGGCATTGGTCACGGTATAGGTCGTGCCGTTGAATGCCACCGATCCCGCGTAGGTGGTCACTGGCACTTGCACGGTGATGATGCCGTTCTCGTCCGGCGTGGGCAGGCCGGGATCGATGCCCATGTCGATCAGGTTGCGCGACTGCCAGTTCACCGAACTGGCAGCATCGCCGCTGCCGTCGGCCGAGGTCAGGTACGTCTGCTTGGACACCATCACGATGGCATTGTCGGCCGGCGCACCCATGGGGGCGTCGCCGAGCTTCACGTTCAGCGTTCCGCCGCTGGCCTCCACCTTGCCCAGCGACGCGCGGTAGTACATGTCTCCGTCGACGTCCTCGAACTGGTTCACAGGCGTGTTGGCATTCGAGCGTTCGACGAACGCGCTCGAGTCGTACACGCGATACACCACGTTGACGCCGGCTGCGTCGTTGGGCCCCGCCACCGCCACGCTTTGACCGCCCGTGACCAGCGCGCTGGACTGGAATGTGCCGGACACCACATTCACCGTGCTGCCGTCCACGGTGGTGTTGCCGCTGTAGCCGGTACTGATCGGCGACGTGCCATGCAGCGTGACGGTGTCGCCATCGGTCACCACCGCGCCGCCTAAGCCTTCGTTGCTGCCGGGCGGATGGTAAGGCGGTATGGCGCACTGTCCGCCCGAGGGAGCCGCCTGCGCGTTCGTTCCCGTGCGGCAGCTAGAGGCCTGTGCCGCCGCGCAGTGGATGAGCCCCGCCGCCAGCAGGGCGCACGACAGGGCCGACAGTTCGGCGGATCTACGCCGTTGCGGCGCGGCTTGCGGACCTCGCCCAAGCCGTGCGCCCGGCGTAGCGCGCGCGATGGAGGATGTGTTCGGCGCCGGCGCGTTGAATGGAGTCCGGCTGGCTGGGTTGCAGACGTTCTTGCGTAGTGCGTTCATGAAGTTGCCCGGTTTCTTCCACGATGTCGAAGCTGGCCGTGGGCGAAAGGCGGTGCTTGCCCGCGGCAGTGAGGGCATCATTCGTGTTAACCGGGTCGCGACCAATTGCCGATACGGGCTAAGGCGAAGCGGCGTCGTGGAGACGGCCTAGGCGGCGCGCATTAATGAAGGCGTGCGCCATGCGGCCGACCGGCGCGCGCGGTGCCGCATAGGTCGGACGCTACGAAGGCAGTAGGGAATCGGCGTCGCCGCCGAGGGAGATGCACGCATGGCGCATCATGCGTTGCGTGCGGGACATACAGCCTAGTGCGCGCTGACGAGGCCGCAGGACGAGCCGTCCATCGGCCCGCCATGCGGGGGAGCAGGGCGGTTCAACCGCGCTTGCCCCATCCTTTTGCATGCTCCACCGCCTGCCGCCAGCGCGCCATGCGCGCTTCGCGGCGGTCGGCCGACCACGCCGGATCGAAGCGGCGGTCGGCCTTCCACTGGGCGGCGAACTCTTCCTGCGAGGCCCAGAAGCCCGTTGCCAGGCCCGCGAGCCCCGCCGCGCCCAGCGCGGTGGATTCGGCCACGCGCGGGCGCACCACCGGCACGCCCAGCACGTCGGCCTGCATCTGCATCAGCAGGTCGTTGCGCGTGGCGCCGCCGTCGACGCGCAGCTCGGACAGGTCTATCCGGCTGTCGGCATTCATGCATGCCATGAGCTCGGCGCTCTGCAGCGCGATGGATTCGAGCGTGGCGCGCGCGACGTGGGCGCGCGTGGTGCCGCGCGTCAGGCCCACGATGGTGCCGCGCGCGTAAGGATCCCAATGCGGCGCGCCCAGGCCGGCGAAGGCCGGCACCATGAACACGTCGTCAGTGTCGTCGACCTGCGCGGCCAGGCTTTCGATGTCGGCCGAGCGCTGGATGATGCCCAGCCCGTCGCGCAGCCACTGCACCGCGGCCCCGGCCACGAAGATGCCGCCTTCCAGCATATAGGTGCATCGCGTGCCTGAGGGGTCGGGCAGGCTCCAGCCCAGTGTGGACAGCAGGCTGTTGGAAGAGGCCACGGGCCGGTCGCCCACGTTCATCAGCATGAAGCAGCCGGTGCCGTAGGTGTTCTTGGCCATGCCCGGCTCGAAGCAGGCCTGGCCGAACGTGGCGGCGTGCTGGTCGCCCGCGACGCCGGCGATGGGAATGGCGCCTCCCAGTAGCTCGGGCAGCGAGCGGCCGATCTCGCCGCTGCTGGGGGCGACCGTGGGCAACAGGCTGCGCGGAATGCGCAGCAGCTCGAGGATGTCGTCGTTCCAGTCCTGTGCGTGCAGGTCGTACAGCATGGTGCGCGAGGCATTGGTGGCATCGGTGCTGTGCACCGCGCCGCCGGTCAGCTGCCACACCAGCCAGGTGTCGATGGTGCCGAAGGCGAGCTCGCCGCGCTGCGCGGCTTGGCGCGCGCCGGGCACGTGCTCGAGCAGCCAGGCCAGCTTGGTGCCCGAGAAATACGCGTCCACCACCAGGCCGGTGCGCTGTTGCAGCCACTCGGCATGGCCGTCGCGGCGCAGCTGCTCGCACAGCGGCGCGGTGCGGCGGTCCTGCCACACCAGGGCGCGCGCCAGGGGACGGCCCGTGGCGCGGTCCCAGATCAGCGTGGTTTCGCGCTGGTTGGTGATGCCGATGGCGGCGATGTCCGCGGCGGCTGCGCCCGCGTTGCGCAGCGCTTCGCGCGCGACCTCGAGCTGGCTGGACCAGATCTCGCCGGCGTCGTGCTCGACCCAACCCGGCTGTGGATAGTACTGGCGGAATTCGCGCTGGCCCGTGCCGCGAACCGCGCCGTCGCGGTCGAACACGATGGCCCGCGAACTGGTCGTGCCCTGGTCCAGTGCCAGGATGAACTCATGTGTCGTCACGGCGCGCCCCCGCCTGGTTGAGTTGGGCGCCCGCGTCAGGCGACAGGCGCCGGAACGATATTACCGAAAGCATGCAGGCCATGCCGATGACGATGAAGCCCACCACGACGTCACCCACGACCAGGTGTTCGCCGCCGCGGGCCGACATGCTCAGGTTCAGCGACACTGCGGCCACGCCGACCCCCAGCGTGATGCCCAGTTGCTGCGCCATGGCCGAGAAACTGCTGGCGCTGCTCATGCGTTCGGGAGGGATGTCCGCGTACGCCAGCGTATTGACACCGGTGAATTGCAGCGAGCGGAAGAAGCCGCCCACCAGCAGCACCGCGATCATCACCCAGGCCGGCGTGGTCGGCGTGAAGGCGGCGCAGGCCACGATGAACAGGCCGGTCAGCAGCGCATTCACCGTGAGCACGCGGCGAAAGCCGTAGCGGTTGACGATGGGCGTGGCCACGAACTTCATCAACAGGGCGCCGGCGGCGCCTGCGAAGGTGATCATCCCGGCCTGGAAGGGCGACAGTCCGAACCCCACCTGGAGCAGCATGGCCAGCAGGAACGGCGTGCCGCCCACCGCGAAGCGGCACAGATTGCCGCCCAGCGTGGAGATGGAGAACGTGGGTATGCGCAGCAGCGACAGGTCGATGATCGGGTGGGCCGTGCGTCTGGCGTGCAGCACGTACAGAACGCCGGACAGCAGGCCGCCGCCCAGCAGCGCGGCGGTCATCCAGGCCGGCAGCAGGCCATGCCCCAGCGATTCGAAGCCGCTGACCAGCGATGCCAGGCTGACCCCGCTGAGCAGGAACCCCACCACGTCCAGGCCAGGCGTGTCGCGTTCGCGGATTTCGTCGACATAGCGCATCACGAGTGCGATGCCCAGGATGCCGACGGGAATGTTGATCAGGAAGATCCAGTGCCACGACATGTACGTGACCATGAAGCCGCCCAGCGGCGGCCCCACCACCGGCCCCAGCAGCGCCGGGATCGACAGGAACGATATGGCCTTGAGCAGGTCCTGCTTGGGCACCGTGCGCAGCAGGATCACGCGGCCCACCGGCACCATCATCGCGCCGGCCATGCCTTGCAGGATGCGCGCGGCTACCAGCTGGGACACGTTCTGCGCCAGCGCGCAGCCCACGGAACTGAGGGTGAACAGCACGATGGCGGCGACGAATACCCGGCGCGCGCCGTAGCGGTCGGCCGCCCAGCCGCTGACCGGCACGAACACCGCCACCGCCAGCAGGTACGAAGTGATCGCCACGTTCAGCCGTACCGGCGTCGATCCCAGGGCCGCCGCCATGGCTGGCAGAGCGGTCGCCACCACCGTGGAGTCCAGCATCTGCATGAACAGCGCGCATCCCACGATGAAGGGAATCATGCGGGCGGCGCGGGCGACGCGTACGGGATCGGAGGTCGGGGCGGCGGCTGAGGCGGCTTGGTCTGGGGGCATCGGGCGCGTGGCGCGGGGAGGGGTGTGGGCGTCGATCGATTGTAACGCCGGCCCTCCGGCGGGCTTTGCACGGCGGGCGAGGCCGAAGGCGGACCGGCCGACGAGAGGGCCGGCAAGCTGAAGTAAACTCTGCGACATACCAATCGAAGGTCCGCACCATCATGGCCAATTACGAATCCGACATCACCCGTTTCCTGAACGAATACAAGGCCAAGCACCCCGACGTCGAGGAGCGCCAGCGCGAAGGCCGCGGCCGCCTGTGGGACCGGCCCCAGGACACCGAGCTGCTCGAAGGGTTCCGGGCCGCGCGCGTGCCGCAGAAGCCCTACGTCTACCAGGCCGATTGATCCGCCGGCCCCCCGCGCGCGCCCGGCGATCCCATGTCGTCCAGTAAGTCCGCGATCCCGGGCGCCGACCTGGCCGCGCTGGTCGAGCCCCAGGTCGACAGCACGCCCGACGTGGTCGACAGCGTGGCGTTCGCTCGCCTGTACGGCGAACCGCTGTTCCAGCTGCCCAACGACCTGTACATTCCGCCGGACGCGCTCGAGATCTTCCTCGAGGCTTTCGAGGGGCCGCTGGACCTGCTGCTCTACCTCATCCGCAAGCAGAATTTCAACGTGCTCGACATCCCCATGGCGGATGTCACGCGGCAATATCTTTCCTACGTCGACCAGATCCGCACCCACAACCTGGAACTGGCCGCCGAATACCTGCTGATGGCCGCGCTGCTGATCGAGATCAAGTCGCGCATGCTGCTGCCGGTGAAGAAGTCGGATACCGGCGAAGAGCCCGAAGACCCGCGTGCCGAACTGGTGCGTCGTCTGCTCGAGTACGAGCAGATGAAGCTGGCGGCGCAGAAGCTGGACAAGCTGCCCCAGCTCGGCCGCGACTTCGTGCGTTCGCAGGCCGTGGCCGAGATCAGCGTCGAGCGCATGATGCCCGACGTCAGCGTCGACGACCTGCGCGCGGCCTGGGCCGACATCATGAAGCGCGCCAAGCTCAACCAGCATCACCACATCACGCGCGAGCAGCTGTCGGTGCGCGACCACATGACCCACATCCTGCGGCGCCTGAACGAAGTGCGCTTCATGGAGTTCGGCGAACTGTTCATGGAGCGCATCCGCGAGGGCGCGCCGGTGGCGGTGGTGGTCGTGCATTTCATCGCCATGCTCGAGCTTGCGCGCGAATCCCTGCTCGAAATCACCCAGCCCGAGCCTTACGCCCCCATCTACGTGCGCCTGGCCTACACCAGCGTGGCCGCCGCGGCCTGACCGCGACCGGCCGCGGCGTCCGGCGCCCCGAGCGGAGATTCCCGTGAAAGTCGTCCACACCATCCAGGAACTGCGTGACCACCTGCGCGGCCAGAACCGCGTGTCGTTCGTGCCCACCATGGGCAATCTGCACGAAGGCCATCTGGCGCTGATGAAGCTGGCGCGCCAGCACGGCGATCCCGTCGTCGCCAGCATCTTCGTCAATCGCCTGCAGTTCGGCCCCAACGAAGACTTCGACCGCTATCCGCGCACGCTGCAGGACGACATCGAGAAGATGGAAAGGCAGCGCGACGTGTACGTGCTGTTCGCGCCCGACGAGCGCGAGATGTACCCCGAGCCGCAGAACTACCGCGTGCAGCCGCCCGACGACCTGGGCGGCATCCTCGAGGGCGAGTTCCGGCCCGGCTTCTTCGGTGGCGTGTGCACGGTGGTGCTGAAGCTGCTGTCGTGCGTGCAGCCGCGCGTGGCGGTGTTCGGCAAGAAGGACTACCAGCAGCTGATGGTGGTGCGCAGCATGTGCCGCCAGTTCCAGCTGCCGGTGGACATCCTGGCGCACGAGACGGTGCGCGCGGAAGACGGCCTGGCGCTGTCCTCGCGCAACCGCTACCTCGGCGCGGCCGAGCGCGCCGAGGCGCCCGCCCTGTATGCGGCGCTGCAGGCCATACGCGACCGGGTGCGAGGCGGCGCGCAGGACGCCGCGGCGCTCGAGGCCGAGGCCGCGCGAGGCCTGGCGGAGCGCGGCTGGCAGGTGGACTATGTCTCGGTGCGCCGCCAGCGCGACCTGCAGGCGCCCACGGCCGCCGACATGCAGGCGGGCGAGCCGCTGGTGGCGCTGGGCGCGGCCAAGCTGGGCGCGA
Source organism: Bordetella genomosp. 13 (assembly GCF_002119665.1). Classification (NCBI taxonomy): domain Bacteria; kingdom Pseudomonadati; phylum Pseudomonadota; class Betaproteobacteria; order Burkholderiales; family Alcaligenaceae; genus Bordetella; species Bordetella genomosp. 13. Next base: position 4,719,735 of record NZ_CP021111.1, on the reverse strand, counting down.
CGCGCCTGATCGACAACCTGGAGCTTTGAGCGGGCGGCCGAAGGTAGGACTGGAACACCTGCCAAAATCGGCAGTTTCCGTCGCCTCGGCCTGCGGGCAAACTTGCCTGCAACAGCATATTGCACCGGAGGCAAGCATGCATTGCAGTGTCCGTTCCCAGGCCGATCCGCGGCCAGAGCTCACCCCGCGCGAACGCCAACTGGTGGGCTACATCGCCCAGGGGCGTCCCAACAAGGTCATCGCCATCGATTTCGGCATCTCCATGCGCACTGCGGAGGCGCACCGCGCGCGCATCTTTCGCAAGATGGGCGTGCGCAGCGCGCTCGAGCTCGCGTGCGCCCTGTGCCCGCATCGCGGGCAGCACTTTGGCGTCAGTGGCAGGCCGGGGCAGGTTGCTTGACCAGCTCGTCGATCGCGTCCAGGTCGGGCTGGCGCGTCAGGCTGTAGTCCAGCGTGGGGGTATTGCCCAGCACCGAGCGCACGCGCAGCACGTTGTTGGCCGTGGCCAGCAGTTCGGCGCGGGTATTGCCCGTGCTGTCCAGAAGCAGCACTCGTGCGGGCCGCTCGTTGGTCACGTTCCAGCAGCCTTGCTCGGCCACCGGCTTGGCCTGGCCGTCCAGGGCCACCGTGCGGGCGCGCCAGCGTCCGTTGGGCGCCAGCGTCAGCGTCACGCGCTGCGCGTCGGCCTGGCACTGCATCGACCGCGCAAAGCACGGGAACGTGCCCATGTAGGTCTGGGCCTGCGGCATGAACGCGTAGGCTTCGGGGTTGACCGGGTTGGCCGCATCGCCGGCGGGCGCCGCGGCCGCCGTGCGGTTGGGCACCATGCGTGCGTTGGCGCCGCCCGGAGGCACCGGCGGCACGGGCGTGTCGGCCAGCGCCGGGTTGGCCGAGGCGTCCAGCGGAGCGGCGGTGGACGGAGCTTGCGCGCCCTGGGCCTGGTCCGCTTGCGCGGCCTGGCGGCGGGGCGGGTCGGGCCTCAGGTCGATCTGCAGTTGCGAGGGCGCATGCACCACGCTGCGGTAGCCCGCGCCCTGGGCCTGGTATTGCGCGTCGGTGGTGCTGCTTTCGGCGGGCGGATCGTAGTAGCCGGCGCTGCCGAACTGGGCACAGCCTGCCGCCAGCAGAGGCGTGGCCAGCAGCAGTGCGGGGGCGGCCACGGGCCGAAGGCGCATAACGCGAGCAAAGGCGGAAGACATGGCAGCTCGTCCGGATGAGGCGATCAATGCAGGATACGGGGTCGTATACCTATGTCCGGGATTCTACGCACTTCTCGCAGGATCCGGTAATTCACAACTCCACTCCGTGGGGGCATTGCTCGTCCGCCGTGGCGTTTGATGAATCGCCGCGCAGCCGGAATAATGCGGCGTCCGTGCGCGGCAACTTTCCTTCACCATCAGCTGACCCATGTGGCATACCTATTCCGTGGATCCCGGCCTCGCGATTGCGCTGGCGGCCTTGTTCGGCCTGGCCGTGGGCGGGCTGCTGGGCGCGGTGGCGCATCGCCTGCCGCGCATCATGGAACGCGAGTGGCAGGCGCAGCTGCAGCAGGACGCGCCCGTGGTGCCCTCCGAGCCATACGGCCTGCTGCGGCCCGGCTGGCATTGCCCGGCCTGCCGCGCGCCGGTGCGCGGCAGGCGCGCGATCCCGCTGCTGGGCTGGCTGTCCCTGCGCGGCCGCTGCGGCGACTGCCGGCAGGAAATCGGCTGGCGCTATCCGGCCATGGAAATCGCCGCCGCGGTGTTGTTCGCCGCGTGCGCATGGCGCTTCGGACCCACGCCCATGGCCCTGTGCGCCATGGGGCTGGTGGCCGCGCTGCTGGTGCTCGCGTGGATCGACTTCGAAACGGGGCTGCTGCCTGACGCGATCACCCTGCCGCTGGCCTGGGCCGGCCTGCTGGTCAATTTGGATGGCGGCCTGGCGCCGCTGTCGCTGTCGGTGCTGGGCGCGGTGGCGGGCTACCTGTTCCTGTGGGTCGTGTTCCACGGTTTCCGCCTGATCACCGGGCGCGAGGGCATGGGCTATGGCGACTTCAAGCTGATGGCGGCGCTGGGCGCCTGGCTGGGGCTTGCCGCGCTGCCCTGGCTGCTGCTGGGGGCATCGCTGGCCGGCGTCGCGGTCGGCGTCACGCTGCGGCTGGCGGGCCGTGTACAGCAGGGCGAGCCGCTGCCCTTCGGCCCGTACCTCGCCGCAGGCGGTATCCTGATGCTGCTGGCCGCGGGCCAACCGCCGTGGCTGGGCGTCTATGGATGAAGCGACCCCTACTATGTACAGCATTGGATTGACCGGCGGGATCGGTTCGGGCAAGTCGCGCGTGGCGGACCTGCTGGGCGAATGGGGCGCGGCGGTCATCGACACGGACCAGATCGCGCACGCGCTTACCGGTCCGGATGGCGCGGCCATGCCGGCGCTGCGCGCCGCCTTCGGAGACCGTGCCGTCGATGCGCGGGGTGCGCTCGACCGGGCCTGGATGCGCGACCTGGTGTTCGCGCAACCCGCCGAGCGCGAGCGCCTGCAGGCCCTGCTGCACCCCATGATAGACACGCACACTCGCCAGGCGGCAAGCCAGGCGCGCGGGGCCTATGTGGTGTATGTGGTGCCGCTGCTGGTCGAGTCGGGCCGCTGGCGCGACCGGGTCGATCGCATCTGCGTGGTCGACTGCGACCCCGAGACGCAAGTCGCCCGGGTGCAGGCCCGCAGCGGGCTGACTCCTGACGCCATACGGCGTATCATGGCGGCACAGGCCGCGCGGGCGACCCGGCTGGCTGCCGCCGACGATGTCATCGTCAACGACGGCGCCACCACCCCCGACATGTTGCACGCGCGGGCGCGGCGCATGCACGATCGCTGGATCGAATTGGCGGCGGTCGCGGGCCGGCCTCCGGGCAATCCCGGGCACGCCGCCTGAAATCTTTTCCGGCCTCCCGGCCGGTCACCCACGGGCCTGCAGCGAGTGATTCTTTACGAATATCCTTTCAACGAGCGTATCCGGGCCTATCTCCGGCTGGAATATCTTTTCGACAGGTTGTTCTTCTTCGCGCGTGGCGACGACATCCGCCAGCATCAGATCGCGGTGTCCACGCTGTTCGACATCCTGGAAACCTGCGAACGCACCGACGTGAAGACCTCGGTGCTGCAAGACCTGGAACGCCAGCGGCTGGCCCTGGCCGGCCTGCGCGACCATCCCGATGTGGCCCAGCAGACGCTGGACGACATGCTGCGCGACATGGAGCGCGTGGCCGGCGCCCTGTCGGCGCAGGGCAAGACGGGCCAGGCGCTGCGCGAGAACGAATGGCTGGTCAGCCTGCGCGGCCGGCTGGCCGTGCCGGGCGGCGCCAGCCAGGTCGACATGCCTTCCTATCATGCGTGGCAGCACAAGCCCGCCGAGGTCCGCCACGCCGATCTCCAGGCCTGGAGCGCCCCGCTGCTGCCGCTGTGCGAAGGGTTGGCGATGGCCTTGCGCTTGTTGCGCGAATCGGGCCGCAAGGGCCCCATCACGGCAGAGCAGGGCGCCTATCAGCAAATGCTGGGCGGCAAGGTCCATCAGCTGCTGCGCGTCTGGGTCGACCCCGTGCACGGGGTGTTTCCCGAGATCAGCGCCAACAAGTACATGATCTGGATCCGCTTCTCCACCCAGGACGGCGAGCTCAAGCCTCAGCCCGTCTCGCGCGACGTGCCGTTCCAGCTGTCGCTGTGCTCGGCCTAGTCTCCGGAACCCGGGCCCCGCTTTTGCTGTCCGACTCCACGCCGACCCGTTCCCCGGGGTGGCGCCCCCCCTTGTGGCCGACTGACGGCGAAACGTGCGGGCCTCGGCCTCCAGCTGATTCCTGTTGCGTTTAATTTCAACTGCTCGTCCCCGGGCGGCGCCGTGTTGGACAATAGCGCCACTCGTCGTTCATGCCGGATGCCCTATGCCTGAGAATCACCCCGCCACCGCGCCGCGTCGCTCGCGTCGCCGCCTGCTCGCGACCATGCTCGTCATCATGGTCGCCGCCGTCGCGCTGTGGTGGTTCCTGCGGCCCACCGACGCGCCGCAGCAGGCAGGTCCCGGCGGCCGCATGCGCGGGCCCATGGCGGGCGGCCCCGCCGCCATGGCCGACCTGCCCGTGCCCGTCAAGGTGACCGCGGCGCGCTCGCAGGAGATCGAAGTTGTGCTGCGCTCGCTGGGCACGGTCACCGCCTACAACACCGTCACGGTACGCAGCCGCGTGGATGGCGAACTGGTCAAGGTGGCGTTCAAGGAAGGGCAGATGGTGAAGGCGGGCGACCTGCTCGCACAGGTGGATCCGCGGCCGTTCCAGGTGGCGTTGGCCCAGGCGCAGGGCAATCAGCAGCAGAACCGCGCCCAACTCGAGAACGCCCGGCGCGACCTGCAGCGCTATCAGACGCTGTTCAAGCAGGATTCCATTCCCCGGCAGCAGCTCGATACGCAGATCGCGCTGGTGCGCCAGTACGAGGGCACCCTGAAAAGCGACCAGGCCGCCGTCGACAACGCCCAACTGCAGTTGGACTATGCCCGCATCACGGCGCCCATCGACGGGCGCCTGGGCCTGCGCCAGGTCGACCAGGGCAACCTGATCTCCAGCGGCGACACCAATGGGCTCGTGGTCATCACGCAGACCCAGCCCATCTCGGTGCTGTTCACCCTGCCCGAAACCCAGCTGCCCCAGGTGCTGGCGCAGGTCCGCGCGGGCAACACGCTGCGCGTCGAGGCCTACGATCGCGCCGACACCACGCGCCTGGCCGTCGGCCAGCTCGAGACCATCGACAACCAGATCGACGTGACCACCGGCACGGTCAAGCTCAAGGCCCGTTTCGCCAACGCCGACCAGTCGCTCTTTCCCAACCAGTTCGTCAACGCGCGCCTGTTGGTCGAGACGCGGCCGCAGGTCACGGCGATTCCCACGGCGGCGGTGCAGCAAGGGTCCGCCGGCGCGTTTGTATTCGTCGCCAAGCCGGACAACACGGTCGAGGTGCGCCAGGTCGAGCTGGGGCCGGTCAACGGCGACTGGGTGGCGGTGAACAAGGGCATGCAGCCGGGCGAGAACGTGGTGGTCGAAGGCACCGACCGTCTGCGCGCCGGCGCCCGCATCGACATCGTCACGCCGCAGACGGCTATTCCGGCCACCCCCGGCAGCCAGACCGGCGCCGATGCCCCGGCCTCGGGCCAGCAGCGCAACGGCAACCGCCGCGTCCGGTGAGCGCGATGAGCCTGCCGTCGAGCCGCCCCGAGGGCGTATCCCCCAGTGCGCAGCGCGCGGGCTCCGTGAAGCGCGCGCCAAGCCGTCCCGGGGGCGAATACCGTAACGCGCCGCGCGGAGATCAGCGATGAACCTGTCGCGCCTGTTCATCCTGCGTCCGGTGGCCACCACGCTTTCAATGGTGGCCATCCTCATCGCCGGGTTCATCGCCTATCGCATGCTGCCGGTCTCGGCCCTGCCCGAGGTCGACTATCCCACCATCCAGGTGGTCACGCTGTATCCGGGCGCGAGCCCCGACGTGATGACCTCGCTGGTCACCTCTCCGCTCGAGCGCCAGTTCGGGCAGATGCCGGGCCTGAACCAGATGACCTCCACCAGCTCGGGCGGCGCGTCGGTCATCACGCTGCAGTTCAGCCTGGCGCTGGCGCTCGACGTGGCCGAGCAGCAGGTGCAGGCGGCCATCAACGCCGCCTCGAACCTGCTGCCCGGCGATCTGCCTGTGCCGCCCACCTACAACAAGGTCAACCCGGCCGATGCGGCCGTGCTCACGCTGGCCGTCACGTCGCCCACCATGGCGCTGCCGCAGGTGCGCGACCTGGTGGACACGCGCATGGCGCAGCGGCTGTCGCAGGTGCAGGGCGTGGGCCTGGTCAGCGTGGCGGGCGGGCAGCGTCCGGCGGTGCGCGTGCAGGTCAATCCGCAGGCCCTTGCGGCCGCCGGCCTCAGCCTGTCCGACCTGCGGGCGGCGGTGGTGGGGGCCAACGTCAACCAGCCGAAGGGCAACCTGGACGGCCCGCAGCGCTCCATCACCATCAACGCCAACGACCAGCTGCAGTCGCCCACGGCCTACAACGACCTCATCATTGCCTATCGCAACAATGCGCCGCTGCGGCTGTCCGACGTGGGGCGAGCGGTGCAGGGCGCCGAGGACGTGCGCCAGGCCGCGTGGGTGGGCGACCGGCCGGCCATCCTGGTCAACGTGCAGCGCCAGCCCGGCGCCAACGTCATCGACGTGGTCGACCGCATCCAGGAGCTGCTGCCCCAGCTGCGCGCGTCGCTGCCGGGCACGCTGGACGTGACCGTGGTGGCGGACCGCACGCAGACCATCCGCGATTCGGTGGCCGCCGTCGAACACGAGATGATGCTGGCCATCGCGCTGGTGGTGATGGTCACGTTCGTGTTCCTGCGCAGCCTGACGGTGACGCTGATACCGAGCGTGGTGGTGCCGCTGTCGCTGATCGGCACGTTCGGCATCATGTACCTGGCCGGCTTCAGCATCAACAACCTGACGCTGATGGCGCTGACCATCGCCACGGGCTTCGTGGTGGACGACGCCATCGTGATGATCGAGAACATCGCGCGCCACATCGAGGAGGGCGAGACGCCGATGGCCGCCGCGCTGAAGGGCGCCAGCCAGATCGGCTTCACGCTGATCTCGCTGACCTTCTCGCTGATCGCGGTGCTGATCCCGCTGCTGTTCATGACCGAGGTGGTGGGCCGGCTGTTCCGCGAGTTCGCCGTCACGCTGGCGGTGGCCATTCTCATCTCGCTGGTGGTGTCGCTGACGCTCACGCCGATGATGTGCGCTCGCCTGCTCAAGCCCGAATCCGAGCACCGCTACGGCCGCTTCCATCGCGCCACCGCCGCGTTCTTCGATGGCGTCATCGCGCGGTACGACCGCATGCTGGCCGTGGTGCTGCGCCACCAGCCGCTGACGCTGGTCGTGGCGCTGGCCACCTTCGCCCTCACGGTGCTGCTGTACCTGCTGATTCCGAAGGGCTTCTTCCCGCAGCAGGACAGCGGCATGATCCAGGCCATCACGCAGGCGCCGCAGTCGGTGTCGTTCAAGGCCATGGCCGAACGCCAGGAGTCGGTGGCGCGCATCGCCATGCAGGACCCCGCGGTGGCGTCGGTGTCATCCTTCATCGGGGTGGACGGCAGCAACGCCACGCTCAGCGCAGGCCGCATGCAGATCGCGCTCAAGCCGCACGCCGAGCGCGAGGATACCCTGGCGGAAGTCGTGCAGCGGCTGCAGAAGTCGTTCGAGGAAGGCCAGGCGAACATGCGGGTGTTCATGCAGCCGGTGCAGGACCTGACCATCGACGACCGCGTAGCGCGTACGCAGTACCAGATGACCTTGTCGAATCCCGACCTGGACGTGCTTGCCGAATGGGTGCCCCGGCTGGCCGAGCGCCTGAACCGGGTGCCCGAGCTGCGCGACGTGACGCACGACCTGCAGGACCAAGGGCTGCAGGCCTGGGTGGAGATCGACCGCGATGCGGCTTCGCGCCTGGGCATCACGGTGTCGGCGATCGACGAGGTGCTGTACGACGCCTATGGGCAGCGCCTGATCTCCACCATCTTCACGCAGTCGAACCAGTACCGCGTGGTGCTCGAGGTCGAGCCGCAGTTCGGCAACGGTCCCGCCTCGGTGGAGCGGCTGCACATTGCCACGGCCGACGGCCAGCTGGTGCCGTTGTCCAGCGTGGCGCGCGTGATCGAAGGGCGCTCGGTGCTGGCCATCAACCGGCTCGACCAGTTCCCCATGGTGACGCTGTCGTTCAACCTCGAGCAGGGCGCGTCGCTGTCGGCGGCGGTGGACGCCATCGCGGCGGTGCAGCAGGAGATCGGCATGCCGGCCAGCATCGAGACGCGCTACCAGGGCGCGGCGCTGGCGTTCCAGAACTCGCTGTCCAGCACGCTGTGGCTGATTCTTGCGGCCATCGTCACCATGTACATCGTGCTGGGCGTGCTGTATGAAAGCTACATCCACCCCATCACCATCCTGTCGACGCTGCCCTCTGCGGCCGTGGGGGCGCTGCTGGCCCTGATGATGAGCGGCACCGATCTCGACATGATCGGCATCATCGGCATCATCCTGCTGATCGGCATCGTGAAGAAGAACGCCATCATGATGATCGACTTCGCGCTGGATGCCGAGCGCAAGCGCGGCCTGTCGCCGCGCGAGGCCATCCATGAGGCCGCGCTGCTGCGCTTCCGGCCCATCCTGATGACCACGCTGGCCGCGCTGTTCGGCGCGCTGCCGCTGATGCTGTCGACCGGCACCGGCGCCGAGCTGCGGCAGCCGCTGGGCCTGGTGATGGTGGGCGGCCTGCTGGTCAGCCAGGTGCTGACGCTGTTCACCACGCCGGTCATCTACCTGATGTTCGACCGCCTGGGGCGCGGCCGCCGGCCGGCCGCGCAGCGCACGCCGGCGCAGCAGCCATGATCCTGTCCGCGCCCTTCATCGTCCGCCCGGTAGCCACCACGCTGCTGTCCCTGGCCGTGGTGCTGGTGGGCGGGCTGGCGTATTTCCTGCTGCCGGTGGCGCCGTTGCCGCAGGTCGACATTCCCACCATCTCGGTGTCGGCCACCCTTCCGGGCGCCAGCCCCGAGACCATGGCGTCCAGCGTGGCGACGCCGCTCGAACGCTCGCTGGGCAGCATCGCGGGCGTCACCGAGATGACCTCGAGCAGTTCGCAAGGGTCCACCCGCGTCACCCTGCAGTTCGACATCTCGCGCGACATCGACAGCGCGGCGCGCGACGTGCAGGCGGCCATCAACGCGGCGCGCTCGCTGCTGCCCACCAGCCTGCGCAGCAACCCCACGTACCACAAGTCCAATCCCTCGGACGCGCCCATCATGACGCTGGCCATGACGTCGGGCACGCTGACGCAGGGCAAGCTGTACGACCTGGCCACCACCATCGTGGCGCAGAAGCTCGCGCAGGTGAACGGCGTGGGCGAAGTCACGGTGGGCGGAAGTTCGCTGCCGGCCGTGCGCGTGGACCTCATCCCGGGCGCCCTGTCCAATCGCGGTGTGTCGCTCGAGGAAGTGCGGCAGGCCCTGTCGGCGGCCAATGCCAACCGCCCCAAGGGCATGGTCGAGAACGAGAGCTATCACTGGCAGATCATGGCCAGCGACCAGCTCGACAGCGCCGAGCAGTATCGCCCCCTGATCGTGGCATGGCGGGACGGCGCGCCGGTGCGGTTGTCGGACGTCGCCAGGGTGGAGGACTCGGTCGAGGACATCTTCCAGACGGGCTTCTACAACGACCGCCCCGCCGTGCTGCTGATCGTGCGGCGCCAGGCCGACGCCAACATCATCGAAACGGTGGACGCGGTGCGCGCGCAGCTGCCGCAGCTGGCGGCTTTCCTGCCCGGCGACGTCAGCCTCGGCGTCGCGCAGGATCGCTCGCCCAGCATCCGCGCCTCGCTGCACGAGGCCGAGCTGACGCTTGTCATCGCGGTGGGCCTGGTCGTGATGGTGGTGCTGCTGTTCCTGCGGCGCTGGCGCGCCGCGATCATCCCCAGCGTGGCGGTGCCGGTGTCCCTGGTGGGCACCTTCTGCGTCATGTACCTGTGCGGCTACACGCTCAACACCATTTCGCTGATGGCCCTGATCGTGGCCACCGGCTTCGTGGTGGACGATGCCATCGTGGTTCTCGAGAACATCATGCGCCACATCGAGCGGGGCGCCTCGCCCATGCGCGCGGCGCTGCGCGGCTCGCGCGAGGTCGGCTTCACCGTGGTGTCCATGAGCCTGTCGCTGATCGCGGTGTTCATTCCCATCCTGCTGATGGGCGGGGTGGTGGGCCGTCTGTTCCGTGAGTTCGCCGTCACGCTGTCCGCGGCCATTCTGGTGTCGCTGGTGGTGTCGCTTACCCTGACGCCCATGATGTGCGCCCGCCTGCTGCGCGCCGAACCATCCGGGGGGCGCGAGCGCGAAGCGCGCCAGCCCGGCCGCGTGGCCCGCGCGCTGGACGCCATGATGGGCGGCATGCAGCGCGGCTACGCGGGCAGCCTGCAATGGGTTTTGCGGCACGCCAGGCTGACGATGCTGGTGCTGGCCGGCACCATCGCCCTGAACGTCTACCTGTACACCGTCGTGCCCAAGGGCTTCTTCCCGCAGCAGGATACCGGGCAGCTGCTGGGGTTCTTTCGCGCCGACCAGGGCTCGTCCTTCCAGTCCACCGTGCCCAAGCTGGAGCACTTCCGCAAGGTGCTGATGCAGGACCCCGCGGTGGAAAGCGTCACCGCCTACGCCGGCGGCCGGGGCGGCAGCAACAGCAGTTTCGTGCAGGTGCAGCTGAAGCCGCTGGAGGTGCGCCAGGCCAGCGCGGACGAGATCATCAACCGGCTGCGCGCGCGGCTGCAGCGCGAACCGGGCGCCCGCATGTTCCTGGTGTCGCAGCAGGACATCCGCGTCGGCGCGCGCGCCACGCAGGGCTCGTACGAGTACGCGCTGCTGACCGGCGACCTGAACCTGCTGCGTACCTGGCTGCCGCGCGTGCAGCGGGCGATGGCGACGCTGCCGGAACTGACCGACGTGGACAACGCCGCCGAGGACAAGGGCCGCCAGGTCAACCTGGTGATCGACCGCGAGGCGGCCAGCCGGCTGGGCATCAGCATGGCGTCGATCTCCGCGGTGCTGAACAACTCGTTCAGCCAGCGGCAGGTGTCGGTGATGTACGGCCCGCTCAACCAGTACCGCGTGGTGATGGGCGTGAACCAGCAGTTCGCACGAGATCCCGATTCGCTGAAAGATGTGTATGTGATCACCGACGCGGGGCAGCGCGTGCCGCTGGCCGCGGTGGCGAGCTACCAGGTCGGCAATGCGCCGCTGCGCGTGTACCACCAGGGCATGTTCGTGGCCGACTCCGTGTCGTTCAGCCTGGCGCCCGGCGTGTCGCTGGGCCAGGCCACGGCGGCCATCGACGCGGCCGTGGCACGCATCGGCCTGCCCTCCGACCAGATACAGGCCGGCTTCCAGGGCACGGCGGCCGAGCTGCAGAAGACGCTGGCCCAGCAACCGTGGCTGATCTTGGCGGCGCTGGTCACCATGTATATCGTGCTGGGCATGCTGTACGAAAGCCTGGTGCATCCGCTCACCATTCTGTCGACGCTGCCGTCGGCGGGCATCGGCGCCTTGCTGGCGCTGATGGTGCTGGGCAGCGAGTTCACGCTGATCGCGCTGATCGGCGTGTTCCTGCTGATCGGCATCGTGAAGAAGAACGCCATCATGATGGTCGATTTCGCGCTCGAGGCCGAGCGCAGGCGCGGCCTGTCGCCGCGCGAGGCCATCTTCGAGGCCTGCCAGACGCGCTTCCGTCCCATCATGATGACCACGCTGGCCGCCATCTTCGGCGCGCTGCCTCTGGTGCTGGCCACGGGCCCGGGCGTCGAGATGCGCCAGCCCCTGGGCATCACCATCGTCGGCGGCCTGGTGCTCAGCCAGATTCTCACGCTGTACACCACCCCCGTGGTGTATCTGTACCTCGATCGTTTCCGCCTGTGGGCCGCGCGCCGCCGCGGCGGTCTCGACCATCACGCATCCCGCCCATGACCCGAGCCGTTCGTCATCGTCTTCTCCGTCCTGTGCTGCGCGCCGGCGCGCTGCTGCTTTGCGTGGCGCTGTCCGCCTGCGCGGTGGGCCCCGACTACCAGCGTCCGGCCATCGACGTGGGCATGGGCTACAAGGAAGGCCAGGAGCGGGTGCCGGGCTGGAAGCCCGCTCATCCTCGCGACGACGTGTCGCGCGGACTATGGTGGCGCGTCTATGGCGACGACGTGCTGGACGGCCTGATGGTGCAGCTGAATGCCGCCAATCAGGACGTGGCCGTGGCCGAGGCCAACTACCGGCAGGCGCAGGCGCTGGTGCAGTCGTCGCGCGCCGGCTTCTATCCCGCTGTCGGCGCCAGCGCCGGCGTCACGCGTTCGGGCGCGGGCAACGGCGGCTCGGGGTCGGGCAATTCGGTGGGCAACCAGTATGCGCTGACCGGCAGCGTCAGCTGGGAGCTGGACCTGTGGGGCCGCCTGCGCCGCGACCTCGAATCCAGCCGTGCCAGCGCGCAGGCATCCGCCGCCGACCTGGCCGCCACGCGGCTGAGCGCGCAGGCGGCGCTGGCGCAGAACTATTTCCAGCTGCGCGTGCTGGACGAGCAGAAGCGCCTGCTGGACGCCACCACCGTGGCCTACGAGAGGGCGCTGCAGCTGAACCGCAACCGGTACGACGCCGGCGTGGCGGGCAAGGCCGACGTGGCGGTGGCCACGGCGCAGCTGGAGAATGCGCGGGTCCAGTCGGTGGACCTGGACTGGCAGCGCGGGCAGCTGGAGCACGCCATCGCGGTGCTGACGGGCCAGCCGCCCTCGCGCTTCGCATTGCCGCCGCGGGACTTCGCGCAGCAGTTGCCCGAGATTCCGGTCGGCCTGCCTTCGGAGCTGCTGGAGCGCAGACCCGACGTGGCCGCCGCCGAGCGCCGTGCCGCCGCGGCCAATGCGCAGATCGGCGTGGCCGAGTCGGCCTGGTTTCCCGACCTGGTCCTGTCCGCCGATGGCGGCTTCCGCAACGGCAGCTTTGCCGACTGGCTTAGCGCGCCGGCCCGCTTCTGGTCACTGGGGCCGTCGCTGGCCATGACCCTCTTCGACGGCGGCGCGCGCCAGGCGCAGGTGGACCAGGCCCGCGCTGCCTATGACGCCCAGGCCGCCGCCTACCGCCAGTCGGTGCTGACCGCATTGCGCGAGGTCGAGGACTATCTGGTGCAGCTGCGCGTGCTGGCGCAGGAGCAGGTGGTGCAGGCGCGCGCGCTGGACGCGTCTCGCGAATCGCTGAGGCTGATCCGCAACCAGTACGAAGAGGGCCTGGTCGATTACCTGGACGTCGCGGCCATCCAGACCACGGCGCTCAGCAGCGAGCGCTCGGCCCTGTCGCTGATCGGCGACCGGCTGGTGGCCAGCGTGCAGTTGATCGCGGCGCTGGGCGGCGGGTGGGACGGGCTGGCGCCGGATGGGGGGCAGGCCGCAACGACGGCCGAATGACGCCACATTTGTTACTCCCACCACCGCATTTCCTGGCACAACACTATGTGCTGATCACGCCCCGCCCACAGGCAGCCGTCGCCTGCGCAGTCCATCGCAGTCCGCCGCGGGACGTGCGCATTCAGCCAGGAGGGCGAGAGCCATGACGACATCTGCAAGGAACGGACCGAAGGAAGGACAGGCCATCATGCGCACGCCGCCCGTGGTGTCCCCGCAGGAATGGGAGGCGGCGCGCCAGCAGTTGCTCGTGAAGGAAAAGGCCCTGACCCGGGCGCGTGATGCGCTGGCGGCCGAGCGCCGGCGCATGCCCTGGACGGCGGTGGACCGGCAATACGTATTCGAAGGGCCGGCGGGCCGGGCCAGCCTGATCGATCTGTTCGACGGGCGGCGGCAGTTGATCGTGTATCGCGCCTTCTTCGAGCCGGGCGTGTACGGCTGGCCCGAGCATGCCTGCCGCGGCTGCTCGCTGGTGGCCGACCAGGTGGCCCATGTCGCGCATCTCAACGCGCGCGACACCACGCTGGCCTTCGTGTCGCGCGCCTCGCAGGCCGACATCGCCCGGCTGAAGGCGCGGATGGGGTGGAGCATGCCGTGGTTCACGATCACGGACGGCTTCGATGCCGACTTCGGCGTGCACGAATGGCATGGCACGAACGTGTTCTTTCGCGAGGGCGACCGGGTGTTCCGCACGTACTTCCTGAACAACCGCGGCGACGAGCAGATGGGCAGTACCTGGAACTATCTCGATGTCACGCCGCTGGGCCGCCAAGAGCTGTGGGAGGACTCTCCGGAGGGCTATCCCCAGACGCCGACCTACAAATGGTGGAACTGGCACGACAGCTATGTGGCGGGAGCCGAGCCCGACAAAGAATGGGTAGCGGTGTCCGATGCCGGAGAGGCCACATTCCGCGAAGCGTCGCGCGCGCAGCGCGAGCAGTCAGCGGCGCAGCCGTGCCCGGGCTGCACGGGCAACGACGCGAGAGGCTGACTGCGCAGGCCTACACCAGCCCGCGTATCCCCGCGATGCCGTGCGCCCCATGCCGGCGCGCTTCGTTGCGGGTCTGTTCCGACTGCCCGCCCAGCGCGTACACCGGCAGTCCCGCATCGCGGATGCCCGCCGTGAACGCCGCCCATCCGATGCCGGGCTGGCCGGGATGCGTGGCCGTGGCCAGCACCGGCCCCAGCACCGCGAAATCGGCGTCCAGCATGCGGGCGCGCAACACCTCGGCATTGTCGTGCGCCGACACGCCCACCAGCGCGCCGGACGGCAGTTCGGGCCGGGCGTGCAGGGCTGCGGCGTCGGCGGCGCGCAGGTGCACGCCGTCGGCCTCGCGCCACCACGCATCGGGATGCGCGCTGTTGACCAGCAGGCGCGCGCCCGCCGCCCGGCACCGCGCCAGCACGGCCTGCATGGCCTGATGCAGCGAGGCGGCGGCAGCGCCGTCGGGCCATTGCGGCTCGCGCAGCTGCACCAGCTTCAGTCCGGCCGCCAGCGCGGCATCCAGCCGGGCCAGGTAGGCGGGCAGCGCGTCGGGCGAGCCGATGGCGCTGATGGCGTAGGTGGTCGGAAGCTGCAGCCAGCGCAGCGGCGGCAATGTGGCCGGCAGCAGGTCGCCCACCACGCCGGCGTGCGCCGGGTCGACCCACTGAAGGCGCTGGTTCTCGAGGCTGCGAGGCTCGCCTTCCCAGCCGGTGACCTGGCAGAACGCCAGCCGCACCGTGGTGTGCGGATAGGCGTGCACATAGGTTACCCACGGCCACGCCTCGGTGACGCGGATGCCGATCTCTTCGTGCAGTTCGCGCGCCAGGGCCTGCAGCACGGTCTCGCCCGGCTCGAGCTTGCCGCCGGGCAGTTCCCACCAGCCCGACCATGGCTTGCCTTCGGGCCGCTGTCCCAGCAGCAACTGCCCATCCGGACGCAGGATCAGGCCCGCGGCGACGTCGATGATCTTGTCGGTTCCGCGCGGCTCAGACATGGCGCGCGGCCCAGTCACGCGCAAACTGGTACGCCACCCGCCCCGAGCGCGAGCCGCGTTCCAGCGCCCATTGCAGCGCCTCGGTGCGCGAAGGCTCGATCTGGTCGGCCGGGCACTTCAGCTCGCGCAGCCAGTGGCGCACGATGTCCAGATAGTCGTCCTGCTTGAACGGGTAGAACGACAGCCACAGCCCGAAGCGCTCGGACAGCGAGATCTTCTCCTCGACGGTCTCACCGGGATGGATCTCTCCGTCGGGCTGGTGCCGGGCCTGCAGGTTCTCGCTCATGTACTCGGGCATCAGGTGGCGGCGGTTCGACGTGGCGTAGATCAGCACGTTGTCGCCCGAGGCCGACACCGAGCCGTCCAGCACCGACTTCAGCGCCTTGTAGCCCGCTTCGCCTTCCTCGAACGACAGGTCGTCGCAGAACACGATGTAGCGTTCGGGCCGGCCCGCGACCAGTTCGACGATGTCGGGCAGGTCGCCCAGGTCGGACTTGTCGACTTCCACCAGCCGCAGGCCCTGCTCGCCGTACGACGCCAGCATGGCCTTCACCAGCGAGCTCTTGCCGGTGCCGCGCGCGCCCGTCATCAGCACGTTGTTGGCCGGCTTCTTCTGCAGGAACTGGCGCGTGTTGCGGTCGATGATGTCCTTCTGGCGCTCGATGTGCTGCAGGTCGTCCAGTTCGATGCGCGCGACGTGGCGGACCGCGTCCAGCCAGCCGCGCGAGCCGCGCTTGCGCCAGCGGTAGGCATGGGCGGTCCAGTCGATGTCGGGCGGGGCGGGCGGCAGCCAGGCTTCGAGCTGCGCCAGCACGCGCTCGGCGCGCGCCAGCAGGCGGGACATGTCGGTGGGATTGGATTCCATCATCTTTCGGCGGGGTTGCGGGGCGGCGAGGCGATCACGAGCGATAGTCGGCGTTGATGCTGACGTACTCGTGCGAGAAGTCGCAGGTGTAGACCGTGTCGGCCACCTGGCCGCGGCCCAGCGCGATGCGCACGACGATCTCGGCTTCCTTCATCACGCGTTGGCCGTCCGTTTCCTGGTACGAGGGATTGCGCCCGCCGTCGACGGCCACCAGCACGTCGCCGAGCCAGAGGCGGATGCGCGAGACGTCCAGGTCATCGATGCCGGCGTAGCCGATGGCCGCCAGGATGCGGCCCAGGTTGGGGTCGGACGCGAAGAAGGCGGTCTTGACCAGCGGCGAGTGGGCCACCGCATACGCCACCTTCAGCGCCTCTTCGGTGCTGCCGGCTTCCTCGACGCGGATCGTCATGAACTTGGTGGCGCCTTCGGCATCGCGCACGATCTTCTGCGCCAGGTCGGCGGCGGCCTCGGTCAACGCCTGCACCACGGCCGCGTAAGCGGCATCGGATTCGGACGAGATGGCCACGCCCGACTTGCCGGTGGCGATCAGGATGAACGAATCGTTGGTGGAGGTATCGCCATCGACCGTGATGCGGTTGAACGACTGGTCGGCGATCTGCACGGCCAGTTTGCGCAGCAGCGGCTGCTCGATGGCGGCGTCGGTGGCCAGGAAGCTCAGCATGGTGGCCATGTTGGGGCGGATCATGCCCGCGCCCTTGCTGATGCCGGTGATGCTTACCATCTTGCCTGCCACGTCGATGCGGCGCGAATGGATCTTGGGCAGCGTGTCGGTGGTCATGATGCCGTGCGCGGCATCGAACCACTGGTCGGGCGCCAGCTTGGCGATCGCGCCCGGCAGGCCGGCCGTCAGGCGGTCCAGCGGCAGCGGCTCGAGGATGACGCCGGTGGAGAACGGCAGGATCTGTTCGGCAGGCACGTCCAGCAGGCGGCCCAGCGCGGAGCAGGTGTCCTGGGCGCGCTTCAGGCCGTCGGCGCCGGTGCCGGCATTGGCGTTGCCGGTGTTGATGACCAGCGCGCGCACCGGTCCGCCCGAGGCCAGGTGTTTTTCGCAGACCTGCACCGGAGCGGCGCGGAAGCGGTTGCGCGTGAACACGCCCGCCACGCTGCTGCCTTCGGCCAGGCGGAAGACCGTCAGGTCGCGGCGCCCTGCCTTGCGGATGCCCGCCTCGGTGACGCCGATTTCGACACCGGCGACGGGGAAAATTTCGGATTCGGAGGGGATCTGCAGATTGACGGCCATGGATGGTGACTCGGTGAAGGACGAAGGCGCCGGGCCTGGCGCCGGCGATACAGCCCTCTATTATCCACCGCCCGGCCTGCCGGCAAAGTGCGCGCCGGGGCAATAGTAAGCTTCCCCTCTTGGGCGCCGGGCCGATCCCGGCCAATATCGAGGAGTATCGCTATGGATCTGGGCATCGCCGGCCGCTGGGCTGTGGTGTGCGCGGCCAGCAAGGGGCTGGGCAAGGGCTGCGCCGCCGCCCTGGCGCGCGAGGGCGTGAACGTGGTCATCAACGCGCGCGGCGAGGCCGCGCTGAACCAGACCGCGGATGAGCTGCGCGCCCTGCGCGCGGACATCGAGGTGCGCTGCGTGGCGGGCGACGTCACGCAGGACGAGGTGCGGCAGGCGCTGCTGGACGCGTGCCCGCAGGTGGACATCCTGGTGAACAATGCCGGCGGTCCGCCGCCCGGCGACTTCCGCGACTGGGAGCGCGCCGACTGGCTGGCGGCGCTCGATGCCAACATGCTGGCTCCGATCGCCCTGATGCGGGCCACCGTGGACGGCATGGCCGAGCGCGGCTTCGGCCGCGTGGTCAACATCACGTCCGCGGCGGTCAAGGCGCCGATCGACGTGCTGGGGCTGTCCAATGGGGCGCGCAGCGGGCTGACCGGCTTCGTCGCCGGCCTGGCGCGACAGTCGCGGCTGGCCTCCCGCAACGTCACGCTGAACAATCTGCTGCCGGGCCCGTTCGACACCGACCGCCTGCGCAGCGCGTTCAAGGCGCCTGGGCAGCGCGAGAGCCGCCTGCGCGGCATTCCGGCGGGGCGTTTCGGCAGTGCCGACGAGTTCGGCGCCTTCTGCGCCTTCCTGTGCAGCGCGCATGCCGGATACATGACCGGACAGAACGTGCTGCTGGACGGCGGCGGGTACCCTGGAACGTTCTGAACCGCGCGCGCGGGGCGTCGCCGTCAGGGCCCGATCTGCATCGTCGCCACGTCCAGCACGCCGGCGTCGCGATTGCTCAACACGGAACGCACGGTGCCGTCCGGGGCCTGCACCACGGTGTTGCCCGACGCGATGTCGGGTTGGCCGGCGCGGCGCGCCGCGCGGCCGCGCGGCGGGCTGAACACCAGGTCGCCCGGCTGGGCCCCCCGCACGCCTGCGGCGCTGCCGGCGCGCGTGCCGGTGGGGTAGGTGAGATCGCCCAGCCTGAGCTCTTCGGCCAGCAGGCCCTCGAACGTCAGCAACTGGCGCTGGCTGTCCACCGAGATGTCCGCCTTCAGCAGCGCCAGGCCGGCTACCGTGGCCGGTTCGCTGCCTTCGACACGCAGCAGCCAGCGCTGCGGCATGGCTTGGCGTAGGTCGACCCAGGTGCCGGTGGGCAAGGGCAAGTTGCCCAGTGTATTGCCCGAGGCGAGATGACAGCTGTCGAAGCGCGGCCGGCCGTCTTCCATGATCAGTTCGGCGCGATGGCTGCGCGAGCAGCGCCAGCCGCCCTGCACGGACTGATCGGCCGCCAGCGTCACCGACCACGTCTCTTTGGCCGGGCCGTCGGGTCCGGCCGGCCGACGGTAGCGGAACAACTGGCTGGCCTGCAGGCCGCCCACCTCGACCAGCGCCGGAAAGTCGGCCTGCGTGAAAGATTCGAGGTCGCCGGGATGGGTGAGGCGCAGGGTGGTGCCCGCGGGCATGTCCACCCCGGCCAGGCGGCGCGCGGACTCCAGCACGGCGCGGCGCGCCTGTTCCTCGCGCGCGTCGCGCTGGGCGGCCAGCCACTGACCGATGTGCTGGTACGGGAAGATGCTGCCGGTGACGGCCAGGGCCGCCATCATGGCGGGCCCCAGCCGGCGATGTTCGCGCAGCCACATCCGGGATCGGCGGCTGATGGCCAGGCGGGCGAGCCAGGTCAGCAACGTGCTCAGGCAGATCAGCGAGAGCACGAGGGACGCGTAGTAATTGCCGCCAGGAATCGATACCGGGATCATGGCGGCAATTATGCGCCAATCCGGCGTCGTTCCAGGGACCGTCCGATGCGGACCGCGCCCATGGCAAGAGGCGTCCGCCGCGCCGGCGCGAATGGCGGGCCCCAGGGCCTGTTAACAGGCCCTAGCGTTCCTGCGCGCGCCGGGCGACCACCTGCAGCTTCAGTTCGCCCAGGGCCTTGAACAACGCATTGCGGCTGGACTCTGGCAGGTCGTCGAACATGCTTTTCACCCAGCCCTCGTGGGCCCGCGCCATGCGCGCGAAGGTCTTGCGGCCTTGCGGCGTGAGTTTGAGCACCGAGCTGCGGCGGTCGGTCTCGACCTTGGTGCGCACCACCAGGCCTTCCTTCTCGAGCTGATCGGTGATGCCCGTGATATTGCCGTTGGTCACCATCATGTGGCGCGACAGCTCGCCCATCTTCATGCCCTTGGGCGCGCGCTGCAACTGCGCCATCAGGTCGAAGCGCGGCAGTGTGGTGTCGAACTCGTTGCGCAGGCGGCCGCGGATCTCCGTCTCGATCAGGTTGCAGCAGGTCAGCATGCGCAGCCACAGGCGCAGCGCGTGATGGTCGTCGGGCGCGGCGCGGGTTTCGAGGTCGGGAGCGTCGATCATGAGGCGGTTCTTGAGGAAAAGGACAGGCCCATCTGCTCGAACACGGCGCCGGCCAGCGGGCTGCCGGGTTGGCCGAGCTCGAGCACGATGTCGAAATGGTTCAGGCCGGGCACCCGCACGTGCCGCGCGGGATGGCCGCGTGCCTGCCAGACGCGCAGGTAGTCGTCGCTCTGGCGCTTGAACTCGTCGGTCTCGTTGTCACCGTAGCTGACGATGATGGGGCAGCCATGCGCAGGCGCGATGCGGTCGGGACTGTTGCGCACGGCGTCGTCGTGGCTCATGCGCATCCATTGGTTGATGTGGGTGTGCACCAGAGGGGTCAGGTCGTACAGGCCGGACAGCAGCAGCCCGCCCTTGACCACGTCGGCAGGCACGCCGGCCTGGCTCTGCCAGCCGCCGGCCAGCAGCATGGCGCAGAGATGCGCCCCGGCCGAACTGCCGCCGATGTGCAGCCGGGCAGGATCGCCGCCGTAGCGGGCGATGTTGCGGTGAACCCAGGCCAGCGCTCGGCGCGTCTGGTCGACGATGCGGTCCAGCGTGACGGCCGGGGCCAGCGAGTAATCGATGGACACCACCACCGCTCCGGCCCGCGTGAAGGCGGGCGCCATCGAGCTGGAGTCGTCCTTGCCCAGCGCGCGCCAGTAGCCGCCATGCACATACATGAATACCGGAGCCGGGCCGCCATGGGCGGCCGGGAACACGTCTAGCGTTTCATCGGGATGATCGCCATAGGCCAGGCCGACGCTGCATGGCAGCGTCGCGCGCGCGTGGCGGCTTTTTTCGGCGTACTGCTTGAGTATCGCCTCGACGTCGGGTACTGTCGCGCGTGCGTTGTACTGGACGTCGAGCGCGTCCCGGTCGTAGTGGCGGTAGACAGTGCTCATCGATGTACCTTGGGGCAGGGCACCTGGGACAAACCCTAGACTTGTTTTGCGGAATACTTTAAACCTAAACTATGCCGCACGCCAGTTGATTTCTCATCCGCCGCGCGCCGCGCAGGAGCCCCCAGCATGCGTTTCCTATCTACCATCGTGGCCGCCGCCGCGTTCGTCCCCGTACTGGTCCACGCCGACACCATCAAGGTGGGTATCGCCAACGACATCTCCGGTCCGTTCGCGGCGCTGGGCGCCGAGGCGCGGGACGGCTTCAACCTGGCCATCAAGCAGCTCGGCGGCAAGCTGGGCGGCCAGCCGGCCGAGTTCCTGCAGACCGACATGGGCGGCAACCCCGATCAGGCGCGCCAGCTGGCCACGCGCTATATCCAGCGCGAGAAGGTCGACTTCTTCACCGGTCCCATCGGCTCCAACGTGGCGCTGGCCGTGGGCCCCGCGCTGTTCGCCGCCAAGGTGCCGTACCTGTCCAACAACCCCGGCCCCAGCCAGTACGCCGGCGCGCAGTGCAACAAGTTCTGGTTCGGCACTACTTATCAGAACGACGCCTTCCACGAAGTGGCCGGCAAGGTCGCGGCCGACCGCGGCTACAAGAAGATGTTCATCGTCGCGCCCGACTACCCGGCCGGCAAGGACGCGCTCACCGGCTTCAAGCGCGGCTACAAGAACCCCGTGGCCAACGAGCGCTACACCAAGCTGGGCCAGATCGACTACGCGGCCGAACTGGCCGAGATCCGGGCCGCCGCACCCGAGGCCGTCTACATCTTCCTGCCGGGCGGCATGGGCATCAACTTCGTCAAGCAGTTCGTCGCCGCCGGCCTGTCGCAGAACATCAAGCTGGTCGGCCCGGGCTTCTCGGCCGACGAGGACGTCATTCCGGCCGTGGGCGAGCCCATGCTCGGCATGGTCAACACCGCCCAGTGGGCGCACGACCTCGACGTGCCGCAGAACAAGCAGTTCGTCGACGCGTTCCGCAAGGAATACAACGGCCGCTATCCGTCGGTGTATGCGGCCCAGGCCTACGACGTGATCATGGCGATGGACGCCGCGGTCAAGCAGGCGGGCGGCAAGGCCAGCGACCGCGACGCCATCGTGGCGGCGCTCGAGAAGGCGGACTTCCCCTCGGTGCGCGGCTCGTTCACCTATGGCAGGAACCACTATCCGATCCAGGCGTACTACGCCCGCGAAGTCGGCAAGGACGCGCAGGGCCGCATCACCAACAAGCTGGTGGGCAAGGTGTACGACAAGCACCAGGACGTCTACGTCGGCGAGTGCAAGCTTTGATCCGGCGGCGCGTGGGCAGGGCACGGCCCTGCCCACGGCCGGTCCGCAGGGCAAAGACATATCGATGACCGCGATGGCACGACATACGCGGCGCGGGGGATGTTCATGACGTATACGCTGATCGTCGAGCAACTGCTGAACGGTCTGCAGTTCGGGTTGATGCTGTTTCTCATCGCCGCGGGCCTCACCCTGGTCTTCGGCATCATGGACATCATGAATCTGGCGCACGGTTCGCTGTACATGGCGGGCGCCTATGTGGCTGCCGAGACCATGCAGCGCACCGGCTCGTTCGCCGCGGCCGTGGCGGTCGCGGCGCTGGCCACCGGCCTGGTGGGCGCGGTGCTCGAGCTCGTGCTCATCCGCCGCCTGGCGGTGCGCGATCACCTGGCGCAGGTGCTGGGCACCTTCGCCGTCATCCTCATCGCCAACGACCTCGTCAAGATGATCTGGGGGCCGGCGCCCATGATGCTGAACACGCCGCCTGCGCTGTCGGGTCCGGTACGGCTGCTGCCCGACCTGATGTATCCCGCCTATCGCCTGATGATCATCGGCCTGGGGCTCGCGGTGGCCGTGGGCCTGTACTGGTTCGTCACGCGCACTCGCGCCGGGGTGCTGGTGCGCGCGGGGGCCTCCAATCGCCAGATGGCCACGCTGATGGGCGTGCGCGTGCCGCTGCTGTTCCTGGGCGTGTTCGCGCTGGGCGCGGTGCTGGCCGCGCTGGCCGGCGCGCTGCTCGGTCCGGTCACGGCGGTGCAGGTCGGCATGGGCG
This sequence comes from Bordetella genomosp. 13, assembly GCF_002119665.1. NCBI lineage: Bacteria > Pseudomonadati > Pseudomonadota > Betaproteobacteria > Burkholderiales > Alcaligenaceae > Bordetella > Bordetella genomosp. 13. Next base: position 4,697,098 of record NZ_CP021111.1, on the reverse strand, counting down.
AAGAGATCCTCATCCTGGTGCTGGTGTGCATCGTCATCGGCGGCATCGGCTCCATACGGGGCGCCTTCGCGGGCGCGCTGCTGGTGGGCATGGTCGACACGGCGGGCCGCGCCTTCCTGCCGACGCTGCTGCGCAGCTTCTTTCCGCCCGACGTGGCGTCCAGCGTGGGTCCCACGCTGGCGGCCATAGCCATCTACGTACTGATGGCCGGCGTGCTGGTGTTCCGGCCCTCGGGCCTCTTCCCGGCGCGCGGCTGAGCATCATGACGGATACTCGCTCGCTCTTCTGGACGGGGCTGTTCCTGCTGGCCCTGGCTGCCTTTCCGCTGGTCGCGCCGCTGCTCGACCTGGACTTCTACGTGTCGTTCGTGCGGCGCATGCTGATCTATGCGCTGGCGGCCACCAGCCTCAATCTGGTGCTGGGCTACGGGGGCATGGTGGCCCTGGGCCACGCGGCGTTCTTCGGCGCCGGCGCCTATGCCGTGGGCATGCTGGGCGCCGCCGGAGTCACGTCGGGCCTGGTGGCCTGGCCCGCGGCCATGCTGCTGGCGGGCCTGCTGGCCGTGCTCACCGGGGCCATTTCGCTGCGCACGCGCGGCGTGTACTTCATCATGATCACGCTGGCCTTCGCGCAGATGATCTATTACGTCTTCATCTCGCTGCGGCAGTATGGCGGCGAGGACGGCCTGAACCTGCCCGGCTATTCCACGCTGCCGGGCATCGACCTGGCCGACGACCGATCGTTCTATTACCTGGTGCTGGCGCTGTTCGCGGTGCTGATGTGGTGCTTCGGCCGCCTGGTCGGCTCGCGCTTCGGCACGGCGCTGCAAGGCATACGCGAGAACGAGGCGCGCATGGAGGCGCTGGGCTATCCGGTGTACCGGATCAAGCTCGTGGCGTTCGGCCTCAGCGGCGCGGCGGCGGGCCTGGCCGGCGCGCTGCTGGCCAATCACAACCTGTTCATCTCCCCCAGCCTGATGCACTGGACCCAGTCCGCCAACCTGCTGATCATGGTGCTGGTGGGCGGGGTGGGCCTGCGCTATGGCGGCGTGGCGGGCGCGGTGGTGATGCTGGCGCTCGAAGAGATTCTCAAGCTCTGGACCGAGTACTGGCATCTGCCGCTGGGCATCCTGCTGCTGTGCGTGGTGTTCGGCGCGCCGCGCGGACTGGCCGGCCTGGTGGGACCCCTGTTCGGCGGTCGGCCCGCGGCGGGGCGGCGTCCGGCCGTCGCGCCGGGGTCTTCGGATGCCGCCAACCCTGCTTCACGGAGCGGAACATGATCCCCGCCGCACTGGCGCCGGCACTGCGCGCCGAAGGCCTGGTCAAGCGCTTCGGCGCGCTGCTGGCCACCGACCACGTCTCGCTGGACCTGCAGCCGGGCGAGATCCACGCCCTGATCGGGCCCAACGGGGCGGGCAAGTCGACGCTCATCCACCTGCTGTCCGGCACCTTGTCCGCCGATGCCGGCAAGCTCTGGGTGGGCGGAACCGACGTCAGCGGATCGAACGCGCACCAGCGCGTGGCCGCGGGCCTCTCGCGCTCGTACCAGATCACCAACATCTTCAAGTCGTTCAGCGTGCTCGAGAACCTGCTGCTGGCGGTGCAGGCCCATGCCGGCAGCAGTTTCCGTTTCTGGACGCCGCGCAACCGCGACGAGGCCCTGTACGAACAGGCCCGCGCGCTGGCCGCCCAGTGCGCGCTGGACGCGGCGCTGCTCGACCGTCCGGCCGGCACGCTGCCGCATGGCGAGCAGCGCAAGCTGGAGTTCGCGCTGGCGCTCGCGGCGCGTCCGCAGGTGCTGCTGCTGGACGAGCCCATGGCGGGCATGGGGCCCGACGAGACCCTGCGCCTGGCCGATCTCATCGAAAGCCTGCGCGGCGAGGCGGCCATGCTGCTGGTCGAGCACGACATGCAGGCGGTGTTCCGGCTGGCCGACCGCATCTCGGTGCTGGTCTATGGCCGAGTCATCGCCACGGGCACGCCCGACGAGATCCGCGCCAACCCCGAGGTTCGGCAGGCCTATCTGGGCGACGATGAGGCGCCCGCCACGGCGCTGGAGGAAGCATGATGCTGGAACTTCGAGGCATCGCCAGCGGCTACGGGCCCAGCCAGGTACTGTTCGGCGTCGACCTGAGCATAGGCGCGGGGCAGGTCGTCACGCTGCTGGGCCGCAACGGCATGGGCAAAACCACGCTGCTGCGCACCCTGTTCGGCCAGCTGCCGCTGCGCGCCGGCAGCATCGCCTTCGGCGGCCGCGACATCGGCGGCTGGCGCCCCGATCGCATCGCCCGCGCCGGGCTGGCCATCGTGCCGGAAGGGAGGCAGTGCTTTCCCAACCTGACCGTCCGCGAGCACCTGACCGCCTTCGTCGCGGCGCGCAATCCCGACATCGGCCAGCGCTGGACGCCCGAGCGCGTATTCGAACTGTTCCCACGCCTGGGCGAGCGCGCCCGCAACATGGGCAACCAGCTGTCCGGCGGCGAACAGCAGATGCTGGCCATCGGCCGGGCGCTGGTGACCAATCCGCGCCTGCTGGTGCTGGACGAGGCCACCGAGGGCCTGGCCCCGCGCATCCGCGAAGAGATCTGGACCTGCCTCGCCACGCTGCGCCAGGCCGGTCAGACCATCCTGGTCATCGACAAGTACGTCGAACGGCTGCTGGCCCTGGCCGACCGCCACGTCATCCTCGAACGCGGCAAGGTCGTCTGGACCGGCGACTCGCGCGAACTGGACTCCGACAGGGGGCTCTGGACGCGCTATCTGGGCGTCTGATCGACGCCGCGCGGGCGCCGGCCGCCCGCATCTATGCAAACGTTGTCAAATTGATACCGATCCCCTGCATTTCGGTGGGTGATTGTTGGTATTTGTTTTGTTTTGACCGTCCCTGACTCTACACTCTACCCCGCGCGCGACCTCCCGGCCGGCGACCCCTGGCGTTGTCCTCGCGCCGGCCGCCGCGGCAGCAGCTGCCGCGACCATCGCCATGTGCCGCACGCACGGCGCATCAACGATCTGTCAGGAACTGTTCAAACATGGCGAAATGGGGATTGAGGACCAAGTCTTTGCTGGCTTTGGCCCTGGCCTGCCTGATCGCGCTGATTCCGGCAGGGTTGATAGGGTGGCAGGTCTTCGACAGCGTCCGCGAGCATTTCGGGCGCGCCTACGCGGAAAACGTCACGATGCTCAACCGCCAGAAGATCGTCGCGCCGGTCTCGCGCGACCTGGCGCTGTCGCTGCGGCTGGCGGATTCGGAGGTCACCCGGCGCTTTCTGCTGAACGAGAACGACCCGGCGGCGCGCGAGTTGTTCTTCCGCGAGGCGGACGGATATCGCGGCGACCTGCGCAGCAAGTCTTATTTCGTCATCAGCGCGCTGAGCAACAACTACTACTACAGCGACCGCGCGCAGCCGACGCCGATGCCGCCGCGATACACGCTGTCGCCCCAGACGGCCGAAGACGCGTGGTTCTACGCCTCCGTGCGCTCCCAGGACGCCTACAACGTCAATGTCAATTCGGACCACCAGTTGAAGCTGACGCGGGTCTGGATCAATGTGCAGGTGCGCGACAAAGAGCGGGTGCTGGGCCTGGCGGGTTCCGGTCTGGACCTGAGCAGCTTCCTGCAGGAGTTCATCACCAGCGGCGACGAGGGCGTCACGCCCATCATCATTGACCAGGCGGGCGCCATCCAGGCCTATCACGACGAGTCCCGCATCGCCTACAACTCGGGCGCCATGGCGGGCCAGCGCCACAGCAGCGTGTTCGACCTGATCGACGCGCGCGACGACCAGCCCCTGCAGGCTGCCCTGCAGCGCGCGCTGGCCGATCCGCAGACCGTGCAGACCGTCTGGGCGGGGCTGGACGGCAAGCGCCAGCTGCTGTCCGTGGCATACATACCCGAATTGCGCTGGCACGTGCTGACGGCCGTGGATCTCGGCGCGGCGCGCGTCGTGGGTGCGGCTTGGCTGTGGCCCGCCGCCATCGGCGTGGTGCTGCTGGTGGCCGCCATGCTGCTGGGCTTCGGCTACGCCGTCGAGCGCCTGATGCTGCGGCCGCTGCGCCGCCTGCAGCAGTCGGCGCGCGCCATCGCCAACGGCAGCTACGACGTCACCCTGCCGTCCGCGGGCCAGGACGAGATCGGCGACCTCAGCCGCGCCTTCGGCGTGATGGCGCAGAAGGTCCGCACCCATACCGAGGAACTCGAGAGCAAGGTGCGCGAACGCACCCGCGAACTGGAAAACGCCAATCGCGAAATGGCCGCAGCGCAGAAGAAGATCGGGGACTCGATCGACTACGCCAGCCTCATCCAGCGCGCCATCCTGCCCGACCGCCAGCTGGTGCGCTCGCTGGGCGAACACCACTTCGTGTTGTGGAAGCCGCGCGACGTGGTCGGCGGCGACTTCTACGTATTCCGCTCCGATGGGCCCAACTGCCTGCTGGGCGTGGTGGACTGCGCCGGCCACGGGGTGCCGGGCGCGCTGATGACCATGCTGGCGCGGGCGGCCATCGATCTGGCGATTGCCGACGTGGGCCCGTCCGACCCGGCCGCGGTGCTGGCGGGCACCGACGCCGCCATCCGGGCGATGCTGGCCGACGCGCAATTGCCGCGCACGCTTGCCATCAACACCGATGCGGGACTGGTGTATATAGACTGGGCCGGCCAACGGCTGGTGTATTCCGGCGCCAAGATCTCGCTGTACGCCAGCAACGGCGAGGTCCTGGAAGAGCTGCCCGGCGCGCGCCGCGCGCTGGCGGACAAGCGGCCCGGCGAGTACGAGAACGTTGAATTGTCCCTGCGATCCGGCTGGACTTACTATCTGGTCACGGACGGATTCCTGGACCAGGCGGGTGGCGAACATGGCTTCGGATTCGGCAACCGCCGCTTCGCCGACATGCTGATGCGCCATGCGCGACAGCCGCTACCCGAGCAGGCGCTTGCCTTCAGCCAGGCGCTTGACGAATATCGGGGGGAAAGGCCGCAGCGCGACGACATCACGCTGCTGTCCTTCCGTTTCGAGTGAACCTGGCCGCCAAGGTGTGACCGTTATGAATGCTTCCGATCTATATGCCCTGCGCGAACGCTTCAACCAGGACCGCACGCTACTGTGCTTCAATGGCCCGATTTCGCGCAGCCTGATCGAAGAGATCGGCAACGCGCTGAAGAACTACCTCGAGGCCGAGCACACGCGGCCGGCCGAGGCGATGGACGTGTTCTCGGTCTACATCGAGATGATCCAGAACATCCGTCAATATGCACTGCAATGCAACGACGCCGAGGCATCCGCCACGGTGGTGATCAATCGGCGCGACGCGGGCGGCTACGTCGTCTCCGCGGGCAATGTGGTCGACACCGCGCACGGCGACCGCCTGGTGGCCATGGTCCAGCGCCTGGCCACGATGGACAAGCCGGCCCTGAAGGCCGAGTACAAGGCCCAGCTGCACAAACCCCGCGTGCCGGGCACGGCGACGGGCGCCGGCCTGGGCCTGATCGACATCGCGCGCCGCTCCAGCCAGCCGCTGCAGGCCAGCCTGCGCCCGCATGGCCAGGACGGCCGGTCGTTCTTCAGCCTCAGCGTCGCCATTTAGTACGTCGTGCGCATAGCTTTCGAGTTCGATATGAAAGATTTGAATCTGTCCGGGACGCAGTCCACCCCTTCCATCCTCACCGACCACAAGTCCGGTGTGCTGCGCATGGGAGGGGATTCCTATCCCGAGAACTCGTTCGAACTGTTCGGCCCCGTGCTCGAATGGGTGGAAACCTACCTCAAGGAAAGCGCGGAGCCGTTGCGCATCGAACTGGAACTGCTGTACCTGAATACCAGCAGCGTCAAGGCCGTGATGGAGATATTCGACCTGCTCGAGGCCGCCCACAACAAGGGCAGGGCGGTGTCGGTCGAATGGTTCTACGACACCCGCAACGAGCGCGTGGGTGAGCTGGCTGAAGAGTTCAAGGAAGATTGCACGTTTCCGTTTGCGGTGACAGGTCGGGAATGAAGCACAACCATGCCGATCTCGAACGGCGCGTCAGCGGCCTGCTGGCGGATCCTGCGCATGCCGGGCATCCGATGCGCCAGGCGCTGGACGATCTCTGGGAACATACCGCCGAGGTGCTGGAGCGCCTGGAACGCATCACGCAGCTGTCGGATGCCTTCCAGTCGATGGCGCGCGAACGCGAGATGGACGTGTGCCGGCGCTTCGACCGGCAATTGCGCAAGCTGCAGCGCATCGTGCGCATCTCCGACCATTACCAGAACATGATGCGCGAGCTGAACGCCGCGCTGAAAAGCGCGTCCATCCAGGATGAGCTGACCGGCCTGGCCAATCGCCGGGCCCTGATGGAAGTGTTGAAGGAAGAGACCGAGCGCGCCAGCCGCCACGACCGCCGTTTCGTGGTGGTGATGCTCGATCTGGACCATTTCAAGCAGATCAATGACAGATACGGCCACGACGTGGGTGATCGCGCGCTGATGGGCGTGTCGGGCCTGCTGCACGACGGCCTGCGGCAGTACGACGCGTGCGGCCGCTGGGGCGGCGACGAATTCCTGCTGCTGCTGCCGGAGGCCGGGCTGGAGGAAGCCCAGGCCATGCTCGAGCGCTTCGTGGCCCAGGTGCGCGCCCTGCGCATTCCCACGACCGGCGGCGACATCGGCTTGACGGTCAGCGTCGGCCTGGCCCAGTATCAGCCGGGGGAGACATTCAACGAAACGCTGACCCGTGCAGACCAGGCGCTGTATCGCGCCAAGCAGCTCGGCCGCGACTGCGTCGCGTCCATGCCGCCGGATCTGCTCCAGTTCGATTCGATCGCCCAGCGAGCGGAGTAGCCCGATGTCTCAAGAATTGAACATGGACGTGCCCTCTCGCGCAGACACCCTGCAATGGGGGGGCGACGCATATCTGCAGGCGCTGGATCGCTCGGTGCTCACATGCGATTTCGACGTCCGTGGCCAGGTCTTGCGGGCCAACGCCAACTTCCTGGCGCTGGTCGGCTACTCGCCCGGCGATGTCGACCTGCTGCGCCACGACATGCTTTGCGAGTCGGTGCACGACGGCAAGGCCGGCGTGGGCAGCGAGCGCCTCTGGACCCATCTGCGCCGCGGCCAGCCGTTCTCGGGCAACTGCAAGTTCCGCGCCCGCGACGGTTCGCCCATCTGGATAGAAGCCACGTATCTGCCGGTGCTGGAGGCCGACGGCACGGTCGGCCGCGTGTCCATCGTCGGGCGCAAGGCCATCGCCGACGCGGAGCGCCTGGAAGAGATCCGGTTGCTGCTGGGCGTCAATGACACTGGCAACGCCGTGGTGGTGTCCGGCGCCGATGGCCGCATCCTGTACGTCAGCGACAGCTTCCGCCGCATGTTCGGCTACACCGACGAAGAGGCGCGAAACCGCACGCTGGGCGAGGTGCTGGCGGGTTCGCGACCCGACCGCGCCACCATGGACGAGCTCGAGCGCCGCCTGGCCAACCCGGCTGGCTACCAGCGCGACCTGCTGGCCTATGATCGCAGCGGCAAGCCGCTGTGGGTCTCGGTAATGGCCAACCCGGTGTTCGACGACCGCGGCCAGCTGTGCAACGTGGTCGACGTGCTGGTCGACGTCACGCCCACCAAGGTGCATGACGTACCGCAGCGGCGCGTGCTGCAGGCCATGGTCAACGAGGTGTCGGTGGCCGAGGTCATGAGCATGGTCTGCCTCGAGGTCGAGCGCCTGGCTCCCGAGGTGGTCGCCAGCGTGCTGCGCGTCGACGCCCAGGGCTACCTGCGCCCGCTGGCCGGTCCCAGCCTGCCGCTGGCCTACCTGAACGCGCTGGACGGGCTGCCCATCGGGCCCGAGACCCTGTCCAGCGGCAGCGCGGCCTACCTGGGGCGGCCGGTCATGGTGCGCAACATCGTCACCGATCCGCTGTGGGCGGGGCATCGCCACCTGCCGCTGCCGCAAGACCTCGTGGCGTGCTGGTCCTCGCCGATCAAGTCCAGCGATGGCCAGGTGCTCGGCACCTTCGACCTGTATTTCCGCGAGCCGCGCTGGCCCGATGCCTTCCATCACCGCCTGGTCGGGGGCAGCGTCTACCTGTGCGCGCTGGCTCTCGAACGCGACGAGGCTCGTGCCCGCATCCGCCAACTGGCGTTCTACGACGAACTGACCGGCCTGCCCAACCGCAACCTGCTGCTGGCTCGCGCCCAGCAGGCGGTGTCGCACGTGGCCGCATCGGGCGGCGGCAAGCTGGCCGTGCTGTTCCTGGACATCGACCGCTTCAAGCAGATCAACGACACCCTCGGCCACCCGGTGGGCGATGCGCTGCTGCGCGAAGTGGCCGGTCGCCTGAGCCGGCTGGCGCGGCCGCGCGACGTGGTGGGGCGCCTGTCCAGCGATGAATTCGTGGTGGTCCATCCCGATTGCGAGGACGCCCGCCTGACGGCGGTGGCCGAACAGATGCTCGCCGCGCTGTCCGAGCCCTTTCACGCGGGCGAGGTCGCGCTCAAGCCGTCCGTCAGCATCGGCATCAGCGTCTATCCCGACAACGGCGAGGACATGGACACGCTGCTGCGCCACGCCGACCTGGCCATGTACCAGGCCAAGACCGCGGGGCGCGGCCGCATCTCGTTCTTCAGTCCCGAGATGAACCGCCAGGCGCACGAACGCATGGCCCTGGAAGCCGCGCTCGGCGACGCCCTGACCAACGGCACCCTGCACCTGCAATACCAGCCGCAGATCCGTCTCTCCGACGGCGAGCTGTACGGCGTCGAGGCGCTGGCGCGCTGGATTCATCCCGAGATGGGCGTGATCCCGCCCGCGCGCTTCGTGCCCCTGGCCGAAGAGTGCGGCCTGATCCACCAACTGGGCGTGTGGGCCATCCGCCAGGCCTGCGCGCAGCTGGCCGACTGGCGCATGGCCGGCGTGGCGGTACCGGCCGTCTCCGTCAACCTGTCGGCCACCAACTTCCACGATCCCGCCCTGACCGAGGTCATCGAGGAAGCGCTGGCCTACAACGGCCTGGCCGCACACGACCTCGTGCTCGAAATCACCGAGGGTGTGCTGCTGGACGCCACCCCCGATACGCTCAACACCATCTCGGCCCTGCACGCGCTAGGCATCCGCCTGTCGATGGACGATTTCGGCACGGGCTACTCCAGCCTGGGCCACCTGCGCCGCCTTGTGGTGGACGAACTCAAGCTGGACCGCAGCTTCGTGCTCGGCCTGGAAGGCGACGAGGCCGCCCGCGCCCTGACCAGCGCGGTCATCCGCATCGGCGAAAGCCTGAGCCTGCCGGTGGTGGCCGAGGGCGTCGAGAACGAGGAGCAGCGCCGCTTCCTGGTCGAACAGGGCTGCGCGGCGGCACAGGGATATCTGTTTTCCCCGGCCCTGCCCGCGCCCGAGTTCAGCGAGTGGCTGCGGGCGAGGCAGGTGGACTAGTTCTTCTCTGCTCCGCGCGCGATGGAAAGGACCGCCTTCGGGTGGTCTTTTCGTTTTTGGGGCGGTGAACATTGTTCCGTTGGATGTTTGCGCGGAGTGGCGTGCGTTGCTGCGGGTTGATTGATGGTTGGTGGCGCTGTATCGGGTTCTTCTGGCGCCGCGGACGTACCTGCGAAGTCTCGTACTCGCGCTGCCGCGCTCCGTGCGAGTCTTCTCCGGCACGTCCGCGGCTCGCATAAGAGCAATGCCGCGATACCGATCACAGTGCCCGTACTCGTGACGTGACTGCCTTCGTTCGGTGCCAAGCGCCGCGACGGCGGCTCACAGTGACGACAGGCGCACAGCAACGACCGGTACACCTCAACCGAGATCCTCCACGCATGGCGTACCGCAACCACCTCTCGCATGCCGCTTCAATGAGTCCTCGATCAGGGCTGCCCGCCCGTGACGGCCAATTGGAGAGAGGGCAGCCCCCGCAGGGGGCCGAGGGCGCCTGATGGCGCGCCCGAGCCGAACGACTTGGCCGGCGCGGGTGGGCAGCCCTGAGCGAGGACGCCCATCGAAGCGCCATCCGACGAGCCAGGCAACGGCCTATCCACCAAAAAAGAATCCCCCAGGGATTTCCCTGACGTAGAACACCGTATTGCACGCCCTTCGCCTTGCGGTATATAGTTCAAACCTAAACTATCTAGGTATATACCGTCCCTCGCCCGGCGTAACGTACGCCACTCCCGATGGGCACCACGGAGCGCGTCGCATCATGAAAATCGTATGCCTGGGCGGCGGTCCCGCCGGCCTGTACTTCGGCCTGCTGATGAAGCTGCAGAATCCCGCCAACGACGTCGTGGTGGTCGAGCGCAATCGTCCGTACGACACCTTCGGCTGGGGCGTCGTGTTCTCCGATGCCACCATGGAAAACCTGCGGCAGGCCGACCCGGTTTCCGCGCGCACCATCGGCGATGCGTTCAACCACTGGGACGACATCGACATCCACTTCAAGGGTCGCAGCATCCGCACCAGCGGCCACGGCTTCATCGGCATCGGGCGCAAGCACCTGCTCAACATCCTGCAGGCGCGCTGCGAAGAAGTCGGCGTCAAGCTCGTGTTCGAAACCTACGTGCAGGATGACCAGGCGCTGGCGCGCCAGTACGACGCCGACCTCGTGGTCGCGTCCGACGGCATCAACAGCGTCGTGCGCACCCGCTACGCCGACACCTTCCGTCCGGACATCGACCAGCGGCGCTGCCGTTTCGTGTGGCTGGGCACCACCAAGACGTTCGACGCCTTCACCTTCGCCTTCGTGCAGACCGAGCACGGCTGGTTCCAGGCGCACGCCTATCGCTTCGAAGACGGTTTGTCCACCTTCATCGTCGAGACCCCCGAAGAAACCTGGCAGGCCAGCGGCATCGAATCCATGAGCCAGGAAGAGGGCATCGCCTACTGCGAAAAGCTGTTCGCGCCCTGGCTGGACGGGCACAGGCTGATGAGCAACGCCTCGCACCTGCGCGGTTCGGCCATCTGGATCCGCTTTCCGCGCGTCATCTGTCACAACTGGGTCCACTGGAACACGCTGGACACCGATCGCGGCACGCGCAGCGTGCCCGTGGTGCTGATGGGCGATGCCGCGCACACCGCGCATTTCTCCATCGGTTCGGGCACCAAGCTGGCACTCGAAGACGCCATCGAACTGGCGCGCTGCCTGCAGACCGCGCTCGACCTGCCGGCGGGGCTGCAGCACTACGAACGGGTGCGCAGCGTCGAGGTACTGAAGATCCAGAACGCGGCGCGCAACTCCACCGAATGGTTCGAGAACGTGCAGCGCTACGCCGACCTGCCGCCCGAACAGTTCGCGTATTCGCTGCTGACGCGCTCGCAGCGCATCTCGCACGAAAACCTGCGGCTGCGCGACGCGGCCTGGCTCGAAGGCTATGAAGCCTGGATCGCACAGCACTCCGGCGCCGAGGCGGCGCCAGGCCGGCGTCCGCCGCTGCCCATGCTCACGCCCTACCAGGTGCGCGGCGTGCGGCTGCCCAACCGCGTGGTGGTGTCGCCCATGGCCATGTATTCGTGCCAGGACGGCGTGCCGGGCGAATTCCACCTGGTGCACCTGGGCGCCCGCGCGCTGGGCGGCGCCGGCCTGGTCATGGTCGAGATGACCTGCACCTCGCCCGACGCGCGCATCACCCCGGGGTGCCCCGGGCTGTGGAACGACGAACAGGCCGAGGCCTTCGCGCGCATCGTGCGCTTCGTGCACGGCAACAGCCAGGCGCGCATCGGCATGCAGCTCGGTCATGCCGGCCGCAAGGGTTCCACGCAGCTCGGCTGGCAGAAGATGGACCATCCGTTGCCCGAGGGCAACTGGCCGCTGCTGTCCGCCTCGGCTCTGCCCTACCTGCCCGGCATCTCGCAGACGCCGCGCGCCATGACGCGCGCAGACATGGACCGCGTGCGCGACGACTTCGTCGCCGCGGCCAGGCGCGCCGCCCAGGCTGGATTCGACTGGCTCGAACTGCACTGCGCGCACGGCTATCTGCTGTCCAGCTTCATCTCTCCGGTCACCAACCAGCGCGACGACGAGTACGGCGGCAGCCTGGCCAACCGGCTGCGCTATCCGCTCGAGGTCTTCCGCGCCGTGCGCGCCGTGTGGCCCCAAGACCTTCCCATGTCGGTCCGCATCTCGGCGCACGACTGGGTAGAGGGCGGCATCGACGGCGACGATGCGGTGGAAATCGCGCGGGCCTTCAAGGCCGCGGGTGCCGACATGATCGACTGCTCGTCCGGCCAGGTCAGCCCCGACCAGCAGCCCGTGTACGGCCGCATGTACCAGACGCCGTTCGCCGACCGCGTGCGCAACGAGGCGGGCATCCCCACCATCGCCGTGGGCGCCATCTTCGAGGCGGACCACGTCAACGGCATCATCGCCTCCGGTCGCGCCGACCTGTGCGCACTGGCCCGCCCGCACCTGGCCGATGCGTCATGGACCCTGCGCGAAGCGGCGCGCGTGGGCTTTCGCGGCATCGACTGGCCGCAGCAGTACGCGGCTGGCAAGCGCCAGCTCGAAACCAACTTCGAACGCGCCGCCAGCATGGCGCAACAGGACGCCAAATGAATCCGACTCCGCAACCCCTGGCTGGCCGCCACGCGCTGGTCACCGGCGCCGCCCGCGGCATCGGCCTGTCGTGCGCCCGCGCGCTGCTGGCGCGCGGCGCGGCCGTCACGCTGCTGGGCCGTGACGCGGACTCCCTGCGGGCGGCGGCCGACGGGCTAGGCCCCTCGGATCGCGTCGCGGTAGCCAGCGCCGATGTCGCCGATCCCGCCGCCGTGCAGGCAGCGTTCGCGCAGGCGGCGCAGCGTCATGGTCCCATCCACGTCCTGGTCAACAATGCCGGGCAGGCGGTCAGCCAGCGCTTCGACCGCACCGACGCCGCGCTGTGGCAGACCATGCTCGACGTCAACCTGGGCGGCACCTTCCACTGCATGCAGGCCGCGTTGCCCGGCATGCTGGAGCAGGGCTGGGGCCGCATCATCAATGTGGCCAGCACGGCCGGCCTGGTGGGCTACGCCTACGTCAGCGCCTATTGCGCGGCCAAGCATGGGGTCATCGGCCTGACGCGCGCCGTCGCGCTCGAAACCGCGCGCAAGGGCGTCACCGTCAACGCCGTGTGCCCCGGCTTTACCGAAACCGACATCGTGCGCGTTGCGGTCGCCAACATCATGCAGAAAACCGGCATGGGCGAGGCCGACGCGCGCGCCAAGCTGGCCGAACGCAATCCGCAGGGTCGGTTGGTCGATCCCGACGAGGTGGCCGAAACCGTCGCATGGCTGGCGCTGCCCGCGTCGGCGTCCATCAACGGCCAGGCCATCGCCGTGGACGGGGGCGAAGTGGCTTCGTAGGCGTCGTGCCGCCCCCTCCATCCCGCAGACCCGCCCGCCATCCAGCCTGCCATCCAATCCGATACACCGCCGGCCCACGACAGATCAAAGGAGACGACACGCATGTCCGCAGACACCGAACACACCATGAAGCACCACAAGCGTCCGTATGCCGGCTATTCGGCCCGTACGTTCCTGTGGCAGGCGTCGGATGATGGCAAGGTCGGCACCATCACGCTGAACCGGCCCGATCGCAAGAACCCGTTGACCTTCGATTCGTACGCCGAGCTGCGCGACCTGTTCCGCGGCCTGGTCTACGCCACGGATATCAAGGTGGTCGTCATCACGGGCGCGGGCGGCAACTTCTGCTCGGGCGGCGACGTGCACGAGATCATCGGGCCGCTTACCAGGATGAGCATGCCCGAGCTGCTCGACTTCACGCGCATGACCGGCGACCTGGTCAAGGCCATGCGCGCCTGCCCGCAGCCCATCGTGGCGGCGGTGGACGGCGTGTGCGCCGGGGCGGGCGCCATGGTGGCGCTGGCCTCCGACATGCGGCTGGGCACGCCGTCCGCGCGCACGGCCTTCCTGTTCACGCGAGTGGGCCTGGCCGGCGCCGACATGGGCGCCTGCACGCTGTTGCCGCGCATGATAGGGCAGGGCCGCGCCAGCGAGCTGCTGTACACCGGCCGCGCCATGAGCGCCGACGAGGGCCTGCAGTGGGGCTTCTTCAACGCGCTGCACGAGCCGCAGGCGCTGGGCGAGGCGGCGGCGCAGCTGGCCGCCCAACTGGCCGCGGGGCCCACCTTCGCCCACGGCGTCACCAAGAAGCTCCTGCACCAAGAGTGGAACATGGGCGTGGACGAGGCCATCGAGGCCGAAGCCGAGGCGCAGGCCATCTGCATGCAGACGCGCGACTTCCACCGCGCCTACGAGGCCTTCGTCAACAAGCGCAAGCCCGAGTTCGCCGGAGACTGAGCCATGCGCGACGCTTCCTGGCTGGACTGGCCCTTCTTCGACGACAGCCACCGCGCCATGGCGCACGAGCTCGATGCCTGGTGCGGCCAGGCGCTGGCCGACATCGACCACCACGACACCGATGCGGCCTGCCGCGGCCTGGTGCGGGCGCTGGGCCAGGCGGGCTGGCTGCGCTATTGCGTGGCCGCCGGACCCGACGGCGCCTGGGGCGGCAAGCTGCCCCAGGTGGATTCGCGGTCGGTGTGCATCCTGCGCGAGACGCTGGCCCGGCACGAGGGGCTGGCCGATTTCGCCTGCGCCATGCAGGGACTGGGCAGCGGCGCCATCTCGCTGATGGGTTCGGAAGACCTGCGTCGCCAGTACCTGCCCAAGGTGGCGCGCGGCGAGGCCATCGCGGCCTTCGCGCTGTCCGAACCCGAGGCCGGCTCCGACGTGGCCGCGATGGCCTGCGAGGCGCGCGCCGACGGCGACGCCTATGTGCTCAATGGCGAGAAGACCTGGATTTCCAACGGCGGCATCGCCGACTTCTACTGCGTGTTCGTCCGCACCGGCGAGGCGCCGGGGGCACGCGGCATCAGCGCGTTCGTGGTCGATGCCGACACCCCCGGCTTCGAGATCGCCGAACGCTTCGACCTGATGGCGCCGCACCCGCTGGCACGGCTGCGTTTCGACAATTGCCGCATTCCGGCCAGCCAGCGGCTGGGCGAGCCCGGCCAGGGCTTCAAGCTCGCCATGATGACGCTGGACATCTTCCGCGCCTCGGTGGCTGCCGCCGCACTGGGCTTTGCCCGGCGCGCGCTGGACGAAGCCTTGGCCCGGGCGCGCGGCCGCCGCATGTTCGGCCAGACGCTGGCCGACCTTCAGCTGACTCAGGCGGCGCTGGGCGACATGGACACCGCCATCGACGCGGCGGCGCTGCTGACCTATCGCGCGGCATGGCTGCGCGACGTCAAGGGCGCGCGCACCACGCGCGAGGCGGCCATGGCCAAGATGGCGGCCACCGAATCCGCCCAGTCGGTCATCGATCGCGCGCTGCAGATGTTCGGCGGCGCCGGCGTGGTGTCCGGCCAGCCGGTCGAAAAGCTCTACCGCGAGATCCGCGCGCTGCGCATCTACGAAGGCGCCACCGAGGTGCAGAAGCTGATCATCGCAAGGGAACTGCTCAAGACTTGAATACGGCTGTACCGACAACAAGGGGAATCACCATGGAAGCATCCGCGCACGTCGACACCTTCGCCAGAGACCACCTGCCGCCGCCCGACCAGTGGCCCGAGTTGCTGCTGGACGGGCCCGACGTAGCCTATCCCGCGCGTTTCAATTGCACGGTGGAACTGGTCGACGCGATGGCCAGGGGCGGACACGGCGATCGCGTGGCGCTGCGCTGGCTGTCCGAGGCCGGGCCGGCCTCGATGACCTACGAAGAACTTCGCATCCTGACCAACCGCATCGCCCACGTGCTGGTGGACGACATGGGCCTGGTGCCGGGCAACCGCGTGCTGCTGCGCGGGCCCAACAATCCCATGATGGCAGCCTCGTGGCTGGCGGCCATCAAGGCCGGCCTGGTCACCGTGCCCACCATGCCGCTGCTGCGCGCCAAGGAACTGCACCAGATCATCGAAAAGGCGCAGGTGCAGGCCGTGCTGTGCGATGCCCGCCTGAAGGACGAGGCCCTGTTCTGCAAACAGGACGGACACGAGCACCATTGCGACAGGCTGGGTCCGGTGATGCTGTTCAACGACCCGGCGCCGGATGCGCTGGACGCGCTGGCGGCCGCCAAGCCCTCGGAGTTCCAGGCGTGCGACACCGCGGCCGACGACGTGTGCCTGATCGCCTTTACCAGCGGCACCACGGGCGCGCCCAAGGGATGCATGCATTTCCACCGCGACGTGCTGGCCATGTGCGACCTGTTTCCGCGCCACGTCATCCGCCCCACGGCCGACGACGTGTTCTGCGGCACGCCGCCGCTGGCCTTCACGTTCGGCCTGGGCGGGCTGCTGTGCTTTCCGCTGCGCGCCGGCGCCAGCGTGGTGCTGGCCGAAAAGCTGTCGCCAGACCTGCTGCTGCAGACCATCCAGCATTTCCGCGCCACCATCGTCTTCACCGCGCCGACCTTCTATCGCCAGATGGCGGCGCTGGCCGACAAGTACGACCTGTCGTCGCTGAAGAAAAGCGTGTCGGCCGGCGAGGCCCTGCCGGACGCCACGCGCCAGCTGTGGAAGCGCGCCACGGGCATCGAGATGATCGACGGCATCGGCGGCACCGAGATGATCCACGTGTTCGTCTCCAGCCCGCCCGAGAGCGTGCGGCCCGGCGCCATCGGCAAGGTCGTTCCCGGCTACGTGGCGCAGGTCGTGGACGACGAGATGCGCCCCGTGCCCAATGGCACGCCCGGCCGGCTGGCCGTGCGCGGCCCCACCGGCTGCCGCTACCTGGCCGACGACCGCCAGCGCAAGTTCGTGCAGCAGGGCTGGAATCTGCCTGGCGACACGTTCATCCAGGATGACGACGGCTACCTGTTCTACCAGGCGCGCAACGACGACATGATCATCTCGGCCGGCTACAACATCGCCGGCCCCGAGGTGGAAGACGCGCTGCTGCGCCACGAGGCCGTGGCCGAGTGCGGTGTGGTGGGCATGCCCGACGACGAGCGCGGCCAGCTGGTGAAGGCCTTCGTGGTGCTCAAGCCCGGCCGCAACGGGTCGCCCGAACTGGCGGCCGCGCTGCAGGAGTTCGTGAAGTCCACCATCGCGCCCTACAAGTATCCGCGCGCGATTGAGTTCGTCGCTTCGCTGCCGCGCACCGAAACCGGCAAGCTGCAGCGCTTCGCGCTGCGCCAGATGGCGGGGAAGTAGCATGGCGGCGCCGTTCGTAAGCCAGGTCGAGGTGCGGTTTCGCCATTGCGATCCGGCGGGCATCGTGTTCTATCCGCGCTACTTCGAGATGATCAACGATTTCGTCGAAGAGTGGTTCGACAAGGGCATGGGGCTGCCATTCCACACGCTGCACGTCGAACAGCACGTGGGCACGCCGCTGGCCTCGGTGCAGTGCGATTTCAGCGCACCCAGCCGCTGGCACGAAAAACTGCGCCAGGTGCTGGCGGTGCGGCGCATCGGCGGGGCTTCGTTCCGGGCCGAGGTGCGCTTCGAAGGGGAGGACGGTCAGCTGCGCCTGTCGGCGCTGCTGACCATCGTGACGGTGGACTTGCGCACCATGCGATCCATGCCGCTGCCGCAGGCGCTGCGCGATCGCATGGCGGCGTACCTGCTGCCGCAGGACTGAGGTTTTCTACAAAAGGATGATGAACATGAAGATTCTGCAACCGCCCGACTGGATGCCGCCGCGCGGCTATTCCAACGGCATGCTGGTCGAGATGGGGCCGGGCACGCGCCTGGTGTTCGTGGGGGGGCAGATCGGCTGGAACGGACAGCAGCAGTTCGAGACCGACGATTTCGCGCTGCAGGTGCGCCAGACCCTGGCGAACATCGTGGCCGTGCTGGCCGAGGGCGGCGCCCGGCCCGAGCACATCGTGCGCATGACCTGGTACGTGAAGAACAAGCAGGAATACGTGGCCGCCTATCCCGAGATCGGCAAGCACTACCGCGAACTGATCGGACGGCACTATCCGTCCATGACGGCCGTCGAAGTGGCGGACCTGGTCGAGGATCGGGCAAAAGTCGAGATCGAGGTCACCGCGGCCGTGCCGGCCGCCTGAACGTCGCCGCTGCTCATCGCGCCGTACCGGTTTTTCCGGTACTTTTGACTTGTCCGCAGGCGACCCCGGTTTCCGGGGTCCACTTCGGGGGCAAGCGATGAAGCAACTATCGACGGTGTTCACCGCCGAGCGTCGACACCTGCTCGAAATCATCGACGGCCTGGTCGAAGGCATACTGCTGCTCGACCTGAATCGTCATATCGCCTGGGCCAACGATACCGCGCTGGCCATGCATGGAGCGGTCCGGCTGGCCGACCTGGGCGGCACGGCTGCCGGCTATCGCAAGGCCTATACGCTGCGCTATCGCAATCAGCGCAAGCTGCTGGCCAGCCAGTATCCGATCGACCGCGCGCTGGCGGGCGAGCCGTTCAAGGACGTGGTGGTGGAGGTCGCCAAGCGCAATGCGGACTTCTGCCGCGTCCATCAAGTACGAAACCTCGTGCTGAACGACGCGCAGGGCCTGCCGGAAGGCGCAGCTCTCATCCTGCTGGACGTCACCGAGCGGTATGGCGCGGAGGAGCGCTTCGAGAAGACCTTCAACGCCAACCCCGCTCCCGCGCTGATCTGTTCGCTGCACGACATGCGCTACGTCAAGGTGAACCAGGGCTTTCTGCACATGACCGGATACGCGCGACAGGACGTCTTGGGGCACAGTGTGAGCGAAGTGGACGTGCTGGGCGATGCCCCGCAGCGCGACGAAGCCGCGCTGCGCCTGAAAGAAGGCCGCACCATCGCGCAGATGGAAACCTGCATACGCTTGCCGAACGGCGCGGACAAGCTCGTCGTCGTCGCCGGGCAGCCCATCGAGATCGGCGAGATGCCGTGCATGCTTTTCACCTTCAATGATCTCGAGCCTCGCCGGCGGGCCGAGAACGCGCTGCGCGACAGCGAGGAACGTTTTTCTAAGGCGTTTCGCCTGGCGCCGGTTCCCATGGTGTTCAGCACAACCGAAGGCCGGGTGGTCGAGGTGAACGACGCGTTCGTCGAAACCACCGGCTACACGGTGGAGATTCTCCAGGAACTCGGCGCCCCGCTGGCCCGCTTGTGCAGCGACCCCGCCAGCTGCGAGGCGATGATGCGCAAGCTCGCCGCCGGCGCCGGCATGCGCGGCGAGGAAATGCAGCTGCGTACCCACGATGGCGTGTTGCTGGATTGCATGGTCTCGGCCGACACGGTGGTCATCCAGGGCCAGCAGTGCATTCTGTGCGTGATCCAGGACCTTACCGAGCGCAAGCGCAGCGAGACGGAGCTGATGGCGGCCATCGAAGCGGTGATGCAGGACACGTCGTGGTTCAGCCACACCGTGATCGAGAAACTGGCCCAGATCCGGCAGCCGCAGGGTGCGTCCGGGCCGGATACGCGTCTGGCGGACCTTACGCCGCGCGAGCGCGAAATCCTGGGCCTCATGTGTCAGGGCCTCGACGATCCGGGCATCGCGCAGGCGCTCAGCGTCTCGCGCCACACCGTGCGCAACCACGTCGCCTCGCTCTACAACAAGCTGCAGGTGCACCGGCGCAGCGCAGCCATCGTCTGGGCGCGCGAGCGGGGGATCGTCGGATACGACAAGCCGGCGCGGCGCCGCCGTACGGAACAGTAACGCCGTACTAGACGAATTAGTATTTCTGTCGCTTATATCCGATCCCTCTCCCTGCCATAGTGAAGTCGTCCGGCCCCGCTTCCGGCAAGCATGCGAAGCCCGCGCACGGACGCTCGAACGCTTCATCAAGGAGGGAGATCATGGACAACGACCGCATCAAGGGCGCCGCCAAGGAAGTGAAAGGCTCCATCAAGGAGGCGGCCGGCAAGGTCACCGGCAGCCGCCGCACCGAAGCCGAAGGACAGGCCGAGAAGGGAATGGGCAAAGTCCAGCGCAACGTCGGCGAAGCCAAGGACCATGCGCGCGATGCCGTGAAAGGCAAACCGTGATCCGTCCGGCGCCTGACGGCTTGGCCGTGCGCGGATCTTCCGCGCACGGATGTCAACGAAGAAAGGACATGCGATGCAGAACATTCAGCCTACCTCTGTTGGATCGATGCCTCCCGCCGGCGTGGCGGCTTCGGATGTGGCCGTTTCCTGGGGCGCGATCTTCGCCGGCGCGGTCATCGCGATAGCGACCTCGGCGATGTTGGTAACGGGCGGGACGGGACTGGGCTTCCTGTCCATGTCTCCGTGGCAGGACGAAGGCGCGTCGGGCGAGGCGCTGGCCATCGGCACGGTCATCTGGCTGCTGTTCAGCCAGATCGTCGCATATGGCCTGGGCGGCTACGTCGCCGGCAGGCTGCGCGCCAAATGGCATGACGCTCCGGGACACGAAGTGCACTTCCGCGATACCGCGCACGGTTTCGCGGTGTGGGCACTGAGCGCGCTCGTCGCGATGACGCTGCTGGGCTCCACGGTGGCGTCGGTGGTCTCCGGAACGGCCAAGATGGGCGCCCAGTTGGCCGGCGCGGGCGCGGGAGCGATGACCGCGGCCGTGGGCGGCGCGGCGGCCGGAGGCGCCGCTTCCGGCGATGGCATGCCCTCAGTGGACTATTTCACCGATGCGCTGCTGCGGCCCGACACTCCGTCGCCAGCCACCGGGCAGGGCGATGTCCGCCAGGAGGTCTCGCGCATCCTCACGCGCAGCGCCACGCAGGGCGAACTGACCGAGGCGGATCGGAACTATCTGGTGAAGTTGATCTCGCAGCGTACCGGCGTGGATGAAGCCACCGCCCAGCAGCGGATCAAGCAGATAGCGGACGAGGTTCGCAAGACGGTCGACGAGACGACACAGAAGGCCCGCGAGGCCGCCGATACGGCGCGCAAGGCCGCGGCCGCGTTCGCGCTATGGGCGTTTGCTTCGCTGCTGGTCGGTGCGTTCGTCTCGATATTCGCGGCCGCCATGGGCGGACGCGCGCGCGAGCGCTCTTTCTGAAGCGCAGCCAGCGCCCGGGCTCGCGGCATGCATGGGTGCCCGAGCCCTGGCGCGGTATTTACCGGATGACGATCTCGCCGTTCTCGAGGCCGGCGCGTCCGCCGATCTGGTCTTCGATGAACTCGGTGCGGCGGCCCGCGATGAACAGCTTCACGCCGCCGTAGAAGCGCTTCTTGGCCGTGATGGTGGCCGTCAGCAGCGGCAGCAGGTCGCGTTGCAGCTGCTCTTCGCGCTGATGCAGGTCGTGCAGCCCCGCGAGCACTTGGTCCAGCGTGTTGCGGGCGCGGTCGCCCACCCCGTTGACGTTCTTGTGCGGGTTGGCCTGCAGGAACAGCACCAGCTTTTCCAGCTTGTCCTTCTTGTCTTCCAGGTCGCGGCGTTCTTCGGCCAGCGCCGCGCGCTTGGCGCCGGCGTGCGGGTCGTGCCCCACGCGCACTTCGGTGGGCGCGCCCGCCATGGAACCCAGAGAGCCCGACTGCACCGACTTCAACGCGTGTATCTCGCCACCCGTGATGACGCCCTGCTGCGATCCGGGCGGGCCCACCAGCACGCTTTCGCCCGCGCTGATGGTGCATAGGCGGATTTCGCGTTCGACGGCCACGTTCTTGCCCGCGCTGATCTCGGCGTTGGCGATGTAGCGCGCCTTGACCGTGCCGCTGCAGGTGATGCGCGCGTGGCGATTGTTGCCGCGCGCATCGCGCACGAAGCTGTCGGCCATGCCGACGATGCCGCCGTTGACGGTGATGTTGCCGCCGGCATGCACGTGCGCGGCTTCGATGGTGCCGTTGACCAGCACGTCGCCCGTGACGCGCACCAGCATGCCCATCGTGATGTCGCCCTTCACGCGCAGGGTGCCGTCGAACTCGATGTTGCCCGAGGTCAGGTCGACCGCGTCGACCTCGACCAGCGAGTTCACCAGCACGCCCTGCGGCACCACCATGGGCACGCCGGCAATGGCGGCCAGCAGCAGGTCGGGATCGTCGGGCGCGGTTTCCACGCCGGAGAGGTTCGAAGCGAACGGCACGTCGGGCAGGGGCGGCGGCTCGATCGCGCGTCCCAGCACGTCTTCGCCGGGCTCGCCGGGAATGGTGGGGATGCGGCGCATCAGCGGCTCGCCCGGCGCCACCAGCGTCAGGTTGCCCATGTTGCGGTAGTCGATCACCGCGTTCTCGTCGTCTTCCTGCTGGCGCTCGGTGAGTGCGTCCAGCAGGCTTTCGAAGTGCCCCAGGCGGCCCGGGGTAGGGGGGCGGCCTTCGGCGATGATTTCGTTCTGGCATTCGCCCCGGGCGACGGCCGCGCGCAGCACGTCGTCCTTGATGCCGGATACGATGCCGCGCGCCCCGAGGGTGTCGCGCACGGCCTCTTCGGTGACCGGATTGCCGCCGCGCGGCGGCGTGATGGTAAGCAGCGCGGACATCAGGTCGGGCGTGACGTCGAGCTCGAACGAACCATGGACGACGATGGCGCCGACCGCCAGGCGTACGCTGCCGTCCGCCTCGCGGCAGGCGCTGAGGAAGGATTCGACGAGATCGTCGTCGAGCACTTCGGGATCCCAGCCCTGCGCCTCGACCGCCGCGACCAGCGCTTCTCGCGTGGGCGGTGTCGGATCGACGCCGTCCGGCTGATAGATGGCCGACAAGGCCTGCGTGGCCTCATCAACGACCAGCTGGATCGGGTTTTCGGCAGACATGGAGTCCTCTCCTTCAGAGAACGGGAGCCCGGCTCATGCGCGCAAAGCCACGCGCACGGCGACGATCAGTGCGGAAATAAATAGAAATATCAAGACATATTACGCGAAGATCGACGTCGCGTGTACGGGAAGAGGCCGGAAAATGCCGCCTATCTTGCTGATATCGCTCGTGAAATGAGCAGGGAAGCAGCAACGCCGGCAGCGCGTTCCGGCGGCGAGTCCGCAGTGGGACTCGCCGCGCCGCACCGGAATCAGCGGGCCATGGCGGCGAAAGCCAGTTCGGCTGCCTCCAGCGTGGCGTGTATCGTTGCGTCGTCGTGGGACGCGGAAACGAAGCCTGCTTCGAATGCGGAAGGGGCGAAGTGTACGCCGGCCAGCAGCATCGCGTGGAAAAAATGTTTGAAGGCGGCCGTATCGCAGGCGGAAACCTCGGCGAACGACGTGGGAACCTGTTCGGCGAAATACAGGCCGAACATGCCGCCGATCGCGTCGGCGCAGAATGCCAGGCCGGCCGCGCGGGCGCGCTCTTGCAGGCCGTCCGCCAGCTTGCGGGTCTGGGCCGCCAGGTGCTCGTAGAAGCCTGGCGCGCCGATCAGGCGCAGCGTGGCCAGGCCTGCGGCCACGGCCACCGGATTGCCCGACAGCGTGCCCGCCTGGTAGACGCCGCCCAGCGGGGCGATGTGCTGCATCAGGTCGGCGCGGCCGCCGAAGGCGCCGACGGGCATGCCGCCGCCGATCACCTTGGCCAGGGTCGTCAGGTCGGGCCGGATGCCGGTCAGGCCCTGCACGCCTTGCGGTCCGACGCGAAAGCCCGTCATCACTTCGTCGAATATCAGCACGGCGCCGTGGCGGGTGCACAGTTCGCGCAGGCCCTCGAGAAAGCCGGCGGCGGGCTTGATCAGGTTCATGTTGCCGGCCACCGGCTCGACGATGACGCAGGCGATGTCCGCGCCGTGTTCGTCGAACGCCATCTGCACGGCTTGCAGGTTGTTGTATTCCAGCGTGAGCGTATGCGCCACGAACTCGGGCGGCACGCCCGCGGAGCTGGGATTGCCGAAGGTGAGCAGCCCCGATCCGGCCTTGACGAGCAGGCTGTCGGAGTGGCCGTGGTAGCAGCCCTCGAACTTGATGATCTTGGCCCGCCCCGTGGCGCCGCGCGCCAGGCGGATGGCCGTCATGGTGGCTTCGGTGCCGGAGCTGACCAGGCGCACCTGCTCGAGCGAAGGCAGGCGCTGGATGAGCAGCTCGGCCAGTTCGACCTCGGCCTCGGTGGGCGCGCCGAACGACAGGCCGCCGGTGGCGGCGTCCTGCACGGCCTTCACCACCTCGGGATGGGCATGGCCCAGGATGGCCGGACCCCAGGAACCGACGTAGTCGATATAGCGGGTGCCGTCGGCGTCCCACACATAGGGGCCTTGCGCGCGCGCGATGAAGCGCGGCGTGCCGCCCACGGAACGGAAGGCGCGCACGGGGGAATTGACGCCGCCGGGGATGCTGAGGCAGGCACGTTCGAAGAGTTCGGCGTTACGGGACATGATGCGGGCTAACGGGTGGTCGCCGGGTGGCGGGGAGGATCGGCGTACGGCGCGGCGCAGGCGCGCGCGGCCGCACGAATGTCGGGAGCCTCGAACAGGCCGGTGATGACGGCGAGCGCATCGGCGCCCGCCTGGGCGGCCAGCGCGGCGTTGTCCGGCGTGATGCCGCCGATCGCCACGACCGCGGGCCGCGGCAGCGGCTGCTGCCGGGTCAGTTCGCTGGCTTCGGTGAGCAGAGACAGCGGCGCTTGAACGGCCTGGGGTTTGGTCGGCGACGGAAACACCGCGCCGAACGCGATGTAGTCCGCGCCGGCGGCCAGCTGGCGCCGCGCGCGTTCGAGTTCGTTGTAGCAGGAGGCGCCGATGAGGAGGTCGGGCGCCTGCCTGCGGACCTGGGCCACGTCGCCGTCGTCGCGGCCCAGGTGCACGCCGTCCGCGCCGACTTCGAGAGCAAGCTGCCAGTGGTCGTTGATCATCAGCACCACGCCCAGTTCTCGGCACAGCGGCGCCAGGGCGCGCGCCTGGGCCGCCCGCACCGCGTCGGGCACATCCTTGCGGCGCAGCTGCAGCGCGCGCATGCCGGCCCCGGCCGCCTGTTTCACGGCGCGCAGCAGGCGCTCGGTGTCATCCCATTCGGGGGTGACGCCGTACACCCCGCGGGGAAAACGCAATGCGGTCATGGAAGCGTCCTTGGAGTCTCGGTGCGGCGCCGGCGTGCGCCGATCGGCGCCGCGACCTGCTGGCGCGGGCTCATGCCGCGTCGCCCATCGAGGTGCCGCTAAACGGATTGCCGCCCAGGCGATTGGGAATGCGCCGGCCCATGCCGGGCAGGAAGCTGGATGCCAGGGTCAGGTCGGCATGCGCCAGGGCCATTTCGACCGCGCGAGGCATGGGCAGGCCCTGCGCCAGCATCGCCGCGGCCGCGGCGGCCGCGACGCCGCCGGTATCGCCGTTGCGCTCGGGGGGCGCCTGCCAGGGCCAGGATGCGGTTTCGCCTTCAGGCCCGATCAGCGTGTTGGCCAGATGCCCGGGACGCAGAGGCGCGCCCAGCACCAGCGCCCATTCGGCTCCGCCGGCCAGCAGCGCCTGCGCGGCGCTGGGAGCGCCCGAGGTGTCGATGCTGCCGTCGGCCTGCCAGTGCGCCAGGCGCATGTGCTCGACCACCACCAGGTTGGCCTGGGGGAGCACCAGTTCCAGCGTGGCCGACAGCAGGTCGTCGGCATCGTCCTGCGAGGCGGCGTCCTGCGGCAGGGGCCCACGCGGGCCCAGGTGCAGCACCAGCGGCACCTGGCTGTAGTCGGCCGCGATCTGCGCGACGACGCTGGCGGCCTCGGTGGAATACAAGCCGCCCACCTTGATGGCTTGCACCGGCATGTCTTCGAGCAGGCAGCGGGCCTGGTCGTCGAGCAGGTCGGCCGACACGGGATGGATTTCTTCGATGCCGGCGGTGTCCTGCACCGTGAGCGCGGTGACCGCCGCCAGGCCATGGCAGTTCAGGCGCGCGCACGTGACGGCGTCGGCCGGCAGGCCATCGGCGCCGGACGGATCGAGCGGGCCGATGAGAAGCACGAGGGAAGGAATGACGGGAGCCACAGAAATAGAAACGACGCAGAACCGGGACGCCTGTCCACAGCGGGAAATCGGGCAGCCCCTATTGGGTTTTCGGTAAGATGTCCCCATTCTAATGGATGCGTTGCGCCACCGGCCCGAAGGGCGGGCCGGGTCCCCGCGACGCCGAGCACGAGAGAACCATGCGTACCTGGATGTGTCTGATTTGCGGTTGGGTCTACGATGAAGAGGCGGGCTTGCCGGAAGAGGGCATTGCGCCGGGAACCCGCTGGGAGGACGTCCCTCCCAACTGGGTCTGTCCCGAATGCGGCGCACGCAAGGAAGATTTCGAATTGATGGAAATCTGACGGGCGCGCGTCCGTCGGATCCCGCATCACAGAGGGCCGCCATGAGCGATACGCAGCATTCCGACGACGAGCACAAAGGCGCCCAAGGCAGCGCCGATTTCTCCAACCAATTCCTGATGGCCATGCCCGGCATGGTAGAGGGCACGCTGGCCGGAACGGTCATCTACATCTGCGAGCACACGCCGCGCGGCGCGCTGGGCCTGGTCATCAACCGGCCCACCGACCTCACGCTGGCCACGCTGTTCGAACGCATCGACCTCAAGCTCGAGATCGCGCCGGCCAAGGACGAGATCGTATTCTTCGGCGGTCCGGTCCAGACGGATCGCGGCTTCGTGCTGCACGCGCCCGCCGGCGAATACAACTCCAGCATCAAGCTGGGGGAGCTGGCGTTGACCACGTCGCGCGACGTGCTGCAGGCCGTGGCCGACGGCAACGGCCCGGCCCGCATGCTGGTCACGCTGGGCTATGCGGGCTGGGGCGCCGGCCAGATCGAGCGCGAGATGGCGCAGAACGCATGGCTGAGCGTGGGCGCCGACCCGCGCATCATCTTCGATGTACCGCCCGACGACCGCTACCCCGCCGCGCTGAAGCTGCTGGGCATCGATCCCGTCATGCTGGCGGGCGACGCGGGCCATGCCTGACGAAACGCTGCTGGGGTTCGATTTCGGAGAAAAGAAGCTGGGCATCGCGATCGGCAATACGCTGACGCGACAGGCCCGGCCGCTCGAGATCATCTTTTCCGAAACCCGCGCCGCGCGCTTCGGCCGCATCGCCGAACTGCTGCAGGAGTGGCAGCCGCAGCGCGTGGTGGTGGGCCTGTCGCTGGCCAGCGACGGCGGCGAGCAGCCCGCCACGGCGCGCTGCCGTCGTTTCGCCAACCAGTTGCACGGCCGCTTCGGCCTGCAGGTCGAGCTGGTCGACGAACGTGGCTCCAGCATGGAGGCGCAGCAACTGCTGGGCACGAATGCGCCCGACGACGCGGTCGCCGCCGCCGTCATCCTGCAACGCTATCTGGATGCGCTGCCATCGGCCGGGGCTTCCGGTTCGCGGGTATGATGCTGCCCGCTCCCATCCGCGCGCCTGCCGCCAGGGGGCGTACCCCGGAGACCCTGTCTTGAACCTGCTGCGTTTCATCATCCGGCTGGCCATGGTGCTGCCGCTGATCATCTTCGCTCTGCTGTGCGTAGGCCTGGTCTATCCCTGGCTGGGCGCCGGGCCGCGCGCCTGGCTGAATCGCAACTGGTCGCGCTGCCTGTTGCGGGCATGCGGCATCCGCCTGTCCGTCAGCGGCGAACCGCGTCTGCAGGGCGCGGTGCTGTGGGTGGCCAACCACGTCTCGTGGATCGACATCTTCGTGGTCAACGCGGTGCGTTCCACGTCCTTCGTCGCCAAGGCCGAGATCCGCTCGTGGCCGCTGGTGGGCTGGCTGGCCGTGGGCGCCGGTACGCTGTTCATCGACCGCGGTCAGCGCCATGCCGTGCACGACATGGGACAGGCCATCCACAAGTGCTTCGCGCGCGGCGACGCGGTGGGGCTGTTTCCCGAAGGCACGACCAGCGAGGGCTTCAGCCTGCGGCCCTTTCACGCCAGCCTGTTCGAGCCGGCCCGCCAATCGGGCGTGGCCATCCAGCCTGTGGCGATGCGCTTTTTCCACAAGGGCCAGCGCAGCGGCTTCGCTTCATTCGTCGGCGAGGAAACACTGGTGGCCAACATGTGGCGCGTGCTCGGCGGCACAGGCGTGGCGGTGGAACTGGTGTTCCTGCCGGTGCTGCCCGCCACGGCCGAGGGCGGCGAGCCGCCGACGCGGCTCGAACTGTCGCGCATGGCGCGCGACGCCATCGCCAGCAAGCTCTGAGCATCGCGGGGCGCGGGCGCGAGCATCGGCTCGCCCCAACAAAATGGGCGCACAGTGTGCGCCCTGCATTCCGTCAGACGGACGGGATCATTCCAGCGTGATCTTCGCGTCCTTTGCGACCTTCTGCCACTTCGCGATCTCGGCCCGGCGGAAGACATCAAGTTCGGCGGGCGTCGAACCTATCGTCTCGGCGCCGATGCCGGCCAGGCTGCGCGCGACGTCCGGATCCTTCAGGACTTCGGCCAGGGTCCGGGACACCTGCTCGATGATCGGCGCGGGCGTGCCGGCCGGCGCGAACACTGCGTTCCACTCGTAGCTCTCGTAGCCCTTCACGCCTGATTCAGCGATGGTGGGCAGTTCGGGCACGGCCGGCGAGCGCGTGCCGCCGCCCACCGCCACCGCGCGCAGCTTGCCGTTCTTGATGTGCGGCCACGACGAGCCCAGGCTGGCGAACATCACGGGCACCTGGCCGGCCATCACGTCCACCATGGCGGGGCCGCCGCCCTTGTAGGCGACGTGTTCCAGGTGCGTGCCCGCCTGCAGGTTGAACAGCGCACCCGCCAGGTGCTGCGCCGAACCCGGGCCGGCGGAAGCGAAGTACACCGGCTTGTTCATGTCCTTGCCCAGCCGGATCAGGTCGGCCACGCTCTGCACTTCGTACGAGGGCGTCACGACCAGGACGTTGGGCACGCGCAGCAGCAGCGAGACCGGCGCGAAGTCGGCCAGGGTGTCGAACTGCATGCGGCTGTGCAGCGCCGGGTTCTGGGCGTGATTCGAGGCGTCCAGCATCAGCGTGTAGCCGTCGGGTTTGGCCTTCGACACGGTCGCGCCGCCTATCATGCCGCCCGCGCCGCCCCGATTTTCGATGACGACGGGCTGGCCCAGCTTCTCGGCCAGCTTCGGTCCGATCAGGCGCGCCACCACGTCGACGGTGCCGCCCGGCGGATAGGTCACCACCAGCGTGACGGGCCGCTCGGGCCAGGCGGCCGCGGCGGTGCCGGCGGCCAGGGCCAGCAGGGCGGCCGCGCCGGCGCGGACCAGGCCGCGGGCCAGGCGCGCGGGATGATTCGTGGTCTTCATGCGTCTTCTCCTTCGACTTCGAATTGGAATAGGTCCAGCGGGGTGTCGGCCAGTACGCCGCGCCGGTCGGCGGCGTCTTCCAGCCAGTCGTCCAGCCATGCGAGGCTGGACGTGTAATCGGTGCGTTCGCGATGTTCGGTATGGGGCCAGTCGCTGCCCCACATCAGGCGCCCCGCGCCGTAGGCGTCAAGCAACTGGCGCGCCGCGTGGCGGCTGGCGGCCGCGCATTCGGCGTCGGTCCAGTTGCGATAGGCGGCCGACAGCTTGATCCACACCTGTCGCGTCCCGGCGTATGCAAGCACGTGGCGCAGGTCGTCGGCGCAGGTAGGCCGCCCGAAGTGGTCGACGACCACGCGGCAGCCAAGCTCGAGGAGCGACGGCATGATGTCGGGCAGGCGATCGGCGGCCGCATGCACCTCCACGTGCCAGCGCAGGCCGTTGGCCTGCTCGAGCAGCGCGCGCCAGGCGGACGAGGCCAGTTCCGGCGTCGGCACGCCCATCAGGTTCAGCCGCATGCCGACCACGCCGGCGTCGGCAAGCGCCCGCAGGGTCTGCGCGTCGAACTGCGGATCCACCACCGCTACGCCGCGCAGCCGGCCGGCGCTCGCCTTCAGGGCCCGCACCATGTAGCCGTTGTCGGTGCCCAGGAAACTGGGCTGCACCAGCACGCCATGGCGCAGGCCGTGCCGGTCCAGCAGCATCAGGTATTCGTCCAGGGTGGCGTCGTAGCCGGGGGCGTAGCGGCGCTGCCGCGCCAACGGCAGGCCGCGTTCGAATACGTGCGCGTGGGCGTCGACGGCCGCGATGGGGCGGGGGGCCTGCGTCAAGAGTGTCTCCGTGTCGTTGCGCGCCGGAACGGCCGCGCATATTGGGCGGAATTCTAGGTACGCTTTCCATACTGTTCTATAGTCCAGAATCGCTTTATTCATATCGAATCAATATGGAAACCCGGCATCTCCGCCATTTTCTGGCCGTCGTCGATCAGGGCAGCGTCAGCCGCGCGGCGGCCTGGCTGGGCATGGCGCAACCGGCGCTCAGCCAGTCTCTGGCACGCATGGAGAAGGAACTGGGCGTGGCGTTGTTCGAGCGCTCCCGGCGCGGCGCGCAGCCCACCGCCGCGGCCCGCGCCATACTCGAAGACGTGCGCGTCAGCGTGGCGCGCATCGATGCGGCCGCACGCCACGCGCGCCTCATCGCGCATGGCAGCGCGGGCCAGCTCACCATCGGCCTGGTGTCGTCGGCGCTGTTCGAGATGTTGCCGCGCGCGCTTCGCGCACTGCGCGAGAAGGCGCCCGGCGTGAAGGTGGTGCTGCGCGAGATGAGCAACGCGGAGCAGGCCGAGGCCCTGCAGGCGGGCGAGATCGACATCGGCCTGATGCACACGCCTGTCGCCGTGGGCGGACGCATGCGTGAAAGGCTGCTGCTGCGCGATCGCCTGGTGGCGGCCGTGCCCGACGAGTTCGAATGCGGCGCCGACGGCAAGGTGTCGCTGGCCCAGATCGCCGCCGCGGGACTGGTGCTGTTTCCGCAGAATCAGTTGCCGGTGCTGTACGCCGGGATACTGGATGCCATGCGCAAGGCTGGGCTGGAGACCCATGTGGCGCAGGAAGCCAATCGCACGCTTACCGTGCTGGCCTGTGTGGCCGGAGGCTGCGGCGTGGCGCTGCTGCCCAGCTGGATCCGGGCGCTGGATTTTCGCGGCGTGCGCTTCTGCGAAGTGCGAGATGGGCGCGGGCTGCCGGGCTTCGACCTCAGCGCGATATGGCCAGCGCGATCAGTGCCCACGCTGGCGGACCTGTTCGCGGGACTGGACCTGGGAACCTTGGGCCGCCAGCGCCAGGGCGCGGACTGAAGTACCGCGCCCGCTACTTGCCCATCGGGTCGCGGAACTGCGAGCAGCGTATCTGCACCAGCTTGCGGTCCTGCAGGCGCACCGCGCTGAGCGCGCCGCCCCAGATGCAGCCCGAGTCCAGGCAGATGACGTCGTCGCGCATCAACAGGCCCAGCGTCGACCAGTGCCCGAACACCACGGTGACGTTGCGCGTGGCGCGCTTGGGCACGTCGAACCACGGAATCAGGCCGCTGGGCCAGGCGCCGGGCGCTACCTTGGTGTCGAACTCCATGTGACCCTGCTGCGTGCACAGGCGTATGCGCGTCAGCGCATTGATGATCACGCGCAGCCGCTTGCCGCCGCTGTGGTCTTCCTTCCACATGACCGGCTCGTTGCCGTACATCTTCTGCAGCGACTTCTGCCAGTTGGCGCCGCGCAGCGCGTCCTGCACCTCGCCGGCCAGCGACAGGGTCTTGGCCACGTCCCATTTGGCCAGCACGCCCGCATGCACCAGCAGGTGGTCGTGTTCGAAATGGGCCAGCGGGCGAAAGCGCAGCCAGTCGATCAGCTCGTCGGCGTCGGGCGCCTCGAGGATCTCGTCCAGCGTGTCCGACTTGGAAGGCTTGCGCACCCCGGCCGCGGCGGCCAGCAGGTGCAGGTCATGGTTGCCCAGCACCGCGATGCTGCGGTCTTCCAGCGCCATGATGCGGCGCAGAGAGGCCAGCGACTGCGGTCCGCGATTGATCAGGTCGCCCGCGAACCAGAACCGCGACTCGGGCTCGCCCGCCAGGTCGGGGTGGGCAAGAAGTTGTTCGAGCGGCTCGCAGCATCCCTGCACGTCGCCGATCATCCAGATACTGCCTTTCATGCTGGCGCTCTTCTCCACGGCCAGCGGCGTTCGACCAGGCGGGCCGTCACGTGCCGGTACTCCATGAGGGACAGGGCGCCGAAGGCCAGCAGCAGCGCGCCGACGTTCGGCCCCAGCGCCGTCAGCCAGGGCGGCCAGCGGCTGAGCATGCCGACGTTCAGGGCCAATTGGTTCAGCATGAAGAAGCCCACGCCCAGCAGGATGCCGATGAACACCTTGGCGCCCACGCCGCCGCGGCGCGTCTGCATGAAGCTGATCGGCGCCGCGATGGTGATCATGACCAGCAGCGTGAACGGATAGACCGCCTTGCGCCACAGCGCGACGATCTGCCGGTCGGCCGAAAGCTGGTTGTTGTGCAGGTAGTCGATATAGTCGAGCAGCGTGACGAGGGACATGCGCTCGGGCGTCAGCACGCGCGCCAGCAGGCGTTCGGGGCTGAGGGTGGTGGTGAGTTCGAGCTCGGGCAGGCGCGTGACGTGTGCCGGCGGCTGTTCGGGCGGCCGCGCATTGGCCAGCGCCTGCGGCGCGCTGGGGTCGATGCGGGTCTGCACCACGTCGGTCAGCGTAAGCGCGCCGTTGCCCAGCACCCCGGATGCGGCTTGCCACGTAGCGGCCAGTTCGAGGTCCTGCTTGAACTCGTACATGGTGATGCCGCCGACCTGGCCGCTGGCGAACAGCTTCTGTATGTTGATGATGCGCGTGCCGCCCTCGCGCGTGGGTTCTTTGAACCAGTAGCCGCTTTCCATGCGGCCGCCGCCCGCCTTGCCGCGCAGCATCAGGTTGGCCTCGCCGGTGCGTATCTCGGCCGCGGGCGTGATGAACTCGGACAGCAGCAGCGCAAGCACCATCACCGGCACGGTGATGAGCCACAGCGTGCCCAGCAACCGCATGCCGCTGACGCCGGAGACCCGCAGGATGACCAGTTCATTGCGTTGCGCCAGCCCGGCCAGGGCAAGAATGGAGCCGATGAGCAGGCCGATGGGCAGCAGATCGTACAGCCGGGTGGGCAGCGCCAGCCCCTGCAGATAGAAGAGCGCCAGCATGGTGAACTGCTTGCCGACGTTGTCCAGGTCGTCGACCAGCGCGAAGAACGTGAACAGCCCCAGCAGGGCCAGCAGGACCACTGCGCAGGAGCGATAGATCTCGCGAGCCAGGTAGCGGCGGGCGGTACGCATGGGATCGAAGAGGGTCGGACGTCTAAACGTGAGAGCTTAACAAATATGTGCGCGCATTCGGGCCCGGCTTTCGCGTCCGCTTATGGGATTTCCGCATGGCGCATGCGCGCCGCGATGGTGGCCGTGCGCGAATTGAGATAGCCGGTGCTGCGGTGGCGGTCGTAGTAGCGCGGATTGGGCAGCATCGCCGCCAGCCGCGCGGCCTGGTAGGCGCCCAGCCCCGCGGCGCTCATCTTGTAGTAATGCCGCGCGGCGGCCTCGGCGCCGAACACCCCGTTGCCCCATTCGGCCACGTTCAGGTATAGCTCGAGGATGCGCTCCTTCGGCATCACGTGTTCGATCATGTAGGTCAGCACCAGCTCCTGGCCCTTGCGCAGATAGGTGCGCGATCCGGACAGGAACAGGTTCTTGGCCAGTTGCTGCGTGATGGTGGATCCGCCGCGCCGGCGGCTGCGGCCCAGTTCTTCCTGGCGCTGGTTGTATTCCCAGGCCTTGCGCACGGCCTCCCACTCGACGCCGTCGTGTTCGATGAAGTTGGCGTCTTCCGACGCCACCACCGCGCGCTTGAGCGAGCTGCTGATGCGGTCGTAGGGAACCCATACGTACTGCAGCTCGGCCTTCGGGTCGTCCTCGCGCAGGCGCGACAGCTCCTGGCGCATCACGGCGCTGCTGCCGGGATCGCGATAGGCATACCAGACCACCATGCAGAACAGCCACAGCTGGTACAGCAGCACCAGGCACAGGAGCGCCATGGCGGCCATCGCGGCCAGGCGCCATCCGGACATGCGCCGCGCCGGGCGGCCGGTCTTCGCCATGGCCCTCAACCCTCGGCCAGCAGCGCTGCCCGCAGGGTGACGAGCACCGGCGACGGATCGGGCCGCACACCGTGCCAGATGAAAAAGCTTTCGCAGGCCTGTTCCACCAGCATGCCCAGGCCGTCCGCGCGGCGCGCCGCGCCATCGGCCTCGGCCTGCCGCATGAAAGGCGTGGCGCGCGCGCCGTACACCATGTCGTAGGCCATGGCATCGGGCGCGTACAGGCCGCCGGGCAGTTGCGGGGCGGCATTCTGCAGACCGCTGGCCGTGGCGTTGATGACCACGTTCCAGCCGCCCGGGCTGGCGGCCTGGTCCAGGCCGCTTGCGCTGACGCGGGTCGGCCCCGGCAGGGCCGCGGCGGCCCAGGCCTGCGCCAGTTCCTCCGCGCGCGCGGCGGATCGGTTGACGATGTGGATGCGCGCGCAGCCGGCCTCCGCCAGCGGCTGCAGCACGCCGCGCGCCGCACCGCCCGCGCCCACCAGCAGCACGCGCGCGTCGCGCAGCGGCACGCCCAGGCGCATCAGATCGCTAACCAGGCCCACGCCGTCGGTATTGCAGCCATGCCATTCGCCGTCGCGCAGCCACAGCGTGTTGACGGCTCCGGCCAGCCGGGCGCGCGACGAGACGCGCGGGCCGGCCAATGCCCAGGCCTCCTGCTTGAACGGCACGGTCACGTTCGCGCCCAGCCCGCCCGCCTCGCGAAAGGCCTGCAGCGTGGCGGCGAAGCCGTCGACCGGGGCCAGCAGGCGTTCGTATTGGAGCGGCCGGCCGGTCTGCGCCGAGAACATCGCATGGATCTGCGGCGACCGGCTGTGCGCGATGGGATTGCCGATGACGGCGTAGCGGGGCAAGGACGAACTCATTGTGATGGACCTCGGTGCGGCGCACTGCGGTATTTGCCCTCGATGCGTCTTTGCAGGCTCATGGCGCCGCGGTCTCCAGCGTATCGTTCACGAAATGCCAGGTGCGTGTGATGACCAGTTCGTCCGTGTCGCGCGCCAGTTCGGGCGGGAAGGGCGCGAAGGGCGTGGCCAGTTGCACGATGCGCCGCGCCGCCTGGTTCAGCACCGCATGCGGCGAGGGCTGGTCGATCTCGAAATTGGCCAGGCTGCCGTCGGCGCGCACGGTGATGGTGACGCGCAGCGACCCATAGATGCGGCCGCGCGCCTCTTCGGGATAGTGCTGGGTGCCGATCGATTCGATGCGGCGGCTCCAGCCGTCGAGGTATGCGGCGTAGCGGGACTCGGCCGTGGACGGCGCCACGAAGGCGCGGCGCGGCTGTGCGTTGTAGGCCTGAACGCGCTCGGACAGCGCGGCGATGCGCGCGTTCTGCACCACGCCAGGCTGCTGCTGCGTATCGTCGCCGGGCTCGGAGGCCTCGGGCCAGGGGTGCACGGGCTGGCGCTCGGCGCCGGTGCTCTGCGTGGACTCTAGCTGCGTCAGCAGCCGCGCCTGCTCGGCTTCGAGCTGCAGCTGGCGTTGCCGCATTGCCTGCAGCACGATGGTCTGCGCCGACTCGCCGGTGCGCGGCAGCGGCGATCGGGCCATGCCGCTGTCGGCTTCGCCGCCGCCGTCCATCTGCTGCTGCGCCAGCGCCTGCGGCTGCACGGGCGCCGATTCGCTGCGGGCATTGACCAGCACGACCTCGAGCGACTGCGCCGGCGCCCGCGAGGCGGAGCCGGGGCCGAAGCGCCACGCCAGCACGCCCGCATGGACGAGCAGCGAGACGGCCAGGCCGACCAGCAGATAGTGCTGGGCCGGGGCGCTCAGCCAGTGCCAGAAGCGGCCAGGCGGGGAAGGTGGGACGGACGTTTGCACCAGGGCATTTTAGGCCCAGTCCGGGCCGGGCTGCCGTGAAAGCGCGGGTCGGCCCGCCGGGCAACCCGCCCTGGCTATCGTCTTTTCGTGCCGCCCGTGGCGTCAGGCCGCCGGGCCGACGTAGCGGCAATCCAGTTCCAAGGCCAGTTCGTCGCGGCCAAGGATGTCGATCTCCACCGCCGTGCCGCGCTCGAGTTCGGGCAGCCCGCCCACCCGCGTGACCAGCGGCGCCTGGGCCAGGCGCACCAGGTCGTCGCGCAGCACGTGCGCCACCGCGCGGGTCAGGCCCTGCTGCTTGATCCAGCGCAGGCACCAGTAGCGTTCCATGGCGCTCTGGAATTCCGCCCAGGCCGCGTACTGCGCATCGAAGGCGCCGATGATGGCGAACAGGTCGGCGTCGCGCGGCTTGAAGGGCGCCACCAGGCGCGCCGATACGCCGTTGTCGACGGTGGCGATCAGTTGCCACTGGTTCACCAGGTCGACGTAGCGCCGCAGCGGCGACGTGCTCCAGGCGTACTGCGGCACGCCGATGGCCTCGTGCGGCAGCGACTGCGTGCTCATGCGCACGCGGCCTGCCTGCTGCGACCGGTAGATGCCCGGCACGCCATGCTGGTTCAGCAGGCCGCCCCACAGGTTGTTGGCCAGGATCATGTACTCGGCGACCATGCGGTCCAGCGGCGCATTGCGCTGGCGCGGAACCAGGCGCACCGGAGTGTCCGGGTCGTCGGGACTGCCGTCCAGATAGAAGCTGTACTCGACGCGGCTGTTGTTCTCGGGCTTGCCGCGCACTTCGTCGCGCCTGGCCGACAGGGCCTGCGCCAGCCGCCACAGCGGTCGGAGCCAGTGCGCGTACGGCACGTCGGCCTGCGGGTCGGACAGGGCCTCTTCGGTGATCTGCGTGTCGAGCTGGTTGTGGCGCAGGTTCTCGCGCACCACGATGCGTTCCAGCCTGGTTTCGGATTCGGCGATCTCGCCGGTGGCCGGGTCGGCGGTCACGTACAGCGACAGCGCCGGCACTTCGCGGCCGGCGTCCAGCGAGA
Organism: Bordetella genomosp. 13; assembly: GCF_002119665.1. Classification (NCBI taxonomy): domain Bacteria; kingdom Pseudomonadati; phylum Pseudomonadota; class Betaproteobacteria; order Burkholderiales; family Alcaligenaceae; genus Bordetella; species Bordetella genomosp. 13. The sequence goes on along the minus strand of NZ_CP021111.1, from coordinate 4,660,594 downwards.
AAGCCTGGATGACGCTGTCGGGCTGCATGGGGATCTTGTCCCCGGGCATGTACACGGTGGACAGCCGGGCGCGCGCCAGCTTGTCCAGCTCGCTGTCGCGCGTCACCGACAGGCCCGGTGCGGCGATGTGCACGCCGACGCGCACGCGGCCGTCGGGCAGTTCGACCACCGACAGCGCGTCGTCGATCTCGGTGGTGGTCACGTCGTCCACCGAATAGATCTCCGCGTCGGACAGCGGCAGGTCGCGGGCGATGGGCGGCACCTCCACAGCGGGGAAGTCCAGGCCGCGCGGGAAGTGCACCGCCAGGAAGCGGCGCTTGTGCAGGGCCAGTGCGCTGGGCCACGCACCCAGTTCGAGCAGCAGGCGGTCGGGCGTCTTGTGCAGTTGCGCGCAGGCGGCGTCCAGCGCCTTCCAGGCCTGCGAGTTCTTGTCGGGGCGCACCAGCAGCGAGTCGGCGGCCTGCGCGATGGCCTCGGGAAGCCTGCCCTGCGCCATCTCGTCGACCCAGCGCTGCTGCTGTTCGGCCTGCAGCCGCTTCTTCTCGATAGCGGCCAGGGCGGCCGCCAGGATGTCCGGCGGAGCGGGGCGATAGCGGCCGCTGCCGCGCCGGTGGAAGTACGCCGGCGCGCCGTGCAGGCGCATCAACAATGCGGCGTGTTCGACCGGAGTGGGCGCGTGGCCGAAATACTCGGCAGCCAACGTCGGCGTGTCGAATTCCTCCTGCGGGGCGCATTCCCACAGGAACTGCAGGTCTATCTCTTCGGCAGCCGCGGCCGCCTGGGCCAGCAGCGAGGCCGGCTCGGGCGAGGCGAAAGTGAACAGCGTGCTGTTGCGCTTGATCTTGCTGCGCTTGCCGGATTCCGCCTCGACCTGCAAGGTGGCGTCCGTTTCGGACATGATGTTGGCGGCCTTGAAGCTGCCGTCATCTTCGTAAAACACGTACATATTGCGATCGATCCATCTGGCGCCGTCAGGCGCGCCGCCGGCAGGCCGCGGCCTGCCGCAAGGTGAACAATTCGGGTTTGCTAATCGGGGTCGCGCAGGGCGAAGTCCAGCACCTCGGGCATCCATTGCGCGAAATCGGACAGGCCGTGGTCGCTGCCCTGCACGATGCGCTGCCGGCAGCCCGCGTAGCGGTCGCGCATCTCGCGCCAGTCCAGCACTTCGTCGCCGGTGGCCGCCACCAGGAAATAGCGTTCGTGATGAGTGAGCTCGGGCACCGCCATGTCCGCCAGCTCTTGCACGTATTCGGGCAGGAACACGAACGGCGCGTCCGAATGATACATGTGGTGCTCGCCGACCTGCGTGGCCAGATCGCGCGGCGCATGCACCGCGGGATTCAGCAGCACCGCCCGGCAATCCAGCCGCTCGGCCAGCCAGGTGGCGTAATAGCCGCCCAGCGAAGAACCGACCACGGTCAGGCCGCGGGGCCCGGCCAGGGCGCGCAACTGGTTCGAGGCGATCTCGAGGATCAGTTCGCCGGCGGCGCGCGGGCTGGCCGGCAGCTGCGGGCAGGCCCACGCATGCGCCAGGCCGCGCTCGGCCATGGCGTGCTCCATCATGCGCGCCTTGAACGACGCGGGCGCGGACCGGAATCCGTGCAGGTACAGGATGGCGCGCGCGGTCATTGCGCGATCCCGCCGGCGCGGCAATGCGCGTTGCGGCGTGGGCCTGAGCCCAGGGCGCTGAGCGCGGAACTCATTTCGCCAACGCCTCGAGCAGCTTGCCGTGCACGCCGCCGAAGCCGCCATTGCTCATCACGACCACGTGGTCGCCCGGGCGCGCGGCGGTGGCCACAGCGGCGACCAGCGCCTCGAGATCGTCGAAGCTCTTCGCGCGCTCGCCCAGCGGCGCCAGCACCTGCGCCGGATCCCAGCCCAGCGCCTGCTTGCCCTCGCGCGCGCCGAAGCAGAACACCAGGTCGGCCCGTTGCAGCGACTCGGGCAGGCGCGCGGCCATGGTCCCCAGCTTCATGGTGTTCGAGCGCGGCTCGAGCACGGCCAGGATGCGCGCATCGCCGACCTGCCGGCGCAGCCCTTCGAGCGTGGTGGCGATGGCGGTGGGGTGGTGCGCGAAATCGTCGTAGACCTTGATGTCCCGCACCGTACCGCGCAGCTCCATGCGCCGCTTCACGCCGCCGAAGCGGGACAGCGCGGCCAGCCCCTGTTCGGCCGGCACGCCCGCATGCTCGGCGGCGGCCAGCGCCGCCAGCGCGTTCATGCGGTTGTGTTCGCCGCCCAGCCCCCAGCGCAGCACGCCGACCTCGCGGCCATCGCGCAGCACCGCGAAGGCGCCGTTGTCGTCCGGCTCGCCGGCCTGCCATGCGCCGCCCGGGCCGAAGCGCACGGTTTCGGACCAGCAGCCGCGCGCGAGCACGCGGTCGAGCGCTTCGCTGGAGGCGGGCGCCACGATGCGGCCGCTGGCCGGAATGGTGCGCACCAGGTGATGGAATTGGGTCTCGATGGCCGCCAGATCCGGGAAGATGTCCGCGTGGTCGTATTCCAGGTTGTTCAGGATGGCGGTGCGCGGCCGGTAATGCACGAACTTCGAGCGCTTGTCGAAGAACGCCGTGTCGTACTCGTCGGCCTCGATCACGAAGGTAGGGACGGCGGGATCGAAACGCGCCGACACCTGCAGGTCGGGCGCGATGCCGCCGATGAGGAAGTTGGGCCGCAGGCCGGCCGCCTCGAGTATCCAGGCCAGCATCGAGCTGGTGGTGGTCTTGCCGTGGGTGCCTGCCACGGCCAGCACGTGGCGGCCCGGCAGGATGTGGTCGCCCAGCCATTGCGGGCCCGATACATAGCGGGCCCCGCTGTCGAGGATGGCTTCCATGAGCGGATTGCCGCGGCTGACCACGTTGCCGACCACGTAAAGATCGGGCTTGAGCGCCAGTTGCTCCGCCCCGAAACCCTCGATCAGGTCGATGCCCTGTTCGGACAGTTGAGTGCTCATGGGGGGATAGACGCCGGCATCGCAGCCCGTGACCTTGTGGCCGGCCGCGCGCGCGATCAGCGCCAGCCCGCCCATGAATGTGCCGCAGATGCCTAGAATGTGCAGGTGCATGGGGTGATCTCCTGGCGGCATTGTAGAGGCTGCCGCGTTCCCCCGCCGGGCGCTTGCGGTTATGATTCGCCGCATGAATCGCCGTCTCTTCCTGCATGCGGGCGCCGCATCGGCCCTGGTCATGGCTGGCGCGCACCGCGCGCTTGCCCAGGGCGCTGCCGTCTCGTCCGATGCGCTCAAGGCCTTGTTCGAACAACCGCTGCCCGACCTCGAAGGCCGCTCGCACACGTTGTCCGAATGGCGGGGTCGCCCCATGGTGGTCAATTTCTGGGCCACCTGGTGCGCGCCATGCGTCAAAGAGATGCCCGAGCTCGACGCCATGCAGAAAAGCCATCCCAAGGTGCAGTTCGTCGGCATCGGCGTCGATAGCACCGAGAACATGCGCAAATTCGTCCAGCGCGTTCCCGTGTCGTATCCGCTGCTGGTCATGGGCACCAGCGCCATCGACGTGCTGCGCAAACTGGGAAATCCCGCCGGCGGCCTGCCGTTCACGCTGGTTTTCAACGCAGATGGCCGCCTGAACCGCAAGGTACTGGGCCAGATCGATGCAGCCGACCTCGAACGTACCGTGACCGGGCTCGCCGCCTGACGCAAGTGCCCGTTCCAGTTGGACAAATACGGTTAATTGGCGTAAAAAGTCGGTTTATATTTAGTTTTTGCCGACGTTCATAGCAAATCCATGGCGCGACGCATTCTTGTATTGCATGGCCCCAATCTGAATCTGCTCGGCACGCGTGAACCCGGCATCTATGGCAGCCGCACGCTGGCGCAGATCGATGCGGGCCTGGCCGAAGTGGCAGCTGAACTGGGCGTTGCGTTGACGGCCTGGCAAAGCAACCACGAGGGCGCGCTGGTCGACCGCATCCAGGCGGCCGCCGCTGACGGAACCGACTTCATCATCATCAATGCCGGCGCCTATACGCACACCAGCGTGGCGATCCGCGATGCGCTGGCCGGGGTGGCAATCCCCTTCGTCGAAGTACATTTGTCCAACCTGTTCAAGCGCGAGCCATTCCGTCACCACTCGTACCTGTCTGACATCGCCGTCGGGCTGATCAGCGGCCTCGGGCCCGACGGCTACGAAGCCGCGCTGCGTTACGCGGCCCGGCACTGACCGACGCACCGGCCACGGTTTTTCCAATTTCCAGTAAATGGCGCAGGCCCGTCTCGGGCGCGCCGCCGACAAATTAATCGGGAAGCAGCTTCTTATGGACCTCCGAAAACTCAAGACCCTGATCGACCTGGTGGCGGAGTCGGGCATCGCCGAGCTCGAAATCACCGAAGGCGAAGGAAAGGTTCGCATCGTCAAGTTCTCACAGTCGGTGCAGCCGGTCGCCTACCATGCGCCCGAGGCCGTCGCCGCGCCCGCGCCGGCGGCCGCCGCGGCGCCCGCCGCTGCGGCTCCGGCCGCCGCGCCCGCCGTGCAGGGCCACGTGGTCAAGGCGCCCATGGTCGGCACCTTCTACCGCGCGCCCAACCCGGGCGCCGCGCCGTTCATCGACGTGGGCCAGTCGGTCAAGGAAGGCGATCCGCTGTGCATCATCGAAGCGATGAAGCTGCTCAACGAGATCGAGGCCGACAAGGCCGGCGTCATCAAGGAAATCCTGGTCGAGAACGGCGAGCCGGTCGAGTACGGCCAGCCGCTGTTCGTCATTGGCTGAGAGCGGATCCGCTGAAACTTATGTTCGAAAAAATCCTGATCGCCAATCGCGGCGAGATCGCCTTGCGCATTCAGCGCGCCTGCCGCGAACTGGGCATCAAGACCGTGGTCGTGCACTCCGAGGCCGACCGCGACGCCAAGTACGTGCGCCTGGCCGACGAGTCCGTGTGCATCGGGCCCGCGCCTTCGCGCGAAAGCTACCTCAACATGCCGGCCATCATCTCGGCCGCCGAGGTGACTGACTCCGAGGCGATCCACCCGGGCTACGGATTCCTGTCCGAGAACGCCGACTTCGCCGAGCGCGTCGAGAAAAGCGGCTTCGTGTTCATCGGTCCGCGTCCCGAAACCATTCGCCTGATGGGCGACAAGGTCAGCGCCAAGCGCGCCATGATCGAGGCCGGCGTGCCGGTCGTGCCGGGCTCCGAAGGCGCGTTGCCCGAGGATCCGCAGGAGATCCTGCGCATCGCCCGCGAAGTGGGCTATCCGGTCATCATCAAGGCCGCTGGCGGCGGCGGCGGGCGCGGCATGCGCGTGGTGTACACCGAGGCGGCCCTGTTGAACGCCGTCAACATGACGCGCTCCGAGGCGGGCGCCGCGTTCAACAATCCCGAGGTCTACATGGAGAAGTTCCTCGAGAACCCGCGCCATGTCGAGATCCAGGTGCTGGCCGACGGCGGACGCAACGCCGTGTGGCTGGGCGAACGCGACTGCTCCATGCAGCGTCGCCACCAGAAGGTCATCGAGGAAGCGCCGGCGCCCGGCATCACGCGCCGCCTGATCGAGCGCATCGGCGACCGCTGCGCCGACGCCTGCCGCAAGATGGGCTACCGTGGCGCGGGCACGTTCGAGTTCCTGTACGAGAACGGCGAGTTCTACTTCATCGAGATGAACACGCGCATCCAGGTGGAGCATCCGGTCACCGAACTGATCACGGGCATTGACCTGGTGCAGCAGCAGATCCTCATCGCCGCGGGCGAGAAGTTCACGCTGCGCCAGCGCGACATCGCGCTCAAGGGCCACGCCATCGAGTGCCGCATCAACGCCGAGGATCCGTTCCGCTTCGTGCCCAGCCCCGGCCGCATCACCAACTGGCACACGCCGGGCGGCCCGGGCGTGCGCATCGATTCGCATGCGTTCAACGGCTACTTCGTGCCGCCGAACTATGATTCGATGATCGCCAAGGTCATCACCTACGGCGACACGCGCGAGCAGGCCCTGGCGCGCATGCGCACCGCGCTGTCCGAGATGGTGGTCGAGGGCATCTCCACCAACATCCCGCTGCACCGCGAACTGATGCAGGACGCGCGCTTCATCGAAGGCGGCACCAGCATCCACTATCTGGAAAACAAACTCGCCCAGCGGCCCTGAGCGGGCCGTTCGGCGAGGCCCTAGTCAGCAGGAACAGGCCCCAGCCATGCGTGAACTCGTGCTCCACTGCCTCGAGGCGCAGGCCGAGGCGCTATCCGATGCCTTGCTCGAGGCCGGCGCGCTGTCGGTCTCCGTCGAGGATGCCGACCTGGGCACCGCCGACGAGAAACCCCTGTTCGGCGAACCCGGCACCGAGCCGGACGTCCAGGCCTGGGACCGCAATCGCGTCGTCGCGTTGCTGCCCGACGGCGCCGATCCCGCCCAACTGGTAGAGCAGGCGATGGCCGACAGCGGGCTCGATCCCGCGCTGGCCAGCGGCTGGTCGCTGCGCGAAGTGCCCGATGCCGACTGGGTGCGCCTGACGCAGTCCCAGTTCAGCCCCATCCAGATCGCGTCGCGGCTGTGGATCGTACCCAGCTGGCATCGTGACGCGCCCGAAGTCGCCGCCGACGCCGGCGCGGCCGACGCCATCCACATCGAGCTGGATCCGGGCCTGGCCTTCGGCACCGGCAGCCATCCCACCACCCATCTGTGCCTGGCATGGCTCGAGGCCGAACTGCCTGCCGATGCCGCCGTGCTGGACTATGGCTGCGGATCCGGCATCCTGGCCATTGCCGCACGCAAGCTGGGCTCGGGCCCTGTCACCGCCGTGGACATCGATCCGCAGGCGGTGCAGTCCACGGCCGACAACGCTCGCATCAACGCGGTCGAGCTGCAGGCCATGCTGCCCGACGCGCTGCCCGCCGGCACGTTCCGCGTCGTGGTGGCCAACATCCTGTCCAATCCGTTGAAGGTGCTGGCCCCCATGCTGGCCGCGCGCGTGGCGCCCGGCGGCGACCTGGTGCTGTCCGGCGTGCTCGAACGCCAGGCCGAGGAAGTGGCCGCGGCATATGCGCCGTGGCTGGCCATGTCTGTCTGGCGCGAACGCGACGGCTGGGTGTGCCTGCACGGTCGCCGCGCCTGAATTTTTCCGTCGTTGCGCCATGCCCATCACTCGCTGCCCGCAATGTCGTACCGCCTTCCGGGTGGTAGCCGACCAACTGCGCGTGCGCAATGGGCTGGTGCGTTGCGGGGTCTGCAATACGGTGTTCGACGGGCGGGCCGCTATCGAAGATGCGGCGGCCGCGCAAGCCCCGGCCCGGCCTGCGGCCGTTCCGCCCGCGGCCGCGCCGGCGGCGCCGCCCGCCCCGGTGACTCGCGCGCCGGCAGCACAGCCGGCCCAGCCCGCCGCGCCCGAATTGCCCGTGGCTGCCGTCGTGGACGTGCCCCCGCCAGCGGTGCTGCGCGGCCGGGCGCGGAATGAGAGTCCGGTCTCTCCGACGCCCGCGGAACATCCCTCTCGACAGGATCGCATCCTGCACGCGCAGCGTCCTGCCGCCGCGCCGCCCGCCTGGCAAGCCGGCCGCACGCCCGACGAACCTCCCGCGGTCCTGCGCGGCCGCGCCAGTCATCGCCATGAGCCCGGCATGGCCGCGGAACCCTCGCCTGCGCTTCACGATCGCGCGGACGAGCGGCACGACGATCCGGAAGACGAGGACGGATGGACCGCCGAACCGGTGATGCGCGAGCGCGGCATCCATGCTCCGCCGCCTTATCGCGGGCCGGGCCGCAGCGAGCCCGGCCTGGCCAACGCGCACGCCGACGACGACGAGGACGCCGAACCGGCTGAAGAGCCGGTCTACGGCGATTCCCGCACCCGCTATTCCAGCGCCACCGACAGCGGGCGCGCGCCGCCCGACTTCCTGGACCAGGACCGCATCGACTCGCAGCGCATCTGGCGGCGCGCCTTGGGGTGGGCCTGCGCGCTGGGCCTGCTGGCGCTGGTGTTGCAACTGGTCTACGTCTATCGCACGCCCATCGCGCTGTCCGCGCCCACGCTGCGGCCGGTATTGTCCGGCGTGTGCCAGGTGCTGGGCTGCACCGTGGGCTATGCGCGCCGCATCGAGCGCATCTCGATCGTGTCGTCCTCGCTGCGCCCGCCCACCGGCGCCTCGCAGGCCGAGGACGATGGCCGGTCGCGCCTGGTCCTGACGGTGGTGATACGCAACCGCTACGATCGCGAGCAGCACTGGCCCGCGCTGATGCTGGATCTCACCGACCTGTCCGATACGGTGGTGGCCCGCAAGGCGATCCTGCCCGAGCAATACCTGCCGCCCGGCCAGGCCGACGGGCCGCTCGGGGCGGGCGCTGAAGTGACGCTCACCATTCCCATCCAGGTGAACGCCCTGCAGGTCAACGGTTATCAACTCGACAAATTCTTTCCTTGAAGGATGAAAGCATGACGGCTCCCGTACTGATCTGCGGCTCGATGGCGTTCGACACCATCGCGGTGTTCGAAGGGCGCTTCCGCGAGCACATCCTGCCCGAGCGCGTCCAGTCGCTCAGCGTGTCGTTCCTCGTGCCCAGCATGCGTAAAGAGTATGGCGGCTGCGCCGGCAACATCGCCTACAACCTGAAGTTGCTGGGCGGCAATCCCGTGCCCGTGGCCACCGTCGGCGAGGATGCCGGCGAGTACGTCGAACGGCTTGCGGGCCTGGGCATCGACGTCTCGCGCCTGCGCGTGATGCCGGGCACGTATACCGCGCAGTGCTTCATCACGACCGACCTGGACGACAACCAGATCGCCGCCTTCCATCCCGGGGCCATGGAATTCTCGGCGCAGAACGATCTCAGCGACGCCAGCGCCGCGTGGGGCGTGGTCGCGCCCGACTCGAAGGCCGGCATGTTCGCGCATGCCGAGCGCCTGCATGCCAAGGGCATTCCGTTCGTGTTCGACCTGGGCCAGGCCATGCCGCTGTTCGAAGGCGCCGACATCGAGCGCATGCTGGGCCTGGCCCAGGTGCTGACCGCCAACGACTACGAGGCCGGCATCATCGAGCAGCGCACCGGCCGCTCGCTGGCCGACATCGCCGCAGGGCTGCAGGCCGTGGTGGTGACGCGCGGCGGGCAGGGCGCCACGCTGCTGACCGAAGGCCAGACTGTCGAGATTCCCGCGGTCAAGCCCGAGGCCGTGGTCGATCCTACCGGCTGCGGCGACGCGCACCGTGCCGGCCTGCTGTATGGCCGGACCACCGGCATGAGCTGGCTGGACAGCGCGCGCCTGGCCAACCTGATGGGCGCGATCAAGATCGCGTCGCGCGGTCCGCAGAACCATGCGCCCTCGCGCCAGCAGATCGACTCGCTGATGCGCGCGGCCTATGGCGTCGGCCTGCCGGGGTGACCCGGCCGGGTTCCGCTTGCCGTGGCATCGTCCGCGGCAGGGCGCCGCCGGCCACCTGATACCGGCTATCCGCTTAAGGCCCGCAAGTAGCTGTTGCACCCTGTTTCGCGCGGAGCGCCAATCTATCGTGGCCGGGGGTATGATCACCCCATCGCGTAGTTTGGTACGAGGAGCCTCAATGACTAGCGCCAATTCCCTTTCCCTTTCCATGCCGCGTGGGCGCCGCTGGGTTGCCGTCGCCGCGGTTGCCGTATCCATGGCCACGCTGGCCGGCTGCGCCAATCGCAGCGCTTCCAGCGGTGTCTACTCCTACGACCAGGCACAGCGCGAACAGATCGTGCGCACGGGCACCGTCGTCGGCGTTCGCCCCATCACGCTTCAAGAAGACAAGTCCAGCGGCGTCGGCCTCATCGGCGGCGCGGCGCTGGGCGGCGTCGCGGGCAATGCCATCGGCGGCGGCTCGGGCCGAGCCATCGCCACGGTGGGCGGCGCGCTGCTGGGCGCCTTGGCCGGCAACACGGTCGAGAACCGCGTGAACCGCAACTCGGGTCTCGAGATCACCGTCCGCCTCGACAACGGCGAAACCCGCGTGGTGGCCCAAGAGGCCGATCTGCCGGTCAGCGTCGGTCAGCGCGTGCAGGTCATCAGCGGCGCCGGCCCCACTCGCGTGGCCCCCATGTAATCCGATCATGCCCGGCGCCAAGGCGCCGAGCACGAAAAAGCCCGCCTTCGAGGCGGGCTTTCTTTGTCCGGGCTGTTTCAATTTGTGGAGTTGATATCCACTTCTTTGCCGGGCGGGCTTATATGATCCGCCGATGCATCACACCCCGACCATGCTGTAGGTGATGCGCGCCAGCATCATCAACAGGACCTGCGCGATGACCAGCAGCACCAGCGGCGAGAAGTCTATGCCGGTGCGCGGCAGGATCTGCCGGATGGGGTCGAGCAGCGGCGCGGTCAGCGTCTGCAGCAGCGGCATCAGCGGCGCCATGGGATTGACCCACGACAGCACGGCCTGGATCAGCGTCATCCACACGATGAGGTTCAGCGCCCATTTGCACGCCATCAGCAGCGCCGCGCCCGCGGTGGCGGGCAACAACGCCAGCGGCACCAGCGAGCCCACCGTGACCAGCCACATCAGCAGCATGTAGACCAGGGCGGTAAGCCATGCCGCGAGCAGGCTGGCCCAATCGATCTTGCCGGTGGAAGGCAGGATTTTGCGCAGCGGCACCACCAGCCAGTTGGTGCCTTGGTATACGGCCCGGGCAAGCGGGTTGAACGGATGCAGGCGGACCGCATGGATCCAGGCGCGCAGGATCAGCGCCGCACCGAACAGCGTGAAGATGATTTCTAGCAGAAAGCGGAGGATGTCGCCGAGCATGGACGGTTTGCCAAGGTGGTCAGGAATTGGCCGGCGCACAGGCCGGCCGGACGATAAGGCGGTTTATTGTCTCACGCCGGAATATAAAGGAATCGTCTTGCGGTGGGCGCGGCGTGCACGCGCTTGCCTGAAATGAAAAGCCGCCTGGCGATGCCAGGCGGCTTGGTACGGCTGACGCGGTGACGCGTTCCGATTAGGACGGACGGCCGCCGGTCGGGAAGGGCCAAGCGGCCGCGGGGTTCAGCGCGGGCTTCGCAGCGGGAGCAGCAGCGGTCGAGGGGGGCGTAGCGGGCTTCTTCGGGGCAGCCTTCTTGGCCGGAGCCTTTTTGGCAGCGGCAGCCTTCTTGGCCGGAGCCTTCTTGGCGGCAGCGGCCTTCTTCGCCGGAGCCTTCTTGGCGACTGCCTTCTTGGCAACGGCCTTCTTGGCGGCTACTTTCTTGGCCGGAGCCTTCTTGGCAGCGGCTTTCTTGGCCGGGGCCTTCTTGGCGACGGCCTTCTTGGCGGCTACCTTCTTGACCGCGGTCTTCTTGGCAGCGGCTTTCTTGGCCGGGGCCTTCTTGGCGACGGTCTTCTTGGCTGCTACCTTCTTGACTGCGGTCTTCTTGGCTGCAGTCTTCTTCACCGCGGTCTTCTTCGCGGCGACCTTCTTGACGGCTACTTTCTTGGCCGCAACCTTCTTGGCCGGCGTAGCCTTCTTTGCAGTCGCCTTCTTGACTGCGGTCTTCTTCGCCGCCTTCTTGGCGGCCTTCTTGGCGGTTGCCATGGTCATGCTCCTTAGGTTCAGGGGTCCCAGAACATAAACCCGCGCCGCAATCCGCCGGATGGCGTATTGCACGTCGGGCTATTCATCGGCGCATGCCGCTGTCCGGTACGGGCGACAGCTACTACGGCTTGCGCTAATGAATTCAGCACGGCCATTTGATATGGCCCCCGCTCATAGGCGCGAGCCATTTCAAATGGCGCCGGTAGGCGGCCTTCCGGCCGCCTACCGCTTGGTCTTGCGTATCTCCAACCTTACCGGAACAGCCATGGCGCGAAGCCCGATGCTGCCGGGCTTCGAACGCCGTCGGGCCGAGGGAAGGCTATTCCCAGTTCAGCGTGCCGCCGGTTTGGTATTCGATCACGCGCGTTTCAAAGAAATTGCGTTCCTTCTTGAGGTCGATCATTTCCGCCATCCACGGGAAGGGATTCTCTTCCTGGGGATACAGCGGTTCGATACCGATCTGCTGGCAGCGCCGATTGGCGATGAAGCGCAGATAAGACTTGAACATGGGAGCATTGAGGCCCAGCACGCCGCGCGGCATGGTGTCCTCGGCGTAGGCGTACTCGAGTTCGACGGCCTGGCGGAACAGGTCGCGGATCTCTTCGCGGAATTCCGGCGTCCAGAGATGCGGGTTCTCGAGCTTGATGGTGTTGATGAGGTCGATGCCGAAATTGCAGTGCATGGATTCATCGCGCAGGATGTACATGTACTGTTCGGCGGCGCCCGTCATCTTGTTCTGCCGGCCCAGCGCCAGGATCTGGGTGAAGCCGACGTAGAAGAACAGGCCTTCCATCAGGCATGCGAAAACGATCAGCGACTTCAGCAGCGTGCGATCGGCTTCGGGCGTGCCCGTCTTGAAGTCGGGATCCGCGATGGCTTCGATGAACGGGATCAGAAACTCGTCCTTGGCCCGGATGGACGGCACTTCATTGTAGGCATTGAAGATCTCGCCTTCATCGAGGTCGAGGCTTTCGACGATGTACTGGTACGCGTGGGTGTGGATGGCTTCTTCGAATGCCTGACGCAGCAGGAACTGGCGGCATTCGGGGGCCGTGATGTGGCGGTAGGTGCCCAGCACGATGTTGTTAGCGGCCAGCGAGTCGGCCGTGACGAAGAAGCCCAGATTGCGCTTGACGATGCGGCGCTCGTCCTCGGTGAGCCCGTTCGGGTTCTTCCAGAGGGCGATGTCGCGCGACATGTTGATTTCTTGCGGCATCCAGTGGTTCGCGCAAGTGGCCAGGTATTTTTCCCAGGCCCACTTGTACTTGAACGGCACCAGCTGGTTGACGTCGGTCTGGCCGTTGATGATGCGTTTGTCGGCCACGCGAACGCGGCGCTCGGCGCCTTCGCCGGTCGGCTCGGCCCCGGCCTGGGCCGCCGTGGGGGCGGGCAGGGCCGAGTCGCCGAACACGCCGGTGGCGGCGCGCACCGGCTCGCTTGCCGGCGCGCCCGCCGGCGTGGCCGGCGATTGCGTCGGTTGCAGCGCGGTGTTGTCGTCTTCCCAATTCAGCATGATTGAATTCTCCGGTAGCGGCTTATTGGCAGGCTTCGCACTCTTCGAAGCCAGGGTCGCCCGGCTTCATGGTGCAAACCGCTCCGACGATTTCGGGTTCAGGCAGGTTGGGGGCCTGAGTGCTGCTGGCGGCAACGGCGGCAGCCGGTGCTGCGCCGGCGCTGACGGCGTTGAGTTCGCCGCCGCGGCCGGTGGATTTCTCGGCGCTGGTGGCGCCCAGCGTGCGCAGGTAGTAGGTGGTCTTCAGGCCACGCAGCCACGCAAGCTTGTAGGTCTCGTCGAGTTTCTTGCCCGAGGCGCCGGCCATGTAGATGTTCAGCGATTGGGCCTGGTCGATCCACTTCTGGCGACGCGCCGCGCACTCGACCAGCCATGCCGGTTCGACTTCGAACGCGGTGGCATACAGTTGGCGGAGTTCAGCAGGCACGCGATCGATACGGGACAGGCTGCCGTCGAAGTACTTGAGGTCGGCGACCATGACTTCGTCCCAGAGACCGAGTTTCTTCAGGTCACGCACGAGGTAATCGTTGACGACCGTGAACTCGCCGGAGAGATTCGATTTGACGTACAAGTTCTGATAAGTAGGTTCGATGCACGCAGATACGCCAATGATATTGGAAATCGTCGCCGTTGGGGCGATTGCGATGCAGTTCGAGTTGCGCATGCCATGTTCTTTGATGCGCGCGCGCAACGAGGACCAATCGAGTTTGCTCGACTCATCGACATCGACGTTGCCGCCACGAGCATCGCGCAGCATCGCGATGGAGTCTTGCGGCAGGATGCCGCGCGACCACAGCGAGCCTTCATACGAAGGATAGCGGCCGCGTTCCTGCGCGAGTTCGCTCGATGCCCAATACGCTTGATAGCACACGGCTTCCATCGATTCGTCGGCGAACTGGATCGCGGTCTGCGAAGCGTACGGCACGCGCATCATGTGCAGGCAGTCCTGGAAGCCCATGATGCCCATGCCCACCGGACGATGGCGTTCGTTCGACCGCTTCGCCTTCTCGACGGCGTAGTAGTTGATGTCGATCACGTTGTCGAGCATGCGCATGGCGATGCCGATGGTGCGCTTGAGCTTGTCGTGGTCGAGCTCGTAGCCGCCGTTGGCCGAAGGCTTCATGTGCGCGGGCAGGTTCACCGAACCCAGGTTGCACACGGCGATCTCGGATTCGTTGGTGTTCAGCGTGATCTCGGTGCACAGGTTCGAGCTGTGCACCACGCCGACGTGTTGCTGCGGCGAGCGGATGTTGCACGGATCCTTGAACGTGATCCACGGATGGCCGGTTTCGAACAGCATCGACAGCATCTTGCGCCACAGCGAGATGGCCGGCATTTTCTTGAACAGCTTCAGTTCGCCGCTGGCGACCTTGGCTTCATAGCCCAGGTAGGCCGTTTCGAATTCCTTGCCGTACTTGTCGTGCAGGTCGGGGCAGTCGGAGGGCGAGAACAGCGTCCACTCGGCGTTGTCCATGACGCGCTTCATGAACAGGTCGGGAATCCAGTTCGCCGTGTTCATGTCGTGCGTGCGGCGGCGCTCGTCGCCGGTGTTCTTGCGCAGTTCCAGGAACTCTTCGATGTCCAGGTGCCACGTCTCCAGGTACGTGCACACCGCGCCCTTGCGCTTGCCGCCCTGGTTGACCGCCACGGCGGTGTCGTTGACGACCTTCAGGAACGGCACGACGCCCTGGCTTTCGCCGTTGGTGCCCTTGATGTGGCTGCGCAGCGCGCGCACAGGGGTCCAGTCGTTGCCCAGGCCGCCGGCGTACTTGGCCAGCAGCGCGTTTTCCTTGATGGCTTCGTAGATGCCTTCCAGGTCGTCGGAGACCGTGGTCAGGTAGCACGACGACAGCTGCGAGTGCAGGGTGCCCGAATTGAACAGCGTGGGCGTGGAGCTCATGAAGTCGAACGAGGAGAGGATCTCGTAGAACTCGATGGCGCGCGCTTCGCGATCGGTCTCGCGCAGCGCCAGGCCCATGGCCACGCGCATGAAGAACACCTGCGGCAGTTCGATGCGGGTGCCGCGGATGTGCAGGAAGTAGCGGTCGTACAGCGTTTGCAGGCCGAGGTAGCCGAACTGCAGGTCGCGGCGCGCGTCCAGCGCGGCGCCGATGCGGGCCAGGTCGTACTCGGCCAGCTTGGCATCCAGCAGGCCGCCTTCGATGCCGCGCTGGATGAAGGTGGGGAAGTACTCGGCGTAGCGGGTCAGCATGCCGGCCTGCGAGACTTCCTCGCCCAGCACTTCCTTGCGGATCGTGTGCAGCAGCAGTCGCGCGGTGACCTGGCTGTAGGCCGGGTCTTTTTCCACCAGGGCACGGGCAGACAGAATGGCGGACTTGTAGACCTCGTCGACGGGCACGCCGTCGTACAGGTTCTTCACCGTTTCCTTCAGGATCGCTTCGGTGTCGATGTACTGCGTCAGGCCTTCGCCGGCGGCTTCGATGGTGGCGCGCAGCGCGGCCATGTCCAGCGGACGGCGCACGCCGTTGTCGTTGACGTGCAGCGCCGGTTCCTGCGGGGCGGCCGGGGCGGCCTTTTCATGTTCGTGCGCGGCGGCGCGCTCTTGCGAACGCTTTTCGCGGTACAGCACGTAGGAGCGCGCCACGTCGTGCTGGCCCGAGCGCATCAGCGCCAGTTCGACCTGGTCCTGCACGTCCTCGATGTGGACGGTGCCGCCGTTGGGGCGGTTGCGCACCACGGCGTTGACCACCTGGGCGGTCAGTTGCTCGACCAGCTCGCGCACGCGCGCCGAAGCCGCGCCTTGCCCGCCATTGACGGCCAGGAAGGCCTTGGTCATGGCGATGGCGATCTTGCTGGGCTCGAAGCCCACCACCGATCCGTTGCGGCGGATCAGGTGGTAGCTGGACCACTGGCCGGCCGAGGCGGCGTCGGCGGGCGCGTCGTTGGAGGAGGGCGGCACGGCCGAGGGCCGAGTCACAGAGGCGATCGTAGTCTGCATGGAAGCTCCTGTGCGAAAGCGGATGGGGACATGGCTTTCCGCCAGGTCCGGGAAAAATGGGTACGTATGAGGAGAGGTCGCTGGGCCAGGACTGCCGGCCTGATGCGCGGCCGGTGGATGCAGCGGGTAATGCGACCACTATATGTAGTGTACCACCCCCCAAAGTGCCACTAATTCTAGTGGCGCGACTTAGGTGGAACAAGCAGGGAATACGGTAAGGGCCGGACTTAGTTGTTACCAATGGAAACGGCGCCCGCAGGCGCCGTCGAAGCTGCGTGACGAGATGCTTTTCTCGTGATCACGCCATTTTACGCTGCTCCGGTGCGGACATCCGGTCCGGTGCCGCATGGTAGGCAAGCATGCGTTGTTGCATTTCGTCGCGGTACTTGGCGACATTAGCCAGCTTGACGTGGCCATACCCGCGGACGGTCTCCGCCAGGGCGGCGATGCGGGCGGCCTCGGGCAGCTTGGCGGGGGTCAGGCCGTCCAGCAGCGCCTGCACCGTCGCGCGGTATTCCGCGATCAGGGCGCGTTCGGTACGGCGTTCGGCGGTGTGGCCGAACGGATCGAACCAGGTGCCGCGCAGGCCCTTCAGCCGGCGCAGCAGGCGCATGGCGCGCTCGGTGCCCGGACCCAGCGCGATCTTGCGCGGCACGCCCGTGCGCGGATCCTTGCGCGCGAACAGCGGCGGGGCCATGTGGAATTGCAGCGTGTAGTCGCCTTCGAACTGGGCTTCGAGCTGCGCGCGGAACGCGCCGTCGGTATACAGCCGCGCGACCTCGTACTCATCCTTGTAGGCCATCAGATTGAACAGGCTGCGGGCCACCGCCATTGCCAGGCGCGGGGTGCGGGCCGAGGGATCCAGCTCTCGCTCGCGCGCGGCCACGCGGTCCACCAGTTCGCGATAGCTGCGCGCGTAGCCCGCATTCTGATAGGCGGCCAGGTCGCGTTCGCGCCGTTCCACGGCCTTGTCGAAGGATTCGGGCACGTGCAGCTGCACCACCTGCGCGCGCGGACGCAGCACGCTTTCCAGCGCCTGCGGCTCGTGCGCGGCCAGCCGGCCGGCATCGAAAGCGGCGCGGTTGGATTCGACCGCCACGCCGTTCAGCTCGATGGCGCGGGCCAGGGCGGCCAGGCCGATGGGCACGTCGCCGCGCTGCCACGCGTAGCCCAGCATGAACATGTTCGAGAGAATGCTGTCGCCGAACAGGGCCAGCGCCGCTTCATGGGCGTTGATCGCCGCGGTGCGCGCTTCGCCTGCGGCGTGGCGGATCTTGGCCAGCAGCGCCTCCTGGTTCAGCGGCGCATCGGGGTTGCGGGTGAAGTCAGAGACCGGCGCCACATACGAGTTCACGGTGACGCGCGTGTGGTCGCGGCGCAGCGCGCCCAGCGAATCGGGCGCCACCGAGGCCACTGGGTCGCACAGGATGGCGGCATCGGCCTGCTGCCAGTCCAGCCGCACCGGGCCGGCCGGCGCGCCGGCCCGCGCCAGACGGATGTGGCTGACCACCGTGCCGCCCTTCTGCGCCAGGCCGGTCAGGTCGAGCACGGCGGCCGACAGGCCCTGCAGATGCGCGGCCATGGACACGATGGCCCCGATGGTGATGACACCGGTGCCGCCCATGCCGGCCACCAGCAGGCGATAGGGTCGATCCAGCGCGGCCAGTTGCGGTTCGGGCAGCGCGGCGATGCGGCCGCGCAGCTGGTCGCGGTCGGCCTTCGGCGCGCTGCTCTTGCGCGGCTTGCCGCCCAGCACCGAGACGAAACTGGGGCAGAATCCTTCGGCGCACGAATAGTCCTTGTTGCAGCTGGACTGGTCGATGGCGCGCTTGCGGCCGTACGGGGTTTCGAGCGGCACGACGGACAGACAGTTCGATTGCACGCCGCAGTCGCCGCAACCCTCGCAGACCGCGCTGTTGATCAGCATGCGGCGCGGCGGATCGGGGAACTGGTTCTTCTTGCGGCGCCGGCGCTTCTCGGCGGCGCAGGTCTGGTCATGGATCAGCACGGTCACGCCCGGAATCTCGCGCAGCTCGCGCTGCAGGGCGTCGAGCTCGCGGCGATGATGCACGCGGATGCCCGCGCCCAGGTCGACGCCGCGGTACTTCTCGGGTTCGTCGGTGGTGACGACGATGCGCGCCACGTTCTCGCCGCGCAGCTGCTGGCAGATCTGCGGCACCGAGATCGGACCGTCCACCGGTTGCCCGCCGGTCATGGCTACCGCGTCGTTGAACAGTATCTTGTAGGTGATGTTGGCGCGGGCCGCCACGGCCTGGCGGATCGCCAGGTAGCCCGAGTGGTAGTACGTGCCTTCGCCCATGTTCTGGAACACGTGCGGCATGTCGATATAGGGCGCCAGGCCGATCCAGTCGGCGCCTTCGCCGCCCATCTGCGTCAGGCCGCCGGTGTTGCGGTCCATCCACGCGGCCATGTAGTGGCAGCCCACGCCGGACAGCGCCTGGCTGCCTTCGGGCACCTTGGTGGACGTGCTGTGCGGACAGCCCGAACAGAAGTAGGGCCGGCGCCGCATGCCGTCGGCCTCGTTGGACAGCGCTTGCTGGCAATCGAAGGCGGCGGGGTCGCCGCCCACGCGCAGGCCGGTCGTGCGCAGCAGCCATCCGGCCAGCGGCGCGGCCAGCAGCGAGGGCCGCAGCTGGCCGGCGGAAGTGACCAGGGTTTCGCCATCGAGCCCCGCCTTGCCGGCCACGGAGGGGCGGTCCGGCTCGTTGTACAGCAGGTCTTTGATCTGGCTTTCGACCACGGCGCCTTTCTCCTCGACCACGAGGATGTGGCCCAGGCCGCGCGCGAACTCGCGCAGCCGGCCGGCGTCCAGCGGCCAGGTCAGGCCCGGCTTGTAGATGCGCACCGGGGCCTGCGGCGTGACGGTGTCCACGCCCAGGCGAGCCAACGCTTCCATGGTGTCCAGGTGCGCCTTGCCGACGGTGACGATGCCCACGGTGGCCGAGGGCGCCGGGCAGACGAGCCGGTCGATGCTGTGGCGTTGCGCGAAGGCGCGCACCGCGCGCATGCGCAGGTTCATGCGGGTTTCGACGGCCAGCGACAGGAAGTCGCGGGCCGAGTACTCGAGCGCCTCGCGAGGCAGTTCGGGGTCTTCGGGCATGTCGTAGACACGCGGCGGCTGCAGTTCGAACGACTCGCCGCATTCGACCGTCTCGGACACGGCCTTGAAGGCGACCCATGTGCCGGCATGGCGCGACAGGGCCCAGCCCCACAGCGCGAACGTTTCGTATTCCTCGATGGACGCCGGATGCACCACCGGAATCTGCCAGCCGATCAGCGATGCCTCGCTGGCGTGCGGTATCGACGAGGACACCGCGGTGTGATCGTCGCCGACAACCAGCAGCACGCCGCCGTGGCGCGAGGCGCCGGCCGCGTTGCCGTGATGCAGGGCGTCGCCCGCGCGATCCAGGCCGGGACCTTTGCCGTACCACATGGCGACCACGCCATCGACCTTGCGGTCGGCGCGCACGCCGGCCTGCTGCGTGCCCATGACCGTGGTGGCCGCCATGTCCTCGTTGATGCCGGGCAGGAAACGGACCTGGTGCTCATCGAGAACCTTCTTGGCCTTCCACATGGCCATGTCCACGCCGCCCAGCGGCGAGCCGCGATAGCCGGACACGAAGCCCGCTGTATTCAGGCCGCGTTCGCGGTCCAGACGACGCTGGGTCAGCACCATGCGCACCAGCGCCTGCGTGCCGGTGAGGAATACGCGACCTTCGGTGCGGGTCAGGTTGTCGGACAGCTGGTAGTCCAGGTCGACGGGGGGTGGAAGCTGGGGCGTGCCGTCCATGATGGGAGCTCCGGTAACTTCCCGTCATGATAGGTTCGCCCGCCTTGCGTTTTATTGCGTTCTGCCATCGTGCTATCCCTATAATTCGAAATAAACGTTTCGTTTGGACGAGAGGTGGCGATGGACAAGACCGACATGGGCATTCTGCGCGCCCTGCAGGAGGACGGCCGGGCGTCCGCACAGCAGCTGTCCGACAAGGTGGGGCTGTCCGCCGCGCCCGTGTGGCGGCGGGTGAAGGCGCTGGAGGCAGGGGGCGTGATACGCGGCTACAGCGCGCAGATCGACCGCCACAAGGTAGGCCTGTCGGGCTGTATGTTCGTGCAGATCAGCCTCGAGCGGCATTCGGCCAGCACGGTCGAGAATTTCGAACGTTCGGTTCGCGACGCGCCCGAGATCCTGGAATGCTATGCCGTTACCGGCGACTCCGATTTCCTGCTGAAGATATTGGTGGAAAGCCCCGAGGCCTACGACCAGTTCCTGCATCGCTTCCTGTTCAATCTTCCCGGCATCCGGCAGACCCGCACCATCGTGGCGCTGCGCGAGATCAAGCACGAAGTGCGGCTGCCGCTTTCCCCCTGACTGCTACATAGATAAGAGGGCGCCTGCATCGCGCTGGCCCGGCTGCCGCAGCGCTTGTATACTTGTATTGTTATCAATACAACATACAGGAGACTGCGGTGGCAACATCCTTCCTACGCCTGGCCGGCGGCGTTCTGCTGACGGCGCTGTTCACTTCTTCCGCCCCCGTCCTGGCGCAGTCCAGTCCGCCGCTGCGCCTGGTGGTCGGCGCGCCTCCCGGCGGCACCACCGACACCGTGGCGCGGGCCATCGCGCAGCACATGGGCATCGATCTGAAGCGCACCGTTCTGGTCGAGAACCGCCCCGGCGCGGGCGGCAACATCGCGGCCGACTACGTGGCCAAGAGCAAGGCCGATGGCAACACGCTGCTGGTCACCTTCACCAGTTTCTCGATCAACGCCAGCCTGTACAAGAACCTGCCGTTCGATCCCAAGAAGGACTTCACGCCGATCAGCATGCTGGCCTCGGTGCCCAGCCTGCTGGTGGTGCGCAAAGACTTTCCGGTCAGCTCGATGCCGGAATTCGTGAAAGAGGTGAAGGCGAATCCCGGCAAGTACACCGCCGGCATCGGTGCGCTGGGCTCGTCGCTGCACATGGCGGGCGAGCGGCTGAAGATGATGGCCGGCCTGGAGATCCTGAACGTGCCGTACAAGGGCACCAGCCCCGCGCTGAACGATCTGCTGGGCGGCCAGGTGGACATGATGTTCGCCAGTTCGCTGAACGTGAAGTCGCCCATCAAGTCGGGCATGGTGAAGGCGCTGGGCGTCACCAGCCCGAAGCCGCTGGCCGAGTTTCCGGGCGTGCCGCCGATCGGCGATACCATCAAGGGTTTCGAATCCAATGCCTGGTTCGCCATGCTGGGTCCGGCCGGCCTGCCCGAACAGACCGTGGCGCAACTGAACGCGGCGGCGCGCAAGGCTGTCGATACGCCGGCGTTCCGCAGCATGCTCGAGGCGGAGTCGGCGTCGGCCGTCAGCAGCACGCCGCAGGAACTTGGCGACTTCATCGCCAAGGACATCGCCCGCTACGCCGAACTGGTCGAATTCACCGGCGCCAAGCCCGAATAAGCGGGGCGCGCCAGGAGTCCATCCCTTGTCCTCAGAAGTGTCCGCGGGCGTTTCGCCAGACCTGCCCAAGCCAGACCTGCCCAGCAATCCGCTGCCCCTTTATCACAAGGTGTACCTGCTGCTGAAGCAGCGGCTGGCGGCGGGCGGGTTTCCGCAAGACGCGCCCATGCCCGGCGAGAACGCGCTGGCGGCCGAGTACGGTGTGTCGCGCCTGACCATCCGCCGTTCGCTGGAGGCCCTCGAAAGCGAGGGCCTGGTGCGGCGTCGGCAGGGCCGCGGCACTTTCGCCGCGCCCGCGCCGCCATCGGCCGGGCACGAGTCGGACATCGATGCGCTCATGGCCCACCTGGCCGACATGGGCATGCAGACGCAGGTGCGCCTGGTCGAGCTGCAGACCGAGCCCGCGCCGCCCGCGGTGGCGCAGCGGCTCGAGCTCGAGCCCGGCTCGCCGGTGCACCGTTCGGTGCGGGTGCGCAGCCACGACGGCCTGCCGTTCTCGTATCTGACCACTTACGTGCCCGACGACATCGGCTGCCGCATCGGCCGCCAGGACCTGGCCTCGCGTCCGCTGCTGGCCATCTTCCGCGACCTCGGCGTGCAGGTGGCGCGTGCCGAGCAGGCCATCTCGGCCGTGCTGGCCGAGCCGCATCCCGCGGGCTTGCTGGGCGTGCCGGTGGGATCGGCGCTGCTCAGCCTGCGCCGCCTGGTGCGCGACGAGTCGGGACGGCCGGTGGAGTGGCTGCATGCGCTGTACCGGCCCGACCGCTATGAATACCGGATGGACATGCGCGCCCATGAGACCCCGGGCGAGCCCAACTGGCTGCCCGCCGGGGCGGACATGTCCGCCACCACTTGAGCCCGCCATTGACGCATGCCGGCCGCACGGAGATACACCAATGACCGCCCAGACCCTGGCCCAGAAACTGCTTGCCGCCGCCTGCGGCCGCGATGCCGTGCAGGTCGGAGAGATTCTGAACTGCCGCGTCGACCTTGCGATGTTCCATGATTCCAGCGGTCCGCGACGCCTGAAGCCCATGCTCGAAGAGTTGGGCACGGGCCTGTGGGACCGTTCGAAGGTCGTGCTGGTGATGGACCACTACGTGCCCGAATCCGACGACGAGTCGCGCCGCATCGTGCGCATCGCGCGCGACTGGGCGCGCGACCAGGCGCTGCCGCACGTGTACGACTCGGTGGGCATCTGCCACGTGGTGGTGCCCGAGCACGGCCACATCCGGCCCGGCATGTTCTGCGTGGGCGGCGATTCGCACTCGCCCACAGGCGGCGCCTTCGGCGCCTACATGTTCGGCGTGGGCAGCACCGAGATGCTGGGGGTGGTCACCACCGGCGAGATCTGGATCAAGGTGCCGCAAACCCTGATGATGCGCTGGAACGGCCGGCTGCCGGCCGGCGTCACCGCCAAGGACATGGCGCTGCGCATGATCGGCCGCTTCGGCATGAGCGGCGGCCGCTACCAGGCCGTCGAGTTCTGCGGCGAAGCTGTGCGGGCCCTTTCCATGCAAGAGCGCATGACCCTGTCCAACATGTCCGCCGAGCTGGGCTCGCAGGTGGGACTGGTGGCGCCCGACGAGGTCACCGTGCGCTATCTGCGCGAAGCCGGCGTGCCCGGATCGCAGATTCCCGACGTCTCGGCATGGCGTTCCGACGCCGATGCGCCGGCCGAATGGCACGACTTCGACGCGGCCGCGCTGGCGCCGCAGGTGGCCGCGCCGCACAGCCCCGCCAACGCGGCCGATGTCGACGACTATCCCGGCACCGCGGTCCAGGCCGCCTACATCGGCGCCTGCACCGGCGCCAAGCTGGAAGACTTGCGCGCGGCCGCCGCCGTGCTGCAGGGCCGCCGCGTCGCGGCGGGCGTCGCCCTGATGGTGGCCCCCGCCAGCGCGCGCGACCAGCAGCAAGCCGAACGCGAGGGCGTCATGGCGCAGCTGGTGCAGTCCGGCGCCACCGTGCTGCCCACCTCGTGCGGCGCCTGTTCGGGCTACGGCGGCTCGATTCCCGAGGGCGCCAACGTCATCTCCACCACGGCGCGCAACTTCAAGGGCCGCATGGGCGCCGACACCGCGCGCGTGTACCTGGCGTCCCCGTATACCGTGGCGGCCTCGGCGCTGGCCGGCCGCATCGCCGATCCCCGCGAGGTCATGGCATGAATTCCACCGCAGCAACCGGTCATCGCGCCTGGAAACTGGGCAGCGACGTCGACACCGACCAGCTCGCCCCGGGCGCCTACATGAAGTTCGGCATCGACGAGATCGCGCGGCATTGCCTGCAGGGCGTGCGCCCCGAGTTCGCCGGCAGCGTGCAGCCTGGCGACGTGCTGGTGGCCGGCGAGAACTTCGGCATCGGCTCGTCGCGCGAGCAGGCGGCATCGGCGCTGGTGGCGCTGGGCCTGCGCGCCGTGATCGCGCCCACCTACAGCGGGCTGTACTTCCGCAACGCGTTCAACGTGGGCCTGCTGTTGCTGACCTGCGCGCGCGCCGGCGAAATCGACGAAGGCGAACGCATCCGCGTGGATCTCGAGGGTCCGTCCGTGGTGCGCGCCGACGGCACGGTGCTGCCGTGCGAACCGATTCCCGGCTTCCTGCTGGACATGGTGCAGGCGGGCGGCCTGCTCAACCAGCTCAAGCGCCGCCTCGCCTCCGGCGAACTGGCGCGTCATCCCTTGAAGGCGATATGACTACTTCGACACTGAAGACCAGGCTGGACGCCGGCCAGGCCATCCTGGCTCCCGGCATCTACGATGCATTTTCCGCGCTGGTGGCCGAGCAGGCCGGTTTCGAGGCGCTGTACCTGTCGGGGGCGTCCATCGCCTACACCGCGCTGGGGCGCTCCGACGTGGGCCTGACCACCTATACCGAGGTATCCGAGACCCTGGCGCGCATCACCGAGCGTGTGCGCACGCCGGTCATCGTTGATGGCGACACGGGCTTCGGCAACGCGCTGAACGTGCAGCGCACCGTGCGCGGCTTCGAGCGCGCCGGCGCCGCCATGATCCAGCTGGAAGACCAGGGCTTTCCCAAGCGCTGCGGCCACCTGTCGGGCAAGACCGTGGTGCCGGTGCAGGAGATGTGCGGCAAGCTCAAGGCCGCGCTGGACGCCCGCACCGATGCCCGCACGCTGATCCTGGCGCGCACCGACGCGGTCGCTGTGGAAGGGCTGGATGCCGCGCTGGACCGCGCCGAGCGCTATGTCGAATGCGGCGTGGACGCCCTGTTCGTCGAGGCGCTGCGCACCGGCGAGCAGATGGATGCGGCATGCGGGCGCTTCGCCTCTCGCATCCCGTTGCTGGCCAATATGGTCGAGGGCGGACAGACCCCCGTGGAAAGCGCAAAGGCGCTGGCGCAGCGGGGCTTTCGCCTGGTGATCTTCCCCGGCGGCACCATGCGCGCCGTGGCGCATACGCTGCAGGGCTATTACGCAAGCCTGCGCGAGCACGGCACCACCGCGCCGTGGCGCGAGCGCATGCTCGATTTCGACGGCCTGAACGAGGTGATCGGCACGCCCGAACTGCTGGCCAGCGGCAAGCGCTACGAATAGGCGCCGGCCGAGCGCGCTGGACTGTTGCGCAATTGCAAATCCGGCGTGGCGCGCGCACCGTATCCGTTGCGTTGCGCGGCCTCGCTATTTAGAGTGCTTCCTGTCGGTCCGCGGCGCATCGCGCGTTGCGGCAAGTCACCGGGCATGGTCCCGAGGAAGTCATGATTCGTCCGTTTTTGCCCCTGGCCGGCGCGATGTGCGTCGGGCTGGTGTTGGCCGGTTGCGCGGCCAAGAAATCGCCTGCTCCCAAACAGGCGGAGGCCCCTGCCGCGGTAGCCGCGGCGCCCGAGCCGGTACGCTGCGTGCCGGCGCGTGGCGATGATCCCATGGTCGGAACCTGGTTCTCGGTGTCGCGTCCGCGCGGTTTCGCCGGCGACTTCCAGGCGCTGACGGTCCTGTCGGCAGACGGCACCATGAGATACGAGACGCAGATGAAGGTGGGTCGCAAGACCCGTCCCGCCCTGCGCGAAACGGGATGCTGGACGGTGGCGGACGGCGTCTACACCATGCAGACCACGCAATCGAACGGCGAGGCCGTGGATCCGGGCGACCCCATCTACGTCAATCGCTATCGCGTCGAGAAGGTCGACCGCGGCCAGCTGAAGCTGCGCGAGCTGCGCAACAACGGCCAGGTGCTGACGGCCAAGCGCATGCAGCCGGGTTATCGCCTGCCCAACTGACGCCGCGCGCGCCGGGCCATCCGGCGCAGGGACGGATAGGGTAAGGTAGCGGACTTCGCAACCCGCCCGCCGCGACCGTCCATGTCCACGCCGTCCTCGGAAAACCGCGCCATCATGCTGCTGGCCCTGGCGGCCTTCGTCAGCGCCAGCGCGTTCCGCATCTGCGATCCCATGCTGCCTCAGCTGGCATCCGAGTTCGGCGTCACCACGGGGCAGGCCGCGCATGCGGTCACCGCCTTCGCGGTGGCGTATGGCGTGCTGCAGCTGTTCTTCGGCCCGGTGGGCGACCGCTACGGCAAGTACCGCGTTGTGTGCGTGGCCACGTTCCTGTGCGCGCTGGGCAGCGCCGGGGCGGTGCTGGCAGGCTCGCTCGAGATGCTGGTGGCGTGCCGCGCGCTGTCCGGCGCGGCAGGCGCCGGCATCGTGCCGCTGTCCATGGCGTGGATCGGCGACACGGTGCCGTACGAGCGCCGCCAGGCCACGCTGGCGCGCTTTCTCACGGGCACTATCCTGGGCATGGCCTTCGGGCAGGTCGCGGGCGGCCTGTTCGCCGACTCGCTGGGCTGGCGCTGGGCGTTTGCCGCGCTGGTGGTGGGCTATGTGGCGGTGGGCGCGCTGCTGCTGCAAGAGGTGCGGCGCCAGCGCCGGCACGGCACGGCGGCGGTCGCCGGCGCGGGCGGCAGTTTCGTCGTGCAGGCGCGCCGGGTGCTGGGCGTGCCCTGGGCGCGCGTGGTGCTGGCCGTCGTTTTCTTCGAGGGGCTGTTGGTGTTCGGCACCCTGGCGTTCGCGCCTTCCTACCTGCATGACCGCTTCGACATCTCGCTGACCGCCGCCGGGGCGCTGGTGGCTGTGTACGCGGTGGGCGGGCTGATCTACACGCTGGTGGCCAACGCCGTGTTGAAACGGCTGGGCGAGCACGGCCTGTCGATGGCCGGCGGCATCCTGCTGGGCGTGGCTTTTCTTTGCTATGTGGCGGGACCCACCTGGTACTGGGGCATCGTGGCCAGCATGCTGGCGGGCTTCGGCTACTACCTGCTGCACGCCACCCTGCAGACGCATGCGACGCAGATGGTGCCCGAAGTGCGCGGCACGGCCGTGGCATGGTTCGCATCGTGCCTGTTCATGGGCCAGGCCGTAGGGGTGGCCCTGTCGGGCCTGGTGGTCGATGCGGGCGGACCGTCGATATTGTTCGCGATCGCGGCCGTGCTGTTGCCCGTGCTGGGGTGTTTCTTCGCGGGGTTGCTGAAGCGGCGGGCGGCGGCGCGGCGGCGCGCCGCTTGAGTTCGCAGCCGTTAAAGCGCAGCCAGCCGCTGCAGCACCGCTTCCTTGCCCAGCAACACCAGCACCGCGTCCACCGCGGGAGTTTGCGGGCGACCCGTTACAGCCACGCGCAGCGGGATGGCAAGCTGCGGCATCTTCAGGCCGCGGTCGGCCAGCACCGACTTGATCAGCGCGGAGACGGCTTCGCGGGTCCATTCGGTGTCGCGCGCGCGGGCGGCGAAGTCGGCCAGCGCTTCGCGCGCCGCCGGCGTGAAGTGCTGCTCGGCCAGCTCGGCGGACGGGGCGGCGTACGGGGCGCAGAACAGCATGGCGCCTTCGGCCAGTTGTTCCAGCGTTTCGGCGCGGTCTTTCAGCAGGGCGATGGCGCCGGCCAGGTCGACGGCTTGCGGATTGCCGCCGCGCTTGGCGATGCGCGGCGCCACGCGTTCGGCCAGTTCGGCGTCGGCCATCTGCTTGATGTAGTGCGCATTGACCCAGTTCAGCTTCTTGGGATCCCACTGCGAGGCCGACTTCGACAGGTGTTCGGTGTCGAACCACTGCACCAGCTGCTCGCGCGAGAAGATCTCGTCGTCGCCGTGGCTCCAGCCCAGCCGCGCCAGGTAGTTCACCATGGCTTCGGGCAGGTAGCCCTCGTTGTCGTATTCCATCACGTTGACCGCGCCGTGCCGCTTGGACAGCTTCTGGCCGTCGGGGCCCAGGATCATGGGCACGTGGCCGTACTGCGGCAGCGTGGCGCCCAGGGCCAGCAGGATGTTGATCTGGCGGGGCGTGTTGTTGACGTGGTCGTCGCCGCGCAGCACGTGCGTGATGCCCATGTCCCAGTCGTCGACAACCACGCAGAAGTTGTAGGTGGGGGTGCCGTCGGGGCGCGCGATGATCAGGTCGTCCAGCTCGCTGTTGTCGAAGCTGATGGGGCCCTTGACCAGGTCGTTCCAGCCGGTGGCGCCTTCCTGCGGGTTGCGAAAGCGCACCACGGGTTTGCGGCCTTCGGGAATGGGCGGCAGGGTCTTGCCGGGCTCGGGGCGCCACGTGCCGTCGTAGCGCGGCTTCAGACCCTGGGCGCGAGCGGCCTCTCGCATTGCCTCGACTTCCTCGGGCGTGCTGTAGCAGTGATAGGCCGTGCCCTGCTGCAGCATGCCGGCGATGACTTCGCGGTAGCGGTCCATGCGCTGCATCTGATAGAACGGGCCTTCGTCGGGCTGCATGCCCAGCCAGTCCATGCTGTCCAGGATGGCCTGGGTGGCCTCTTCGCTGGAGCGCTCGACGTCGGTGTCTTCCACGCGCAGGATGAACACGCCCTGGTGGCGGCGGGCATAGGCCCACGAGAACAGGGCGGTGCGCGCGCCGCCCAGATGCAGGAAGCCGGTGGGAGAGGGCGCGAAGCGGGTGCGGACAGTGGGAGCTTGGGAAGTCATGTAGAGGAAGCCTGCGGCCGGGCCGTGGATGCGCCGCGGCCGTTCTTGTTACGATGACCGGTATTTTAGAGTAGCAAGCGAACCGCGCCATGTTGCGACACGCACTCGCTCCGTTGTTCGAACCCGGCTCTCTGCTCGTCGTGGCCGATCGCGCGCTTCCGGTGGCCGCGGTGCTGCCGGCCCACTTGCGCGCGCGCACCACCATCGTCGATTGCGCGCCCGGCCAGGCGCCCGAACTGCCCGAACGCTGCACCGGCCTGGCCGATGGCGAACGTCCCGACCTGGCGCTGGTCTGCGTTTCCCCGGCCGTGCTGCCCGAAACGCTTCGTCGCCTCGCGCCGCTCGCCCCGCGCGGGGCCATCCTGCTGCCGCACGAGCTGCCCGACCCGTATCCCGGCGGCACCTTGGCGCTGTGCCGGGCGTGGGCACAGGAAACCGGCTGCCAGCTGATGGGCCCCCGATCGTTCGGCGCCCAGCGCCCGCACGCGGGATTGAACCTCAGCCAGCACCCGTCGCTGGCGCGCGGCGGCCGCGTGGCGCTGCTGGCGCAGTCGCGCTCGATCATGGCGGCCATCATGGATTGGGCCGAGGACGTGCACATCGGGTTTTCGGTGGCGGTCACGCTGGGCGACGCCGCCGTGGTCGGCCTGGCGCAGGTGCTCGACTTCCTGGCCAGCGATCCGCGCACCGACAGCATCGTGCTGTATCTGGAAGACGTCGGCCCGGCGCGCGAGTTCGTCAGCGCGCTGCGCGCGGCGGCCAGCGTCAAGCCCGTCATTGTGCTGAAGGCGGGCCGCGCCGATCCGGACGGCGCCGATGCCGTGTTCGATGCCGTGCTGCGGCGCGCGGGCGCGGTGCGGGTGCGCTATTTCGTGCAGCTGTTCTCGGCCGTGAAGGTGCTGGGCTACAAGAGCCGGCCGCGCGGCCGGCGCGTCGCGTTGCTGTCCAACGGCAGCGGCCCGCCGCAACTGGCGCTGGACCTGGCCGGGCCCGACACGCCCATCCTGAAGGCCGAGCTGTCGGCGACCACGCGGCGCGCGCTCGAGACCATGCTCGAGCCCGACGCCGCCATCTCGAATCCGGTCATCACCTATACGCCGCTGACGCCCGAGCGCATCCAGGCCATCCTGGACACGCTGCTGGACGACGCAGGCGTGGATGGCGTGCTGGTGCTGCTGGCGCCGGATGCGCTGGCGGACATGCCGGCCGTGGCCCGGCAGCTGGCGCAGATCGCGCCCAAGGCGCGCAAGCCGGTGGTGTCGTGCTTCATGGGCGATGCGGGCATGCGGCCGTTGCGCCGCATGCTGGACGACGCCGGCACGTCGGCGTTCCGCACGCCCGAGTCGGCCGCGGATGCCTTCGGGGTGCTGGCCACGCATCACTACAACCAGCAACTGCTGCTGCAGACGCAGCCGCCGGAGCCGCCGAGCTTCGAGCCCGACATCGCGGGGGCGCGCGCCATCATCCGGCGCGCGCGGGCGGAAGGCAGGCTGGAGCTCGACGCCGCCGAGGCGCGCGTGCTGCTGGATGCCTTTCTGGTGCCGCTGCGCGCCGAGCCGCGCGACGTGCTGCCCAGCGAGCCCGAGTCTCGTCCCATGGCCATCCGCGTGCGGCGCGACCCGCAGTTCGGTCCCGTCATCCGCTTCGGCGCGGGAGGGGCCGACGCCGCGCTGTCGCCGGCGGACCGCGGGCTCGATCTTCCGCCGCTCAACGGTTTCCTGGCGCGCCAGTTGGTCGAGCGCAGCCGGATATGGCGGCGCGTGTTGGCCCCGCAGGTCGGCAGCCTGGCTGCCGAGGCCTTGCAGCATGCCCTGGTGCAGGTGTCCGAACTGGTGTCCGAGCTGCCCGACGTCGAGTCGCTGGACATCGACCCGATGTACGCGGGCGACACGCAGCTGCGTGCCGCCGGCATGCGCGTGACCCTGTGCCGCGAGCCGGGCTGCGACTCGCCGCAGCAGCAGGGCTATCCGCACATGGCCATCCATCCTTATCCGGCGCGGCTGGTGCAGGTGCGGCGCTTCGAGGACGGCAAGCCCTGGGTCATCCGCCCCATCCGGCCGGAAGACGGCCAGTCGCTGCAGGACTTCATCCGCGGGCTTTCAGAGCGCTCGCGCTACATGCGCTTCGTGTCCATGATGCGCGAACTGACGCCGCGCATGGTGGCGCGCTATACGCAGGTGGACTACCACCGCGAACTGGCGCTGGTGGCGGCGACGCAGATGCCCAACCCCGCGCACCGCGGCCATCCGCGGGAGGTCATCATCGGCTTCGCGCACTACCTGCGCAATCCGGACGGACGCGGCGCGGAATATGCGCTGGTGATCGGCGACGACTGGCAGCGCCGCAAGCTGGGCGGTCAGCTGATGCGCGCGCTGATCGAAGAAGCGCGCGAGCAGGGACTCGAGTACATCGACGGCCTGGTGCTTTCCAGCAACCGCCCCATGCTGACGCTGATGACGCGACTCGGCTTCACCAACGATGCCGATCCCGAGGATCCCACCATGCGGCGGGTGTGGCTGGATCTGCGCGCCGGACGCACCGGCCAGTGACCGCGCCGTTGCGCCCCTCGCCATGAACCTGCGCCAGATCGAAGTCTTTCGCGCGGTGATGCTGGCCGGCTCGGTCAGCGGCGCGGCCCAGATGCTGCACGTCTCGCAGCCGGCCGTCAGCCGGCTCATTTCCTACACCGAGCAGCGGCTGGGATTCGCCTTGTTCCAGCGCCTGCGCGGTCGCTTGCATCCCACCGCCGAGGCGCAGAAGCTCTTTGGCGAGATCGAAGTGCTGTATCAGGCGGTGCAGCGTATCAACGGCCTGGCCGACGACCTTGCCAACCAGACGGGCGGGATGCTGCGGGTCGCCTGCAGTCCCAGCCTTGCCTATGCGCTGATGCCCATGGCCATCGCGGCCTTCGCACGGCGATGGCCCGATGTGAAGGTGGCCTTCGAGGGCATGCTGGCCGAGCCCCTGGTCGACGCGCTGCTCACTCAACGCGTCGACCTGGCGGTTGCCATCGTGCCTCTGCAGCATCCGCGCATCCAGACGCACCGGCTGTACCGCAATCGGATCGTGGCGGTGCTGCCCCCCGGCCATCGTCTGGCGGCACGCAGGCGCCTGCGCGTGACCGACCTGCGCGATGAGAGGGTCATCGGCTACAGCCCCGAGACACCGCTGGCGCATGCCATCGGTCGCCTGTACGACGGGGCCCATCTGGCGCCGCGTTGGGTCGCCGAAGTGAAGCAGACGCATGTGGCCTGCGCCATGGCGCAGCAGGGCCTGGGCATCGCATTGGTGGACGAGCAGGCGCGGGTCGGCGGGGCGTGGCCCGACCTGCAGATGCGCGAGCTTTCGCCGTCGATCGACCTGCAGGTAAGGCTGGGCTATTCCCGCCACGAGCCCCTGCCAGCGCTCGCGCAGGCATTCGCCGACGAACTGCGTGCATTGGACCATCCCGGCCTGGTGGCAGCCGGCTGACGGCAGGGCGGCGCGAGCCCAATGGCAGCGCGGGACTTAACGTCGTGTTATGGATTTTCTCCATATCCGAATACGACATCCGCGCGGGCCTTACCTAGAATTTTCCTTGAGCTGCCACAAAGGCGGTGGGGCGCCAATCCGGCAGTCCCGATAGCAAGGGGAAAACATGAAGCCATTACCGAGAGTGCGCCGGTGGATCGCCGCCGCCGCAATCGTGGCGTTGCCGGCCGCGGCGTCCGCCGCCGGGTATCCGGACCGTCCCATCACCATGGTGGTGCCGTACCCCGCGGGCGGCTCGCTCGATACCGTGGGCCGGCCGATCGCGCAGGCGTTCGAGAAGGCCACGGGCCAACCCATGATTCTGGAGAACGCGGGCGGCGCCGGTGGACTGATCGGCGCAGGCAAAGTGGCCAAGTCCCATCCGGACGGCAACACGCTCCTGCTGGCCAGCAATGGCCAGGTCACCATCGCGCCGCTGGTGTACAAGGAAATTCCCTATGACCCCGCCGCCGACCTCGTGCCCATCGTGCATCTGGTCGACCAGACGGCAGTGCTGTATGCCGGCGCCAAGTCGCCGTACCAGACCTTTGCCGACGTCGTTGCGGCGGTGAAGGCGGGGGGCGACAGCGTGCAGTTCGCTTCCAGCGGCACCGGCAGCATCTCGCACCTCGCGCTGGAACTGCTGGCGCAGAAGATGGGCGCGCGCTTCAACCACATCCCATACCGCGGCGCCGCGCCCGCCCTGCAGGACCTGGCCGGTGGACAGGTGCCCTTGCTGTTCACCTTCGTTGGTTCGGCAAAGCCGTTGACCGCCTCGGGGATGGTGCGCCCGCTCGCCGTGGCGGCGCCGCGGCGCTTGGCCGCGTTGCCGGACGTTCCCACCTTTGCCGAGCTGGGCTACCCCGGTGTCGAGGCTTCGGTCTGGATCGGGCTGATGGCGCCAAAGGGCACGCCGCAGGACCGCGTCGAGCGCCTGTCCGACATCGTCGGCGGCATGCTGCGGCAGCCCGCGTTCCAGAAGCTCATGGCCGACAACAACATGGAGGTCAAGGGCGGCTCGGTACCGGACTTCCGCAAGATGATGGCCGAGGATGCCGCGCGCTGGGCCGGACTGGCCAAGACGGCGAACCTGGCCGCCAAGTAGCAGCCCACTGGCCTCGGCCGGCCGGTCGGGCTCGGCGGTACCGGGTCCGGCCTTCTCTTCACTCAGGAAAATCAGATGAAACAAGTCACCGGCGTGGCTCCTTCCGGCTCGATGGGAAGCGGCTACAACCTTGCCTCATTCAAGCGCGCCATGCAGGCCGAACCCGACTTCATCGGCCAGGACGCCGGATCCACCGACATGGGGCCGTACTACCACGGCGCGGACAAGCCCTTCCTGCCTTTGTCGGCCTACCGGCGCGATCTGTCGGTGATGCTGGGGGCGGCGCGCGCAGCCCGCATCCCGCTGTTGATCGGATCGGCCATCACCAATGGCTCCAACGCCACGCTGGCATTGATGATCCAGATGCTGCGCGAGGTGGCGGCGGAGCAGAAGCTGTCCTTTAAGCTGGCCGTGATCGGCGCCGAGATCGACAAGACCTATCTCAAGGCCAAGATCGCGGCCGGTCCGGTCGAGCCGCTGGGTCCCGAGGGGCTGCTGACGGCCGAGGCGGTGGACGCCGCCGGTCCCATCGTGGCGCAGATGGGCATGGAGCCGTTCATGCGCGCGCTGTCCGAAGGCGCAGACGTCATCATTGCCGGGCGTGCCTGCGATGACGCGGTCTTCGCCGCATTGCCGGTGCTGCGGGGCTTCGATCCCGGCCTGTCCCTGCATTGCGGAAAAATCCTGGAGTGCGCGGGCCTCTCGGCGGTGCCCTACGATCTGGGCGAACCCATGATCGGCCGGGTGCGCGAAGACCACTTCGAGGTCGAGCCCGCCAATCCCGACAGCCGCTGCACCACGGTATCCGTGGCGGGACATTCTCTGTACGAGCGCAGCGACCCCTTCCTGCAGGCTGGGCCCGGCGGCATCAACGACCTCACGCACGCCGCATTCGAGCAGGCCGATTCCCGCATCGTGCGCGTACGCGGCAGTGCATATGTCAAGGACGAGAGATATCGGGTCAAGCTCGAGGCCGCCGAGCGGGTCGGCTATCGCAGCATCGTGGTGGTAGGCATCCGGGACGCCGTGATGATCCGCGAACTGGACCATGTATTCGAGCACGTGCGCGAACGGGCCGAGGAGCGCTTCGGGTTGAGCGGGAATGGCATCAACCTGCTTTTCCGCACGTATGGCCGCGATGGCGTGATGGGCAGCCTCGAGCCGGAGCGCGACCTGCCTCCCAAGGAGGTCGGGCTGGTGATCGATGCGGTGGCGCCGGACCAGGACACCGCGACCGCGGTCGCCATGTTCTCGCGCGGGGTGCTGCAGCACGCGCACTATCCGGGCATCCTGACCA
Source organism: Bordetella genomosp. 13 (assembly GCF_002119665.1). NCBI lineage: Bacteria > Pseudomonadati > Pseudomonadota > Betaproteobacteria > Burkholderiales > Alcaligenaceae > Bordetella > Bordetella genomosp. 13. Next base: position 4,626,366 of record NZ_CP021111.1, on the reverse strand, counting down.
CGGCGGGCAACATGGCCTATCCGTTCTCGCCCTTCGGCGTGCCGGTGGGGCCGGCGTACCGCTTCTCCATCTATCACCTCATGCCCGTGGCGCATGCCTGCGAGTGCTTTCCCATTCACTACGAGACCATCAGGAACTGACGCCATGGCCACTGCCACCCAGCCATTGACGGCCTTCGCCAAGGTCATCCGCAGCAAGAACTCCGGGCCCTTCGAGCTGACCTTCGATGTGATGTTCGACGAGGACGCACCCTATCTGTTCGTGAAACGGAGCGGCGTCATCAACGTGGAGAATGTCGCTGCGGCCTATTCCATCATGGCCAGCGACGTGCTCGTGTGCACCGCCTTCGACGCGGCGCGGGCGTTCAAGATCACCATCAAGCGGCCGGTGAGTTCGGGCGATCTGATGGACCGCGACGTGTACGGCTGCCAGCAGCACGTGCCGCTGACGCGGCTGCAGATTCCGGCCTGAGTGGGGGCGTGCGCTCAGCGGCGCGCGCTCAGCGCAGCACCTCGGCCAGGAACCCGGCGATGTCCTCGACTTCCGGCGCGCACACCGAGTGCGGCATGGGATAGGCGTGCCAGCGCACGTCGTAGCCCAGCGACTGCAGCATGTGCCGCGACGCTTCGGCGCGCGCCACGGGCACGACCGGGTCGTACAGCCCGTGCGCCATGAAGATGGGCGTGGCCTGGTTGGCCGACTGGCGTTCGGCCGTGGCGGTGTCGGCCAGCGGCAGGTAGCCCGACAGCGCCACCATGCCGGCCAGGCGCTGCGGCAGCCGCAGGCCGGTATGCAGCGTCATCGCGCAACCTTGCGAGAAGCCGGCCAATACGATGCGCTCGGTCGGGATGCCGCGCGCGTTCTCGCGGCGCAGGAGCGCCTGCACGGCCAGTTCGCTGGCGCGGATGCCGTCGCCGTCTTCGCGGCGCACCAGGTCCTGGCCCAGGATGTCGTACCACGACCGCATCGCCATGCCGCCGTTGATGGTGACCGGCTGCACGGGCGCGTTGGGAAACACGAAGCGCACCGCGGGCGGCAGCACCGCCTGCAGTTCGGGCACGATGGGCGCGAAGTCGTTGCCGTCCGCGCCCAGGCCGTGCAGCCACAGCACCGCGTGCGTCGGGTTGGGAGCGGTCTCGATCTCGATGCAGTCCAGCAGGGGCAGGTCGGTGGTCATGAGAAGGCGGGTAGGGGGTAAGGCGGGCGGTGGGTCAGGCGGCCAGCGACTTCAATGCCTGGAACAGGGCGCGGTACTGCTTGCGCTGCGGCTCTTGTCCGGGGTTGAGCATGGCGTTGTGCTGCGCTTCCTTGCGCGCGGCGCGGATGACCGCGCGCAGGTGCTGGATATCGGTATCGGGATAGTCCTGCAGCAGCTCGGTCAGCGCGTCGTCGTCGGCCAGCAGGCGTTCGCGCAGCGTTTCCAGCCGGTGCATGGCCGCGGTTTCTTCACGAGAGCCGTTGCGCCAGGTGTCGAGCTGCGCGCGGATGACGTCGGCCGGCGCATCGCGCATCAGCTTGCCCACGTAGTGAGTCTGGCGGCGGCGGCCTTCGCGGCTGGTGGTGCGCTGGGCCTCGCGGATCGCTTCGTACAGGCGCTCGGCCAGCGGCAGCTGCTTCAGGCGGTCGGGCGACAGCTCGATCAGTTCCTTGCCCAGGTCGAGCAGGGCGTGCAGTTCGCGCTTGACCTGCGATTTGCTGGGACGGTCGTAGCCGTTGTCGTCGAGCCCGTCGTCGCCGACGGAATCGGGGTGTTCGGAATGCATGGAAAAAATCGGGTCGTAAGCGGACTTGGCTATGATAACCGTCTCTGCAAATTGGACAGCAATGGTCAACTCTTCCTCATCCCTGCCGGTGGCCGCGAATCACGCGCGTTTCAGCGAACTCGTCGAGAAGGTGCTGGATTACGCCCGGCGCGCCGGCGCCAGCGATGCGGTGGCCGAGGTCTCCGAAAGCCTGGGCCTGTCCGTCTCGGTGCGCAACAATGACATCGAGACCGTCGAGCAGACGCGCGACCGCGCGCTCGACCTGACCCTGTACGCCGGCCAGAGCCGCGGCTCGGCCTCCACCTCCGATTTCTCCGACGAGGCGCTGCGCCAGACCGTCGAGGCTGCCTGGCACATCGCCCGCCATACCGCCGCCGATCCCGCGGCCGGCCTGCCCGACGCCGATCGCCTGGCCACCGACGGCTACCCCGACCTGGCGCTGCACTACGCCTGGCCCGTGGGCACCGAGGCGGCCGCCGAACTCGCGCTGCGCGCCGAGCGCGCCGCCCGCGATACCGACGCGCGCATCACCAACACCGACGGCGCCACCGTGGGCACCTACGAAGGCCAGTTCGTCATGGGCAACACCCGCGGCTTCCTGGGCGGCTATCCGTATTCGCGGCACAGCCTGTCCGTGGCGCCCATTGCCGGGCGCGGCAACCACATGCAGCGCGACTACTGGTACTCGTCGCAGCGCGATCCGCGCAACCTGGCCTCGCCCGAGGCAGTGGGCCGCTACGCCGCCGAGCGCACCCTGTCGCGCCTGTCGGCGCGCCGCATCCGCACCGGCAAGTTCCCCGTGCTGTTCGAGGCCCCGCTGGCGCTGGGCCTGCTGGGCGCCTTCACCCAGGCGACCAACGGCGGCGCCCTGTACCGCAAGGCCAGCTTCCTGGTCGACGCGCTGGGCAAGCCCGTGTTCGCCGACCACATCGACGTGGCCGAAGACCCGCACGTGGCGGGCGCCATGGGCAGCTCGCCCTTCGACGACGAGGGCGTGCGCACGCAGGCCCGCAGCGTCGTGTCGGGCGGCGTGCTCGAAGGTTATTTCCTGTCCAGCTACACGGCCCGCAAGCTGGGCATGGCCACCACCGGCAACGCCGGCGGGTCGCACAATCTGTCGCTCACTTCGCGGCTGACGCGTCCCGAGGACGACTTCGAGGCCATGCTGCGCAAGCTGGGCACGGGCCTGCTGGTCACCGAGCTGATCGGGCAGGGCGTCAATTACGTCACCGGCGACTACTCGCGCGGCGCCTTCGGCTACTGGGTCGAGAACGGCCGCATCCAGCATGCGGTGCAGGAAATCACCATCGCCGGCAACCTGGCCGATATGTTCCGCGGCATCGCCGCGGTGGGCTCGGACACCATCTCGCGCGGCACCAAGCGCACCGGCTCGATCCTGATCGAGCAGATGTCGGTGGCCGGCACCTGACGACGCTCGCTGCGGCGGCTCCCAGGGGGGCGCGCTGTCGAATGGCTGTTTTGCCACACGCTTGCGCAAGATTTGAACAAACGTGCTAGAATCGTCAGCTTTCCCTTTTCATGTCTTTTGCACGGGCGGATCCATAACGCTTAGGCGGAGATCAAGAAATTGTGGAAATACGGCCCGGCCGATGTCCGGCGGGCTATTCATCTGAATCTTAGGAACCATCATGAAGACCTTTGTGGCCAAGCCGCATGAAGTCAAGCGTGACTGGTTTGTGATCGACGCCAAGGGCAAGGTCCTCGGTCGTGTGGCCAGCGAAGTCGCACACCGTCTGCGTGGCAAGCACAAACCCGAATTCACTCCGCACGTTGACACCGGTGACTACATCATCATCGTCAACGCCGCCGATATCGTCGTCACGGGCAACAAGGCGCAAGGCAAGAAGTACTTCCGCCACACCACCTACCCGGGCGGTATCCGCGAAACGAACTTCGAGAAAATGCAGCAGCGTTTTCCCGGCCGCGCCATCCAGAAGGCCGTCAAGGGCATGCTGCCCAAGGGTCCGCTGGGCTACGCCATGATCAAGAAACTCAAGGTGTACGCCGGTGCCGAGCACCCGCACACCGCTCAGCAGCCCAAGCCGCTGGAATTCTAAGGACACGCCATGATCGGTAACTGGAATTACGGAACCGGCCGTCGCAAAACCTCGGTGGCTCGCGTTTTCATCAAGAAGGGCACCGGCAAGATCGTCGTCAACGGCAAGCCCGTCGACGAGTTCTTCGCCCGCGAAACCGGCCGCATGGTCGTGCGCCAGCCCCTGGTCCTGACCGGCCTCGTCGAATCGTTCGACATCAAGGTCAACGTGCACGGCGGCGGTGAAACCGGCCAGGCCGGCGCGGTCCGTCACGGCATCACGCGCGCCCTGATCGACTACGACGCCACCCTGAAGTCGGCCCTGTCGCAAGCGGGCTTCGTCACCCGCGACGCGCGAGAAGTCGAACGCAAGAAAGTCGGCTTCCGCAAGGCACGTCGGCGCAAGCAGTTCAGCAAGCGCTAATGTTCCCCAAAAAGGCCGCGAAAGCGGCCTTTTTGTTTTCCGGCCCCGCCTGGCGCGCGGGCTGGAAGCGCCCGAGGTCGCGGCGCGAGCAGTGCCGGCGCGGAACCCCGTGCCCGTCCACCGGTCGGAACAAGGATGCGCGCGGCGCCGCCGCGTCGTCCGTTTCCTGAGCGATACTATCGATCTACGTTTTCTGGGTTTTCACCATGGCTCAAGCATCGAACTCCCGCATCAAGGTTGGCATCGTCGGCGGCACCGGCTATACCGGCGTCGAACTGTTGCGCCTGCTGTCTCAGCACCCCAACGCAGAACTGGTGGCCATCACGTCCCGCAAGGAAGACGGACTGCCCGTGGCCGACATGTATCCGAACCTGCGCGGCCACGTCGATCTGGCCTTCAGCGCGCCCGAAAAGGCGCGGCTTACCGATTGCGACGTGGTGTTCTTCGCCACGCCGCACGGCGTGGCCATGGCCCAAGCTCAGGAACTGCTGGCCACCGGCACGCGCGTCATCGACCTGGCAGCCGACTTCCGCCTGCAGGACACCGCGGTGTTCGAGCGCTGGTACAAGATGCCGCACAGCTGCCCCGACGTCCTGGCCGAATCCGTCTACGGCCTGGTCGAACTCAACCGTGAAGCCATCTCCAAGGCGCGCGTCATCGGCAATCCGGGCTGCTATCCCACCACGGTGCTGCTGGGCCTGGCCCCGCTGCTCGAGGGCGGCAAGCAACTGGTCGACACGCAGACCCTGATCGCCGACTGCAAGTCGGGCGTGTCGGGCGCGGGCCGCAAGGCCGAAGTGGCCACGCTGTTTTCCGAAGCGTCCGACAACTTCAAGGCATATGGCCTGCCCGGCCATCGCCACCACCCCGAAATCACGGCGCAGCTCGAGAAGATCTCGGGCGGCGCCGTGTCGCTGACCTTTGTGCCCCATCTGGTGCCGATGATCCGCGGCATGTTCTCCACCATCTACGCCCGCATCCAGCCTGGCGCGCGCGATACCGACTTCCAGGCCCTGTTCGAACAGCGCTACGCCGACGAACGCTTCGTCGACGTGCTGCCCGCGGGCAGCGCGCCCGAAACCCGTTCGGTGCGCGGCTCGAACATGCTGCGCATCTCGGTGCAGCGGCCCAACAACGGCGATCTGCTGATCGTGCTGGTGGTGCAGGACAATCTGGTCAAGGGCGCGGCCGGCCAGGCGGTGCAGAACATGAACCTGATGTTCGGCCTGCCCGAGTCGGCAGGCCTCGACCAGGTCGCCATCCTGCCCTGACCTCATCGGACGGCGGTCGCGCGCCGTCCCGCTGTGCATGCAAGACGCCCACGCACCGAACTCCAGCCGGCCGCGCTCGCCACGCAGAGTGGCGCGCATCGCGTGGCTGGTCCTGGTGCTGGGCGCTGGCGTGCTGCTTGGCGTGGGCGTGGCGTCCCGTTATGCGCAAGAGCCGCAGAAGGGCATGGTGGTGCTTACCGCAGACCAGGCCGCGGCGCAGCGCTTGGCGCTGCGGCAGCGCGAGGCCGACATACAGCGTCTGCGCACCGATCTCGACACCGCCGGCGGCGAACTGGCCATCGAACGCGCGGCGCGCATCGAGCTCGAGGCCCAGCTGAAGATCGCGCAGGAAGAAGCGGGCCGTGCGCGCGACCAATTGGCATTCTTCGAGCAATTGCTGCCCGCGGGCCCCGAGGGCGCGGTCGACATCCGCGGGGCTCAGTTGGAACGATCGGGCCAGGCGCTGGCCTACAAGGTGCTGCTGATGCGGTCGGGCCGGGCCAGCGACACGCCTTTTGCGGGCGCGTTGCGGTTCCACGCGGTGGGCAGGCAGAACGAGCAGAAGGCGGAGTTCGATCTGGCGCCGTTGCGCGTGAAAGAGGACCGTCCCGCAGGCACGGGCAGCCAGGCGCGCGAAGCAGCATCCGATTCGGCGCCCGGGCAGCAGCCGTCCGACAAACCCGCCGGCAATGCGCTGCCCATCCAGTTCGACCAGTACCTGCGCAGCCAGGGCATGCTGGAGCTGCCGGAGGGTTTCGTCCCCGAAACCGTTACGGTCAGCGTGCTCGAGGGCGACGCGGTGCGCGCCTCGCGCGTCGTCCCGCTGATTTTGAGTCCGGCTTCGCCTGGGCTATAGTGAACCCATAGGGGCGGCAAAGCTGCCCGCAAGCATTTGGCCACGCGGCCAGGAGTGTAATCATGAACGCTGTCACCGAAACCGTAGACCTGCAGGCCCCGCCGCCCGTGCCCCTGGTCTTCACCGATTCCGCCGCCATCAAGGTCAAGGACCTGCTGGCCGAGGAAGGCAACCCTGACCTGAAGCTGCGCGTGTTCGTGCAAGGCGGCGGCTGTTCCGGCTTCCAATACGGCTTCACGTTCGACGAAGTCGTCAACGAAGACGACACCGTGCTCGACAAGAACGGCGTGCAGCTGCTGGTCGACCCGATGAGCTTCCAGTACCTGGTAGGCGCCGAGATCGACTACAAAGAAGATCTGGAAGGCGCGCAGTTCGTCATCCGCAATCCCAACGCCACCACCACCTGCGGTTGCGGTTCGTCCTTCTCGGTATAAGCAGGACGCCGATCAGCCAGGCCGATTGAAAAGCCCTCGCGTGCCATCAGGCGCGCGAGGGCTTTTGTCTGTACGCGCGCGCCGCGCCTAGTGCGGATACAGCGCGCCCAGGATGCGCGCCCCGCGCGCTCCCGTCACCGCCGGCACGCTGGCCGGCACCCTGTCCACATGCGCCTGCGCCAGCCAGGCAAAGGCCAGCGCTTCCACCCATTGGGCGGGCACGCCTTCGCTGTCGGTGGGGTGCACAGGGCGCTGCAGGCAGTCCGCCAGATCGTTTATCAACCCCGTGTTGCGCGCTCCGCCCCCGCACACCAGCACGTCGCGCGCGTGCGGCAACGTGGCTTGCAGGGCGTCGGCCACGGTGCGGGCCGTCAGGCGCTGCAGCGTGGCCTGTACGTCCGCGGGCGCCAGCGAATCGGCGCCGTAGGCGTGCAGGCGCTGCGACAGCCATGCGGTGTCGAACAGATCGCGCCCCGTGGATTTGGGCGGCGGCAGCGAGAACCAGGGCTCGCTGTCGATCAGGTGCCGCAGCAGTCCGGCGTCGACGCTTCCGGTGGCGGCCCATCGGCCTTCGTTGTCATAGGCCAGGCCGGTATGCTGGCGGCACCACGCGTCCAGCAGCATGTTGGCGGGACCCGTATCGAAGCCGCGTGGCGGACCGTCATCCAGCAGCGTCAGGTTGGCGATGCCGCCCAGGTTGAGCACCGCGCGCGGCTGCGTGCCGCCGAACATGGCGGCATGAAAGGGCGGCACCAGCGGCGCGCCCTGTCCGCCGGCGGCCACGTCCCGGCTGCGGAAATCCGCCACCACGTCGATGCCCGTCAGTTCGGCCAGCAGGGCCGGCGCGTTCAATTGCAGCGTGTAGCCCAGTTCGGGCCGATGCCTGACGGTCTGGCCGTGCGCGCCGACGGCCGTGACGGACGAGGCGGGCAGGCCGGACTGCTCGAGCAGTTCGGCCACGGCCTGCGCGTACAGCCGGGCCAGGGCGTTGCCCGCCAGCGCCCCGCGAGCCAGCTCGTCGGCGCCGCTGCGGTTCAGCGCCAGCAGTTCGTCGCGCAACTCGGCGGGCATGTCCAGGCTGACGCTGGCGTGCAGGGCGGGCCGTGTGCCCGCTTGCAGGCTCACCAGCACGCCGTCCACGCCGTCCGTGCTGGTGCCGGACATCAGGCCAATGAAAAAACGGCCCGTGGCGATGCCGTCCGGGCCGTCGATGATGGTCGGCATGAGGAAGTCGCCGTCAGCGCGCCGCCACAGTGGTGCTGCCTTCGGGCGGCGTCTGCTGCAGGGCGGTCAGCATCTCGATCTGTGCGCGATAAGGCGCGACCGCGTCCGCGAAGGCCTTGCGCTCATTGGCTTCCAGCGTGCGGGCCACGGGCAGGTCGACGGAAAGCGGATCGACGGGACGGTTGTCCACGCGGAACTCGTAGTGCAGGTGCGGGCCGGTGGCCCAGCCCGTGGAACCGACGTAGCCGATAAGCTGGCCTTGCGACACCGTGGCGCCCTTGCGGATGCCTTCGGCCAGCCTGCTCTGGTGGCCATACAGGGTGGAGTACTGGCCGTGGTGCTTCACGATAACCACGTTGCCGTAGCCGTTCTGCCAGCCCGCGAACTCGACGGTGCCGTCAGCGGTGGAGTGGATCGGCGTGCCCGTGGGGGCGGCGTAGTCCACGCCCTTGTGGCCCGTCCAGGTCTTGTGGATGGGGTGCATGCGCATGCCGAAGGTCGAGCTGATGCGCGTGAACTTCAGCGCCGTGCGCAGGAAGGCGCCGCGCAGGTTGGTGCCTTCGAAGTCGTAGTACGCCCCCGACTTGCCGTCGGGATTGAACCAGACCGCGTTGTAGGTCTTGCTGCCGTTGACGAACTCGACGGCGAGCACGCGCCCGGCGCCGGCATAGCGGCCGTCGTGCGAGCGGGTTTCGTACACCACGCGGAACTGGTCGCCCTGGCGCAGGTCGCGCAGGAAATCCATTTTGGAGCCCAGGATTTCGGCGATCTGCAGCGTGATCGAATCGGGCACGCCGGCCGCGTCGGTGGCCGCGAACAGCGACGAGCGGATGGTGCCCACCGCCACGCGCGTTTCGAGGCGGGTGCCTTCGGTGACTTCGCGTGCCGTGTAGCCGTCGGCGCCGTCGCTTTCGACGTACAGCATGCGCGTGGAGACCTGACCGTCGTCCTCGGCGCCCGGGGTGTGGATGTAGCGCAGCCACTGCAGGTTGCCGGCTTCGTCGACCGCGGCCTGCACCGAGCGGCCGGGGTACAGCTTGTAGATGCTGCGGGCGCTGGCGTCGTGCGTCAGGAAGCTTTGCAGCCTGGGATTGTCGATGTCCAGGCGCTGCAGCACCGTGGCCAGCGTGTCGCCGCGGCGGATGCGGGTTTCATTGATGTAGGGCGCGTCGGTGGCGGTGCTGACCTGCATCTGTTCGGCCGACAGCGGCATCGGGCTGTTCACCAGTCGCAGCGGAGGCAGTTCGGTGTGGTCGGGCTGTTGCACCATGCCCAGCGCGGCGGCGCCGGCGAACAGGCCCAGCGCGGTAACCACCAGCGTTCGGCGGATGAGGGCTCCGCCGCGGGAAACCGTTTGTTTGGGGGGGGCGATCAGGACGGCCACCTTGTGTCGTATGCTGCGTACCAGGCAGTCCAGGCCACGATTCATCGCGTGTAGACCCTCCTGGCGGCACGGATTTGCGGATGCGGCCGTCTGGGCGCTGCCCGGCCCGGCCTGTGCCGAACGATGGGGCGCGCCTCATGTGGCGCAACGGGAAAACTATGGATGTACAGCAGCACAACCGTCATATGACAGTTGCGTATGATTAGGGCAGTATGCTAGCGGATTCGGATAGAATTTTCGACCGCTTTTTGTCGAATTTACACCTTTTTTGCACCTATGCGGTGCAGTAAAAATTACAATGGCCTCTTCCAACCCCCCGTCCGACGCCGCTCTGTCCCCTGAAGTCGAAGCCGATCTGCGCGTTGCGCTGCGCGGCTGCGACGAACTACTGGTCGAGACGGAATTCGCCCGCAAGCTGGCCAAAAGCCGTTCCACCGGCGTGCCGCTGCGCATCAAGCTGGGCCTGGACCCCACCGCGCCCGACATCCACCTGGGCCATACGGTGGTACTGAACAAGATGCGCCAGCTGCAGGATCTGGGGCACAACGTCATCTTCCTCATCGGCGACTTCACCGCCACGATCGGCGATCCCAGCGGCCGCAATTCGACCCGCCCGCCGCTCACGCGCGAGCAGATCGAGCACAACGCCCAGACCTACTATGCACAGGCGAGCCTGGTGCTCGATCCCGCCCGCACCGAGATCCGCTACAACTCCGAGTGGTGCGACCCGCTGGGCGCGCGCGGCATCATCCAGCTGGCCTCGCGCTACACCGTGGCCCGCATGATGGAGCGCGAAGACTTCACCAAGCGCTTCAAGGGCGGCGTGCCCATCGCCGTGCATGAATTCCTGTACCCCCTGCTGCAGGGCTACGACTCGGTGGCGCTCAAGTCCGACGTCGAACTGGGCGGCACCGACCAGAAGTTCAACCTGCTGGTCGGCCGCGAGCTGCAGAAGGAATACGGGCAAGAGCCTCAGTGCGTGCTGACCATGCCGCTGCTCGAGGGCACCGACGGCGTCGAGAAGATGTCCAAGTCCAAGGGCAACTACATCGGCATCTCCGAGGCGCCCGAGTCCATGTTCGGCAAGATCATGTCGATCTCGGACACGCTGATGTGGCGCTACTTCGAGCTGCTGTCGTTCCGTTCGCTGGAAGATATCGCCGCGCTGCGCGCCGAGACCGAAAACGGCCGCAATCCGCGCGACGCCAAGGTGATGCTGGCCCAGGAACTCGTGGCGCGCTTCCATTCGGCGCAGGCCGCGGAAAACGCGCTGTCCGCCTTCGAGGCGCGCTTTCGCGATGGCGCCATGCCCGAGGACATGCCCGAGATCGCCGTGGCCGGCGCGCCCATGGGCATCCTGCGCCTGCTGCGCGAAGCGGGCCTGGCGGCATCCAGTTCCGAAGCGCAGCGCAATCTCGAGCAGGGCGGGGTGCGCATCGATGGCGTGCGCGTGGACGACAAGTCGTTGCAATTGGCAGCCGGCAGCTATGTGCTGCAGGTCGGCAAGCGCAAGTTCGCCCGTGTTAATTTGGGCGGGTAGGAAGCGCCTACGGTACTTCTCCAGGAGCAAGACATGAAACTCTCGAGTCTGTCCTTCGCCGATAACGAAACCATCCCCGAACGCTACGCGTTCGGTCGGGTAGACCCCAAGTCGCATGTCGCGCTGGCCGACAACTGCAACCCGCAGTTCTCGTGGGACGACGTGCCCGACGGCACCAAGTCCTTCGCACTGATCTGCCACGACCTCGACGTGCCGTCCAAGCCCGACGACGTCAACCAGGACGGCCGCACCGTGCCCGCCGACCTTCCGCGCGTCGACTTCTTCCACTGGGTGCTGGTCGACCTGCCGGCCGACCTGCGCGAGATCGAGGAAGGCGCGTTCTCCAGCAGCGTCACCCCGCGCGGCAAGGGCGGTCCGCTGGCGCCCCTGAACGCGCGCCAGGGCCTGAACGACTACACCGGGTGGTTCTCGGCCGACCACGACATGAGCGGCGAGTATTTCGGCTACGACGGTCCGTGCCCGCCCTGGAACGACGAGCTGGTGCACCGCTACAAGTTCACGCTGTATGCGCTGGACGTGGCCTCGCTGGGACTGCAGGGCAGCTTCAAGGGCGCGGACGCGCTGCATGCCATGCAGGGCCACGTGCTGGCGCAGGCGTCCGTCACCGGCACGTACACGCTCAACCCGAACCTGGCGCCGAAGCAGATCGGCGCCACGTCCAGCACCTGACACGGGGCAGCAACCCGCCGACGCCGGGCCGCGCCGCGATCACCGTACTCCATGGAACTGCGTCAGCTGCGGTACTTCGTGAAGGTTTGCGAACTGGGCAGCCTCGGCCGCGCGGCCCTCGAGCTCGGCGTCGTCACCTCCGCACTGAGCCAGCAGATCAGCCGGCTCGAAAGCGAGCTGTCCACCCGGCTGCTGCAGCGCAGCGCCCGCGGCGCCGTTCCCACCGATGCGGGCCTGGCCTTCCTGCAGCAGGCCCAGCTCACGCTGCGACACGCCGACGGCGCGGTGCGCGCCGCGCAGCAGGCGCGGCTGTCGGGCCACGTCAGCGTGGGGCTGGCGCCGAGCACCGCCACGGTGCTCGGTGTGCCCCTCATGCGGGCCATGCAGGCACGTTATCCCGAGGTGCGCCTGCACATGGTCGAGGCGCTGTCCGGCCACTTGGCCACCATGCTCAATGCGCGCCAGCTCGATCTGGCCGTGGTGTTCCAGACCGGCGTGCCGCGGCGCTGGAGCGTGACCCCGCTGCTCGACGAAAAGCTTTTCCTGGTGGCCGCCACCACGCTGGCCGAGCGGCCGCGGGCGGCGCGCGTGCGGCTGCAGCAGCTTGCTCAGGTGCCGCTGATCCTGCCCACCCATAGCCATGGCCTGCGCGCCACGCTGATGGGCTCGTTCGCGCAGAGCGGCATCCAGCCGCGCATCGTGGCGGAGGTCGACGGGCTGGCCCTGCTGATGGCGGCCGTGCGCGACGGCTATGGGGCCACGGTGCAGCCTGGCGCGGCCGTCACGGGTCACCACGAGGGGCTCGCGCTGGCGCAGATTGCCGATCCGCACGTCGGCCGGCGCAACGTGCTGGCAAGCCTGTCGGACGACGAACTGTCGCCCGCCGCGCTGGCGACCCGCGTGGTGTTGGCCGAGACGGCGCGCAATCTGGTCACCCAGGGGCGCTGGGCCGGCGCGACCCTTCTCGAAAACTGAACACCTGTTGCCTTACCCTGCCTTTCGCGTGAAGAGCAGGTTGCCTACAGTCCCCGCTTCCCCTTGAGGAGGCGAGCGAGAGTGATCGATGTACTGGTGGTGGGCGGCGGCAATGCCGCGCTGTGCGCCGCGCTGACCGCGCGCGAGGCCGGTGCGAGCGTGCTGCTGCTGGAGGCGGCGCCCAAGGCCTGGCGCGGCGGCAACTCGCAGCACACGCGCAATCTGCGCTGTATGCACGACGCGCCGCAGGACGTGCTGGTCGAGTCCTATCCCGAAGAAGAGTATTGGCAGGATCTGCTGAAGGTGACCGGCGGGTTGACCGACGAACACCTGGCGCGGCTGGTGATCCGCGCCTCGTCGACCTGTCGGGGCTGGATGCGGCGCCACGGCGTCAGGTTCCAGCCGCCGCTGTCGGGCACGCTGCACGTGGCCCGCACCAACGCCTTCTTCATGGGCGGCGGCAAGGCGCTGGTGAATGCCTATTTCCGCAGCGCCGAGCGGCTGGGCGTGCAGATACGCTACGAGACCCCGGTGGTCGGCATCGAGATGGACGACGCGCGCCGCTTCGTCGCCGTGCTGACCGAAGGCGGCGAGCGCATCGCCGCCCGCACCTGTGTGCTGGCCTGCGGGGGTTTCGAATCGAACCGCGAATGGCTGCGCGAGGCCTGGGGCCAGAACGAGCGCGGCGAGTGGCCGGCCGACAACTTCCTGATCCGCGGCACGCGCTTCAATCAGGGCGTGCTGCTGCGCCACATGATCGACCAGCATGGCGCCGACAGCATCGGCGATCCTTCGCAGGGCCACATGGTCGCCATCGACGCGCGCGCGCCGCTGTACGACGGCGGCATCTGCACGCGCATCGACTGCGTGTCGCTGGGCGTCGTGGTCAATCTCGAGGCTCGGCGCTTCTACGACGAGGGCGAGGACTTCTGGCCCAAGCGCTATGCGATCTGGGGTCGCCTGGTCGCGCAGCAGCCGGGCCAGCTGGCTTATTCCATCATTGACCAGAAGGCCGTGGGCCGCTTCATGCCGCCCGTGTTTCCGGGCACCACGGCGCCCACCCTGCCCGAACTGGCGCGCAAGCTGCAGCTGGACGAGGCCGCGTTCATGAAGACGGTGAACGACTACAACGCCGCGTGCCGGGTCGGCACCTTCGACCACACCACGCTGGACGATTGCCATACCGAAGGGCTGGCGCCGCCCAAGACGCACTGGGCGCGGCCCCTCGACACGCCGCCTTTCCACGCCTACCCGGTGCGGCCCGGCATCACCTTCACCTACCTGGGCCTGAAGGTGGACGATACGGCGGCCGTGCGCTTCGCAGGCCAGCCCAGCCCCAACCTTTTCGTGGCGGGCGAGATGATGGCCGGCAACGTGCTGGGCAAGGGCTACACCGCGGGCGTCGGCATGAGCATCGGCACCGCGTTCGGCCGCATCGCGGGCGCCCGCGCGGCACGCGAGGCCGGGTATGAAGAGCAGGCGCAACAACAGGAGGTCGTCGATGCAGCAGGTCATTAAGCTCGTGGAACGGGCGAAAGCGCAGGCCGATGGCCACAACGTCGGCGGGGCGCTGTCGGCGGCGCCGGCGCAGCCTGCCCTGGCGCTGGGCGCCGAGGAGGCCGAAGTCGCGCGCCTCCTGCAGATCTGCAACGCGTGCCGCTACTGCGAAGGTTTCTGTGCGGTGTTTCCCGCGATGACGCGTCGCCTGGAATTCGGCACGGCGGACGCCCACTACCTGGCCAACCTCTGCCACAACTGCGGCGCGTGCCTGCATGCCTGCCAGTACGCGCCGCCGCACGACTTCGGGGTGAACGTGCCCAAGGCCATGGCCGAGGTGCGCGTGAAGACCTATCAGGAGTACGCCTGGCCGCCGGCCATGGGCCGGCTGTACGAGCGCGCCGGCCTGACCGTGGCGCTGGCGCTGGCGGGCGGCCTGGCGCTGTTCCTGGTGCTTGCGGTGGCCATGACGGGATCGCTGGTGCACGAGCCGCTGGCGGGCGACTTCTACGCCATCTTCCCGCACAACCTGCTGGCGGCAGTGTTCGGCGTGGTGTTCGGCTTCGTGGTGTTCGCGCTGGGCATGGGCGTGCGCCGCTTCTGGCGCGAGGTGACGCCCGCGCGCGACTATTCCGCCGGGGCCGTCAGCGCCGTGCGCGGCGGCGCCGCCGCCGAGGCGGTGCACGACGTCGCACGCCTGAAGTACCTGGACGGCGGCCATGGCGAAGGCTGCAACGAGGAGAGTGATCGCTACACGCTGTGGCGGAGGCGGTTCCACCACTTCACGTTCTACGGCTTCATGCTGTGCTTCGCCTCGACCTGCGTGGCCACGCTGTATCACTACCTGCTGGGCCTGCAGGCGCCGTATGCGCTGACGAGCCTGCCCGTGCTGCTGGGCACGACGGGCGGCATCGGCCTGCTGATCGGTCCCGCCGGGTTGCTGGCGCTGAACCTGCGGCGAGACCCGCAGCATGGCGACCGTCGCCAGCGGCCCATGGACCGCGGGTTCATCGTCCTGCTGCTGCTGGTCAGCGCCACCGGGCTGGCGCTGCTGGCGCTGCGCGATACGCGCTTCATGGCCTTGTGGCTCGCGATTCATCTGGGTACCGTGATGGCGCTGTTTCTCACGCTGCCCTATGGAAAGTTCGCCCACGGCATCTTCCGCTCGGCCGCGCTGTTGAAATATGCGATCGAGAAACGGCTGCCCAGCAAGCTGCAGCTGGGCGCCGATTGAAGCGCCGGGGTTCGCCCCGGTCGTATAAAAAACAGAGGAGACAGACTCATGTTCAGCAAGAACCGCCGCGCCGCGATCGCCGGCGCGCTTTCGATGGCCGCTGCCGCGGCCGCCATATTGCCGCTGCAGGCCCGGGCCCAGGAGTTTCCGCCCGCCAGGCCGGTCACCCTGGTGGTGGGCTTTGCGCCGGGCGGCGCGGCCGACGCCGCCGCGCGCCTCATCGCCAAGAAGCTGGGCGAGAACATCGGCCAGTCGGTCGTGGTGGAGAACCGCGGCGGCGCGGGCGGCAACATCGCCCACCAGCAGGTGGCCAACGGGCCGACGGACGGCACGATGCTGCTGTTCGGCTCGATAGGGCCGCTGACCATCGCGCCGCACATCATGAAGGTGGCCTACGACCCGTTCAAGGACCTCGCGCCGCTGTCCGGCGGAGTGAACTTCCCCAACGTGCTGGTCGCGAACAAGAGCCTGGGCGTGAAGAACCTGGCCGAGTTCGTGCAGCTGTCGAAGAACAAGCCCGGCAGCGTGGACTTCGCCTCGACCGGCGCGGGCTCCGCGTCGCACCTGGCGGGCGAGCTCTTCAACCAGCGCGCGGGCATCGACATGGTCCACGTGCCGTACAAGGGCGGCGCGCCGGCACTGCAGGACCTGCTGGGCGAGCGCGTGGCCTCGTACTTCGCGGCGCCGCCGACCGCCATGCCGCACGTCCAGACCGGCAAGCTGGTGCCGCTGGCCACCACCGGTCTGAAGCGGCCGGCCTACCTGCCGGACATTCCCACCGTGGCCGAGGCCGGCTATCCCGGCTTCGAGGCGCTGAACTGGTATGCGTTCGTCGCGCCGGGCAAGACGCCGGAGCCGCTCCTGGAGCGCTGGAACGTCGAGATCGTCAAGGTGCTGAACGACCCGGCCATGAAAGAGGCGCTGGAGAAGCACGGCCTGACCCCCCAGCCCACCACGCGCGCCGAGTTCGCGGCCTTCATGCGGGCCGAATCCGAGAAATGGGGGCGGGTGGTGCGCGAGAGAAAGATCGTCGCGCAGTGAGCGCGGAAACTCCTGGAACAAGGGATTGTATGAACGGCGCTCAAGCCTGCCATGAGCGCCCTTCGCCCAAGTGTGCGAACCGCGCGGCTTGAATGCCAAATGCCGCGATTCGTCGGGGTTTCCCCGCAGAACCGGGCGCATGGCGCGGTAAACTAGCCGTCATCCGAGCGACACGCAGCAATCCCTTACCCATCCAGGAATCTCCATGTTCGACCGCAATCTCAGCATCGCCCAGGTGGACCCCGACGTCTGGGCCGCCATCCAGAAGGAAGACGAGCGCCAGGAACAGCACATCGAGCTGATCGCCTCCGAGAACTACGCCAGCCCGGCCGTCATGCAGGCCCAGGGCACGCAGCTCACCAATAAGTACGCCGAAGGCTACCCGGGCAAGCGCTACTACGGCGGCTGCGAATACGTGGACGTGGTCGAACAGCTGGCCATCGACCGGCTCAAGCAGCTGTTCGGCGCCGAGGCCGCCAACGTGCAGCCCAACTCGGGTTCGCAGGCCAACCAGGGCGTGTACAACGCCGTCCTCAAGCCTGGCGATACCGTGCTCGGCATGAGCCTGGCCGAAGGCGGCCACCTGACGCACGGCGCCTCGGTCAACCAGTCGGGCAAGCTGTACAACTTCCTGGCCTACGGCCTGGACCAGAACGAAGTGCTGAACTACGCCCAGGTCGAACAACTGGCCAAAGAGCACAAGCCCAAGCTGATCGTGGCCGGCGCCTCGGCCTATGCCCTGCACATCGACTTCGAGCGCATGGCCCGCATCGCCCGCGAGAACGGCGCGCTGTTCATGGTCGACATCGCACACTACGCCGGCCTGGTGGCGGGCGGCCAATATCCCAATCCGGTGCCGCACGCCGACTTCGTCACGTCCACCACGCACAAGTCGCTGCGCGGCCCGCGCGGCGGCGTCATCATGATGAAGGCCGAGTACGAGAAGGTCATCAATTCGGCCATCTTCCCGGGCATCCAGGGCGGTCCGCTGATGCACGTCATCGCCGCCAAGGCCGTGGCGTTCAAGGAAGCCCTGTCGCCCGAGTTCCAGGACTACGCGAAGCAGGTAGTGGCCAACGCCAAGGTGCTGGCCGACACGCTGGTCAAGCGCGGCCTGCGCATCGTGTCGGGCAAGACCGAAAGCCACGTCATGCTGGTCGACCTGCGTCCCAAGGGCATTACGGGCAAGGAAGCCGAGGCGGTGCTGGGTCAGGCGCACATCACGGTCAACAAGAACGCCATTCCCAACGATCCCGAGAAGCCCTTCGTCACCAGCGGCATCCGCCTGGGCACGCCGGCCATGACCACCCGCGGCTTCAAGGAAGCCGAAGCCGAGCTCACCGCCAACCTGATCGCCGACGTGCTGGACAACCCGCGCGACGAAGGCAACATCGCGTCGGTGCGCGCCCGCGTCAACGAGCTGACCCAGCGCCTGCCCGTCTACCGCTGAGCCGCGCGGCCCCGCGGGCTTCCGTCCTCATTACAATAGGCGCCATCACAGGCATACGGGAGCCCGCATGAGATGCCCTTTCTGCGGCAACGCCGATACCCAGGTTGTCGACAGCCGGGTATCGGAAGAAGGCGACACCATCAGGCGTCGCCGTCGCTGCCTGTCCTGTGACAAGCGCTTCACCACCTACGAACGCGTCGAACTGGCCATGCCCTCCGTGGTCAAGCGAAACGGCAGCCGCACCGAGTACGACGCCGCCAAGCTGCGCAGCAGCCTGGCCCTGGCGCTGCGCAAGCGTCCCGTCAATACCGTCCAGGTCGATGCCGCGGTGGCGCGCATCGAAGAGGTGCTGCTGGCCAGCGGCGTGCGCGAAGTGCCCAGCGAGCGCATCGGCGAGCTGGTCATGGCGGAACTGAAGAAGCTCGACAAGGTCGCATATGTGCGCTTCGCGTCGGTGTACAAGAGCTTCGAGGACATCGGCGAATTCGTCGAGGCCATCCGTGAAATGCAGGGCCCCATGCTGCCGGGCAAGCTGCGCAAAGAGTGAGTAGGGCAGGGCGGCAGTACCCACAGCAACAATATGTCGATCAGAAAAAGAATCGTGGCCTCGGCGGTCGCCGTGGCCATTTCGGCCGTCTTGGCGGGGTTGGCTACGCCTGCCGCGCGGGCCGTCGCTCCCTCCGCGCCAGTGGCCTCCATTCCGGCCGTCGTCTCGGCCGCGACGCCGCCCTTGCTTACCGCCAAGGCGTGGCTGCTGCTGGACGCCACCAGCGGCCAGGTGCTGGGCGCCAGCAATGCCGACCAGCGTATCGAGCCGGCATCGCTCACCAAGGTCATGACCGCCTACGTGGTGTTCCAGGCGCTGAAGGCGCGCGAGATCACGCTGGACCAGCAGGTGCTGGTGTCCGCGCGGGCCTGGAAGGTGGCGCCGGGCAGCTCGAAGATGTTCCTCGAGCCCGGCACCCGCGTATCGGTCCGCGACCTGCTGACGGGCCTGTTGGTGCAGTCCGGCAACGACGCGGCGATCGCGCTGGCCGAGGCCGTGTCGGGCTCGGTGGAGGCCTTCGTGCAGCGCATGAACGAACAGGCCGCCGCGCTGGGCCTGCACGCCACGCATTTCGCCAGCCCCCACGGCCTGCCCGATCCGCAGACCTATTCCACCGCGCGAGAGCTGGCCATCCTGGCCGCTCGCTACCAGCGCGACTTCCCGGAATCGCGCGCGTACGACACGATCCGCCAGTTCACCTACAACAAGATCACGCAGTCCAACCGCAACCGGCTGTTGTGGCTGGATCCGACGGTGGACGGCCTGAAGACCGGGCACACCGAGTCCGCCGGCTATTGCATCGTCGTCTCGGCCCAGCGTCCCGCCGGCCCCCTGCAGCGCCGGCTGATCTCGGTGGTGATAGGCACCGCCTCGGACAAGCTGCGCACGCAGGAGAGCCGCATGCTGCTTGAATGGGGTTATCGCGCCTTCGATACCGTGCGTCTCTATGCCCAGGGCGAGGCCGCCGGCAGCGCCGAGGTGTGGAAGGGCGCCAGCGATGCCGTGAAGACCGGTTACGCCAGCGACGTCTACCTGACCGTGCCGGCGGGCGCCCGCATCGACCGGCAGGTGCGGCAAGCGGATACGCTGGTCGCGCCCCTGGCGGCGGGCGACCGGATCGGCACCGTGCAGGTCAGCGTGGACGGCAAGCCCGCCGTGCAGGTGCCCCTGGTGGCGCTCGAGCCCGTGGCGCAGGCCGGCATCGCCGGCCGGGCCTGGGACACGGTAAGGCTCTGGTTGCGTTAGGGCCTGTCAACGCCAGATTGCCGTACGCGTGACGGCGCGAAGCCGCGCTAGCCGACGCGCAGCGCGCCCGGCGATCCCTCCGCATGGCGCCGCCACACGCGGCGCAGATGATGCGCCGAGCCGAAGCCCGCGCGCTCGGCCACCCGTTCCAGGTCCAGCCGCGTCTCGCGTATCAGCTCGCTGGCCAGCGCCAGCCGGATGCGATAGACGTATTCCATGGGCGTGCAGCCCGCGTGCTCGGCGAACAGCCGGTTCAGGTGGCGCGAGCTGGTGTGCGCCTGGCGGGCCAGCAGGTCGGCCGACCAGGCGGCGGCCGGATCGCGCAGGATGGCGTCCTGCACTTTGTGCACGCCCGGATGCAGATGGTTGCGTCCGTCCAGCCAGGGCGACAGCGCGGGGTCGTTGCCGGCCCTTCTCAGGTACACGACCATGTCTCGGGCCGTGGCGGCCGCGATCTGCGGGCCGCAGGTCCGCGCCACCAGGTGCAGGGCCAGGTCGATACCGGCCGTGATGCCGGCGCTGGTAAGCATCGCGCCGTCCTCGACGAAGATGCGGTTGTCGTGCACCCGGGCGCCCGGTTCGAGCGCGGACAGCTGCTGCAGGCAGTCATGGTGGCTGGTGCATTCGCGGCCATTCAGGAGCCCGGCCGCGGCGGCCACCAGCGCGCCCGCGCAGACCGACATCAGGGTGAAGCCATCGGCGGGCTGGCGTTCGGCCAGCCATCGCACCAGCGCGCGCATGGCGGCAGCATTCCAATCGGGGCTGGCGCCGACCACCCCCGACAGCACCACCAGCGCATCGGCCGGCAGCCGCCGCGGCAGGGGCTGCAGTCCGCCCAGGTGCAAGCCGGCCAGGCCGCTTTCCACGCTGGGCTCGGGCCCGCAGTAGTGCATCGCGAAGCTGCCCGGCGCGAACTTGTTGGCCGCGCGGAACGCCTCGGCCGGGCCTGCCAGGTCCAGCAGCACGATGTCTCGCACCACCACGAAGTACACCGGGATCATGACGGCGGGCGCGTCAGGCCAGCGCGCGTGCCGCCGGCAGCACGTCGGCGAAGCGGCCCTGCAGCACCAGTTCGGTCCGCTCGCGGAGATCCTGCGGCGTGAACCGCTTGCCCGAAGCGGCCTGCATGGCGAAGGTCAGCGTGGCGTCCATGGCATAACGTACCTTGAATCCTGCGTCCGAGGCATGCCGTGCCGTGGTTTCGCAGCATTGCTCGGTGCGGATGCCGCTGATGACGACGGATTCGATATCGTTGCGTTGCAGCCAGTCGAGCAGCGTGCCGCCGGCGTCGTCGCGCGCATACAGCGCCGAGTGCACCGTCTTGTGGAACACCGCGGTGGGGGCGATGCGCAGTTCGCGCAGCGTGGCGACGTGGCCCGAGGCGAGCGAGAAGGGCTCCGCGGGATCGTCCGTCTGGTCCACATGGAAGACCTGCAGCACCGCCACGCCCCGCGACGACGCGTCGTCGATCAGGCGCTGTTGCGCCGACAGGTATGCGGCGAACTCGCTGTCGTCCCAATACGGACGCTGGCGGAAGGATTCCTGGACATCGATGACGATCAAGGCCTGTTTCATGGCACGCTCGTGAAAGTAGGAAATTGGCGGGATTGCGGGCATATTGTGCGCCCGCGCCGCTGGCCGGGCGAGGCCGGCAACGGACCGCCGCCGGACCGATCCGGACATCCCCCACGGTCCGGCCGGTGCCGCGGCGCCGTGCGGCCGGGCGGGCATGCAAGCGGGCATACAATCGAAACTCCATGACCCATACCGACCCTCACGACCTGGACTGGATGCGGCGCGCGCTGGCGCTCGCGCGCGGCGTGCTGTACACCACCACCCCCAATCCGCGCGTGGGCTGCGTCATCGTGCGCGACGGGCAGGTGCTGGGCGAGGGCGCCACGCAGCCGCCCGGCGGCCCGCATGCCGAGATCCGCGCGTTGCGCGACGCCACCGAGCGCGGCCATTCCGTCGAGGGCGCCACGCTGTACGTCACGCTGGAACCCTGCAGCCACCATGGCCGCACCCCGCCTTGCGTCGATGCCGTCCTGGCGGCGCGTCCCGCGCGCGTGGTCGTGGCCATGGGCGATCCCAATCCCCAGGTCAACGGCCGCGGGCTGGCCCAGTTGCGGGCCGCCGGCATCGCGGTCGACGTAGGGGTGTGCGTGGACGAGGCCCTCGAGCTGAATCCGGGCTTCGTGGCGCGCATGCAGCGCGGCACGCCCTGGACCTGGCTGAAGCTGGCGGCGTCGCTGGATGGCCGCAGCGCCCTGCACAACGGCATGTCCCAGTGGATCACGGGCCCGGAAGCGCGCGCCGACGGCCATCACTGGCGCGCGCGCAGCTGCGTGGTCCTGACGGGCATGGGAACCGTGCTTGCGGACGATCCCCAGCTGAATGTGCGCGAGGTGACAACCACCCGGCCGCCGCGCAAGGCGGTGGTCGATGCCCGCTACGCCATCCCCGAGAACGCCCGGTTGCTGGACGGCTCCGAGGTGCTGGTCTTCACGGCCCGCTCGGATCCGGCCAAGGCCGAACGCCTGGCGCGGCGCAACGTGCAAACCATACTGATGCCCGGCGACCAACCCCAGCGCGTCGACCTGGACGGCATGATGCGCTGGTTCGGCGAGCATGACGTGAACGAGGTGCACGTCGAGGCCGGCGCGGGCCTGTCGGGGGCGCTGCTGTCCGCCGGGTGCGTGGACGAGCTGCTGGTGTACCTCGCGCCCATGCTGCTGGGCGACGCCGCAGGCATGGTGCGCATGCCGATGATCGATCACCTGGACGGCGCCCAGCGTTTCGAATTTACCGATTTCACGCGCGTGGGCGCCGATGCGCGGCTGCGCGCCCGCGTGGCGGCGCGCTGGCAGGCCCTGCGGCAGGGCCTGGACGGCGCCCCGCGCTGAACACGATATCCAAGGAGCAAAAGCAATGTTCACCGGTCTCGTCGCGGCAGTGGGCCGCATCGTCAACGTCGAGTCCCTGCCTGGCGGCGCGCAGGCCGGCGTGCGGCTGGACATCGACGCGTCCGACCTGGACCTGCGCGACGTCGGCATCGGCGATTCCATCGCGGTGCAGGGCGCCTGCATGACCGTGGTGGCGCTGCAATCGCCGGGACGATTCCAGGTGGACGTGTCGCAGGAGAGCCTGTCGCGCACGGTCGGGCTGGATCGCCCCGGCGAGGTCAATCTCGAGAAGTCGCTGTGCGTGGGAGACCAGATCGGAGGTCACCTCGTGTCGGGCCACGTCGACGGCCTCGGCACGGTGGCGCGTTTCGAGCCGATCGGCGAGTCGCGCGAACTGGCCGTCCGCGTGCCGCGCGACCTGGCGCGTTACCTGGCCTACAAGGGATCGGTGACGGTGAACGGCGTCAGCCTGACGGTGAATCGCGTGAGCGACGATGCCGACGGCTGCGAGATCAGCATCAACATCATCCCGCACACGCAGGCCGTGACCACGCTGCGCAATCTGCGGCCGGGCGACCGGGTGAACATCGAGATCGACACCATCGCCCGCTACGTCGAACGCATGCTGACCCTGAGCGGCGACGCGCGCCGCTGACACGCGTCGCCCGCCAGCGACGGCGCGGCGCGCCGTCTGCGTGGATACCCGCAGTGCCTGCATGGATATGTCGCCGGGCAGGCCGCCCCGCCGCGGTGCGTATCGATATGCTTCATGCGCGAACCCGTGCACGCATGCATGAAGAGTGTGCAGGCGGGCATCTTGTCAGCACTCGTCTCACTACGCTGCTACACATCCGCCGCACAAAAGGCCATCTATACAAATGGCCCTTAATTTACCGACTCGCGGAACTTGCACGACTACATCGGGGCCTAAGCGAATAAGGGTCTGCGTATCCATTCTATTGTGTGTGGTGAAAGCACCACGACAAGATGATGTGGTGTGTTCAACAGCAATATTCGCTGGCACCACTCTTGCTTGAGGAACACAATGAAGACAACCGACCTGTTTTTTCTGTGCTTCGATACCGTAGGAGGGGTTGGCCGTGCAAAGCATCCTCGAAGGCTTCAAGTCGCAGTACGCACGTGACCAGGAAACCGAGCTTTCTCTAGAAGAATATCTCGCTCTGGCCAAACGCGATCCCATGGCGTATGCCAGTCCGGCGGAACGCATGTTGTCCGCCATCGGCGAGCCCGAACTGGTCGACACGCGCAATGACCCGCGTTTGTCCCGTCTGTTCTCCAATCGCGTCATCAGGCGTTATCCCGCATTCCGCGAGTTCTACGGAATGGAGGACGTCATCGACCAGATCGTGGCGTTCTTCAAGCACGCCGCGCAGGGCCTGGAAGAGCGCAAGCAGATTCTCTACCTGCTGGGCCCGGTGGGCGGCGGCAAGTCCTCCATCGCGGAACGCCTGAAGACGCTGATGGAAACCTATCCCATCTACGCGCTGAAGGGTTCGCCCGTCAACGAGTCGCCGCTGGGACTGTTCCATCCCGAGCGCTTCGGCGATTCGCTGGAGGCCGAGTACGGCATTCCGCGGCGCTATCTCAGCGGCATCATGTCGCCGTGGGCCGTCAAGCGGCTGCGCGAGTTCGACGGCGACATCTCGCAGTTCCGCGTGGTGCGCCTGAATCCTTCGGTGCTGCGGCAGGTCGCCATCGCCAAGACAGAACCGGGCGACGAGAACAATCAGGACATCTCGTCCCTGGTCGGCAAGGTCGATATCCGCAAACTCGATCGCTATTCGCAGGACGATCCCGACGCCTACAGCTATTCGGGCGGCCTGTGCCTGGCCAACCAGGGCCTGCTCGAGTTCGTCGAGATGTTCAAGGCGCCGATCAAGATGCTGCATCCGCTGCTGACGGCCACGCAGGAAGGGAACTTCAAGGGCACCGAGGGCTTCTCGGCCATCCCGTTCAACGGGTCCATCCTGGCCCACTCGAACGAGTCCGAGTGGCAGACCTTCCGCAACAACAAGCACAACGAGGCCTTCCTCGATCGTATCTACATCGTCAAGGTGCCGTACTGCCTGCAGGTGTCCGAAGAGGTGCGCATCTACGACAAGCTGCTGCGCCACAGTTCGCTGTCCAAGGCGCCGTGCGCGCCCGGCACGCTCGAGATGATGGCCCAGTTCTCCGTGCTGACGCGCCTGAAAGAGCCCGAGAACTCGAGCATCTATTCCAAGATGCGCGTCTACGACGGCGAGTCGCTGAAAGACGTCGATCCCAAGGCCAAGGCCCTGCAAGAGTACAAGGACTACGCCGGCACCGACGAGGGCATGACGGGCGTGTCCACGCGCTTCGCGTACAAGATCCTGTCCAGCGTCTTCAACCATGACCAGACCGAGGTCGCGGCCAACCCGGTACACCTGATGTATGTGCTCGAGCAGCGCATCGGCCGCGAAGACTTCCCCGAGGAAACGCGGCGGCGCTATCTCGAATTCATCAAGGGGTGGCTGGCGCCGCGCTATGCCGAGTTCATCGGCAAGGAAATCCAGACGGCCTATCTCGAG
Source organism: Bordetella genomosp. 13 (assembly GCF_002119665.1). NCBI lineage: Bacteria > Pseudomonadati > Pseudomonadota > Betaproteobacteria > Burkholderiales > Alcaligenaceae > Bordetella > Bordetella genomosp. 13. The sequence goes on along the minus strand of NZ_CP021111.1, from coordinate 4,601,262 downwards.
TCGTATTCCGAATACGGCCAGAACATCTTCGATCGCTATGTCACCTTCGCCGACTGCTGGATCCAGGACGAAGAGTTCCGCGACCCCGAAACCGGCGAGAGCTTCGACCGCAGCGCGTTGAACGACGAGCTCGAGAAGATCGAGAAGCCGGCCGGCATCGCCAATCCCAAGGACTTCCGCAACGAGATCGTCAATTTCGTGCTGCGGGCGCGCGCCAACAACGCTGGCCGCAACCCGAACTGGACGAGCTACGAGAAGTTGCGCGAGGTCATCGAGAAGAAGATGTTCTCGAACACCGAAGACCTGTTGCCGGTCATCTCGTTCAACGCCAAGGCGTCGGCCGAAGACCGCAACAAGCATCAAAGCTTCGTCGACAGAATGGTGGAGAAGGGTTACACCGAGAAGCAGGTGCGCTTGCTGTGCGAGTGGTATCTTCGGGTGAGGAAGTCTTCCTGAGGAGAGTGAATCATGAATTCGCTCATCGACAGGCGTCTGAACGGCCGCAATAAAAGCGCGGTGAACCGGGAACGGTTCCTGCGCCGCTACAAAGACCAGATCCGCAAGGCCGTCGGAGACATGGTCAAGGAACGGTCCATCGAAGACATGGACCGCGGGGGCGAGGTCAACCTGCCCGTGCGCGATATCTCCGAGCCGCACTTTCGCCACGGCGAAGGGGGCGACCGCGAGATCGTCCATCCCGGCAACCGCGAGTTCGCCAAGGGCGATGCGTTCGACCGCCCGCAGGGCGGCGCGGGAGGCGGGGGCGGCTCCGAGCCCGGCGAAGGCGAGTCGGTGGACCAGTTCACCTTCAGCCTGTCCCGCGCCGAATTCCTCAGCCTGTTCTTCGACGATCTCGAACTGCCCCACTTGGTGCGCACGCAGCTGGGCGACGTGTCGCAGAAGAAGTGGCAGCGCGCCGGCTACACCACCACGGGCTCGCCCAGCCAGCTCAGCGTCAACCGCACGCTGCGCGCTTCCCTGTCTCGGCGGGTCGCGCTCAGCGTGAACGCCCGCAGCGGCCTGGAAGAGGCACAGCGGAAGCTGGACGAAGCCATCGCGCGCGGCGCGCCCGACGACGAACAGAAAGCCCTGCGCATCGACGTGGACGAATGGACGGCGCGCGTGGCGCGTGTGCCCTTCCTGGACGACATGGACCTTCGTTACCGGCATCGCGTGGCCGTGGCCGCGCCGGTGGCGCGCGCGGTCATGTTCTGCCTGATGGACGTGTCCGGCTCGATGGACGAGGGCAAGAAGGACCTGGCCAAGCGCTTCTATACGCTGCTGTACCTGTTCCTGTCGCGCAAGTACGAGCACGTCGACGTGGTGTTCATCCGCCATACCGACAATGCCGAAGAAGTCGACGAGCAAACCTTCTTCTACGATCCCAAGAGCGGCGGCACCATCGTGCTGTCGGCACTCGAGCTGATGCGCGAGATCATGCTGGATCGCTATCCGCCCTCGGCCTGGAACGTGTACGCGGCCCAGGCGAGCGACGGCGACTCGTTCGGCGCCGACGCGGGCAAGAGCGCACGGTTCCTGTCCGAGCACCTGCTGCTGGCCACGCGCTACTTCGCCTATATCGAGGTGCCGGATTCGGCCGAGGCCCGCAAGAGCAGCCTGTGGGCCGAGTACGAACAGGAATCCGCGCCGCATTTCGCCATGCGGCGCATCTGCAGCCGCAGCGAGATCTATCCGGTATTCCACGACCTGTTCAAGAAGGAGGCGGCATGAGCATCGCGGACCGCCCCACGCGCAGCCGGCGTGCGCAGCGACAGGAGGACAAGCCATGAACGCCATCGCAGGACCCTACGGCGAACGCACGGTTCGTCCGATCTCCGTCGGTTCGGAATGGACCTTCGACCTCGTGCAGCGCTATGACGAGGTCATCTCCGAAACCGCCGCCGAATACGGCCTGGACACGTATCCGAACCAGATCGAGATCATCACCTCCGAGCAGATGCTGGACGCGTATGCCTCGGCGGGCCTGCCCATCGGCTACCCGCACTGGTCGTACGGCAAGGAGTTCATCCGCAACGAACAGTACTACCGCACGGGCATGCAGGGCCTGGCCTACGAGATCGTCATCAATTCCAACCCCTGCATCTCGTACCTGATGGAAGAGAACTCCATGGCCATGCAGGCGCTGGTGATCGCGCATGCGTGCTACGGGCACAACTCCTTCTTCAAGAACAACTATCTGTTCCGCCAGTGGACGGATGCCGACGGCGTGCTCGACTATCTGGTGTTCGCCCGCAAGTACGTGGCCGACTGCGAAGAGCGGCACGGCATCGAGGCGGTCGAAGCCATACTCGACTCGTGCCATGCGCTCAGCCTGCACGGCGTCGACCGCTACAAGCGGCCTACGCCGCCCTCGTTCCGCGAAGAGGCGCAGCGCCAGGCCGAACGCGAAGAGCACGCGCGTCTGCAGTTCAACGACCTGTGGCGCACCGTGCCCCGCGCCGAGCCTTCGCCGGCCGAAGAGGCGCGCCGTGCCGTATTTCCGCCCGAGCCCGAAGAGAACCTGCTGTACTTCATCGAGAAGCACTCGCCCAAGCTCGAGCCCTGGCAGAAGGAACTGGTGCGCATCGTGCGCAAGATCGCCCAGTACTTCTATCCGCAAAGCCAGACCAAGGTCATGAACGAGGGCTGGGCCACGTTCTGGCACTACACGCTGCTGAACCGCCTGCACCACAAGGGCCTGGTCACCGACGGTTTCATGATGGAAGTGCTGCAAAGCCACACCAGCGTGGTCAGCCAGCGCGGCTTCGACCAGCGCGGCTACGGCGGCATCAATCCGTACGCGCTGGGCTATTCCATGATGACGGACATCCGTCGCATCTGCGAATCGCCCACGCCCGAAGATCGTCAGTGGTTCCCGGACATCGCTGGCAGCGACTGGCTGAAGACGCTGGACTTCGCCATGCGCAACTTCAAGGACGAGTCCTTCATTTCACAGTACCTGTCGCCGCGGCTGATACGCGAATTCCGTTTCTTCGCGATCGCCGACCATCAAGAGAATCCCAAGCTCACCGTGGCCGCCATCCACGACGACGAAGGCTACCGCGACATCCGCCGCCTGCTGGCCGCGCAGCACAACCGCGACAACCAGGTGCCGGACATCCAGGTGGTGCGCTACAAGCGCGAGTCCGACCGCTCGCTGGTGCTGCGCCATCAGCAGACGCGGGGACGGCCGCTTGCCGCCGAGGACGCCGACCAGGTCATGAAGCACCTGGGCAGGCTGTGGGGGTTCCGTGTGCGGCTGGAAGAGGCCGCGCCGGACGGCACGGTGCTGTCGTACCGGCAGGTCGAGCCGTGAAGCCGGCATTGGGCCCGCGCGCGCGACGATCGTAGGCGCGCGGCCGCCCATACCGGCTGGCGGACCGTACGCCAGGAGAGCGAATCATGCGCAAGCTCGAAAAGATCGGCGCGGAGCGCGCCGCGCAGGGGCTGTCGGGATGGATGCCGGCGGCGCAAGGCCGCGACGCCATCACCAAGACCTACAAGTTCAAGGACTTCAACGCCGCCTTCGGGTTCATGTCGCGCGTGGCATTGAAGGCCGAGCGGATGAATCATCATCCCGAGTGGTGCAATGTGTACAACCGCGTCGAGGTGTCCTTGATCACACATGATGCGGATGGCGTGACCGAGCTCGACGTGGAGTTGGCGCGCTTCATGGACGAGGCCGCCGCGCGACAGGAGTAGCGCTCGCCCCATGGCCGTACGCCGCGGGAACGATGCACGATTGCCGGGCTATCGCGCGGCGACCCGACGGCGCATCCGGGCCGCCCAGGCCACCCCGATCAGCGGACCGACGGCCAGCACGGTCATTACGTACTGCGGCGATACCGCGTCGGAAAGCAGGTCCAGCAGCTGGATGCTGACCACCGTGATCGCGAATCCGATCGCGTTGACCAGCGTCACGATGCTGCCCACTTGCGTGGGAGGCGATTCCTGCGCCACCAGCGCCGCGAACTGCGGCGAGTCTCCCACCACCACCACGCCCCAGAACAGCAGGAACGCCAGGAAGGCCGGCGTGGGCAGCGCGAAGCACAGCGGCGAGGCGACGCAGCACAGGCCCGACAGCGACAGCTGCGCCACCGCCACGGGCCGGCTGCCTACTGTGCGCGACACGTATCCGCCGGCCACGCATCCCAGCGCACCCAGGCCGATGACGGCGAAGGCCCAGAACGATACCGTGGGAGAGGGCGGCACGGCGCCCGCGGCGGCGCCGTGCGCGGCCACGTAGAACGGCACGAAGGTCCAGAAGGCGTACAGCTCCCACATGTGGCCGAAGTAGCCGACGGCCGCCGCGCGCAGGCCCGGCAGCCGCGCCCAGGCCTCGCCCAGGCCCGCGCGAGAGGCCGGCGGCGCACGGCGCGCGTACGGCCCGTCCGGCACCCATGCCAGCATGGCCGCTCCGCCCAGCACGGCGATGACCGAGGCGCTGGCCAGCACGACGCCGCCGTCCACGTGCGCGCCCAGCGCCCGCATCAGGTGCGGGAAAGACGTGCCCAATACCAGCGCGCCGGTGAGAAATCCCAGGGCATGCCCCAACCCCGACTTGAACCAGCTGGCTGCCGCGCGTATGCCTATGGGATAGATGCCAGCCAGCGACACGCCCACCGCGAAGCGCAGCGCCAGCACCGCGGCGTCGGGCCGCGGCAGCGTGGCCAGCGCCAGCATGGTCAGGGGATAGTTGCACAACGCACCCAGCAGGCAGGATGCGAAGAACAGCCGCGAGGCGGCATGCCGGTCGGCGATGCGCAGCCAGGCCGAGCAGAGCGTGCCGACGATGAAGCCCAGCTGCACCGCGCTGGCCACGTAGGCCACGCTGTCGCCCATCCCCAGTTCGGCGCTGGCCGCATTGCCGGCGAACCACAGCGACGTGCCGCCGAGCTGCGCCAGGACGATGATGGGCAGGATGCGCCCGGGACGTTGGTCGTTCACGGTCACATGCGCGGCGCGCGCGCGGGCACGTTGACGGCCAGGGCGCGCAGGTCCGCGGCGGCATCCATGTCCAGGATGGCTTCGCAAAGCTCGCTGGCCGCGTGCACGCCGATCACCGGCACGGCGAGCGCCAGGAATTTCTCCTGCAAACGCGCGGCTTCCTCGTCGATGTCGGCGGCGGGCACGCCCGCGTCGTGGCCGGCTTCCAGCGTGGACCCGTCGCGGCGCCGCACCACCATGCGCGAGGCCATCATGGCCATATCGTCGTGGCACTGCACGTCCATGCACTCGCGCAGCGCGATGATGGCGGGATCGGCCAGCCGTGTGGCGGTATAGGCGTCGATGGCGCTGGCGTCCAGGCCCAGCAGGCCGTATGCCGCGTTCATGCGCAGGCTGAAGCGGGCCTCGTTGGCGGTCTGCGGCGCCGCGATGTTGCACATGGTCTCGCTGCCGCGGTTGGCATGCAGCGTGATCGAGGCGATGTCGCAGGGGCGCAGCCCCTGTTCGCGCAGCTTGCGCCCGCACTCGATGACGGCATGGGTGCCGTAGCAGGACGCGTGATATTTGAAGAGCCGTTCCATCAGGTGCAGGTCGCGTGGCGGCGCGGCGATGGCGGCGTTCCAGTCTGGGGCGGGGCTGAGCACGGCCGCGTAGCCCTGCGGCGCCTCGAGCCCGTCCTGTCCCGCCTCGATGCCGCGCGCCGCCAGGCGGGCCGCCATCAGGCCGTTGCGGGCCGCCAGTCCGGCATGCAACGGCTTGGCCATCGTGCCGAACATGGCCTTCAGCCCGCCGGCCTGCGTGCCGGCCAGGCATAGCGCCGTGGCGGCCTGCTCCGGCGCGAGCCGCAGCAGGCGCGCGCAGGCCGCGGCCGCCGCCACGGCGCCCACGGTGGCGGTGGCGTGGTAGCCGTGGCGGTAGTGCGCGTCGCCCAGCCAGCGCCCCACGCGGCAAGCCACTTCGTAGCCGGCCACGAAGGCGGCCGTCAGCTCGCGCGCGCTGCTGCCGCGCGACTGCGCCAGCGGCAGCAGCGCCGAATACACCACGGCGGTGGGATGGCCCGTGATGGCCAGGTTGACGTCGTCATAGTCGAGCCAATGCGCGGCGGCGCCGTGTATCAGGGCCGCCGCGTACTGCGATACCGCGGCGGCATGCCCGATCACCGGCACGGCGCCGCCGGCGCCGGCGTCCAGCTCGTCCTGGACCATCGCCGTTATCCCGTCCTCGCGGCAGGCCGCCAGGGTGACGGCATACCAATCCAGGATGCAATGCCTGGCGATGCGCCGCGCATCGGCGGACAAGGCGTCGTATTCGAAGGCCAGGGCGTACTCGGCCAGCCAGCGCGTGGCGGCGGGACGGTCGGGGGCGTGTCGGTCGGACATGCGGGCCTCCTTCAGTCGCCGGGCCGGATGCCCGCCTGCTTCATGATGGCGCCATAGCGGCCCAGCTCATCCTTGATGAGCGCGCCGAATTCAGCGCTGGACATGCCGGAGATGTCCGTGCCCTGCCCCTGGAGTTTCGCCTGCACGTCGGGCATCTGCAAGACGGCGCCGACGTCCGCCTGGATTTTCTGTACCACGGCCGGTGGCGTGTCGGCGGGGGCCAGCAGGCCGATCCAGGCCGCCATCTCGTAGTCGGGCAGGCCCGCTTCGCGCATCGTGGGCACGTCGGGCAGCGACGAGGAGCGGCGCGTGGTGGTCACCGCCAGGGGACGCAGCTTGCCCGCCTTCAGGTGAGGCAGCGACAGCGCCACGGTGTCGAACATGATGTCGACCTGCCCGCCCAGCAGGTCCGCCACGGCGGGCGCGGCGCCCTTGTACGGCACGTGCACCATGTCCACACCGGCCTGGACCTTGAACATCTCGCCCGCCAGGTGGATGGAGCTGCCCGTGCCCGACGAGGCGAAGGTGTACTTGCCCGGATTCTTCTTCAAGAGCGCGATGAGTTCCTGCATGGACGTCGCGGGTACCGAGGGATTTACTTCGAGCACGTTGGGCGCCCACGCCAGCAGCGTCACGGGCGCGAAGCTCTTCACCGGGTCCCAGGGCAGCTTGGTCGACAGGTTGGGCCCCATGGTGTGGCTGCTGGTGGTGGCGACCAGCAGCGTGTGGCCATCGGGTTCCGAGCGTGCCACGTAGTTGCTTCCGATGGCCCCGGTGGCGCCGGCGCGGTTTTCGACCACCACGGACTGCCCCCACTTCTCGCCCAGCTTCTGCGCGACCGTGCGCGCGATGATGTCGGTGGCGGCGCCGGGCGGGAAGGGCACGACCATCGTGACCGGCTTCTGCGGGAAGGTGGCGGCGGCGTCGGCGGCGCCTGCCGCCAACGGAACGGCCGCGGTGCCGGCCGCGACCAGGGCTGCGAACGCCAGGCGCGCTGCAAAGCCCGCGCGTTGCGTGGGTTGATGCTTGGTCATGATGGTGTTCCCTCCTGCGTTGTGCTTGCTGCGTTGGAATTGTTCGCACGCGGCGGCCGCCGGCGTGGCGGCGGCGTCAGTACCTGCCCAGCGTGCGGCTGACCTCGTTCGTCATGATCATCAGGCCCTCGTCAAAGCCCAGGCCGGGCTTGGTCAACATGCGCCATGCGCCGAATGCCAGGCCCACGTGGATGGAGGCTCGCGACGAGATGTCCGTCTCGTTGCAGCTGCCGCCCAGATAGGCCAGCGTGCCGTGCTCCTGGCAGCCCTCGATGGCGTCGATGGTCGTCAGCAGCGAGCCGTTGTCGGGCATCTTGATCTGCACGGCATGCGCCGCGCCCGAGGCGGCGAAGGCGCGCACGTTGCCCGGGCCGTTGGCCCATTCGTCTGCGATCAGGCGGGCGTTGGGCAGGCGCGCGTCCAGCCGGGCGCGCAGCGATCCCATGCGCTCGCGGGCTTCTTCGGGGCTTTCGGACAGCATCGGGTCTTCGAAAAACACGGTCAGGCCGCCAGCCCGTTCGCAGATCGTGGCCAGGTAATCCAGGATGCGGTCTTCGTCGTTGCCAAGCATGCGGCCCAGCGAGGCGTGGAAATCGAAGTGCAGGTCGGGCTGGTACCCCTGCGCGCCCAGCTTGCGGATGCGGCCGGCGATCCATGCCGCATATTCGGGCAGCCGCTCGCATTCGGCGCGGCTCTGGATGGCCGACTGCGGGAACATGTCCAGCCCGCGCACGATGGCCTTGTCGACGTTGGACTCCCATGAGCCGCCGCATGAACCCGCGAAACCGGGACCTTGCGTGGGGCGGGGACGGCCGTATTCGCGGCACAGCACGTCCACCATCTGGCAGCGGTTGGCCAGGGCCGCCGCCGCCAGCAGCGCCTGCGTGACGCCATACTCCACCGGCAGCCGCATCGACTCGGGCAGCGGCATGGTTTGCAGTGCGCCGGCCGCCGCGCGGAACCCCTCGAACGTGCGGCCCGCCAGGCCCTGCCGCAGTACCGCCTGAACCGTCTCGATACCGTTTGCCGCCAGCGGCATGGGGCGTCCGGCGCAGCCGGCGTTGGCCACGGTGGTGCAGTCGCCGTAGGCGGTCTGGCCGTCCTCCAGGTCCAGGCAGATCAGGTAGGCCACGCTGGGCGAGCGCACGGCGGGAAAGGCGGGCGAGCTGGTGGGGCCTTCGAAGAAATAGCCGTCGGCCCTGGCGCCAGTCTGCACTGCCATCTGGTCGTTGATCCAGTGGCCGCCGATGCCCGGCAACACGCGCACGGATTCGATGCGGAAGGGACGAAGGTCTTGCTGCGCGCTGGTCATGGGGGTCTGCGTCAAAATAAGTCCGGAGAACGATCCCGCCAGCACGAATTGGCCGCCGACGGGTGATACGCTCATGTGTCGTTTCGTAAATTCAGAGTAGTTGACTATGCAACCTGCGTCAAGCGCCGGTCGCCATCAGGCCGTGCCCGTCTATCTCAAGATCCGCAACGCCTTGCGCGATGCCATCAGCCATGGCGCCTATGCGCCAGGCGACCTGCTGCCCTCAGAGACCGAGCTCGCCAAGCGCTACGCCACGACCCGCGCGACGGTCGTGCATGCCATCCAGCAACTGGTCTTCGAGGGCCTGGTCGAGCGCAAGCGCGGCGTGGGCAGCTTCGTCGCCCAGCCCACGTTGTCGTCCACGGTCGATACGCACCAGGTCGCCTATTTCGAGCAGGATGCCTTCGCCCGCGACCTGAGCTATGAGGTGCTTACCTACGGCAAGGCGGCGGTAGAGGACCACGTGCGCGCCACCCTGCGGCTGGGCCGCGCCGAGCCGGTCTACCGGCTGCAGCGCCTGCGGCTGCTGTCGGGCAAGCCTATCGCGTTGGAGATGCGCTATCTGCCGGGGCTGATCGGCGCCCGGCTCACCGTGGAGATGTTGTCCCGGCGTTCGGTGCAGGCGCTGCTGGATGAAGAGCTCGGCATGCCGATCACGCGTTTTCTCAACACCGTGCGGGTCGCGATGCCGCCGCCGGCGGTGGTCAAGCAACTACAGATCGAGAAGGGGCGGCCGGTGATGGTGCGCACCCACACGTTTCTGGATGCGGTGGGCACGCCGCTGCTGTGGGGCGAGACGCTGTATCGAGAGGAATACCAGATCAACTATGTGCTGACGGCGATGGACGCGCCGGACGCCGACCTGCCGTCGCGCGGCAGCGGTGGCGCGCCCGACGTGGCCTGGTAGGGCGCAGGCGCGCGGTCAGGCCGCCGGTAATGCCTTGCGCGGAGCATGGGCTACGCGCAAGGCGACTGCATCGGCGCGCGCGGCGCCTGCGGCGTCCAGGCGGAACACCTGCATGGTCTGCGAGGTGTCCTGCGCCAGGCGTTCCAGCGACATCGCCGACGAGGCCACCTGCTCCACGAGCGCGGCATTCTGCTGAGTGATGCTGTCCAGCTGCGCCACCGCCGCGTTCACTTGCGAGATGCCCGCCAGCTGTTCCCGCGTGGCGTTGCTGATTTCCGCGACCAGGTCGTTCACGGACTGCACGCTGTCCAGCACTTCCCCCATCGTCTTGCGCGCCAGTTCGGTGCGCTCGCTGCCCTGCGCGACCTGGATGGCGGAGTCGTCGATGAGCTGGCGGATCTCTTTGGCGGCGTGCGCGCTGCGCTGCGCCAGCGCGCGCACCTCGGCGGCCACCACCGCGAACCCGCGGCCCTGCTCGCCCGCGCGCGCCGCCTCGACCGCGGCATTCAGCGCCAGGATGTTGGTCTGGAACGCGATGCTGTCGATCAGCTGGGTGATCTCGCTGATGCTGCGCGAGGACTTCAGGATGTCCTGCATCGTCAGGCTGACCTGCTCGACCGCCTCGGCCCCGCGCTGCGCCACTTGGCTGGTCTGCGTCGACAGCGCCCCGGCCTTCTGCGCCGATTCCGCGGCCAGGCCCACCGTGCCCGTGATCTGCTCCATCGACGCGGCCGTCTGCTGCACGTTGCTCGCCTGCGCTTCGGTACGCCCGGACAGGTCCAGATTGCCGCGCGCGATCTCGGCGGTGCCGGCCGCGATGTCCTGGCTGTGGTCGCGCGCGTCGCGCACGATGGAACGGACGTTGACGCTGAGCTGCGCCAGCGCCGTCTGCAGATCGCCCAGTTCGTCGCTGCGTGTTCTTTCCAGGGACTGGGTCAGGTCGGCGGCCGCCAGGCGGTTCGCCGTGTGCACCAGTTCCTGCAGCGGCTGCTTCAATCCGCTGTCCAGCATGCGCCAGGCCACGGCGAGCAGGGCCAGCCGCATGGCCCATGCGGCGCTGGCGGTGGCCACGGTCTCAGTGGGCATGTAGTGGTCGATCGCCGCAAAGGCCAGCAACAACAGCACCAGCAGGGCCATCCACCTGCCCGCGACTCCCATGCGCGTGATCCGCGCCAGGCGGCCGGCCAGCGTGCGCTTGACCACCTGGCCTCCGGACAACGCATGGCGCAGGCGTCCGGAGGCATGTTCCTCGCGCATCGTGGCGTACAGGGCCTCGGCCTCTTCGATCTCTTCGCGCGTGGGCTCGGTGCGCACCGACATGTAGCCGACGGTCTCGCCGTCTTCCAGCAGCGGCGCGGCGTTGGCCATCACCCAATAGAAGTCGCCATTCTTTCGGCGGTTCTTCACCGCCGCAGACCAGGGCCGTCCCGACGAGATGGTGGCCCACATGTCGCGAAACGCCTCTTCCGGCATGTCCGGATGGCGGATCACGTTGTGCGGCTGGCCCAGCAGCTCTTCTTTCGAGAACCCGCTGACTTCCACGAACGCGGGATTGCAGTACAGGATGCGGCCCTTGGTGTCGGTGGTCGAGACCAAGGTGCGGCCTTTGGGAAATGGGTATTCCCGCCCGGTGACGGGCAGATTCTTGCGCATTGTCTTCCGTTGACCTTATGTTGATCGCGATGCGCCTTTCCGCAAGGCAGCAGCCACTTGCCTGCATGCGGGCCGCGAGGTCTAGTTCTGGGTTGCGAAGGATCCAGGCTGGCGCGATCGCAATGCCCGATATTCATCTTTTTTGTGTCATGGGGACGGGCGGAGTACCGCGTATTCCGGGCCTGTCTTTGGGCGATTGGGTGGGCGTGTGTGGGCGTCCGGGCGGGAAGAGGTCAGATTGTGCAGCGGCGCGACGGGCCGGGGAAAGGAGCGTGCGAAAGTTTCGTGAAATCCTGCTAGAATCGCGGATTGCCGTTTTCTGCTGCATGGCGCGCGCTTGTGCGCCTTGGCTTGTAAGGTTCGGGCTTGTAAGGCCGAGGCTTTTGAAGTCTGGGGCTGTTGAGTCTGGGGCTGTTGAGTCTGGGGCTGTTGAGTCTGGGGCTTTTAAGTCTGGGGCTTTTGAGTCTGAGGCTTTCCAGTCTGAGCCGGGTAGCGAAAAGGCAACCAGATCAGGACAGGTGGCCGAGTGGTTGAAGGCGCACGCCTGGAAAGCGTGTATACGTCAAAAGCGTATCGGGGGTTCGAATCCCCCTCTGTCCGCCAAGAATTCTTCCCTAGCAAGTTCGAGAGCCCGTAGAGCCGCTGCCTACGGGCTTTTTCTATTCCGCGGGCGGGCTGCTTCGATTTACCCACATTCAAGGTGCGGAGTGCGGCTGTGCGTCCTTCTTCGGCATATCGGTCCAGAGCTCCAGCAGTTCACGACGCAGCAGCTTGCCGCGGCGATTACGGGGTAGCGAGTCGAGCTGATACGCGTTTGCCGGCACTCTGTCCCTGGGCAGGTTGCGCCGGCAATAGGACAACAGCTCGTCTACCGGAAATTCCGAGCGCGGGATGTAGAAACACACCGGCACTTGCCCGAATATGTCGTCGGGCACGCCGATCACCACCGCGTCGATCACGTCGGGATGGGTCAGGACGATGTCCTCGATCTCGCGGGGCGGAATCTTGATGCCGCCGCGGCTGATCAGATCGTCGGTCCTGCCGAGTACCCGGATGCGCCCCGATGCGTCCATGACTCCCAGGTCGTTCGTGGCCAGACGCCGGCCGCGTATCGGCGTGATGTGTCCGTCGGCTTCGAGTATGCCTACCGCGAGCTGCGGTCCCGACACGCTGATATGGCCGACGACGTCCGGGCCGCTATTGCCTTTTTCATCGACGATTGCCACCTCGGTGTGAGTGACCGGATATCCCACCGTGCCTATCGTGATGTCGTTGTGCCGATTGCTGCATATCCACCCGGCTTCCGAGGATCCATAGATGCTCAGCAGACGCACCCGGAATACCTGCTCGAAGCGCAGCCACTGCGCCGTGGCCAGGTTGGCCGTGCTGCAGGTCATCAGCCGGAGCGAGCCGAATGCGCCGGGCGCGGTATCTTCGGACTGCTGCAACAGCAGGTTGATCACCGCGGGCACGCCCACGCTGATCGAAATCTGGTGTTGCGCTATCCACCGCGGTATCGCGGTCAGCGAGAATCGTGCCGCCATATGCAGTGTCAGGCCGGTCTGCAGGAACGGCATGAGGCTCAGGATCTGCGTGGAGTACCAGTCGAAGGAGCGATACTCCAGCGTCCGGTCGCGTGCGGTCAGCCCCAGTGAATCCACCATGGCCTGGCCGTTGAGCCAATAGGCCTTGTGGTCGTACACGATGAACTTGGGGTCGCCGGTAGTGCCGGACGTGGTGCAGATGCTGGCCATGTCGTGCAGGCGGGCGCCTCGCGGAAGTTGTGACGCATCGCCGGCCGCGCGCGTGAAAGAGATGACGGAATCTTCGCTTTGCGGGTCGGCTTCTTCCCAGACGCCGCAGGCCAGCAGGCGGCCCTTCCACGCGTCGGGTATCCGTTCGACGTCCGCCCCTGACGTGCAGAGGATGAGCGCCGGCTGCAGTCTCTCCAGCACCTGTGTGCAGGCGCCCGACCGCAGGCGCGACAGTTCGATGGGACAGACTACCGCCGCCAGCCGCCACAGTGCCAGCCAGAGCAGCACCTTCTCCAGGCCTTCCTCCGCGTGGAGCAGGACGCGCTCCCCCGCCGTCACGCCTCGCTCGCGCAATTGCAGGGCGACGTTGTCCACCAGGTTCGCCAGTTCCGAGAACGTGATGCGCCGTCCCTGCTGCACGTCGACCAGCGCCAGCTTGTCCGGCGTCTGGGCTTTCCATCGGGCGAGGATCTCGGCCAAGGGCTGGTAGTGGTAGTCGGGATCCTCGGCGACGGCCAGGGGCGGCTGATCCGCTCGCGCGTCGTCCGTGTGCGCGGGTGCGCTGTCCTCGCCCAGGGCAGTCAACGCCCATCGCCTGAACAATTCGACCTTGCGCAGCTGGGCCTTGCTTGCAGGAGACACGAGGTAGTAGCCGGACCGGGACGTCAGCCTGGTGCCGAAAGGCGCAACCAGCTGGCCCGTGCGCAGGTAGCGGTCGACCAGCGGCGTGCGCCCGATCGCGATGCCGGCGCCCGCAACCGCGGCCTCCAGGGTGGTCATCTGCAGGTGATAGGCGGACTCTCCCGCGAAGCGCACGTTGCTGTGTCCGGCCGCATCGAGCCATGCGGGCCAGTCGTCCTGATGCATGGCGTGGTAGAACGTACGGATCCGCCGCAATGCGCTCAGTTGCTGTTCTTCCGTCAGGGCCGGGTCCAGCTGCTCGAGCAGCCTGGGGGCGCAGACGGGGAAAAATGACTCGCGCGCCAGCAGGTCGGCGCGTACGGCCGGCCAGTTGCCCGATCCGTATCGGATCGCAATGTCGTAGTCCGCACGGTTGAATTCCGAAAATACGCTGCTTGTCGTGAGGTGGACGCTTATTTCAGGATGACGATCCTGAAAGTCGGCAAGCGCTGGCACCAGGCATTGCATCGCATAGGTGGGAAGGCAGAAGACGCTCAGGACGACGCTGTTCTTGTTGCGCTGCGTCTGCTCCGTGGACCGCGTCAGCAGGCTGATGGCTTCGCTGATGGACTGCAGATACTCGCTTGCCACGGTGGTAAGGATGAGCGTGTTGCGCTGGCGCACGAACAGCTTGATGCCCAGTTGATCTTCCAGGTTCCTGATCTGATGGCTGATCGCGGTCTGGGTCAGCTGGAGCTCTTGAGCGGCCTTGGTGAAACTGAGATGACGAGCGGCCGCTTCGAAAGCCAGCAGGGTCTGCAGCGAAGGCAAATATGGTTTCATGACGCTCCACGCGAAGTGCTGCGTGTGTCAGGCCGTGCTGCGACGAGTGAAGCAGGTGAAGACGCGGTCCAGCCGCACACGCCGGACGGCCGGCGACGTCATGGAACAGTACGGCCGTGCACGGAGTGCGCGCACGGGGTTTCAGGACAGGCCGACGGTTCAGGGACGTCGCGCGACCATCTGAATTTCGACGAGATAGCCATAATGCAGCTCGGGTACCGGCACGATCGCGCGGGCCGGCCGGTGTTCGCCGAAATGGCTGGCGTAGACTGCATTGAACCGCGGCCAGTTCTCGACGCCGACGATATAGACCGTGCATTGTGCCACGTCGGTCAGCTGGCATCCGGCCGCCTCGAGCACTCGTTGGCAATGCGTCAGGGACGCGCGGGCCTGGCGTTCGAAGTCGTCCGTCTCGCCGGGAGCGGCCGGTCCGGGCAGCATCCCCGATACGAATACCAGATTGTCCACGCACATCGCCTGCGAATAATGGCCGGCCGGCGCGGGGGCTTGAGGGGTCAGTATGGGTTGCATCAGTGTTTCCTCAGTTCGAGTTCAGGATCATGATCGTTGCGGCAAGCACGGCCACTGCGGCGGCGACGGACGATACGGCGGCGCCGAGCACGGCTATCGATGCGGCCAGAGAGCGATCCTCGCGAACGGGCGCCGCGGCGGGCAAGAGGCTGCCCGGCAGGGAGGCGGGCGCGATGCGGGCTGCGGCGGGTACGGCTTCGGCAGGCGCCTGCGCGCGGCGAGAGTCCGCGGCCGGACTGTCGGACGTTACGGCGCCGGCTGATGGCGGCACGGACGTCGGATCCGCGCCGGCGGGCTCCTGCTGCAGCACCCGTGCGAAGCGAGAGAAGAAGTCATCCGCGACACGGCGTGCCACGCCGTCGATGAGCCTCGAGCCTACCTGTGCCAGCTTGCCTCCGACTTGGGCCTTCATAGAATAGCTCAGCGAGGTGCCTGCATCGGCGTCGGCCAGCCGGACCTGAGCCTCGCCTTTGCCAAAGCCAGCCGCGCCGCCCGAACCTTCGAAGGTCAGCGCGTACGAGGCGGGCGGTACGATGTCGGACAGCGTCAGCTTGCCCGTGAAGCGGGCTTTGACCGGCCCGATGGCCAGGACCATGCCCACCTTGAACGTATGCTCGGATTCGCGTTCAAAGACGTCGCATCCCGGAATGCACTGCCGCAGGATGTCCGGGTCGTTCAGGCCCTCCCAGACGCGTTGGCGCGGCAGGGTCAGGTTTTTTTCACCAGTCAGTATCATGAGTGAGTTCCGAAGTTGGTCGGGGTGCGGCCGGCAGCGCCTCGCGTTTCAGGCCGCACCACGGATGCGCCGGGCGGCCAGTTGGACGGCCTGGATGATCTCGGGATACGCGCCGCAGCGGCACAGGTTTCCAGCCAGGTAGTGGCGGATCTCCGCTTCGCTGGGATCGGGATTCCTGTCCAGCAGTTGGCGGCTCATCATCACGAAACCCGACGTGCAGAACCCGCACTGGAATGCGCCGCATTCGATGAAGGCTTGCTGAACGGGATCGAGCTCGCCCTGCTGCTCGAGGCTCTCGATGGTGTGCACTTCCGTCCCGTCCGCGTGCATGGCGGGATAGATGCAGCCGGTGACCGCGTCGCCGTCGACGCGGACGGTGCAGCAACCGCAAAGGCCCTGGCCGCAGCTTTCGCGCGCGCCATAGAGGCCAAAGCGGCTGCGCAGGACTTCAAGCAGCGTTTCATAGCTTTCCACGTGGGCGGAAACGGGCTCGCCGTTCAGGACGAACTGGATCAGATTGGAGGTCTGGCTCATGGGATATACCTTGGACTTATTCGTCGGCAAGCGGCGAATGGCGAGCGGCGGCGATGGCGCGGTACACGGCCTCGGGCGTGATCGGCAGGGACGTCAGGCGTACGCCGACGGCGTCCTCGATGGCTTCGGCCAGGGCCGAGGCCACGCCGAACGTGGCGCTTTCGCCCACGCCCTTGGCCCCGAAAGGCCCGTTGCTCTGGAAGGCGGGCACGATGTCCACGCCGATGGTCGGCGGAAGATCGTGGATGCCCGGGATCTTGTAGTCGGAAAACGATGCGTTGCGCAGCTGTCCGACCTCATCGAACTCCATTCGCTCCAACTGCGCCATGCCCAGCTGCATGATGGCGGCGCCCGAGATCTGCGTCTCGACAACCTTGGGGTTGATCGGTGTGCCGCAATCGACGACGTTCTCGAAACGCAGTATCCGAAAGTGCCCGGTCTCGGTATCGACCTCGACTTCGACGCCCGAGCCGCCCACCATCCAGTTCGGCGTGATGTCGGGAGACTGCCCTTGGTCGTGATCGGGCGACTGGTAGGGGGGAATGAATGAACCCGTGCCGATGATGTTGCCCGCCGGCATGCCGTACTTCCGACGCAACAGACTGCCGGCCGCAGCCGGCGTCGCGTCCTGCACGCCCAGCTCCTCCGCCAACGCGCGAACCTTTTCCACCGCGTCTTCGGCGGCCAGGCGCACGGCGTGGCCCATGTGGAACGTCGACCGCGAGCCAAGGGTGGCCATGTCGTAGGGCGTGGAATCGGTGTCGGGACGGACGACGCGGATCGATTCGGCGTCGATGCCCAGCACTTCCGCGGCGATCATGGCCATTGCGGTGTCCGAGCCCTGACCCATGTCCACCGTGCTGACGTACAGCAGGCAGCTGCCGTCGCCTTGCAGGCTCAGCTTGGCGACGGATGTGGTCGGCGCGACCACCGCCTTGAAGCCGATGCCCACGCCGCGGCCGCGGCGCAGGTGGCCGTTGCCGCGATCGAACGGCTCGTTCCAGCGCATGCGATCCGCCACGCGGTCGAGTACCTGCACGAGTGCCGCATCGCGCATGATGGTGCCCGTCGCATGCGGCTGGCCGTCCCGAAGCAGGTTCTTGCGGCGGAACTCTATGGGGTCCATCTTGAGGGCTCGGGCGATGATGTCGGCCTGGCATTCGTAGCCCCACACCACCTGCGTGATGCCGAATCCCCGGAACGCGCCCGCCGGAGGCAGGTTCGTATAGATCTGGTAGGAGTCGATGTGGACGTTGGCAATGTCATAGGGGCCCGAGGCGGTGAAGCCCGACTTCTGCGTGACACGCGGCCCTATGTCGGCGTAGGCGCCGCCGTTCCAGAACACTTCGCACTGACGGGCGGTGATGGCGCCCTCGGTGTCCACGGCGGTCTTGATGCGGAAGGTGTTGGCGTGCTTCGTGATCGTGAAGAACTGTTCCTCCATCGTCAGCGCCACACGTACCGGACGCCTGGCCAGCAGCGCACACGCCGTGGCAAGCGCCTCGAGCTTGACATAGAGTTTGGCGCCGAACCCGCCGCCGAGTACTCCCGTCTGCACCTTGACCTGGTTTTCTCGCCAGCCCAGCAGTCGGGCGATTTCTATCCGCACGAACGACGGGCTTTGCGATGCGGTGTAAAGCGTGAGCCGGTTGTCGCCAGGCTCCGCGATGCTGACCATGGGCTCCAGCGGCACGTGCATGATCTGTTGCGTCTTGAACGTATGCTCGAAGACGTGCGCGGCGCGAGCGAATTCGGCTTCGACGTCGCCGCGGCGCACGCGGAAATCCAGGGCGATATTGGTCTCTTTCCGCCCGGCCAGGTGCTTGAGGTCGGGGAAGGTGCCGGCAGGCTTGAGGACGTCATGCACGAACGTGGAAGAGGTCGCGGCCTCGACTTCGTCGAAAACGGCGGGAAGCGGCTCGTACTCGATATGCACCAGGTGGGTGGCGGCCTCTGCGACATGGGGGTCGGACGCAAGGACAACGGCGACGGGCTCGCCTGCGTAGATCACCTTTTCCAGGGCCAGGATCGGCTGGTCGTGAAACGCCGGGCCGAAGTAGGGCTTCGGTATGACAGCCAGGATGTCGGCGCCCGTGTAAACCGCATGGACGCCCTTCATTGCGCGCGCCTGGCTCGTGTCTATGGAAACGAGCTTGCCGTGCGCAATGGAGCTGCGAACGATTTTCGCGTGCAGCATCCGGGGGAGCACGATGTTGTGCGTGTATTCCGCCCGCCCGGTGACTTTGCTGCGCGATTCCAGGCGGTTCAGCCGCCGGCCTACCTGCTGGCGGGATGTGTGGTCTTGCATGGGAAGGGGACGCTCTTTCATTGCGCAGTCCTGGCGGTGTTGGCAGCCAGGCGCACTGCCCGGGTCAGGGTCACTTTCAGCAGGTGGCGTTTGTACGCGGCGGATCCGTGGGTATCGCCGACGATGTCGATCTCTTGCGCGGCGGCGTCGCCGGCGCGTTCGAGCGCTTCGTCGTCGTCGACCGATACGCCTTCCAGGACCCGCTGCGCGGCCGCCAGACGGGTAGGGCGGTCGGTGGCTGCGCCGGCCATGATGCTGGGCCGGCGCACATGTCCGCCTTCGTTGTCGAAGACCAGCGCCAGGCCGAGCGCGGGCCAGTCGTGCGCGGCCCGCGTGGTGATCTTCATGTACGTGCCGGCCGAGGGCTGCGGCGGCACGGTGACTCCGACGATAAGTTCATCGCGGGCCAGGACGGTCTCGTAATACCCCGTGCAGAAGCTGTCGGCGGGTACTGTACGCAGGCCGCTACGGGCGCCGGCGATGGTGATGCGTGCGCCCAGCGCGGCCATTACCGGCGGCAGGTCCATGTGGGGGTCGGCGTGCGCGAGGTTGCCGCCCACCGTCGCCACGGCACGCACCCGCACGTTGGAATGCGTGCGCAGGGCGCGGGTCAGCATCGGCCAGCCGCGGCGCACGTCCGAGTTGTGCTCGAGATCCTTCAGCCGCGCAAGGCCGCCGATAACCAGTTCACCCTTTTCGTTGATCCGCGTGCTGGAGTAGCGGGCTTCTATGTTGCGCAGGCTGACCAGCCGCGAGGGAGACAGCACCCCGGCCTTCATCATCAGCATGATGGCCGTCGCACCGCCGACGGGCCGGACTTCCGGGTCGTCGGGGGACAGCAGGCTCAGGGCTTCTTCAAGGGAGTAGGGCACCACGAATTCGAAGGGCAGCATGTCGGAGCCTCAATGGTCGCGGGCGCGGCATTCGAGCAGGCCGAGCAGTGTGTTTGCGATGACGTCCGGTGTCTCCAGGGGCGTGAGGTGGCGGGCGTCTGGCAGCACGGTCATTGAAGAGCCGGCGATGCCCTCGTGCAGGGCCTGGGCCATGGCGACGGGCGCGGCATAGTCCTGTTCGCCGACCACCACCGCCGTCGGGACGCCGATCCGCGGCAACAGCGGCCGCCCGTCGAACTGCCCCAGCATGTGGCAGGTGGCGGCAAAGGCGTCGACGTCGTTGCGCAGGAATATCTCGATGCAGCGGTCCACGACCTCTGGCCGTTGCTTGAGGAAGTCGTCGCTGAACCAGCGCGACTTCTGGAATTCGATCAAGGCCTGCAATCCCTCGGTACGTGCGCGCTGGGCCCGCGCGGCCCAGTCGCGCGGCGCGGTGTCGCCGTACCACGCCGTGGTGTCGATCAGGCCGAGGCCGGCGCATCGTTCGGGATGGCTGCCGGCGAACTGCAAGGCGATACAGCCGCCCATGGAGGCGCCGGCGACCAGCACCTTGTCCCAAGCCAGCGTGTCGAGGACGGCTACCAGGTCTTGCGCCATGGTCGGGGCGTCATAAGGGCCGGGCGGCTTGTCCGAACGTCCATGGCCTCGCGCATCGATCGCAACGATGCCGGCGCGGCTGGAAAGCCGCTCGGCGACCGGCTCCCAGAAGGTATGGTCCATGGCCAAGGAATGGATCAAGGCGATCTTGGGACTGTGCGCATCCGTCTTGCCTGTCGCCTGGTAGGCAATGCGATGGCCGTCCTGGGAAGTAGTGTGTTTCATGGCGTTCCTTGCTGACGAGCTGTGATGGTGCGTGGCGCCCCCGCCGCCCGCAAACGAGCTTTTCATTGCCCGCCTATGAAGCGGACTCATGCTGCAATGCGGCTGCGCCCGTTGCGCGATTCGGGTGTGTCTATGCAGGTCCGGGTTTCGCGGGCGGGGCTACCCTGGCGCCGTCGATGCCGTGGCGCTTCAGCGCACGTTCGACGAATCCTTCGCGTTTCATGTCCTCGACGAATTCCGCAAGCTCCGCGGCGGCCTCCTGCCCCCGTCGGCGGTGGACGGCCATGGCCTGCCGTATGGTCATGAAACTGCCGGGCAGCAGACGCAGGCCGCCGTGGCGGATGGCGTCTGCCTCCAGCTGCTGGCGCACGCCTGCGGCCACCTCGGCGCCCTCATCGAGGAAGGTCTGCACCACTGCGGGAGAGGTGGGTGCGCGAAGGATGCTCGCGTGTCTCAGCGTCCGCGTCAGGTATAGATCGTAGGCACTGCCCTTGCCCACGACGACCCGGACGCCGGGCTGATCCACTTGCGGCAGAGCGGCCAGGCGCGAATCCGACCGGACCAGATAAGAGCCTTCGATCAGCACGTAGGCAGCGGTGAACAGCAGGCTGTCCTTCCGCAGTGGGTCGATCGCGAAGAAGCCGATGTCCGCCAGTCCGCTGGACACGGTCAAGACGGAGTCTCCCGCGCTGTCGTGCACCACCAGGGATAACGGCACGTCCAGTCGCTGCGCGAAGACGTGGGCAAGATCCACTGACACGCCGCAGGGATCGCCCTGCGCATCCCGCCGTGCGAGGATGGGGTTGCCCAGGTTGATGGAGGCACGCAGGCAGCCCTCGGGGGCAAAGGCTGCCTTCAGGTGGGACGTCAAGCTCATGGCATGCAACCCCGTCATTGCGAAATGGTCACGCCGGCTTTCTCGACAATGGTGCGGTTGGTGTTCAAGTCCCGCTCGATGCGAGCGCGAAACTCTTCAGAGGTCGAGCCCACGGCCTCGCCGCCGCCCATCGCGAAAGTCTCGACCAGTTTGGGCCCTTTCAGGACGGTATTGACGTCGCGGTTGAGCTTGGCGATGACGTCGGCGGGGGTGCCCTTGGGGGCGAGCAGGCCGACCCAGTTGGCGGCGTCCACGTCGGGGACGCCGGCATCCTGCAGGGTGGGCCACTCCGGACGCGTGGGGATGTGGCGTTTGGTCATGACCGCCAGAACCTTGACGTGCCCCGACTTCACGAACTGGTCCATCGAGGACGCCGCCACCACGCCTAGCGAGACTTCGCCGGAGGCGACGGCCGCGGCCGCGGGGGAGCCGCCGCGATAGGGGACGTGCATCAGTTTGATCCCGGCGCTACTGGCGAACCATTCCCCAGCCAGGTGGTTGAAGCTGCCGTTGCCGGGGCTGGAGAAGGTCAGCGAACCGGGGGCTGCCTTCGATCGATCGATCACGTCCTTCACCGAATTGAGCTTGGAGTCGCTTTTGGTCGCCAGGACCAGCGGCGTATCGGTAACCAGCGAAACCGGGATGAAATCGCGGTCCAGGTCGTAAGGCACCGACTTGAACACGGCGGGATTCACAGAGAACTCGCCGGTATGAGCCATCAGCAGCGTATATCCGTCCGGTGTCGCGCGCGCGGCGGCTGTGGTGGCGATGAAACCATTGCCGCCGGGCCGGTTCTCCACGACCACCGACTGTTTCCACAGTTGGGACAGCTGTTCGCTGAGATGTCGCGCCGCAATATCGACCACACCGCCAGGGGCGAACGGCACGAGCACCCGTACGGCGCGCTCGGGGTAGTTTTGGGCGAAGGAGGGCGCACAAGCCAGTGCGAACGTCAGGAAGAGGGCAAGCCTGGTTTTCATGGGGTCTCCGTTTTTTGCTTTGATGAATAGTCCGCGCCAGGGGCGGTGGACAGCAGACTACGGAGGGTCCCGTGGGAGGGCAACTGAAGAATATTGGGGCACCCCATGAGCGGTATTCATGGGTGCGAAGGCAGCTCGCGTGCAGCCGTGGCGGCCGCGCGTCCAAACGCGCCGGACCGTCGGGGCGGGCCTATTCGCCCGGCGACTCCCGCATGATCATCGCCGTGATCGTGCGCTCTTTCCAGTACACGTTGTGGATGCGCGGCACCAGTGTCTGCAAGGCCGCCGCGCTTGCGTCGTTGAATTTCAACAGCACTGCCGGTCGCCCGCCAGTGCTGGGAACGCGCTGGATCTCGTCGAACGACGGGAGGCCGTACTTGTTCAGGAACGCCTTGATCTCGTCGTCCGAGGTGGTTTCGTGAACGTGGGTGAGGAGCAATGCCGCCATGATCTTTCTCCTGCAAAGTGAACAGTCGACGCGGCCGGTATGTCCCGGCTGGCGCCCGGTTGGCCTGGTGGAGCCGGCGACGGGCTGGGCGCGCCGGGGTTCATGGCGTCCCGCCCATCCCTTCCACCGCCATGACGAAGGCCCATCCCAGCAGTGCAACGCCCAGTGGGGCACTGATGCGCCGGCCCCAGGGGAGGTTCTTCTCGATCGCCATGACGGCCGCCAGTGCCAGCATCCATCCCAGGCTGCCCATGCCGACCGCGTACATCACCAGCATCAGCGCCCAGCAGCAGCCCACGCAGAACAGTCCGTGATGCACGCCCAGCAGATAGGCCTGCCGCGCCGCCAGCCCGCCGCGCCAATGCTGCATCACGAAGCTCAGCGGCGTACGGCACTGTTGCAGACACCGGTACTTCAGCGGGCTGAACTGGAACGCGCCAGCCAGCCCGATGCACCCGACGCCGACCAGCCAGCCGTGCCATGCCAGCACGGGGGTCGTGGAAAACCAGGCCAGCAAGGCCGTGTGCACGGCATGACCGAGCACACCGAACGCGGCCCACACGCTCATGTAGCCCAGCACCAGCAATGCCAGCAGCCTGCCGTGGTCGCGACGTGCGGCCGCCAGCCGGTCGAAGACGTCGAACAGAGGCAGTATGGTCGGCAGCATCATGGCCGCCGTCATCAGGACCCATGCGGCCGCGTAGAGTGCCAGCGGCACCACCACGTCGCCGCCGGGCACGGCGCGGCACAGGAACGCCGCCGGTCCGGTCGCCGTCCAGTCGTCGTGTTCCAGATAGCGCCCGTACGGACTGCGAGCCCAGGCCCACAACGCCAGCCAGGCCAGCGCAATCAGCGCGGACAGGACCAGCAGAAAGGCGCGGCGGCGACGCGGCCTGCCCGCAATCGCGCCATTCGCGGCGTGGTTCATCCGTCGAAGACGAAGGTGCTTTGCAGGGCGTTGTGGTTCTTGATGTCCACGTTGATGCCCAGCGCTTCGTTCCTCGAACGGTAGGTGGGCGCCTTGCCGACGAACACGGGAGCGCCCGGCACGGTGGAGAATATCGTGTCGGTCAGCGTGGTCTGTCCGCCTGTGGCGCCCAGGTAGGGCTCCAGCCGGGCGTAGTAGTCCGCGCCGATCTCGAGTTCTCCCTTGCCTTCTTCCACGGTGAAACGGATGGGCGCGCGCTCGACCGACACGACTTCGCCGATCAATTTCGCCAGATCGGCGATGGGGCCGCCGGCCTGACCCGTGTAGACCTTCAGCAGAGACCTCTCCTGCGCATCCGAGGCGTGCTCATCAACGTAGATCGCGGCCTTCCAGTTCCCTTCCAGGATGTTGCCCGGCACGTGGGCCACCGCGGCGACGGTGTTGCCGCTGACGTCCACGTCGTCCACGGTGCCTTTGTCTATGCGCCATGCGACGATGGTGTCGCAGGTGCCGTTATCGGGATCCTCGCCTATCCAGCAAGGGCAGAGGACGTTGCAGTTGCAGACCTCGAGCAGACGGCCTTCCAGGTGATAGCTCATATGCTCCCCCGTCGTTTGGCCCGGTGAATCGCTGCCCGGCACGCGCCGTCAGCCGGCGCCGCTCGCCGGACGCCCATGGCCAGGCACCCTTGGCCGGGCGCGCCTGGCCGGCAATTCGATTCTTGTACCGCTGACGAATACCCGTCAAGCCGGCCGGCGCCCGAAAGCCGCCAGACCCGCTTTTGGAGGTATCGATACGGATTAGACGGGAGAAGTCTGATTTTGGATCAGGCGCATGGACTGGGGACGGCCATGTGTTTCGATGCCCTCGAAGCCGCGTGGAATCCGGCGCTTCCACGCGGGCGTGCAGCAGGCCGTGTTGCGCCGGTCGAGGAAAGAAATGATCGATTTCGATGTGGTATGCAACGACCGTCCCCATTACGGCAATGGCCCGCACGTGCATGCCGACGACATGCTGTTCGTGCCGCTGGACGGCGTCTTTTCGGTTGCGGCCGATGGCCGTTCCGCCGTCATCACCGACGGCGCCATGTGGTACGTGCCCGGACGCCGGGCCCATCATGTCGAGGCCAGCAACCGGCAGCGGCACTTGTGCTACTACGCGGACATGGCTCGGCTGGATAGCCAGGGATTCTCACAGCCGCGCTGCTGGAGCATGAGCACGATCCTGCATGACCTGATGCGCCTGCGGCGCCATTTCCTGCCGGGTCGCGCGGTGACGATAGACCTGAGCCGCGAAGCGCTCGACCGCATGATCATCGCAGAAGTGTGCCGCATCGTCGCCGGCACGCCGGTGCCTCTGGTGTCCGACGAAACCGCGGCCATTCTGTCGGCGGTGAAGGCGTTCATCGCGCAGCACCTGGACGAGGACCTGGGCTGCGCCTCGTTGGCCGAACGATTCCGCCTGAAAGAGCGCACGCTGGCCCGCTGGTTCAGCACGCGCGAGCGCATGTCCATCGGCCAGTACATTCTCGAGACGCGGCTGCAAGAGGCGGCCCGGCTGCTGCGTACCACCGCCTTGTCCATTGCCGACATCCAGGGCGCGGTGGGGTTCGCATCCGCCGCGCATTTCGCCTTTGCCGTGCGCAAGCGTTTCGGCGTATCGCCTTCGGCGCTGCGCAAAAATATCACTAAAGTGATAAATCGATAGCAGTGGCAGCCTGATCATAACGGAGCAGGCGGCCCCGGTCGTATCGTCATCGGACTTCATCGAGGACCAACATGCGACCTTCAATCTACTCCCGTTGTCTGCTGGCATGCCTTGCCATCGCCAGCGCACCCATCGCGGCGCACGCCGCGGACTGGCCCACTCGTCCGGTGTCGGTGGTAATTCCGTTTCCTCCTGGCGGTACCACGGACGTGATAGGGCGGCTGATCGCGCAGAAGCTGTCGCAGCGCCTGGGGCAGCCTTTCGTCGTGGAAAACCGGGGCGGCGCCTCGGGCACCATCGGCACGCGGCAGGCGCTGGTGTCGGCGCCGGACGGCCATACGGTGCTGGTGGTGACCACCACGACGTTCTCCACCTATCCCGCCACGCACCCCAAGACGCCTTATCAAGTCGAACGGGATGCGGTCGCGGTGATCAACCTGGCCGAAGTCGCGAACGTGCTGATGGTGCATCCCAGCCTGAAGGTCAAGACGCTGCCCGAACTGCTGGACTACGCCAGGAAGCATCCTCGCGAACTCGACTACGGCACGCCGGGCGCTGGCTCCTTCGCGCACCTGGCCATGGAGCTGCTGGGCGCGAAAGCAAAGGCGCAGCTGGTCCACATTCCGTACAAGGGCGCGGGTCCGGCCCTGAATGACGCCATAGGCGGCCAGCTGAAGGTGCTGTTCGACCAGGTGCCGACGACGCTGGCGCAGATCCAGGCAGGCAAGCTGGTGCCGATTGCCGTTACCAGTCCGCAAGAGAGCCTGCCTGCCGTGCGCACATTCGAGGCGCAGGGGCTGGCGGACTACGCCCCGACGATCTGGTATGGGCTGGCCGTTCCTGCCGGCACGCCGCCGGACATCGTGGCCCGCCTGAACCGCGAGACGAACGCCATTCTTGCCGACCCTGACGTCAAGGCGCAGCTGCAGGCGCAGGGCGCGACGGCCAAGGGCGGAACGGCCGAGGCGTTCGCGGCGCAGGTGCGCGCCGACTACGCCCGCTGGCGCGACGTGGCCCAGGCGCAGAATCTGCAGATCGACGAGTAGCGCCATGGAGTTGATGGATGGCGACACGGCGGGTTACTCGCCCGAGAAGTTTCTGCCTCGAGTTTTTCTGGACACGCTTCTGGCCCACAAGGCCGCGGCGGCGCGAGCGAACGGATCGCTGGGCCTGTTGCCCGACACCGTCGCCCAAGCCATTGCGCAGCAGGCGCAGGCACTGCGCGTCAGCCGCCGGGAAGACCCCGGTCCCTCCATCTGGCAATCCGGCTGCGGGCTCGAGTTCAACCGCTGGGCGAACGCCTGCATCGCCCAGGCCTGCGCGCAGCGCTCGGGCGTGTCGGTGATGCCCGAGCACGTCAACTGGAATCAGTCGACCAATGACACGTTCCCCACGGTGCTGCAGCTGGCGCTGCTGCGGGCCTACCGCGTCCAGCTGGATCCGGCCTGCGGTCTGCTGCAAAGCCGGCTTCGCGACAGCGCCGCACGCGCCGGAGACAGCCGCGTCATGGGCCGCACGTTCCTGCGCGATGCGAAGTGGATGGCCCTGGGCCAGGTCGTGGGCGGCTGGGCCGATCTCGTCCATGCGCACCACGACTGGCTGACGCAGGCCGCGGGTCCGTTGGCATCGATTCCGCAGGGTGGCTATTCTCTGGGCAATGGAGATGGCGTGCACCGGCGTTTCGCCGCAGCCTATGTCGCAAGCTGGAATGCCGCCGAAGGCCTCGAGTGCCGGTCCAGTGCGGCGCCCAGCAATGAGATCGCCGGCATACGCTCGCTGGCCGCCTTCGCCTCGGCGCTCGGCGCGCTTGCGTCCGGCATCGAGAAGATGGCCGCCGACATGCTTCTGCTGTGCTCCGGACCCGAGCACGGCTTTGCAGACCTGGGATTCCAGGAAAGCGCCCACGATTCGACGACGCTGCTGGGCAAGAGCAACCCGAAGCAGGCCACCACCATCCTGATGGCCTGCGCCTATGTCAGGGGGCAAAGCGGCATGGTGGTCGACCTGGCCGCGCGCGGGCAGCTCGCCTTGTTCACCGCGTTCCCGCTGGTAGCCTACGCGCTGCTCGACGCGGTGCATGTGCTCGCGCAGCAGACGCGTGCCTTCGCCACCGGGTTCGTCCCTCACCTTCATCCGCTGAAGCCGACGATGGCGGCACTCAGTGCATCGAAATAGGAATTCCTGAATGAATCGCGAACCCGAGACTGTGGTGGTGAACGTGTTCACCGAACAAGGGGGCGGCGGCAACCCGTGCCCCATCGTGCTTGATGCCACCGGAATGACGGAAGCGGACATGCAGGCCATGGCGCAGCGCCATGGCCTGGAGTGCGCCTTCCTGTTTCCCACCGATGGAGCGGCTCCGTACCGGCTGCGCTACTTCGTTCCCACGCGCGAGATGGAAATGTGCGGCCATGCCACGCTGGGCACGGGCTGGCTGCTGCGCATGCGCGGCCTGGCAGCGCCTACCCTCATCACTGTCCAGACGCTGGCGGGCGAGGTCACGATCGACATGCGCGCCGCGCGCATCCGGATCGGCCAACCCGGCGCCACCGTGCAGCCGGTGGAAGCCGGCTATATAGACGACATACTGCGCGTCCTGGGGATCAGGCCTTCCGATCTGGCCACACCCCTGATCTGCAACGCCTCCACCAGTCGGCCGAAGACCATCATCCATATCGCATCGACGGATATCCTGAACGCCCTGGCGCCGCGTTTCGACGAGATGCGCGACCTCTGCGGCCGCATCGGGTCCACGGGGCTTTATCCCTTCGCCGTGTCGCAAGACGCGGCCTTTACCTACGAGGCGCGACAGTTTCCCCAGTCCTCGGGCTACCTCGAAGACGCCGCCACCGGCATCGCGGCGACGGCGCTTTTCGGCGCCCTCGGGCATTACGGAATCGACATTCCGCGTGGCGTTACGGCCAACGTGCTGCAGGGACGCGCGATGGGACGCCTGTCGCGCATGTGCGTGACGATGGAAGATCCGCGGCACGACGCGCCGCACGCGTCGTCCACGTATTGGCTGAGCGGCGAGGTCACGGAGCAGGCGCCATAGCAAGCGGGGCCCTTGCCGTGTCGCGGTCCAGCTCGACGATGCGGTCGTACAGTTTGTCGTACGAATGGGCCATGTCGTCCAGCAGTTCGACGTTGGCCTGGTACATCGCGTCCCAGTCCGGCGGCACCGACAGCGCGGTGCAGTAATCCTCGAAGCCGCGCACCAGCGCCGCGAAATGACCGCGCTCGGTGTCGCCCAGGTGGTCGTGGATGAATTTCAGGTCGGCGCCCCACGAGTCCCGCGGACGCGCGAGCACGTCACGCTGCCAGCGCGAGAAGCGGGCGGCGCAATAGGCGAACTCGCCATGGTTGTACAGCTCTTCGGGCAGAGAGATCAGCATTGCGCGGCCCAGGTCCGCGCCGGCCTGACGATAGTGGCGCGACGCATTGATGAAGCGCTTCAGCCCGGGAACGACATGGCTGTCGAGCTTCCACTGATCGTTGCCGGCCAGCCGCGTCGCGAAATCCTCGTACAGTTTCTGGTGATCTGTCGTGCCGATGCCCACGTCCTCGCGCGACACCTCCGAAGCGCGGGTCGCGCAGCGGTACAGCACGGGACGCTGCCGATCGTCGTCCGTGTTCTCGGCCGCTTCCATCAGCCTGAAGGTAAGCGCGCAAAAGCTTGCCGCGCCGATACCCGGTGACCGCCAATTGCGGAAGAAGGTGTTGCGGGCCTCCTGCGACCAGGCGCGTGCCGTGAACTGGTCGAAGAAGGCTTCGATGCGCTCGACGGCCCGGGCCGAGGCCGCATAGGAATCGTAGAGGGCATGCCGGGCAGCGGCGTTGTCGACCAGCGCTATCTCGATGTCGACGATCGGACGGAACTTGTTCATTGCATTTACTCCAGGCGCGCTCCGAAGCGGCGGGGCGTGCTGGAGCCGCCAGCCGCTGGAGCCGGATTGTGGGTGGCAGAGGACGGATGCGAGGCTGGCGTAACATGCGCTATGCGGCGGCATAGGGCGTTTGCACGCGTCTGGCGCAGAGAGGCGCAACGGGGTGGTACGGGTCACCGACCATGCGAGTCGGTACGGCCAGCTTAGGGCCGCGTCGCGGTCCGGATTGTCGATTTGCGGCCAGGACTATCGAATTTCTGCCAGCCGCCAGCCGCCAGCCGCCAGCCGCGCCGCCGATACCGCGCTCAGGCCTGTTGCTAGTCCGCCAGGCGGCGATGGCGCAACTGGCGGGGCGCCACGCCGTAGGCGCGGCGCATCGCGTAGGCGAAGTGGGCGGCCGAGGCGAACCCGACCGCCTGCTGGATATCGCAGATGGGAAGCGTCGTCAGCTGCAGCAGGCGATGGGCCTCGGACAGGCGCGCGCGCAATACGTACTGGCCTAGCGGCATCCCTTCGACACCCTGGAACCACCGTGCCAGCGTGCGCGCGCTGGTCTGCATGCGCTCGGCAAGTTCGCGGCAGGACAGGTCTTCGTCCAGGTGCGCGCGCACATATGTCTTGACCGCCTGCACCAGTCGATCGGGTTCTTGCGCGTCCGTTGGCGCAAGCGATGCCACGATGCGGCCCACCTCGGCCAGGATGGCGCGGTCCAGCTCGGCCTGCGAGAGCCCCGGCGCCGGACGCCCGCGATGCCGCAGATGCGCTCGGACCCGAAGCAGGTCCAGCAAAAACGTCGACATCGTCCAGCGCTGTGCCGCCGCGCCGGACGGTGCGTCTTTGGCCCGGCTGGCGGTCAACAGCGCAGGCATGTGCAGGTAGTAGCAAAGATGCCGCTGGTCCGGCGTGGCCGTCACCTGATGCACCTGCCGGCTGGGCACCCACCAGACGCTGCTGTTGTCCAGCAGCGCGGGCCGGCGGTCGTCGCGGGATGAGACCGAGAACAGGCCGTCCAGCGGCATGAACAGCATGTCGTCCGCATGGGCGTGCGGACCGTTCGCGTAGTCGTGGCGATCGTTGCAGACGACGTCGAAATCCAGCATGGCGGTCTCCTGGACTGCGTGCGAGGGGATATCGAAGCCCAATCATCAGACGGATTTGTGTATGAACAGTGACAGATCTACCCGAAGAAATGCCGCCAGGGCCGATAATCCGAGGCTTCCGCCGGTCTTTCGTCGTCCCATACGCCATGTCCCTGCCTGATTCCCCGTCCGGTGATCCGCCGTCGACCCGGCCCGAGTTGCGCCGCACGCGCGATGCGCTGACGCTGCAGTTCGCGGGTTCCGCGGCAGTCCAGAGCAGCATGTCGCTGCTCAATCCCTACGCGCTCGAGCTCGACTACACGCGGTTGATGATGGGCTTCCTGCTGTTCGACAGCGCGCCGCGCCGCATGCTGATGATCGGCCTGGGCGGCGGATCGCTGGCCAAGTTCTGCCATCGCTACCTGCCCGGGACGTCGATCGACGTGGTAGAGATCGACCCCGAGGTCATCGCGTTGCGCGATGCGTTCCACGTGCCGCCCGATGACGGGCGCTTCCGCGTGATCGCCGCCGATGGCAGGCTCTATCTGCAAGAGCCTCGCGCCGGCGCCGACCTCGCGGACGTGCTGCTGGTCGATGCCTATGATGGCCGGGGCATGCCGCCCGCCTTGTGCGAGCGCGCATTCTTCGAGGACTGCCGCACGGCCATGTCGTCCGAGGGCATTCTCGTCGTGAACCTGCATTTCGAAAGCGCCACCTATCCGGTCTGCCTGGCGCACTTGCGCGAGGTGTTCGGCGCGTCACTGTTCGAGGTGGTGGACGACGACATGACCAACAGCATCGTGTTCGCGCGCAAGGGCGAGCCGTTCGACGACGTCGATCTGGCCGCGGCGCTGCGCAAGCCCGCCGCCATGGCCAAGGATGCCTGGCGGCAGCTGCTGCCGACCTTCAGGCTGATCGAGGCCACGCTGACGCTGCGTTGACCCGCCGCGCGGCTAGGCGTGCTCGTCCCTGCCGTCGGTCTTCAGCTTCGCCTCGATCTCGCGCACCGCCTCGGTCATCACCTGAAGCTTGTCCCGCAGGTAATGGCCCGACAGCCGCTTCTTCAGCGCCGACACGCTGAGGCCGCCCACCGGCGCGCCATGCGGCCCGAAAATCGGCATGGCCAGCGCGCGGATGTCCTGCACCTCGAGCACCTCGTTGATGAAGTAGCCCTTGGTGCGCACGTGCTCCACGCGTTCCCACATCGTCTTCACGTTGAAGGTGGGGTAGTCGCGCGCGATGCGCTTGCTGTTGGCCTGGTAGATGCGTTCGATCTCGTCGTCCTGCAGGCCGCTCAACAGCGCCACCGCGCCGGCGCCGATGTTCAGGGGCCGGTGCCGGCCCACATCGAGCACGAAAGCCTTGATCGGATAGGCGCCTTCGGCGCGGCCCGCGCAGACGCCGTCGAAACCCGATCGTATGGTAAGGAAGGCGGTGTCGCCCGTGGCGGCGGCGACGCGCTCGAGGAAGGGATGGCACACGTCGCGCAGGTCGAACGACATGGCCGCGGCCAGGCCCATTTCATAGGCGAGCGATCCCAGGTGATAGCGCTTGGTCTTCTCGTCCTGGCGGATGATGCGTTCGGTGACCAGGGCCTGCAGGATGCGATGCGTGGTGGGGCGCGTCAGGCCGCTGGCCTGGTACAGCTCGACGAGCCGCAGGCCCTTGCGGTTGTCCGCGGTGATGAGCTTGAGCAGGGCCGCGCAGCGATGCACCATCTGCGTGCCTGTTCGGCCTTCCTCGGTATCTGGATCGGTTCTCATGCAATCTCATAATGTGGACGAAATTTTGCCGAGGCGCCAAAGCTGTGCGCGGATAATGGCAGAAATCTCGATTGATCCGAAAGAATAGTCCACATTAAGGGAGACTGCCCAGGTGACGACCGATACCTTGGACACCAACACATCCCAGATCTCCGCCGTGGTCGGCATAGGCCACACGGACTGGGTGGAAGACTATCGCCGTGTGCGCAACGGCGAGAAGCCGCATGATTCGTACGGCTATGCCGCGCTGGCCTTCAAGCGCGCGCTGGAAGACGCGGGGCTGACCCGCGACGACGTGGACGGCCTGATCGTGGGACCGACGACGGCCTACGAACGCATGGGCGAGATCCTGAACATCGATCCCCGCTGGGGCGGACAGGCCGACGCGGTGCAGTCCGTGTTCCAGGCCGTCATGGCCATCAAGTCTGGCCTGGCGGAAGTGGTGGCACTGGTGTACGGCAACGACCAGCGTTCGGCGGCGGTGCAGTATGGCGGTCCGCAAGCCATGGGCGGCGGGGCCTTTCTGTCGTACGTGTATCACAGCCCCTGGGGCCTGACCTCGCAGGGGGCGCTGTATGCGCTGATGTTCCAGCGCTACAAGGAGCTGCACGGCGTGACCGACAGGGACCTGGGACAGGTGGCCGTGGGCCAGCGCCAGTGGGCCAACCTGAATCCCAACGCCATCATGCACGGCAAGCCGCTCAGCATGGAGGACTACCTGGCGGTGAAGTACATCGCCGAGCCGCTGCGCATGAACGACTACTGCCTGATCAACGACGGCGGCGTGGCGCTCATCGTCATGGAAGCCAGCCGCGCGCGTAAGCTGTCGGACAAGGCGGTGATGATCCACGGCCTGGGCCGCAGCGACCTGAACCGCAACGCCACCAGCCTGGGCCCGCGCCTGGTCGATTTCTACCTGCCGGCTCAGCAGGGCGCGGCGCAGCAGGTCTACGCCGCGGCCGGCATCGGCCCCGAGGACGTGGACGCGCTGATGGTGTACGACAGCTTCAGTCCGCACATCCTGTTCGCGCTGGAAGGCTTCGGGTACTGCCGTCCTGGCGAGGCCGGACGCTTCATCGCCGAGAACGGTATCGGCGTAGGGGGAAAGCTGCCGGTGAACACGCATGGCGGCCATCTTTCCGAGTCGTACATGCAGGGCTGGAGCCACCAGATCGAGGCCGTGCGCCAGGCGCGCGGCGGACTGGGCAAGCGCCAGGTGCCCGATTGCCGCTACGTGCAATACGTATCGGACGTCGCCGGCAAGGCCATGTCCATCATCTACGGACGTTGAGGAGGGCACGACCATGAGCAAGACGCCTCGCCTGTATTCCCCCTATGACGCGCCCATGTGGGAGAGCATCGCCGAAGGCCGGATGAAGCTGCAGCGCTGCCCGGAGTCGGGCGCGTTCCGCTATCCGCCCGGCCCGATGTGCCCGGTCAGCCTCAGCATGAACTACGAATGGGCGCCCGTCTCCGGACGCGCGAAGATCGTCTCGTGGACGGTGTTCCACCGCCAGTACCTGCCTGCGTATCCCGCGCCGCACCTGGTGGTGGCCGTGCAGCTCGAGGAAGGCCCGATCATGGTGTCGTACATGGACCATGCCGAGCTGGACGACGTGAAGCTGGACGCGCCGGTGCGCATGATCTACGCGGATCATCCCGACGGGTATCGCGTGCCGAAGTTCACGCTGGACCGGTGAACGCAGCGGGCGGACTCGCGCGGTGGCGCGGGCCCGCCTGGCTTCAGCGCTTGTCCCGGCGCGGGCGCTGTCCCGCCGCGACGCTCTTACGGCAATGCCGGCAAGCGCCCCATCATCTGCCGCACCGGCGTATCGGCCAGCGCCATGGCGGCCGCGAAGAACGCATCGCCATCGTCGGCCGCGCCGGCGTAATGCAGGCAGTCGCGCCATTTCTCGCGCAGCTCGTAATCGTCCAGCGGGCAGGCCGCCGAGCCGCTCAGCTGGCGGATCTCCTTGTGCAGCACCGTGCCCGATTTCAGCGTGACGGCCAGCGTGTTCCATCTGGGCATCTCGGGGCCGTCGTCCTCCGCGCAGGTGATCTTCTCCATCAGGGCTTGGGCCGCGGGGCGCTGCACCGCCTCGTCGCTGAAGCTGGACAGGCGCACGTGGCCGTCCAGCAGCGCGGCCGCCATGGCGTACTGCATGCTGAACTTGCCTTCCAGGCCGGTGCGCGGCCGGTCGTGGATCAACGGCACCATGGCGCGCCGATTCGACCTGACGTGCACCGCGGCCACGGCGTCCGCATCCAGGGCATGTTCGGCCCGCATGGCGAGCATGCCGTCCAATGAACGGTGGGCGGCGTAGCACATGGGGTATTTCTTGATCTCGATGCCGCTGCGCGTCAGTTCCAGTTCGGCCTCTCCCAGGCCCTGCAGCGCCTGCGCCAGATCTTCGCCATTGCCGTACAAGGTCGCAAAGCCCTCGGCGCCGTCCAGCGCGTCGAGCGCGCCGTCCACGCCCAGTTCGGCCAGCAGGGCGGCTCGCGCCGCCGAGGCGCCGCAGTGGCCCGCCTGGAAGGATTTGGCCATGGTGCCGAAATTCCCGCGGGTTCCCGAGGCCTGGGCCACGGCCAGGCCGATGGCGTTCACCGTCTGCGCTTCCGACAGGCGCAGCAGATGGCAGCATGCGACCGCCGCGCCGATGCCGCCCAGCGTGGTGGTGGCGTGCCAGCCGCGCGCGTAGTGGTCGTGCACCATGGCGCGCGCCAGCCGCACCATGACCTCGAAGCCCACGGCGTACGCGCTGGCCAGCCTCCGGCCGTCCAGGCCCCGGCTCTCGGCCAGGGCGACCAGCGGCGGCAGCAGGGCGATGCTGGGATGGCCGCGCAGCGGGCTGTTGACGTCGTCGAAGTCCAGCACGTGGCCAGCCACGCCGTTGTACAACGCGGCTTCTTCCACGGGCATCGATCTGCCGGCGCCCCAGGCGGTGGCGCCCGTGTCGGCGCTGGCGCGGGCCTCGGCATATTGCAGGAAGATGCGCGACGCGGGTTCGGCGCGGCCGGCCAGCGCCACGCCCACGGTGTCGACCAGCGCGCGGCCGACCTGGCGCAGGGAAGCGCCGTCCAGCCTGCGCGCATCGAAGGCGCAGGAAAAGCGGGCGATACGCCGCGAGGCAGACAGGGCGGGAGAGGCGTCAGGCATGCGGACTCCGTGCTTGCCGGTTACCGGGAAACAGCTCGCCTCGCGCGATGAGGCGCGCGGTGCGTTGGATGGTGGCCGCCGTGATGGTCGTGGCCTCGCCATCGTGCCGTGCGGCAGCGTCGACGAGGATCGTGCCGCAGGGATGGCCCAGCCGCAGCGGGCCTGCGCGATCAGGGCGCAAATGCGCTGCCGCGATGGTGCCCGGTATGCGGCACGCCATGCCGATGGCCGCGGATACCGTCGCCGCCAGCGCCTTGCTGGTGGCCGAGGTCGAGTACTGCCGGCAGACCAGGTCGACATCGTCCGCGGCGATGCGCTCGCCCGTGGTGTAGGCGCGGTAGTCGCGCGGCGACTGCACGGCGACCAGCATGGGCGTGGACGGCGCGGCCCGCCCGCGCCAGTAGTCGCCCAGGCCGGTGCGGATGGCGACGGTCTCGCGTATGCGCTGCATCAGGCCCGTCAGCTCGGCGTTGCCGTCGATCTCGTCGGGCGATTCGATGCCTCTCATGCCCAGGTCTTCGGCGGCCGCCAGCACGATCAAATTGGGGCCGTCCACCACCGACACGTCCAGCGGACCGTGTCCCGGCACCTCGATGCGGCTCGATGCGCTGCCCAACGGCAGCAGCGTGCCGGTGATGGCGCCTGTGGCCCGGCTGAAGTCCAGGGCGATGGGCGCGCCCGTGCCGGGCACGCCGCCGATGGCGAGCGGTCCGTCTTCTAGCACCGCGCCGTCCCGCAGCGGTACCTTGGCCTCGATGATCCGGCCGGTGTTGACGTTGTGGATGCGCACCGTGGCGTGCGAGCCCCGGGCCGCGACGAAGCCTTCGTGCACGGCATAGGCCGCCGCGGCCGCCGTCAGGTTGCCGCAGTTCAGGTTGAAATCCACTTCGGGATGATGAATGCCGACCTGGGCGAACAGGTAGTCGATGTCCGCCCCGGTCACGCTGGGCGGACCCATGATGCCGGCCTTGCTGGTCAGCTTGTCGCCCCCGCCCATGCCGTCGATCTGGCGGGCATCGGGGCTGCCGAAGATGTCCAGCAGCACGGTTGCCAGGGCCGCGCGGTCCGGGGGCAGGCGTCCGGCGGGCATGAAGACGCCCTTGCTGGTGCCGCCGCGGAACAACGAGAAGGGAATCGAAGCGGTGGCTGGGCTCATGGCTGTGTGGCCTCCGTCAGGATGGCGCGCAGGCGGTCGCGATGCCGCGCCAGTTCGCGTGCGCGGTCGGCGTTGAAGTTGAACAGCGACGCTTCCAGCGCGTGCTCGCGGTCCGCGTCGGATACGCCGTCGAGACGTTGCGGCAGCCCCAGCGCGAGAAACTGTTCCTGCACGGCGCGCGCGACGCCGTGCGGCGAGGCCGCGTCGGCGTCGGCCAGGCCCAGCGCGCGGCCCATCTGGGCCACGGCGTCGGGACACAGGTCCGCGAAGTGCCGGATGGCGGGCGCCGTCATCGCCGCGTGGGCGCTGCCCTGGTCCAGGTGCGGCACGCGGTTGAAGAGGGCCGCGGCCAGCGCATATACCGCGCGGGCGATCCAGTGCGCGTCGAACGGGCGGCCGCCGTCGTCCTCGTCGCGGTTCTGCAGCAGCGCGGCCGCGCACATGTCCAGGCGCGCCCGCGCGTCGGCGGAATCGGCCATGCGCGGCAGCGCGTCGCGCGAGAGGGTGTAGGCATGCAGGCGCGAGGCCTGCACGAGCGGGTTGGCGCGTCGCAGGTCGCCCGTGTTCATCAGCGCGCGCCAGTACACGCCGACGCCGGTGGACAGCGCCAGCGATGCCGGCGCGGTCAGCAGCGCCTCGCTGTCCCAAAAGATGGCCGCGGGGCGCGTCTTCGGATCGAAGAACTCCAGCCGCGGCCCGCCGTCCGCGCGCCGCAGCGCCGCGCCCGCGCGGTTCTGCGCCGAGGTGGCGGCCGTGAGCACGTTGAAGATGGGCGGCTTGGGGCGCAGCAGGCGCGGGCTTGCCGGCGCCTGGCCATCGGCGTAGCGCGTGGCGAGTTCGGGCAGCGGCCGGTTCTCGCCCAGCGCGATGGCAACGACGCGCGCCGCCTTCAGCACGCTGCCGGCGCCTATCGCGATCAGCAGGTCGGCCCGCAGGTCGCGGGCCTGCGCGGCTGCGTCCTCGACATCCTCCAGCGGCGCATCCTTGCGCAGCCGGGTATAGGCGCCCGCGTAGCGATCGCCCAGCAGCGCGCGGATGCGGTCCGGCAGGGGCGTGCGGGTCGCGACGCTGTCTCCGCACAGCACGAACGCGCGGCTGGCATCCAGGCGGGCTGCCTCGCGCGGCAGCATGGCGAGGGCGTCGTCGCCGGCGTGCAGCCGGACGGCGGGTGACAGGGAGGCAAACCGTTCCATGGCCGCCTCCGGGTTCACGCCGCGCGCAGGCCGTTGCGCAGCAGTTCGCGAGCCACCACCCAGCGATGCACCTCGCTGGGCCCTTCCACGATGCGCATGACGCGGCACATGCGCGAGATGTACTCCAGCGGCAGTTCCTTCGACACGCCCATGCCGCCGAACAGCTGGATGGCGCGATCGACCACGCGGGCGATCATCTCGGTGCCCTGCACCTTCACCATCGAGCCGTCCAGCCGCACGTCGCCGCGGCCCTGGTCCATCTTCCAGGCCATCTGGTAGACCAGCAGCCGCACCATTTCGAGTTCCTGGTACGAATCGGAGATCCACCACTGCACCGCCTGGCGGTCGGCCAGCGGCGCGCCGAAGGTCTGGCGCGTGTTGGCCTGCTCGATCATCATGTTCAGGCAGCGCGTGGCCAGGCCCAGGCAGCGCGAGGCGATCTCCAGCCGGCGCACGCCCAGCCGCTTGGACAGCGGCCCGAAGCCCGCGCCGACCTCGCCCAGTACCTGGCTGTCCTCCAGTTCCACGTTGTCCAGCACAACCTCGTAGGGATGGTATTCGCCGATCATGGGGAAGGACGTGGGAATGCTGAGGCCCGGGGTGCCCTGGTCGACCAGGAAAGCCGTGAACGCGGAACGCTTGTCGGCCTTGGCATCGGTGACGGCCATCACGATCATGAAGTCGGCGCGGCGCGCGTTGCTGATCCACAGCTTGGTGCCGTTGAGCACCCACTTGCCGTTTCTGCGCTCGGCCCGCGTCTTGATGGCGGCCGCGTCCGAGCCCGCGCCCGGCTCGGACAGCGCCAGACAGCTTTTCTTCTCGCCGCGCGAGTAGGGCAGCAGGTAGCGGTCGATCTGGTCGCCCCTGCACAGCTCTTTCAGCATGAAGAGATTGGGGCTTTCCGGCGGCAGCACGAACGGCACGACGCTGTGCTTGAGCTGCTCGACGACCAGGCACTTGGTCAGCATGCCCAGGTCCTGGCCGCCGAATTCCTCGGGCACGTCGATGCCCCACAGGCCTATCTCGCGGGCCTTGGCCTGCAGGGTGGACTCGAGTTCGGGCGGGATGAGCGGCGTGTCCGAGTAGCCGCGCTCGGCCTCTCGCCGGATGATCAGCGCCTCGTGCGGAATCAGTTCATCGGTGGTGAAACGCGCCACGGTGTCGCGCACCATGCGCGAGTCTTCGGGCAATTCGAAATCCATGTCTACTCCTGTTGCGAGCCGTTCAGCGGCCCTTGTAGGCGGGCGGCCTTTTTTCCTGGAATGCGCGCCGTCCCTCGATGCGGTCCTCCGTGTCGCGCAGCAGGCCGAACACGTAGCGTTCGCCGTCCAGCGCGGCGGGCAGCGGCATGTCGCGGCCGGCATACACCAGCCGCTTGATGGCGCGCACGGACAGCGGGGCGTTCTGCGCGATGCGCCGGGCGATCGCGTGCGCGGCGGGCAGCAGTTCGCCGGGCGGCACGACCCGGCTGACCAGCCCGATGCGCAATGCCTCGGCGGCATCGATGCGGTCGCCGGTCAGCAGCATCAGCATGGCGTCCGATGACGCCACGGCGCGCGGCAGGCGCTGCGTGCCGCCCGCCCCGGGAATGCTGCCGATGCGCACCTCCGACAATGCGAACACCGCGTTGTCCGATGCGATGCGGATGTCGCAGGCCAGCGCGATCTCCATGCCGCCGCCCATGGCGTAGCCGTTGATGGCGCATATCAGCGGCTTGTCGGTGTCCAGGCCTTCGAGCAGGTGGTCGGAATGCGGGCGACCGAATGTCAGCTCGGCAAAGCTCTCCTTGGGGGGCATGGTTTTTTTCAGGTCCGAGCCGGTGCAGAACGCCTTCTCGCCAGCGCCCGTCAGCACCGCCACGCGGATGCTGTCGTCTTCGTCGATGCGACGCCACGCGGCCTGCAGTTCCGCCCGCATGTCCGGGTCGATGCTGTTCATCGCATCGGGGCGATTCAGCGTCAGGGTGGCGACGTGGTCCTCCACCGAGATGTCCAAGGGCATGGTCTCCTCCTTTCGTTCGGGTTCGTGGCGCCGGCTACGACAGCACGCCGTCCGCGCGCAGCTGCCCGATGGCCGCGTCGTCCAGGCCGAGCACGTCGCGGCAGATCTCGTCGGTGTGCTGGCCCAGCAGCGGCGCGGGCGCCGTGGGCTCGAAGTGCGCGCCGGAAAAGCGGTAGGGCGCGGCGTTGTAGGTGCTCGGCCCCATCTCGGGGTGGTCCAGCGTGACCCAGTGGCCGCGATGCTCCAGTTGCGGGTCGCGCATCACGTCGCGCGCGTCGTACACGGGGCCCGCCGGCACGCCCGCCTCCTGCAGGGCTTGCGCCAGCTGCATCATGTCGTGCCGCGACGTGCGCCGCGCCAGTTCCTGGTCGATGGCCTCGCGCTGGCGCAGCCGTTCTTTCGCGTGGCGCCATTCCTCGGGCGCCGGCAGATCCAGTGCGCGCGTCAGGGCGGTCCATTGCGCGTCGCTGCACACCTCGATGGTGATCCAGCGGTCCGCGCCGGCGCAGGGATAGACGCCGCTGGGAGCGTGATCCGGCCGGGCATTGCCATGGCGGCCGTCGACGACGCCGTTCACCAGGTAGTTCATCAGGCTGGGTCCGACCATGGCCAGCGTGGACTCCATCTGCGCCAGGTCGATGAACTGCCCCTCGCCGGTACGCCGCTGGTGCCGCAGCGCGGCAAGGATGGCGAATGCGGCGTGGCCGGGATTGGGAATGTGGTCGGGATAGTTCGTGCCGGTACCCGCCGGCTGGCGGTCAGGCAGTCCCGTCATGTGCTGCAGTCCGGTCAGCGCGGCGATGGTCAGGCCGTAGCCCAGATCGTCCTTCTCCGGTCCGGACGCGCCCTGCATGGACATCGCGGCGTACACCAGGCGCGGCGACAGCGCCTTCAGGGTATCGTGGCCCAGGCCCAGCTTCTCCATCACGCCGGGCGTGAAGTTGTTGGTGACGAGGTCGGCGTCCGCGATCAGGCGCTTCACCATGTCCAGGCCACGGTCCGTCTTCAGGTTCAGCGTGACGCTGCGCTTGCTGGAGTTCCGGTCCGCGAAGTAGCCGCTGCGGTTCACACCCGGCTTGCCGTCCTTGAAAGGCTTGGTGACGCGCAGCGTATCCAGCCGCGCCGAGCTTTCGATCTTGATCACGTCCGCGCCAAGGTCGGCCAGGATCTTGGTGGTGTACGAACCGGCGCCGATCCAGGTGAAGTCGATCACGCGCACGCCCGCCAGCAGCCTTCTCATCGCACGGCTCCCTGCGCCATCAGGGCCTGTTGTTCCGCGTCGGTGTACCCGGCCCAGGCCAGCACCTGCCGCGTATGCTCGCCCAGCTGGGGCGCGCGGCGGCGCAGCCGCCATGGCGTGGCCGACAGGCGGTACGGCGCCCCTGGCATGCGCACGGCCGTGCCGCGGGCGTCTTCGGTATCCACGAAGTACCCGCGATGGGCGCGTTGCGGGCTGCGGACGATGTCGCTGGCGTCGCTGATGGGGGCCAGCGGAATGCGCCGCGCGCGGGCCTGTTCGTGCAGCGTGTGCCGGTCCCGTGTGCCGGCGAAGGGCATGAAGACTTCGCCGAAGAGGCGCTTGGCCTCGTCGCTTGCCAGGAAGGCCTGGTCATTCCAGCGCGGCTCGGTGAACTGCCGCGCGCCGGCCGCGCCCTCGGCGATCAGCCAGTCGGTGGTGGTGCTCCAGAAACGGTTGCTGCCCACCCCGCCCGCCATCAGATAGATGTAGCCGTCGGCGCATTCGAAGACGCCCGTTCCCGCCAGCCGCTGCGTGCCCGCGTTGCGCTTGCGTATCGTGCCTTCCAGGTCGTGGAACTGCACGGCGTTCTCCATGCCCATCACCACGCACTCCTGCATGGAGACGTCGACGTGCTGCCCCGTCCCGCCCGCTTCGGCGTCGTATACCGCGGCCATCGACGCCACGGCCGCGAACAGGTTGGCCGCGCCCACCGCCTGCTCGCCGCAGGCCACCATGGGGGCGGTGTCGGGATAGCCGGCCAGGTACAGCATGCCGCCCATGCCCATGGCGGTGAGGTCGGTAGCCAGCCAGTGCGAAAAAGGACCGGACTGTCCGAACGCCGTGATGCTGGTCATCGTCAGCGCCGGGTTCACGGCGGCCAACTGCGCGTAGTCCAGGCCCCGGCGGGCCATGACGCCGGGCTGTTCGCTTTCCACGACCAGGGCGCTGCGCTCGGCCAGCCGCAGGAACACCTGCCGGCCCGAGTCGCTGTCCAGGTCCAGGGCGATGCTTTCCTTGTTCGTGTTCTGGTACTGGAAGGTCAGGCTGGCGTCCGGGTCGTCGCGGCCCGCCACGCGCGGTTCCGCGTGCCGCGTGGGTGCGCCGCCCGCGGGCTCTACCAGGATGACCCTCGCGCCCAGGTCGGCGAACAGCTTGCCGCAATAGTTGCCCAGCGGGCCGGCCAGATCGAGGACCGTGATGCCCGCCAGTGCGGCGGCCGGTGCGGCGTTCCGGGGTGATGACTTCATATGCATGGATCGGCTGTATGGCTTATTGCATCTGGTAGATGTCGGCCTGCTTGGCGAGGTCGCGCCATTTGACGAGGTTGCTCTCTATGTTGCGACGCATCTCGTCGGAAGAACTGGCCACCACGCCGTAGCCCAGGCGCTCCAGCTGTTCCTGGCGTTTCTTCAGCGACTTGACGATGGAGGCGTTCAGTGCGCTGACCACCTTTGGGTCGGCCTTGGCCGGCATGTTGAAGCCGTACCAGGTGTCCGAGTCGTATCCCTTCAGGCCGATCTCCGAGAAAGTCGGCACGTCGGGCAGTTGCTTGTTCCGCTGCGGGCTGCCGATGGCAAGAATGCGTATCGTGCCCTTGTCCGCCAGTTCCTTTGCCGAGGCGGACTGCACGAACATCATGTCGATATGGCCGCCCAGCATGTCGTTCATGGCAGGGCCGCCGCCGCGATAGGGCACGTGCGTGATCTTCACGCCCGCCATCGCCTTCATCAGCTCGCCGGCCATGTGCTGCGAGCTGCCCACGCCGGCCGAGCCGTAGCTCAGTTTCTCGGGATTCTTCCTGGCGAAGTCGATGAGCTGCTGCGCGGTCTTGTAGGGCGAATCCGTGCGCACTGCCAGCACCAGCGGCGCGGTGACCGCGATGGACAACGGCGTGAAGTCCTTCTGCGGGTCGTAGTTCAGCTTCTTGTAGATGGACGGATTGACCGACAGGATGCCGTCCGTCGTCAGCATCAGTGTGTAGCCGTTGCCGGGCTGGCGCTTGACGTAGTCGGCGGCGATGGTGCCGCCGGCGCCGGCATGGTTCTCGATCACCACGGGCTGCTTCAGGTCTTCGGCCACGTCCTGTCCCACCAGGCGCGCCAGTCCGTCGGTGCTGGCGCCGGCGGCGTAGGGCACGATCATCTTGATCGGCTCGGAGGGATAGCGGTCGGCGGCGTAGGCCTGCAGCGCAAGCGCGAAGCCGGCCATGCCGATCAGGAGTTTGAACGGATTCGTGGAAGGCACGGATGTCTCCTCGTTGTTATGGATGGGGTCGTGCGGCACGTGCGCCGGACCGGTCCGCCGATCTATGTGGCGGTACCAGGCCAGGAAATGATAGGAATGGGCGACCCCGCGGGCAATGCGAAAAAGCCCACAATGTGAGCTATAGGGTTAGTGCGTAAAGCCCTGCTGCGGGGCGCTGACGAGCGCTGCAGGGGTAAGTCCAGATAATGAGATTCCAGGCGGGGTGCGCGCCGTTGGCGAGGCGAGTCAGCGGACCACCACCGTGGGCTTGCCTGGCCACAGGCCGCGCCGCGCCACCGTGCGTATCTCGCTGGACACGAAGTCGACCATAAACTGCACATTGCGCAGGCGCCCCTGCGCGCGCGTGGTGATCAGCGTAAGAGACAGCGACATGCCCTTGTCGCTCAGGGGGCGCGTGATCAGCTTGCCGGCGTCGATGTCCGCCGACGCGCCGCCCTGTGTGGCCACCGTGTAGCCCATCCCCTGCGCCGCCATGGCGCGCAGCATGCTCATGCTGGTGGCCTCGTACAGCGGGGTCAGCGGCTTGTCGATCTCGGCGAAGGCATCCTCGAGCAGCATGCGGATGGTCTGGTGGCCGCTGGGCAGCACCAGCGGCAGGGCGGCAAGGTCGCGCACCGAGACGCGGGGTAGGTCGCGCAGCGGCGAATCGGGCCTGCCCAGCACGTACAGCCGTTCCATCAGCAGCGGCACGCTGACCAGGTCAGGATGCGCCGGTGGGTCGTACAGCACGGCCAGGGCCAACTCTTCGCTCAGCACCCGCTCGATCATGGTGTGGCTCAGTTCCTCTACCATGTTGACCCGCAGCAGGGGCCACCGCTGGGCGATCATCGGCAATAGATACGGCGCCATGACCATGCTGGCCGAGTTGGTGATGCCCATGGACAGCGAGCCCGACACGACCTGGGTGGAATGGCCGATTTCTTCCTTCAACCGCACCAGTTGCGTCAGTATGCCGGGGGCCCGTGCGGCCAGCATCTGGCCTGCTTCGGTCAGCTTGCAGCCGCGGCTGGTGCGGATGAACAACTGCGCGCCGATCTGTTCTTCCAGCTTGCCCATCTTGCGCGTGACGACAGGCTGGGCGGTGCGCAGTTCGGCGGCCGCGCGGGAGAAGCTGTGGGTCTTGGCCACCCAGCAAAAGACGTTCAGCAGGTCGATGTCGATCAGCTGCGCGTCTTGCGATAGGGGGAAGTCGATCATCCGGTTCCGCGGGGCGTGCAATTCGAACGTGCCGATGTCCGGCCTGCGGAATTATGGCACTGATCGCTCCTCAAGCCGGTAGCACTGCGCCGCCGTGCCATGGAACAGCCGGTCGCGCTCCTGCTGGCTGTATTGCTGGGCAAGGCGCTTGAAGGCGTTCCAAAGCACGCGATAACTGA
This sequence comes from Bordetella genomosp. 13, assembly GCF_002119665.1. NCBI lineage: Bacteria > Pseudomonadati > Pseudomonadota > Betaproteobacteria > Burkholderiales > Alcaligenaceae > Bordetella > Bordetella genomosp. 13. The sequence continues at coordinate 4,556,928 of NZ_CP021111.1, read as the reverse complement.
ACGAGCCCTTGTCCACGGGGAAGTTGCTTTCGAACATGCAGCGCTCGGGGCCGAACAGCTCCACCACCGGCAGCACGTATGGTGCGAAGTCGCTCGCCAGCGTTTCGGAAGTCGGGGGCAGGGGGCGGCGCTTGTAATCGAAGCCGGCGATCCGCATGCCGAGACCGCCCAACTTGACGTACACGTTCGGATGGCTGGCCAGCGCGCGCATCGATTTCAGCCATGCCTGCCGCACTTCCTCGCGCCGGTCGGCATACGCGCCGATATTGAGCACCCCGCCCAGGTGGTTCAGCACGATGCGCGTATCCTGGAATGCCGCGGCAAGCGCGGCCACATCCTGCAGCTGCGGATGGAATACCCATGCGTCGAAGCTCAGTCCCATGCGGCCCAGCGCCTCGAAACCCTGCCGGAAGCGGGCATCGAGCAACAGCCCGGGCGGTGGCCGCAGCGCGGGGTTCATGACGCTGTCGTCCGCGTCCCATGTGGCGATGTGGCGGATGCCCTTGAAGCGCAAACCGGCCGCTTCGACGTGCGCCTGCAACACGTCCTGCACGGCCGAGCCCAGGCACAGGTCGGCATGCCCGACGATGCCGGCGCATACCCGGATGCCTCCATGGCCACCGTCGGCGCAGCGCTCTGCCAGGCGGTTGGCGAACTCGGTCTCGCCCACCGGCGCGAAGGCGGGATTGCCGTCCGAGCGATACATCGAACGGCATTGCGAATAGACCGTCGCGACGACTCGATGCCCATCCCGCAGGTCATGCAGGAACTCATCCAGCAGATAGCGGTTGCCCTCCCGGTCCCACAGATGGTGGTGCGGGTCGATGATGACCTGGTCCGGATCCAGCACGGGCTCCTGCACCTGGGCAAGCCATTGCGGCCGAGGTACGTCATGTACGTTGGCGTTGTGCATCGGCTACTCCAGCGCCTGCGCGGCGGCCAGGGTTTGTATGTCCGCATCCGACTTGTTCAGCACCGATCGCAGCACGCTGTTCGTGTGTTCGCCGAGCATGGGCGCGGGCATGCGGGGCCGCACGGGCACGTCGGAAAAGCGGAAAGGCAGCGCGCTGTACGTCGTCTCGCCCATCTCGGCGTGCTGCTGCCGCACCCAGTGCCCGCGATGCAGCAGCTGCGGATCGGACAGCACGTCGCGTGCATCCAGCACGGCGCCCGCAGGCACGCCCGCGCGCTGCAGCGCCTGCTGCAGCTCCTCTCGATTCCACCGCGCGGTGGATCGTGCCAACGTGCGCTCCAGTTCTTCCGCCTTCGCGAGGCGCCCCGCGGCATCTCGCCATGCGGCGTCGGCCAGCGCCGGTTCATCCAGCACGTCCAGCAGGGCTTGCCACTGCGTGTCGCTGTCCACGGTGATCGCGATCCAGCGGTCGTCGCCTTCGCAGGGGAAAACGCCATACGGCGCCAATGGCCGATGGCGGTTGCCGGAACGCTGCGCCAGCACGCCATTGGCCGTGTAGTCCGCCACCGTGGGGCCCAGCAAGCACAGCGTCGGCTCCACTTGAGACAGGTCGATGTGCTGGCCGCGGCCGGTGCGCCGGCGATGGCGCAGGGCGGCCAGTACGCCCAGCGCCGCGTGTGTGGGATTGGGGATATGGTCGGGGTAGTTGGTGCCCGTGCCCGTGGGATCGCGGTCGGGCAGGCCGGCCAGTCCGTGCAGGCCCGTCAGCGCGCCGATGGTCAGGCCGTATCCCAGGTAGCGCGATTGCGGTCCCGACTGCCCCTGCATGGACATCGACAGATACACGATGCCCGGCTTGAACGCGCAGACGTCGGCATAACCCAGTCCGAACTTGTCCATTACTCCGGGCGAGAAGTTGTTGGCCACGACATCCGATGCCGCGATGATCTCCCGCGCCACGGCGCGCCCCGCTTCGGTCTTCAGGTTCAGCGTGATGCTCTTCTTGCTGGAGTTGCGGTCGGCGAAGTAGCCGCTGCGGTTCACGCCCGGGATCCTGTCCTTGTAGGGCGGGCTGACGCGCAGGCCGTCGGGGCGTTGCGCGCTTTCGATCTTGATGACCTCTGCGCCCATGTCGGCGAAGACCTTGGTCGTGAACGAGCCCGCGCCCAGCCAGGTGAAGTCCGCGATGCGGATGTCGTGCAAGGGAAGTGCTTTCATGGATGACTCACTGCTGCGAGGCGTGCTCATTCGGCGGCGTGCGCGATGCCAGCGCGGGTGCGGCGCGCCCGCTGACGCACGGGGTCTCGCTCATCAAGAAGGGAGCGCCGGGTACGCGGTAGGGCGACTCGCGCCCGGGAATGGACGCATCGACGAAGAAGCCGCGGTATGCCAGCTGCGGATTCGAGACCACGTCGGCGGCGGTGTTCAAGGGCGCCAGCGGCAGGCGGCGGCGCTGCGCTTCCTCGTACAGTTCAGCCTTGGTCCGCTGGCGGGTGAACGCGACGAAGATATCTTCGAAGCGCTGCTTCGCCTGCGGCGTGGCCAGGAAGTCCCGCTCGGTCCACTGTGGATCGCGGAACTCCTGCGCCCCTGCGACCTGTTCATCGATCATCCACTGCGTATGATCGGGCCAGAATCGGCTGCCGCCGATGCCGCCCGCCATGTAGTAGATCTCGCCGTCCTTGCATGGAAACACGCCCATGCCCGCGACGCGCTGCTCGCCGCCTTGGCGGCGCCGCACCACGTCTTCCAGTTCGGCGAACTGCGCGGCGTTCTCCAGGCCCATGGCGATGGCTTCCTGCACCGACACGTCGATATGACGGGCGGTAGCCGCCGCGGGGTCGCGTTCCGCGTCCCATACCGCGATGGCGATGGCCACCGCCGCGAACTGCGCGCCGGCCAGCAAGGCCTGATCGCCGGGGGCGCCCATCGGCTCGCGGTCGGCATAGCCGCCAAGGTAGAGGAAACCGCCCAGCGCCATGGCGACGAGGTCGTCGCCTACATAGTCGGCATAGGGACCGTCCTGGCCGAACGGCGTGATGCTGACCACGATAAGCTTCGGGTTCGTCGCGCGCAGCGATTCGAAATCAATGCCCAGGCGCCGCGCTTTCGCGGGCAGGCACGATTCGATCAGCACGTCCGCTTCGCGCGCCAGCTCGTGCAGGGCCTGGCGCCCCGTCGGCGTTTCCAGGTCGACGACCACGCCACGCTTGCCTTCATTCAGATAGTTGAAGTACAGGCTGGCGTCCGGGGCGGGCGTGCCGTTCAGATAGGGGCCGCGATGGCGGCTGGCCGCGCCGCGAGGCGGCTCAACCAAAGTGACGTCCGCGCCGAGCTGCGCCAGTAGCCTGCCGCAGTACTGCTCGGCGGATTGAGTCAGGTCGAGGACGCGCAAGCCCGCCAGCGCGCCGGCAGGCGGTGTAGAAGATGCGTTCATGTGGCTGGAAGCGTGGTTGCCGGGACGCCCCACGACGGGACGTCCCCTGCCAGGTCAGTCGAGCTGGATGTTGTTGGCACGGATGACGTCACGCCACTTGCCGACTTCACGTTCGGTGTATGCGCGCACCTGTTCGCGGGACTCGGCGGCGGGCTGGGCGCCCAGCTGCAGAATGCGGTCGCGCACCTCGGCACGCCCCAGGGCCGCGTTCACCGCGGAGTTCATCTGGGCCAGCAAGGGCTCGGGCGTTCCCGTCTTCGCGAACAGCGCGAAGAACGACAGCACGTCGTAGTCGGCGATGCCGGCTTCCGCCACGGTGGGAACGTCCGGGAGTTGCGGCTGCCGCCTGGCGGACGTGACGGCCAGCGCGCGCACCTTGCCGGCCTTCACCAGTTCGAGCGCCGAGGGCAGGTTGTCGAACATCACGTCGATGTGCCCGCCCATCAGGTCGGCGATGGCCGGCGCGCTCCCCTTGTACGGTACATGGACCAGGTCCACGCCGGCGGACCGCTTGAACAGCTCGCCGGCCATGTGCAGCGAAGAGCCCGGGCCGGCCGATCCGAAGGTCAGCCGGCCGGGTTCTTTCCTGGCCAGTGCGACAAGGTCGGCCACGCTGTGGATCGGCGCCGAGGCGTTCACGATCAGCACGTTCGACACGTAGGCCACCATGGCGACGGGCGTGAAGTCCTGCGTGAACTCGAAGGACAGCTTTTTGCCGGCTGCCTGGTTCACGGGATTGTTGAACGACCCCATGTACAGCAGCGAGCCATTGGCCGGGCCGTTGGCGACATAGGCCGCGGCGATGTTGCCGTTGGCGCCCGGGCGGTTCTCGACGATGACCGGCACCTTCAACGCGGCTTCCAGTTGCGGCGCGATCACGCGGGCCAGGGCGTCGGTGCTGCCGCCCGCCGAAAAGCCGACTTCGATCTTGACCGGTTCGGACAGCGTCTGGGCCGAGCTGGCGAATGCCAGGGCGGACAGGGCGATGGCAGTGGCGGCACGCGCGAACGCCAGGGCGGATCGGCGTGCGGGGGTGGGCATGTTGCAGTGGGATGCGGGCCCGGACAGGGCGCGCGCGTGCAGCGAATACGTCACAAGCGTATGTCTCCGTGGGTTGTTGTGTGTCGGACTGTGGGTGTCCGGTGTGGCGAAACTTTATCGTCCGGCTCGTGGCCCAGCTAGCGCATTTCCGGTATGTCTTGGCCGCCGGTTCCGGTATGGCGGCGGGGCCGCCGGATTCCGGCTCCTAGGGAAAATCCTGGCTCCGAGTCGAGGACCGTCGTTTCTCACGGAAACGCAGCGCGCACGATGCATAGACGCCGTTCCGGTACAGGTTCTTGATAGGTTTGTTGCTAAGTGCGGTCAAAACCTATGGAAAACCCGGCATGTAGGATTTAAGTAACCGCAACGCGATCTGTTCCAAAACCTTGTCGGCTGCGTGCTAGGATGCGCCGAATCTATCTTGGTTTTGCAATATGTATCCGAATAGAACTCGCGCGTCGGTGCGGTGGCTGGTCGCGTTGCTGTCCGCCATCGCTATGGCATGTGCGGCGGGCGCCGCCGCGACCGTCCGGTACTCGGCGGTGTCGACCGAGTCGCCGCTGGTCGCCGGTCGCTTGCTTACCCAGAACGAACTGGCCGTACTGGCCATCGCCTATCCCGGCGAGAACTTCGGCAAAGTCCGCGTGTATTCCCGGCGCTGGCGGCTGTTCCAGGGCGAGGACTACCTGATCGCGCCCAACGGCAACATCTACTGGCCCAAGGCGGATGCCGTCTGCCCCGATTTCACGGCGTGCGGCCGCACCATGCTGCGCACCTTCGTCCACGAGGCCGCGCATATCGTGCAATACCAGTCGGGCACCAATGTCGTGCTGTCCGCGGCGATGCACCAGATCGTCCACCACCTGTCCTTGCACGCCTACGACCCGTACAAGTTCGATGCGGATCTGTCGTCTCCGCTGGGCCTGAACGTGGAAGCGGCGGCCGAATGGCACGCGGCCCGGTTCTGCAGCATGACGGCCGCGTGCGATTAGGTGCGGGTGCTCGATAGAGATTCATGCCTGCAATGCGCGTGATGCGTGGCGGAAGGCGCGTCCGCGTCAGGGAAGCCGGCCCGGACGGTCGAGACGAGCGGTGACCGTGGTGCGAAAGCGCTTGACATCAATCTACTGATAGGTAGAATTCGCTTCACGCGCTGAGGTTCCGGAAATCAGCCGGCTTCGGCGCAGCAATGGCTGATGTGCCAAGTTCAGTGCGCATGAGTGCAATCCGCGCGCCCCAACCCGATGCGTTCCGCCATATAAATAGTGCACGATTTAATAGCTATCTACTTGAACTTAACGACCCCGAAGGAATTCATCATGAAATTCACCGCCAAGCTTCTCTCCGCCGCCATCCTTGCCGCCAGCGCCACCATCGCGGTGGCCGGGCAACCCGCACCGGCCGGCAGGCCCGACCGCGTCACGGCCGACTTCCTCAAGGCTCTGAACAGCAGCAAGGGCCCTGGCATCGAAACCCTGTCGCCGGCCGCGGCGCGGCAGGTGCTGGTCGATGCGCAGAAGAGCGTGAAGGTCGACCTGTCCGGCATCGAGGTGTCGGAAAAGACCATCCAGCAGGACGGCCTGACCGTGCCGTTGACCATCGTGCGTCCGGAGGGCGTGGCCGGCACGTTGCCCGCCTTCATCTTCATCCACGGCGGCGGCTGGATCCTGGGCGACTATCCCACTCATGAACGCCTGGTGCGCGATCTGGTCGTGCAGTCGGGCGCGGTGGCCGTGTTCGTGAACTACACGCCGTCGCCAGAAGCCAAGTACCCCGTGGCCATCAATGAAATCTACGCGGCCACGAAGTGGGTGGCGGCCAACGGCGCGCAGATCGACGTGGACGGCAGCCGCCTGGCCATCGTGGGCAACAGCGTGGGCGGCAACATGACCGCCGCCGTGGCGCTGATGGCCAAAGACAGACAGGGTCCGGCGCTGCGCTTCCAGGGCCTGATGTGGCCGGTGACCGATCACGACTTCAACACCGGTTCGTACCAGACCTATCGGCAGGGACACTTTCTTACCCGGCCCATGATGCAGTGGTTCTGGAACGCCTACACGACCGATCCCGCGCAGCGCGCGCAGAAGTACGCCTCGCCGCTGCGCGCGTCGATCGACGAGTTGAAGGGATTGCCGCCCGCCCTGGTGGCGACCGCGGAACTGGACGTGCTGCGCGACGAGGGCGAGGCCTACGGCCGCAAGCTGGACGCCGCGGGCGTGGAAGCGACGGTCACGCGCTACAACGGCGCCATCCACGATTTCGGCCTGCTCAACGCCCTGGCCGACGATGCGCCCACCAAAGCCATGACCAAGGCGATGGCAGCGGAACTGCGCAGCCGCCTGAACTGATGGCGTAGTTGACCGGCGACGCCGGCATATGCACGGGGCCGGTCCGATGCATATGCCGGCCCGGCGCTTTTTCCCGTGGCGCCAAGATGAGCGAGCTATACTTGCCGTCACTTTTTCGCCCCCCCGCGCCCGACGCCATGCTGAATAAAATCCTCGCCTCGCGCCCGGTGACCAAACTGCTGCGGTACACATACCGCTACAGCCACCCGCGTGCCATGCGACACAACCAGGCTGTATGGCCCATGGTGGCCGTGCGCCGGGACGAGAATGCCCGCCTGCTCGAATGCCGCATCCGCGGCACGCCATACTCTCCGCCGCTGATCGACCTCGACGACGTGCCTCGTCACACGGGCGAAAGCTGCCACCTCATACTCAGCGGCCCGTCCGTGGCCGAAATCGACTATTCGCAGCTGGACCTGGGCCATGTGATGGGGGTCAACGGTTCGATCGCGCTGCAGGCGCGCTTTCCCGACCTGAAGTTCCACTATTACGCGATGCTGGACACCGGCTTCATGAGCCGGCGCAGGCATCTGGTCGACCAGATCCTCAGCCAGGACCTGCTGCTGCTCATCACGCCGGAGGCGGTGAAGTGGATCGCGCAGCACGTGCCGGCGCGACGCATCGCCTGCCGGCTGGCGGTGTTCGAAGAGGTGCACCAGCGCACCCTGCTGCCGCGGCCGTCGCCCGAGCAGCTTATCGCCCAGCTGCGCGGCGATCCCGACCTGGTGCTGTTCGACGCCTATCGTCCCGTGCATGCGCATGGTTTCAGCCTGGACGTGCGTCGCGGACTGTTCGGCGCCGGCACCGTCGCGTACAGCGCGCTGCAGTTCCTGGTCTGGCTGGGCTTCGACCGCATCTATCTTCATGGCCTCGACATGAGGAACGCCGCCAGCAAGCCGCGCTTCTACGAAACCGAGAAAGACCGGCTCAGCACCGCGCTCGAACGCCAGTTCGCCAATCACATCGAGCCGGCGTTCCGGGATGCCAGCGTGCTGCTGCGCCAGCGCGGCGTGAAGGTATACAACCTGTCGCTGGACAGCGCGCTGGGGGACGACGTCTTCCCGAAGATCGATTGGCGCACGCTGGTGTCCTCGGGTGCGGCGGCAGCCGGAGCCGAATTTCCCGCTGCCGTCGCGGCCGAGGAAGCCGCGCGTTCATGAAGATCCTTTATACGAACTTTCATGGGGGCGATGGCGGAGGCCACACCACCTACGTGCTGACGCTGGCGCGCGCGCTCGCGGGCCGGCACGACGTGACCGTGGCCGCGCCGGCATCCAGCCGGCTGTATGCGCGCGCCAGCGAGAACCCCTCGCTGCGGGCGATACCGCTGCCGTTCTCGACGCGCGTGGGCAGGCTGTGGCGCGAGTGCCTGAGCCTGCGCCGTTTCCTGCGCCGCGAGCTGTTCGACATCGTGCACGTCAATGGCTCGGTGGATCATCGCCTGGTCATGCTCTCCATCATGGGCATGGGCGGCAAGCGGCCCAGCGTGGTCTACACCAAGCACAACGACCTGTGGGCCGGCAGCACGGGCAACCTGATGCGCGCGCGCTTCGCCACCGACCGCGTGGTGTGCGTATGCGAATACACGCGCCGCGCCCTGTCGGCCTCGCCCTATAGCGACTGCGGGCTGCGCGTGGTGCACAACGGCGTGGACACCGATTACTACAGCCCGTTCAATGCGGCGGACACGCAGGCCGCAAGGCGGCAATGGGTCCCGCAGGCCGGCGACGACGCGCTGCTGGTCGGCAGCAATGCCGGCACACCGGATTACAAGGGCTGGATCGACATGGTGAAGGCCGTGGCCGAGCTGCCCGAGACGCAGCGCCGCCGCGTGTATGTGCTGCTGGCGGGCCGCCCGCCCACCGAGGCGCAGCGCGCGCAGGTCGAGCATCTGGGCATGTCCGGCAATGTCGTGTTCGCCGGCCTGCTGCAGGATGTGCGGCCTTTCATCGCGGCATTGGATTTGGGCTTCGTCCTGTCGCACCAGGAGACCATCTCGTTCGCCTGTCGCGAGATGATGGCGATGGGCAAGCCCGTCATCGTCAGCCGCGTGGGCGGCCTGCCCGAGAACGTGACCCCGGGGCGCGACGGCTGGATCGTGCCGTCGCGCACGCCCAAGGCATCCACACAGATCCTGCAGGAGCTCCTGGACGACAGGTCGGTGCTCGCCCGGCTGGGCGCCGAGGCGCGGCAGCGCAGCCTGCGCGAATTCTCGCTGGACACGTTCGTGCAGGGCACCGAGGCCGTCTACCAGGAACTGATGGACGCGCATTCGGGGCGAGCCCTGACGCTGCCGCCGGGCTGACCGATCAGGTCCGCGCCGGCCTGTACCGGAACGAGGCCCGGACGATGCCGTGGTCATTGGTGCCGCTGAGCTTCTGCGTATCGAAATTCAGATGGTCGTTGTTGACCACCATGCCATCGAACATCCAGATGCGCTTGCGGCTGTGGTCGTAGAACTCCTGGCTCACCAGGATCTGGTCCAGTGATTCGCGCTGGTCCTGGAATACGTGCGTGTAGTACACGTCGCGCGTGTCCCGGTATTCCTGCAGCGTCTGTGCGGTGTACAGCGCCGTGTCGCCGCCGCCCACCGCATCGCCCACCAGATAACGCGGCTGACCGGTCAGGATGTTCGCGGTATTGCTGTGCTGGTCGTCGTTGATGTCGCCCAGCACCACCACGGGGACGTCCGTGCCCTTCATCTGCTCGGTCAGCAGATAGCGCAGCGCGGCGGCCTCGGCGGTGCGGCGGATGGTCGACAGCGCGCTGCCCAGGGCAGTGGCGTGCCGGGAGTAGCGTTCCTGGCTGCGCCTGTACCAGGCCTCCCGATAGACCTCGGTGGGGCGTTTCGATTTCAGGTGGCAAACGTAGCAATGCACGTCGGGACCGTCCTCGCGCGGGCGGGCCACGAAGTGCAGCACCGGCCGCGAGAAGCCCTGGATGTTGACGCCGATCTCGGGCGTCTGCGGATCGTCGCCCTTGGACTGCAGCACGAAGCCCTTGGGAAAGTCCTCGATCCAGTCGGGCTTGCCGACCACCAGGCCGCGCCGCAGGATCGCGGCGCAGACGATCTTGCCGCCGTCGGCATCTGCGGGCGCCAGCACGTCGTACTCATCGGCCAGGCCGGCGCGCTGCAATGCGTCATCGATCGCCTGCGCATGCCACAGCTCCTGGAAGCCCACCACGTCGGCCTGCATCAGTCCGATCTGGTGCGCCGTCCAGGCGATCTTCATGTCGTACTCGTCCTGGGTCCAGCCGGCCTGATCATTGTCATAGATCGGCAGGCCGGGCAGGTTCAGGTTGTACAGATTGAACGTGGCTATGGTGAATGTCGACAGGTTCATCGCTGGGCCTCCTGGATATGCCTGGATCGGAATCTAGGAGGGCGATATGACAGAAAGAATGCCTGAAACGCATCGTTGCCTTCTTGCTGCGGGCCAGGTGATGCCGTGGAACCATTGCGCCCCGGGGTGTTACCAAGCCGCGGTGGGCAACGCCCCGGGGCCAGCGTTGCGGGGCGCCGCGGGCCGGCGCCGCGCCAAACCAGGACAAGCACGATGAACATTTCAATCACAAGCGACGAGGTGCGGGCCTTCTTCGGCGACAAGCAGGATCTATATGAAAAACACGTCAAGATGACCCGCATCTTCATGCTGGATGAGCACGTGCAGGCCCAGGCCAATGGGCTGGCCCAGATCAACGATGCTTTCCGGTGGATCGAGAACGGAAACCGGGACGTGAAGGAACTCAAGGAGCGCTTCCAGGGCATATTCGAACTGGCCCGGATGGGACAGGCTGACGGTCAGCAATTCCAGGGAGCGTGCCAGCAGTTGGAAAAGCTGCTGGGGTATCTGCAGCCCGTGATGCAGAGTCTCGGCGCGATGGCCGGCACGGGGCAGGGAGTGGTCGACACGGCGGGCCCCGCCGCCGCCGACCAGTTCAGGCAGGCGCTGGCCGGTCTCGAGAAGGCCCTGGCAGGTTGCGACATCGGCGTGATCGCGCAGAACGCGTCGGGCGTGCTCGCAGGTCCGGCGCTGGCTGGCTTTACGAATGCGGCCGACAAGGTCCTGCATGCCATGTCGCCGATCACCCAGGCGGCCCAGCTGCAGCTGCAGGGCTCGATGGAGAAATTGCAGGCGGCGATGCAGGATTTCAGGTCGGAAGAACCCAGGATGCAGACGCTGCGGGAGCCCGCAAAGGCGATCCATCGTTGATCCGCGCCCGCCAGGGATAGCGCGGAATGAAGTCGGACTAGGGGTTTACGAGCAGATTGGCCATTGCGCGAATTTTCCTCAACCAAAAGGCAAACCCAATTCATGCTCTATGTCATATAAATCGGGGTTGCCTATTTTCCGCTTTCCATTCCGGAGTTCCCCATGTCCCTCCTGCTGCCCACCACGCTCGTCGGCTCGTACGCTCAACCCGATTGGCTGATCGACCGCAAGCGCCTAGGCGACCGTTTCCCGCCCCGCGTGCGTGCGCAGGAACTGTGGCGCGTGGCGCCCGAATGGCTGGAGCAGGCGCAGGATGACGCCACGCTGCTCGCCATCCGAGACCAGGAAGATGCGGGCCTGGACATCGTCACCGACGGCGAGGTGCGCCGCGAGAGCTATTCCAACCGCTTCGCCACCGCACTGGAAGGCGTGGACGTCGACAACCCCGGCACCGCGCTGGACCGCAGCGGCCACCCCAATCCGGTGCCGCGCGTGGTGGGCAAGATCCGCCGCAAGCACGCCGTGCAAGTGCGTGACGTGCAGTTCCTGCGCGCCCACACCGACCGCCAGATCAAGATCACCGTGCCGGGCCCGTTTACCATGGCCCAGCAGGCGCAGAACGACTTCTACGCATCCGAGGCAGAGATGGCCATGGACTACGCCGTGGCCGTCAATGAAGAGATCCGCGACCTGTTCGCGGCCGGCGCCGACGTCGTGCAGATCGACGAGCCCTACATGCAGGCGCGTCCCGAGAAGGCCCGCGAATACGGCGTGCCGGTGCTGAACCGCGCGCTCGAGGGCATCCAGGGCCGCACCGCGGTGCATATCTGCTTCGGCTACGCGGCCGTCATCCATGCGCGTCCGAACGGCTATTCGTTCCTGCCCGAACTGTGCGGCTGCTCGGCCCACCAGATCTCGATCGAGACGGCGCAGTCCAACCTGGATTGCTCGGTGCTCGAGAAGCTGCCCAACAAGGAGATCATGCTGGGCGTGCTGGACCTGTCCACCCACGAGGTCGAGACGCCTCAGGTGGTGGCCGAGCGCATCCGCCGCGCCTTCCCGTACGTGTCTCCCGAACGCATCATCGTCGCGCCCGACTGCGGGCTGAAGTACCTGCCGCGCGACGTGGCCTTCGGCAAGATGAAGGCCATGGTCGACGGCGCGAAGATCGTGCGCGCCGAACTGGCGCAGCGTAGCTGATTTTTTCCGCAGTTCCCTACAACTCTCTGCCGCAGCGCGGCCAGGTGTCGTCCGCATGATCCGCAAACTGATAGCGCTTTCCCTTGCCGTCTTCGCCCCGCTGGCCGCGGCGCAGGACTTCCCCAACCGTCCCGTCACCATCGTCGTGCCTGTGCCGCCGGGCGGCATCGTCGACCTGGCCGCGCGCCTGGCCAGCGAACCGCTGGGCACGGCCCTGGGCCAGCCCATCGTCATCGACAACCGCGGCGGCGCCAGCGGCAACATCGCGTATGGCATCGTGGCGGCGGCGCCGGCCGACGGCTACACGCTGCTGGCGTCGTACTCGATGTACCACGTCGGCAACCCGTCCATGTTCACCGGCCTGCGCTGGAGCGCCGAATCGTTCAAGCCGGTCGGCATGGTGGCCGTGTCGCCGCACGTGGTCACGGTGCATCCGTCGCTGCCGGTGAAAAACCTGAAAGAGCTGGTGGCCTACGCCAAGGCGCATCCGGGCGAGATCAACTACGCCTCGCAGGGCAGCGGCTCGGTGCCGCACGTGGGCACCGAGCTGCTCAAGCAGATGACGGGCACGGACATGACGCACGTGCCCTACAAGGGATCGGGCCCGGCCATCCAGGACGTGCTGTCCGGCCGCGTGCAGCTGTTCATCACCACGCCGCCCTCGGTCATCGGCCACATCCAGCTGGGCAAGCTGCGCGCCATCGCGGTCGCGGGCCGCGAACGCCACCCCATGATCCCCGACGTGCCGACCGCGGCGGAGCAGGGCTACCCAGGCTTCGAGCTGGACGCCTGGGTCGCGCTGTTCGCGCCGGCCAACACGCCCGACGCCGTCGTGCGCAAGATCAGCGCGGCCCTGGAATCCGGCCTGCAGAAACCCGAAGTCATCAAGACCGCCACCGAAGCCGGCGTACGCGTCAGCTACCAGAACCCCGACCAGCTCGGCGCCACCGTCAAGAAAGACACCGACTACTGGTCGAAGGTGATCAAGTCGGCCAATATCACGGTCAACTGATTCGTGCTTGGCAGCGCTTGCGGGTGCTGGGCAGATGCCGTGTCGTTGTTTTGTTGATTGCTGTGTTCTGTTCTTTTGATCGCTGTATGCATGTTCTTCTGACGCCGGCGCCGCACCTGCGAACGCTCGTACTCGCGCTGCCGCGCTCCGTGCGAGCGTTCTCCGGCGCGGCGCCGGCTCACAGGAACGTAATGCCGCGGTCTGAAAGGGCTCGTTCACATCGATCCTCAGTACTCGGGCACATCGATGTGTATCAGGCAGCGAGCGGTATGCTTGCGAGGGCATGCGCCTGTAATGTGCACATGCATATGCACATGCATATGCGCATCTACATCCGCATGCACATGCAAGGCCGCATGAACATGGGAATGAATAAGAACATGGACATGCACGGCAGACTTGCGATCGCCCGAATATAGATGTCTTGAGCCTGGGACATGGCGGAGGGTTCGCGCCCGCAGCGCGCGAGCGCGAGGACGAGAATCCGCAGTCATGGCCCAGGCGCTCAAGAACTCAAAATCCGAGCCATCACAAATCCACAGCCACGTCCAAAACGGGACGAGACGCACGACAAGGCCTACCGCAGCGCCTGGATCTCGCGAGCAATCGTCGCCAGCGGCACAGATCTCTCGACCGCGCCGCGCTTCAGCGCCTCTCTTGGCATCCCGTAGACGACGCAGCTGTCTTCGTCCTGCGCCAGCGTGCGGGCGCCTGCCGTCCGCATCTCCAGCAGGCCGGCGGCGCCATCGTCTCCCATGCCGGTCATGATGATGCCCAGCGCGTTGGCGCCCGCGTGGCGCGCGACCGAGCGGAAGAGGACGTCTACTGATGGGCGGTGGCGGTTCACCAGGGGGCCGTCCATCACGTCCACCATGTATTGGGCGCCGCTGCGCTGGAGCGTCATGTGGCGGCCGCCGGGAGCGATCAGGGCTCGGCCGGGCAGTACGCGGTCGCCGCTGCGGGCTTCGCGCACTTCGACGCGGCTGATGGTGTTCAGGCGCGCGGCGAAGGCGGCGGTGAATTTCTCGGGCATGTGCTGCACGATGACCATGCCCGGGCACACGCGCGGCAGGCTGCTCAGCACTTCTTCCAGGGCCTGCGTGCCGCCCGTCGACGTGCCGATGGCCACCACGCGTTCGGTCGTCTGCAGCGGCGCGTGCGCGTCGGTCGGGGGCAGCACCGCGTCGGCGCTGTAGCGCGGAATGGGTGCGGGCGCGGAGGCGGCCGCGGCCACGCGGCGCACCTTGGCGCGCGCCGCGCCGCGTACCGTGGCGACCAGTTCGGCGGCGGATTCGGCCAGGAACTGGCGCAGGCCCAGGCGAGGCTTCTCGACAACCGCCACCGCGCCCGCGGCCAGCGCGTCCAGGGTCACGCGCGCGCCTTTTTCGGTCAGGGTCGAGCAGATGACCACCGGCGTCGGCCGCTGCTGCATCAGCAGGCGCAGGAAGGTCAGGCCGTCCATGCGGGGCATTTCGATGTCGAGCACGATGACGTCGGGCCAGGCCTGCTGCATGCGTGCCATGGCCAGCACGGGGTCGGCCACGGCATGCAGGACTTCCATGCCGGGGGCCTCGCCGAGTACGCCGGCCAGCACCTGCCGGACCACCGCCGAGTCATCGACGATCATGACTTTTATGGGTTGCATGCGGATAGGGTTATCGGGGCGGCCGCGGCCGGCGTGTGCCGCACCCGGACTTCGCCCGTGTTCAGGTTGAACTGCACCTGCCGATGGCCCTGGCCGAACAGGTGTTCGCCGCAAGGCGCGAGGCCGTGTCGCAGCAGTAGTTCGCGCGCGGCCTCGCCGTTGCGGCGGCCTATGTCCATCACGTGCATGCCGTTGGGAAACATGTCGCCGCCGCCCACCAGGCGGGCCTGGCAGTCGCGGATGCGCGTGCGATGGCGGGCCAGGTCCCGCAGCATCAGCTGCATGGCCTCGTCGCCGTAGCGGCCGTCCAGCGGCGTGTCGGGCTCGCGATGCCGCGTGCCCAGCAGGAAGTGCGACATGGCGCCGACCCGCAGGGCGGGCTGCCAGAGGATGATGGACACGCAGGAGCCCAGCAGCGTGTACAGCGTCGCGTTGCCGCGGCCGACGTAGTGTTCGCCCGGACGCAGCGTGATGCGGTCCGCGGCCGGCTGGGGCGGCGTGAAGGTGGGCAGGGCGGCCATTGCGGCGTGGATCGGATCAGAGTTTGCGGTAGACCGACGGGGCCGCCTGCTGCACCGGCAGCGACAGGCCATGCAGGCTTTCGGAATGGCCTATGTACAGCCACCCTCCCGGGTTCAGGCGCGTCAGCACGCGTTCCACCACCTGGCGCTTGGTCTCGCCGTTGAAGTAGATGAGCACGTTGCGCAGGAAGGCGAAATCGAACATGCCGATGTCGGGCAGGGCGGCATTCAGATTGGCGTGCATGAAGCGCACGTGCTCGCGGACGGCGCGGTCGACCAGCAGCGTGCCGGCCTGCGCGCCCTTGCCCTTCAGGCAATAGCGCTTCAGGTACTCGGGCGGGATCTGGCGCGTGCGCTGCTCGGGATAATGGCCGGTGCGGGCGCGTTGCAGCATGCGGGTGCTGATGTCCGTGCCCAGCACCTCGAACGGCCGGCCCTGCAGCACGTCGCACAACACCATGGCGATGGAATACGCCTCTTCGCCGCTCGAGCTGGCCGCGCTCCAGACGCGCACCGGACGCGGCGAGCGCCGCTCGCCGTCCTGCGCCGGGGCGACCGTGCGCGCCAGCATGTCGAAATGGCGCGGCTCGCGAAAGAAGTAGGTCTCGTTGGTGGTCAGCAGGTCGATGGCGGTCTGCACCTCGCCGGCATGGCTGCCGCTTTGCAGCAGCGCGAAGTACGCGCCGAAGCTCTGCGCGCCGCAGGCCTGCAGGCGCTTGGACAGGCGGCCGCTGACCAGCGCCTTCTTGGCCGGCGACAGGCTGATGCCCGCCGTCTCGAAGATGAAGCGCTGGAAGTGGCCGAATTCCTGGTCGCTGATGACATGCATGGTGAAATCCCGATGTGTGCGTCAGCCCGCGTCCGGCCCCGGGGGCGTGCGCAGCAGGGCGATGCGTTCGGCATGCTGGCGCAGCCAGAGCGGAATGTCCGCGCCGGCCATGGGCTTGCCGACGAAATATCCCTGGCCGACCTGGCAGCCCAGCTGCTGCAGCAGGCGCCACTCCTCCAGGGTCTCGATGCCTTCGGCCGTCGACACCACGTCCAGCTGCCTGGCCATGTCGATGGCCGACTTCAGGATCACGCGCAGGCTCTTGCGCTCGTTCGAGTGACGCACGAAGGCCCGGTCTATCTTCAGTTCGGTGAACGGAATCCGTGTCAGCTGCTGCATGGACGAGAAGCCGGTGCCGTAGTCGTCGATGGACAGGCCAAAGCCGCGCAGCCGCAGGCGCGCCAGCAGGCCGCGCGCTTCGCTGTGCGTGTCCACCACCGAGCTCTCGGTGATTTCGAAGCAGACCTGTTCCGGCTTGGCCTCGAAACGCTGTACCAGCGCCACGAGGTCGCGCGTCAGCCCCGGCCAGTCGAGCAGCCGCGGCGACAGGTTGACCGCGATGCCCAGCCGCAGGCCGCGGCTGTTCCAGGCGGCCAACTGGCGCAGGGACAGCTCGAGTACGCGGAACGTGAGAGGCTGGATCAGGCCGCACTGCTCGGCCGGCGGAATGAACTGGGCGGGCGTGATCGGCCCGAGTTCGGGATGGTTCCAGCGCGCCAGCGCCTCCATCCCTCGCACCAGGCCGGTGTGCATGTCCGCCTTGGGCTGGTACTCCACGAAGATCTGTTCGCGCAGCAGCGCGGCTTCCAGCATGCCGGGCGACATCATCGTTGCTTCCGGCCTGGCCACGCGGCCCACGCTGCCCGGCAGCGCGGCACGCCGGGACAGGGCATCGGCCAGGGCGTCCAGCGTCAGCGGCTTCTCCAGTCCCGCCAGCACCGTCAGGCCCAGGTCGCTGCCGATGGCCTGCACGGAATCGATCAGGGCGCTTTCGCGGCCCGATGCGATGATGATGTCGGTCTCGGTGTTGCGGATGCGCAGCGCCTCGATCAGCTCGATGCCGTCCATCTGGGGCATCTCGATGTCCACGATCAGCAGCGCGGGCGTCGTCGGCAGGCTGGCCAGCAGGTCCAGCGCCTGCGCGCCGTTGGCCGCCTCGTACACGACCCGCGCGCCCAGCATGCGGCACAGCGCCGCCGCATGGCGGCGCTGGAAGGTGCTGTCGTCGACGACCAGCACCGACTCCAGGGGGCGCGGCGAGTCCTTGGAGGGCATCGTGGCGGACTATGAGGCCTGCGCGGCGTCCGCGGCCATGGCGGCCTCGCCGTGGTCGCGCAACCGCTCGTGGAACTGCTCCAGCACGCTGATCGAGAGCGCCCGGTCGACCGACAGCAGGATCACGAAACGGCCGCGCACCTTGCCCACGCCGGACAGGAAGTCGGAACGCACGCCCGCGCCGAAGGCGGGCGGCGGCTCGATGTCCGCGGGCGGGATCTCGAGGACTTCGTTGACGGCGTCCACGATCACGCCCAGCACCTGGCGGCCCGCCTCGGCATCGTCGATCTCCACGATCACGATGCACGTGCGCTTGGTGATCGGCGAGGGCGCGCGGCCGAAGCGCACCTGCAGGTCCATCACCGGCACCACGGCGCCGCGCAGGTTGATGACGCCGCGCACCGAGGGAGGCATCAGCGGAACGACCGTCAGCCCCTCGTACTCGATGATCTCCTTGATCGACAGGATGCCGATGGCGTAGATTTCGCCACCCAGCATGAAGGTCAGGTACTGCGCGGCTTCGGCGTCCGCTGCTGAGATGGGGCCGGCTGCCTGGCCGGCCTGGGTAGCGGCATGCATGGCGTCTCCCTCAATAGCGGCCGAACTGCGATTCGTCCGGCATGTCCATGCTCGCCAGCGCCAGGCGTCCCGCGGGCTCGCCGGCCGGCAGCTCGGGCGCGCGGCGCGCGGAGGCCTTGGGCTTGGCGGCGGCGCGCGCCGGCGCGTGGCCGCTGTTGGCCAGCTTGAAGTACGACATGGCCTGCTGCAGCTGTTCGGCCTGCGAGCTCATCTCTTCGGCGGTGGCGGCCAGTTCTTCCGAGCTGGAGGCATTCTGCTGCGTGGTCTGGCTGAGCTGGCCCACGGCCGCGTTGATCTGGCCCACGCCCGAGGATTGCTCCTCGGAGGCGGCGGTGATCTCCTGCACCAGGTCGGAGGTCTTGCGGATGTTGGGCACCATCTGCTGAAGCAGGTGGCCGGCGCGCTCGGCCAGGTCCACGCTGGAGCTCGCCACGTCGCTGATCTCCTGCGCCGCCACCTGGCTGCGCTCGGCCAGCTTGCGGACTTCGGCGGCTACCACCGCGAAGCCCTTGCCGTGCTCGCCCGCGCGGGCGGCCTCGATGGCGGCATTCAGGGCCAGCAGGTTGGTCTGGTAGGCGATGTCGTCGATGATGCTGATCTTCTGCGCGATCTGCTTCATGGCCGCCACGGTGGCGGTGACTGCCTCGCCGCCTTCGGCCGCCTCGCCGGCGGCTTTCGTGGCCATGCTGTCCGTCACCTTGGCATTCTCGGTGTTCTGGGCGATGGAGGCGGTCATCTGCTCGATCGAGGCGCTGGTCTCTTCGACGCCAGCGGCCTGCTCGCTGGAGGCCTGGCTGAGCGACTGGGCGGTGGCGCTGACTTCCTCGGCCGCGCTGGCCAGCGACTCGGCGCTGGCATTGACCTCGGTCACCACCTGCGACAGCTTGCCCGTCATGTTCTTCAGGGCCGCCATCATGCTGGTGGTGTCGCCCTTGCGGGTCGCGACCTGCACGCCCAGATCGCCGCCGGCGATCTGCTGCAGCACCGTGGCGGCATACGAGGGCTCGCCGCCCAGCACCCTGATCAGGCCGCGCGTGATCAGCAGCGCCACGATGGCGGCCATCGCCACGGCGGCGGCGGACAGCGTCATCACCAGCGTGCGCGTCTCGGCGTAGACGACGTCGCCGCGGGTGTTGGCCTCGTCCATCAGGCGGGCCTGATAGATCGCCAGATCCCGGAACGCCGCTTCCAGCGCGCGGTTCGCCGGCTGCAGCTCCGCCTTGCGGAAAGCCTCTGCCTGGAGCTTGTCGGTCTGCAGCAGCGTGTGGAACGTCGGCGTCTTGCTGTTCAGGGTGGCGCGGCGTTCGGCCAGGGCCTTGATCAGTTGCCGCCCTTCGTCGGTATTGGTGGTGCGCTCCAGTTCGGCCAGGCTCTTGTCTCTCGCGGCTTCATTGGCGGTCAGCCGCTTGGTCCGGGCCTCGACGTCGGCGGGGTCGTCTGCCGCGATCAGGCCCAGGTATTGCTGTCCGTCGTCGATCGAGGCCTGCAGACCCTGGTTCGCCAGCACGATCTTGGGATAGCGGTCCTGCGTGACGTCCGTGAGGGCGTCGTTGACGTCGTTGAGCCGCACCAGGCTGAGGGCGGCGATGCCCAGCAGCAGCATGATGACGATGCCGAATCCCAGCGACAGCCGGGTGGCGACTTTCATATTCCCGAACATGTAAAGCTCCTTGCCTGTATGACGTGCCTGTTGGGTGTTGAGACAGCCGCTGCGGCGGGGCGGCCGTTCACGCGCTGAGCCGGGAATGCTCGGCCGCGGGGGTTCTTGCCTGTTCCATGAGAGCGGGCACATCGAGGATCAGGGCGACTTCGCCGCTGCCCAGAATGCTGGAGCCGCTGATGCCGCGCACCTGGGCAAAGATGCGCGACAGGGGCTTGATGACGGCCTGGGTCTCGCCCAGCAGCGTGTCGACCACCAGGCCGATGCGCTGCGTGCCGTGCCGCACGACGACGATGTTCTGGCGCGCGGCGGGCTGGCCCGGCAGCCCGAACATGTCGCGCAGGCGGATGAAGGGCAGCACGCGGTCGCGCAGGTCCGTGTAGTCGCGGCCGGGCACGTCCTCGAAGGCCACGCATTCGTCCACCATGTCCAGCGGCAGCACGAAGCGCGACGCGCCCACCGTCACCTGGAACCCGTCGATGATGGCGAGCGTCAGCGGCAGGCGGACGATGACGGTGGTGCCCTGGCCGGGACGGCTGGCGATGTCGACGCTGCCGCGCAGCGCCTCGATGTTGCGCCGGACCACGTCCATGCCGACGCCGCGGCCCGACAGGTCCGTGACCTGCTCGGCGGTGGAGAAGCCGGGTTCGAAGATCAGCTTGAAGACCTCGCCGTCGGACAGATCCCGTCCCGCCTCGACCAGGCCGCGATCGATCGCCTTGGCCAGGATGCGGTCGCGGTCCAGCCCGCCGCCGTCGTCGCCGACCTCGATGACGATGTGTCCCGAGTCGTGGCGCGCGTCCAGCGTGATGGTGCCTTGCGCGGGCTTGCCGTGGGCGGCCCGCACGGCCGCCGTCTCGATGCCGTGGTCCATGGCGTTGCGCACCAGGTGGGTGAGCGGATCGCTGATGCGCTCGACCACGGTCTTGTCCAGCTCGGTGTCCTCGCCGCGCACCACCAGCGCGATGTCCTTGCCCAGCGAGCGCGACACGTCGTGCACCACGCGGCGAAAGCGGTTGA
The DNA here is from genome assembly GCF_002119665.1 of Bordetella genomosp. 13. Classification (NCBI taxonomy): domain Bacteria; kingdom Pseudomonadati; phylum Pseudomonadota; class Betaproteobacteria; order Burkholderiales; family Alcaligenaceae; genus Bordetella; species Bordetella genomosp. 13. The sequence continues at coordinate 4,536,234 of NZ_CP021111.1, read as the reverse complement.
AGGTGGCGCCGATCTTCACCATGCGCAGTTGCAGCGCGCTGTCGCGGACGGACTCCACCAACTGCGCGACCTGCGCGCTGCATTCCTGCAGCTCGACGTTGCCCAGTCGGCGCGCCGCCAGGTTGGCGCCCGCGGATGCCGTGATCAGTTCGCCCACCAGATTGATCAGGCGGTCGAGCTTGTCGGCGTCGACCCGGATCGTGGCGGCCTGGTCGGCGGGACGGGCCTCCGGGGGCCTGTCCGCTGCTGCGCCCGCGGGCGCGGCGGCCGCCTGGAGCGAAGGCGCAGCCGCGGGCTGCGCGCCGGCTGCGCAGGCGAGGGCACTGACCGGGTCGCCGCCCGGCGTGCAGGCGTCGTCGGCCAGCAGCGCCGCGCGCTGCGCGAGGGTCAGCGTGCCGCAACGCACCAGCATGTCGGCGATGAGGCCGGGCTGCGATCCGCGTTCGGCGCACAGTTCGGCGTACGTCTGCGGGTCGCTGCCGGGCGCCAGGATGCGCACCGAGCAGTCATCCACGATGAATTCGAACGTGCTCTCGATGGTGCCGCGGTCCGCCTCGGTTTCCAGGCCGATCTCGAATCCCAGGTAGCACGCCTCGGGGTCCATCGCATCCAGCACGGGCAGGGCCTGCGTGTCGCAGCCCACGCCGGCGATGCGGCCGATGCGCTGCAGATAACGCAGGAACGACAACGGGTCCATGCCGTTGCGCAGTACGCCTTCGTCCAGTCGCAGCGAGATGTGCCAGTGCCCTGCGCCTTCGGCGGACGCCGTGGCGGGCGATCCGACCGACACGGCCTCGCCGCCGGCCGCGGGCAAGCCAAGGCGCGCCGACAGCTGGCGGCCCAGGTCTTCGGCTTGCGGCGCCGGCGCGAGCGCCGACGGATCGGGCATGCGCGCGGCCGTCTCGACCATCTCGCCGATGCAGTCCCGGCACGAAAGCAGCAGGCCGACGAGTTCGGCATCCAGCGTCTGCCGACCCTCGCGCACCTGGTCGAGCAGGCTTTCCACGACGTGCGTGAACTCGACGATGGCCCCGATGCCGAACAGACCGGCCGAGCCTTTGATGGTGTGCGCCGCGCGGAAGATCGCGTTGATCTCGTCGGCGGGGTCGACGGCATCGGGCACGTTCAGCAGCGCCTCTTCCATTTCGGTGAGCAGTTCGCGGCTCTCGCTGATGAAGGTCTGCAGTGCCTGGTCCAGATTCATGACGGTCTCGGAGGGAATAGAGGGGCGACTCAATCGACCTGGGCCGGGTGGGACAGATAGCCGTCCAGGCCCAGCAGCGTCATGGCCTCTGCCACCGCCATGCTCTGCCGCACCAGCCGCACGTCCATGCCGCGGGCGCGCGCGTAACGCACGGTGCCCAGCAGCAGCTGCACCCCGGCCGTATCGATTTCGCTGACGCCGGACAGGTCGATGTCCAGGGCCTGGGGTTCGGACTGCCCGGCCAGACCGGTCACCGTCTGCATCAACTGCAGTCGGGTGTCCTGCGCGCAATAGATGTTGAGTTCGCCGGCCAGGCGTAGCGTGTTGGAGCGGATCATCGGAATTCCTGATGCAGACATATCGGAACAGGGCACGGCTAGTCCGCGCTCACGGCGGCATCAGGCGTTCGACCGCGCCCAACAGCTGGGCGGGTTGGAAGGGCTTGACCATCCAGGCCTTCGCGCCCGCCAGCTGCCCCTCGCGCTTCTTCTCTTCCTGGCTTTCGGTGGTCAGCATCAGCACCGGCGTGAAGCGATACGCGGGCAACTGCTTGACCGTCTTCAGGAAGGTGATGCCGTCCATGTTGGGCATGTTCACGTCGCTGATGATCAGGTGCACCTTCTTGCCGTCCAGGTGCTTGAGCGCATCCTGCCCGTCGCGGCCTTCGATCACGTCGTAGCCGGCGCCGCGCAGCGCGATGCCTACGACCTGGCGTACGGAGGCGGAATCGTCGACGATGAGTATGGTCTTGGGCATGGCTTCCTCAGAAAAAGGTGATGTCCGCGGCGGCCTGCGACTGCGCAGGCGCCTGTTGCCGGTGCACGGCACGTTCGTCGGCCATGGCGTAGCTCTGCTCCAGTTCGCCGAGCAGCGCGTCCGCCTTGATGGGCTGCAGTTCGCCCGATTCCTCGCAGGTGGCCCCGTACTCGCGGATCACGTCGGGCAGCCGTTCGATGTTGGCCCGGACGTGGCTCATGATCTGGCTCACCCGGTCCTGGAACTGCAGCTGCACCAGGGCGTCGTTGACCTCGCCCTTGATGCCGTGGCTTTCCTGTCGCATCAGTTCGGTGGTGTCGGAGAGGCTTTGCGCGAAGTCGTTGAAGCCGCTCAGCACTTCCTGGATGGCGCTTTCCGACGCCGCGACGGCCTGCCGTTCGTTGTGGGTGGATTCCTCGGCTGCGGCGCAGGTGGCCATGATGGCCGAGCCGATCATGCCGATCTTCTCGGCGATGCGGCTGCCGGTCTCTTCGGATTGTCGCGACAGGGCGCGCACCTCCTGCGCCACGGTCGCGAAGCCGCGGCCCAGATTGCCGGCATGCGCGGCCTCGATGGTGGCGTTGACGGCCAGCAGGTTGGTCTGCTGCGTGATCTGCGCGATGGCGCGCACCATCTGCTGCAGTTCGTCCACGAACCCTTGCAGGCCCCGCACCTTGTCGAGCATGTCGGCCTTGGCCTGCATGCCTTCATGCAGCAGCGCCACCACGCCGTCGAGCTGCTGGCGGCTGCGCGCGGAAATGGCCGCGGCGCTGTCGCTGCCGCCGCCCTGGCCGACGGACAGATGCAGCGTCTGGTCCAGCCGGCTGGCGATCTCGCCGAAACGCATGCTGAGCGCCTCGATGGCGTCTTCCATCTGCCGGCGCGAGGTTTCGATCTGGCCGGACCACACGGGCGCGAGGTCCGCGCTGAAAGCTTCCAGGCACCCTAAATGCTGGACCATTTCACTGCTTCGTCGCCGATGACGCCGCCGCGAACAGACGCCGCCGAGCACGCCGGCCGTGACCAATAGCGCGCCGGTCGCGAGACCCGCGGGGCTCCATGTGGAGAACGCCGCGCAGGCGGCGCCGCCCGCGATGCCCAGCAGGGGAGGCACGAGCCGGTCTAGGCTGGCACACGTGAATCGCATGAACAAAGTCTCTGTCGGAGGGTGGGTCACATATCGTTAATGTGCTGACGTTTGGTAACTACTACGGCGCGTGCGGGGGAATTGATATGGTTCGAGCGGCCATATTCCGGCACCGAGCCGGCCAAACTATCGGTTTTATCAATTGAACGGCAACAATCGGTCAGAGAATGCCGGCACAGACCGGAGGGCTCAATGGGCAGCAAGATCGGACATGCCGTCCGTGGACGTGGATACCCCCTGGGCGGGGGCCCGGACACGGCGGCTCCCGCCGACGTCGTACCGGTCACGCTGCGTCAGGTCCTGTCCGAGGTGGCGCGCCAAGGTGGCGCCCCCGAGGCGTTGTGCGAAGGTGTGGGTTTCATGCCGGCCGACCTGGAGTCGGAAGACTTCATGGTGTCCGAGCCGCAGTGCGCGCAGATCATCCGGCGCGCGCTGCGCATGCTGCAACGTCCCACGCTCGGGTTGGAGCTGGGCGTACGCGTGAACCTGGTGTCATGGGGACCCATCGGACTGGGATTCATGGCCAGCGGCACATCGCGCGAACTACTCGACCTGGCGGTGTCGTTCCAGCGCGCGGCCGGCCGCGTACCGGTGCTGCGCGCCGAGGAGATGAAGCACAGCTACTGCCTGGTGGCGCGGGCGCATCGCCATGGCCGCGAAGTCGCCACCTTCCTGATCGACGAGACCTTCGCCGCGATGGGACAGATCTGCAGGCAGGTCGTCGGCAATCATTTCAATCCGCGCCAGATTGACCTGGTCACGGATCGTCCGTCCTACGGCGCCGTGTACGAAGAGGTGTTCCGCTGCTCCGTGCGTTTCGGCCAGGCCGAGAACCGCATGTACTTTCCACTGGAGCCTTATGCGGTGCGCACCGCGGATGCGCGGGTGCTGCGCCAGGTGGTGAAGTGGCTAGCGCCCGCCGGCGAGCAATGGCAGGGACCCAGCACCGTGCTCGAGACCACGGTGCTGCAGACGATACGCCGCGACCTGGCGAATCCGCCGCGCCTGGGCGAGGTGGCGTCGCTATTGCACACCAGCGAGCGCACGCTGCGGCGGCGCCTGGCCGATGCCGGGCACAGTTATGCGGCGCTGGTGGACCAGGAGCGCAAGGCGCGCGCGCTGCAGCTGATCGAGCATTCATCGCGCGCCATGCGCGACATCGCACGCGAATGCGGATTCACCGACGTGCGCACGCTGCAGCGGGCCATCAAGCGCTGGACCGGCCTGTCGCCCACGGCGCTGCGCCGCGCGCGCCAGGAGGCCTGCGCCGAAGTGCGAGCCAGCAGCGCCAGCACCCGGTGCCGCGTCAGCCGGGCCGCCGCATCCGGAAAAGCGCCTCGGTCGAGATCGTGAAGTAGTCGGCGGGGCCGCCGCCGCGCAGGATGGGACGGCCGGCCGCGGTGTCATAGATGCCGTCCTTCAGCAGATGCTTGCGGATGTGCACGCCCACGACCTCGCCCAGCACCAGCCAGGTGTCGATCAGTTGGCCATCCCTGCCTTGCAGCCGGATCAGCTGCGTCAGGCGGCACTCGAAAGAGACCGGGCTTTCGGCCACGTGCGGCGCCGACACGACGCGCGAGGCACGTGGCGTGACGCCGGCCAGTTCGAACTCGTCGACCTCGGGCGGCACGGCCGCGCTGCTGGCGTTCATGGCCTGGGCCAGCTCCTCGGTGGCGAGGTTCCAGCAGAACTCACCCGTTTCTTCGGCATTGCGCACGCTGTCCTTGTATCCCGTGCCCGCAAAACCGATGATGGGCGGCGTGTAGTTGAATGCGTTGAAGAAGCTGTACGGGGCCAGGTTGAGGGCGCCGTCGCGGTCCCGCGACGAGATCCAGCCGATAGGCCGGGGCGCGACGATGGCGTTCAAGGGGTTGTGGGGCAGGCCGTGCCCTTGCGTGGGCTCGTAGAAATAGACGTCGTCGGACATGGCGGCTGTAGGGCGCGAGTGGGAACAAGCCGGCATTGTGCGCCAATTCTCGCGCCTCGCAGCGCCTAGGGTCTGTCAACAGGCCCTAGTCGATCTGGCCGGGCGGTTTCGATTTCGAGGTGTCGAGGAAATCGTCCTCGCCGGCCGGCACGCCGGGATCGCCTGGCTCGGTCAGCGCGCGGCCGTCGCGCGGCATGCCGGCGACCTGGTCCGGCACCTTGGGCGTGGGCATGATGTGGGTGCCTTGCCGCGAAGGCATGTCGGCGTGTTCGCCGCCGGGCACATGGGAAGGGACGGGATCTTTGGTTTCGCGTTTCATGGCGGGACTCCTTCGGCAGCGGAGCCTGTGCGGCGATCGCGCAGGCGCCGGGTCTGTCTATGTCATCGTAGGAGCCTCGCGCCCGGCATGCCGTCTCCAAGCGTGTCCTTTGCAAACGGCTGTTGCACGGCGCGCACCTATAATCGGCACGGCGCCGCGACAGCGGCGGCGTTCGTCATTCCCTTACGGCCCTTTCCTTGACCGACTCCATCGACCGCTCCGTTGCCGCAGAACTGGTTGCCGTGCTGGTGGCGGTAACTGCCGGCGAACCGCGCGTGCTCACCATCGAGTCGGGCTGCGCGCTGCCCGCCGGCCCTTTCGAGGTCGCGCATCGGTCGCTGCAGTCGGGGCTGCGCGAATGGGTCGAGGCGCAGACCCATCATCCCATTGGCTACATGGAACAGCTCTATACCTTCGCCGACCGCGACCGGTCCGACGAAGGCGGGGCACGCGTGATCTCGGTGTGCTATCTGGGGCTGACGCGCGAGTCCGGCGCACCGGGCGTGGCGCCGGACAGCTGGCAGCCGTGGTATCGCTATTTCCCGTGGGAAGACATGCGTGGCGGTGCGCCGGCCATCATCGAATCGTTGATCGTGCCCAGGCTTCAGGCGTGGGCCGGGCAGGGCGCCGACGCCGCGCAGCGCGATGCCCGTCGCCAGCGCGTGGCCATGACCTTCGGCCGGGACGGCGCCGTGTGGAACGAGGACATGGTGCTGCAGCGCTACGAGCTGATGTTCGAGGCCGGGCTGGTGCCCGAGGCCGATCGCCATGGCCATGGCGGCGCACGCGCGGCGCGTGTGCCGGGCCAGGCCATGCGGCACGACCATCGCCGCATTCTTGCCACCGGCATCGCGCGCCTGCGCGCCAAGATCAAGTACCGTCCCGTGGTCTTCGAGCTGATGCCGCCCGAGTTCACCTTGTTGCAACTTCAGCTGGCCGTCGAGGCGCTGGCCGGCCGCGGCCTGCACAAGCAGAATTTCCGCAGGCTGATCGAGCAGCAGGAACTGGTGGAAGAGACCGGGGCCATGGCCGCGGGCGCGGCCGGCCGTCCGGCCAAGCTGTTCCGCTTTCGCCGCGACGTGCTGCTGGAGCGCGCGATATCGGGCAGCAAGCTGCCGCTGGCGCGGCAGGCCTGAGATCGACTGCATCCGTCAGGGCCGCAGGCCAGATTTTGCTCGTTTTCCCTATCTGCGCGCGTCCCTTGTTCGATGGCGTCTACACGCCGCCCGCCACTGCGCAATGACGTGCTGCCTAGCTCCGCATGCTGCGGTGCAGCTTGACAACGCTTTATGCTCAGAAATAGCATAACTCAACGTCGCCGACGCGGGCCAGGGGCCTGGCCATCTTCATCTACGCGTGCAGCGCTTTTTATTTGACCCTTAAATACTCGAAATGAGCATAACTAACCCTGCCGCATCCTTCTCCCATGGCCCCGTCGCGCCGCTGCCTGCCATCATGCTCGAACCTTTGGTGCGGGCCGCGCTGCTCGAAGACCTGGGCCGCGCCGGCGACATCACCACCGCCGCCATCGTGCCGGCCGATGCGGTTGCCGAAGTGAGGCTGCGCGCCAGGCAGGAGGGCGTGCTGGCGGGGTTGGACCTGGCCCGGCTGGCCTTCCAGGCCATGGACCCGGAGGTGCGGTTCGAGACCCGGCTGGCCGATGGCGCACGGCTGGAGGCGGGCAGCGAGATCGCCATCATCCGCGGCGCCGCGCGAGGCCTGCTGACCGCGGAACGTACGGCATTGAACTTCCTGTGCCACCTCAGCGGCGTGGCCTCCGCCACCGCCTCCATTGTGCAGGCGATCCAGGGCACGCGGTGCCGGATCACCTGCACCCGCAAGACCATGCCCGGCCTGCGCGCCGTGCAGAAGTACGCGGTGCGCGTGGGCGGCGGCAGCAATCACCGCCACGGCCTGGATGACGCGGTGCTCATCAAGGACAACCACATCGCCATCGCCGGCGGCATCGTGCCCGCCGTGGAACGGGCGCGTGCCGCCATCGGCCACCTGGTCAAGATCGAACTCGAGGTGGACACACTGCGGCAATTGGAAGAGGCCCTGGCGCTGGGCGTGGACGTGGTCCTCCTGGACAACATGGATCACGACACGCTGCGCGCGGCCGTGCGCATGGTGGACGGACGCGCCATCACCGAGGCGTCGGGGCGCATCACGCCAGAGACGGCGCCGCGGGTGGCCGCCACCGGTGTGGACCTGATGGCCATCGGCTGGCTGACCCACAGCGCGCGTGTGCTCGACATCGGGCTGGACGCGTAAGCGGCGCCGCGCTCGACGGTATCGCGACATGGCGAGCGGACGCCTGGAAGGATCTCATCCATGATCAATGCGAATGCACGCGCCTGGCGACTGGGCGGCGTGGCGGCAGTACTGACGGCGCTGGCCTGCGCCTACGCGGCGCCCCAGCCGCACAACGCGCCGCGGCCCTATCCCGATCGGCCCATCACCATCATCGTGACCTTTCCGCCCGGCGGCGGCACGGATCTGCTGGCGCGCAAGCTCGGGCAGCGCCTGCATCGCGAACTGGGCCAGCCTGTCGTGGTGGAGAACCGGCCCGGCGCCAGCGGCAACATCGGCGCGCGCGCCGTGGCCCGGGCCGCCCCGGACGGCTACACCCTGCTGATGGTGAATAGTTCTTTCGCCATCAACCCGGCCGTGTATGGCGACCTCGATTTCTCGCCCCGCCACGATTTCACGGCGGTGGCCAACGTGGCATACGTGCCTTCTGTGCTGGCCGTGCCCGCCGCCTCGCCCCTCGGCGCGCTGGCCGATGTGCTGCGGCAGGCCACCGTCGAGGCCGGCCCCTTGCCGTATGCCTCATGCGGCAACGGCACGCCTCAGCACCTGGCGGGCGAGATGCTGAGCGACGCGACCGGTGCGCGCCTGCAGCACGTGCCGTATCGCGGATGCGGACCAGCACTGACCGATATGTTGTCGGCGCAGGTGCCCATGGGCATCGTCACGGCGTCCAGCGCCCTGCCGCACATCCGCGCGGGAACGCTGCGCGCCCTGGCGGTCACCTCGCCCGACCGCTCGCCGTTGCTGCCGGAGGTGCCCACAGTGGCCGAGCAGGGCGTGCCGGGCTATCGACTCGACCAGTGGCATGGCCTGCTGGCGCCCGCCGGCACGCCGCCCGCGGTGACGCGACGCCTGCATGCCGCCGTGGCGGCCATCGTGGCGCAGCCCGGCATGCGCGACGAGCTGCTGGAACTGGGCTACAGCCCCGCGCAGGAAACGGCCGCGGAATTCCAGGCCTTGATCGAGGCAGACCTCGAGCGCTTTGGCGCGTTGGCGCAACGAATGGGCCTGCGTGTGGATTGACGGCGGATGCAGGCCTGCGGCAGGGGGGGCGGGGGATCGAACCGCCGGACCGCCGCCCGCCTGGCGATGGGCGAGGTCCGTGGTTGCGAGGCGTGTGGACGTCAGGGCACGGCCTGCTGCGCCTGCGCGGCCTGCGACTCCAGCTGTTCCTTCAGGCCGGCCGGCAGCTTCAGCTGCCGCGCCAGTTCGTCCAGATAGGCGCGCTCCATGTAGCTTTCCTCGTCCACCACCATCAGGCTGGCCAGGTACATCTCGGCGGCCATCTCCGGCGTGCGAGCCGCGCGCGCCACCATGGCGGGGTCCAGCGGACGGGCCAGTTCGGCTTCCAGCCACGCGCGGTCGGAAGCGTCGCCGGACAGCTTGACCAGGCCGTCTTCCAGCAGGCGGCGCTCTTCGTCGCCGATGTGGCCGTCGGCCTTGGCCGCGCCGATCATGGCCACCATCACGGCGTTGCTGTGCTGCTCGACCTGCTCGGGCAGCAGGCGGTCGAGCGTCTGCGGCTCGGACAGGGCCGGCGGCTGGCCGGTGATGGCGCCGGGAGCCTGCTGGCGCTGCCAATCGCCGTAGGCGCGATAGGCCAGGGCGCCCAGCGCCGCCAGCCCGCCGTACATGGCAATCTTGCCGCCCATCTTGCGGGCTTTCTTGTTGCTCAGCAGCAGCCCCAGCGCGCCGCCGCCCAGGGCGCCGCCACCCAGGCCGCCCAGGGCGCCGCCACCCAGGCCGCCCAGGGCGCCGCCACCCAGGCCGCCCAGGGCGCCGCCACCCAGGCCGCCCAGGGCGCCGCCACCCAGGCCGCCCAGGAAGCTGCCTGCTCCGCCGCCGCCTTGCGAGGCGCCCTGCAGACGCGATGAGGCATCCTTGACCAGACCCTGGCCGGACTGCAGCAGGTGATCGAGTAATTGACGGGCACTCAAGACAGACCTCCGGAAAAATAGGGGGAATCTGTTGGGACCGGCCCGTGCCGGGTTAGTTCAGCAATTCGTCAGTTTCAATCGGCAAGAAGTGATAAAACCGGCATTGAGCTGGGCTCACGTTACGTCACCTTCAATGGAGCACCCGATGACGATACACATCCATCCCGCCGGCGCCGTCGGCGGCATGCGCTATACCGCCACGGCCGAAGGGCACACCCTGCCGCTGGGACTGCCGGCGCCCAACGGCGAAGGCCCCGATCCGCACGATTACTTCGACACCGCCTTGGGCGGCTGCAAGGCCCTGACGCTGATGGTGTATGCGCAGCGCAAGCAATTGCCGCTGCATTCGGTGGATGTGGACGTGGTGCGGGATGACAGCGACGAACGCAAGGGCGTCTATCGCCTGACCGTGAAGCTGACGCTCAACGGTGACTTGAACGACGCGCAGCGCGACGAACTGCTGTCGGTGGCGGACCGTTGCCCGGTCCACAAGCTGATGACCGCGGTCGACGTGCAGGTGTCGACCGTGCTGACGGCCTGAGTGCCGTCCGCCCCTCCGCGCATCGCGCGGGTGGGGCGGGGCGCCGGGCATTTACTCCATGCCAGGCACGATGGTGGAGAAGCCGCTGTCGACGTGGGTGATCTCGCCGGTGATGCCGTTGGCCAGGTCGGACAGCAGGAAGGCGGCGGTGTTGCCGACGTCTTCGATGGTGACGTTGCGGCGCAGCGGCGCGTGGGACTCGACGAACTTCAGGATCGAGGAGAAATCCTTGATGCCGCTGGCGGCCAGCGTCTTGATGGGGCCGGCGGAGATGCCGTTGGCGCGGATGCCGCGCGGGCCCAGCGTCGACGCCAGGTAGCGGACCGAGGCCTCGAGCGAGGCCTTGGCCAGGCCCATGGTGTTGTAGTTGGGCACCACGCGTTCGGCGCCCAGGTACGTCAGCGTCAGCAGCGCGCCGTTGCGGCCTTCCATTAGCGGCAGCGCCGCCTTGGCCAGCGCCGGGAAGCTGTAGGCCGAGATGTCGTGAGCGATGCGGAATCCTTCGCGCGACAGGCCGTCGAGGAAGTCGCCGGCGATGGCTTCGCGCGGCGCGAAGCCGATGGAGTGCACCAGGCCGTCCAGGCCGTCCCAGCGCTTGCCCAGTTCGGTGAAGGTGTCGGCGATCTGCGCGTCTTCGGCGACGTCGCAGGGCAGCACGATGTCGCTGCCGAACTCGGCGGCGAATTCGCCGACGCGGTCCTTGAAGCGGTCACCGACGTAGGTGAAGGCCAGTTCGGCGCCCTGCTGATGGCAGGCGCGCGCGATGCCGTAGGCGATGGAACGGTTGGAAAGCACCCCGGTGACCAGGATGCGCTTGCCGGCGAGAAAGCCCATGGGTTCGTCCTTGAATGGCCGCGGCGCGCGATCAGGCTGCGCGCGGCTGTCGTTTCGTATGGCGTTGCGTACAGCCCGCCATTTTAAGGAGTTTGGCGCGTCCGCGTGGCGGACGCGCGATGGCGGGGCTTCAGCCGCGGGCGGCGGTGCCCGGGATGCGCAGTTGCGAACCCACCTTGAGGTTGTTGCCCTTCAGGTTGTTGAGGGCGCGCAGGGTGTTGACGCTGGTGCCGTACGCGCGTGCGATGGAGTACAGCGTGTCGCCCGAACGCACCTTGTGCGTGCGCACGTTGGGCTGGGGGCCGCGCCCGGGACGGGCCCGCGGCGCGGCGGTGGCGCCGCCGGCGGCGGGCGCGTCATCGAGTGCGTCATCCAGCGCGCCGGGCGAAGGCGACAGCGAGGCCAGCTGGATGCCGCCTTCGGAGCCCGCCGTCGGCACCAGCAGGTGCTGCCCGGCCACCAGCTTGCCGCGGCGCGACAGGTCGTTGATGTCGCGCAGGCGCGCCTCGGGCACGCCGAAGCGCTTGGCCACGGTGGCCAGCGTGTCGCCGCGGCGGGCCTCGTAGACCGACCAGGTGCTGAGCTTGCCCTTGTACTTGGCGAGGTTGGCGTTGAACACCGCGACGCGGTTGGCCGGCAGCAGCAGCGTGGCTGCGTGCTCGCCGCGGATCACGGGCCGGTTGAACGACGGGTTTAGCGCCTTGAATTCGTCCAGCGGCATTTCTGCCAGCTTGGCCGCGACTTCGAGGTCGATGTCGCGCTGCTTGCCCACCATGGCGAAGTACGGCGTGTTCTCGACGGGCGGCAGCGCCACGGCGTACTTCTGCGGATTCGCGATGATGTTCTTGATGGCCTGCAGCTTGGGCACGTAGTTGCGCGTCTCCTCGGGCATGTCCAGTGACAGGTAGTCGGTGGCCCGGCCGGCGCTCTCGTTCCTGGCCATGGCGCGCTGCACCGAGCCCTCGCCCCAGTTGTACGAGGCCAGCGCCAGGTACCAGTCGCCCTGCATCTCGAACAGGTATTCCAGGTAGTCCAGCGCCGCGTACGTCGAGGCGATGGGGTCGCGACGCTCGTCGCGCCACCAGTCCTGCTTCAGGTTGAAGTGCTGTCCGGTGGCGGGCACGAACTGCCACAGGCCCGAGGCCTGGGCGCGCGACAGCGCGGTGGGGTTGTAGGCGCTTTCGACGAAGGGCAGCAGCGCCAGCTCGGTGGGCAGGCCGCGGCGGTTGATCTCGTCGACGATGAAATACAGGTACTTGCCGGCACGCTGCGCCATGCGCTGGACCGCCTCGGGATGCGAGGCGTAGTACTCGGTCCATTGGCGCGCCAGGTCGGTGTCGAGATTGGGAACCGCGAAGCCGCGGCGGATGCGGTCCCAGGCGTCGCGCGGGGGATGGGTGAGGTCGACCGTGCGCGAGGTGTCGCGGGCGATGTAGCGGTCGGTGCGCGTTGCGGGAGTAGGGTCGGAAGCCTCGGCCGACGCGGCCTGTTGCGGCGTGGGCGTGGTGGCGGCGCAACCGGCCAGCGCCGCGAGAATCAGGGGGAGGAGGAGTCGGTAAAGGCTCATCGGCTTATTTGAATTCGTTCTTCCATCGTCGCAAGGCAGCGAAGACTTCGACCGGCCCGGAAAGGGGCTGGCCTGCCCTGGCTGCTGCGGCCTGGGCGATTTCAGGTTGGCGGGTACGCAGAAACGGATTGATCCGCAATTCCTGGCCGATGCTGGACGGCAGGGTGGGCAGATCGTTTTCGCGCAGTTGCCTGGCCCGCTGCGCGACCTGATGCAGATCGCTGTTGCCGGGTTCGACTTCCAAGGCCCATTTCAGGTTGGCAAGAGTGTACTCGTGAGCACAGCAAACCTGCGTGTTGGGCGACAAAGCCGCCAATTTTGCCAGAGATTCACTCATTTGCGCAGCCGTGCCCTCGAACAGCCTACCGCACCCGGCCATGAACAAAGTATCTCCGCAGAAAAGCACCGGGGCATCCGCCATATGGCCGAAGTAGGCAATATGGCCGGCCGTGTGGCCGGGCACGTCGAGCACGCGAAGGTCCAGCGCGAGTTCGGGCAGCGCTACGCCATCGCCTTCGACCAGCCGCACGTCGCAGTGGGGAAGCTCTTCATGCGCGGGGCCGTACACGGTGGCGCCGGTGGCCTGGCGCAGTTCCATCACACCCCCCACGTGGTCGCCGTGATAATGGGTGAGTAGAATGGCGCGCAGCGCGACATCGCGCTCTTGCAGCAGCCGCAGCACGGGCCCGGCCTCGCCGGGGTCCACCACGGCGGCCTGGCCATCGCGCAGCACGGCCCAGATATAGTTATCGGTGAAGGCGGGTATGGGCAGCAGCGCGGCATCTGGCGCGCGGCTGTCCGCGGGGGCGGAGGGGGCGGGCATCATAGACGAGGACCATGCGAAAGTGGCTGAAGAGACCCCGCCGATTGTAGAACTGGCCGAGTGGTTCCAGACTCCGCCAGGGCAATACGCCCTGGCCTGGGAGCGTGCGCAGGTCGACGCGCTGGTCGCTGACGTGTTCGGCTTCCAGGCCTGGCAGGTCGGCCTGGCCGAGCACGACCTGCTGCGCGCCAACCGCATGCCGTTCAAGGGCTATGTGGGCACCGAAATGCCCACGCCCGACGAGGCGCGCCTGCGGCAGGGCTGCGTAGTGGCCGAGCCCGAGGCGCTGCCGTTCGCGTCGCAGACCATCGACCTGCTGGTGCTGCCGCATGCCTTCGAGTGCACCGACGATCCGCACCGTGTGCTGCGCGAGGCCGAGCGCGTGCTGGTACCCGAGGGCCGCGTCATCATCTCGGGCTTCAATCCCTGGAGCCTCTGGGGCGCGCGCAACGCCATGCCCGGCATGGAGGCGTGGCTGCCGCAGCCGGTGTCGTCACAGGTTTCGCTGCCGCGCATGAAAGACTGGCTGAAACTCATGTCGCTCGAGGCCGAGCCCGGCCGCTTCGGATGCTATGCGCCGGCCTGCCGGACCGAGACATGGCTGCGCCGCTGGCGCTTCATGGACCGCTATGGCGCGCGCTGGTGGTCGCTGGGCGGCGCGGTGTACGTGATGGCGGCCACCAAGCGGGTCGCCGCCATGCGCCTGATCGGGCCCGCCTGGAAAACCAAGCCGCGGCGCGCCGCGGCGGCGTCGGCCGTGGTCAGCCGCAGCGTCGGATCGTCGAGCTAGATTTTTTTCTGTATTCACGCGCCCGCCGCGCGGCGGGCGTGCAACACGCAAGGAAACCATGCAAGCAACAGACAGCGGCGTCCAGCAGGTCGAGATGTGGACCGACGGCGCCTGCAAGGGCAATCCCGGACCGGGTGGGTGGGGCGTGCTGATGCGCGCCGGCGCGCACGAAAAAACTATGCACGGCGGCGAGGCCCGCACCACCAACAACCGCATGGAACTGCTGGCGGTCATCGAGGGCCTGCGCGCGTTGAAACGCCCCTGCGCGGTGACCATCCATACCGACTCGCAGTACGTGATGAAGGGCATGACCGAGTGGCTGGCCAACTGGAAGCGGCGCGGCTGGATGACCGCCGACAAGAAGCCCGTGAAGAACGCGGAGCTGTGGCAGGCCCTGGACGAACAGGTCGGACGGCACCAGGTCTCGTGGCGCTGGGTGCGCGGCCACGCGGGCGATCCGGGCAACGAACGCGCCGACGCGCTGGCCAATCAAGGCGTGGACAGCCTGCGCGCGCCGCGCTGACGCGATCCTGGGACATACCCTAGCGATCCCCCCGCGAGGGCCATAATTGTTCCAGGTTGTAAAGCCAGATGCTAAAGTGCTTGGCTCGCAGTATCCGTTCTCACACCGTCGCGCTGCGGCCTCGCCTTTAGTCCGTGCATGAACAAAGTCTACTTGGCCGCCGTCCTGGCGGCCGGGCTGGCCGCGGGAGCGGCCCTGGGCCTCTTTCTTCCCCGCCTGCTGCAATCCCATGATGCGGCGCCGGCCGCCGCTGCCGCCCCCGCCGCGCCGACCAGGGCGCAGGCCGTGCGGGTGGAAGTCATCCAGGTCGAGCAGGTGCCTTTCGCGCGAGGCATCGCCGCCGTGGGCAGCCTGCGTTCCGACGAGTCCGTGGTGTTGCGGCCCGAAGTGGCCGGCCGCGTGCAGCACATCGAGTTCCGTGAAGGCCAGGCCGTCGAGCGCGGCCAGGTGCTGGTGCGGCTCGACGATTCGGTGCCGCGCGCCGAGCTTGCTCAGGCCCGCGCCAATCTGTCCTTGGCCGAAAGCCGCCATCGCCGCGCCGTCGACCTGCATGGGCGCGGGTTCGTCAGCATGCAGGCGCGCGACGACGCGGCCAGCGAACTGAAGGTGCAGCAGGCCGCCACGGCGCTGGCCCAGGCGCGCCTGGACAAGATGACCATACGCGCGCCGTTCTCCGGCATCGTGGGCCTGCGCGACGTGTCGGTGGGCGATTACGTCAGCGAAGGCCAGAGCCTGGCGCCGCTCGAATCCATCGATCCGTTGAAGGTCGATTTCCGCGTGCCCGAGATGTATCTCAGCAAGGTCAGCGTGGGACAGCGCCTGACCATGCGGCTGGACGCCATGCCGGGCAAGGAACGTTCGGGCGAGGTCTATGCCGTCAGTCCGCTGGTGGACGCCGGCGGCCGTTCGCTGCTGCTGCGCGCCACCGTGCCCAACGGCGACGCCACACTGCGTCCCGGCATGTTCGCCCGCGTGCAGCTGATGTTCGGCCAGGACCAGGCGCTGGTGGCGCCCGAGGCGGCGCTGTCGCCCTCGGGCCAGAACCAGTACGTGTACCGCGTGCGCGATGGTCGCGCGGAACGTGTCGAGGTCACCATCGGCGAGCGCCGCGAGGGCAGGGTCGAGATCCTGACCGGCGTGGCCGCCGGCGACCAGCTGGTGGTGGCGGGCCTGCAGCGCCTGACCGACGGCGCGCCGGTCCAGGTGGCGGGCAAAACCTAACCAGAGAGGCAGCGCCATGGTCATTTCCGAGATCTGCATCCGGCGTCCTGTCTTCGCCTCGGTGCTGTCGCTGATCGTGGTGCTGGTCGGCCTGATTTCATACTCGCGCCTCACCGTGCGCGAGTACCCCCGCATCGACGAGCCCATCGTGTCGGTGGACACCACCTACAAGGGCGCGTCGCCGGAGGTCATCGAGTCGCAGGTCACCAAGCCGCTCGAAGACCAGCTGGCCGGCATCGAGGGCGTGGACGTCATGACCTCGCGCAGCCGCTCCGAGCGCAGCCTGATCAACATCAAGTTCCACCTGTCGCGCGATCCCGATTCGGCGGCCGCCGACGTGCGCGACAAGGTATCGCGCGCGCGCCGCTTCCTGCCCGACGAGATCGACGAGCCCATCATCGGCAAGGTCGAGGCCGACTCGCAGCCCATCATCTACATCGCGGTCGAGTCCGGCACCTACTCCAATGTGCAGACTTCCGACTACATCAACCGCTACGTCAAGACGCGCCTGTCGGTGCTGCCCGGCGCGGCCGAGGTGCGCGTGTTCGGCGAGCGGCTGCCGTCCATGCGCATCTATGTCGATCGCGACAAGCTGGCGGCCTACGGACTGACGGTGCAGGACGTCGAGTCGGCGCTGTTGTCGCAGAACGTCGAGATCCCGGCGGGGCGCATCGAGTCGCGCACCCGCGAGTTCACCGTGGTGTCGTCCACCGACCTGCAGACGCCCGCGCAGTTCGAGAACGTCATCGTGGCCAACGTGAAGGGCTATCCGGTACGGCTGCGCGACGTGTCCCAGGTCGAGATCGGCGCGGCGGATGATCGGGTCATCTCGCGCTTCAACGGCAAGTCGGCGCTGAACATCGGCATCACGCGCCAGTCCACCGCCAACCCGCTCGAGCTGTCGCAGGCGGCGCGCGCCGAGGTGGCACGCATCAACGAAAGCCTGCCGGCCGGCATGCGGCTGAACATCGCGTACGACACCTCCGTGTTCATCGAGGAGTCGATCGACTCCGTGTTCCACACCATCCTCGAGGCCGTGGTGCTGGTGGTGCTGGTCATCTTCTTCTTCCTGCGCAACCTGCGCGCCAGCATCATTCCCATCGTCACCATACCGGTGTCGCTGGTGGGGGCCTGCGCGCTGATGTACCTGTTCGGCTTCTCCATCAACACGCTGACGCTGCTGGCCATGGTGCTGGCCATCGGCCTGGTGGTGGACGACGCCATCGTGGTGCTGGAAAACGTCTTCCGCCACATCGAGGACGGCATGCCGCGCATGCAGGCGGCCATCCAGGGATCGCGCGAGATCGGCTTCGCGGTGGTGGCCATGACGCTGACGCTGGTCACCGTGTACGCGCCGCTGGCGTTCGCCACGGGCCGCACGGGCAAGCTTTTCGTCGAGTTCGCGCTGACGCTGGCCGGCTCGGTGCTGGTGTCCGGCTTCGTGGCGCTGACGCTGACGCCCATGATGTGCTCGCGCCTGCTGCGCCACCAGACCAGCCATGGCTACGTCTATCGCATGATCGAGGGCTGGCTGGAAGGCCTGGGCCGCGGCTATCGCCGCGCGCTGCGCGCCGCGCTGCGCTGGCGCTGGGGCGTCATCGCGCTGGGCGTGCTGGTCGCCTGCGCCAGCGGCGTGCTGTTCAAGGTGGTGAAGAGCGAACTGGCGCCGGTGGAAGACCGCGGCGTGATCCAGGGCCTCGTCACCGCTCCCGACGGCGCCACCGTGGCCTACACGCTGGCCAACATGCAGGACATCGAAAAGTTCTACGCCGACGTGCCCGAAGGCGCCATCAGCCAGGTCACCGTGGGCTTTCCCACCGTGATCGACGGCACCGCCATCCTGCGGCTGAAGCCCTGGGACGAGCGGGAGCGCAGCCAGCAGGAGATCGCGCGCGAGCTGCAGCCGCGCTTCGCCTCGCTGCCGGGCGTGCGGGCGTTTCCCAACAATCCGCCGTCGCTGGGGCAGTCGTCGCGCTCCAAGCCGGTGGAATTCATCATCATGAGCCAGGCCTCGTATCCCGAGCTGGCCAAGCTGGCGGGCGCCATGCAGGCGGCGCTGCGCGACTATCCCGGCCTGCTCAACCTGGACACCGACCTGCGCCTGAACACGCCCGAACTGCGCGTGCAGGTGGACCGCGACAAGATGGCCGACGTGGGCGCAGGCGTGGACGTGGTGGGCCGCACGCTGGAATCGATGCTGGGCGGCCGGCAGGTCACGCGCTACAAGGACGAGGGCGAGCAGTACGACGTGATCGTGCAGGTCACGCCGCGCGACCGCGCCAATCCCGGCGACATCTCCGACATCTACGTGCGCGCCCGCGACGGCAGCATGGTCCGGCTGGACAACCTGCTGGCCGTGCGCGAAGGCGTTTCGCCGCAGTCGCTGAACCACTTCAACCGCATGCGCGCCGTCAAGCTCGAGGCGGCCGTGGCGCCCGGCTATGCGCTGGGCGAGGTGCTCGATCACATGAACGAGGTGGCGCGCCAGGTGCTGCCCAACACCGTGGTGACGGACCTGGACGGCCAGTCGCGCGAATACCGCAATTCGTCGGGCAGCATCTACCTGGTCTTCGCGATGGCGCTGGCCTTCATCTACCTGGTGCTGGCCGCGCAGTTCGAAAGCTGGCGCAATCCGCTGGTCATCATGCTGTCGGTGCCGCTCTCCATGACGGGCGCGCTGGCCGCGCTGTATTTCACGGGCGGCACGCTGTCCATCTATAGCCAGATCGGCCTGATCACGCTGGTGGGCCTGATCACCAAGCACGGCATTCTCATCGTGGAATTCGCCAATCAGTTGCGCGACCAGGGCATGGACCTGGCCGAGGCCGTGGTCGAAGCCAGCGTGCTGCGCCTGCGCCCCATCCTGATGACGACCGGCGCCATGGTGCTGGGCACCGTGCCGCTGGCGCTGGCCACGGGCGCTGGCGCCGAATCGCGCCAGCAGATCGGCTGGGTGCTGGTGGGCGGTCTGTCGCTGGGTACACTACTGACTTTGTTCGTCGTGCCGGTGGCGTATTCGCTGATCGCGTCGTCGCGCCCGCAGGCGCATGGCGCCGCCGCCACGCACCCGCACGGCGCCGGCCATGCGCCGGCCGGATCAGACTGAGACCACAGATTCACCCATGCGCCAGATCGTCTTCGATACCGAAACCACGGGGCTGGACCCCGCCCAGGGCCACCGCATCATCGAGATCGGCTGCGTCGAGATCGTCAACCGCACCGTTACCGGACGGAACCTGCACATCTACCTGAACCCGGACCGCGACAGCGACCCCGAGGCGCTGGCGGTGCACGGCCTGACCACCGAGTTCCTGGCCGACAAGCCGCGCTTTCCCGAGGTGGCCGAGCAGTTCATCGAGTTCATCAAGGACGCCGAACTGATCGCGCACAACGCCTCGTTCGACGTGAAGTTCTTCAACGCCGAACTCGAGAAGGTCGGCCGCGGCCCCATCGCCGATCACTGCGCCGTCATCACCGACTCGCTGCTGCACGCCCGCTCGCTGTTCCCCGGCAAGCGGAATTCGCTGGACGCGCTGTGCGACCGCTTCGGCATCTCCAACGCCCACCGCACGCTGCACGGCGCCTTGCTCGACTCGCAACTGCTGGCCGAGGTGTGGCTGGCCATGACGCGCGGCCAGGACGCGCTGCTGATCGATACCGACGACGGCCAGCAGGGCGCCGGCGGCGGCCTGGTGCTCGGCAAGTTCGACGCTTCGGTGCTGACGGTAGTCGCCGCCAGCGCCGAAGAACTGGCCGAACATGCCGCCTACCTCGATGCGCTGGACAAGGCCGCGGGCGGTGCGTGCGTGTGGCGCAGGCTGGAACAACCCGCTGACGCCGCGGCCGAAGCCGCCTGAAAACGGCCCGCTTGCGCAAACCAAAAATCGCGTGCTAGAATTTCGCCTCTTTGGGTGGTTAGCTCAGTGGTAGAGCACTGCCTTCACACGGCAGGGGTCACAAGTTCGAAACTTGTACCACCCACCAGAATTCCCAGTGTGATCCCCAATCGAAAAAACGCCGGCAAATGCCGGCGTTTTTCGTTTTTCGTTGGCGTTTTTCGTTTCGGGCCCGCGGGCTTCCAGGCCTTCGAGGCGGCGCGGGCTTTATCGATATGGCCCTTCATTGCGCACGGCTTGCGGTCAAGCTGCTGCGACACTCTCCGTGACGAAGTTGGCATAGGTACGCAAGGGGCGCCCCAGAATGGTTTGCAGCCGCTCGATCGCGTCCGCCTCGCCGTGCATTCCGTACTCCTGGATGCCAGCCATCATCAGACGCATGTCGTAGGCCAGCCACGCGGGCGCAGACGAGGCCATCTGGCGTTCGAAAGCCACGACGTCGTCGCCGCCGTAGACCACATCACGGCCCAAGGCCTCACTCCAGGTCTTGGCGGCGGATGCGCCCGTCACGCGCTCGGGGCCCACCACGTCCAGCGTCACGCGCGGAAGCGGCGCGGGCGCTGCATCGCGGCGCAACAGTTCCGCCACGGCGACATCGGCGATGTCCCGGGTGTCCACCATCGCAACGCCGGCCGAACCGATCGGCATCGGGTAGACGCCGTAGCCCTGGATGACTTGCTGCACCGTGCGCTCGTTCTGCATGAAATACGCGGGCCTCAGGATGGTGGCCGGGAGGTTCAGACTGCCGATCATGCGCTCGACCGTATGCTTGCCGGTGAAGTGCGGCACGTTCGTGTACTTGTCGGCGTGGATGACCGACAGATAAACGATGCGCTCGATACCCGCTTCCCGCGCCAGGTTCAGGGTAATGAGAGCCTGGGTCACTTCGTCCGGCGTCACCGCGTTGAGCAGGAACAGGGTTCGCACAGAGGACAGTGCCGCCCGTATCGATGGCACGTCGGTCAGGTCGCCGACCGTCTGGGCCACGCCGGTCGGGAAGCTGCGCTTGCCGGGCCGGCGGACGAGCGCTTTGATTTCAGCGCCTGCCGCGGCGAGGCCATCAACGACGAGAGAGCCAATGGTGCCTGCCGCACCGGTAACGAGAATGCTCATGTGAATCTCCTGGGAATGAAATCAAACGGATGGATCGGCATAGGGAACGGATTACCGGAGAACTGCGCCACAACCTTGCTGAAGCGGGGTCCGTGCTATTGCCTTTGAAGTTGCGGTAAGGACATGATCAGCCGTTACGTGAGTAAAACGAAGACGATAAAATTCGAACGCACCATCTCAAATTTGAGACGAAATGGACTTGAATGCCCTCTCCGACTTCATTCTGGTCGCCGCGCACGGCAGCCTCGGCAAGGCAAGCCGTGCCAGCGGCCGCTCCAAGGCGACGCTCTCGCGGCGCGTCGCCGAGTTGGAAGAGAAGCTCGGCGCGCGGCTCATCGAGCGCAGCGCCAGGGGACTGAAACTCACCGAGGCCGGCCAGCAGCTGATGACGCGCGCCGACGGCCCGATGCAGGAAGTGGCGGAGGCCATGACAGCGGTGCGGGACGGTCTGTCAGCGCCCAGAGGCCAATTGCGCATCGCTGCGCCGGTGTTGTTCTCGCAATTGGCCATGGGCCGTATCGCGGCGGAGTTCTGCGCGCGATATCCGGACGTGGCGATGGACGTGGTGGCAGAGGACCGCGCCGTCGACTTGGTCGAGGAACAATTCGATGTGGCGATTCGCGTCAATCCCAGTCCGGACAGCAACTTGGTAGGACGATGCTTCGCCAAGGACCGGCTCGTCGTGGTCGCGGCGCCCGCCGTGCCCGTCCCTGACCCGGGCGAGCCCCGCTCTGTACCCGCCATCGTCTATTCCACCTTTCAGCCCACGCGGTGGAGCCTGGACGGCGGACGCCTGGTACTGGATCCCGAGCCCAGGATCAGACTCTCGTCTTTCCTGATGATTCGTGACGCGGCCGTGGCCGGCGCCGGCGTAGCGCTCATTCCGCAGTCGATCGCCAGGGAACAGTTGACGCGTGGGAAGCTGGTTCAATGGGGCGTGGTCACAGGCGTCGATGTCGGGCTCTGGGTCTTGCATACCTCGAGGCGGCTGCCAGCCCCCAAAGTGCGCGCGTTCGTGGACTTCCTGTGCGAGCGGTACGCGGAAGACTCGCTCGCCCTGACGGGGCTGCGAGCCCCGGATAGCCACGCTTCCCCATGAGTCACTCCTAAGGGCTTGGATGCGATCCGGCTCCTGCTCTTTTGCGCATGAGGCGCCGGCGCAACCGCTCTCGGGTAAGATTTTTCCCCATCCCGATCCCGATCCCAAGCAACCGCTCCGTCGATGACTTCGAAAGACACCAGGAAAGCTCCGGACCGCTGGCGTGACGCCATTCCAGATGACCGGCTTGCGCACGTCGTGAAGGATGCCACGCGCGCCTTCGCGCGCGGTCTGCAGATGCGCCTGGCCGAGCACAACGTCTCGTTCGGGCACTGGCCGTTCCTGCGCATCCTCTGGCAGCAGGATGGGCTTACCCAGCGCGAACTGAGCGAACGCGCCGGGGTGATGGAGCCGACGACCTATTCGGCCATGAAGGCGATGGAGTCTCTGGGCTACATCGAGCGCAGGCACCTGCCCGGCAACAACAAGAACGTGCACGTGTTCCTGACGCGGCAAGGCCGCGCGCTGAAGAAGACGCTTATCCCGCTGGCCGAAGAGGTCAACGCGGCCGGTACCCGCGGCCTGACCACGGCGGAGATCGAGACCGCCCGCAAGGTCCTGCTGACCATCGTCGCCAACATGGCCGAGGACGAAGCCGAAATGGAAAGCGCGCAGCGCAAGATACCTTCGACGCGCGAACTCTCGCGCCGCATCTCGTCCGCCGGCTGAGACCGGGCGATTTGCCTGATTCTTAGATCTCTAATAATATTCCCGGCAGCGGAAGTCCCTCCGCGACGATTCTCCGCGCGTACCGCGGAACCTGGACGAGACACCCCATGGAATTCCTGACGGCGCTGCCCTGGACCTACACGCAGGTCCCGGAATATGCGTTGTTCGCGTTCGCCGCGCTGGTCTTCGCGGGCGCCGGCATCGTGAAGGGCACCCTGGGCGTCGGCATGCCCTTGTTCGCGGTGCCGCTGCTCGTACTGGTGTTGCCGGCGCCCACGGCCATCAGCCTGCTGGCGGTGCCGGTGCTGTGCTCGAACCTGTGGCAGGCGGCGCGGGCCGCCGAACCCGTCCGGCAGTTCACGCGCTTCAGGTGGCTGTCGCTCGCCTTGCTGGTCAGCACGGTGCTGTCCGTCAGGCTGGCGCTCGCCTTGCCGCTGGACCTGCTCAACCTGCTGGTCGCGCTGTCGGTGATATGCGCGGTGATCCTCATGCTCTACCGCCCGGACAAGGCCATCCCGCGCAGCAAGGAAACGCCGCTCGGCATACTGGTGGGCGTGCTGGCCGGCGCGATGGGCGGATTGTCGTCGCTCACCGGCCCGTTCATCATCACGTATCTGCTGGCGTTGCGCCTGCCGCGCGAAGAGTTCGTCGGCAGCATCAGCATCATCTATCTGTTCGGGGTGATTCCGCTGTATGCCTCGCTGGCCTACCACGGCCGCCTGGGCTGGGCCGAGGCCGCCGTGTCGCTGCTGGCTGTCGCTCCCATGGCGATGGGGATGAGCCTGGGACGCCGATTGCGCACGCGTCTCAGCGAGGTCGCGTTCCGCCGGATCCTGCTTGCATTCCTCGCTTCCGTGGCCGTGCTGCTGATCGCCAAGAGCGCCTAGCACGAGGGCCCGGCCAGGTCAGCCCTGCGCCATGTTCACAAAGGCCTGCACCAGCGGCGTACGCACGCTGGATCTCAGCCACAGCGCGCCCACCGTGCGCGAAGGGCAGGGCGCGGGCAAGTCCCACTTTCTCAGATTGGCGGGAAACGAGCCCACCACCGGCCAGTCCGGCAGCACGGACACGCCCAATCCTTCGGACACGAGCTTGGCGATCGATTCGATGCCGTCCAGCTCGAATCGCACCTTGGGATGCACTCCCTGCGCGGCCAGGTATTCGTCGGCCAGCTTGCCGGCCACGACGTTGCGGTCGTAGCGAATGAAGGGCTCGCTGGCGGCGGTTTCCAACGGGTCGCGCACCATCGTGTCCGCCGGGGTCAGCAGGACCAGCCTCTCTTCGCGCAGCCCTTGCCAATCGCAGGTCTTGGGCAGGTCGAACAGCGGATGCACCAGCACGGCCGCGTCCAGATGGCCGTTCAGCACCCGCTCGTAAAGCAGCGTGGTCGAGGCCGGCTCGATGTAGATTTCGATGTGCGGATGGCGCGCCACCCAGCGCTTGAGCAGGGTGGGAAAGATGCCGGTTAGCGCGGTGGGCGTGGCGCCCATGCGCAGCGGCCCCGCGGGCAGGTCGGTGTCCGATGCCGCCGACTTCAGGTCGCGCACCTCGCGCAGCACGGCATGGGCATGGTCCAGCACGCGCAGGCCCGCCACGGTGGGCTTCACGGTGCGGCCCGCGCGCACGATCAGGCGGCTGCCCACGTCGGCTTCCAGGGCGCGCAGTCGTTGCGCGACCGAGGTGGGCGTCAGGTCCAGGTGCCTGGCCGCCTCGGCGATCGACCCGCGTTCGGCCACGACGATGAAGGTGTGCAGGAAGCGGGAATCCATGGCTGGAGGACCGGACGGAAGCAGGAAGAAGCCCCATTCTATGCACGGAAAGCGCTTTTGGCTCTTTCTGAATCCGCTGGAAAGCGATTGGAGCTTGGTCCGGGGGCGGGAAGAATGGCGGGGTTCGTGCCGGATTCCCGGCCTCATCCGCTGCAAGCACAGGAGTATCCATGCCCAAGATCGTTTCCGTCGAAGTCTGCGCCGCCGCCGTTCCGCTGGACAAGGTCACGTCGTTCTCCAACCGTACCGTCAGCACGCGCCACTACGGGCTGGTGAAGGTCCGCTCGGACGAGGGCGTGGAAGGCATCGGCTTCTGCTACGTGGGCAGCGCGGCCGGCAGCATCTTCGTGGCCGCGGTGCAGGACCTGCTGGCCCCGGTGCTGCTGGGGCGCGATCCGCATGCGGTCGAGGGACTGTGGCGCGACATGTACCAGGAGGCCCTGCTGCAAGGTCGCCAGGGCACGGTGATGCGCGCCATCAGCACGCTGGACACGGCGCTGTGGGACCTGAACGCGCGCGCGGCCGGTATGCCGCTGCACCGCTATCTTGGCGCGGTCGAGCTGGAAAGCGTGCCGGCCTATGCCAGCGGCGGCTACTACCTCGAGGGCAAGACGCCCGCCATGCTGGGCGAGGAAATGGCCAGCTATGCGGCCAAGGGCTTCAAGGCCGTCAAGATGAAGACGGGCAGGCTCTCGCCGCGCGAGGAAGAGGCGCGCCTGAAGGCGGCGCGCGAGGCGGTGGGTCCCGACGTCGAAGTCATGCTCGACTGCAACAACGCCTGGATCGACGTGACGCAGGCCATGCAGTATGTGCGCCGTTTCGAGCAGTACGAGCCGTACTTCATCGAAGAACCGTTCGGCCCCGACGACGTGGACAGCCACGCCAAGCTGGCGCGCCTGACGCACGTGCCCATCGCCACCGCCGAGATCGGCTACGGCCGCTGGTATCACAAGGAGCTGCTGGACAAGGGCGCCGCGGGCATCCTGCAGACCGACGCGGCCGTGTGCGGCGGCATCACCGAATGGAAGCGCATCGCCGCCACGGCGGCCAGCTACGG
Organism: Bordetella genomosp. 13; assembly: GCF_002119665.1. Taxonomy (NCBI): domain Bacteria; kingdom Pseudomonadati; phylum Pseudomonadota; class Betaproteobacteria; order Burkholderiales; family Alcaligenaceae; genus Bordetella; species Bordetella genomosp. 13. Next base: position 4,510,729 of record NZ_CP021111.1, on the reverse strand, counting down.
CGTGGTGGTGTGCCCGCACTGGTTCCACGATCTGCACGCGCCGCTGGTGGCGGCCACGCCCAACGCGCGCTACGTCGAGTTCTTCTGGGACGACCAGGTGCTCAACTTCCGCCGCCTGATCGACCGGCAGCTGGAGCACAAGAACGGCCGCGTGATCCTGCACCAGGAGCCGGGGCTGGGCTTTTCGTTCGACGAGCAGCAGGTGGGCCGCTACGGCAAGTGGGTGGCGGTGCGCTGAAGCCCGATGCCGGGCCCATGGCCCGGGCAGCGGCCGCTTTCGCGGCGGCCGTCCAGGATGCATAACGACAAACGCGCCCGCACGACGGGCGCACAGGAGACGACTCATGCAACGCAGACAGTTCCTTGCCACGGCCGTCGCGGCCGCTGCCGCCGCACGATGGCCCGCCGCGCGCGCGCAGCAGACCCTTCCGTCCGGACCGGTGCGCATCGTGGTGGGCTTTCCCGCCGGCGGCGGCACCGACGTGCTGGCGCGCCTCCTGGCGCAGAAGCTGGCCGCCGAGTGGGGCCTGGCGGTCATCGTCGAGAACCGCGCGGGCGCGGCGGGTGTGATCGCCGCAGACCACGTCGCCAAGCAGGCGGGCGACGGCAACACCCTGCTGATGTCGCACATCAACAGCCACGGCATCGCGCCGGGGCTGCAGCCCAAGCTGGCCTATACGGTGGAGAAGGACTTCACGCCCATCGCGCTGGTGGGCAAGACGCCGACCATCCTGGTGGGCAACGTGGACCAGCCGGCCAAGACGCTGCCCGAACTGGTGGCGTTGTGCCGCAGCCAGCCGGGCAAGATCATCTTCGGTTCGGCCGGCACCGGATCCGCGCAGCACCTGGCGCTGGAGATCTTCAAGGCCCGCGCCGGCATCGACGTACTGCACGTGCCCTACAAAGGATCCGCGCCGCTGATGACGGACCTGATGGGCGGCCACGTGCACTATGCCTTCGAGGGCATGACCACCGCCACGCCGTTGATCAAGTCCGGCAAGGCCAGTGCGCTGGCGCAGACGCTGTCGAAGCGTTCCGCCTCTCATCCGGACGTGCCCACCGTGGCCGAGCAAGGCTATGCAGGCTTCGAGGCCAGCATCTGGTTCGGTATGGACGGGCCGGCGGGCGTCCCGGCGCCGGTGGCGGACCGCATCAACGCCGACATCGCCAAGGTGCTGGCCATGCCGGACGTGGTCGAGCGGCTGGCCCAGGTCGGCGCCGAGGACGGCGGCGGCAGCCGCCAGCGCTACGCCGACTTCACGCGGGGCGAACGGCAGAAGTACGCGGAGGTGATCCGCCAGGCCAGGATCCAGCCCGAGGGCTGAGAAACAGGCATAGGCATGGCGCGGTCCCGCCAGGGCGGCCGGCAAGCCTGTAGCGGTGCGGCGCTCCCGCGTCGCCGCACCGCGCCTGCGTGCGTCGCGCGAATCCGGTATGGTTTCGGCTGCGTTCCGTATCGCGCATCGCGCACCGCGGCCGGCCTGACCGGCTTTCCACCGAATGAAGTCTCCCGACAAGTCGAAATCCCTCTCCGAGCGCTTCCTGCACGCGTTCTTCTTCGAGATCATCGCCATCGGCCTCAGCGCGCCCGCGGCCGCCTGGGCCATGCAGGAATCGATGCTCGACATGGGGCTGCTCACCGCGGCCATCGCCACGGTCGCGCTGCTGTGGAACATGGTCTACAACGCCGGCTTCGAACGGCTGGAGCGCCGCTGGGCGCTGCGCCGCACCCTGCCCGTGCGCGTGCTGCACGCCTGCGGATTCGAGGGAGGCCTGGTGCTGATCGTGGTGCCCCTGGCCGCGCTGTGGCTGGGCATCGGGCTGTGGCAGGCGCTGCTGCTGGACATCGGCCTGCTGGCTTTCTATCTGCCCTACGCGTTTTTCTACAACCTGGCCTACGACAAGCTGCGGGCGAGGTGGTGGGGGCGTCCCGCCGCGCAGCCGGGCCAGGCCTGAAGCGTGACGCGCCCGGCGTCGCCGGGCGCGCCGATCGCGCGTTGCTCGCTTCTCGTCTCCGCTTGGATTGCCGCGTCGTTCACTCCGCCGAAGCCTGGGCTCCGGCAGTGCCCACCGCGGGCGCCGCATAGGCGCCGCTGGCATCCCGAATAAAGCTGCGCACCGCTTCGTCGTACACCGTGCCGCTGCGTATGGCGTTCGAGTGCGAGGCGCCCTCGATCTTCACCAGGCGCTTCAGGTCCGCGGGCGCCTTCAGCGCGGCGGCATACAGTTCGTCGCTCATGGTGTGCGGCACCACGCTGTCCGCGGTGCCATGCAGGAACAGCATCGGCGTGGTCAGCGTGGCCAGTTTGTCGATCGATGCGAAGCGCTGCGTCACCAGCAGGCTTGCGCCCGGCAGCTTGCCCCACTTCAGCGTGCCCAGCATGGCGGCGATGCTGGTGAAGCTGGACTCGACGATCAGGCCCGCGAAGGCCGGCATGTCGGGCCGCGCGGCCAGGTCGATGGCGATGGCGCCGCCCAGGCTGTGGCCGTAGACGAAGCGGCGCGCGGGATCCGGCTGGCGCCGCGCCAGTTCGGCCAGCGCCGCCGAGGCGTCTTCGAACGCCGTGTCCTCGGAAGGCAGCAGCGGCGTCGATTGCCCAAAACCGCGATAGTCGATGGCCAGCACCGAATACCCCATGCGGGCCCAGGCGTCGATGCGGAACGCGCCGCCATTCAGGTTCCAGCGCGCGCCGTGCAGGTAGAGCACGGTGGGCGCATCGGCGCGGGACGCCTGCCAATACCAGGCATGTACCTTGTCGCCATTGGCCAGCACCAGGTCGTAGACCTCGGTGCCGTCGCGCGGCTCGCGCCACCAGCGTTGTTGCTCCGTCTGCGGCGAGAAGATGGCCGATCGCTGCCACGAGTCGAGCTGGGTGCAGCCCACCGCGCCCGCCGCGGCCAGGACGGCGGCAACGAGCAGGCGGCGCAGCGAAGGGCGGAGCAGGGAGGGCATGAGAATCATGGACCGCTCGAGCGGTCCCGGGTTCCCGGGCCGGCTTCGCCCGGCGTCACGCCGGCGCCGGCCTCGCCTGCCGAGTGAGCGCCAGCCATGCCTGCGCCGCCGGCGACAGATGGCCGCCGCGGCGCCAGATCAGGCCCATTTCCCAGTCCGTTCCCCGGTCCTCCAGCGGCACCACCCGCACGCCGCCGTGGCGGCGCGACTGCACCTCCATGCGCGGCAGGAACGCAACGCCGAGGCCGGCTGCCACCAGCGCGATGATGAAGTCGATCTGGCCGCTGCGCGCCGCGGTCGTGGGCGAGAACCCCGCGCGCCGGCAGGCCTGCTCCAGGATCCGGTTCAGCGCGAAGCCGCCTTCGAACAGGATGAAGGGCGAGTCGCGCAGGTCGCGCAGCCCTACGCGGCTGTCGCGCGCCCGCGGATGGTCGGGCGGCAGCAGCGCCATCAGCGGCTCGCGCGCCACCGGCTGCCATTCGCAGTCGGCGGGCACGGGCGTCAGCGAGGCGGCCAGTTCGAGTTCGCCTGCCATCACCATTTCTTCCAGCCGCCGGCTGCCGTGCTCGACCAGGCTGATGTCGATGGCCGGATAGCGGCTGCGAAAGCGCACGAACAGCGGGGCGAACAGCGACGCGCTGCCCAGCGGCGGCAGGCCCAGCCGCAGCGTGCCGCGCTTCAGGCCGCGCAGTTCGTCCAGTTCGGCCCGCAGGTCCTCGCGCTCGGCCAGCATGGACACGGCCCGGCGATAGACGATCTCGCCGGCCTGCGTCAGCCGCGGCGGCTGCGCCTGGCGGTCCAGCAGCGCCATGCCCAGTTCGTCCTCGAGCTGCCGCACGGCCTTGCTGACCGTGGGCTGGGTGGCGTGGACGGCGCGGGCAGCCTGCGAAAAGCCGCCCTGGCGCACGATTTCCACCAGGGCACGCAAGGGTCGTAGTTCCATGGGCGCCTCGATCCGTTATTCCAAGTTCGAATACTGCAGATTCAAAGAATTCATTTTATCTATGGGCCGCGCAGGCGTACAAAGGAATCGTGTTTCCGGTATCGCCATGTTTTCCCGCCGTCTTCTTTCGCTGCAGTTCCGTATCGCCCTGCGCCGCAGCCGTCTGCTGCAGATCGCCCTCATCGTCCTTTTCGCGCTGGCGGGCCAGCAGGTGGCCGCATGGTCGGGGCTGCCCGTGCCGGGCGGCATCGTGGGCCTGCTGATGCTGCTGGCATTTCTGGCCACCGGCCGGCTGCGCGTGCGCACGGTACATCGCGGCGCCAGTTGGCTGCTGGCCGAGATGCTGCTGTTCTTTGTGCCCGCGGTGATGTCCCTGCTGGAACACCGCGAGTTCGTCGGTGTGCTGGGCCTGAAGCTGCTGGCGGCCATCGCGCTGGGCACGCTGCTGGTCATGGCCGGCACGGCGCTTACCATCGACCTCTGCTATCGCTGGATGCATCGCCGTGCGGCCTGAAGCGGAACTGGTCTTCTGGCCTCTGGCCACGGTGGCCGCCTACGCGGCCTCGCGCTGGTCCTACCGCCGCCTGCCGGCGTGGTGGACGTCGACGCTGGTGATGGCGCCCGCGTTGCTGCTGGCCCTGGCGCTGCTTCTGCATGCGGGCTACGCGGGCTACATGTCCGGATCGCATTGGCTCATGGCCATGCTGGGGCCCGTGCTGGTGGCCTTTGCGCTGCCGCTGTACGAGCAGCGCGCCTTGATCCGGCGCTATTGGCCCTTGCTGGTGGCAGGCGTGGTGGTCGGCAGCGTCATCGCCGGCGCCAGCGCGTGGATGCTCGGCCTGATGCTGGACCTGCCCGATGACATGCGGCTCAGCCTGTTGCCGCGTTCCATCGCGACTCCCTTCGCGATGTCGGTCTCGCAGCATCTGGGCGGCAAGCCGGATTTGACCGCGGTGTTCGTCATCGTCACCGGCGTGCTGGGCACCATCATGGGGCAGTGGCTGCGCGCCTGGCTGCCGCTGCGTTCGCCGCTGGCGCGCGGCGCCCTGTTCGGCATGGGCGCGCATGGCGCGGGCACGGCCAAGGCCCGCGAGTTCGCCGCGGAAGAGGGTGCCGTGGCGGGCCTGGTGATGGTGCTGGCGGGCCTGTTCAACGTGTTCGTCACGCCCGCCGTGGTGTATTGGCTGATGGCCTGAAACGCGAAGGGAAAGGCTCAGCCGCCCAGCAGATTCTCGCGCACGTGCATCAGGTGCTTGCGCACCAGGGCCACGGCCAGTTCCGCGTCGCGGTCCTTCAGGGCGTCGACGATCTCACGGTGTTCGCTCTGATAGGCCTCGCGGCGCTCGAGCGTCAGGCTCTTGCGTTTCAAGGCGCCCCAGGACGCGTGCGATCGAGCTACCGTCATCAAGGCGAACACCTTCTCGATGAACCGGTTGTGCGTGGCCGTGGCCATGCGTTCATGCAGCCGCGTGTCCCAGCGTTCGAATTCCTCGAAGCTGTCCGCCGCCTCGGCACGGTCGCAGGCCTCCGCGAGCAGCGCGAAATCATTGGGCGTGGCGTACTGCACGACCAGCGTAGCGATGGCCGGCTCGAGTACCAGGCGTGCGGCCATCAATTCGGCAGGACTGGTGGTCATTGCGTCGGCGCGTATGGCATGCAGCGAAGCCGGCACGCCGTCGGAAGCCGTCACATAGGTGCCGCTGCCCACGCGCTGCGCGATCAGGCCCTGCTCCTTCAGGTCGGTCAGGGCGCGCCGCACGGTGGAGCGGCTGATGCTGAACTGCTCGCACAACGCGCGCTCGGTAGGCAATCGATGGCCGGGGGGCCATGCGCCGGAGTGCAGGTTCGCCAGAATCGCCGCACGCATGGCAGAGGCCTTGTCCATGACAGTCTCGTTGAGGAAGTCCTGTCGATGGTACCAAATTAGTCCAATGGCGCGGCACTTCCTTTGTTGTCGTTTACCCGAATTTCGCTGCTTTGTGCTGGGAATCGTTCGCGGCGTGGTATATCGTCCTCAATTGGACTGTAATCAATTCAATTGGTACGTTTTGGTACTCGATCGACGGGAGCAGCAATGAGGATCGCGGTTTTCAAGGTGCAAGGCGAACGCAAGGTCGGCCTGGTGTCGGGCGACGGCGCCACTGTCACGGCATTCGACATGACGCGCGAGGCGGCCGGCAGCGGCGCGCTGGCGGTGGTCGAACAATGGGCGGCGGACGGCACGGCGCCTCCCGCCACCGGCCAGGTCTATCGGCTGGACGAGGTCGAGCACGAGGCGCCGCTGCCTGCGCAGCGGCGCAACCTGTTCTGCGTGGGCCGCAACTATCACGCGCATGCCAAAGAGCTGCGCGACTCGGTCTTCAAGGACAACGACGCCAATCCCGAGTCCTGGCCCATCGTGTTCACCAAGGTGCCCCAGACCGTGGTCGGCCCGCGCGCCGACGTGATCCTGCCGGTGGGCATTTCCGACAAGGTGGATTACGAGGCCGAACTGGCGGTGGTCATCGGCAGGGGCGGACGCAACATCTCGCGCGCCGATGCGATGAACCACGTGTTCGGCTACACAGTGGTCAACGACGTGACGGCGCGCGACGTGCAGATGCGTCATCAGCAATGGGACCTGGGCAAGTCCTTCGACACCTTCTGCCCCATGGGCCCGTGGATCGTCACCGCCGACGAACTCGAAGGCCAGCGGACGCGCGTGCGCTGCTGGGTAAACGGCGAACTGCGCCAGGACGGCAACACCGAAGACCTGATCTTCGACCTGCCCACGCTCATCGAGACCTGTTCGCGCGGCATCACGCTTTATCCCGGCGACGTCATCGCGACCGGCACCCCGGCCGGCGTGGGGCAGGGCCTGAACCCGCCGCGTTTTCTCAAGGCGGGCGACGTGGTGCGCATCGAGATCGACGGCATAGGCGGCATCGAGAACCGCTTCGTGTAGCAAGTCGCTAACCGGCCACGGCCCGCTGCAACCGATGGCGGGCCGGCCACATCGGAGGAGACATGAAAATGCGTACGCTGTGTCTAGCGGCGGCCGCCGCCGCGTTGTGCCTGGGCACTTTCCAGGCCCTGGCGGCAGGCTATCCCGAACGGCCCATCACCATGGTCGTGCCCTTTCCGCCAGGCGGCGTGGCCGACACCATCGCGCGGCCCCTGGCCCAGGCCCTGGGCGACAAACTCGGCCAGCCCGTGGTCATCGAGAATAAGGGCGGCGCCGGCGGAGCCCTCGGCATCGGGCAGGTATCCCGCGCCCAGCCCGACGGCTACACCATATTGCTCAGCCTGTCGTCCATCTCCATCCTGCCCGAGGCCGACCGGGTGCTGAACCGCAAGCCCGCCTACCAGCTGGACCAGTTCGTGCCCATCGCGCGCATCACCGCCGATCCGACCGTGCTGGTGGTGCGCGCCGACCAGCCATGGAACACCGTGCAGGACTTCGTGGCGGCGGTGAAGAAGCAGCCCGGCCGCATCAGCTACGGCAGCTCCGGCATCTACGGCACCATGCACGTGCCCATGGCGATGCTGCAGAACGCCGCCGGCATCCGCATGCTGCACGTGCCGTTCACCGGCGCGGGACCCGCCGTGCAGGCACTGCTGGGCGGGCAGGTCGACGCGCTGGCCACAGGCCCCTCTTCAGTGGCCCAACTGGTGCAGGCCGGCCGCGTGAAGGCGCTGGCGCACTGGGGGGATGCGCCGCTGGAAAGCATGCCCAGCGTGCCCACGCTGAAGTCGCAGGGCTATGACGCGACCTTCGTGCAATGGTCGGGCGTCTTCGCGCTGGCGGGCACGCCGCAGCCCGTGCTGGACAAACTGCGCCAGGCCGTGGACGAGGTGGCGAACGACGCGAAGGTCAAGGCGCTGATCGCGGGCACCGGCAGTCCGGTGCAATACCTGGATGCGCCCGCTTTCGACGCGTACTGGCGCAAGGACTCGGCCTCGCTGGCCGACGCGGTACGCAAGATCGGCAAGGTGGAATAGCGCCCCGCGGCGCGGCGCGGGGAGGCCTTCAGCCGGCCACGCGCTGCGCCAGCTCCAGCGCCACGGGATACAACGAAGCCACCAGCAACACCGCCATGGTCACGTTGAATGCGCGTATCGCCGCGGGCCGGTGCAGCCAGCGGCGCAGCGCGCTGCCGCAGAGCACCCATATGCCGATGCTGGGCAGGTTGACCGCCCAGCACACGGCCGCGGCGATCATCAGGTTGCCGAAGAATCCCGTTTGCGGCGTATAGGTCGCGATCACGCCCACCGCCATCACCCATGCCTTGGGATTGACCCACTGGAACAGCGCGGCCTGGATGAAGGTGAACGGCTTGCCGCGCACCTCGCCGTTGTCCAGCGGACCCGACGAGGCGATCTTCCACGCCAGGTAGAGCAGGTACGCCGCGCCCACGTACTTCAGCACCTCGTACAACACCGGAGCCCGCTGGAAAGCGGCGCCCAGCCCCAGCCCCACCAGCACCAGCATCAGCGAGAAACCCACGCTCACGCCCAGCATGTGAGGCAACGTGCGGCGAAAGCCGAAGGTAAGGCCCGACGAGGCCAGCATCACGTTGTTGGGACCGGGCGTGATAGACGCCACCAGCGCGAACAGCGCCAGCGGACCGAGCAGGGACAGCGAAGCCAGCGGCAGCTGGCCCAGGGTATCGAGGCCGTTCATCCTCGGGCTCCCACCAGTGCGCGCCGCCCACCCGCGATGATCGCGATGACCGCGGCGGCGAAGACAAAGGTGCTGGCTTCGACCGCTTCGCCGAAGAGGGCGGCGGCGGCCAGTACGGTCAGGAAGGGCTGCAACAACTGTACCTGTCCGACACGCGCAATGCCACCCGCGGCCAGCCCGCGATACCAGGCGAAGAAGCCCAGGAACATCGAGCCGAATGCCAGGTAGGCGAAGGCCAGCGCGGCCGCCGAACTGGGCATGGGCGAGTTGGCCGCCAGCCAGCCCACCGGCAGCACCAGCACCGGCGCGCTGATGACCAGCGCCCAGCAGATGGTGCGCCACCCGCCCAGCGTACGCGAGGCGCGAGCGCCTTCCGCGTAGCCCAAGCCGCCCAGCAGCACGGCCAGCAGCAGCCACAGGTCGCCGGGCTGCAGCGCGCCGTGCCCCTGCCGCAGCGCATAGGCGGTCACCAGCGCGGCGCCCGCCAGCGCCCACAGCCAGAAGCCGCGCGACGGACTTTCGCCGCTGCGCCACGCCGCGAAGGCGGCGGTCGAAAGCGGCAGCAGGCCGTTGAAGACCGCGCCGTGCGAGGACGGCACAGTCTGCATGGCCAGTGTCGAGGCCAGCGGCCAGCCCGCCACGATGCCGATGGCGGCCAGGATCACGCCGGGCCACTCCCGGTGGTCGGGGCGGCGGCTGCGCGTGAACGCCAGCAGCAGCGCGGCGGGGATGGCGGCGACCAGCGCACGCCCCAGCCCGATGAGCCACGGCGACAGCTCGGCCACGGCCACGCGCGTCATCGGCAGCGTCAGGCTGAACACGATGACGCCCAACAGGCCGTAGCCATAGCCCTCCCATGGAGTGGCGGCCGGCGCCCGAGCGAGCGGCAGGGTGGAAGGGCGATTCATAAGTGGATTCCAAGTTGGGCGGGGGCTTGCCCGCGGTAGCGTTTGCTGTCACTCTACGCACAGTAAGCAGTACAGTACCGGTACACCTTTCCTATTCACCATGAACACTGGCCTGGTGGAACTTCCATGACAGTTACAAGCCCGCTCCCCGCGCAGCCGGGGTGGCAGCCCGTGCGGCAGGCCGACGCCACCCTGGTGGCGCAGTTGGCCGACGACCTGGCCCGGCGCATCGACGACCAGGGCCTGCGCCCCGGCACGCGGCTGCCCTCCATCCGCAAGATGGCCGAGCAGAGCGGCGTCAGCCGCTTCACCGTGGTCGAGGCCTATGATCGCCTGGTGGCGCGCGGGCTGGTGCAGTCGCGTCGCGGCGCGGGTTTCTTCGTGCGCGCCCGCAGCGAACCGCTGGCCCCCGCCGCCGCCTCGGGCGGCCTGCAGGCCCCCGCCCGCATCGACGTGGCGTGGCTGCTGCGCAGCATGTTCCGCGATACCTCCTCATCGGGCATGCCGGGCGGCGCGGGCCTGCTGCCGCCCGACTGGCTCGATCCCGAAATGGTGGCGGGCGCGGTGCGCGCGGTGGGCCGCTCGGTGCGCGGGCACCTGGTGGCCTATGGCCATCCGCAAGGCCATGCGCCGCTGCGCCAGCAATTGGCGTCCATGCTGCAAGAGCATGGCCTGCCGGCCCATCCCGAACGCAACCTGCTGACCACCAGCGGCGTCACGCACGGACTGGATCTCGTGGCCCGGCATCTGGTCCAGCCGGGCGATACCGTACTGGTCGAGGACCCTGCCTGGTTTCTCATCTTCGGCCGGCTGGCCACGTTCGGCGCGCGCGTGATCGGCGTGCCGCGCGGCCCGCAGGGCCCGGACATCGCCTTGCTCGAGAAATACGCCGCCGAGCATCGGCCCAAGCTGTTCATCGTCAACAGCGCCGTGCACAACCCCACCGGCCATACCTTGTCCGCAGGGGCGGCCTACGACATCCTGCGGGTGGCCGAGCGCCACGACTTCATGGTGGTCGAGGACGACACCTACGGCGAACTGCATCCGGGCGGGGCCATGAAGCTGGCGCAGCTCGACCGCTTCCGCCGCGTCATCCTGGTGGGCGGTTTTTCCAAGATGCTGGCGGCCAGCCTGCGCGTGGGTTATCTCGCCGCCGACGAGCAGGTGGTGCAGCGGCTTACCGACCTCAAGATGCTGGCCGGCCTGACGTCCTGCGAACTGGGCGAGCGCGTGGTGCATCGCGTGCTGGTCGAGGGGCAGTACCGCCGTCACATCGAACGGGTGCGCGCGCGGGTGGACGATGCGCGCGAGCGTTGCCTGAAGGGCTTGCTGAAGCTGGGCCTGACCGTTCCGCACGAACCGCATGCCGGCATGTTCCTGTGGGCAGATTGCGGCCGCGATTCCGAGGCGGTGGCGCGCGCCGCCGCCGACCGCGGCATGCTGCTGGCTCCCGGCACGCTGTTCTCGCCGAGCCAGGCGCCGTCGACCATGCTGCGCTTCTCGGTCACCATGGTCGAGAGCGCACCGATGTGGCGCGAGCTGGCCGCGCTGCTGCCGCCGCGGCTCGCCGTCCAGCCTGCCTGACGCGCCTATACTTGAGATATGTCCGTTGCGGCGTGTCGCCTCGCCGCATCATCCACGAACCGCTATCCAGGAATTCCCATGGCTGCTTCCATCCGCCCCCTGAGCCCCGACTTCGCCGTGGCGCCGCAACTCGCGCCCGAGGACATGGCCGAAGTGGCCGCCGCCGGCTACAAGAGCGTCATCATCAATCGTCCCGATTACGAAGGCGGGCCCGACCAGCCCACGGCCGCGGACGTCTCGCGCGCCGCGCTGGCCGCCGGCCTGCAGGTCGAGTATCAGCCCGTGGTCAGCGGCGCCATGACCATGCAGGACGTCGCCCGCTTCGCCGAACTGCTGCGCACGCTGCCCGGCCCCGTGCTGGCCTACTGCCGCACCGGCACGCGCTGCACCAACCTGTATGCCAACGCCATCCAGCAGGGTTGACCAGCATCAAGGTTTGTCACAGGTGTGATGTCGCCTGGCAGGCTTTTCCGGTAGCATGGACACGCCTCTACCCAGACAGGAGCCAATCATGTTCAAGAAAATCCTGATCCCCACCGACGGCTCTCCGCTGTCGTCGCAGGCGGCCAATGCGGGCGTGTGCTTTGCCCGCTCCGTCGGCGCCGAGGTCGTGGCCCTGCACGTCAGCCAACCGTTCGCCGCCACCATCGGCTTCGACGGCATGGCGGCCGCGTATGCCATTACCGACGAGGACTATGAAAAGGCCGCCGCCGAGCAGTCCGACAAGTACCTGCAGCACGTGCTCGACCGCGCCGACACGGCCGGCATTACTGCTCGCAAGTGCGCCGTGTCGAACTTCAACGTCGCCGACGGCATCGTGCAGGCGGCCGCCGACAACGGCTGCGACCTGATCTTCATCGGCAGCCATGGCCGCAGCGGCCTGTCGCGCCTGCTACTGGGCAGCGTCACCGCCAAGGTGCTGTCGCTGGCGTCCACAGCGGTGCTGGTCTATCGCGTCAAGGAAGACAAGTAGTCTTCCCTCGGGCCGCCGTCCGGCGGCCCGCCGCGGCCTCGCGCCAGGCTCCCCGCCCGTCTCGACCGCCACCCTATGCCGGCCTCTCGGGCAGGCCGCGGGTCAATCACCCTTTCGTGCTATCCGCCACATCCCCGCGTGCCGGCGCGCAGGCGTAATATCGACGAGTCAACCTTAGTAGCCACAGAGGCCGCCATGACTCGCAGAACGCGTATCGAACAATATCGGAACATCGGTATCAGCGCCCACATCGACGCGGGCAAGACCACCACGACCGAGCGCATTCTTTTCTATACCGGCATCACGCACAAGATAGGCGAGGTGCACAACGGCGCGGCCGTCATGGACTGGATGGAGCAGGAGCAGGAACGCGGCATCACCATCACGTCGGCCGCCACCACGGCGTTCTGGCGCGGCATGGCGGGCGACTATCCCGAACATCGCATCAACATCATCGACACGCCCGGACACGTCGACTTCACCATCGAGGTCGAGCGCTCCATGCGCGTGCTGGACGGCGCCTGCATGGTGTACGACGCCGTCGGGGGCGTGCAGCCGCAGTCCGAGACCGTCTGGCGCCAGGCCAACAAGTATGGCGTGCCGCGCATCGCGTTCGTCAACAAGATGGACCGCGTGGGCGCCGATTTCTTCCGCGTGCAGCGCCAGATCGCCGAGCGCCTGCGCGGCGACGCCGTTCCCGTGCAGATTCCGGTGGGCGCGGAGGACGGCTTCGAAGGCGTGATCGACCTGGTGAAGATGAAGGCCATCATCTGGGACGACGCCAGCCAGGGCGTGCGCTTCGAATACCGCGACGTGCCCGCGGCGCTGCAGGAGACCGCCCGCCAGTGGCGCGAGCATCTGGTCGAGAAGGCCGCCGAGGCCGACGAGGCGATGCTGGATAAGTACCTGTCGGGCGTCGAACTTACCGAGGCCGAGATCAAGGCGGCGCTGCGCAAGCGCACCATCGCCAACGAGATCGTGCCGATGCTCTGTGGCAGCGCGTTCAAGAACAAGGGCGTGCAGGCGATGCTGGACGCGGTCATCGACTATCTGCCCTCGCCGGCGGACGTGCCCGCCATCAAGGGCCACGACGAACACGACGGCGAGCTCGAGCGCCATCCCGCCGACGCCGAGCCTTTCTCGGCGCTGGCCTTCAAGATCATGACCGACCCTTTCGTCGGCCAGCTGGTGTTCTTCCGCGTCTACTCGGGCGTGGTCAAGTCCGGCGACACCGTCTTCAACCCCATCAAGGGCAAGAAGGAACGTATCGGCCGCATCCTGCAGATGCATGCGAACGAGCGGCACGAGATCCAGGAAGTCTATGCGGGCGACATCGCCGCCGCCGTGGGCCTGAAGGACGTCACCACGGGCGACACGCTCAGCGACCCGCAGCGGGTCATCATCCTGGAACGCATGGTGTTCCCCGAGCCCGTCATCTCGCAGGCCGTCGAACCCAAGACCAAGGCCGACCAGGAGAAAATGAGCCTGGCGCTCAATCGCCTAGCGCAGGAAGATCCGTCGTTCCGGGTGCGTACCGACGAAGAGTCGGGCCAGACCATCATCTCGGGCATGGGCGAGCTGCACCTCGAGATCATCGTCGACCGCATGAAGCGGGAATTCGGCGTCGAGGCCAGCGTGGGCAAGCCGCAGGTGGCCTACCGCGAGACCATCCGCACCGTCGCCGACGACGTCGAGGGCAAGTTCGTCAAGCAATCCGGCGGCCGCGGCCAGTACGGCCATGCCGTGCTCAAGCTCGAGCCGCAGACGCCCGGCGCCGGCTTCGAATTCGTGGACGCCATCAAGGGCGGCGTCGTGCCGCGCGAGTTCATTCCCGCGGTGGAACGCGGCGTGCGCGACAGCCTCAACGCGGGCGTGCTGGCGGGCTATCCGGTGGTCGACGTCAAGGTCACGCTGGTGTTCGGTTCATACCACGACGTGGACTCGAACGAGAACGCCTTCCGCATGGCGGGCTCGATGGCGTTCAAGGAAGGCATGCGGCGCGCCAAGCCGGTACTGCTCGAGCCCATGATGCACGTCGAGGTCGAGACGCCCGAGGACTACACCGGCTCGGTCATGGGCGACCTGTCGTCGCGGCGCGGCATGGTGCAGGGCATGGAGGACATCGCGGGCGGCGGCGGCAAGCTGGTGCGCGCCGAAGTGCCGCTGGCTGAGATGTTCGGCTATTCCACTTCGCTGCGTTCGCTAACGCAGGGCCGCGCCACCTACACCATGGAGTTCAAGCACTACGCCGAGGCGCCGCGCCAGGTGGCCGAGCAGGTCATGGCGGCGCACGCGGGCCGTTAGTCGCGGGGGGCATGCGGCCGGCAATGCCCGCCGCATGTCCGCGCCGGCTACCGTTCGTCGTCCTGCACGCTGCGGCGGCGCGTTCCTGCCGCGCGCTCTTCGGCCGGGCGCACCAGTTCGCTTTTGTGGTTGCGCGACTCGATGCGCCTTTCCAAGGTATGCAGCGCGCGCAGCACGAACAGCGCAAGCAGCGTGGCGAACACCGCCGTGGTTTCGCGGCCCATGCCCGCCGTCACGCCGATGGCGGCGGTCAGCCAGATGCCGGCCGACGTGGTCAGGCCGCGGATGCGGTGCTCCTCGCCCAGCTTCAGGATGGCGCCCGCGCCCAGGAAACCCACCCCCGCCACCACGCCCTGCAGCACGCGGCTGAGGTCATTGATGTGCATGCCCGCCTGCAGCGGTCCCAGGACGAACAGCGCGGCGCCCAGCGCAACCAGCATGTGCGTGCGCAGGCCCGCCGACTTGCCGCTGAGTTCGCGTTCATAGCCCAGCAGGCCGCCCAGCAGCGCGGCCATCAGCAGCCGCACGACCATGCGGGTCGCCTCGCCGGCGTCCGGTATGTCGGAAAACTCGGTGCGCAGTGTGGTCCAGATTTCCAGCCAGATGCCTTGCATGCGAGCGCTCTCCTTGGATCCGTCGAAGGGCTATTCTGCCCCACGGCCGCGCGGGCCGGTAGCCCGGCGCCGCGCGGCAGGCATGACGGACATATCGCGGCGGGCGCCAGCGCCGCGACTCAGGCCAGAAAGTCTTCGATGGCCCGGTTGAAGGCGCGCGGGTTGCCCAGGTTCATGCCGTGCGACGAGCCCGCGATGGTCTGCCGGTCGGTGCAGGGCAGGGTGCGCTCCAGCCAGTCCAGCACCGCGGGATAGGGTTGCGGACTGAGCGCGCCGCCGATCAGCAGCGTGGGCAGCCCCAGGACCTGCAACGCGCCTTCGTCGACCGGCGCCGGCGTTTCGCGCGCCTGGCCCAGCAGCGTCGCGGCGTTGTCGCGCACCATGTCCTTGAACCACGGCACCATGCGCCGCCAGGTGTCGGGGCCCGTGACCGCGTCGATGAACAGCGCCAGGCCCTCGTCCACCGCGCCGGCCTGGATGCGTTCGAGCGCCTGGCTGCGGAAGTCGCCGCGCTGGTCCGGTTGGCCCGGCACGGGCAGGCCCGGGTCGGCCAGTGTCAGCGTGCGCACCAGGTCGGGCCGATGCAGCGCGGCTTCCAGCGCGATGCGGCCGCCGCGCGAGTGGCCCACCAGATGGGCCGGCCCGCCCGCCACGCGCTCCACGAAGTCCTGCACCTGTTCGGCGTGCTCGGCCAGCGAAAAGCCGGCGCCCATGCCGTCCCACTGTTCCGGCCAATAGCGTCGCAGTGAAAGGGCCAGCACTCGCCAGCCGCGGCCCAGCTGCGCCATCTGGGGCGTCCAGTAGCGGCAGTCGCACAGCGAGCCGTGGATCAGCACGATAGGCGTGCCGGCGCCGTGGTCGATATAGGAAACGTCGCCGCCGGGCAGGGCGGCGTTGCGCAGGGGCAGTTCGGGAGCGGTACGCATGGGGGCTGTCGGGCTAGGCAAGCGCAGATTCTACCCTCGGGGAAGAGGCGCATCGGCTGAGATACACTCGATAGCCTTGTCCCACGGCGCCGTGCGCCGGCTACGCTCGTTCAAGGCCGATCTCCCCATGTCCGCAGACCCCTCTGTCTCCTTGCCCGAATCCGCCCGACGCGTGGCGTCGCTGTTGCAGCAGCTGGGGCACGACAGGCCCGTGGTGATGCTGCCCGACACCGGCAAGACCTCCGCCGAGGCCGCCGCCGGCCTGGGCTGCCAGGTGGCCCAGATCGCCAAGTCCATCATCTTCCGCCGCGCCGCCGACGACGCGCCCGTGCTGGTGGTCGCCAGCGGCATCAACCGCGTCGACGAGGCCAAGGTGGCGGCGCAGGTCGGCGCGCTGGCCAAGGCGGATGCCAGGTTCGTGCGCGCGGCCACGGGCTACGCCATCGGAGGCGTCTGCCCCATCGGCCACGTGGTGCCCCCGGTCATGCTGCTGGACCAGGACCTGTTCCAATACGACAGCCTGTGGGCGGCAGCCGGCCATCCGCATGCCGTGTTCAATCTGACGCCGCGGCAGCTGGCTGCAATGACGGGCGCGCCCGTTGCCGACGTCGCGCTGCGCGCGTAAGGGCGCGCATGGACTACACCTGGCTCTGGATTCCCGCGACGCTGGTCGCTGCCGCCGCGCAGGCGGGCCGCAATGCCGTGCAGCGCGGCCTGACCGCCACGCTGGGCACCCTGGGGGCCACGCAGGTCCGCTTCCTGTTCGGCTTTCCGTTCGCCTTGCTGTACCTGCTGGCCATGTGCCTGCTGGCGGGCGAGGTGCCCCCCTCCATCAACGCGCCGTTCCTGGCGTTCGTGGTCGCGGGCGCGTTGCTGCAGATCGCCGCCACCGCCCTGATGCTGGCGGCCATGCGCGAACGGTCCTTCGTGGTGGTCACGGCCTGGACCAAGACCGAGCCGGTGCAGGTGGCCGTGTTCGGCTTTGCCGTGCTGGGTGATCCGCTGTCGCCCGTCGGCATGCTGGCAGTGGTGCTGGCCACGTTGGGCGTGGTGCTGATGTCCGGCCGTCCCGTGGGCGCGACGCAGGCGTCCAACTGGCGGCCCGCGCTGTTGGGGCTGTTGTCGGGCGGCGGCTTCGCGCTGTCGTCGGTGTGCTTCCGCGGCGCCATCCTCGAACTCGACGGCGGCATGTTCGCGGTGCAGGCGACCTGGACGCTGTGCTGGTCGCTGGGCATCCAGGTGTTGATTCTGCTGGGCTGGATGGCGCTGTTCGATCGCGCGCTGCTGCGCGCCTGCGCGGCGGCGTGGCGCGCCTCGATCTGGGGCGGACTGCTGGGCGCGACCGCGTCGCAGGCCTGGTTCATCGGTTTCGCGCTGACCTCGGCCGCCAACGTGCGCACGCTGGGTCTGGTCGAGGTACTGTTCGCGCAGGCGCTGTCGCACCGGCTGTTCTCGCAGGCGCCCAGCCGCCGCGAGCTGTCCGGCATCGCGCTGATCCTGGTCGGGGTAGTACTGCTGATGTTGGCGGCCGGCACCGCCTGACGGGCGCGGCGACACGGCGCCATAACGTCGCGATAAACGAAAAGCCGGCACGCGGCCGGCTTGTCCTGGGTATGGCCGGCGCCGCATGGCGGCGCGCTTGCCGTGGTGCGATATCGGGATTACTGCAGCAGCTGCAGGCGGCTCTTGGCCGTGCTGGCAGCCGGCGTGGAGGGATATTCCGACACGATGCGCTGCAGCGTGGCCTTGGCACCCGCGCGGTTGTTCAGTTCGATCTGGCTGCCCGCGATCACCAGCAGCGCATCCGGGGCCCGCGCATCGTTGGGGGCGTTCTGCACCAGCAGGTTCAACTGCTCGATGGCGCCCTTGAAGTCCTTCACCGCATAGCGGCTGCTGCCCAGGTAGAACTGCGCGGAGGGAGCCAGCGCACTGTTCGGGTACAGGGCCGTGAAGGCCGCGAAGGATTCGGCCGCTTCCTTGTACTGCGCCTTGCGGAACAGGTCGATCGCGCCGTCGTAGGCGGCCTGTTCCTGCGCGTCGGCGGCGGACACCCCGGGCGGGTTGCCGGGATGGTTGTTCTGCTGCTGGCCTGCCTTGCCCTGCTGCGTGGTGGAGGTTTGCTGCCGCGACACCAGTTCCAGCTGATTGCGCAACTGGGCGATCTCCTGCTGCAGCGACTGGATCTGGTCGGCCAACTGCAGCCGCGCCCGCATGTTCTGTTCGTTCTGCTGCTGGACCTGCTGGCGCAGGTCGAGAATGGCCCGGCGCGCTTCGTCATCGGCGAAAGCGCTGGCGGGCGCCGCCATGGCGGTCAGGGCAAGGCTCGCGGCGATGGCGAGGTAGCGCAAGGTAGGAACTCGGTCTCGCATGGAATTTCCAGGGAGTCAAAAGACAAACGTCGGGACGGTCGGCCGACCGTCCCGACGCAGAAGTGGTGGGGCACTTTAAACGTGATGGTACTGCTTAGCGCTGATAAGCGATATCGGCGCGGCGGTTTTCCGCATAGTCGGCTTCCGAGGTACCGGTAGCCTTCGGCTTTTCCTTGCCGAAGCTGATGGTCTCGATCTGGCTGTCGCTGACGCCCAGCAGGGTCATCATGCGACGGACGGCGTCGGCGCGACGCTGGCCCAGGGCGAGGTTGTACTCGGCGCCGCCGCGTTCGTCGGTGTTGCCTTCGATGCGGATGCGTTGCTGCTGGTTGGAAGCCAGGTAGCGGGCGTGGGTTTCGACCAGGCCACGATACTGGTCCGACACGGTATAGCTGTCGAAATCAAAGTAGACCGAGCGCTGTTGCGCCAGAATGCTTTGAGGGTTGAAGGGATCCAGGATCTGGCCGCCGGCGGTGCCGCCGGTCGTGCCACCCTGGCCGGTGCCAGTTCCTTGACCGGCCGTATCGTCGAGAGGGACGGAGCTGCAAGCCGCCAGAACGGCAGCCATTGCGGCAATGGTAAGGCTCTTGGCAATGCGCGACTTCATGATAGTTCCTTTGTAAAGAGAGTCACACGTGTTATCGGGTAAATGGGCCCCACGTCGGTTCACGTATTTCCCCGTTCAGGACAGACAGTGTCTGCCGCACGCGGCCATCGCTCGATACTCCAGCCAATACGCTGCGTCCACCTTGGACAGTAGCGTAAAGCACCTGCATACCATTCGGAGCGAAGCTTGGAGACTGATCGTCTTGACCATCAGTCAGCAAGTTTTCGGCGCCTGAGGACAGGTTCAACGAGGCGATACGAAACGCGCCATCTCGTCTTGCAACGTACAGCAGCGTCGATCCATCGGGGGAAATTCGGGGTGAGATGTTGTAACTACCATTTAGCGTCAGGCGGCGCGCGTCGCCGCCATCGAGGCTGGTCTGGTAAATCTGCGGACCGCCGCTGCGGTCGCTGGTGAAGATGATGGAGCGGCCGTCGGGCGTGAACACCGGTTCGGTATCGATGCCGGGCGAACGCGTGACGCGGCGCATGTTGGAGCCGCCGGCCGCACTGACCACATAGATCTGCGACAGGCCGTCGCGGGTCAGCGCCACCGCCAGTTGCGAACCATCGGGCGACCATGCCGGAGCGCTGTTGTTGCCCTTGAAGTTGGCCACGGGCGATTGGGCGCTGGTGGCGAGGTTCTGCACATACACCACCGGCTTGCCGGTATGGAAGCTGACGTAGGCAAGGCGCGAACCATCGGGCGACCAGGTCGGCGAGATGATGGGTTCGCGCGAGCGCAGGGCTACTTGCGGGTTCTGGCCGTCAGCATCTGCAACTTGCAACTCATAGGTATTACCTTGTTTCAGTACATAGGCAATGCGTGTGGAGAAAACGCCACGCACACCAGTGATCTTTTCGTAGATGCGATCGGCGATCTGGTGCGCGACGCGGCGCAGTTCCTGCTCGGTGCCCGAGAACGCCACGCCGTCCAGCTGGTTCTTCTGGATCGTGTCGGCCAGTCGATAGCGGATGTCGTAGCGTCCGTCGGCGCCGCGCGTGATGCTGCCGTAGGCCAGGAAGTCGGCGCCGCGGCCGCGCCAGTCGTCATGCGCGATGGCGCTGTCGACGTTCAGGCCGGCGCCCGACGCGTTGACCAGGCGGAACTGGCCGGTGCGGGTCAGGTCGGCGCGGATCACGTCGGCCAGCGCGCGGCCGCGCACGTCATCGACAGCGAAGTCGGCGATGGCTACCGGGTACTGCGTGGCGCCCGTGCCGGAGATGTCCACGCGCAGTTGGGCGCGGGCAGGGTGCCAGGCCAGCAGCGCGGCCAGCAGCATGATCAGCGCAAGGCCATGCTTACGCAGGATCCCTGCCAAGGGGATGCGGAAGGCGGATGTCATGGTCGGCAATCTCCTGTCAGTCATACATTCGGTATTCGATATCGATAACGGACTCGTAGGAGCCCCTGTCTGGCTTCGGGAAGGGGTTGCAACGCCGGATGCCGCTTTCGACCGCGCGGTCGAAGCCACCGATTCCGGACGAGCGCAGCAGCCTGACGCCTGTTACGTTCCCGCTGGAACTCAACTGTACCCGGTATTCAGCGGTCGGATTGGACGATCCGCTGCGGGGGGGAGTGGGGAACGACACGCCGGGCTGCACGCATGCGCGCACCTTCGCGCCATAGCCGGTATCGCGGCCGCCGCCCGCCTGGTTGCGGTCGGCCGTGCCGCTGGGCAGGCCGGCGGCGCCCATGGCGTCGTTGCGGAACGCGTCACGCAGAGCCTGGTCGGCGGCAGCCTTCTTGGCAGCCTCTTCCTTGGCCTTCTTCTCGGCGGCCGCCTTCTCTGCCGCGGCCTTTTCGGCGGCGGCCTTCTTGGCGGACTCTTCCTTGGCCTTCTTCTCGGCGGCCAGCTTCTCGGCCGCTGCCTTTTCGGCAGCAGCCTTCTCGGCGGCGGCTTTCTCGGCCGCTGCCTTTTCCGCGGCCGCCTTCTGCGCCGCGGCCTTTTCCGCCGCAGCCTTCTCCGCTGCCACCTTTTCAGCCGCCGCTTTCTCTGCCGCCGCCTTCTCGGCGGCAGCCTTTTCCGCGGCGGCCTTCTCGGCGGCCAGGCGCTGCTTCTCTTTCAGCTCGGCCTGCTTGCGCTCTTCCTCGAGGCGGGCCTTTTCCTTGGCGGCTTCGGCCGCCTGGCGCTCTTTCTCTTCCTGTTCGCGCTTCTTGCGAGCCTCTTCCAGCGCGATCTCGGGATCGGGCTGTTCAGGCGGACGCACCTCGGGCTTGGGCGGCGCCGGAGGAGGCGGGGGAGGGGGCGGCGGAGGCGGCGCGGGCTCGGGTTCGGGCTGCGGCTCGGGCGGCTTGGGCTGGGGATCCGGCGGCGGCTGCGTCGGCGTGGGAGGCGGTGCGTTGGGGCTGTCGCCCTTGGCCCACAGCTCGACCTGCACCGGTCCGGGGTTCTCGGTCGGCCAGTCCAGGCCGAGGACCAGGGCGAGTACCAGCAGCAGGTGCGCCAGGATCGCCAGGCCGAAGCCTTTGGCGTTGTCCTTCGGTGCGCCGTCCTGCGAGCCGGAGTTGCGTTGGAAGCGGGGTGGGGTCATGGGCGGGCGGGGGAACTGGGTACCAATGCAGCGCGCATCAGCGCTGGCGGACGGGCTTCTGCTGGGCGGCCGAGCCGGCCTGGTCCACCAGCAGGCCGAGTCGCGTGATGCCGCTGTTGCGCAGCTCGTCCATCACCTGCACCACGGATTCGTAGGGCACCTTGCCATCGGCCGCGATCACGACGGGCGTGTCGGCGGTGATGCGTGAGCGCACCTGCGCCACCAGTTCGGCGCGGTTGATGTCCTGCGGCGTGGCGCCCGGCTCGCGCATGCGCAGCGCGAGCTTGCCGTCGGGCCCGACCTGCACCTCGAGCGGTTTGGCCGGCACCTGCGCCGCCTGGCCCACCGAGGGCAGTTCGATCAACCCCGGAGTGATCAGCGGGGCCGTCACCATGAAGATCACCAGCAGCACCAGCATGACGTCGATGTACGGCACCACGTTGATGTCGGCTTTCATGCGGCGACCGTGGCGGCCGCCCGAGCGTACGGAAGGCATCAGCGCACCTGGCGTTGCAGAATATTCAGGAATTCATCGACGAAGCTGTCGAAACGGATCGAGAGCCGGTCGATGTCGTTGGTGAAGCGGTTGTAGGCTACCACCGCCGGAATGGCGGCGAACAGGCCGATGGCCGTGGCGATCAGCGCCTCGGCGATGCCGGGAGCCACCGAGGCCAGCGTGGCCTGCTGCATGTTGGACAGGCCGATGAACGCGTGCATGATGCCCCACACCGTGCCCAGCAGCCCGATGTAGGGGCTGACCGAACCGGCCGACGCCAGGAAGTTCAGGTGCGATTCGAGCGAGTCCATCTCGCGCTGGTAGGCCGCGCGCATGGCGCGGCGCGGGCCGTCCAGCGCCGCGTTCACGTCGGTGACCGGGCCGCCGCGGCGCGTCTTCATGAACTCGGTCATGCCGGCATCGAAGATGCGGGCCAGCGCGCCCTGTTCGTCGCGACGGCTGGCCACGGCCTGCTGCAGCACGGACAGGTCGCCGCCCGACCAGAAGTCGTCCTCGAAGCGCAGCGTCTGGCGATGCGCGCGGCGGATGGCCAGGCGCTTGGCGAAGATATAGGTCCAGGACATGATCGAGATCACCAGCAGCATCAGCATGATCAGCTGGACGGGCAGGCTGGCGTGCGAGATCAGCGAGATCAACGACATGTCGGTCGAGGGTTGCATGGATATCTATCCCTGGATGGATTTCAGTGTGTTATGGACGCTGGCGGGCAGCTCGGCTGGCCGCAACTGAGTCGTGTCTACGCAGCAGACTTGGATGCTGCCCTCGGCAAGCAGTTCCCCGTCGCGCTCGGCGCGCTGCGCGAAGTGTATCGAAGCGCGGCCAAGCCGGGTGATCCGGCTGCGGATGGTAAGCAGGTCGTCCAGCCGCGCCGGCTTGCGGTAGTTCATGTCGAGCGAATGCACGACGAACGCCCGCCCTTGCTGGCCCACCAGTTCGGATTGATTGAAGCCCAGGCTGCGCAGCCATTCGGTGCGCGCGCGCTCGAAGAACTTCAGGTAGTTCGCATAGAAGACGATTCCCGCGGCGTCCGTGTCTTCATAGTAGACGCGGACGCGCAGCAGGAATTCGTCGGCTGACGTCGGTTCGATCACGATAACGATAGGCGTACTGGCATTGCGGGCGCTGGCGTCGAGCGCCGAGGCGCGATATTACAGCGAGTCCAGCCGGGCGAGCGTCTGTTCCAACGCCGCCTCGGCGGGGATGCGGCTGGCTTCGCTGTCCCGACGAGCCTGCAATTCGACCACGCCTTCCTTCAGTCCGCGCTCTCCAACTGTTACGCGCAGCGGCACGCCGATGAGTTCCCATTCGGCGAACATCACGCCCGGCCGCGCATCGCGGTCGTCCAGGATGACGTCTACGCCGCGTGCCCGCAAGTCTTCGTACAGGCGGGTGGCCGTGTCACGGACAGTTTCACTCTTGCCCCAGCCCACCGGGCAGATCACCACCTCGAACGGGGCGATGGCGCGCGGCCAGATGATGCCGCGCTCGTCGTGGTTCTGCTCGATGGCGGCGCCCGCGATGCGCGTGATGCCGATGCCGTAGCAGCCCATCTGCAGAACGGCGGGCTTGCCGTTGTCGTCCAGGAAGGTTGCCTTCAGGGCCTCGGAATACTTGGTGCCCAGGTAGAAGACGTGGCCGACCTCGATGCCGCGCTGGATGGCCAGGGTGCCCTTGCCGTCCGGCGCCGGGTCGCCCTCGACCACGTTGCGCAGGTCCGCGACGAGTTCGGGCTCGGGCAGGTCGCGGCCCCAGTTCACGCCTTGTATGTGGAAGTCTTCACGGTTGGCGCCGCACACGAAGTCGGCCATGTTGGCGACCGTACGGTCGGCCACCACGCGAACCGGGCGGGCCGTCTTGACCGGGCCCAGGTAGCCCGGCTGGCAGCCGAAGTGCTCGACGATCTCGGCCTCGGTGGCGAAGCGGTAATCCTTCAGTCCTTCGAGCTTGCCGACCTTGATCTCGTTCATCTCGTGGTCGCCGCGCAGCAGCAGCAGCCAGATCTGCACGGGTTCGCCGTCGGCCTCGGTGGCCAGCACGATGGACTTGATGGTGCGGGCCAGCGGCAGGTTCAGCAGCTTGGCCACGTCTTCGCACTTGGCGGCGCCGGGGGTGGGCACTTCCTGCATCGGCTCGGCCGGCGCGGCGCGTTCGGCCAGCAGCGACGCCGCTTCGGCCAGCTCGATGTTGGCCGCGTACGAGGATTCGGGGTTGTAGGCGATGAGATCCTCGCCGGTGTCCGCGATCACCTGGAATTCGTGGCTGCGCGTGCCGCCGATGGAGCCGGTATCGGCCGCCACGGCGCGGAACTCGAGGCCCAGGCGCTTGAAGATGCGCAGGTAGGCGTCGAACATGATGTCGTAGCTTTTCTGCGCGCCGGCTTCGTCCCGGTCGAACGAATAGGCGTCCTTCATGGTGAACTCGCGCCCGCGCATCAGGCCGAAGCGCGGACGGCGCTCGTCGCGGAACTTGGTCTGTATGTGATAGAAGTTCACCGGCAGCTGGCGGTAGCTGTGGATCTCGTTGCGCGCGATGTCGGTGATGACTTCTTCCGACGTGGGCTGCAGCACGAAGTCGCGATCGTGGCGGTCCTTGATGCGCAGCAGCTCGGGGCCGTACTGCTGCCAGCGGCCCGATTCCTGCCACAGCTCGGCCGGCTGGACCACCGGCATCAGCAGTTCCAGCGCGCCGGCGGCGTTCATCTCTTCGCGCACGATGGCCTCGATTTTGCGGATGACGCGCAGGCCCGTGGGCATGTAGCTATAGATGCCCCCGGCCAGCTTGCGGATCATCCCGGCGCGCGTCATCAGCTGGTGGCTGACGACCTCGGCCTCGGCGGGGGCTTCTTTCAGGGTGTTCAGATGGTAGTGGGAAGCGCGCATGGATGCAGTGGGTACCAGTACGTATAATCGACCGTAATTGTATTGAATTCGGTGGGGGTGGCCCATGCTTGACCGCGAAGGCTACCGTCCCAATGTCGGCATCATTCTCGTCAACGGCAAAAACGAGGTCTTCTGGGGCAAGCGAATCCGGGAACACGCCTGGCAATTCCCGCAGGGTGGCATCAAGCACGGGGAAAGCCCGGTGCAGGCCATGTACCGCGAACTCCATGAAGAGGTGGGTCTCAAGCCCGAGCATGTGCGCATTCTGGGACGTACACGTGATTGGCTGCGTTACAATGTGCCGGACCATTTTGTCCGGCGCGAGTGGCGCGGCCACTATAAAGGACAAAAGCAGATCTGGTTCCTGCTGCGCATGGTAGGCCGCGATTGCGACGTCTGCCTGCGCGCCACGCAGCATCCGGAATTCGACGCCTGGCGCTGGAGCCAATACTGGGTGCCGCTCGATGCGGTCATCGAGTTCAAGCGCGAAGTCTACACGCAGGCGCTGAACGAGCTGTCCTCCATCCTGTTCCGGCGCCACCACGAAACCCGCTATCTACGCCAGCGCGTGCACGGCCCGCGTACTCCCGACCTTCCTTCCGCCGAAGCCGACGGCCATGCGCATATTGCTGGTTGAAGACGAGCGCGACATGGCCTCGTGGCTGGTTCGCGCTCTCACCCAAAGCGGGTTCCTGCCCGAACACGCGCCCGATGCGCGCACTGCCGAAGCCCTGATGGACAGCAACGAGTACGACATCATCGTGCTCGACCTGCGCCTTCCCGACAAGCACGGCCTGGCGCTGCTGCGCGAAATGCGCAATCGCGACGATCGCACGCCGGTGCTGCTGCTTACCGCGCAAGGCGGCCTGCAAGACCGCGTGCGCGGCCTGAACCTGGGCGCCGACGACTTTCTCACCAAGCCGTTCGCGCTCGAGGAACTCGAGGCGCGCATCACCGCGCTGGTGCGGCGCAGCCGGGGGCGGCAGCAACCGCGCCTGCAGTGCGGCTCGCTGTCCTACGATAGCGAAAGCCGCGCCTTCACGCTCGACGGCACGCTGTTGTTTCTCACGCCGCGCGAGCACGCCGCGCTGGCCGCGCTGCTCAGCCGCAGCGGCTATCCGGTCGACAAGACGCACCTGTTCGGCAAGGTGTTCACGCAGGATAGCGAGGCCAACCTCGACGCCATCGAGGTCGTGCTGCACAGGCTGCGCAAGAAGCTCGCCGGCAGCGACGTGCGCATCGTCACCGTGCGCGGCCTGGGCTACATGCTCGAAAGCGTCGCCCGCGAACCGTCCGAATCGTGAGTCTCTTCAAGGCCTGGCGGCCGTGGCTGCCCATGCCCGGCGTGCGCGCTGTGCTCATCACCCTGCTGATGCCCGGCGTCATCCTGCTGCTGGTCATCGACAGCTGGAACGACTATCGCACACTGGCCAGCATCACCAACGAGGCCTACGACTCCGCGCTGCTCGAGCCCGCGCGCGTGCTGGAAAGCAGCGTCGAGTTCGCGCCCGACGGCACGCTGCATGTGGCCACTCCGCTGTACGCGCAGGTGATGCTGGAATCGCGGGCCGGCCTGCGCAAGTACTTCCGCATCGAGGAAATCGATCCGCCCGTCGAGGGCGGCAAGGGCGGCGCGCCGCCGGGCCCCGGCCGCACGCTGGGCGGCATGCCCGAGATGCCGCGCCTGCCTTACTGGCCCAAGGGCGATGGCGAACCGCTGTTCTTCGATGCCGTCTACCGCAACGATCCGGTGCGCGCGGTGGCCGTGCTGCGCGACCTGTACTATCGTGGCCAGCACCGGCAGGTGCTGGTGGTGGTGGCCGAGAGCATCGGCAAGCGCCAGTATGCGGAAGAAAGCGCGCAGCGCCAGGAGATCCTGCGCGATGCGCGCATGCTGGCTCTGGTCGCGATCCTGGTGTGGTGGGGCGTCATCTGGGCGCTGCGTCCGCTGGTGCGGCTGCGCAACGACGTGCGCGCGCGCCGTCCGGACGACCTCACGCCGCTCGACTCGTCGCGCGTGCCCAGCGAAGTGGCGCCGCTCGTGGAAGCGGTCAACCATCACATCGCCCGCTATCGTCGCATCCTCGATGAGCAGTCGCAGTTCCTGGCGGACGCCTCGCACCAGCTGCGCACGCCGCTGGCCATCATGCTGACGCAGGCGCAG
The DNA here is from genome assembly GCF_002119665.1 of Bordetella genomosp. 13. NCBI lineage: Bacteria > Pseudomonadati > Pseudomonadota > Betaproteobacteria > Burkholderiales > Alcaligenaceae > Bordetella > Bordetella genomosp. 13. Next base: position 4,483,791 of record NZ_CP021111.1, on the reverse strand, counting down.
TACGCGCTGCGCGAGCCGGATCCGGTCCGCGCACAAGAGGGCTTGCGCGCCATCGTTGACCAGCTGGGCCGCACGCGCCGGCTTACCGAGCAACTGCTGTCGCTCGCCCATGCCAGCCAGGCCGAGTCCACGCCACGCCAACGGCTGGATCTCAACGACGCGGCGCGCGAGGTCGTGCTGCAGCATCTGCCCCTGGCTCACGAGCGCCAGCAGGACCTGGGATGGGTCGATGCGCGCGGCGATCACCCGGATGCTTCCGATGACGAGAACGATGCCGTGCCGGTATGGGGCAACCAGGAAGAGCTGCACGAGGCCGTGTCCAACCTCGTCCACAACGCCATCCGGTATGCGCCGGCCGGCGCCAGCATCACGGTCTCGGTGGTGCGTGACGCGGACCGCGCCGAGGTCATCGTGTCCGACAATGGCCCCGGCATCGCGCCCGCGCTGCGCAAGCGCGCCTTCGCCCGCTTCGATCGCGTGGGGGCCGATCGCTCGTCGTCCGTCAGCGGATCCGGGCTGGGCCTGTCCATCGCGCGCGCCTACGCGCGGCGCAACGACGGCGACATCGTGCTGCGCGATGGCGAGCCCAACGCGGCAGGCGGCTGCGGATTGGCCGCCGTGCTGTGGATGCCCCTGCTGAAGGACGCACCGAGCGCTCCGGAACTCGCCAATTCCTAGAGCGCATTATCCGCGCCGACGCATGGGCTGACCCCGCCCGAGCCGCCGGTCGCGGGCATGGCAGGCCGGAATGCTCAGCCGGCCTGCGACGGATCCGGGGGCGATTCGACCTGGCGATATGCCGGCGGCAGCCGCTCGGACAGGAAGTCGACCAGCGCGCGCACGGCCGGCATCATGCCGCGCCGCGACGGATAGATGCAATGCACGATGCCTTCGGGCGAACGCCAGTCGGGCAGCACCCGCACCAGCTGACCGCGGCGCATCTGTTCGCGAGTGGCTTCGGAAGGCAGCAGCGAGATGCCGCGGCCGCGCACGGCGGCCTCCGTCAGCACGATGAAGTCGTTGCAGCACAGCTGCGGACGCAGCAGTACCTCGGTTTCCTCGTTGTTCGAGTCGTACAGGGTCCAGCGCACCTCGGCCTGCGGTTCGCTGAAGCTCAGCGTGGCGTGCGCCGCCAGGTCCTGCGGCGTCTCGGGCGTGCCGTGGCGCTGCAGATAGGCCGGGCTGGCCACCAGCGTGCCGCTTGCCGTGCCCAGGCGCCGCACGACCAGCTCTGCGTCGGTGTCCAGCCGCGTACGAACCCGCAGCGCCAGGTCCACGCCCTCGCGTATCAGGTCGACGCGCCTGTTGGTGACCAGCATCTGCACCGACACCGACGGCCACGTGTCCAGGAACTCTGGCAGCAATGGCGCCAGCAGGATCTGCGCCAGCGACACGGGGCAACTGACGACCACCGGGCCCGACGGCTCTGCCTGCAGCTGCCGCATCGCGTCTTCGGCCGCGCGTGCCGAAGCCGTCATTTCCAGGCAATAGCGCAGGTAGCGTTCGCCGGCCGTGGTCAGCCGCAGCCTGCGCGTCGTACGTTGCAGCAGCCGCACGCCCAGCCGCTCTTCCAGTTGCGAGATGCGGCGCGAGAGACGCGATTTGGGTATGTCGAGGGCGCGCGCGGCGGCGCTGAACCCGCCTTGCTCCACCACCTGCGCAAAGTAATAGAGATCGTTCAGGTCTTGCATCATGACGGCTCCGCCGCACTACTGTTCTATCATTGGAACGCGACGTTCATCTTACCTGGCTTTATGCGAATAATTAAGTCCTATACAGTCTCTTCATGGCTACGGCGGACAAGATCCGCCTTCACACCCGGAGATCATTCATGAAGACCCTGTTGATCCAGTCGTCCATCCTCGGCGACCACTCGCATTCCAAGGAACTGGCCGATCATTTCGTGGCGCGGCTGCGGCAGGCCGATCCGGAAGGCGCGATCGTCGTGCGCGACCTGGGCCGGCAGCCGGTTCCGTACTTCGATGGCAATACCGTCGGCGCACTGTTCACGCCCGCCGAGGCCCGCACGCCGGAACAGCGCGATGTGGTCGCGCTCAGCGATGCGCTGGTGGCCGAGCTGATGGATGCCGACCGCATCGTGTTCGCAGTGCCCGTCTACAACTTCAATCTGCCCGCGCAGCTCAAGAGCTACCTCGATTACGTCGCCCGCGCCGGCGTCACGTTCCGGTATAGCGCCGAAGGCGTGCCTGAAGGGCTGGTGAAGGGCAAGCAGGTCTATGTATTGATCGCGCGAGGCGGCAAGGCGGAAGGCACGCCCGATGACAACGTGGCGCCGTACTTGCGCCAGATGCTGGGCTTCCTGGGCATGTCCGCCACGTTCGTGGCCGCCGAGGGTATGGCGATGGGCGAACAGCTGGCCGCGCAAGGCGTGGCGCTGGCCAAGCAGCGCATCGATGCGCTGGACCTGGCCGGCGAGGCGATCGAAGCCTGAACGAGGCGGCCGTGATGCAGGCAGGGACGGGCGGCTCCCGTCCCGTCACGCTTACGAACGCAGGCGCTTGATCAGGCTGGACGTATCCCAACGGCCGCCGCCCAGCTTCTGCACGTCGCCATAGAACTGGTCCACCAGGGCGGTCAACGGCAGGCGAGCGCCGTTGTGGCGCGCCTCGTCCAGCACCAGACCCAGGTCTTTGCGCATCCAGTCGACGGCGAAGCCGAAGTCGAATTTGTCGTCGACCATCGTGCCGCCGCGGTTCTCCATCTGCCAGCTCTGCGCCGCGCCTTTGCTGATCACGTCCAGCACCAGCTTCATGTCCAGACCGGCCGCCTGCCCGAAGGCGATGCCTTCGGACAGGCCCTGCACCACCCCGGCGATGCAGATCTGATTGACCATCTTGGCCAGTTGGCCCGCGCCCGGCTGGCCCACCAGCGTGACGGCGCGCCCGAAGGCCTGGGCGACCGGCTTGATGGATGCGAACACGTCGGCCTCGCCGCCGCACATGACGGTCAGCACGCCGTTGACGGCGCCGGCCTGGCCGCCCGACACGGGCGCGTCCACGAAGTTCAGGCCCAGCTCCTTCGCCCTGGCATACAGTTCGCGCGCCACGTCGGCCGACGCCGTGGTGTGGTCGACGAACACCGAGCCCTTGCTCATGCCGGCGAATGCGCCATCCGGGCCGAGCACCACGCTGCGCAGGTCGTCGTCGTTGCCCACGCAGGCAAACACGATCTGCGCGCCGGCCGCGGCTTCGCGCGGCGTGGCGGCCGTGCGGCCGCCGAACTCCTGGCTCCAGGCCTGCGCCTTGGCCGGGGAGCGGTTGTACACCGTCACGTCGTGGCCCGCGCGGACCAGGTGTCCGGCCATGGGCAGGCCCATGACGCCGAGTCCGAGAAAGGCGACCTTGTGGGGCGCGGCCGAGTCGTAGCTCTTGGAACCGATGGATGCCATGGGGAAGTCTCCAGTAGTGGCGCGCGTGGCGCCCGATGTCGGATAGCGGTGGGGTGCCGCAACGCGCGGCGGCGGGCGTCTAGTATAAACAGCGGGTCACAGTCCGGCGGCCAGGCCGTCGCGGCGGCCGTCACTGGCGCCCACATAGCCTTGCACCGCCGGATCGCCCAGGCGCCACACGAACTGCCCCGAGCCGAAGTCGGCGTGCGGATCGCGAGTGCGTTCGACCGCGTGGCCACGCGCGCGCAGCGCGTCGATGAGGCCCGTCGACATCGAAGGCTCTGCGTCCACCGACATGCCGTGCGTCCAACGCCAGCGAGGCGCATCGCAGGCCGCCTGCGGCTGCTGGCCGTGGTCTACCATGCGCACCAGCGTCTGCACGTGGCCTTGCGGCTGCATGTTGCCGCCCATCACACCGAAGCTGGCCTGCGGCGCCCCGGCGCGAGTCAGCAGCAGCGGCGTGCTGGCATGCCCCGGCCGCCTGCCGCCCGCCACGGCGTTGGGATGCGAGGCATCGGCCGAGAAGGCGTAGCCCCTGTTGTGCAGGCTGACGCCCGTGCCCGGCACGACCACGCCCGAGCCGAAGCCGATGTGGTTGGACTGCACCAGGCTGACCATCATGCCGTTGCGGTCGGCCGCGCTGACCTGCACCGTGCCGCCTTGCGGCGCCCTGCCGAAGGAGAAGGGCTGCGCGCGTCGCGGATCGATGGCGCGTGCGCACTTGGCCAGCCTGTCCGGATCGAGCAGCGTGGCGGCCTCGCGCGGCGTCTCGGCCAGCGCCAGCTTCACGGCTTCGATCATCAGGTGCTGCGCGTCCGGGTGGTCCGCCGCATGGGCCGCCAGATCGAAATGCTGCAGGATGCCCGCCGCGACCAGGGTCGCCATGCCGTGCGCATGATTCTCGGATGGCAGCTGATGCAGCATGTGCCCGTGATACGGCTGGGCGATGGGCTCGACCCAGCGCGGCGCATAGCCCCGCAGGTCGTTCAGCGTCAGGGCGGCTTCGTGGGCCTGGGCGTGGGCCACCAGCTTGTGCGCCGTCTCGCCTTCATAGAAATCGCGGCCGGTGGTGTCGGCCACGCGGCGCAGGGTCTCGGCCGCGCAGCGCAGCGTGAAGTGTTCCCCCACCAGCGGCGCGCGTCCCCTGGGCATGAAGTGGTCGGCGAATCCGGGCATGGATTGCAGCAGGTCCACCTGTGCTTCCCATTTGCGCTGTACCGCCGGCGTGATCGCATAGCCGCGTTCGGCATACTCGATGGCCGGCTCGAGCAACGTGGCGAAAGACAGGCTGCCCAGGCGCTCGTGCAGGTGCGCCCATCCGGCGATCGCGCCGGGCACGGTCACGCTGTCCCATCCGCGCGGCGGAATGCGGCCCTGGTGCCGCGCCTTGAAGTAGCCGGGATTCCATGCGGCCGGCGCCGTGCCCGAGGCGTCCAGTCCATGCAGCCGCGCGCCGTCCCACACCAGCACGTAGCAGTCCGAACCCAGGCCGTTGCCCACGGGCTCGGTAACGGCCAGTGCGGCGGCCGCCGCGATGGCGGCGTCCACGGCATTGCCGCCCAGGGCCAGCATGCGAAGGCCGGCCTGCGCCGCCAGCGGTTGCGAGGTGGCGACCAGGTTGCGGGCAAATACAGGAGCCCGCGATGAAGGATAGGGGTTGCTCCAGTCGAACGTCATGAAGATCAACGCGTCGGGTAAACCCCTAGCTTACTCGACTACCAGAAACGCCTTGTATTGCTTTTACATATTTTCTGGCATTTCGGGAAAAAACAGACCGATGGAAAGCAGCAAGCCCCGGACGGGCCGGGGCTTGCTGGGATGGCACGCGCATGCATGCCTATACCTATATAGAAGGCCTTGCTCAGTCTTCTTCGACGAAGGTCTCTTCGCGCTTCTTCCTGATAGACGGCAGCGCCACCAGAATCACCAGGATCACGGCGAAGGCCAGCAGGGAGGCCGACAGCGGGCGCGTGACGAACGTGCCGTAGTCCCCGCGGGACAGCAGCAGGGCGCGACGGAAGTTTTCTTCCATCATCGGACCCAGCACCAGGCCCAGCAGCAGCGGGGCGCCTTCGCACTTCAGCTTGGCCCACACATAGCCGATGATGCCGAAGATCGCCGTCGTGAGAATGTCGAAGGTGTTGTAGTTCAACGAATACACGCCGATCGTGCAGAACACCAGGATGGCGGGGAACAGCACACGATAGGGCACCTTCAGCAGCTTGATCCACAGGCCGATCAGCGGCAGGTTCAGCACCACCAGCATCAGGTTGCCGATCCACATCGAGGCGATCAGGCCCCAGAACAGCTCGGGGTGGCTGGTCATGACCTGCGGGCCCGGCTGGATGTTGTGGATGGTCATCGCGCCCACCATCAGCGCCATCACGGCGTTGCCCGGGATGCCCAGCGTCAGCAGCGGAATGAACGAGGTCTGCGCCGCCGCGTTGTTGGCCGACTCGGGGCCGGCCAGGCCGGCCGGGTGGCCCTTGCCGAAGCGCTCGGGATTCTTCGACAGCTTCTTCTCGAGCGTGTAGGACGCGAACGAGGACAGCACCGCGCCGCCGCCCGGCAGGATGCCCAGGGCCGAGCCGAGGGCGGTGCCGCGCAGAACGGCCGGGGCCGCCTCGCGGAATTCCTTCTTGTTGGGATACAGCGTGCCGATCTTGTCGGTGATGTCGACGCGGTTTTCCTTCTGCTCGAGGTTGGTCATGATCTCGGCGAAGCCGAACACACCCATTGCCACGATGGCGAAGTCGATGCCGTCCTGCAGCTCCGGGATGCCGAAGTCATAGCGGGCCACGCCCGAGTTCACGTCGGTGCCCACCATGCCCAGCAGCAGGCCGAGGATGATCATGCAGATGGCCTTGGGCAGCGAGCCCGAGGCCAGCACCACGGCGCCCACCAGACCGAGCACCATCAGCGAGAAGTACTCGGCGGGCCCGAACTGGAAGGCCACTTCGGCCAGCGGGGGCGCGAAGGCGGCCAGCAGGATGGTGGCCACGCAGCCGGCGAAGAACGAGCCCAGCGCGGCGATGGCCAGTGCGGCGCCCGCCCGGCCATTGCGGGCCATCTGGTGCCCGTCCAGCACGGTCACCACCGCCGATGTCTCGCCGGGTAGCGCCACCAGGATGGCGGTGGTCGAACCGCCGTACTGCGCGCCGTAATAGATGCCGGCCAGCATGATCAGGCCCGCCACGGGCGGCAGCACGTAGGTGATGGGCAGCAGCATGGCGATGGTCGGCACGGGGCCGATGCCAGGCAGCACGCCGATCAGCGTACCGAGGATGCAGCCCAGCAGGGCGTACAGCAGGTTCTCGGGCGTGAACGCAACCGAGAAACCCAACATCAGGTTGTCAAACAATTCCATTTGGGGTGTCTCCTCAGTTTGCGCCCAGGAACGTCGGCCACAGCGGGAAGATCAGTCCCAGGCCCTTGATGAAGGCGAGGTAAGAAAACACCACCAGGAAGATGCCGTTGGCCACTGCCACTTTCCAGCTGAACTCGTGGCTGGCCAGGCTGCTCAGGACCACCAGGATGAACACCGACAGGTACACACCCAGGGGCCGCAGGATCACGGCGTACAGGACGACGGAGCCGATCACCAGAAAGACGATGCGCCAGTCGAATCCGTCGACCTTGGTCTCGGTCGCCTTCTTGGAAAGCGAGCCCAGCAGGACGATGGCGCCCAACAGCGCCAGGACGAGACCCAGCCAGAACGGGAAGTAGCCCGGACCCATGCGGGCCGCGGTTCCCATTTGATAGCTGGTGGCTTGCCAGGAGAATCCCAGTCCGAGGGCGATGAACATCACCCCGGACCAGAAGTCCTGTTTGTTGCGTAGCTGCATGATTGATTGGCTCCTGATTTACAGCATGTCGTGAAAATTCGCCCGTGCGCATCGTTGGCGGCGGGCAGACACAAGGCATTTGGAGATGCCGCTTCTTGTTGGTGTCCGGCCTTTTTTGGAAGCGCGAATGGTAAAGGAGGGGCCCCCGAGTGCAAACCCTGGAGCTTGTGGGATTTGTCAGGGTTTTCCCTGGAAATAGGGAACTCCCGGGTCGATTTCGCGCATCGGAAACGTAACCGACCGCGAAATGAAAGCTGAGTGAAAGCGAATGGAAAGCTGAAGGAAAGCCCGGAGCGTGCCTTTGCCAGGCGGCTTTCAACACAGAATCCTACCGGATATTGCGCTTGATCTCGGTCTTTTCGCGCGCCCCGATCGGGGCTGGGATGGTATACGATAGCGGCCATGCTGCAAGACCTCGATCAACTCGCCGCCCGTCTTGGGCAACTGGTGCAGCGCACTCGTCAGCTGCATGCCGAGCGCGATGCATTGCGCGCGCGTCTCAACGACAGCGAAGCGCAGCAGCGCGCGCTCCAGCAGCGCTGCGCCGAGCGCGATGCCGAACTGCAAACCCTGCGCGAAAAGCTGCAGGCACACGACCAGGCCGCGTCCGACCTGCAGGCCGGCGCGCGACAGGTCGAAGACGATCTGCGCAAGCAGCTGGCAAACGAAACCGCGCAGCGACAGGCGCTCGAGGCACGCGTGCAAGACCGCGAGGCCGAATGGCAGAGCAGTCTGCAGTCGCGCGACGTCGACCTGCAGCGCCTGCGCAGTGCCGCTTCGGCGGCTCGCGAGCGCATCGATGCGGTCCTCGCCCGCCTGCCTGGCGCTTCCATAGGAGAACAGCCCTGATGGAACGTGTCGACGTCACCATTCTTGGCCGCGACTATTCGCTGGCGTGCTCAGCCGATGAAAAGCCCACGCTGTTGGCCGCCGTGCGGCATGTCGATCAGCTCATGCTGCGTATCCAGGGCAGCGGCAAGGTAAGCAGCAACGAACGCATCGCGGTCATGGCCGCGCTGCAGATCGCCGGCGAACTGCTCGGCATGAAGGCGCCCGACGGCCCGCTGGGCGGTTTGGCGGTTGGCGACTTCAAGCGTAGAATCGATGAAATGAACGCTATGCTGGATGACGCGCTGTCCGGCCAGGAAAAGCTCATCTAGCAAGCTGTCCGCGCAAGCGTTCTGCGGTATTCTCATGCTGTATTCTCAGTTTGTCCCTGCCGTGCTCGTGACTTGGCCATACACTCTCTGAACCTATGTCTTATGGCATATAGGTTGCGAGAGCGCAGAGCTGGAGCGATCGTCTCTCCGTAGACGAACCCGACGCTCTACCAATCGCGACCGACTTGAACCTCAGGGTTCGAGATGCCGGCCTAGACGGCACAGGCGGGGCATTCATCTCGGCGACCTGCATCGGCAGGTTCGCCGACCCCGGGCAAGACGTTGTTCCTCGGCCCCATTCTTTCCCCTACAGGTTCTCTCATGTCCAGAATCCCCGCGTTTCTGTCGAACAAGCTCGCCGCCGCCAGCTGCGCGGCGTTGGCATTGAGCGCTCTCGTTCCCGTCCATGCGGCGCAGGCCCAGGGTGCGGCGGCGACCGTTGCGCCGGTCGAACCCGCCGCCGAGCCCGATGCCCGATCCGAGCCTCAGGCGGGCAGGGAAGCCCGTTCGCCGCGCATGACGCTGCAAGCCTCGGCGTCGTCCGAGGTCCTGCAGGACACGGTGCGCATCTCGTTGTCGGCGGAAGTCCAGGCGGCGGACCAGCCCACCGCCGGCCAGCGCCTGACGGCCGCGCTCGAAGAGGTGGTCAAGCGCGCGCGCGGCACCGAAGGCGTGGACGTGCGCACGGGCGGATTCAACGTGTGGCCCAACACCAATACCAATGGCAAGGTCACGGGCTGGCGGGGCCAGGGAGAAGTCATCCTGCAATCCAAGGACTTCGCCAAGGCCTCGGCGCTGGCTTCCAAGCTCAGCGACAAGACCGCCATTACCAATATCGGTTTCCTGCTCTCGCGCGAGGCGCGCGAGGCCGAAGAGCGCAAGCTGCTCACCCAGGCCGCGCAGGCCTTCCGCGAGCGCGCGCTGGCTGCCAGCAGCGCCTTCGGCTTCTCGGGCTATCGTGTGCTGCGCATCGACCTGGGCGGGCAGGGCGGGCCGCAGCCCGTCATGCAGCGCGCGGCGCCCATGATGATGGCCAAGGGCGCCCAGGACAGCGCCGAGCTTCCGCTGGAAGCCGGCGAGGTCACCGTAACCGTCTCGGTCAGCGGGATGATTGCCTTGCAGTAAAGAACACGAACATGGCCATGCCGGTGATCACCATCGGCAGCGACAGCCACTGTCCCATGCTCAGTCCGCCCGCGAGCAGGCCCAGGAAGTTGTCCGGTTCGCGGGTGAATTCCACCGTGAACCGGAAAAGCCCGTAGCCGATCAGGAACAAGGCGCTGACCTGGCCGGTCTTGCGCGGCTTGGCCGAGAACGCCCACAGGATCGCGAACAGCACGATCCCTTCCAGGGCGAGTTCATACAGTTGCGATGGATGGCGCGCCAGCCCGTCGCCCGACTGCGGGAACACCATGCCCCACGGCACGTCGGTGGGACGTCCCCACAGCTCCCCGTTCATGAAGTTGCCCCAGCGCCCCGCCGCCAGGCTGGGCGGGATCAGGGGAGCGACGAAGTCGCTGACCGTGAAGAACGACACGCCCTTTTTGCGCGCGAACAGGAACATCACAAGGATTACGCCCAGCAGGCCGCCGTGGAAGGCCATTCCGCCTTCCCACAGATAGAAGATCTCGATGGGATGCTGCAGGTAGTGCATGGGCTTGTAGAACAGCACGTATCCCAGGCGTCCGCCCAGCACCACGCCAAGCACCGTATAGAAGGTCAGGTCTTCCAGGTCGCGCGTCGTCATGAACGTGGTGTGCCCGCGCGCGATGCGCCAGCGTCCCAACAGATACGCCGAGGCGAATCCCAGCAGATACATCAGGCCGTACCAATGGACGGCCAGAGGACCGATGCGTATGGCGATGGGGTCGAATTCGGGGTAGTGCAGCATGTTCCGCCCGGCAGAAAAAGTTGTCCGATAATAAACCGGCGGCGCCGGGTCCGGCCGCCGCGTCTATGCAAAACAACCCGCCAGGAGACGAGACATGCCGCACAACGAACGTTCCCGTCACATCACGCATGGCGTTGCGCGCGCGCCGAATCGCGCAATGTACTACGCGCTCGGTTACCGGGAAGCGGATTTCGACAATCCCATGATCGGCGTGGCCAACGGGCACTCGACCATCACCCCGTGCAACAGCGGCCTGCAGCGACTGGCCGATGCCGCCATCGATGCGGTGCGCGCGTCCAAGGCCAACCCGCAGGTGTTCGGCACGCCGACCATTTCCGACGGCATGTCCATGGGCACCGAGGGAATGAAGTATTCGCTGGTCTCGCGCGAGGTCATCGCCGACTGCATCGAGACCGCGGCGCAGGGACAGTGGATGGACGGCGTGGTCGTCATCGGCGGCTGCGACAAGAACATGCCGGGCGGCATGATCGCGTTGGCCCGGATGAACGTGCCCGGCATCTATGTATACGGCGGCACCATCAAGCCCGGCCGCTACCAGGGCAAGGACCTGACCATCGTATCGGTATTCGAGGCCGTGGGCGAATACACGATGGGCCGCATGAACGAGCACGACTTCAAGCAGATCGAACAATGCGCCATTCCAGGGTCGGGCTCGTGCGGCGGCATGTACACCGCCAACACCATGAGTTCGGCCTTCGAGGCCATGGGCATGAGCCTGCCGTACTCCAGCACCATGGCCAACGAGGACGAGGAAAAGGTCGCGTCGGCCGCCGAGTCGGCGCGCGTGCTGGTCGATGCCGTGCGGCGCGGCGTGCGTCCGCGCGACATCATCACGCGCAAGTCCATCGAGAACGCCGTGTCGGTCATCATGGCCACGGGCGGTTCCACGAATGCGGTGCTGCACTTCCTGGCCATCGCGCACGCGGCCGAAGTGGAATGGACCATCGACGACTTCGAACGCATCCGCCGCCGCGTGCCGGTCATCTGCGACCTCAAGCCTTCCGGCAAGTACGTGGCTACCGATCTGCATCGCGCCGGCGGCATCCCGCAGGTCATGAAGCTCTTGCTGGATGCGGGGCTGCTGCACGGCGACTGCATCACCATCACCGGCAAGACCATCGCTGAAACCCTTGCCGACGTGCCCGCCGTGCCGCCGGCCGGCCAGGACGTCATCATGCCGCTCGACCAGGCCCTGTACGCGCAGGGTCACCTTGCCATCCTCAAGGGCAACCTGGCTCCCGAGGGCTGCGTGGCAAAGATCACGGGCCTGAAGAATCCCGTCATCACCGGGCCCGCACGCGTGTTCGATTCCGAGGACGACGCCATGGCCGCCATCATGGCCCGCAAGATCCAGCACGGCGACGTGGTGGTCATCCGCTACGAAGGGCCCAAGGGCGGCCCCGGCATGCGCGAAATGCTGGCGCCCACTTCCGCGCTGGTCGGGCAGGGGCTGGGCGAGACCGTCGGCCTGATCACCGACGGGCGCTTTTCGGGCGGTACCTGGGGCATGGTGGTGGGCCACGTCGCGCCCGAGGCCTACGTGGGCGGCGCCATCGCGCTGATCCGCGAGGGCGATTCGGTTACCATCGACGCCCATCAGCTGCTGCTGCAGCTCAATGTCAGCGACGAAGAATTGGCGGCGCGTCGCAGTCAGTGGGTGGCGCCCAGGCCCCGCTATACGCGCGGGGTGCTAGCCAAGTTCGGCAAGCTTGCCGGTTCCGCCAGTCGTGGGGCAGTCACGGATGCATTCGATGAAGAGTAGGATGGCGTCGGCCGCGCTGATCGCGTTGGCGGCGGGCGCGGCCGGCGCCCAGCCGGTGGATGGGCAGAAACTGGCCGGCGGCAAGGCCTGTATGGCCTGCCACCAGGTCGACAGCAAGCGGGTGGGGCCGCCGTTGCGCAGCGTGGCCGAACGCTATGCCGGCCAATCCGAGGCGCTGGACTACCTGGCCGGCAAGATCCGTGGTGGCGGGCGCGGCGCCTGGGGCGCGGTCCCCATGCCGGCGCAGACGCAGGTCAGCGAAACCGAAGCCCGGCAACTGGCCGAATGGGTGTTGTCGCTGGCCCCGGCCAAGCCCTGATCCCGGCGCGTGCATCGGCGCGCCGGCGTGCCGGCGTGCCCGCGAAGCATCACCACGCTTGCCGATCGGCCGGCCTGCGCCGACGTATCGGCAACCGTATAAGCGTCTCGCTTCCGACCCGCATCTGCTGCCAGGCGGATTCGCGTCATCTGCTAAGCTTTCGCAGGAAGCCGGATCGGTCCCTTGCGTCCGACCCGGCCCGCCGAATTCTTGTGCAGTTCTATCCGTTTTCGGGCTGTGTCCGCGGCGTTTCCCGCGGTCGGCCCAGAGGCCCTGACTATGGAAAACAAAGCAAATTCCAGACATGAAGTGGCGGTCCTGGGCGGCGGCTGCTTCTGGTGCGTCGAGGCCGTGTTCCAGGATCTGCGTGGTGTCGTCTCGGTGCTGCCCGGCTACGCCGGCGGGCACGTAGACAATCCCACCTACGAACAGGTCTGCGGCAAGCAGACGGGCCACATCGAAGTGGCGCGCGTCGAATTCGATCCGCAGGTGCTGTCCTACAGCGATCTGCTGCGCGTTTTCTTCGCCACGCACGACCCCACCACGCCGGGCCGGCAGGGCAACGACGTCGGTCCGCAGTACGAATCCGCCATCTTCTGGCAGGACGAGGCGCAGCGCGAACAAGCCCAGGCGGTAATCGCCGAGGTCACGGCGCAGCGCATCTACGACGCACCCATCGTCACCAAGCTGCTGGCGCCGGCCACCTTCTGGCCTGCCGAAGACTACCACCGCAACTATTTCAACTCGCATCCCGAGCAGGGCTATTGCCAGTTCGTCATAGCGCCCAAGGTGGCCAAGTTCCGCAAGCAGTTCCACGACCGACTGGTCCGCTGACGCCGCCGCTTCCGCGCCGTGTCGCGCGCCCGGGACAGTCGTGCGCTGCGAACCGGGCAACACAAAGGGCTGCCTGGGCAGCCCTTTGCCTTGCCGGCGCGTCGCATGCGACGTCGCGCCTGGTCGTTCACTCCACCGGCTTCACTACGCCGCGGCGCATCTGGTCCAGTTCGATGGACTCGAACAGCGCCTTGAAGTTGCCTTCGCCGAATCCGTCGTTGCCCTTGCGCTGGATGATCTCGAAGAAGATGGGGCCGATCTGGTTCTCGGTGAAGATCTGCAGCAGCAGGCCGCCGTCCGGCGCGCCATCCAGCAGGATGCGGTTCTTCTGCAGGCGCGTCACGTCCTCGCCATGTCCGGGCAGCCGGCGGTCGAGCAGTTCGTAGTACGTATCCGGCGTATCCAGGAACACCACGCCGTTGCTGCGCAAGGCCTCGATGGTGCCGTAGATGTCGTCGGTGGCCATCGCGATATGCTGGATGCCCTCGCCGCGGTACAAATCCAGGTACTCCTGGATCTGGCCTTTCTCTTCGGTTCCTTCCTCGTTGATGGGAATGCGGATGTTGCCGCACGGCGAGGTCATGGCCTTGGACTTCACGCCGGTGACCTTGCCTTCGATGTCGAAGTAGCGCACCTCGCGGAAATTGAACAAGCGCTCGTAGAACTCGGCCCACTCGGCCATGCGGCCCTTGTGCACGTTGTGGGTCAGGTGGTCGACCAGCGTCAGGCCCGCGCCCGCATGGTTCAGGTCCTCCTGCGCGTTCGCCGGATCGAGCGGCACGAAGTCCACGTCATAGATGCTGATGTCGCCGATGCCGCCCTGGCCATGCTTGCCGCGCCAGCGGTCCACCAGATAGATCAGCGAGTCGCCAATGCCCTTGATCGCCGGGATGTTCAGCTCCATCGGGCCGCTGTGCGAATCGAAGCCCCATGCGCCAAGCTCGAGCGCGCGCTTGTAGGCCTTGGCCGCGTCATCCACGCGAAAGCCGATGGCACAGATGGAGGGACCGTGCAGCCGCGCGAAGCGCTGCGCGAATGAATCGGGTTCGGCGTTGATCAGGAAGTTGATGCCGCCCTGGCGATACAGGGTGACGTCCTTGTGGCGATGGCGCGCGATAGCCTTGAAACCCAGCAGTTCGAACACCTTGCGCAATGCCACCGGGTCGGGTGCGGTGTACTCGATGAACTCGAAGCCCGAGGTTCCCATGGGGTTGTCCCAGGGCTGAAACGCGCTTTCCATGTCTGCTCTCCCTTGTCTGTATGCCGACATTGCCGACTCTGTCGGCGAAGTCGAAATTGTAGGCAGCAACGTCAGGCAGGCGATTGCGAAGATGCCCCGCGATAGCGATATTCGAGCAATAATATTGCTTGGAAATTGACAGATGGGGCATGCAGTGTCGGAAATCGAACTTGACAGGACAGATCGCAAGATCCTGTCCGAATTGCAGCGCGACGGGCGCTTGACCAACCAGGAGCTGGCCGAGCGGGTGTCGCTGTCGCCCAGTCCCTGTCTGCGCAGAGTCCGGCGCCTCGAAGAGCAGGGCTATATAAAGCGCTACGTTGCCCTGGTCGATGCGCAACGTGTCGGCCTGGGGCTGCTGGCATACGTCACCATCCGCCTGAACAAGCATGTGGCGGGCAGCCATGCCCCCATGTCGGAATTCGCGCGCGACGTGCAGTTGTGGCCGGAGGTGGTCGAGTGCTATGCCATGTCCGGGGACATGGATTATCTGCTGCGGGTGCAGGTTGCCGACCTGGCGCACTTCTCGCGCTTTGCCATGGACACGCTGATGCAGCATCCGGCCGTGGTGGACATGCGTTCGTTCTTCGCCCTGCAGCAGATCAAGGAAACGACCGAGCTGCGCCTATAAGAGGGGGCGACGGCGGTGGGGCGGCCGGTAGGGGCAGCGTGGTTCCGCTCTATGAAAGGTCCGCGCCATCGACGCATCCGAGCTGTCCCCGAATTGCGGGGCGTCAATGTACTGTGCTATAGTCTCTGGCTCGGCGTTCGATTCGTTACGCGAAAGCGGCGGCGGCGCTGAGAGCAAGGCAGTGAAGAAAGAGGTCTAGTCAGCACATGCTTCGCGGTAGTTTGCGAAGCGGCTGCCGAGGCGGTTTCGAGGCTTGGCGCGAAGCGCGGCGGCGGAACCGGTCGACGAGCGATCGATCGACTGAAATCGGTGGCAGATGGGGCTGGTTGACACGCTGAAAAAACTTCTTCATAATCTCGTCCCTCTGTTGCCAAGGCAGCAGCGAAACGAAGG
This sequence comes from Bordetella genomosp. 13, assembly GCF_002119665.1. Taxonomy (NCBI): domain Bacteria; kingdom Pseudomonadati; phylum Pseudomonadota; class Betaproteobacteria; order Burkholderiales; family Alcaligenaceae; genus Bordetella; species Bordetella genomosp. 13. Next base: position 4,468,286 of record NZ_CP021111.1, on the reverse strand, counting down.
TGAAGAAGGGCTGGTCAGGGTTGTATTTCCGGTGGTTTTGCGGAAATCTCCGCCGAAGCGATTCCATGGCTTGGCGCCAAGCGCGGTCAAGGAATCCAGGTCGAAAAGCAGTAAGTCGATCAAAAAACGGCAGCGAAACAAACTGACTTGACAGCGTAAAAAAACTTCTTCATAATCTCGTTTCTCTGCTGCTGGCGAAGCGGCAGACGAAATGAAGTAGCAAGACAAGCAGTAAAGCAAGTTTAGCAAGGTGGCGTGACACGAAAGTTTCACGACGCATCGCAAGACGGCAGTACCCGCTCTTTAACAATTGAACAACCGATAAGTGTGGGCGCTTGATGCGTGTGCGCGGTACGGGCAACTGTACCGAAGCAAAAGTATCATCAAGCGCTCATATAGAAGTAAGGTTTTTAATAAACCTCACTTCCTTTGAGAAGCTAGCGAAGTCGTCTTGTGTTTTGTCTACGGATGGGATGCAAGGCGCGAAACAGAGATTGAACTGAAGAGTTTGATCCTGGCTCAGATTGAACGCTGGCGGGATGCCTTACACATGCAAGTCGAACGGCAGCACGGACTTCGGTCTGGTGGCGAGTGGCGAACGGGTGAGTAAAGTATCGGAACGTACCCAGTAGCGGGGGATAACTACGCGAAAGCGTAGCTAATACCGCATACGCCCTGAGGGGGAAAGCGGGGGACCGAAAGGCCTCGCACTATTGGAGCGGCCGATATCGGATTAGCTAGTTGGTGGGGTAAAGGCCTACCAAGGCGACGATCCGTAGCTGGTTTGAGAGGACGACCAGCCACACTGGGACTGAGACACGGCCCAGACTCCTACGGGAGGCAGCAGTGGGGAATTTTGGACAATGGGGGCAACCCTGATCCAGCCATCCCGCGTGTGCGATGAAGGCCTTCGGGTTGTAAAGCACTTTTGGCAGGAAAGAAACGGGCCCGGTTAATACCTGGGTCAACTGACGGTACCTGCAGAATAAGCACCGGCTAACTACGTGCCAGCAGCCGCGGTAATACGTAGGGTGCAAGCGTTAATCGGAATTACTGGGCGTAAAGCGTGCGCAGGCGGTTCGGAAAGAAAGATGTGAAATCCCAGAGCTTAACTTTGGAACTGCATTTTTAACTACCGGGCTAGAGTGTGTCAGAGGGAGGTGGAATTCCGCGTGTAGCAGTGAAATGCGTAGAGATGCGGAGGAACACCGATGGCGAAGGCAGCCTCCTGGGATAACACTGACGCTCATGCACGAAAGCGTGGGGAGCAAACAGGATTAGATACCCTGGTAGTCCACGCCCTAAACGATGTCAACTAGCTGTTGGGGGCTTCGGCCCTTGGTAGCGCAGCTAACGCGTGAAGTTGACCGCCTGGGGAGTACGGTCGCAAGATTAAAACTCAAAGGAATTGACGGGGACCCGCACAAGCGGTGGATGATGTGGATTAATTCGATGCAACGCGAAAAACCTTACCTACCCTTGACATGTCTGGAATCCCGAAGAGATTTGGGAGTGCTCGCAAGAGAACCGGAACACAGGTGCTGCATGGCTGTCGTCAGCTCGTGTCGTGAGATGTTGGGTTAAGTCCCGCAACGAGCGCAACCCTTGTCATTAGTTGCTACGAAAGGGCACTCTAATGAGACTGCCGGTGACAAACCGGAGGAAGGTGGGGATGACGTCAAGTCCTCATGGCCCTTATGGGTAGGGCTTCACACGTCATACAATGGTCGGGACAGAGGGCTGCCAACCCGCGAGGGGGAGCCAATCCCAGAAACCCGATCGTAGTCCGGATCGCAGTCTGCAACTCGACTGCGTGAAGTCGGAATCGCTAGTAATCGCGGATCAGCATGTCGCGGTGAATACGTTCCCGGGTCTTGTACACACCGCCCGTCACACCATGGGAGTGGGTTTTACCAGAAGTAGTTAGCCTAACCGCAAGGAGGGCGATTACCACGGTAGGATTCATGACTGGGGTGAAGTCGTAACAAGGTAGCCGTATCGGAAGGTGCGGCTGGATCACCTCCTTTAAGAGCTTAAGTACGCGTGTTAAGCGTCCACGCTTATCGGTTGTTCGTTGTGTATGGCTGCTGGATTCGGCTTATACGGGTCCGAGAAGTTACCGAGTAGGTAGCGGGTCTGTAGCTCAGTCGGTTAGAGCACCGTCTTGATAAGGCGGGGGTCGTTGGTTCGAATCCAACCAGACCCACCAGGTTTTCTGTGCAGGCGCGGGGTATAAGGACCGTTGCTTGTGTGGGATACGGGGGATTAGCTCAGCTGGGAGAGCGCCTGCTTTGCAAGCAGGATGTCGTCGGTTCGATCCCGTCATCCTCCACCAAAGCCTAACGATGAGTACTGCGGGTCAGTATTGATCGTTGGTCTTTAGCAGTTTTTGCTGTCGTGAGACCGGCCATACGCTCTTTAACAATGAGGAAGAAGCACAACGTAAAGTGTTTCCGAGTAATCAGAGCCCACCAGGGGTGATGATGAAAGGGGATACGGGTTGTGATTGCATGATTTTAGTTCTCAAAAGTCTCAAAGTCGGCCAGTAGCAGGCAGTACCGGGGGGAAGCTTCCGGGGGTGGCGAAGGTCGATGAGCTTTGAATGAACGGCACAAGCGCGAACTCAGCACCTATAAGACTTTAGTGTTATAGGATCAAGCGACTAAGTGCATATGGTGGATGCCTTGGCGATCACAGGCGATGAAGGACGTGGTAGCCTGCGAAAAGCTGCGGGGAGCTGGCAAACAAGCATTGATCCGCAGATGTCCGAATGGGGAAACCCACTGCGCAAGCAGTATCCCTGGCTGAATACATAGGCCAGTGGAGGCGAACCGGGTGAACTGAAACATCTCAGTAGCTCGAGGAACAGAAATCAACCGAGATTCCGAAAGTAGTGGCGAGCGAAATCGGAAGAGCCTTTACGATTTAGCATTTTATCTAGCCGAACAGTCTGGAAAGTCTGGCCGTAGCAGGTGATAGCCCTGTAGGCGAAAGGTAGAGTGTGGAACTAGGCGTAAGAGAAGTAGGGCGGGACACGTGAAATCCTGTCTGAAGATGGGGGGACCATCCTCCAAGGCTAAATACTCGTGATCGACCGATAGTGAACCAGTACCGTGAGGGAAAGGCGAAAAGAACCCCGGAAGGGGAGTGAAATAGATCCTGAAACCGTATGCATACAAACAGTCGGAGCCTCTTTATGGGGTGACGGCGTACCTTTTGTATAATGGGTCAGCGACTTACATTCAGTGGCGAGCTTAACCGGATAGGGAAGGCGTAGCGAAAGCGAGTCCGAATAGGGCGTCCAGTCGCTGGGTGTAGACCCGAAACCAGATGATCTACCCATGGCCAGGTTGAAGGCACGGTAACACGTGCTGGAGGACCGAACCCACTAGTGTTGAAAAACTAGGGGATGAGCTGTGGATAGGGGTGAAAGGCTAAACAAATCTGGAAATAGCTGGTTCTCTCCGAAAACTATTTAGGTAGTGCCTCAAGTATTACTGCGGGGGGTAGAGCACTGTTATGGCTAGGGGGTCATGGCGACTTACCAAACCATGGCAAACTCCGAATACCCGCAAGTACAGCTTGGGAGACAGAGCACCGGGTGCTAACGTCCGGACTCAAGAGGGAAACAACCCAGACCGCCAGCTAAGGTCCCGAATTATCGCTAAGTGGGAAACGAAGTGGGAAGGCATAGACAGTCAGGAGGTTGGCTTAGAAGCAGCCATCCTTTAAAGAAAGCGTAATAGCTCACTGATCGAGTCGTCCTGCGCGGAAGATGTAACGGGGCTAAGCGATAAACCGAAGCTGCGGGTGTGTACTATGTACACGCGGTAGGAGAGCGTTCTGTAAGCCTGCGAAGGTGGCTTGTGAAGGCTGCTGGAGGTATCAGAAGTGCGAATGCTGACATGAGTAGCGATAAAGGGGGTGAAAAGCCCCCTCGCCGTAAGTCCAAGGTTTCCTGCGCAACGTTCATCGGCGCAGGGTGAGTCGGCCCCTAAGGCGAGGCAGAGATGCGTAGCTGATGGGAAGCTGGTTAATATTCCAGCACCGTCGTACAGTGCGATGGGGGGACGGATCGCGGAAGATCATCAGGGTGTTGGATGTCCCTGTTGCTGCATTGAAGAGGGCACTTAGGCAAATCCGGGTGCGTGACTCAAGGGTGTGGCGCGAGCGAGCATAGCTTGCGAAGTGATTGGAAGTGGTTCCAGGAAAAGCCTCTAAGCTTCAGCTGTACGAGACCGTACCGCAAACCGACACAGGTGGACGGGATGAATATTCCAAGGCGCTTGAGAGAACTCGGGAGAAGGAACTCGGCAAATTGATACCGTAACTTCGGGAGAAGGTATGCCCCGGTAGTGTGAAGCGCCTGCGCGCTTAGCATGATGGGGTCGCAGAGAATCGGTGGCTGCGACTGTTTATTAAAAACACAGCACTCTGCTAAGACGAAAGTCGACGTATAGGGTGTGACGCCTGCCCGGTGCCGGAAGGTTAAGTGATGGGGTGCAAGCTCTTGATCGAAGCCCCGGTAAACGGCGGCCGTAACTATAACGGTCCTAAGGTAGCGAAATTCCTTGTCGGGTAAGTTCCGACCTGCACGAATGGCGTAACGATGGCCACACTGTCTCCTCCCGAGACTCAGCGAAGTTGAAGTGTTTGTGATGATGCAATCTACCCGCGGCTAGACGGAAAGACCCCATGAACCTTTACTGTAGCTTTGCATTGGATTGTGAACCGGCCTGTGTAGGATAGGTGGGAGGCGCAGAAACCCAGTCGCCAGATTGGGTGGAGCCGTCCTTGAAATACCACCCTGGTTTGTTTGCGGTTCTAACCTTGGTCCGTTATCCGGATCGGGGACAGTGCATGGTAGGCAGTTTGACTGGGGCGGTCTCCTCCCAAAGCGTAACGGAGGAGTTCGAAGGTACGCTAGGTACGGTCGGAAATCGTGCTGATAGTGCAATGGCATAAGCGTGCTTGACTGTGAGACTGACAAGTCGAACAGGTGCGAAAGCAGGACATAGTGATCCGGTGGTTCTGAATGGAAGGGCCATCGCTCAACGGATAAAAGGTACTCTGGGGATAACAGGCTGATACCGCCCAAGAGTTCATATCGACGGCGGTGTTTGGCACCTCGATGTCGGCTCATCTCATCCTGGGGCTGTAGCCGGTCCCAAGGGTATGGCTGTTCGCCATTTAAAGAGGTACGTGAGCTGGGTTTAAAACGTCGTGAGACAGTTTGGTCCCTATCTGCCGTGGGCGTTGGATACTTGACGGAGCCTGTTCCTAGTACGAGAGGACCGGAATGGACGTACCGCTGGTGTACCGGTTGTCATGCCAATGGCATTGCCGGGTAGCTAAGTACGGAAGAGATAACCGCTGAAGGCATCTAAGCGGGAAACTCGTCTGAAGATTAGGTATCCCTGGGGGCTTGACCCCCCTGTAGGGTCGTTCAAGACCAGGACGTTGATAGGTCGGGTGTGCAAGTGCAGTAATGCATTGAGCTAACCGATACTAATTGCCCGTGAGGCTTGATCCTATAACTCTACAGTCTTGGGCAGGGAACAATCCCTGCCCCGGTGCAGCGCGCACCACGTGCCGGCGAGAACGCCGTGCAACACAACCCCATACACACACACTGTGCTTCTTCTTCAGAGCGGTTGACCCCAGCGTCAACGGCTCAACCCCTTACGCCTGACGACCATAGCAAGGCGGTCCCACCCCTTCCCATCCCGAACAGGACCGTGAAACGCCTTAGCGCCGATGATAGTGGATGTACATCTGTGAAAGTAGGTCATCGTCAGGCTCTTATCCCCAAAACCCCGTAGGCCTCGCCTGCGGGGTTTTGTCTTTGCGGCGCCAGAACAGGCAGCCCCACCGCTACGTGGCATCACGACGCGGCATCCACTGCCCGCGGCACCACGTTGCATCGCTTCTCGCTGCCGCGCGCACACCGCTGTCAACTCGGGGCTTGCCATGAGTTCACACACTTGTGTGCATGCCTTCCGTCGAGCCGAACGCCGCGATTTGTGCGGTAAGATTGGTCTAACTTATTCGATGGAGCAGCGATCGTGACCGATCCCCAGATCCCTACGGCGACGTCGCCGGACCTGCGCACCCTGACGCACGTGGCCTATGGCCTCTTCGCGTTTTCGCTGCTGACGGCCGGCGTCTTCGGCGTGGCTGCGGTGGCCGCGGTGGTGCTTATCTACGTCAAACGTTCCGATGCGGCGGGCACCATGTACGCCGCGCACTTCGACTGGCTGCTGCGCACGTTCTGGTGGTCGGTGCTGTGGATCGTGATCAGCTTCATCACCTCGGTGATATACATCGGGTACATCGGCTTCCCCATCGTGTTCGTATGGGCCGTGTACCGTCTCATCAAGGGCTGGCTGGCCTTGCTCGAAGGCCGTACGCCCAACGCGTACGCGTGATGCGCGAAGGCAGGCGGCTGCGGCGATCGCGCGGCAGTCGTCCTGCAGGCTAAGTGCCTGGCGTGAAGCTAAGCGGGGAAGATAGGATGCGATTCGCGGCAATGCCCGGGAATCGCGGGTGAAAGGCAGGGACGTACGCCGTACGCCCTCGGCCTCTGCTTACTTCAGGTGAGCGTTGACCAGCTTGGTCAGCTCGAACATCGTGACTTGGTCCTTGCCGAAGATGGGGCGCAGCTTGGCGTCGGCATTGATATTGCGCTTGTTGCTGGCATCTTGCAGGTTGTGTTGCTTGATGTAATCCCAGATCTTCTTGGTAACCTCGGTACGCGGCACGGCGTCGCCACCGATGACCGCGGCCAATTCAGGGCTGGGGGTCAGCGGCTTCATGAACGCGGCATTCGGCTTGCGTGCGGTCGCGGTTTTGGAGGTGGTGGCCATGTTGCGGCTCTCCTTCTCTGGAGGTTGGAAAAGTTGTCCTGCGGGCCGCAGCATAACGTGTCTCTCCTCTAAAGACAAAGCCATTTATCCTCTGTAGCAACTAAAATCAGGCGCTTCTTTCCCTCGTTGCGGTATTCTGTAACCTCCCATGTATGCACGCACTCCCCTCGAGTCCATCCGGCTCTTTCACGACGAGCTGACCGCGCTGCGGCGCGACCTGCATGCGCATCCCGAACTCGGATTCGAAGAGGTGCGTACATCCGGCATCGTTGCGGGCTCCCTCGAGGCGCTTGGCATCGAGGTCCACCGGGGCATCGGCAAGACGGGGGTAGTGGGCGTCATACGCGGCAAGCGCTGCGACAGCGGCCGCATGATCGGCCTGCGCGCCGACATGGATGCGCTGCCCATGACCGAAGACAACAGCTTCGGCCACCGCTCCACCAAACCCGGCCTTATGCACGGCTGCGGGCATGACGGCCACACCGCCGTGCTAATCGGCGCCGCACGCTACCTGGCGCAGACGCGCAATTTCGACGGCACCGCCGTGCTGATCTTCCAGCCCGCCGAAGAAGGGCGGGGCGGCGCGAAGGCCATGATGGACGACGGCCTGTTCGATACCTTTCCGTGCGACGCGATCTATGCGCTGCACAACTGGCCGGGCCTGCGGCCCGGCACCATCGGCATCAATCCCGGTCCCATGATGGCGGCCGCCGACCGCTTCGAGATCGTCATCGAGGGCCGCGGCGGCCATGGCGCGCATCCATACCAGACTATCGATCCGGTCACGATCGCCGGACAATTGATCACGGCGCTGCAGACCATCGTGTCGCGCAACGTGAACCCGCTGGACTCCGCCGTGCTGTCGGTCGGTTCGCTGCAGGCGGGGCATCCGGGCGCGATGAGCGTCATCCCGCGCGAGGCGCGGATGGTGGGCACCGTTCGCACGTTCCGCAAGTCGGTGCAAGAGATGGTCGAGACGCGCATGCGCGAGTTGGCGACCTCCATCGCGGCGGCGTTCGGCGCCACGGCGCAGGTCAACTATGAGCGCATCTACCCGGCCACGCTGAATACGCCGCAGCACGCCAACCTGGTCGCGGACATCGCCACCGAGATGATCGGCAAAGAGAACGTGGTCCGCGACCTGACGCCGTCCATGGGCTCGGAAGACTTCTCCTTCATGCTGCAAGCGCGGCCCGGCGCCTACTTCCGCCTGGGCCAGGGCGGCGCCGATTCCGGCTGCCTGCTGCACAACTCCAATTTCGATTTCAACGACGCCGTGATTCCCCTGGGCAGCGCCATGTTCTGCGCCCTGGCCGAACGCGGCATGCCTCTGGCCGCCTGAGCCTTACCTCCATGTCCGTTTCCGAAGCTGTACCTACCCTGACGCTGGTGCGTCCCGACGATTGGCACCTGCACCTGCGCGACGGCGCGGCGCTCGAGGCCGTGGTGGCCGACACGGCGCGGCAGTTCGCGCGCGCGATCGTCATGCCGAACCTCAGGCCGCCTGTCACCACCACGGCGCAGGCGCTCGAGTACCGCGCGCGCATCGACGGGGCGCTGCGCAAGGCTGGCATCGCGGCCGACGCCTTCACGCCCCTGATGACGCTGTACCTGACCGACAACACGACCGCCGAAGAAATCGTGCGCGCGCACGAGTCGGGCCAGGTGTATGCCGTGAAGCTGTATCCGGCCGGCGCCACCACCAACTCTGACGCGGGCGTGACGGATCTGCTGGGCAAGTGCGACAAGGCCCTCCAGGCGCTGGAGCGCTGCGGCATGCCTTTGCTGGTGCATGGCGAAGTCACCGATCCCTCCATCGACGTGTTCGATCGCGAAGCGGTGTTCATCGAGCGTGTCATGCAGCCGCTGCGGCGCGCGTTTCCGGGGCTGAAGGTGGTGTTCGAGCACATCACCACCCGCGAGGGCGCGCACTACGTGCGCGACGCGGAAGGCCCCATCGCCGCCACCATCACGCCGCAGCACCTGCTGTACAACCGCAACGCCATCTTCCTGGGCGGCGTGCGGCCGCACTGGTACTGCCTGCCCATCCTCAAGCGCGAGACGCACCGCGAGGCCCTGGTCGAAGTGGCCACCAGCGGCAGCCCGCGTTTCTTCCTGGGCACCGACAGCGCGCCCCACGCGCGCCACCTCAAGGAACATGCCTGCGGCTGTGCCGGCTGCTACAACGCCCTGCATGCCATGGAGCTGTACGCCACGGCGTTCGACGCCGTGGGCCGCATCGACAGGCTGGAGGGGTTCGCCAGTTTCCATGGGCCCGATTTCTATGGCCTGCCGCGCAACACCGGCACGCTGACGCTGGAGCGCGGCGAGTATCAGGTTCCGCAGGAACTGCCGTTCGGCGAAAGCACGCTGGTGCCGCTGGCCGCCGGCGAGACGCTGCCCTGGCGCGTGGCCGGCATCGGCGGCTAGAAACCGTTCTGTTCGTCAGGGCGCGATTCGTCGCGCCCATTCCGCACGCGCGCAGGCGGGGCGACCTGGGGCCGCTCCATTCCTTTTGCATGCACTCGTACCGCGCCCGAGCCTCTTCGGGCGGTACGCATGGCGTTCGTTACGCCGACCTGCGTGCTTCCAACGCTTCCCAACGTTCGAACTTCTCTTCCAGTTCGGCTTCGAGCGTGGCCTGCTCGGCGCCCAACCGCGCGGCTTCTTCCGGGTCTTCGTGATAGAGCCGTCCGTCGGCCAGTTTGGCGGCGATCTCGGCTTGGCGCGCCTCGTTGGCCGCTATCGCATCGGGCAGTCCATCGAGTTCGCGCTGTTCCCAGCTGGACAGGCGTTTGACGGGCCTGGGCGCAGCGGAGGGCGCTTCGGCGGTCGTCGTCGCCTTGGGGGCCGGGACCGAGGCCGCGGGCTCGGCGGGACGCACGGCCAATACCGGAGCAGGTGCAGCGGGGCGCTGCGCCAGCCATTCGTCGTAGCCGCCGACGTAGTCGCCCCACCGTCCATCGCCTTCGCTGGCGATGGTCTGCGTGACGACGTTGTCGAGGAACGCGCGATCGTGGCTGACCAGCAGCACGGTGCCGCTGTAGTCCTGCAGCAGTTCCTCGAGCAGTTCGAGCGTCTCGATGTCCAGGTCGTTGGTGGGTTCGTCCAGCACCAGCACGTTGGCGGGACGGGCGAACAGGCGCGCCAGCAGCAGGCGGGCGCGTTCTCCGCCGGAAAGGCTGCTGACCGGCGAACCGGCCCGCGCCGGGGAGAACAGGAAGTCGCCCAGGTAGCTCATCACGTGCTTGCGCTGGCCGCCGATCTCGATCCATTCGCTGCCCGGATTGATCACCTCGGCCAGCGTGGCGTTCTCGTCGAGCTGGCTGCGCATCTGGTCGAAATAGGCCACCGATACGTTGGTGCCGAGCTTGACGGTGCCGCTGTCGGGCGCCAGTTCACCCAGGATCAGCTTGAGCAGCGTGGTCTTGCCGGCGCCGTTAGGCCCGATCAGGCCGATGCGATCGCCGCGCAGCACCGTGGTGGAGTAATCGGCCACGACCGGACGGCCGTCGTACGACTTGCTGACATGCTCCAGCTCGGCCACCAGCTTGCCCGAGCGCTGCCCCTCGGCCACCGCGAGCGTGACGTTGCCCACGCGCTCGCGCCGTTCGCTGCGTTCGACGCGCAGCCGCTCCAGACGGCGCACGCGGCCTTCGTTGCGGGTGCGGCGGGCCTCGACGCCTTTGCGGATCCACACCTCTTCCTGGGCCAGCAGTTTGTCGAAGCGCGCGTTCTCCAGGCGCTCGGCCTCGAGGAACTGGGCCTTGCGCACCTGCCATGCAGAGAAATTGCCCGGAAAGCTGAGCAGCTTGCCGCGGTCGAGTTCGATGATGCGGGTTGCCACGGCGTCGAGGAAGCGCCGGTCGTGCGTGATGAACAGGACCGCGAACGTCGCCTCGCGCAACATGCCTTCCAGCCAGGCGATGCCCTCGAAGTCGAGATGGTTGGTGGGCTCGTCGAGCAGCACCAGATCGGGCTGGTCGGCAAGCGCCCTGATCAGCGCCAGGCGCTTGCGCGTGCCGCCCGACAGGCCCGAGGCCGGCGCATCGGGGTCGAGTCCCAGGCGTTCGATCAGGCCGCGCACCCGCGCGGGACGCTGCCAGTCTTCGGATTCCAGGTCGATTTCGCCGAACACGGCGTCGTACAGCGTGCCCGACTCGTCCAGCTCGGGCTCCTGCGTGACCACCGCGACCTTCAGGCCGCTGGTGCGCGATACCGTGCCGTCATCCGGCTCGGCCTCGCCCGACAGAATGCGCAGCAGCGAAGATTTGCCGGCGCCGTTGCGGCCGATCAGGCCAATGCGCTCGCCTTCCAGGATGGACAGGTCGGCATGGTCGAGCAGCGCATGGTGGCCGAAGGCCAGTTGAAGGTCGGTGAGGGTGATGAGGGATGCGGCCATGTAGGGCGGTCTGCTGGGAATCGGGATAGACGGGTATTTTCGCAGGAAGGCAGAATCGATGCGCGCGCGTGCCGGGCAGCGGCGACAGCAGCCTTTCTGCGGCGAAATCCGGCGGTGGCGGTTCGAGGCAGCCCTTCGGCAGCCGAGCTGCAGCGACCATCCGGCGTCCGCCGGCCCGTCTTGCCCCCATCGAGTAAAATTCCCGCCGCAGGGCAGATCGGGCAATCGCGGGGCGTCTCAGGCGTTTCGAGGAAGGTCCGGACTCCACAGGGCAGGATAGCGGCTAACGGCCGTCCGGATGCGAGGCGGGGCTTTGCCCCGCCTTGTTCATTCGAGGAACAGGGCCACAGAGACGAGTCTGCGGCGCGGGCGCGCCTGGCGCGCACAGGCACGGCCATCTCCGTGCTTCGCTCGCCGGCAACGGCGGGCGGCGCCGCAGGGTGAAACGCGGCAACCTCTATCCGGAGCAACATCAAATAGGCATGCGCACGGCTCTTCGGAGCCGGAAAGGGCGGCTCGTCCGAGCATGCGGGTAGATGGCTACAGCCGTCCAGCAATGGCCGGCGCAGAGGAATGATTGCCCGCCGGGGCGACCCGGCGTACAGAATCCGGCCTATAGATCTGTCCTGCCTGAATCCTGGCTGAATGGCGGGCGGCTGCGCGTGCACGCCGCCCATTCGGCTCGTTCGTGGAGGCGCGAGGGGCGTAACACGATGCGTGGTGGCGCTTTTTCGCGTGTTTCTGAAGAAAGACTTTGAGATGTGTCAACAACCCCCTGATTTTTCAGGGGGTTTTTTTCTTGCTTCTGCGCCGATGTGCCCTAAGTCCTTGTTGTGATTGAAAAAATTGCAACCGCTCGCTTGACCGGGTTTGCCCATTCCCGTAGAGTGGAAAAAAGTAGGTTTTTGTGCAATTAAGTGGGGCTAACGGGTGTTCCAGGGAAGCAGTGCGCTCACGATGGATGCCAAGGGACGGATTTCGATTCCGACCCGGCATCGTGACGCGCTTACTGCGCAGGCTGACGGCCGCCTGACGCTTACCCGTCATCCCGACGGCTGCCTGCTGGTGTATCCGCGGCCCGAGTGGGAGAAGAAGCGCGAACAGATCGCCGCTTTTCCCATGTCGGCCCGCTCGCTGCAGCGGCTGTTGTTGGGTAATGCCCAGGACGTGGAAATCGACGGCTCGGGCCGTGTCCTCGTCGCTCCTGAACTGCGCAACGCTGCCGGTATGACGCGCGATGTGATGCTGCTCGGCATGGGCACGCACTTCGAGCTGTGGGATGCCGCTTCCCTGGCGCTCCGAGAGGAGGCCGATCTGGCCAAGGGAATGCCGGACGTGTTGAACCAGTTTTCGTTCTGAAATCTCTATGAACCTCGAGCATCGGCCCGTACTGCTGGCGCCGACGGTGGACGCGTTGGTGTTGCCGGGATTCGGCAGCAAGAGCGTCTCCCGGGCGGCGGCCGAGGCGGGCGATGCCGGATCGCAGCTGCGCGTGCAGCGCGGCGTCTATGTGGACGGCACGTTCGGCCGCGGCGGGCACAGCCGCGAACTGCTGGGCCGGCTGGGCGCCGAGGCGAGGCTGGTGGTGTTCGACAAGGACCCGCAGGCCGTCGCCGTGGCGCGCGAGCTGGCGGCGGCCGATGGCAGGGTAACGGTGGTCCATGGCGGTTTCGTCACCATGGCCGAGGAATTGGCAGGAATGGGCATCGAGCACATCGATGGCCTGATGATGGATCTGGGGGTGTCGTCGCCCCAGCTCGACGATGCCGGGCGCGGCTTCTCGTTCATGCGGGAGGGTCCGCTGGACATGCGGATGGATACCAGCCGCGGTCCGACGGCCGAGGAATGGCTGGCACATGCCAGTGTGGATGAAATGCGGGAGGTGATTGCAGATTATGGCGAAGAACGGTTTGCTTTTCAGGTTGCAAAGGCGATTGCTGCTCGCCGCGCAATACGGCCACTGCGCACCACGCTCGAACTTGCCGAGTGCGTCGCCAGCGCCGTGCGCACGCGCGAAAAGGGGCAGCATCCGGCCACACGCACCTTTCAGGCTCTACGGATTTACCTCAATCGGGAACTCGAGGAACTCGCTGGCGCCCTCGCGTCAGCTTTAGACCTGCTTGCCCCGGGGGGGAGGTTGGCCGTGATCAGTTTCCATTCGCTCGAAGACCGCATGGTCAAGCAGTGCATCGCGGCGGCCGCCCGGCCGGCCGCGGCGCACCCGCGCCTGCCCCTGCGCGAAAGCGAACTCCCCCAGCCCATCCTGAAGTCATTGGGCCGCGTGCTTGCCGAGGATGACGAGGTCGCGCTCAACCCGCGCGCCCGTTCCGCCGTGCTGCGCGTGGCCGAGCGCACCGCCGAGCCGCTGCCCCCGGGCGGCGGCGCGTTCGTTCCGGAAGTGCCCGGCGCGCAGGCGCGGCGGCCCGCCCGGCGGAGGACCCGCTGATGGCGCGCATGAGTCTCATCGTGGCGGCCCTGCTGATGCTGGCCTCCGTATCGCTGGTGACCAGCCGCTATCAGTCGCGCCAGCTGTTCATCGAGCTGGGCCGCCAACAGGCGCAAGCCCGCGACCTGGATACCGACTGGCGCCGCCTGCAGCTCGAGCGCGCCGAACTGGCGCGCAATGCGCGCGTCGACCGCGCCGCCCGTGAAGAGTTGAAGATGATTCCCGCCGTGCCCGACCGCACGATCTATCTGAACCAGGCGCCCATCGTGCAGCCTGCCCCCGCGGCCGGGGGTGCGCAGTGAAACGCGTGCCGTTCTTCGACAATCCGGTGCTGCGCGGCCAGTTGCCCATGTGGCGCGCGCGCCTGGTGTTGATCCTGCTGTTCGGCGGATTCATCGTGCTGGCGGGCCGCGCCCTGTTCCTGCAAGGACTCTCCACCGAGTTCCTGCAGCAGCAGGGCGAGCGCCGCTACGAGCGCACGCTGACACTGTCGGCCACGCGCGGCAAGATCCTGGATCGCAACGGCGTGGTGCTGGCCTCCAGCGTGCCGGCGCGCGCCATCTGGGCCATCCCCGAAGACGCCCGCCAGGCCGACAATGCCCAGCTCGCGGCGTTGTCCAATCTGCTGGGCACGCCGTTGGCCGACCTGCGCCGCCGCCTGGCCGACGAGGACCGCAACTTCGTCTACCTGAAGCGCCAGGTGCCGATGGAGGTGGCCGAGAAGATCAAGCAACTGGGCCTGCCCGGCATCCATCAGCAGCCCGAATCGCTGCGCTACTACCCCGAAGGGGAAGTCACCGCCCACGTGGTGGGCTTCAACAACGTCGAGGACAAGGGCCAGGAAGGCGTCGAACTGACGTTCAACGAGCTGTTGTCGGGCCGCCCCGGCAGCCGCCGCGTCATCAAGGACCGCCTGGGTCGCGTGATCGAGGACGTGCAGGCGGTGACGCTGCCCGTCGACGGCCGCGACCTGCGGCTGTCGATCGACACCCGCGTGCAGTACCTGCTGTATAAAGAGCTGCAGGACGCCATGCAGAAGCACGAGGCGCGCGCGGCGACGGCGGTGGTGCTGGACGTGCGCACCGGCGAGATCCTGGCCATGGCCAGCCTGCCGACGTTCGATCCCAACCACCGCGAGACCTTCCAGACCTCGACGCTGCGCAACCAGGCGATCACCGACACGTTCGAGCCGGGTTCCATCATGAAGCCCTTCACCGCCGCACTGGCGCTGGATCTGGGCCGCATCACCACGAGCACCCAGTTCGACACCGGCAACGGCCGCTTCCAGTACCAGGGCAGCACCATCAGCGACGTCAGCCGCAACGGCATGCTCGACGTCGCCGGCGTGCTGCGCAAGTCGAGCAACATCGGCATGACCATGATCTCCGAGCGGCTCGAGTCGCGCGAGATGTGGGATCGCTTCACCGAACTGGGCCTGGGCCAGGCGCCGCAGCTGGGCTTTCCCGGCGCCGCGCCGGGCCGCCTGCGCCCGTGGGATCGCTGGCGTCTGATCGAGAAGGCCACCATGGCCTATGGCTATGGCCTGTCGGTGTCGTTGCTGCAGGTGGCGCGCGCCTATACCGTATTCGCCCGAGATGGCGACATGGTGTCGCTGACGCTGGTCAAGCGCGACAGCGATCCCACCAGCGTGCGCGTGTATCCGCCCAAGGTGGCGCAGATGGTGCGCGGCATGCTCGAGGGCGCCGCCGGCCCCGATGGCGCCAAGGCGGCGCAGGTGCAGGGTTATCGCGTTGCCGGCAAGAGCGGCACGGCGCGCAAGATCGTGGACGGCAAGTACAGCACGCAGCGCTATCGCAGCTCGTTCGTCGGCTTTGCGCCGGTGTCCGACCCCAAGGTGGTGGTGGCCGTATCCATCGACGAACCCAAGGTCGGCGGCTATTACGGCGGCGCGATCGCCGCGCCCGTTTTCTCGCGGGTGGTCGGCGGCACGCTGCGCGTGATGGGCGTGCAGCCGGATGCGCCGTTCGAGTCAACCATCGTGGCCGGCAACAACGAATCCGCGCGCGGCGCGTCCGACGGGGCGCTGCTGGCCTCGGGGCGCCCCGCGGGCAAGAGGGACATCGCACGATGAACGGCCGCGCCTCCATGCCCGCCGCCGCACTGGCCGACTGCGCCCAGGTGCTGGACTGGCTGCGGGCGCACGTCGCTGCCGGCGCCGACCTGCACCTGGATTCCCGCGCGCTGAAGACGGGCGACGTATTCGTTGCCTGCCCTGGCCTGCGCTCGGACGGCAGGCAATATATCGAGCAGGCGCTGGCCCAGGGGGCCGGCGCGGTGCTGTACGAGGCCGACGGAGCCGATTCGGCGCCGGCGGTCGATTCGCATTCGGTGCTGCCGGTGCGCGGCCTGCGCGCCATGCTGGGACAACTCGCCGACCAGTGGTATGGCCAGCCTTCCGCGGCGTTGACCGTGGTCGCCATCACGGGCACCAACGGCAAGACCTCTACCGCCCAGTGGCTGGCTCGTGCGCTGACGCACCTGGAACGGCCCTGCGGCACGATCGGCACGCTGGGCGCCTATCTGCCCGATGGTGCCGCGCTTGGCGGCGCGCTGACTACGCCCGACGTGCTGTCCGTGCATCGCACGTTGGCGGCCATGCGCGCGGCGGGCACCACGGCGGTGGCCCTCGAGGCCTCGTCGATCGGCCTGGAACAGGGGCGCCTGGACGGCGTGCGCGTCGCCGTGGCGGCCTATACCAACCTGACGCGCGACCATCTCGATTACCACGGCACGATGGAACGCTATGAGCAGGCCAAGGCTCTGCTGTTCCGCCGTTCCGGGCTGGGCTGCGCGGTCGTCAATGCCGACGACCCTGCCGCGCGGCGCGTGCTGGCGGACCTTCCGTCGGGCGTCGCGCTTTCGTACACGGTGGGGGACGGTCCGGCCGACATCCGCGCCCGCGAGCAGCGCACCACCGCGCAAGGCCAGGTGTTCACGCTGGCCGGCCGCGGCGGTGAAGCGCAGATCGTCACGAGGCTGCTCGGCCAGCACAATATCGCAAACCTGCTGCTGGTGGCAGGCGTGTTGGACAAGCTGGGCTATGGGCTGGCCGACATCGCCCGCGAGCTGGCCGCGGCCGAGCCGGTCGACGGACGCTTGCAGACCGTGACGCCGGCGCCGTTGCACAGCCAGGGTTCCGCGGCTCGCGGACCGCTGGTGGTCGTGGACTATGCCCACACTCCGGACGCGCTGGCGCGTGCGCTGGCGGCCCTGCGCCCGGTGGCGCAGGCGCGTGGCGGCCGGTTGGTCTGCCTGTTCGGTTGCGGCGGCGACCGCGATCCGGGCAAGCGGCCCGAGATGGCGCGCATCGCCGCCGAAGGCGCAGATCGCGTACTGATCACCAGCGACAATCCGCGCCACGAGGCGCCGCAGGCCATCATCGACCAGATCGTGGCAGGCCTGCCGCAAGGCGTCCGCGCGGACGTCCAGGCCGATCGCGCCCTGGCCATCATGCGTGCGATCTGGACCAGCGAGCCCGATGACGTGGTGCTGCTGGCCGGCAAGGGCCACGAAACCTATCAGGAAATCGCCGGCACGAAACAGCCCTTCGATGATCGCGAATGGGCCCGCCTGGCGCTGCTGCTGCCGCAGGTGCCGGCGCTGTCCACGGATACGCGCACCATCGCCGCCGGCCAGTTGTTCCTGGCCCTGTCGGGCGACAACTTCGACGGTCACGATTATCTGCCGAAGGCCGAGTCGGCCGGCGCCTGCGCGGCCGTGGTGGCGCGCCGCGTGCCGTCGTCCGGCCTGCCGCAGCTGGTGCTGGGCGACACCCGCCAGGCGCTGGGCCGCATCGGCGCGGCATGGCGGGCGCGCCATACCTTGCCGCTGGTGGCCGTCACCGGCAGCAACGGCAAGACCACAACCAAGGAAATGGTCGCCGCCATTCTGGCGGGCTGGCAGGGCGAGGCGCAGCGCCTGGCCACCGCCGGCAATTTCAACAATGACATCGGCGTGCCGTTGACGCTGCTGCGGCTGCGGCCGCAGCACCGCGCCGCCGTGCTCGAACTGGGCATGAACCATCCCGGCGAGATCGCCTACCTGGCCGAAATCGCCGCGCCGAGCGTGGTGCTGGTCACCAATGCGCAGCGCGAGCACCAGGAATTCATGCATACCGTCGAGGCGGTGGCGCGCGAGAACGGCTCGGCCATCGCAGCGTTGCCGGCCGACGGCGTGGCCGTGTATCCCGGCGACGAGCCCTATGCGCCCATCTGGGAAGAGCTGGCCGGCGGGCGGCGCGTGCTGCGCTTCGGCCTGCAGCCGGGATTGGAGGTCTATGCGGAAGCGGTCGAGGCCGACGCCACGGGCACGCGCTGCCAGGTGGTCACGCCCGCCGGTCGCGCGCCCCTGGACCTGCCGGTGCCGGGGGTGCACAACCTGCGCAACGCGCTGGCCGCCATCGCGTGCGGCCTGGCCGCCGGCGCGCCGCTGGACGTGGCGCTGCAGGCGCTCGCCGGCTTCAGCGCCGTGGCGGGCCGCATGCAGCGCAAGCCCATGGCCGACGGCACCTTGCTGATCGACGATACGTACAACGCCAACCCGGATTCGGTCCGGGCCGCCATCGACGTGCTCGCGCAGTTGCCCGCTCCGCGCGCGCTGGCGCTGGGCGACATGGGCGAGGTGGGCGACAACGGTCCGGCGATGCACCGCGAGGTGGGCGCCTATGCGCGCGAGCGCGGCATCGAGTTGCTGGTGACCTTGGGCGACGCGAGCCGCCTGGCGGCGGAGGCATTCGGCACGCAGGCACGCGCCTGCGGGTCGGTGGAAGAAGTGGTGGCGGCGCTGCACGACGCGGCGTCCGCCAGTGTTTTGGTGAAAGGTTCGCGCTTCATGCGCATGGAGCGGGTGGTGCAGGGTTTCTCTTCCAAGAACAACAATATGCCCCAGGGTGCAGGAGACCGGGATGCTGCTTGAGATCGCCCGCTGGCTGTCGGATGACGTGCGAGTCATCGGGGTTTTCGAATACATCACGCTGCGTGCCGTGCTGGCCTGCGCGACGGCGCTGATCATCGGCCTGGTGGCCGGCCCGCGCGTGATCCGCAAGCTGACCGAGATGAAGATCGGCCAGGCCGTGCGCAGCTACGGTCCGCAGACCCATCTGGTGAAGACGGGCACGCCCACCATGGGCGGCGCGCTGATCCTCATCTCCATCGCCATCAGCACGCTGTTCTGGGCCGACTGGACCAACCGCTTCGTGTGGGTGGTGCTGCTGGTCACGTTCGGCTTCGGCTGGATCGGCTGGGTGGACGATTACCGCAAGGTGGTGCACCGCGATCCTGAAGGCATGCCGGCGCGCCAGAAGTTCTTCTGGCAGGCCACCATCGGCATCATCGCGGCCGTGTACCTCGCGTTCGCGGTGTCCGCGCCGGCCAACGCCGAGCTGTGGCCGCTGTTCAAGGCCTGGGTGACCAGCGGCTTCGTCATGCCGCTGCCCACGCGCGCCGACCTGATCGTGCCGTTCTTCAAGAGCGTCAGCTACCCGCTGGGCGTGGTGGGCTTCGTGGCGCTGACCTGGGCGGTGATCGTCGGCACGAGCAACGCCGTGAACCTGACCGACGGACTGGACGGGCTGGCCATCATGCCGACCGTGATGGTGGGCGCGGCGCTGGGCATCTTCGCCTACGTGGTCGGCCGGGTCGACTATTCCAAGTACCTGCTGTTTCCGTACATTCCCGGCGCCTCCGAATTGATGGTGCTGTGCGCGGCCATCGGCGGCGCCGGCCTGGCATTCCTCTGGTTCAACGCCTATCCGGCGCAGGTGTTCATGGGCGACGTGGGCGCGCTGGCGCTAGGCGGAGCGCTGGGCACGATCGCCGTGATCGTGCGCCAGGAAATCGTGCTGTTCATCATGGGCGGCGTGTTCGTGGTCGAGACGCTGTCGGTCATGGTGCAGGTCACCTGGTTCAAGTACACCAAGCGCAGATACGGCGAGGGCAGGCGCATCTTCCGGATGGCCCCTCTGCACCACCACTTCGAGGTGGGCGGCTGGAAAGAGACCCAGGTCGTGGTGCGCTTCTGGATCATCACCATGATGCTGGTGCTGGTCGGTCTTTCCACTTTGAAATTGCGATGAACGCGAACGACGTCGCTCACGAAACCTCTCGCCCCGATGCCGCGCATCAGGATGCCTCGCGCATCCTGATCCTGGGATTGGGCGAGACGGGCGTGGCTGCCGCGCGCTGGTGCGCCCGGCAGGGCGCCGCGCTGCGCGTCGCCGATACGCGGGCCGAGCCGGGCGGCCTGGACGCGTTGCGCGAGGCGCTGGCGCAGGCCGACGTGGAATACAGGCTGGGTTGCGGCCAGGCGTTCGACCCGGACCTGCTGGATGGCGTGCGCCAGATCGTGCTGAGCCCGGGGCTGGCGCCAGGCCAGGCGCCGGCGCTGGACCTGCTGACCGAGGCCGCGGCTCGCGGCATCGAAGTGGTGGGCGAGATCGAGCTGTATGCGCGCGCGCTGGCCGAGCTGGCAGAGACGCGCGACTATCGGCCGCGCGTGCTGGCCATCACGGGTACCAACGGCAAGACCACCGTGACCGCGCTGACGCGCCAGCTGGTCGAGGCCAGCGGGCTCAGCGTGCGTGCCGCCGGCAACATCGGCCCGGCCGCGCTGGCCGCGCTGATGGACGCGCTGGACTCGGACAGCCTGCCTCAGGTGTGGGTGCTGGAGCTGTCCAGCTTCCAGCTGGAAACCACGCGCACGTTGTCGGCCGACGCGGCCGTGGTGCTGAATGTCACGCAGGATCACCTGGACTGGCATGGCGGCATGGATGCCTACGCGCAGGCCAAGGCGCGGCTGCTGCCCATGGCACGCGTCGCCATCGTCAACCGCGACGATCCGTTGACCGTGCGCATGGTCGAGACCCTGCGCGCCGAACGCGTGCGCAGCTTCGGCCGTGAGCTGCCCGAATGGGTGGGCGACATGGGCCTGGAGCAGGGGCAGGGCGTGACCTGGCTGACGGCTTGCGAGCCCAGCGATTTCCACGAGCCGGCGCCGGCGCCGGTGCGTCGCAAGAAGGATGCGCCGCCGCCCGTGCGGCCGGCCGGTCGCGCCAGCCGCCTGATGCCGGCCGACGCGCTTCGCATCCGCGGCACGCACAACGCGCTGAACGCCCTGGCGGCGCTGCAGCTGGCCCGCACGCTGGACCTGGGCTGGGGCCCGATGCTGCGCGCCCTGCGCGACTATGCGGGCGAGCCGCATCGCGCCGCCTTCGTGCGTTCCATAGGCGGGGTCGACTACATCAACGACAGCAAGGGCACCAACGTGGGCGCCACGGTCGCCGCGCTGGAAGGCCTGGGCCAGCAAGCCGTGCTGATCGCCGGCGGCCTGGGCAAGGGACAGGATTTCTCGCCGCTGGTGCCGGTGGTGACCGCGCACGCGCGCGCCGTGGTGCTGATCGGCGCCGATGCGGCCGAGATCGAGCGCGTGCTCGCGCCCACGGGCGTGCCCTGCCAGCGCGCCGGCGACATGCGCGACGCGGTGCGCAAGGCCGCCGACCTGGCGCAACCCGGCGACGCCGTGCTGCTGTCGCCCGCCTGCGCCAGCCTGGACATGTTCCGCAACTACCCCCACCGCGGCGAAGTGTTCGCCGACGAGGTGGCGGAGCTGGCGATGGACAGGGGAGAGGTATGAGCCCGCAGAACCGCTTCAAGGGCGAATTCCCCCTTGGGGGGACGGCGCGTAGCGCCAAGGGGGCGGATTGCTTCCCGCAGAACCGCTTCAAGGGCGAATTCCCCCTTGGGGGGACGGCGCGTAGCGCCAAGGGGGCGGATTGCTTCCCGCAGAACCGCTTCAAGGGCGAACTCCCCCTTGGGGGGACGGCGCGTAGCGCAAGGGGCCGCATATGAGCCTGTTCGCCGAACTGACTGCCAGCGTCAACGCCGTGCCGCCCGGCCGCACTCGCATGCGCAATTGCGACATGGCGCTGATCGTCGCCGCCTCGACGCTGCTGCTGCTGGGGCTGCTGATGGTGTACTCGGCCTCGATCGGCCTGGCCGACGGCCCGCGCTACGCGTCGTACGGGCGGTACTACTTCATCCTGCGCCACGGCATCTTCATGGGCACCGGCGTGCTGGCCGCGCTGGTCGTGCTGACCATACCGGTGCGCGTCTGGCAGCGCATGGCGGTGCCGCTGTTCATGGTGGCGCTGGTGATGCTGGCCGCCGTGCTGGTGCCCGGCATCGGCCGCGAGGTCAATGGCGCGCACCGCTGGATTCCGCTGGGCCCGATCAACTTCCAGCCTTCCGAACTGATGAAGCTGGCCGCGGTCGTGTATGCGGCCGACTACACGGTGCGCAAGCAGGAACACATGCAGGCGTTCGCGCGCGGCTTCCTGCCCATGGCCTGCGCGCTGGGCGGCGTGGGCATGCTGCTGCTGCTCGAGCCCGACCTGGGCGCCTTCATGGTGATCGTGGCCATCGCCATCGGCATCCTGTTCCTGGGCGGCATCAACGGCAAGTACTTCAGCAGCCTGTTGGCCGTGCTGCTGGGCATGTTCCTGCTGCTGATCTGGGTCTCGCCGTGGCGCCGTGCGCGCCTGTTCGCGTATCTGGATCCCTGGAACGAAGAGAATGCCTACGGCAGCGCCTACCAGCTGTCGCACTCGCTGATCGCGCTGGGCCGCGGCGAATGGTTCGGCGTGGGCCTGGGGGCCAGCGTCGAGAAGCTGCACTACCTGCCCGAGGCCCACACCGACTTCCTGATGGCCGTGGTGGGCGAAGAACTGGGCTTCGCCGGCGTGATGCTGGTGATCTGCCTGTTCGCCATCGTCGTGCAGCGCGGCTTCGACATCGGCCGCCAGGCCATCGCCATGGAGCGCACCTTCGCCGGCCTGGTGGCGCATGGCGTGGCGATGTGGTTCGGCGTGCAGGCTTTCATCAACATGGGCGTGTGCCTGGGCCTTCTGCCCACCAAGGGCCTGACGCTGCCGCTGATGAGCTACGGCGGCTCGGGCATCGTGATGAACCTGTGCGCGCTGGGACTGCTGGTGCGCGTGGACATCGAGAACCGCGTGATGATGCGCGGGGGGCGGGTATGAGCGTGGACGCCCGCAACCGCACCATCCTGATCATGGCCGGGGGCACCGGCGGGCACATCATGCCGGGCCTGGCCGTGGCCGACGTGCTGCGCCAGCGCGGCTGGCGCGTGATGTGGCTGGGCAACCCCGACAAGATGGAAGGGCGTCTGGTGCCCACGCGCGGCTACGACCTGGTGCCGCTGCGCTTCGCCGGCCTGCGCGGCCGCGGCGCGGCCGCGGTGCTGCGGCTGCCTTTCGTGTTGACGCGCGCGCTGGGTCAGGCCTGGGGCCGGCTCTCCGACGTGCGTCCCGACGTGGTGCTGGGCATGGGTGGCTACGTGGCCTTTCCGGGCGGCGTGATGGCGGCGCTGCGCGGCATGCCGCTGGTCGTGCATGAACAGAATGCCGTGGCCGGCACCGCCAACCGCTGGCTGGCGCGCGTGGCGCGCCGCGTGCTCAGCGGCTTTCCCGGCGTACTGCCGCGCGGTGAAGTGCTGGGCAACCCGGTGCGTGCCGAGCTGTGCGCGCTGCCCGAGCCCGCCCAGCGCTACGCCGGCCGCAGCGGCCCGCTGCGCCTGCTGGTGGTGGGCGGCAGCCTGGGGGCGCAGGTGCTGAACGAGACCTTGCCGCTCGCGCTGGCGCGTCTGCCCGTGGAGCAGCGTCCGCAAGTGGTGCACCAGGCGGGCGAGCAACACATCGAGGCCCTGGCGCAAGCCTATGCCGATGCCGGCGTGCAGGCCGAATGCCGTGCCTTCATCGACGACATGGCGGGCGCCATGGCGGCGGCCGACCTGATGGTATGCCGGGCCGGCGCGATGACGGTGTCCGAAGTGGCCGCGGCCGGCGTGGCCGCGCTGTTCGTGCCTTTCCCGCACGCCATCGACGACCACCAGACCGCCAATGCGCGCTTCCTGGCAGAGGGCGAGGCCGCCTGGCTGCAACCTCAACCGGGCCTGACGCCCGAGTGGCTGGCCGGCTGGCTGGCCCAGCGCACCCGATCCGAACTCCAGGCCGTCGCCGAACGGGCGCGCGCGCATGCGCGTCCCCAGGCGGCGGTCCATATCGCCGACGTCTGCGAACAGGCCGCGGGCCGGCGGAACTGACATGAAACACCGTATCCAACATATTCATTTCGTCGGCGTGGGCGGCTCGGGCATGAGCGGCATCGCCGAGGTGCTGCTGAACCTGGGTTACCAGGTCAGCGGTTCCGACCTGAACGAGTCCGCCGTCACGCGCCGGCTGGCCAGCCTGGGCATGAGCGTGGCCATAGGCCACGATGCCGCCAACGTGGCCGACGCCGACGCCATCGTCACCTCCACGGCCGTGGCGGGCGACAACCCCGAGGTGATCGCGGCTCGTGCCGCCCGCATCCCGGTGGTGCCGCGCGCGGTCATGCTGGCCGAACTGATGCGCCTGAAGCGCGGCATTGCCGTGGCGGGCACCCACGGCAAGACCACGACCACCAGCCTGGTGGCCAGCGTGCTGGCGGCAGGCGGCATGGATCCGACCTTCGTCATCGGCGGCCGCCTGAACTCGGCCGGCGCCAACGCGCAGCTCGGCCAGGGCGAATACATCGTGGTGGAGGCCGACGAGTCGGATGCTTCGTTCCTGAACCTGCTGCCCGTGATGGCCATCGTGACCAACATCGATGCCGACCACATGGACACTTACGGGCACGACGTGGCGCGCCTGAAGAGCGCGTTCATCGAGTTCACGCAGCGCCTGCCGTTCTACGGCAGCGCGGTGCTGTGCCTGGACGACGCGAACGTGCGCGAGATCATGCCGTTCGTGTCCCGGCCGATCACCACCTACGGGCTGAATCCCGAGGCACAGGTGTGCGCCCAGGACGTGCAGCCGGACGGCACGCGCATGCGCTTTCGCGTGCAGCGCCGCGACCGCGACCAGGGGCTGATGCCCGACCTGCACATCGAGCTGAACCTGCCCGGCCTGCACAATGTGCGCAACGCGCTGGCCGCCATTGCCGTGGCCACCGAACTGGGCGTACCCGACCGGGCCATCGCCGAAGCGCTGGCCGCCTTCAAGGGCGTGGGCCGCCGCTTCACGCAGTGGGGCGATATCGACGTGCCCGCGGAACACGGCGGCGGCACGTTCACGCTGATCGACGATTACGGACACCACCCGGTCGAGATGGCGGCCACGCTGGCCGCCGCCCGCGGCGCGTGGCCGCAGCGACGCATCGTGCTGGCCTTCCAGCCGCACCGCTATACGCGCACGCGGGACTGCTTCGAGGACTTCGTGCGCGTGCTGGGCACCGCCGACGGCGTGCTGCTGACCGAGGTGTATTCGGCCGGCGAACCCCCGCTGGTCGCGGCGGACGGCCGAGCCCTGACGCGCGCGCTGCGCGTGGCCGGCAAGATCGAACCGGTATTCGTGGACGATGTGACCGAGCTGCCGCAGGCCGTGCGGGATTTCGTGCGCGACGGCGACGTGGTCATCGTGATGGGCGCCGGCTCGATCAGCCGCGTGCCCGCGCAATTGGGAGGTCGGGCATGAATACCCCGTCGAACACCGTTATCGACGTCAAGGCCCTCGGCAGGGTCGGCGTGCTGTACGGCGGCCGGTCCGCCGAGCGCGACGTCTCGCTGATGTCCGGTGCGGGCGTGCACGAGGCACTGAGCTCGGCCGGCGTGGACGCGCATCTGTTCGATACCGGCGAGCGCAGCCTGGCCGAGCTCGCGCAGGCCGGCTTCGATCGCGTGTTCATCGCACTGCACGGCCGCTACGGCGAGGACGGCACCATCCAGGGCGCGCTGGAGCTGCTGGGCATCCCGTACACCGGCAGCGGCCCCATGGCCTCGAGCGTGGCCATGGACAAGATCATGACCAAGCGCGTGTGGCTGCAGCACGGCCTGCCCACGCCTGCGTTCGAAGTGCTGGATTCAACCACCGAGCTGCGCCTGGTGCCCGATCGCCTGCAGCTGCCGCTGATCCTCAAGCCGCCGCACGAGGGCTCGACCGTGGGCATCACCAAGGTGTCGGGCTACTCGGACATGAAGGCGGCCTATGCCGAGGCGGCGCGTTTCGACAGCACCGTGCTGGCCGAGGCCTTCATCAGCGGACGCGAACTGACTGTGGCCATCCTGGGCAGCGGGTCCGAGGCCCGTGCGCTGCCGGTGATCGAGATCGCGGCGCCCGGCGGCAACTACGACTACGAGCACAAGTATTTCTCCGACGACACGCAGTATTTCTGCCCGGCCGACCTGCCGGACGACGTGGCGCACCGCATCGGCGAGCTGGCGGTGCAGGCCTATCGCGTCCTGGGCTGCGAAGGCTGGGGGCGGGCGGACTTCATGCTGGACCGGAAGGGCCAGCCGTGGTTGATCGAGATGAACACGTCGCCGGGCATGACCAGCCATTCGCTGGTCCCCATGGCGGCGCGGGCGGTGGGCATGAGCTACGCCGACCTGTGCGTGACGATACTGGCCGGCGCGGCGTGCAAAGTACGCAGCCCGGCACGCAAGGATTGACAGGAAATCGTGTGGAACGACGCCCGTACCATCAACCTCATCGCCAACACGCTGGCCGTGCTGGCGGTAGCGATCATGCTCGCCGCCGGCGTGGCATGGGTGGCTCAGCGTCCGTATTTCACGCTGTCGGCCATCGAGCTCGAGCCCATGCCGGACAGCCAGCTGCACTATGTGTCGCCAGGCGCGGTGCGAGCGTCGATCGCCGGCCGCTTCCAGGGCAACTTCTTCACCGTGGACCTGGACGAGGCGCGCGAGGTGTTCGAGTCGGTGCCCTGGGTGCGGCGCGCCACGGTCAGGCGCATCTGGCCCAACACGCTGCGCGTGCGCATCGAGGAGCAGCAGCCCTTGGCGCTGTGGAACGAGAACCAGATGATCAACACCTGGGGCGAGGCGTTCACGGCCAACACGGGCGAACTGGACGACGATGCGGACCTGCCGCAGTTCGCGGGGCCGGAGGGCAGCCAGGAACTGGTGGTGCAGCGCTACGCCGAGCTGGCGCGCTGGTTCGCGCCGCTGGACCTGCGCGTGAAAGAGCTGGAACTGAGCCCGCGATATGCCTGGCGGGCCACGCTGTCCAACGACCTGGTGCTGGACCTGGGGCGCGACCCGGCCGCCGATGCGCCCGATCCGCTGGGCCTGCCCGGCGCGCTGCCGTTCGCGGCGCGCATCCAGCGCTTCGTGCAGGCGTGGCCGTCGGTCGTCACGCGCCTGGAGGGCCGCACCGTGACGCAGGCCGACCTGCGCTATCCGAATGGCTTCGCGCTGGCGCTGGCCCCGCTGCCCGAACCGCATCCTCAAACGAAATCACCCAAGAAACGATAACGCCATGACCCGTGACATCAAGGACCTCATCGTCGCCCTCGATATCGGCACCAGCAAGGTAGTGGCTGTGGTCGCCGAGATCCTGCCGGAAGGACGTTTCGAAGTGCTTGGCCTGGGCCAGCACGAGTCGCGCGGCATGCGCAAGGGCGTGGTCGTCAACATCGAGACCACCGTCAACTCCATCCAGCGCGCGCTGGAGGAGGCCGAGTTGATGGCCGACTGCAAGATCCGCGACGTCTATACCGGCATCGCGGGCAGCCACATCCGCAGCTTCAACTCCAGCGGCATGGTGGCCGTGAAGGACAAGGAAGTGACCGCCACTGACGTGGCGCGCGTGATCGAGACCGCCAAGGCGGTCAACATCCCGACCGATCAGCAGGTGCTGCACGTGCTGACGCAGGAGTTCATCGTCGACGGCCAGGAAGACATCCGCGAGCCCATCGGCATGAGCGGCCTGCGCCTGGAAGTGCGCGTGCACATCGTCACCGGCGCGGTCAGCGCGGCTCAGAACATCGTCAAGTGCGTGCGACGCTGCGGCCTGGAAGTGCAGGACCTGATCCTGCAGCCGCTGGCCTCGAGCCTGGCCTGCCTGACCTCCGACGAGAAGGAGCTGGGCGTGGTGCTGGTCGACATCGGCGGCGGCACCACCGACGTGGCGATCTTCACCGGCGGCGCGATCCGCCACACGGCGGTGATTCCCATCGCCGGCGACCAGATCACCAACGACATCGCGGCCATGCTGCGCACGCCCACGCCGGACGCGGAAGAGATCAAGCTGCGCTACGGCGTGGCCAAGCAGGTGCTGGCCCGCCCCGAAGAGGCGGTCGAGGTGCCCGGCCTGGGCGATCGCGGTCCGCGGCAGGTCAAGCGCCAGGCGCTGGGCGCCGTCATCGAGCCGCGCGTCGAGGAACTGTTCGGCCTTGTGCAGCAGGTGGTGCGCGATTCCGGCTACGAAGACCTGCTGGCGTCGGGCGTGGTGCTGACGGGCGGCACCGCCCAGTTGCCCGGCATGGTCGAGCTGGCGGAGGACGTGTTCCTGAAGCCGGTGCGCGTGGCCGTGCCCGAGTACGAGGGCAGCCTCGCCGACGTGATGCGCAATCCACGCTTCTCCACCGTGATGGGCCTGCTGCAGGAGGCGCGCATGCAGCGCCTGCGCGGCCGCAAGGTGGCGGCGCAGACCGGCAACTTCAAGTCGCTGCTGGCGCGCATGAAGGAGTGGTTCATGAATTAGGGAACGGTAGGCGTAAAGCCCGCCGGAGGTCCGTCCTTGAAAAAGAAAAACGGACCCGAAGGAGGCGCTTCAAACCCGTGGCGGACTACCCGGTCGGCTTCTGCTTTGAGGCGATTCACAAGAAAAAGGCAGTAATCGGGAATTTTGTGATTTGCAAATCGGACTTGTGAGGGAGTCATCATGATGAATTTCGAGATGCTTGAGAACAACACCAAAGGGACCGTGATAAAGGTCGTTGGTGTGGGCGGTGCGGGCGGCAATGCCGTGGCGCACATGATTCGCAGCGGCGTGAGCGGCGTGGATTTCATCTGCGCCAACACCGATGCGCAGGCACTGGCCGCGACCAACGCGCCCGTGCAGATCCGCCTGGGCCGCACCGGCCTGGGCGCCGGCGCCAAGCCGGAGCAGGGCCGCGCCTCGGCCGAGACGGCGCGCGAAGAGATTCGCGCGGCGCTGAACGGCGCGCACATGGTGTTCATCACCGCCGGCATGGGCGGCGGCACGGGCACCGGCGCGGGTCCGGTGGTGGCCGAAGTGGCCAAGGAGCTGGGCATTCTGACGGTGGGCGTGGTCACCAAGCCCTTCTCGTTCGAAGGCAACAAGCGCCTGCGCATGGCCGAGGACGGCATCAGCGAACTGGCCAAGCACGTGCACTCGCTGATCGTCGTGCTGAACGAGAACCTGTATGAACTGATGGACGAGGACGCGACGCAGGAAGACTGCTTCAAGTCCGCCGACGACATCCTGCACAACGCGTGCGCGGGCATCGCCGAGATCATCAACGTCGAAGGCAACGTCAACGTCGACTTCGAAGACGTGAAGACCATCATGGGCGAGCAGGGCCAGGCCATGATGGGCACCGCGACCGCGTCGGGCGCCGACCGTGCCCGCGTGGCGGCCGAAAAGGCCATCGCGTGCCCGCTGCTGGAAGGCGTGGACCTGAACGGCGCGCGCGGCGTGCTGGTCAACATCACCGCCAGCCGCTCGCTGAAGATGCGCGAAACGCGCGAGATCATGGAAACGATCCGCAGCTATGCTTCGGACGACGCCACCGTGATCTTCGGCACCGCGTACGACGAGGCCATGGGCGAGTCGCTGCGCGTGACCGTCGTGGCCACCGGCCTGGGCCGCGCCGCCGCGCGTCCGCAACTGGTGCAGAGCGCCGCCGAGGCGCTGCGCACCGGCACCGACAACCTGCCGCTGGCCGGCATGATGGCCGCCGCCGGCCAACAGGGTGGCGACTACCGCAACCTGGACATGCCCTCGGTGATGCGCAACCCGCGCAGCCAGGCTTCGGCCCAGGTGCGCGCGCTGGAAAGCTCGGGCATGGATCACTTTGACATCCCGGCGTTCCTGCGCAAGCAGGCAGACTGAACGGCGCAAGCCTCGGCCCGCGAGGGCCGGCAGTACCTCCCTCAACTCCGGCCCGCTTTCCCGTGGCGGGCCGGACGCGGAGCCGTCCGCGGCGAGAATAATATAGGGACGGGTTTAGTACAAAGAATCCCGTTTCGGCGTATTACCGCAAGATGGCGGCAATATTCCAGCCGGGTTACAATGTTTGTCTCCTGTAGTCGCGCCTGAAGCAGTAATTTCAGGGCGCAGGCCCAGATATTTTCATCGACATGTTCCGACAGCGCAGCATACAGAATCTCGTTCGCACGACCGGTGTTGGCGTCCACTCCGGCCGCCGCGTCGAGCTCACCCTGCGTCCGGCCGAAGCCAATACCGGCATCGTCTTCCACCGCGTCGACCTGCCCGAGGTCGTCGACCTGCCGGCGCGCGCCGACGCGGTCGGCGATACGCGCATGGCGTCGGTGCTGCAGCAGGGCAATGTGCGCGTGTCCACCGTCGAACACCTCATGTCCGCGCTGGCCGGCCTGGGCATCGACAACCTGCATGTCGACCTCACGGCCGAAGAAGTCCCCATCATGGACGGCAGCGCGGCCACCTTCGTGTACCTGCTGCGCTCGGCCGGCATCGTCGAGCAGAACGCGCCCAAGCGCTTCATCCGCGTGTTGAAGCCCGTCGAAGTGCGCGAGGGCGAGGGCCGCAACGAGAAGTGGGCGCGCCTCGAGCCGCACGAAGGCTACGCGCTGGCGTTCTCCATTGATTTCCGCCATCCCGCCATCGACTCCACGGCCAATTTCGCCGAGATCGACTTCGCCACCCATTCCTACGTGCGCGAGATCGCGCGCGCCCGCACCTTCGGCTTCGTCAACGAGGTCGAGGCGCTGCGCTCGATGGGTCTGGCGCGCGGCGGCAGCCTGGACAACGCCATCGTCATGGACGAATACCGGGTGCTCAACAGCGACGGGTTGCGCTACGACGACGAGTTCGTCAAACACAAGATTCTGGATGCCATCGGCGACCTGTACCTGCTGGGCAAGCCGTTGGTGGCGCGTTACGTGGCCTCGAAGTCGGGCCACGCCCTTAATAATCAACTGGCCCGCGCGCTGATGGCGCAGCAGGACGCCTGGGAGCTGGTCAGCTACGAGTCCCAGGCCGAGGCCCCGCAGGCGTTCCGCCACGAATGGCAGCTCGCCTGACGGCGTGAGGCCTCGCGCTGCGTCCGGGCGCCGCTGCCCGGGCGCGGCGTTGCAAAAGCTCCGGTACTTTCGTCACCGGCCGGAGCGCTACTCACCTTTATGATGCTGCAGCAGGCGCGCGATCGCGTCGGCCAGAGGTCCGGGCCGCACGTTCCGCCCCAGTGACTCGAAGGCGTCCAGCGCAGTAGGCCCCAGCGGTTGTGCCAGCTTGGGCGGGCGGGGCGCTTTTGCCCCAGGCCGGGGCATGCCGGCTTGAACCTTCACGCTTATTTCGTTAAGGTTCCAGCCTTGCGCGGCAAGCGCCTGCGCGATGCGCGGCGCCAGCTGGCGCAGCTTCGCGGCATGCGCCGGGCCCGGCACGGCAAGTTGCAGACGCTGGCTTTCCAGCCGGGCTACCACGCACACCGCGCCCAGCCCCGGCGGCAGAATGGCCGCCACCGCCTGCTGAATCTGCAGGTGCATGCGCGCCGTGGCCAGTACGCCGGCCCCGCGCATGTCCAGGCCCAGCCAGCCCAGGGCGGTCTCGCCCGAGCGGCGGCTGGATTGGGAACGCGGACGAGAGTTGGCGGGTCTGACCATGCCGGCTCGAATTACAGGAAACAAACCTTGAAGATCGTGATTATGCACGCCCGCGGCGGACAGCCCGGGCATCTCACCCTGGAAGGCGTGCGCCTGGCCGCCTTGCTGGGTGTTCTGCTGGTCGCCGCAGCCGTCTTCGGGGCTTCTCTGCAACGATACCTCGCGCAGACCGCGTCGGTCACGGCCAGCGGCATGCCCGATTACGCCGGCGATCCCCACCCCGATCGCGAGGCCGCCTTCCTGCGCGAAACGGTCAACATGCTGGCGGCCAAGGTGGGCACGCTGCAGGCCCGCCTGGCCAGCATCGACGGCCTGGGCAAGCGCGTGGCCGAGGTGGCCGGCGTGGCCTATTCCGATCCCGAGCTGGCGCAGGCCACGGTGACGCACGACGAAGCCACCGACGTCATGGACGACCTGTTCACCGACCGCCAGCCCCCCAGCGCCGAATCGGCCGAGGCCCTGGGCCGGCAGCTGGACGAGCTGATGGTGCGCATGACGCAACAGTCCGACAATCTGCGTCTGCTCGACGTCGCCCTCACGCGCCGCTCCGCGGACCAGGCGCGGCTGCCGACCACCATGCCCGTGGTGGATTTCCCCTATCTCAGTTCGTCGTACGGCTGGCGCCGCGATCCGTTCACCCGGCGCTACGCCATGCACGAAGGGCTGGATTTCTCCGCGCCCGTCGGCACGCCCATCCTGGCCGCGGCCGGCGGCGTGGTGCTCGAGGCCAGCTATCAGCCGGGCTACGGCAACATGGTCGAGATCGACCATGGCGACGGCCTGATCTCCCGCTATGCCCATGCCTCCAGCCTCAAGGTGAAGCAGGGCGACCTGGTCGAGCGCGGCCAGGAGGTGGCGCGGGTCGGCTCCACCGGCAGGTCCACCGGCGCGCACCTGCACTTCGAAGTGCGGCTGGCAGGCCAGCCGCTGGACCCCCGCCTGTTCCTCGGCGCCCCCAAGACGGCGCCTCCGGCCGTCGCGCACGCGCAAGCCACCGCCTCGGGTTCGGCCACTGCCACGGCCCCGCCCGCTGACGCCACCCAGACGCGCTGAGGCGCGCGCGGCCGCACGGCCGTTCATGGGGGCCGGCGTGTTGCCGGTCATCCTTCGCAGGTGCGTTACACTCGATCGTTTTCCGGCGGATCCGTCCCGCTCAACGCACCCTCATTCAGACCTGAGGCGATGCCCTCGCGCCGTCGCGCGTGCATCGCCCTTGCCGAAACGACAAGCATGGTTTCTCTGCTCAAAAAACTCATAGGCAGCCGCAACGACCGGCTGCTCAAGCAGTACCGCAAGCTGGTCAGCCAGATCAACGGCCTCGAGCCGCAGATCGCGGCGCTGTCCGACGAGGCGCTGGCCGCCAAGACCGACGAATTCCGTAAGCGCCACGAGCAGGGCACTACGCTCGACGACCTGCTGCCCGAGGCGTTCGCGGTCGTGCGCGAGGCCGGCAAGCGGGTGTTCGGCATGCGGCACTTCGACGTCCAGTTGTTGGGCGGCATCGCCCTGCACAACGGCAAGATCGCCGAAATGCGCACCGGCGAAGGCAAGACGCTGATGGCGACGCTTCCGGTTTACCTGAATGCCGTGTCGGGCAAGGGCGTGCACGTCGTCACGGTCAACGATTACCTGGCCCGTCGCGACGCCGAATGGATGGGCCGCCTGTACCGCTTCCTGGGCCTGAGCACCGGCGTGGTCGTGCCCCAGCAGCCCAATGACGAGAAGATCGCCGCCTATCGCGCCGACATCACCTACGGCACCAACAACGAATTCGGCTTCGACTACCTGCGCGACAACATGGAATATCGCGCCGAAGATCGGCGCCAGCGCGGCCTGTCGTACGCCATCGTCGACGAGGTCGACTCCATCCTGATCGACGAGGCCCGCACGCCGCTGATCATCTCGGGCCAGGCCGAAGACCACACCGAGCTCTACATCCGCATGAACACGGTGCCGCCGCTGCTCAAGCGCATGGCATCCGAGCCCAAGCCCCACGAGCCCGAGCCCGAGGGCGACTACTGGGTCGACGAGAAGAGCCAGCAGGTCTACATGTCCGAGGCCGGCCACGAGCACGCCGAGGAAGTGCTGTCGCGCGTCGGCCTGCTGCCGCAGGGAGAATCGCTGTACGACCCGCGCCACATCGCGCTGATGCACCACCTGATGGTGGCGCTGCGCGCCCACACGCTGTTCTTCCGCGACCAGCAGTACGTGGTGCAGGACGGCGAGGTGGTCATCGTCGACGAGTTCACGGGCCGCCTGATGGTGGGCCGGCGCTGGTCCGATGGCCTGCACCAAGCCGTCGAGGCCAAGGAAGGCGTCAAGATCCAGCACGAGAACCAGACGCTGGCGTCGATCACGTTCCAGAACTACTTCCGCATGTACGACAAGCTGTCGGGCATGACGGGCACGGCCGACACCGAGGCCTATGAATTCCAGGAGATCTACGGCCTGGAAACGGTGCTGATCCCGACCAACAAGCCGATGATCCGCAAGGATCAGAACGACCAGGTCTTCAAGACGGCGCAAGAGAAGTACAACGCCATCCTCGAGGACATCCGCGACTGCCACCAGCGCGGCCAGCCCGTCCTGGTGGGCACCACCAGCATCGAGAACTCCGAGGTGCTCGCCAACCTGCTGACGCAGGCGCGCCTGCCGCATGACGTGCTCAACGCCAAGCAGCACGCTCGCGAGGCCGAGATCGTGGCCGAGGCGGGCAAGCCGGGCCACATCACCATCGCCACCAACATGGCGGGCCGCGGCACGGACATCGTGCTGGGCGGCAGCGTCGACAAACAGGTGGCGCTGATCCAGGCCGACGAAACGCTGCCGCAAGCCGAACGCAGCGCGCGCATCGAGAAGGTGCGCGCCGAATGGAAGCCGCTGAACGAGCAGGTCAAGGCCGCCGGCGGCCTGCGCATCATCGGCACCGAGCGCCACGAATCCCGCCGCATCGACAATCAGCTGCGCGGCCGCGCCGGCCGCCAGGGCGACCCGGGCTCGTCGCGTTTCTACCTGTCGCTGGAAGATCCGCTGATGCGCATCTTCGCCGGCGATCGTGTGCGCGCCATCATGGAACGCCTGAAGCTGCCCGAAGGCGAGCCCATCGAGGCGGGCATGGTGACGCGTTCCATCGAGACCGCGCAGCGCAAGGTCGAGGGCCGCAACTTCGACATCCGCAAACAGCTGCTCGAATACGACGACGTCGCCAACGACCAGCGCAAGGTGCTGTACGCCCAGCGCAACGAAGTGCTCGAAGCGGGTTCCATCGGCGCGACGGTCGAGAGCCTGATCGATGGCGCGGTCACCGAGCTGTTCCGCAGCCACATCCCGGCCGAGTCGGTCGAAGAACAGTGGGACGTGGCCGGGCTGCAGAACGCCCTGGCGGCCGACTGGCAGCTGGACCTGCCCCTGGCCGACATGGTCGAGCAAGAGCCCAACCTGACCGACGAAGAGCTGCTGGAACGCGTCAGCGAAGCGGCGCGCGCCGTGTACGCGGGCAAGGTGGCGCAGGTCGGGGCCGAGTCGTGGTCGCAGTTCGAGCGCTCGATCATGCTGCAGGCCATCGACACGCACTGGCGCGAACACCTGTCGTCGCTCGACTATCTGCGCCAGGGAATCCATCTGCGCGGCTACGCGCAGAAGAATCCCAAGCAGGAATACAAGCGCGAAGCGTTCGAGCTGTTCTCGGGCATGCTCGACCGCATCCGCGGCGACGTGGTGCGCGTGCTGATGACCGTGCGGGTGCAGTCGCCCGAACAGGTCGAACAGGCCGAAGCCGCGCAGGCGCAAGTGCAGAACGTGCAGTACCATCATTCCGACTACGAAGAAGCGCTGGCCGCGGCCAATGCCGATACGCCGGCTTCCTCGCCCAGTCGCAATGTCGTGCCCAAGGTGGGACGCAACGACCCGTGCCCGTGCGGCAGCGGCAAGAAGTACAAGCACTGCCACGGCCAACTCACCTGATCCGAAAGGCGCAGCCATGTTGCACTCCGTAGGCCGTACCGAGTTCGATCATGCCGTCGTCATGGTGCGCGACCGCCTGGAAGCGCTGGCGCCCCATTTCGAGCGCCAGGGCTTTCTGCTCAGCGAGACCTCGGTGCACAACCTGGGGTCGTGCAACCGGCTGATCGCGCTGGACGGCACGTACGTCGAGCTGCTGGGTTGGCCACCCGGAGCGCCTCCGGCGCGCAAGGAAATCGCCGATTCGCCGTTCGGCCTCGAGGCGCTGGTGTTCCGCACCTACGACGCCGAGGCCACCTATCAGCGGTTGCTGGCGGCGGGGTTCAAGGTCAACCCCGTGCAAGAACTCACGCGCCCGGCCCAGGTCGACGGCGAAACCGTGCAGGCGCGCTTTCACACCGTGCGCTTTGCCGAGCAGCCGATCCCCGGCATCCGCATGTATTTCTGCCGGCACCTCACGCCCGAGTGCGTCTGGGTGCCGTCGCTGATGGCCCATCCCAACGGCGCCCAGGCCATCCATCGCATCGACGCCCGGGCCGCGCAGGCCGAGGACGTCGCCCGCCGCCTGGGACGGATCGTCGACGTTCCCGTCGAGCCCGCGACCGGCGGCTGGGATCTGCAGCTGGGCAATCTGCGCCTGCACGTGGCGCAGGATGCGGCCGCCACCGTTCCCGTGCTAAGTACCCTCACGCTGGAAAACCGCAGCGGCGCGCACTACACGCTGGACACCGGCCTGTAGGGTGATGCGCCCGGCGTGCGC
The DNA here is from genome assembly GCF_002119665.1 of Bordetella genomosp. 13. NCBI lineage: Bacteria > Pseudomonadati > Pseudomonadota > Betaproteobacteria > Burkholderiales > Alcaligenaceae > Bordetella > Bordetella genomosp. 13. The sequence continues at coordinate 4,432,152 of NZ_CP021111.1, read as the reverse complement.
GCCTCAGTGGCCGGCGCTGTGCACCACGCGGTTGACGCCGGTGGCGATATCCGCCTCGGCCACGCCGTAGATGTGCAATGAGATCGCAATGGAATCGCCGCCGTTGCCCAGGCGGTGGATCTGCTCCAGGCCCGGCGTGGCGGTCACGATGTCGCCCGGCCGGCGCATGGCGCCGCCGCATTCGCGCGCCTGCCGGGTCGCGGGATCCCAGCGGTAGTGCGTCTCCGTCAACTCTCCCTGCAACACCCGATAGGTGCACCAGCTCTTGTGTCCGTGCACGGGGCTGTATTGGCCAGGCTGCCAGATCAGGTACACGATGGTGAAGCTGCCATGCGGATCGGCGTAGGCGACGTGGCGCGTGTAGCGCTCGGGACAGCCATGCCGCAGCTCGTGTGGCAGACCCGCCAGCGCATCGTGGCCCGCGTGCGCCACGCTGGCGCTCAGTTCATGGAGGAACGCGTGGGCGGCGCGGCGCTGGGCCTGTTCGACCGAGGCGCACAGCGCTTGCAGCGGTGAGGGCGCGGGGATGAGGGACATGCGGACTGGAATGAAAGCGGAACAGGGTGGCGCGACGGTCGCGCCGGTTGATTCCCATCCTAAGCCGGGGGCTGCGGAATGACTTTGCGGAAATCTACCCCTGAGAGCATATTTTTTAGAAAATTTTACCTGTCATGCCGGAATGCCCGCACAGGCGTGAGGGGTTTGCAGTCCGCCAGGATGAAACGTATCCTGAGACTATGACTGATCGTACGGAAATGTGTCATTGTCGGGTGGACGCAAGCCGGCGGACAGGGCAAGATACGGCCGCGCGCGACGCCGGTGAGCGTGGGGCCGGCGCCGATCATCCGCCGCCTCGCGCGGCCGGGCCTTCCAGGGGATAGCACTGTGGACCACACGGACATCAAGATACTCAGCCTGCTGCAGAAGGATGCCACCTGCTCGGTGGCCGACATTGCCGAACAGGTGAATCTGTCCGTCACGCCCTGCTGGCGCCGCATCCAGAAGCTCAAGGACGACGGCGTCATCGCCCGCAACACCGTGCTGCTCGACCCCAAGGCGCTGGGCCTGCACCTGACCGTCTTCGTCTCCATCAAGACCAGCCAGCACAATGCCAAGTGGACGCAAAGCCTGGTCGGCGCCGTGACGGCCCTGCCCAACGTGGTCGAGTTCCACCGCATGGCGGGCGACATCGACTATCTGCTCAAGGTCGTGGTCGAGGACATGGCCGCGTACGACCGCTTCTACCGCCGCCTGATCGAGACGGTCGACCTGCTGGACGTCAGCGCCAGCTTCTCGATGGAAGTCATCAAGAGCACGACCGAACTGCCGCTGGACGCCGCCTGAGCGCGCACCCGGTACGGCGCGGCCTGGCGTGATGGGCGGGCCGCTCGCGGCGCAGGGCAAAAATTTTGCCGCTACAGTCGATTTCCATCGACCTGGATTGCGTCGGTTCGACGCTACAGCCGCCGATCGGGCAAAAAATTTCTGCATGAACCGGCGTAGCATTACGGACATCGTTTTCTGGTACGAGGTCCAGGCAGCATCATGTCGTCGGAAGGGGCGGCCGCATGTGGCGGCGGGGTATGCCCGGCGTCCTCCATCGAGGCGCTGTTGGCGGATTGGAATGGCATCGATGACGTCTGGGTCTTTGGCTATGGCTCGCTGATCTGGCGCCCCGGTTTTCATTGGCAGGAGCGCCGCCTGGCGACTGTCCGCGGCTATCACCGATCGCTTTGCCTGTGGTCGCACGACCATCGCGGCTCGCCCGATGCGCCGGGCCTGGTCTTCGGCCTCGACCGAGGGGGCTGCTGCCGCGGCGTGGCGTTCCGCGTCTCGGCCGCGGACGTGGTGCCGGTATTCCAGGCGCTGTGGCAGCGCGAAATGCCCAACGGCGCCTATGTGCCGCGCTGGCTGGCCTGCTCGACCGCGGACGGTCCGGTGCGCGGACTGGTATTCCTGCTGAATCGCGCCTGCGGGCACTACGCGGGCGAGCTCAGCGAAGACCGCTTGATGGCATCCGTGCAGGGCGCGGTGGGGCAGTCCGGCCCCTGCCTGGATTACGTGATCGAAACCGAGCGGGCGCTGCGCGCCTGCGGCATCGACGATGGCCGCCTGGCCGCGCTGGTGCGCAAGCTGAGCGCGTCGCTGCAGCCGGAAGCTGTCTGACGGAGGCCGGGTATCCGGCCGTTTTGCCCGGTGCTCGGCCACCGCGCGGAATGCCCGCCCGCGCGCTGGCGGCCGTGTCTCTGCGCTACAGCAGGAAGACCGTCGCCAGTCCCAGGAAGATGAAGAATCCCAGCGAGTCGGTGGCGAAGGTCAGCAGCACCGACGAGCCGATGGCGGGATCCTTGCCGAAGCGCGAGCGCAGCATCGGCACCAGCACGCCGATGCCCGCGCCCACCAGCATGTTGCAGATCATCGCCGCCATCATCACGATGGCCACCCAGATCGAGCGCGAGATGATCCATGCGAACAGGGCCGCCATCAGGCTGCCGCACAGGCCGACCATCAGCGTGACCATCATCTCGCGCTTGACCAGCTGCCACAGGTTGCGCGGCGTGATGCGGCCCATGGCCAGCGCGCGGATGATCATGGTCATGGTCTGGTTGCCCGAGTTGCCGCCGATGCCGGCGACGATGGACATCAGGAATGCCAGCACCACGATGTGGCTGACGGTGTCCTCGAACTGCGAGGCCACGAAAGAAGCCGTGGCGGCCGTACAGATGTTGAACAGCAGCCACGGGGCGCGGTTGCGCAGGGCCTTCACCATGGGGGCGAAGATGTCCTCTTCCTGCAGGCCGGCGCGCGACAGCGCCTGTTCCTGCGAGTCTTCGCGCATCACGTCCACGACGTCGGCGATGGTCACGCGGCCGATCAGGCGGCTCTGGTCGTCGACCACCGGCGCCGAGACCAGGTCGTAGCGTTCGAAGGCGCCGGCGGCGTCGGCGTCCGAGTCCAGCGGGTTCAGCGCGAGGAAATCGGTATTCATCACGCTGTGCACTTCCGAGTCGGGCTCGCTGACCAGCAGCACCGAGATCGGCAGCACGCCCTGCAGCTTGTCCTGGCGGTCGACCACGAATATCTGGTCGGTGTGATCGGGCAGTTCGTGCAGGCGGCGCAGATAGCGCAGCACGACTTCGAGGGTGACGTCCTCGCGCACCCGGACCATCTCGAAGTCCATGATGGCGCCGACGCTGTCCTCGGGGTAGCCCATGGCCTCGAGCAGCTGCGCGCGCTCTTCCTCGGTCAGGCCCTTCTGCACCTCGGCCACCACGTCGGGCGGCAGGTCGGGCGCCAGGTCGGCCAGCTCGTCGGCATCCATGTTGCCGGTGGCCGCGACCAGGTCCTGCCGGTCCATCGCCTCGATCAGCGATTCGCGGACCCAGTCTTCCACCTCGAGCAGCACGTCCGCGTCGTGTTCGGCGCTGACCAGGTTCCATACCGTCTGGCGTTCTTCCTTGGGCAGGGACTCGAGAATGAACGCGATGTCGGCCGGATGCAGGTCGTCGACCAGCGCCTTCAGTTCGGCTTCGTGCTGCCGATGCACCAGGTCTTCGACCAGCGTGGCCTTGGCGTCACCCTGTTCCTGGCGATGCACCAGGCTTTCCACCAGCATCTGGCGGCGCAGGCACTCCTGCACCGCCGCCAGGGCGTGCTGGGCATCTTCGGGATCGAGCCGGCGAGGCGCGGCAGCGGGTTTCTGCTCGGCGGTGTTGGTCATGCTGGCTGGCTCAGAGCGGAGGCAGGGGGCGGCTGCGGCGAGCCTCGTCGGTGGCCACGTAGGTCAGCGTGGCTTCGGTGACCTTGACGACCTCGGCATCGAGCCGCTGGCGTTCGGCATACACCTCGACCGAGACCGTGACGGACGTGTTGCCGGTCTTGGTGATGGACGTATAGAAACTGAGCAGGTCGCCGACGAAGACGGGCTGCTTGAACTGGAATGCGTTGACGGCCACCGTGGCGACCCGGCCGGCCGCGCGCCGCGCTGCCGGTATCGAGCCGGCGATGTCGACCTGCGCCATGATCCACCCGCCGAAGACGTCGCCGTGGATGTTGGCATCGGCCGGCATGGGCATGACCCGCAGGACGGGTTCGCGGCCTTCCGGCAGCCTGACTTTGGTGGGATGTGCGGTGGAAGTCATGCGACCGGCTCCGGAAGAAGAACCGGTCGATTATGCAGGAAAAACGTGAACGCGGCGCGGCGGTTTGCGGCAGTGCAACCTGGGTGCATGCGGCCCGTGCCGCGCGCCGTCCGCCGGCGTGGAAAGCGGCGCGCAGGCGTCGCCGCGACGGAGTTCAGGCCGCCATCTTGACCAGCGCGTAGCCGCCGAACAGCAGCCATGCGTACAACACGGCGCCCAGCGCCAGCACGCGGGGGCCGGCCTTGCGGATCTGCGCGAAGCGAGTCTCGATGCCCAGCGCAGTCATGGCCATGGTGAGCGCGAACACGTCCATCCTGCGGATCGCCGCGACGGCATCGGAGGGCAGCACGTTGAGCGAGTTGACGATGGCCAGCGCCAGAAAGCCTACGGCGAACCACGGGATGGGCAGCTTGGCGCCGCGGCTTCCGGATTCGTCGGACCGCGTGGCGCGGCTGCGCAGCCACAGGCCCAGTGCGATCAGCACCGGCACCAGCAGCGCGACGCGCGTCATCTTCACGATGGTGGCGACTTCGGTAGTGGCCGGGTCGATGTTGCTGGCGGCGCCCACGACCTGGGCGACTTCGTGCACGGTGCCGCCGATGAAAATGCCCAGCGCCTGGGTGTCGAACGGCAGCCAGCCGGCGTGATAGAACACCGGATACAGGAACATCGACAGCGTGCCGAACAGCACTACGGTGGCCACGGCCACGGCGCTCTTGTGCGGGGCGGCCCGCAGCGTGGGCTCGAAGGCCAGCACTGCGGCGGCGCCGCAGATGGCGCTGCCGGCTGAGGTCAGCACCGCGGTGTCGCGGTCCAGGCCCAGCAGTTTCTGGCCGACGAAGGCGCCCAGGGCCAGCGTGCCCACCACGATGGCCACCGATACGGCCAGTCCTGGCAGACCCACGGCGGCGATCTGCTGGATGCTGATGTTCAGGCCGTAGAAGGCGACGGCGATGCGCAGCAGCCTGCGCGCCGTGAAATGCACGCCCGCACCCCACTCGGCGGGCATGGTGCCGCGCAGGAAATTGCCGTACAGCATGCCGCACACGATGCCCACCACCAACGGCGAGAAGCCCAGGCCGCGAATGACGGGCAGATCGGCCAACTGCACCACCGCTCCAGCCATCAGCGCGACGAACAGCACGCCATTGAGCTTGTCGCGCCAGGGGGTGGGAGTAGGGGCGGTGAGCGATGCGTCCACGACTTTCTATATATTCAAATAACTTCCGGAAATATTAAACGCCGCGCTACTATCTGAAAAATGGTTAATTCGGATAGCTAATATCGTAATGTCTTATATAACTACGCGCGTAGTTGCCGTGACCCCATGACTCCAGACCAGCTACTGACCTTCGCCTGCGTCGCCGATACCGGAAACATCAGTCGGGCGGCGGGGCAGTTGAACCTGTCTCAACCTGCCGTGTCGGGACAGTTGCGTGCCCTGCAGGACTGGTTCGGCGAGCCTTTGTACCGGCGACAAGGGCACGGCATCGCGCTCACCGCGGCAGGCGAGCGGCTGGCGGAGCAGGCCAGGCAGCTGCGCCAGATCTACGCGCGGGCGCAGGCCGAGCGCGACGCATGGCGCGGGATGGATGCCGGCTCGCTGCGGCTGGGCGCCAGCACCACGCCCGCCAGCTACCTACTGCCGGCGCTAGTGGCGCGCTTCCACCAGCGCTTCCCCGCCGTGGCGCTGCATCTGTCGGATGGCAATACGCGGCAGATCGTCGAGCGGCTGCCTCAACTGGACCTGGCCTTCATCGAGGGCGACGTGCCGACGGGCCTGGCCGACGGCACGGCGGTGTACCCGTGGACCGAAGACGAAGTGGTGGCGGTGGTGCGCGCCGACCATGCGCTGGCGCGCGCGGGATCCGCCACGCTGGATCAACTGGCGGCCTGGCCGCTGGTGATGCGCGAGCCGGGTTCAGGCGTGCGGCAACTGGTCGAGCGCGCGTTCGCCGGGGCTGGGCTGAGCCCGGCCGCGGCGTTGGAACTGGCGGGCGTCGAAGGGGTGAAGCAGGCGGTGCGCGCCGGCCTGGGCACAGGCTTCGTGTCCGCGATGTCGATGCGCCATGAGGATGGCACGTTGGCCGTGGTGCGCGTGGCGCCGGTCGCGCTCACCCGCACGCTAAGCATTCTGGTGCCGCATGCCGACACCGCCGCGCGCGCGGCGCGGCAATTTCTCGACAGCTGCCTGGCGATGGACGGCGAGCTGGCCGCGAAGGCGGATGAAGGCTAGCGTTCGCGCGCCAGCCAGCGCGTGGCCAGCTCCACCCAATAGGTGGCGCCGATCGGCAGCAATTCGTCGTTGAAGTCGTAGCTGCCGTTGTGCAGCATGCAAGGGCCCATGCCGTGGCCCGCGCTGCGATGCTCGCCCAGGCCGTTGCCGATCCACACGTAGCAGCCGGGCAGCGCTTGCAGCATGAAGGCGAAGTCTTCCGCGCCCATGGTGGGCTGCACGTGATCGTCGACGTTGTCGGCGCCGACGATGTCGCGCATCACCTCGACACAGAACGCGGTTTCGGCGGGGTGGTTGATGGTGGGCGGGTAATTGCGCTGGAAGTCGAACTCCATCTCGCAATCGAGCGCCGCGCAGGTATGCTGAGCGATCTCGCGCATGCGGCGTTCGATGAGGTCGAGCGTTTCGAGCGTGAAGGTGCGCACGGTGCCGCGCAGTTCCGCGTGGCCGGGCACCACGTTGTCCGCGCTGCCCGCATGGATCTGCGTGATGCTGAGCACCGCGGCATCGAGCGGGTTGCGGTTGCGCGTGATGATGGTCTGCAACGACTGCGCCAGCTGCACCGCGGCCATCACCGGGTCGATGCCCAGGTGCGGCATGCCCGCATGCGCGCCCTTGCCGCGGATGACGATGGAGAATTCGTTGGCCGAGGCCATGATGGGCCCGGCCGTGACGCCGAATCGACCGGTGGGTATGCCGGGCCAGTTGTGCATGCCGAACACGGCTTCCATGGGATAGCGGCGGAACAGGCCGTCGTCGATCATGCGCTGCGCGCCGCCGCCGCCTTCTTCCGCGGGCTGGAAAATCAGGTACACCGTGCCCGCGAAATCGCGGTGCTGCGACAGGTATCGCGCCGCGCCCAGCAGCATGACGGTGTGGCCGTCGTGGCCGCAGGCGTGCATCTTGCCTTCGTGGCGGCTGGCGTGCTCGAAGCTGTTGACCTCTTGCATGGGCAACGCGTCCATGTCGGCGCGCAGTCCTACCGTGCCCTTGCCCGGTATGTTGCCATGCACGATGCCCACCACGCCCGTGCCGCCCAGCCCGCGGTCGACTTCGATGCCCCACTCCTGCAACCTGGCCGCGACCACGTCGGCCGTGCGGAACTCTTCGAAGGCCAGTTCGGGGTGGGCGTGGATGTCGCGGCGGATCGCGGCAAGGTCGTGCCGCCAGGTGACCAGAGGCTCGAGCAGGTGCATGATCTGACTCATGGAGTAATGGGCTTGATCAAGGGTATCATCAATCCAAACCCATAAAAAAGGAGGCAAACATCATGTCGCGTCCATGGCTCGCCCACTATCCTGAAGGGGTTTCCGCGGAAGTCTCGCTGCACGGATATACCTCCCTTACCGACTTGCTCGACCAGGCCTGCAGGCGCCACGCCGACCGCGTCGCGTGCACGGCGATGGGCAGCGACATCCTCTTTTCCGAAATCGACAATCATGCGCGGGCCTTCGCGGCATGGTTGCAGTCGCTGGGCCTGCAGCGCGGCGCGCGCGTGGCGCTGATGATGCCCAATGTGCCGTCCTATCTGGTGGCCATGCTGGGCACACTGCGCGCGGGTCTCGTGGTGGTCAACGTGAACCCGCTGTACAAGCCCGACGAGCTGGGGTGCCAGCTGCGCGACAGCGGCGCCGAAGTCATCGTCATATTCGAGAATTTCGCGCACACGCTGCAGAACGTGCGAGACCGCGGCGCGCTGCGCCACGTGGTGGTGGTCAGTCCCGGCGACCTGCTGGGCGGCCTGAAGGCGCCGTTGATCAATTTCGCGGCGCGCTACGTCAAGCGCATGATTCCGTCATGGCACATCGAGGGCGCCGTGCGCATGCCCCTGGTTCTGCAAGAGGGCGCGCGGGCCACGTACTCGCACGTCACCCTGGCCATGAGCGACCTGGCCGTGCTGCAGTACACGGGCGGCACCACCGGCACGCCCAAGGGCGCCATGCTGTCGCACGGCAACCTGGTCACCAATGTGCTGCAGGTGCAGGAAGTGGCGCGGCCGGCCCTGGGCGACCTGTCCGGACCGCCGCTCACCATCATCAGCGCCTTGCCGCTGTACCACGTGTTCGCCATGACGGTGTGCGGATTGTTCGGCATGCATGCCGGCATGAACAATCTCCTGATCATCAATCCGCGCGACCAGGCCGCCCTTATCGAAGCGTGGCGCAAAAAGCCCGTGCACGTGTTCCCCGGCGTCAACACGCTGTTCAATGCGCTGGCCAACAACCCCGAGTTCGCCAAGCTCGATTTCTCGGGTCTGCGTCTCACGCTGGGCGGCGGCATGGCGGTGCAGCAGGCGGTGGCCGACCGCTGGCTGAAGCTGACCGGGCGTCCGCTGATCGAAGGCTATGGCCTGTCCGAGACCTCGCCGGTGGCCACGGTGAACCGCACCGACGCCACCGAGTACACCGGATCGATCGGACTGCCGCTGCCTTCCACCGACGTGGCGATTCTCGATGACGCCGGCGCCGAAGTGCCGCTGGGCGAGCGCGGCGAGGTGGCCATCCGCGGGCCCCAGGTCATGCTGGGATATTGGCAGCGGCCCGAGGAAACCCGCGCCGTCATGACCCGCGACGGTTATTTCCGTACGGGCGACATCGGCATCATGGACGAGGCGGGCTACACGCGCATCGTCGATCGCAAGAAGGACATGATCGCGGTGTCGGGCTTCAAGGTCTATCCCAACGAGGTAGAGGCCGTGCTGGCCAGCCATCCGGGCGTGCTCGAATGCGCGGTCGTGGGCATGCCCGACGGACATTCGGGCGAATCGGTGAAGGCCTTCGTGGTGCGGCGCGACGCCGCGCTTACCGAGGCGGAACTGCTGCGCTGGTGCCAGGACAAGCTCACGGGGTACAAGCGGCCGCGCCACGTGGAGTTTCGCGACGAACTGCCCAAGAGCAACGTGGGCAAGATACTGCGCCGCGAACTGCGCGCCGAAGCGCCCAAGAAGCAGGCGGCTGCGGCATAGGGCCTGTCAATTTAGCGTTAACAGACCCTAGGCATCCAGGTGCGGCGTCACCAGGCTCTGCAGCGCCTGGTAGATGTCGGGATTGCCCGCGACCAGGCGGCCGCCCACGGGCCACGGGTCGCGCAGGTGCATGTCGGTGCAGACGCCGCCCGCTTCGCGCAATATGACCGTGCCGGCGGCCACGTCCCAGGGCGCCAGGCCCATCTCCCAGTAGCCGTCGTAGCGGCCGCAGGCCGTCCAGGCCAGATCGAGCGCGGCGGCGCCCATGCGGCGCACGCCGCGGGACTGGTTGATGGCGTCGTGCAGCATGGGCATGTATTGCCCGGCGAAAGAGAAGTCGCGGAACGGGAAACCGGTGGCGAGCACCGCATCGTCCAGCGTTGCCGTGCGCGAGCATGAGATGCGTCGGCCATTGAGCCACGAGCCTATGCCGTGCACCGCGGTGAAGAGTTCTTCGCGGCTGGGGTCGTAGACCACGCCGATGACCGGCGTGTCTTCGGCGACGGCATCGCCGCCGGGCAGCCTGGTGCCGGTATGCGCCACCAGTGCGATGGACACGGCATAGTGCGGAATGCCGTGCAGGAAATTCGTGGTGCCGTCCAGCGGATCGATATACCAGGTGGCCGGGCCCGCGGCGTTGCCGCCCGTTTCTTCGGCCACGATGCCGAACTCGGGAGTGCGTTCGCGCAGCACGGCCAGCACGGCGGCTTCGGCTTCGCGGTCGGCTTGCGAGACCAGGTCGTTGCGCGCCTTGCGATCGATGACCAGGTCGGCGCGATGGTGGGCGTAGGATTGCAGCAGCGCTGCGCCGGCATGCGCCGCGCACACGGCGACGTCGATGGCGGCGCCCAGGTCGAGCGGGCTGGCGAGGGGGCGTTTTTCGGCGGTCGTCATGCTGCCAGTGTAAGCCTTGTATGTGACGTGCCCTTGTCCGGCGTGCTCAAATGCGCGCACCGGCGTGGCGTCATGCCAACGTCCTCGTTCAGCATGCTGTTATTTTCGCGGCCGATTCGCCGCCCGCCGTCCATGTCCACGTCCTACACGCCCCTGCAGCCCGCCGCGCCAGCGCTGGACAGCGAGGGCCGGCTCTACAGCGCCATCTACCAGGACGTCTATCACAGCCGCGCCGAACCGCTGGGCCAGGCGCGCGTAGTGTTTCTTCGCGGCAATGGCCTGCCGCAGCGCTGGCGCGGGCGTGGCCGCTTCACGGTATGCGAGACCGGCTTCGGCATGGGGCTCAATTTCCTGGCGCTGTGGCAGGCATGGCGCGACGATCCGCAACGGCCGCGCCGCCTGCACATGGTATCCATCGAAGGGCATCCCTTCGATCGAGAGGCGCTGCGCCAGGCGTTGCGCGACCATCTGCCAGAGGCGCTGCAGGCGCTGGCGGGCCAGTTGACGGATCAATGGCCGCCCCTGTTGCCGGGCCTGCACCGGCTCGAGTTCGAAGGGGGCTCCGTGACGCTGACGCTGGCATTCGGCCAGGCCGACGCGGTCGCGCCGCGGCTGGCCGCCCGCGTGGACGCATATTTCCTCGACGGCTTCGCGCCGCGGCACAACCCGGCGATGTGGGCGCCGGAGATGCTGGCCGACCTGATGCGCCTGGCCGCGCCGGACGCGACGCTGGCCTCGTGGACCAGCGTCGGCAGCGTGCGGCGCGCCCTGGCCGAACTGGGCTTCGAGGTGCGGCGCGAACCTGGCTATGGCGGCAAGTGGCACATGATCTCGGGCGTACGCTCGCCGACGGCCCCGCAGGGACCGGCGCTGCCGGACGATGACGGCGCGCCGGTCGTGGTTATCGGGGCGGGGCTGGCAGGCGCCGGTGTGGCGCACGCGCTGGCGCTGCGGGGCCGGGAGGTGGTGGTCATCGATCCCGGTTCCGCGGGCGGACATAAAGGCCATCTGGCCGCCGCGCTGACGCCGCTGATCGCGCGAGACGACAACCCGCGCGCGCGCCTGTCGCGCGCCGGCAGCCAGCGTGCCTTGCGCCGCTGGCTGGCGCTGGACCAGGAGGCCGCGCCCCTGCGCTGCGGCACTCTGCAACTGGAGCGCGACGCGGGCAGGGCGGCTGCGCTGGCGGATACGGTCACGGCCCTGGGCTTTCCGAGCGATTGGGTGCGAGCGGTGGATGGCGCCGAGGCGTCGCGATTGGCGGGCCTGCCTGTCGCGCGCGGCGGCGCCTTCTTCGGCGACGGCCTGCTGGTGCGGCCGGACAGAGTGGTGGCCCGCCTGCTGGCCGAGCCAGGCATCACCGTGGTGGCAGGGCGGGCGGTCGGCCTGGTCCGCACTGATGGAGGCTGGCGGGCGCATGCCCAGGATGGGACCCTATTGGGAGAGGCGCCGCACCTGGTGCTGGCGAACGCCGCCGGCGCGCCCGCGCTGCTGAGCGGCTGCGGACTGCTGGACAGCCTGCCTCGCATGGCGCAGATGCACGCGCTGGCCGGCGAGGTCACTTTGCTGCCCGCCGCATCGCTGGCGGGCGGGCCGCGCTGCGTGGTGGGCGGCGATGGCTATCTGCTGCCCGCCGTGGATGGCTGGTGCGTGGCTGGCAGCACCTATGTGCACGGGGCGGCGGAGTCGCGTGTGGGCGAGGCGGGGCAGCGCGTCAATCTGGGCAAGGCCGCGGGACTGCTGGCCGACGGCACAAGCCGCCTGGATGCCTTGGCGCCCGGCACCCTGCCGGGCTGGGCGGGCTGGCGGGCCGTGCTGCCGGGTCGGCTGCCCGCGGTGGGGCAGGTGCCCCGGGCGCCGGGGTTGTGGCTGGCCACGGGCTACGCCTCGCGGGGATTGAGCTGGTCGGCGCTGGCCGGCGACGTGATCGCCGCGCAATTGTGCGGTGAACCACTGCCCCTGGAATCGGACCTGCTGGCGCAATTGGCACCGCGTTGACGGGGCGGGCGCCCGGGGTTTCGCCGCTTTTGTCGCGCCGAACCTTGCCTAGTAAGTGGTTGCTGCGGCGCACGCAACGCTACCACGGGAGCCCGGCTTTTGGCTTCGCCCGGCTGGCAGGGAGGGGTCGAGTTTATTTCAAACGCCAAATCCGTCAAAATAGCGTTTTTTGACGCATTTTTGGCTTAAGCCGGGGGATGCTCTGTGCCGCCGAAGTTCGACTTTGCCCATACCACCTCGCTCGATACGGTCGAGCTGCTGACGTCCCGTCCCAGCCGTATCGACTTCGACGTAGGTGAGGGCCTGCATCTGGTGGTCGAGGCGCACGCACCTGGCGTATTCCGCCTGCGCTGCGGCGAGCCTGGCCTGCTGACCGACGAGAAGGCCGGTGCGCGGGCCCGCGCCGTGGCCGAGATGCTGCTCGCCCGCCAGGAGGCGGTGGGCGAAGCCACCATCGCCCCGCGCGATGCCGCGGACGGGTGGCGCATCGTGCAGGGCGACGTCGCCCTCGAGGTGCTGACCAATCCGGTGCGCATCGCGTTGTCGCGCGGCGATCAGCCCGTGCTGGCTTCCGAAGTGTCGCCCCACACGCCGGCCTTCGGCCATGATGCGCTCGACGACATCGAGCATGCCGTCTGGACGGTGGGTTTCGCCCTGGAAGGCAACGAGGGCGTGTACGGCCTGGGCGAGACGCCCGGAGACCTGAACCGCCGCGGCGAGGCCGTGGTGTCCGACGATCCCGAGCACCGCGCCCTGCCGCTGGCCTGGAGCCCGCGCGGCTGGGGCGTCTATGTCAACACCATGCGGCGCGTGCAGCACGCGCCGGGTATCGAGCCCGCCGACGGCGCCTACGTGCTCACCATCGACGACAACGTGCTCGACCTGTTCCTGTTCGCCGGCGAGCCGGGCGAAATCCTCAACCAGTACACCGCGCTTACCGGTCGCGCCGGCCAGCCCGTACTGTGGGCGATGGGCGCCTGGTTGCAGCAGGCCCCTGGCGAGATGCCCACGCAAACCGTCGCCCTGGTCGAGCAGATGCGCGAGCGTCAGATCCCGCTGGACGTGGTCTCGCTGGCCCTGCCGTCGGCCTGGGGCTTCCAGGCCGACAAGCCGGCCCTCGAGTGGGATGCCAGCCGCTTCCCCGACGCTAGGCAGATGCTGGCCCTATTCCACAAGCATCACGTGCACGTGTCCGCGGCGGGCTTCCCCGGCGTGCTGAAGTCCAGTCCGCTGTTCGAAGAACTCGAGGACCGCGGCTGGCTGCTGACCCGCGACGATGGCAGCGCCCAGGTGTTCGACGGCGTGCCGGCCACCAGCGGCCAACCCTACGGACTGCTCGATCTCACCTACCGCGACGCCTACAACCTGTGGGTCGAACGGCACCGCCAGTTGGTCGACGACGGCCTGGACGCGCCGGCCTGCGATGCGCAGATCGCCATTCCCGATGGCGTCAGCGCGCGCAACGGCGAGACCGGTCCGGCGCTGCGCTCGATGTATCCGCTGCTGGCGCGCCGCGCATTGTTCGATGCAGTGGCCGGCCACAAGGTGCCGCCGGAAGGCGTGGTGCCCAGCACCGACCTGTTCCCGGCCGCGCAGCGCCTGCCGTGGCAGGCCGGTCCGCGCGTCACCAACGATTGGGCGGGACTCGAGCACAGCCTGCGCACCGCGCTGTCCATCGGCGCCAGCGGCCTGCCGGTGCAGACGCACAACCTGGGCGCCATCGACGCCCCGCTCGAGGGCATGAGCGCCGAGCTGTACGTGCGCTGGCTTGCCGCGTGCGTGTTCTCGGCCAACTTCAGCTTCCAGGGCGTGCCCGGCCTGATGCCGTGGGCCTTCGGCGAAGAAACGCTCGGCCATGTGCGCACCTGGATGAACTGGCGCTATCGCCTGATTCCGTATGTGCTGGGCGCCATCGAGGACTCCGTGCGCACCGGCCTGCCGGTGCAGCGCTCGATGGCCCTGGCGTTCCCGAACGACCCCGAGGCCCATGCCTGGGACCTGCAATACCTGCTGGGTCCGGCGCTGCTGGTGGCGCCGATCACGCAGCCCGGCAACGAGGTGCGCGTCTATCTGCCCAAGGGAGAGGCGTGGTGGGACCTGAGCACGGGCCATCGCTACGAGGGCGGCTCCACCTGGACGCTGACCTGCGGTCCCGACAAGTTCCCCGTGTTCGGCCGCGAGGGCCACATGCTGTGTCTGGGGCCCATGGCGCAGCATGCGGGCGAGTTCAATTCGGCGCGCATCCTCGACGAAGTGTGGATGTTCGGCATGCCGGTGCACAACCCGGTCGTCATGCGCAACAAGATCCGCGTCATGCAGATGCAGGGCTCCAGCTACATCAAGGGGCTGGAAGGGCTGCGCATCCTGCCCTCGGAAGGGCTGGAGGTGAAGCGCCGCGGCGCCGAGGTGCGTATCTCGCGCGCACGTTGATCCCACGCGGCGGGCGGCCGTCATTCCCTCCGCCCTGACGGCCGGTCGTCCGCGGCCGCCGTCGTACGACCGCATGCCGGCCTTTCGCTGCCGCCTGTCCGGGGGCGCGCGCCCGGCTTTCATATTTCCAAAAGTGATTAAAGACGGAATAAACAGTCGTTCTCTTTAGAAGGACGGCGTTGGACAATTCCCCGCCATGATTCATATCGAAAATCTGTACAAGACGTACGCTACGCCGCACGGACGGTTCGAGGCGCTGCGAGGCATCGACCTGCGCATCGAGCAGGGCGAGGTCTTCGGCATCATCGGCCCCAGCGGCGCCGGCAAGAGTACGCTGGTCCAGTGCATCAACCTGCTCGAGCGGCCCGACCAGGGCAGCATCACCCTGGGCGGGCAGGCGCTGACCGGCCTGTCCGAGGCGCAACTCCGCGCCCAGCGCCGGCGCATCGGCATGGTGTTCCAGGGCTTCAATCTGCTGTCGCGCCGCACGGTGTACGCCAACGTGGCGCTGCCGCTGGAGATCGCCGGCGTGCCCGCGGCAGAGATCCCGGCCAAGGTCGAGCGGCTGCTGGCGCTGGTGGGCCTGGAGCATCTGCGCGACCGCTATCCCAGCCAGATCAGCGGCGGCCAGAAGCAGCGCGTGGGCATCGCGCGCGCGCTGGCCAACGATCCCGACGTGCTGCTCAGCGACGAGGCCACGTCGGCGCTCGACCCCGAGACCACGCACAACATCCTGGCGCTGCTGCGCGACATCAATCGCAAGACCGGCGTCACCGTGGTGATGATCACGCACCAGATGGAAGTGGTGCGCGAGATCTGCGACCGCGTCGCGGTGCTTTCCGAGGGGCAGGTGGTCGAGATGGGCCGCACGCAGGACATCTTCGCGTCGCCGCGCAACGAGGTCACGCGCGCGATGGTGTCGGCGGCCACGGCCACCGACCTGACCGACGGCACGCTGGCCGCGGCGCGCCAGCGCATCGCCGAGCGCGCCGCCGCGCGGCCCGGCCAGGCCGTGCGCCTGCTGCGCCTGTCGCTTACCGGCGGCGGCGCCGAGACCCTGCTGTCCGACCTGGCCCGCGTGCACGCGCTGGACATCGGGCTGGTGCAGGCCCGCGTCGAAGACATCCAGGGCGTGGCGGTGGGCACCTTGTTCGTGTTCGCCGAAGGCGCCCGCGAATCCATGCACGACGCGCTGGCCGAGCTGGCCCGCCGCAACATCCACGTAGAAGAAATCGCCAATGAGTCCGCAACTGATCGACCTGCTCATCACCTCGCTGCTTGAAACCCTGCTGATGGTGGGCGTGTCGGGCGGCATCGCGGTGCTGGCCGGCGTGCCGCTGGGCGTGACGCTGATCGTCACCGCGCGAGGCGCCATGCTCGAGAACCTGGCCGTGAACCACCTGTTGGGCCTGGTGGTGAACGCCACGCGCTCGGTGCCGTTCGTGATCCTGATGGTGGCCATCATCCCGTTCACGCGCTGGGTGGCGCAGACCTCCATCGGCACCACCGCCGCGATCGTGCCGCTGTCGGTGGCCGCCATCCCGTTCATGGCGCGCATCGCCGAGAACGCCATGCGCGAAGTCGATCCGGGCCTCATCACGGCCGCGCGCGCCATGGGCGCCTCGCCGCTGCAGATCATTCGCAAGGTGCTGCTGCCCGAGGCGCTGCCGGGCCTGATCGCCGGCGCCATCGTCACCCTGGTCAGCCTGATCGGCTATTCCGCCATGGCGGGCGCCATCGGCGGCGGCGGCCTGGGCGACCTGGGCATCCGCTACGGCTACCAGCGCTTCCTGCCCGAGGTGATGCTGGCCGTGGTGGTGGTGCTGATCCTGCTGGTGCAGGCCGTGCAGAGCCTGGGCGACTGGGTGGTGCGGCGCATGTCGCATCGCTGAATCCGTCTTCTTCTTCCTTCCCGTCTCGGAAACTTTCCATCATGCGTATCTCGTTCATCAAGTCCCTGGCCGTGGCGGCCTTGGGCGCCATCGCGTTCGCCCAGCCCGCGCTGGCGCAGGACAAGCCCATCAAGGTGGGCGTCACCGCCGGCCCGCACGCGCAGATCTTCGAAGTGGTCAAGCAGGAGGCCGCCAAGCAGGGCCTGAACGTGCAGATCGTCGAGTTCAGCGACTACGTGCAGCCCAACATGGCGCTGGCCGCGGGCGACCTGGACATGAACAGCTACCAGCACCAGCCCTATCTGGACAATGCCAACGCCGACCGCGGGTTCAAGCTGGTCAGCATCGGCAAGACCGTCATCTATCCCATCGGCATCTACAGCAAGAAGGTCAAGGACCTGAGCGCGCTGCCGCAGGGCGCCAAGATCGGCATCCCCAACGACCCCACCAATGGCGGCCGCGCATTGCTGCTGCTGCAGTCCAAGGGCCTGATCAAAGTGCGTCCCGAGGTCGGCCTGAAGGCCACCCCGATCGACGTGATCGAGAACCCCAAGAAGCTGCGCTTCATCGAACTGGACGCCGCCCAGTTGCCGCGTTCGCTGGATGACACCGACGCGTCGGCCGTGAACACCAACTTCGCCATGGAAGCCGGCCTGGATCCGCGCAAGGATGCCATCGCGCAGGAGTCCCCGGATTCGCCGTACGCCAACGTGCTGGTCGTGCAGGAGAAGAACAAGGACCGCGCCGACCTGCAGAAGCTGGTCGGCATCTATCACAGCCAGCCCGTGAAGGACTTCATCCTCACCAAGTACAAGGGCGCGGTGGTCGCGGCCTGGTAGGGCACGTGGGCCGGCGTTGGCGGAATTTCAGGACGTTTTGACTGACGTAACCTGAATGTGCCATAATCGCTGGCTTCGGTTGGGTCGATAGCTCAGTCGGTAGAGCAGCGGACTTTTAATCCGTTGGTCGCGAGTTCGAGTCTCGCTCGACCCACCATTACCGACCGAAGAATCAAGAATCTACGCCGCTCTCACGAGCGGCGTTTTTTCTTGTCCGAACGGAATTGATCCAGAGACGAACGTCCTTCGGTTCTTCATGTGCAGGCCTGTGGCCATGTTGTGCATCATTCTCTTGCAAGACTGGGACGGAGCGGCGATTGCACGCTCCGCGTCTGTCGGCTGCTTGCGCATGCGGGCCGCTGATAGGCCGGCATAGCATTCAAAGCTATGCGCGGACAGTGGTTCGGCTAACATCGGACGCATCACGTTACGTCTGGACTCACCGTTGAGTCAGCGAGGCCCGCGCGAGCCGGGTTCACCACACGAGTCGAAGTCGATGATGAGAAGGACTGTGATGTTCTGCGCCGCGGCTTCGGCGCTGGCCCGGCACGTTTTCCAGGCAACCATGTTGCTCTTCCTGATTTCGCTCGCGGCCGGCGCCGCAGCGGCGAACACTCCTTGCTCCGGCAGCAAGGGCGGCGTGTCTCATTGCGCCGCCGGCAAGTTCGTCTGCAATGACGGATCGATCAGCGCGTCCAAGCGCGTCTGCGACATGCCGGGCGGAGCGTCTGGAAAACTGATGTCGAAGCCGAGGGAGAGCGGCGCGTCGTGCCCGTGCCGAGACGGAAAGTTCTGCACTGGACCGCGCGGCGGCACGTTTTGCTATTCGGACAGCGGGAACAAGAGCTACATCAAACGATGATGGCTGCCGGACGATAACCGCGCCGTCCGGAACCTCGGGCGCAGTCGGACAGAGGCCCGCCACAGCGGCGATCATTACGAAAAGAGCCGCGTCCCAGGACAGGACGCGGCTCGTCAGCCGGCAGCCGCCGCCAGAGTCATCACTCCGCGTTACCCATCGCCGGATCGCTCACCGAATGCTCGCCCGTTTCGACACGACCGGCGAAGCGGCGGCGGTACGTGGCGTCGGTGTTCACCTCGACCTCGAAGTCGTACCAGCGGCCGCTGTCGGCCAGTTCCCAGTGCAGCTGCTCCTGGGCGCCGGCCGGCACGGTGACGGTCCAGGGGCCGTCCTCGCGGTAGGCCCTGGGCGTGACCGTGAACGTGCAGGGCTGGGTGCCGCCGTTCATCAGCTCGGCGTAGACGTTGCCATTGGCGATGTCGTAGCAGACGCGGATCTCGGGCTGCGTGCCGGTGTCGGCGATGCGCGCCGTGTCGCCCACGAAGTGGCGGTGAAAGCCGTTGGGGCCCAGCACCCACAGGTCGTAGCGGCCCAGGTTGTCCAGGCCGGCGTTCCAAGTGTCGTCCAGCGTCTTGCCGGCTTCCACCGTGTAGCGGCGCGGGACGCGGTCCAGGTGGTGGCGATCGTAGGCGTGGAACACGGCCGCCTGCGTGCCGGTGTTCGCGAACAGCAGCTGTACCTGGCCATCCTGGCCGGCGCGCGCGCTGGTGTGCAGTTCGTAGGGCAGGGCCCGCGACGGGCGCGTGCCGCTGGCCTGGATCGGCATCTGCAGGTCGGTGGGCAGGGGCACCGCGGGCAGCGCGGCCTGCGCATTGCGCAAGCTGTCGGCGGCGGCGCGCGTCAGACGTCCGTTCAGCGCGGGCAGCACTTCCTCGTTCGGCGTCGCGAAGTTGAACGCGCTGGTCAGGTCGCCGCACACGGCGCGGCGGAACGGGCTGATGTGCGGCTCTTCCACTTCGAAGCGCGCTTCCAGGAAGCGCAGCACCGAAGTGTGGTCGAACACCTGCGAGTTGACCCAGCCGCCGCGGCTCCAGGGCGAGATCACATACATGGGCACGCGCGGGCCGGGGCCGAAGACGCGGCCGTCCGGCGCGGGCTGGCCGGAACTGCCGGCCGGCGAGGCCTGCGTGTAGTACTCGTAGCCCATGTCCGCGTCCGGCAGCGTGGTCTTGCCCGCCAGTGTGCCATCCGCGTTGCGCGACGGCGCGGAGGGCGAAGGCACGTGGTCGAAGAATCCATCGTTCTCGTCGAAGTTGACGAGCAGCACGGTCTTGCTCCAGACCTCGGGATTGGCCGTGAGCGCGTCCAGGATTTCCTGGAGGAACCAGGCGCCCTGTACCGGGCTGGACGGGCCGGGGTGCTCGCAGTAGATCGAGGGCGCGTTGACCCAGGCTACTTGCGGCAGCCGGCCCTCGAGCACGTCGCGGCGGAAGGCGTCCAGGTAGGTGTCCGGCGTGGTGCCGGGCAGCGTGTTGGCGACGCCCTTGTACAAGGGGTTGCCCGCATTGTCCGTCGCCGGATCGTAGGCGTGATAGGGCAGCGCCTGTCCCGTGTCGGCGTAGGGCGAGTTCGGCGAGCCGCCGCTGGACACCGGAAAGCCGGAAGCCAGGTTGGCCTGGCGGAACTGGCGGAAGGCGCCCAGCATGTTGTCGCCCCATTCGTCCGGCATGTTCTGGTAGCAGATCCAGCTGACGCCCGCTTCTTCCAGGCGCTCGGCGTAGGTCTTCCACGTGTAGCCGGTGTTCACGTCGGCGGACAGACCGCTGATCCAGTCCCACTCGTTGTTGACGTAGGCCACGTTCTGCGCCGTGGGCCCGTTGGTGCCGGTCAGGTGGAACGAACGGTTGGCGTCGGTGCCCGTGTGCATCGAACAGTGGTAGGCATCACAGAGCGTGAAGGCATTGGCCAGGGCGAACTGGAACGGCACTTCCTGTTCCTTGTAATAGCCCATGGACTGGTCCTGCTTGTGGCGCGGCCACTGGGTCATGCGGCCGTTGTCCCAGGCATCCTGGCTGTCGACCCAGGTGTGGTTCGTGCCCGCGACGCGCTGCGCATTGTTGGCCGTGCTGTCCAGGTGGTAGGGCGTGAGCAGCGCGCCGCTGGCGCGCTCCTGCTGCCATACCTTGCGGCCGTTGATCATCGGGATGGTGAAGCGGTCGCCGAAGCCGCGCACGCCTTTCAGCGTGCCGAAGTAATGGTCGAACGAACGGTTCTCCTGCATGAGGATCACGACGTGTTCGACGTCCTTGATGGTGCCGGTCTTGTTGTTGGCGGGGATGGCCAGCGCGCGGCGGATGCTGGGCGGGAATGTCGCGAGCACGGCGGCGGCGATGCCGGCGCCCGTGGTGGTCTGCAGGAATTTGCGGCGGGAAGTCATGGTGATCCGTTGCGTGAGTCGTGGAGCGTCGTGGGCGTTACGGCGCGCAGCGCAGTTCGGGCTTCGGAGGGGCCGGCTGTTCGGTGCCGGGGTCGGGCGTCGGCGTGGGGTCGGACGACGAATCGTCGTCGCCGCCACAGGCCGCCAGGATCGCGGCCATGGCGAGAGCCACGGCGAGGGCTCGCGCAGAGGTCGAAGTGAGCATGGAAGGATAGTGGAAGTAGAGGATGCGACGGGCCTGACACGACATGCGTGCAGGCGTTGCAAGCCTAAAAAGCGCAAATGACAGCGGGGTGACTCGCGGTCGCCGGATGCGCAACGAAATGCAATGGTCCGCAGCGGTGTTGCAAAGAAGGGGTCACGCGGGCGTGAGATTCATGCGCGGGCTTGCGCGCGGAACACGCACGGCCGACAAGACAACGGCCGCGCCCAGGCGCGGCCGTGTGTGCATCTCGGATTGCAAGTTTTCGCTGCGGCGTAGAGGCTGGATGCTCGCCAGCCAGTTGAATCGCCTGCGGCTGCTTATTGCGGGTCGAACGGCCCCGTGACGGCAAACTTGCCGCCTTGCAGCGTCATCGAAGGGTCGTCCGGCGGGGGCGCCGGTTGCGCCTCGATCTTGTCTCGATAGATTTCGGAACTGTCGCGCGGCGTGAAGCCAAGCTTGGCGGCATGGCGGTTGTCCCACCACACCTTGCGGTTGTCCGACATGCCGTAGACCACGATGTGGCCGATGTCGGGCGTGTACAGGCAGCGGCGCAGCAGGTCGTCGAAGTCGTCGAGGCTGATCCAGGTGGACATCATGCGGCGGTCGGCAGGTTCGGGAAACAGCGAGCCGATGCGGATGCTGGCCGTTTCGATGCCGTAGCGGTCGAAGTACAGCTGCGCCATGTCTTCCCCGAACGATTTGGACACGCCGTAATAGCCGTCAGGGCGGCGCGGCGCGTGGGCGTCGATGACCTCGTCCTGCCGGTAGAAGCCGGTGACGTGGTTGGAGCTGGCGAACACCACGCGCTTGATGCCATGGCGACGCGCGGCTTCGTACAGGTTGAAGACTCCCTTGATGTTGGCCTCGAGGATTTCCTCGAAGGGGCGTTCGACCGAGACGCCGCCGAGGTGGACGATGGCATCGCATCCCGCGGCCACTTGCTCGAATGCCGCGCGGTCGGAGATGTCGCACGGCGCCGCCTCTTCGTGCGCGGCCAGGGCGGCGACTTGCGTTTGCAAGGGGCCGGCCAGGTCAGAAAGTCGCACGTGTCGGGCGTAAGCCGACAGGCGCGGCCGAATGGCACGTCCCACGCCGCCTGCGGCGCCAGTAAGCAGCAGCCGGTTGTACGGTTGGGTGGATGTATCGCTCATGGCATTGTCTCCGGTCGCTGCTCGCTGTCGTCGCGGCCGGGGTGGCGGCGCAACGGAGGTGTTGTCTTGTATGTCGTCGTACGAGTATCGGGATTCTAGCCCCGCGCTTGCGCCTGTCAATAGCGGCCTATGGGGGACGACGGTTCCGATGCCGCATCTCGGGTTCCGCGTCGAATGGGCCGGGCTACTTCCATCGTCATGTTGTAGGACGACTAGCCTCCGGCGCGATGGTGGATTTCCGGGGCGGGTTCCGGGCCGAACACGCTATGGCCGCCGTACGACGCGGAATCCTGGCGTTCCTGTTCCACGAAGTCCGGAAGCGACGGGCCGCGAGCGTCGCGTTCCAGCCGCCGCGCCTGGGCGTCCAGTCGCCGCAGGGCGTCCAGGCGTTCGTCGTTGCCCAGCCTGGCCTTCGCCACCGCCGATTTCAGCACTCCTATGGTCTGGTCGTAGACCGCCAGGGGCACCGGATAGGGGTGACGGTCCTTGCCGCCGTGCGCCAGCGAATAGCGCGCCGGATCGGTGAAGCGGCAGGGCGCGCCATGGATCACTTCCGCTACCAGCGCCAGCGACTGGATGGTGCGCGCGCCCACGCCCGGCACCAGCAGCAGTTCGCCGAAATCGGCCGGGCCGCGCTCGGCCGCCGCCGCCAGCGCGCCGTGCAGCCGCTTCAGGTTCACGTCCTTCGGGCGCACGTCGTGATGGGCCGGCATGACCAGATGCGGCAGGGCCAGCTGCGTCGGCTCGGGCTCCGGCGCGCGGGCCTGCGGCGCGCCGACCGCGCCGATCGCCGCGGCCTCGGCGGCGATGAAGTCGGGGCCGCGGTCGCGCAGCAGTTCCAGCTGGCCATGGCGCGAGGCCTCGGCGCGATGATCGGTCAGGTTCAGGATGCGCCCTTGGTTCACGCCGTCGATCGCGGCGTGCGGCGCGTCCACGAAACTCTTCAGCTCTTCGGACAGCCAGTGATAGCGTCGCGCGAGGCGGCTGTCGCCGTTCATGCCCTGCTGCACGACGGTCCAGCGGCCATCGTCGGAGACGATGAAACCGTGCAGGTACAGGTCGAAGCCGTCCTGGACGGCAGCGCTGTCCACCTTGGCCACCAGGCGGCTGGCGGTGGCCAGCGCCGCGCCATCCAGGCCGACGCGTTCGCCGATGTCGGCCAGTTCCTGCGGCGTCTTGCGCGAGTGCGCGCCGCGGCCGCCGCACACGTGCAGCCCCAGTTCGCCGGCCAGCGGCGAGAGGCCGCGCTTGAGCGCGCCGATCACGCTGGTGGTGATGCCGGACGAATGCCAGTCCATGCCCATGACGGCGCCGAAGGACTGGAACCAGAAGGGATGCGCCATGCGGCGCAGGAACTCGTCGCGGCCGTAGTGGTGCACGATGGCCTGCGCGATGACGGCGCCCAGGCGCGACATGCGCTGGCCCAGCCAGGCCGGCACCCGGCCGCCGTGCAGCGGCAGATCCGCACTGCCTGCCCGTCGCATTGCTCGCTCTCCGATGAAACCTGGGCGTTATCGTACTGCCGTCGCCGGCGTCGCGTTCAGGTGGGCGCGGCGCGCCATTGCGGCGCCGAGTTCGCGGTGCGAGGTTCGCCCCGGCGCCCAGCCGACGGCTTGCGCAGGAACACGAACTTGTGCCGCGACTTGTCCTCGATGCTGTGATGCGCGCGGCGTACGCCCTCGATGGCCGGCGTGAATTCCTCGAACAGGCGATAGCCGGCCGCCTGCTCGGCCCGGAACGGCAGCCGGTCGGGCCGGTCGTTGTAGCCCAGGACCAGCACGCCGCCCGGCACGAGGACGTCGCGGCACGCCTGCATCATGCGGTCGAAGTCGGCCTCCCGGTTCAGGCCATATCCGATGAGGCCGTTGGCCACGACGGCGTCGAAGCTTTCCGGGGAGTAATGCCGTGCCAGCTCAGTCGCGCATCCCACTACGTGCCGACCGGGCTGCCCGTACACGGCGTTTTCGGGCTTGATGTCGATGGAATGAAAGCCCGGTCCCAGCTTGCGGTGATAGTGCCAGTTGTAGCGGTCGACTCCGATGAAAAGGCAGCGGCCGCCGGTGCGGCCGGCCGCCAGGTGCCCGACCAGAAAGTTGAAGATCTCGTTCTCGAGAAACTCGCGGTTCGGCAGTTGCAGGCGGAATTCGACCTTGTATCTTTCCGCCAGTGCCGGCGATACCCTGAACAGCAGCCGTTTGCCCTTGTGCGCAAGCTTGTCTAGAAATCGGTTCATCTGCGGCTATCCCCTTTGGTTGCTGTTGATCTCAGCCGAAGTGCTGTAATCGTATCCGCCAAAAGGCGGGAGCCGTTGTAAAAAATGGCCCCTCTGTGCAACCGGGTGCGGCCGTTGTCAGGTCAATTGCGGGGCCCCGACTTCTTTTCGAGAATCGCCGGCGTATCGTCGCGCGGCTTGAACAGGCGCGGTGGCGCGTCCGTGCCCGGATTGGGGTTGCCGTCGAACTGGGTGGCCTTTTCCTCGGGGCTGTCCAGCTGGGGGCGCGGCCGGCCGCCGTGCGCGGGATCGTCCTTGCTGTTGGCCTCGCCCAGTCCCTTCTGGACGTCATGGCCGATGTCGGGCTGGTCCCGCTGGGTCTTGGTCGATGTGCTCTGGTGATCGGGGTCCTGCGGAGTCGGGGAGCGTTTTTCCATGATGATTCTCCTGAGTGGTAGACCGCTCGCGCAGCATTCCCCATGCCTGCTATCGCGCGACCACTTCGTCCTTGCACCGCAACTTCCTGCCGTCGCGCTTGCAGACGGTGCGGCGCTCGGCCCATGCCGCGCGCTCCGCCGATTCCGCGGCGCGGCGCGTGGCCTCGGCCGCCTCGGCGGCCCGCTCCTGGGCCGCCACGATTTGCAGCTGTTGCCGCAGTTCGACGCTCTCGCGCTCGTACAGGGCCACTATTTCCTGCCGGCCCTTGTTGTACTGGCCGAAAGTGAGCTTCCCCGCCCACAGCTCGGACAGCAGGGCACGTGACCGTTCGGCGCCGGCGACGTGGGCTGGGTAAGTGACCGACGAGTACCGGTTCTCAAGCCAGCCCTGTTTGATGCGGCAGTCCTGCAGCAGCTCGTCCAGCGCCTTCAGCGCGGCCTTCTGCCTGGCGTTGGGCCTGGTCTTGTCGGCCATCTGCACGATGGTCGGTTGCTGCGTCAGCGGCGGGATCTTTTGCCTCAGCACCGCGATCTCCGGGCGCTCGAACGGCTGTTCGCACGCCACCCGCACTTCCTCGTGGTCATCGACTTTCTGCTGGTAGGCCGCCAGCCGGCGGGCCTCCTGCTCCGCACGGTACTGCTCGATCAGGGCGCACCCGGGCAGTGTCAGGCACAGTGCGGCTGCCGTCAGGGAAAGGACCATTCTCATCGTTCTTCTCGCCTCGGATTTTCAGTGTGGACCGCGTGAGGACACTCTATGCAGGCGGTCCACGTCGCTCCATAACAGAGCCATTACGCGCAGCGCCCACACGTTTCGCTGCGTTACGATGCGGACAACGATGTTCCTTCCCGATCGCCATACCGATGACGTCTTCCCCGAATCCCGACCAGCTGTACCGCACTGCCACCGCGTGGTTGGCGCGCCGCCAGTCCTCCGGCTGGAACGATGCCGACGAACGTGAGCTGCAGGCCTGGCTGCAGGCCGATCCCAGCCACGAGCAGGCCTATCGACGCATGGTGGCCGCGCAAGGCGGGCTGGGCGATGCAGCGTCTTCCCGCGGCGCGGGCGGCGTGCCCGGCGGACGCAGCGTGCCGACGCAACGCAGGAGCGGCTGGGGCTGGGGATGGTGGCTGGCTTCAGCCGTGGGCCTGGCATTGGCCGTGTGGCTGACCGTGAGCTTCGTGCTGCGCGAGAGTTCGCCCCAGTTCACCGAGCGCGTGCGGGTGGAGGGCGGCCAGGCACGCGACTGGAAGCTTCCGGATGGTTCGGTGGTCTCGCTGAACAGCGGCACCGAGGCCGGTGTCGGCTTCTACTCGCGCCGCCGCGAACTGGTCATGTCGCAGGGGCAGGGGCTGTTCCGGGTGGCCTATGTGCCCCGCACGTCGTTCATCGTGCGGGTCGGCAATGAGGACGTCACCGTCGACGGCGGCCGCGTGCCGATTCCGGACACGGTGTTCGATGTGCGCTCGGCGCCCGGGGTGCTGGAAGTGGGGGTCGCGACCGGCAAGGTCAAGGTGCGCACGGTCAGTGCGGGGGCGCGCGAAGAGGTGGTGCTGGAGGCGGGCAATGTGATCCGCATCGACCTGGCCCAGCGCCGTCATGAGATCGCGCCCATCGCGCCGGAGGCCGTGGGCGCCTGGCGCACGCGTTGATACCGCCACGGGCATGCCGGCGGCGCGTCACGTCACGTATGAGCCCTCGATCGTTTGATCCGCCTGCCGGCGATGTCCGGTGATGCGGACTCGGCGCCAGCCGTGGTGCGTCAGGCCGCCTTGGGCTGATTCGGGTGGGCCGGGCCGTTGGGGTCATTTTCGGCCGGAGGCCGGGGAGGCAGGGCGGGCAGGCCCAGTTTCAATCGCAGGCGCTGGCAGTCGGGATTGACACTGCCGTCGGGCAGCCAGGTCTCGAACTCGCGGCAAGGCGTGGGGCGCAGCGGATAGATGTCGCAATGGATGCCAGGCCGTCCCAACTCGCCGCGCAAGGCCACGCAGCGCCCATGGCCGAGTTCGGTGCCGCGCATGCAGGCGCGCAGCGGGCCGACCTGGGCAACCAGGTCTTCGGGCACCGTGCCGCCATTGGCGCCGGCCACTTCGCCGCAGTAGAACGACACGCGGAAGTGCGCGCAGCAGGCGCCGCAGTCCAGGCAGGGGTTGGCCGCGATCGGCTGCGCGCCGGACGCGTCCAGAACGGGAAAGGCGGAGGTGACGGACATGGAAGCGGGCAGTGGGGCCGGCATGGAACCCGGCGGGCGCCGGGAGGCGGTCATCTTAGCAGCGGCCGCGGGAACATCAAGCCGGTCTTGCCGCCCATCGGCGCCGCTCTCGGGCGCTGGCGTGACGCCCGGAGCGCACTTGTCCGCTCGTCGCGCCGCTGCCTGGGGTAGGATCGCCGGCAATAACAATTCACCAGGGAATCCCATGGACGTACGTACCGATTTTCCGGATGGGCTGGCGCGCTGCGGCTGGGTCGATGGTTCGCCGCTGTACACGGCCTATCACGATGAGGAGTGGGGGCGGCCCGTGGCCGACGACCGCGCGCTGTTCGAGCAGTTGTGCCTGGAAGGTTTCCAGTCCGGGCTGAGCTGGCGCACGATTCTCAACAAGCGCGAGGGCTTTCGCAAGGCCTTCGAGAATTTCGACATCTCGCGAGTGTCGCGGTTCGACGCCGCCAGGGTGGAAGCGCTGCTGCAGGATGCCGGCATCGTGCGCCATCGCGGCAAGATCGAATCCGTCATCAACAATGCGCAACGCGCCCAGGCGCTGCTCGACGAGGCCGGGTCGCTGGCCGCGTTCATCTGGCGCTACGAGGCCGGGGCGCCGGCCGCCGGGACCATCCATGCGCCCGTGTCCGCCACCGCCGAATCGACCGCGCTGTCCAAGGCCTTGAAGAAGCGTGGCTGGTCATTCGTCGGCCCCACCACCGTGTATGCCTTCATGCAGTCGGTCGGCATGGTGAACGACCATCACCCGCACTGCCACCATCGTGGCGCCTGCGAGCATGCGCGGCAGGCATTCCAGCGGCCCGCCTGATGTGCCCCTTGCCACGCGCCGACACGAGAACGTCGCCGGAATTTGCGTTTTGTATCCATAGGGTGCTGAGGGTTCCGTCCCGCTTGCCCGCGCGCTACCCTGAGGCGAGCAGGCCGGATTAGACAGACCGACAGTATGTCCGGCCAAAGGAAGGCGGGCATGACACGCAAAAAGAAGGTTTTCCTCGGCGTCCTGGCGACCTTGGCCGTGCTGGTGGTCGCGGCTGTGATCGTCGTGGCCACGCTGGACTGGAACCGCTTCAAACCGACCATCAACGCGCGAGTGTCCGAGGCCATCGGGCGGCCCTTCGCCATCAACGGCGACCTGTCCGTGGCCTGGCGGCGCGAACCCGACGAGACGGGCTGGCGCGGCTGGGTGCCTTGGCCGCGGGTCACCGCCGAGGACATCACCGTGGGCAATACGGAGTGGGCCCGCAAGCCCGTCATGGCCAGCCTGCAGCGCGCGGAGTTCAGCCTGTCGCCGGTGCCCCTGCTGGCGCGTCGCGTGGTCATCCGTCACATACAACTCACGGGGCCGGCAGCCGACCTGCAGCGCATGGCCGACGGCCGCGCCAACTGGGTGTTCACGATGCCGGAAAGCGGCGGCGAGCCTTCGCCCTGGGAAATGGACATCGACCAGGTCGGTTTCGACAAGGGCGTGATCGGCTACCTGGACGAGGTGCAGAAGGCGGACGTGCAGGTGCAGATCGATCCGCTGGGCAAGCCCATTCCCTTCGCCGAACTGGCTGGCAAGGCGGCGGAGCCGGCGGACAAGGGCGCGCAGAAGAAGGAATCCGAAGGGAAGCGCCCGCGCCAGGAAGCGGCCGATGAAAAGGCGGCCCAGGCCGGACGGGACAAGGGCGGGAAGTCCGACGGCGCGGACGCCGACGAGGACGGCATGCCCGACGACGCCAACGCCAAGGCGCTGGAGCAGGCCGAGCGTGCGGGCGCCGTGCCGCGTCAACCGCCGCGCGACTATCGATTCGCCTGGCAGGTGGAAGGCCGCTACAAGGACCTGCCGGTGAAAGGCGAGGGCAGGGTCGGCGGCCTGCTGGCGTTGCGCAACGCGGATGAGCCATTCCCGGTGCAGGCCGACGTGTCGGTGGGCCGCACGCGCGCCACGGCGGTGGGGACGCTGACCGATCCCATGCGCCTGGGCGCGCTGAATCTGCAAATGTCGCTGTCCGGCTCCTCCATGGCCCACCTGTATCCGCTGATCGGCGTGGCGCTGCCCGATACGCCGCCGTATTCGACGGATGGCCGCCTGATCGCCAGTCTGCAGAATGCCGGCGGGGCGGTGTTCGAGTACCGCCGCTTCAACGGCAAGGTCGGGCAAAGCGACCTGCATGGCAGCTTGCGCTTCACCACGCAGCCTCCGCGGCCCAAGCTGGTGGGACGGCTGAGGTCCGATCAACTGCGCATGGTCGACCTGGGCCCGCTGATCGGCGTGCAGCCCGAGTCGGCGCAGAAGGCCGCCGCCAAGTCCGAGAAGTCGGCAGACGAGAAACAGGCATCGGGCAAGGTTCTGCCCACGCAGGAATTCCGCACGGAGCGTTGGCGCAGCATGGACGCCGACGTGCGTTTCGCCGGCGGGCGGATCATACACGGCAGCAAGCTGCCGCTATCCGACCTGGACACGCACGTCGTCATGGAGGACGGCAAGCTGACGTTGGACCCGCTGCGCTTCGGCATGGCGGGCGGCAGTATCGGAGGCACGGTGTCGCTCGACGGGTCGCGCACCCCCATGGGCGGACGGGTGCATGTGCGGGCACGAAGCCTGAAGCTGCGGCAGCTGTTTCCGCAGCTCGAATCCATGGAAAGCGCGCTGGGACAGATGCATGGCGAGGTGGCGCTGGCCGGGCGCGGCAATTCGGTGGCGGCGCTGCTGGGCACCGCAGACGGCGAGGTCCGCATGCTGGTGAATGACGGCGTCATCAGCCGCAGCCTGATGGAGATCGCGGGCCTGAACGTGGGCAACTACCTGGTCACCAAGATGTTCGGCGACGACGAGGTGCACATCAATTGCACGGCGGCCGACCTGGGGATGAAGAACGGCCTGATGCAGACGCGCGCGTTCGTCATCGACACCGACAACGCCGTGGTGACGATCGACGGTTCGGTGAACTTCAAGGATGAGTCGATGGACCTGGACATCTCTCCGGAGAGCAAGGGGTTCCGCGTGTTCTCGCTGCGTTCGCCGCTATACGTGCAGGGCACCTTCGCCAATCCGAAGGCCGGCGTGCAGACGGGGCCGCTGCTGGCCCGCGGCGCCGGCATGGTGGCGCTGGGCGTGGTATTGACTCCGGCGGCGGGCCTGCTGGCGCTGATCGCCCCCAGCTCGGACGAGCCGGAGAACCAGTGCTCGTCGCTGCTGGCGGAAGCGCGCAAGCCGGCCAAGGCGCCGGCCAGCAAGTAAGAAAGAAAAGGCGGCGCCCGCGTTTTTCCCGGGGCGCCGCCTTTCGTGCGGACGGCAGGCGCGTCACACGCGCTCAGTTCGCCGTCAATTCAAGCCGTTCGATCAGCGCGTCGATGCGCTTTTCCAACTCCGCCGTGGCCGGCATCATGGGCAGGCGATGTTCGTTCTGCTCGATGAGTCCGAGCCGCTTCATCATGTATTTCAGCGGGATAGGGTTGGTGTCCCAGAAGATCATCTTCATCAGGTCGAACAGCTTGAAGTGCAGCGCGCGCGCCTCTTCGAGCTTGCCGTCGCGCACCAGATTGCACAGCCGCGCGACCTCGGCCGGGGCCACGTTCGCCACCGCGTTCATGGTGCCGCCGGCACCCAGGCACATCATCGGGAAGGTGAATTCCTCCAGGCCGACGAACACGCGGAACTCGGGTCCGAAGCGATGCAGCATCTCGGTCACGAACGAATGGTCGTCCAGCGCGTGCTTGATGCCCACGAAATGCGGCACGGCCTCTGCGATCTGTTCGAGCGTGGCCAGGTCCGTCTTGAAAGCCGTTCGGCCGGGGATGTGATACATCATCAACGGCACGTCCACGCGCCGACCCAGGTCGACGAAATACGCCGCCACGCCGCGCTGCGGCGGACGGATGTAGTAGGGCGTGACGACCAGCAGGCCGTCCACGCCCGCGCGCGCGGCGTGCTCGGTCAGCACCACGCTTTCGGCGTGCGACTGCGAGCCGGTGGCGGCCACCACCTGCAGGCGGCCCTGCGCGGCCTGCACGGCCACGGTGACGGCCTGGTTGCGTTCTTCGGTGGTCAGCGTGGAGGGTTCGGAAGTGGTGCCGTTGATCAGCACGCCGTGCGTGCCGTTGCGCGCCTGGAAGTCCACCAGACCGGCCAGCCGGTCGTAGTCGACCTTGCCGTTCCTGAACGGCGTGACGAGGGGCGGGATGGAGCCTCTCAGGGCGTCCTTCTGCAGATCGATCATGCGTGTGTCCTCAGGCTGCCTTGCGGTTGGTGATGAAGCCTTCCTGCTTGCCCAGCACGGCGGCCGGGTGGTGCAGGTCTTCCTGCCACAGCAGCGATTCCATGTAGATGTTCAGCGGCTGGTCCTGCACGGTCAGTTCGTACACGTAGTCGTCGTACGAAGCGTGGTTGTGCACCGCCCAGCCGGGCGCGGACAGCATCAGGTCGCCGGCCTTCCACTCGTAGCGATTGCCGGCGACGCTGCTGTAGCCGCTGCCCGAGAAGTAGTAATTGATAGCGGCGGACACGTGGCGGTGCGGACGATCGATGATCTTCGGCGGCCGGATGGTCATGGTGGCGAAGAAGTTCGGCGTGATGCCGTTGAAGCGGCCGGTGGCCGGGTTGTAGTACATGTACAGGCGGCGGCCGACATACTCCTTGCCCAGCGCTTCCAGCTTGTCCAGCTGAGGCTTCACCTTCTCCCACGCGAAGTGCAGCGTGCGCGACTCGACGGCCGTGGGGTTGATCAGGGTCTCGTACGGCATCAGCAGCCCGCCGTCGTCGGTGATGGGAAAGATGCCGAACGGATTGCGGCGGCGGGGATCGTCCGACTCTTCGCGCTGTCCGGTGCCGATGGGCGCGCCGGCCGGCGGCTGCGCATCGGCGACGTACACGTCCATGAACTGCAGCAGCGGCACGTTGGAGTAGGTGAGCCGTACCTGCAGGTCGTTGCCGTCGTTGTAGTGGCTGTAGGGCGTGTAGCTGGGATGGTTCCAGACGTCGTACTGCCTGAAGCCGATGCGCTGTCCGCCCACGTCGGTCACGCCCTGGCCGCGGATGCAGAAGTTGACCTCGGTGGCGTTGTGGCGGAAAGGCGCGCTGCGTTCGCCGGGCTTCAGCACCGACAGGCGCACCTGGATGCCCGGCGCCATGCCGGGCGCGAACTCGCGCGCGGACGGATGCGCGATCAGCGACTCGCGGCGGCCGGATGCCGGCAGCGGCGACGAGGCCAGGCGTTCGACCTCGGCGTCGATCTCTTCTTTGGTGACGACGATGGGCGCCCACTGGGTGTTGTACGAGACGGGCGGTTCGCCGCCGCAGTCGATGAAGCGGCCGTTGACGCGCTCGAAATCGCGGTGATACTGGCTCATGGTTCAGTCTCCGTGTGTCGGTGTTCGATGTGTACGGGATTCGGCAATCACGCCTGCGCGGTGGCGGGCGCCGCGAAGAAGCGTGGCTTGCTCTTCACGGGCGCCGGCACGGCGCGTCCGATGCCCTGGGTGCGGGCCCGTCGCAGAATCTCCACGCCCAACGCCAGGTCGGACAACCCCATGCCCATGGCCTTGAACAGCGTCAGGTCGGCGGTGTCGGGGCGGCGCACCCCGTCCTGGATGCGCTGCGACAGCGTCTGCACGGCATCCCAGTTCTCGCCATAGCGGGTGCGGAACTCGCGCGACAGGCGCTGTACGCTGGACAGGTCATCGACCGCCACCACGTCGGCCCGGTCGAACACATCCTGGTGGAACTCTTCGCGGTCGGGGGCGATGGCGCCGATGGCATTGACGTGCGC
Organism: Bordetella genomosp. 13; assembly: GCF_002119665.1. NCBI lineage: Bacteria > Pseudomonadati > Pseudomonadota > Betaproteobacteria > Burkholderiales > Alcaligenaceae > Bordetella > Bordetella genomosp. 13. Next base: position 4,399,543 of record NZ_CP021111.1, on the reverse strand, counting down.
GCCGCGCGCCAGCATGCCGGCATCCACGAAGGGTTCGCGAGCGCGCGTGGCCAGCGTGACGACGTCGGCGCCGTCGCAGGCCCGGCCCATGGTGGCGCAGGCCTCGGTGCGCAGGTCGCGCTCGGGAAACGTCTCGGCGATGCGCGCGGCGAAGGCCTCGCGCGATGACGCGGTGGGACTGTAGACGCGCACCTCGCGGATGTCGCGCACCGCCAGCACGGCGGCGACCTGCGACATGGCCTGCTTGCCCGTGCCGGCCATGGCCAGCACCCGCGCATCGGAACGGGCCAGCCAATCCGTGGCCACGCCGGTGGTGCCGCCAGTGCGCATGTTGCCCAGCGCGAAGGCCTCGATGATGGCGGCCAACTGGCCATCGGCCGCATTCCACAGCAACAGCAGCGGGCAGGTGCCGCCCTCGGTGTGCGCCCAGGTCTTGGTGCCCACGTAGTCGCCCAGCCGCGCGCCCAGCGCATGCAGGTTGTTGTGCCCGAACTGCAGCATGGTCTTGGGCATGCTGGCGGCCTTGCCCTGCGCTTGCAGGCTCAGGCCCTGTCCCAGCGCGGGAATGGCCTCGGCCAGCGTCAGCAGCGACGTGACCTGGGATTCCGTGATCCACACGGGTTCTGCATTCGTCATTGTTGCGATCCTTCTTTGGGGGCTGCGCCGGCGTTCGCCCGCGGCTCGCCGAAACCGTCTTCCCAGATGGAAGGAACGGGCGGCTTCAGGCCGAAGGTGTTGACCACCAGTGCGTGGGTGACATAGCGGCCGGCCAGCATGGCGACCGCCACGGCCTGCCCGGCGGGCAGTAGCGCCGCCAGCCGATCGAATTCGTCGCGGGCCTGCAGGCCGCGCGTGCGTACTGAAGCCATCACGTAGCGCTGCACGGCGCGCTCTTCGTCGGACAGCCCGCCGGCGGCGTCGGGGTCGAGGCGCTCGACCTCGCGTATCCACTCGCGCTTGAAGCCGATGCGCACGCACAGCCGCTCGTGCTGGTGGCGCTCGTAGGCGTTCTCCATCAGCGTGGCGGTGGTCAGCACGGCCACCTCGGCCAGGTTGTCGGGCAGCGCGTCCTTCAGGGCCTCGGTGAAGCGCATGAAGTGCAGCAGCACGTCGGGCGCATGGGCGCCGACCTGGAACAGTTCGCCCAGGTACCCGAGGCGCTTCACGCGCGGCATCAGGTACTCGGCCAGGTCCGGACGCATGTCGTCCAGTTTCAGGCGGGGAATGGCAAGACTCATGGTTCGACTCAATCGATGGTGATGCGGTATTGGTCGGCCAGCTTCTTCCACTTCACCAGGTCGTCGGCGACCTGCTTCTGCAACTGCGGACCGTCCATGGCCATGGGCACGAACAGGCGGTCGGAGAGGTCCTTGCGGGTCTTTTCCTCGCGCGCCATTGCCATGAATTCCTTGCGCAGCTGGTCGACGATGGGCTGCGGCGTTCTCGAGGTGACGAAGAAGCCCAGCCACACCGCGAAGTCGTAGTCCTTGAAATTGGGCAGTTCGGCCAGCGCCGGCACGTCGGGATGGAAGGGCACGCGATGCTTGGTGGCCACCGCCAGCAGCTTGATCTTGCCGGTCTTCAGCTGCGGGCTGATGTTGGAGATGGCGTTGAAGATCACCGGCACCTGGCCGCCCAGCCCGTCGGTAAGGGCCGGCGCGCAGCCCTTGTAGGGCACGTGAACCATGTCGATGCCCGCGCGGTTGGCGAACTCGACGCCGGCGAAGTGCTGCGCCGTGCCCGTGCCGCAGGACGAGAAACTGAGCTTGCCCGGGTTGGCTTTGCCATAGGCGATGAGCTCCTGCACGGTGTTGACCGGCAGGGTGGTGCTGACGGCCAGTGCCACGGGCGTCTCGGCGATGGCCATGATGGGCGTCAGGTCCTTCTGCAGGTCGAAGTTCTGCTTCACGCCCAGGGCCGCGTTCACGGTCATGGTGTTGTTGCCGATCAGGATGGTCTGGCCGTTGGGCTCGGAACGCACCACATACTCGCTGGCGATGTTGCCCGATGCGCCCGCGCGGTTCTCCACCACGAAGGTCTGCTTGAAGATCTCGCCGAGCCGGGGCGACAGCATGCGGCCGATGACGTCTGTGCTGCCGCCGGGCGGGAAGGCCGACACCATGGTGACGGGGTGTTCGGGATAGGCGGAGTAGGCGGCGCCGGCCAGCGCCAGGGACAGGCCCAGCCAGGCGGCATAGCGGCTTGCGAGGTGCAGCGGGCGGATGCGGCGATGAAGCATGTTTGTCTCCTGAAGATTCTCTGGTCTTGGTATGAATCCTGGGAGTATCGTAGGAGCCAAATCAATGTATGTATAGCTTGATTTACAATCAATCAACCATCACGATCTGGGCTACCATTTCGTCATCGCATTGGGCTCCGTGGGGCCCGCACCGGACAGTTCGCATGGAAAACCGACGCAGAAAGGTGGCCAGGCCGATCGCCGACCACCACCCCGAGGGCCACGGCGCCGGCGCCACGCTGGTCGATGCGCGCGCGGCCATCGAGCGCCTGGGCATCAAGATGCAGACGCTGTACGCCTACGTCAGTCGCGGGTGGGTGCGGGTGGTGCCGGCCGTGGGCGGCAAGGGCAACCTGTATTACGTCGAAGACCTGGACGCGCTGGCCGCGCGCGGCCGCGGCCGCTCGATGTCGGGCGCCGGCGCCGAACGCATGATCCGCTGGGGCGGCAACGCGGTCATGCAGACGTCGATCACGGCCATCGGGCCCGAGGGGCCGCGCTATCGCGGCAAGCCGGCAGCCGAACTGGTGCATCATCATCGTTCGTTCGAGGACTGCACCGAACTGCTGTGGAACGGCATGCTGCCGGACACCTCGGTGGCATGGCAGCCGGCGCGGCCCGGTGCGGGATTCCAGGCGCTGGCCGAAGGTATCGTGCAGGTGGCGGGACGCAATCACTCGCGCCGCCTGCTGTCGGTGGCGGTCGAGGCCTATGCGGCCAGCCTGGGGCGCAATCCCGAACTGGCGCTGGGCGCGCCCGCGCTGGCGGCGCGTCAACTGATACAGGCCATGGCGGCGGCCACCGGCTTGCTGACTTCCGAGCCCACCTACGTGCTGAACGATGCGCCGCAATCCATCGCGCAGATCGTGGCGCGCAATCTGCGCGTGGATGACAAGCCGGAGCGCTTGCGCATCATCGACGCGGCGTTGATTCTCAGCGCCGACAATGAACTGGCGCCTGCCACCTTCGCGGCGCGCATAGCGGCGTCGGCGGGGGCGGACCTGTTTTCGTGCGTGACGACGGCGCTTGGGGCGTTCGAGGGCATGCTGACCGGATTGGGATGCGAGCAGGCCGAGGCGGCGCTGGCGCAGTCGCAGTCGCCCGACGCGTATCTCGCGCATCTGAAAAGCCTGCTGGCGCGCAAGAGCCCGGTGCCGGGATATGGGCACCCGCTGTATCCGGACGGCGATCCGCGAGCCGTGCTGCTGCTGGAGTTGATACGCGAGGCGGGACCATTCGGGGCGCGCGGCAAGCGTGCATTGCAGGGCGTCGAACGTGCGGAAAGCGAACTGGGATTGAAGCCCAACCTGCCGATGGCGCTGGCGGTGTTGTCGGCGGTGCTGAATGCGCCGGTCGGGGCGTCGGGGGCGTTGATGTCGGTGGGCAGGGCGGCGGGGTGGGTGGCGCATGCGTTGGAGCAGCGGTTGGCGGGGTTTCTCGTGCGGCCGCGGGCTCGGTATATTGGGCCGTCTTAGGCGGGTGCCCTTGCACCCCGTCGGATGGCGCTTCGAAGGCGTCCTCGGTCAGGGGTGCTCGCCCGCGCCGGCCAAGTCGCTCGGCTCGGGCGCGCCATCAGGCGCCCTCGGTCCCCTTCGGGGACTCCCCTCGCTCCAATTGGCCGTCGGGGGCGACCACCCCTGACCGAGGACTCATTGCAGCGGCATGCGAGAGGTTTGTGGGTTGCGTCATGCGGAGGGCGGTGCGAGTGGGGCCAGTGGTGCTAGTGGCGCCGGTGGTGCCCGTCGTACGGTCTCGTCAATGGCCTCTGCCTAGCGCCTTTGCCATGGTTTTCGCGTATTCGCGAGCGACGTGTGCATCGATGACGGCGACCTGGCCGGCGCGTACGGCGGCGATGGCCTGGGGCAGGGTCTCGGCCAATTGGGCTGTTGTTCGTACCGGACCCCATGCTTGCGCGCCCTGGGCGCGCGCCATGCCTGCGATGTCGATCTCGGGACCTTCGATGCGTTGGCCGATCCACTTGTTTTCGACGGGGCGCGAGCGGATCTGCGCGACTTTTTCCTGGTGGACTTCGTCGTTGAAGAAGGAGCGGTTGTTGGCGACGATGATCAGCAGCGGGATCTTGTAGCTGACCGCGGTCCACAGCGCGGTCGCGCCCATCAGGAAATCGCCGTCGCCCAGCACCGCCACCGGCAGACGGGACGAGTCTTTGAGCCCCAGCGCCGCGCCTACGGCCATGCCGGGGCCCGACCCGATGCCGCCGCCGCCGTCGTAGCCCAGGTAGTCCAGCGGGTGCGCCAGCGGATGCGCGTCGCCGGGCCAGCCCAGGTTGGCGCGGATCAGGCAGGCGGGGGCGTTGCGGCGCAACTGATGGCTGATGGCGCCGGCGAAGGCGGCCAGCGACATGCCCTCGGGCGTGTCGGCCGACGGGCCGGGATTCCAGTCGGGCTCTTGCGGCAGTGGCTGCGGCGCCATGCGCGGCGCGCCGAGCGCACGCATGGCCTCGAGGGCCTGCGCGGCGAACTCGTCGGGGTCGCACATCAGATAGGTGTCGGCGCCCGCCAGGCCCTGGTGCTCGCCGCCGAAGCCGTTGTGCAGCACCTGGTCCAGCGACACCTGCACGACGTGCGCCGCCGCGCTTTCGGCGCCCCATGCGGTGCGCAGTGTGCCGGCCAGGTCCACCCAGTCCAGGCTCAACACCACGTCGGCCTGGCGCAGGGCCTGCAGGCCTTCGTCGGCCATGAAGAACGACGGCACGGTGCCGTGCAGCGGATGGCGGGTGGGGAAGGCAGCGCCGACCTTGAAGTCGGTCAGCACGGTCGCGCCGCAATGCTCGGCCAGCGCCACGCGGCGGCGCCAGTCGTCTTCGTCGCGCGAGACGCGGCCGGCCAGGATCACCGGCCGCCTGGCGGAATACAGCCGCTGCGCGACCTCGTGGGCGACGCGGTCGGCCACGCCGGGCCGCCGCGGCGGCGCATAGCGGTCCAGGGACAGGTAGGGCGGCGCCTCGCGGCATGCGGCTTCCTGCAGCGCGCTGTCGAAACACACGTACACCGGGCCCTGCGGCTGCGTGGTGGCGATCTGCCGGGCGCGCAGCACCGCATCGCGCGCGCCCTCGAGAGACGACGGTTCGGCGTCCCATTTGACGAAGGTGCGCACCAGCGCGCCCTGGTCCTTGGACGTGTGCAGCCAGTCGATCCAGGGACGGCGGCGCGCCGAGTCCACCGGACCGGTGGCGCCGAACACCATCACGGGCACGCGATCGCAGTACGCGTCGAAGATCGCCATCGATCCGTGCATGAGGCCCACGTTGGCGTGCAGGATGGCGCCCATGGGCCGGCCCGTCACCTTGGCGTAGCCATGCGCGATGGCCACGGCGTGCTCTTCGTGCAGCACCGTCAGCATTCTGGGGGATTCGTCGCCCAGGTAGTTGACCAGGCTGTCGTGCAGGCCGCGGTAGCTGGCGCCGGGATTCAGCGCGACATACTCCAGGCCGATGTGGCGCATCAGGCCGGCCAGATAATCGCTGCCCCATTGGGGCGTGTGTGGCGTGTCGATCGACATGGGGGCAATCAATCCAGGGTGACGTTGACGTTCTTCGTCTGGGTGAACTCGAACAGCTCTTCCTTGCATTCCTCGCGGCCGATGCCCGAGTGCTTGTAGCCGCCGAACGGAGCGCCGATGAAGTGCGCGGACGAACCGTTGATCCACACATAGCCGGCCTGCACGCGGGCCGCGGCGCGATGGGCGGTGCGCAGGTCGGTGGTCCAGATCGAGGCCGTCAGGCCGTAGTCCACGCCATTGACGGCGTCGTACAGCTCGTCCTCGCTCGACCACTTCAACACCGACAGGACTGGGCCGAAGATCTCTTCGCGCGCCACGCGCATGGCGGGCGTGACGCCCGACAGAATGGTCGGCTCGACGAAATAGCCCTGCGCCAACGCGGCATCCGCGCAGCGCCGGCCGCCGTGCGCGACCAAGGCGCCTTCCGACACGGCGGACCCGACGAAGGCCAGCGTCTTGTCCATCTGGTCGCGCGACACCAGCGCGCCCATGGTGGTGCGCATGTCGGTGGGCGGGCCGGGACTATGCATCTCGGCGGTCAGCGCGACGATGCGCGCCAGCACCCGGTCGTGGACGGACTCGTGCAGGAACAGGCGGCTGGTCGAGCCGCACGACTGGCCGCACCAGGTGAAGTTCATGCCGCGCACCGCGCCCAGCGGCACCTTCTCCAGGTCGGCGTCCGGGTACACCACCATCGCGTTCTTGCCGCCCAGTTCCAGCAGCACCTTCTTCAGGTCTTCGGCGGCCGTGCGCATCACCGCCTTGCCGGCGTTCACGCTGCCGATCAGCGCGACGGCGGCCACGGCGGCGTGGGCGGACAGGGCTGCGCCCGTGTCGCGATCGCCGCTGACGCAGTTCAACACGCCCGGTGGAAACAGGCCGCCTATCAGTTCGAACAGGCGCAGCGTGGACAGCGGCGCCTGCTCGGGCGGCTTGACGATGACGGTATTGCCCGCCGCCAGCGGCGCCGCGATCTTGCCCGCCGCGAACATGAAGGGATGGTTGAACGGGATGATGCGCGCCACCACCCCCAGCGGCTCGCGCAGCGTGTAGTCCAGCGAGCCGTTCATCGTGGGGATGGTCTCGCCCTTCAGCTCCATGACCAGGCCGGCGAAATACTCCAGCTGCGTGGCCGCGATGACGGCGTCGTCCAGCATCTGGCGCACCGGATTGCCGCAGTCGGCGGCGTCGATCAATGCAAGTTCCAGGGCGTGCTCGCGCACGACGGCGGCGGCCTGGCGCAGCAGGGCGGCGCGGGTCAATGGGGGCGTGTCGCGCCAGGCGGGGAAGGCGGTACGGGCTGCCGCGACGGCCGCGGCGACGTCGTCCGCGTTGCCCACCGCGTAGCGTCCGAGCTCGGCTTGCGAACCTGGGCTGATGCTGGATTGATATACCCCCGACAGCGGCGCGTGCCAGGCGCCGCCGTAATAAAGATCGCGCCGCGTGGGAAGCGCGGCGGCGACGTGCGATGAGAGGTCCGGGCCCTGTTCGGAAGTGATCATGAAAGCGCTCGCTGGCTATCCGGGGCGGCACGCGGGCGGTGCGCGCCTGCCGTGCGGCAAGGGGAGAGGAGCAGCTAGGCTATGCGTGTCGGTATATGTTGGTCAATCTTGATTTGAAATCAACTATGCCGGCTGCGGTGCGCCAAGGCCGTGGGCGTTGGATGTGGCATGGAGATGACGCCCGTTGGACAAGCGGAAAAATCCATGTATAATTTTTCGTCTTGGCTGGCCGCGCATCGTTTTGGCGTGATGTCAGCTAGGGGCTGTTAGCTCAGTTGGTAGAGCAGCGGACTCTTAATCCGTAGGTCGAGTGTTCGAGCCACTCACAGCCCACCAGAATTCCCGGATATTGCTTTGCGATATCAAGCACCTAGCCCATCGTTCGCGATGGGCTTTTGCTTTCCGGCGTCTGTCCATGGGCATTTTTTGCCGCAATGGCCGCTCGCTTGTTCGGCTTCATGCCTCTGCGCGGTCGCCGAGTGGGCCCAAAAGGCGTTCGCCTGCAAAGACCAGCGATCTTTGCCGCCATTCTCGAAATCCCCCGTTTCCGTCTGTGCCCGTACCTTGAACCCATAACGTGTCGAGGACGGCATACGACCATCAGGAAGCGCGGTGAGTGCATTCCCAAACAAAACATGCCGCTCCCGTCCGCCGGCTTCTACAATCGCCGCGCGCCGTCTGCATAGTGCGCGCCCAAGTCGCGGCGTTACCCACTGAACGACGTGGGCTGGATTTTCCCTCGTGCTTCGCCAATCCTGGCGTGCGATCGCGCACGCCGTTCCTGCCTTTTTCTCGCCGATATGAAAACGAAAAACACCTCGCAAGGAAATCGCATCACCCGGCATGGCCGAGCTGCCCACCTGCCCTTGTCCACGTTGAAACTTGCTCTGGGCGCCGCAATCCTGTCGGCTGCGGCGCCCATGGCGGCCTACGGCGCGCCGGGCGATATCGCCAGCGGCGGCGGACAGGGCGGTAAAGGCGGCGACTCCACCAACGGCAGTGGCGGCGGTGGCGGGGTGGGGGGCCTGGCGGGCGGTGGTGGCGGCGGCGGAGGGGGACAAGGAGGCATGATCCCCGCCACGCCGGTGGCCGGCGGCGGCGGCGGCAGCGGCGCGCCGCTGGGCGGTCTAGCCGGACCAGGCGCCAACGGGGGCAATTCCAGCTCCGCGGGCGGCTTTGGGGGCCTCGTCCTGGGCGGGGATGCCAGTTCGGCCGGTGGCGGCGGCGGCGGTGCCGGCGGCGTCGCCGCCCCTGGCGGCCCAGGGGGCAATAGTCTGACGCCGCCCGGCAACGTCAGCGCGAATCCGAACACGGTGCTATCCAGCGCGATGGCGGGGAACAACGGCGATCACGGTAGTGCGGGTTCCTTCGATTCGGGCGGTGGCGGCGGCAGCGGCGGCCAGGGCGGCCTGGTCCTGACCGGACCGAATGCCGTGCTCTCCACCGGCGGAACGTCTGTCTCGGGCGGCAATGGCGGCAACGGGGCCACGGCGGTAGGCGGACCCGGCGGCGGCGGTGGCGGAGGCGCCGCCGTGGTGCTGGTGTCCGGCGGGATCATTCAGCATGACGGCTCCGTGATCATCGGCGGCACCGGTGGCGCGGCCGGCCTGGGCCCGGACTCGGCCGGCGGCGGGGGCGGCGCGGGCGTGTTCCTGGTCGATGGCGGCACCCTGTTCAACAATGCCGGCACGGTTCAGGGCGGTTTGGGCGGCGACGCCACGAGCGGTGCCGGCGGCCAGGGCGGCTCGGCGGTGCTTGCCAACCGTGGGGCAGTAAATAACGCCGCGTTCATCCGGGGCGGCAATGGCGCCAGCGCCGCCGCGGCCGGGGCCGGTGGCGATGCCATCGTCGCCAACGGCACCGCGATTGCCAACGATGCCGGCGGGCAGATTCTCGGTGGCAGGGGCGGCGACGGCTTCGGCCCCAGCGGCCAGCCCGGCAACGGCGAGGCCGGCGTGCGCTTCATCAACACCGGAGGATCCCTGCAGAACGCCGGAACCATCACCGGCGGCGCAGCAGGCACCCCGAGCGGCGTCACCTCGGGGATCGGCGGGGCCGGTGTGATCGCCCAGGGCGGCGTCACGATCGCCAATAGCGGCACCATCTCGGGCGGCTTCAGCGGCGGGATCCGCGCCAATGCCGTCGAACTTGGCGGCGGCGCCAATCGCCTGACGCTGCAGGCAGGGTCCACCATCCTGGGCAACGTCGTCAGCACCAGCGGCACGACGCTCGGCGGGGATGTCCTCGCCTTGGGCGGCGATACGACGGATGCCAGTACCACCTTCAACGTCGGCCAGATCGGCGCGATGGGCGCCGCGGTCCAGTACCAGGGTTTCAACCGCTACGAGAAAACGGGCGCCAGCACGTGGACGCTGACCGGCTCCAACGCCGGCGTCACGCCGTGGACCCTGAGCGCCGGCACGCTGGTCGTCGCGGCGGACGCGGCCCTGGGCAACGTCGCTGGCGCCCTGGCCTTCAATGGCGGCACGCTGCGCAATACCGCGGCCATCGATACCGCCCGCGCCATCGTGGTGGACGCGGGCGGCATCCTCGATACGCCGCAGCCTTTGACGCTGCAAGGCACGCTTTCCGGCAGCGGCTCGCTGGCCAAGACCGGTGCCGCCACCCTGACGCTGAACGGCGCCAGTACCTCTTATACGGGCACCTTTGCGCTGCAGGCCGGCAAGCTGGTGGTGGGCGACGCCACGCACGCCGGCGCCGTCCTGTCCGGCATCGTGACCGTGGCCAACGGCGCCACGCTGGGCGGGCAGGGCACGGTTGGCGGCGCCGTGATCGGGGCCGGCGGCATCGTGGCGCCGGGCAACTCCATTGGCACGCTGCACGTTGCCGGCAACTTCACCATGGCGCCGGGCGCGGTCTATCAAGTAGAGGTGGATTCCGCAACCTCGTCCAGCGACCGCATCGTGGTGGGCGGCACGGCGACGCTGGCGGGTTCAGTCGTGCACGTGGGGCCGGACGGCAATTTCAGCCTGGCGCGCGACTACACCATCGTGACGGCGGCAGGAGGCCTGCAAGGAACGTTCGACAGCGTGGCCAGCAACTATGCCTTCCTGGATCCCAGGCTGAGCCACGGCGCGAACGATGTCACCCTGCGGATGCAGTTGAAGCAGGTGCCGGACGACGGCGGCTCGGGTGACGGGGGCGATGGCGGCAGTGGCGAAGGTGGCAGTGGCAATGGCGGCGGAGGCGACGGTGGCAGTGGCAACGGCGGAGGCACGCGGCCGATCCGCTTCGCCGATGCCGCGGAGACCCGCAACCAGCGTGCCGTCGCCAACGCCGTGCAAGGCATGCCGCAGGACAACGCGGTCTATTCCCAGGTGCTGAATCTTCCGGTTGGCGCGCCGCCGGGGGCATTCGATGCCTTGTCGGGTGAGGTCCACTCCAGCACCATCGCCGCGCTGCATGGCGTCGGCGACACGGTAGCGAGCCTGCCGATGGCGCACCTGCGCGCGAACCTGTACGCCGGCCAGACGGCTGGCGAACCCACGGCGCAAGCGGGCACGGCGGCATTGGGCGCGCCTGCCATGCCGAGGCCGGCCGCGCAGCCGCTATGGGCCGAGGTCTACGGCAACTGGCGCACGCTGGATGGGAATGGCAACGCCGGACGCGTGCGGCAGTCGGACGGCGGCCTGTTCGTAGGCGGCGACCGAGCGGTGGCCGCCGGCTGGCGGCTGGGCGGAGCGCTGGGCTACACCGGCAGCGATGTGTCGCTGCGCGACCGTGTCTCCACCGCGGACGTGGACAGCTACAGCGCCACGCTGTACGGCGGCAAGGCCTTCCAGGCCGGGCCGGGACACATCGAATGGACCGCGGGTGCGGCCTACACCTGGCACGATATCGATACGCGCCGCGATACCTCCGCCGCCGGACTGGCCGACACGCTGAAGGCCAGTTATCACGCCGGCACCGCGCAGATCTTCACGGAATTGGGCTACCGCTTGCCGGTGGGCGACCGCATGGCGGTGCAGCCCTTCGCCGGCGTCAATTACAGCGACTTGCGCGTGCGCGGGTTTTCGGAATCCGGCGGCGCGGCGGCGCTGGACGGCGAAAGCGAACGCAGCGCCGTCACCACCACCACGCTGGGGCTGCGCGGCGAGCTTCGCTTCGAGTCCGGCGGCATGCCGGGCCGCGTGCACGCCATGGCCGGCTGGCGCCATGCCTTTGGCGACCTCGATCCCGCCACTACCATGGCCTTCGGCGACAGCGTGCCTTTCACGGTGGCGGGCGCGCCCATCGCGCAGGATGCGGCCGTGATGGAATTGGGCATCGACATGCGGGTGACGAAATCGACGAGCGTGGGCGTGGCCTACAACGGCCAGTTCGGCGGCGGCAACCGGCAGAATGCCGGCAGCATCAACGTCGCATGGCGCTTCTAGCGGCGGTCGATCGACCGTCGCATATGAAACAGGTACGGCACCTGGCGCTGCCATCAGCGCTTGCGACGCACGCCAGAGTTCATATTGCTGAGGATGCTGGTTTGCAGGCCGTTCTGATTCGGCGGCAACGGACCGCACGCCCGGAGGCGCGTGCAGGGTCTGGAAAATCCGGATGATCGCGCCCACTAGATTGCGGCGGGGGCGCGAGTTGCCGAGACAAACAACCGTATGACGCGCTTCGGGCCTTGCCGACGTCTACCTCAATGCACGCTTCGGGGCTGGTTTCCTTTGCCGCAGACGCTTTGCTTGGCCGCCGCTTGGGCGGCCGCTGACTGAGCAAGACCGACCGCACCGGTAAGCAGTACGGTGCTCAGTGTCATGGACAACATAGAAAGCTCACCCTCGCGGACGTTTATTCACTGGCGTTAATTTACGCCCGCGCCTGCCTTTGACAATGACCGGTCAATGACGCCTTGTCGGAAGGATCACGTCCACGCTGACGGTCGCCCCACTGTCATGGATCAGTGCGTGGCCATCCGGGGATGAACATCCGGAACGTCGAAGGTCGTTATCGATAGGGTTTTTAATGATTGCTGCTTTTTCATGATGGCGCGGGATTATGGAAAGCATGATGAAAAAGAGCTTTCCGAAATGCTTGATTATTTTCATTCCGCGTGAATGCGTATGCGTGTTTATATATCTGGCATTCTCGATAAATTGACAATCGAAATGAACTGCAAAGCCGGATAATCCCCGGTCGTAGTAATTTCCGGGATCCGGAAAGTTAATATAGCGATCGCTTGTCTTTCTCACCGGTGGCTTGGCGAATAAAAACTCAAAAATACAGGTCCCCGGGCGAGGTCTATGACACAGAGCTGTCCCTACACAATGCAGATGACCGCGGTTCGAGACAAGTCGGCCCTGTCGGGCATGTCAGGCTTCGGCAAAACCATCGGCCATGGGCCAGGTTCTCACTCCTTCAACGCCACGCAGTCCTGTCGGCGCGCGGCTCTCCGGCGAGGTAGCGGCTGTCACGAAAAACCCCTTCATCATGCATGTTCCGTGCCGGAGAAGTGGACTGCACTGCCCATAAATATATAGGTTGCACTTATATTAAAAAAACGTCGTAATACCATTTACTACATTTAAAAATAGGTCTGCCATTACCGCATGTTGCGACTCCTGTAATCGGTGTAATTCATTACGACGCCTCTCCCTGTATTGTTGCGCCGCCGGGTAATTATTTCTGCAGCAAACGATAATTTTTAGAAAGATTATTGCTGCCCGGGCCGCCTACGATTCGTCGGCTCGCTGCCCGCCTGGTCCGGAAGGGTATCGAGACGTATCTTCCCCAATTGCGAAGCACCGAAAGATTGCGACGAGATGTTTCTGTCGTTCGCCGCTTCCCTGCGCTTCCCTGGGGGTCGACTTCTAGTGTCCGAGACACGACGAAAACAGCGAGGTAGTCCCGTGGTAAAGAGAATCGCAGTATGTGGCCTGGGTTATGTAGGCCTGCCGGTAGCCGTGGCGTTTTCCCGGCGTTTCGACGTCATCGGCTTCGATGTGGACAAGCGGCGTATTGCACGACTCAAAGAGGGCGATGACTGGACGGGCGAGATCGAGCGTGACGTACTGCAGGCTTCCAACCTGATGTTCACCGACCAGGTGTCGGAACTGGAGGGCTGCGACTTTTTCGTCGTGGCTGTCCCGACGCCGGTGGACGAACGCAACAATCCCGACTTTTCGCTGCTCGTGCGGGCGTGCCAGTCGATCGGCCCGGTGCTGCGCCCGGGCTGCATCGTCGTCTTCGAGTCCACCGTCCATCCCGGCGCGACCGAGGAAATCTGCGGACCCGAGCTGGAAAAAGCCTCGGGCCTGCGCTGCGGGGTCGATTTCAAGCTGGGTTATAGCCCCGAGCGCATCAACCCCGGCGATCGCGAGCATCCGCTGGAGAAAATCGTCAAGATCGTTTCCGGCCAGGATGCGGAATCGCTCGACGTGATCGCGGACGTCTACGGCAAGATCATCGAGGCGGGGGTGCACCGCGCGTCCTCCATCAAGGTCGCCGAGGCCGCGAAGGTTCTCGAAAACACCCAGCGCGACATCAACATCGCGCTGATGAACGAGATGTCGAAGATCTGCGACCTGGTCGGCATCCGTACCTCGGAAGTGCTGGCCGCCGCGGGAACCAAGTGGAATTTCCTGCGGTTCACGCCTGGCCTGGTGGGCGGCCACTGCATCGGCGTCGACCCGTATTACCTGACGTCCAAGGCCCAGGAGCTGGGCTACCACCCCGAGGTGATCCTGTCGGGGCGACGCATCAATGACGGCATGGCCAGCCATGTCGCCTCGCGCATCGTGCAGGAGCTGGCCCGAAACGGGCGGCTCAACGGCTCGACCCGCGTCGGCATCCTGGGCATGACGTTCAAGGAGAACGTGCCGGACATCCGGAACTCGAAGGTCGTCGATCTCTTCAATGCCCTCAAGCAGTACGGCATCACCCCGGTGGCCTGCGACCCGATGGCCGATTCGGCCCAGATGGAGCACGAGTACGGCATCAAGCTCGTGGACCGCAGCGAGTTCAAGAGCATGGACGTGCTGATTCTTGCCGTCCCGCATCGCGAGACCATGGAGTCCATCTGGGAAGACCTGCCGCATCTGGTCAAGAACGACGGCATGGTCTGCGACCTGAAGTCCGTGCTCGACAGCAGCCGACTCCAGCCCAACCTTCTGTACTGGACTCTCTGAGTCCCAGCCGTCACCCACCACCCTTGTACTGGACTTTCGAGTCCGGGCGGCCAATCCATTTCTATAGGTGACCTGAATGGCCTCTTTCACCATCGCTCCGATCGGCACCTGCCGGATCCACACGCCCCTGCGGGATGCCGTGGGCCGATACCCGGTCAAGCTGCAGCTCGGGCGCAACTACGGTTTCGTGCACACCAGCGCCGAGGCGCTGCAGCAGGCGCGCTTCATGTACGACCAGTGCGACATCCCCTCCGACGTCGAACGGCTGATCTTCCGGCCGTCGAACGGTGACCGCGCGCGCCGCGGGACGCACAAGCCCGCCGACCTGTACATGGTCGAACTGTCATCGCGCAAGCTGTTGACCATAGACGGCTATCCGATCCAGTCCAACTACCTGGTGCGCTACTTCAGCGAGTTCTTCGCCGACCGCGCGCGCGCCCGCACCTTCTGGTCTCTGGCGCTGTCCGATCGGCTGGGCGAAAGGCGCACGTGGCTGGATCAAGACCCGGTCTTCAAGGCCCTCTCGGCGGAGGACCGCGACCTGCTCGCGCGCATCGTGAAGCGCGATGTCGAGGACGACGAGATCGAAGGCGAAATGCGGCAGATCGTCGATCTGCTGGGCAAGGACAAGGTGATCTTCGTCACGCACGTCAACGCCCTGACTCCGGACAACGTGCCGATCGAACAGCGCCAGCAGCTGATCGCGACCGTCACCGCGGGGGCCGAACGGCTCGGCGTGCCTTGCTACGACCCGACGCCGCTGATGAACAAGATCGGCCAGGCCGACGCGATGGAGGACGGCGGGCTCGACCTTACGCATTACACCGCGCTCTTCGCCGAGCGCCTGTGCGCCGACTGGTACAAGAGCTATATCCGTCCGCGGCTTGGCGCCTCCACGCCGCAGCCCGTGGCGGCCAAGCTCTCCACCGACGAAGCCGCCGAACGCATCGAAAGGATCTGGGATTCGGGCGAATTGCGAGAGGCTTCGCGGCGCGTCCGCGAGGTGCTGCGCAGGCATCCCGGACTGCCCGACCACGTGCTGCTGCTGGCGCGGATGCAGGGCGAGCTGGGCGATTACGAAGGCTCCCTGGCCCTGCTGGAGAGCGCGGACGGCGCGCTGGCTTCCGGCAGCAAGGCCGAGCAGATCCTGATGCGCAATCACTTCAGGCTCGGGCGGTATGACCTGGCCTATTCGCTGGCGGCCGGCCTGCTTGGCGACGAGATCGAGACCCCGGAGATCGTGCGGACCGCGGCGGTCTCCGCCGCTCAGTTGGGGCACGTCGACGAGGCGCTGGGCAATTGGAAGCAGCTGTTCCGCATTTCGTCGGGCGACGAGCCCGGCGCGCTGGAGGCGGCCGACACGGTGCTGTCGATGCTGCAGGAAGGCGGCGACATGGAGGCCGCCATACGCTGGGTGCACGAAGTTCGTGCCGTGCTGCCCGCGTACGGCCGCGGCTTCGCCGTGCTGTGGCGCGACCGCCTGATCGCGGGCGACCGCGCGGCGCTGCGCGAACTGGCATCCGAATCGCCCGCGCTGTCGGACGTCGACGCGCTGGAACTGGTGAAGGAAGCGTCGTGGCGCGGATTCGTCATGGCCGGCGCCGCCTTGGCCGTATCGTGCGGCCTGGCCAAGAGCGAGCATGAGAACGTGCGCGCATGGCTGCTCTCGCAGTCGGCGGCATGGGCGGAAGAGGGCGCCCGCGCACTGGAGGAGGGACGCCTGCGCGACGCGGCCGAGAAGATTTGCGCCCATCGCCTGCTCGATCCCGGCGCCATGGCTGGCCTGCGCAAGCAGCGGGCGTTCGAGCGCGCGATGCGCCTGGGCGTGCGCTCCGCGCTGCTGGCGGGCAACCACAAAGAGGTGATCGAGCTCACCGATATCGCGCTCGATACCCAGGTCGATTTTCCCGAACTGGATGCGATGCGCGGCCGTGCCGCCGATGCGCTGGGCGACAAGCAAACCGCCATCCGGCATCTGAAGCAGGCGGCGGCCGGCGAGTCTGCCGCCTTCAGCACGCAGCTGTACTTCGCCAGGGCGGCCTTCAATGGCGGCTGGTTCGGCGACGCCATCGACGCGTATACCGCCATCCTGTCGCACGGGTCTGCCGACCAGAGCGCGAAAGAAGAGGCGCAGCGCCAGCTCAACAGGCTCGGTCCCCGCGCCATCCGCGCCGCCCGCGAACTGCTGGCCGCTGGCGACCACGAGGCCGCTTGGAAGCTGCTGGACCGCATCGCGCAGTCCTGGCCCGATATGCCTGAGGTCGCGCACGAGAAGCGGCGCATCATCGCGGTGCTGTATGCCGAAGCCCGGGCGCTGGATCCGTCCAGCACGACCGAGCGTCTTGCCCTCGGCGAGAAGATCCTGAAGCTCGTTCCCGACGATCCTATCGGCCTGCGCGCGGCCGCCGTCGGCGCGATGCGCCTGCACCGCTTCGAGCAGGCCCTGCCGTACTGGCAGGCGCTCAAGCAGCGTTCCGAGAATCCCGAGCAGTTCGATCACTACATCCAGCGGTGCCTGGTGTGGATCGAAAAGATGAATCGGAGGAAGGCGGCATGAGCGAGGCCCTGGATACCGAACGGGAGGTCGATACGTCCGATCTCCAACGGGCGCAAGCCCAGCTGGAGGAGATCGTCGCGGCCTCAGGGAGGGTTCAGGCCGCCCAAGGGAATCTGCCGCGCGCGCAGGAACTGGCGCGCGACCACATGGCGGATCCCAAAATACGCTATCTGCTGCTGCGCCTGAAGGAGCTGGCGGGCATCAACGAGGGCATGTTCGAGCAGTGGTCCGAGCTCCTGCGCGAGTGTCCGGACGATCTCAACATCGTCCGCCACAGCGCGACGCGCCTTGTGAAGAACAGGCAGGTCGAGGAGGCCCTGTCGCTGGTCGACCGCCATATTCCGGCGAGGACCCGCAATTCGGCGAAGCTGTTCGCCCGGGCCAAGCTGCTCAGCGACATCCGCGCCCATGAGCAGTCCGACGCGCTGTTCCGTCGCCTGATCGCGCGCGATGGGGATCGCAACGTGCGCGTCGAGTTTGCCAAGCGCCTGCGCAAGCGCGGATTGCTGGCGGAAGCGTTCGACACGATAAAGCCCGTCGCCGACCAGCTGGTTCCCGGCAGCAAGGCCGCGGAGCTTGCCAGCTCGCTGGCCGACGACTATGCCTTCTATCGGCAATTCGAGTCTGAGAAAGGCCTCGTCGGAAAGGACATCAGGATCGTATCGATGAAGCACGCGATCCTGCATTTCCGCGATCGCGACGTGCCCGAGCATTCGCCGGAGCGGCCTGTGTCGGTCGCGCTGGTCACGGGCAGCCTCGGTCCCGGCGGCGCCGAGCGTCAGCTGACGCGACTGGCCAGCGAACTGCATCGCATGGCGACCGTCGCCGACAGGCAGTCGGCCGCCATGCTGATGAGGCCGAAGAAGGTCGAAGTGATGGTGAAACAGCACACAGAGCCGTCGGGGTCGACCAAGAAGCAGGGCCTGGATTTCTTCCTGCCGGTGCTGGCCAGTGCGCAGATCCCGGTCACCGAAATCAACGGATTGCCGCCGATCTCGGTGTCTCACCAGCCCGTTCCGGATTCCGTGCTGGCGCGCTTGCTGGATCAGCTGCCGCCGCCGGTTCACTATGGCGTGACGCGTCTGGCGCCGCGGCTGCGCGAGCACGCGTTCGACGTCGTCAGCCTGTGGCAGGACGGCACGTGCCTGTTCGGCGCGCTGGCGGCGCTGTGCGCGGGCATTCCGACGATTCACCTGGTCTTCCGCGGGCTGCCGCCGAACATACGCAAGGACCGCTATCGCGAAGAGTATCCCGAGCTCTACCAGGCGCTGGCCCAGGTTCCCGGCGTGTACTTCGTCAGCAACAGCCGCACGGCCGCGGAGGCCTATGCGGACTGGCTCGGCATTCCGGTCGAGCGTTTCCACATCCTCTACAACGGCGTGCCCGAACTCTCGACCGATGCATCGGCCGAGGACGAGAAGAAGTGGAATGATTTCCAGGCGTGCACGTCGGATGCCACCGAGACCATCGGCGGCGTGTTCCGATTGGAACCCGACAAGCGCCCGCAGCTCTGGATCAAACTCGCCGCGCAATACCTGAAGCAGCGTCCCCAGGCCCGCTTCGTCATCGTGGGCGACGGGCGGCTGCACGATCACACGGTGGCGTTGGCCGAGGAGCTGCGCGTGACGGACCGGCTGCTGCTGGTCGGCCTTTCGAACCACGTCGGCTATTGGTATTCGCAGATGGACACGAGCGTACTGCTGTCCCGGTACGAGGGCTTGCCGAACGTGCTGATCGAGGCGCAGATGCTCGGGGTGCCCGTCGTGTCGACGCCCGCCGGCGGCGCAGGCGAGTGCTTCGTGGAGAACGTGACCGGGCATCTGCTCAGTGACGTCGAGCATCCCGACCTGCACGAGGCATGCGAGAAGGTCGCGTCCATGGTGGACCGGCTTCGCGACGACGAGTCGGTCAGGGAGCAGAGCCGCCATCGGGCGCGGGAACTGTTTTCGCTCAATGCGATGCTGACCAAGTTCCTGCGCCTGTGCGTGCCCGTCATGCCCACGTCGGAGAACGACGACTGCATCGGTGTGGGAGCGATGCGTCTGAAGGAGGCTTGATTGCCCGGCAATTCTTTCGCTTGCTTGGAAACAATGGAACTGACACAGAAGAACATCCCGGTCCCGGGCCTGAGGGCTCGAGGGCTGGTCACGGCGTTGCTCGCCGCCCTTTCATTGTCGGGATGCCAGCTGCCGCGTTCCGGTCCGATGTTGAGCGAGATGACCTCGGCGCATGATGCGAAGGACGTCGTGGTCATGCCCGTGTCGCCCGCGCTCGCGCGGGCGAGCAACGTACCAGAGGTCGCGGATTTTCCCGCCCGCTACCGGGACGACCGCCAGGGCGGATTCGACCGCCTGGTCCCCGGGGACGGCATCAACGTCACGGTATGGGAACGCGACGGCCTGGGGGTCTTCGCGGTCAATGCCGCCGGGGTCAGCGATCTGGGCAGCCAGGTCATAGACTCGTCGGGGAATATCCATTTCCCCATTCTCGGCAAGTTCCGGGCTGCGGGCCTGACGCTGGCGCAGCTGCATGACGCCGTCGTCGCCCGGCTGGCCAAGCTCACCGTCAGTTCGGACGTGAGCGTGACGCGCAGCGAGGCGCGCGGGCAGATGGTGACGGTGCAGGGCAACCTGGCCAAGCCGGGCATGTACCCCATCACGCAGACGTCCCAGCGCCTGAGCAGCGCGCTGGCGATGGCCGCGCCGGTGCAGACGAATCCCGAGCAGCTGGTGATCACTTTGCGGCGCGACAACGAGATCAGCTCGGTGCGGCTGTCAGACCTCTACCGCAACCAGAAGAACGACATCCTGCTGCGCGCGGGAGATGTGATTACCGCGCACGATGCCCGGGAGTACCTGACGGTGCTGGGC
Organism: Bordetella genomosp. 13; assembly: GCF_002119665.1. Classification (NCBI taxonomy): domain Bacteria; kingdom Pseudomonadati; phylum Pseudomonadota; class Betaproteobacteria; order Burkholderiales; family Alcaligenaceae; genus Bordetella; species Bordetella genomosp. 13. The sequence continues at coordinate 4,379,708 of NZ_CP021111.1, read as the reverse complement.
GCGGCCGGGATGCAGGGGCGCGTCGCCATCAGCAAGCGCAACTACAGCGTGCTGGACGCCCTGGGCGACTCGAAAGGTCTGGACGACAAGACGGCGGACCCGCGCTCCGTGTTCCTGTTCACGCCGGCGAAACCAGGCACCCAGGGGGCGCCGGATACCCTGCCCGTCGTCTACCAGTTCGACCTGACGCGCCCCGAGCAGGTGGCGCTGGCGGGCCAGTTCACGGTGCGCGAAGGGCAGGCCATCTACATATCGGACGCGCCCTTCACCCAGGTGCAGAAGGTTCTGTCGGCATTCCGGGTGACCATGAGCGCGGGCTTCAGCGCCACGCGGGCCATCGACAGCGATTCCGGCTCGAGCACGAGCGTCAACCAGAACTGATAGCGCGCCGATGAGCAACGAGGATCGCATCAGGGGCTGGCGCACACGCCGGCAGGACAGGAGCTACACCGTCGGCTCCGGCACCACGGCCTGGCGCCTGGACCTGACCGCGCTGTTTCGTGTCGAGTCCTCGCCGACCGCCGTGCTGAAGCAGCTGCTCGCGCGGCTGCGCGGCGAGCCGCATGGCAGCGTGGCGGCCCGGCGGGCGGTGTACGAGGCCTTGCAGTCGGAACTGCAGGCAGAGGTGGAGCGCGGCGGCCATGACGAAACGATGGCCGATTTTTCGCGGCGGCGCCTGCGCATCATGGTGCGCCTGCTCGAGCAGGATCTGCGCGCGGGCGTCGACGTGTTCGCGCCCGGTTATGCGCCCTCCAAGCTCGCGGCCGAGGACGAGCGCCTGGGCGCGGCGCACGAAAGGCGCATGCACCGGCGCAGGCTGGAAGAGGCGCAGCAGGCGCGCCGCGAGGCATCGCGCAACGACGTCGCCCTGCAGGTCGAACTGTCCCGGGACGAGGCCGGCGATCTGGCCGTCCTGCGCGGACGGCTGCGCGCCCTGCACGAAGCGCAGTATCCGCGCGATCTCGACGAGGGCGGTTCGCGCCTGCGCATCATGATGGCCATGTTCGTGTATCAACTGCACGTCATGCACGGCGAAAGCCGGATCGCGCTGCTGTGGGCGCTGGTGGGGCCGGTCGTGCTGCTGACGTTGATCTCATCGCTGTATTTCCTGATGGGAACGCACTACATCCTGGGCATGGACGTGCCGACGTTCGCCTTGCTGGGCGCGACCACGTGGATCATGTTCCGGCAGATCATCTTCAGAAGCAGCGCGAGCTATGTCTCGTCCCGCGGGCTGTTGAACTTCCAGGGGGTGACGCCGCTCATGGGGGCGCTGGTGCAGGCTTTCACGTATCTGTCGGTGTATCTGGTGGTCTTCGGGGTGCTGATCTACGCCGGCCACGCACTGGGGCTCATCACGCTGCCGCAGAGCTGGTCCGGGTTCGCTCTCTATGTCGTCCTGATGGGAGGCTGCGGCGCGGCGATGGGCGTGCTGTTCGGCGCGATCGCGACAGGCTGGCATTTCTTCCTGCGGCTTGCGCCGGTCATCGAGCGGTTCCTGCAGATATTCGCCAGCGTGTTCTTCGTCTCGGAACAATTGCCCGAGCACCTGCGTCCGTGGATTCTGTGGTCGCCGTTCGCGCACGGCATGCAGCTGCTGCGCTCGGCGTACTTCGACAGCTACGAGTCTTCGGATGCGAGCCTGGAGTATTTCCTGACGGCGCTGGTGTTCCTGGCGGTGGTGTCGTTGGCGGCGCAGCGGCTTGCCCGCAGCAACGTCCAGCCGATGTGAGGGGATGGCCATGATTCATCTGCATGGTGTCACCGACGAGCCGTACGCGTTCGGAAGCAGGCAGGCGCTGCTGGACCGCGTGGATCTCGACATACCGGTCGGGCGCTATGCGCTGCTGTCGCCCGCGCCGGAACTGCATCGCCAGGTCATCGACGTGCTGTGCCGCCTGCGCCCGCCGCGCCAGGGGTTCGTCAAGCATGGCGGCAGCGTGTCGTGGGCAATCGGCCGGCAGGGCTTCATCCGCGGCAAGGCGAACGGCCTGCGCATGATCGAATTCGTGGCCGAGATGTACGAACTCGATTCGGACGCCGCCTACGAATTCGTCGCGGACCTGATCAGCGATCCCAAATCCCTGGCCAGGCCCATGGAGCATTGGCCGCTCTACGTCCGGCAGGAGTTTTCATTCGCGCTGGCGCTGGTGCCGGCGTTCGATGTGTACGTGATCGAAGGGGCCATGCCTTTCGAACCCTGCCGCTTCACGCGCCTCTGGCTGGCGCTGTTCGAAGAGCGACTGGTCGGCCGCACGCTCATCTTTTCCAGTTATCGCCAGAATCAGTTGGCGGACTATTGCCTCAAAGGCTTGATCTATGAACGAAGCACTCTCAGAATCGAAGACGACCTCGACCAGTGCATCCGCAGGTTCCCCCCAAGAAGGTCCAGGAGCGAATCGGGCAGCGCAGGCGACGACGTCTTCGGAGGCGGCTTCGAGGAAAGCCAGCTCGGCTTCTGACACGGGATCCGAGATCCAGCGCCGCCAGCGCGAGCGCCAGGCGGCGCTGCGCGAGCGTCGCCGCCATCGCTGGATCAACGCCGCCATCGTCATCGCGCCGGTCGTGTTGGCCATGGCCTATGTGCTGTGGATCGCCACGCCCCGATACGAGGCGGAGTCGCGGTTCTTCGTGCAGTCGGCCTCGAACCAGCAATCCGGCGGGGCGGGGGCGGCCAGCCTGCTGACCACGGGCAACATGTCGGGCATGCTCGGCGGATTCGTGGATGGATGGGCGGTCAGCGATTTCCTCAAGTCGCGCGACTGCATGCGCCAGCTCGACCAGAAGGTCGGGCTGCGCCAGTACCTGGCCCATGCCGGACTGGACCCCTTCAACCGGCTGTCCGAAGACTCCAGCGAAGACGAGCTCTATCGCGCCTACCAGGCAGCGGTGCATGTGTCTTTCAACGCGCTCGAGCAGATCGACGTATTGCGCGTGAAGGCGTTCTCTCCAGCAGACGCGGAGACGCTGTCGAAAGCGCTGATCGGGCTGGCGGAAGACTTCGTGAGCCGGATGAACGAGAAAGGGGTGGCCGACAAGTTGAAGGTCAGCCTCGAGTCGGTGAAGCGCGCGGAGCGCAAGGCGCTCGATGCCAGGGAAGCGCTGACGGCGTGGCGCACCAAGCACGGCAATATCGACCCGACGGCCTCCGTATCGATGCTGCTGAATCTCTCGAGCCAGCTCGAGGGGGAACTGAGCAACGCCCAGGTCAATCTCGACAAGATCCGTGCGCTGGAGAACAAGGACCATCCCATGCTGCGGCCGGCCACGCTGCAGGTCGCGGCGCTGAAGAAGCGGATCGCCGAGGTGCGCCATCGACTGAGCGGCCAGGGAAACACCGAGGCGACCCAGCTGAAGTCGTACGAGGCGCTGCGCAACACCCAGGTCTTCGCCGACTCGAACCTGACCCTGGCGCAGCAGTCGTACCAGCAGGCCACGGTGGATGCGCTGCGATTGCAGCGATATCTGTCCATCATCGCCCAGCCGGTCCCGACGGACCGGCCCAGCAGCCCGCGCACGTGGGTCCTGCTGCTGGAGGCCCTGGCCCTGGGTTTCGTGCTGATGTTCCTCGCTCGCGCGGGCGTGGCGTTGTTCAAGGGGTTGCGTCATGGTTGAGATGGTCCTCGAGAAGCACACCGAAGCCTCCGATGCCGCCTCCCGGCTGCGCGAGGTCATCAAGGCTGTCCGCGGCGCGGAGGATCCCCTGCGCGAGATGGCCAGGCTCGACCAGTCGCTGGTGCAGGCGGCGGACGGGCGGAGGGATGTCCGCCGGTTGCTGGTATCTCCATTCGTCCGCGAGGGGGCGTTCGCGCCCGCCATCGCCGCGCTGGAGGTGCTCGTGGCCGCCTATCCCGCGCATGCCGACGATCGCCGCCTGCTGGCGAGCCTGCTGGGGCGGACGGAACAATGGGACCGTGCGATCTCCGTGGCGGATGGCGCCGCCGATATCGAACCCGATGCCGCGGCGCTGCACGCCGTGCGGATCCAGCTGCGCCTGCAGGCCGGCCGTGCGGCGCAGGCTGCGGCCGTCGCCCGCGCGACCGCCCGTCTGGCCGCGGGCGAGCCCGGCGACGCGTACTTCTGGATGCTGGCATTCATGCGCAACGGCGATGCCGCCGAGGCGGCGGACGTTGCGGCGGCGCTGGACTTGCACAAACTGCCGAACGAACGGGTGGCGGCAACGGCCGTGCGCGCCCTGTTCGAGGACGGCAGGTTCGATGCGGCGATTCTCATGGGCAATGCGGCGCTGGCCGCAAGCCACGACTGCGCGCAGCTGCGCACCTATCTCGGGCTGTCGCACCTGCGGCGCGGCACCGAGGAGGATCGCAAGGCGCACGCGCCGGCACATTTCGAGGCGGCCTTGAAGGCGGCGCCAAACGACGTGAGGCTGCTGTCGCTGCACGGTGAAACCCTGCTGCGCGCTGGGCGCTATAAAGCGGCGGTGGCTCCCTTGAAGCAGGCGCTCGACCTGGCGCCGGACCTGGAGCAGACGCGTACGCTGTACGCTCGCGCGCTGCGCTATTCGATGCAGTACGCGGATGCGGCCGAGCAGATGATGCAGCTGCTCGACAAGGCGCCGGACAAGCTGCAGTTGCAGCGCTCGACCATTGGCGCGCTATCGCAGGCGGGCCGCTCGCAGGAGGCCGAAGCGCTGTATCGGCGCTATGTGGCGCAGAGAAGCGAGCAGCTTCCGGACACCTTCCAGGAAGCCCTGGCCGCGCTGGAAGGCAAGCTGGCCAGCGCGCCGATACCGCAGGCGCGCCTGGACTGGGCGTGGTCGCTGCGCGGCGACGCCGCGGCCGACCGCGCGCAATGGGAGCGCGCGGCGCGTTGGGGTCATCTGGTGGACCATCTGCTGTTCGACTGGCTCGAATGCCGCGAAGAGCAGGCGGAAGAGGCCATGGAGCTGCTCGGCGAGCTGGACGCCGCCGAGCGTTTCTTCGCGCCGCTGCTTGCCGCGGGGCGGGGCGTCGTGGTCGCCACGGCCCACGTGGGCCCCATGTACGCGGGCCTGATGGCTTTGGAACTGCTGGGCATTCCGTCGCGCTGGCTCGCGACCGCGCCCAGCGTGGCCCAGTCCAGCTATGCCGCGGCCCTGATCTCGACCGCCGACCAGACGGAGGCGCAGGTGGCCAAGGCCTGCATGCGCGCGATCGGATCGGGCTACGTGCTGGGCTTGGCGGTGGACGGCGCGGCGAATCCCGCCGCGCCGCGCACGACTTTCGAGGGGCAGCAGGTGACGTACTCCAGCTTCGCCGCCCACATGGCGCACCGCCTTGGCGTTCCATCGGTCTTCTACGTCCCGCGTTGGGAGAACGGCCGCGTGGCCTATACGCTGGAGATGCTGCCCCAGCCGACGAGCGGCGAGGACGCCGAGGCCTATGCGCAGCGCTGGCAGCAAGCCTATTTCGAACGGCTGAGAGAGCACCTGGCCGGGCCGCCCGAGAACCTGCGCATGAGCGGTGGCATATGGCGGCATGTGCGGCCGGCGGATCGATCCGCGCGAGGATAGAGGACGACGTGATGGGAGTGCGGGATTGAGCAGAGCGGTCGGATTGCGGTTCGGTGTGGGAATCCCGTCGTTGCTGCTCGCAGCGGCGCTGCTGCTCCATGGCCGGGCCGCTGTCGCGGAGGAGCCCTGCAAGGTCGCGGACGAACACTGCCCATTCGTCTCGTCGCTGCTGCAGCAACGCGAAGGCTACGGAGAGAAGACCGTCGGCGGCCTCGGCGGGCGCGTCGTCGAGGTGACTTCCGACAAGGACTCGGGCCCCGGTACGCTGCGCGATGCGGTCAAGCGCGCCAGGAAGGAGCCCACCTGGATCCGCTTCGCTTCCGACATGACCATCGTGCTGGCCTCGCAGATCCGCGTGCCGTCCAACATCACCATCGACGGCCGCGGAAAGAAAGTCACCTTGATCGATGACGGGCTGGGGATATACGGCAGCAGGAACGTCATCGTCACGCACCTGACGATAGACGGGCGCCTCAGCCGCCTTACGCAGGCCGTGAACGTGGCCAATGGCAGCCGCGACGTGTGGGTGCACCACCTCGATCTGTCGCGATTCTCAGATCGGCTGCTCAACGTGAAGAATGGCTCCACGGACGTCACGGTGTCATGGACCAAGTTCCATGATTCGAACAAGGTGATGCTGCTCAACAACATCACTTCGGCCGATCTTTTCAAGAACTATGAGCGCGACTCTATCGCCCGCGTGACGCTGCACCACAACTATTTCCTGAACACGGTGCAGCGCAATCCCAGGGGCCAGTTCGGCACGTTCCACCTGTACGGCAATCTGCTCGAGAACTGGGACCTGTATGGCATGAGCTTCAGCCTCGAGGCCCGTGCGTTGATCGAGGGGAACATGTTCAGCAACGTGTCCCAGCGGGAGTGCACGGAGCCCGAGTCCACGCCGACGGTTCACGGCATCGACGTGAACTATTGCCGCTTCATCCCCGGCGCGCCGGCGAGAAGCGCGCTGCGCAACGGCGAATCCGACCGGCGGCATTACGAGAAATCGAAGGCCCGGCATGGGTATACGCGCGATTACAAGGCCTTCCTGCGCCTGAAGGACAATCTGTACCTTGGCGAGGCGAAACCCGTGCTCGAGGACTACCGTCCCGATTCGGTGCCGGCGCCTCCGTATTGCTATGGCTACGAGCCGCCGACGGCGGAGGTGGCGCAGAAGATCCGCCGGCTGGCCGGCAATACGGTTGGCGAGGCGCCGAAGGCCATGCCGCGTATCGGATCGGCGTGCCATTAGCGGGGCGATCCCGACACGACAGGCGATGCAACATCTCCGTGCGATCATTGCGCCGCAGGCCTGAACAATCTTGGAGGATCGAAGCGCATGATGAACACACTTGCCATAGTCGTTTCGCTGGCATTGCTGATGTACTTCGCCTATAGGGGCGTCACGGTGCTGCTGCTCGCGCCCATCATGGGCGCGGTGGCCGTGCTGCTGTCCGGCGATGGCGCTTTGCTGCTGCCGATCTACACCAGCACGTTCATGACCGCGCTCAGCGGCTACGTGTTGCAGTTCCTGCCGATATTCCTGCTGGGATCGCTGTTCGGCCAGTTGATGGCCGACTCCGGCGCGGCCAATACGCTGGCGCGCTGGATCGTGCGAACCGTCGGCGAAAGACGGGCCATCGTCTCGGTCGTGCTGGCCTGCGCGCTGCTGACCTATGGCGGTGTCTCGCTGTTCGTGGTGGCCTTTGCGCTATACCCCGTGGCGGTTAGCCTGTTCAAGGCGGCGGAGGTGCCGAAGCGGCTGATTCCGGGCACCATCGCGCTGGGCGCCTTTACCTTCACAATGACCGCGCTGCCTGGCACGCCCTCGATCCAGAACGCCATTCCGATCCCGTACTTCGGCACGAACGCGTTCGCCGCCCCGGGTCTGGGCCTGATCGCCGCGCTGTGCATGTTCACGGGCGGGTTGTGGTGGCTGCAGCGGCGCGCGGCGCAGGCCAAGGCCGCGGGCGAGGGCTATGGCCAGCACGAGGACGAGGCGGGCGAGGCGGCGCAGGCCGACGGCCATGCCGCACAGGGCCGCTGGTCGGTCATGCCCGTGCCCCTGGCGGTGCTGCCCCTGCTTTTGGTGGTGGGCATCAATGCGGTGCTGACCTACGTCGTGTTCCCGCAGGCCGATTTCGCATTCATCGGCGAGCGCTTCCCCGACGTCGACCCGCAGAAGGTCCTGGGCCTGTGGTCGCTCATCGTCGCGCTGGCCCTGGCCTGCCTGACGCTGGTCGTGATGCGCCTGGGGCGCTGGGCGAACCTGAAGGAGACGGTGAACAAAGGCGTGTTCGGCTTCATGCTGCCGCTGTTCAACACCGCGTCGGAAGTGGGCTATGGCGCGATCATCGCCAGCCTGGCGGGCTTCGCCATCATCCGGGATGCGGTGCTGAACGTTTCGCCCGGCAATCCGCTGATCTCGGAAGCCATCGCCATGAACATCCTGGCCGGCATCACGGGTTCATCATCGGGCGGCCTGAGCATCGCGCTTCAGACCCTGGGCGCGGACTATCTGCGCATGGCCAACGAGGCGGGCATCAGCCCCGAACTGCTGCACAGGGTGGCGGTGATGGCCGCCGGCGGCATGGACACGCTGCCGCATTGCGGCGCCATCATCACGCTGCTGGCCATCTGCAAGCTCAACCACCGCCAGTCGTATCGCGACATCGCGACGGTCACCATCCTGTTCCCCCTGCCGTCCCTGGCCCTGGTGATCCTGCTGGGCACCTTGTTCGGCAGCTTCTGAGGCGGCAGGAAAAGCATGTTGCCCGGTGGGGCACGCCCGGGCGACGTCCGAACGGCCTGGCGCTGGTCCGCTAACCTGCCCCCACCGCGCGCACATACTGCACCGGCCAGCGCGCCGGCGCATCCAGTTCGGCCGCCGCCCGCAAGGGCCAATAGGGATCGCGCAACAGCTCGCGCGCCAGCAGCACCATGTCGGCGCTGCCCTGCTGGAGGATCTCCTCGGCCTGCCGCGCCTGCGTGATCAGCCCTACCGCGGCCGTCGCGATGCCGGCATCATGGCGCACACGATGCGCGAACGGCACCTGATAGCCGGGCTCGGCCTTGCCCCTCGATCCGGGCAGGATGGAGCCGCTGGAGCAGTCGATCAGGTCCACGCCCAGACGCTTCATGCGGCGCGCCAGTTCGACGGACTGGTCCAGGTCCCAGCCGCCGTCCAGCCAGTCCGTGGCCGACAGGCGCACGAACAGCGGCAGGTCCCGCGGCCAGGCCTCGCGCACCGCGGCCGCCACTTGCAGCGGCGCCCGTACCCGGTTGTCGAACGAGCCGCCGTAGGCGTCGCCTCGGGCATTGCTCAGCGGGGAAAGGAACTGATGCATCAGGTAGCCATGGCCCATGTGCAGTTCCACCACCTTGATGCCCGCGGCCAGGCTGCGGCGCGCGGCGTCGGCGTACAGGTCGACGACCTTCGCGATGTCCGCATGCGTCATCTCGTTGGGTTGCGGGTATTCGTCGTTGAAGGGCACCGCGCTGGGCGAGACGACCTGCCATCCGCCTTGTTCCACCGGCACGGCGCGTCGGCCTTCCCATGGCACCTGTGTCGAGCCCTTGCGGCCGGCATGCGCCAGCTGGATGGCCGGGACCGCGCCCTGCTCGGCGATGAACCGCGCGATGGGGCGCAGGGCTTCCGCCTGCGCGTCGTTCCAGATGCCCAGGTCGGCCGGCGTGATGCGGGCGTCCGCGGCGACCGCGGACGCTTCGACCATGACCATGCCCGCGCCGCCCACGGCCCGGCTGCCCAGGTGCACCAGATGCCAGCTGTCGGCCAGCCCGTCCGTGCAGCAGTACTGGCACATGGGCGCGACGCCGATGCGATTCCTGAACTCCACGCCGCGCATTGCCAGCGGCGCAAACAGCTTGCTGCCCATCGTCAGTCCACCGTCACGTGAGCGTCGCGCACGACCTGTCGCCACTTGTCCGTTTCGCTTTTCAGGTACTGGCCGAACTCGGCGGGCGTGCTCGGACTCGGCTCGAGTCCCAGTTCGACGAAACGCTTGCGCAAGGCATCGGACTTCAATGCGCTTAGCACGGCCCGGTTCATCGTGTCGATGACCGAATCGGGTGTGCCGCGCGGGGCGACGAGGCCGTACCAGGGCGTCACGTCGTAGCCTGGCGCGCCGCTTTCCGACAGCGTGGGAACGTCGGGCAGCACGGGCACACGCTTCGTGCTGGTGACCCCCAGCGCGCGCACCTGCCCCGACTGGATGCGCGAGACGGCGGCGCCGACGCCGTCCACCATCAGCCATACGCGGCCCGGTACGAGGTCGGTATAGGCGGGCGCGGTGCCCTTGTACGGAATGTGCGTGATCTCCACGCCGGTCTGGTAGCGCAGCACCTCGGTGGCCAGGTGCGCCGAGCTGCCCGCGCCGGCGGACGCGTACGACACCTTGCCGGGGTTCGCCTTGGCATAGGCGATGAACTCGCCGAGCGTCTTGAAAGGGGCCTCGGTGCTGGACAGCAACACGTGCGGGGCCGTGGCGACCAGCGCGACGGGTGCGAAGTCCTTCAGATTGTCATAGGGCAGGTTCTTGTGCAGGCTGGCATTCACCGCCAGCACGCTGAACGGCGCCATCATGTAGACGTAGCCGTCGGGCGCGGCCTTGGCCGTCGCGTCGGCGCCGATGATGCCGCTGGCGCCGGGCCGGTTCTCGACGACCACCGGCTGGTGCAGTTCCGTGCTCAGCTGCTCGGCCACCGCGCGCGTCATCAGGTCCAGCGTCGCGCCGGGCGTGAAAGGCACAATGACGCGCACCGGGCGGTCCGGATAGGCAGCGGCGGCGGACGCCACCGTGCACGCGGCCAGTACGCCCGTCATGGCGCGCAGCCATGCGGTCCCGACCTTCGATGACGTGATCTTCATGTTCGCTCCTCCTTCTATCCCCCGCACCATGCCGGGGTCGCGCGCTTGTCGCGTCGCGTTGGGGCGAAAGTATGGAACGCCGCGGCGACCCGACACAGGCCGGCCGGCAAACGCCAGGTTTCCGGATTGGAAACCGGCGCTGGAAGACGCATGAGCTGGCCGAGAAGCCCCGGTCGTCATTCATCCGGCAGGCCGGGCGCGGCGCCGTCGTCCGCCGCGGGGGGCAGCCGCCACACGGTTTCCGCGGACGAGGCCCAGCCCGGCGGATTCTGCGCCCACTCCTTGAGGAACTCGATCAGGTGCCGCACCCGGTGCGTCATGTTGCGGCGCGTGGAGAAGACCACGCTGATGTCCAGCTCGTCGGGCCTGTACTCCGGCAGGACGGCCTGCAGCGTGCCCTGCTCCAAGGCATCGGCGACCATGTAGTGCGGATGCAGCGAGATGCCCGCGCCCATCAGCGCGGCCTCCTTCAACGAATCGCCGAGATTGCTGCGTATCGAGCCCCGGACCTTCACTTCGCAGGACTCCGCTCCGCTGAAGCGCCAGATGCCGCTGGCCGACTTGACCGTATGGACCAGGCAGTTGTGCTGCCTGAGATCCTGGGGCGTGCGCGGGGTGCCATGGGCGAGCAGGTAGCGCGGCGACGCGACCAGGCTCTGCGGCACGCGCAGCAGCGGCACGGCCACGTAGCTGGCATCGTCCAGCGCGGGCGCGATGCGGATGGAAAGATCGAGCGCTTCGGCGACGAGGTCGGACCGGCCATCGTCGTACACCATGGTGACCTCGATGTCCGGATAGTGATGCGTGAAGTGCGCCAGCACGCGCGTCAGGTGATAGGCCCCGAACGACGGCGGCGTTCCGATGCGGATCTCGCCGCGCGGCAGCAGCACCGCATTGCGCACGTCGCCCTCCAGCGCCTCGTAGCGGTCCAGCAGTTCGCGGCCGCCTCGCAGCACGCGCGTGCCGGCCTCGGTGAGCGCCAGATGCTTGGAATTGCGCTTCAGCAGCTGCGCGCCCATCTGCGCTTCCAGCGCGGCCACGTACTTGGTCACCGTTGCCTTGGACAACGACAGTTGCACGGACGCCTTGATGAAGCTGCCGCATCGTGCGACCTCGGCGAATACCTGCAGGCAGCGTAGCCTGTCCATCGGCTGTCTCCTCCGATGTTTCTTTTTTCGAAACCTTGGATTGTCGATTAGCACACTTTCGGGGTCAAGGCGCTGCTTACACTGCACGGGCATCAGCAACGCCATGAATCCGCTGCTCCATGACAGACGCCGTTCCGACTCCTGCCGGCCGCCATGACGGCGCACCCAGCCCCGCGGCCTACCGCGCCCGTCACGCGCCGCAGGATGAGCCATTGATCAATGGTTGGCTAGCTCCGCCGGTGCACTGAACCCATCCAACCCGATTTTCATTGTCCGTGTCGCCCGCGACGCGGACGGCGTCCGCTCGCGCCTGTGCCGCGCCGCGCCGCATCATCCATGGAGAAACGCATGAATTTCTTTCCTGAGAACGGCCGCTGGCCCAGCCCCTTCAACCAGGCCGCCAACCCGGCGGCCCTTGCCGGCAGGCGGATTCGCGTGGCCGACTGCACGCTGCGCGACGGCGAGCAGCAGGCCGGCATCGTGCTCAACAGCGACGACAAGGTTGCCATCGCCAGGTCGCTCGACGCGCTGGGCATCTACGAGATCGAGGCCGGCACCGTGGCCAGCAGCGAGGAAGACCGCGAGGCGATCGGCCGCATCGTGCAGGCGGGGTTGAACGCCAGGATCAGCGTGCTGTGCCGCGGCATCAATGCCGACATCGATCTCGCCCACGACGTGGGCGTGTGGGGCGTGCGCCTGAGCTTTCCGGTAAGCGACATCGAGCGCGAGTACAAGCTGAAGGGCGTGAGCGAAGACGAGTACCTGAGCCGCGCGCTGACCCTGGCCGAGTATGCGCGCAAGCGCGGCATGGCGGTGATCTTCAGCCCCTTCGACACCACGCGCGCCAGCCTGCCGTTCCTGCGCCGCATCGCCGCGGAGTTCTCGCGCGCCGGCACTGTCGACCGCATCCGCATCGTCGACACCACCGGCTGCGCGCTGCCGCAGGCGATTTCGCACATCGTGGGCGAGGTGGTCGACGCGGGCAATGGCGTGCCCGTGGAGATCCATTGCCACAACGACTTCGGCCTGTCGTGCGCCAACACGCTTGCCGGCATCCAGGCCGGCGCGGACTACGTGTCCAGCACCATCAACGGCATCGGCGAACGGTGCGGCAACGCGTCGACCGAGGAAGTGGTGATGGCGCTGGAAGTGCTGTACGGGTACGAGACCGGACTGCATCTGGAACGGTTGAAGGCCATGTCCCGCCAGGTGGAGGAACTGACCGGCATCCGGCTCAGCCCCAACAAGGCCGTGGTGGGCGAGAACGCCTTCCGCCACGAGGCCGGCATGGTGGTCGCGGGGCTGCTGAAGAACCCGTTCACCGCCGAGTCGTACGCGCCGGAGATCGTGGGCCAGCAGCGCGGCATCCTGCTGGGCAAGAAGAGCGGCGTCGTGTCCGTGCAGCACAAGGCGATGCAGCTGGGCCTGGACCTGCCGGAATCGGCCCTGGCGCCCGTGCTGGCCTTGGTGAAGGAGCGCGCGGTGCATCTGCGCCGGTCGCTGGACGACGATGAGTTCGTCCGCATCGTCGAAGCGACCCTGGCCGCCCATCAATCCTGATTCCGCAGCGCCGGTGGCGGGCGCCATCGGCCGCATTACCGCTTTGGAGACACACATGCAGATCATTGCATCGGGCGCCACGCTCGGCGCGCGCATCGAGGGCGTCGACCTCGCAACGCCTTTGTCGGAGGAACGACTGCACGAGATCGAACAGGCCCTGGGCCGGCACGGCGTGATCAGCTTTCCGCGCCAGGAACTGACGGCGAAGCAGCTGCGGGACTTCGCGGAACGCTTCGGCAGCCTGGAAATCAACGTGGCCAACCAGTATCACGAGCCCGGGCTGCCGGAAGTCATGATCCTGTCGAACCTGAAAGAGAACGGCAAGCCCATCGGCCTGGCCGACGCCGGCCAGGACTGGCATACCGACATGTCCTACAGCCGCACCATCGCGTTCAGCAATGTGCTGTACGGCATCCGCATTCCGATGCGGGATGGCCGCTCGCTGGGCAACACCGAGTTCTGCAACATGCATGCGGCCTATGACGAGCTGCCCGAAGCGCTGAAGCGGGAACTCGAAGGCATGACGATCACCCATGACTTCAACAAGTTCTGGGAGAAGATGCGCCAGGAGAAGGGCAGCACCCGGCCGCCGTTGACCGAAGAGCAACGCCGCCGCAAACCTCCGGTCTCGCACCCCGTCTTCCTGGTGCATCCCATCACGGGCCGCCGCGTGCTGTACGCCAACCCCGGGTATTCGATGCGCATCAACGAGCTGCCCGCGGACCGCAGCGACGAGGTGCTGGCATTCCTGTTCGAGCATCAGCTGCAGGACCGGTTCCGCTATCGCCACAACTGGACCGTGGGCGACGTGCTGATGTGGGACAACATGGGCACGATCCACAACGCGGTGGCGGATTACCGGCCCGACGAGCCCCGCCTGATCAAGCGCTGCCAGGTGATGGCGGACAAGTACTTCCCGGAGGCCTTCGCGCAATGAGCCGCGTCGACGCGTGCCACAGCATCGATGGCCTGCGGCGCGCGGCGCGCAGCCGTCTGCCGCGGCCCATCTACGACTTCTTCGAGGGCGGCGCCGAGGACGAGACGACGCTGGCCGACAACCGCGCCGCCTTTGCCCGGGTGCGGCTGTCGCCGCGCGTGCTGCGCAACGTGGCCAGCGTGGACCTGTCCACGCAATTGCTGGGCGGCCCGGCCTCGATGCCGCTTGCCATCGCGCCCACAGGGGCGGTGGGATTCGGCTGGCGCGGCGGGGACGTCGCGCTGGCGCGCGCGGCGGCGCAGGCCGGCATCCCCTACACGCTTTCCACGTCCGCGACCGCGTCCATCGAGGAGATCGCCGACCAAGCCCCGGGACGCCTGTGGTTCCAGGCATACATCCTGCAGGACAAGGAGCGGCTGCACGCGCTGATCGACCGTGCCGCGAGCGCGGCCTACGAGGCGCTGGTGATCACGGTCGACCTGCCCGTGGGCGGCAAGCGCGAGCGCGACCTGCGCAATGGGCTGGGCCTGCCCATGAAGATCGGACCGCGCAATTTCCTGGCCTTCGCCGCGCGGCCGGCCTGGTCGCTGGACATGGCGCTTCGCCGGCCGCCGGTGATGCCCAGCCTGCAGGGCATGCGCAAGATCGACCCGAACCGCAAGGCGATGGAGTCGGTGGCGGGGCGCAACTACGATCCCGCATTCGATTTCGAGGCGCTGGCCAGGCTACGCGAGCGCTGGCCGCGCCGGTTGATCGTCAAGGGCGTGGTCAATCCCCGCGACGTCGAGCCCTTGATCCGGCTGGGCGCCGACGCGGTCGTGGTGTCCAACCATGGCGGTCGCCAGCTGGATGGCGGAGTCGCCACGCTGGACGCGCTGGATGGCGTCGTCGAAGCGGCCGCGGGGCGCATACCCGTGCTGCTGGACGGCGGCATACGCCGAGGCTCAGACGTCTTCAAGGCCCTGGCGCTGGGCGCGGCCGGCGTGCTGACGGGTCGCGCCACGCTGTATGGCGTGCTGGCGGGAGGGCAGGCCGGCGCGCAGCGCGCGCTGCATATTCTCCGCGATGAACTCCAGCGCACGTGCCAGCTGTGCGGCGCGACGCGCGTGTCCGAGGTGGGCCCGGACATGCTGCACGGATGACAGTGGAACGCGGGACGGCGAGCCGGCCGGCCGCGGCCTCGCGGTTCCCGGCCGTGCCTATCTGGCCATGTCTGTGCGCGCCGGCGCGTCCGCGCTGAAGATCATGTAGCCTGCGATCGCCAGCATCATCGAGCCCAGCGCGCCTTCCTGCGCCCGCAGGAACCAGTCGTTGCGCGTCAGCCAGTTGCGGATGCGCGAGGCGCCCCACGCGTAGGTGGCGCCCGAGAACAGGCCGAAGACCTTCGAGGCGCAGGCCAGCACCAGCATCTGCAGCCACACCGGACCCTGCGCGGGATCCGTGAACTGCGGCAGGAAGGCGATCAGAAAAAGAAAGACCTTCGGGTTCAGCAGGTTGGTCATGAATCCCTGGATGAATACGTCGCGCCCATCGCCGCGAGCCGTGGCCGATGCCAGCGTGCGGGCGTGCCGGCAGCGCCGCAGGGCCTGGACGCCGAGATAGGCCATGTACAGCGCGCCCAGCAGTTTCACGGCCATGAACAGCCCTGGCGATTCCCTGAAGATGGCCGCCAGCCCCAGGACCACCAGCGGTATCTGCACGAAACCCGCGCAGAAGGTGCCCAGCACGCTCATCCACGCCACGCGGAAGCCTTGCGTCATGCCGCGGGTCAGGGTGAGGGCCATGTCGGGACCGGGAGTCAGCTTCAAGGCCAGGTCTGCGGCCAGGAAGAGCAGAAACATGTGCAGGGTGGGCATGGAATTTTGTGCGTGAGGGGCGGCGTGGCCGGCGGCTTGCGGGCGGCACGTGATGTGGCGCCGCGGCCCGCGCGCGGGCCGTCATGATATTCCTCTGCCGCGCGACTTGCCGCGGCACAGCAGTTGCTACGTCTTCCGCAGCGGCGGGCACCCTCTTGCCCGGCTCGATCCAAGGAGACCTTCGATGAAAGCCCTATGCTGGCAAGGCAAGCACGACATCCGCTATGAAACCGTGCCCGATCCCGCCATCGAACATCCGCGCGACGCCATCGTGAAGGTCAGTTCCTGCGCCATCTGCGGTTCCGACCTGCACCTGTTCGATGGATTCGTCCCCGACATGCACCATGGCGACATCATGGGCCACGAGTTCATGGGCGAGGTCATGGAGGTCGGGTCGGATACCACGACGCTGCGCGTGGGCGACCGTGTGGTAGTGCCGTTCACCATCGCCTGCGGCGAATGCTACCAGTGCCGCCGCGGCAATTTCTCGGTGTGCGAACGCACCAACCGCAATGCCGAGCGCGCGTCGAAGATGTTCGGCCATCCGACCGCCGGTCTGTTCGGCTATACGCACCTGACCGGAGGCTATGCCGGCGGCCAGGCCGAGTATGTGCGCGTGCCCTACGCGGACACCACGCACGTCAGGGTGCCCGACGGGCTCTCCGACGAACAGGTGCTGTTCCTGGGCGACATCTTTCCCACCGGCTGGCAGGCTGCCGTGCAGTGCGAGATCGAACCGACCGACACCGTGGCGGTCTGGGGCGCGGGCCCGGTCGGCCAGATGGCGGTGCGCAGCGCCTTGCTGCAGGGGGCCAAGCGCGTGATCTGCATCGACAACGTGCCCGAGCGGCTGGACATGGCGGCGCAGGGCGGCGCCGTCACGATCAATTTCGACCAGGAAAGCGTGCTGGACTGGCTGGGCGACCTGACCGACGGCAAGGGGCCCGACAAGTGCATCGACGCCGTGGGCCTGGAGGCCCACGCCTCGCGCTCGCTGGATTCGATGTACGACCGCGCCAAGCAGGCGGTGGGCGCCGAGACCGATCGGCCGCACGTGCTGCGCGAGATGATCTACGTGTGCCGACCCGGCGGCATCCTGTCCATTCCGGGCGTGTATGGCGGCGTGGTGGACAAGATCCCGTTCGGCGCCTCGATGAACAAGGGGCTGACGTGGCGCATGGGGCAGACGCACGTGCGCCGCTGGACGGACGAACTGCTCGGCATGATCGTGGAGGGCAAGATCGATCCGTCGTTCGTCATCACGCACACCGTGCCGCTGGAGGAAGGACCGGGCATGTACAAGACCTTCCGCGACAAGAAGGACGGTTGCATCAAGGTGGTGATGAAGCCATGAGCGTGGCAAGCCGCCCCAAGCGCGAGGCCCGCGGTGCGGCGCCCGAAGGCCGCGCCGTGCGCGGTCCGGTCCGGTCCGGCCACGATGGCGAGCCCGTCGCGCTGCCCGTGGAGCCCGCCGACGTGGACCCGCGGCAACAGCCGGCCTCGCTGGACGAGTGCCGCCGCTGCGGCCTCTGGAAGAACGCGACCCAGGGCGTGGGCGGGCAAGGCCGCCGCGCGCCCATCATGCTGGTGGGGGAGCAGCCCGGCGACAAGGAGGATCTGGCCGGCCTGCCGTTCGTCGGTCCCGCCGGCGAGCTGCTGGATGCCGCGCTGGAGGAAGCCGGCATTCCGCGCGACGAGGTGTATATCACCAACGCGGTGAAGCACTTCAAGTGGGAGCCCCGCGGCAAGCGGCGCATGCACAAGACGCCGGGACAACGCGAGGTGCTGGCTTGCCGCTACTGGCTGGATGACGAGCTGCAGCGCATCGGCCCGCGCGTGGTGGTGGCGCTGGGCGCCACCGCATTGGGCGCCGTGATGCCCGGCAAGAAGGTGCCCCTGACGCCCAATCTGGGCAAGGCCTTGCCGGCGGCGGGCCATACCGTGGTCGCCACGTATCACCCGTCCTACGCGCTGCGCACGCCGGACCGCGAGTCGCGGCGCCTGGCCTTCGAGGCCATCGTGCAGGCGCTGAAGCTGGCGCGCCGCCTGGAGCGGGACTGATCCGTGGTCGGCCGCCTGCCAGTCGGCGGCTTAGGGGGCGTCGTCCCCGGCCCGCGGCATCAGCGGTTCGTGGTGTCGTCCTCTCCGGAACGCGGATTGCCCGCGCCGTCGTCGGACCCGGGCAGCGTACCGTCGCGGGCCTGCTTCTGATGCGCCGTCTCCGCCTGGTCGAAGCCCGGCGTGTCGCCCTTTTCCCCCCGCGGCGGATGATCGATGTCCGGACGCGGATCATTGGCGTCCGGCTTGGTGGTGGGACGCAACGCCCCGGCGTTCACGTCGGGCTGGCCCGGGATGCGGTCCCGGCTGGTGGATGATGGTTTATCGGACATAAGACAGCTCCTGCGGCCGCCGGCCCGGCGGCGCGAAATCGAGCGGGGCGCGACCGCCCCGCGCCCCGGCCCTATCAGGCTATCGCGCCGGCCTTACCCGACGCGGCGGCAAGATTTACAAGGCCGACGGAGGACTGCTCCCATCGGGCGTCCAGCGGCGGCGCGCTGTCGCGCGCGCCGCGCCGTTTCTTCCGTGGACAATGGACCGGGTCGGATCCTGGGACCATGACCACGGCCGGGCACGCGCGCTTCTGCCGCGCCCCATCCGTCTGGTGCCGGTAGTCGGAGGGGCTTACCAAGGGGCAAACGAGACGACGACCGCGAGGACGAGGATGATGGCCAGGATGGTGATCATTTGCTTGTTTCGCATGGCTTCCTTTTCTGATGGTTGGAGCGGTCCGGGATACCGCTAGTCGCGCCAACGGATGGCTCTCCTGTTGCGCAAGCGGCGTGCCTGCGCATCGCGGCGAAGGCGCATCCGCACACGCAACGTCGCCAGCGAGGCTCGCAGCCGCAGCGGCAAGGCGCTGAGCCCGGGCAACTCGCCGATCATGTAAGACGCCGTGGGCGGTGCGGGCATGGCCCGCCACGAAGCAAAAGGCCAGCTCCGCGGAGCTGGCCTTTTGTCGTCGTCACCCGATCAGAGCGGCACTTTGCATTCAGTGTCGGAGTACGTCTGCTCGCTGACCTTCACCCAGTCCTTGCCCGGCGACTCGGGCTCGCAGACCGTTTCCCCGGTGGCGTTGTTCTTCCACAGGTAATACATGCTGGGCTGGGCCACGACGGCGGCGGACCATGCCAGCGCGGCGGCCAATAGTACGGTCTTGATGTTCATGATCGTTCCTTTGCGTCCAGGGTGTCATTCGGCCAGCATGGCTTCGCCGACCGCGATTGCCAGCTTCTTGGATTGTTCCACAATGGCCGTGCGGTAGGCCTCGAAGCGAGCGTCCGTGTAGGAGTTGTCGTCACGCGGGAATCCGCCCGCCGCCGCGGTGCCGTTGTAGAAGTTGTTCATCACCGGGATGTGGACGTGCCCCGCGGGAATGCTCAGGCCCATGATGTCGCGCAGCAGCGTGTTGCGATACGCGCTTTCGTTGGACAGGTAGTCGCCCCCGCCGCCGGTGCGCGCGCACCACGACGGATCCGGCGCATGCACGTCGGCCGGATTGGGCATGGCGTTGACCACGCCATGCCACGGCTCGGCGACGGTGTTGGTGCTGTCGCAGTTGGGAAAGTAGCTGTAGTTGGTGTGCCAGGTCACGTCGAAGCCCTCCGTGCCCGCGCTGGTGGCGCCGGGCGGGCGGATGACGCCGGTCTGCGTGTTGGCCAGCAGCATGAACTCCACCGGCAGCGATGCGGTGGTGAATTGCGGCGGAGTGTCCTTCTTCCATGCGCTGATCGAGTCGGCGCCCAGCCAGCGTTCCTGCACCACGGTATTGCAGCCCGAGCCCGGCAGCGAAATCGGATCCGAGCCCGGCGTGGTGACGGTGCCCAGCGGCAGGATGACGGCGGGCAGGCGCGTGCCGGTGGGGCAGTAGACAATGCCGTCGTTGCCTGCGGACGAGCCATGGAAACGGCCGTTCCACTGCTCGAGCCAGAAGATGTTGCTGCCGCCCTGGCTGAAGGTGAGCGACGCGTCGACGCGGCGCGGGCCGGGCTGGAACCACGGACCCAGCGTGTCTTCCTGCATGCCGCGGTTGAACGGGTCGTAGCTGACGGGCAGCACGTAGGCTTCGACGCGCAGCACCGAGCCATCGGAGAGGGTGTATTCGCGGCCGTCCATCTCGAGCGCCGTCGCGCCCGAGGGATTGCCGTTGCGCAGGCCGGTGTTGGGCGTGCCCGGGGTGCCCAGCGTGAAGACGTCGAAGCCGCTGATGATCATGCGCCGGTACGGCTGGCCCGATGCCGCGTTGCCCTCGGGCAGCGCGATGTCGTACTGGCCGCGCGAGGCGCGCTCGAACTCCCATTGCAGGTCGGACATCTGGCTGGCGGACAGGCCCCACTCGGGCGCCCACTGGCGCAGCGTCTTGGTCATCTGCACGCGCGTCCAGTACAGCATCCGGTCGTCGCTCTGCGGCAGCGTTTCGCCCGCCTGCGCGGCACGGCGTCCCTGCACGCGGTCGACGGCGGCTCGCCACAGTTCCTGGCCTTTCTCCTTGACCAGCGCCATGGCCTGCTCCTGCGACATCACCGAGGTCTTGCCGTCGTCGCCGCACAGCGACGTGGCGAATTGGGGGGCGAAGTTCTGGAAGCCGGCTGCGGTGACGATGCGCGTGGCAAGCGGCGTCTGGTCGGTGCCGATCACCGTGGCGCCGGTGTAGGGCAGCGACGTATCCAGCCGCCGCTCCTCGAACGCCAGCTGCGCGCCGGTATTCCACGTGCAGCTTGCCAGTTGTGCGGGCGGCTCGGGCGGCGGCCCCGATGACGAATCGTCGTCATCGTCATCGCCGCCGCACGCATTCAAGACCACCACGGATGCCGCGACCAGGGCCCATCTGTATGCGCTGAAAGTCCTCACTTCAATCTCCGATCGAAAGAGTGGGTTCACCACCGTGAACCCGACGTGCGCCGGTCCCGCCGTCGGACAGGGTCATCCTGTCCGCGACGCGGGGTCGGTCGCTTCCATGCGGATTTCGCCGCCATTCTCGCGATGCGGGCGGCGGCAAAAGCCTCAGTGTGCGGGTGCGATGTGCTGCGGATCGCCGGGGAGAACGGGGTCGGCGCAAAAAGTGGGGCGGGATTCGAGCCGGGAGGTCCGGACGCGATAACCCGGGTGGATCATAAATTTGCCGTGCATGACTTCCCCTATTGTTGAACAATTATTCTTTTATAGTCGTACAAAACGGGTAAATTGCCGCATCAAATTCATTATCAGGTAAGGTGGCCGCGTTTCCTCACTGGTGAAAACCCTGCGATAAGGGTCAATACCTATACCGTTGAATAACAAAATGAATTGTTTGTTCAACAAATGCTTACGGTCGGCTCGGGCTCCGGCGTGCTGGGGGACGGAGTCCGGCGCCTGACCTTGCGTTTGGTCTGACGGCGGTGTGCTACAAATCCGCCGTGAAATGGGGCGGCCAGGACGGCGCGCCGGCGTCTCCCGCCCGGAGACGCCATCAATGCGGGTCGATCGGCGAGGGCGACCGCCAAATCTTCTGGAGACAGCATGTCCGAGTCCGTTGCCAGCACGCTGACACTGATCGAGAAAGTCACCGAGCAGATCCGCGCGCAGCTGATCAGCGGCGAATTGCGCCCCAACCAGCGCCTGCTGGAATCCGCGCTCAGCGAAAAGCTGGGCATCTCCCGCAACACGCTGCGCGAGTCGTTCCGATTGCTGACCAAGGAAGGACTGCTGCGGCACGAGTCGAATCGCGGCGTGTTCGTCGCGACGCCGAGCATCGCGTCCATCATCGATATCTACCGGGTGCGCCGCGTGGTGGAGTGCCGCGCGCTGAGCCAGGCATATCCCCGCCATCCCGCGGGCAAGCGTATGCGGCAGGCGATCGAGAAGGCCTACGCCGCCCAGCAGCGCTCGGATTGGCGCACGGTGGGCACGGCCAATATGGAATTCCATGCGGCGGTGGTTGCGCTGGCCGACAGCGAACGGCTCAGCACGTTCTATGACCACATCGCCGCCGAGCTGCGGCTGGCGTTCGGGCTGGTGGACGATCCCGAGTACCTGCACGCGCCCTTCCTGGACCTGAACAACAAGCTGATCGAACTGTTCGAGGCCGGCCATGCCGAGGCCGCCGCGCAGGAGCTCGAGCACTACCTGACGCGTTCGGAGCGGATGGTGCTGGCGCTGTACGCCAAGTTCGCGGACTGAGCCAGCGACCGCGCCGCCGGGCAGGCGGAGCCGTCGGTCGACGCCGGGATCAGCGCGGCGGTCGCCGCGTGCGGCCTACGCGCCGGCGGGGGCACGCGGCCCGCGCGGCCCTTGCGGCAGATACGCGGCATATATCTGCACGATGCCGGCCGTCAGCCCGATGGCCGCGGCCAGCTGCCACGCCAGCGTGTAGTCGTGCAGCCACTGGTAGACCAGTCCGCCGCCCATCGCCCCCACGAAGCTGCCGATCTGGTGGCTGCAGAACGCCACGCCGGCCAGCATGGCCTGCCAGCGCAGGCCGAAGGTGTCCGCGATCCAGCCCGATACCAATGGCACCACGCCCAGCCACAGAAAGCCCATGACGGCGGCGAAGACCAGCGTCGACGTGGGCGTGGGCAGCGTGTGGAAATACCAGACCAGCGTGAGAGAACGCAGCACGTAGATGCCGCCCAGCAGGGCCTGCTTGTTCCAGCGTCCGCCGGCCCAGCCGAAGAACAGGCTGCCCAGCGCGTTGAAGCCGCCGATCACGGCCAGGGCCTGGGCCGACAGCATGGGGTCCATGCCGCACAGGTCCAGGTAGGTCGGCAGGTGGGTGGACAGGAATATCAACTGCATGCCGCAGACGAAATACGCGGTGGCCATCACGACGAACGGCACGTTGCGTCCGGCCTGGCGCAATACGTCGCGCGCCGTGGCTTCCTTGCCGTCCGGCATGGCGGGCGACGGCGGACGCGGCAGCGCGTCCACCCGCCCGGCGATCCACGCGGCCGGCAACATCACCAGCGCCAGCAGGATGAAGGTCAGCCCGCCCATGCGCCAGGTCGACTCCTGCATCACGTACTGGCCCAGCGGTGCGGCCAGCATCGCGCCCAGGGATCCGCATGACGACACCACGCCCAGCACCAGGCTGCGCAGCGCCGGCGGCACCGGCCGGACCGAGGCGGCCATGGCCACCGCGCTGCCCGTGGCCGCCATGGCGATCCCGACCGCGAAGCCTGCCCCCAGGATCACCCCCAGCAGGCCCTGCGCCGTAGTGAACAGCACCATGCCGCACAGGTACAGCGCGGATCCGGCCAGCATCATCGGCCGGAAGCCGATGCGCGTGACCAGCGCGCCCGCGAACGGCTGCACCAGGCCCCAGGTCAGGTTCTGGATCGAGATGGCGATGGTGAAGTCGCTGACCGAGATGCCCAGGTCGCGCGTCAGCGGAGGGATGAAGATGCCGAGGCTCTGGCGCAGGCCCATGGACAAACTGAGCATCGCGGCGGCGCCGATGAGGATGGGCAGGGCGGGCCGCAGCGCGGCCAGTGTCGAGGTGAAGGGCATCGGGAATCCGCGGCGGGGCGTGGCGGGCGACGCAGGTGCGGCGACCCGTGCGAGAAACAGTCGCGTAGTGTCGGCATGGTCGGCTTGCCTTGTCAATCCGGATGCCGTGAACGTGATGGGAATGGCGGTCGACGATCACTCGCCATCTTCCGGGCGCGCCGGCATGGGGGAGGAAGCGCCGTGCGCCGTCATGCCGGCGGCGTGGGTGGATTCTCCGGGCGTGGCCTCACACCGTCGACGACGGTTCCGGCTCGTTGCCGCGCTTGGCGGAGTCGGCCAGTCGGCTCAGGAGATCCCATTCGTACGACTCGCGCGTGGGGATCGTCGTTTCCATCACCAATTGTCCGCGCACGTACTTCCGGACGCGCTCCGACAGATCGACCGATTGCGACAATGAAGCCTTCACCAGCCTGCCGTCGTCGAACTCCAGGCGGGTGGTGCTGCGCGAGCGGTCTTCGATCTCGTGGTAGGAATAGTTCTGGCCGAGCGGATCGGCCGTCAGTGCCAGAGGCTGCTCGGACGAGAGGGATAGTCGGTAGCTGGCGGTGAGCTGCGCATGCTGTGTCTGCACGATGCTCGTGCCGCGCGGGGTGAGTCCGTCGGTGGCGGTCTGCTGCGAGGCCTGGAAGGCGAACGCGTCGGTTTCGCCGGGCTGCAGGGCGTTGGTGTGCTGCGCAATGGCCGAGACCGAGGCCTCGAAGTCGGCCAGGCCGCTGAGCATGCCACGGCTGGTGTCGTCCAGGCCGCCCGTGCGCGCCACCATGCCGGTCTGGCGGGCGGCGGAGCCGTAGTCGCCGTGCAGGCTGGCAAAGGCGCTCTTGAACATGTCGACCAGCGCCGAGCTGCCCCGGCCGCGGGCGCCGGCATCGTCGATCTGCCGCAGATAGCCGTCCAGCGCGCGCTGCTGCTGCGCCGCGCTGCCGAGCAGCGAGGCCTTCGACATGTCGACGCGGACGTCCACCCTGCCTTCGGGGCCGTTGGCGCTGATGGCGCGCGTCTGGCCGTCGGCATGGAATTCGAGCGTCTGGGTCTGGTTGCTCGCGGTCTTCACGCTGGCGCGCAGGTCTATCGAGGCGATCTCCTGCGAGTCGTACTGCGTCAGCGCCGTCAGGTCCAGCTTGGGCGACCGTGCCGTCAGCCCGTCGATGGCCGCCTGGAAGCCCTTGGTCAGTCCCGCCAGCGCGGCCTCTTCATCGGCATCGAGCGTGCCGCCCGTGACCTGCGTCTGGACGGCCATGCCGTCTTCGTTGCTGCCCATGACGACCTGGACCGTGGCGCCTCCGGCGGTCTTGATGTCGAGGGAGATGTAGCTGCCGTACTGGGGCAGGTTGTCGGCGTCCACGCCGGCCAGCGAGATGCCCTGCGACCCTGCCCGATGCACGGACTGCGAGAAGTCGCCCGTGGCCGTGGCCGCGCGTTCGAGCAGCGCCGCGCCCAGCCCGCTGAAGCGCCCGGCGGTGCCGAGCATGTCGAAGTTGGATCCCATGACCGCGGTGACCGGGTCGTTCGCGCTGCGCGACCAGATGGCGGGCGGGGCGGCGAGCTTGCCATCTTCCGTGTAGACCGACACGCCGTTCTCCGCGCGGCCCAGGGCGACGCGGGTGGAGGGTTGCGGGACGGCGGCGTGCGCGACGGCGCCGCGGGCCGCCGGAGCGGCGGTGGCCGCGACGGACGGGACCGGTGCGTTGCGGCCCAGCGAGGAAATGGTGGTCATGTCGGCCCGAGCTGGTGGACGTCGACGCGGCGGAAAGCGGCGGCGATCTTTCCATATACGGCATCCCGGCGGCGCACTTTAGGCGCGATCGGCCCGGCCCAGGGGCGGCCGCGCCTGCGCGTCGGTCGCCGGGACTCCGTGGCGGCTGCGCTATGCTGGCGGACAGGCCCGGCCGCCTTGCATGGCGGCCGGCCGTTCCGTCTTGAGGCCCGACGTGGGCCAGGCTGCTTCAGGAGACGCATCATGCCCGACATCGCGGCGCTGGCCTGTGCCTTGCCCAAGGCCGAATTGCATCTGCACATCGAGGGCACGCTGGAACCCGAACTGGCTTTCGAACTGGCGCGTCGCCACGGCGTCACGCTGCCCTGGCGCGATGTCGATGCCCTACGGGCGGCCTACGATTTCTCCGATCTGCAGTCGTTCCTCGACCTGTACTATGCCGGCGCCGACGTGCTGCGCACCCGCGACGACTTCCGCGACCTGACCTGGGCCTATCTGCAGCGCGCCCGTGCCGACAACGTGCGCCATGCCGAGATCTTCTTCGATCCGCAGACCCACACCGCGCGCGGCGTGCCGATGGTGGAGATCATTGAAGGCATCCACGGCGCGCTGCTGCGCGGCGAGCGCGAACTGGGCATCAGCTTCCGCCTCATTCTTTCGTTCCTGCGGCACTTGCCCGAAAGCGATGCGCTCGCCACGCTGGAACAGGCGCGTCCGTTTCTAGACCGCATCCATGGCGTGGGGCTGGACTCCAGCGAGCGCGGGCATCCGCCTTCGAAGTTCCGCCAGGTCTTCGCGCAATGCCGCGAGCTCGGGCTGCCGGTGGTGGCACATGCGGGCGAGGAAGGTCCGCCCTCATACATCGAAGAGGCGCTGGACCTGCTGCAGGCGCGGCGCATCGATCACGGCGTGCGCGCCGTAGAAAGCGAGGTCCTGCTCGATCGCCTGGCGCGCGAGCAGATTCCGCTGACGGTATGTCCGCTGTCCAACGTGCGCCTGAAGGTCTATGCGGGACTCGAGCAGCACCCGCTGCGCGATCTGCTGGCTCGCGGCCTGAAGGTCACGATCAATTCCGACGATCCCGCGTACTTCGGCGGCTACGTCAATGCCAATTTCGTGGCGTGCGTGCGGGCGCTGGACCTGGGCGCGGACGAGGTGACGAGGCTGGCCCGCAACAGCGTGGAGGCCAGCTGGCTGGACGCCGGCAGGCGCGGCGCCCTGTTGGACGAGATCGACGCCGTGGCGCAAGACTGGCGGACCGCGGCGTAGCGGCGGCGGCCGTTGCGGGGTCGCGTCGTCAGGCGTCCGGCAGCTTGGCGCCCAAGGGCGCCAGGCGCTCTGCCGCGGGCCGGCGGCACGTGGCGGCCGCAAGCAGCAGGCCGCCGATCAGGGCCACGTGTTCGATGGCGAAGAACATTTCCATCATGGCCTGCTCGCCGGTCAGACGCCAGAAATGGTGGGCGATGGGGATGGTCAGGACGGTGAACACGATGAGCATGCCCGCGCCGAGCCATGCGGCGCGGCCGCTGATGACCAGGGCCGACCCCACCAACTGAGTCACGATGGTGGCGATGGCATAGGCGGCCGGCGGCTGCAGGCCGAAGTGCTGCATCTCGGCCACGGCTCCTGTGAAGTCCACGGTCTTGACGATGCCGCTGAGCCAGAAGGGAAAGGTGATCAGGATGCGCGCCAGCGGCGCTACCCAGGATTGCGCCAGCAGCGCGTTGATGGATGTGCTCATGTCTTCGGCCCCGCGGTCCATGAAGGTGGCGCGATAGTAGCCGAGAACGGTGAAGGCGGGGACGGCGGCGCACGTACTTTTCGGCACGCCCAAATGGAGTGGGCCTCCCTTGCGGGAGGCCCGACCCTTCTTTGCACACGGCGCGCCGGCACAGGCTATTCGGGGGGATCGCTGCTTGTCACTCGCGGCCCACGGAGATAGGCCGCATGTGTCCGGATCGCCCGGTCCGGCGCGCCTGGGGGGTTCTGCTCAACCCCCCGTGCTTGGAACCTTAGAAGCGGTGACGCACGCCCACGGCGAAGGCCGTGCTGCGCAGCTCTTCCTGGAAGGCGTAGTTGTCGGCGTACGACGCGTAGGCGTACAGGTTGGTACGCTTGCTCAGGTCGTACGTCGCGCCCAGGGCGAAGATGTTGGTGGTTTCATCGTCGCCGGTCAGACGCTCGTTCTTGGGATCGACGCGCTGCCACGAGGCCATCAGCTTCGAAGCGCCCAGCGGCACGGTGGCGCCGACCATCATCGAGTCGGCGCGGAAGCCGTCAGCCACGTCCAGCGTCGAGAAGCCGTCGTCGTTGCCGGTGGTGCCCGGGTTCACCGAGGTGAACCAGCCGTTGCGGGTCTGGCCCCAGGCGGCGGCGAGCTTGACCACTTCGAAGTCGTACGAAGCGCCAATGATGTAGGCACGAACCTTCGGCACGTCTTCGCCGCTGGCAGTCGATTCCTTGAACTGGTCGTACGTACCGAACACGTTCAGCGGACCGTTGTTGTAGCGGATGCCGGTCGTGATGGCGCGGGTGTTGTCGTTCGTGGCGAAGTTGCCGCTGCCGCTGGCGTTGAACGAGTAGCCGGCGGCCACTTCGAAGCCCGCGAAGCTGGGGGTGCGGTACATGACCATGTTGTCGTAGCGGGTCGACTGACCGGCGCTGAAGGCGGCGCCGGCGCTCGACAGACCGTAGTCGGTGCCGAACGGCGAGACGGCTTCCAGGTACTTCGAAGCAACGTTCTTCTGGCGACCGAATTCCAGCGTGCCCCAGGCGTTGCTGGACAGGCCGACGGTGGCTTGGCGGCCGAACAGGCGGCCGCTCTGGCCCGATTGGCCGGTCTGGTTGTTGAAGCCGGATTCCAGCGTGAAGATAGCCTTCAGGCCGTCGCCCAGGTCTTCGGTACCGCGCATGCCCCAGCGCGAACCGCTGCTGACGCCGTTGCGGGCGCCGATGTTGCTGCGATCGAAGCCGTCGCTGCCCTTGACCTTCTCGTAGCCGATGCCGGCGTCGATCAAGCCGTACAGGGTGACCGAGGTTTCAGCTTGAGCTGCACCAGCGAAACCCATTGCCAGGGCGGCAACAAGTAGCGATTTTTTCATGATGGACTCCTGAGTTGTTTTGGCTCTGGTCGCTTGCGCCACGCACCGGCGAGGCATGCCAATCGAGCTGGAACGGAGTCTAGGGTTTACACGGGGGTACCGAGAAGGTTGGTTATTTGAAAAGAGTTTTCCAATTTGCTACCCAATCGCGGCGCAGGGATATTCCTGAACTTCGCGGGCAAGCGGGCGTCTTTCGCGCGCGTGCGCGTCTAAGTTTCACGCGTGAGCGCGCGCCAGCGTGCACGCGCGTATGCATGCGCGTTCGCGCGCTCGCGCGTAAGGCCTCATCATGACGCAATCGTTGCAGTTCCTGGTTGTTGCGTAGGGGCTGCAACACAGGATGCGGGTGTGGTGCGAATGCCGCATTCGCAAGCCTTGCCGGCAAGTACCCGCCGGGCCGCATCTGGCAAAATAAATGACATTAAACATATAAATGGATGCCATGGCGCCCTGCGCGCCGCGACACGCAAAGGAGACGTGGATGAGCATGGTGGAAGAAATCGGCAGCGGGCTGGATGGCCTGGCCCAGCTGCGGGCCCTGATGGGTTCCGGCCGCAAGCCCGGCATCATGGTGTCGCTGGATCTCGACTTCATCGAAGTCGAGGCGGGCCGCGCCGTATTCGCCGGCGTGCCCGGCGACCATGCCTACAATCCCATCGGCATGGTGCACGGCGGCTACGCCGCCACACTGCTGGATTCGGCCTGCGGTTGCGCGGTCCATTCGCGCCTGCAGGCGGGGCAGGGATACACCACGCTGGAACTGAAGGTGGCCTATCACCGCGCCGTCACGCGCGACAGCGGCCTGTTGCGCGCCGAGGGACGCGTGCAGACCCTGGGCCGTCGCGTGGCTTTTGCAGAGGCCGCGCTCACGGATGCGCAAGGCCGGCTCTATGCGACGGCGACGTCGACGTTGCTGGTGTTCGAGCAGGCGGGCGGGCCGTCGGCCACATCGGGCTGAACGCGTTGTCCGGCTAAGGCTTGCGGCGGGCGCCGCCTCGGGGGGGGGCCGAACGAGGCTCGTCCGCTGGCGCCAGAGCGTCGCGCGCCGCTGCCAGGATCTGGTTCGAGATGGGGTCGCCGCGAGTGGCGCGCGCCAGCGTCAACGCGCCGACCATGGTTGCCAATTGCGCCATGGCGGAACGCGTGCGCGTTGTAGGGTCGTCGCCTTCCTGCATGCTGGCCAGTGCCGCCAGGAACTGCTTCAGGCCCGCGACGTAGGCATCCTGCAAAGGGCGCTCGCCGTCATGCCGCGCCACGTCGGCGGCCAGTGCGGCCGCGGGGCAGCCCTTGCCCGGATGGTCGCGGTGGGCGCCGCTGAGGTAGGTCTCGATCATGGCGCGCGGCGTGGTCCGCCCGGCGGCCACGCCGTTCCAGCGTTCCACGGTTTCGGCGAAGGCTTTCTCGCACGCCACGGCCGCCAGCGCGTCCTTGGATTCGAAGTGCCCGTAGAAGCCGCCGTGGGTGAGGCCGGCGGCCGCCATCAGGTCGGCCACGGTGACGCCGTCTATGCCGCGCTCGCGGAACAGCCGGGACGAAGCGGCCTCGATGGCGAGGCGGTTGCGGTCGGCCTGTTCCCGCGAGACCCGAGGCATGGTGGTTCAGCCGCGCACGTAATAGATGCGCATGGCCTGCTGGCGCGATTGCGGGTCGATTACGCGGACCGTGACCGTGCGGGCGGTGAAGCCCTCGGGCAGCGCCATGGAGCCCTGAGCGTGGGTGTAGCGGTCGAGCTTGATCGCGACGGGCTCGGACGTGACGTTGTCGCGGCGGCCGTTCTTGTAGTTGCCCGAGACCTCGAAGGTGACGGCGCCCTGGAACGTCTGGCCGCCTTCCTTCTCGCGCATGATGAGCGTCTGGTAGCCCAGCTGGCCGGCCTGCTGGCGGAACTCGCCCCAGCGCACGCCGATGTCGCCGCCGCGCGGATCCGGCGGTACGGCGTCCTGGAAGATGGCGATCTCCTGCGTCAGCGCCTCGATGCGCGAACGGGCCTGCGCCAGTTCGGTGGTCTGCTGCTGGTTCGCCGTTTGCGAGGCGTCGCGTTGCGCGCGCGTTTCATCCAATTGCGACTGGAGGCGCTGGCGTTCGAGATTCGCGGCGCTGAGCTCGGAATGCAGTTGCTCGGATTGCTCCGCGGTAAGCCGTTGCGGACCGTAGTTGGTCTGCAGGAACAGCACACCGCCCGCACCCAGCACGATGCCTACCAGCAGCAGCACCAGCCAGCGCGGCATGCGCCGGGTGCGCTTGCCCGGTTGGTAAACGGAGGGCTTGAAGACAGCCCGCTGCGATCGTCCGAATGCCATGCAAGAAATTCCTATGCCTGTATGTGCGGCCGGGGCGGCCACTTTCTCTTGACCGGGCCAGGCGCGCGCCTGCCGGGTGAAAACGTCAGAGGATACCGCGTTGCGCAGCGCGCGGGCGCAGCGGACAAACCTCGTTGCTTACGCAGAAACCGTGAAATGCTTCGCGTTGCCGGCGCCCAACGCCGCATCGAGTTCGGCCAGTCGCTGCGGCGTTCCCACGTCGACCCACTGGCCGGGATGATGCGAAGCGAGTACGGCGCGGCGCGCCATCGCCTGGCGCAGCAGCGGCGCCAGCGGCGCGGCTTGGCCGGCGGCCATGCCTTCGAACAGCCGCGGCCGGTACACGCCAATGCCCGCGAAGGTGAGTCGCGACGATCCTTCGTCGGACGCGCGGCCATCGGGCGTCAAGACGAAGTCGCCCGCGGGATGGTGCGCCGGATTGTCGATGAGCAGCAGCCATGCGTCGGCGGCCTCGTCATCCAGGCGCCGCGCTGCGGCGCTCGCCCGGGCCGGATCCCAGTCGCACCAGATGTCGCCGTTGATCACCAGGAAGGGCTCGTCGCCCAGCATCGGCAGGGCCTGCACGATGCCTCCGGCGGTTTCGAGCGCGGCCGGTTCGGCGGAATGGCGGATGCGCAGCCCCCATTGCGCGCCATCGCCCAGTCCCTGCACGATCTGCTCGCCCAGCCAGGCGTGGTTGACGACCACGTCGCGCAGGCCGGCCGCCGCCAGACGTTCGAGGTGCCATACGATCAGCGGCTTGCCGCCGGCGGTCAGCATGGGCTTGGGCGTATGGTCGGTGAGCGGGCGCATGCGTTCGCCGCGTCCCGCCGCCAGGATCATGGCCCGCATCAGAAGGTGTACCCCACCGTGGGCTGGCGCTGCTCGAGCCGGTCGAGCAGGCGCACCAGCGGCGCGAACACGCCATAGCGCTGCGCCACCTGGCGCACGTACGCGTTGACCCGAGGCATGTGCGCCAGATAGGCCGACTTGCCGTCGCGGTGATGCAGCCGGGCGAACACGCCCAGGATGCGCAGATTGCGCTGCAGGCTCATCCATTCGTATGAGCGGTGGAACTCGGCGAAGTCCGCGTCCACCGGCAGGCCGGCGGCGCGCGCCATTTCCCAGTAGCGAATGGCCCAGTCCAGTTGCTGCGGTTCTTCCCACGTGGTGCGCGCGTCGGTGACCAGCGACGCGAGATCGTAGGTGAGCGGCCCGGCCAGCGCGTCCTGGAAATCCAGAATGCCGGGGTTCGGGCCGTGGCGCGGGTCTTCGCAGACCATCAGGTTCGGCGAATGGAAGTCGCGGTGGACGAAGACCGCCTGCTGGCCGGCGGCGCTGCCGGACAGCAGCTGGAACACCTGGCGCAGCGCCGCGTTCTCCTTGTCGTCCAGCGTCGCGCCGAAATGGCGTGCCACATACCACTCGGGGAACAGTTCCAGTTCGGCGGCCAGCCGCGCGCCGTCATAGGCGGGCAGCCCGGAGACGTCGGCCTGCTGCATGCGCACCAGCGCGCCGAGCGCCTCGCGGTAAAGCGTCTGCAGGCGGGCGTCGTCCATGCCCGCCTGGATGCGCTGGTAGTAGGTGTCGTTGCCCAGGTCGGACAGCAGCAGCAGCCCTTGCTCGGGCGCCTGGGCAAGCACGGCGGGCACATTCAGCCCCGCGTCGCGCAGCAGTGCGCCGGCATGCAGGAACGGCCGCACGTCCTCGTGCGGGGGCGGGGCGTCCATGACGATGGCGGTGCCGTCGCCGGCGTCCAGGCGGAAATAGCGGCGGAAGCTGGCATCGCTGGACGCGGGACGCAAAGAGTCGGGTTGCAGCGCCAGGGATGCGGGCAGGCTGCGCAGCCAGGCCTGGAGCTGCTCCAGGCGGGAATCGGAAGGGGTGCTCAAGGGGCCGTCTCGGGTGGATTGGCGGTAAAGCCGGCGAGGACCGGGGGCGTGCAAGCCCCAGGGTTGGGCTGTCGCGCGGCTTCTCTATAATACCGGGTCCCTCCAGCCCATGCGGCTGGTCGCTTTCCCTCAACGATAAGGTCGACTCGTTCGTGCGCATGGTCCGGTGCATCATCCTTTCCGCAATCTGCGTCGCCGGGGCCGTGCAGGCGCAGAACCGCCCGGATTCGACCCCGCCGGCGGCCGCGCAGCAAGTCCAGGTACACGGGCTGCGCACCACCTCCGAACTGCGCACGTCGCCGCGGCTGCAGGTGCACCGCCTTACAGACGACCAGATCCCGGCCTACCTCGAGGCCGACGACATGCAGGGCAGTCCCGATTCGCGCCTCGTGCTGAAAGGCAATGCGCAGGTGCGCCGCATCGACGGCATCATCAAGGGCGACAGCATCACCTACGATCGCGTCACCGGCGACGTCGACATCCAGGGCAATGCGCGCATGCTGCGCGAGGGCACGCTGATCACCGGCCCCTCGGCGCGCATGAACGTCGACACCTACAGCGGCGAAATCCGCGAGCCGCACTTCTGGGTCGGCGCCACCGGCGCCTCCGCCACGGCCTCGCACGCCGACATCTTCAGCCAGTCGCAGATGCGCCTGAAGCAGGTGACCTACAGCGGCTGCCCCTGCGAGTCGCCCGCCTGGTACATCAAGGCCGACACCGTCGACCTGGACTTCGACGAGAACGAGGGCGTGGCCCGCAGCGGGGTGCTGTATTTCAAGGACGTGCCCATCCTCGCGTCGCCGTATCTCAGCTTTCCCATCAAGGCCGAGCGCAAGTCGGGCTTCCTGATTCCCACGTACGGCACGTCCAGCAACAGCGGCCTGGACATCTCCATTCCGTACTACTTCAACCTGGCTCCCAACTACGACATGACGCTGACGCCGCGCTACCTGGGCAAGCGCGGCCTGCAGCTGGGCGCCGAAGGACGATACCTGGGGGCCACGTATTCCGGCATCATGCAGGGTACCTATCTGCCGGACGACAACGAGACGGGTGAAGACCGCTGGATGTACCGCTGGGCCCACTACCAGACGCTGGGCAATGGGTTCTACACCAGCTGGGACCTGGCCGACGTGTCCGACGACGACTACTTCCGCGACATGTCGGCGCTGGGCCTGAACGAAGCGTCCACCACCTATCTGCCGCGCCAGGCGATGGTGGGCTGGGGCAGCACGTACTGGCAAGCGTATGCCCAGGTCTACAAGTACCGCACGCTGCAGGATCCCGACGCGCCCATCGTCCCGCCGTTCGACAAACAGCCCGAATTGTTCCTGAAGGGCGCGCGCTACGACTGGGGCGGCTTCGACGCCGAATGGGAATCCACCGCCGTGCGCTTCCGCCGGCCCTTGTTCATGGGCGAGCGGGTGGGCCCCGAAGGCGACCGCCTGCAGACGTATCCCACGGTCTCATATCCCATCGTGCGGCCCGGCTGGTTCGTCATTCCCAAGGTCGGCGTCAACTACACGCAGTACAACACCGACTGGCACAACGGCGACTGGAACGGCCTGGGCAGTACCGCGCCGTACCGGGGCAGCCAGTCGCGCACCGTGCCCATCGGGTCCATCGATGCCGGCATGGTGTTCGAGCGCGACAGCTCGCTGTTCGGCAAGGCCGCGGTCCAGACCCTCGAGCCGCGCGTGTATTACCTGCGCGTGCCGTACCGCAACCAGTCCACGCTGCCGGTGTACGACACCACCTTGTCGGACTTCAGCTTCGCCCAGGCCTTCCAGGAAAACCTGTACGTGGGCGGCTGGGACCGCATCGCCAACGCCAACCAGATCACCGCCGGCCTCACCACGCGGTGGCTCGACGCGGACACCGGCGTCGAGCGCCTGTCCCTGTCCGCGGCGCAGCGCCTGTATTTCGAAGACCAGAAGGTCACGCTGCCCTACGAGACGCCGCGCGAGAACGTCCGGTCCGACTTCCTGTTCGGCGCCAGCGCCGCGCTCACCGATACGCTCAGCACCGACGTGGCCCTGCAGTACAACCCGTACGACGACCGCTGGTCGCGCACCTACTTCGGCGCGCGCTGGTCGCCGCAGCGGCTTACCACCATTTCGCTGGCCTATCGCTATCAGCGTGATCCGCTGCCCGGCGTGGCGTACCAGCCGCGCGGCCAGAACCAGATCAGCCTGGGCGTGCAGTGGCCATTCAGCAATCGCTGGTATGGCGTAGGCCGCGTGGATTATTCGTTGCGATCCGAAGAATCGACCGACGCCTCGATCGACGAAAGGCCCCGCGTGACCCAGGCGATCGCCGGCCTGGAGTACAAAGGCAATTGCTGCTGGACCGGGCGCGTGGTGTTCCAGCGCTACGCGGTCTCGGCGGCGGATACGAATACCGCGGTGTTCTTCCAGCTCGAGCTTACCGGCCTCGGCGCCCTGGGCACCGACCCGATAGGGTTGCTCAACCGCAGTATCCCGGGCTACCAGCCGGTTACGCCGCGCCCCGTGCCCGGCACGTCATTTGAAAGGTATGAGTAATGCGTAGATTTCAGAACCAGCGCCGCCTGTCCGGCAACGTGCTGGCGCTGACCCTGTGCGCGGGCCTGGCCTGCGCGCCGGCCTTCGCCCAGCAGGGCAGCCAGCGTCCCGCTACCCCTGCAGCGCCGGCGCCGGCAGCGTCCAAGCCGGGCTCGCAGCAGCCCGCCCCGGCGCCGGCGGCCGCACCGCAGGGCGAGCAGTTCGTCGACGGCATCGCCGCCGTCGTCAACAAGGACGTCATCACCTTGCGCGAAGTGCGCGACGAGTCGCGCCAGGCCGTCACCGACCTGCAGCGGCGCGGCATCCAGGTGCCCGACGCCGAGACGCTGCAACGCCAGGTGCTGCAAAGGCTCATCATGGACCGCCTCGAGCGCCAGGAAGCCGATCGTCTCGGCATCCGCGTGGACAATGCCCAGGTCGACCAGGCCGTCACCATGGTGGCCACCCGCAACAAGCTCACCGTCGACCAGTTGCGCGCCGAGGTCCAGAAATCCGGCGTGAGCTGGGAGGAGTACCGTCGCACGCTGCGTGACGAGATCCGCATGGACCGCCTGCGCCAGCGCACCGTCGACTCCAGCATCGTCATCACCGACGCTGACGTGGACGCATTCCTGAAAGACCAGGCGCGCAGCCAGGGCGGGCAGTTCACGGGCGCGGCCGCCGCGCCGTCCCAGCCGCAGGCCGCGGCGTCGGGCGGTCCGGTTTCGCTGACGCTGGCGCAGATCCTGGTGCGCGTGCCCGAGGGATCGAGTCCCGAGGCCATCGCCGCATTGCGCAAGAAGGCCGAAGACCTGCTGGCCCGCGCGCGCAAGGGCGAGGACTTCGGCAGCCTGGCGGCCGCCAGTTCCGACGGCCCGGAGGCCCTGCAAGGCGGCCAGATGGGAACCCGCCCGCTCGACGGCTGGCCTGACCTCTTCATCCGTGCCGCGGGCTCGCTGCAAGGCGGGCAGGTGGCCGACCTGGTGCAGAGCGGCAACGGTTTCCACATCCTGAAGGTGGTGCAGCGTAGCGGCGGCAGCGCGCCGCAGGCGCCGGGCCAGCAGCCCGTGGCGCAGCCGGGCGCGCCGTTCGGCGCCGACACGCAGGGCCGACAGGGTCCGGTGCGCGTCACGCAAACCCATGCGCGCCACATCCTCATCAAGACCTCGGCGGTGATGAGCGACCAGCAGGCCCGCGACCGGCTGGAGCAGGTGCGCCAGCGCATCGTGGCGGGCGGCACGTCGTTCGAGGCCATGGCTCGCCAGTATTCGCAGGACGGCACCGCGCCGCAGGGCGGCGACCTGGGTTGGGTGAACCCGGGCGACATGGTGCCGACGTTCGAGGCCGCCATGAACGCGCTGGACGCCAAGCAGATCAGCCAGCCGGTGCAGTCGCCGTTCGGCTGGCACCTGATTCAGGTGCTCGAGCGCCGTGAGCAGGACGTCACCGACGAAATGCACCGGCTGCAGGCGCGCCAGATCCTCTTCGAACGCCGTGCCGGTCCGGCCTTCGAGGATTGGCTCGAGACGCTGCGCGGCCAGGCCTACATCGACAATCGCCTCGAGAAGCGCGACACGATGGAGCAGCGCTATCGCTAGGCCGCCTGCGGCGTCGCGCCCGGCGTCGCGGCGCGGGCGCGGCGCGCACCGACAGGCAAGGTAGACCCATGTCCCAACATCAGGCGCGCAAGCGCTTCGGCCAGCATTTTCTTACCGACGAGAGCGTCGTGGACGGCATCGTGCGGGCCATCGGTCCGGCGGCC
Organism: Bordetella genomosp. 13; assembly: GCF_002119665.1. Lineage (NCBI taxonomy): Bacteria > Pseudomonadati > Pseudomonadota > Betaproteobacteria > Burkholderiales > Alcaligenaceae > Bordetella > Bordetella genomosp. 13. The sequence goes on along the minus strand of NZ_CP021111.1, from coordinate 4,342,974 downwards.
GACGACCGCGTCATCGAGATCGGCCCCGGGCTGTCGGCGCTGACGCGGCCGCTGCTCGAGCGGCTGTCGCACCTGACGGCCGTCGAGATCGACCGTGACCTGGCCGCCCGGTTGCGCAAGCAGTATCCGCCCGAACGCCTGACGGTCGTCGAAGCCGACGCCCTGACGGTCGACTTCGCCGCCTTTGGCACCGCGCTGCGCGTGGTGGGAAACCTTCCCTACAACATCTCCAGTCCGCTGCTGTTCCACCTGATGACGGCGGCCGACCGGGTGCGAGACCAGCATTTCATGCTGCAGCGTGAAGTCATCGACCGCATGGTGGCCGAGCCGGGCAGCCCGGACTATGGCCGGCTGTCGGTAATGCTGCAGTCGCGCTACCGCATGCACAAGCTGTTCGACGTGCCGCCCGAGGCCTTCGATCCGCCGCCGCGCGTGGTTTCCGCCGTGGTGCGCATGCTGCCGCTGCCCGATGACCGTCCGCGGCCGCGCAGCGAGGCCGCATTCGAACAGGTGGTGGCGCGCGCGTTCTCGCAGCGGCGCAAGATGCTGCGGCGCGTGCTGGCCGATTGGGCCGCGCACGTGCCCTGGGAAGAACTGGACATCGCACCCACGGCGCGCGCCGAGGAAGTGGGCGTCCAGAAATTCATCCGGCTGGCCGACGCGCTGGTCGAGGCGGGGCGGGTTTCCTGAGTGTGCCGGTTCGGCGGGCGGGGCAAGGGTCCGCCTGCCCGCCGCGCGGGGCGCCTGCGGCAATGGCAATCGCCGGTTACAGCCTGCGCCTGGCCGCTGCCATCCACAGCCGCATCGCATCGCGCGCGCGGTCGGCCAGTAGCGCTTCGGCCTGCTGGCAGGCCTGCTGCAGCGTCATGGGTCCGCTGGCCAGGCTGAACGCGGACGTGATGCCTGCGCCATACAAAGCGTCGTAGCCTTCGCCCAGCGATCCGGCCAGGGCGATCACCGGCACGCCCGCCCGGCTGGCGATCCGGGCAACGCCCGCGGGCGTCTTGCCGCGCAGCGTCTGCGCGTCCATGCGGCCTTCGCCGGTGAAGGCCAGCGCCGCGCCTTCCATGGCCTGTTCCAGGCCACCCAGTTCGGCCACGATTTCCACGCCCGGCCGGAAGGCGGCGTCCAGGAAGGCCAGGGCGGCATAGCCCAGGCCGCCCGCCGCGCCGGCTCCGGGCGTGTCGCGCAGGTCGCGCGACAGGTGCGCGGCGCAGACGTCGGCCAGTCGCGCCAGACTGCGGTCCAGTTCCAGAACCTGCTCCGGCGTGGCGCCCTTTTGCGGGCCGAACACGTGCGAGGCGCCCTGCGGGCCGCACAGCGGGTTGTCGACGTCGCAGGCGACTTCCACCTGCACGTCGCGCAGCCGCGGATCCAGGCCGCTGGTGTCCAGGCTTGCGAGCCGGGCCAGCGCCGCGCCGCCGGGCGGCAGTTCCGCGCCCTGCTCGTCGAGCAGCCGCAGGCCCAGCGCCGCCAGCATGCCGGCCCCGCCGTCGTTGGTGGCCGAGCCCCCCAGGCCCAGGATGATGCGGCGGGCGCCGGCATCCAGCGCGGCGCGCACCAATTCGCCCACGCCATGGCTGCTGGCGCGCATGGGATCGCGTTCGGCGGGCGGCATCAGTTCGAGCCCTGCCGCGGTGGCCATCTCGATGACGGCGGCGCCATCCGGCAGCCACCCCCAGCCCGCCTGGCGCGGCTCGCCCAGCGCACCGCGCACCGCGGTCTCGCGCCACTGGCCCCCCGTGGCGGCCAGCACCGCCTGCACCGTGCCCTCGCCGCCGTCGGCCATGGGTATGCACACGGTTTGCGCGCCGGGGAACGCCTGGTGCACACCGCGGGCTATGGCCTGCGCCGCGGCGGGGGCGGACAAACTTTCCTTGAACGAATCGGGGGCGATGACGATCTTCACGAGCGCGTCTCCTGGCGCGGGCGCCCGCAGGCGCACGGTTCTGTCATGTGCTGGCATGATACCTGCCGCAAAGTCGGGGCGTACCATACGCTATGCACTCGACCGTCCGTCCATCAGGAGACAGCATGACCGTATTGCGCCGCACCAAGATCGTCGCCACCCTGGGACCCTCCACCTCCACGCCCGAGCGGCTGGACGCGCTGATCCGCGCCGGCATGGACGTGGCCCGCCTGAACTTCTCGCACGGCAGCGCGGACGATCATCGCCAGCGCGCCCGCCTGGTGCGCGAACTGGCCGCGAAGCAGGGACGCTTCGTGGCGCTGATGGGCGACCTGCAAGGCCCCAAGATCCGCATCGCGCGCTTCACCGAGAAGCAGGTCACGCTGCAGGCGGGCCAGCCGTTCACGCTGTCCAACGCCCATCCCAAGGAAGAGGGCGACGCCACGATCGTCGGCATCGACTATCCCGAGCTGGTGCGCGACTGCAAGCCCGGCGACGAACTGCTGCTGGACGACGGCCGTGTGGTGCTGCAGGTGGAGCGCATCGAAGGCGAGGCGGTGCACACGGTCGTCACGGTGGGCGGCCCGCTGTCGAACAACAAGGGCATCAACCGGCGTGGCGGCGGCCTGTCGGCCCCCAGCCTGACCGACAAGGACCGCGCGGACATTCAGCTGGCCGCCGAACTCGAGCTGGACTACGTGGCGGTGTCGTTCCCGCGCTATGGCCAGGACATCGAAGAGGCGCGGACGCTGGTGCGCGCGGCCGGCAGCCCGGCGTGGATCGTGGCCAAGATCGAGCGCGCCGAAGCCGTGGCCGACGACGAGGCGCTGGACGCGCTGATCCGCGCCAGCGACGGCGTGATGGTGGCGCGCGGGGACCTGGGCGTGGAGGTGGGCGATGCCGAACTGGTCGGCATACAGAAGCGCATCATCCTGCACGCGCGCAAGCTGAACAAAGTGGTGATCACGGCCACCCAGATGATGGAATCCATGATCTCCAGCCCCATGCCGACCCGGGCCGAGGTGTCGGACGTGGCCAACGCGGTGCTGGACTATACCGACGCGGTGATGCTGTCGGCCGAAAGCGCGTCGGGCCAGTATCCGGTCGAGGCGGTGCAGGCCATGGCGCGCGTCTGTCTGGGCGCCGAGAAGCATCCCACCAGCACCAAGTCGCATCACCGGTTGGGCGAGGTCTTCTCGCGCTGCGACGAGACCATCGCCCTGTCGGCCATGTATGCCGCCAACCACTTCCCCGGCGTGAAGGCGATCATCGCGCTGACCGAAAGCGGCCATACGCCTCTGATCATGTCGCGCATCCGCTCGGGCGTGCCCATCTACTGCTACTGCCCGCATCCCGTCACGCAGCACCGCGCGGCGTTGTTCCGTGGCGTATACACGGTGCCGTTCGCGCCGGCCGACTACGATCCGGCCCAACTGAGCGACGCGGCCATCGACGAACTGAAGAAGCGCGGCCGCGTGCAGCCGGGCGACTGGGTGATCCTGACCAAGGGCGACTTCTACCGCGACAGCGGCGGCACCAACGGGATGAAGATCCTGAAGGTCGAGTGATTTAGCGTTAACAGGTCCTAGCCGAAGAACCAGTAGCACACGCCGATCGAGGCCAGCACGCCGGCCAGGTCGGCCAGCAGCGCGCAGCCCACCGCATGCCGGGTGCGTATGATGCCGACCGAGCCGAAGTACACGGCCAGCACGTAGAAGGTGGTTTCGGTGCTGCCCTGCATCACCGCGGCAAGCAGGGCAGGGAAGCTGTCCACGCCGTAGTGGGTCATGGTTTCCAGCATCATGGCGCGGGCCGCGCTGCCGGAGAACGGCTTGACCAGCGCGGTGGGCAGGGCATCCACGAAGCGGGTGTCCCAGCCCGCGGCATGCGCCAGCCAGCGTATGCCGTCCAGCGCGAAATCCAGGGCGCCCGAGGCGCGCAACACGCCCACCGCGCACAGCATCGCGACCAGATAGGGCAACAGGCCGCGAGCGACGTCGAAGCCCTCCTTGGCGCCTTCGATGAATTTCTCGTAGACGGGCACCTTCTTCCAGGCGCCGACCAGCAGGAAGGCCAGCAGCACGCCGAACAGCGTCAGGTTGCCCAGCAACGAGGACAGCGCGGCGATGGCGCTGGCCGTCATGCCCGCCAGCAGCGCCATGAAGCCGCCCAGCACCAGCGCCGCGCCGCCCAGCCAGGCCAGCGCGACGGGGTCGTGCAGCCGCAGGCGCTGGCAAGCGGCCACGGCAAGCAGGCCGACCAGCGTGCTGGCGCTGGTGGCCAGCAGGATGGGCAGGAACACCAGCGTGGGATCGGCCGCGCCCTGCTGCGCGCGGAACATGAACAGCGTGACGGGCAGCAGCGTCAGCGACGACGCGTTCAGCACCAGGAACAGGATCTGGGCGTTGGTGGCGCTTTCAGGGGTGGGGTTCAGGCTTTGCAGCTCGCGCATGGCGCGCAGCCCGATGGGCGTGGCCGCATTGTCCAGGCCCAGGCCGTTGGCGGCGAAGTTCAGCGTGATCAGGCCGATGGCGGGGTGGCCGCGCGGCACCTCGGGCATGAGGCGCGCGAACAGCGGGCCCAGCAGCCTGGCCAGCCGCTCGACCAGGCCGGCCGCCTCGGCGATGCGCAGAAAGCCCAGCCACATGGTGAGCGTGCCGAACAGCAGCACCATGACTTCCACCGAGACGCGCGCCATGTCGAACAACGCGGCCACGATGTGCCTGAAGACGTCGGCATCGCCGCCGCCGATCCAGCGCACCAGGCCGGCGGCCGCGGCGACCACGAAGAACGCCAGCCAGAGTCTGTTCAGCATGAGGGACTAGTCGTCCTGGTTCGGGTCCATGCCGGGAAAGAGGATTTCCGTGAACCCGAACCGGGAGTAGTCCTGGATGCGCGAGGGATACAGGCGGCCGATCAGGTGGTCGCATTCGTGCTGCACGACGCGGGCATGGAAGCCCTCCGCCTCGCGGTCGATGGGCGCGCCCTGCGGGTCCTGGCCTGTGTAGCGGATGCGGCGGTGGCGCGGCACGACGCCGCGCAGGCCGGGCACCGACAGGCAGCCCTCCCACCCATCTTCCATTTCATCCGAAAGCGGGGTGATGACCGGGTTGCACAGCACCGTCAGCGGCACCGCCGGCGCGTCGGGATAGCGCTCGTTCCGGTCGAAGCCGAAGATGACCAACTGCAGGTCCACGCCGATCTGCGGCGCCGCCAGGCCCACGCCGCGGGCGTGCGCCATGGTCTCGAACATGTCGCGGATCAGTTCATCCAGCGCCGCGGTGCCGAACTCGGTGACCGGCGCGGCCACACGCAGCAGCCGCGGGTCGCCCATTTTCAGGATGGGGTGGATCATCGCCGGCTCAGTCCTGGCGGCCGCTTTTCTGGATGAACTCGATCTTGTAGCCGTCCGGGTCTTCGACGAAGGCGATGACGGTGCTGCCGTGCTTCATCGGCCCCGCCTCGCGCGTGACCTTGCCGCCCTTTTCCTTGACCTTGGCACAGGCCTCGTAGGCATCCTCGACTTCGAGCGCGATGTGGCCATAGCCGTTGCCCAGTTCGTACTTGTCGGTGTCCCAGTTGTGGGTCAGCTCGATGACGGCGCCTTCGCTTTCATCCTGGTAGCCCACGAAGGCCAGCGTGAACTTGCCGTCGGGGTAGTCCTTGCGCCGCAGGACGCGCATGCCCAGGACGTTGGTGTAGAAGTCGATGGAATGGTCCAGGTTGCCGACGCGCAGCATGGTATGCAACAGGCGCATGATGTGTTTCCTCGGTACCGATCTACGGCCAAAGCCGTCATCGTAGCAAGAAAGCCGGGGCGCACTACGTCGTCGCGGCCGCCGCGCGCGTCTTCCACAGGCCGCGTACGTTGGTCACGCCGAGAAACAGCTGCAGCACCACCAGCGCGTAGGCCGCGGCATAGATGCCCCAGATGATCCACAGCACGTTGCTGACCACGAAAATCCAGAATCCCGCGTGGCGCCGGATTCTGGTGCGGGATGCGACCAGATAAGCCGCCACGATGGTGACCGCCATGGCCACCCATTGAGTCGCATCGAGTACTGCTTCCATGCTTGTCCGTGCAGGCCTGCCGGCCCCGCGCTATCCATGTCCACTGGACTATATCGGCTCGGCGCGCGGGTGGAGCAACGGTGTGCAACCAGTTTCGTCAGCGCGGGGCGGCCTGCCCGGGCGTTTTCAGAACTGCGGCAGCGAGGCCGGGTCGTGGCGGCGCAGCTGGTTCTTCGCGTCTTCGAAGCCGGGCAGGATGTTGCCGACCTCGGCCCAGAAATCGCGGCTGTGGTTCATCTCGCGCAGGTGCGCGAGTTCGTGCGCGATGACGTAGTCGATGATGGCCGGCGCGAAGTGGATCAGGCGCCAGTTGAGCATGATGTTGCCGTCGCTGGTGCACGAGCCCCAGCGCGTGGCCGCCGACGACAGGCGCCAGCGGCGGATGGTCAGGCCGGTGGCCTGCAGGAAGTGGCCCAGGCGCGCGCCGAACCAGTCCCCCGCGCGCTGCTGCAGCCACGCCTGGGCGGCATCGCGCACGCGCGACTGGTCGGCGTCCGCGGGCAGCGGCAGCCACAGCACCGCGCCATCGTGCGGAGCCGCGGCGTCGCCTTCCAGGCTGGTCTGGCGCCGGTCGGCCGCCAGGCGCAGCACGATGCGCTTGCCCAGGTAGGGCAGCTCGCCGCCGTCCTGCCAGCGCGTGTCGGTCATGGCCAGTTGCTGCCTGCGCGCATGCCAGTCGCGCAGCTTGGCGAGGATCCACCGCGCCTTCTCGCGCACGGCATCGTCGACCTGGCTCAGCGTCACCCAGTTCGGCGCGGTGACGCGCAGGCCGTCGTCGGCGATGACGAACCCGATGGTGCGCCGACGCGAGCGCAGCAGCACGAAGCCGATGACCTGCTGGGGCGTGGCCACTTCGCGCCAGCGCGCGCCTTCGGGCAGCGGCTCGGGGCGCGGCGTGGGCACCTGCGTGGCGGTGACGGGCGGAGCAGAAGGCGGGGGAGGGACCAGGCCCGGCGCGGGACGCGCGGCGGGCGGCGCCTGCGGCGGCGCGGGACGGGCGATCAGCGGTGGCGCGCCGTCGTCCGCTGTAGGCGGCCCGTCGGGGCGCCCGAAGTCGAACGACAGCTCGAGCTGATCAGATCTGGCCATATCTCTCGGGGTTCAGGACGCGCATCTCCCCTTCGATCCAGGCTTGCACCTTGGCATTCAGTTCTTCGGGGGAGAGGCCCTGTGATTCTATCGCGGGACCCACGGACACCGTGATCAGGCCCGGCCGCTTGACGAAGGCGTTGCGGCGCCAGCATTCGCCTGCATTCAGCGCAATGGGGATGACCGGCGCGCCCGTCACGCAGGCCAGCCGCGCGCCGCCCGTCTTGAACCGGCCGATCTGTCCCGGCGGCACGCGCGTGCCTTCGGGGAACAACAGGGGCCAGCGGCCTTCCTCGAGGCGCCCGCGGCCCTGGCGCGCGACCTGGTCGAAAGCGTCGCGGCCCCGCGCGCGGTCGATGGGGATCATGCGCAGCAGGGCCAGGCCCCAGCCGAAAAACGGCACCCGATGCAGCTCTTTCTTGTACACGAAGCACACTTCGCGCGGCATGTGGGCGGGAAAGAACAGCGTTTCCCAGGCCGACTGGTGCTTGGACAACAGGATCGCGGGCCCGTCGGGCAAGTTTTGCGCGCCCTTGATCTGCCAGCGGATGCCGCAGATGACGCGCGCCCCCCAGATCGCCAGGCGCGGCCAGCCGATGGTGAGACGATAGCGCGCGTGCAGCGGCAGCGGCGCCCAGAGGATGCAGGCGAAAGCGTACGGAATGACCGTGACCGTCAGGAACACGGCGTAGAGGAAAGAGCGCAGCCATGCCACGAGGGAGGCGTCCTGGCCGTCCTGCGACGGCGGGCGCGATGCGGAGGGGGATTCTTTCATGCGGCGTCCCGCAGCAGCAGATCGGCGAAGGCGGCCAGGTCGTCGCAGACCTGGGTGCCGGGCGGCAGGCCGCCCTTGTCCAGCGTCCTGCGGCCGTTGCCGGTAAGCGTCAGCCACGGCGAGCAGCCCGCCGCGGCGGCCGCCTGCAGGTCGCGCAGCGAATCCCCCAGCGCGGGCACGCCGGCCAGTTCGACGTCGTAGCGCCGCGCGATGTCGTGGTACATGCCCGGCAGAGGCTTGCGGCACGAGCAGCCGTCATTGGGCCCATGCGGGCACAGGAAGATGGCGTCCACGCTGCCGCCCGCCTGAGCCACCTCGTGGTGCAGCTTGGCGTGGATGGCGTTGAGCGCGGCCATGTCGAACAGTCCGCGCGCCAGGCCGGACTGGTTGGTGGCGACCACCACGGTCCAGTCGGCCTGCGTCAGGCGCGCGATGGCCTGCACGCTGCCGGGCAGCGCGATCCACTCGTCGGGCGTCTTGACGAAGGCATCGCTGTCCTGGTTGATGACGCCGTCGCGGTCGAGAATGACGAGTTTCACTGTGCCAGCCTGGAAATGTCGGCCACGCGGTTCATCAGGCCGTGCAGCTGGCCCAGCAGGGCCAGGCGGTTGGCTCGCACCGCGGGATCGTCGGCCATGACCATCACGTCGGCGAAGAACGCATCGACGGGCTCGCGCAGCCGCGCGAGCGTGCGCAGGCTGGCCGCGAAGTCGCCGGCCGCGGCCTGGGCCTCGGCTTCGGGGCGCAGCCCCGCCACGGCATCGGCCAGGGCTTTTTCGGCCGGCTCGACCAGGCGGGCCAGGTCGACCTGGCCGATGTCGCCTTCCGCCTTCTTCAGCAGGTTGCCGATGCGCTTGTTGGCGGCAGCCAGGCTGGCCGCCTCGGGCATGCCGGCGAACGCGGCCACCGCGCGCACGCGTTCGGCCACCTGGTGCAGCGGCGGCGCCAGCGCGATGACCGCCTCGACCGCGTTGCGGTCGGCGTCGGCGATGAGCTGGTTGCGATAGCGTTCGTAGATGAACGCGCGAACCTCGCCGATGGTCTCGGCCGGGATCTTGCCTTCGGGGAAGGCGCCGGCGGTCAGGGCCAGCAGCCCGTCCAGCGACAGCGGACCGTCGGCATCGATCTTCAGCCAGCCGCCGGCGGCCAGTTGCTCGAACGCGCTGATCAGGCCCAGCGCGGCGCGGCGCAGGCCGAAGGGATCGCGTTCGCCGGTGGGCGCCAGGCCGATGGCCCAGATGCCGACCAGCGTCTCGGCGCGTTCGGCGATGAACAGCACCGCCGCGGTAAGGGTGTCGCGCGTGACCGGGGCGTCGCAGCGGTTGCGGTATTGCACGCGCAGCGCCTGGACCACGTCGGCCGGCTCGCCGTCGCCGGCGGCATAGTAGGCGCCCATGATGCCCTGCAGCTCGGGGAACTCGCCCACCATGTTGCTGCCCAGGTCGGCCTTGGCCAGCAGGGCGGCGCGGTCGGCGGCATTCTGGTCGGCGCCCAGCGCCTGGGCCACGCCGCGCGCGATGGCGCGCACGCGCTGCACGCGCTCGAGCTGCGTGCCCAGCTTGTTGTGATAGACGATGCTGCCCAACTGGTCGACGCGCGAGGCCAGCGGCGTCTTGCGGTCGGTCTGGAAGAAGAACTGCGCATCGGCCAGCCGCGGACGCACCACGCGCTGGTTGCCTTCCACGATGTTGACCGGGTCGGCCACCTGCATGTTGCTGACGATGAGGAAGCGGTGCGTGAGCTTGCCGCTGGCCGGATCGAACAGCGGGAAGTACTTCTGGTTCAGGCGCATGGTGAGGATCAGGCATTCCTGCGGCACCTGCAGGAACTGCTCTTCGAACTCGCCCACGTAGACGGTGGGATGTTCGACCAGCGCGGTCACTTCGTCGAGCAGGGCGGCGACTTCGGGATCGTCGCCCAGCGTCGCGCCCAGGCGCGCCGCATGTTGGTCCAGCTGGCGCGAGATCTCGGCGCGGCGGCCCTCGAAGGAGGCGATGACGCGGCCCCGCTCGGCCAGGGCGGACACGTACGAGTCGGAGTCGGGGATGTCGATGGCGCCGCTGCTCATGAAGCGGTGGCCCATGGTATAGCGGCCGGCCGACAGACCCAGCGCGCGCACCGGCACGATGTCGCCGCCGTGCAGCGCGGTCAGGGCGTGGGCGGGGCGCACGAACTTGACGCTGGTGACGCCGTCGTCGAGCTGATAGCGCATCACCTTGGGGATGGGCAGGCCATCGATGGCCGCGTCCAGGGCCTCTTGCAAGCCATCGGCCAGGGCCAGGCCGGGGGCGGTGCCGCGCGCGACCAGGTATTCCTGCTTGCCGTCGGACTCGCGTTCCAGCGTGGACAGGTCGATGTTCTCGAGGCCCTTGGCGGCCAGTTTCTTCGCCAGCGCCGGCGTGGCCGAGCCATCGGCGGCCAGGCCGACCTTCACGGGCATCAGCTTTTCGGCGTAGGCCTGGTCGGGGGCCTGGGCCAGCACGGCCGGCAGACGCACCGCCAGCCGGCGCGGCGTGGCATAGGCCTCGGCCTGGCAGCCGTCGGCCAGCAGGCCATGTCTGGCCAGGCCGGCGCGCACGCCTTCGGCAAAGGCCTGGCCCAGCCTGTTCAGGGCTTTGGGCGGCAGTTCCTCGGTAAGCAGTTCGACCAGCAGGGGGCGGACGGGGCTCATCATTGCGCCTCCACGTTCGTACGCTGCAGCATGGGGAAGCCCAGACGCTCGCGCGAATCGTAGTAGGCCTGCGCCACGCTGCGCGACAGGTTGCGGATGCGGCCGATGTAGGCGGCGCGCTCGGTGACGCTGATCGCGCCGCGCGCGTCCAGCATGTTGAAGGTATGGGCGGCCTTGAGGGCGGCTTCGTATGCCGGCAGGGCCAGCGGCACGTCCATCAGGCGCTTGGCCTCGGCCTCGTAGTCATTGAAATGGGCAAACAGCATGTCGGCCGAAGAGTGCTCGAAATTGTAGGTGGACTGTTCGAATTCGTTCTGGTGGAACACGTCGCGGTACAGCACGCGCTTGCCGCCGGCGCCTTCGGTCCAGACCAGGTCGTAGACGCTTTTCACGTCCTGCAGGTACATGGCCAGGCGTTCCAGGCCGTAGGTGATTTCGCCGGTGGTCGGGTTGCAATCCAGGCCGCCGACCTGCTGGAAATACGTGAACTGCGTGATTTCCATGCCGTTGAGCCAGACCTCCCAGCCCAGGCCCCACGCGCCCAGCGTGGGGTTTTCCCAGTCGTCCTCGACGAATCGGATGTCGTGCTGCGCCGGATCGATGCCCAGCGCCTTGAGCGAGCCGATGTACAGCTCGAGGATCTCGGGCGGCGCGGGCTTGAGCACAACCTGGTACTGGTAGTAGTGCTGCAGGCGGTTGGGGTTCTCGCCGTAGCGGCCGTCCTTGGGGCGGCGCGAGGGCTGCACATAGGCGGCGCGCCAGGGCTCGGGGCCGATGGCGCGCAGGAACGTGGCGGTGTGCGACGTACCCGCGCCGACTTCCATGTCGTAGGGCTGCAGCAGGGCGCAGCCTTGCTTGTCCCAGTAGTCCTGGAGCGTGAGGATGATTTGCTGAAAGGTGAGCATAGAAGGCTTGTAGGCGGGCCGGGTCGCAGGCGCCCGGGCTTTTTTGGGAACTCGGCATTTTAACTGCCCGCGTCGGATTTGCCTGGCCCGCTCTTGCCGTAAACCTCGCAGGGTGCCGCGGATGCGCGGGAGAGCCGGCGGGTGGGACAAATCCGCCCAATTTCGCTGCGCGGACGGCGTTGCTAGAGTCGCGCTTCCGTATCTCGCCAGGAAAGCCGCCATCGTGTCTCCGTTGTCCGCCCGCCTTCCGGCCACGCTTCCGCGCCTGGCCCTGTCCAACGATCTGGTATTCAAGGCGCTGTTCTCCCGCTGGCCGCACTTGCTGTCGGATCTGATCAATGCGGTGCGCCATCCGGCGCCGCCCATCGCGATCGCGCGCATCCTGAATCCGCACGTGCTGGCCGACGATCCTGCCGGCAAGCGTGTCGAGTTCGACATCCTGGCGCAGGATACGGAGGGCGGCCTGTACGTGGTCGAGATGCAGGCACGCTGGCAGGCGCATTGGCCGGCGCGCAATGTGTACTACGTGGCGCGCGGCCTGGCCGGGCAATTGCGGGCCGGGCAGGGGTATGAAGAGCTGCGGCCGTCCATAGGCATCAGTCTGCTGGGACAGAATTGGGACGCCGGCGCGTCGGACCAGGCTGATTGGCACTTCAGTGTGCGCGATGCGCGGCGCCCGTCCATAGAATTTGGCAACGAGCTGCATTGGCATCTCGTCGAACTGCCCAAGGCAGACATGCTCGCCACCGGCTCGCCTCAATTCCAGGCGTGGGTGGCCTGCCTGCGCCACAACCTCAACGAGGAAGTCATGAACCAGATCACTCACCCTCCCGTCCGCGAAGCGCTCTTCCATCTCGAATCGATGTGTTCCGACGAAGAACTGCGCATCCGCGCCATGCTGCGAGAGATGGCGCGGATGGATCACCAGGCTGAACTCAAGGCTGCGCGCGACGAGGGCAGGGAAGAAGGCATCGAACGCGGTATCGAGCGGGGGATCGAGCAAGGTATCGAGCAAGGAATCGAGCGAGGTATCGAGCAAGGAATCGAACAAGGCCGGGTACATGCCCTCCGTGAAGTCCTGGAACGGCAGGTCGTCCACCGCTTCGGCGCGCTGTCCCCGGCTGCTCGCGACACGCTGCAGAATGCGCCGGCCGACGTGCTCTCGGCCTGGACCCTGAACCTGTTCGAGGCCACGTCCATCGAACAGCTGTTCGGCCAGACTCCGCCCGGCACCGCGTCGCACTGAACCGGCCCGCGGTGCCTGCGCGCTGGCTGCCTTGCCCCGGATGCCGAGTTGCCAGCCCCGGGCACCGCTCGTCCGCGCACCCACGCGGCGTATCATTCCACCTGGGCAGTCCCATATACCTATCCGCGGGCTCGCGTGCCGGCCCGCCCTCAGAGGAGCAACAGCATGTCCGACCTGGTGAAGGTGGAAATCGCCGACGGCATCCAGACCATCACGATCAACCGGCCCGAGGCCAAGAACGCCATCAACCTGGAAACCGCCCAGGCCCTGGCGGCGGCTTTCGACCAGATGGACGCCAACGGCGACGTGCGCATCGGCATCCTGACCGGGGCGGGCGGCACGTTCTCGTCGGGCATGGACCTGAAGGCTTTCGCGCAAAGCGGACAGCGGCCGCTGATTCCCGGCCGCGGGTTCGCGGGCCTGAACGAGCGCCCGCCGAAAAAACCGCTCATCGCGGCCGTGGAGGGCTATGCGTTGGCCGGTGGCTGCGAAATGGCGTTGGCGGCCGACCTCATCGTGGCGGCCAGCAACGCCAAGTTCGGCCTGCCCGAGGTCAAGCGCGGCCTGGTGGCCGGTTCGGGCGGCATGATGCGCCTGCCGCGCCGCCTGCCGTATCACGTGGCCATGGAGATCGTGCTGACCGGCGACATGTTCGAGGCCCAGCGCGCCCATGCCCTGGGGCTGGTCAATCGCCTGGCCGAGCCGGGCAAGGCGCTCGAGGCCGCGCGCGAACTGGCGCGGGTCATCGTCGAGAACGGCCCGCTGGCCGTGCAGACCGCCAAGTCCATCGTGGCGCAGGCCGGCGACTGGGAACAGGACACCATGTTCGACCGCCAGCGTCCGCTGATCGCCCACATCTTCACCTCGGCCGACGCCAAGGAAGGGGCCACCGCGTTCGCCGAGAAGCGCAAGCCTGTCTGGCAGGGCAAATAAAAGGGGCGCACCACAACCGCGCCGCCCCGCCGTAGCGCGAGCCGCCCGGGCAGCGCACCCCCGCCCGATTTATGATTGCGGGGTGCGCCCGCCGGCGCGGGCACCCCTCGCCATCTTTCCGAACTTCTCTCTTCTCCCTACTCATCAGCGAAACCGGCGGCATTCCGTGCCGCTTTCCCATCATGACCACGCTCATCAAAGAAGAAGACCTGATCCAGTCCATCGCGGACGGCATCCAGTTCATCAGCTACTACCATCCCGTCGACTACATCCGTCATCTGGCGCGTGCCTACGAGCGCGAGGAAAGCCCCGCGGCGCGCGACGCCATGGCGCAGATCCTGACCAACTCGCGCATGTGCGCCGAGGGCAAGCGTCCGCTGTGCCAGGACACCGGCATCGTCAACGTGTTCCTGAAGGTGGGCATGGACGTGCGCTTCGACACCAAGCGCAGCCTGCAGGAGGTCTGTGACGAGGGCGTGCGCCGCGGCTACCTGAACCCGGACAATCCGCTGCGCGCCTCGGTGCTGGACGATCCGCTGTTCGCGCGCAAGAACACCCGCGACAACACCCCCTGTATCCTGCACGTCGAGCTGGTGCCCGGCGCCAAGGTCGACGTGCAGATCGCCTCGAAGGGCGGTGGTTCCGAGAACAAGTCGAAGTTCGTCATGCTGAATCCCAGCGACTCCCTGGTCGACTGGGTGCTGAAGACGGTGCCCACCATGGGCGCGGGCTGGTGCCCGCCGGGCATGCTGGGCATCGGCGTCGGCGGCACGGCCGAGAAGGCCATGCTGATGGCCAAGCAGTCGCTGATGGAAGACATCGACATGTACGAGCTGCTGGCGCGCGGCCCGCAGAACAAGCTGGAAGAGCTGCGCATCGAGCTGTATGAAAAGGTCAACGCGCTGGGCATCGGCGCGCAGGGCCTGGGCGGTCTCACCACCGTGCTGGACGTGAAGATCAGCACATTCCCCACGCACGCGGCCTCCAAGCCCGTGGCCATGATTCCCAACTGCGCCGCCACGCGCCACGCGCACTTCGAGCTGGACGGCTCGGGCCCCGCGCGCCTCGATCCTCCCGCATTGTCCGAGTGGCCCGAAGTGCACTGGGCGCCCGACTACAACAAGTCGAAGCAGGTCAACCTGGACACGCTGACGCGCGAGGAAGTGGCCAGCTGGAAGCCGGGCCAGACCCTGCTGCTGTCGGGCAAGATGCTTACCGGCCGCGATGCCGCGCACAAGCGCATCCAGGACATGCTGGCCAAGGGCGAGAAACTGCCTGTGGACTTCACCAACCGCGTCATCTACTACGTGGGCCCGGTCGATCCGGTGCGCGACGAGGTGGTCGGCCCGGCCGGTCCCACCACGGCCACCCGCATGGACAAGTTCACCGAGATGATGCTGGCGCAGACCGGCCTGATCTCGATGATCGGCAAGTCCGAGCGCGGTCCCGTCGCCATCGACGCCATCCGCAAGCACAAGTCGGCCTACCTGATGGCCGTGGGCGGCGCCGCCTACCTGGTGTCCAAGGCTATCCGCACCGCCAAGGTGCTGGCGTTCGAAGACCTGGGCATGGAAGCGATCTACGAGTTCGACGTGAAGGACATGCCGGTGACGGTGGCCGTCGATGCCGAAGGCACATCGGTCCACAACACCGGTCCGAAGGAATGGCAGGCCCGCATCGGCAAGATCCCCGTGGCGGTGGCCTGATGAGGGTCGAGCGGGCGGCGCGGGCACGTGCCCGGACCGCCCGCTCGTTCCCGGCCCGGCAGCGATAGCATGACGCCATGAAATCCTCGCCCGCCACGCATTTTTCCCAGCACGAGATCCGGGTCGACACGCCGGGCCGTGCCTTCATGGACCTCACGCCCGAACTGCGCGCCTTCTGCGCCGCCAGCGGCGTGCGCGACGGCCTGCTGAACGTCTTCGTGCGGCATACCAGCTGTTCGCTGCTCATTACCGAGAACGCGGATCCCGACGTGCACGGCGACCTGCAGCGCTTTTTCGCGCGGCTGGTGCCGGACGGCGATCGCCTGTATGCGCACGATGCCGAGGGCCCGGACGACATGCCGGCCCACGTGCGCAGCGCGCTGACCTGCGTCAGCCTGGGCGTGCCCGTTCGCGGCGGACGCTTGGCCCTGGGCACCTGGCAGGGCGTGTACCTGTGGGAGCATCGGCTGCGTCCGCATCGGCGCGAGGTGATCGCCACGCTGGTGGGCGTCGGCTAGTCCGCCGCGGTCGTCGGCCGGGCGGCGGCTGGCGCGGCAGATGGTGCTGCAGATGGCGCAGATTCCGGCGCCCCGAACCCCGCCTTGGTCAAAAACGAATTCACAACGATCCCGCATTGCTGCATCCTGCGCCGTGGAGCCCACACATAGGATGAACCGGCATGACCAAACCTGATCCCACCGCCTGGATCGGCAGCAGCGAGCGCAAGGCGGACGCGCTCGACCCGGGCCACGCGCAGCGCGTGGCCGCCGCGCTGGGTGCGCCCGCGCCCGCGCAGGGCGAGCCGTTGCCGCCCTTGTGGCAATGGGCGTTTTTCATTAGCGCCGTCGACGCCGAAGGCCTGGGCCTGGACGGCCATCCGGCCCGTGGTGGCTTCCTGCCCCCGGCCGATGGCCGCAACCGCATGTGGGCGGGCGGGCGCGTCACGTTCATCCGGCCGCTTACGGTCGGCGTGCCGGCCGAACGGGTGTCCACCGTGCAGGACGTCAAGGAAAAGACCGGCCGCACCGGCGCGCTGCTGTTCGTGACCGTGCGCCACGAATACCACCAGGAGGGCCGCCTGGCCTTTCATGAAGAGCAGGACATCGTGTATCGCGAGCCCTCGCCGCCCAAGCTGGCCGGCACCGAGCCCGCGCCGCAGGCGCAATGGCGCGATGCGGTCGAACCCAGCCCGGTGCTGCTGTTCCGCTATTCGGCCGTCACCTTCAACGGCCATCGCATCCACTACGACCATCCGTACGTCACGGGCACCGAGGGCTATCCGGGCCTGGTCGTGCACGGACCGCTCATCGCAACCGAAATGGTGGCCGCCTTCGTACGCGCGCGTCCCGGGGCGAGGCTCGAACACCTGGCCTATCGCGGCCTGCGCCCTTTGATCGCGCCCACGCCGTTCCACGTGGCCGGCAACGTGTCGGACGCGGGCCTGGCCAGGCTGTGGGCCGAGCAGGACGGCACCCTGGCCCATCAAGCCGAACTGAGGTTCTCCGAATGAGCAATGAGGCTCCCCGTCCGCTGGACGGCATTACCGTCGTCAGTCTCGAACACGCCATCGCCGCGCCGTTCTGCACGCGGCAGCTGGCCGACATGGGCGCGCGCGTCATCAAGATCGAGCGGCCCGGCGTCGGCGACTTCGCGCGCGGCTACGACGAGCGCGTGCGCGGGTTGTCCTCGCATTTCGTCTGGACCAACCGTTCGAAGCAGAGCCTGTCGCTGAACCTGAAGCATCCCGAGGCGCAGGACGTGATGGAACGCCTGCTGGCCTCGGCCGACGTGCTGGTGCAGAACCTCGCGCCCGGTGCCGCCGAGCGCCTGGGCCTGTCGTTCGATGCGCTGCATGGCCGTCATCCGCGGCTGGTCGTGTGTGATATCTCGGGCTACGGCGAGGGCGGCCCGTACCAGGACAAGAAGGCCTACGACCTGCTCATCCAGAGCGAGAGCGGCTTCGTGTCGGTCACCGGCACGCGGCAGGACCCCGCCAAGGCGGGCTGCTCCATCTCCGACATCGCCGCCGGCATGTATGCCTACTCGGCAATCCTGAACGCACTGCTGCTGCGGCATCGCACCGGCAAGGGCAGCCGCATCGACGTCTCCATGCTGGAAAGCATGGTGGAGTGGATGGGTTTTCCGATGTACTACGCCTTCGACGGCGCGCCGCCGCCGGTGCGGGCCGGCGCAGCCCACGCCACCATCTATCCGTACGGACCGTTCCCGGTAGGCGGCGGCGCCACCATCATGCTGGGCCTGCAGAACGAGCGCGAGTGGGTGGTGTTCTGCGACAAGGTGCTGGGGCAGCCCGGCCTGGCGCAGGACGAGCGGTTCTCGTCGAACTCGCGCCGCGCCGCCAACCGCGAGGCGCTGCGCGAGCTGATCGTGGCGGCCTTCGTCGCGCTGGACGTGCAGGAGGTCGCCGACCGCCTGGATGCGGCGCAGATCGCCAACGCGCGCGTCAATGACATGGCGGGCGTCTGGGCCCATCCGCAGCTGCAGGCGCGTGGGCGATGGCGCGAGGTCGACAGCCCCTCGGGGATGCTGCCGGCGCTGCTGCCGCCCGCCACCAGCAATGCCTTCGAGCCGCGCATGGACCCGGTGCCGGCGGTGGGCGAACACACCGATGCGGTGCTAGCATCGTTGGGGTACGCGCCCGCCGAAGTCGCGCGCCTCCATGATGCTGAGGTCGTCTGATGCCGTCTTTGCTACGTACCGCCCTGTTCGTTCCCGGCACGCGCCCCGAGCGCATCCCCAAGGCGCTGGCCAGCGGCGCCGATGCCGTCATCGTCGACCTCGAGGATGCCGTCGAGCATCTCGCCAAGGACGCCGCCCGCGAGGCGCTGTGCGACTTCCTGGGCACGCAGCCGCAGGCGCGCGTCTGGGTGCGCATCAACGACGCGTCCACGCCGTGGCACGACGACGATCTTCGCGCCTGTCGCGGCCGCGCTGCCGTGGCGGCCATCCTGCTGCCCAAAACCGAAAGCCAGGCGCACGTGCGCCACGCCGCGCAAAGCGGCATCCCCATCGTGCCGCTCATCGAGACCGCGTGCGGCGTACTGAACCTGGCCGAGATCGCCGCCGCGCCCGGCGTGGCGCGGCTGTCGTTCGGCGGCCTGGACTATGGCGTCGACCTGAACCTGGTGCCGGGCACCGAGGGCGAGGCGGCGCTGCTGGACCAGGCTCGCGGCCAGGTGCTGCTGCACAGTCGTGCGGCGGGACTTGCCGCGCCGCTGGACGGCGTGTACCCCGACATCCAGGACATCGTCGGCCTGCGCGTGGCCGCCACGCGGGCGCACGACATGGGATTCGCGGGGATGATGTGCATACACCCCAGCCAGATCGCGGTGGTGCACGACGCGTGCAAGCCCGCGCAGGCCGAGGTCGAATGGGCGCGCCGCGTGGTGCAGGCCTATCGCGACAACGCCGCGGGCGCATTCCGGCTGGACGGCAAGATGGTGGACGCGCCGGTCGTGGCGCGGGCGCGCCAGGTGCTCGAGCGCGCGGGCGAATAGCGTTCGTCCTCCGGCCGCCGAGGGCACGTCAGGAACGGCGAGCGAGCATCGTCGTCGTCGCGCGGCGCCGGCTCCGTCAAGCTGCCTTGCCGTTCGGCGGCGTATCAATCGATTCTGGTGATGTCCTGGTCCGGCAGGGCGGCGATCAGGTCTTCCACGCGGCGCTGGCCCAGCACCAGCGCGGGCGCCAGGTCGTGCAGCGGCAGCAGCACGAACGCGCGTTCGTGCATGCGCGGATGCGGCAGGGTCAGCCTGTCGCTTTCGATACGCTCGCCGCCATACAGCAGCAGATCCAGGTCCAGCGTTCGCGGCGCGTGGTAGTACGGCCGCTCGCGGCCATGGCGCAGTTCCAGCGCCTGCAGCGCGTCCAGCAGCTGCAGGGGAAGCAGGGTGGTATCGAGCGCGGCGACGGCATTGACGTAGTCCGGACCGTCGGCATCGACGGGTGCGCTGCGATACATGGGCGAGGCTTTGCACGACAGTATGCCGGGCAGGGACGCCAGATCGGCCAGGGCCGCCCGCAGCGTGCCGGCGCTGTCGCCCAGGTTCGAGCCCAGCCCGACGTAGGCCAGCGCGGGCGCGGCGCCCGGTCGCGTCATGCGGCGTCCGGCGCGCCGGACGATTCGCCGCCGGCATTGCCATCACCGCCGCCCGCGCGACGGCGGCGCCGGGGACGGCGCTTGCGGGCGGGCCCATCGCCGCCGGCCTCGCGAGGCAGCCTGGCGGTGTCTTCGATCATCTCGGCGCGGGTCGCGTCGTCGGCATTGGCCAGGTCCATCCACCATTGCGCCAGCACGCTGTCGAACTCGCCGGCGGCGGCGCGCAGCTGCAGGAAGTCGCAGGCGGCGCGGAAGCGCGGCTGCTCGATCATGCGGTAGGTCGCCTTGCCCTGGCGGCGCTCGAAGCGCGGCTGCATGAACCAGATCTCGCGCATGTCCGACGAGAAGCGGCGCTGGATGGCCAGCTTCTCGGTCTGTTCGTCCAGCACCGAATCCGCGGCCTGCACCAGGGCGGGCATGGTGTGTTCGCCTTCGGCGCGCAACTGCTTCCAGCGCGCGTCCACCAGGCGCCACAGCAGCGCCGCGAACAGGAAGCTGGGGCTGATGCCCTTGCCCGCCCGCACGCGCGCGTCGGTGCGTTCCAGCGCCTGTTCCACGAAGTTCTCGCCGCCCGGCTGTTCGAGCACGACGTCCAGCAGCGGCAGCAGGCCGTGGTGCAGGCCCTCGCCGCGCAACTGGCGCAGGCAGTCCATGGCGTGTCCGCAGGTCAGCAGCTTGAGCATTTCGTCGAACAGCCGCGAAGCGGGCACGTTCTCGACCAGCCCTGCCATGGTGCGGATCGGCTGGCGCGTGGCCGGCTCGATGGTGCCGTTGAGCTTGGCGGCGAAGCGCACGGCGCGCAGCATGCGCACCGGGTCTTCGCGATAGCGCTTGATCGGATCGCCGATCATGCGGATCTGGCGCTTCTTGAGGTCTTGCACGCCGTCGTGGTAGTCGATGACTTCCTCGGTGTGCGGATCGTAGTAAAGCGCGTTCATGGTGAAGTCGCGCCGCGCGGCGTCCTCGGCCTGCGTGCCGAACACATTGTCGCTGAGGATGCGGCCGTGCTCATCCGTCTTCTGGTCCACGCTGGCCGGGGCGCGGAACGTGGAGGTCTCGATGATCTCCTGGCCGAACACCACGTGCACCAGCTGGAAGCGGCGGCCGATGATGCGTGCGCGGCGGAACAGCGGTCGGATCTGTTCGGGCGTGGCGTTGGTGGCCACGTCGAAGTCCTTGGGCTCGAGGCCGACGATCAGGTCGCGCACCGCGCCGCCCACGATGTAGGCTTCGTAGCCATGCTGGCGCAGTACGTCGCAGACCTTGATGGCGTTGCGCGATACGTTGCGCCGGTCTATGCCGTGGCGCTCGCGCTCGATGCGCAGGGGGCCGCCGGCGACGGTGGGCCCGAACAGGCGGCCGACGAATTTTTTTATGGTGGTTGTGATCATGTGTCTACGACTTGGCGTCCTGGGTGTGATCGAACAGGTCGATCACCTCCCAGCCCTGGCGTTGCGCGATGGCACGCAGCGTGGGGCTGGGGTTCGTTGCGATCGGACGCGTGACCTGCTCGAGCAGCGGCACGTCGTTGACCGAATCGCTATAGAAAAACGATTCCGCGAAATCCGCAAGTTTCAGGTCCATGCCGGCCAGCCAGTCGCGCACGCGCACGACCTTGCCTTCGCGGAAACTGGGCGTGCCGAGGATGCGGCCGGTATGGCGGCCGGCGGCGTACTCGGGATCGGTGGCCACCAGATGCGGCACGCCGAAGGCGCGCGCGATGGGGGCGGTGACGAAGCTGTTGGTGGCGGTGACCACCGCGCACAGGTCGCCGGCCCGCAGATGGCGGTCGACCAGTTCGATGGCGGCGGGCGTGATGGCGGGGCGTATCACCTCGGCCATGAATTCCTCGTGCCACGCGGCCAGGTCGTACGGCGTGTGCGCGGCCAGCAGGCCCAGCATGAACTCGGCGGCCTGTTCGGCCGTGAGCTCGCCGCGGTTGTAGCGCTCCATCAGGTCGTCGTTGCGGCGGCGCGCCTCGACCGGATCGCCGGCCCTGCCTGTGCGCGCCAGGAAGTCAGCCCACTGATAGTCGCTGTCCAGCGGCAGCAGCGTGTGGTCCAGGTCGAACAGGGCGAGGCGGGGAACGGTCATGTCGCTTGCGAATCGGGGTCTGCCAGCATGGCGCGCAGCAGCGGGATGGTGATGGGCCGGCCGGTGGCCAGCGAGTAGCGGTCGAGCGCGTCCAGCAGCGCCGCCAGTTTGCGGATGTCGCGCTCGTGATGGGTCAGCATCCAGTTGACGACTTCCGGGCCCAGCTGCAGGCCGCGCTCGGCAGCCTGGGCGGCAAGGGCGGCCAGCTTGTCGGCATCGGACAGCGGCTCGAGCCGGAAGACCAGGTCCCATCCCAGGCGGGTGCGCAGGTCTTCGCGCAGCGGCATGGACATGGGCGCGCGGTCGCCCGAGACGGCCAGGGCGAAGGCCCGGCTGGTGGCCGTGGTTTCGCGCCAGCGATTGTACAGGGCGAACAGGGCCGCCTGCTGGTCGCCATCCATGCGGTGTACGTCGTCCACCGCGACCAGCCGCGGCAGCGCCGCCGGAACGGAGTTGGCATCGCGAGCGTGGGGGCTGTCCGGCAGCGCCGCCGGGCCGCCCCAAGGCGCTGCCCGCCCCCCCGGGGGGCAGCGAGCATCGCGAGCGTGGGGGCCGTCCGGCAGCGCCGCCGGGCCGCCCCAAGGCGCTGCCCGCCCCCCCGGGGGGCAGCGAGCATCGCGAGCGTGGGGGCCGTCCATCATCGCGTCGGGTTCGGCTTCGGCCAGGGCGCGCAGCGCGCCGGCATCGCTGCCGGCGTCGAGGAAGATGCTGCCGGGTTCGGCGGCCAGCGCGCGCAGCAGGTGGCTGCGGCCGCAGCCGGCGGGGCCCCACAGGTAGATGGCGCGGCCGGCGGCCAGCGCGCGCGCCGCCGCCAGCGCCTCGCCATTGGGGCCGGCGATATAGTTGGCCAGCGAGGGCGCTGGCACGGCAAGAACGTCAAGCAGCAACTGGCGGGTCATGAGAGGCGATCAACGGGCTTTCCGAAAGGGCATGGCGAAGGGGTGCGCGCAGGGCCGTGGCGCCCCGGGGGACAAGCTGGTCCGGCGGCGTCGTAAAATCGGAAAGTTCCACCCAAATCCCGCAATTTTTACATAGCCCACGGTTTTTCTCATGACGAATCCTTCCTCCGCTCCCCTTACCTACCGCGATGCCGGGGTCGACATCGACGCGGGCGACGCGTTGGTCGATCGCATCAAGCCCCTCGCGGCGCGCACCATGCGCCCCGGCGTGCTGGCCGGCATCGGCGGTTTCGGCGCGCTGTTCGAGGTGCCCAAGAAGTACCGCGAGCCCGTGCTGGTATCGGGCACCGATGGCGTGGGCACCAAGCTGCGCCTGGCGTTCGAGTGGAACCGCCATGACACCGTCGGCATCGACCTTGTCGCGATGAGCGTGAACGACATTCTGGTGCAGGGCGCCGAGCCGCTGTTCTTCCTCGATTACTTCGCCTGCGGCAAGCTGGCGGTGGACACGGCTGCCGCCGTGGTCGGCGGCGTCGCCCGCGGCTGCGAACTGGCAGGCTGCGCGCTCATCGGCGGCGAAACGGCCGAGATGCCCGGCATGTATCCCGACGGCGAATACGACCTCGCGGGCTTCGCCGTGGGCGCGGTCGAGAAGTCCTCCATCATCGACGGCAAGTCCATCCAGCCCGGGGACGTGGTGCTGGGCCTGGCGTCCAGCGGCGCGCATTCCAACGGCTACTCGCTCGTGCGCAAGATCATCGATCGCGCCGGCGCCAAACCCGACCAGGACTTCCACGGCCAGCCGCTGGTCGACGTCGTCATGGCCCCGACCCGCATCTACGTCAAGCAGATGCTGGCCGCCATCGCCAAGCATGGCGCCGCCATCAAGGGCATGGCCCACATCACCGGCGGCGGGCTGCTGGACAACGTGCCGCGCATCCTGCAGAACGGCCTGTCGGCCCGCTTGCAGCGCGACGCGTGGCAGATGCCGCAGCTGTTCCAGTGGTTGCAGCAGCAGGGCGGCGTGGCCGACACCGAAATGCACCGGGTGTTCAATTGCGGTATCGGCATGGTGGTGGTGGTGCCGGCCGACCAGGCCGACGCCGTGGCCGCCACGCTGCGCGAGCAGGGCGAAACCGTCAGCGTCCTCGGCGAGATCGTCGAGCAGCAGGACGGCATGGCGCAGACGGTGGTGGTGTAAGCCGTCTCTTCACGAATGGCAGACCAGGCCATCCTGCAGCGCCGCGACTTCCAGGTTCACCAGGCCGGCGCGCTGCTCGCGGGCCTGCTGCAGCGCCCCGCTGGCTTTCCAATAGCGCACCACCTTGTCCAGGTAGCCGGCCGATGTCGCGTCGGCCCGTGCCAGCAAGATCTGCGGCTGGCGGGCGTCGGGCTCGATCCCGATGGGCAGGCGCTGGTAGAAGCGCCACTCCTGGCGCGCCATTAGCCGTTGCAGCACGGCTTCATCCTCGGCCAGCACTTCGCATTGGCCGCTCATGAAGGCATAGGCGGCATGCACGCTGGAAGGATACGGACGTGGCTTCGCGCCGTGTTCGCGCGCCAGGCGGCCGGCGTAGGGGCTGCCTTGCTGCACGCAGACGCTGCGGCCTGCAAGCAGGCCGGGCGCGCCGGGCCGTGCCGCCAGATCGCGCCAGGCCTGCGCCGCGGCGCGCAGCGCCACTAGCGATGCGCGGCCCGTGACGTAGGCGGCCGACACGGTCCGGTCGGCGGACATCGCCAGTCCCTTGTCGATGGGCATGCCGTAGCGCGTGCCGGCCAGAATCAGGTCGGCCTGCGGACCCGCCAGTGTGTCCAGCGCAGAGGTCTTCTCGTCGGGCGAGGCCAGAGGGACGATGCGCGCCTGCACGCCGAGCGTGTCGGCGATGTGGCGGGCCAGCGCGGTGTCGTAGTCGTCCGGTTCGGGCGGCGCGGGGGCGCCGGCGGGAGCCGGGCGCGGATAGGCGCGCACCGCCACGACCAGCGCGCCGCGCTGACGCGCCTGTTGCAGCAGGGGCCCCAGCGGCTGCGCGCGCCAGTCCGGCGCGGGCGTCCAGGCGGCCAGCCAGCGTTGCGCCCGCTCCCGCAGATGGCCGACCAGCTCCGGAGCGCGGGCGGACAGGCCTGCCGATACGGCGGCGCAGGCCGCAAGCAGCAGCGTCGCCGCGCCCAGGCGGCGCAGGGTTCGCTTGGCGCCCATGCCGCCTCAGATCTCCGGAGCCAGGCCGCGGCGCCACCGCGTGCGCCAGCGCTCGATCAGCGCCAGCACATAGTTCAGCGCAAGGCCCAGCAGCGCCAGCAGCAGGATTCCGGCGTACATCGACGGAATCTGGAACACCTCCTGGGAATTCAGCGTCAGAAAGCCCAGGCCAGAATGCGCGCCGATCATTTCGGCGGCCACCAGCGCGGTGATGCAGTAAGTGCCCGCCAGCCGCACGCCGGTGAAGATCGACGGCGAGGCCGCCGGCAGCACCACCTTGCGGAACACGAAGGCGCCGGACGCGCCCATCGAGCGCGCCGCGTTCACCAGCAGCGGATCGACCTGCTTGACGCCGCCGATGGTGTTCAGCAGCACCGGCCAGAACGACGCCCAGAAGATGATGGCCACTTTCGACAGTTCCCCTATGCCCAGGAACAGCACGAACACCGGGAACAGCGCCAGCGCCGAGGTCTGCCTGAACAGTTGCAGGATGGGATCGACCACGCGCTCGAAGCGGGCGAAACGGCCCATGGCCAGGCCCAGCGACACGCCCAGCGCGATGGCCAGCAGCAATCCCCACAGCGAACGCTGCAGGCTGGCCAGCACGTGCTTCGCCAGTTCGCCCTGCCCGGCCAGGCCGGCCACCGCCCGCAGCACTTCGGACGGCGGGCTGAGGTAGGCTTGGCTGACCACGCCGGCGCGCGGCAGCAGTTCCCAGGCCAGCAGGAAGCCCGCGATGCCGATCAGGCCCAGGCCGTGGTCGCGCCATCTCATGGCGCCGCTCCCGCCAGCGTGTCCCGCTCGGCCGGGTTCGCCGTCGCACCCAGCGGGCGCGGCGTGGCGGCGGGGTCGAGGAACTGCACCTCGCTTTTCAGGATGTCCCATGCGCGCTGGCGAAGACGCACGAACGCCTCGGTGTTGCGCAGTTCCGGGCTGCGGGGGCGGAGCAGCGGCACGTCGATGATTTCCTTGATGGTGCCGGGGCGGCGGGTCATGATGGCGATCCGGTCGGACAGGAAGATGGCCTCGTCCAGGCTGTGCGTGATGAACACGATGGTCTTGCGATGGCGCTCCCACAGGCGCAGCAGCTCGTCCTGCAGGATCTCGCGCGTCTGGGCGTCCAGCGCCGCGAAGGGTTCGTCCATCAGCAGCACGTCGGGCTTGTAGGCCAGCGAGCGCGCGATGGCCACGCGCTGCTTCATGCCGCCCGAGATCTCGTGCGGATAGCGATTGCCGAAGCCGTGCAGGCCCACCTGCTCCAGGTGCTCCTGGGCGATGCGCCGGCGCTCGGCCGCCGCCATGCCGCGAATCTCCAGTCCGACCTCGATGTTCTCCAGCACGGTGCGCCACGGAAACAGCGCGTAGCCCTGGAACACCACGCCCTGGTCGGGGTTGATGCCGTGCAGCGGCGTGCCGTCGATGGCGATGCTGCCGGCACTGCGCGGGGTCAGGCCAGCCAGGATGCTGAGGAACGTGGACTTGCCGCAGCCGGACGGCCCGAGAATGGAGATGAACTCGCCCTCGCGCACGCGCAGGTCGAAGTCGCGCAGCACCGGCAGGGTGGCGGGCCGTCCGTCCTCGCCGCGCACCGGATATGCCTTGCCCACGCCCTGGGCGACGATCTTGTCCGCCATCGCTTCAGGCCCGCGCGTAAGGGTTGAACGCGTTGGTGTAGATGTCCGTGGCTTTCACCTTGCCCCTGGGCAGCTTGCCTTCGGCTTCCAGCACGTCGATGTAGTACTGGATCGGCGGCTCGGTCACCACCAGATTGTCGACGTAGGCATATCGGTCCACGTATTCCAGCTGCAGGTTGATGCGCTTGGACACCAGCTTGCGCGCCTCTTCGGGATTGGCGTTGACCCAATTGGCGGCGCGGGCGATGGCGGTCACCACGTCCCGCACGGCCTGCGGATGCTCGCGGATGAACTTGCCGTGCGCGCTGTACGGCTGCATGCCGCCCAGGCCGCCGTCCAGGTCGTAGTCGCTCCACAGCCGCGTCAGCGTCCCGGCCTGGTCCGCACGGCCCGAGAACGGAGCATGGATGATGGCCAGGTCTGTGTTCCCCGTGGCCAGGGTCTGTTCGGCCTGGTCGTCCGGAATGACCACGAAGTTGATCTTCTTCACGTCCACGCCCTGCTGGCGCAGCCACGTCTTGGTGACGAACTCGGCGCATGCGCCGAAGCTGTTGAAGCCGACGGTCCTGCCTTCCAGGTCCTTGGGAGTGCTGATGCCGGAATCCTTGCGCACGAAGTACTTCATGTGCGGCGCGTCACGCAGCGTCTTGTTGCCCGCGGCCACCACCTTGATGTCGCCGCCGGCGGCCACCGCCGAGATCACCAGGGGCACCATGCGCGAGCCGAAGTCGATCTCGCCGATGCTGGTGAGCGGGATGATCTGCGGCGCGGCGATCTTGCCGATGTATTTGGGACGGGTCTGCGTGCCCTCGAAATAGCCCAGGTCGTCGGCCAGGTAGACCAGGTCGAAAGAAGGGTTGTCGGGATACTTGAAGGCGACGCGTTCGCCAATCCGTGAGACCACGGCCGGCGCGGCGGCCTGCGCCAGGCCGCGTGCGGCGTAGCCGAGCAGGCCGGCGCCCGCCACGGCCAGTCCTGCGGCCTGCTTGAGCGCACGGCGGCGCGACACGGATGCGCCCTGGCGGGCAGTGGATGAAGGCATGGCGGTGTCCTGGCGATGAGTGGCAAGGCGCGCGCCTGGCGGCGACATTGCCTTGATGGGTGTCGGACACTGTATTGCGAGGGCTTTTCGGCGCTAACTATTTTTCCGAAGAAAAAATATTCTTGCCGGATATTGATATATGTGCCGTGCGCGGCACGCGTGCCATACCGCGGGCATGCGCTGCGAAGCGGCTGGCAGGCGGGCCGGGCGGTGCGCCGCCTACGCGGCGGACGGCAGCAGCCGCGCCATCGCGTCCACGACCTGCGATGCGGCATCGGCCGCCATGCAGTCCACCACCGTGCGTTCCGGCTGCGCGCGCAGCCAGGTCAATTGCCGCTTCGCCAATTGCCGCGTGGCCGCGATGCCCTGTTCGCGCGCGGTGGGCAGGTCCACCTCGCCGTCCAGGTAGCCCCACAGCTGGCGATATCCCACGCAGCGCATCGAGGGCAATTCGGGGTGCAGGTCTGGCCGCGCATGCAGGCCGCGCACCTCTTCCACGAATGCCGCCTGCAGCATGGCGTCGAAGCGCATGGCGATGCGCGCATGCAGGCCCGCGCGATCCGAGGGTTCCAGGCTGATGGTGTGATAGCGCGGGCCGCCCTGCTGGCCGGCCGTACGTGCGCCGCCCAGCAGTTCCGACATGGGCTTGCCGCTCAGCTGGCAGATTTCCAGCGCGCGCTGGATGCGCTGGCTGTCGTTGGGAGACAGGCGTGCCGCGGTGGCGGGGTCGAGCTGCGCCAGTTCCGCATGGAGCGCTGGCCAGCCGCGTTCGGCGGCGCGCGATTCCAGTTCCGCACGCAGCGCGGGATCGGCCTGCGGCAGGTCGTCCAGGCCGTCGCGCAGGGCCTTGTAGTACAGCATGGTACCGCCGGCCAGCAGCGGCACGTTGCCGCGTGCGCGGATATCGGCGATCAGCCGCAGGGCATCGGTGCGGAATTCGGCCGCCGAATACGACTGCGTGGGGTCGCGGATGTCCAGCAAGTGCTGGGGCACCTGGGCGCGCTCCTGTGCCGAGGGCTTCGCGGTGCCGATGTCCATGCCGCGGTAGATGGTGGCGGAGTCGACGTTGACGATTTCCAGCGGCCAGCGCCGCGCCAGCGCCAGGCAGGCGGCGCTCTTGCCGGCGGCGGTGGGGCCTGCCAGGCAGATGACCAGGTCGTCGTTGAGCATGGGCATCAGGCGCGACGGTCCGGCGGGCAGCGAACCGGCGACGGCGATGGAAAATGGCGGCGACGCATCGTCGCCGCGGCGTGACCGGGCGCGTGCATCATTGGCCCCGCAGGAACAGCTTGTCCAGGTCTGACACCGACCACTGCACCCAGGTGGGCCGGCCGTGGTTGCACTGGTCGGCGCGCTCGGTGGCCTCCATCTGGCGCAGCAGCGCGTTCATCTCTTCTATCGTCAGTTTGCGATTGGCGCGCACCGAGCCGTGGCACGCCATGGTGGCCAGCAGCTCGTTGCGCTGCTCGGTCAGCAGCTGCGACACGCCTACGTTGTCCAGATCGCGCAGCACCGAGCGCGCCAGGCTCTCGATGTCGCCGCGCGCCAGCAGCGCCGGCACGCAGCGCACTGCGATCGAGTTGGGGCCGGCGGGCCGCATCTCGAAGCCCAGATCCGAGAGCTGCTGTTCGTACTCCTCGACCAGCGCCACGTCCTTTTCGGCGGCATGGAACACGACCGGCACGAGCAGATCCTGGCGGGGCAGGCTGCGCGCGTCCAGCGCGTGCTTCAACTGCTCGTACACCACGCGTTCGTGCGCGGCGTGCATGTCCACCAGCACCAGGCCGCGCGCGTTCTGCGCCAGGATGTAGATGCCGTGCACCTGGGCCAGCGCCATGCCCAGCGGATGTTCGCCGTCGGGCAGCGGACGCGGCGCCGGTTCGCGCAGCATCGGCACGGCGGCGGGTTCGGGCAGCGGGTAGGGGGCGGCGGCATGGTCGACCACGGCGGCCTCGGGCTGGCCGGAGTGGGGGCTGCGCGCCGGTTCGGCCAGCGGACGATACAGCGCCTGCCAGTCGGAAACGGGAATGCCGGCGGGCTCGGCATGCAGGCGGAATGGCACCTGCGTATGCGGGCGCTGCGCCGAGCCGGTGGAGGGCGCTGCGGCCGCGCGACCCGCATACGCGGGCGCGGCACGCGCAGGGCCGATGGCGCCTGGATTCGCGGTCTCGCCGCGCGGGGCAGCGGATGCCGGTTCGACGGTCGTCTGCGCGGCCGGCGCCGCGGCCTGCGCGCCACCCGTCTGGGCCAGGGCCTGGCCCACGACCTGGCTGACGTAGCGGTGCACCGCGCCGCTGTCGCGGAAGCGAACTTCGCTCTTGGCCGGATGCACGTTGACGTCCACCGCGCCGGGATCGACGTCCAGGTAGAGCACATAGGCGGGCTGGCGGTCGCCATGCAGCACGTCCGCGTAGGCGGCGCGCAGCGCATGGCTGACGGTGCGGTCGCGCACGAAGCGGCCGTTGACGTACAGATACTGGCGATCGGCGCGAGCCCGCGCCGCCGTGGGACGCGACACCATGCCGGCCAGCGCGATGGCGCCGATGGCGTTCTGCAGCGGCAGGGCCTGCGAGGTGAACTCGGCGCCCAGCACGTCGCGGATGCGCTGCGCGGGCTCGGCGGGCAGCCACTGGCGCTGCGCGCGGTCGTGGTGGAACAGGCGGAAGGCGATGTGCGGGTTGGCCAGCGCGATGCGCTCCAGCACGTCCAGGCAGTGTCCGAATTCGGTGGCCTCGGCGCGCAGGAACTTGCGGCGCGCCGGGACGGAGTCGAACAGCTGCCGCACGTCCACCGTGGTGCCCACCGGGCCCGAGGCTGGCGACACCACGCCGCTGGAACCGTCGATCTGCCAGGCATGGTCGCCGTCGCGCGTGCGCGAGATGATGGTGACTCGCGCCACCGAGGCGATCGACGCCAGCGCCTCGCCGCGAAACCCCATCGAGGCCACGGACTCCAGTTCGCGCAGGTTGCGGATCTTGCTGGTGGCGTGGCGCGCCAGCGCCAGCGGCAGCTCTTCGGGCGGAATGCCGCTGCCGTCGTCCGTGACCGCGATGCGGCGGATGCCGCCGCCTTCCAGCCGCACCTCGAGCGCGCGGCCGCCCGCATCGATGGCGTTCTCCAGCAGTTCTTTCAGCACCGACGCGGGCCGCTCGATGACCTCGCCGGCAGCGATCTGGCTGATGAGCAGGTCGGGCAGGGCGGCAATGGAGCGGCGTTCGGACATGGATGGGCAGGACGGACAGGGATGTGGAACCAGGTCGATTTTAGCCCTTGGCACCAGCCCCTCGCGAACGCCATCGGCCATCTGGCGGTGTCGCGGTCGCACCGGCGCGCGGGTTTCCGTGCGCTATAGTCCGGGGCGTTCCGGACATTTCAGCCGCTGCCTGCCCATGCTCGATTTCTTCAACATGATTCTGCACATCGACCAGACCCTGGGCGTGTGGGTGGCGCAGTACGGGGCCTGGGTGTACCTGGTGCTGTTCGCGATCGTGTTCGCCGAGACCGGCCTGGTGGTGTTCCCTTTCCTGCCCGGCGATTCGCTGCTGTTCATCGGCGGCGCGTTCTGCGCCACGGGCAACATGGACGTGATCACGCTTTGCGTGCTGCTGGTGTTCGCGGCGGCGCTGGGCAACACGGTGAACTACGGCATCGGACGCTACATCGGGCCGAAAGTCTTCACGCTGAACGTGCGCTTTCTCGATCGCGCCGCGCTCTTGAAGGCGCATATCTTCTACGAGCGGCATGGCGGCAAGGCCGTCGTGTTGTCCCGCTTCGCGCCCGTGCTGCGCACCTTCGCGCCCTTCGTCGCCGGGGTGGCGTCCATGAACCTGGCGCGCTTCCAGATGTTCAATATCGGCGGCGCGCTGCTGTGGGTGGTGGGTCTGGTCACGATGGGCTATTTCTTCGGCAACATTCCCATCGTGAAGGATCACCTGAATGCCATCGTGCTGGCCGGACTGGCCGCTGCCGTCGTGCCGGTGGCGCTGGCCGCGCTGGTGCGCCTGTGGCAGCGTCGCGGCGGGCGGCCCGCCCGCTGAGCGCTCGGGCGGGGGCGGTCCCCGCGTGTCACCGCTAGGTCATATTCCGCCACTACGATGCGGTGCGCCCCGGCCAGGGCGCTTCTTCCCTCTTGGCGCCGGGCGCGCTGGCTTTCCCAGAACATCCTATGACAGGCCGCAGCGCATCGGTCGGTTTGCTTGCCTTGGTGGCGCTTCTGGCGTGCGTGCCGCCGTGGTTCGCGAATGCCCATGCACAGGCGGCGGCCGCTGCCGCTTCCTCCATGGCGTCCGACCAGACGATGCTCGACTTCGATATCCCCGCGCAGGGTCTGGGCGATGCCCTCGAAGCCTACAGCCGGCAGACCGGCATGGCCGTGCTGCTCGACGACCGCCATGCCGAGCTGCGCGCCAACGGCGTGCGCGGCCGCTATGCCGCCGGCCGTGCTCTGCAATTGCTGCTGACCGGCATGGACCTGCGGGTGCGCTACCCCGATTCGCGCTCGGTCGTGGTGCATGTGCCCGAGCCCGATCCGGCGTCCGCGGCGCCCGCGCTGCGGACGCCCGCACTGGTGGCGGCGGCGGACATTCCCGGCGCTTCCGGCTCGGGCGCCGACACCGCGGCCTATATCGGATTGATCCAGAACACACTGAGCCGCGCCTTGTGCGCCTCTCGCACGACGCGGCCGGGCGGCTACCGGCTGGCCCTGCAGCTGCGCCTGGACGCCCAGGGCGCCGTACAGCGGATGCGCCTGCTGGACAGCACCGGCGACTCCGCTCGCGACAGCGCCGTGTCGAACGTGGTGCGCCGCCTGCGCATCGGGGCGCCGCCGCCTCCGGCCATGCCGCAACCCGTTTCCATCCTGGTGCTGCCGGCCGGACCGCACAGCGAACCCGCCTGTCCCGCCGTGGCGTATTCCGGAAACGCGAGGCCATGAACGACAGCCCCCGCGCCACGCTGCGCCTGCGCCTGGCGGCCCGCTACGCCGAACTGCGCGGGCGGCTCGAGCGCATCGTCGGGTCGCGCGATGCCGCCGCCGACGCGCTGCAGGAAACCTGGTTGCGCCTGGAGGCCACGGCGCAGCCCGCTGGACCGGTGCATAATCCCGACGCCTATCTGCTGCGGATGGCGGCCAACATCGCCACCGACGCCTATCGCCGCGACAACGCCCTGGTCTCCGACAGCGAACGCGAGGCGCTGATGCACATCGCCGACGAGGCGGCCGATCCGGCGCGCATCGTCACGGCCAGGCGCGACCTCGCCGCCCTCGAGGCCGCGCTGGCCGAACTGCCGGCGCGCCGCCGCGCGATGCTGGCCGCGGCGCGCGTCGACGGCCTCTTGAATGCCGAGATCGCCGAGCGCTTCCAGGTGTCGGTGGCCACGGTCAAGAAAGAGTTGCAGCAGGGCATGCAGCACTGCCGTGCGCGACTGGCCGATACGCAGGCCGTGCAGCGCGGCAGCACCATCGGCCGCCGCAAATTCTGAGTTCCGCCATGACTGCCCGCCCCGAGTCCTACGCCACGATCCAGCAACAGGCCGATGCCTGGTGGGTGGAGCTGCGTTCCGAGCGGCTGACGCGCGCCCAGGCCGACGCGTTTCGCCAGTGGTGCGCGCGCAGCCCCCAACACGCGCGCGCCTGGCGCGAGGTGATGGAGGCATGGCAGGCAATGGCGCCCGTGCTGGACGAAGCCGCTCGCCGCGACCCGCGGCTGGCTCATCCCGCGCGGCCTACGCGCGGCGCCGCCTGGCGGCCGGGCCGGCGCGCCTTCATCGGAGCGGCCCTGGCGGCGCCCGCCTGCGCCGTGCTGGCCGTGCGACCGCCGTTCGCGCTGTGGCCGTCCGTCATGGACCTGGCGGCAGACTATCGCACGGGCACCGGCGAGCAGCGCCAGGTGGCGCTGCCCGAGGCCACCGTGCGGATGAACACGCAGACGCGCATCGATCTGCATGCCGAAGACATCGAACTGCTCGGTGGCGAAGTCGAGGTCCAGACCAGCCCCGGCCTGCGCCGGCCGGTCACCGTGCTGGCCGGCAACGGGCGCCTGTCCGCCCAGGCGGCGCGTTTCAACGTCCGCTACACCGGACGCTCCGTGTGCGTCACCTGCCTGGACGGTGCCGTGGACCTGCTGTATGGCGCCGAGCGGCGCCAGCTGCAGCCCGACAGGCAACTGAGCTACGACCAGCGCGGCATGGGCGAGGTCGATGCCGTCGATCCGGCCGTCGTGTCGGCCTGGCGCACCGGGTCGCTGAATTTCGTCGGCCGGCCGCTGGCCGAGGTGATCGACGAGATCAACCGCTACCGGCCGGGCCGCGTCGTGCTGCGCAATGCCGAGCTGGGCCGCCAGTCCGTACGCATGCGCTTCGCCATCGACCAGACGGACGCCGCGCTGCAGATGCTGCGCGATCTGTACGGCGCCCGGCTGACGGAGCTGCCGGGCGGCATCGTGCTGATGAGCTGACGGCTTGCCGCCCCCTGCGGGGGCGCTTTCGCGTTGGGGCGGCCGTCGACAAAAGTATGCCGGGCGAAATGGCGTTATCCCTTTTGCCTGTGGGATTCGTCTTGGGATGGAAGCGCGGCTGCCGGCCATGAGGCGGGCAGGGACCGCGCAGGGCGGCCGCCGGCGCGCCGCCCGTGGCTCTCATCAGGAAAAGGCATTCCATGAATTTCCCGTCCCCGCGTTTCCGTCGCCATGCATCCGTTTCCGCCGCAAGGTTGACACCGTTGGCCCAGGCGCTGGCGGCGCTGCTGATGGCCGGCGGGCTGTCGCTTCCCGGTTCGGCGCAGGCCCGCGCCTGGTTCGCCGCGGAAGGAGCGGGCAAGACTGCCGCCGCGGGAGCCTCGGCCAGGGCGCAGGCCGGCCGCGCCGGCCCGGGGCCGAGCGGCTCGGCCGCGCAGCAGGCGGCGGCGCGCCAGAAGCTCGCGCGCTCCGTCGAGAACCTGAACCGTACGGCCGGAGCGATCGCGGCGGCGCAGGCCGCCCAGGCGGCTGCCCGGCAAGCGGCTCAGGCCGCCGGGTCCCCGGTGCCCGACGGCCTGGCCGAAGGCGGGCTGAAACTGGCCGCGGGCGCGGCCGACGACGCCCTGGCGCCTTCCGCGGTGCGCGACGCGGCCCTGTGGCAGAACGCCAGGCTGCCTGTGCAGAGCCGGGCGAACGGCCACACGACCGTGCAGGTCGAGCAGACCGCCGACCGCGCGATCCTGAACTGGGAGACCTTCAACGTCGGCAGGGACACCACGGTGCGGTTCCAGCAGGACGACAGCTGGGCCGTGCTGAACCGGGTCGTCGATCCCGCGGCGCGGCCGAGCCAGGTCCTGGGCCGGATCCAGGCCGACGGCACGGTGCTGGTCGTCAACCGCAACGGCATCGTGTTCGGCGGCGCCAGCCAGGTCGACGTGCGCAATCTCGCCGTCGCGGCCGCCCACATCTCCGATGCGCAGTTCCGTGACCACGGCCTGTATGGCGCCACCGCCGACACGCCCAGCTTCACGGACGCGGCGGGCAAGGTCACGGTGCAGGCCGGCGCGCGGATTTCCACGCGCGAGCCTGCCTCGGTGACGCAGGGCGGGGGCTACGTCCTGCTGCTGGGCACGGAAGTCTCCAACGCCGGCGCCCTCGCCACACAGAAGGGGCAGGCGCTGCTGGCCGCCGGCGACCACTTCATCCTGCGCAAGGGCATGGGAACCGAGGGCGTCACGCATGCCACCACGCGCGGCAGCGAGATCGCGGCGCAGCGCGATCCCGACGGCCTGGACGTCGACGGCAACCTCGTGCCGAACCCTTCCGGCGCCGTGCTCAACACAGGCCTGATCCTGGCGCGCGAGGGCGACGTCACGCTGGCCGGCCACGACGTGCGCCAACAGGGCGTGGCGGTGGCCACCACCACCGTGAACACGCGCGGCACCATACACCTGCTGAACTCGCACGGCGACGCCGCCGGCAGGGTCGCGCTGGGCGCGGGTGCGATCACGGCGGTGCTGATCGAGGACGACGGCCAGACGGCGCTGGACAGCCAGCGCAGCGCCTTGCTGAGCGAATCCGCCGCGCAGGACCGGCTGCGCACGCTGGCCGCGCCCGGCGCCTTCGACAACTATTCGCGGCTGGGCGATCGGCGCGACCAGTCGCGCATCGAGATCGTCTCGGGCGGCGAGGTGGCGTTCGAGGGCGGCAGCCTGACGCTGGCCACGGGCGGCCAGGTCGTGGCCGACGCCAAGGGCCGCAGCGTGCTGGCCGATCGGGCGCAGGTCGACGTATCGGGCGCGGTGGGCGTGCGCGTGGCGATGGAGAGCAACAGCATCCAGGTCAACGTGCAGGGCAACGAACTGCGCGATGCTCCCGTGAACCGCGACAGCGGCAGACTCATCAACAACGATGTGTGGGTCGACCGGCGCCGCCTGGTTCTGCTGCCCGCGGGCACGGGCGGCTATGCGTCGGATCGCTGGTACACGGCCGGCGGCCTGCTGGAGGTCGGGGGCTATCTGGGCAACCAGGGGCATACGGCGGGCGAATGGGCCGCGCAGGGCGGCACGGTGACGCTGGCCGGCGGCCAGGTGGTCACCCAGACGGGCTCGACGGTGAACCTGGCGGGCGGCACGCTGGACGTACAGACGGGCTATGTGCGGCAGTCATGGCTGCGCGGCGCGGCGGGCGGGCTCTACAGCCTGGACTCGGCGTCCGCGGACGTCGCCTATCGCGGCTTCTACAAGGGATACGAGGCCGCCAGCCCGCGCTGGGGCGTGACCTCTTACTATCGCAGTCCCCTGATCGGCCCTTCCCAGTGGCGCGAGCCCGGCTATACCGTCGGTCGCGACGCGGGAACGCTGATCGTCAGCGCGCCGGCCGCGGTGCTCGACGGCGATATCGACGCGGCGGTCTACAACGGACCGCGCCAGTTCCAGGCGCGCCCCGCCGGACTGCAGGACGGCTACCTGCTGGGCCAGACGCAGGTGGCGCGCGCGGCGGGCCTGGTCGTCGGCCGCGTGGCCGGCGTGGGCTTCCAGTCTCCCTACGACAGCCGCATCGTGGTGGGCGGGGCGCAACAGGGCGAGCCGCCGGCCGACACGCTATGGCTGGACGCGGCCCACCTGAGCGGCATGGGACTGGGCCGGCTGGAGCTCGCCAGCGCCAGCGGCATCGCCATCACACAGGACCTGGCGCTGGCCGAAGGCGGAGCGCTTCAACTGATCGCGCCGGACGTCGACATCGCCGCCACGGTCACCGCGCGCGGCGGAGCTGTCGACGCCACCAATGTCTTCGACCACGATCAGCGTTGGGGGCCGGCGAGCCCGCTGCTGGACGTCGACGGCGGCTCGCGGATCTCGCTGCGCGCAGGCGCGGTGCTGGACCTGCGCGGCGTGCGGGCCGATGCCGCGCAGGATGCCGCCGGCGCGAGCCGGCGCGGCTGGATCGACGGCGGCGAAGTCCACCTCGCCGCCACGGGGGACCTGGCGCTTGCGGCGGGCAGCCGGATCGACGTGTCCTCGGGCGCGGCCATCCTGGAGGACGGGCAGGTGCGGGGCGGCAAGGGCGGCGACATCACCCTCGCGGCCAATCTCTACGTCAACAGCGGCGGCGCGGCCGCGGGCCGGCTGACGCTGGACGGCGCCTTGCTCGGCCATGGCGTCGCGGGAGGCGGCACGCTCAGCGTGGGCGGCTTGCCGGTGCTGGTCGCCGAGGACGGCGCGGCGCTGCAGGCCGGGCAGGTCCTGCTGAGGCCCGGCCTCTTTCGCAGCGGCTTCGCGCACTACGAGATCGGGGGCGGGGCGCTGCCCACTTCCATCGCCGTCGCGGACGGCACGGTCGTGGACGTGGAAATGCCGGTGTACCGGCTGGCCGAAACCGGTGCTGCCGCGCCGGCGGAGGGGGACGACTTCCAGGTGTGGACGCCGCCGCTCTACCAGGCGGATCCCACAGGCGCGGCGTTCGCGCAGCGCAAGGGAGCCAGCCTGTCTTTCGTCAACGCCGCGGGGGTGACGATCGGCACCGGCTCGCGCATCGAAGTCGACCCCGGCCAGTCGATCGCCATCTCGGCGAACGGGCAGGTCACGATCGACGGCCGGCTCGACGCGTGGGGCGGCACGATCGCCATCAACAGCGGGCTGGGCATCGGCCAGCCGGGCGATCCCGTGTCGGGGCGCTCGATATGGATAGGCGGCAATGCCGTGCTCGACGTAGCCGGGCGCGCGGTGAGCGGACGCGACGAGCCGGGCGGCCGGCCTTTCGCGCACGTCCATGACGGCGGCACGATCCGCATCGGCACCGATGCCAGCTCGCTGGACGACCCCGCGCTGCCGGCATCGCTCACGCCCTTGCTGGTGATCGTCCGTCCAGGCGCCGTGCTGGACGCGTCCGCGGCCAGCGCGACAATAGACCTGGACGCCGGCACGGCCGGTCCGTCGACGCGTTCCGGCTTGCGGACCCTGGCGGGCAAGGGCGGCACGATCACCCTCGCTTCGTCCACGGGGCTTGCGCTGGACGGCGAGATGCGCGCGGCCGGCGGCGGCGCGGGCGCGGCGGACGGCAGCCTCAACCTGGTGCTCGAAACGCGCTTCTACGGCGACGGCGTCCCCGATGCGGTCAAGGCGCCGCGCATCCTGAGCGTGTCGCAGACGCGCCAGCCGTCCTTACTGCCCGCCGGGCTGGCGCCGGGCGAAGACCACGCGGCGCTGGGCTATGCGCAGGCGCGGATCAGCGCCGAACAGGTGCGTGCCGGCGGCTTCGGCAGCCTGTCGTTGTGGAGCGCCGACGTCATCCGCTTCGAGGGCGACGTATCGCTGCAACTGAACCAGGGCCTGGCCCTGCGGCGCGGCGTGATCGCCGTGGCCGACGAGACGCCCGGCGCCCATGTCGCCCTCTCGGCGCCAGTCGTGCGTCTGGACGGCTCGGTGTCGCGCGGGGTGAGCGGCATGGAGGGGCTGCACTCCGGCCTGCGCAAGGTGAAGGGGGGTTCCTGGCAGCCGGCCGTGACGGCCAACGCCGCCACCCTGGCGGTCGAGGCGGACCTGATCGATATCGGCAACTGGCTCGCGTTCGGCGCCTCCGACAGCTACGACATCGCCTTCGTGCCCGGATCGAATTTCGCAACCATCACGCGTCCGTTCGAGGCGGCGGGCTTCGCGGACATCCATCTTTCCAGCCGGGGCGACATCCGCCTGCGCGGCGGGTCGATCGCCACGGCGGGCAACATGACGCTGACGGCGTCGCAGATCTATCCCGTGACTGGCGCGAAGGCGACGATACTCGCCGGCGCCGTCAAGCAGGACGGCAGTGTCCGGCCCCGCCCCGACAGCGTCCTGGCCATCCGGAGCAACGGCCGCGCCGCGCCGGCGCCCATGTCCATCTTCGGCTCGCTCGGCCTGCTTGCCGGTCTCATCGACCAGGGCGGCGTGCTGCACGCGCCGCTGGGCGACATCCGCCTGGGCGTCAGCGTGGGAGGCGCGGGGTTCTACGAATATCAGAACGGCGGGCGCGTACTGTTGCGCGACGGCAGCATCACTTCCGTCAGCGCTGCAGGGCTGGCCATCCCCTATGGCGGCACGGTGGACGGTCTCAAGTACCACTACAACGGCCGGGAACTGACTCTGCCCAATCTCATGGCGCTGGACGCCATGGGCAGGGTCGAGATCGTCGCGGACAGGTTCGAGGCCGAACCCGGCGCCGTGCTCGACCTCTCGGGCGGCGGCGAGCTGGCCGGGGCCGGCTTCGTCGCCGGCCGCGGCGGTTCGGTCGACATCCTCAGGACGCCGCTGGCGGCGGCCAATCCCAGTTTCGGCTTTAGCGCGGCCGGCAACCGCGTCTACGCCATCGTGCCCGGCTATACCGCGGACTACGCGCCTCTCATGCAGGAAAAGGGGGCGGGCGACCCGGCCGTCGGCCAGCAAGTCCAGGTGCCCGCGGGCATTCCCGGACTCGCCGCGGGCACGTATACCTTGCTGCCGTCGAACTTCGCCCTGCTGCCCGGCGCCTTTCGCGTCGAGATCGGCGCCGGGCTGCGGCGCGATCCGGGCGTGATCGCGCTGTCCAACGGTTCTTACTCCGCGGGCGGCTATCTCGGTGTCGCCAACACCGGCATCGGCGCCGTCCTGCCCAACCAGATCGTGGTGACGCCCGCGCAGGCCGTGCGCGCGCATTCGCAATACAACGAGGCCAGCTACAGCCGCTTCGCGCTGGAGCAGGCCGCCCGGTTCGGCACCACGCGGGCCCGCCTGCCCCTGGACGGCAAGCAACTGGTGCTGACGTTCGAGGAGGCCGGCGAAGCCCTGGACTTCAAGGGCGTCGCGCGCTTCGGGCCGGACGAGGGCGGCTATGCCGGCTCGCTGCTGGTCCAGGCCCATAAGGACGTGGAAATCAAGGCCGCCGGCAGCGCGGCCACGGCGGGCATGGTGTCGCTGGACGCGGAAGACCTGTCGCGCTTCGCCACCGGAACCCTGTTCGTCGGCGGCGGATACGATTACCGCTCGGGCGGCAACGTCTACCTGCGGGGCCGCCTGTTCACGGACGCTGACATCGCCGTGCGCAAGGGCGCAGTGCTAGAGGCCGGGCAGATCCTGCTGGCGAGCAACAACGTGTCCGTCGAGGACGGCGCGGTCCTGGACACCACACGCAATACTTTCGCGGTCCCCGACTCCACGCTCGGCTATGTCTTCGCCAACGGCAATACGCCGGATGACACGCAATTCGGCTCGGTGCTCGTGGTGGCCAACGGCTGGCTCAATCTCCTGCCGGCCGTGGTGCCCAGAAACAGCGTCTCCAGCCGTCTGGTGGTGGACGACGGCGCAGTCCTGCGCACGCGCGGCACTATCGGGTTCGTGGCCTCGGACCAGCTCTCGCTCGGGCAGGCACAGTTGAACGCGCGCTACCTGGCGCTGAGCCTGCCGGCCGTGAACGTGGGAACGGAAAGCTCGCTGGCCGCCGCCCAGGCGGCGGGCGTGCTGGGCACGGGCTGGAACCTCACCCAGACGACGCTGGATCGCCTGCTCAGCCCCGCCACGACGAATCTGGCGGCCCTGGAGCGCCTGTCGTTCTCGGCGCGCGACGGGATCCGCTTCTATGGCGATGTGTCGCTGGACGCACGCAACCGCGCGGGCGGTTCGTACGAAACCATGGTCGTGCTCAACACGCCGGCCATCTACGGCTGGGGCGGAGCGGACACCTCCGCGGTGCTGGCGGCCGACACGCTCGTCTGGAACGGCATTGCCACGGGCAGCGGCACGGTGGCCGATCCCTACGCGAGCCTGCAGCCGCCCGCCGTGCAGCCCGGCGGCGCCGGCACGGGCTCGGGCCATCTCGCGTTCCAGGCGCGCGAGATCCACTTTGGCTACGATCCGCTGGCGTTCAGCCAGAACAGCGCGGAGGTCGAGCGGCTGGCGCTCGGTTTCTCGGGTGTGGATCTCGTGGCCAGCGAGAAGCTGACCGCCAACAACCGCGGCCGCGTTTCCTTCTATCGAAGCGGCACGGACGCGGCGTCCTACGCGGGCGGCGATCTCACCATCACCACGCCGCTGCTGACGGCCGACAGCGGAGCGATGATCGACATCCGCGCGGGCGGCGCGATCGCGGTGAACGCGGCCGGCACGACCGCGGCTGCGTCGTCGCAAGCCGACCTGGGCGGCGAGATCCGCCTGCAGGGCAGCTCGATCCTGCTCGATACCACGGCCGCCTTGCCGAGCGGACGCCTGGTGATGACGGCGCAAGGCGATATCGCGTTCGGCGATCGCGCGGTCGTCGACCTGGCCGGCCGCGCCATTCCGTTCTTCGAGGTGACGAAACACAGCTGGGGCGGCACGCTCGAGATGGAAAGCCACGCGGGCCGCATCACGCAGTCCGCCGGTTCGGTGATCGACGTATCGGCCCGCGACAACGACGCCGGCGCGATCGACGCCGCGGCGGCGCAAGGCGTCGCGCTGTTCTCCGGCACCCTGCGCGGCGGCGCCGACGGCGGCAACGCGGGCGGCTTCTCGCTGTCCGCGGACACCATCGCCGATTTCGGCGGCCTGAACACGGTCCTGAACGACGGCGGATTCTTCGGCGAACGCCGCTTCACCACCCGACGCGGCGACCTGGCCGTCGGCAGCGAGGTGAAGGCGCGGTTCGTCACGATCTCGGTCGATGGCGGCAGCCTGGTCGTCAACGGCCGTATCGATGCCAGCGGCGGGAAAGCCGGCAGCATCCGGTTGTCGGCGCGCGACGGCCTCACGCTGGCCGCCGGCGCGGTGCTCGACGTGCGCGGCACGGTGCTGCAGGCCGACAGCCGCGGCGCGGCGATCGACGCCTCCAATCGCGGCGTGATCGAACTGACCGCGAGCCGGGGCGCCGTGATGCTGGCCCAGGGCGCCGCGATCGACATGCGCTCGGCCGACGGCATTGCGCGCGGCCGGCTGGAGATCAACGCGCCGCGCGTGGGCGGCGACGACATCGGCATCGACGCGGCGGCCCGCGTCGACGTCTCGGGCGCGGCCAGCATCGCGGTCAATGGGTTCCGCGGCTATATGCCTGCGGGCGGCATCATCGACCAGGGCTACCTGGACGGCATCCATGGCGACAGCGCCGCCTTCATCGCCGCGGCCGGCGCGAATGGCGCGCTGCAGGCGCGGCTCGCCGGACTGCGGACCTACGGTCCGGCCTTCCACCTGCGGCCCGGCGTCGAGATCTCGAGCACCGGCGGCTTGGCGACGCAGGGCGATCTCGATCTCTCCGGCCATCGCTACGGTCCCGGCGCAGATCCCGGCGTGCGAGGCTCGGGCGAGCCCGGCGTGCTCGTCGTGCGCGCGGGCGGCGACATCAAGATCAACGGCAGCATCAACGACGGCTTCGCGCCGCCGCCGCCCTCCCCGGACGACTACAACTGGGAAGACGGCCGCGCCGGACAGGTGTGGGCGCTTGCGCCGATGCTCGCGCCGGGCTCGCAGTCCTGGTCCATGCGTTTCGTCTCCGGGGCCGATCTCGCGGCCAGCGATACCCGCGCGGTCCGCCCCGTCCAGGCGCTGGACGCGGGCGGCGACCTGGTTCTCGAGGACCGCCATCGCGCCG
Organism: Bordetella genomosp. 13; assembly: GCF_002119665.1. NCBI lineage: Bacteria > Pseudomonadati > Pseudomonadota > Betaproteobacteria > Burkholderiales > Alcaligenaceae > Bordetella > Bordetella genomosp. 13. The sequence continues at coordinate 4,300,663 of NZ_CP021111.1, read as the reverse complement.
GCGGCTGGATACTCGAGGCGATCAGCGTGGTGCGCACCGGCACCGGCTATCTCGACATGATCGCCGGCCGCGACTACCGCCATGCCTCGCGCTTCGGCGTCTACACCGCCGGCGCCGCCTTGCCGGAAACGCAGGCCTACAGCGGCATATGGCTGACCGACGGCGGCGGCGACGTGCGCGTCGAGGCGGGCCGCGACATGACCGGCTATGCCTACATCAGCGACCTCGACACGAACCAGCGGCGCGTCAACGAATGGCTGCGCTGGCAGGACGGCGCCTGGGGCATCAATTTCGGCGCCTATATCACGGACACCTGGGGGCTGGACGAACTGGCCGGATTCGACGGCATCGGCGCGCTGGGCGGCGGCAATGTCACGCTGGTGGCGGGCGGCGATGCCGGCGTCACGACGCCGCAGACCATGGAAGTCAACCCGGACATGGGCTTGTACGAGACCCGGTCCGGCGGCCTGGTCGTCGCGGTCGGCGGCGGAGGCCATGTCGACGCCGGCGGCACGCTGCGGCAGACGGGCGGCGGAGATATCGTGATGCAGATCGGCGGCCGCCTGAACGCCGCACCGCTCGTGCACCCGAACAACCCGGGAGCCGGCATGCTCGTGAGCGTCCGCGGCGACGTGTCGGTGACCGCCTCGGCCATCGGCCTGGTGACCGATCTGAACTACGGCTTTCCGGTGGGCTATCCCGACCCGCGGCCGATCGACCCCACGCATCCCTACGACCGACGGCCCGACAGCGGCCTGATGCTGGCGCTCGGCGACAGCCGCGCCCGGCTCAACACGCGCGGCGACCTCGTCCTGCTGCATGCCACCGATTCCGGCGCGACCGACCTGGCCAGCGCCGGGGGCTCGTACATTCCGTCCATCAGCGCGCCGGGTTTCTCGCTGTGGACGGACCGCACCGCCATCGACCTGTTCTCCGCGGGCGGCTCGGTCGCGCCCATCTCCTCTTATTCGGCGACCAGCGGGGCCTTCAACGACTACTACACCGACGCCTACTCGGATCGTCCCTATCCCCCGGCGCTCGGCGTCGTGGCCGCCGGCGGCGACGTGCTGGTGGCCGGCCGGGCCGAGCTGATGCCCTCGCCCAGCGCCCGGCTCGATCTGCTGGCGCGCGATTCGATCTACTACGGCTACAACCCCAGCGGAGAAGGCAATTACCTCACGATCTGGGGCCCGGAAGAGGGCGGCGCCACGGCCTACGGACCCATGCGCTTCTACGCCGTGCACGGGGACATCACCAACCTGCGCACGGGGTACGTCCGGAATCCGACGACGGGGCAGCCCGCCTATGTCGGCGGCGGCCCGGTGTGGATGCGGGCCGGCCGCGACATCATCGGCGCCGGCGGGGTGGACGACCGCGCTTCCGACTGGCTGGACGAGGCCGGCATCGGCGGCCTGATCGTCCACAGCGGCGACAACGACATATCGATCGTCCAGGCGGGCCGCGACATCATCTATGCCAATCTCAGGATCGCCGGCCCCGGCACGCTGGAGGTGACGGCGGGCGGCGACATCTATCAGGCCGACCAGGGCTCGCTCGTCTCCATCGGTCCGGTCGCGGAGGGCGACATCCGCCCGGGCGCGTCGATCGCCGTGCAGGCCGGCGCGGGCGCCGCCGGCCCCGACTGGACCGCGCTGGCGGCGCTGTATCTCGATCCGGCCAACCAGGCCGACATGAGCCCGGGCCATCCGCTGGCCGATCAGCCGGGCAAGGTGGCGCGGGTCTACGGCGGCGAACTGACGCTGGCCGGCTGGCTGCGCCACGAGTTCGGCTATCAGGGCGACGACGCCGGCGCGCCGGACTGGCTGGCGGCCAGGCAGGACGAGCTGAATGGGTCGCGCGCGGCGCAGGGCAAGTCGCTGCGCGACCTGAACCGCGAGTACGCGGACGTCAGCCAGGCGTACCTGGTGAACTGGCTGCGCGGGCGCTACGCGCAGCAGTACGACGGCACGACCGATGCGCGCGCCTTCTTCGCGGCGCTGCCGCAGGAGCAGCAACGGGTCTATCTGCGCAACGTCTACTACGCCGAACTGAAGGCCGGCGGGCGCGAATACAACGACCCGACCAGCCCGCGCCATGGCAGCTATCTGCGCGGCCGGCAGGCGATCGCCGCGCTGTTCCCGATCTACGAGACGGGCGGGGACCTGGCCGCGCAGATCCAGTCCGGTCTGGACCCGCAAGGCAGCGACGCGGCGGGCCAGCCCTATGCGCAGAAGTACGCGGCGATCGCGCGCGGCGGCGATTTCACCATGTTCAGCTCCGCCACCGGCACGCCGGATGCCCCGTCCTATAAGACGATCGACAGTTCCCTGCGCACCCAGTTCGGCGGCAATGTCAGCGTGCTCGTGCCGGCCGGGCAGATCGTGGTGGGCGTGCAGGGCGTGGTGCCGGGCGGCATGTCGGGCATCGTCACGCAGGGCGAGGGTGACATTTCACTGTACTCGCGCGGCTCGATCCTGCTGGGCCTCTCTCGCATCATGACCACTTTCGGCGGCAGCATCCTCGGGTGGTCGGCGGAGGGCGACATCAACGCGGGGCGGGGCGCCAAGACCACGGTGATCTACACGCCGCCGCGGCGCGTCTACGACCGGTGGGGCAACGCGGCGCTGTCGCCGCAGGCGCCGTCTTCCGGCGCGGGCATCGCCACGCTGGCGCCCATTCCGGAGGTGCCGCCGGGCGACGTGGACCTGATCGCGCCGCTGGGCACGATCGACGCGGGAGAAGCAGGCATCCGGGTGTCGGGCGACATCAACGTGGCGGCGCTGCACGTGCTCAACGCGGCCAACGTCCAGGTGCAGGGGGAATCCAAGGGCGTGCCGGTGGCGGCGGTGGTGAACACCGGGGCCCTGACCAGCGCCAGCGCGGCCGCCACCAACGCGGCCACGACCGCCCAGGACGCCGTATCGCGCACGCGCACGGCGGCGCGGCAGAACTTGCCGTCGATCATCAGCGTGCAGATCCTCGGCTTCGGCAATGAGCCGCCCGCATCGCCGCCCGGCGACCGGGCCAGCGACGCGGGCGGCGCCGCATACAACCCGCGCAATGCCGTGCGCGTGCTGGGCCTTGGGGAATTGCCGGAAGGCGCGCGCCGCCAGTTGACCTCGCAAGAGCGCGCCAACCTGGGCCTGTAAACCATGCCGCCACCCACAGCGGGGCCGGCCGCGGCCGACACCGTGCGGCTGCGGGCGTGCCTGGTCGAGGACTACGCGCGCCTGCACCGCCGCCTGAGCATGCGCCTGGGCTGCGCCGACCTGGCGCGCGAGAGCCTGCACGATGCCTGGGTATGCCTGGGCGAGCGGCGCGCCGCGCCCATGGCCGGTTGCCCGCAAGCCTATGTGTACAAAGTGGCCTGCAACGCGGCCATCGACCGGCTGCGCGCCGAAGGTCTATGGCGCGCGGCGCACGAGGCCGGCGTGCCGGCGTTGCTCGAAGCGGTGCCCGATGCCGGCGCGGGTCCGGCCGCATTGGCCGAACTGCGTTCCGAACTGCGGGCCGTCGCTCGCGCGGTGGCGCGCCTGTCGCGCCGCGACCAGGCCGTGCTCGCGGCCATCAGCCTGGACGAGCAGAGCCGGCAGCAGGTCGCGGGCCGGTACGGGCTGTCGCTGCGCAAGGTCGATACCGCGCTGCGCCGCGCGCGGGATTGTTGCGCCGCGCCGGGCTGAACGGCCAGCGCGATGAGGGACGCCGCCGATATGCCGACGCGCAGCGTCGGCTGCTACGACACGTCGCCCACCCGCGCCAGGGGCGGATTGGCCGTGAAATAGCGATCGATGCCGGTGAGCATGGCCTGCGCGAGTTTCTCGCGATGCGATTCCGACTTCAGCAGCGCCTCTTCGCGCGGATTGCTGATGAATGCCGTCTCGACCAGGATGGAGGGGATGTCGGGCGCCTTGAGCACGGCGAAGCCGGCCTGCTCGACTTCGTTCTTGTGCAGGCGGTTGATCTTGCGCAGTTCGTCGAGAAAGGCCGTGCCGACCCGCAGCGAATCATTGATCTGCGCGGTGGTCGACAGATCGAGCAGCACTTTCTGGACTTGGCGGTCATGCGAGCCCAGGTTGACGCCGCCGATCAGGTCGGCCGCGTTCTCCTTGTCGGCCAGCCAGCGCGCCTGGGCGCTGGTGGCGCCGCGATTGGACAGCGCGAACACCGACGTGCCGTTGGCGGTGGGCTTGATGAAGGCATCGGCGTGGATGGACACGAACAGGTCGGCGCGCACGCGCCGCGCCTTCTGCACGCGCACGTGCAGCGGCACGAAGTAGTCGTCGTCGCGCGTCAGGTAGGCGCGCATGTAGGGCTGCGCGTCGATCAGCGTCTTCAGCCGCCGCGCGATGCTCAGCACCACGTCTTTTTCGCGCAGGCCCGAGCGGCCGATGGCGCCGGGATCCTCGCCGCCATGGCCCGGATCCAGCGCGATGGTCAGCATGCGCTTGCGGCCGCTGGCCTGACGCGGGGTGGAGGGCGTGGGCGTGGGCACCGCCACGGCCGGCGGGCGCGGCGTGGGCGTGGGCAGCGCGGGCGCCGCCTGCTGGCCCGGCTTCATGGGCAGGTTCTCGTTGCCGCCCTGGCTCTGGGCCGTGCCGTTGCGCGCGATCTCGTCCAGCACGCGCGCCAGCGGATCGTCCACGTCGGGACCGGCCTGCTTGTTCAGGATGGCGATCAGCGGGTCTTGCGCGATCTTGGGGTACAGGTCGAGGACGAGGCGGTACTGGTAGTCGGCAACGGGCTTCAGCGTGAACACCTGCGGCGCCACGGCCTGCTTCAGGTCGAACACGATGCGCACGACATTGGGCCGGTTCTGCGCCACGCGCAGGCCGCTGATGTAGGGGTCGCCGGGACGCACTTTCGAGACCAGATCGTTCAGCGCCGCGCTGACCGACAGGCCCTCGATATCCACCACCAGGCGGTGGGGGCCTTCGAGCGTGAAATGCTCGGCCTTCAGTTCGTGGTCGAGCTCGAGGGTGACGCGGGTGTATTCATCGGCCGGCCAGGTACGCACCGCCAGGATGGTCGCTGCCTGCGCCATGCGCGGCAGCACGGGCAGCACCATCAACGTGGCGGCGACGCTGATCAGGCGCCGGCGGGTGGCGGAGCCTGCATCGAGGGCGGGGGGATGATCGCGTTCAACCATGTTTGTCCTCGAGCGGTGTACGCGGTCAGGGCTGCGTCACGCCCCTGGCCGGCGTAATCCAGGGCGATCAGCAGGTCCGGGGGCGGTAACAGCTCCCCTGCACGCTCGGGCCATTCGACGAGAACGACTGCATCGTCGCGCAGCAAATCTCTGAACCCGGCGTCTAGCCATTCGCGCGGATCGCTAAATCTATAAAAATCAAAGTGATAGAAGTATAAGCTAGAAATTTTATAAGACTCAAGCAGCGCATAGCTGGGACTTTTGATCCGACCCCGGATGCCGCATTCGCGCAACAGCGCGCGCGTGAAGGCCGTTTTGCCCGCGCCGAGGTCGCCGCTAAGGTGGATCCGTCCCCCAGGCGGCACGCCGGCGCGACCGTCCACCAGGGGGGCCAGCTGGCGGGCCAGCGCCTCGGTGGCCGCTTCGTCGGGCAGGTGCAGGACCTTCCTGGAATGGGGCGTTTCGGGTGGCTGAGTCATGGCGATATCCGGGCAGAGTGTTAAAACCGGCAGGAGTGCCCGCGATTATAGGAAGCGAGCTTTCTGCTACGCTTTCGTTGATATCGATTCTCGTTCAAATTCCTGGCCCGGCCAGGATCGTCCGCAACGGAGCCGCACCGCCATGAAAACCCGTACCGAGAAAGACACCTTCGGCCCCATCGAAGTCCCCCAGGACCACCTGTGGGGCGCGCAGACGCAGCGCTCGCTGCACTTCTTCGCCATCTCCACCGAGAAGATGCCGGTGGCGCTGGTGACGGCCATGGCGCGCCTGAAACGCGCCGCCGCCCAGGTCAATGCCAGCCTGGGCGAGCTGGACGGCAAGATCGCCGACGCCATCGCGCAGGCGGCGGGCGAAGTCATCGACGGCAAGTGGCCGAACGAGTTTCCGCTGTCGGTGTGGCAAACCGGTTCGGGCACGCAGAGCAACATGAACATGAACGAGGTGCTGGCCAACCGCGCTTCGGAACTGTTGGGCGGCGAGCGCGGCGAAGGCCGCAAGGTGCACCCCAACGACCACGTCAATCGCGGCCAGTCCTCCAACGACACGTTCCCCACCGCCATGCACGTGGCCGCCGCGGTCGAGGTCGAGCATCGGCTGCTGCCGGCCCTGAAGGCGCTGCGCGCCACGCTGGCCGCCAAGAGCGCCGAGTACTACGACATCGTCAAGATCGGCCGCACCCACCTGCAGGACGCCACGCCGCTGACGCTGGGACAGGAACTGTCCGGCCACGTGGCGCAGCTGGACCTGGCCGAACAGCAGATCCGCGCCACGCTGCCGGGCCTGCACCAGCTGGCCATCGGCGGCACTGCCGTCGGCACCGGCCTGAACGCGCATCCCGAATTCAGCGCGCGCGTGTCGGCGGAGCTGGCGCGCGACACCGGCACCGCGTTCGTGTCCGCGCCCAACAAGTTCCAGGCGCTGGCCTCGCACGAGGCGCTGCTGTTCTCGCATGGCGCGCTGAAGTCGCTGGCCGCGGGGCTGATGAAGCTGGCCAATGACGTGCGCTGGTTGTCCAGCGGCCCGCGCTCCGGCCTGGGCGAGATCAGCATTCCCGAGAACGAGCCGGGCAGCTCCATCATGCCGGGCAAAGTCAATCCCACGCAGTGCGAAGCCATCACCATGCTGGCCGCGCAGGTGCTGGGCAATGACGTGGCCATCAACATCGGCGGCGCCAGCGGCAATTTCGAGCTCAACGTGTACAAGCCGCTGCTGATCCACAACTTCCTGCAATCGGTGCGCCTGCTGGCAGACGGCATGGCAAGCTTCGACCAGCACTGCGCGGCCGGCATCGAGCCCAACCGCGAACGCATCGCCGAGCTGGTCGATCGTTCGCTGATGCTGGTGACCGCGCTGAACCCGCACATCGGCTACGACAAGGCCGCGCAGATCGCGAAGAAGGCGCACAGGGAAAACCTGTCGCTGAAAGAGTCGGCGCTGGCCCTGGGCTACGTGACCGAAGACGAGTTCGCGCGCTGGGTGGTGCCCGCGGACATGACCAACGCCAGGCGTTGATGCGTCGATCGGGTGGGGCGCTGCCGCGCCTTGCCCGAACGCGGCGCCTGGCTGCCGCTTCGCCCGGCCATGCGGCCGATGATGACTAGTGCGTGCCGGCCAGCATCAGCCACAGCGGAATCGTGGCCGCCGACAACAGTGTGCCCAGCGAGATCAGCACCGCCACCATGCGGCCGTCGCCGCCCATGCGCATGGCCAGCACATACGCCGCCGAGGCCGTGGGCAGTGCCGCGAACAGCAGCAGCATGCGCGATTCTAGCGGCGGCAGCCCGAGCAATGCGGCAACGCCGATCGCGACGGGCGGCAGCACCAGCAGCTTGACGACGACCATCCACGCGATCAGCCTGGCGTGGCCACGGCCGCCTTCCCATGACAGGCTCGCGCCCACGCAAAGAATGCCCAGCGCCAGCGCGGCCGCGCCCAGCCGGCCCATGACGGTGTCCACCGGGACGGGCAGCGTCAGTCCCGCCAGGTTGCATGCCAATCCCGCCAGCGTCGAGATCAGCAGCGGATTGCGCGCCAGTTCCTTGAATACGTTGCCGCCGCTGTGGCGCGCCAGCGCATACACGGCGGCCACGTTGCACATGGGCACCGCGAAGCCGACGATCAGGGCCATGACGGTCTGCCCCTGTGCGCCGCCCAGGCTGGCCGACAGCGCCAGGCCGATGTAGGTATTGAACCGGTATCCGCACTGCGCCGCGGATGCGTGCGCCAGCGGGGCGCTGCGCAGCACGGGCAGCGCCAGCCACGACAGCGCCACGCCCGTGGCCACCACCATGGCCGTGGCCTGCAGCAGCATCACCGCGTTGCCGGCCGTGATGGGCGTGCGCAGAATGGACTGGAACAGCAGCGCGGGGAACAGCACGAAATACACCATGCGTTCCGTGCCGGCGAAGAACTCGCGCGAGTATCCCAGCTTGTGGCGCAGGGCCCATCCAAGCGCGACCAGCAGGAAATCGGGCAATACCAGCAGTGCAACCGACATGTATAAGCAATGAAAATTGGGGAAAGGCGCCAATGGGCGATGCGTGGATTTGCTGCTATTCTCCGGGATCACCAAGGGGACGCCCACGGCTCAAGCCCAGATAAAAAACAGGGCATGTTACGCAGGGCATGTATCCAAGCACAAGGCGGCCTTCAATCCACGGGCCCGCATTCTAGGAGGAATTAGAACCATGGTTAAAGTCCACACCCTGGCCAAGGCCATCGCGCTGTCATGCGGTATCGTCGCGGCGGCCGGCGCGTCGGTCGCGCAAGCCGCCGGCTTCCCCGATCGTCCCATCCGTGTGATCGTGCCGTTCGCGCCGGGCGGCTCCACCGACATCATCGCGCGCCTGGTCACCACGCGCATGAGCCAGGAGCTGGGCCAGCCGATGGTCGTCGAGAACAAGGGCGGTGCGGGCGGCGCGATCGGCGCGGCCGAGGCCGCCAAGGCCGCGCCCGACGGCTACACGCTGTCCATCGCCACCGTGTCCACCATGGCAGTCAATCCCGCTTGTCGTCCCAACGACCTGCCGTACGACCCCATCAAGGACTTCCAGCCCGTCACGAACTTCGCCAACACGGCCAACGTCGTGGCCGTCAATCCCAAGTTCCCGGCCAAGGACTTCAAAGAATTCCTCGAAGTCCTGAAGAAGAATCCCAACAAGTACTCGTACGGCAGCTCGGGCACCTGCGGCGTGCTGCACCTGATGGGCGAGTCGTTCCGCATGGCCACGGGCACCGACATCGTGCACGTGCCTTACAAGGGCTCGGGCCCGGCCATCGCCGACGCCGTCGGCGGCCAGATCGAACTGATCTTCGACAACCTGCCTTCGTCGATGCCCCAGATCCAGGCCGGCAAGCTGCGCGCCATGGCCATCGCCTGGCCCGAGCGCATCGGCTCCATCAAGGACGTGCCCACGTTCGCCGACGTCGGCCTGCCGGTGCTGAACCAGCCCGTGTGGTACGGCCTGTTGGCGCCCAAGGGCACGCCGATGGACGTCGTGAACAAGCTGCGCGACGCCGCCGTGGTGGCCCTGAAAGACCCGAAGGTCGTCAAGATGCTGGACGAGCAGGGCTCGGCGCCGTCGGGCAACACGCCCGAAGAGTTCGCCAAGGAAATCCAGAGCCAGTACGACTGGGCCCGTGACGTGGTGAAGAAGCAGAACATCAAGCTCGAGTAATCGCGCCATCCGCGACTGACATCGCGACGCCCCTTCCGGTGATGCCGGAAGGGGCGTTTTTCATGGGTTCGTGCGAACGAAGCGCGACGTCCGGCCATGCGGGATCGAACGTGCGCTGCCTTGTCGGTCGCCGATTCAGTCCGCGGACTTTCCGCAGGCGTGCCGCAGCCGCTCTATCAGTTCATGGTGCAGCGTCGACACCGGGTCGTGGCTGCGCATCATCACGCTGATCGGCACGCGCAGCGCGGGCGTGATGGGGCGCAGGTTCATGCCGGGACGCTGCATGGCGCGCGCCGTGATGCCGTCGACGATGGCCTCGCCGCAGCCGGCCTCGGCCAGCGCGCAGGCCACGTAATGGGTCTGCACCTGTATCGCCACGGACGGCGACAGCCCTTGCGCATCCAGCGCCATCTGCAGCGATGCGCCCGACGCATCGCGCGCGTCCAGCACGATCAGCGTGTCGCCGCCCAGTTCGTGCAGGCCGATCGGGCCGCTGCCCGGCTTGCGGCTCACGTGCACCAGCTCGGTATGGCCGATGGGCGTGCGCGCCAGGCCGGGATACTCGTTGGTGTCGAAGGTGATGGTCAGGTCCAGTTCGCGCGTCAGCAGGCCCTGCACCAGCTCCGCGCTGTGGTGGGTCTGGATGTCGAAGGTCAGCCCCGGCCGCGCGTCGCGGCTGGCGCGCACCACGGATGGCAGCAGTCCCAGGCCCAGCGCGGGGGCGCAGCCCAGGCGCATGTGGCCGTGCGGGCGTTCGCGCAGGCTCGCCGCCAGCCTGCGCACGCTGCCCAGGTCCTGGCTCAGCCGCGCCACTTCGGGGGCAAGCAGCTCGGCCTCGCGCGTGGCCACCAGCCGGCCCTTGACGCGCTCGAACAGCTTGAAGCCCAGTTGCGATTCGGCGTGCGCCAGCAGCTTGCTGGCGGCCGGCTGCGTGATGTGCAGCGCGGCGGCGGCCTCGGTCAGCGATCCGGTGCGGCGGATCGCCTCGAAAATCTCGATGTGGCGCAGGCGCATGGGGACGGCAGGTGGACGCGACCCTCCGATTCTATGCGAGCCGAAGGACATGACCGCTGCGGCATCGGCGGCTATGCCGCCGGCCGGCGCCGAGCCAGATGCGTCGCGGCGTTCAGCTGATCTATCGCCGTCACGCCCAGCATGGCCATGTCGCGCGAGATCTCCTGGGTCAGCAGCCGGATGCCGTGCTGCACGGCCGGCAGCCCGCCCACCGCGGCCGCGTAGCCGAAAGGCCGGCCCACGAAGGCCATGCGGGCGCCCAGTGCCAGCGCCTTCAGCACGTCGGTTCCGCGCCGGATGCCGCCGTCGATCATCACGGGAATCTCGGGGCAGGCCCGCACGACCTCGGGCAGCGCGTGCAGCGGGGCGATGGCGCCGTCCAGCTGACGGCCGCCGTGATTCGACACGATGATGCCATCGGCGCCGCAGTCGCGCGCCACGCGCGCGTCGTCGGCTCGCAGGATGCCCTTGACGATCAGCCGGCCGCGCCACTGGCGGCGTATGCCGCGCAGGTCGTCCCAGTTCAGATGGCCGCGTTCGGAAAAGTCGCGCAGCACCGATGGAGAGAGGATGGGCGCGCCGCGGGTGGCGTAGTTGTTCTCGAAATGCGGCATGCCGTGACGCAGCAGGGTGCGCAGGAAGGTGCCGATCAGCCAGCGCGGATGCGTCAGGCCCTGCCACGCCAGGCTTGCGCTGGGGCGCAGCGGCGCCGAGAAACCCATGCGCGCGGTGTTCTCGCTGTTGGGCGGCACCGGCGTGTCCACCGTCACCACCAGCGTCTTGAAGGCCGAGCGCGAGACGCGTTCGATCAGCGCTTCCAGCGCGCCGCGGTCGCCGGGCAGGTAGGCCTGGAACCACGCCCCGGGATGCTGCTCGGCCACGGCCTCGAGCGGGATCAGCGACGATCCGCTCATGATCATGGGCACCGCGGCCGCGCGCGCGGCCTGCGCCAGGACCACGTCGCCGCGATAACTGGACAGCGCCGTGAGCCCCAGCGGCGAGAACCCGAAGGGCGCCGCATAAGTCTCGCCGTACAGCGTGGTGGCGGTGGAACGCTGCGACACGTCCACCATCACGCTGGGGCGGAACCCGTAGTCGGCATAGGCCGAGCGGTTGTCCTGGAAAGACGCGCCCGTCTCGGCAACGGCGCTGATGTAGCCGTACACCGGGCGCGGCAGATGGCGGCGCGCCAGAGTCTCGAAGTCGTCCAGCGACAGCACGCCGCGCAGACGCCGCGGCGCGCGGGCGGTGTTCGCGGCGATGGGCCTGTGGGCGGCGGAGGCGCCCGGAAGATTCGGCATGGCCGTGCTGGAAGTCATTCGAGTATTTCCTGTGTGATTGCTACTCCGGCTTGATGCCGGACTTCTTGATGAGATCGCCCCACTTGACGCTCTCGGCTTGCATGTACTGGCGGAATGCGGCGCTGTCGCGGCCTTCCAGCGTGGCGCCCTGTTCGGCCATCCTGGCGCGCAGTTCGGCATCGGTCAGCGCCTGCTTCACGCCCTGTTCCAGGCGCGACACCACGTTTTGGGGCGTGCCCGCCGGCGCGTACAGGCCGAACCAGGTCAGCGCCTCGAACCCTTTCAGCCCCGACTCGGCCACCGTGGGAATCTCGGGCGCGCTGGGCGCGCGCTGCAGGCTGGACACCGCGATGGCGCGCAGCTTGCCGCTGCGGATGTGCGGCAGCAGCGTCGGCAGGTTGCTGAACATCAGCGGCACCTGGTTGCCCAGCAGGTCGGTGATGGCATTGGCCTCGCCCTTGTAGGGAATGTGCACCATCTTCACGCCGGCCATGGCGTTGAACAGCTCCATCGACACGTGCTGAGGACCGCCCAGGCCCGAGGAGGCATAGGTCAGTTCGCCCTTCTTGCTCTTGGCGTACTCGATGACGTCCTGCACGGTGTGCAGCGGCAGCGAGGGATGCACCACCAGCACCAGCGGCACCGACGCCACCAGCGACACCGGCACGAAGTCCTTGATGGGATCGAAGCGCAGGTTGGGATACATGCTGGGCGCCACCACCATGGTGGACTGCGTGCCCAGCAGCAGCGTGTAGCCGTCCGGCTTGGCGCGGGCCACGGCCTCGGCGGCGATGGTGCCCGTGGCGCCGGCGCGGTTCTCGATCACGTACGGCTGCTCGAACTGCTTGCCCAGGGCCTGGCCCAGCTGGCGCGCCACCAGGTCGACCGCGCCGCCCGCGGAGAAGCCCACCATGACGGTGGTGGAGCGGTTGGGATAGGCGTCCTGCGCCAGGGCAACGCCGTGCAGCGCGCAGGCCATCGTCATCGTGGCGGCCATCAGGGTGCGCAGCGTGCGGCGCCGGGTGGGGTGATCGGGGTGCATGTCTGTCTCCGTGTTGTGTTGGGCCGTGGCGCCGCGGGCGTGGATACGCCTTGGGCAGCGCAACGTGCTGGTTCAATTGTGGATTCCGGATGACTGAAGCACAATTTCGTTTTTGACCATTCAGACTGAAGGTTTTGTGGCTTCATGGACACGCGCTTCCTGGATACCTTCGTGATGGTGGCCGAGTGCGGCTCGATGGCCGAGGCCGCGCGGCGCAGCAACGTCACGCCCACCGCGCTGGCGCAGCGCCTGCGCGCGCTCGAGCGCGAGTTCGGCGTGCCGCTGTTCGCGCGTTCGGGCCGTTTCGTGCGGCTGACCGAAGGCGGCGCCCGGCTGCTCGACCGCGCGCGGCGCTTCCAGCGCGACCTGCGCGAACTGAAGGCCGCCGTCGCCACAGAGGGATTCGCGGGCGGCCTGCGCATCGGCACCATCCGCACGGCGCTGACCAACGTCATGCCCGACCTGCTGAAGTACGTCGCCGAAACGTACCCGCGCCTGGACGCCATGCTCGAGATCGGGGTCTCGCACGAGCTGTACCACGAGGTCGCGGCGGGCAAGGTCGATGCGGCGCTGGTGGTCGAGCCGCCGTTCCGGCTGCCCAAGTCTTTTGCCTGGCAGACCTTGCGCGTCGAGCCGCTGGTGCTGCTGGCGCCGGCCCGGCTGGCGCGAGGCCGCAAGGCGGACGTCGACCAGCTGCTCGCCAGCGAGCCCTTCATCCGCTACGACCGCCGCACCTGGGGCGGTTCATTGGCCGATCAGTATCTGCAGCAGCATGGCGTGCGGCCGCACGAGCGCTTCGAGATGGACGCGCCCGACGGCATCCTGATGCTGGTGGGGCAGGGGCTAGGCGTGTCGCTGGTGCCGAACTGTTTCCGGCCCGAGGCGGTGCCGCGCAGCGTGGCCGTGCTGCCGCTGCCGCGCAACCGGCTCGAGCGCCGGTTGGGCATGCTGTGGCCGGCGCAGTCGCCGTATGCGCGCCTGTTCCGCGAGATGATCGAGGCCGCAACGGCGGCGCAATGAAGCCTGCGCTATCAGGCGGCCGCGCCCCGGCGCGCGCCTTTATCGCGCTTCGCGCGTTTGCGCAATCCGGCCAGCATGGCGTCCAGCCGGTCCGCCAGCATGCCGTGCAAGTCCCGTACCGCGGGCGAGAACTGCCTGCGATGCGGGCACACCAGGCTGAGCGGCGCGGGCTCGCCGGGCTGGTCGGGCAGCAGCAATTCCAGCCGGCCCGTCGTCACGTCGTTGCAGACGTCCAGCCACGACTTGTACGCGATGCCGCGTCCGTCCAGCGCCCAGCGCCGCGCGATGTCGCCGTCGTCGCACAGCAGGTTGCCCTTCACGCTGATCTGCCTGCGGCCCGCGGCGGTGGGGAATATCCACTTGTCGTAGACCTTGCCGCCCAGGAAGAAGGCCAGGCAATGGTGGCCGGCCAGCTCGTCCAGCGTCTTGGGCCTGCCGTGTTCGGACAGGTAGGCCGGCGAGGCCACCAGCACGCGGCGATTGTCGTGGGCAAGGGGCAGCGCCACGTAGCTGGCGTTGTCCGGCAGTCCGTAGCGGATCGCGATGTCGACCGGGTCGCGGAAGATGTCGGTGACGTGGTCGGACAGGAACAGCTTCAACGTGAGCTTGGGATGGGCCTCGCGGAACTCGGTGATCCACGGCAGCAGGACGTTGCGGCCCAGGTCGGACGGCGCCGCGACGCGCAGCGTGCCCTGCAGCGCCTGCCGTCCGCCATGCAGCTGCTCCTGCCCTTCGCGCAACACCGACAGCACCTCTTCGGCATAGGGCAGATAGCGCGCGCCCTCGTCGGTCAGTTTCAGGCTGCGGGTGGATCGCGCGAACAGGCGGATGTCCAGTTCGGCCTCGAGGCGCTGGATGGCCGCGCTGACCTGGCCCGGCGCTATCGAGGCCTCGCGCGCCGCGCTGGAGAAGCTGCCCAGCGCGGCCGTGCGAACGAAAAGCTGAAGATCGTCGACCTTGACCATTTTTACGAAAACCGTGACAAACCGGACGGATTTTGCCGATCTTTCGGAAAATGCGCTTGGGTTTCTCATGCTGGGCATGGAGCCGCCGGTGCTGGCCGCGCGACACATGATCACGGTGCAGGGCAAGGGGAGCTAGGAGGGGCGCGCACCGAGCCGCGTCGAGATGGCGGCTACGCGGCCGCCAACTGCACGCCGCGCACGATGGCGCCGGCGATGGCGGCCGTGACTTCCTCGCGGGCATCCGGTCCATCCGACCGCAGCGCATACGACGGATGCCAGGTGGCCACCACCCAGGTATTGCCCAGCCGTACTGGTTCGTTCATGTAGTCCCGCAGGCTGGCGCCGCGGCCAACGATGGCGCCCAGCGCGGTGGCGCCCAGCGTGACGATGACGGCCGGCCGCATGCGGGCCAGTTCCTCTTGCAGCCAGTGCGCGCATGCGTCGACTTCGCGCTGCGCCGGCGTCTTGTGCATGCGGCGCGTGCCGCGCGGAATCCACTTGAAGTGCTTCACCGCATTGGTGAGATACAGGCTGTCGCGCGGCACGTCCGCGCGGCGCAAGGCCTCGTCCAGCACCTGGCCGGCCGGGCCCACGAAGGCGCGACCGGCCAGGTCTTCGTGGTCGCCGGGCTGTTCGCCCACCACCATGACGCGCGCCGTCCGCGGGCCGCGGCCCGGCACGGCCTGCGTGGCATGACGCCACAGTTCGCAGCGACGGCATTGGTCCAGCGACGACGGCGCCTCGCGCACCGGCATCGCGCGGGCCGCGTCCACCGCGACCTGCTTGCCGCCCATGATGCCCACCGAACCGGCCTGCGCCATGCGGCGCGCGCCATTGCGGGCATCGGCGATCATGCCCGGTATCAACGGGCCCTCGGGGAGGCCCTTCCAGAAGCGCGCGGGCATGCGCTGGTACAGCGCGGTTTCATTCAGGCGGGCAGGGTTGAAGATGCTCTGGTAATAGGCCAGCCAAAGGGGTTCGACCTTATCGTCGAGCGCGTCCTGCCGGATGGCCTCGGCGTCGGCGGGGACGTCGGACAGGTGCAGGGCCTTGCCGTCCCACAGTGCCGCGCCCTGCGGCGTGCCGATGCACCACGACGAGCTGCCCATGCGGCGCGCGAAGTGCTCGGCAGCGTATGCCAGCACATCGTGCTCGGGTTCGTACCAGGCCAGGTATTCGGGCCGCCGGCCGCCCTCGCGCTTGCGAAAGCGCACGTAGGCGATCATGTCGTGCCTGGCTCGGCGTACCGACTTCGCCATGGCGTTCAGTTGCGCGCCGTCCTCGTCGGCGGCGGACGCGGCCGCGCGGTCTCCCTGCTGCCAGCGCCACAGCACGCGATACAGGAATGCCCACCGGTACGGCGCGCGGTATAGCGCGGCGTCTTGCAGCAGCGAGGCCAGGTCCTTCGAGATGCGGATGACCGGGGCATCGTCCGCCTCGATACCTGACGGCGTCGACGTGTCCGGGACGGGCTCGGCGGCTGCGTCGTACAGGGTCAATTGCTCGGCGACGGCACAGGCCGCGGACGCCGATTCCTGCCATACGATGTCCTCGGGCGCCCAGCCCTCGGCAAGCGCGCGCAAGGCCTGCTTGCGCCAGCCGGCGTAGCCGCCCTGGACCAGCAGAGCAGGGGACGGGACCGACGAGTTCATAGCAAGGCCAATTGCTGGGGACCCGGCGCCAGCGCGCGTCGCAGCTGTTCCGTGCCCGGCTCCGCCAGCCCGGGCCTGTAGTCCTGCACCACCACGAAGGGCTTGACCTTGTCCATGGCGCAGCGCAGCCGCACCAGGTCTTGATAGCGGATGCGGCGCAGACGGCGCAATTCCTCGAGCCGCTTCGCGCTGCGCATGCCGATGCCCGGCACGCGCGCGATCAGCCGCAGCGGCGCACGGTTCAGGTCCACGGGAAAGAATTCGCGATGCGCCAGCGCCCAGGCCAGCTTGGGATCGATGTCCAAAGGCAGGTCTCCCGCCTTCTGGAACAGCTCTTCGGCGCGAAAGCCGTAGCCGCGCAGCAGGAAGTCCGCCTGGTACAGGCGGTGCTCGCGCAGCAGCGGCGGCGCCTGCGCGGGCAGGGCCGAAGGACTGTCGGGAATGGGGCTGAACGCGGAGTAGTACACGCGCTTGAGCTTGTATGCGCCGTACAGCGTCTGCGCGGTCTGCAGAATGGTGCGGTCGTCGGCCTCGTCGGCGCCCACGATCATCTGGGTGCTTTGCCCGGCCGGGGCGCTTTGTGCCGGACGCTTTTCTGCCTGCGCCTCTTCCTGGGCCAGCCGTATCGATCCCATGGCCCGCTTGATGGTGTGGACGTTCTTCTCGGGCGCCAGCCGCTGCAGCGCGCCATCGGTGGGCAGTTCGATGTTGACGCTGAGGCGGTCGGCATACTGGCCGGCCTGCGCGATGAGCCGCGGATCGGCGTCCGGGATGGTCTTGAGATGGATGTACCCGCGGAACTGGTGCTCTTCGCGCAGCAGGCGAGCCACCTGCACCAGTTGTTCCATGGTGTAGTCGGCGTTGCGGATGATGCCTGAGCTGAGGAACAGGCCGTCGATGTAGTTGCGTCGATAGAAGTCCATCGTCAGGTCGACGACTTCGCGCGGCGCGAAGCGCGCCCGCGGCACGTTGCTGGATCGGCGGTTGACGCAATACTGGCAGTCGTATTGGCAGAAGTTGGTAAGCAGGATCTTCAGCAGCGATACGCATCGGCCATCGGGCGTGAAGCTGTGGCAGATGCCGGCGCCCGTGCTGGCCCCCAGGCCCTCGCGGCCGCGCGAGTCTCGCTTGGCCGCGCCGCTGCTGGCGCACGAGGCGTCGTACTTCGCCGCGTCAGCGAGGATTTCGAGCTTGGTCTGCAGTTCCATCGTGCAATGAAAATACTGGATATATATCCAGTATTGTACGCCGGTCCGTGCCGGCGGCGCGCACTCATGCGCTGTCGCGTTCCACCACCTCGAAGCCGATGTCCACTCGAGCGTCCCGGGGGCCGGCGCCCGCCAGGCGTGCCAGCAGCATCTGTCCCGCGCGCACGCCCATCTCGGCGCGCCGGATGCGCACGGTGGTCAGGCGCGGCGAGGCCGCCATCGCTATCGGCAGGTCACCGAATCCCATCACCGCCAGGCGCCCGGGAACCGGCCAACCCCGCTGCTGACAGGCGAACAGCACCCCGGCCGCCAGCAGGTCGTTGTTGCAGAACAGCGCCGTGACGTCAGGCCGGCGCTCCAGCAGCCGCAGCATCCGGTCGCCCGCCTCATCGACCTGCGCCGGAGGCGGGATCAGTTCCACGTCCACCGGCGCCGCGCCGTGCGCTTCGGCCTCGGCGCGCAGCCCTTCCAGCCGCATCCGGGATCGGGCCTCGTCCGCGCCGATGAACGCCAACGCACGGTGGCCGCGGGCCAACAGATGGCGCGCCGCCGCGCGGCCCGCGTCGAGGTTCGAGAATCCCGCGAGCATGTCGATGGGCTGCGGCTGTTGAGGCGAGGGCAGGTCCCAGGTTTGCACCACGGGTACGCCCGCGCGGCGCAGCTTCGCGCGCAGCGCTTCGGGCTGCGCGACGCCGGTCAGCACCAAACCGTCGACCCTGCGGCCCAGGAAGGTATCGACCAGGGCAGCTTCTTCAGCTGGCCGGTAGCCGCTCTGGCCCAGCAACAGCTGATAGCCCTCGTGGGCAAGCGTCTGCGTCAGGGCCTCGATGGTTTCCGAGAACACCAGGTTCGAGATGGTCGGAACGATGGCCGCGACGATGCGCGACCGGTTCGATGCCAGACTTCCCGCCATCAGGTTGGGCACGTAGCCCAGGCGCTCGATGGCCTGGCGCACTGCGGCAAGGGTAGGGGGCGCCACCTTCTCCGGCGTGTTGATGACCCGCGAGACCGTGACCAGCGACACGCCGGCTTCGCGCGCGACGTCGCTCATGCGGGCGCTGCCGGGTGTGGTCGCGGCGGAAGGGCGTATATGGCGGGGCATAGGACGAGGATCGAGCGGGCAAGGATCGAGCCAAATGGCAGGCCGGCGCGGGAACAGTTCCAGATGTTGGGACGCCGGGCCAGGCGCACTGCGGACGCCGCATTGCCAAATCGCGCGCAGCGTTCACAATGAAAGCGCTTTCATCATTCTATACGGCTGTGCGGTCAGAACAAGCCGTCGAACCCGAGGAGACACCTCATGCACCGCAGATCTTTGTTTGTCGCGCTGGCCTCGCTGGCCGCCGCTTCTGTCCTGCCCGCTGCCGCTCGCGCGCAGGACGACTATCCCTCCCGCCCCGTGCGCATCGTCGTGCCGTTCCCGGCGGGCGGCACCAGCGACCTGATGGGCCGCCTGATCGCGGAAGTGCTGGGCCGCGAGCTCAAGCAGCC
This sequence comes from Bordetella genomosp. 13, assembly GCF_002119665.1. Classification (NCBI taxonomy): domain Bacteria; kingdom Pseudomonadati; phylum Pseudomonadota; class Betaproteobacteria; order Burkholderiales; family Alcaligenaceae; genus Bordetella; species Bordetella genomosp. 13. The sequence goes on along the minus strand of NZ_CP021111.1, from coordinate 4,281,646 downwards.
TTTCGTGGTCGAGAACAAGGGCGGAGCCGGCGGCGCGATCGGCGCCGAGCAGGTGGCGCGCGCGGCGCCTGACGGCTATACGCTGCTGCTGTCCGGTATCGGCAGCAACGCCATCATTCATGGCTTCAATCCTTCGCCGTCCTATGACTCGGTACGCGATTTCGTCCATATCTCGCAACTGGCGGCCGGCCCCAACGTACTTGTGGTGAATACGGAGTTCCCGGTCCGCACGTTCACGGAGTTCGTCGCCTGGGTGAAGGCCAACCCGGGAAAGTTCAATTTCGGCCAGGTCAACGCCTCATCGGGCCACCTGACCTCGGAGTACCTGAAGCAGGTCGCCGGGCTGGACATGGTGGGCATCCCGTACAAGGGCGGCGCGCCGGCCACCAACGACATCCTGGCGGGCCAGATCCAGGGCATGTTCACCAACCAGGACTCCGTGCTGCCGTACGTCAAGGCCGGCAAGCTGCGCGCGCTGGCGGTGACCAGCATCCAGCGCAATCCGCTGTACCCCGACGTGCCCACCGTCGCCGAGTCCGGCTATCCCGACTTCAGCGCCGTGTCGTGGACGGGCCTGTCGGCGCCCAAGGGCACGCCGCCCGCGATCGTCGCCAGGCTGGAGGCCGCGATGATCCGCGGCTTCACGGATCCGGCCGCGCGCGCCAGGCTGGAGTCCACGGGCTTCGTCGTGGTGACCTCGCGCTCTGCGGACTACACGCGCTTCGTGCAAAGCGAAGTGGCGCGCTGGGAGCAGGTCGTGCGCAAGGCCGGCATCCAGCTTCAGTAAGCCCGCTGCGCGTTTTCTTGTCTTTTTCTTGTGGAAGTGACCCGAATGAAAGCTGTCGAATCCAACATCGTTTCCTATGCGAAGGCCGATGCCAACGCCCGCACCGCCGCCGAGAGCGGCGACCGTATCGAGTGGATCAAGGTCTCGCTGGTGTATCTGCCGCTGCAGACCCCGGTCAGCGACGCCAAGGTGCTGACGGGCCGGCAGAAACCGCTGACCGAAATCGCGTTCATCTTTGCCGAGATCCGCACGCGCGATGGCCATGAAGGCATCGGCTTCGGATATTCCAAGCGTGCCGGCGGGCCGGGCATGTACGCGCATGCCAGGGAGATCGCGCCCAACCTGTTGGGGGAAGATCCCAGCGACATCTCGCGCCTGTTCACCAAGTTGCTGTGGGCCGGCGCCTCGATGGGGCGCAGCGGTCTCACCACGCAGGCCATCGCGCCCTTCGACATCGCGCTGTGGGACCTGAAGGCCAAGCGCGCCGGGCTGCCGCTGGCCAAGCTGCTGGGCGCGCACCGGGACTCGGTGCAGTGCTACAACACCTCGGGCGGCTATCTGCACACCCCGCTGGACCAAGTGCTGAAGAACGTGCAGATTTCGCGCGAGAGCGGCATCGGCGGCATCAAGCTGAAGGTCGGGCAGCCCGACCTGGCCATCGACATCCAGCGCGTGGGCGAGGTGCGCAAGCTGCTGGGCGACAGCTTCCCGCTGATGGTCGACGCCAACCAGCAATGGGACCGTCAGAAGGCCACGCGAGCCTGCCGCGCTTTCGAACAGTACGACCTGACCTGGATCGAAGAGCCGCTGGACGCCTACGACTTCGAAGGCCACGCCCGGTTGTCCGAACGCTTCGACACCGCCATCGCCACCGGCGAGATGCTGACCAGCGCCGGCGAGCATGCTCAGCTGATCATGTCAGAGGGCAGCGACTACATCCAGCCCGATGCGCCGCGCGTCGGCGGCATCACGCCGTTCCTCGAGATCATGGCGCTGGGCGCGTTCAAGGGCCGCAAGCTGGCGCCGCACTTCGCGATGGAGATCCACCTGCACCTGGCCGCGGCCTATCCCATCGAGCCGTGGCTGGAGCACTTCGAATGGCTGGGCCCCATGTTCAACGAGCAGATGCAGCTGAAGGACGGGCGCATGTACGTATCGGACCGCCCGGGTCTGGGCTTTACGCTGAGCGAACAGGCGGTTGCCTGGCGCGCCGATTTCGAGGAATTCGGCAAGCGGCCCTGAGCCTCGAGCCCCCGAGCCCGTCTGTCCGGGCTCGAAGAGAAAGGCCCTCCGTGCACGGCATCGGAGGGCCTGGTCATTACGGCATTGCGGGCAAGGGCAAGGGCGCTACACCGTGTAGTCGACCGCCGCCCATTCGAAGTAGGGCTTCAGGTCCGCGACCAGGGCCTGGTGCAGCGGATGGAACAGGTAGGCATCCAACGCGGTGGCATCGTCCACTTCCGATTCCAGCACATAGTGCCAGCTGATGGGCCTCTGGAGTTCATTGGAGGCCACGCGCCAGGCCCGTATGGCGGGAATGTTCGCGCCCAGCGCCTGCATGCGCGCGACCAGTTCGGCCTCGCGTTCCGGGTCCCGCGCCACCTCCGGGCGCCTGCGGAACAGCACGACGTGGCGCATCATGATGCGCTCCCCGCGATGCTGCGCAGGTGATAGCCCCGGCCCGCGTAGTCGAAGTCGACCAGCTCGTTGATGCGTGTCGACTTGTCGGCGGGCGACGCATAGTACGCGCGGATCTCGGCGATCTTGCCGGTGGCCGGGTCGAAGTCGTACCACTCCGCGCCGCGCAGGGCGGTGCCGCTCTTGTTCTTCCAGTGCGTCCACTCGATCATGGCTTCCGGCGTGTCGTGGCTGACGATGATGCGCTCGATAGTCCATTGCGAACCGAGCGTCTCCACGCACCAGATCCATTTGCGCGCGATGGTGTCGGCGCCGCGCCATGGCACCTCTGGCAGGCCTGCGGGGAAGTAGTGCACGGCGTCGGGCATGAAGCAACCGACCAGCGCGTCGTAGTCGGCCGCGTTGCAGGCGTCGAAGTAGCGGCGGATCAGCGCGGCATGATCCTCGGGGGTGAAGGCGGGTGTGCTCATCGGAGCCTCCTGTCGATGTGGCGTATCAGCGTGAGCCGGCAGGGCGCGCGGCGGCAATGGCGGGGCGGCCGGCGGCCACCCACTGCCTGAACTGTTCGCGCGTGGCATCGCTGGGCGGATACAGGCCCCACAGCGGCTCGCCCGCCTGTACCCGCATGGCCAGGTAGGCCTCGATCTCGTCGCGCTTCTCGCACAGGTCGGCCATCTCTTCGGCCAGGTGCGCGGGTATCACGGTGATGTTGTCGCCGTCGCCATGGATGACGTCGCCCGGGTACACCGCCACGCCCGCGCAGCCGATCGGCACCTGCAGGTCGGCCACGTGGTGATAGCTGAGCCGCGTCGTGGCCGTGATGCCCGTGCTCCATACCGGGAAGTCCAGCCGGCTCAGCTCGGTGCCGTCGCGGAACGTGCCGTCGGTCACGACGCCGCGCGCACCGCGCATCATCATGCGCGTGACCAGCATGTTGCCCATCGATGCGGCGCGGCCGTCCTTGTTGCTGTCGATCACCAGCACGTGGCCGGGCTCGAGCTGCTCCACGCCCACCCATTGAAGATTGTCCGCATTGGGCGCGGTCGTCAGGTTGCCGTAGCAGTCCACGTCTTCGCGTGCGGGAACGAAGCGCATGGTGTAGGCGCGGCCCGCGAACGGCTTGATCGTCCTGTTCAGCGGCGTCAGGCCGTGCAGGACGGGCTGGCGTATGCCCTTGATGTAGAGCTGGGTGGTCAACGAGCCGCTGCTCACCTTGGCCAGCCGGTCGAGCACGGCATCGGGTACGAAAGGCGTCGGGGCGCGTTGAGGGATGGCCGTCAAGGGGGCGGGAGTTTGCGTCATGGCGTTTGTCTCATACTGTGGGAATGTGTGCCGCGGCGTCCAATGGACAGGGCCCACATCCATCCTAGAGACCTTGCCCCTGGAATAGAATCGTCTCGAACCATTGCGCACACGCCCGTGGCGCGCCACGTACCACTATCTGAGACAAACTCATGGCTGCTTCTCCAGGCGAAGGAACCGGCGCCCTCGAGAAGGCGCTCGACGTGCTGGACGCCATCGGCGCCGCGCCCGACGGCCTGGGCCAGAGCGAACTGGCCGACCGGCTGGCCTTGCCGCGCACCACCGTCTATCGGCTGCTGGCGACCCTGGTCGCGCGCGGCATGCTGCGCCGCGACCCATTGCGCAAGGTGTATTGCCTGGGATTTCGCTGTTTCGAGATGGCGCGCCAGGCCTATGCCATGCCGGACCTGGTGGCTTCGGGCGCCCTCGAGCTTCGCCAGTTGCGCGATCTGACCGGCGAGACGACCTATCTGGCGGCGCTGGATGGCCGCGAGGTCATTTCGCTGGAACGCTGCGACGGCGCGCACAGCCAGCGTTCGGCCGCCGCGCTGGGCGAGCGCAAGCCCGTGCACTGCACCAGCCAGGGCAAGGCGATCCTGTCGGCCATGGCCGATGAAGCGCGCGAGGCATTCGTGCGCGACGCCGTGCTCAAGCCGCTGACGCCGCTGACCATCACGGATCGGCGGCGGCTGCACATGGAGCTGCGCATCACCCGGGCGCGCGGATATGCCATCGACGATGAAGAGATCGTGCTGGGCGTGCGCTGCGTGGGGGCGCCCGTGGTCGATCGCGCGGGCCAGGTGCGCGGCGCCATCAGCGTGGCCGGGCCGGCCTACCGGCTGACGCGCGAACGCCTGGAACTGCTTGGTCCTGAAGTCGCGGAAGCCGCGCGGCGCGTCGGCGCGCAGTTGCCCACCGTGGCGACCGATGTCGGGGCCGACGCGGAGGCGGCCGTCACGGCGGCGCCCGGCCCATGGGCCTTTCGCGGGGCCTGCCCCTTGTGGTCCGCGGACGGCGGCCGGCTGTGGTGGTCCGATACGCTGGCGCCGTCCGTGCGCCTCTACGAGAACGGGCAGGACCGGGAAGTCGTCACGGTCGAATCGCCCATCGTGGGCCTGTTGCTCGACGGCGGCGGCGTGATCGCTGTGCACGAACGCGGCGTGCTGCGCGTCGGGGCGGACGGAGCCGCCAACACGCTCGACGGCTGGATCGCCGGCCGGGTGTTGGCGTTGTGCAATGGCGAGGGCGACGGTATCTGGGCGGCCGTGGGGCTGCCCGAGTCCGGCGCCGCCATCGGCCTGCGGCGCGCGGACGGCACGCTGGATGTGCGATGGCGCATCGGCGAGCCGGTGCAATGCCTGGGCTGGAATGCGCGGCAGCGCCTGCTGTATGCGACCTTGCCCGAATCCGGGTCCATCCTGATGCTGCACCCCGATCAGCCCGCCGTGCGCCGTCTGGCCACGCTGCCGCGCGGCTCGGGCCGTATCAGCGGCCTGGCGTTCGACGCGCAGGGCGCGGTATGGACCGCGCTGCGCGACGGCTGGTCGGTCGTCCGCCTGGCTCAGGACGGCCAGGTGGACCGCGTGATCGGCCTGCCGGTGCCGTGTGCCACCGATCTGGCGTTTGCGCGGCCTGGCGCGGAGGGACCCGAGCGCTTGGCGATATCGACCGAGCGGCATAGCGTGCCCATGGACACGCTCAACAGCGCGCCGCTGTCGGGGCGGTTGCTGCTGCTGGACCTGTAGCTGCGCCGCGCGTGTTGCGCATTCCGCAATGGCAGGCCACGCGGGCGGACCACAGGACCGCGCACAGTGGTAGGCTCCGACATCGCCTCCAGGAGACCCCCATGCTCTACGCCGTGCTGAAACTCGTCCATCTGTTGTCCATCATTGCCTGGGTGGGCGGCATGATCTTCGCGCATTTCGCGCTGCGTCCCGCCGTGGCGGCGCTGCCGCCGCCGGAACGGCTGACGCTCATGCATGCCGCCCTGGGGCGGTTCTTCGGCATCGTGCTGGCCGCGGCCGTGCTCAGCCTGGTGACGGGCCTGTGGATGATAGGAAACGTCGCGCGGCAGGCGGTGCAGTCGGGCGGGCAGTTCCACATGCCGCTGGGCTGGACGGTGATGGCCGCGCTGGGCATCGTCATGGTGCTGGTGTTCGGCCACATACGCTACGCGTTGTACCGGCGCCTTGCGCGCGCGGTAGCGGCGCAGCAGTGGCCCGCCGCGGGCGACGCGCTGGCGTCCGTCCGCAAGCTGGTGCTGCTGAATCTCTGTCTTGGCGTGCTGGCGGTGGCGGCCGTGGTGTTGCTGGCCTGAACCCGTCTCGTGGCGGCCCAGCTTTATTCTCGTCCTTGCCACGTCCAAGCCATGCAAACGGATAGACCCATGCGCCAACTCGCCCGCCTGGCAGTGCTGGCCGGCTCGCTGCTGTGCCTCATGCCCATGCAGCCCATCCTTGCCCAGCCGGCCGTGGCCGCGCCCGACGTCAACCCCGAGGCCGGCACCGGCTACGCCGCCAAGCCGCTGGCCCATGCGCGCCGCTTCATGGTGGCCTCGGCCAATCCGCTGGCCACGCAGGCGGGCTATGCCATGCTGAAGCAGGGCGGCAGCGCCACCGACGCGGTCATCGCCACGCAACTCGTGCTAGCCGTGGTCGAGCCTCAGTCGTCGGGCCTGGGCGGCGGGGCGTTCATGGTCCACTATCAGGCCGCGGGCGGCGCGCTGCAGGTCTACGACAGCCGCGAGACCGCGCCCGCCGCCGCGCGGCCGGATCGCTTCCTGCGCGACGGCAAACCGATACCGTTCAGAGAGGCGGTGAACAACGGGCGCGCCGTGGCCACGCCGGGCCTGTTGCGCGGGCTGGAACTGGCGCATCGCCAACATGGCCGGCTGCCATGGAAAGCCTTGTTCGAGCCGGCCATAGACATCGCGCACCACGGCTTCGCCGTATCCCCGCGGCTGCATGCCCTGGTGGCCGGCACGCCGGAGCTGGCCGCGCAGCCCGAGGCGGCGCGTTACTTTCTCGCGCCGGACGGCAGCGCGTGGCCGGTGGGGCACATGCTGAAGAACCCGCAGCTGGCGCAGGTGCTGCGCCGCGTGGCGGACGAAGGGCCGGACGCGTTCTATCGCGGCGACATCGCCCGCGATATCGTGGCGGCGGTTCGCGGCCATGTCCAGCCGGGCGACCTTACCGAGGCGGACCTGGCCGGTTATCGCGCGCAGGTGCGCGAACCGGTGTGCGGACGTTATCGCGCGTACCTGCTGTGCGGGCCGCCGCCTCCCAGCAGCGGGCCGCTGGCCGTGCTGCAGATGCTGGGCATGCTGCAGCAGCATCCCATGGGCAGCTTCAGGCCAGGCAGCGCGCAGGCGGTGCACTATTTCTCGGAGGCGGGCCGGCTGGCCTATGCCGACCGCGATTTCTACGTGGGCGATCCGGCCTTCGTCGACGTGCCTGTGACTGCGCTGCTGGACCCGCGCTATCTGCAGCGGCGTGGCGCGTCGATAAGATCCGACCGCAGCATGGGCACGGCCCTGCCCGGCGATCCGGCCGGCCTGCTGCAGGCGCGCGCGCGCGACGACGCGCTCGAGCTGCCCTCCACCACGCACATCTCTGCGGTGGACCACGAGGGCAACGTGGTGTCGATGACCTCAACCATCGAGGCGGCCTTCGGCAGCAAGATCCTGGTGCGCGGTTTCCTGCTGAACAACGAGATGACCGACTTCTCGTCGTCCTTCAGCGACCCTGAGGGCAGGCTGGTGGCCAACCGCATCGAGCCCGGCAAGCGGCCGCGCAGCTCCATGTCGCCGATGATCGTGTTTCGCGCGGGCAAACCGTACATGGCCGTGGGCTCGCCGGGCGGCAGCGCCATCATCAACTACGTGGCCAAGACGCTGGTGGGCGTGCTGGACTGGCAACTGGACATCCAGCAGGCCATCGCATTGCCCAACATGGGGAGCCGCAACCGTTCCACGGAACTCGAGCGCGGCACCTCGCTGGTTAAGCTGGCGCCGGCGCTGCGGAAATGGGGGCACGAGGTCAGCGAAGTCGAGTTCCCGAGCGGGTTGCAGGGTATCGTGATCGGCCCGTCGGGGCTTACCGGCGGCGCGGATCCGCGCAGGGAAGGGCTGGCACTGGGCGACTGAGCCGGCGCCGGCGTGCCAGGTTCGTGCGGGTCTGCCTGGGCCGCCATCCTGTGGCCGCGCGGGGAAGCGCCGCTGGCGCCGTCGCTGGCCAGCGTGTCCAGCCTGGGCACGGCGTCGGAGGCGGCATGTGCGGCGATGGCCGCCATCAACGGCACGGTCGCCAGCGCCCACAGCATGACCAGCGTGGCGATCCGGACGGGCGCGGCGGCCCGCAGCGCCGCGGCCGCGATGGAGGCGGTATTGCGCAAGGATTTCATCTTTCGATCCTCCTGGGTTGCAATGGCGCACAGTTTGCGTGGCAATGATGAGGATCGGATGAAGACGGTGAGGCCTTTGTGAAGTGCGGCCATGACGTGCGGCCGTTCACGGCCGCCTGTGCCGCCGGAAGAACTGCCAGGCCAGCACCGAGGCGTCCGGGCCGGTGTCGGCGTGATATTCGATCGCCGGGTCGCCGCCGCTCCAGGCATGTTCCACCCGGGGGATCTCGCACAGCCGCACCACGGGCTTGCGTCTGCATAGTACGTCGGTGCGGCGGTACTCGCGGCGGGTGCCTTTGCCCAGCACCCGCACCGAGGTCTCGGCGTGCCCGGCTCCGTTGATGTGGCGGAACTGCTCCACCAGTTGATGCGCATTGCGCGGCGACACCGCGGTGTCGCGCAGGCCGTGCACCACCAGGGCCGGCATGCCCAGATGAAAGACCGCCGGGGCGGCCACCGCATCCACCAGCGCGGCCGGATTGCGCAAGGTGCCGCGCCGCATCACATTCAGGCCCTCCACGGCGGTGCGCGCGCCGCCGGTGACCACGCCGGAGTGCAGCGCGATGGCGCTGACCAGGTCGGGGTGGCGCAGCGCGATCAGCGCCGCGATCCCGGCCCCGGCCGACATCCCGGCCAGGTAGACGCGCCGGCCGTCCAGCCCCTCGCGCGCGATCTCCGCACGGATCAGCGCGGCGATCGCGTCCGCGTCGTCCTGTCCGCCCGTATGAAGCTGGAACCATCGCCAGCAACGATGCGAATGGCGCGCCAGCGCCTGTTGCGGATACAGGACCACGAAGCCCGCCCGGTCGGCCTGCAGGTTCATGCGGGTGCCCAGCGCCAGCTCCGCCGCGTTCTGCCGGCAGCCGTGCAGCATCACCACCAGCGGCATGCCCTGTATGCGGCCCTTTGGACGGTAGCGGGCGTAGGCCAGCCGACGTCCGCCCGGCGCGGAGAACTGCTGCAACGGCTGCCAGATGCCGGCGCCCGGAATGGCGGTGATCGGCGTCGCATGCGCTCCGCCGCGGGCGGCGGAGCCGGTCCTGGCGCTGCGGGGCTTGGCGCCGGATCCGGCCAGCGACCTGGCCGCGGCGGCGGTTGCTGATTTGGCCCGCTTCGCCGCGGGCTTGACCTGCGCGACCAGCCGACGCGTGTTGGCGCGCACGAGCTTGTCCTGCAGGCGCGCGAAGTTGCGGGCGGTCTTCAGGAACAGGCCGGCCAGGCCTCCCCGCTTCATCGGCATGCGGGCCGCGCCACCGGCTGCGGTTCCTGTTGCGTGTGCGTGCTGCGACGGGACATCGGGTGGTACTCCGGCTGGGCGACGACGAGCCAGTGTACGCACATGCCGTCCGCGCGGGCGTATCGCGGCGATACGCGGGATTACGCGGCAGTACCGGCCCACGCCGCAGCGGCGGGTGTCGCGCGCCGTACAGGCGGTTCGTCAGGCCTCGCATGGCGCGGCAAGGAAAACTATCGAATCACACGGCAATGAACCGAATCGAAACTTCGCTGTCAGGCATGGTCTGATGAACAGCACCTTACGCAGCACTACCGACGTACGATGGAGCAGCGCACGCGCGGCATGTCCGCGCCCGCGCGCGCAAGAGGAGGCACCATGCCCCAGACAGCAGAATTGCAGGGCCGCGTGGCCCTGGTCACCGGCGCGACGTCCGGCATCGGCCGGGCGGTGGCGGTCGCGCTTGCCGAGGCCGGCGCGCGGGTGGCGATCAATCATCGCGACACCGAGGACGGCGCGAAACGCGCCGCCGACGTGGTGGCCCAGATCGAGCAGGCCGGCGGCACGGCATGTCCCGTGAAGGGGGACGTCAGCCGCGAAGACGACGTCGAACGGATGTTCGCCGATGCGCGCGACCGCCTGGGAGAACTGGACATCCTGGTCAACAACGCCGGCATCGAGAAGCCCGCGCCCATACAGGACATGACGCTGGCGCAATGGCGCGACGTCATCGACGTCAACCTGACCGGCTACTTCCTGTGCGCCCGCGCGGCCGCCCGCGCCTTCCTGGCGCGCTGGCCCGAGCCGCCGCCCAAAGGCGCCTCCGCGGGCAAGATCATCTTCATGAGTTCGGTGCACGAGGTCATCCCGTGGGCCTTCCAGGCCAACTACGCGGCCTCCAAGGGCGGCGTGGCGCTGTTGATGCGCTCCCTGGCGCAAGAGCTGGCGCCGCGCAAGATCCGCGTGAACAGCATCGCCCCGGGGGCCATCCGCACGCCCATCAACAAAGAGGCGTGGGGCACGGACGAAGCCATGTCCGAGCTGTTGAAGCTGATTCCGTATGGCCGCATCGGGGAGCCCGACGACATCGGCCGCGCGGCCGTGTGGCTGAGTTCCGACGCATCCGACTACGTGACGGGCGCCACGCTGTTCGTGGACGGCGGCATGACGCTGTACCCCGAGTTCCGCGGAGCGGGCTGACCGACGGCCGCCGGCGCGTCCGCGACCCGCGGCGAGGCGCTGTCCGGCACCGGCCAGCGCTGGCTGCGCCGCGGGTCCGGCCGGAGGAGGGCCGAGGGATATGTCCAAACCCCTGGAAGACTATGGCGTGATCGGCAACATGCTGTCGGCCGCGCTGGTCGGGCGCGACGGCTCGATCGACTGGCTGTGCCTGCCGCACTTCGATTCGCCGGCGTGCTTCGCCGCGCTGCTGGGCGACGAGCGGCATGGCCACTGGCTGCTGGCGCCCGCCAATCCCCGCGAGGCCCGCACGCGCCGCCGCTACGTCCACGACACGGCGGTGCTCGAGACCTACCATGAAACGACCACGGGCACGGTGAAGGTCTGCGACTTCATGCCCATCAGCAACGAAGAGTCGCGCGTGGACGTGGTGCGCATCGTCTGCGGCCTGCAGGGCACCGTGGACATGGACATGGAACTGGTGCTGCGCTTCAACTACGGGCAGGCCGTGCCCTGGGTGCGCCGCCGCGACTATGGCTTGAGCGCGATCTCGGGCCCGGACGCGGTGGAGCTGCATACCGCGGTGCCACTCAAGGGCGAGGACATGCGCAGCGTGTCCCATTTCACGGTGCGCGAGGGCCAGACGGTGCCCTTCACGCTCTCGTACCATCCCTCGCACCAGACGCCCCACTTCGTGCCGGACCGGCTGGAAAGCATGGACCGCACGATCTCGTGGTGGCAGCAGTGGGCGCGCCATTGCCATTGGGATGGTCCCGCCGACGAGCGGCGCGACGCGGTGGTGCGCTCGCTGATCACGCTAAAGCTGCTGACCTTCGAACCCACCGGCGGCATCATCGCCGCGCCCACCATGGGACTGCCCGAGGAACTGGGCGGCGCCCGCAACTGGGACTACCGCTATTGCTGGCTGCGTGATTCGTCGCTGACGCTGTATGCGCTGCTCAATGCAGGCTACCGCGAAGAGGCGGAAGCCTGGCGCCAATGGCTGCTGCGCGCGGTGGCCGGCCATCCTAGCCAGATGCAGATCATGTACGGCATCTCGGGCGAACGCTGGCTGCCCGAGCACGAGGTGCCGTGGCTGCCCGGCTATGAAGGCAGCAAGCCGGTGCGAGTGGGCAACGAGGCGGCGGGCCAACTGCAACTGGACGTGTACGGCGAGCTGGTCGAAACGCTGCACGCCGCGCGCGCCGCGGACCTGGCGCCGCTGGCCGAAGCGTGGCGCCTGCAGAACGCGCTGATCAATCCACTGGAAACGTTGTGGAAGAGCCTGGACCACGGCATCTGGGAAGTGCGCGGCCCGAGGCGCGCCTTCACGCACTCGCGCCTGATGTGCTGGGTGGCCTTCGACCGTGCCATCAAGTCATGCGAGCAGTTCGGCCTGAAGGGCCCGGTGGACCGCTGGATGCGCCTGCGCGACGAGATCCACCACGACATCTGCGCCAAGGGCTACGATCCGCACCGCAACACGTTCGTGCAGTTCTATGGCGGCAAGGCGCTGGACGCCAGCCTGCTGCTGATTCCGCAGGTCGGCTTCCTGCCTTGCGACGATCCGCGCGTGCAGGGCACGATACGCGCGGTGGAAGAAGACCTGCTGCGCAATGGCCTGCTGCTGCGCTATCTGCCGGACCAGACGGACGACGGGCTGCCCGGCGACGAGGGCGTCTTCCTGGCCTGCAGTTTCTGGCTGGCGGACGCGTACGTGCTGCAAGGGCGGCTGGACGACGCGAACCGGATGTTCGACAGGCTGCTGAGCATGCGCAACGACCTGGGGCTGCTCTCCGAGGAATACGATGTGGGGCGGCGCCGCATGCTGGGCAATTTCCCGCAAGGGTTCTCGCACATCGGGCTGGTGAACACGGCCTACAACCTGAGCCGCGCGAATGGCCCGGCGCGGCAGCGGTCCACTCGCCGGGCGCCGCGGGAGTGAGCGGCTGTTGCAGCTTGCTGGGTGTGCTTGAGGGTTGTCGTTGACGATTCGTGACTTGGAAGCGGCGTCTCATCGTTGACGATAACGCTCGGAAGCCGTCCTCGTGCGGGCTCGAATGGGCCGCTCCCGGCCAAGTCGTCGGGCTCGGGCGCGCCATCAGGCGCCCTCGGCCGCTACGCGGCTTCCCCTCCTCCAATTGGCCGTCGCGACCCATTCGAGCCCGCACGAGGACTTTTTCAGCGTCATGCGGCGGCCGATAAGCAACTGCATGCCGTGAGCAGCGTGCTCACTACCATTGAGCGTCAGGTGCATTGCTTGCCAAGAGCCGTGGCCCTCGGCATGCCGGAGCGTCTCTTCGCCAGGAGCACAGTCGGTCGACATGCCAAGCCCGTCTTCCCTTTCTGCATGCGAAAGCTGTGGTCCGCGCATGGCACGATGTGCCGCAACTCGAACGTATGCCCCTGGATGCATGCAACCCGACACAGCCGCTTCATTGCAACGGCCCGCCCCTGTACCACCGCGCGACGGCTTGAGTTTTAACTGGCCTCTGTATGGCCTGCCCGCCCGTGCCGGCCAATTGGAGGAGGGGGAGCCCCCGCAGGGGGCCGAGGGCGCCTGATGGCGCGCCCGAGCCCGACGACTTGGCCGGCGCGGGTGGGCAGGCCATACAGAGGCCACTTAAGAACCCAAACAAAGCCCGCCAGACGGAACAACAGAACGACCCACCGTGAGCCCGACAAAGGACGCTATCGAAACACGACAGTCCGATTGCGATTCAACAGGATCCGATGTTCGACGTGGCTGCGCACGGCCCGTGCGAGCACGAGCGATTCCACGTCGCTGCCCACCTGGGTGAGCTGCTGCGCCGTCATCGTATGGTCCACTCGTTCGATGTCCTGCTCGATGATCGGACCTTCGTCCAGGTCCGACGTCACGTAATGCGCCGTCGCCCCGATGATCTTCACGCCGCGGGCGTGGGCCTGGTGGTAGGGGCGGGCGCCCTTGAAGCTGGGCAGGAAGCTGTGGTGGATGTTGATTGCGCGGCCTTCCAGGGCCCGGCACATCTCGGCCGACAGGATCTGCATGTAGCGGGCCAGCACCACCAGGTCGATGCGTTCGCGCTCCACCAGTTCCAGCACCTGGCGTTCCTGCTGGTCCTTCGTTTCGGGAGTGACCGGTAGATGGTGGAACGGGATCCCGTACGAGGCGGCCAGCGAGGCGTAGTCGTTGTGGTTCGACACGATGGCCGCCACCTCGGCACGCAGGTGGCCGCTACGCACGCGGAACAGCAGGTCGTTCAGGCAGTGGCCCTGCTTGCTGACCATGATCAGCAGACGCGGCTTCTGGCGGGCGTCGTGGATCTGCCATTCCATGGCATAGCCGTCCGCCAGTGCCGCGAAGCGCTCGCGCAGCGTTTCTTCGGCCGCCGCCGGCGGCAGGTCGAAGTGCACGCGCAGGAAGAACCGGCCCGTTTCATCGTCGCCGAACTGCTGCGAATCCAGGATGTTGCAGCCCAGGTCGAACAGCAGGCCGCTGACGCGGTACACGATGCCGGTGCGGTCGGGGCAGGACAGGGTCAGGATGTAGTCGTTGTGCTGCATGGCGGAGTAGGGCGGATCAGGGGTTGAGGCGCTGCAGGGTTTCTTCGGCGATGGCCAGGCTGGCGGTCAGGCCCGGGGATTCGATTCCGTACAGGTTCACCAGGCCGGCCACGCCATGCACGGCGGGGCCGTCGATGGCGAAGTCGGCGGCCGGGTCGTTCGGGCCCGAGATCTTGGGTCGGATGCCCGTGTACCCCGGCGCCAGCGCGCCGTCGGGCAGGGCGGGCCAGTAGCGGCGCACCGCATCGTAGAACACTTCGGCGCGGCGCGCGTCCAGCGTGTAGTCCTCGGTCTCGATCCATTCTGTATCGGGGCCGAACTTGGCCTGGCCGCCCATGTCCAGCGTCAGGTGCACGCCCAGGCCGGCGTGGTTGGGCGCGGGTGCGGGATAGATCAGGCGCGAGAACGGCGCGCGGCCCGACAGGGTGAAGTAGCTGCCCTTGCACAGGTATTCGCGCGGCACGGTGCCGGCGGGCAGGCCCTCGATGCGGCGCGCCAGGCTGGGCGCGTGCAGGCCGGCCGCATTGATCAGCACGTTGCAGGACAGCGTCATGGCCTCCGCGCCGCCGAATTCCACCTCGAAGCCGCCGCCGGGCCGCACGCGCGCGGACCGCATGGGCGTGTGGAACACGCACTGCGCGCCGGCGTTCTCGGCGTCGCCCTGGTAGGCCAGCATCAGCGCATGGCTGTCGACGATGCCCGTGGATGGGGACACCAGCGCGGCGGTGCAGCGCAGTGCCGGTTCCAGCCGCCGCGCGGCCGCGGCGTCGATGTGCTGCATGTCGTCCACGCCGTTGGCCAGCGCGCGTGCGGCGATGCCTTCGAGCTGCGCGGCCTCGTCGTCGGACGTTGCCACGATCAGCTTGCCCAGCCGCTTGTACGGCACGCCGCGCTGGGCGCAGTACTCGTACAGCAGATGCTTGCCGCGCACGCACAGGCGCGCCTTCAGGCTGCCGGCCGCATAGTAGATGCCGGCGTGGATGACTTCGGAATTGCGCGAGCTGGTGCCGGTGCCGATGCCTTCCGCGGCGTCGGCCACCAGCACCTCGCGGCCCTGCAGCGCCAGCACGCGGGCCACGGCCAGGCCCACGACGCCGGCACCGATGACGATGCAGTCGATGTCAGTGCTCATTGCAATAATCAGCCCGAGCGGGCTTCGGTGGAAAAGCCTGCGGCCGGCCCGGAAACGTTCATGTTCATTCCTGGCGTTGCGAGGCGGGGGTCAAGTCGAAGCCGCCGGCATGGAACACCAGCGGCGCGGCGTCGCTGTGGCCGCAGTGCAGCACCTCTCCGACCATGATCAGGTGGTCGCCCTCGGCATACTGGCTGCGGTTGCCGCATTCGAACCAGGCGGCGCAATCGGCCAGCATGGGCGTGCCGCGAGGCGCATGGCAGGCCGGCAGTCCGGCGAACCGTTCGTGGCTCTTGCCGGTGGCGAAGCGTCGCGCCAGCGCGATCTGCTCGGCCGACAGCACGTTGACCACATAGCGCTCGCATTGCCGGAACAGGGCCAGCGAGGACGAGGCCAGCGACAGGCTCCACAGCACCAGGGGCGGGTTCAGCGAGACGGAGTTGAACGAACTGACCGTCAGGCCGACGGGCGTGCCATCGGGCGCGGCGGCGCTGACCACCGTGACGCCGGTGGCGAAGCGCCCCAGTGCATTGCGGAAATAGCGGGCGTCGAAGCCGGGAACAGAGGCAGATGACATCGGTGCGGCGGGAATTTCAGGGCGCGAGGCGGTCGATCCGCCAGCCCGCGCCGTCGGGCAGATAGCGCAGCCGGTCGTGCAGGCGCGACGGACGGCCCTGCCAGAACTCGAAGGACGTGGGCACCAGACGGTAGCCGCCCCAGTGCGACGGCCGCGGCGGCTGGTCGCCATAGCGCTCGCGGAACTCGCGTTCGCGGGCCTCGAGCGCCTCGCGCGTGACGGGCCGGCTCTGTTCGGACGCCCACGCGCCGATGCGCGAGCCGATCGGCCGGCTGTGGTAGTAAAGATCGGATTCGTGCGGCTCGGCGAACTGCACCCGGCCCTCGATGCGCACCTGGCGCTCGAGCGGCTGCCAGAAGAACAGCAGCGCCGCGCGCGGATTGACGGCCAGGTCGTTGCCCTTGCGCGACTCGTAGTTGGTGAAGAACATGAATCCGCTGGGGTCGTAGCCCTTGATGAGCACGATGCGAGCCGACGGCTGGCCCTGGGCGTCTACCGTGGCCAGGGTCATCGCGTTGGGTTCGGGCACGCCCGCGGCCAGCGCCTCGTCGAACCAGCGCGCGAATTGGTCGAAGGGGGAAGCGGCGGCCGCGCTTTCCAGCAGCACGCCTTTGTCGTAGCTCTGGCGCAGGTCGGATACGGACATGGGGAAGAATGCGGTGACGGCGGGAAGGTTCGAGTGTACCGCCTCGGCCCGCCGCGCCGCGGCCGGCGCTCAGCCCTGCTCTTCGGGCAGGGCCGCCGAGCTGGCGTCGAGCAGGGCGGCGATGGATTCGAGGCGGCTGTCGCGGATGCCCGCGCCGCGCAACGCGCGCGCCGTCTCGACCACATAGTCGATGCAGGCGCCGTACCGCCCCGTCGCGCGCCGCACGATGGCGACCAGCTCTTCTTCGGGCAAAGCGCTGATGTAGGCCGGATTGGCCCGGTTCATGACGAATACCAGCGCTTTCACGTCGCCCTGGTCGGTGCTGCACTTGAGCCAGCGCGGCAGGTAGGCGCCGGTCGACATCTCGCGGTCCCACAGCGCCGGAAAGAACTGGGGCACCTGCGCGCCGGCCAGCCGGTACACCACTCCGCGGCACGAGCCGCCGCGGTCCAGTCCGAACACCAGGCCGGGACACTCGGGCGTGCCTCGGTTGACCCGCGACCACAGGCACAACGCGCGATGATGGCCGCGCAGGTTCGCCAGTCGGCGCTCTTCGTAGTCGAACTCGGGACGCCAGATCAGCGAGCCGTAGCCATAGATCCACACGTCCTGGCCGGGCTGCCAGTCCTTCAGCGCCTGCTCCATCGACGCGCGCCGCTCGTCCGCCGTCCATAGGCGAAAAGGCAGCGCGGCGGGATTGCTGATGTCCGAGGCGGGTGGCGAGGAAGACGACTTCACGGAGGGGATTCTGAGGTTTCTTGCGGGGGATGGCGATTGAACCAGCCTCCCACCGCCAGCGCGGCGGCGTAGGCCCAGAACAGGGGCGCCACCCCGATTAGTGCACCGAGCGCGCCGAACGTCAACGGCAGAGAGACCTGCGACCCGTTGATCAGCGCCATCCGCAGGCCCACCGCCTCGGCGGCGCGCCCCGGGGGACTGTGCTGGTGCAGCAGCGCCAGCATGCTGGGCTGGCACATGCCCAATGCCAGCCCCAGCACGAAAGACAGGCCGATCAGCACGCCTACGTCCTGGAACAGCGGATAAACCACGAAATCCACCGCGGCCGTGACCATCGCCGTGCGGACCATGGTCCACGACCGGACCCGGCTCTGGATAAAGGGCAGAAGAAGGCGGATGACGAACGTAGCGGCCGCGAAGGCCGCGAGTATGATGCCGATCGTCGTCGCGGACAGCCCGATGCGCGTGCCGTAGATGGGTACGACGAAGAGGTGGGTGTCCCAGGCGCCCGACAGGATGGTGTTGACCAGCATGATGCGGCGCAGCGCCGGCACGGCCAGGATCTCGGAAAGGCGCGGCCGCGTTTCCGGCGGGCGATGGGCGGCGGTGAGTCCGGCGCTGAACTCGCACAGGGGCCGTCGCAGCAGGTACAGCCCTACCACTGAAATCAGGGGCCCCAGGGCCAGCGCGCCAAACGCCAGGCGACTGCCCAGATGGTCGATGGCCAACCCGGCAATCAACGGACCGCTGAAGCCCGAGGCGGCCAGCGCCAGCGACAGCCACGAGAAATTGCGCAGCCGGCGGTCCGACGCCGCGTGCCCCAGCATGTCCTGGGTGGCGACCTGGTGCAGCATGAAGCCGATGCCTATGCAGCACGATGCGATCAACAGGCTGGTCTGCGTCTGCCAGGCGAAAGGCAGCAGGGTGCCGACCGAGCAGAGGCCGGTGCCGATGACCAGCGGCCGCACGACGCCGATCTTGTCTACCCAGCGTCCGGCATGCACGGAAGCCAGCATGGGCAGCACCGCGAATACCGCGACCAGCGTGCCGACCTCCAGCGTGGACAGGCCCAGCCCTAGCGCGGTTAGCGAGACGGTGATCCGGCCGCCCGTAAGCGCCACGTGATTCAGCATGGCCAACACGCACAAATACGCGGCCCCGGAGAATTCGGGGCCGTGGGCAGTGCGCGACGGGCGTGGGGGAAGGGAGGTAGGCACGGCTTGTAATTTTCTTCATTCTGTTCCCTTCGTCCGGCATTGTCGATGCGCCTGCGCTGTTGCATGCGGCCTGTCCTGTTACAACGGCGCGTCGGATAGCGTGCAGATCGCGTGATACTGTCGGCAGGTTCGCAACCGATTCCCGGCAGATCGCAGCCGTATCGTCTCGTTGCATCCCAGGATGACCGTTTTTGCTTTTGTGTCCTCCGTGCAACGCCGCATACCGGGAATGCCATGATCGGCCCAGTAGAATCCGGCCGTATTGCTCACAACTCAGCTATCGATGAAACCCAAGTCCGGCAAGACCAGGCGCTATGTGCTGATCGCCGTAGCGCTGCTACTCGTGGCCATGACCGTCAGATGGGCGTTCTTCTCGCCGCCGCCCGCTCCTTCCTTCTCCACCGCGGAGGTGCGGCGCGCCGATATGGAGGACAGCGTGTTGGCCAGCGGCACGCTCGAGGCGTTCCGGCAGGTCAGCGTCGGCGCGCAGGCCACCGGGCAGTTGAAATCGCTGAAGGTGCAGTTGGGCGATCGGGTGACGCGCGGCCAGCTGGTGGCCGAGATCGATGACCTGACCCAGCAGAACGACCTGCGCACCGCGCAAGCCACCCTGAATACCCGCCGCGCCGACCTCACCGCCAAGCAGGCGACGCTGCGCCAGGCGGAACTGGCCTTTCGCCGCCAGCGCGAGATGCTGGCGGCCGACGCCAGCTCGCGCGAGGACTACGAGGCCGCCGAGGCGACGCTGGCTGTGACCCGCGCCGAGATCGCGTCGTTGCAGGCGCAGATCGTGCAGGCCGAGATCGAGGTGGACACGGCCAAGGTCAACCTGGGCTACACGCGCATCAGCTCGCCCATCGACGGCACCGTGGTGGCCGTGGTCACCAAGGAGGGCCAGACCGTGAACTCGTTCCAGACCGCGCCGACCATCATCAAGGTGGCGCAGGTCGAGACCATGACGGTGAAGGCGCAGATCTCCGAGGCCGACGTGACCCGCGTCCAGCCGGGGCAGAAGGCCTACTTCACCATCCTGGGCGAACCGGACAAGCGCTACTACGGCAGCCTGCGCGCGGTCGAACCCGCGCCCGACTCGATCCAGAAAGACGACTCGAATTCGCTGATGAGCAGCGCCTCGACCACCAGTTCGTCGTCGCAGGCCGTGTACTACAACGGCCTGTTCGAGGTGCCCAATCCCGACGGCAGGCTGCGCATCTCGATGACGGCGCAGGTGTTCGTGGTGCTGGGCGAGGCGCCCGGCGCGCTGGTGGTGCCGTCTGCGGCGCTGGGCGCGCGCAACGAGGACGGCACCCGCACCGTGCGCGTGGTCGGCGCGGACGGCCAGCCGGTCGAGCGCCGCATCAAGGTGGGGCTGAACAACAACGTCGACGCCCAGGTGCTGGAAGGCCTGCAGGAGGGCGACAAGGTGGTGACGGGCGAGGGGGCCAAGGCGCCGGCCGCGCCGGGAGCCTGAGGTGGCGCAAGCGCTGATCCGGCTGGAGGACGTGCGGCGCGAGTTCGTGTCCGGCGAGCAGACCATCGCGGTGCTCAAGGACGTGAACCTGGAGATCGCCGCGGGCGAGATGGTGGCTATCGTGGGCGCGTCCGGCTCGGGCAAGTCCACGCTGATGAACATCCTGGGCTGCCTGGACCGTCCCACGCGCGGCACTTACAGCATAGGCGGACGCGTCACCGGCAAGCTGTCGCCCGACGAATTGGCCGAGCTGCGGCGCGAGCACTTCGGCTTCATCTTCCAGCGCTATCACCTGATGGCCGACCTGACCGCGCGCGGCAACGTCGAGATGCCGGCCGTCTACAGCGGCCGCGCGCGCGGCCCGCGGCGCGAGCGCGCCGAGGCGCTGCTGCAGCGCCTGGGCCTGGGCGAGCGCATGGAGCACCGGCCCAGCCAGCTGTCGGGCGGGCAGCAGCAGCGCGTCAGCATCGCGCGCGCCCTGATGAACGGCGGGCAGGTGATCCTGGCCGACGAGCCCACCGGCGCGCTGGACACGCACACCGGGCAGGAAGTGCTGCGCATCCTGGAAGAGCTGAACGCCGCCGGCCACACCATCGTCATCGTCACGCACGACATGGAAGTGGCGCGGCATGCGCGCCGCATCATCGAGATCCGCGACGGCGAGATCGTGGCCGACCGTCTCAACGACGACGGCGCCAAGGCGGCGGCGCCGCCGGCTGCCGAGCCGCCCGAGGTCGCGCGGGGGGCGGCGTGGCGGGCCGCCCTCGACCGCACCGGCGAGGCCCTGCGCATGGCGCTGGTCGCCATGAACGCGCACCGGCTGCGCACGGCGCTGACCATGCTGGGCATCGTGATCGGCATCGCCGCGGTGGTGTCGGTGGTGGCGCTGGGCGAGGGCTCGCGGCAGAAGATCCTGAGCGACATCAGCCAGATGGGCACCAACACGGTGGACGTGTTCCCGGGCGAGAACTTCGGCGACGAGAAGGCGGCGCGCATCCGCACGCTGGTGCCTTCCGATGCCGACGCGCTGGCGCGCCAGCATTTCGCCGACAGCGTCACGCCGCAGGTGTCCACCAGCGTCTCGCTGCGCTATCGCAACGTTTCCGTGAACGGCACCGTGCAGGGCGTGGGCGAGCAGTTCTTCCGCGTGCGCGGCTTGCGGCTGGCGCAGGGCCAGTTCTTCGACGCCACCGCGGTGGCGCGCCGCAGCCAGGACGTGGTCATCGACGAGAACACGCGCAACCGGCTGTTCGGCACGGCGACCGACGCGGTGGGCCAGGTCATTCTGCTGGGCAACGTGCCCAGCCGCGTGGTGGGCGTGACGCTGAAGCAGGAAGCGCTGTTCGGCGCGGCCGAGACCCTGAATGTCTACATTCCGTACACCACCGCGCTCAGCCGCGTGCTGGGCCAGCAGCACCTGCGCAGCATCACCGTGCGGGTGGCGGACGACACGCCTATCAAGACCGCGGAACAGTCCATCGTGAAGTTGCTGACGCAGCGCCACGGCACCAAAGACTTCTTCGTGTTCAACACCGATTCGGTGCGCCAGACCATCGAACGCACCACCGCCACCATGACACTGCTGGTGTCCATGATCGCGCTGATCTCGCTGGTGGTGGGCGGCATCGGCGTGATGAACATCATGCTGGTGTCGGTCACCGAACGCACCCGCGAGATCGGCGTGCGCATGGCCGTGGGCGCGCGGCGCGGCGACATCATGCAGCAATTCCTCATCGAGGCGGTGCTGGTCTGCCTGATCGGCGGCGTGGCGGGGATCGCCCTGTCGCTGGGACTGGGCGAACTGGTCTCGCGCGCCACCGGCGGCAGTTTCCAGATGATTTTCTCGGCCGCCTCGATGGTGGCCGCCTTCGTGTGCTCCACCCTGATCGGGGTCGCCTTCGGCTTCCTGCCGGCGCGCAACGCGGCGCGCCTGGATCCCATCGAATCCCTGGCTCGAGAATGAAGATTTCCGTTCCGTTCCTCAGTGCGTTGTCGTCACCGAGGCGCTGCAAGAGCAGTAGGCGTCCGTTGTACGCCGCGTTGGCGGCCGCCCTGCTGCTGGGCGGTTGCGGCTTGCTGGACAGCCGCTACGAGCGGCCCGCCGTGCAGGTGCCGATGCAATGGACTCAGGGTCAGCCGGGCGATGCGGCGTCGCTGGCCGGCCCATGGTGGCTGGCCTTCGGCGACGCCGAACTGGACCGGCTGATGACCCAGGCGCTGGCGCGCAACAACGACCTGGCGGCCGCCGCGGTGCGGGTGCGGCGCGCGCAATTGACCGCCGGCCTGGCCCGCAGCGATCTGTTCCCCATATTTGGCGGCAGCGTGGACGTGACCCGGTCCCGCAACCTGTACGGCGACAGGCTGATCACGCGCAACAACACGGCGCAACTGACCGTGAGCTATGAGCTGGACCTGTGGGGCCGGCTGTCGCGGGCGCGAGACGCGGCCGAATGGGAAGCCGAGGCCACCGAGCAGGACCGCCAGAGCACCGCGCTGAGCCTGACCGGCACCACCGCGCAGCTGTACTGGCAGATCGGTTTCTTGAACCAGCGCCTGGCCACCAGCAGCGAGAGCATCGCCTATGCGCAGCGCACGCTGGACATGGTGCGCGCGCAGTATGCGGCCGGGGGCGCCTCCGCGCTGGAAGTGGCCGAGGCCGAACAGAATCTGGCCAACCAGCAGGCTGCGCATACCGACCTGATGCAGCAGCGCGTGGAAAACCTGAACGCCCTGGCGATATTGTTCGACAGCCCGCCAGGACCCATCGTCGCCGATCCGCCGCGCCTGCCCCAGACAGAACTGCCGCCGGTGCGCGCAGGGCTGCCCGCCGACCTGCTGGGCCGGCGTCCGGACCTGCGCTCCGCCGAACTGCGCCTGCGCGGCGCGTTGGCCAACGTCGATGCCACGCGCTACAGCTACTACCCGCCCATCACGCTGACGGGCGCCCTGGGCACGGCCAGCACCGCCCTGGGCGACCTGCTGCGCAATCCGGTGGGAACGCTGGGCGCGGGGCTGACCCTGCCGTTCCTGCAGTGGAACCAGATGGAGCTGAACATCGACATCTCGCGCACCGATTTCGAAGAGCGCGTGGTGGTCTTCCGCCAGGCGCTCTACCAGGCCATGTCCGACGTCGAGAACGCCCTGTCGGCCCGTACCCAGCTCACCGAGCGGGCGCGCCTGCTGGCTCTGTCGCTGGAGTCCGCGCGGCGCGCCGAACGGCTGTACGAGGTGCGCTACCGCGCCGGCGCCGTGTCGCTGCGCTTCTGGCTCGACGCGCAGGAGCAGCGCCGCAACGCCGAAGTGGCGGTGGCCGAGAACGCGCTGAACCGGCTGCTGAACCAGGTGTCGCTGTACCAGGCGCTGGGCGGCGACACGGGCACCGGCCCCGTGGCGGCGGCGCAATAACCGACGCACGCTGGCCGCGCGCGGCGGGAACCGGGCCGATGCGCGCGATTGCCGATGCGGGCGCGTCATGCCTGCCGCCCAGGTCGCATGGCCGGCATGCGGAAAATGGGAAAATACCGCCACCATGACCATCGCCCCTCCCGCTCTCTCCACCTGCGACATCGATGCCGAACGCCGTTTCGGCGGCCTGGCCCGCCTGTACGGCCCGGGCGCTCCGGCGCGGCTGAACGGCTCGCACGTGGCCGTGGCGGGACTGGGCGGCGTGGGCTCGTGGACGGCCGAGGCGCTGGCGCGCTGCGGGGTGGGCGCGCTGACCTTGATCGACCTGGACCACATCGCCGAGTCCAACGTCAACCGGCAGATCCACGCGCTGACGCCCACGTTGGGACAGGCCAAGGTCGAGGCCATGGCGGCCCGCATCCGCGACATCAATCCCGAATGCGTGGTGACCCGCATCGACGAGTTCGTGGCGCCCGACAACGTAGCCCAGGTGCTCGCGGGCCGCTACGCCGCCATCATTGATTGCACCGACCAGGCGGCTGCCAAGATCGCCATGATCCTGCACGCGCGCGAGCGCGGCGTGCCACTGCTGCTGTGCGGCGGCGCGGGCGGCAAGACCGATCCCCTGTCCTTGCGCGCCGGTGACCTGTCCGAGGCGAGCAACGACGCGCTGCTGTCGAAGCTGCGCAACAAGCTGCGCCGCGAACACGGCTACCCGCGCGCCTCAGACCGCCAGGGCCGCGCACTGAAACGCGTGCCGCGCATGGGCGTGCGCGCGCTCTGGTTCGACCAGCCCGCCATCCTGCCCCAGGCCTGGGCGCGCGCGGCCGAACTCGACGACGACATGGGGGCGGAGGGTACGCCGCCCGCGGCGCCGCAAGGCCTGTCCTGCGCAGGCTACGGGTCGGTGGTGACCGTCACGGCGGTCATGGGGATGGCGGCTGCCAACGAGGCGATACGCCTGGCGCTGGGGTGAATCTCTGCGGGTGCGGGGGCTTCTTCTTTTGTGGGGCTTTGTTTGGGTTCTTAAGTGGCCTCTGTATGGCCTGCCCACCCGCGCCGGCCAAGTCGTCGGGCTCGGGCGCGCCATCAGGGCGCCCTCGGCCGCTACGCGGCTTCCCCTTCTCCAATTGGCCGGCACGGGCGGGCAGGCCATACAGAGGCTATTTAAGACTCAAGCCGTCGCATTTTTAGTGCAGCGGCTCGCGGTGGAATGGAGTGGCTGCGTCGGTCGCGCGGAATGAAGTCGGTCGCGCTTTGTATACCGCTCTTGGCCGGCGCCGCGTTCTCAAGTCTCGACCGTGTGCCCGCTCGCGCGTCGAGGTCGTCAGCGTTGGCGCGCTGGGCCCTCACAGCTCTACGATCCTGTCCCCAGGCCGAGATATTTCGTGAAGGAGATCATCAAGGTATGCCGCGATGTCGCCAACCGCCATATCCGCCGGGATGATGATGTCATCCGCACGCACATGCTTGCCGTCGGTAAGGCGATACACCTCCCACCCGCGGGTCGTATGAAGCACTTCCAGCGCAAATCTACCGTAAACGTCGAACTTCATGGCATCTCCACGTGTCATGGATCAAGACAGCGGTCAGACGCGGACCATGGCTACGGCCGCTGCAGAACCCTAAGCGGCCAAGCTCACGTTTATGTACGGTGAGGCGAATGCCGACTTTCGAGGCGTTGCAGTCGGTCACCGGGTTTTGCAGTATCGGTCCAGATACTCTTGCAATACGACCGCCCGATCCCTGGCAAAGACACCCGCCAGGTACCCGTCCGGCCTGACCAGCGCGGCGGCGCCCTCCGCGAGACCGTAGAACCTGGCGAACTGGTCCTGGTGGTCTTCGATCTCCATGCCGGGCCCAATGCTGTGGATGTGCAAGCCGGCGCTTGGCAGAAAGGTTGAGGGGCCATTCACCAGTAAGGTCCAGTGCGTGCCCTTTAGCAGGGTGAACAGGCGCGTGGGGCTGCCGCCTGCGCCACGCACTATGGCATCGGGCGCACGACTGCCCGGGACAAGTCTGCTGTCGGCTTGCGACGGAAGCGATAGCGGCGAGGCGGGATAACCGATGTCCAGTTGCAGGACTTCACGGGTCCGCCTGTTGTCCCCCGTCTTGAAACCAGCAAGCAACCGTGTGGACAGGCCGAGCACTTCCGCGGCCACGGGCCGGCGTTCGGCTTCGTAGGTTTCCAGTAGCCCCTCCGGCGCGCCAGCGAGCACGGCCGCTAGCTTCCAGCCCAGGTTGTAGGCGTCCTGCACGCTGGTGTTGAGGCCTTGTCCGCCGGTGGGGGGATGGACATGTGCCGCATCACCGACCAGGAAGACGGGGCCATCCCGGTAACGGTCGGCTAGCCTGGCGTTCATGTTGTAGATCGAAGACCAAGCAACTGAATGGACGGTAATGTCCGAGCGCGCAGTGTGCAGGGCAACACGTTCAGTCAACGCAGCAGCGGAAAGGTTGATGTCGCCCTCCAGAGGAACGGGCGCCTGGATCTGGAACAGGTCGGTGCCCGCGAGCGGGCAGATGGCCAGGGGACCCGCGCCGTTACCGTCGAACTGGTGCCACATATCGCGCGGCAGCCCTTCCAGCACGACATCGGCCACGATTGCCCGCACGCCTAAAGTCCTGCCCTGAAAGCCTATGCCCAGAGTGCGGCGCACCAGGCTGCGCCCGCCGTCGGCGCCCACCAGATAGCGTGTGTGGAGCCACTGCTCGCCCTTCGGGGTGGCCAGCACCGCTTTTATCCCGCCGGCGCCGACCTCCATCCCGATCAGCTCCACACCACAATCAGGCGCATGGCCCAGTTCCAACAGGCGCTCGCGCATTATCGCTTCGGTCTTGAACTGCGGAACCATCAACGGAAGCGGGTAGGGCTCGGCAGGCGTAGGTGCGGCAACCGTCGTCACTTCCTGGTCCACATGACAGCCGTCGGCCGAGTATTTCCGAACCTTGGGATAGATGCCACCCGCAGCCATGGCTCGGTCCAGGATTCCCAGGTCTTCAAAGACCTCTTGGGTGCGCGGTTGAATTCCTTTCCCGCGTGAGCCCGGAAAGGGGGATGGGAGCTTTTCGATAAGGGCAAAGCGCACGCCGCGACGCGCCAGTTCTATTGCCAGGGTCAGGCCGGCAGTCCCGGCACCGCAGATCAGGACGTCAACGGGCTCACGCATATCAGTTCTCCAAGGTATGTGTAATATGCACACATTGAGAGGACAGTCTATGGTCACAAAAAAGAAAGTGCAAGATACACATATCTCGGCGCAGTTGAAGGACCTTCATCGATCCTTGATCACGATCGTAAGCGTGATGAACCGCCCAAGGAACGACGAACGGCTGATCGCGGAAGCCGGCGTGCAGTTGGACCAGGCGCTCTTTCGCCTATTGGTGGTGATTGAAAGGGTGGGCCCGATCGGGGTGGTGGATCTGGCGGATCGCCTCGGCAGGGATTACACGACCATCAGCCGCCAGGTCGCCAAGCTGGAACGGATGGGGATGGTGATGCGGCACGCGAATCCGGAAGATCGCCGGATGCGCGAAACGGTGGTGTCTTCCAAGGGCAAAGCAGTGACTGACAAGCTTGACCAAGCCCGCGAGCGTCTGGCACGGGGAATCTTTCAGGACTGGGCCGCCGAAGACGTCGCGGATTTAGTGCGTCTGATGCGGAAGTTCGCGGAGGCGCTGGAACTGGGTACACGGGCTTGAGGTGGGTCGCGCTGAGGCATGAAGCGCGTCGAGCGCTTGGACTTGCCACGTTGCTGCTGCGCTGCGCCCCGTAACGTAAGAAATCGACCGACCCTGGTATGGGGCAACTAGTCGACGACCGCTTCTGGCCGACAGCGGTCTCACTTTCATGACATGCGGATAAGCAAACTGCTAATGGCATGCAGATGCTCATCGGCCGCCGCATGACGCTGAAAGAGTCCTCGTGCGGGCTCGAATGGGCCGCGACGGCCAATTGGAGGAGGGGGAGCCGCGTAGCGGCCGAGGGCGCCTGATGGCGCGCCCGAGCCCGACGACTTGGCCGGGAGCGGCCCATTCGAGCCCGCACGAGGACGGCTTCCAAGCCTCATCGTCATCGATGAGACGCCGCTTCCAAGCCACAAATCGTCAACGACAAGTCGCCACGTGCAAGCCCTGACCGTCACCGATGACGCGCATCGACAGCGCTTAAGCCGCAATCGCGTTCACTCCCGAAGCGTCACGTCGAACCACCCTCGTAACGCGTTGGACAGTCTGATTGCCTGCGCTTCGCGCGCCAGTGCCACCGGCAACACGCGTTCTTGTACTTTGCCTGCGTCGATAAGCGCCGCGCGCTGGACGCCGGGCAAGCAGCCGCTTTCCAGGGGCGGCGTGTACCAGCGGCCGTCCAGTTTCAGATGAATGTTGCTGCGGCTGCCTTCGCACAGTTCGCCGCGCGTGTTTACGTAGACCAGGTCGAAGACGTGCGGGTGCTCTGCCAGCCACGAAACCGTTTGTGCGTACCAGGGGCGATACGTTGTCTTGTGGCGCAGCAGCGGTTCGGCCGGGTCCAGCGGTTCGGGCGACAGCATGATCGACTGGTCCGAGGGCAGCGGGGGCAGCGGAGAGGCCTGCAGCGTACGGTCGCCGGCAGAGTTGAGCAGCATGCGCAGGCGGTGCGGACCGGGGGCCAGCGTCATGCTGGCGGCGGCGCGGATGTCCGCTTCGATCGCGTCGGCGTCGCATCGGTAGCCCAGGGCCTGGGCCGAATTCTGCAGGCGGGCAAGATGGCGCGCCAGCAGCGGGATGCCACGGTCCGCCGTGATCAGGATCGTTTCGATGAGTTCGGGCCGCATGCAGGCTCCGCGTAGCGGTTGCTGGGAATGGGAACGCAGCGGTCGCGGCACTTGATTCATCCTGGTCAGCCCAGGATGCGCGCCTTCCAATGGCACTCCTGCCATTCCCGTTCGGGATCGGAGTCGTGCACGATGCCGCCGCCTACATGGTACACGCCGCTACGGACCGCAGGACCGGGCGTCGTCGGGCCGCTTGACGCCGCACGCGCTTGCTCGGATCGAGGCAGGTCGACAATGTGCGACGAGCCTGCGCCGCCTTGGTTCGACTCGCATGACGGCAGCACCAGCGTGCGGATCGCCACGTTCAGCGAGAAGTCGCCGTCCGGCGCCAGCCAGCCTACGCTGCCGCAATACAGGCTGCGCGGCGCGATCTCCATGCGGCGGATGCGGCGCATGGCGGCGATCTTGGGGGCGCCCGTGATGGAGCCGCAAGGGAACAGGGCGGCCAGCACCTGCGCCAGCGTGGCCTGCGGCGCCTCGGCCGAGATGGTCGAGGTCAGCGTCCACACGCTGGGATAGCGCTCCAGCGCGAACAGGTCGTCGACGCGCACCGATCCCGGCACGGCCAGCCGGCCCAGGTCGTTGCGCAGCAGGTCCACGATCATCAGGTTCTCGGCGCGGTCCTTCGGACTGGCGCGCAGGGCCTCGCCCAGCCGCTGGTCTTCGACGGGATCGGCATGGCGCGGCGCGGTGCCCTTCATGGGGCGCGTGACCAGGCGCGAGCCTTGACGCGCGACGAACAGCTCGGGCGAGAACGACAGCACGGTCCGCTGGCCGTCCTCGACATAGGCGGCGTGCGCCACCGGATGGCGCGCCGCGATGTGGCGATAGAGCGAACGCGGATCGCCTTCCAGCGACACGTCCAGCGGCAGGGTGTAGTTCACCTGGTACAACTCGCCCTGCGCGATCAGCGTGCGGATCCGCTCGATGCGCTCAAGGTAAAGCTCGCGCGCCATGCGCGGCCGTACCGCGGCGATGCGCGCCGGCGGGTCGCCTGCGGCGGGCGCGTCCCACGGCGCCTCGTGGCGCGCCTGGTCGAATACCAGCGCGGTCAGCCGCGCGCTGCCGTCGTCGGCGCGCAGCGGCTCGGCATCCGTCTCGCCGGGCGGAGGCCGCGCCGCCTCGGGCAGCAGCCATTCGCCTAGTTCGTAATCGAGCAGCAGGGCGATCCAATGGCCGGCCGCACGCGCGCGCTCGATGGCATCCAGCGCCGCGGGCACCTCGCCGCGCCGGCAGGCGCTGATGCGTTCGCGCGGTCCGAGCAGCTGCAGCGCCCGGCCGGCCAGGCGGTCTTCGAATCGGGCTTGCATGTCGTCAACCCGCCCTGGCGGCTTCCGGGCGCCGACTGACCCGCCACAAGGACGGCGGCCGCGGCGCGCACGTGACTCTGTTCATCTCAGGCCTGCTGCGTCTGGTCCATGAACTCGCGCAGTATCCGCCCGGTATGCGAATTGCCTTGCGCGGCCATCACGTTTTCGGGCGAGCCTTCGGCCACCAGCTGGCCGCCGCCCGTTCCGCCTTCGGGGCCCAGGTCCAGCAGCCAGTCGGCCTCGGCGATCACGTCGAGATTGTGTTCGATGACGACCACCGTGTTGCCGGCCTCGACCAGCCGGTGCAGCACGTGCACCAGCTTCTCGACGTCGGCCATCGACAGTCCCACCGTAGGCTCGTCCAGCACGTACAGCGTGTGCGGCGCGCGCGAGGCGCGTCCCGTCTTGAACACCCCTTCGGTGAGCCTGGCCTTGGACAGTTCGGTCACCAGCTTGATGCGCTGCGCCTCGCCGCCGGACAGGGTGGGCGAGGGCTGGCCCAGGGTCAGATAGCCAAGCCCCACGTCCTGCATCAGCTGCAGGGGCCGCTGGATCTTCGGATGCGCCGCGAAGTAGCCGATGGCGTCGTCCACTTCCATGGACAGCACCTGGCCGGCATTCTTGTCGCGCATCTGCACGCTGAGCGTATCGCTGTTGAAGCGCGCGCCGTTGCAGGCATCGCACGGCACCTTCACGTCGGGCAGGAAGCTCATCTCGATGGTTCGCATGCCCTGGCCTTCGCAGACCGGGCAGCGGCCGTCGCCGGTGTTGAACGAGAAGCGCGCGGCGGTCCAGCCGCGCACGCGCGCCTCGCGCATGTCGGCGAACAGCTTGCGCACGTCGTCCCAGAAGCCCACGTAGGTGGCCGGGCACGAGCGCGGCGTCTTGCCGATAGGCGTCTGGTCGACCTCGAGCACGCGATCCAGCACTTCCCAGCCGGTGATGCGCGTGCAGCCGGCCCAGGTGGGCGCCTTGCGCTGCGAGACCGCCTGGGTCAGGTTGTCCAGCAGCACTTCGCGCGCCAGCGTGGACTTGCCCGAGCCCGATACGCCGGTGACCACGGTGAGGCGACCGACCGGAATGCGCGCGTCCACGCTGCGCAGGTTGTGCAGCCGCGCGCCCTGGATCTGCAGCATGGGCGTATCGGCATCGATGGGCCGGCGGCCGTTCAGCGGATGGGCCAGCGGCTTGGCCAGATAGCGGCCCGTGACCGACTCGGGGGATTCCACCAGGTCTTGCGCCGTGCCCTGCGCCACGACGCGGCCGCCGCGTACGCCCGCGCCGGGGCCGATGTCGATGATGTGCGAGGCGCGGCGGATGGTGTCGTCGTCATGCTCCACCACCACCAGTGTGTTGCCGTTGCCTTCCAGCTTGGCCAGCGCGTCGAGCAGGATGCGGTTGTCGCGCGGGTGCAGGCCGATGGTGGGTTCGTCCAGCACGTAGCACACGCCCTGCAGGTTCGAGCCCAGCTGGGCGGCCAGCCGGATGCGCTGCGCCTCGCCGCCAGACAGCGTGGGCGCGGCGCGGTCCAGCGCCAGGTAGCCCAGCCCGACCTCCTGCATGAAGGTCAGCCGGCCGCGGATCTCGGCCAGGATGTCGCGCGCGATCTCGCCCTCGCGGCCGCGTGCGACCAGGCCGGTGAAGAAGGTATGCGCGTCGCTGACCGGCAGCGAGGCCAGTTCGGCGATGGAACGGTCGCGCCAGCGCACCGCCAGGGCCACGCGGTTGAGCCGCTGCCCGTGGCACACGCTGCATGGCTTGGCCTCGCCCTCGTACCAGGCGTTCCAGGCGGTCTCCTCGCCGGTCTGCTCTTCATCGAAGCCCTGCAATTGCAGGCCCGTGCCGTAGCAGCCGGTGCACCAGCCGTGCTTGGAGTTGTACGAGAACAGCCGCGGATCGGGTTCGGGGAAGCTGGTGCCGCAAGAAGGGCAGGCGCGCTTCACCGAGAAGTGCTGCTGGTGCAGGTCGGTGTCCAGCGCCTCGTGCAGCCTGTTCACCGGCCACACCACGCTGAGCACGCCCTGGCCATGTTCCAGCGCGCT
Source organism: Bordetella genomosp. 13 (assembly GCF_002119665.1). Classification (NCBI taxonomy): domain Bacteria; kingdom Pseudomonadati; phylum Pseudomonadota; class Betaproteobacteria; order Burkholderiales; family Alcaligenaceae; genus Bordetella; species Bordetella genomosp. 13. The sequence continues at coordinate 4,250,207 of NZ_CP021111.1, read as the reverse complement.
TTTCACGGCTTCGCGCAGTTCGCCCTCGCGCGCGGGATCGACCACGAGGTCGGCCACCGGCAGCTCGATGGTGTGTTCTTTGTAGCGGTCCAGGCGCGGCCACGGCGACACCGGAATGAAGGCGCCGTCCACGCGCAGGTGCGTGTGGCCCTTGCCCGCGGCCCACTTGGCCAGGTCGGTGTAGTAGCCCTTGCGCGCCGTCACCAGCGGCGCCAGGATGCCGATGTGTTCGCCTTTCTGCTCGCGCAGCAGCCGCGCCACGATCTGGTCGGTGTTCTGCGGCTCGACCGGCACCTTGCAGTCGGGGCAGTACTGCGTGCCCAGCTTCATGTACAGCAGCCGCAGGAAGTGATGGATCTCGGTCATCGTGGCCACGGTGGACTTGCGCCCGCCGCGGCTGGTGCGCTGCTCGATCGCCACGGTGGGCGGGATGCCGAAGATAGCGTCCACGTCGGGCTTGCCCGCCGGCTGCACGATGGCGCGCGCATAGGCGTTCAGCGATTCCAGGTAGCGGCGCTGCCCTTCGTTGAACAGGATGTCGAAGGCCAGCGTCGACTTGCCCGAGCCCGACACGCCGGTGATCACCGTGAACTTGTCGCGCGGGATCTCCACGCTGACGTTCTTCAGGTTGTGCTCGCGCGCGTTCAGGATCTCGATGGCCTGGCTTGCCTTGCGCCGGCGGCGCATCAGCGATTGCAACGGGGTGCCACTGGCCGCTTCGGCGCCATACGGCGTGTGAGGCTCGGCCAGCACGGCCGTCAGGCCCGCCTGCTCGGCTTCTTGCGCGTCCATGTCGCTGGCCACCACCACGTCGGCCGGCACGGGCGAGGCCGGCAGCACCGAGCCCTGGTACTCGCGCAGGGCCTGTCCGGTGTACGAGCGCGGGTTGTCCATCAGGTCTTGCGGCGTGCCCACGCCCACCAGTTCGCCGCCGGCGTCGCCGCCGTCGGGACCAAGGTCGATCAGCCAGTCGGCCGCGCGGATCACGTCGAGGTTGTGCTCGATCACCAGCAGCGTATGGCCCGCCGCCAGCAGCTTGCGGAAGGCGCGCATCAGGCGCGCCACGTCGTCGAAGTGCAGGCCCGTGGTGGGCTCGTCGAACAGGAACAGGCTGCCTTTCTTGGCCACCTTGGCGGTGGAGATGCCGCTGCGCGCCGCCTCGGCCAGGTGACCGGCCAGCTTCAGGCGCTGCGCCTCGCCGCCCGACAGCGTGGGCACGGGCTGGCCCAGCCGTACGTACTCGAGCCCCACGTCGGCCAGCGGCGCCAGGCCGGTCTGCACGTCGCGCAGGCCCTTGAAGAACTCGAGCGCCTCGCTGACCGTCATGTCCAGCACCTGGTCGATGGACGCGCTGTTGCCCAGGTGCTCGATGCGGACCTCGAGCACTTCCGGCCGGAAGCGCTTGCCGTCGCAGTCGGGGCAGCGCAGGTACACGTCGGACAGGAACTGCATCTCGACGTGTTCGAAGCCCGTGCCGCCGCAGGTGGGGCAGCGGCCGTCGCCGCTGTTGAAGCTGAAGATGCCGGCCGTATAGCCGCGCTCGCGCGACAGCGGCGCCTGCGCATACAGCTTGCGGATGGCGTCGAAGGCGCCCACGTAGCTGGCGGGGTTGGAACGCGCGGTCTTGCCGATGGGCGTCTGGTCGACCATGACGACCTCGGCGATCTGTTCGGCGCCCAGCAGCCGATCGAATTCGCCGGGGGCCTCGGTGGGCTTGCCCTGCTGCTTCAGCAGCGCGGGATACAGCACGTCCTGCACCAGGGTCGACTTGCCCGAGCCAGATACGCCCGTGACGCACACCAGCCGGCCCAGCGGCAGCTCGACGGATACGTTGCGCAGATTGTGGGCGCGCGCGCCTTCGAGAACGAGGCGCGGCGTGTTGCGCGCCACCGGCATGGGCCGCGGCGCCTCGACGCGCTGGCGGCCGCCCAGGTAATCGCCCGTCAGCGTGGTGGCCGTGCGCAGTTGGTCCGGCGTGCCGTCGAAGACGATGCGTCCGCCGCGCTCGCCCGGGCCGGGGCCGATGTCGATGATGCGGTCGGCCGCCACCATCACCTGCGGATCGTGTTCCACCACCACCAGCGTGTTGCCCGCGTCGCGCAGCCGGTGCATGACCTCGACCACGCGATGCATGTCACGCGGGTGCAGGCCGATGGAGGGCTCGTCCAGCACGAACAGCGTGTTCACCAGCGAGGTGCCCAGCGCGGTGGTCAGGTTGATGCGCTGCACCTCGCCGCCGGACAGCGTGCGGCTTTGCCGGTCGAGCGTCAGGTAGCCCAGGCCCACGTCGCACAGGAAGCGCAGGCGCGCGCGCACCTCGGTAAGCAGCAGGTCGGACGCGGCATCCATTACGCCCTCGAGCCGCAGCGCGTCGAAGAACCGGCGCACGCGTTCGATGGGCAGCAGCATCATGTCGTGCACGGACAGACCGTCCAGCGCATCGAGCTGCTCGCGCGTCCAGTCCACGCCGGCGGGCATGAAGCGGTGGTATTGCCTGCCGCCCTGCCGCGCGGCCTGCGCGGCGTCCGCGGCCTGGCCGTCCGACACCGTGTCGGCCACATGGCCAGGCGCCAGCGCCGCATCCGCTTCCGCGCGCGTACCCAGGCGCCACAGCAGCGAGCCCGGCTTCAGCCGCGCGCCGCGGCAAGTGGGGCAGGGCGTGTAGCTGCGGTACTTCGACAGCAGCACCCGCACGTGCATCTTGTAGGCCTTGCTTTCCAGCCATTCGAAGAAACGGTGCACGCCGTACCACTGCGTCTTCCAGGCCTGGTTGCCGCCCTTCCAGTCGGCCGCGCCGTTCAGCACCCAGTCGCGCTGGTCCGCGCTCAGCGATTTCCAGGGCACGGACAGCGGCACGCCGGCGCGCGGCGCGTACTTGACCAGGTCGTCCTGGCATTCCTTGAACGATGGCGTCTGCCAGGGCTTGATGGCGCCTTCGAGCAGGGTCTTGTTCTCGTCCGGTATCACCAGGCCCAGGTCGATGCCGATGACGCGGCCGAAGCCGCGGCAGCTTTCGCAGGCCCCCAGCGGCGAATTGAACGAGAAGCTGCTGGGCAGCGCGTCGCTGTACTCGATGTCGCAGTCGGCGCAGTGCAGGTGGTCGCTGTATTTCCAGACGGCACTGTCCTGGCCGTCGTCGCCCGCGACGTGCACCGCCACGTGTCCGGCGCCCATGCGCAGCGCGGTATCGAGCGCTTCCATCACGCGTTCGCGCTCGGCCCCGGCGAAGCGGAAGCGGTCCTGCACCACGTGCAGGATGCGGCGCGCCTCCATGGGCTCGGCCGCCTTGCCCTTGCCTTTGGTCTTGCCGCGCGACACTACCTTCGGCACGGTGCTTTCCCGCGGCGCCTCTTCGGCATGCACGCGCGTGTAGCCCTGCTGGTCGAGGAAGCCGCGCACCTCGTCTTCGGTGAAGTTGGCCGGCACGGCCAGCGGGAACGTGATCACCAGGCGCGGGTCGCCCGCGGCCTCGGCCCGCTCGGCCACCGAGCGATGGATCGAGTCGGGCGAGTCGCGCCGCACCACCTTGCCGCAGCAGCGGCAGTGCAGCGCGGCGCCGCGGGCGTACAGCAGCTTCAGGTGGTCGTTCAGCTCGGTCATGGTGCCGACCGTGCTGCGCGAACTGCGCACCGGATTCGTCTGGTCGATGGCGATGGCGGGCAGGATGCCTTCTATGCGATCGACCTGCGGCTTGTCCATGCGATCCAGGAACTGGCGCGCATAGGGCGAGAAGGTTTCCACGTAGCGGCGCTGGCCTTCGGCATACAGGGTGTCGAAGGCCAGCGAACTTTTGCCCGAACCCGAAACGCCGGTGACGACGACCAGTTCGCCGGTGGCGATGGTCAGGTCGAGGTTCTTGAGATTGTTCTGGCGCGCGCCAACGATGCGGATTTCGGAGCTCATGGGGTGATCGTAGCCTGGGTCCGGCAAGACGCCGGAAAAGAGGGGCGGATGAGGGCCGGCGGTTGGGATATCTGTATAAATGAACAGTATCTCAGATTCACGTCGTCTTATGCCATAGGTAGGGGCGGATATGGATAATGGAAGCCGGCACGACGCCGGCTCCGTCCGATCGGCAGCCCGGCGGTGCAAGCAAAGGTGTATTCCATTCCGTCAACGAAGTTGCGAGAGGTGTTATGACCCGGTCCGATCCCGCCGCGCGGCGCGCGCGCCTGCTCCAAGCACGCGTCGTGCCCGTGCTGCGCTATCCCGATGCCGCCCAGGCTGCCTACGCCGTCGAAGTGGCGGTGGCGGCCGGCTGCGACACGCTGGAACTGACCTGCACCATTCCCGGCGTGGCCGACCTGGTGCGCGCCCTGCGGGACAAGCACGGCGACGCCCTGCTGCTGGGCGTGGGAACGGTGCTGGACGAAGACCAGGCGCGCGAGGCCCTGGTGGCAGGAGCGGATTTCCTGGTGTCGCCCGGCCATACGCCAGGTCTGGTCGAGATGGCCCACGCGGCCGGCGCGCTGTGCCTGCTGGGCGCCTTCACGCCGACCGAAGTGCTCGCGGCTCGCGCCGCCGACGCCGACGTCGTCAAGATATTTCCCGCCGATACGGGCGGCCCCGGCCATCTGGCTGCCCTGCGGTCGGTCTTTCCCGACACGGTGTTCTGTCCGACCGGCGGAGTCACGCGCGAGAACATGGGCCAGTATTTCTCGGCCGGCGCGGCGCTGGTGGGCATCGGCAGCAACCTGTACGACAAGCAGGCGTTCGCCGCGCGGGACACCGCCGCGCTGGTGCGCCAGATCATGCAGATCCGCGCGGAGGCTGGTCATCATGGCTGAGTACGATGTGGTCGGCCTGGGCGAGGCCATGATCGAGTTCAACCAGACCCGGCCCGGCGAGCCGGATTATCGCCAGGGCTACGGCGGCGATACCTCCAACGCCGTCATTGCGGCGGCCCGGCAGGGCGCGCGCTGCGCCTATCTCACGCGCGTGGGCGACGACGCCTTCGGCCGGCAATTGCAGCAGCTGTGGCGCACCGAAGGCGTGGACACCTCAGGCGTGAAGGTCGACCGCGACGCGCACACCGGCGTCTACTTCGTGCAGCATGGCCCGGACGGCCACGAATTCAGCTATCTGCGGCGCGACTCCGCCGCCGCGCGCATGCGTCCCGACGACATCGGCGCCGGAGTGGTCGAGCGCGCGCGCTTCCTGCACGTGTCCGGCATCAGCCTGGCCATCAGCACCAGCGCGTGCGACACCGTGTTCGCGGCGATGGCCCGTGCGCGCGGCGCGGGCGGGCAGGTCAGCCTGGATTCCAACTTGCGCCTGCGGCTGTGGCCGCTGGACCGCGCCCGCGCCATCCTGTGCGAAGCCATGCGGCATGCCGACCTGTTCCTGCCGAGCATGGACGACATGCGCCATTTCACGGGTCACGAAGACCCGCAGCGCACGCTGGACTGGATACGGCAGGCGGGCGCGCCGGGCGCGGTCGTGCTGAAGCTGGGCAAGGACGGCGCAATGATCGATGCGGATGGGCAGCGCGTCGCGGTGGCGGGCAAGCGCGTGCAGGCGGTCGATGCCACGGGCGCGGGCGACTGCTTTGCCGGCAACCTGCTGGCCCGGCGCTGCCAGGGCGACGACTGGCTGGCGGCCGTGCGTTATGCCAACACGGCGGCAGCCTTGTCCACGCAGGGCTATGGCGCCGTCGAACCCTTGCCGCGTCCCGACCAGGTACAGGCGGCGCTGAATCAGGCATGACGCGCGCGGCTTTGTCCCTGATTGACGCGCCACAGCCGGTTTGCCAGGCGCCCGCGTTCACGGCTAGAATGCCGAGTTATCCCGATTTCGCCGTCCGCCTTTTCGGCCAGACGAGAAACCACCTGTACGGGAACTCGAGCCCCAACTCGAACCCGAACCCGAATCCACTGGAGCTATAGTCATGGCCGAACGTAAACGCGTACGTCGCAACACTCTGGAACGCCGCTGCCTGGGCAAGGCGTTCAAGCGCCTCTTCGTCAAGTCGCCCAAGGGCGTCTTCAAGATGCTGGAAAAGGTCAAGCGCGTCTAAGCCGCGCGTGCCGGGCGCGCTGAAAAGCAGCCCGCGCCCGTTCCAGGCATGCGTCGTCCGTTCTTGCGGACGGCAAAAGAAACCCCTCGCAAGAGGGGTTTTTCGTTATGCGCGGGCCGCGTTCAATCCGCCGGCTTCAGCATCGGCATGATGAATTCCATGAACGCGCGCGTCTTGGCCGGCAGCAGGTTGGAGGGAAACACCGCATACACCGAGATGGGGTCCACCCGCCATTCCGGCAGCACGCGCTGCAGCGAGTTGCGCTTGATCACCGGGTCCAGCGCCAGGCAGTAGGGCAGCCGCGTGATGCCCATGCCCAGGCCGGCCAACGTGCCCATCACACTGATGTTGTTGCCGGCCACCTGGCCATCGACGTGCACCCGTACGCGTTCGCTGCCGTTGTACAGGTTCCATTCCGAATAGGCGTCGTCGATGGCGGTGCGCAGGCATTGGTGCTGCGCCAGGTCGGCGGGAGAACGCGGCTCGCCGTGACGCTCCAGATACTCCGTCGACGCGTACAGGTAGCTGTCCAGCGTCTGCACCTCGTGCACCACCGAGCTCGCGTCCGCCCCCGTGTCTTCCTGGCCGTGGCCGAAGCGCAGGATCACGTCGTACGGCGTGCCGTGCGAATCCGAACTCGAGCGCATGCTCAGGTCGAACTCGCAGTCCAGCTCGGGATAGCGGTCGGTGAAGTCTCGCAGGGCTTCGGGCAACAGCCAGATCGCCAGGCTGTAGGGCATGGAGATGCCCAGCCGTCCCTTCGGACGGTCGGACAGCGCAAGCAATTGTTCGTGCGCCAGCCTAGCCTCGTCGATCAGGCCCTGGCAGCGCTGCAGGTAGACCGTGCCCGCGTCCGTCAGTTCGAGCCGCCGCGTGTTGCGGTTGATCAGCCGTATGCCGATGGCCTGCTCGAGCTGGTTGATGCGGCGCGACAGCGTGGAGGTCGGCATGTCCAGCGCGCGCGCGGCCAGGCTGAAGCTCTTGCGCCGCGCCACTTCGACGAACAGCGCGATGTCGTTCAGTTGCACATTGCGCGATTCGGTCTCGGGCGTGCTGGCGAGAGATGTCATATTCGATTGCAAAATCCGGAATTCCTGATACCTGCTGCACGGCACGCATCCCATACACTGGGCGCCTCGTCACCATCCTGCTCGACCGCCCAGCGCGGGCAATGCGCGCATGACCGATCCACAATGTCTATTTTCGGTCGTCACACCGACCTACAACCGGGGTGACACGCTGCCGCGGGTCTATGCATCGCTGGCCAGGCAGACGTGCCGCGACTTCGAATGGGTGGTGGTGGACGACGGTTCCACCGACGCCACGCACCAGATCGTGCTGGCCTGGCAGGCTCGCGCGAATTTTCGCATACGCTACGTGTGGCAGCGCAACCGGCACAAGAAGGCGGCGATCAACCGCGGCGTGCGCGAGGCCGCCGGCAAGTTCCTGATCGCGCTGGACAGCGACGACGAGCTGGCGCCCGATGCGCTGGACATCTTCCGCGAAGAGTGGAACGCGATACCCCACGCGCTGCGCGATTCCTACGTCTCCGTCACGGGCCTGTGCGCGCGCCCCGACGGCAGCATCGTCGGCGACCGCTATCCCGATGACCTGCGCGACGGCACGGCCATCGACATGTATTTCCATCATCGCGTGCGCGGCGAGAAGTTCAGCTGTATGCGCACCGAGGTGCTGCGGCGCTTTCCGTATCCCGAGGACGTCGAAGGCTTCGTGCCGGAAAGCCTGGTCTGGTGGAAGATCGCGCGCGCGGGCTATCGGCAGCGCTTCGTCAACCGCGTGGTGCGCATCTATCACGATACGTCGGGCAGCCTGACCCGCGGCGGGGTCTCGGCAGGCAACGTGCAGGGCCTGTACCTGCTGGCCTGGGACATGCTGCAGCATCACATGCCGCTGTTTCGACGCCGGCCGCGCGTGTTCCTCATGGCCGCGGCCCGCTATACGCGCTTCCGCCTGCATCTCGAGCGCTCGGGCCTGCCCAGCGCCATCGGCAAGTACCGGCTCACGCAGCCGGGCGCGCTGGCGCTGGTGTGGCTGCTGTGGCCGCTGGGCTACGCGTTGTACCGGCGCGATCGGCACCGGCAGGTGTGGTAGGTAGCGCATTGATGCGCGGACTCAGCGCGGCAGCCGCGTATGGATCGTCAGCAGGGGATAGGGGTTGATCGCTCCGCCTGCCTGGTAGATGCCATAGTGCAGATGCGGCGGCGTGCCGCGCGCGTTGCCCGTATTGCCCACATAGCCCACGGTGTCGCCCTGCTGCAGCAGGTCGCCGCGCTCGATGTCGGCGTAGCCGTCGAGGTGCGCGTAGTAGTGCATCTGGCGGCCCGGGCCCAGCACCCACACCACCTTGCCGCCCAGGTTGTTCGTGCCCACGCTGGACACTACGCCTTCGGTGCTGGAGACCACAGGCGTGCCGCGCTTGGCGAAGATGTCGATCCCTTCGTGCGTGCGGCCCTGGCTGCGCGATGCGCCCCAGGTGTCGGTCAGCTGCCGCGGCGCCACGCCGGTTACCGGAACGGGCAGCGATGCGGGAATGGGCTGCATGGAAAGGCGCAGCACGTGCCAGGGAGCGCGCCATACGGAAGGCAGGCGCGGCCAGCTCCACCAGGCCGCGCCGGCAAGCAGCGCCAGCACCAGCAGCCACGTCAGCGCGCGCCGCAGCCGGTTACCGGCGGAACGCGGGGATTCAATGGTCGTGGAAACGTCGGTCATCGGCGGCCCTATCCATACACTCAGGAATGGGACAGGGCGCCGGCGGCGCGGTTCCCTCGTCGAACTGCTATGGGCGTTCAGCGATAGCGGACGCCATCCGGGCTGTCCGCCGCGTCGTCCTCGTCATCGTCCTCATCGTCCTCATCGTCGTCTTCGTCGTCGTCCGAGGCCGACAGTTCCTCGTCCTGCAGCGAGAACGGCAGCACGTCGACCAATTCGTCCGACCACGCCGACTCTTCGCCGTCCTGGTCGATCTTGATGAAGCGCTCGCCTTCGTTGGTCGAAATCTGCACGGCCCACAGGAACAGGCAGTCATAGGCCTCCGTGCTTTCCGGCAGGCCGCCGCGCTGGCCCAGCAGACGCGCGCCCGTGCCGCCCAGCTGCACGTGCACAGGGTCGGCGTCGCTTTCCTTGGCGGCCTCGTCCAGGGGCACGCCGAAGCTGACCCATTCCAGGCCGGTGTCGTCGGTGCCTATCTCGGCCAGCACGGGCTGGCCCAGATAGGCGCTCATGGCGTCGGCCGTCTTGGCCAGCATCTCGAGTTCGGGCTGGCTGAATCGGGCGACCGAAGCGGGCGGGGTGGCGGAGGCGGACATGGCGGCCTGGACGAAGAAGGAAAACAGTATTGTCGCGCGATCCCGGCGCGCCCGCACGACGCCGGACGCCCTAATCTTCGGGTACGCATCGGAGCGTGCGGCGACGTACCGGCGAAGGGCCTACAATCGCCTATTCGAGCAACCCGCATTCCCCATTTCCGGCATCCATGGCCCAATACGTCTACACCATGAATCGCGTCGGCAAGATCGTGCCGCCCAAGCGGCAGATCCTGCGCGACATCTCGCTTTCCTTCTTCCCCGGCGCCAAGATCGGCGTGCTGGGCCTGAATGGCTCGGGCAAGTCCACGCTGCTCAAGATCATGGCCGGCGTCGACAAGGAGATCGAGGGCGAGGCCATCCCCATGCCCGGCCTCAACATCGGCTATCTGCCGCAAGAGCCGCAGCTGAATCCCGAGCACACCGTGCGCCAGGCGGTCGAGGAAGGCCTGGGCGCCGCCATGGCGGCCAAGAAGCGGCTCGACGAAGTGTATGCGGCCTATGCCGAACCCGATGCCGACTTCGATGCGTTGGCCGCCGAACAGGCCGAGCTCGAGGCCGTCATCGCCGCGGCCGCATCCAGCGGCGCGGACGACATCGAGCACCAGATGGAGATCGCCGCCGACGCGCTGCGCCTGCCGCCCTGGGACGCCATCGTGGGCAACCTGTCGGGCGGCGAAAAGCGCCGCGTGGCGCTGTGCCGCCTGCTGCTTTCCAAGCCCGACATGCTGCTGCTGGACGAGCCCACCAACCACCTGGACGCCGAAAGCGTCGAGTGGCTGGAACAGTTCCTGCACAAGTTCCCCGGCACCGTGGTGGGCGTCACCCACGATCGCTACTTCCTGGACAACGCGGCCGAATGGATCCTCGAACTTGACCGCGGCCACGGCATTCCCTGGAAGGGCAACTACAGCACGTGGCTCGAACAGAAAGAGGCGCGCCTGAAGCAGGAAGAGGCCTCTGAATCGGCTCGCCAGAAGACCATCAAGAAAGAACTCGAGTGGGTGCGCCAGAATCCGAAGGGCCGCCAGGCCAAGGCCAAGGCCCGCCTGGCCCGCTTCGAAGAGCTGTCGTCCTACGAATACCAGAAGCGCAACGAGACCCAGGAAATCTTCATTCCGGTCGGCGAGCGCCTGGGCAGCGAAGTCATCGAGTTCGAGAACGTCAGCAAGGCCTATGGCGACCGCCTGCTGATCGACAATCTCAGCTTCAAGATTCCGCCGGGCGCCATCGTCGGCATCATCGGCCCCAACGGCGCCGGCAAGTCGACGCTGTTCCGCATGATCGCCGGCCGCGAGCAGCCCGATTCGGGCCAGGTCAAGATCGGCCAGACCGTCAAGCTGGCCTACGTCGACCAGTCGCGCGATGCGCTGGAAGACAAGAAGACGGTGTTCGACGCCGTGTCCGACGGCGCCGACCTGCTGACGGTGGGCAAGTTCGAGATGTCGTCGCGCGCCTACCTGGGCCGCTTCAACTTCAAGGGCGGCGACCAGAACAAGGTGGTGGGCCAGCTGTCCGGCGGCGAACGCGGCCGCCTGCACATGGCCAAGACGCTGATCGCGGGCGGCAACGTGCTGCTGCTGGACGAACCGTCCAACGACCTCGACGTCGAGACCCTGCGCGCGCTCGAAGACGCGCTGCTCGAGTTCCCCGGCAGCGTCATGGTCATCAGCCACGATCGCTGGTTCCTGGACCGCATCGCCACGCACATCCTGGCCTTCGAGGGCGACTCGCAGGTGGTGTTCTTCGACGGCAACTACCAAGAGTACGAGGCCGACAAGAAGAAGCGCCTGGGCGAAGAGGGCGCCAAGCCCAAGCGCCTGCGCTACAAGGCGCTGAAGTAAAAGGCGTCCCAGCAGCCATGCCCGCCATTTCGCTGAACGCCGCCGATTGCACGCTGCTGGTCATCGACATGCAGGCCCGGCTGCTGCCCGCCATCCATGACGGCGACGCCGTGGTCGCCGCCACGCTGAAGCTGGCGCGCGCGGCACGATTGCTGGACGTGCCGGTCGTGGGCACCGAGCACCAGGCCGAGAAGCTGGGCGCCACGGTGCCCGAGCTGGCCGTCGAGCTGGACGCGGTATTCCCCAAGCGGCACTTCTCCGCGGCGCGCGAGGATGGCTTCGAGGCCTGGCTGCCGCCAGCGCGCCGCACCGTGCTGGTGGCCGGCGCCGAGGCTCACGTATGCGTGCTGCAGACGCTGCTGGATCTGCGCAATCGGGGCTGGCAGGTGGCGATGGTGTCCGATGCCTGCGGTTCGCGCCGGCCCGCCGACCACCACGCCGCATCGCGGCGCGCGCGGGCGGGCGGCGCCGATATCGTCAGTTCCGAGATGGCAATATTCGAGTGGCTCGAAACTTGCGACCATCCCAGGTTCCGCGACGTGTTACGTCTGGTCAAGTAAGATGCAACGCCAATCGGCTCCCCCGGCGTAGCGCGCCCGCGGGTCCAACCCATTGACACAAATCCTGGGCAAACCTCACAGCACGATGTGCTGCAAGTCTGCGATCCTGTAGGCTCGATAAAGGGGAGTGCGACTTTTGGATTGCACCCATCGCGGCCGATGCGACGCGAGCACTTCCCGACAGATTAGGAGTCTCGCCATGACGATCCAGACCTTCTCCAAAGCCTGCCTGGCCGCTCTGCTGGCCGTATCCATGGCGGGGTGTTCCTCGTGGGACAGCATGAGCCGCCGTCAGAAAAGCACCGTGGGCGGCGCCGCCCTGGGCGGCGTTGCCGGTGCGGTCATCACCAACGGCGGCGTGCTGGGCACGGTCGGCGGTGCGGCCCTGGGCGGCATCATCGGCGACCAAGTCGGCAAGTAAGCCGCGGTCCGCAGCCTTCGGGCCGCAGTCCTCGCGGCGAGCGACCGCTTCCCACGGTCCGTATTCCCCACAATGAAAAACGCCCGGCGCTGGCCGGGCGTTTTTTTGCGCATGCGAGCCGCGTCAGGACGCGTCGGGCTGCGGGATCTCGATCTTCACTTCAAGCACTTCCAGCGTGTCCTGGCGCTCGAGGTTGACCTTGATGTCTTCGGGATTGATGTGCACGTACTTCGAGATGACGGCGACCAGCTCTTGCTGCAGCTGGGGCAGGTAGTCGGGCGAATCGCCGCGGCCCGAGCGCTCGTGCGCCAGGATGATCTGCAGGCGTTCTTTGGCCACGCTGGCCGAGGTCTTCTTCTGTCCCAGCAGGAACGACAGGAACGACATCGTCTACTTTCCTCCGAAAAGACGCTTGAGGAACCCCGGCTTGCTGTAGTCGGTGAAGCGCAGAGACCGTTCTTCGCCCAGATAGCGCGCCACCACGTCCTTGTAGGCCTCGGACACATCGGTGTCCTTCAGGTGGATGGCAGGCAGGCCCTGGTTGGACGCCTGCAGCACAGCTTCCGATTCGGGCACGACGCCGATCAGCTTGATGCGCAGGATGTCCTCGATGTCGGTCAGCGACAGCATTTCGCCGTCGTTGACGCGCTTGGGGTTGTAGCGGGTGAGCAGCAGATATTCCTTGACCGGATCCTCGCCCTCGATGGCGCGGCGAGACTTGGCGGCCAGGATGCCGAGGATGCGGTCGGAGTCGCGCACCGACGAGACCTCGGGGTTGGTGACGACCAGCGCGTCGTCGGCGTAGTAGGCGGCCAGCAGCGCGCCCGTCTCGATGCCGGCAGGGGAATCGCAGATGATGTATTCGAAGCCCATTTCCTTGAGCTCGTCTATCACCTTGCCCACGCCTTCCTGCGTCAGCGCATCCTTGTCGCGCGTTTGCGACGCGGGCAGCACGAACAGGTTCTCGAGCTGCTTGTCCTTGATGAGAGCCTGCTTCAGGGAAGCTTCGCCCTGGATCACGTTGACGAAGTCGTACACGACGCGGCGCTCGCAACCCATGATGAGGTCGAGGTTGCGCAAGCCCACGTCGAAGTCGATGACTGCCGTCTTGTGCCCCCGCATCGCCAATCCGGAAGAGAAGCTTGCGCTGGTGGTCGTCTTGCCTACCCCGCCCTTGCCGGAAGTCACCACAACGATACGTGTCATGACCGTGAAACCCTTATGTTCGAATAAATCGCGTTATCGTAAAGCAAAAAGCCCGTTTAAGGCTTCTTACAAGATGGAGCGGCGGACCGTGTCCGCCGGTGCTGCCTAGCCCTTCAGCGGCTCGACGCGCAAGGCCTCGCCATCCAGCCACACCAGCGCGGGCTGGTTGTGCAGGCTGGGGTCGAGCTTGGCCTCCACGACCCGGTACACGCCGGCCACGGCCAGCAGTTCGGCATCGAGCTGCGTGGTGAAGATGCGTGCCGAGGTGTCGCCGCGCGCGCCGGCCATGGCCTTGCCGCGCAGCGGTCCGTACACGTGCACGTTGCCGTCGGCGATGACCTCCGCGCCCTGGCTGACCATGCCGATGACCACCAGGTCGGTCTGGCGCGCATACACGCGCTGGCCCGAACGCAGTGGACGGTTGATCACCATGGCCGACGGGGCCGGCGCCGGAGCCGGCGCGGCCACTGGCGCCTCGGCCTCGACGTCGGCCTGCGGCTGCGGTTCCGGGGAGACCGCAGGGGCGTCCGTGGGGGCGGCCGCGGGCGCCGCGGGCGGCGGGGCGGAGACGGCCTGCGGCACGGGCACCGCCGCTGCTTCGGCGGCGCGCACCGCGGCCGCGGCATCGGGCGCCTGCGGTCGCGGCGCCGCCGTGGACAGGTCGACCGGCGTCAGGCCGGCCGCGCGCGCGGCCTCGAGATTCGCGCCTTCGGCCACCACGCCGATGGGCGGCAGGTTGTGCTCGCGCAGCGCGTCCAGCAGTTGCGGCCAGTCGATGGCATCGTCGATGCGGCTGGCATCGATGACCACGGGTTCGTGCTCGAAGAAGCTGCCCGCGTCGGCCATGCGCTGCGCCAGCGCGTCGGCCAGGCGGCCGGTGTCGGCGCTGTGCAGCACCACGCGCACCGCATACAGGGTGGCGCTCTTGAAATCCAGGGCAAGCGATTCGGTATTCATGGCGGTGGTCAGGCGGCCCAGGAGTCGCGCAGCGTGACGATGCGGTTCAGCACGGGCGCGTCGGCCGTGGATTCGACCCGGTCGGCGGTGAAGTAGCCCAGGCGCTCGAACTGCCAGGTGGCGCCCGGCTCGGCCACGGTACCCGGCTCGAGCCAGGCCTGCACGGTCTGCTTCGAATTCGGGTTGAGGCAGGTCAGGAAATCCTTGTCGCCGGCGTCGGGGTGCGGGTCGGCGAACAGACGGTCGTACAGGTGCACCTGGGCCGGCACGGCGTGCGCCGCGCTGATCCAGGTGATGTTGCCCTTGACCTTGACGCTGTCCGCGCCCGGCGTGCCGCTGCGCGTGTCGGGCAGGTATTCGGCATGCACCTCGACGACGTTGCCGCTGTCGTCCTTGACCATCCCGGTGCAGCGCACGACGTAGCCGTACTTCAGGCGCACCTGGTTGCCGGGGAAGAGACGGAAGTACTTCTTGGGCGGATCCTCGCGGAAGTCGTCGCGCTCGATCCACAGCTCGCGCGAGAACGGAAACTCGCGGTGGCCGGCCTCGGGGTCATGCGGGTTGCGCGGGGCGGTACACATCTCGCTTTGCCCCTCGGGATAGTTGGTGATGACCAGCTTCAGCGGGTCGAGCACGGCCACGGCGCGCGGCGCGATGGGATCGAGGTCGTCGCGCACGGCCTGCTCGAGCAGGCCGTAGTCGATGCGCGAGTCGGACTTGGACACGGCGGTACGGTCGCAGAACAGGCGGATCGATGCGGGCGTATAGCCGCGGCGGCGCAGGCCGAACAGCGTGGGCATGCGCGGATCGTCCCAGCCGCTGACGTGGCCTTCCCGCACCAGCTGCAGCAGTTTGCGTTTGCTGGTGACGATGTAGGTGAGGTTCAGGCGCGCGAATTCGTACTGGTGCGGCAGCGGCGCGGCCAGCTTGCCCAGTTCGGCCAGGCGGGCCAGGATCCAGTCGTAGAAGGGCCGCTGGTCTTCGAACTCGAGTGTGCAGATGCTGTGCGTGATGCCTTCCAGCGCGTCTTCCACCGGATGCGCCCAGCTGTACATGGGATAGATGCACCACTGGTTGCCGGTGCGATGGTGGGTGGCGTGCCGCACGCGGTACATGACCGGATCGCGCAGGTTGATGTTGGGCGAGCGCATGTCGATGCGCGCGCGCAGCACCAGGCTGCCGTCGGGATGCTTGCCGTCGCGCATCTCGCGCAGCAGTACCAGCGACTCCGTCGCGGGCCGATCGCGCCATGGCGAATCGATGCCCGGTTCGGTCAGCGTGCCGCGGTTGAGCCGGATCTGGTCGGCGGTCTGTTCGTCGACGTAGGCGTGGCCGGCTTCGATCAGCGCCTCGGCGAACTCGTACATGTACCCGAAGTAGTCGCTGGCGAAGTACAGGTTGTCGTTGCCGTCGGCGCGCCAGTCGAAGCCCAGCCATTGCACCGCCTCGGCGATGGCGTCGACGTATTCCTGCTCTTCTTTCTCGGGATTGGTGTCGTCGAAGCGCAGGTGGCATACGCCGCCGTACTCGCGAGCCATGCCGAAGTTCACGCAGATGCTCTTGGCGTGGCCGATGTGCAGGTAGCCGTTGGGCTCGGGCGGAAACCGCGTGCGGATGCGGGCCGGGTCGAGCCCGCCTTGCTGCTGCAGGGCTGCCGGACCGGGCCGGCCGGCCCAGCGCTTGCCTTGGAAGCGGCCGTTTTCCAGGTCGTCTTCGATGATGTTGCGCAGGAAGTTGCTGGCCGCGGGCGGCGTCGGAGCAGTGGTCATTCTGAAAGAATCGGAAATAGCAGCGACAAAGCGACAATTTTGCCACGTTCGGGGCTGAAGCCGCCGAAGGCCGGAACCGATATGTGGCCAAGCAACACCTTCTAGGCAAGAAACCGGTGCAAGTCGATCGGGGACGCGCGGATCCGGGCTCTGCCGGTCCGCTGCGTCGCCCCCTCGAGGGGGCGACGCAGCGCTCGGGGGTGGGCCCATTTGGTTCTACACTACCGGCCATCATGGATATCCCCCCGCTATTGCTGGCGCGCGCGCACTTCCTGGCCAGCTTCAGTTTCCTGGCGCTGTTCATGGCCGTGGCGTTGGCGCTGGCCTGGATGCTGCTGTTGTTCAAAATACGGGCCCGGCTTACCGGCCAGCCCGGCTGGACCGCTGCCTATCGCTTCTGGGTGCGCATCTTCGCGCTGTGTTTCGTCCTGGCGCTGGCCTCGGCGCTGCCCGTGCTGGTGCAGCTGGGCAGCCTGTGGGGCGGCCTGATGGACAAGATCGGCAACGTCGCGGGGCCGCTGATCGGGTACGGCGTGCTGTCGGTCTTCGTGCTGAAGTCGTGCTTCCTGGGCGTCATGCTGTTCGGCCAGCGGCGCGTTTCCGATGCCGCGCATACGCTGGCGGTGCTGATGGTCGCGGTGGGACAGCTGCTGACCGTGGGCTGGCTGGTGGCGCTGCATTCGTGGATGCAGACGCCCGACGGGGCGGCCTTGGTCGACGGCCGCTATCAGGTCTACGACTGGCAGGCGGTGGTCTTCAACCCCTCGTTCGGATGGAGCATGGCGCTGACCGTGCTGGGCGCGGCGCTGGCGGCGGCGTTCCTGATCATGGGCGTGACCGCGCTGCAGACGCTGCGCCGTCCGCCCGGCGAGGGCGAGCGCAACGCCTTCAAGGCGGCAGCCGTGGTGGGGGCGATCGCCGCGCTGCTGCAGGCGCCTGCGGCCATTGGCATGGCCGACGTGGTGGCGCTGCATCAGCCGGCCAAGGCCGCGGCGCTGGCCGGATACTGGCACAGCGGCGATGTGCCTCAATTCACGGTGTTCGGCTGGCCCGACGTCTCCAGCCAGAGCAACCTGTACTCCTGGAGCCTGCGTACCGGCGGCCGCCTGCTGGGGCGTGACGCGCAGGGCCATTTCCTGGGCCTGGACAAGTTCGCCGGCATGCGGCCGCCGGTCGCCCTGGTGTTCTGGTCGGCGCGGGCCGCTGTGCTGCTGGGGCTGGCGATGCTGGCGGCCGCGTGCCTGACGCTGATGCTGGGCTGGCGCCGCAATCTCGACCCGTCCGCGCTGCCCGCCTGGTGGCTGCGCGCACTGACGGGCATGACGTTCTTCGGCGGCGTGGCCGCTATCGCCGGCTGGTGGGTCTCGCTGCTGGGCCTGCTGCCGTACGCCGTCAACCGCAGCGTGACGCAGTCCGAGATCCTGGGGCCGGCCGCGCAGTCCACGCTGACCTACGGGCTTGCCGGTTATCTGCTGCTGTACCTGCTGCTGGGCCTGGCCTTCGTCGGCATGCTGCTGCATGCCGCCCGCTATGGCGTGGTGCCGGTCCGCAAGGCCGTGGGGGGCGGCACATGATCGACATGCTCGCCGCCTCGCTGGGCCTGACGCCCGGCGATCCCGCCTTCTGGATGCCGCTGGCCTTCATGGCGCTGCTGCTGTTGCTCATCGTGGCCGGCATCGTGCTCGACGGTTTCGACGTCGGCGTGGGCGTGCTGCTGCAGCTGGCGCCTTCCGAGACGCGCGGCCGCATGATGGGCCTGCTGAGCCCGTGGCGCGATGCCAACGAGTTCTGGCCGCTGCTGGGCATCGGCCTGTTCTGTGCTGCCTTTCCGTTCGCCTGGGGCACGGTGTTCGGCAAACTGTACGGGCCGCTGGCCTGCATGGGCGTGGGCATGATGCTGCGCAGCGTGGCCTTCGAATTCCGCATCCGCGCCCGCACCGAGCACAAGCCGCGCTGGATTCTGGCGTTCTGGCTGGGCTCGGTGTTGACCGCCGTGGGGCAGGGCGCCGTGCTGGGCCGCGTGGCCACCGGTTATCAAAGCGACGCGGGCTATGGCTGGTTCTCGCTGTTCACCGGCGCGTGCGGCATCGCGGCCTATGCGCTGCTGGGCGCGTGCTGGCTGGTGATGCGGGTCGACGGCGACCTGCAGCGCCGCGCGGTGGCCTGGGCCCGCCATGCCACGCGCTGGACCTCCGTCGGCATGGTGGCCGTGGCCGTGGCGCTGGGCCTTGCCAACTCGGGCGTGTTCTACCGCTGGAGCGATGACGCGCATCTGGGCCTGGCGGTGGCCGTGTGGGTCGCGATGCTGTTGTGCTTCGTCGGCATCGAGATGCTGCTGGCGCGCCTGCCCGGCAAGGCCGACCGCTTCAGCTGGCTGCCCTTCGCGCTGTGCGTGCTGTTGTACGTGCTGATGCTGGCGGGGCTGACCTACAGCTTCTTCCCCTACCTGATCCTGGACGACATGACGATCTGGGACGGCTCGGGCGCGGTGGCCTCGATGCGCCTGGTGATGGCGGGCGCCGTGATCGGCGTGCCGGTGGTGCTGGTCTTCAACGTGCTGGCCTACCGTTCGGTGTTCGGCCGCGAGCGCCGGGCTGCGAATCTCGCGCTGCCGCCGCCCTGAGGGCGGCGGGCGCTCACGCCGCCAGCGGCAGTTCGATGTGCACCAGCAGGCCGCCCGACTGCGCCTGGCGCAGTTCCAGCGTGCCGCCGTGCGCGCGCGCGATGGCCTCGGCCACCGCCAGGCCCAGGCCCACGTTGCCCGTGCGCGTGCGCGCGTCATCCAGGCGGGCGAAGGGGCGCAGCGCTTCCTGGCGCCGATCCGCCGCGATGCCCGGGCCGTGGTCGGCCACTTCCACAATGACGGTCTGGCCCTCGCGCCGCAGCGCCACGTCGATGGGCGGTTCCCCATGGTGCAATGCGTTGCCGATCAGGTTGTCCAGCAGCCGGCCCAGCGCGACGGCATCGCCGTTGATGACGATGCCGTTGTCGTCGGCCTGGTGCAGCCTGACGTCGGTGCCCGCGCCCTGCCAGCCCGCCACGCGCTCGGCCAGCCATTCGGGCAGCGCCAGCGGCGAGTAGTGATAGGCCGCGGGATCGG
Source organism: Bordetella genomosp. 13 (assembly GCF_002119665.1). Lineage (NCBI taxonomy): Bacteria > Pseudomonadati > Pseudomonadota > Betaproteobacteria > Burkholderiales > Alcaligenaceae > Bordetella > Bordetella genomosp. 13. The sequence continues at coordinate 4,231,011 of NZ_CP021111.1, read as the reverse complement.
TGCCGCGGACGAAGCCGATGAACTGGTCGACCATGTGCTGCATGTCCTGCAGGTCTTTGCGCAGGCCCTCCTTCAGCGCCGGGTCGTCCGTCAGCTCGATGCGCAGCCACATGCGCGACAGTGGGCCCTTCAGGTCGTGCGGCAGGCCGGACAGCATCGTGCGCCGCACCGAGTCCGATTCGGCCAGCGCGTCGAGCATGGCGTTGAATCGTTCACCCAGTACGCGCGTCTCGTGCGGGCCGGAGGGTTCGACCCGCTGAGGCTGGCCGGCCGCCAGCCGGTCGGCGGCATCGGCCAGGCGCGTGATGGGACGCGTGATGTGCCACGAGAAGCCCGCGGCCAGCAGCAGCACCACGCCCAGGCCGGCCAGCCATATCGCCACCAGCGGCGTGGCCACCGGCGGGTCCAGGCGATCCAGCGGAATCACCAGCCATTCGCGCAGCAGCGGGGCGTCCTCGGTGGCGGGATTGGGCGCCAGCGATATGTACAGCTCGGGATCGGGACCGCGCGACAGCGCCACACGCGTGCCGTCGTTCAGGCGCTCGTTCAGTTCGCGCACCAGCCCGCGCAGGTCGCGGCGTACGTCGTCGGTCTCGGGAGGGCGGTCGCGTCGCGGCGGCAGGTGCTCGCGGCGCTGCAGCCGCGCCTCGGCCGGCAGCACGCGCGACCACAGCCGCCACTGGTTCTGCGAGGCCACGCGCACGAAGTCCGGCCGGTCCTCGGCCGGCACCTGCGACAGCGCCGCGCGCAATGTGCGGATGGTGGTGGTGAGATAGTCGATGCCGACCGTCTCGATGAACCTGTCGCGGAAGTACGAGGCCGTGGTCAGCGTGGCCGCCTGGGCCAGCAGCACGGCGCCCAGCACCAGCAGGATCAGGCGCGTGCGCAGCGAGCGCGGCAGCAGCATGCGCGGATGAAGCCGGATCACGGCGTCATCCTCAGGGAGAGAACCGGTAGCCGATGCCCCAGACGGTCTGGATCCAGCGTGGCTGCTTGGGGTCTTCTTCGATGGCGCGGCGCAGCCGCAGGACGGCGATGTCGATCGCCCGGTCATTGCGCTCGCCGCCGTCGTCGTCGCGCGCCAGCGACAGCAGGCGTTCGCGCGACAGCGGCTTGCCCGCGTTGCGCACCAGGGCCTCGAGCAGATTGATCTCGCCGCCCGTCAGCTTGACCGCGGTGCCGTCGCGCAGCAGCTGGCGCGTGGCCGGGTCGAACACGAACGGGCCGAACGAGACGGGCGAGTCTTTGGTAAGCGCCGAGGGGCCGCGCTTGCGTCGCAGCACCGCCTCGATGCGGGCCAGCAGTTCGCGAGGATCGAACGGCTTGCCGAGGTAGTCGTCCGCGCCGGCCTCCAGGCCGATGATGCGGTCGACGGCCTCGTCGCGCGCGGTAAGCAGGATGACGGGCAGGTCTTCGCCCTGTTCACGCAGGCGGCGGCAGGCATCGGCGCCGTCGCCGCCGGGCAGCATGCGGTCCAGCACCAGCAGGTCCGGCGCGTAGCGGGTGATTCGCGCGGCCAGGTCGTTGGCGTCGGGCGCCAGCAGGGTGTCGTAGCCGTGCCGATTCAGGTAATCGGCCAGCAATTGCCGCAGCGCGGGATCGTCGTCGACGACCAGCAGCTTGGTGTGGGGTTGATCCATGGCGGGATAGTGACGCGGCGGGGCACGTCGGGCAAGAGGTGGAAATCAATTGAAATATACCGCGCCATTGTTTTGCTTTGTCCCCGTTTGGTGCGGTGGCGTGGTCAGCCATTAAAATCGGAATGTCCGTCGCGCGCTGTCGCGGCAGTTATCCAGGACAAACTCCCATGCCTTGCCCACTGTTCTCGCCGCGAAGGCCCGAGCCCGCCCGCGCGCCCTCCCGGCGCACGGTGGCTCGCGTCGCCCTTGCGGTGGGACTGGCTGGCAGCGCCACCCTGGGCGCGTGCGCCACGCCGGGCGAGGGCGGCTCGCCTGCCGGCACGGCCGCCGCGACGCAACGTCCGGTGCAGGTCGCGCAATCCGGCGGCCCCATGCGGCGCGCCGTGCGGGTGCAGCAGACCGAATCCGGCGACTTCGAGGTCGCGCGCTATGGCATCGGCGTGCTCGCCCCCGCGTTGCCGCTGCCCGTGCGGCCCGTCTCGGCGCTCGAGGCCCACGAGCTGCCGCCGGATCCGTGCCTGGACGACGACGACGTCGGTTTGCTGTGCGCCGCGGCCATGGTCGAACCTGACTGGGCGGCGCCGGATCCCCAGCCGCAATACGCGCTGGAACTGCAGCCCTCGGATCTCGGGCCGGGCAGCAAGATGCAGGTGGTCTACGGCATAGCCAAGCCCCGCAAACGCTGGTTCGCATCGGTCGGCTCGCAGACGGGCATGGTGTATGGCGACCGGAACTGGACCTATCGCGAAGCGGACGGGCCCACGGTGGCGGTGGGCAACCTGAACACCAATGCGCTGTCGTGGGGCAGCCCGTCGCTGGCCATCGGCGGGCTTCAACTGTCCAGTCCGCCGCCTGCCGACGGCAAGCTCGAGCCCGGCGAGTTCGGCTATACCTCGTCCATCGGCCGCCTCAACAATACCGACCTGTCCGCCACGTCGGGCGCCGTGGTGTACGGGGCCTCGGTGGGCAGCAGCAGCTTCAGCTACGGACTGATGCCCGACGTCACCCTGCAGGGCCAGTTGCAGAGCGCGCCTTCGCTCACGGCCGGCGGCGTGGGCACCACCTACAGGGCGGGGCCTTACGGCAGCGTGCAGGCGGGCGTCATGCAAAGCACCTATGACGCCGTCGCGGCCCGGCGCTATCGCATCGGCTATGACGTGAACGTCATCGACGAGCTGCGGGTCGGCGTGATCACCGAGCGTACGCAGAGCGGCTTCAGCGATCTGTCCACCTACGAGTCGGGCGCCGCCTCGCCGTACAGCCGCAATATCTGGACGGCGGGTCTGCCGATTTCGGGGCTGGGCACGCTCAGCGGCACCTATACGCTGGGCAGCGGACTGGATCCCTCGGATGACGAGCGCCGCGTCGGACTGGTGCAGAGCATCCAGCTGGCGCCGCAGGTGCAGTTCGCCGTGGGCGCCGACCGCGACATCGTCACGGGCGACTACGACGTGCGCGCCAATATCTCCATGCCGGTCGACGCCTTCATGCGCGGCCGCTGGCTGGGATATTGAACAGCGCGCCGTTAATGCGCGCTGGCGGCGGGCAACGCGCAAATGCGGCTTAAAATCGCGGCATGATGCATACGGTTGCTATCCATGTCTGACGCGCGCGCCCTGGGGGTGCTCCAGCGCGTATTCGGCTACGAATCCTTCCGCGGCGACCAGCAGGCCATCGTCCAGCACGTCATCGACGGCGGCGATGCCCTGGTGCTGATGCCCACCGGCGGCGGCAAGTCGCTGTGCTACCAGGTCCCGGCCCTGGTGCGCGAGGGCACCGGCGTCGTGGTCTCGCCCCTCATCGCCCTCATGCAGGATCAGGTCGATGCGCTGACCGAGCTGGGCGTGCGCGCGGCTTTCCTCAACTCCACGCAAGAGTGGCGCGTGGCCCGCGAGGTCGAACAGGCCTTCCTGGCGGGCGAACTCGACCTGCTGTATGTGGCGCCCGAGCGCCTGATGACGGAGCGCTGCCTCGAGCTGCTGGATCGCGGCCGCATCGCGCTGTTCGCCATCGACGAGGCGCACTGCGTATCGCAATGGGGACACGATTTCCGGCCCGAGTACCTCGAGCTGTCCATGCTGCACGAGCGCTGGCCCGACGTGCCGCGCATCGCACTGACGGCCACCGCCACGGCCGTCACGCGCACCGAGATCGCGCAGCGCCTGGCGCTGGACGATGCGCGCCATTTCGTTGCCAGCTTCGACCGGCCCAACATCCGCTACCGCATCGTCGAGAAGAACGACGTGCGCCGCCAGCTGCTGGAACTGATCCGCACCGAGCACGCGGGCGATTCGGGCGTGGTGTACTGCCTGTCGCGCGCCCGCGTCGAGGAAACCGCCGACTACCTGTGCAGCCAGGGCATCAACGCGCTGCCTTATCACGCCGGACTGGGCGCCGCGGTGCGCGCGTCCAACCAGTCGCGCTTCCTGCGCGAGGACGGCATCGTCATGGTGGCCACCATTGCGTTCGGCATGGGCATCGACAAGCCGGACGTGCGCTTCGTCGCGCACATCGACCTGCCCAAGTCGGTGGAAGGCTACTACCAGGAAACCGGCCGCGCGGGCCGCGACGGGCTGCCCGCTTCGGCCTGGCTGGCGTATGGCTTGCAGGACGTGGTGCAGCAACGCCGCATGATCGACGAGTCGCCGGGCGACGAGATCTATCGCCGTCGCCTGGGGCAGCAGCTGGACGCGATGCTGGGGCTGTGCGAGACGGTGGAATGCCGGCGCGTGCGCCTGCTCAACTACTTCGGCCAGACCATCTCGGCCTGCGGCAATTGCGACGTCTGCCTGGACCCGCCGCAGGCATGGGACGGCACGGTGGCGGCGCAGAAGGTGCTGTCGGCGGTGTATCGGCTGCAGCAGCGCGGCCAGCGCTACGGGGCGGGGCACATCATCGACATCCTGCGCGGCAAGAGCACCGATCGCACGCGCCAGCACGATCACGAGTCGCTCAGCGTGTTCGGGATCGGGGCGGATCTGTCGGAACAGGCATGGCGCGGGGTGCTGCGCCAATTGCTGGCGCAGGGCCTGCTGATGGTGGACCACGAAGGCTACGGAACCCTGGCATTGACCGAGGACAGCCGCGCGGTGCTGAAGGGAGAGCGGCAACTGATGCTGCGCCGCGAACCCGAGAAGAAAGAACGTTCGCGCGGCACGCAGCGGGCGCGGGCGGAGGCGGTGGAGCTGCCTGCCGAAGCCAAGCCGCTGTTCGATGCATTGCGGGCGTGGCGCGGCGAAGTCGCCAAGAACCACGGCGTGCCGGCGTATGTGATCTTCCACGACGCGACGTTGCGGGAGATCGCGCAGGCGCGGCCTTCAACGATGGACGAGCTGGGGCATATCAGCGGCGTGGGGGCGCGCAAGCTCGAGGCTTATGGCGAGGATATCTTGCGGCATGTGGCGGATCGGTGATTCCTTGTCCTGCTTGATGGTGGACTAGGGGGCTGATTTTTTTTGAGGCAGCGTTTGCTGTCGTGGCATTGTGTTGCTCGGATGACGTCCTCTGGCTGGTTCAGGCGGGCCGCGCCGGCCAAGTCGCTCGGCTCGGGCGCGCCATCAGGCGCCCTCGGCCGCTACGCGGCTTCCCTCCCTCCAATTGGCCGTCACGGCCCGCCTGAACCAGCCAGAGGACTCACGACAACGTCATGCGGGAGGGGGCAGGGCAGCGGCGGCTGGCGTCAAGTTGTGGTGTGGCTGGCCGGATTTGCTCGTAGGTTCCTTGGAACGTTGTGCGGCCGCATGGGCAATAGAAACTGAGGCGCCGATGGCGCGGCAGCGAAGGCGCGCAGACGCTTCGTCATGGCCGCCGTGAATCGCGCCTACGTTCGCCATGCCATCGATGGCCTGATTCTTCATCAGCCTCCGCGTGGCTTCCCGGCGTGGGACGGCCAATTGGAGAGAGGGAAGCCCCCGCAGGGGGCCGAGGGCGCCTGATGGCGCGCCCGAGCCGAACGACTTGGCCCGCCCACGCCGGGAAGCCGCGCGGAGGCGACTTAAGAACTCAAAGAATCGCAGCGCCCTGTCCGAAGCGCCCGTATCGCATAGACGTTCAATCGAACAGATTCCCGCTCGGATCCCCGCCGGCTCGACCCGCGGGTACTGCCAGTCCCAGGTGGCGCCATGTGGTCTGCGTGGCCATGCGGCCGCGTGGGGTGCGTTGCAGGTAGCCGTGCTGGATCAGGTAGGGTTCGATCACGTCTTCGATGGTGTCGCGCTCTTCGCCGATGGCCGCGGCCAGGCTGTCCACGCCTACGGGGCCGCCGTCGAATTTGTGCACGATGGCTTCGAGCAGTTTGCGGTCCATCAGGTCCAGGCCCTGCGGGTCGACCTCCAGCATGGACAGGGCGCGGCCGGCGACGTCGGCGTCGATGGTGCCGCCGGCCTTCACTTCGGCATAGTCGCGCACGCGGCGCAGCAGGCGGTTGGCGATGCGGGGCGTGCCGCGCGCGCGGCGGGCGACTTCCTGTGCGCCCTCGGGCGTGACGACGGCGTTGAGCAGGCCGGCGCTGCGCGTGACGATGCGCGACAGGTCGGCCACGTCGTAGAACTCGAGTCGCGAGACGATGCCGAAGCGGTCGCGCAGCGGGTTGGTCAGCATGCCGGCGCGCGTGGTGGCGCCGACCAGCGTGAAGGGCTGCAGGTCGAGCTTGACGCTGCGCGCGGCGGGGCCTTCGCCGATCAGGATGTCGATCTGGAAGTCTTCGAGCGCCGGGTAGAGGATTTCCTCGACCACGGGCGAGAGGCGGTGGATCTCGTCGATGAAGAGAACGTCGTTGCGTTCCAGGTTGGTCAGCAGCGCCGCCAGGTCACCGGGGCGCTCCAGCACGGGGCCGGAGGTCTGGCGCAGCTGCACGCCCATTTCGTGCGCGATGATGTGCGCCAGCGTGGTCTTGCCCAGGCCGGGTGGACCGAACAGCAGCACGTGGTCCAGCGCCTCGCCGCGTCCGCGCGCCGCCGCGATGAAGATCTCGAGCTGCTCGCGCGCGCGCGCCTGGCCCACGTATTCCTGCAGCGCCTTGGGACGCAGGGCGCGTTCGATGGATTCTTCGTTGGGCGAGACGGGCTGCGGCGCGACAATGCGCGGCGCGTCGGGCAGGGAGGAGAGCGAGTCGTTCTGTATGGCCATGGTTCGAAGCGCGGCGGATGCGCGAGGCCATGGTACATCAAGGTGCTTCGGGGCGCAGCGAGGCGCGGCGGGCCGCTCGTGTGTGGGCCGCGGCGGATGCCGCGATGCGCGCAAGGCGGCGCGGGCGGCCCTCGGCCAGGCGTATGATGCCGTTTGCTTTCGACCCTCTACGCCATCCGCTCATCATGTCGCCCGTCCTGCCCACCTATTCCGATGTCGTCCGCGCCAGCGAAATCCTCGCCGGGGTGGCCCACCGCACGCCGGTGCTCACGTCCACCACCGCCGACGGCCTGACCGGCGCCAGGCTGTACTTCAAGTGCGAGAACTTCCAGCGCATGGGCGCCTTCAAGTTCCGCGGCGGCTACCATGCGATCTCGCGCCTGACGCCCGAGCAGCGCAAGGCCGGCGTCATTACCTTCTCGTCGGGCAATCATGCGCAGGCCATCGCCCTGGCCGCGCGGCTGCTGGGCGTCGAGGCGACCATCGTCATGCCCGAGGACGCGCCCGCCGCCAAGAAGGCGGCTACCCAGGGCTATGGCGGCAAGGTCGTCACCTATGACCGCTACAAGGACGACCGCGAGGCCGTCACCCGCGCCTTGCAGCAAGAGACCGGCGCCGCGCTGATCCCGCCGTACGACCACGCCGACGTGATCACCGGCCAGGGCACCGCTGCCAAAGAGCTGTTCGACGAGGTGGGCGAATTGGATTACTTGTTCGTCTGCCTGGGCGGCGGCGGCCTGCTGTCGGGCTCGCTGTTGTCGGCCAAGGCGCTCAGCCCGTCATGCAAGGTATACGGCGTCGAGCCCGAGGCGGGCAACGATGGACAGCAGTCGCTGCGCAAGGGCCAGGTGGTGCGCATCCCCGCGCCCAAGACGCTGGCCGACGGCGCGGCTACCACGCACCTGGGCGACCTGACTTTCCCCATCATCCGCGACAACGTCACCGACATCGTCACCGTCGGCGACGACCAGCTGGCGCAGACCATGCGCTTTTTCGCGCAGCGCATGAAGATCGTGGTGGAGCCCACCGGCTGCCTGGCCGCGGCCGCCGTGCTGCACAAGGTGGTGGCCATTCCGGCCGGCGCCCGGGTGGGCGTCATCATCAGCGGAGGCAACGTCGATCTGGAGGCATACGGCCGCCTGATGGCCGGCTGACAAGGTCGTCTCTTCATCAATAAGCGACTGATAAATCAGGCGTTTTGCGCTAAAATGGCGGGATGTTCCCACCTTCAGATACCGGGTCTAAAGCGGTCGCCGCAAGCGCGGCCGCACCGGATGCCAACTTGCCGAATCCCACCCAATCCCTGCTGGCCGAACACGAACACTTCGAGCGATTGGCAGCCGTGCGCAGCGCGCTGGCCAGCCAGCGCATGGAAGGGCTCGAGCCCGATCCCCGGGCGGTGGCCGATGCCGAGCGCTGGGCGCGCGGCGAAATCACCATCGGCGCCGCCGTGGCCGATTTCAAGATGCGAGTGCGCCTAGAAATGGCATGAAATACGCAGGAGACCGCGGCGATCCGTACCTGTACAGCGGCACGGAGGTGTTGCGCAACCTGCTGGGCATCAAGAATCAGGGTGCGCTCGACAAGGTCGAGTCCACCCTTTCTTTTTTGCGCGCGGCCGAACTTCGCGAGCATCCGGTCGCGGGTCATTTCGACCTGCCGCACCTGCTGCAGATCCATGCCCGCCTGTTCGGCGACGTCTACGACTGGGCCGGCCAGGTGCGAAGCGTGGAAATACGGAAAGGCCACACCGTGTTCGCCCGCAAGCTCATGATCGAAAGCGCGGCGGGCCGGCTGTTCGACCAACTGGCCGGCGAGAACCATCTGCGCGGATTGGATCCCGACCAGTTCAGCCAGCGTGCCGGACACTATCTCGGCGAGATCAACGTGCTGCATCCGTTCCGCGAAGGCAACGGCCGCACGCAGCGCGAATTCATGGGCCAGCTGGCGCGCCAGGCCGGGCTGCGCATCGACTGGAGTGCGGCTAGCCAGGACGAGATGGTGCGTGCCTCCATCGACGCGTACAACGGCGATTCCAGCGGACTATCCCGCCTGATCCGCGCCTGCCTGGCCGACCCCGCGGACCGCGCCTAGCCCGCGCGGCCGTGTCCTGTCGCCCCCTGGCCGGGCGGTTCCGGCACGGAACGGCGCCGGAGGTTGCGGCGGGCGTGCGGACTGGGGCAGAATGGCCCGGTCTACTGACGCGCCAGGAGCTGCGACATCATGCGTATCCTAGTCATCGGCGGCACCGGCTTCCTGGGCCGGCACCTGGCGGCGCGCTTATCGGCCGGCGGGCACACGGTGGTGGTGCCCACGCGCCGCTACGGCAGCGGGCGCGACATGCTGGTGCTGCCCACGGTCACTCTCATCCAGGCCGATGTGCACGACGATGCCGCGCTCGAGCGGCTGATGCCTGAAGGCGGGGCCGTGGTCAATCTGGTGGGCATACTGCACGGCGGCCGCGGGCGACCCTACGGCGGCGCCTTCGCGCGGGCCCACGTGCAGCTGCCCCAGCGCATTGCGCGGGCCTGTCGGCGCACCGGGGTGGCGCATCTGCTGCACGTCAGCGCGCTGGGCGCCGACTCGCAGGGGCCCAGCATGTATCTGCGCTCGAAGGGCGATGGCGAAGCCGCGCTGCGCAACGAGTTGCAGGGCTGGGAGGGCGGCTGGACCATCTTCCGCCCATCGGTCGTTTTCGGGCCCGACGACAATTTCACCAACATGTTCGCGCGGCTGGCGCGCATCTTCCCCGTGCTGCCGCTGGCCGGCGCGCGATCGCGCATGCAGCCGGTCTACGTCAGCGACGTGGCCGCCGCCATGGCCAACGTGCTGGGCAACAGCCATGCATGGGGCCGCACGTATGAGCTCTGTGGGCCGCAGGTGCATACGCTGGCCGACATCGTGCGGCTTAGCGCACTGTGGAGCGGCCATCGCCGGCCCGTGATCGAGATTCCGATGGGACTCGGCCGCCTGCAGGCGGGCCTGATGGAAATGCTGCCCGGCACGCCGCTGATGTCGCGCGACAACCTCGACTCGCTCAGCGTGGACAACGTGTGTCCCGGCGGTCTCGCGCCCGAGCTGGGCGTGGTGCCGACCGCGCTGGAGGCGGTGGCGCCGGGGTACCTGAAGCGGGGCGGCAAGCCGGCCGACATCGGGTTGCCGTAGGCGCGGAGCCGCCGCGCCGGCGGCAGGCTTTCAGCGCACCAGGGCCGTCAGCTCACCGCGCCTTCAACGCACCAGCGCCTTCAACGCCAGGCGGATGCCGTCGGACACGCTGACGCCTTCGGGCAGCTGCTTCAGCGCAAGCTGCGATTCCTTGTCCGAATAGCCCAGCGCCAGCAGCGCGTTCAGGATGTCCGACTGGCTGTCCGGCACGGCGTGCGGCGTGGCGCCGATGTCGGCGCCCAGCTTGCCGCGCAGCTCCAGCAGCAGCCGCTCGGCCGTCTTCTTGCCGATGCCCGGCACGCGCGTCAGGCGTCCCGATTCCTGCAGCGTGACGGCCTGCGACAGTTCGGCCACCGACATACCGGAAAGCAGCGCCAGCGCGATGCGTGCGCCGACGCCGGTGATCTTGATCAGTTGTCGGAAGGCCGCGCGTTCGGCCTGCGAGGCGAACCCGAACAGCAGATGCGCATCCTCGCGCACCACCATGTGCGTGTACAGCGTGACGCGCGCGCCGGTCTCGGGCAGCGCATACAGCGTGCTCATGGGCACGTCGACTTCATAGCCGACGCCATTGACGTCGACGCAGACGGTGGGCGGGGTCTTCTCGAGCAGGGTACCGGTAAGGCGTCCGATCATGAGTGCGCAGGGAATAAGGGAGGGGCCGCGCGGAAGGGCGGCCGATGGCGGATTCTATCGCTCCGGCGGCCGGTTCAACGGCATGCGTTCAGCGGCTAGAGTGTGCCCGCAGGAAATGGGAGGTTCGACATCGACGACGACGCAGCGAAACGCTGTGGCGTCAGCCCACCAGCCGTCCATTGCGTATGCCGGGCCGCGAGCTTTTTCCCGCGCGTTCGATCACGCCGCCCAGCCGCTGCTGCAGCGGCCCGACGTGCGCGTGGCAGATCGCGCAGGCCAACGCGTCGGCCGAGTCGGGCGCGGGAGTGCCGTTGAGCGAGAGCAGCCGCTGCACCATCATCTGCACCTGCTCTTTCGCCGCGCGCCCCGTGCCGACCACCGCCTTCTTGATCTGCAGCGCGGTGTACTCGTGCACATCGAGACTGCTGTCCGCCAGCGCGCACAGCGCCGCGCCGCGGGCCTGGCCCAGCAGCAATGTAGAGGCGGGATTGGCGTTGAGAAACACGATTTCGAGCGCGGCCACGTCAGGCTGCGTCTCGCGCGCGACTTCGCGCAGGTTGTCCAGGATGACCTTCAGCCGCTCGGGCAGCGACAGGGCCGGCGGCACGACGATGGTGCCGCTGGCCACGTAGCGCAGCCGCATGCCTTCGGCATCGATCACACCGAAGCCGGTGCGGCGCAGGCCGGGATCGATGCCGAGGACGCGCATGCGTTCAGTGGCGGAAGTGGCGGGTGCCGGTCAGCACCATGGCGATGCCGTGCTCGTCGGCCGCGGCGATGACTTCATCGTCACGCACGCTGCCGCCCGGCTGGATCACGCAGGTCGCGCCCGCGGCCACCACCACGTCCAGGCCGTCGCGGAACGGGAAGAACGCGTCCGAAGCCACGGCCGAACCGCGCAGCGTGAGGCCGGCGTTCTCGGCCTTGATCGACGCGATGCGCGCCGAGTCGATGCGGCTCATCTGGCCCGCGCCCACGCCCAGCGTCATGCCGCCCGCGCAGAACACGATGGCGTTGGACTTCACGTACTTGGCCACCTTCCAGGCGAACGCCAGATCGTTCATTTCGGCCTCGGTGGGCGCGCGCTTGGTCACCACCTTCAGCGCATCGCGCGGCACGCTGTAGGCGTCCGGGCTCTGCACCAGCCAGCCGCCGCCCACGCGCTTGACGTCCAGCGCATTCTGGCCGGCGCCCGCGGGCACCTCTAGCACGCGCACGTTCTTCTTGCCGGCCAGGATGGCCAGCGCGGCGCCGTCATACGCGGGCGCCAGCAGCACTTCCAGGAACTGGCCGCTGACGGCTTCGGCCGTGGCGGCGTCCACCGGACGGTTGAAAGCGATGATGCCGCCGAAGGCCGAGGTGGGATCGGTCTTGAAGGCCTTCTGGTAGGCCGTCAGCGTGTCGGGGGCGATGGCCACGCCGCACGGGTTGGCATGCTTGACGATGACGCAGGCCGGCGTGTCGAAGCCGCGCACGCATTCCCAGGCGGCATCGGCGTCGGCGATGTTGTTGTACGACAGTTCCTTGCCCTGCAGCTGGCGGTAGTTGCCCAGCAGGCCGGCGGGACGCTGCGCATCGACATAGAACGCGGCGCTCTGGTGCGGATTCTCGCCGTAGCGCAGGGCCTGTTCCTGGCGCAGTTGCAGCGTCAGGATGCGCGGCCATTCGTTGCGGGCCGGTGCGGCCTCTTGCGCGGGCGCGGGCTCGGACAGGCTGCTGAGATACGCGGCGATGGCGCCGTCGTAGGCGGCCGTGTGCGCGTAGACCTTGCCGGCCAGTTCCAGGCGCAGCGCATACGAGGTGCCGCCCGACTGGTCGATCTCGGCCAGCACGCGGGTGTAGTCCACCGGGTCGATCACCACCGTCACGCCGCCGGCTTCAGTGCCGTGGTTCTTGGCGGCGGCGCGCAGCATGGCCGGGCCGCCGATGTCGATGTTCTCGACCGCGTCGGCGAAGGTGCAGCCCGGCTTGGCGATGGTTTCGCGGAAGGGATACAGGTTCACCACCAGCATGTCGATGCGGTCGATGCCATGCTTGCCCAGCGTGTCCAGGTGCTCGGCGCTGTCCCGGCGGGCCAGCAGGCCGCCATGGATCTTCGGGTGCAGCGTCTTCACGCGGCCGTCCAGGATCTCGGGCGAGCCGGTGTGCTCGGCCACTTCGGTCACGGGCAGGCCCGACTCGGCCAGCAGCTTGGCGGTGCCGCCGGTGGACAAGAGGCGCACGCCGCGCGTGTGCAGCGCGCGTGCGAATTCGACGATGCCGGTCTTGTCGGAGACCGAGAGCAGGGCAGTTTCGATTTTCATGGCGAGGATGCGAGGGTCAAAGCTGGATGTTGTGCGCGAGCAGCTTCTTGCGCAGGGTGTTGCGGGTGATGCCGAGCATTTCCGAGGCGCGCGACTGGTTGCCGCCGGAGCGCTCCAGGGCGACTTCGAGCACCGGACGCTCCACGCAGCGCATCACCATGTCCCACATGTCATGCGGCTCGGAATCGCCCAGGTCCTCGAAATAGCGCTCCAGGCTGGCGCGCACGCATTCTTGAAGAACATCTCGCTTGCTCATAAACAGATCGATTGTTTGTTGTTGTATGAAAAAAAGGATGGGACCGGCGGGCTCAGGCCGCCAGTCGTGCGGGAACCGGGCCGGCCGCAGGGGCCGGCGCCTGTCCGCGCACCAGGCCGTCGAACCATGACGCCACCGCGCGGGATTGCTCCGCGGTGTTGTCGATGAGGTTCATTCGGGCCCGGAATTCCTCGGCGCCGGGCAGGCCGTCCAGATACCAGCCTATGTGCTTGCGCGCCGTGCGTACGCCGGTGTGCTCGCCATAGAAGCGGTAGTGATCGTCGAGGTGTTCAAGCAGCAGGTCGCGCATTTCGGCCGTCGTGGGAGGCGAAAGCTTGGCGCCGGTACGCAGGAAATGATCGACCTCGCGGAAAATCCAGGGCCTGCCCTGGGCCGCGCGTCCGATCATGACCGCATCGGCGCCAGTGTAATCCAGGACGGCTTTCGCCTTTTCCGGAGAGTCGATGTCGCCGTTGGCCACCACGGGAATGCGCAGGGCGGCCTTGACCTCGCGGATGGTGTCGTACTCGGCCTCGCCGGTGTACAGGTCGGCGCGCGTGCGGCCGTGCAGGGTAAGGGCGGCGATGCCGGCTTCCTGCGCCAGCAGCGCCACGCGCAGCGCGTTGCGGCTGGTGCGATCCCAGCCGGTGCGCGTCTTCAGCGTGACCGGCACGCCCAGCGGCGCACAGGCGGCGACCACTGCATCGAGGATGCGGGCGATGAGATCTTCGTGGCGCAGCAGCGCCGAGCCGCTGGCCAGATTGCACACCTTCTTCACCGGACAGCCCATGTTGATGTCGATGATGCGGGCGCCGCGCGACACGTTGAAGGCGGCGGCCTCGGCCATCATGGCCGGATCGGCCCCGGCGATCTGCACCGATACCGGGTCGATCTCGCCGTCGTGGTTCAGGCGGCGCGAGGTCTTGACGCTTTCCCACAGGCGCGGATTGCTGGCGGCCATCTCGGAAACGGCATAGCCCGCGCCCAACCGCTTGCAGAGCTGGCGGTAGGGGCGGTCGGTGACGCCCGCCATGGGGGCGACCAATACGTTGTTGGGAAGAGTCCAGGGGCCGATGCGCATCGCCGGATTTTAGCCGCGCTTGTTTCGGCCCTTATTTACGACTTGGGTCAGTTGCCGGGTTACGACGAGATTGCAGCAAGTGCGGATCGCCCGGGGCACTGCGTTCCCGGACGCCAGCTCAGGCGCGCAGGCCCTGCAACAGATGGCGCGCAAGCGGCGCGCGCAGCGGCGGCGCCAGGTCCATGGCCAGCAACGCCAGCCCGCAGGCATGTTCCACCGGCGCCAGTCCGGTGGTGAACAGGCGCGGCATCAGGTCGGTCACGCCGGCCGTGATCCAGCGGTCGCCGCGGCGCGCCTGGGCGAATTCGGCCAGCCGGGGGGTGGGGTCGGCGTGCGGGGCGATCAGCCACCCGGCCAGCGCCTGCGCCAGCCGCGCGGCATCGCGCAAGCCCAGGTTCAGGCCCTGTCCCGCCACCGGGTGCAAGGTTTGCGCCGCGTTGCCGATGGTCGCCACCCGGCCCTGCGCCTGCGAATGGCGCGCCTTCAGTTCGAGCGGGAACACGTGCCGCGGCGCCTGGCTGCGCAGCCGACCCAGCCGGGTGCCGAACGCCTGGTTCAGCGCGGCGGAGAACGCCGCGTCGTCCATCCGCGCCAGTGCGGCGGCATGCGCCGGCGCGCAGCACCACACCACCGAATAGGTCTCCGCCAGGTGCGGGTGCGGCAGCATCGCCAGCGGACCTTCGCGCGTGAAGCGCTCGTACGCCCAGTCGCCGCGCGCCAGCGCGGCATGCGCACTGGTCAGCACCGCGTGCTGGCCGTATTCGCGCCGCACGTCCTCGCCGCCCGCGCCATCGCACAGCACGGCCAGCGCGCTGTCGAGCACGTGCTCGCCCTGTTCGATGCGGACCGTGCCGCCATCCTGCGACAGGATGCGCGCCGCGGGCCCGTGCAGCACGGTGACGCCGCTGGCGGCCACGCGCTCCTGCAGCCGCGCATGCAGGCCGGCATAGCCCACCGTGCTGCCCAGCTCGGGCACGTCGAAGTCGCGATGGTCGATCAGCGTGCGGCCCAGGCGGCCGCATTGCGACACGTGGATGTGGCGGATGGCGGCCGCGCGCGCGGGCCAGGCCTGCACGGTGTCCAGCAGCACGCGGCTGCCGTGGTTGAGCGCCAGCACGCGCGGATCGAGAGCCGGATCGCGCGGCATGGCGGCGTTATCGCCGTGCAGCAGCGCGATGCGGGCGGGTTGCGGCGCCAGGCGCGCCAGCAACAGCGCCAATACCTGGCCCACGGGGCCGGCTCCGAGAATCGCGATGTCGTAGGCGGTAGCGTTCATGCCGCGATTTTACTGTCCACTACAATCCGCCGGTGGAGAGCCCCAGACGATGACAGACGCGCCCCTGACCCCGTCCCATCCCGCCGTCATGCCGCGCCGCGCGCGCAGCAAGGTGGTGGTGGGCCTGCTGGCATGCTTCCTGGGCTGGCTAGGCGCGCACTGGTGGTACCTGGGCCGGCGCGGCGCATGGCTGGTCACCCTGGCGTGCGGCGTGTGCCTGGCGGGCGCGCAGGCATTCACGCCCTGGTACGACAATCCCGTCTTCTTCCTGTTGTTCATTCCGGCCGCGGCCGGCTTCATCGAGGGCGTCGTCTACAGCCTGATGCCCGACGAGTCGTTTGACCGCCGCGTCAATCCCGGCATGGGCCGCGTCACGCACACTGGCTGGGGGCCGGTGCTGGTGGCGATCGTCGGCTGCCTGGTGGGGGCCATCGTCACGATGTTCGGCATTGCGATGGTGGTGGTGTACACCTGGACCGCGATGGGGTGGCTGGACGGGTACGTGCTCTAGGCCTACTCCCGCATCAGCGCCTCGATCTCGCGCGCATCCACCGGCACGCCGCGCGTCAGCAATTCGCAGCCCGTGTCCGTGACCAGGGCGTCGTCCTCGATGCGGATGCCGATGTTCCAGTAGTGGGCCGGCACGTCGTCGGACGGGCGCACATACAGCCCGGGTTCTATCGTCAACACCATGCCTGGCCGCAACTGCCGCCAGGGCCGTTCGGCGCCGCCCGCCCCGGGCTCGCGGTAGTCGCCCGCGTCGTGTACGTCCAGCCCCAGCCAGTGGCCGGTGCGGTGCATATAGAAACGCGTGTAGGCGCCGGATTCCAGCACGCCGTCCAGGGACCCCTCCAGCAGCTTCTCGTCGATCAGCCCCTGCGCGAGCACGCGCACCGCCGCCAGATGTCCGTCGTTGAACGACAGCCCTGGCCGCGTGGCCTGCACCGCCGCGTCCTGCGCGGCCAGCGTCAGGTCGTACAGCGCGCGCTGCGGGCCGCTGTAGCGGCCGTTCACGGGGAATGTGCGAGTGATGTCGGACGCATAACTGTCGAACTCGCAGCCCGCGTCGATCAGCACCAGCTCGCCGTCATGCAACACCGTGTCGCCCGCCTGATAGTGCAGCACGCACGCATTCGCGCCGCCGGCGACGATGCTGGTGTAGGCCGGCGCCTGCGCGCCGTGGCGGCGGAACTCGTACAGCAGTTCCGCTTCGAGCTCGTATTCGTGCATGCCGGGCCTTGCCGCGCGCATGGCGCGGGCGTGGGCGCCGGCCGAGATGCGCGCCGCGCGGCGCATGGCAGCGATCTCGTCGGGGTCCTTCACCAGCCGCATGTCGGCTACTACGCCGCGCAGATCGCGCAGCTGCTCCGGGGCGCGCCGTCCGCCGCGGGCGCGTTCGCGCGCGGCGGCCATCCATCCGCGCAGCCGCGCGGCCTGCGCATCGTCCGGCGTCGACGGGGCATACAGGGCAGGCTGGTCCAGCAGCAGCTCGGGCAGCATCTGGTCCAGCGCTTCGATACTGTGCGCTTCGTCGAAGCCGTAGCGCTCCGCGGCCGCTTCCGGGCCGCAGCGTACGCCTTCCCAGGTCTCGTGCTCGGGGTGGCGCGGACGGCAGAACAGCAGCGCGCGGTCGTCCGCCCCGGCGATCAGCACCAGCCACGCTTCCGGCTCGATGAATCCGCTGAGATAGTAGAAATCGCTGTCGTGCCGATACGGGTATTCGGCGTCGCGGTTGCGTACCGCGGCAGGGGCGGTGGGCAGTACGGCGATGCCGCCGCCCTGCGCGCGCAGGTGCGCCAGCAGGCGCGCGCGGCGCTGGCGGAAGGGACTGATATCAGTGGGCGGCAGGCTCATGGCGAATCGTCGGAACGCGAATGCGCCAACTTTACCGCGCGGCCCGCCGCGATGCGCGAAGGGCGTCACCGTCATGCTGCTACAATCCGCGCATCCCATTGGGGAGTAGCCATTCCGCCCTTGCGCGGAAGCCTGCGTCAACAAACTTGGCGGTCACGTACCCCATGGCGTCGGCAGCTACCGGGCACTGTTTTCAGAGCCCGGACAGCCAGGCGAGACCTTTGGCCACGACGCGTTCATCCCAGCCGGACGAGCCGCGCCGTTGCGCCATTGTTCCCGCTCGTCCGGCTGTGTGGTCATGCTGCTCACCCTGTCTCTCTTCTTCCTGTCCGCGGCCATCATCTACCTGGCCTGCGAATACTTCGTCAACGGCGTCGAATGGGTCGGCCATCGCTTCCAGCTGGGCGCCACGGCCACCGGCACCGTGCTGGCCGCGTTCGGCACGGCGTTGCCCGAAAGTGCCGTGACGTTCATGGCCGTGGTCTTCGGCACGACTCCGGAACAGAAAGACATCGGTGTCGGCGCGGCCATGGGCGGCCCGCTGGTGCTGGCCACGCTGGCCTATGCGGTGGTCGGCCTGGCGCTGTGGAACCGGTGCCGTGCCGCGGCGCCGCGCGCGGAATCGGGTCGCGCAGCGGCCGCCATGACGATCAAGGCCGACCAGGGACGGCTGGCGCGCGACCAGGCATGGTTCATGGGCATCTTCGTTCTGAAGGTGGCGCTGGGCCTGCTGGCCTTTGCCTGGAAGCCCTGGCTGGGCATCCTGTTCCTGCTGGTCTATGCCCTGTACGTGAAGCGCGAACTGGCCAACGACGATGACAGCATCGAGCAGGACGACCTCGAGCCGCTCAAGCTGCGTCCGCGCGATCCCGATCCCTCCATGTTCTGGGCTTGTGCGCAGACCGTGATGGCGCTGGTGGTGATCGCCGTCGCTTCGCGCGTGTTCGTGCAGCAGATCGAGGCGCTGGGCATGGCGATGGGCGCCTCCGCGCACGTGGCCGCGCTACTGCTGGCGCCGGTGGCCACCGAGCTGCCCGAGATACTGAACGCCCTGATCTGGGTGCGGCAGGGCAAGGAACGGCTGGCGCTGGCGAACATCTCGGGTGCGATGATGATCCAGGCGACCATTCCCAGCGCGCTGGGCATTTTCCTCACGCCCTGGCTGTTGGATGAGCCGCTGCGCGCCGCCGGCGTGTTCACGCTCATCGCGATCTCGGTGCTGTGGCTGCGTCTGCGCCGCGGCACGATGACCGTGGGCGGACTCGCGTCGGTCGGGGCGTTCTACGTGCTTTTCGCGCTGTACCTGGCTTGGCATTTCTATGCCTGACGCGCTTGCCCGGATTGTGGCGAACAGGCTACGAGTCTTGTGTATCAGGGCAAACCCGGGTAAGATCGAAAAGTCTTCATTTCCAGGGTTCTACACCGTGAATACCGATTCCGGCGACAGTAGTAGTCGATCTTGCATCGACGTCGCTGCCTGACAGGATCCCACGCAGAACTCTCTTCTGCCGCATCCTGCCAGCGCAGGGTGCGGAGTCTACCGGTAACAGGCCGCGGCCTGTCCGGACATTCCCCGCAGTACATACCGCCTGAACCGTTGCGTTGCCCGCAGCGCCGTTCGCCATGCTTGCGTGCTTGTCGTACGCGGGCCAGCGTCGTGTTGCCGCGCGCGCGCCGCATTCCCGGCAGACAGCCCGTCCTTGCTGCATAGGAGGTCGTCATGCGTTTCTTTGACTTGTTCATGCGCCGTGCCGGCGTGGACCGCGCCGAGTCAGGCAGCCGCCGCCGCGGCACGTCGCGCCTGACCGTGGTGTGCCCCCGCGAATCGCTGGATTCGCTGCGCAAGCAGATCTGCCTCGACTTTTCGGCCGCCGGCCTCAGCGTATCGCGCTTCCAGGTGGATGCCGCGGGTCAGCAGGCCGGCATGGCGTCGGCATGCATCACCGTCGACTGTCCCCCCGAACTGCGCGCCGAGCTGATGTCCCAGGCCAAGCGCCTCAGCGCCAATCCGGCCGTGCGCCACGTGCGCTTCGGCGCGGCCCGTGCGGGCGCAGCCAACGAGGCCGGGGCCACCGCCGCCGCTGCCTGATCGCGCGGCCCGCCGTACCTCGGCCGGGCCGCGCCCTCGGATGTCGTCGGGCAGACGGCCGGCTGCATCCGCATACTCCTCTACAATCGAATGACGTCCGCGCGGGCCGCCCGCGCGTCATTCCTCTCTACATCGTCCCGCTGTCCGCGGGCCCCGTTCGGCATGGATCTGCTTGGCTGGCTCGTCCCCTGGGAGTTCTCGCCCGTGCTGGTCGCTTCCTTCCTGGTGGCGATCGTGCTGTTCGTGCGCGGCCAGCGGGTGCACCGGGTCACCCTGGCGCGCCAGATCCTGTTCTGGTCCGGCATGGTGCTGCTGTACCTGTCCCTGCACACCCGGCTCGACTACTACGCCGAGCGCATGTTCTTCATCCACCGCGCGCAGCATCTGGTGCTGCATCACCTGGGACCGCTGCTGGTCATGGCTGCCTTCCCGGGCTCGGTGATGCGGGCCGGCTTGCCCCTGGCCTGGCGCGTGCGCCTGCGCGACTTCCTGCTTACGATGCCGGGGCGCGTGCTGCAGCGGGTCCTCACGCATCCGGTTCTGGTGCCGCTGCTGTTCGTGGCCTTGGTGCTGGTATGGCTGATTCCGTCGGTGCAGTTCTACAGCATGCTCGACTGGCGCCTGTACCGCCTGATGAACTGGTCGGTGGTGATCAGCGGCTTCATGTACTGGAATCTCATCCTGGACCGCCGGCCCAGCCCCCCGGCCGCCATGAGCCCCGGCGGACGCGTGTTGTCGCCGGTGCTGACCATGGCCCCGCAGATGGTCGCGGGCGCGGTCATCGCGTTCACCGAAACCGATATCTATCCGCTGTTCGAATTGTGCGGCCGCGCCGTGGCCATGACGGCCCAGATGGATCAGACCATAGGCGGGCTGACGATGTGGATTCCCGCGGCGCTGGTGGAAGTGATCGGCCTGCTCGTGGCGCTGGGCACCTTGATGCGCCTGTCCGGCAAGGGGCGGCTGCGCAAGGCCGATCGCAAGGGCCGGCCCGGCTCGCGGGCGCCGGGGGCATCTCGGCCTGCCACCTGATATGAGACGGCCCCGAACGCCGCTGGCGATCGGGGCCGGACATGAACGGCGCGGGCGGGCGCAGGGCTTATTACGGGATGAGGCCGTGGTATTTGCGGCCGTATGCCACGGTGGCCTCGAACATGCCGGCCTTGTTGCCGCAGTCGTAGCGCGTGCCTTCGTATCGATACGCGTACACGGGACGATCGCGCATCAGCGCGGCGATGCCGTCGGTCAGCTGGATCTCGTTGCCCGCGCCCGACTTGGTGTTGCGCAGGTATTCGAAGATCTCGGCTTCCAGCACGTAGCGGCCGACCACCGCCAGGTTGGACGGCGCCTCTTCGGGTTTGGGCTTTTCGACCATGTGGGTGACGCGCTCGGTGCGATCGTCGACCTTCTGGCTGGCCACGATGCCGTACTTGTTGGTTTCTTCGCGGGGCACTTCCTGCACGCCCAGCACGCTGGCGCTGCGCGCGACGGCCGACTCGATCAGCTGGCCGATGACGGGCTGCTCGGCATCGATCAGGTCGTCCGCCAGCAGCACGGCAAAGGGTTCGTTGCCCACTGCGGGGGCGGCGGTCAGCACGGCGTGGCCCAGCCCCAGCGGCGCGCGCTGGCGGATATACAGGCAGTTGACGTGCGGCGGCAGCACCTCGCGCACGGCCGCCAGCAGGGTCTGCTTGTTCTTGTTTTCCAGATCGTTCTCGAGCTCGGGAGCGGAATCGAAGTGGTCTTCGATGGCGCGCTTGTTGCGGCCAGTCACGAAGATCAGGTCGGTGATGCCGGCCGCGACAGCCTCTTCCACTGCGTACTGGATCAACGGCTTGTCTACCACGGGCAGCATTTCCTTGGGCATGGCTTTGGTGGCGGGCAGGAAGCGCGTACCCATGCCGGCGACGGGGAACACGGCTTTGCGGATTGGTTGCATCGGGATTCCAGAAGAGAAGGTGGGGAGATGGTGAACTTGCATGGCTGATGACTATCATATTGCCATGGAGAGTCGTAACATGACATATCGCTCGGTAATTTTGCGCCGCGGCATCGCGGGCGCGCTATGCGTGGCGCTGGCATTGCCGGGGATGCCTGTCCTAGCCCAACCGGTGGGCCTGCCATCCATGGGGGCGGCATCCGCCGATGACCTGTCTCCCGCGATCGAACGACAACTGGGTGAGGCCATCATGGCCCAGGGTCGCCGCGATCCCACCTATATCGACGACGCCGAAGTCCACCAATATCTCACCACCATGGGCCGCAAGCTGGCGCTGAATGCGCAGGGCGGCGTGCCCGACGTCGAGATCTTTCCGGTGCGCGATCCCGAGATCAACGCCTTCGCCTTGCCGGGCGGCTTCATCGGCGTCAATTCGGGTCTGGTGGTGTCTTCCGACAGCGAGTCCGAACTGGCGTCGGTGGTCGCCCACGAAATCGGCCACGTCGTGCAGCGCCACATCGCGCGCGGCATGACGCAGCAGAACCAGAACAGCACGGTCATGCTTGCCACGCTGGCCGGCGCGCTGCTGGCCGCACTGGCCGGCGGGGGCGGCAATCTCGCCATGGGCGTTGCCGCTTTCGGCCAGGCCGCGGCCATCAACCGCCAGTTGGGCTTCTCGCGCGATGCCGAACGCGAGGCCGATCGCACCGGCCTGCAGATGCTCTCCAGGGCCGGCTACGATCCCACGGGCATGTCGCGCATGTTCGGACGCCTCATGAACGCGTCCCGCCTGAATGAGGGAACGGGCGGCGGCTCGTGGGCCAGCACCCACCCTTTGTCCATCGATCGTATGTCCGACGTGCAGAATCGCATCCGCGACCTGCAGTCGACGCGCTATGTCGACAGCGATGACTACTGGTTCATCCGCGCCAAGCTGCGCGTCGTGCAGGGCCGCGATGCGATGAGCCTGCGCTCCGCGCAGCAGCAGTTGCTGGACGAGTCGCGCGCGCTGTCCGGCATACGCCGCTCGGCAGCGCTGTACGGCCTGGCGCTGTACTTCCTGCAGCGCAACGACGTGTCTCAGGCGCAAGCCTATTGGGAACAGGCCGGCGCCGGCGGATACGCCTCGCCGCAGCTGGCCAAGCTCGGCATCGACATTGCGCTGGCGCGCAAGGACGATGCCGCCGCCATGCAGCTGGCGCAGGCAGCCATCAAGCGTTGGCCCGATCGGCGCGCGCTGGGCATTGCCTACGCCACGGTGCTGCAGGCCGAAGGCCGCAATGCCGAGGCCCAGGCTTACCTGCGCGACCGCATCAAGGAATGGGGCGGCGACGAGCCGGGCCTGTACCAGATGCTGGCACAAAGCGAGGACCGAAACGGCCAGACGGTCGAGGCCCGCCGCAACATGGCTCGCTTCTACGAGCAGACCGGCGCCTACGCCGCGGCGGAATCGCAGCTGCAGCAGGCGCGCGGGCTGTCGCGCGATTTCTACGAGCAGTCGCAGATCGACGTGCAGATCAAGGAAGTGAAGCAGAAGCTCGCCGACGAACGCGCGCTGCTACAGCGGTTCAAGTCCTGAACCGCGGGACTACAGCCCGGTTTCGAAGAAGCGTCCCAGGCGCTGGGGCAGCCAGCTCAGGTGGCCCGGGAAAGCGCCCGTGGGAAAGCCGGCGTGGCCGCCTTGCGCGGGCTGGTGCAGCAGCACGCTGGACGAACAATCGGCCGGGCCGGGCAGGGCGGCCTCGGGCAGGAAGGGGTCGTTGCGCGCGTTCAGTACCAGCGTCGGTACGCGGACGTGCGCGAGCCAAGGCTTGCTGGACGCCCGCGTCCAGTAGTCGAGCGCATTGCGAAACCCGTGCATGGGTGCGGTGTACGCATCGTCGAAGTCGCGCAGGTCGCGCGCGTGCGCGATGCGCATCACGTCGATGGCGCCCGGAAAGCGCTTGGCCTTCTCGAGCACTTTGCGCTTCATGGTGGCCAGGAAGTGGCGGGTATACAGCTGCCTCGAGATGAAGCCCTTGCACAGTGCGCGGCCGCCCGCGACCAGGTCCAGCGGCACCGACACGGCCGCGGCCGCGGCCAGCCACGAGACGGACTCGCCCTGTTCGCCGATGAACTTCAGCATGGCGTTGCCGCCCAGCGAGACGCCCACCGCGTGCCAGCGCGCATGCGGCAGGCGCGCCCGCGCGGTGTCGAGCATGAAGCCGACCTCCGTCGAGTCGCCCGAATAATAGGCGCGCGCCAGGCGGTTCGGCGCGCCGGAACAGCCGCGGAAGTGCGCCACCGCGACGATCCAGCCGCGGGCACGGAAATGGTGTGCGATGGACTGCGCGTAGCGGCTGGCGCTGCCGCCCTCCAGGCCATGGAACAGAAGCAGGGCGGGGGTGTCGGGCGTCTGCGGCAGCGAAGCCCAGTCGGCCGGCGCTATCCAGCGCGCCGCGGCGACCTTGCCGGCGGCCACGGGCGGCTGGCCGCTGATGGGGCTGCCGTCCGCGGCCTTGTGCGGAAACAGCCCCGGGCCGGTCCAGTCGAAATCGACGAAGTCGCCGTCCGGAGTCTCGACGCGATCGCGCACGAAGGCGATGCGATGGCACTGCGCGAAGAAGGCGGCGTAGATCGTCTGGCTGTGCCGATCGGGCAGCCAGGCGGGGACGGGGCAAGGTGTCGTGTCGAGTCGGGTCGCGGCCAACGAAGCCACCTGGGCTGGGCTAGTGGAGCCTGTCGGGGATGTCGTGCAGGTCGAGCACCCCGGCCTCGGGCGGCGCGGCGGAAGCATGGTGCATCACCATGCGCCATCCCGTGGGCCCTTTGTGATAGATGTTCGTCGCGTAGCAGGTGGCGTACTGCGTGCCCTGGCGCGTGACGGCCGACACTTGCTCGACCAGCACGTGGACCGCGCACATCATGCTTTGCATGACCAGAGGCCGCATGGGCCGCAGATGCAGCGGCCCGTTTGCCAGGATCTGCTGCCAGGATTCCTGGACCGCGGTGTGGCCTACGACGCGCAGGCCGCCTGGGTGGATGCAGACGATTTCCTCGTCGTCGGCCCAGACCTGCATCATCCGGTCGAGGTCGCCTTGCTCGAGGGCATCGTAGAAGGCGTGTTCCGCTTCGTCGGGTGTGGCGAACATGTCAGGGATGGCTCGAATGCGCCGTGGGGCGCAGGCACAGGAAGTTAATGATGTCCGTGCAGGACGGTGCCGGGCTTCAGGCGATATTCGGCGCCGCAATAGGCGCATTTCGCCGAGCCCGTGCGGGCCACGTCGAGGAACACGCGGGGGTGCATGCTCCAGAGGGGAGCCTTGGGGCCGGGACAGTAGACGGGCATGTCTTCGG
This sequence comes from Bordetella genomosp. 13, assembly GCF_002119665.1. NCBI lineage: Bacteria > Pseudomonadati > Pseudomonadota > Betaproteobacteria > Burkholderiales > Alcaligenaceae > Bordetella > Bordetella genomosp. 13. The sequence goes on along the minus strand of NZ_CP021111.1, from coordinate 4,206,309 downwards.
CGCCGACTTCGATGACTTCCTGGGCGGGGACGGCGGCCGGGGCAGCGGCGGTCATGGGAATTCCTGAAAAAAGGCCGGGATACGGCGGGCGATCGTCGCCCGTATTGTATCAAGCAGCGAGGTTACAATACCGATCCATTTTCCATCACCGAGTTCCATGTCGTCCCGCCACACCCCGCAGAGGCCCGCGCTTGGCTTCTGAATCCGCAGCTTCGGAACTCGCCGACCTCCGGCGGGAACGCCAGGCGGCGTTCCGGGCCGGCGTGCACGCCATCGCACCGGCGCTTATCGCCACCGGCACGTGGGGCCTGGTCACCGGTGTGGCCATGGTCAAGTCGGGCCTCACGGAATCCATGGCCCTGGCCATGACGCTGCTGATGTATGCCGGTTCGGCGCAGCTCACGTCGCTGCCGCTCATCGCGGCCGGCGCGCCGCTGTGGCTCATCTTCGCCGCCGGATTCGTGGTCAACCTGCGCTTTCTCATTTTCGGCGCGGCGCTGCAACCGTACTTCAGGCAGCTCAGCTGGCCCAAGCGGCTGGCGCTGGGCTACTTCACCACCGACATGGGCTTCGTGCTGTTCATGCCGCGCTATGGCGACGCCGCCGAGCGCGGCACGCGCGAGCAGCTGTGGTTCTACATCGGCTCCATCGCGCCGGGATGGTTCGTCTGGCAAGCATCCTCCATCGCCGGCATCCTGCTGGGCACCTTGGTGCCCACCGAATGGTCGCTCGATTTCGCCGCCGTGCTGGCCCTGCTGGCCATCACCGTGCCCCTGGCCAGTTCCAAGCCGGTGCTGATCTCCATGCTGGCCGCCGGCATCACGGCCTGGGTGGGCCAGGTGCTGCCGCTGCGGCTGGGCCTGGCGGCGGCGGTCGTCGCCGGCATTGCCGCGGGCATCATGGCCGAGCGCTATTTGAAGGGCGGCAAATGAGCGCATACGAGATCTACGTTTACTCCGCCATCCTCTTGCTGACGCTGTGCAGCGTGCTGACGCGCGCTGGCTTCATGCTGTTTGGCGACTACGTGCCGCTGCCCGACGGCCTGCGCCGCGCGCTGCGTTATGCGCCCGCCGCCGCGCTCACCGCGATCCTCGTGCCCGACATGCTGCCGTGGCGCACCGGCGTCGGTCCGGTGTTCGACTTCAGGTTGGTCGCCGGCATTGTCGGCATTCTGGTGTTCCTGCGTACGCGCAACGCGGTACTGGTCATCGTGGCGGGCATGGCCACGCTGTGGGTGCTGCGCTGGCTGGCCGCATAGGCGCGCCCAGCCCATCGGCCAGGGCAGGCCGCACCTCGCCGCCCCCATCTGACCGGCCACACCGGCCGGCCGCACCTGACCGGCTGCACCGTGGCGGTTGGGGCTACGGCCGCCCGGCTGCTAAAATAAGTTATCCACAGCAATCCGGGACGCATTGCACTTCCGTTTTGTTCTTTTTCCGTCCCGGCTTCTGCCCGACCTGATGATCGAATCTACCTCTACCGCAGCGCCCGCTGCAGACGCGCCTTCGCGCACATTCGCCGATTTCGCGCTGCATCCGCTCCTGCTCCAGTCCATCGCCGAGACCGGCTACACCACCCCCACGCCGATCCAGGCCCAGGCCATCCCCGTGGTGGTCGAGGGCCGCGACGTCATGGGCGCGGCCCAGACCGGCACGGGCAAGACGGCCGCGTTCACGGTGCCCATCCTGCATCGGCTGATGCCGCTGGCCAACGCCAGCGCCTCGCCAGCGCGCCATCCGGTGCGCGCGCTCATACTCACGCCCACGCGCGAGCTGGCCGACCAGGTCTATGAAAGCGTCAAGCGCTACAGCAAGCGTACGCCGCTGCGCTCGGCCGTGGTGTTCGGCGGCGTCGACATCGGTCCGCAGAAAGAAGCGCTGCGCCAAGGTTGCGAAGTGCTGGTGGCCACGCCGGGCCGGCTGCTCGACCACGTCGAGCAGAAGAACGTGAACCTCGGGCAGGTCGGCATCCTGGTGCTGGACGAGGCGGACCGCATGCTCGACATGGGCTTCCTGCCCGATCTCGAGCGCATCATCCGGCTGCTGCCCGCGCAGCGCCAGGGGCTGCTGTTCTCGGCCACCTTCAGCAACGAGATCCGCAAGCTGGGCCGCTCTTACCTGAACAGTCCGGTCGAGATCGAAGTCGCGGCGCGCAACGCCACGGCCGACACGGTCAGCCAGATCGCCTACAAGATGTCCGGCGAAGCCAAGCGGGCCGCGGTGGTGCACCTGGTGAAGTCGCGCGGCCTGAAGCAGGTCATCGTGTTCTCCAACACCAAGATCGGCACCGCGCGCCTGGCGCGCCAGCTCGAGCGCGACGGCGTCAAGGCCGAATCCATCCACGGCGACAAGACGCAGGCTGACCGCATGAAGGCGCTGGACGCCTTCAAGGCCGGCGACCTCGAGGTGCTGGTGGCCACCGACGTGGCCGCGCGCGGCCTCGACGTGGCGGGCGTGCCCTGCGTCATCAACTACGACCTGCCGCACAACTCCGAAGACTACGTGCATCGCATCGGGCGTACCGGCCGCGCCGGCGCCACCGGCGAAGCCATCGCGCTGTTCACCGATGCCGAAGAACGCTATCTGCTGGACATCGAGAAGCTGATCAAGCGGCCGGTGCCGCGCGGCACGCTGGACGTGCCGGCCGACCTGGTTGAACGCAGTCACGGCCGTGGCGATCGTTCCGATCGCGAACGCGGCGACCGCGATCGCGGCGAACGTCGCGAACGAGGCGAGCGCGGCGCCCGTCCCGCGCGTGCCGACCGCCGTCCGGTGGACGATTTCTTCCTCAAGCCCTACGAGCCTTCGCAGTCCTCGTCCGGCCCGGCCGAGCAGAACAAGGAAAGCGCGCCTTCCTCCACCCCCAAGCGCCAATTGGCCGCGCTGCTGGGCGGCAGCAACCGAAAGACCTCAGATTCGTGATGCCGGGCGCGGCCTTCAGGCCGCCAGTAGCGCCTTGACGTCCGGCAGGCCGGTGTCCAGCGCGGGGCTGTCGTGGCTCAGGTTCTGCAGCAGACGTTCGAGATGGCCGATGTGCGGCAGCATGGGGCCATAGAACAGCACGTTGTCGCCGGCCTGTACCAACAAGGTGGGGAAGTTCTCGACATCCTCGTCGCCCAGCAGGTCGGGATGGTCTTCAATGTCGATCCAGGCGTAGGCGTGTTGCGGCTGGCTGTCGGCCAGGGCTTCGAGCTTGGGGCGATATTGCGTGCACGTGTCGCACCAGGCGGCACAGAAGCAGGCCACCAGCCAGGAATCGGGGTTGGCCAGGGCGTCGCGCAGGGCTTGGTCGTGGGTACCGGGTACGAGCAGGGGCATGTGGGCAAATTGCAGCGTGTTTGACTATGATACCCGGCATGCAGACCACCCGCCTCGCCTCATGACCCCATCCCGTCCAGACCTTGCCGCCGGTGCAACCGTGGCCGGCGCGACGGGCATTGCCCGTGCGTTCCGCCGCGCGATGGTGTCGCAATGCCATCCCACCATGCTGTTCGCGGTGCTCATGCCGTTCCTCATCGCGCTGCTGGGCGCCTTCCTGCTCCTGTGGTTGTTCTGGGCGCCGCTTACCGAGTGGCTGCGCACCGAGGCCGCGCAATGGGAAGTGGTCAACCAGGTCGATGCCTGGCTGGTCGGCATCGGGCTGTTCTCGCTCAAGGTCTACCTCATTCCCGTGATCGCCGCCGCCGTGCTGCTGCCTGTGTCGGGTATTCTGGGCCTTACCATCGCGGCCGTGTTCGTCATGCCGCTGGTGCTGCGCCACGTCAGCCAGCGCGAGTACGCAAGCGTGACGCGCCAGGGCCACAATGCCACGGCGGTCAGCGTGTGGAACGCGCTGTGGGTCAGCGTGGTCTTCGCCGCGGGCTGGCTGCTGACGCTGCCGTTCTGGCTGATACCGCCAATGGCGGTGCTGCTGTCGATCTTCTGGTGGGCCTTCGCCTTCTCACGCATGCTGCGCGTGGACGCCATCGCCGAGCACGCCAGCCCCGACGAACGCCGCATCCTGCTCGAGCGCCACAACACCCGGTTCTGGATCCTGGGCTTCATCTGCGCGCTGATCAATCTGCTGCCTCCGGCCTGGATCATCCTGCCCGTCTATTCCAGCCTGGTGTATGCGCACTATGGACTCGATGCCCTGGCCCGACTGCGCGGCGAGCGCGTCATCGAGGTCGACGCCAAGGTCCGCGTCGAGTAATCCTTCGGAATTCCGTCATGTCCGTCCCCTCCGCACGCCGTATCGGCCTGATCATCGTCGGCGATGAAATCCTGTCCGGCCGCCGGCAGGACAAGCATTTCTCCAAGGTCATCGAACTGCTGGGCGCGCGCGGGCTGCAACTGGCCTGGGCCGAGTTCCTGCCTGACGATCGCGCGACCCTCACCCATGCGCTGCGGCGCACCTTCGCCTCGGGCGACGTGGTGCTGTCGTGCGGCGGCATCGGCGGCACGCCCGACGACCATACGCGCCAGGCCGCGGCCGCGGCGCTGGACCTGCCGCTGGCGCTGCATCCCGAGGCCGCCGAGGCCATCGCCCTGCGCACGGCCGAGATGGCCGAGAAAAACGGCCTGCCGCCGCCCGACATGGACGCTCCCGAGAATCGCCAGCGCCTGCAGATGGGCATGTTCCCGCAGGGCTGCGAAGTGGTGCCCAATCCGTACAACCGCGTTCCGGGCTTCTACATCCGCGACCATACCTTCGTGCCGGGCTTTCCCGTGATGGCGTGGCCGATGCTCGAGTGGACGCTGGATACGCGTTACCGCGAGCTGCATCACTCCGTCGTGCTGGCCGAGCATTCCTTCCTCGCCTACCAGATGCCCGAGTCGCGAATCACGCCGTCCATGGAAGCCATCGAGCAGCGCTGGCCGGGCGTGCGTGCGTTCAGCCTGCCGTACATGGGCGACAAGGGCGGCCCGGCTCACCTCGAACTGGGCGTGAAGGGCGAGCCAGCCGCGGCAGCCGAGGCGCTGGCGTTCTTCCAGGCCGAGGTGCGGCGCCTGGGCGGCAGCCTGACGCCGCCCGCAAACTGAAAAAGCGGTTGCCAAAACGACCGCAAAATTTCACAATACGATAAGTCCAATTTTGCTGCGCCGCCGCATCCTGTCGGGATGCGCCCGTCAACTCTGTTGATTTCACCTATGTCCCGCCTGCTGTCGGATCCGTCTCAGCCGCCCAGTCCGGACGCCAAGCCCGGCGGCCGGCAGGCTCCCGTCGCCATCCAGGTCATCGATCGCGCCATGCGCCTGCTAGACGCCCTGGCGGCCCAGCCCGAACCGGTCACCCTCAAAGAGCTCTCGGCCACCACGGGCCTGCACGCGTCCACCGCGCACCGCATCCTGAACGACCTAGTGGTCGGCCGCTATGTCGAACGTGTCGACAATGGCCTGTACCAGTTGGGCATGCGCCTGCTCGAACTCGGTTCGCTGGTGAAGGGGCGGTTGAACGTGCGCGAGGCCGCGCTGTCCGTCATGCGCAACCTGCACCGCCAGACGGGCCAGACCATCAACCTGTCGGTGCAGCAGGGCGACGAGATCGTCTACATCGACCGAGCCTGGAGCGAACGCTCGGGCATGCAGGTCGTGCGGGCCATCGGCGGCCGCGCGCCGCTGCACCTTACCTCCACGGGCAAGCTTTTCCTGTCCAGTGCCGATCCGCGCCAGGTGCGCGCCTATGCGCTGCGCACCGGGCTGGCCGGGCATACGCGCAACAGCCTGACCGAGCTCGACCGGCTCGAGCGCGAACTGGCGCAGGTGCGCCGGCACGGCTACGCGCGCGACAACGAAGAACTCGAGCTGGGCGTGCGCTGCATCGCGGCCGGCATCCATGACGACTCCGGCAAGCTGGTCGCCGGCCTGTCGATCTCCGCGCCGGCCGAACGCCTGCAGGACGAATGGATACGCCTGCTGGTCGACGCGGCCGCCGGCATTTCCGAGGCGCTCGGCTTCGAGCCTCCTTCCCAGGCCGACGAGCCCGCGTTACCGGGCGTCTCCAACTCAGGGGCATCCTCCGCCGCCAGGCATGCCCCCTGAACCCTTGTTGGCTCATCGCAGCCGCCCCGCGCAGTGGGCGGCGCTGTCGCTGGCTTCGCTGATCTTCATCGTCGTCTTCGAACTGCTCAGCCTGCCGGCGGCCGTGCTGCTGGGGGCCATCGGCGGCGCCATCGTGGCCGCGGTCAACGGCGTCAAGCTGCAGACGCCGCGTTGGTCGTTCATCGCCGCGCAGGGCGCGATCGGGTGCCTGATCGCGCGCAGCATGCAGCCTGGGATCCTCACGGCGCTGGCCGCCGACTGGGCTATCTGCCTGGCCGCGGTGCTGTGCGTCATCGTCGCCAGTTCCTTGCTGGGCTGGGTACTGGCCAAGCGCCGGGTGTTGCCCGGCTCCACCGCGGTATGGGGCCTGTCGCCGGGGGCGGCCAATGCCATGGTGCTGATGGCGGAAGCCTATGGAGCCGACGTACGGCTGGTCGCCTTCATGCAGTATCTGCGCGTGGTGCTGGTGGTGCTTGTGGCTTCGGCGGTCTCGCGCATCTGGGGCATCGAGCCCGTGGCCAGCGTCGCCGCGATGGACTGGTTCCCCGAGCTTGCGGCCGTGCCGTTCGCCTCCACGCTGGCGGTGGTTTTGGCGGGCGCCTGGCTGGGCCACGTGCTGCGGCTGCCGGCTGGTGCGCTGCTGCTGCCCATGGTCGTGGCGGTGGCGCTGCAGAACACGGGCAACCTGCACATCACGCTGCCGCCGTGGCTGCTGCTGCTTTGCTATGTGGCCATCGGCTGGAACATCGGCCTGCGTTTCGATCGGGCGGTGCTGGTATACGCCCTGCGCGCCTTGCCCCGCGTGCTGCTGGCGGTGCTGGCCCTGATGGCCCTGTGCGGCGTGCTGGCGGTGCTGCTGATCGAACTTGGCGACGTCGATCCGCTGACGGCCTATCTGGCCACCAGTCCGGGCGGCGCCGATTCGGTGGCAATCATCGCGGCCTCCACCCCGGTCGACCTGCCTTTCGTCGTGGCCCTGCAGACTGCGCGCTTCGTGCTGGTGATGCTGCTGGGGCCGTGGCTGGCCAGGCTGGTGGCCCATTACGCCGGTGCGGGCCCCGCAGCGGACCATCCAAAAAAGTAGTCCCCGCGCGGCCGGGCCGGCGGGGACGAAGGTAACGACTGTCGTTGTTGTCGGTGCCGGGAGGCGTGGCTCCCGGTCTGGCTATGCCCGCGAGCTTATTGCTTCTCGATGCCGACCTTCTTGAACAGTTCGGCCCACTGGGGAACCTGCTGCTTCACCTTGGCCTGCAGGGCCTCGGGGTTGGCTTCGTTGGTGAGGACGGTGGCGCCCAGTTGCTTCATGCGTTCCTGGAACTTGGGGTCGGCCAGGCCGGCCTGCAGGCTCTTGACGAGCTTGTCGACCACGGGCTTGGGCGTGTTCTTGGGCACCCACATGCCGTGCCAGATGCCGACCTGGAAGCCCTTGTAGCCGGACTCGTCCATGGTGGGCAGCTCTTTCAGCGTGGGCACGCGCTCGAGGCTGGTGACGGCGTAGGCCTTCACCGACTTGGCCTGGATCTGCTGCGTAGTGTTGGTGGTCTGGTCGCACATCAGGTCGACCTGCTTGCCCAGCAGGTCGTTCATAGCCGGGGCCGTGCCCTTGTAGGGCACCGTCAGCAGATTGACGCCCAGCGCATCGGCCAGCATGGTGCCGCACAGGTGGCTGGCCGCGCCGATGCCGGCATTGGCCAGGGAGATCTTGTCGGTGTTCTTCTTGACGTAGTCGACAAGTTCCTTGATGTTGTTGGGCGGGAAGTCGGAGCGCGCCACGATGGTCATGGGCACATCGACCACCAGGCCGATGGGCTCGAAACCGTTTAGGGCGTCGTAGCCGGGGTTCTTGTACAGCGACGGCGCGGTGGAGAAGCCGATGTGCATCAGCAGGATTTCGTAGCCGTCCGGCTTGGCGCGCGCGACCTGCGTGGTGCCGATGGTGCCGCCGGCGCCGCCCTTGTTCTCGACCACCACGGTCTGGCCCAGCGACTGGCGCATGGCTTCGGCCAGGGAGCGCGCGACGTTGTCGGTAGGACCGCCCGCGGCGAACGGAACGACCATGTTGATGGGGCGTTCGGGATAATCGGCCTGGGCGGCGCCTGCGAAGCACAGGGCGCCCACGGCCAGCGCGGCCGAGAGCTTGCGGGTGTAGCGGATCATGAAGTCTCCAGGTGGGCTGAATGTGTGGATATTGCAGGACCGGCGTGCCGGTCGCGGCTTATTGCCATCAGCATCTAGCGAGTGTAGAAAACAATCGTCACATCGTCATCTTGGTAGTTCCCCCATTTTCCGGAGGTTATATCCGTGCAGTGGCGATAAAGTGCAAATAAGTATTGCACTGCACAAACAGTGCTTGACATGAAATCTGCGTGGCCTAGAATGCACTTTGTGCAGTGCAGCAAAACGCGCCGGCGGTATTTCAAAGTGGAGTCCGAAAGTACCAGTCCGCGCACGTTCCCTTTTCGTCGCAGACCTTTCCATATCCATTCCATGCGCCGGCCCAGCCGGCCACTACAGGAGATACCATGAGCGCCATTCCGCAACAAGTGCTGGCCCGTCAAAAAGCTTCCATCAACACGCTGGTCGCCGCCCAGGCCGCCCTGTTCAGCGGCTTCGAAAAGCTGGTCGATCTGAACATGAAGGTCGTCAAGGCCACGATCGACGAGGCCGCTCAGAAATCGGCCCAGGCTGCCGAACTGAAAGACCCGCAAGACGTGGCCGCCTTCACCACCGGCCTGGTGCAACCGGGCGCCGAGAAGGCCCTGGCCTACGGCAAGCACGTGTATGACATCGTCGCCGGCGTGCAGACCGAACTGGTCAAGCTGGCCGAAGAGCAGATCGCCGAAAGCCAGCAGCAAGTCACCGAAGCCGTCGAGCAGCTGTCCAAGAACGCTCCCGCCGGCTCGGAAAGCGCCGTTGCCATGCTGAAGTCGTCGCTGGCCACGGCGAACAGCGCCTACGAGTCGCTGAGCAAGGCTGCCAAGCAGGCCGCCGAAGTCGCTGAATCGAACATGAACGCCGCCGCCAACGCCACGTTCAAGGCCGCCACCGACGCCGCCGAGGCTGCCGGCAAGGCGACGCGCGCCCCGCGCCGCGCCGCCGCGTAACGTAACGGGGCTGTTGCGCAGCCCGACTCTGTAGTACTGTGTAAAGACAGAGCAGAGCTGGAATTAGGGGTCACCTTCGGGTGGCCCTTCTTTTTTGCCTGCGCCGCCTGGGTTCGACGGCGGATTTTCCCGCCTTCAGGGGTGATTCCGCCAAGCCGAACGCCGAAGGGGCCTCAGCGGTGAGCTGCCACCGCCCGCACGCATTCCTCGACCAGTGCCGGGCCGCGATAGATAAGCCCGGTGTAAAGCTGCACGGCATCGGCGCCGGCCGCCATCTTCTCGCGAGCCTGCTTGCCCGACACGATGCCGCCCACGCCGACGATGGACAGTGTCCGACCCACCCGCGCACGCAGCCGTTCGATCACCGCCAGCGAAAGCTCGTGCACCGGCGGGCCCGACAGGCCGCCGGCCTCATCGGCATGCGGCTGGCCCTGCACCGCCGCACGCGACAGCGTGGTGTTGGTGGCGATGACGCCGTCCACGCCCAGTCCGGGCAGGATGTCGGCGATGGCGTCGATCTGCTCGTGGTCCAGGTCGGGGGCGATCTTCACCAGCATCGGCACCTGGCGGGCATGCTGGTCGGCCAGTTCCTTGCGCTTGTCGCGCAGGCGGGACAGCAGGGACGTCAGTTCATCGCCGCCCTGCAGGGCGCGCAGGTTTTTGGTGTTGGGCGAGGAAATGTTCACCGTGACGTAGTCGGCATGCGGGTACACGCCGGCCAGGCCCAGCAGGTAATCGTCGGCGGCGCGCTCGATGGGAGTGTCGGCGTTCTTGCCGATGTTCAACCCCAGCACGCCGCCCTGGCGCCGCCATTGGCTGCGCTGCACGTTGGCCACGAAGGCCTCCAACCCCAGGTTGTTGAACCCCAGCCGGTTGATCAGGGCCTGCGAGCGCGGCAGGCGAAACATGCGCGGCTTGGGATTGCCGGGCTGCGCGCGAGGCGTGACCGTGCCGACCTCGATGAAGCCGAATCCCAGGTTGCCCAGGGCGTCGATGTGCGCGCCGTTCTTGTCCAGCCCCGCGGCCAGGCCGACCGGATTGGACAGCTTCAGCCCCAGCAGTTCGGTGGGGGCCTGGGGACGGGCCTGCAGCAGGCGCCGCGTGGCGCCGCAATCGTAGGCCCGCTGCAGATTGGTCAGCGTGAGCTCGTGGGCGGTTTCCGCATCCATGGCGAAGAGCGCCGCGCGGGCCAGGGGATAGGCTTGGAACAGGATCGACATGGGCCGGATTGTAGTGGAGTGGGCGTGCTCCCGCGGCGAGGCGCGCGCGGGCATGCCGGCTAGGGGCCTGCGGGACTAGCCGGTATGGTCCTGCCAGCCGCCGTCCAGCAGCATCTGCAAGGGCTGGAAGCTGGATTTGTAGGCCATCTTGCGGCTGTCGCGGATCCAGTACCCCAGGTACAGCCAGGGCAGGTCCAGGGTGCGGCACTGCTCGATCTGCCACAGGATGCTGTAGGTGCCCAGGCTGCCCGGCGCGTCAGGGTCGTAGAAGGTGTAGACCGAGGACAGGCCGTCGTCCAGCACGTCGATGATGGACACCATGCAGAGCACGCCCTCGGGCGTGCGGAACTCGACCAGCCGCGTGTTGACGCGCGTGGTCAGCAGGAACTGCGCGTACTGCGTGCGGCTGTCTTCGTCCATGCCGCCGCCCGGATGGCGACCCTGCTGGTAGCGGGTGTACAGCGCGTAGTGCTCGGGCGACCACGCCAGCTCGGCCACGAAGGCGCGCAGCGGCTGGTTGAATCGCCACGCGCGGCGCTGGCTGCGGTTGGGCGTGAAGCGGGCCGTGTCCACGCGCACCGGCACACAGGCGCGGCAGTGGTCGCAGTGAGGGCGGTAAGTGAACAGGCCGCTGCGGCGAAAGCCCTGTTCGACCAATTGCGAATACGTGCCCGCGTTGATCAGGTGCCCAGGGGCCGCCACCTGCGACCGTGCCTGGCGGCCAGGCAGATAGCTGCACGGATAGGGCGCCGTGGAGTAGAACTGCAGCGTGGAGAAGGGAAGTTCTTTGAGCTGGCTCATGGGCTTGCGCGCGGTTCGATGCGTGGGGCGCGCCGAGCCTTATTATCGCGCATCTTGCCGGGCGCGCTCAGGACAGCAGGCCGTCGGGCGGAAGCGGATGCAACAGTCCGTCGGCATCCAGCATGCCGCGCCGCCAGGGCGGGGCGGGCAAGTCGACCGTGGCACGCACGTGCGCCAGGAAGCGGGCCCGATCCACCGGCCTGGCGCCCATGCTGGCCAGATGCCGCGTTTCCTGCTGGCAGTCGATCCATTCGACGCCGTGGCGCTGCAGGAATCGGACCAGATAGGCCAGGGCGATCTTCGACGCGTCGGTGGCTCGCGCGAACATGGACTCGCCGAAGAACATGCGGCCCAGGCTGATGCCGTACAACCCGCCGGCCAGTTCGCCGTCTATCCAGGTTTCGATGCTGTGCGCGCGGCCCTCGGCATGCCAGGCGCGATATGTCAGCTGCATGGGCTCGGTGATCCAGGTGCCGGCATGGTCGCCGCGCGGCGCGGCGCATAGGGCCAGCACTTCGGCGAACGCGGTGTCCACGCGCACCTGCACCGAGGGCCAGGGCTCGACGGCCTCGCGCGCGATGCGGCGCAGGCGCTTGCGCAGCGAGTGCGAGGGCGCGAAGTCGGCGCAGGCCAGCACCATGCGGGGATCCGGGCTCCACCACAGCACCGGCTCGCCCTCGGAATACCACGGGAAAATGCCGTTGCGATACGCCTCGGTCAGGCGCGCGGTGGAGAGGTCGAGGCCGGCCGCCACCAGGCCGGGCGGCTGCTGCAGCGCCTGCTCGGGCGGGGGCAGGGGCGTGTCGGGATCGAGCCAGGGCAGTTTCAAGGCAACACGCGTCAGCGGCGCGAATCGAGCGTGTAGTGCTGGGTGGGGAACGTGCCGCGGCGGCGGTCTTCGAAATAGCGCTGCAGCGTCGTGGCGACCGTGCGGAACGACAGGTCGCTCCAGGGAATTTCGGCCTCGTCGAAGTAGCGCGCCTCCAGGCTTTCGGGGCCGGGATCGAGTTCGGGGCCCAGCGCCTCGGCCAGGTAGAACAGGTGCACCTGTTCCACCTGCGGCACGTCGATCACCGTGTACAGCTGGCCCAGCGCGATGCGGGCGCCGGACTCTTCGAGCGTCTCGCGCTCGGCCCCCTGCGCGGTGCTTTCGCCCAGCTCCATGAAGCCCGCGGGCAGGGTCCAGGTGTCGTAGCGCGGCTCGATGGCGCGCCGGCACAGCAGCACGCGCCCCTGCCACGTCGGCACCGTGCCGACCACCATGCGCGGGTTCTGGTAATGGATGGCGCCGCAGTGATCGCAGAGATCGCGTTCGCGGTTGTCGCCGTCGGGCACGCGGCGGGCGACCGGCGATCCGCACTGGCTGCAGAAGCGGGCGCGGCGCGGGGCCGGAAAGTAGCTGGGGGGCTGATTGGCGCTCATGACGGCGATTCTACCGGCACCGGCGTCGGCCGCGACAGGGGTGGGCGGCGCCTACAAGGAGGGCAGGGCGCAAAAGCCCAGGCGTGTCGGCATCTCGCGGCGCGAAGCCTGGCGCAGCGGGGCGGCGGACGCCGCATCGGGCAGCCGGACCTGCGGTTCCTGGCCGTCTTCTAGCGACTCCAGCGCGTCCAGCAGCGGCACGCCGTCGACGGTGTGCAGCAGTTCGAGCAGCGTGCCCAGCTCGCGGTCTTCGATCATGCCGGGGCCGGCGTCCGTGACGGCATACAGTCGGCCCGTGTCGTCCAGCCACCATGCCGATACCCGCCCCGCGTCCAGCCCGTTGTGCGTCTGCAGGCCCGAGCCGGAGTCCGCGCGGCGCAGGATGTAGGGCGCGGCATCCAGGCGCACGTAAACCCGCTGCGGACCGTTCTGGAAATACCAGCGGCCCTGGTCGTCGCCGGCATAGTTGCGATCCATGAAGGCGAGGATCTGCGTGTTGGTGACGGGTTCGCCCGGGCCTCCCGCCGCCGCGTCGCCCTGCGGATGCAGCCGCCAGCGGCCGCGTTCGTCCAGCGACAGCCAGCCGCATACCGCCGGCACGTCGGGCCAGCGGGCGATGGCTTCTTTGACGGCCTGGTCCATGATGGCGGGACTAGGCGCGGGAGCGCCGGATGGGGAAAAGGGCGGAGTACATGCGGCGATTATAGGAAGCGTGGCGGCGTGCAACGTGCGGCGTGGCATGCACAGCGTGCGGCGCGAGCCACGCCATGTCAGCCATGCAACGGCATGCGACAGCAGGCGTGCCACCGCGCGTCACGAGGTACGCTACGCAAGATGCGGACACGGCGGATGATCGATCCGGCCATCGTCGACGACCGGTTTCGACGGCGGCTCCGCGAGACTCCAGGACACAGCCATGACCGACAAGCCCATCCTGATTCCCGACGCCAATCATCCCATCACCATTACCCCCAACACCGCGCGTGTGGTGGTGACGGCGGGCGGCCTTGCCATCGCCGACACCAGGCGCGCGCTGACACTGCGCGAGGCCGACTATCCTCCGGTGCAATACATCCCGCGCGACGACGTGGACATGGCCAGGCTGGAGCGCACCAGCCACGCCACGCATTGCCCCTACAAGGGCGACTGCGCCTACTACAGCATTCCTGCCGCCGGCGAGCGCGCCGACAACGCCGCCTGGAGCTACGAGGCGCCGCATCCCGCCGTGGCTCGGATCGCGGGCCACATCGCGTTCTATCCCGACCGCGTGGACTCGATCGAGGAATTGTCCTGACAGTTGGCCAGTGAGCGCGGACGGTCCGGCCGGGGCCAAGCGCCCGGAAATGGTATATATGGCCGCTTCCGGGCACGTGCCCATTTCGCGCGAGGCAGGCATGGCAGGCATGGATTCTTCGGCACGTCTGGATTCGGCATCCTTGTCGCTGGACGAAGCCATGCGCACGCGCCGCTCGATCCGCGCGTTCCTGCCGGATCCCGTACCGCAGCCGCTGATCGAGCAGGTGCTCGAGCTGGCCAGCCGCGCGCCTTCGGGCAACAACGCGCAGCCGTGGAAGGTCTATGTGATAACGGGCGCGGCCCGGCAGCGCCTGTGCGACGCGCTGCGCCAGGCCTACGACGATCCGGACCAGAGCCGGTATCGCGGCGAGTACGACTACTACCCCAAGCAGTGGATTCCGCCGTTCCAGGACCGTCGCCGCAAAGTGGGCTGGGACCTGTACGGTCTGCTGGGCATCACGCGCGACGACAAGGCCCGCATGCACGCGCAGCACGCCCGCAACTACGCCTTCTTCGATGCGCCGGTCGGCCTGATGTTCACCTTGAATCGCATCATGTCGCAGGGCAGCTGGCTGGATTACGGCATGTTCCTGCAATCGGTCATGCTGGCCGCGCGCGCGCATGGCCTGGATACCTGCCCGCAGGCCGCTTTCGTGCCCTATCACGCCGTGATCGCGCGCGAGCTGGAATTGCCCGCCGAAGAAATGCTGGTGTGCGGCATGGCGCTGGGCTATGCGGACCCGCGGGCGGTGGAGAACACGCTGTACAGCGAGCGTGAGCCGGTGGCGGGGTTCACGCGGTTCGTGTCGTAGAGCGGACGGGGCACCGCCGCCACCGCATGTCGGCGGCCGCGCCCGTGCCCGCGTGGAACCGTAGCATCGACGTCGCCGCGCATCGTGAGACTCCGAACCGAAACCGTCGTCCTCATCGCCGACCTGGCAGGCACGAGCGTGTTCGCCGTGGAAGGCGCGATCGCGGCCATGCAGGCCGGGCTGGACTTGTGGGGCGTCATGGTGGTGGCGTTCATCGCGGCGCTGGGCGGCGGCGTGATCCGGGACGTGCTCATCGGGGCCGTGCCGCCCAATGCGGTGCGCGACTGGCGCTACCCGGCGCTGGCGTTCCTGGCCGGAGGCGTCGCGTTCGCACTGCATCCTTACCTGGCGCGCATTCCCCTGGACGTGATGGTGGTGCTGGACGCGGCCGGCTTGGCACTGTTCGCCGTGGCGGGCGTCGAGAAGGCGTTGCTGTACGGCATCCATCCCTTCGTCGCGGCCTTGATGGGCGTGCTGACCGCCGTGGGCGGCGGGGCGGTGCGCGACCTGCTGCTTGCCCGTGTGCCGGCAGTGCTCAATTCGGACATCTATGCCACCGCGGCGCTGGCGGGCGCGGTGGCGGTGCTGCTGTGCCGGCGCCTGGGCTGGCCGCCCGCGGCGGCCGGCATCTTCGGTGGCGTGCTTTGCTTTGCCATCCGGCTGTTCGCTGTCTCGCAAGGCTGGCAATTGCCCAAGGCGACGGGGTATTAGGGCCTGTGGACAGGCCCTGGTCGGCCCGGATGTCGCATCGACGATGACCGTGCTTTGGTGCTACCGTAACCCGCCGCCGCAACCGTCTCGCTGGACGCCGCCTCATGCCATTTCTCGACTCTTCCTCGCGCATCGACTTCGGCCTCAATCCTTTGGACCGCCAGTCGGGGCGGCGCGACGATGGGGATTATGTGCGGGCGTGCCGGCAGCATCCTTCCACCCGATATTTCGTCTTCGCCGGTGACGTGCCGGTGCTGGCCGTTCAGCAGGACGATTTCGATCCGCTGTTCGATGCGGCGCAGCTGGAGGCACTGGGCCAGCCGGTGCGCGAAGTCTTCATGGGGCAGGACGAATCCGGGGTGGCGTTGTTCGCGGTCGCGTACCCCGCCGCCGCGGCCGAATCCCTGGACGTCCGGCCGGACCTGGCGCTGATCGACCTGCGCTCCATCGCCGCGCGCGGCCTGTTCGCCCCTTCGCTGCTGGGCGAATTGGGCGGCGCCAAGGCCATCCTGCACTGGCACGACCGACATGGCTTCTGCGCCAACTGCGGGGCGCCCAGCCGCATGTCGGCGGCCGGATGGCGGCGCGATTGCGACGCGTGCGGCGCGCAGCACTTTCCTCGCGTCGATCCCGTGGTCATCATGCTGGCCATCGACGGCGACCGTTGCGTGCTGGGACGCCAGCAGCGCTTCGCGCCCGGTATGTATTCCGCGTTGGCCGGCTTTCTCGAGCCGGGCGAAACCATCGAGGACGCCGTGCGTCGCGAGGTGATGGAAGAAGCCGGCATCGCGTGCGGCGAAGTGCGCTACTTCGCCTCGCAGCCCTGGCCGTTTCCCTCGTCGCTGATGATCGGCTGCTTCGCACGGGCGATCGGCAGCGACATCGTGGTCGACCGCAACGAACTCGAGGACGCGCGCTGGTTCACGCGCGCCGAGATTGCCGCCATGATCGCCGGCACGCATCCCGAAGGGCTGTCTTCGCCCAAGCCCTTCGCCATCGCCTATCACCTGATGAAGGCGTTCGTGGAAGAGGGCGCGGGCGTGCTGCGGCACGTGGGGTCGCGCGAGCTGGAGTGACGCCCACGCAGTGAAGTCCCCCCGCTACTTGCAGCGCTTGGTGGCGAAGGCGTCGTTCAGCAGGTGCGCCAGCCGCATGCCCGCCACGGACAGCTGGCGGTCCAGGATGGGGCGGGCCTTGGCCAGGTAGGCGTCGTCCAGCACGTCGTTGCGGGGCTGGATGTCGAACAGCTTCACCGCCGTGCGGTGGCTTTCCAGCGCCCAGTCGGCGGGCGAGCCGCGTGCCAGGTCGTTGCCGGCCTTGGGCAGCCAGTTGGATTCCAGCACCTCCACGTAGTTGCCCCAGGCCCACACGGTCTTGCGGATCAGCGCGGCGTCCCAGGCGGCGTGCAGGTTGGTGTCTTCCGAAGCCGAGCCATTGGCGCCATTGCGGATGGCGATCGTCACTCTGATGCCGTTGCCGCCGTTGTTCTCCTTGACCGTATGCAGCGGCTGGTGGACGTCGCCCACGAAGTGCACCAGGAACATCAGCGACCGGCGTCGCTCGCCCACGGAACGCGTGGGGCACGCCACCGCGGTGCTCTCGCGGACAATCTCGGCGACGATGCAGTCGCCCTTGTCAGGGTCCGCCACGCAGTCGCGCGCCGGGTCGTAGTCGTCCTTGGCCAGCGGGATCTCCACGAAGTGCCAGCGCGTGGTTCGCGGATCGCGGACGCGCTCGTCGTCGGCCCAGCCCGACACCGACGCCAGCGATGCTCCCTTGCCCAGCAGTGCCTCGATGCCGGCGCGCGCCTCGGGCGACAGACGGCGGCTGGCGATTTCGGCAACGATGGAATGGCCTTCCTCGCCCCATGCGTGGGCGGTGTGGGCCGGACCCAGCAGCAGGGCGGCGCAGCAGGCAAGGGGGGCGAGACGCATGGCGGATTTCCTCGCGATGGGAAAAAGCGCCAGCGTACGACGAATGCGTGTTAAAGGCCGGTGAATTTTGCGCGCAATCGTGACGAAAACGATCACGTCCAAGCTCCCGCACGCGCTGCCGGGGCTCCATGCAGGAAACGCTGTTTCATCGAAGAAAAACGACGGTTCGTCGAAAAAAACTTGTTCCGTGAATAGCGGCTCGCCAGACTGCACGGGAATTTTTTTCCCCGAGACCCGCCGATCATGAACGCACAAGCTCACTTCCGCCATGGAACGGTTTCGCTCCGTCCCAACATGCTGCGGCTTGCCATCATGTCCGCCTGGTGCGCGTACGCCGCGACCTTGGCAGGCCAGGCGCAGGCCAGTTGCAACCAGGGCGTCTCGGCCGGCGACCGGTACTACTACATCTGCCAGGGCGCCGACGGCGTCGACGGCAGTTCGAGCGAAAAGGCCGGCACGGACGGCGAGAGCTTCACGATCAACCAAAGCGGCAGCCTCACGACCAACGCCAGCAGCAGCCTGAGCTATCCGGTCACCGGCAACGTGCCCGGCGTGTTGATGGGCTACAGCCGCGGCGGCCTGGGCGTCGACGAGGCCAGCGGCGGCGACGGCGGCGAGATCCGGCTGTCGAACAGCGCCAACATCACGCTGGAAGGCACGGTGCATTCCGGCTACTACCAGAGCCTGATCGCCGTGACCTCCATTGGCGGCAACGGCGACGACGACAACGACAACAACAACTCCAACGGCGGGTCCGGCGGGAACGGTCAGGCGCTGACCATCACCAACAACGGGACGCTGACCATCAACGGCAGCGTGCAGCCCTATACCAGCGCGGGCGGCACCACGACCAACGTGCCCTTGTTCGGCATCAGCGCGGTCACGGGCGGCGGCACGGGCGGCAGCCAGAACGACTCCATCCTGGACGACCAGGCGGGAGGCTCCGGCGGGGACGGCGGGACCATAACCCTCACCAACAACGGCGCCATCCGGCTGGGCAGCACGTCGAGCCGCCTGACGGGCTATGCCCGGGGGGCCGGCATTCACGCCGAGTCCTACGGAGGATCGGGCGGCGCGGACAACGGCGGGGCCGGCGATACCAGCGCGGTCACCGTCACCAATACCGGCGCGATCGACGTGGTCTGGAACGCCCAGGGCGGCAACGACGTCTACGGCATCCATGCGATCAGCGGGGCCGGCGACGGCTCGCAGTCCTGGGACGACTCCGATCCGGGCGGCCGTGGCGGCTTCGGCGGCACCGTCTGGGTGACGACCCGCGGCAGCGTGCTGCTGGACGTGGGCGGATCGTTCTCGGGCGAAGGCGCGGGCATCGCGGCGCTCAGCCGCGGCGGCAAGGGCGGCACGGGCCCCGAGCAGGACCACACCGGCGGTATCGGCGGCATCGGCAATTCCGTAGTGGTTGAACTGCAGGGCGACGGAACCCGTATCACCACGCATGGCGACAACCTTTACGGCATCCTGGCACAGAGCCTGGGCGGCGAGGGGGGCGACGGCGGAGACGGAGCCGCCCTGGCGGGCCAGGGCGGCGGGGCCGGCTACGGCGGCAGCTCCTCCGAGGTGCGTGTGTCCGCCGGCGCGGGAACCGCCATCCAGACCACGGGCCATTTCGCCACGGGCATCCTGGCGCAGTCCATCGGCGGCGGTGGCGGCACGGGCGGCACCTTCGTGTCCGTTCTGGGCGGCCAGGCCGGCAATGGCGGCAGCGGCGGCGATGCGTCTTCCGTCGTCGTGGATGCCGCCGGCAGCATCGTCACCGGCGGCGACCATGCCTACGGCGTGCTGGCCCAGTCCATCGCCGGCAGCGGCGGAGCCGGCGGCGTCGACGTCAGCGGCCTGGTCGCGCTGGGCGGAGACGGCGCGGGCGGCGGCGCGGCGGGCGACGTAACGGTGACCCAGTCCGGCGAGATCGCCACTACCGGCTACTCGTCGCATGGCATGCTTGCCCAGTCCATCGGCGGCGGCGGTGGCGCCGCGGGCAGCGCCATCGGGGCGCTGAGCATCGGCGGCAGCGCCAGCGGCACGACCCGGTCGCAGGGTGCGAACGTCACGATCGACAATATCGGGACGATCCGTACCTCAGGCGATGCGTCGGCCGGCATTCTGGCGCAGTCCATCGGCGGCGGCGGGGGCAGCGGCGGCGACAGCATCGGCATCCTCGGCGTGGGCGGCGACGGCGCCGCGGGCGGCGACGGCGGCAGCATCGTCCTGCAGGGCCTGGGCACGCTGTCCACGTCGGGACGCTTCAGCCCTGGCGTGCTGGCGCAGTCCATCGGTGGCGGCGGCGGCAACGGCGGCGATACGCATACCGGTTCGGCCGGCGTGTCGATAGCCATCGGCGGCAGCGGCAGCGGCGGCGGCAATGGCGGCTCTATCTGCATGGGCAATGCCGGCGCCTGCGGCAACGCCTCGCCGCAGGGCATGACCCTGACCACCCGAGGCGACTACTCGCCGGGCATCGTCGCCCAGAACATCGGCGGCGGCGGAGGCAGCGGCGGCAGCGTGACGAACTTCGGCCTGGCGTCGTTCGCCGCCCTGCAACTGGGCGGCAGCGCCGGCGCCGGCGGCCATGCGGGCGCCAACGGCACGAGCATCGAGTACACCAACCTGAACATACTGACCGGCGGCTCGCATGCGGCCGGGATATTGGCCCAGTCGATCGGCGGCGGTGGCGGAACCGGAGGCGACGCCAACAACTTCGACATCACGGTGGGCCTGAACGCGGCCGTGGTCGTGGGTGGCAGCGGCGGCAATGGCGGCACGGGCGCAAACTCGCGCGTGGTGCTGCGTTCCTCGCAGATCGCCACCGGCATGGATTATCAGAATGCCGATCCGGCCACCTATGCGCCCAATGATTCCTTCGGCATCCTGGCGCAGACCATCGGCGGCGGCGGGGGCAACGGCGGCAGCGCGACCGCCAGCGACCTGGTGATCGCCATCCCGCCCGGCAGCCCCGAGTTCCCGCCCTTGGCGCTCAACTTCCAGGCGGCCATCGGAGGCAAGGGCGGCAGCGGCGGCCATGCCTGCGCGTCGGGGGATGGCTCCTGCGTGACCGAGATCGCCTTGCTCGAGGGCACCTCGGTCACGACCCTGGGCGACGGCTCCCATGCGGTGGTGGCCCAATCCATCGGCGGAGGCGGCGGCAATGGCGGCGACTCTTCCGTTCTGTCGGCCAACGTCGGCTATGGCGACTCGCTGACGGGCACGCTCGGAATGGCCCTGGGCGGCACGGGCGGCAATGCCTCCAACGGCGGCAAGGTGCTCGTGCAGTTCGGCACCGAAGTCCCCTTGGCCGCGATACTGCCGGCTCGCGTGGAACTGCCGCTTGCCCAGGGCCTGCAGGCAAATCTCCTGGCGCCGGCCTCCACCATCCTGACCTACGGCGATTTCGCCAACGGCATGCTGGCGCAATCCGTGGGCGGCGGCGGCGGCAACGGCGGAGTGGGCAGCAGCGATGCCTATTCGGTGGGCGGCTTCGCCGACGTCGCACTGACGATCGGATTGGGAGGCGCCGGCGGCGGCGGCGGGCAGGGTGGCGAAGTGGACGTCTACCTGGGCGCGCCCAATACCATTCAGACCGTCGGCTCGGGCTCGCGCGGCATGGTCGCCCAATCGATCGGCGGCGGCGGCGGGACCGCTCAGGGCGGGACCATGAGCGTGTCCGGGTCGGTCGAGGGAATCGGAGCCAAGCTGACCCTGGGCGTGGGCCAGACGGGCGGCGGCGGCGGCAATGGCGGTGCGATAAAGGCCGGCATTGCCGGCGCCATCCGCACCCAAGGCGGAGATGCCGACGGCGTGGTGCTGCAGTCCATCGGCGGCGGAGGCGGCGTGGGCGGCTCGATCGGCGCCGATTCGTCCAGCCGCCCGATCATCGATCGCATCACCAAGGCCAAGAATACGGTGAACCGCATTACCGACGCCGACAGCATGGGCTATCACTTCGAGGTCGATGTGGGCGGCCGTGGCGGCACGGGCGGCGCGGGCGGCGGGGTGGACGTAGACTTCAGCGGCAAGATCGCCACCGAAGGCGACTGGGCCGATGGCATCGTCGCCCAGTCCATTGGCGGAGGCGGCGGCGCGGGCGGTTCGTCCTCGGCATCGGGCAGCGATGTATTCGCCAATATCGACATCGCCATTGGCGGTGCGGGCGGCACGGCGGGCAACGGCGGCACCATCACCGCCAATTTCGACGGCAGCTACGGCAACGGCATCTGGACCGACGGCTACAACGCCTACGGCGTGCTGCTGCAGTCCATTGGCGGCGGCGGCGGCCAGGGCGGCGATGGTTCCGACACGGCCAAGGGCAGCATCTCGGTCGGCGGCTCGGCCGGCGGCAGCGGCGGAGCCAGCGGGGTGGGCGGCACCATCCAGAGCAGTTCCGCTTCCTGGCTGGCAGTCCAGACCACGGGGTCCGATGCGCCGGCGCTGGTCGCGCAGTCCATCGGTGGCGGCGGCGGTATCGGCGGCGCAGGCAACAGCGACTCTGCGTCCCGAGGCCAAAGCCATGAAATCGCCCTCTCGGTGGGCGGACATGGCGGCACGGGCAATCACGGCGGCACCGTCGACATGACCATTGGCAGTTCTGCCACGACCCATGGCGACCGCTCGCATGGATTCGTGGTGCAGTCCATCGGCGCGGGCGGCGGCATCGGCGGCGCCGGCCAGGCCGGCAACCTGGCCAGCGTAGGCCTGGGCGGCCGCGGCGGCGCAGGCGGAGACGGCGGGCGCGTGACGTTTTCCTTGCGTTCCGGCAGCCAGGTTACGACGACCGGCGCCGGCGCCCATGCCATCGTGGCGCAGTCCATCGGCGGCGGCGGCGGTATTGCCGGCGACAGTTCCGTGAGCCTCGGCCTGACGCCCGCCGCCTGGGCCGTCGACGGAACGGACACTGGCGGCCAGGGCAACGGCAACGTCGTGACGGTCAAGACCGACGGCGTCATCAAGACCCTGGGCCGTCACGCCTACGGGATCGTGGCGCAATCCATCGGCGGCGGCGGAGGCCTGGGCGGCAGCGCGGACGGCGGATTCGCCGGCACCACCGGCGGCGACAGCGGCCATGGCCGCGGCGGCCAGGTGGTGGTGGACCAGAGCGGTACCATCGACGCCTCGGGCGACGGCTCCACCGGGATATTCGCGCAAAGCACGGGTCCGGACGGCGGCGACCTCATCTCCCTTCATGTGCGCGGCACGGTCAAGGGCGGCTCGGGCAGCGGCAGCAGCATCTGGATCGCCGACGGCTACCAGAACACGATCACCGTCGAGCAGGATGCCGTGATCTATGGCGCAGCCAGCGGCGTAGGCGTGCGCTACGACGGGCAGGGTACCAACGAGCAGGGCGCGACGCTGGATATCAACCTCCTTTCCAATGGCGAGGTGCACGGCAACGTGCTGTGCCAGAACGCCAGCGGCGCCACGGCTTGCCACATGTACGCGGGCAACCAGGCAGCCATGAAGGAGGCCACTCTCTACCAGGCCCACGTCGACAACGGCGGCCTGCTGGAGATCGGGCGCACCGGCAGGTTCGACACGCTGACGGTCACCGGCAACTACGCGCAGCTGTCTTCCGGCGTACTGCGGGGAGACGTGGATTTCGGCGCGATGCAGGCCGATCGCATGGTCGTGCAGGGCGATGCGCGATTGGACGGCGGGTTTGACGTGGCGGCCGTGAGCCTGCTGCCGCGGCGCGAGCTCGACGTGCTGGAGGTCGAAGGTTCCCAGTCGGGCACGCTGCAAGCCGTGGACTCGCCCATCTTCGATTTCCATGTGCGGCAGGAAGGCAGGACGCACCACGTCAGCGTACGAGCGGCGGACTTCGACGCCGCCAGCCAGGGACTCAGGCGCAACCACGAACGCGTCGCGCAGCACTTGCAGCGGGCCTGGGATCTTGGCGGCACCGTCGAACTCGGACCGTTGTTCGCCGTGCTGAACAACGCGGCCAAGAGCGGTCCATCTGCCTATCGAGAGCGCCTGACCGATCTGTCGCCAGGCGCGGCGCTTGCGCCGGCCGGACAGATGGCAGCGGGCATGGCGAGCTTCACGGGCGCGATGATGTCGTGCCCGGTCATGGAAGGCGGCGACACCATCGGGCGCGAGCGTGATTGCTTCTGGGGGCAGGTGACCCGGCGCAATACCGACCACGACGGCGGCGATGGCTCTCCGGGCTTTTCGTTCGACAGCACGACTTATCAGTTCGGCGGACAGCGCGAGTACAAGCCGGACTGGTTCGTGGGCGGATCGATCGCCTACCAGGATGGCCGTCTTAGAGGCGATAGCGGCAGGGTGGGCGGCGACGGCGATGCGGGCTACGCGGGCATCGCCCTGAAGCACCAGGCCGGCCCGTGGCTGTACGCCGGCTCCATCGCGGGCGGCTATGGCTCCTACCGCATGGACCGCAACATGGCGATCGACGGCTATGACCGCCAGGCCAGCGGCAGCCCGGATGTCTACAGCGTCGGGGCGCGCTTGCGGGCGGCACGCCACTTCGGATTGAGCGATAGCCTGTATCTCAAGCCTTACGTCGATTTCGACGCCTTGTATACGCGCATGTCGGGCTACACCGAGTCGGGCGGGCCGCTGAGCCTGAAGGTCGACAGCAGCGACCAGTTCGTCGTGAGCCTGTCGCCCATGCTCGAATTGGGCGGACGGGTCGAACTGCACGATGGCGCCGTCATGCGGCCCTATGCCTATGCGGGCGCCGCTTTCCTGAGCGAGGATTCATGGAGCACGGCCGCGCGGTTGAAGGGTGCGCCGGCGGGCAGCGGAACCTTCCGGACCTCGCTGCCGGGCGACCACGTCGTCGGCCGGTTCGGCCTGGGCGTGCAGGTCACTACCGCGTCGAACCTGGACTTCCGGCTGCAATACGATGGCGAGGCGTCCAGCAGGTCCACCAGCCATGCGGGGCAACTGAAAATGATGTATCGCTTTTGATGCCGCTCGCCAACCGCGCTTGGATGCGCGGCGCAGCCCGCGGTTCAGGCCATGGCGCGCCGCAGGCGCAGCGACGCCGTGCGGCCCACGACGATGGACGCAACGCCGTTGTTGAAGATGACTTCCGTTTGCGCGCCGTGCCGATGCGACAGGTGGGAGATGTGCTCGAGATTGACGATCAGCGATCGGGATACGGCATGAAAGGGCGGCGAGGGCAGCCGCTCGGCCATCCGCTTCATCGTGATGTGCATCAATTCGTCGCCATGGGCGGCGCTGCACAGGCGAACGTAGTCGCCTTGCGCCTGTACGACGGTCAGGTCGCAGGCTTTGATGAGCCGGGTGCCGTTTCTCGTGCGGGCGGTCAGGTAGGCGCCCGAGTTCGGACGCAGACGATACAGGGTTTGCGCCAGCCGCGCGGGATCGACCGGCTTGAGCAGGTAATCCACGGCCTCGATATCGAAGGCTTGCGCGGCATAGTCGCTGTGGGCGGTCACGAAAACGACGCGAACGGCGGGATTCAAGTCCTTGGCCAGGTCGAAGCCGTTTTCGCGCGTCAGCATGATGTCCAGGAACACCGCGTCGGGCCGCAGGTCCTGGATCATTCTGCGTGCCTGGTCGGCGGTGGCCGCTTCGCCTTCGACCCGGACGTTGGGGGCGGCCTCGAGCAGCCGGCGCATATAGCGCCGGGCAGGCGCCTCATCGTCGATGATCAGTACCCGCAGCATGGCTCCCCTTTGTTTTGCCGCGTATTCTACTAGCCATCGGTTTTCCCATTCCCTCCAGCGCGCCGGTGTCCCAACCATGAATTTTCGATCCATCGGCGACGAACTCGGTCCGGCGAGGGCCTCCTTGGGATTCTGGCAGGCGCAGGCGGCGGTTTGGGGCCTGTTGAGCGTGACCGGCTTCTGCATCCGCTTTGCCATCTTCGGCAATGCCATGGCCGCGTTCTGGCTCACGCTCGCGCTCGAGCCGCTGGCCTTCTCGCTGACCAGCGCCGCGGCGATTGTGCACGCACGCTATTTTTCGAAGACTGCGTCGGCCGTGTCGACCCTGGCCTGCGCTGTATTGTTCTGCGTCACGGCCGCAACGCTACTGTCCTCCCTGGGCTACTTTCTCCAGCAACAGTTCCCGCCCGGAACGGTGCGGGTCTTCCCTGGCAATCAATACCGCCTGGGTTTCCTTTACTACATGGCCATTTTCTCTATCTGGACGCTGACCTACTTCGGCGTCAGGGCCGAGCTGGCCGCGCGCAACGCCCGCATTTCAAGGATGAAGGCCGAGACGCGCGCCGTGCAGCTGGAGCTGGAGCACCTTCAACGACAGATAGAGCCGCATTTCCTGTTCAACGCGCTCAATACCATCGTGGCGGAAATCGCCGATCGGCCCGCCATTGCCGAGGAAATGACCCGACGCCTGGCGGATTACCTGCGCTATTCCCTGGACCAGCACGGACGGGGCACGCGCAGGCTGGACGAGGAGATCGACGCGGCCGAAACCTATGTGCGCATCCAGGCCCTGCGTTTCGGCCGGCAACTGGAATACGAAAGCCAGGTGGATCCGACCGCCCTGGAGGCGCATATTCCCCACATGACTTTGCAAGGCTTGGTGGAGAACGCGATCAAGCACGGCATGCCGGCCGATCATGACGCGTTCGTGGTCGCCATCCGCGTTCGATACAAGGACGACGTGTTGACCATCGAAGTCAGCAATCCCGGCCGCCTGCATGCGCCCAATGGCGCCAGGCGAGGAAACGGATTGACCAATCTGTGCCGACGCCTCGCCTTGTATTACCCCGAGCGCTACGAATTCTCGCTCGACGAGCGGGGCGGGCATACCGTGGCGCGGATCAGCTTGCGCGGGGATCCGGTCAAGCCGTTCTAGTGTCTCGCCGTTCTAGTGTCTCGTCGCCAGCCTGGCCCGTGGTGGGCTCGCGCAGGGACCTCAGGCGGGCCAGACGGATTTCCGTGGCGTCCGCGGCAATGAAAAAAGGAGCCGAAGCTCCTTTTTCAACGACTTACAGACGTCAGATGTCTGTAGATCAAAACCTGGAGCGGGAAACGAGTCTCGAACTCGCGACCTCAACCTTGGCAAGGTTGCGCTCTACCAACTGAGCTATTCCCGCGTTGTGCGATGTGCTGGAGGCGCAAGCCGGAATCGAACCGACGTACACGGATTTGCAATCCGCTGCATAACCACTCTGCCATTGCGCCAGAACCGCATCAAGCCCGCTAGTATACATGAGCTTGTCGCGGTGTGTCCGCCTAAGGGGGATAGGCATGCGCCTTCCCCCGCTTCGCGTCAGGGCTGGATCGGCGGGAAGTACGCCAGCGTCTGGCCCAGCGCCCACAGCAGGAACAGCACCAGCGGAATGTGCACGATCAGCTGCACGAAGGTGAAGCCGATGAGATCGCGCGCCTTCAGGCCCAGCACGCCCAGCAGCGGCAGCATGTAGAACGGGTTGATCAGGTTCGGCAGCGCCTCGGCCGCGTTGTAGATCTGCACGGCCCAGCCCAGGTGGTAGTGCAGCTCGTTGGCCACCTGCATCACGTAGGGCGCCTCGATGATCCACTTCCCGCCGCCCGACGGGATGAAGAAGCCCAGCACGGCCGAGTACACGCCCATCAGCAGCGCATAGGTGTCGTGCGTGGCAATGCGCATGAAGAACTCGGAGATGTGGTGCGCGATGGTTTCGCCGCCCGAGCCCTTCACCTGCGTCATGATGGCCGCGATGGAACCGTACAGCGGGAACTGGATCAGCACGCCGGTCGTGGTGGGCACGGCCCGCGCGACGGCATCCAGGAAGCTGCGCGGACGCCAGTGCAGCAGCGCGCCCACCATGATGAAGATCAGGTTGTAGGTGTTCAGGCCCGAGATCGCCAGGATGGCGGGCTTGGACGTGAACTCCTGGATCAGCCAGCCGGCCGCCAGCGCGACCAGCACGATGATCAGCAGCGGGCTGTGCTCGAGCCATTCGCCCGGCCGCGTGGGCTTGCTGACCGGCGGCGCGGCGAACACGGGGTCCACGCCGCAGTCCTTGGCGTCGCGCGCCGAGGCGGCGCTGGGCGCGGTCACGTAGGCGATGATCCACGACACCACCATCAGAATGCCCAGCATCAGGCCCGACTGCCACAGGAAGATGGTTTCGGTGAACGGGATGACGCCCGTGATGGCCAGGATCGACGGCGGCAGGCTGGCGGGGTTGGCCTGCAACTGCGCCGCGGACGACGAGATGCCCAGCGCCCATACGGCGCCCAGGCCCAGGTAGGCGGCAGCGCCCGCGGCGCGGTAATCCATCTTCAGGTCCGTGCGGCGGGCCATGGCGCGCACCAGCAGGCCGCCGAACACCAGGCTCAGGCCCCAGTTCAGCAGCGATGCCGTCATCGAGATGAGGGCCACCCAGCCCACGGCCGAGCGGCCGTTCTTGGGCAGCATGGCCAGTTTGTCGATCAGCCTGGAGGCCGGTCCGGACGTGGCGACCACATAGCCGCCGATGACCACGAAGGCCATCTGCATGGTGAAGGGGATCAGGCTCCAGAACCCGTCGCCGAAGGCCTTGGCCGTGCTGGCGGGGGTGGCGCCGATGGCCAGGGCGGCCACCGCGATGATCAGGACGCCGACCGTGGCGAAGACCCACGAGTCGGGAAACCAGCGTTCGGCCCAGGCCGCGCAACGCATGGCAAAGCGTGCCGACCGGCTTTCTTCCAATGGTGCTGCCATATCCTCATTCCTCTGTGCTGCGATTCGATGGAATGCGTGCGCAGAGGCTTTCGGCCCCCGCACGCTTGCGGGAGCGAATGGTAGCGTAAACCCGGATCAGGCGGCGGGCGCCACCGACGCGCCCTGGATGCCGTGGCGCTGCAGCGTGTGGGCGACGAAGCCGTCGGCCTTGCGGTCTTCGACGAAGCGCGCCAGGAACTGCGCCGCGGCCGCGGGCCGCGACCTGGGGCAGCCCATGGCCTGCTGGATCACCATGAAGCGGCCGGGCAGCAGGCGCACGCCGCCCACACGGCGCGCATCGGCCTCCAGCTGCTGCTTCACGCCCGCGGCCACGTCCAGGCGCTGTTCGCGCCAGGTGTCCACCACGGCGGGCGAGGTCGGGGCGCGCACGATCTCGGCATGCTTCAGTTCGCGGGTCAGGTACAGGTCATACGCGCTGCCCTTGCCTACGGCCACGCGCGTGCCGGGGCGGTCCACCTCTTCGTTGCTCTGCAGCGGAGAGTCCTGCGCGACCAGATAGGCGCCCTCGATCAGCACATACGGCGCGGTGAACGCAATGCCTGCGCCGCGCACAGGGTCTACAGCGAAGAATCCGATGTCGGCCTGTTCGCTGGTGACGGCCTCGACCGACTTGCCGGCCGAGTCGAACACGACCAGTTCCAGCGGCGCGCCGATCAGTTCTGCGAAAGCGCGTGCCAGGTCCACCGACACGCCGGCCGGCTCGCCGGCGCCGTCGCGGCCGGCCAGGATGGGGTTGCCCAGGTTGATCGAGGCGCGCAGCGCGCCCGTGGGGGTGAAGGCTGTTCTGATGGCGGCGTCCATAGTGTCGTAAGGCTCCGTGGGTAGGGCGGATGAGGGTTCACAACTTCTTACCATGGCTTCGGGACGTGCGCCGCATTCCCGGCGAAAATCGCCCGCGGCATGGCTCATTGCGCAAGCCATGGCCTACAGGTTCAACCTAGCCGCCACCCCTGTGGCGATACGATGGAGCAATAAGATGAACAAGAAGTTGATCGTTGCCGCACTGCTGTCGGGCGCCTTGCCGATGGCCGGCGCGGGCGCGGCGGGTTGCGGCAAACCGCGCAATGCCTTCGACCAGGTGTACTGCACCAGCACCGAGTTCTCGCAGGCCGACCGCGACCTGAACACGCAGTACGGGGCGCTGCGCAAGCTGCTGAACGCGAGCCAGCAGGAGTCGCTCAAGAAGGCGCAGCTGGCCTGGATCCGCCAGCGCGATGAAGAGTGCAGCCTGGAGAAGCCCAACGGCTACTACGTGAACCTGACCTGCGCCATGGAACACACGCAGCAGCGCCTGGCCGCACTGAAAGAGCGCGAGCGCGAGTGCTCGAGCACCGGCTGCAACAACACCAGGCTGGGGCAGTAGACCGGCCCTTTCCACCATGGCCGCCGACCGCACTGACATCCCGGCCCGTCTCGACCGCCTGCCATGGTCTCCATGGCACTGGCGAGTGGTGCTTGCCCTGGGCGTGGCCTGGGTGCTGGACGGGCTGGAGGTCACGCTGGTGGGCGCCATCGGCGGCGTGCTCGAGCGCCCCGATACGCTGGGCCTGACCGCCGCCGAAGTGGGCGCGTCGGGCTCGCTGTACGTGGCGGGCGCGGTGATCGGCGCGCTGGTGTTCGGCCGCATGACGGATCGTCTGGGACGCAAGCGGCTGTTCCTGGCCACATTGATGGTCTACATGCTGGGCACGCTGGCCACGGCCTTCGCGCCGGGCTTCGGCGCCTTCGCGGCGTGCCGCTTCGTCACCGGCCTGGGCATAGGCGGCGAATATGCCGCCATCAATTCCGCCATCGATGAGTTGATCCCTGCGCGGGTGCGCGGCCGGGTCAGCCTGGCGATCAACAGCAGTTTCTGGCTGGGAGCGGCGCTGGGCGCCGGGCTGAGCCTGGTATTGCTGGACCCCGCCGTGCTCGGCCCCGAACTGGGCTGGCGCGCCGGGTTCCTGCTGGGCTCGGTGCTGGCGGTGGCCATCCTGCTGGTGCGCCGCCACGTGCCGGAAAGCCCGCGCTGGCTGATGATGCATGGCCGCAACGAGGAGGCCGAACGCATCGTCGCCGCCATCGAAGCCGAGGTGGCGCGGCGTCATGGCCCGCTGCCCGCGCCTGCCGGCAGCCTGGCCTATGTGCGGCAGGGCACGCCGCCGCTGCGCAAACTGGCCCAGGTGCTGCTGCACCAGTACCGCCGGCGCAGCGCGGTGGTGTTCGCGCTGATGGTGTCGCAGGCGTTTCTGTACAACGCCATCTTCTTCACGTATTCGCTGGTGCTGACGCGCTTCTACCAAGTGCCGCCGGCCAGCGCGGGCCTGTACATCTTTCCTTTCGCGCTGGGCAATGTGCTGGGGCCGCTGTTGCTGGGCCCATTGTTCGACAGGGTGGGACGCAGGCCGATGATCGCGGCCACGTACACGCTCTCGGGCATCGGCCTGCTGCTGACCGGCTGGGCCTTCGTGAACGGCCTGCTGGACGCGCGCGGCCAGGCATGGTGCTGGTCGGCCGTGTTCTTCCTGGCCTCGGCCGCGGCAAGCTCGGCCTACCTGACCGTCAGCGAGGTGTTCCCGCTGGAATTGCGCGCCGCCGCCATTGCCGTGTTCTATGCCATCGGCACGGGCGTGGGCGGATTCGCGGCGCCGTGGCTGTTCGGTACGCTGATCGGCAGCGGCAGCCGCGAGGCCGTGGCGGCGGGCTACGCCCTGGCCGCCTTTCTGGTGATTGGCGCCGGCCTGACGGCATGGCGCCATGCCGTGGCCGCCGAACGCAAGCCGCTGGAGGAAGTGGCGCCGCCGCTGGGCGGCAGCGGCGGCTGAGTTCGCGGCCGAGCCGCGGCGGTCAGCCCGCCCGCGCGCCCGAGGCCTTGACGACCTTGCCCCAGCGATCCACCTCCTGCTGCACGAACGTGCTGAACTGCTCGGGCGTGCTGCCCATGGCCACCAGACCTTCGTCCAGCAGCCGTTTCCTGATGCCGGCGTCGGCCAGCACGGCGGTAAGGGCCTCCGACATCTGCTTCACCTGCGCGGCGTCCATGCCTTTCGGGCCCAGCAGGCCGTACCAGGCGTTGAAGTCATAGCCGGGCAGGGTATCGGCGATGGGCGGGATGTCGGGATAGAGCTCCATGCGGCGCGCGCTGCTGATGCCCAGCGGCTTGAGAGTCTTGGCCTGCAATTGGCCCTTGGCCAGCGCCGCGCCGGCGAACATCAGCTGTACCTGCCCGCCGATCACGTCGGTCATCGCGGGTGCGGTGCCCTTGTAGGGCACCATCACCACGTCTATGCCCGCCTGCATCTTCAGGATTTCGCCGCCCAAGTGGCCGGCCGAACCGATGCCCGGCTGGGCCATGTTCAGCTTGCCCGGCTGCGCCTTGGCCAGCTTGATGAGTTCGGGCAGGGTGTTCGCCTGCACCGACGGATGCGCCACCAGGATGGACGGCGCGTTGGCCACGTAGGACACCGGCGAGAAGTCCTTGATGGGATCGAAGGGCAGGCTGGGATACAGCGTGGCGTTGATGGCGTGGCTCGTATAACAGACCAGCAGCGTGCGCCCGTCCGGAGCGGCCTGCGCCACCGCCTGTGCGGCGATGTTGCCGCCGGCGCCGGGACGGTTGTCCACGACGAACGTGCCGCCCATCACGCGCCCCAGTTCGGCGGCCACCAGCCGCGCCACGATGTCCGTGCCGCCGCCGGGCGTTGCGCCCACGATGATGCGGGTGGGTGTGCCTTGCGCGCGCACCAGGCCCGAGGCGGCCAGCATGCCGGCGCCCATTGCGCCCATGAAGGATCGTCTCTGCATGGTTGTCTCCTTGATGTTGTAGTCGTTGCCCGGCCGCGTCGGAGGCGGCCGGAGTTGCACTGTGGAGCCCGCCTTCAGGCTGCCGTGCCGGCGGGTGTCTCGTTGGGGGTGTCGTTATGAAGGTCAGGCCGTGGCGGACGCCTGCGAGCCCGCGACGATGCGGGCCATGTCTTCCTTCAGCAGCTGCGGGCGCCAGGTCTCGAAGGGCATGCCCAGTGCCGCCGCCTGGCGTTTCTCGTAGTCCAGGAACTCCTGGGTGATGGCGCTGCCGCGCACCCCGCCGCGCACCGCGCCGGCGCGCACGTCGCCGTAGTATTCCTGCCAGTCGTCCGGCAGCGGCTGCGAACCGGGCACCGCCAGCCACAGGCGGAACAGGTGGCGCTTGCGGTCGGGCTCGTCGTAGTCCTCGAACGGCGTGCGCGAGTGCAGCGTGACGTAGTTGTTCAGCAGCTGCATGTCGCCCTGTTCGAGCTGCATGGTGTAGCACAGCAGTTCGCTGGGCATCAGCTCGTCCAGCAGGTCCAGCGCCTCTTCCTGCTGCGCCGTCAGACGCGGCACTTCGGGAAAGTCGCGCTGCGCGGCCACGGTGTTCTTCCGGTTGGTGCGCGCCGAGAAGAACTCGGGATGGCTGCCGAAGATGGGGCAGCGGTAATAGGGCGGCTGGCTGGGATCCTGCGTGCCCTGGTAGCTGTGGAAGAAGGTACCTTGCAGCACCGGAATCAGGTCGGGACGGCGGCGCCGCACCTCTTCGTACAGGGCGATCGAGCTGATCACCTTGCTGGTGCCGCCGGATTTGGCGGTGCGGCGGCACAGTAATCCCACCACGTCGCACGAGTCCTGGTGGAAATCCAGGCCGGCATTCGTGTTGTAGCCGCGGCCGCCCTTCACCTTGTATTCGCCGCCCTCATTGCGCACGTCGTTCATGAACTGGCTGGCGCGGTTCTGCGTGCGGCCCACGCCCATGTACAGGCTCATGCCCCAGTAGGCCAGGCGCGATTCGTCTTCCGTCCATTCGTCCACCGGAAAGCCCTTCACCAGGCACATGCCCCAGCGACCCTGCGTGGTGGCGACGGCGCGCGCCAGCACGTCGCGGCTGGCTGGCGGCAAAGGGAAGTCGGCCTGGGTCATCGAAAGCAGGGGCTTGTCCAGCGACCTGGCATGCGCCAGCGCGTCGCGAAAGCCCTGCACGGCCTGCGGCGTCAGCCGCAGTATCCAGGAATGGTCCTGTGCCGCCTGCTGCGCGGTCCAGGCACGGGGTCGCTCGTTCTCGGTTGGAGTCATTGCTGCTCGCTCCTTGTCATGGCTCTTTCGTTCTAGTCTATCCAGAGCGGGCTTCTTTAGAATAGCGAACTTCCTTGAGCTTCTTGATAAGGGTTTTTGATGAAGATCGAAACCTTCCGCACCCTCGAGGCCGTGCTGCAGACGGGCACCTTCGCCGGCGCGGCCAAGCAGACCAACGTCACGCCCAGCGCGGTCAGCATGCAGATGAAGCAGCTGGAGCAGTACGTGGGCAAGCCGCTGTTCGACCGATCCGGCCTGCAGGCCAAGCCCAATCGCCTGGCCCACGAAATCGCCGACAACATGCGTCCGGCGCTGCACAGCCTCGAAGCCCTGCGCGCCGGCAATCGCGTGGCCGTGGAGGGCGTGGTGCGGCTGGGGGTCATCGAGTCGCTGCAGCCGGTGGTGCTTCCCGGCATCATCCATTACCTGCGCTCGCATCATCCCCGCCTGGAACTGCAGCTGGTGCGCGGCCGCAGCAGCACGCTGATCGCCGAAGTGAAGGCGGCCGAGGTCGACGCGGCCCTGGTGGCCCAGCCGGCGTCGGGCGGTTCGGCACGGCTGGCCTGGACGCCCATGCTGCATCGCGAGCTGGTGCTGATCGCGCCGCCGCACGCCAAGGACGCCAGCGTGGCGACCCTGTTCCGCCAGTACGACTGGATACGCTATGACCGCAAGACCGTGTCCGGCGCCATGGCGGCGCAATACGTCAGCGCCAACGTGCCCGAGATCCGCGGCACGCTGGAGTTCGACAGCGCGCCCGCCATCCGCGCCATGGTCAGCGCGGGGCTGGGCATCTCGGTGCTGCAGGAGCCCGATCCCGTGTCGCTGGTGGGCTATCCGGTGCGCATCGTGCGGCTGGGGCGCGCCGCGCCTGTGCTGACCTTGTCGATGGTGTCGCGCAAGGGCGCCGACGATAGCCGCGTGCTGGCCGCGGTGCGCAACGCCATGGAAGTCAGCCTGGCCTCGTTCCAGCGCAGCGCCGTGGCGGGGCGCTAGGGCGCGATTCGCTCAGCCCTCGGCGTCTTCCCATTCGGGATTCCACACTATTTCCCACAGATGGCCGTCGGGGTCCTGGAAGTAGCCCGAGTAGCCGCCCCAGAACGTGTCGTGCGCCAGGCTGGCGCGCGGCCACAGGGCCAGCCTCAGGCCTTCCTGCAACGGAATGAAGGCCACCGCGCCGTGTTCGAATTCCTGGCCGACGATGCCGTCGCAGGCAAAGCCCAGGCCTTCGCGGTAGAAGCGCAGCGCGGCTTCAAGGTCGTCCACTCCTAGGGTGATGACAGTGACGCGTGGTTTCATCGAGTCTTCCTCATTGATCGCGGCAGACGCACGATGACCGCGCGCAAGTGGCCATGTCGCCGGACGTGCCCACATTACTGTTGACACTTATGGATCGTTCGTCGGGCTGCGTGGCGGAGCGGCGCCGGCTGTGCGGGCGGCATCTCGCGAATTGATCCCTGTTTTCCTTGATTTTCACGCAAATGGTTCGGCGGGATCCGTGCTGGAATAGCGCCATGTCGTCGTCGTGATGCGCCGCAAAGAGTTGACACTTTAAGTGTTTATTTGCTAGCCTCGCCATGCCATGAGTGATCATCCTACCCCCTCCGCCGTCATCACGGGCTCCGCCTCGGGCATCGGCCTGGCGCTGGCCCGACGCCTGCTCGGCGCGGGCTGGTCGGTGGACGGCATCGACGTGCGCATCGCGGATGGGCTGAATCATCCGGCGTACCGTCATCATTTGTGCGACCTGGCCGACGCCGCGGCCATCGATGCGCTGCAGAGCCGACTGCCCGCGTCGGTGCGCGCCTTCGTGCATTCGGCCGGCGTGGTTCGCAGCGGCGGCGCCGTCGATACCCGCCTCGAGGACGCCGAATGGTTGTGGCGCCTCCATGCCGCCGCACCGATGGCGCTGGTGCGCCTGCTGGCCCCGCGCCTGCAGGACGGCCTGGGCCGCATCGTCCTGCTTTCCAGCCGCGCGGTGCTGGGGCGCGCGCAGCGCGCGGCGTATGCCGCCAGCAAGGCCGCGCAGATCGGCCTGGCTCGCAGCCTGGCCGCCGAACTGGTCGGGCGCGGCATCACCGTCAACGTCATCGCGCCCGCCGCGGTGGACACCCCCATGCTCAGCGATCCGTCGCGCGGCGAGCCGCCCAAGGTCGATCTGCCGTTGGGCCGGCTCATCTCCGCGGACGAGGTGGCTGCCACCATCGCTTTCTTCCTGTCCCCCGAGGCAGGCGCCATCACCGGGCAGACTTTATACGTGTGCGGCGGCGCTTCGCTGGGAGCCGCGGCCTTATGAGTTCCACCACTGATCTTTCCGGCCAGGTCGTGGTCATCACCGGCGCGGCAGGCGACCTGGGCTGGGCCATCGCCAGCCAGTGCCTCGAGGCCGGCGCGCGCGTGGCCCTGGTCGACCTCGACGCCAAGGCGCTGGCAGAGCGCGGCGGGCCGGACGATCCGCGCCTGATGCGCTTGCAGTGCGACGTGGCCGATCCGGCGCAGACGCGCCAGGTGGTCGAGGCCGTGCTGGCTCAGTGGTCGCGCCTGGACGTGCTGGTCAACAATGCCGCGGTGGTGACGCCGGGCGAGAAGATCGGCGATCTGGCGCCGGCGCATTGGCATCAGGCGATGGCCATCAATCTGACCGGCGCCTGGCTGATGAGCCGATGGGCCCTGGCGCCCATGCGCAAGGCCGGCCGTGGGCTGGTGCTCAACGTGGCGTCCCAGCTGGGCAGCGTGGCCGCTCCCGGCCGCGGCGCCTATGGCGCGAGCAAGGCCGGACTGATCGCGCTGGCGCGTGCCATCGCGGTGGATCATGCCGATGAGGGCATACGGGCGCTGAGCCTGTCGCCCGGCGCGGTGCTTACCAGCCGCGTGCTGCGTCGCTACGGCGACGCGGCGGCGGCGACCAGCGCCCTGGCAGGGCGTTATCCGGCCGGCAGGCTGGGGGAAGTGGAAGAAGTCGCGCAGACGGCCCTGTTTCTCATGGGCACGGGCGCTTCGTTCATCACGGGCACGGACGTGCGCGTGGACGGGGGCTACACCGCAATATAGCGGAGGCCGTTCTTGGTTCGCATACACACTCAAGCACAGAGGGATAGTCGTATGAAAGCGGGGAAATTCTCCAAAACGGGCGCCAGCGTGCGCCGCACCCTGATCAAAAGCGCTGCACTGCCCCTGCTGGCGGGCGTGCTGGGCATGTCCGCCTCCGGCGCGGCACTGGCCCAGGACGGCGTGGCAGGCTATCCGTCGCGCGCGGTCACCATCGTCGTGCCGTTCCCGGCCGGCGGCGCAACCGACATCACCGCGCGCGTGGTGGCCGAAGGGCTGTCCAAGAAGTGGGGCCAGTCGGTCGTCGTCGAGAACCGTCCGGGCGCCGGCGGCAACCTCGGTTCGGAAAACGTGGCCCGTGCGCAGCCCGATGGCTACACGCTGGTGCTGGGCGTGACCGGTTCGCACGGCATCAATATCTCGCTCTACAAGAACATGCGCTATGACCCGCGCAAGGACTTCGAGCCCATCACCCAGGCCACGCTGTATCCCAATGCCATCGTGGTCAACAACAATGTTCCGGCGAACAACCTCAGCGAACTGATCGCGCTGCTGAAGAAAGATCCCACCCAGTACTCGTACGGCTCCGACGGCAACGGCACCGCGTCGCACCTCGGCATGGAGCTGCTGAAGAACAAGGGCGGCTTCGAGATCGCGCATATTCCGTATCGCGGCAGCACGCCCATGGTGACCGACCTGCTGGGCGGCCAGATCCAGGTGGGCATCACCGGCCTGCCGGCCGTGCAGGCCTACGCCAAGAGCGGCAAACTGAAGCTGATCGCGTTGACCACGGCGGACCGTTTCTCCAGCGCCCCGGACTACCAGACGGTTGCCGAACAGGGCTTCCCCGGCTTCGCCGCGCCGCCCTGGTCCGGCTTCTTCGCGCCCAAGGGCACGCCCAAGGCGCTGGTCGAGAAGATCTCGGCCGACATGCGCGAAGTGATGGCCGATCCGGCCGCGAAGGCGAAGATGGTCGCCGCGGGCAGCGAGTTCACGCCGTCCACGCCCGACCAGTTCCGCGCCTTCGTGGACCAGGAGATCACCAAGTGGGCCGAGGCCGTGAAGATCTCGGGCGCGAGCGTGGATTGATGGCGACGCAGCCGGTCCTGGTGTGCAGGGCCGGTTTGTAGAGCCGCGGCTTGTGTCGTGACGGGCGGGCGAGGCAGCGATGTCTCGCCCGCCTGCTTTTCAGCAGTGCACGTGCTTCATGCGAGGGGGGGGGAGACATGCCTGCGCGATCGCGCTGAATGGGGTGGCGTCGCGAGACTTGCTGCCGCAAGCGGAAATGAAAAAAGGCCCCGAAGGGGCCTTTTCATCGCATCATGCAGTTTGCGCGCGCATCTGCATGGCAAATTCTGGAGCGGGAGACGAGTCATGCACTAGAGCGCTAAGTCTCTGTTTCCCAATCACTTTCTCCACTGTGGTGATCAGCGAAGAACTCAATTATAGCCTTGTTTTTCGCCCTCGGCAACAAAGTTCATCCAACCACTTCCACCAGCGTCCAAGGATGATCCATCCACCCGTCGTTACGCCTGATGCGTCCAGCTGCTGAGCGGGTTCGCTATCGAACTCCAACTTGCGACGATCATGACTTGCGCTCGCTCCGCAGGCAGCGCGGGGTGGTGTCGCGTGGACTACCTGGCACCTGGACGGCTGTAGGACACAACCGCCGGCATCGGAACACCGCAAGTACTCATCTTTACATCGCTGCGGCTAACTTCGCCGGAGCGCAACGCGGCGCCAGTGTAGTGGCAGCCAGCCTCAACGAAGGCGTGCAGCAATCCGGTTCATCTGCTCGATCTCCGCGCGCTGGCCATCGGAAATCGCTTGGCATAGGTTGACGAGTTCCGGATCTGAGAGCTGCGCCTCGCGGCACATGAGGATCGCTCCCGAATGGTGCGGGACCATAGACGCGATGAACTGTCGATCGCCGATTCCGGTTTGAGCACGGGTAGCGGCAAAAGAACCGAGTGTGAGAACGGCAAACAAGCCGTACAGCACGAGATTGAGCCGCCGGTTTGGAAACATGCCGGGCATTGTCGCTAGCATGAAGATGCCCATTGGCGCCCACATAGTGACCGCCATGTAGAGCATGTTGAGATTGTTTCTGAAGTCCCTGGCGCCGTCGATCATGCTGAACATTACGAAGTACATGACGACGAGGCCCAACACCATGTTCACCCAGAACTTGGCGTATGGTCGGCCGTGCTTACCCATCTGACCGGATGTGTGATGTTGATGTTCATGGGAATGTTCAGCCATCTCCGTCTCCTATGTGCTGGGGCAACCTGGCAGGGTCACTGGTACTGCGGCAGATACTTTGTCGATATATCAGCATGTGGAGCGATGCATCACTAACCGCTGATTTCCAGTCCCCAACTGGACGTAGGGGCGTCGAACGCTTCAACTCGCTGGTCTTGAACCGTCTGGATATCAGACCATACCAAATCGGTCTTGATGGGCTTTGCGCCACCTATGACGCTGGTACCGTGAGCGCCAATATCGAGCTTGCGTCCTCATCGCTCGATGGGCCGGCAACTGATCGATTCTTGCATATCAAGCAAGACAAGGCCACCTGCGGCGGACGCCAATGGCCTCCTCCGCCTTCGCTTAGGGCATCGCCTCAAGCGTCCGTCGCAGGCCATAACGACACAACAGCCCTTGGGCAAGAAAGGAGCCGGTGATGTAGCGCACCCGAAAGGAGACGAAGACATGCACAAGGACATTTCAACATCAAAGGTGTTCTATCGTCCCATCGAGGCGGCCATCCGATGGGCTGGGTTGCTGCGGTATCTCCCGATGATCCTGGCCACGATCGCGTCACCGCGTGTCCTGCCTCGGTCGCTGAACTGCCCTCGATGGAATGAGTGCCGGCTGCACTCGGAACGTATCTATGACGGCATCCTCAACGGAGAGCTGCCCTACGGCAAGAACGGGATCACGCTCAATGATCCGAACCTGCTCAATTCTCTGGATCTGACTGTTCGCCATGTCGATCTAAAACGCTGGATGCGCACCCACTATCCCGAGCACCGGCCAGGATTTCTGTTCAGCCGTGGCGAACGCATGGCGCATCCTTTCATCACCATGGAAACAGGACAGGCGATCCTCGTGGAGCGGCTGGCCCTTCAGGCCGCGCTTGAACAAGCCCGACGTGAGATGCGAGAACTGCAGGAGCAGCACGACACGCTACTCAAGCAATCCTCGGTGCTGTTGGCATCCAAGCAATGCGAGATCAGCGAA
Organism: Bordetella genomosp. 13; assembly: GCF_002119665.1. Taxonomy (NCBI): domain Bacteria; kingdom Pseudomonadati; phylum Pseudomonadota; class Betaproteobacteria; order Burkholderiales; family Alcaligenaceae; genus Bordetella; species Bordetella genomosp. 13. Next base: position 4,166,951 of record NZ_CP021111.1, on the reverse strand, counting down.
CGGGCGGAAACGACCTATCTCAACATCATTGGAGGGATGTTGACGCTGATGCTGAGCCAGTCGCCTTCAGGCGTGCCCTATTCCAGCTTCAAAACGCAGGAGGCCCTTGTCTCTGCATTGGTCGCCCACTACGGCGGCACCATGGGCATCACTGAGCGCACCTTAAACGGAAAGTTCGCCAACGCTAAGAGGTACGTTCGTAGCGCAAGCGCATGAGGTTATCCAGCTTGTATGTGCAATCGCGGAGATTGCATTTGCAATGTCTTTCCGCAGCCAGGTCTATTGAATAGAGGTCACGCCAACAAACGCCACCGAGCGTTCAGGAGTGACCGCCATGTCGCAGACCCCTGTACTCCCGCCGAACGAGCGCCGCATCCTGCGGCTCGATGAAGTCGAAGCGAAGTCCGGCTTCAAACGCGCCCACATCTACAACCTGATGAAGAAGCGCCAGTTCCCTCAGGCGCTGCGCCTGGGCGTGCGCGCTGTCGGCTGGGATTCGATCGAAATCGACCAGTGGATCGCCGAGCGCCTCAACCACCGGACCTGACCCGCTCTCCCGCGGACTTCCCATTCCCAGCCGGAGAGCGCCATGCAGGTCGTGTCCATCATTTCAACGAAGGGCGGCGTCGGCAAGACCACGACGGCCGCCAACCTGGGCGGGCTCGCCGCGGACGCGGGCCTGCGCGTGCTGCTGCTCGATCTCGACGTGCAGCCCACCTTGTCCTCCTACTACGAACTGACCCAGCGCGCGCCGGGCGGCATCTATGAGCTGTTGGCCTTCAACGAGCGCGACCTTGGCCAGCTCGTGTCCCGCACGATCATCGCGGGCCTGGACCTGGTGCTGTCCGACGACCACCGGGGCGAGCTGAACACGTTGTTGCTGCATGCGCCGGATGGCCGCCTGCGGTTGCGGCATCTGCTGCCAGCACTTGCTCCCCTCTACGACCTGGTGCTGATCGACACCCAGGGCGCGCGTTCCGTGCTGCTGGAGATGGCGGTGCTCGCCTCCGATCTCGCGCTGTCGCCCGTCACGCCGGAGATCCTCGCGGCACGCGAGCTGCGGCGCGGCACCATGCAGTTGCTCGAAGACATTGCGCCGTACCGGCACCTGGGCATCGAACCGCCGCCGCTGCACTTGCTCATCAACCGCGTCCACCCGGTGTCCGCCAACGCACGGCTGATCCAGCAGGCCTTGCGCGACCTGTTCCAGGACAGCGCCGGCATCCGCGTGCTCGCCACCGACGTGCCGGCCATAGAAGCGTATCCACGTGCCGCAACGCGCGGCCTGCCGGTGCATCGGGTCGAGCACCGCCAGCCGCCCGGCAGAGTCGCCCCTGCCGCGCTCGACACGATGCGCGCGCTCGCCAGCGAGTTGTTCCCGCAATGGCAGGACCGACTGGCTCAAGTATCCGGCCGCCCGCAGCGACCTCTTGATCCTGGGAGGCCCCATGGCGAACGCACATGAGCTGGCCCGCGGCCACAAGCGGCTGCGCGCCCTGATCGAGTTCGCGGTCGGTGAGGGCTGGCACGTCAAGCGCACGCCGGGCGGGCACCTCAAGTTCACCAAGGCCGGCTGCGCGGCGATCTACACGAGTTCGACAGCGAGTGACCACCGGGCCGAATTGAACGCCCGTGCGCAGATCCGCCGCGCCGAGCGAGAGGCCCGCATGGCGCCGGCCGGCGGTCGTGGGGACTGCGAGGGGTGCGGCCATGGCTGACATGACCTCGCAGGACATGGCAGGCAAGCTGCTCGCGGCCGGCTTCGAGCGCAGCGGCCCAGCGGCTACGGCCTTGAGCGACCCGATCGCGGACACGCCCATGGTCGTGACGCTGGACCAGTTGCGGCCCTACGACCATGACCCGCGCATGAAGCGCAACCCGGCTTACGAGGAAATCAAGGCATCCATCCGCGAGCGCGGCCTGGACGCGGCGCCGGCCATCACGCGCAGGCCCGGCGAGGACCACTACATCATCCGCAACGGCGGCAACACGCGACTGGCGATCCTGCGCGAACTCTGGTCGGAGACCAAGGAAGAACGCTTCTTCCGCATATCGTGCCTGTTCCGACCATGGCCGGAGCGCGGTGAAATCGTCGCGCTGACCGGGCATCTTGCCGAGAACGAACTGCGCGGCGGCCTCACGTTCATCGAGCGCGCGCTCGGCGTCGAGAAAGCACGGGAGTTCTACGAGCAGGAGAGCGGCGCCGCCCTGAGCCAGTCGGAACTGGCCCGCCGCCTGGCGGCCGATGGCTTCCCCGTCCAGCGGTCGCACATCACCCGCATGGCCGACGCGGTGCGCTACCTGCTGCCCGCCATTCCCACTGTGCTCTATGGCGGCCTGGGGCGCCACCAGGTCGAGCGGCTGTCGGTCATGCGCACGGCCTGCAAACGCACCTGGGAGCACTACGCCAAGGACCGTTCGCTGCCGCTGGACTTCGACAGTTTCTTTCAGGAGGTGCTGGCGCAGTTCGACACGCAGGGCGACGAGTTCGCGCCGCAGCGCGTGCAAGACGAGCTGATCGGCCAGATGTCCGAGCTGCTGGGCATCGGCTACGACGTGCTGGCGCTGGACCTGACCGAATCGGAAAGCCGCCACCGGGCGCTGGTCAGTGACCCGACGCCACCTGCGGCGCAGCCGGCGTTGCCTTCGCCCACCGCCGGCACGCCGACTCCGCCGGGCGCAGCATCGTCCATCGCCACGCCTGCAGCGGCGGCCGGTCCTCCACCCGCCAGCCCTCCGGCGTCCGAGCCCACCTTGCGCCACGACGACACGGCGGTTGGCGAAGCGGCCACGGGAAGCCAGCCGGCCGCACCGGGCGATCTGCTTCGCGAGCACATCGTCTCGCCAGCACCGACGACAGAACGGCTCCAATCGATCCAGCGCATGGTCGCCGACCAGTTGGGCGATGCGCTGCCGCCCGACTTCTCGGCGAGCGTGCTGCAGTCCATCCCGGTGCAAGCCGGCGGACTCTATCCGATCTCCGACGTCTGGTACATCGACGCCGGCCTGGACACGCCCGATCGGCTGCGCATCCACATCGCGCAGTTCGCGCGCGAGATCGCCGGGGAGGCAGGCCTGGACGAGTGCATCGAGGATCGCGCCGATGGCATCGGGTTTGCGTGCCGCGCCCGCGGCCAAGCCCCGTCGCCGCTCGGCCGCGCGGTGCTGACGCTGCTCACTTCCCTGACGGGTCAGCCCGTCGCCGAAGCGGGCCTGGACGGCGCGCAGCTCGCCGCCGACCTGCCGACCCTGTTGCACGGCCAGAGCCAAGGCCATGGCAGCGGCGCAAGGCGCTTGAGCGACACGGCGTTGGTCAAGCTCTTTCGGCTGCTGCGCCTCGCCCGGCGTCTGCTGGACCTGGAAGCCGGCACCACGGCGCCCGGGACGTGAGCGAGGGAGGCCGCATGTCCACATCGCATCCGCTCAACCAGGCCGTGATTGCCCAGGCGCTGTATGACCTTCGCAACGGCCAACTGCGCCGCTGCAAGGCCATGGGCTTCGGCGAGGCCGAGCTGGATGCGCTCAAGCACCCCGCGCTGATCAGCGTGCTGGCCAACGCCAGCGTCTCGTGGTGCTCGGTCACGGTCAACCGCGAAGTGCTGCAGCGCCTGCTCAACCAGGCACAGGACGTGGAGAAGGAAATCGCCACGGTCGATCGCATGCTGCGGCTGGGGGCCAGCACGGAGATGGTCAGCCGCTTCTATGGCCTGACCCATCAGGAAGTCGCCCTGCGGCGGGAGATCCTCGGCCTGCCCAAGCGCAAGGGGCGCCACCCCGTCCTGGACGAGACCCAGGACACCGAACTGTGGCGGCAATGGAAAGCCGTGACCAGCAGCAGGAACGTCGATCTGGAGGACGAGACCTCGATTCTCGATGCGGCCATGGACCTGGCCGAGGGCATGTCGCTGCCGCTCTCGGTGGTCTGGGCCGCGATCAGGAACTGGGTCGATCAGGGATTGGGCTAGGCCATGGCCGTGGACGACACCGCCCCACGAGCCCAGCGCCCTGGCCCCATCGCACTCGCCGACCTGTTCGACGCTGCGCTGAAGGACCTCGCGCCCAAGTCCAGCTCTGGCGCTCCCGCGTCCCTGCCTGCTCCAACGCCCACGCCTCCTACGTCCGGCGACGCCTTCCTGTTCAGTGGCAATCGGCACGAGAGCGTGCCGCGGCGGCTGTTCCTCGACCGCCGCCTGACACCGCTGGAGCGCAACGCCTGGCAGGTGTTCCGATTGATGCTCAACGACGATGGCGTCACGGCATTTCCCACCTATGAGCAGTTGCGCCCCTGGCTGGCGTCGATGCCCTGCGCAGGCCAGGCCTCCCATGAGACCGTGGCGCGGGCGCTGACGCTGCTGCGCCTGACGCGCTGGCTGAGCCTCGTGCGACGACGGCGCGACCCCAAGACCGGTCGCATCCTCGGCAACCTCTACGTCCTGCACGACGAACCGCTGACGCCGTTCGAGGCGATGCAACTCGACGCCGACTACCTGGCCCTGGTCAGCCAGTCGCTGGGGCATTCGGCCAAGGCCGTCCAGGTGGTGGGACTCAACACCCTCCAGGAGATCGCGGACGACCCGATGCTGTCCGGACGCACCTTGCCGTCGCGGCTGCAAGTGCTCGCCGAGCGCCTGGCCGACCAGGGCATCACCGCCTCCGAAAGTTATCCACAGGAGGATGCGGTCCACGATTCCGAAGAAGGGCCCGCGAGCCTTCTTCGGAATGGCGATCGCCCATCTTCGGAATCCGAAGCAGGGCCGAAACCCGCGCCAGACGGCGCTCTTCGGAATTCGAAGCAGGACCGTACAGTACGTAGTAGTCGTATTGATGAAGTACGTACTACCGCGCAGGCGCGTGCGCTGGGCGACCTGCAATGGCCCAAGCGCTTCGCGGAACTGAAGGCGGAACAGCAGGCCGGAGCCAAGATGGCGTTGCAGCAGGTGGACGCTGCCCTGCGGCAGGCCGTGCTGGACGAATGGGCCGCACGGTGCGGCAAGCATGGCATCCGCAACCCCGCCGGTTATCTGTTCGGCATCATCCAGCGCGCCATGCGCGGCGAGTTCAATGCCTGGGCCAAGCAGACCGGCCCGGCACCGCCAACACCATCGGCGGCGCGAGCGCCACCAACCGAGCCGCCGCGCAACGTCGTGCCGCCCGAGGTGGCCCGGCAGCACATCGAGCGCCTGCGCGATCTGCTGCGCAAATCCTGAGCACAGGGCTTGTCAAAGCCGTGAAGTAGATCTCCATGGCGGTCGGCAGAAACGGTCCCCTGGGGACGGCTGTGCGGTGAAGCGCCGGGCGACGGCGCGACATGCTGCGCAAAACCTGAGTAGAGCGCATGCAAGACCATGAAGCAGACCTCCATGGCGCTCAACGGAACGGTCCCCTGGGGACGGCTGCGCGGCGAAGGATCGTGTCGAACGGCAGCGCGACGTGCGGTGCAGCACGCATACCGTCAACAACCGAGGACGGGAACGCCGATGTGAGTGCCCATCTGCGGAGCGGTCCCCAGGGGACCGTTGCGCGCTGCGCCGCCAGCGCGCACAGAACCGGGGGTCGGCTCATTTCGGTTTGTTGACTGACTGCCTTCCGCTGCATGCGGATGCTGGCGGCTCCCTGTCCACCAGCGAGCGATCACCATGGCAACCAGCAACGAACCATTGCAACTCAACCTCGGCTCCCTGCGCAGCGCGATGTCGCTGACGCTGCACACCCACCACGCCTCGCGCATCTGGCATGGCCGCGCCGCCGCCGAGGGGCGACCCGGCATCGTCGGCCTGAACGGCTACATCGCCGTGATGAACAAGATGAAGCGCGGCTCGGAGCAGGACGACCCGTACAGCGACTGGTGGATGTTGCGCATCGAGGAAAAGCTCGACCAGACCAGGACCACGTTGCAATCGCTGCGCGAGCAGGTTGACCAGGCACTGGCCGGCGTGCCTGCGGCGTTGAGCCTGGGTGAGAACCTCAACGTGCAGCCGGTGAAGCTCCCCTTGTTCGTGAACGCGCAGCTCGGCTTTGCCGCCGTCTATCTGCTGGCCGACTACGACGACATCGCCCGCAAGCTGATCCTCGCCCACCACACCGCGCTGATCGATCGCTCGACGTTGGAGCGCTGGCTCAACGAAGGTGCCCACGCGCTGCGCAGCCTGTTCAGCCTGGCCCAGCAATACCGCTACTCGGGCTGCACCCGCGACGACTTCGCGGCCAAGAACGCCGCAGCTCGGGCAGCATTGGAGAAGTTCGGCGAACTGCCGCAGGACGTGCTCGAAGGCATGCGCCGCTCGAAGTTTGCGCCGCCCGTCGTGCGCCGTGGTCTGCAACAGCGTGGTGATAGCGCTGCCGCAGCCGCATCTCCCACCGACGAAGGCGCTGCCGCCGATTCGGCCGAGGCCAAGTCCACAGCCGCCGGCGAGGACGAACCGGCATGAGCGACCCGAACCGCGAACCGCGCTACTTCCGTCGTCTGGAACAGCCAGCCTTCATGCGGCTGGAACACGCGGCCTCTCTAAAAGGCCTTTTAAAGCCTTTTAAAGGTAAAGGGGACTTCGAGGCCTGGGCCAGCCAGTGCTTCGCCATGCGCGACGAGTTGATTGCCCTGGCGCAGCGACAGGTGCTGCCACAGGCGTGCGGGCATCCCTTCCACCTGCTTCCCGTCGAGCTGGCCCAGCAGACCACTGGCGCAGGCACGACCTTTCTTCGCTGGCGCAAGCACGATCGATCGGCCATGGGCGTGGCGTTGTGGCAGGAGCTGATGGCGAGCCCCAGCACGCCGGTCAACCTGCTGCACGACCTGCACGAGATCGAACTGCAGCGCGTCATGCTGAACATGCAGATCAGCCTGCTGCACACCCTGGGCAGGCAAGCACAGGAATGCGCCAGCAAGGCCGCGCAGGCGGACAACACCTACCTGCGCCGGCTCGCGTCCGTTCCTGCCGCAGTGCGCGATCGGTGATTGCGCCTGCCATCCGAGCACGCGCCCGAGCCCAACGAGGCACGGGTATTTCAACCACCACGGAGATTCCAACATGAGCACACAATTCATCGGCGAGGGCAACATCGGATCGCCTCCCGAGTACCGCGAATTCCCCAATGGCAACGACGATCCTCGCCGGTTGCTCCGGCTGAACGTGTACTTCGACAACCCCGTCCCCACCAAGGGCGGCGAGTTCGAGGACCGCGGCGGCTTCTGGGCGCCGGTGGAACTCTGGCACCACGACGCCGACCGCTGGCAGCAGCTCTACCAGAAGGGCATGCGGGTGCTGGTCGTCGGCCGCATGGAGCGCGACCCCTGGACGGACAACGAAGATCAGCCGCGTGAGACTTGGCAGGTCAACGCGCGCAGTGTCGGCATCCTGCCGTACCGCATCGAGTCTGTGGCCCTCAGCCCGAAGCCACAGGAGGCAGAGCCGAAGCCCCAGGCCACCCAGGAATCGACGGCGCCGAAAGAGACCAAGCGCAGGAAGTGATCGGGCATGGAGGGCGGCTGCCGCAGTGCTTCGCCGCCCTCCATGCGCTGCGAATTATCCCCAGGGGATAGCTCCACCAACGTCCACCGAGTTCCACGCGCGCTCCCGGAAATCGCGGCTCTCGGCCCGCACACTTCCGGCCACGCACCTTCCCCGCACTCGCCATTTCATCGGCGTGAAAGCGGTCGCTGCCGCATGCGGCTTGTTTGCTGCTGCCAGGGGCTGCGCTCGGCATCCTCGATCCCAGCAACTCCATGAACAACAGGAATCGGGATGGACGGATATGCGGCTGTTCTTGTGCGAGAAGCCCTCCCAGGGCAAAGACATTGGCCGGATTCTCGGCGCCACGCAGCGCGGTGAAGGCTGCCTCAACGGTTCCGGCGTCACGGTCACCTGGTGCATCGGCCATCTCGTGGAGGCGGCGCCGCCCGAGGCCTACGACGAGCAGCTCAAACGATGGTCCGTTGAGCAGTTGCCCATCATTCCCCAGCACTGGCGGGTCGAGGTCAAACCGAAGACCGCCACGCAATTCAAGGTCGTCAAGGCGCTCTTGGCGAAGGCGACTCACCTGGTTATCGCCACCGATGCCGACCGCGAGGGCGAATTGATCGCCCGCGAGATCGTGGAGCTTTGCGGCTACCGCGGCCCCATCGAACGCCTGTGGCTGTCGGCGCTCAACGATGCGTCCATTCGGGCGGCACTGGGCAAGCTGCGGCCTTCGGCCGAGACGCTTTCGATGTACCACTCGGCGCTGGCGCGCTCCCGTGCGGATTGGCTCGTGGGCATGAACCTGAGCCGGCTGTTCACGGTGCTGGGGCGACAGGCGGGTTACGACGGCGTGCTGTCGGTCGGCCGCGTACAGACCCCGACGCTCAAGCTCGTTGTGGACCGCGACCGCGAGATCGCGCGCTTCGTGTCCGTACCATACTGGGCCATCGCCGTGTCCCTGTTCGCAGGCGGTTCGACTTTCGCCGCGCAATGGGTTCCACCCGATGCGTGCACCGACGACGCAGGCCGCTGCCTGCGGCAGCCGGTCGCACAGCAGACCATGCAGCAGATCCGCGCTGCGGGCAGTGCCCACGTCGTGTCGGTGGAGACTGAGCGTGTCCGCGAAGGCCCGCCGCTGCCGTTCGACCTGGGCACCTTGCAGGAAGTGTGTTCCAAGCAGCTTGGGCTGGACGTGCAGGAAACCTTGGAGATTGCCCAAGCCCTGTACGAGACGCACAAGGCCACGACGTACCCCCGCTCGGACTCCGGCTACCTGCCCGAGAGCATGTTTGCCGAAGTGCCCACCGTTCTCGACAGCCTGCTCAAGACCGATCCCTCGCTGCGCTCGATCATGGGCCAGCTCGACCGCTCGCAGCGCTCGCGCGCCTGGAACGATGGCAAGGTCACGGCGCACCACGGCATCATCCCGACGCTCGAACCGGCGAAGCTCTCCGCCATGAGCGAGAAGGAACTGGCCGTGTACAGGCTCATCCGGTCGCATTACCTGGCGCAGTTCCTCCCTCACCACGAGTTCGACCGCACTGTGGCCAAGTTTTCGTGCGGGGGGCAGAACCTGGCGGCCACGGGCAAGCAGGTTGTCATCCCGGGTTGGCGCCAGGTGCTCGCCGAGCCGCAGGCCGAAGACGGTGATGGCGAGGGCGATACTGCGGTCCGCGCCCAGGTGCTGCCCGCGCTGCCGAAACTGTATGAGGGCCTGGCATGCCAGGTGGCCGACGTCGATCTCAAGGCACTCAAGACGCTGCCGCCCAAACCGTACACGCAAGGCGAGTTGGTCAAGTCCATGAAAGGCGTCGCCAAGCTGGTGTCCGATCCCCGCCTGAAGCAGAAGCTCAAGGATACGGTTGGCATCGGCACCGAAGCGACGCGGGCCAACATCATCGGCGGCCTGATCGCTCGCGGCTACCTCGTGAAGAAGGGGCGCGCCATCCGCGCCTCGGATGCGGCTTTCACTTTGATCGATGCCGTGCCTGCGGCGATTGCCGACCCTGGCACCACCGCCGTCTGGGAACAGGCGCTCGACATGATCGAGGCCGGACAGCTCACCCTGGACGTGTTCATCGGCAAGCAGGCCGCGTGGATTTCGCAGTTGATTGCGCAGTACGGCAGCGCCTCCCTGTCCATCAAGGTTCCCCAAGGGCCGGCATGCCCGCAGTGCGGCGCACCCACGCGCCAGCGCAGCGGCAAGAGCGGCCCGTTCTGGTCGTGCAGCCGCTACCCGGACTGCAAAGGCACGCTGCCAGTCGAATCCGGCAGCTCCAAGCGCGGCGCCTCGCGCCCGCGCCGTAGCGGCCGCAAAGGCTCCTGACCGCCCCCGTTCCCCGTGAGCCGTGCCCGCCTTCGGCGGCGTGGCCCCTGTCCCGCACTCCGCCGCATGCCCTGCGGGACGCCCAGCGCGCAACGCCTTCTTGATCCGTGTGCGCGTCCCGCCCAGCCGTCCCCGGCCGCGGGACCTGAAGGTAGCTTCTCTGCGAGCCGCACCACGCGCGTTCTGTTGATCTGCGTTTCTTCCGCCCTCTGCGAAGGGTCTCCCGGTGGCTTGCCAGGCTGCACGAGCCACCGGGAGACCCTTCGTGGTCAGCGGTAATCGGTGCCGGTGCCCGCCGGTGCAAAAACGGGCTCCCTTTGTGCGCGGATGTGCGCCAGACGATGCCGGCCCCAGCCACGACATGGGCCGGGTGTGATTGCTTGATGAGCAGACGGTTCTAGCGACGACCGGGCCTGCCAATCAGCCCACGGGTGGTTCCTCTTTTCTCCCGAGCCGAAGGCCGTTGGGCCTTCGGCGCCATTCTCCTGCCCATCAACGTCCCGGCCCGGCCATTGGCCTGGGCCACACGAACAGGAGAGACGACATGCACCCTCAACCTTGCGCACCGCTGCTGTACGGCAGACGGAGGTCGAGAACGGCATGCCCGCCTATCGCGCGGCCATCGCCAATGGTACGCTCGGCTGCAGCCGAGGCCGTAGCCCAAAGGCTGGACTACCTCTTTTGCAGAGGTAAACCTCGGGATGAACTGGGCGAAAACATGCCTTATGTGCCCGCCTTACGGCGAGCTGTTTCCGATGCTTCGCGCAGGATTTCCCGCCCCCCATTCGCTGCGATTGCGGCCACGATGACGCCCAGCACCAGATCCGGGATGTTCGACCCGAACCCCATCACCAGCACCCCGGACAGCACAATCGCACCATTGACGATGGAGTCGTTGCTGGTAAAGATCGCTGACGCCTTGAAGTTCACATCTTCCCCGCGATGGCGGCGCAGTAGTCTGAGGCACACTAGGTTCAAAGCCGCGTTCAGCGCGGCCATGGCCATCATGGCTGGGCCGACAGGCTCTTCCCCTCCAGCGAAGCGGCGTAGGACTTCCAACAGCAGCAGCGCGGCCAGGCCGATTAGCAAGAAACCCGACAAGCGGGCCGCGCCCACCTTGACCGTTGCCGCACGACCGACGGCATACAGGCTAACCGCATAGACCGACGCATCGGCGAGGTTGTCCAACCCGGCGCCCATCAGCGCCGTAGAGCCAGCCCAGATGCCAAGGGCAATGCCGGCGGCGGACTGCGTCAGGTTGATCAGCAACACAGTCAGAAGAATCTTTCGGTCCTTCGCATCGCTCGCATCTAGGCGGCCCAACTCGTCGTTTTCGTGATTTCTGTGGTTTTCAGCCATGCATTGTTCCTTCCAAATCGATGGATGCTGAAGCCTGTAGCGGCTGGAGAGTCAAGGCGCAGATGCAACGAACTTGCCACAGGGTCTTCCCGGACGCCCTTGACTCTACCGTAGCTAGAAGGTTTTCCAATCCAGTCAGAGCTTTAGGACAGAACAGATGAGCACCAATGCGCCCCCTTCATTGCGACTGTCATCCGGTATGGCTGCTATCCACTGATCCGTGGCGCCACTGCGGTTGTGCTCTTCGGCGAGCTCGCGACCGGCCGGCCGTCTTTTCCGACGGAGCTACTCACAGTGATCGTCGCGCTCGCTTGTGCCGCCTTGCTAGAGGGCGGGCGGCCTTTCCACTCCCCGTTGAGCCAGTAGCGGCGTTCCAAGCTGTGGTTGGCCGTCGGCGCATGGCTCGGCTTCTTGGTCGTGCATCTGGCCTTCCAGCACTCCAATCTGGGATACCGGGTCGGGCCGTTGGGATTGTTGATCGGGGTGGCTGAAGCCCATCGCTGGCATCACAAGCGTGAGCACGAAGACGCCCAAGTCAACTACGGCGATTTCTGGATGCCCGGGGGCCACTTGTTCAGCGCTTTCCGGTCGCAAAAGCACACGCTGGGCGCCAAAGAGTGACACTCAAGAAAGATGGACTTTCCAATGGACTACGGCCCGCAGCTTGTCTATCCCTTCCGGAGCCGGCCAGCAGCGGCAAACGCTTGCGCTGCTGGCTATACGATCTTGCCCACGTCGCATTCTTGCGCGAGTCGGGCCTTGCGGCTTCTTGCGAAGCGATCGCGAGTTGCGTGGCGTGCCCATGAGTCGGGCCGCGTCGTGGCGCACTGCTACCTTGGCCTGCACCTGCACCTGCGCAGCCACGCCGCGATGCTCGGTCTGGCCTGGAGAACCCGTAAGGTGGCGGAGATTGCGGCGCGCAGGTCGTCCGGCTCGCGCTGGCTCCTGTGGGCCACGCCCTCGGTCGCACGCCGTCTCAAAACGTCAGAATCGCGCGCTTTCGCATGATGGAGCGCGGCACGTGGCTCTCAGAACTGGACCCGATCACTTCCAGCACCGATGACACGCTCGAGCTTCAGGCGGGCTCGGCCAAGCTGTTGAGAATGCCGCACTCGCGCGAGGTTCGGGCGCTATCGCAGGAGCGTCGCAGATCCATTAACTCGCGCTCCAAGGCGCGCAATTCCTTCATCTTGGTCCGCACTTGCGCGATATGAGCGTCGACCAGCGCGTTCACCTCGCCGCAGCCCAACTCTGGCCGATCCCGTAAGTTCAGCAGTTGACGGATCTCATCCAGCGTCATGTCCTTCGCCCGGCAGCGGCGGATGAACAGCAAGCGCTGCAAATGGACTTCGTCATAGAGCCTGAAGTTGCCCTCGCTACGTGCAGGCTCGGGCAGCAAGCCTTCTGACTCGTAAAAGCGCACGGTCTGCACCAAGCAATCTGCCTTCTTGCCCAGTTCACCGATCCGCATCATGGTTGCTTCCTATAAAAAACTTGACTCTATATCTACTAGAGGTTTTCTAATGATGGCATCCGGGGAAAACCTTGTCAATGAAGAGCGATCTATGAACAAAGAACCTTCCAGCCCATGCGCCTGCTCCGGCGGCAATGGCCAACAGACGGCGTGCGCCAGTGAGCAGGCCAGCACTGAAACCACCGTTTTCCACGTGAGCAACATGGATTGCCGCAATGAGGAAGCACTGGTGCGGCGAACGCTGGAGGGCATGCCCGGTGTCGAGCGGCTCCTGTTCGATCTTCCGCAGCGTTTGTTGACCATTTCGCACCGCGAAGTCTCGGCCGATGCCTTGGAGCAAGCGCTGAATTCGGTGGGCATGAAGGCTCAGGCTGTCCGAGACGCCGCCGTGTCGACCACCTACCGCATCGAGAACATGGACTGCCCGAGCGAGGAGAAACTCATCCGCTCGCACCTCGGGGCAGTCGAGGGAATTCAGGACCTCGACTTCGACCTCGCTGAGCGCACCCTGTCGGTGAAACACCTCGCTCAGGCACGCGCGCAGATGGAGCAGGTCCTGGCCTCGATCGGCATGCGCGCCAAGGAGCAGACCTTCGGCCACACGGGGCCGATCGAAGCCGCGGCTGTGATCCCATCCTCGGCCCTGCAGCAGCAACCAACCGCTGCCGTTTCCGCGCCGCCGATCGGCGAGCGGGTGACGTACCGGATCGAGAACATGGATTGCCCGACGGAAGAAGCGCTGATCCGCGACCGGCTGGGCAAGCTGCCGGGTGTGACCGCGCTCGACTTCAATCTGATGCAGCGTGTGCTGGGAGTCCAGCACACGCTGGCGACCTCAGCGCCGATCGAGAAGGCGCTTGCTTCCATTGGAATGCAGGCTGCGCGGCAGGACATGCAGACAGCCACCACGGTACTTCGCATCGCGAAGATGGACTGTCCGACCGAGGAAAGTCTGATCCGCGGCAAGCTGCAAGGCATGCCGGGCGTGCAGGGAATGGATTTCAACCTGATGCAGCGCACGCTCACGGTTCGGCACACACCCGACGCGATCAAGCCGGCAGTCGAAGCCATCGAATCGCTGGGCATGGAAGCCGAGGTCCAGAGGACTGATGAGCCGCGCGATGCCCCGGTGGCCGCGCACAAGACCAATTGGTGGCCGATGGCGGTTTCGGGCGTTGCGGCGGTGGCCGCCGAAGGCGTGTACTGGGTCAACGACGGCAATCATTGGGCCGTGATCGTGCTGGCACTGGTTTCGATCTTCACCGGCGGCCTCAGCACCTACAAGAAGGGCTGGATCGCGCTGAAGAACCTCAACCTGAACATGAACGCCCTGATGGCCATCGCGGTCACCGGCGGCATGGCGATCGGCCACTGGCCGGAGGCCGCCATGGTCATGTTCCTGTTCGCGTTGGCGGAAGTGATCGAGGCGAAGTCGCTGGACCGCGCCCGCAACGCCATTCGGGGGCTGATGGACTTGGCGCCCGAGACCGCGACCGTGCGGCAGGCCGATGGCTCATGGACAGAGCTGCCGGCCAAGGAGGTCGCAAAGGGCGCGGTGGTCCGCGTGCGTCCTGGCGAGCGCATCGCACTGGACGGCCTGATCACCTCGGGTCGATCGGCCATCAACCAGGCGCCCATCACCGGCGAGAGCCTGCCCGTCGAGAAGGCCGAAGGTGACCAGGTCTTCGCCGGAACCATCAATGAGACCGGCTCTTTCGAATACAAGGTGACCGCAGGCGCCAGCGACTCGACGCTCGCGCGCATCATCCATGCCGTGGAGTCCGCGCAGGGCAGCCGTGCGCCCACGCAGCGCTTCGTCGACCAGTTCGCCCGCGTCTACACGCCGGCGGTGTTCGCGGTGTCCGTGCTGGTTGCCGTCGTGCCGCCGCTCGCCTTCGGCGGCGCATGGTTTGACTGGGTCTACAAGGCCCTGGTACTGCTGGTGATCGCCTGCCCCTGCGCTCTGGTCATCTCCACGCCGGTCACCATCGTCAGCGGCTTGGCCGCTGCCGCCCGACGCGGCATCCTGATCAAGGGTGGCGTCTACCTGGAGGGCGGGCGCAAGCTCAAGGCGTTGGCCCTGGACAAGACCGGCACACTCACACATGGCAAGCCCGAGCAGACCGACTTCGTGCCGCTGATCGGCGAGGCGCAGGAAGTTGCCGCCTGGGCCGCAAGCCTCGCGGCACGCTCGGACCATCCTGTGTCTCAGGCCATCGCCCGCAAGGCGAACCGTGACGGCATCGCGCTGCACGAGGTCGACGACTTCGCGGCGCTGCCTGGCCGCGGCGTGCGCGGCCGCGTCGCCGGGCGCATGTTGCACATGGGCAACCACAGGCTCGCCCAGGAGCTGGGCCTGAGCGAAGCGACGCTCCAGGCTCGGCTGGAGACCCTGGAGCGCCAAGGCAAGACAGCGATCCTGCTGATGGACGATGCGACCGTGCTCGGCATTTTTGCAGTGGCCGACACCGTGAAGGAAACCAGCCGTGAGGCGGTGGCCGACCTGCAGGCGCTGGGTGTGCGCACGCTGATGCTGACGGGGGACAACCAGCACACGGCCGCGGCCATCGCTGCCCAGGTCGGAATCTCTGAAGCCCGTGGTGACCAACTGCCCGAAGACAAGCTCAAGACCATCGAAAGCCTGGTCGGCGGCGAGGGCCAGGTGGGCATGGTGGGCGACGGCATCAACGATTCGCCCGCGCTCGCCCGTGCCGACATCGGCTTCGCCATGGGCGCGGCCGGCACCGACACCGCGATCGAAACAGCCGACGTCGCCCTGATGGACGACGACCTGCGCAAGATCCCCGCCTTCATCCGGCTGTCGCGTAGCACTGCGGCGATCCTCACGCAGAACATCGTTCTGGCCCTTGGCATCAAGGCGGTGTTCCTTGCGTTGACGTTCACAGGGCATGCCACCATGTGGATGGCTGTGTTCGCTGACATGGGGGCAAGTCTTTTGGTTGTCGTCAATGGGCTGCGCCTCCTGAAGTTCAAGGCGGCATGAACAATGGATGAACCATCTCTTCGCAAGACGCAGTGGTACTCACTCGCGATCGTTATATTCGCCGGCGATCAGGCAGCTAAGAGCTACATTGACGCGACAACTCCCTTGGGTTGGTCGCACGAGGTGGCGTCATTCTTCAACCTAGTTCACGCTCTCAATCCCGGCGCGGCGTTCAGCTTCCTTGCTGGCGCGGGCGGCTGGCAGCGGTGGTTTTTTCTGGCGATCGCGTTCGCAATATCGGCATGGCTCGCATGGCTGCTCTCCCGGCCGCTGCGCAAAACGGAAGGCCTTTCGTACAGCCTCATTCTGGGCGGCGCATTGGGCAACGCGTTCGACCGCGCCACGCGCGGGCACGTTATCGACTACATCGACTTTCACCTGCACGGCTGGCACTGGCCCGCCTTCAACATCGCTGACATGGCCATCGTGGGCGGGGCGATCGCGCTGGTGGCCCAGTCGTTCATGAGCGTGGAGAACCCGGCCGCCACAAAGGAGTCCCAGTGACATTGGGACGATCCGGAAATTCGCAATGCACACGGTGCAGGACACCAATCTGAAGAGAACGGCCCCCAGCATGAGCGGCCGCGGCTTGGCCCTCATGCTAGCGCCCACCGCCGCTTTTGCTGCAACGCCCTGTTGCGATGGCGGCGATTGCTGCAACGACGTCGCAATGCCTTGCTGTGAATAAACAGCACGCAAGCCAGTTGACCTGGCAATTATGAAAGTCCATCACGGCGATGCTGGCCTTTTTCGTTCCAATGAGCCGTCACGGAGAGGTGATGATGAAGCTATGCCGGGATCCTGCAAGCTTTAGGACGGTCTTCTTTACCGCATAGCGATATGCTGATGTCACCCGTTCGCCTCGCCTGGCAAGTACAAGTAGTTCGTCGCGGTTTTCTGGCCGTGTCCGCCCGCTTCGCTGGCCCTTTTGCCCCAAACAAGCGCAATCATGCCTGCGTTACCACCAAAGTTCGCCCCCGCCAGTTGCTGTTCCTAAAGGGCATCAAGCTCAACGCCATCGCCGACCGGCCAGCGTATTTCGCATCGCTGCGTGCCCGTCGGGGCCAGCCCATCGTCATCCTCGCAGAGCTGGGACCGGACGAGGCATTCGCCCTGTGGAAGCAGCATGTACTGGGCGACAGGCCTCGCTGACCCAGTTTCGCCTCATCCTCCTGACAGCCCCGCACTTATTGCGGGGCTTTCTTTTTTCCGCGTTCGCCAATCGGGGCTGTTGCAAATGCCGATTTCCGGCTGACGCGGCTCGCCTCGCGCATGAAGCTGCCCGCATGTGTCGCTGATTCGTCAGCACCATGCCAGCAGCCAGAGTTTCCAGGCTGCCGCGGATTCTTTCCGCGCTACCCGCCAGTCCGCCATCGCATCGAGTCTGCGGACGCGCGTCACCCGTGACGCCGATGCTTTTTTCTCAACCGCGTGCGGGAGCTGCCATCCCGTGAGGGACGAGGCCCCGCTTTTTCCAAGGAGCCCGTCCATGTCCCAGCAAGCCTCTTTCGGCCAGTTGGCCTTGATCCATTGCGGCAAGTTCCTGCCGCTCGAAATCCTGCATAGCGCCGCCGGCCACTACATCGGCACGCGCGATACAGAAGGTCCCGTTTCGCGGGAATCCTGCCAGTACTTCCGCAGCTATGCCGCGGCTCAACGTGCCCTCGAAAGAGGCGGCTGGTCCCAGCTCGCCACACCCTGATCCAACTGGAGGAACCACGTCATGAACCAGCTTTTGCCCCAGGAAGTCGTCGATCAGATCATGCGGGAAGAGCAGCATTTCGCCGCCGCGCCCCAAGCCTTCTTCGAGGTCTGGAAGCGCGGCGTCGAGATCGCAGGCCCGCAATGGTTTGGCGACGGCACGCGCGAAGGCCTGAACCAGGCAAAGAGCAAGTGGGATCTGCGTCCCGACATGCTGCGTGCCAACGACGCACTCGGCGTCCTGAGCAGCGGGGAACGCATGTTCCTGTCCGCCATGTTCAGCTTCTACAACGCGCGCGAGGGCGGTGCCATGCTCAAGCGCTGCCACTTCCAAGGACTGTCGGACTTCGATGGTCTCGATCTGCAACGTCGCCAGGTGATCGCCGACCTGCTGCTGAACTACAGCGGTTGGTGAGCCGGTCCCTGGCACACCTTCATCACTGCGTTCACGGGACCCCATGAGGGACATGCGCCTCGTTCGAGGCCATGTCCCTCGCGTTTTCTCCCCGCCCAGCGCCATCCGGCATCAGGCGGTTTCCCCTGCGGATGCCATCGTCCGCAAGGGCTGGCTCCGTTCATTCATCGAAAGGAGCCTTCATGGCCAACAACTACTACGAAGCCACCGGCGTTCTCGTGCTCGACCGTGTGACGCCCGTCATCCAGGCGCTGTTCGGCGCCTTCGCGCTGGACGAGAGCCACCCCGGCAACGGGCAGGCCTACATCGCCCAGATCGCCGAGACCACCAATCCGCAATGGCCGGACGTGCTCGATGGCCTGGAAGACCTGGCCACGCAACTCGGTATTCCGATGCCGGACGACGAAGGGCTGTCGATCCCGCCGCTGCTCGAACTGCTCGCCGTGCACTTCCGTGCCGATGAGGACGAAGAGCTGGGGAACTTGATCGACCGTCATTCGTTCGAGGACACCGCCGATCTCGACGCATTGTTTCTGATCGCCACCCGGTTCGATGACGGGCACCACCTGACCGCCATCCAGTTCGAGGGCTGCTGGTACTGCAGCAAGCCGCGGCTGTTCGAGTTCGGCGGCAACGGCTGCTACCTGAGCCGCGAGGTCCGCTTCATCAGCTCCTCCTCCCAGGCCCTCCAGCTCGGCGACCAATTGCGCAAGACCATTGTGGCCGCCGACATCGAAGAGGCTTCGGCCCTGATCGCGCTGGAGACCATCAATCTGCTGGCGGGCGTCAGCGACGAGCCATTCCGCATGAATTTGCGCCGGCGCGTCGCCGAGCGATTGGCCCAAACGCCAACGATCAGCGTCACCTGACGCTGTTTCCTTTCTTTCCACCCACCGGGGTCAATTCCCGGTGGCGGGGATTTGCTCCATCATTATTCTGTTGGAGAAATCCCATGTCCCAGAATCCCAATCCCTTTCTACGCGGCTACTGGAATCTGAAAATCGTCCGCACGCTGTCCATCAGCTACGAGGACGGAAGCCCGCATGTTTGGCGAAACATCCACCCGAGCCAGCAGCACCTCTGCGACGCGGCGCTGGTTTCTTCTCCTTGCATCATCACCAGCGACTTCGCGGTGGTCAGGACTGGCACCGAACCTGTCGGCGCCGCACTGATCGCCGAATGCGACGCGGCTGAAGGGGGCAGCGGCGAAGGCATGGTGGGTGCCGTGGTGTACGCGATCCACGGCGACGACTTCGACGGCCGCCCCGTCCACATTGGCGACACCTATTCGGCCGAGGCCGCACGGGAAGTCGTGCAGCGGTTGAGCTTCGAGACCGGCTACTACAGCCGGTGCTGGGAAATCAGCAGCGCGCACATCAGCCGCGAAACCGGCCAGTACCTGGCCAACCTGGCTGACCTCGCGACGCCGGAGGCCTTTTTGTTCATCGCGTTCCGGATTCCCTACAGCCCGGCGATCGGCGTCAAGCTGATCTCCACGCCCTGGACGGACCAGCACCTGCAGGACGTCGAGGGGATCGCCGCCGAGCAGCTTCGGCAGGAGCACCGCAGCAAGGGCATGCCGGACGAGCTGGCACAGATCCTTGAACTGGCCGGCCAGGCCGACGTGCGCATCCTCATCCTCGATGCCGACGCACCCGTGTTGCCGGGCCTATCGCTGGCCGGCGAATAGCTGCCACACACATCCCCGGCCTTCCTTGTCCTCACCGCATGCCGGCCCGGTCTCCCGCCAGAGAGCCGGGCCGGCGCACTTTCACAGGAGCGATCCCATGTTCCCCGACCTCATCACACCCGCATCCGACTTCGAGCACCAACTCGGAGCCTGCGTCAACGCCATGAGCCAGGAAGATGCCATCGGCCAGATCCTGGTATTCGAGCGCATGAGCGGCACGCTGCACATGCGCCATATCGCCAGCGCCGACCTGGTGGACACCGACGTGGACGACTACGAAATGGTCGTCTTCGACGGTGGCAACACAAGCGGCGACACGTGGAAACACGTGTTCTTTCCGCGTCAGCGCGAGCACTACTTCGTGTACCAAGCCTGATTCCTCCAGCCCCTTTCGAGGGGCTTTTTCTTGCCCGCAGCACAGGAAAACGGTTGTGGTGCGGTGCCGTTTCCTGCGGGCAGGCAGACCGCCCCAGGGCCATGCTTGCCCCATGTTCGTCGGCGTTGCCGGCACATGCCCAGGCAGTCGAGACCTTCGAGGCTGCAAGCGCGGGAAACCGTGCTGGTCGTTTCTTCCTACGGACCTACCGCGTCCATCCACGCCACCCACAAGGGACCTCTCCCTTGCGGGCGGGGAATCCCTTGTTTTTCCTCAAGGAGTTTCCCCATGGATCGTTCCCTCATCAAATCCATGATGCCTTCGCTGGTCGCAGGCCATGTGCCCCGCAACGTGCGGTCGTTCAAGTACCGCGTGTTCGATGATCAGCCGCTGTCCTCAACGCTGGGCTTCGCCATCGACCCCCAACCCTTCGACGGCAAGGTGGTCGCCGCGACCGACGATGCCATCGTCGTCAAGCTCAAGCCTTCCGAGTTCGCGGTGCTCGATCCCAGCCTGGTGACCACGGTTCCTGCCGAAGGCGCCAAGGTGCATGTCCAACCCTATGCCCGTCGTCGCTTCGACGGACTGCGCGCGGACACGCCGGAGGTCATCACCGAGGAGACTTCGGACGGCACGCCGTACACCATCACGAGGCACATCCTCGGCTCGGCGCCGGCCAAGCTGCCCATTCCCACGCCGCAGTGCATGGAGTTGGGCCAGCTCATCGAGCAGTTGGAGGAGATGCCGGCCCCCGATCGCTTCCGGCGCATCACCCACATGCTGGTGGATGCCGGTGCCCGCGACTTCACCTGGGTCGATCCCACGCCCTCCAAGATCATCGAGACCCCGCCGGCGATCAGCTTCACGGTCTCGACCGCGAAGTTCGAGGGCCGGGTGACGATCCTCTACGACCGCGGCGGAGACACCTACGTGGTGGAACTGCACCGTCAGAACGGTGAATCGGTCGAACTGGTCGATCGGCACGACGAGGTGTATTTCGACATGCTCGGCGAAGTGCTGGAGAGGCTCATCGACGACGGGCGCTGGCGCCAGATCGACGTGAGCATCCTCGACGCGAAAGCGGCCCGCAAGCGCCAGGCCGTCCCGGCATGACGCCCCGCAGCGAAACCGGGCGGTCCTGCGGCTGACCCGAGGCATCCGCCACGGCGTTCCAGCCGTTCCGGCCGCGTGCACTACAGGCCCTTCATCCCATCGGATGGAGGCCTTTCTCATTCTTCCACACAGGAGATTTCATCCATGTCACTGCGATTCAAAGGCGCTGACCTGCGCCCCGTGCTGACCGAAGCCATCGCCAATCAGGGGTCGTCTCAGAAAACGGAAAAAAATCGTACGCTAAGAGCCGAAGTGGGCCCTTTAGCAGCAATGCAAAGCTGCGATCAACGGGCAGGAAACATTGCCATGGTGCGCGTTGCACTCTCTCACTAGCGTCGACAGGGCCTCTTCCATCCGCGTGAGGTCCGCCATGCGTGCGCGCACATCGGCCAGCCGGTGAGCAGCCAGTTCGGCCGCCTCGCTGCAATGGGTGCCGTCCTCCAGTTTCAGGAGCTGGCCGACTTCATCCAGGCTGAATCCCAGGCGCTGGGCTGACTTCACGAACTTCACCCGCGCCACGTCCGCCTGCCCGTAGCGGCGGATGCGACCGTAGGGCCGCTCCGGCTGGGGTAGCAAGCCCTTGAGCTGATAGAAGCGGATCGTCTCCACGTTGACCCGGGCTGCCTTGGCGAAGGCCCCGATGGTCAGATTCTCTTGAGCGTTCTCCATGGCGCTTGACTCCGTAGTTGACTACGGAAGTAACGTTACAGCATCAAGCGAAGTCCCGGAAGGAGAACCTTATGTCGGAACCCAAGAACGGCTGCGGCGCACTGGCGACCGGCGGCGTCGCGGCCGTCCTCGCCTCGGCCTGCTGCCTCGGCCCCCTTGTCCTGGTCGCGCTCGGCTTCTCTGGCGCGTGGATCGGCAACCTGACCGTGCTGGAGCCGTATCGGCCGATCTTCATCGGCGCAGCGCTCATCGCGCTGTTCTTCGCCTGGCGCAGCATCTTCCGACCAGCCCATGCCTGCAAGCCCGGCGACGTTTGCGCCGTGCCCCAAGTGCGGACTGCCTACAAGGTGATCTTCTGGATCGTGGCCGCCCTGGTTCTGGTTGCCCTCGCGTTTCCCTACGTCCTGCCGCTGTTCTACTGAAAGGAGATCACCATGAAGAAACTCACCACCCTCACCACCCTCATCGCCCTGGCCGCCGCTCTAAGCGCGCCCGCCTGGGCTGCCACCAAGACCGTCACCCTGTCGGTGCCCGGCATGACCTGCGCCGCGTGCCCGATCACGGTCAAGACGGCTCTGTCCAAGGTCGCCGGCGTCGAGAAGGCCGAAGTCAGCTTCGAGAAGCGGGAGGCCGTCGTCACCTTCGACGAGGCCAAGACCAATGCCGACGCCTTGACCAAGGCCACCGCAAACGCGGGTTACCCGTCCAGCGTCAAGCAGTGAGGGCGTAATCATGGCCGAGGCGATCACCCTCCACATCGAAGGCATGACCTGCACGTCGTGCGCCGAGCACGTCCAGCAGGCTTTGACGAACGTGCCCGGCGTGCGCGCGGCCTCGGTGTCCTATCCGCAGCGGCAGGCCGAAATCGAGGCGGATGCAGGCGTGAGCGTGGCCCCGCTGGTTGCCGCAGTGGCCACGCTCGGCTATCGCGCACGGCTTACCGACACGCCGAACAAGCCTGCCGGCCTGCTAGACAAGGCGCTGGGCTGGCTCGGTGGCGAAACGAAGCATGTTGGCGGTGAACAAGCGCTGCACGTGGCTGTGATAGGCAGCGGCGGCGCGGCGATGGCGGCTGCCTTGAAGGCCGTGGAGCAAGGCGCCCGCGTCACGCTGATCGAGCGCGGCACCATCGGCGGCACCTGCGTCAATGTCGGCTGCGTGCCGTCCAAGATCATGATCCGCGCCGCGCACATCGTCCACCTGCGCCGCGAAAGCCCGTTCGATGCTGGCCTGCCGGCCGCAGCGCCCGCTGTACTGCGCGAGCGGCTGCTGGCCCAGCAACAAGGCCGCGTCGAGGAGCTGCGCCATGCCAAGTACGAAGGCATCCTGGCAAGCACTCCGGCCATCACCGTGCTGCGCGGCGAGGCCCGGTTCAGGGACACGCGCACGCTGACCGTGGCGACCGCTGACGGCGGCACGCACGAGGTGAACTTCGACCGCTGCCTGATTGCCACCGGCGCGAGCCCGGCGCTTCCGCCAATCCCGGGCCTTGCGGACACACCCCACTGGACCTCCACCGAGGCGCTGGAAAGCAGCTCGCTCCCCGAGCGGCTGGCCGTGATTGGTTCCTCCGTGGTGGCGGTCGAGTTGGCGCAAGCCTTCGCCCGGCTGGGCAGCCAGGTCACGATCCTGGCGCGCAGCACGCTGTTCTTCCGAGAAGACCCGGCCATCGGGGAAGCCGTAACAGACGCCTTCCGCGCCGAGGGCATCGAGGTGCTGGACCACACCCAGGCGAGCCACGTTGCCTATGCGGGCGGGGAATTCGTGCTCACCACCGGGCAGGGGGAAGTGCGCGCCGACAAGCTGCTGGTCGCCACCGGTCGCGCGCCGAACACGCGCAGCCTGAACCTTGAAGCGGCAGGCGTCGAAGTCAATGCGCAGGGAGCCATCGTCATCGACCGCGCCATGCGCACGAGCGCACCGCACATCTTTGCTGCCGGCGACTGCACCGACCAGCCGCAGTTCGTCTATGTGGCGGCGGCGGCCGGCACGCGCGCCGCGATCAACATGACCGGCGGCGACGCGGCGCTGGACCTGACGGCGATGCCGGCGGTGGTGTTCACCGATCCGCAGGTGGCGACCGTGGGCTACAGCGAGGCGGAAGCGCACCACGACGGCATCGAGACCGACAGCCGGCTGCTGACGCTCGACAACGTGCCGAGGGCGCTCGCCAACTTCGACACGCGCGGCTTCATCAAGCTGGTGGCGGAAGCTGGCTCAGGGCGGCTGATCGGCGTACAGGCGGTCGCGCCGGAAGCGGGCGAACTGATCCAGACGGCCGCGCTGGCGATCCGCCACCGGATGACCGTGCAGGAGCTGGCCGACCAGTTGTTCCCCTACCTGACCATGGTCGAGGGACTGAAGCTCGCGGCGCAGACCTTCAACAAGGACGTGAAGCAACTGTCCTGTTGCGCCGGATGAGGAAAAGGGAGGTGTTCGATGAACGCCTACAGCCGCGCCAACCGCCGCATCTACGCGGCCTTGTCCGATCCCCTGTCGGCCACCCACCGGCACCGCCTCGACGATCTGCTCAAGCGCCACGACAACGGCAAGACGACCTGGCTGGCCTGGCTGCGCCAGTCGCCCGTCAAGCCGAACTCGCGCCACATACTCGAACACATCGAGCGCCTCAAAGCCTGGCAGGCGCTCGACCTGCCTTCCGGCATCGAGCGGTCGGTGCACCAGAACCGCCTGCTCAAGATCGCCCGCGAAGGCGGCCAGATGACGCCCGCCGATCTGGCCAAGTTCGAGGCACAGCGCCGCTACGCGACCCTGGTGCGCTCGCCATCGAGGGCATGGCCACCGTCACCGACGAAATCATCGACCTGCACGACCGCATCCTGGGCAAGCTGTTCAACGCTGCCAAGCACAAGCATCAGCAGCAGTTCCAGGCGTCCGGCAAGGCGATCAACGCCAAGGTGCGGCTGGCCACCTCGATCAAGCAGGGCACGGTGACGGCCTCGCTGATGCTCAGGAAACTCGGCAGCTACCCGCGCCAGAACGGCCTGGCCGTGGCGCTGCGCGAGCTGGGCCGCATCGAGCGAACGCTGTTCATCCTGGACTGGCTGCAAAGCGTCGAGCTGCGCCGCCGCGTGCATGCCGGACTGAACAAGGGCGAAGCCCGCAACGCGCTAGCCCGCGCCGTGTTCTTCAACCGGCTGGGCGAAATCCGCGACCGCAGTTTC
The DNA here is from genome assembly GCF_002119665.1 of Bordetella genomosp. 13. Lineage (NCBI taxonomy): Bacteria > Pseudomonadati > Pseudomonadota > Betaproteobacteria > Burkholderiales > Alcaligenaceae > Bordetella > Bordetella genomosp. 13. Next base: position 4,142,185 of record NZ_CP021111.1, on the reverse strand, counting down.
GAGCAGCAGCGCTACCGGGCCAGCGGCCTCAACCTGGTGACGGCGGCCATAGTGTTGTGGAACACGGTCTATCTGGAACGGGCCTCAAACGCCTTACGCGGTCACGGCCAGACTGTCGATGACGCCCTGTTGCAGTACCTGTCGCCGCTGGGCTGGGAGCACATCAACCTGACCGGCGATTACCTCTGGCGCAGCAGCGCCAAGATCGGCGCGGGCAAGTTCAGGCCGCTACGACCGCTGCAACCGGCTTAGCGTACGATTTTTTCCGTTTTCTGAGACGTCCCCAATCAGTGCCGCATTGTCCTGGTCAAGGATCAGGGCGTGTACTTCCTCGCCGAGCGTGGGGAGCGTCGCCCGGATGGGCGCCAGGCACTGCTCGCCTACGCCGTCGGATGCAACCCGGACACCGACCCGTTCGATGACTGGTGGCACCTCGCCGGCCGCGAGCTGGGCGGCGATGACTTCGCGGAGTATTTCGACCCGAAGGACGGCCTGTTCACGCGCCTCCAGCACTCGGCGGACGATCTCGTGCTTTCCGCCACCGCCACGCACCTGTCCTTAGCAGTGGTGCCTCCCGCCTGACGCGGCAACCGCCTCGCAGCCCCCGCATCGGGGGCCTTCTTTTGTTCGCACCGCCGCCATCGCCGCGCGTGCGCGTTTGTCTCCAGCCGCCGAGGCACGCCCCGCCGGCCACAACGCCGGCATGCCACCGGAGACAACCGCATGAACACGCCATCGACCTCGCCGAGGCTGCACCTCCTACCGGTGTCGCTGCGCACGGCCAATGCATTCGTTCTGTCGCACCATCGCCACCACCGCCCGGTCCAGGGCGCGAAGTTCGCCCTGGCCGTCACGCTGAGCGACAGCGACCTGATCCACGGCGTGGCCATTGTCGGCCGCCCGGTCGCGCGGCACCTGGACGCTGGAAGTCACGCGGCTGTGCACCGACGGCACACCCAGCGCCTGCAGCAAGCTCTACGGCGCGGCCTGGCAGGCGGCAAGGGCGCTGGGCTACATACGCCTGCTCACCTACACCATGCCCGACGAAGGTGGCGCCAGCCTGCGCGCCGCCGGCTGGCGGCTGATCGGCGCGCGCGGTGGCGGCGCCTGGAGCCGTCCCGGCCGTCCGCGCGCCGATACCCCCGAGCACCTGCGCGGCGCCAAGTGCCTGTGACAGGCGCCGGGTGGCGCGGACAAAGGGAAGCGCCCGGGTGCCGATTGATTGCTGCCGCGCGCGCGAGGCCCCGCCATGCTGGCCCCATGCCTGCTGACGTCGTCAGCGACATGCCAGGCAACCATCGGTCTTCGAGGTTGCGGCGCAGTTCCCACTGCGTGACCGAGCCAGCTCGCACCGCATCCTTCCGCGAGCGGCCACCAGCCTCTGGTGGCGGATGCTTTCGCCTTATCAACCCACCGCGGGGTCACGCACCTTCCCCGCATGCGTGGGCCGGTGTGTCTCCGCTTCATCCCAATGGAGATTCACCATGAACACCACGTCCAACGAGAAATCGTATTTCGACCTCCACACCTCGGGCATCGGCTACATCCAGCGTGTCCGTGAAGTGCCCGTCCGGGGCGGCCGCCGTGCGCAGCCTTTCCTGGCATGCACCATCGCCGCGCTGGTCGGCCCCGCCCGGGACCCCAGCTACCGCTACTTCGACGTCAAGGTCTCGGGTGCCGAGGCCAAGAAGCTCGTTCAGCGCTACATCGGCGTTGACGATCCCAAGCAGCGCCCGCTGGTGCGCTTTCGCCTCGGTGACCTGTGGGGCGATGTGTACATCCGCGACAAGGGTGAGCAGAAGGGTCAGGCCGCCGCGTCCCTCAAGGCGCGACTGCTCAAGGCCGAACTGATCGACCGGGCCGAACTGGCTTCGATCGAGCAGCACGAGTTGATCACCCGCGGCATCGGCTATCTCAATCGTGTGAAGGACGTCACCCCAAAAGCTGGCGACTCGTTCCTCTCTTGCACCGTCGCGGCACTGGCCGGGCCTGTCGATGAACCGGAGTATCGGTACTTCGACACCATCGTCGCCACCCCGGAAGCCGAGCACCTGGTTCGCCGGTGCGTTCAGGCCGTCGAGGGTGACCGCAAGGTGCTGATCGCCTTCCGTCTGAACGACATGAAGATCGATCCGTACATCCGCACCAAGGGTGAGCACGCCGGGGAACCGGCCGCCAGCCTGGAATCGACGCTGGTCCACATCGGTCTCATCAAGATCGACGGCACCCAGGTCTATCCGACGAGCCAGGCGCAAGCCGAGGCGCCGCCGGCCGAAGACGCATCCGCGTCCGAAGCCGACGATGCCATCGACACGGCCACCGAGCCCGCCGAGCGCGAGCCCGAGGCGCAAGTCCAGGAGCAGGAGCCGGCATTGGCTGCTTCGTTCTGATCCGGCACGGCCTCTCACGGGGCCTTGTCGCTTTTCCTCCCCACGTACGCCGCGTCCCCAGGACGCGTGCTTGCGCATTTCATCCCCCGAGTTCCGCGTGGTCTCACGGCCACGCGGTTGTCGAATTTCTCAAAGGAGATCAGCCATGTCTCTGGTATCCCGCTTTGCTCCGCAATCCCCGATCCTGCGCTCTGATCGCCCACTCTCGGACGACCGCATTCGTGCCGTCGTTCCGTCGATCTTCGCCGACGCTCCACATGGGAGCCGGTCCGATCGGTATGCCTACATACCGACCTCGACCGTGCTGACCAAGCTGCGCCAGGAGGGCTTCGAGCCCTTCATGGTGTGTCAGACGCGCGTGCGCAACGAAGACCGGCGCGAGTACACGAAGCACCTCATCCGACTTCGCCATGCAAGCCAGATCAACGGCGACGAGGCGAACGAGATCATCCTGCTCAACAGCCATGACGGCACGAGCAGCTATCAGATGCTCGCCGGCATGTTCCGGTTCGTCTGCCACAACGGCCTGGTTTGCGGTGACACCACCGCAGACATCCGCGTTCCCCACAAGGGCGACGTGGCCAGCCAGGTGATCGAAGGTGCCTACGGAGTCCTCGAAGGTTTCGAGCGCGTGCATAACGCGCGCGATGCGATGCGCACCATCACCCTCGATGAGGGCGAAGCGGAGGTCTTTGCGAACTCTGCGCTCGCACTCAAGTACGACGATCCGGCCAAGTCCACGCCTGTCACCGAGAGCCAACTGCTGGCCCCTCGGCGATGGGACGACCGCAAGAACGACCTGTGGGCCGTCTTCAACCGCGTCCAGGAGAACCTAGTCAAAGGGGGCCTGAACGGACGCACGGCCAACGGCCGCAATCAGCGCACCCGTCCGGTGCAAGGCATCGACCAGAACCTGCGCCTGAACCGGGCGTTGTGGCTGCTGGCCGAAGGCATGCGCCAGCTCAAGGCGTGATGCCACGCGGACCTCGCCCACCTCGGGCGAGGCCATTTCCTCTCATCCACCGGGTGCCGTCGGCGGCCCGTCATTCATCATCAGGAGAACCATCATGGCAACCCCATCGGCTTCCGAGAAATCTGTTGCGCCCATCGTCGTCCCCGGCCAGCTCACGCTGCGTACCATCCGCGGCAAGAACGGCCCGTTCACGGTTGGCCGCCTCGCGACGCACCTCGGTACTTTCGAGGTCAAAGACCCGGAGCTGGAGCAGTACCCCGAAGGCAAGTACGACGGGGAATTCATCATCAGGTACATCTTCCCGAAGTCCTATCCGGTCGGCGGCGGCATGCGGTTCGAGATCCGTGCCAGCCTCGACGGCATGACGCTCAACGGCATCGACAAACTCAGCCGCGACGAAGCCCGCAGCTTCGCCACCCAGGACGTCGATCCGCTCGATGAAGAGCAAGGGGCGCAGCCTGCGGCAACGCCGGCCAAGCCCACCAAAGCGTCCAGGCCCGCCAAGCCCGCACCCGTGCAGGCGTCCGCGGACCCGCTGGTCGATACCACGCCCTTCGGCGTGGATGCGCCACCGCCTGCTACGGCCGCTGCCCCCGGCAGCACCGAAGACGGTGACGCCGCGCTCTTCGGCCTGCTGTGGCCGCTGGGCGAGTCCGTGAAACTGGATTCGACCATCGACCGCCGCACCCTGCGCGCGCAGATCGCCCGCCTGGGCGAGCTGGGCTACGCGCTGGACTTCAAGACGCAGGAGTGGAGCCGCCAGGCCGAACCAAAACCTGCGTGATCGCAGACGCCGCATGCGCGGTGTTCTTCATCCACCCGCCGGGGTTCCTTTCCCATGCGGGGGAGGCCCTGGCCATTTTCTGGAGGTCTCCATCATGTCCACCATCGCTTGCGATACCCCGCGTTCAACGCTGGATGAACCCGCGTGGCGGGACCTTTGCAAAGCGGCCGCCGCACACGCCCAGCGCGGTTGCGGCTTGTCCTACGACCACTACGTGACGCTCTTCAGTTCGGCGATCGACGCACAGGCCAATCGTTTGCCGGATGAGCAACGTGCTCAGGCTCTCGAAATCGCGGCCCAGGAATGGGACTACGCAACACCTGCCGAACGGCAGGAAACCCAGGACTGGAATGCGGAGCATGGCTATTGCTCGCACGGGATCGAGTTCGGCTACTGCCCGGCCGGTTGTGATCGAGACGATGACGACTGGGATTGAGGGCGACGCATAGGTTCCTTCGCCGCAGATGCGGCATTCCATCACCCGCTGGGGGTTCTTCCCCACGGGGAGGCCTTCAGCTCAACTTTTCGAGGAGGCCTCTCATGGGCTGGTATTTCTCAAACCAATCGCGGTCCGAACTGATCGCGGAACTGATCGCACCGCAAGAGACCGAGCGCGCCAGCGTCAAGGTCATCGCTCACACCCTGCGCGGCAACGTGCTGTGGTCCGTCGCCGAAGTGACCGCCAAGGTCGAAGGCGTGCATCGTGATCTCGCACCGGGCCAGTCCCTGCGCTACATCCGCTGCGATCTGCTTGAACGAAGCGGCGGCCAGTGGGGCTACAAGTCCTTGGACGAGTCCATGCACCCGTACTACTACACGTGCCCGCTGTCCTATCTGGACCTCGCACCGGAGCAGTCCGCCGACTGGCGTGCAGGCGTTCGCGCCTACCACGCCCGGCGGCGCACACCCACGGCATCCGCGGCATCCGCCGCGGCGTCGATGGCCTGAGCCAGGAGGAACCGACATGGACCCGATCCTGGCAACGCTTCCGCCCTCGTTGCTGGCACTCGTTGAAGGGAGTTTGTCCAACGACGAAGTGTCCTCCGACGAGGAAATGCTGGCGTACTTCATCGACAACGGCCTCACCGAGGACCAGGCACGGCAGGCACTGACCTACCGCGACCAGTACCTCAACAACATCTACCTGGAAGGCTTCACGCCGATCACTTCGGCGGACGAGCCGCTTCACTTCAACCCGCACACCCGGCAGTTCGAGCCGGACTGAGCGGTTTTCTTCCACCCCCTGGGGCAGTACTTGCCCCAGCGGGCGGTGCTGTTCCCGTTCATCCGAGGACACCACCATGCCCGCAAACACTTCTTCCACGCTGTACCGCATCGACGAATGCCCGGACGTGATGGCCGACGCCTGCGTCGGCGATGACCAGGGCAACCTGATCTTCCTGTCCATCTGGGCGCGGGACACCGCCGTCCAGCAGTTCCTCGCTCGCCTGACCCTCGGGCGCGACGAGCAGGGACTGGACCAGTTCCACGTCATCACCGACCAGGGCGGCAGCGTCCCGGTATTCATCGGCAACGTCGATCGCCTGGAAAAGCGCATCACGCGCGCGTACCGGCGGACGCTGTTCGGCTCGCTGTCCAACGTGTGGCTGTTCGACCGGCGCTGCGTCAAGCCCGACAAGGCCAACGCCAGCGCATTGGCACTGCTGCCACGCGACAGCGCCCACAGGCTTGACCGCCTGTGGATGCTGGTGCGGGACACCTGCCCGTTGCCGCTGCTCGATCACTGGCGCGAGACCGTGCTGGAACTGCTGCAAACCCGCGAGATGCTGGCCCGCCTTCCGTTCGCCCTCGGGCCGCTGGAAGGCCATCGGCTCGCCATCGACGTGCCGGCGCTGACCCTGGCGCTCGGCTCCCTGATCCGCAGCGACGCGCTCACCGCCTATCCGTATCCGGCCAAGATTTGGACGCCGGAAGCGGTAGCGGCTTGACCCACCCTCGGAGGCACGCCTTGGCGTACTTCCGTGTTTCATCCCCGCCAACCAGGAGACTTCCATGGCCCTCATGTTCCCGCGGCTCGCCCGCAATTTCGTCAAGAACGGATATTTCCCGACCGACGAACCCACGCTCGAAAGAGCGCTCAACGCACTGATGCCCAGCGACGGGCCGATGTGCATCCTCGATCCCTGCGCCGGCGAAGGCGTGGCGATCGCCGAAGCCGCCCATGCCCTCGGGCGCGAGCAGGCAAAGGCGTTCGCCGTCGAGTTCGACGCGGAGCGGGCGCGCCATGCCCGCGGCCTGGTCGATCACTGCCTGCACGCGGACCTGATGGACACGATGGTCTCCAAGCAGCCCTTCGGGCTGCTCTGGCTCAACCCGCCGTATGGGGACCTGTCCAAGGACGTCAACGGCAACATCGGCTATCAGGGCCAGGGCCGTGCCCGCCTTGAAAAGCTGTTCTACCAGCGCACGCTCTCGCTGCTGCAATACGGCGGCGTGCTGGTTTTCATCGTCCCCGGCTACGTGCTCGACGCGGAGTTGGTCGGCTGGCTGACGCGCCACTACACGGACCTGCGCATCTACCGAGCGGTGGAGACGCAGTTCAAGCAGGTGGTGATCTTCGGACGCCGGGTGCGCCAGCGCGAGCAGGTGCCCGATGGCGTCAAGGCCGTGCGCAATCTGCTGTTGCAGGTAGGGCAAGGCGAAGTCGAAGCCGAGGAACTGCCGAGCGAGTGGCCGTTCCTGCCGTACATCGTCCCCGCCAGCCCGGCCGAGCCAGAGCATTTCTTCCGCGTGACGATGGAGCCCGAGCAGTTCGCCGATGAGGTTGGCAGGCTGCAAGGCTTGTGGCCATCGCAGGACACGCACCTGGGGGCTGCGCAGCAATCGCTGCGTCCACCGGCGCGGGCCTTGTCCCGCTGGCATCTCGCCCTGGCTCTGGCCGCGGGTGCGATCTCGGGGGTTGTGCGCTCCAAGACCGGGCGCGTGCTCGTCGTCAAAGGTGACACCCACAAGGACAAGACGCTCCAGCGGGAGTTCACCGAACGCGAAGACGGCTCCATCGCCGAGACCCGCATCCTCACCGACAAGTTCGTTCCCGTCATCCGCGCGTGGGACATGACACCTGGCTCCGCGACACGGGGCGAGGTGTTGACCATTCGCTGATCCACCGGACGCGCTGCCGTCCTGCTGTACCAACTCGAAGGAGAAACACCATGATCCCCAATCCGTTCAAGCGGCCTGCGCCGCACAAGCAACCGTTGTTCGCACCGAGTACGTTGAAGTTGAGCGAGAAGGTGCATTGGCTGGCCCGGCGAGGCCTGATCGACCCCTTGGCCTATGTCCAGCGCCATGTGCGCGGGGACTGGGGCGAGATCGATGAGGCCACACGCCAAGCCAACGACGTGGCGATCCAACAGGACAACCTAATGATCTCGCAGTTCAGGATCACGCCGGACCTGGCGCTGATCGTCAAGACCAGCGAGGACCACCAGACCACGGTGGTCCAGCTTCCCGAAGAGCGGGACCTGATCTGAGGCCCCACATCGTCATCCTCATCCACCTGACGGAGCCACTTCACTCCGGCAGGGGTGTCGTGGCTCAATGACTCATCAAGGAGGAGCCCATGGCATCGCATCGCATCGAAACCTACTGCCAGCGGCTGGCGTTCCCCATCGGGGCGCTCATCTTCAGCAGAGGTGTAGACCGCCTGGTCCGCGCGGGTCGCCTGGACCCGATCCCGTACTTCAGGCGCCACACCCGTGGCGACTGGGGCGACGTCAACATCCAGCAATGGCAGACGAACAGCAGCGCGCTTCAATCGGGCGCGTCGCTGGAATCGCACTACGTGATCCATCCGGGGCTCGCCATTCGCATCGTCACCGATTCGCAGCGCTGCGCAACCGTCATCGTGCTTCCGTCCGAAGACTGAGCACGGTTCACCTGCGGGCCGCCCAGGCCAGCACCTTCAACCACCCTCAGCCACGCGTCGATTCTCTTCCCACCACGGGGCATGCCATTGCCCCGCTGGGGGTGGTGCATGCCCCATTTTTCTTTGGAGCATCACCATGTCCCTCGATCTCGAAACCACTGCCGCTGAATCCGCGCCCGTACAGGGCGAACTGCTCGACGCGGAATCTTCCCCTCTGACCCTGAGCCTTCAGGATTTTGTCGGCGAGTTCGGCGACGAACTACTCGACGCCCTCAACAGCGCTAATCCGCCGGTCTATACCGGCCAACCGCAGGCGCACCGGCAACTGGTGGTCGCCAGCCTCAAGCGCAAGCTGTTCCCAGCCCAGGCCGAAGTCGTCCACGCCGCCGCCGAGCTGCTGATCGACCGTGGCGAACGTGCTGCGATCGTCAATGGCGAGATGGGCTGCGGCAAGACGACCGTCGGCATTGCCACGGCCGCCGTGCTCAACGCCGAAGGCTATCGCCGCACTCTGGTGCTGTCGCCGCCCCACCTGGTTTACAAGTGGCGGCGCGAGATCCAGGAGACGGTGGCCGGTGCCAAGGTGTGGGTACTCAACGGGCCGGATACGCTCGTCAAGCTCATCAAGCTGCGCGAGCAGTTGGGCGTGCAGCCCACGGGCCAGGAGTTCTTCGTCCTGGGGCGCGTCAGGATGCGGATGGGCTTTCACTGGAAGCCTGTCTTCACCACGCGGCGCACCCGCCACGGCGACGTGGCGGCCTGCCCGGACTGCGGCACGGTCATCACCGACCTCGACGGCGAGCCGGTCAACCCGATCGCGCTCCAAGCCGAGGAGTGCCGCAGGAAGTGCGGCCACTGCGCCGCGCCCCTGTGGACACTGATCCGCCCGCGCAGTCTGTCCGGCAGCGACCAGTCCTCGGCCGTGCTCAAAGCCTTAAAGCGCATACCGACCATCGGAGAGGTCACCGCGCAGAAGCTGATGCAAAAGTTCGGTGACGGGTTCCTGGCGTCGATGCTCGGCGACAACATCCATGAGTTCATCAACCTCATGGATGGCAACGGCGAGCTGGTGTTTTCCGACCGTCAGGCCACGCGCATGGAACGTGCGATGGCCAACATGGAGTTCGGCTTTGGCGAGGGCGGCTATCAGCCGTCCGAGTTCATCAAACGCTACCTGCCGCAAGGCACGTTCGACCTGCTCATCGCCGATGAGGCACATGAGTACAAGAACGGGGGCAGTGCCCAGGGCCAGGCCATGGGCGTGCTGGCGGCGAAGGCTCGCAAGACCTTGCTGCTGACCGGCACGTTGATGGGCGGCTACGGGGACGACCTGTTCCACCTGCTGTTCCGAGCCCTTCCGGGGCGGATGATCGAAGACGGCTACCGCCCGACCACGAGCGGCAGCATGACCTCGGCTGCGATGGCGTTCATGCGCGATCACGGGGTGTTGAAGGACATCTACTCCGAGAGCACCGGCACGGCGCACAAGACGGCCAAGGGCACCAAGGTATCGGTGCGCACGGTCAAGGCCCCGGGGTTTGGCCCCAAGGGCGTGCTGCGCTGCATCCTGCCGTTCACGATCTTTCTCAAGCTCAAGGACATCGGTGGCAACGTCCTGCCGCCGTATGACGAGGAGTTCCGTGAAGTCGCGATGGACACGGCGCAAGCCGCGGCCTACCGCGATCTGGCGGGTCGGCTGACCGCGGAGCTGAAACAGGCTCTGGCGCGACGCGATACGACCTTGCTGGGTGTGGTCCTCAACGTGCTGCTGGCCTGGCCGGATTGCTGCTTCCGGTCGGAGACCGTGGTGCATCCGCGCACGCGCAACACCTTGGCGTTTGTCCCGGCTCAGTTCAACGAGTTCGAGATCAGCCCCAAGGAGCGTGAGCTGATCGACATCTGCAAAGAGGAGAAGGCGCAGGGCCGCAAGGTCCTGGCCTACACGGTCTATACCGGCACGCGCGACACCACGTCGCGCCTGAAGGTGTTGCTGGAGCAGGAAGGCTTCAAGGTGGCGGTGCTGCGCGCGAGCGTGGATGCCAGCCGCCGCGAAGACTGGATCGCCGAGCAACTGGACCGTGGCATCGACGTGCTCATCACCAACCCCGAGTTGGTCAAGACGGGGCTGGACCTGTTGGAGTTCCCGACGATCGTGTTCATGCAGTCGGGCTACAACGTGTACTCGCTCCAGCAGGCGGCACGCCGCTCCTGGCGCATCGGGCAGAAGCAGCCCGTGCGTGTGATCTACCTCGGCTACGCCGGTTCCTCGCAGATGACCTGCCTGGAGCTGATGGCCAAGAAGATCATGGTCTCGCAGTCCACCTCGGGCGACGTGCCCGAATCCGGGCTCGATGTCCTGAACCAGGACGGTGATTCCGTCGAGGTCGCACTGGCCCGGCAGCTTGTCGCCGCATGACACGTTCCACTTACGGCCCTTCGGGGCCGTTTTTTTTGCCGCTCCCGGTAAATCGGACGCTGCCTGGTTCGCATTGTTTGCTGCCGCTCGCGGCCTGAGCGGCGATGGTGAGGGCTGGATGTTTCAGGACGCCGAGCTATGTGCCCCTCTCCACCGTGGTTTCACTATCCCGAACGCCGCCTTCTGGCGGGATTTCTCGGCCTGCTGTGGTCGGTGCTGGCCGGTGGCTGCGCGACGACGACTGCGCCGGTCGCGCCCGACACCATCGCGGAAGTCTTGGCCGCGCCTGAACCCGAGGCTTCCGAGTACATCCCGGTCGTGCGCTACGCCCGCTACACACTGGTCGAACTGGCACCCATGGCGGCGCAGCGCGACCTGTTGTTGCAGACCATCGACGTGTCCATGCCCGAGGATGCCCGCGCCACGGTCGGGGATGGGCTTCGGCACGTGCTCAAACGCAGCGGCTATGGCCTGTGCCAGACCGCGCATGCCGTGATCGAGCTGTACGCGCTGCCGTTGCCGGCGGTACACCTGCACCTCGGCCCCATGACCTTGCGCGATGCGCTGCTCACGCTGGCTGGCCCGGCCTGGGAACTGCACGCGGATGACCGCGCACGGCAAATCTGCTTCGAGCGGCCCGGCGATCGCGCGGTCGCCGAGTCCCCATCCGAGCCACCCGCCACCGAGGCGGTGCAGACGTTCCCGCTGGCACCCATGGTTTCGGGAGGCCAGCCATGAACGCCCCGCAACCTGCCCAGCGATCGACCGCCGCCGTGGTGGTGCAGAGCCTGATGTGGCTCTGGTTGATCTTCCTCAGCGTCTTGGCGGCCCTGGGCTACCAGGCCCTCAGCGACCAGGCCGACCAGGAGCGGCTGGATTCCCGCCTGCAACGCCTGGAAGCGCAGGCAACTGGCTTGGCCGAGACGATCGAGGCCATCCAGCAGCGCCCGGCCGTCGCGACGGACGCTGACCTCAAAGACACCCGCCAGATTCTGGAAGCACGCGCGGCCCAGGTCGAGAAATCTCTCAGTGGCTACGCAGCGGCCGACGACCTCCAGGCGCTGCGCGCGGAGGTCGAGCAGATCAAGGCGCGCCAAGCCGCCGCGCGTGCCACCGCACCCGCCCAGCGGCGCGCATCGCGCACGTCCGCCGCCTCCAAGACCGAGCTGCCGCCGCTGCCATTCCGCGTCGTCGGCGCCGAACTGCGCGCCGGCCAGCGCAGCGTGTCCGTCGCGCCGAGCATCGGGGACTTCACGCCCGCCCAACTTCAGGTGCTGCTGCCCGGGGATGCGGTCGGCCCGTGGCGCCTGCAGGCGATCGAGGGCAACACCGCAGTGTTCCAGGCCGGCAACCAGACCCGCCGCGTGGCGATTCCCTGACCGGAGCACCCCATGAAGCCGTCGATCCTCCTTTTCGCGGTCCTGGTGGCGTCGTCGCAATGGCCCGCCTGGGCGCAGCAGCCCGCAACGACCTCGGCGCGCAACGCACAGAGCCAGGAGCGCCCGCTGGCCGCCCGCGTGCTGGACGACCGGGTGGCAACCGAATGGGGCTTGCAGCCACAAGAATGGGCACGCTACCGCGAGCTGATGGATGGGCCGCTGGGTATCTACTCGCCCAACCTGGACCCGCTGTCCGCCCTGGGCATCGAAGCTCGCACGGACGAAGAACGGCGCCGCTATGCGGAACTGCAGGTGCAGGTGGAAGCGCGCCGCGTCGAGAAGCTGCTCGCCTACCAGCGCGCCTACGACGAGGCCTGGCAGCGCCTGAATCCGGGGATGCAGCGCGTGAACCTGCCCGACGACAAGCCGGGCGCCGGCCCATCCAGCAGTCCCTTGCGCGGCAGCGGCCGCATGGCGGTGTTCGTCAAGGACGGCTGCGCAGCCTGCGGACAGCTCGTGCAGCGCCTGCAATCCTCGGGCGCGGAGTTCGACCTGTACATGGTGGGCAGCCGCCAGGATGACGCGCGCATCCGCGACTGGGCCAAGCGCGCGCAGATCGACCCGGCGCGCGTGCGCGCCGGCAGCATCACGCTCAACCACGACGGCGGCCGCTGGCTGTCACTGGGCCTGCCCGGCGATCTGCCCGCCGCCGTGCGCGAAGTGAACGGCCAATGGCAGCGCCAGCCGTAGCCATGCCCCTGCGCGCACTGGTGCTCACTGCCGGCCTGTATGCCGTTGCCGCCCTGGCCCAGGAGGTTCCGCCACCGGCTTACCAGCTTGCCGCCCAGCGCGCAGGCATCCCCTCGACCGTGCTCTACGCCGTGGCCTTGCAGGAGAGCGGCATCCGGCGCAACGGGCGCCTGGTGCCGTGGCCGTGGTCCCTCAACGTCGCCGGCCAGTCGCGCCGCTTCGCCACGCGCGCCGACGCCTGCGCTGGCCTGCAGCAGGCGATGCGCGCCACGCCGCACACGCGCATTGATGCGGGCCTGGGCCAGATCAACCTCGGCTACCACAAGCACCGCTTTACCGGCGCGTGCGACCTGCTGGATCCGTATCGCAACCTGGCCGTTGCCGCCGAGATCCTGAAGGAGCAGCACACCCCCGGCGAGGACTGGCTGCTGGCGATCGGCCGCTACCACCGCCCCGCAGGCGGCGAGCCCGCCGCCCGCTATCGGCGCAGCGTGTCGCGCCACCTTGCCCGCGTGCAGGGCACGCGACCAGCCGCCGCGGTCCTCGCGGCGCGCCAGGAGACCTCCCCATGACGAAACCCCATCCCGCCCATCTCGCGTTCACGGGCCTACTCATGCTGCTGTCAGGCCTGCCGCTGGCCTCGCGTGCCGGCGAGCCACTGATCGTTGTCGAGGACCGTGGCGGCACGTCGGCATTGCCGTACTACGAAGCCCTGAATCTCCAGCCGCGCGCCAACGCACCGGCGCGGCCGTCCATCCCGACGCCCCAGGTTCCTGCCACACGGGCGGACGAAGCCGCGATGCTGCCGGTGCGCAGCGCCAAGCTCACGCCCGGCACCGTCGCGCGACGGGTGATCGAAGCGCCCGGCCTGCGGCCGTTCGTGGTCATCGGCGACGACGAGGCTTCCCGGGCCTGGTTGCAGCGCCGCGCCGCCGCTTTGCGCGAACGTGGCGCGGTCGGCCTGGTCGTCAACGTCGAGACCGCGCAGGGCCTGGCGCGGCTGCGCGCCCTGGTGCCGGGCGTGCCGCTCGCGCCCGTGGCCGGCGACGACCTGGCCGATCGCCTGGGCCTGCGGCACTACCCGGCGCTGATCACGGCCACCGGCATCGAGCAATGAAGCCATGTCGGGCAAACAGCCGGTCGAGGTTCTGCTACGCCCAGCGGTGGAGCTATACACCGTCGCGGCGTGTGCAGGCGCCGCGTTTCTGTGCCTGGTGGCCCCATGGTCGCTCGCGCTGAGCCCGGCCATGGGCATCGGCAGCGCCTTGGCGTTCGGCGCCTACGGCGCGATCCGCTACCGCGATGCCCGCATCATCCTGCGCTACCGGCGCAACATCCGCCGTCTGCCGCGTTACGTGATGACCAGCAAGGACGTGCCGGTCAGCCAGCAGCGCCTATTCGTGGGGCGCGGCTTTCTCTGGGAGCAGAAGCACACGCATCGGCTGATGCAGACGTACCGGCCCGAGTTCCGCCGCTACGTCGAGCCGACGCCGGCCTACCGGCTGACCAGGCGCCTGGAGGAACGGCTGGAGTTCGCGCCATTGCCGCTCTCGCGCCTGCCGAAGCTCACCGGCTGGGACGCGCCTTTCAACCCCGTGCGCCCGTTGCCGCCTGTCGGCGGCCTGCCAAGGCTGCACGGCATCGAGCCCGACGAAGTGGACGTCAGCCTGCCGCTGGGCGAGCGCGTCGGGCACTCGCTGGTGCTGGGCACCACGCGGGTGGGCAAGACGCGCCTGGCCGAGTTGTTCGTCACGCAGGACATCCGTCGCAGGAATGCTGCCGGCGAGCATGAGGTCGTCATCGTCATCGACCCCAAGGGGGATGCCGATCTCTTGAAACGGATGTACGTCGAAGCCCAGCGCGCTGGCCGCGAAGGCGAGTTCTACATCTTCCACTTGGGCTGGCCGGAAATCAGCGCCCGCTACAACGCCGTGGGCCGCTTCGGTCGGATCTCGGAAGTGGCGACACGCATCGCGGGGCAGCTCTCCGGCGAAGGCAACAGCGCGGCGTTCCGCGAGTTCGCATGGCGCTTCGTGAACATCATCGCCCGCGCCCTGGTGGAACTGGGGCAGCGCCCGGACTACATGCTGATCCAGCGCCACGTCATCAACATCGACGCGCTGTTCATTGAGTACGCCCAGCACTACTTTGCCAAGACGGAGCCCAAGGCCTGGGAGGTGATCGTCCAGATCGAGGCCAAGCTCAACGAGAAGAACATCCCAAGGAACATGATCGGGCGCGAGAAGCGTGTGGTGGCGCTGGAGCAATACCTCTCCCAGGCGCGCAACTACGACCCTGTGCTCGATGGCCTGCGCTCGGCGGTGCGCTACGACAAGACCTACTTCGACAAGATCGTTGCATCGCTGCTGCCGCTGCTGGAAAAGCTCACGAGCGGCAAGATCGCCCAGCTCCTGGCGCCGAACTACTCCGACCTGGCCGACCCGCGCCCGATCTTCGACTGGATGCAGGTCATCCGAAAGCGGGCCATCGTCTATGTGGGTCTGGATGCGTTGTCTGACGCCGAGGTCGCCGCAGCGGTCGGCAATTCGATGTTCTCTGACCTGGTTTCGGTGGCCGGACACATCTACAAGCACGGAATCGACGATGGCCTGCCCGGCGCAGTGGCTGGCGCTCGCGTGCCGATCAACGTGCACGCGGACGAATTCAATGAACTGATGGGCGATGAATTCATCCCGCTCATCAACAAGGGCGGCGGTGCCGGCCTGCAAGTCACGGCGTACACGCAGACGCTCTCGGACATCGAGGCCCGCATCGGAAATCGCGCGAAGGCCGGCCAAGTGATCGGGAATTTCAACAATTTATTCATGTTGCGCGTGCGCGAGACGGCCACCGCGGAACTGCTGACGAGGCAGTTGCCGAAGGTCGAGGTCTATACAACCACCATCGTCTCGGGCGCGACGGACAGCTCAGACATCCGCGGCGCGACGGATTTCACGTCGAACACCCAGGACCGCATCAGCATGGCCAGCGTGCCGATGATCGAGCCGTCACACGTCGTCGGCCTGCCCAAGGGCCAGTGCTTCGCGCTGCTGCAGGGCGGCCAGCTCTGGAAGGTGCGTATGCCGCTGCCGGCGCCGGACCCGGATGAAGTGATGCCGGCGGACCTGCAGCAACTGGCCGGGTACATGCGCCAGAGCTACAGCGAGGCCACGCAGTGGTGGGAGTTCACCAGCTCGTCGGCCTTGCAGGATGCGGCCTTGCCCGACGACCTGCTGGACGATGCCGCTGCGGCCGAGCCCGGCGCGGTGGCCACCGGCGCCGACGATGGCGCGGGCAACGAGGCCGTGCCATGAAGGATGCCGCCTCGACCGCGCAGCGGGAGCAGAACCATCGCCAAGGCTTGATCGTCGGCACCATCACCTTACCGTTCCGGCTGCTCGGGGTGCTCATTGGCTCGCTGCTGTTCTCGATCGTGGTGGAGTGCGCCGGCATGCACCTGTTCTGGAAGGACCAGGGCTGGCGCCACTCCCAGCAGATGCTGCGGTACGAACTCGGGCACCTGTCCAACCACTTCACGCGCAGCGTGGTGGTACAGGAGCCCGGGCGCACGGCGCACGAGTTGGTGGATACCGGGTACGAGTGGGTGTTCGTGCGCTCGGGGTTGCTGGAGCGCATGAGCCAGACCGCCGAGCGCGTCCGCGCGCCCAGCCACGGGCAGAGCCGCAACTTCCGCTACTACATCAGCCAAGTCTATGTCTGGGCCGAAAGCTACCTGATCGCTGCGGCCTTCACGACGCTCACCTTCCTGGTGCGCCTGCTGGTCCTGGTGCTCACGCTGCCGCTGATCCTCACGGCGGCATTCGTCGGCCTGATTGACGGCCTGGTGCGACGGGATGTGCGCCGGTTCGGCGCGGGCCGCGAATCCGGCTTCATCTACCACCGCGCGAAGGCCAGCCTGATGCCGTTGGCCGTGCTGCCTTGGGTCACCTATCTCGCTCTGCCCATATCGGTGCATCCTCTGGTCATCCTGCTGCCCAGCGCGGCGTTGCTGGGGATGGCAGTCAGCCTGACCGCAGGCAGCTTCAAGAAGTACTTATGAGGTGACACGGGCGGCACGGCTCTGCAAAGCCGTGTGCCGTTCATCGGTTCTGCAGGGTATCAAGAGCAGCATCCAACGCCGTAACCGCCTCGACGACCGTTCTTACCGTCGCCCGATCAAACTCATGATCGCGCTGAGCGTCGTGCACACCGCTATTGAGGTAACCCCATTCAATACTCGTACCGCTGACATTGAGCAGCCGGACCAACGCCCCTACGGCATCCGGCGCACCCGCATGTTGCGCCGCGATACGCTCGACGGCCGACCGCAACTTGGTGCATTTATTGTTCAGCTCCCAAGGCGCGCGGGGCCCGCTCAGCTTGATGTCGATCCGGCCGTCCGCCCGCCGACCCAGCCACGTCCACAGGCGGTCCGTCAGACTCTCCAGCGCCGGCCGGGCCTGACGCAGTGCCTCGCGTTTCTCGTCAGCCGCCAACGCCTGCTGGGCCAGAAGAACATAGTTCTTCGCTGGCGGGTCGCTGTCGACCCGCAGTTCGTGCTCTCCCTGATGCGGGAGAAACTTGTAGCGCTTAATGGCCGCGGCGCGGCGCACGCCCAACTCCTGCTGGATGCGGTGCAGGAACTCCTCTGCGTGCGAGGTGAGGATAACCTGCTTGCCGTGGAGCAAACCGTCCTCGAAGAAGGTACGCCAGATGCCATCGCGATGGTCGTCGTCGATCGCGTTGACGACGTCATCGAATATGACCACGGGGCAGCCCTGCGCGAGGTTCTTGGCAAGCAGAATCGCCAGGCCCAGGCATTTGATGTGCCCTTCGCTGAAGACGATCAACGCGTCGTAGCGCGCGCCCGGCTCGCCGGCGAACTCCACCTCGATCTTGCCGTTCTCGGCCACGGGCAACCACAGCGCGTGCAGCAGATCGCCGGGCGGATCGGCCCGGTTGAATGCGTTGTAGAGATGGCGGGCTTGGTCTCCCAGCCCCTGTAGCAGAACCCCCGGCAGAGCGGTCAGGTATGCCTGAATCTCGGGCAGGAAGCCGTCGTAGGCGGCCTTGACCCGCTGATGGTGCACCACCACCGGCATTTCGTCCGTGGCCGCCTGGATCAGGCCGCGGTTCGCGTCGTCGAATTGGGCCACGGTTTGGCGGGCGGCCGCCAGCTCCTGATCCGCAGTCGTGCGCATGGTCCGCAGCCGTTCGATCTCCAGCTGATGCTGTTGCAGGCGGTCCCGCTCCTGGGCCATCGCGCCGCGCTGGGCATTCACGTCGCGCGCCTGCGCGTCGAAGCCTTCGATGATCTGTGCGATCCGTAAGAGGGCTTGCCAGGCGCGCTGGTCCCCATTCACCCCGCCGCCGAGCCAATTGCCCGCCGACGTGGGAGGCAGCAGTGGCAGGCCCGCGGCCTGCGATTCGGCAGGACAAGCGACCCCAGCCGCCGCCACCACGCGGCGCATTTCGTCACACAGCGCTCGGACCGCCTCGCTCAACTGCGTCCGATGCCCGGCCTCCTGCTGCTGCAGGACGGCCAGTTGCGCGAGCTGCTCCAGGCCCATTCGCGCCCTGGCGAACGGGTCCTGCGCCACGGCGGCCAGTTCGGTTCCACATGCCGGACACGCGGTCGCCCCGTCCGCCAACGCTTGCACGGCCTCGTAGAGCTTCGCGTACGACACCTCGCCGGCGCGGGCCGCGAGTTGCGCGGAAGACGCTTGCCACAGTCCCTGGACGCGGTAGGCCTCTGCCAGCAACGCTTGCAGGCGGGCCTGGGTCACCTCGTGAATGGCAGGCGGGTTGGCGTCCAGCTGAGCCTGGACATACGGTAGCCGTCCTTGCTGCTGCGGCGTACCCAGCAGCCAGTCCACGCAGGTTTGATAGGTCGCGCCAGGTGACATGCGCTGCGCCAAAGCTTGTTCCAGGCCCTCGACCGCTGCGATCTTCTGCGGGTAGGCGGCGATGGTCTGTTCGGAGTTCGCCAACTGCAGGCGACGCTGCGCCAGCTGCGCCGCCTGCACGCCGGCAAGCATCAGGTCCTGATCGAGCGAGGGGTTGAAGCCGCGCACGAACTCGCTGAACTGGTCCACGCCGAACAGGGTGGCGATGAGCTGGCGCTGATCGCTCGGGGTCCGCGCGGCGATTCGGGCGAAATCGTCGAGGCGGTTCTTCTCGATGAAGCAGAAGCGATACTCAGCTTCGTCGGGCTGGACGGCCTGCGCCTCGCCCGCCGCCGTAGACGACAGGACTGGCGCGATGTGGCGGCGCAGGCGAGCGTTGTTGCAGTACGTCCGCTGGTCGACCCGCTTGGCCTGCGCTTCGCTGATCGAACCGAGCATCGCCACTTCCAAGGCTTCGCAGAAGCTGCTCTTGCCGGTGCCGTTGGCACCGTAGACCAAGGTGATGTCATGGCTGAGGTCGAACGTCTCCTGCCGCATGAATCCTCGAAACGGCCCGACTTCGAGCTGGTGCAGTCGCCCGAGCGCCGGCCCGTTTTCGGGGCCGCGCGCGTCCCCGTCGTAGGCGACAGGCATCTGCGCCAGATGCGCGATGGCCAGCGGCGCCAAGCGCGTGGAGCGCCCCCGGCGTGCAGCACCGACCTCGGCCAGTGGCTGCAGGTGATCGAGCACCAGGTGCGCCAGCCGGCGCACGTCGTCGTGCACGTGCCGCTGCGTCAAGTGCGCCAGGAACCGGTGGTACTCCGAACGTATGCTTGCCACAGCGACCCCTCACTTGGTCAACCACTGACCGTAAGCCTCCACATCGATCATGGGGACCGTTCCACTGAACTGAAGCTGCGCGATCAGCTTGAAAAGAAACGCGGTCGCCGGCTTGTTTTCGTTGGTGTAGCTGTACGCGCCGCTGGCTTGGTCATAGAAAAAGTGCCCGTGGGCGGCAACGCATCCGATGTCCAGACGCCCCTCGGTGAGGTTTGCGTTCAGCGCCTTGTCCATGGATGGGCCCAATGCAGGACTCCATTCGCTCTCGAAGGTGAGCAAGCCACCCAGAATCGGAATCAACGGCTTCGCTGGGTAGGTCCCGCCAGCGTGCGGGATCGGCAGGCTCGTGCGGTGCAGCCTGCGCACACTGGCGACCTTCTCCTGGGCATAGGCCACAAGCCCCGCGTCAGCCGTCTGCTTGGCCTCGAACACGGCGTACACGCTTTCGGCTGGAATGATCGTCTCGTTCTCGTAGGTGAAGATAAAAGGCGAATATTGCCGATCAAACACCACCACATCGATCTGCTGGCTGAAGTTCCCCAGGCTGTCCACCACATGCGCCTTCGCCGCCTGGTACCGTTTGGGCAGATAGGTATCCAGCATGTCGATCCAGACGTTCTCGCTCGCATCCCCCTTCGTACCCGGGTGACCGAAGGTCTTGCGTACTACGGACAAGCGCTGCTGGATGTCTTCATGCAGGGACGACAGGAGCTGGGAAAGCGACCACTGGGACATGCTGTACCTCGATGGGACGTGTATGGAAGCCGATGGAATCAGGACAGTGGGAACTTGGGGCCAAACAGTGCGCGCCAGGCGCGAAGCGCTTCGATATTGCGACCACGACGCGCGTGGTCGATGGCGATGCTTGCGTCCTGGCTCGCCTGGAACAGCAGCTGCTGCGCGCGCTGCTTGCGCGCGGCATCCATATCGTTGCTGATCGCCGGGCCAAGTCCGGCGGGATCCGGCCACTCGTCATGAACACGATCGGCAAGCGTGGCAAAGAACGACTGGATCTCGCGATCGAACGATCCTCCCCAGCCGCCGTAAAGACACTCAAGGGCCATTACCTCGATCAGGAACGAGGGCTTCACCGGCTTCTGATCGCCGTGCTTGGGATTGTTGTTCCAGTACTTCACCATGCGCACGAGACCTTTCCACTCATTGCCATAGGCTTGGTGCGCTGCGGTCGCCTTGTCCTTATGGATCTCCGGGTCCGTCTTGATCCACTTTCCGGACGCCGTATCGGGGATCTCATACTGGTCGCCGGTGTCGAATGCGGGCACCGCATCCACGCTGACCACCCGGTAGTCCGTGTTGTCCTCCGCGTCGATGTGAACACCGAAATCCACGTTGATCGAGCGCGCCTGTTTGCGCACGGCCGCCGAACCGTATTTCTCCACCAATGCAGAGTGGAAATCATCCAGCACTACCGATGCGGCCTTGCCGTGGTAATGCTTCTCCGAGTCCTTCAGCACGAAGAAGATGTCGATATCCTTGAGCGGCTTCGTCTTCGTGTATCGAGCATAGGACCCGGTCAGGAAGCTGCGCGCAATGCCGAACTTGGTCTGCAGGTAGTCCCGCACTTCGTTCTGGCGTTGCGAGGCATTCTTCTGTTCGCGTTCGTTGAGTTCCAGACGCGACTTGAACTTGCGAAAAGCTTCATCGATCGACAGCATCAGCGTTGCCTCCAATATCCGGCCTGACCCGCCAGGCCGCTGTGTTCGACAGTCGAGCCTAGGCTCTGCTTGACCATTCCATCCGTCGAGCGATAACTTCCTTTGCTCCACCCCTCCACATCAGGCCGCCCTGGCTTTGTATCGAGCATTAACTTGTACTTGGCCTGCGATGGCAGCAGCCCAGCTTTCTTGATCGCGTACTTCAACTGCTCGGTATCTGTCCAGAAGCTGCCGTCGCCATCGGACCACCCATACACGATGTCGATATCCCATCGGGTCACGAGTTTGTCGGTTGCCGGGTTGTAGATCTCCAGAATCACCTTGCGCAGATCACCGGTCCCGAGCCACGTCTTGATGGCTCGGGTATTGCTCTCCCAGCGATCCGCGAAGTGCTCGGGGTCCAGCCCACTGAGCAGGATGATGTCTTTCAAGCTCTTGAGGATGTTGTCGGTCACATAGGTAACCGAGTGCGTGTACGAGTAGGTGGCGACGGTGCTCATGACTTGAGGAAACCTCCGAGGTCGAGCGACAGCGCTTGTCCAGCATCGGCCTGCGCCTGCGTGGCAATTCCTTGGCTCAAGTCCCGTGCAATGATGCGAGAACTGTGCTTTTTGAGCGCGGTTTGCACCCAGCCGAGCTGCTCCTTCGGACACGGCAGCGAGACTCCCCAGTCTCCCTTCAACGGCTCGAACCCCAAGACTTCTTCGTTGGCATCATCACCATCGATCGCGTCTTCGTCGAAGAGGCAGTAGATCCTGGTCCGTGGTCCATCGCATGTCGCAACGATGGGCGCGCTCTTGGGTGCCTGGTCGGCGATCAAGCTGGCGGCCACGCCCGCCACGGCCCTGAGTTCAGAGCGAGCCGTGCCGTCCTTGCCCTGAGTGAGCAGTTCGACAATGGCATCCCACGTCTGCAACGCATCGCGGTGCGGCGAGCTGCGAAACGTCCGGCTGACAACGGTGGTCATTTTTGCTTCCCTCCTTGAAGGCGCATTTGCGTTGCCTGTCGTATCGCACTGCGCAGGTGCTCTACGGAAAGCTTGTTCGGATCGATAGCCACTTGCGGGTCGGCCGCGAGGGCGTTGGCTACGACCTTGCGAATGGCCCGACCATCCAATCCGACGCACTCGCCAGCGCACGCGTCGAACTGGTGAGCCGAGGAAAGCTTGCCAATCCCCGGAAATGTCTTTGCCAGGCCATTCAGGCAGTCCACCAGGATCTGCTTGCAGGCATCCTTGCCGGGCAGTGGCACCTCCATCACCATGTCGCAACGAGATAGGAAGGCACTGTCGACGGCCTGTGGGAAGTTGCTGGTGGCCACGAACAGCAGATGCGGGTTGCGTTCGGCCAACATGTCCAACTGCACCAACACCGCGTCGGTGGCCCGGTGCACATCAACCGGGTTGGCTTCCAGGCTGAGCTTGGCTCGATCAGCCGCAAGCGTTTCGACCTCGTCCAGAAGGACGATCGTCGGGCCCGCCGCTGCGGATTCTGCGATCGATTGCGAGAACAGGTCTGCCACGGCGCGTTGAGTCTTTCCCATTGCAGAGCTCGTCAGCGTGTGAGGCTCTACTTCCAGCAATCGAAACTTCGCAGAAGAAAAAGATTCGGCCACACGATGCGCCAAGCCCCGTGCCAAGGAGGTCTTCCCAGTCCCCGGCGGGCCGACCAACAAGATCACGCCGTGCAGGGGGAGTACCGTGCGCTCCACCTTGGGGCGCACCGTGAAGTTGACGATCGCCTGTGACAGCAACTGCTTCTTGAGAGCTTCGTCCATGACGATGGAATCCCACAGGGCGCCCAGCGACGTGTCCGGCAGCTTCCAGCTTCGATGGATGCCTTTCGGCAAAGTGGCGTCTGATGAAGGATTCTTGGTCATCCGTGGCTCTCGGCGGGTCAGAGAATGGTGCGATAGGTCGCCAGCACCTTGGTCGTTTGCACAAGGCCCTGGCGCAGCAGGATTTCGAGATAGCGGTCCACCTCGATCGGCGGATGCTTGAGTTGGGCACGCTGGCGCTGCGCAGCCGACACCACGGCGGCCGCGTCCAGATCCAGTAGGTTGTCCACAAACTCATCGGGGTGCTGCGATTCGATGCCGTACGGAGCCAGCAGATCGTTCGGGAAATCCCGTTCGTTGAACGTCACAATCACGCTCGCACCGCAGCGAATCGCCGCAGCCAGGACGTGCCGGTCGTCCGGATCGGGCAATGTCAGGCCTGCCACGAGCGCTTCGTAGCCCTCCACCAAGCCGTCCGGAATTGCCCGGTCCATGAGATCCGACGTCCTGTCGACCTGAACCCGGGTGAGATCGGGGCGGTTGATCAACAGGTTGCGTTTCCACTCCTCATGAATGGCTTGGCTCCACCGCGCCCGGAAGCGGCCAGACAGGCCGAGCCACATCAGGAAATCCCGCAGTGGCGCGGGATATAGAACGCACGCGTCGTAGACGGCGGTGAATGGGGAATGCCTCATTCGTATCCCATTCCCAACTCTTGCGACTGCTGAGCGAGTTCGGCCATCGCCTGCTCACTGGCGCGCTCGCGCGCTTCCTTGTACTGCATCAGATCGGCGAACCTCACCCTGCGGTGCTTGCCGGTGCGATGAAATGCCAACACCCCATCTTCGAGCAGCTTGACGAAATGGGGACGGGACACGTTGAGCAAGTCCGCCGCCTCTTGGGTCGTCAGCTCTGCATGGACGGGCACCACCTTTACTGCATTGCCATCGGCCAACTCGGCCAGGATGTCGACCAGCAGGCGTAAAGCCGAGGTAGGCAGTTCCACCTGATGAGCCTGTTTGTGGTCATCAAAGATCTGGATGTGCTGCGTCTCGAACTGGGTTGCGAGGTAAGCCGCCAAGGCACGTTGACCCTGGACGGCTGCCTTCACCTCTCCCGCGGCGGGAAGGGTCATCTTGGATTGGGCAGTGGCGGTGGTCATGGGTAGCTCCTAAGCGAAAACGGTTGCAGAGCCGATCATATTCGAAATACTCGAAAAACGCAATAATCGAAGCGCGACCCGTGCTTTTGTAGGTTCGCTCGCAGCATGCCCAATCCGGTCGTCCGCCAGTTCCTATTGTTTGCGGCCTGAAACAGCCCTGATCTCCACGATCAACCCATTGCTGATCACACAGGAATGGCGCGATGGTGGCTTCGATCTGGCTGCGCGCCGCGCATCGCGGCGTGCCCACTTTTTTCGTGACGGCCCTCGTGCTGGGCCAGTCCCCGATGGCATTGGCCGAGTCCCCGGCGCAGCGCCAGGAGTTGGTCGCCGCGCTGCGCCAGCTCGACGCGCTGGAACGCACCGTCGCGGACAGCGCCGCGCATGCCCCCATCCAGCCGGGCGAGCGCTACCACTTCGATTACCCACGGCTGCTGGCTGACCTGGCGCGCGTGCGCGCCGGCATCCAGTTCCACCTGACGCCATCACGCGCTCAGCCGCGCGACCCCTCCGAACTGGCCGGCGACTACCGCACCGAGCGGGCCGCTTCGCCATCGCCGAAGACGACTGCGGAGGGCGAGCAATGAACGGCGCCCAGGTCTCGGCATTTCAAGCCAACAGCGGTATCGCGCCTTCCGCGATGGCGACCGTCCTGGTCGGCGTCGTGTTCGCGGTCCTGCTCGTGTGGGGCGTCTGGGCCATCCGAACGGCCTATGTGGGGTGGTCCGAGAGCCGCCTCAACCAGCGCCAGTTCCTCGGCGTCTGCATCCGCTTCGTCGCGATGTACCTCGTCCTGAGTTTCTTCCTCCTGTCCTGACATGAAAGGCCCGACCATGCACAACCGCAACCTCACTTCCCGTTTTGCCCAGCGCGCCGCCGTGGCCCTGGGCGCCGCCGCGCTGCCCGCACTGTCGTTCGCGCAAGGTCTGCCGCAGTTGGAGAACCCGACGCGCGGCACCGGCAACGGCATCATGGAGACCATCCGCAACTACGGCTACGACATCATCATGCTCGTGGCCCTGCTGGTGGTGGCGTCGATGTTCATCGGCGTCTGCTACCACGCCTACGGCACCTACGCGGAGATCCACACCGGCCGCAAGACGTGGGGCCAATTCGGCCTCACGGTCGCCATCGGCGCCGTGCTGCTCGTGATCGGCATCTGGCTGCTCACCGAAGCCACCGGCATCCTGTAAGCGAGGCCGGTATGTCCGAGCAGCAGCACGTCCGTGCGGACGGGACGGTCACGTTCCTTCCGCACCGGCTCAACCGCCATCCCGTGGTCGTGCGCGGCCTCACCGCCGACGAGCTGTGGATCTGCTGCGGCCTGTCCGGCGCGGCCGGCCTGCTGGTCGGCGCGCCGCTTTCGTGGGTGTTCCGCACGATCGCCATCGCACCGACGTTCGTTGTCCTGGGCGTGGCCTTGGGCGTGTTCATCGGCGGCGGCATCCTGCGCCGCCTCAAGCGTGGGCGCCCCGACACCTGGCTGTATCGACAGTTGCAGTGGCGCATCGCAACGCGCCATCCGCTGATGGCCGGCTGGGTGGGCGGCCACGTGCTGATCTCGCGCTCGGGCTTCTGGTCCACCCGCAGGAGCATGCGATGAGCCGCTTCAAGAACGAGATCGCCCACCTGCAGGCGCACATCAAGACCTTGCGCCTGGGCGCGGGCGCGCTGGTCATTGTCGCCCTGGTCATGGGCGGCGGCTGGTGGAGCGCGCCGCGCGACCTGACCATCCACGTCCCGCCCGACCTGCGCTCTGGCAGTACCCGCAAGTGGTGGGAAGTGCCGCCCGAATCGGTCTATGCGTTCACGTTCTACGTGTTCCAGACGCTGAACCGCTGGCCGACCAATGGCGAAGAAGACTACTCGCGCAACCTCCATACGCTCTCGCCGTACCTCACCCCGTCCTGCCAGGCCTTCCTGCGGGCGGACTATGACTACCGCCGCTCCACGGGCGAGCTGCGTCAGCGCGTGCGCGGCATCTACGAGATTCCCGGCCGCGGCTATGGCGACGACCCCACGGCGCGCGTGCGCACCGTATCCGATCGCGACTGGGTGGTGACGCTGGACATCACGGCGGACGAGTACTACGGCGCCGAGCAGGTCAAACGCGCCCTGGTGCGCTATCCGATCAAGGTCACGCGGGTGGACGTCGATCCCGCCCGCAACCCGTTCGGCCTGGCGCTGGACTGCTACGAAGGCGCGCCCCAGCGCATCAGTGCACCGGAGCCGGCGCGCCCGGCGCCGAGTGACCTGAATCCGCAAGCGCCTCAAGGAGGAAACACCCCATGAAGCATCCTGTACTCGCGCTGCTGGGGCTACTGGCCGTGGCCGCGGCACCCGTCGCCCAGGCGGTGGAGATCCTGCGTTGGGAACGCATGCCACTGGCAGTGCCGCTGAAGGTCGGTCAGGAACGCATCGTATTCATCGACCGGAACGTGCGCGTGGGCGTGCCCGCAGGCGTGGGCAAACGCCTGCGCGTGCAGAGTGCGGGCGGCGCGGTGTACCTGCGTGCCAGCGAGCCGATCGAGCCCACGCGGTTGCAACTGCAGGACGCCGACACGGGCGCGCTGATCCTGCTGGACATCGCAGCCGAACCGCCCAAGGACGGGGAAGCCGAGCTGGAGCCGGTGCGCATCGTCGAGGGTGACAGCGCACCGGGACGCTATGGCGAGCAGGCCGACAGTGCC
The DNA here is from genome assembly GCF_002119665.1 of Bordetella genomosp. 13. Classification (NCBI taxonomy): domain Bacteria; kingdom Pseudomonadati; phylum Pseudomonadota; class Betaproteobacteria; order Burkholderiales; family Alcaligenaceae; genus Bordetella; species Bordetella genomosp. 13. The sequence continues at coordinate 4,115,575 of NZ_CP021111.1, read as the reverse complement.
GAGGCCCCGGCACGCGCCCAGGGCCAGGCAGGTGCGCGGACCGCGCGGCGCGAAACTCCGGTCCCTGTCGTGCTGACGCGCTTCGCCGCGCAGAACCTCTACGCACCGCTGCGCACCGTCGAGCCGCTTCCGGGCGTCATGCGGGTCAACCTTCCCCGCGACCTCGACCTGGACACACTGATGCCAACGCTGCCGGTGCGCGCGGCCGTGCTCGCGTCGTGGCGCCTGGAAGACCAATGGGTGACTGCCGTGCGCCTCACCAACACCGGCGCCGACTGGGTCGCGCTCGACCCGCGCGTGCTGCAAGGCGATTTCCTCACCGCCACCTTCCAGCACGAGGCGCTGGGCCCGCGCGGCACGACCGAGGACACGACCGTGCTGTACCTGGTCACGCGCGGCCGCGGCCTCGCGCAGTCGCTGCTGCCGGCGATTCACCGCTTCGACCCTGCCGTGCATCTGCCGCAGCCGGACGGCGACGAGAACGCCAAGGAGGCCCGCCATGCGCAGTAACGGCCTGCTCAAGTGGCTGATGATCCCTGTCGCCATCCTGGTGCTGTTCGCCGGTATCCGGCTGTTCTCGGGTGGAGGCGGCACGGCGCCACCCGTGGCGGACAACGGCGCCCAGCTCACGCCCGAGGAAATGAAGGCGCTGGGCATCGAAGGCGACACCCCGCGCGACACCGTGGCGACGCTCGTTGCCCAAGTGAAGCAGTTGCGCACCGAGCTTCAGACCGCGCTCTCGGACAACAAGTCGCAGCGTGAAGAGAACCAGCGGCTGCGCCAGCGCGAGAACTCCATCGACCAGCGCATCAACTCGGCGCTCGAATCCGAGCGGTCCAACCTGCGCCGCGACCAAGAGCAGGCGGCCAGCGCGCGCCAGCAGACCGAAGGGCTGCTCGCCGACCTGCAGCGGCGCCTGGACAGCATCGGCGGGCGCGGCGGCGGCCATGCGGACCTGCCCGTGGGCCTGGGGCTGCAGGGCGGCGACGAGGCCGGCATGGAGGGCGGCGTGCGGTGGGTCGAGCCGGACGACGCAAAGCCCGCCGAGGGGCGCAACGGGGGGCGTGGCGCGAGCGGCGGCATGAGCTTCCCCACGAGCTTCGGCCCGGCGCAGAGCACGCTCGAAACCACCGCTGAAACCGTGGCCAACGCGGGCGCCCGCGCCGCCGGGGTCAAGAATGCCAAGCCGGTCTATACCGTGCCGACCAACTCGACGCTAATGGGATCGGTGGCGATGACGGCCCTGATCGGCCGCGTGCCGATCGACGGCACGGTCAACGATCCCTATCCGTTCAAAGTTCTGGTCGGGCCGGACAACCTGACCGCCAATGGCATCGACATTCCCGACGTGGCCGGCGCCGTGTTCAGCGGCACCGCCTCGGGCGACTGGACGCTCTCGTGCGTGCGAGGTCAGGTGCGCAGCATCACGTTCGTCTTCAACGACGGCACGATTCGCACGATCCCCGAAGACCGCGAGGGCAACCAGCAGAACAACCAACAGCGCGACGGCTTGGGCTGGATCAGCGATCCCCACGGCATTCCTTGCGTCAGCGGCGAGCGGCGCAGCAACGCCCAGCAATACCTCGGCTCGCAGGCCCTGATCACCGCGGCCGGTGCCGGTGTGGCCTCGCTCATCGAGAGTGGCAGCGGCCGCATGTCCTATGTCGGCTCGGACGGCTCCATCGGCACCGTGGGCATCACCGGCCAAGAAGCGGTCGGCCAGATTCTCGCGGGCGGTGTCCGGGACATGTCGGCCTGGGTCAACAAGCTCTACGGCCAAGCCTTCGCCGCCGTCTATGTCCAACCCGGCGCCAAGGTTGCCGTCCACCTCGAAAAGCCGCTCGCCATCGACTTCGATCCCGAAGGCCGCAAGGTCGATCACCGCGCAGGAGAAAGCCATGCCCTTGAACTTGACTAACCTGGCCCGTGGCCTGGCACTGGCCCTCGCCGTCGCGGTGCTCGCCGGCTGCGCCACCAGCAAGGAAAAGCTGTTGACCCACGGTGACCGCACGATGATGGACATCTGGCAGCAGGAGGCCGGCGACGGCGGTGGCGCAGCCGGACGGAACGCCGGCCGCCAGTTGCTCGATGCGCGCCAGAGCCTGCGTCGGCCCCTGACCGACGCCGACGTGCAGGCCGCACCTGTCGAGCAGATGCGCTACACGCGCACCGCGCGCAATGAGGTTCACCGCCAGTTCCAGCGTCTGCCCAATCCCGATCTCGTGATGTACGTGTACCCGCACCTGGCCGGCACCGACCCCGTTCCCGTGCCGGGCTACACGACGGTTTTCCCCTTGTACCAGCGCGTGCAGTACGCGATGCCTGGCGAGAGGACGGAGGACTACTGATGCGGTGGAAACTTCCATGGCCGAAGCTGGCTGCCGTCAGCGCCGAAGACACCGCCGCCGACGAGCAGCCGGACGGCTGGCAGCGCCACGTCGAGGCCTTGCAGCAAGCCGGCATCCCCGAACCCGGCGCCGCGGTCCAGGGCCGCAAGCCGGCGACCGTGGCCGACGAGCAGGCGCTGTACGACGTCGCACCGTCCTTCGTGGAACTGCTGCCCTGGGTGGAGTTCTTGCCCGAGTCGAAATCGATGCTCCTGGAGGACGGCCAATCGGTGGCCGCCTTCTACGAGCTGGTGCCGCTGGGCACCGAAGGCCGGGAACCCGGCTGGCTCGCGCATGCCCGCGACGCCCTGGAAAACGCGCTTCAGGACAGCTTCGATGAACTGGACGAGAACCCGTGGGTGCTCCAGCTCTATGCCCAGGACGAACCGAGCTTCGACCAGTACATGCAGACCTTGCGCGATTACGTGCAGCCACGTGCGCGCGGCTCGGCGTTCACCGAGTTCTACCTGCGCTTCTTCGGCCACCACCTGCGCGCTGTGGCCAAGCCCGGCGGCCTGTTCGAGGACACGGTGGTCACGCGGCTGCGCTGGCGCGGCCAGACGCGGCGCGTGCGCATGGTGGTGTACCGCCGCGCGAGCGGACAGGGACAGGCAAACCGCCGCGGCCAGACACCCGAGCAGATGCTGGGCATCGTCTGCGACCGCCTGTGCGGCGGCCTGGCGAACGCCGGCATCCAGGCCCGGCGCATGGTCGCGGCCGACGTCCACGACTGGCTGCTGCGGTGGTTCAACCCGCGCCCCACGCTGCTCGGGCCTGGGGTGGAGGACCGGGAGCGCTTCTACGCGTTGGCGCGCTATCCGGACAGTACCGAGGAAAGCGAGGCCGGCGAGATCGAGCTGGCGAGCGGGCGGGATTTCAGCCAGCGGCTGTTCTTTGGGCAGCCGCGCTCGGACGTGGCGCAAGGGGCCTGGTACTTCGACGGCATGCCGCACCGCGTGCTGATCACCGACCGGCTGCGCATGCCGCCCGGCACCGGGCACCTGACCGGCGAGACCCGCAAGGGGGACGCGATCAACACGCTGTTCGACCAGATGCCCGAGGACACCTTGATGTGTCTCACCATGGTGGCCACGCCGCAGGACGTCCTCGAATCGGACCTCAACCATCTGGCGAAGAAAGCTGTGGGCGAGACGCTGGCGTCGGAGCAGACGCTCAAGGACGTGCATGAAGCCCGCTCCCTGATCGGCAGCGCGCACAAGCTCTACCGGGGCACTCTGGCGTTCTACCTACGCGGGCGCGACGAGGCGGAACTGGATCGGCGCGGCCTGGACCTCGCGAACGTGATGCTCAACGCCGGCCTGCAGCCGGTGCGCGAGGACGACGAGGTGGCGCCGCTCAACAGCTACCTGCGCTGGCTGCCGTGCTGCTACAACCCCGGCAAGGACCGGCGCCGGTGGTACACGCAACTGATGTTCGCCCAGCACGCGGCGAACCTGTCGCCAGTATGGGGCCGCGCCCAGGGCACGGGGCATCCCGGCATCACGATGTTCAATCGCGGCGGCGGCCCGATTACGTTCGACCCCTTGAACAGGTTGGATCGGCAGATGAATGCCCATCTGTTTCTATTTGGCCCCACCGGCTCGGGGAAGTCCGCCACGCTCAACAACCTGCTGAACCAGGTGACGGCCATCTACCGGCCGCGGCTTTTCATCGTGGAAGCCGGCAACAGCTTCGGCCTGTTCAGCGACTTCGCCAGGCGCCTGGGCCTGACCGTGAACCGGGTCAAGCTGGCCCCCGGATCGGGCATCAGCCTGGCGCCGTTCGCCGACGCACGCCGGCTGATCGAAACGCCCAGCGACGTACAGACGCTCGATGCCGACGCGCTGGACGAAGACCTGCCCCCCGATGCCTCGGCCATGGAAGCGGACGAGCAGCGCGACGTGCTGGGCGAACTGGAGATCACAGCGCGGCTGATGATCACGGGCGGCGAAGACAAGGAAGAAGCGCGGATGACGCGGGCCGACCGCTCGCTGATCCGCCAGTGCATCCTCGACGCCGCCGAACATTGCGTGGCCGAAAAGCGCACCGTGCTCACGCGCGACGTGCGCAACGCGCTGCGCGCCCGTGGCCAGGACCCGACGCTGCCCGAGATGCGGCGCGTGCGGCTGCTGGAGATGGCGGACGCGATGGACATGTTCTGCCAAGGCACGGACGGCGAGATGTTCGACCGTGACGGCACGCCGTGGCCCGAGGCCGACATCACGCTGGTCGATCTGGCGACCTATGCCCGCGAGGGCTACAACGCGCAGCTCTCCATCGCCTACATCAGCCTGATCAGCACGGTGAACAACATCGCCGAGCGCGACCAGTACCTGGGCCGGCCGATCGTCAACGTGACCGACGAAGGTCACATCATCACCAAGAACCCGCTGCTCGCGCCCTATGTCGTGAAAATTACAAAAATGTGGCGCAAGTTGGGCGCCTGGTTCTGGCTGGCGACGCAAAACATCGACGATCTGCCGCGCGCCGCAGAGCCCATGCTCAACATGATCGAGTGGTGGGTGTGCCTGTCGATGCCGCCGGACGAAGTGGAGAAGATCGCCAGGTTCCGCGAACTCTCGCCGGCGCAGAAGGCGCTGATGCTCTCCGCACGCAAGGAAGCGGGCAAGTTCACCGAGGGCGTCATCCTCTCCAAGAGCATGGAAGTGCTGTTCCGCGCCGTGCCGCCAAGTCTCTACCTCGCGCTCGCGCAAACCGAGCCCGAGGAGAAGGCAGAACGCTACCAGCTCATGCAGCAGCACGGCGTCAGCGAGCTGGATGCCGCCTTCAAGGTGGCTGAGAAGATCGACCGGGCACGTGGCATCGAGTCGCCGACCCTGGACCTGCCCTGAATCTGCCGTACACCGGAGAACGCCATGGAACAGAAACGCCCATCCATTCCGATGCAGGTACAGGCGTTCCGCCGTCGGCGCTGGAGGCTCAGCTGGCCCTGGGTGTTGGCCGCCGTGCTGGTAGCGCTGCTGCTGATCTGGCTCGTGTCCCGCTATTCTGGCAAGTCCACTCCCCAGACTTCAACGCCGGTCAGCGTGACGCAGGTGGCCGGGCCTCCGTGGCAGATGGGAAATCCGGAAGGGCGTTTCACGCTGACGCTCTACGCGGACCTCGAATGCCCGTTCTGCCGATCCTATTTCCCAGTGCTCAAGCGTTGGGTGGCCGGCAACGCGGACGTGGCCTTGCAATGGCACCACCTCCCGTTGGCCGCGCATGAGCCGGCCGCGTCTGCCGAAGCGAGCCTGGCGGAGTGCGCCGGCGAATCTGGCGGCCATGCCGCCTTCTGGCAGGCTGTCGAGTGGGTCTATGCCCACACGCGCAGCGACGGCCAGGGCTTGCCCGAGGACCTGCGGTACCCCGACCTTACGCCAGCCATCGAGCAGTGTCTGGCGAGCGAACGGCCCGAGGCGCCGATCCGCACCCAGACGGCGGAAGCCACGAGCAGCGGCGTGACCGCCACGCCGTCGCTGCGGCTGCACGATCGCGAAACCGGCAAGGCGATCCTACTGCAGGGTCCGATCGAGGGCGATGCCTTGCTGTCGGCCATGGACATGCTCGCGGCCGGCGATCCCGCCGCCACACCTACTACATCGGAAATGCCTGCCGACGTCGTCGGCGACATGCCCAGGTAGCCCCGGTCTTCAAGGCTACGGCGCAGTCCACTGCGCTGACCGAAACCCGTTCGCCTCGCATCCTGGCCGCGAACGATCACCGCTGCCGCGGTGATGGATGCACCTTGTTCGTTCCCCAGGAGGGCTTGCCCTCCCAGGGCGCGCGCCCTCCGATCTCACCGTCTGGAGGTTCGCCATGTCTTTCGTCGTCAATGACTCCTGCCTGGAGTCGCTTTCCGCCATCGCTGCCCAACACGAGGACTGGATCATCCAGCAAGCCATTGCACTGCTGGAGAAGCGGGTTTTCAAAGCGGGTGCGAAACTCCTCGACCCCACGGCCGTGCGCGACTACCTGCGCGTGAAGCTGGTCGCCGAGCCCAATGAGATATTCGCCGCGGTGTTCCTGGACAGCATGCACCAGGTGCTGGCCTACGAGCCGTTGTTCAGGGGCACGATCAACTCGACTTCGGTCTATCCGCGTGTCGTCGTGCAGCGTGTGCTGGAGTTGAAGGCCGCCGCGGTGGTCTTCGCGCACCAGCACCCCTCGGGCATTTCCGAGCCGTCGAGCGCGGATCGCATGCTGACCCAGCAACTGCAGGCCGCGCTGGCGCTCATCGATGTGCGGGTACTGGACCACATCATCGTCGGCCAGGGTGCCCCGTTCTCCTTTGCGGAGTCCGGCCTGCTGTAAGGGTTGCACTGCTTCGTTGATCAGCGCGGAGGCTTCGGCCTCCGCTTTTTTCTTTGCGGCGACGCAAGCAGGTATGCGGGGTGGCCGCGATGCGCATTGTTTGTTGGGGCCGCCTGGGGTTCGGCGTTTGACTATGGCCCTGATCAACTTCCGGGGCACATGACATGCCAGCAGCTTTTACCCGGTTCGCACCAGGCTGGCGAACCCTTGGCCTGGCCGTGGCGCTGCCGACGTCTCTGGCGGTGTTCAGCCCGGCCACCTTCGCCGCCGACGTGGTGGTCGTCACCGACAGCCGCCACCCGGTCAAGACCATGGGCGGCGAGCGACTGATCGAGTTGGGCGAAACGCCCCGGATCGAGGCCGAGCTTTCCGCGAATCTTCCAGCCGACCCTGAGCGGGCAGCAGCCATCGTCCGGCAACGCCTGAAGCAAGGCGGCACCGATCTTCAGCGCCGCATCGGCACCGCCTACCAGGGCGTCACCGACGCATGGAGTTTGGGTGTCACGACCATCCCGGCCGTCGTGGTGGATCAACGCTTTGTGGTCTATGGCGAGCCGGACGTGGCCCGGGCCGTCGCGCGCATCGAGCAACACCGGAGGACGCAGCCGTGACCCATCGCCCATTCGACCTGCTGCGCCGCCTGCGCGTCGCCGTGGCCTCGCTGCTGCTGATCAGCGCCACGGGCAGCTACGCCTTGAACACCGCCACCATCGTGTCCTCCGTCATGTCGCCGGACTGCCTGGAGTACCGGGTGGTGGGCATCTGCTACTGGCTCTACTGCACCTGGACGGGCTGCACGGTGCGCACATCCACCAAGGTCCGGCACTACGTGCCCGATGCGGTCGTCTCCAGCTACAGCAACACCGGAGAGAACCCCTGGGTCGAGGTGCAGGCGATGAGCACGCCCAACCCATCCGCACAGGCAGGTGGGGATGGGACCACGAACGAAGACCACGAAAACAACCTCGCCAAATTCAAGAACAGCGATGTCATCGGCCATCCTGGCGGCGAGGTATTCAACCAGTTCGCATCGTCGTCGGGCTATTTCTGCCAAGGCGCGGGCACGGCCTTCATGCCGTATCTACTCAGCACCCTGGACACGCTGGCTTGGCGCTACAACGTGCCTGAAATGGCCTACCCGGAGGCGTTGATTCCGGGCATGCGCGAGGTCGGTGCGCGCACCACGATGAACCTCTGGGGCAATGTCTATCCGCGCGGCGGCTTCCTGCATCAGACCGATGACTACAAATCCGGGGCCGTCGTGGCCCAGCGCGCCGGTGATGTCGTCACGCGCCGCGGGCAGATCCACGTGTACCAGCCGCTGCTTGCCAACGCCCGCGACGGCTACTGGCCGGCCGGCGCGCTGATGGAGGGTGATGCCTCTACGGGCAAGTGGCAGGAGCTGACGCCGCGCCTGTCCAACACCTGCGTGGTGTTCCCGCACAGCGGCACGCTGACCCAGGCCCAACAAGGCGACTACGCCTGGGCGCTGTGGCGTCCCTATGCGTGCTGCGAACGCCGCGGGCAGGTGTTCCTGGGCAGCGTCGATTTCCTCTGAGGTGCCACGATGAAGCGTCCTGAATCGATGAACCTTTCCGCCAAGGCGTGCCGCCTGCTGCGCCCGAAGGCGCTGGCCGGCCCGCTCGCTCTGGTCTGCGGCCTGGCGTGGGCGCAGGTCGGATACCAGAACAGCGGCCCCGTCCTCGGCGATGACGTCATGTACTCGATCGGCGGTGGCAGTGCGGTGTCCATGGGCCGCGCGGCCGGCATGCGCTCCATCGGGGTCGGCGTGGGGTGGAACAGCAACCTGATCTGCGGCGACATGAGCATCCAGACCACGCTGCGCAATCAGCTCAACGGCATCACGAACGGCTTTCAGCAGATCATGAGCAACGTGATCCAGAGCGCGACCAGCGCGGTTGCATCGCTGCCGGCGCTGATCATTCAGCGCGCCGATCCGGGCCTGTACAACCTGCTGACCAACGGCGTGCTGCAGGCGCGGCTGGACTTCGACCGCTCCAAGCTGACGTGCCGCGCCATGGCGGAGAAGATGGCCGAGACTGCGGGTGGCCAGCTTGGCTGGAGCCAGATGGCCGAAGGCATGGCCTTGCGTGACGCGGTTGGCAGCAACGATGCCGTGTCGGCCGTCGAGCAGGCCGAGACGCGCCGCGGCAACGACGGCCTTCCCTGGGTGGGCGGCAGCAATGCCGGTGGCGCAGGCCAGTCCGCCATCCGCGTGGTCGGCGACGTCACCCGCGCGGGCTACAACCTGGTCAACGGGCGCGGCGTGACGGACACATCCTCCATCGCGTCCACCAGTTGCGCGAGCCTGTCCTGCCAGACCTGGACGTCGCCGCAGCAGGCGACCGAATGGGCCACCCGGGTCCTCGGGGAACAGGTGCAGCGCACGTGCGATTCCTGCACCAAGACCGAGACGGTGCCCGGCGTCGGGCTGACGCCGCTGATCCAGGAGGAGTACGAAGCCAAGCTGGAAGTCTTGCAGGAACTGGTTTCCGGCGTGCGCAACACCACCTTCGAGAACTTGCGCGAGGCCGGCAGCACGTCGCTGCCGATCACGCGCGGCGTCATCGAGGCGCTGCGCGACGAGCCGGACCAGGACCTGCTGGCGCGGCGCCTCGCGTCCGAGGTGGCGCTTTCGTCGGTGCTGGAGAAGGCACTGCTGCTCCAGCGCACGCTGCTCACCGGCAAGAAAGAGCCCAACGTGGCAGCCAACGAGTTGGCAGTCGAGGCCGTGAACCACGAGAGCGACACGCTCGACCGGGAGATCCGCAACCTCAAGACCGAACTTGAACTGCGGCGCGAGCTGGCGAACAACTCGCCGATGGCCATCATCCAGCGCCATGGCACGCGCGCGGCAGGCTCGCGCGGCATCTATGAGGGCGATCCGGTGCCCGACCGCCTCGACCAGTTGCAGAAGGGCAATCCGGGAGGCCGGCCATGAGCGCGGAGCGCATGGCCTGGCGCCCCTTGCGCTGGCTCATCAGCCGGCGTGCGGCGAAAGCACTGCTGTGGGCGGCCGTGATCGTCGCCGCTGCGGTGGGCGCCAACATCGCCGGCATCTATCTCGTTGGCAGCGTGGCCGGCTGGGAGCGGTGGCTCGCGGCCGCATCGGGCTACTTCTTCGTGTGGCGGTTGTTCCTGTACGGGGCGACGGCCTGCGGCTGGGTCTGGATGCGGCGGCGGCTGCTGGCGCGCGAGGACAGCACGCTGGCCCGACGCCGGCTGATTCGCGCTGAGGTCGCCGGCATTGTTGCCATCGTGGCGCTGGAAGCCAGCCTGTTGATGCAGGCCGCTTGAGGGGATCGAGGCCATGACGCTTTTCACGACCGACTACCTGGAGTACTACCTAACCCTCGTGTCCTGGATCGTCAACAACGGCATCTGGGCGGTCCTCGTATCCAGCGGGGTATTCGCGCTGCCTTTCGTCGCCATCATCGTGCAGGAGTGGTTGAAGGCCCGTGCGGAAGGCGCCGACGAGGGCAACAAAGGCGTGCTGAGCGCCGCCCGCATCGAGAACCGGGTCTTCGTCGCCATCGTGGTGGTGATGTTCGCCGGCATTCCGTTCATCGACGTGGACCTGAACACCATCCAGTACGACAGCTCGCGCTCGGCCCAGTGCCAGGTCAGCGTGGCGCAGCCCGGGGATACCGGCTGGTCGCAGTCCTTCAGCACCATCAACAACCAGTCGGCGAAGGTGCCGGTGTGGTGGGCGTTCATGCACGCGCTCTCGCGCGCCGTCACGGGCGCTTCGGTGGCAGCGATCCCGTGCGGCACGGACCTGCGGCAGATGCGCATGGAGATCGACGCTACGCGCATCGATGACCCGGTGCTGGCTCAGGAAGTAGCGGATTTCTCGCGGGATTGCTATGGGCCTGCACGGGCCAAATTGTTCATGCAGCGCCCTCAGCTCGATGAGCAGCAGATGCACGACGTGACCTGGATCGGATCGCGGTTCTTCACCGACACGAACGGCTACTACGACACATACCGTTCCAGCACCCCACGCGAGGACTGGCCCTATGACAGCACCCGCGACGCAGGGCTTGCGCAGGTGGCCAGCGGTGGCGGCTACCCGACCTGCCGCCAGTGGTGGAGCGATGGAAGTAACGGCCTGCGGGCACGCCTGCTGGGTCAGGTGGACCCGAGCCTGTTGAGTCGCCTGGCGGGCTGGGCCGGGTTCCTGAGCCGGGCCGAGGTGGACGACTCGGTGATCCGAGCCATCGCGTCACCGCGGCAGCAGAAGTTGAACCAGGGCAGCGTCTATACGGACTACGGAGGCCAGATCGACAAGACCTTGCCGAACATCGTGACACGGGCCACGGGAGACGTTGGGATGGCCGTCGGCGCGATTGCCGCGTTTCCCGCCATGGACGTCGTGAGACAGTCTCTACCCATGGTCCTCGCCTTGCTCAAGATGGCGCTGGTCATCTGCATCCCGCTCGTGCTGGTCGTGGGCACCTATGACCTGAAGACGGTCGTCACGGTCAGCGTCGTGCAATTCGCGCTGTTCTTCGTGGATTTCTGGTTCCAGCTCGCTCGCTGGATCGACAGCACTATCCTCGATGCGCTCTATGGCTGGGGCTTTGGCTGGAACCGGCCACACACGAACTTCGACCCGCTGGTGGGGCTGAACAATGCGTTCGGCGACATGCTCTTGATGTTCGTCGCGGGCACGATGTTCCTGGTGCTGCCAGGATTCTGGCTGGCAAGCCTGACCTGGGTTGGAATTCGGGCGGGACATGCCATTCAGGGGTTGTCGGACGGCAGCAAGAGCGCCGGCCAAGCCGGGGGCAAGGGGGCTGGGGCACTCACGGGAGGCAAGCTGAAGTAGCCCGGAGTCCGTCAGTCGTCGGTGTACAACTCGTGCGACGTATCGTTGTACAGATTGGGATCGTAGCCCGGTGTCTTGCGCAGTTCTGTGAGATCGGTGAAAGGCCACTCGTCCTCGTCAGAGGTATTGGCAGCAGCAGCCCACGCCGCCGCCACGACGCCCAACAACACGAGTGCGAACCAAAAAGCAACGTAGAGCAGCAATCCCACCACAGACAGCTTGACCACCCACACGAGCGCGGTGGCAACGGCCGCCGGCACCCCCTTGGACACCAACCAGTTCGACGCCCGACGTTCGCCGCGCGCGTAGGCGCGCCATCCGCGGCCAAAGGTGCGGCCGAGGCGTTCTGCGGTGCTGATGCGGGTCGTGGTGTTCATGGTCGTCTCCTGCTACAGAGGGATGCCTATTCCAGTTTGGTCCATTTCATTCTGTTTGGGGCTTCAATGTGCTCTCTTGCCGCTTCAGGACGCTTCGTCATCCGGTTCCACCGGCCCGGGATCAGGCTCCACGCCGACGCGATACGTGGCAACGAAGCGCGGCCAGTCCACATGGTCCACCAGGTCGATGTCATCGACAACGCCGACTCTTGCTGCCGCACGCTCGAACAGGGCGATGCTCTTGGCGGGATAGTTGTTGCGCGACGGATAGAGCACCCCGTCGAACAGCGGCTGGCCATCATCGCCGAGCATCGCATGCACCTGGGCGGACACCTGCTGCGTGTGCGTGTAGTCGCGGCTGGCCAACTGTTCCAGGTTCAGGCCGAAGTAACCCGCCATGACACCCTCGGCCGTGAGATCGGCCAAGCGCACGTCGTCCAGGACCCCCACGGCCCGCACGAGCCGGCTCTCGACTTCCTTCAGCGCAATCGAGCGCTTCTCGTCCGCCAGCCACTGGTGCTTGTGAAACACCGACTCCATCAGCGCCGTGGACAGGTCGCGGCCCAGGTAGAGCACGCCGTAGGTCCGCGCCGGGTCGTCGTAGCGATTGGTGCCGCTGCGGCCATAGTACAGCGGGCTGCCCCGATAGACGACGCGGCTCACATGCTGGAGCAGTTCACCCGCATCGATCAAGAACAAGGGCAGTTCGCGGCTCATGGCGGTCTTGCCTCAATGCACCTGGACGCCCAGCACGTTGAACACCGCTTCGGCCACGTCATCGATTGTGCCATGCGTCACCGCATCCACCGGCGAGCGTCCGCCCAAGCCTTCGAGCGGTTCGGATAGTGCGCGGTAGATCGTCCAGTGGTCGATGCCCTCGACCTCTTGAAGCACGGTTTGGGTCAACTGCTGCTTCACCGGGTCGAGCTGCCAGTCGGGCAGCTTCTGGCCGCGCGGCCCCACATTCAGCGCCAGCAGCCGGCGCGCGAGGATGTCCTTGTAGATCTGCTGGCGCGACTTGTCCGCCAGCTTGGCGTACTCGGGGATCGGCAGGTTGTGCGGCTGGTTGAAGGATTCCAGCAACACGGCGCGGCCTCGCTGGACGTCGGTTTCAGTCGGGGTCCAGCGCGTTTCGGTGCGCAGCGCGGCCGCCTTGCGCGCCAGGGCCTGCTCCACCGTTTCGCCTTCGAGGTTGGCTGGCAGTTTTACCGCCTCCACGCGCTCGTGAATGAACGCCTGCAACTCGGCCGCGAAAGCCGGCGCATCCCGGATTTCAACGGTATCCGCGAAACGGCGCACGTCCTCCACGGTGACGCGCGGCAGACGATCGGCAATGAATTCAATGGCGGTGGGCATGGTCATCTCCCAAGCAGGTTTGAGACAGGATTCACTCTAGTCGCCCTTGTCGCATTTGTCAACTTAGTCGCCTGAGCGAGAGCCTACCTGCCGGGGGTAGCGTCCCCGCAGCATAGGCAGGGGCCAGCGCCAGGTCTCCGTCCAATCCATTCGTGCGGGTTCCACATTGACGCTGGAGACGCAACCCAGGCCCGGCTATACCGAAACGGTTAAAGGCCAAAGGGCCGAAACGGCAAGGGAATGGGGTGCAAGGGGAAAGGCCCTACCTCGAAAAGGCGAAAAGGCCTCCCGGCCGGCCCCCCAGAGGACACCCGCATGCTCTCCCTGTTCCAGCGAAAACGGCCCCCGGTCGCTGCCCCGTCGCCAGCGCCCGCCACCGACCTCCCGAAAGGGTTGCTGCGGCCCGAATCGGCCGCATCGCTGCTGGCAACACCGCGCCGGCAGAAGCTGCTGGAACACATCTGGCAGCGCACGTCGCTGTCGCGGCGGCAGTTCGCCACCCTATACCGCACGCCGCTGGAGCACTACGCCGAGTTGGTCCAACAATTCCCCGCATCGGAAAGCCATCACCACGCTTACCCCGGCGGCATGCTGGATCACGGGTTGGAGATCGTCGCCTATGCGCTCAAGCTGCGGCAGTCCCATCTGCTGCCCATTGGCGGCAGTCCCGAAGACCAGGCGGCGCAGTCTGAAGCCTGGACTGCCGCAGTCGCTTATGCCGCGCTGCTGCACGACATCGGCAAGATCGCCGTCGATCTGCACGTCGAACTGTCCGACGGCTCGCTGTGGCACCCCTGGCACGGCCCGCTGCACCAGCCATACCGCTTCCGCTACCGCGACGATCGGGAATATCGGCTCCACAGCGCCGCGACAGGTTTACTCTACCGTCAACTGCTCGACCGTGATGCCCTGGACTGGCTCAGTGGCTATCCCGACCTGTGGGGACCGCTGCTCTACGTCCTGGCCGGCCAGTACGAGCGCGCCGGCGTGCTGGGCGAACTTGTCGTGCAGGCCGACCGGGCTTCGGTGGCCCAGGAACTGGGCGGCGATCCGGCCCGCGCCATGGCTGCACACAAGCATGCGCTGCAGCGCAAGTTGCTCGACGGGCTGCGCTACCTGCTCAAGGAACAGTTGAAGCTGAACCAGCCGGAAGCCTCCGATGGCTGGATCACCGAGGATGCCTTGTGGCTGGTAAGCAAGACGGTCTCGGACAAGCTGCGTGCGCACCTGCTGTCACTAGGCGTCGACGGCATCCCCGCGAGCAACACCGCCGTCTTCAACGTGCTGCAGGATCACGGCATGTTGCAACCGACGCCGGACGGCAAGGCGGTCTGGCGCGCGACCGTGACCAGCACGACTGGCTGGTCCCACTCATTCACCCTGCTGCGTCTCGCTCCCGCGCTGATTTGGGAGTCTGGAGAGCGGCCAGCGCCCTTCGCAGGGGCAGTGGCAATCGACGGGACACCGGCACCCAACAATGCCGATGCCTTGGTGCCCTCGCCGGCAATGACGGCAAAGCCAGCCACCGACGATCAAGAGTCCCTTCCATGGGAGGGCGTCGACGCCGCGACTCCGGTTCACTTGCCTGCCGCACAAGCCGCACCCGATGTCATGGAGGACCTGCTGGCGATGGTAGGAATCGGCGATTTGCTTGTTCCCCAACAGGATGCGGAAGCCGTCTCGGGCGACGCACCCGCCGCTGGCCCTCAAACGCCACCGCCAACCTCGATGGTGCCCGTGCCGTCATCAGCGCCGGTGCCCACGTCCTCGTCGGCGCAGCCATCGGGCGAGCACTTCATGGCGTGGCTGAAACAAGGTATCGCTACCCGCCGGCTGGTCATCAACGACGCGAAGGCGCTCGTGCATACGGTGGGCGACACGGCCTACCTGGTCAGCCCCGGGGTATTCCAACGCTACGCACAAGAACACCCCCAGGTCGGGACTCTCGCCAAGCAGGAGAACCAGCAGGATTGGCAATGGGTACAAAAGCGCTTCGAGCGCCTGCAACTGCATCGCAAAAAGCCCAGGGGCCTGAACATCTGGACGTGCGATGTCACAGGCCCCAGGAAGTCCCGCCGCCTGTATGGCTATCTATTGCACGATGTTCGGCTCCTGTTCGCAGAGCCACCACCGAACAATCCTTACTTGTCACTTCTCGCGTAACCGGCGGCTCAAGAGCCGTCCAAAAATGCGACGCGGCGGACCAATCCGCAACGGCGCGAATCAGAACGTCGATATCGCTTGACCTCAAGTTTTGAGGCTTTGTAATGCCGCCGAGGTCGGTTTGCGCGCGCGTTCTGCGACGAGACGAGAAGCCGACAACCAACGGGATTCGATCTCTGCCGCATCTGTCGCTCATGGTCTTGCGCTGCCAAGAAAGCAGCGTCAGGGGACAGCGTGCAGCGCGATCGCGCTCGCTTCATTCGCTTTACGACCTGACCACGGAACCTGTTCAGATGACGACTTCCAGCTCCGACCCTCGCGGCGTGCGCCTGCTTTGGATACTGATCTCCCTCAGCGCGATGGCGCTCGCAGGTTGTAAAGAGAACGCCGGAGCTGGCGCCGGAGGCCATCCACCGCCGCCGCAAGTCAGCGTCGCGCAGGTCGAGATCAAGCCCATCACGTAATGGGACGAATACAACGGACGCATCGAAGCCATCGAGAGCGTCGAGCTGCGCCCACGGGTGTCTGGCTACGTCGAGCGGGTCGCCTATCGCGAAGGAGACGAGGTCAAGAAGGGCGATGTGCTCTTCATGATCGATGCCCGAAGCTACCGCGCGGAACTGGCCCGGGCCCAGGCGCAATTGACCCGGGCGCGCAGCGAAGCCGGCCGCAGCAGAAGCGAGGCGCAACGTGCCAAGGTGCTGGTCGAGCAGCAGGCTGTCTCCACCGAGGCCTGGGAGCAGCGCCGCGCCGCTGACGAGTCCGCGCAGGCTGAGGTGCAGGCCGCGCAGGCTGCGGTGGAGACGGCGCAGTTGAACCTGGAGAGGACCCAAGTGCGCTCGCCCATCAACGGGCGCGCCAGCCGTGCCCGCTTTACCGCAGGCAACCTGGTGGCCGCCAGCGATGCAGCCAGTGTGCTAACCACCATCGTGTTCCAGGACAGGGTCTATACCTACTTTGAGGCCGATGAGAAGGCGTTCCTGCGCTACTCGCGCATGGCGCGCAAGGGAGAGCGCCCCAGCGAGCGAGGCGGCCAGCTGCCGGTCCAGATCGCCCTGGCGGACAAGGCGGACTTCTCTCACACCGGCACGGTGGACTTCCTCGACAACCAGGTGGACCGGGGCAGCGGCACGATCGCCGTGCGCGCGGTGCTGGACAACAAGGATCGCGTTTTCACGCCGGGCCTCTATACCCGCGTGCGACTGGTCGGCAGCGGCGAATTCTCGGCCGTGTTGATCGACGACAAGGCGGTGCTGACCGACCACGACCGTAACTACGTCTACATCGTAGACAAGGATGGACTGGCGCAGCGACGTGATGTGAAACTGGGTGGCAGTTCCCATTGGCTGCGCATCGTGCGAGGGGGGCTGGCGGCGGGCGACCGCGTGATCGTCAACGGCGCGCAGAAGGTGTTCTTGCCGGGCATGCCTGTGCAGGCCACGGCGGTGCCCATGGTGGCTGCTGCGGCGCCCGCGTCCGCCACCAAATGAAGCACCACGCCGGAGCGCGCCACCGATCGGACGTATCACACAACGAGCGGCGCGGCGCGCTTCCCCCTGGACTCCTTTCAAGGTATTAGCCCATGGACCTCTCCAAGTTCTTCATGGACAGGCCGATCTTCGCGGCTGTGCTGTCGATCGTCATCTTCGTCTCGGGCCTGCTCGCGATCCCGGCGCTGCCGATCAGCGAATATCCCAAGGTCGTGGTGCGCGCCGTGTATCCGGGCGCCAACCCCAAGGTGATTGCCGAGACCGTGGCGACACCCCTGGAGGAGCAGATCAACGGCGTCGAAGGCATGATGTACATCAAGTCTGTCGCCGGCTCCGACGGCGTGCTGGTGACCACGGTCACCTTCCGTTCTGGCATCAACGCCGATGACGCGACGGTGCGGGTACAAAACCGCGTCGCCCAGGCTCAGGCCCGGCTGCCCGCGATGTGGTGCGCCAGGGCATCACCGTCCAAAAGCAGTCCCCCGCCTTCCTGATGGTGGTGCACCTGACATCGCCCGATAAGCAGTACGACACGCTGTACCTTCGCAACTACGCCCGGCTGCACGTCAAGGACAGTTGCACATCGAGCCGCGCAAGACCGACAACGAGTAGTCCTGTCCCAAGCAGTCGGGCGTCCCGGCGTGCCGCCGTCGCGCTGTCGTGCTGCGCATTGAGCCTCGCTGCGCGAGTCTCGCCCCTGTCGGGCTTCCATCGCTGGCGCCTCCGGCCCGGCTCGCTGATCCGTGCCTGCGCGCTCCGCTTGCCGAAAACCGGCGTGCGTGGGTGGCGTGAGGGGGCGGTCTTGCTGTGTCCCTTCGCCGACGACCACGCCGCGCAGGAAGCCACGTTCTATGGTGCGCCGGAATGGCAGCGCAGCCCGTCCAAGCTGCGCGAGCGCCTGACCGAGCGCGAAATCGACGCCGCGCACGCGCTGGTGCGCTTCGTCGGGCTGGACGCCTACCGGCAGGCAGGCGGCGGCATCCGCCGCGACCTGTTCGCGGAAGGCGATGCCGGAACCTACCTCACCGATACCGCAGTGCTGGAAACGCTCGTGCGCGACAAGCTGGCAACGCTGGCCGAGGACGTGCGCGCCGAGGGCTGGGCATGGGTGGAGGCCGTGCCGCATCTGGCCTACGAGGAACGGCAGGCGTTCCAGAACGCCCCGCGCCACCGCCGCGAGCCGACCACCCGCGAGGCCCGCCGCATCGCCTCGCTGGAAACCCGCCTCGAAAAGATCGACGCCGAACTGGAAGAAGCCTGCGACGCCGAGGACGAGGCCAAGGCCGAGAAGCTGGAACAGCGGCGCGATCAGGTGGTCGGAGAACTGCAAGACGCGGAGAATGCCTTGCAAGGCTACGCCCCCGAAGTGCGCGAGGTGGCCGGTGCCATCGTCACCATCGACCGCAACGGCGAGGCTGTTATTCATCGCGGCCTGCTGCGCGAAGCCGAGGCCAAGGCGCTGCGCACGCTGGAAAAGCTGCGGCGCGGCTTCGGCAGCACCGAAGGCGAAGCCGCCAACGAGGAGCACGAGGACGCCGACGACCCGCCCAAGGCCGCGAGCCTGTCCGACCAGCTGGCGCAGCGGTTGAGCGCCCACCGCACGGCGGCGCTGCAAATCGAAGTGGCCCGGCATCCGCACGTCGCGCTGGCCGCGCTGGTGCATGGCATGGTGCAGAAGGTTTTGCAGGACAGCTACCACGGCCACGACCTGCCGCTGGGCGTGAGCCTGAAAGTGCAAGACCGGCTGGAAGGCATGGCCCCGGACTGGCCGGAGTCGCCCGCCGCTGTGGCGCTGCGCGAACTGCAACAGGTAGCCGGGGAAGCCTTGCCGGAGGACAGCGCCGAACTGTTCGCCGCGCTGCTGGCGAAGTCGCAAGACGAACTGGTGCGGCTGCTGGCCGTGTGCGTGGCTTCCACGGTGGACGTGGTGACGCCCCGTGCCACGCCGCACCAGCCCGGCGCAGAACTGGCGCAGGCCGTGGGCCTCGACATGGCCGCATGGTGGAAGCCGACCGCAGAAGGCTACTTCA
Source organism: Bordetella genomosp. 13 (assembly GCF_002119665.1). Lineage (NCBI taxonomy): Bacteria > Pseudomonadati > Pseudomonadota > Betaproteobacteria > Burkholderiales > Alcaligenaceae > Bordetella > Bordetella genomosp. 13. Next base: position 4,096,606 of record NZ_CP021111.1, on the reverse strand, counting down.
AGCACGTTTCCAAGGCCGTGATTCTGGATGCCGTGGGCGCGTTTGCACCGGAATTCGTCACCCGGCTGGCGAAGCTCAAGAAGGCCGACATTGCCAGCGAGGCCGAGCGGCTGGCCGATGGCACCGGCTGGATGCCCGCCATCTTCAAGGCCGAAGGCCCGCAGGAGGCCGCGCAGGAAGAAGGCCCGGAGCAGGACGCCCCGGAGGATACCGAGGCAATGGCGGATGAACCCGCCGAGGCACTGGCCGCTTGACCCGCGCCGAAGGCAAGCGCCCCGGCCTCGACCGGGGCGCTTCGCTTTGTGTGGTGGCGCATCGAGACGAAGGAATAACCGCGATCAGCACCGCGCCCAGGCCGTTCCGCCCTGGGCGCGGTGGACGCGAAATCCGGGTGCGACAGTGGCCGCGCCCGGTGTTCAAGGCCAATAGCCGAATTAAAACGCCGCCGCCTTCGCGCTGGCTCAGGCGGCGGCGTTGAAGGCATCGCTGTAGTGCGCGATGCCTTCCGGCACTGTCCCATGCAGGGCCAGCGCCATGAAATAGCCGGGCGGCACGCCCGGCAGTTGCAAGCCCGCATGGGCCTGGAAGCCAAAGCGCGTGTAGTACGTTGGATCTCCCAGCAGCACGCAGCCTGCGGCCTGCATAGCCCGCAGTTCAGACAGCGCCTGTTCCATCAGGCGCGAACCGATGCCTCGCCCCTGCCTTGGCGGCAGGACGGAGATCGGCCCCAACCCATACCAGCCCTCGGTCTTTCGCCTGTGCTCATGGGTGATCGTTACTGGCGACAGCGCGACGTGACCGACGACGCGCCCATGTTCTTCGGCCACGATGGAAAGCGTCAGTTCGTTGGCGGCACGCAAGGCGCGCACGATGAATTGCTCGGTGTGGCTGGTGTGTGGTGCATCAGCGAAGGCGGCGGTCGTGACCGCTTCGATGGCGGCAATGTCGTCGGCGGTTTCGTGTCGGAGCTGGATGGTCAGGGTGTGCCACATGAGATTCAGACGCCCATCGCCATGACCCAGCCCACCAGCCCGGCTAACAGCACCACGAGCGCCGGCGGCACGCGCCCCACCGTCAGCAGTCCGAACGAGAGCAGCGCCAGCCCAAAATCCGCCTTGCTGTGGATGGCACTCGTCCATACCGGGTCATAGAGGGCGGACACCAGAATACCGACCACGCCGGCGTTGATGCCGGCCATGGCCGTCTGGATGCCCGCGCGGTGGCGCAGCCCTTCCCAGAACGGCAGTGCACCGACCAGCATGAAAAAAGCGGGGAGGAAGATCGTGCCCAGGAGTGCCAGCCCGCCGATCCAGCCATGCAGCGGTCCGTGGGCGACCGCGCCGAGGTAGGCCGAGAAAGTGAACAGCGGCCCCGGCACGGCCTGCGCCGCACCGTAGCCGGCCAGGAAGTCGGCATTGCTCACGACGCCGCTGGGCACCACCGAGGCCTGCAGCAGCGGCAGCACAACGTGTCCACCGCCGAAGACCAGTGCACCGGAGCGGTACACCCCTTCCAGCAGGGCTATCGTGGACGAGTCCGTGGCTGCCGCCCACAGGGGCAGCCCGACGAGCGGTGCGGCAAACAGCAGCAGCGCCACGATGCCCAGCTTGCGCGAGACGGGGTAGCTGTGGGCGTGGCCGCCGCCGGGTTGCGCGATCTTCAATGTCCACCAGCCCAGCAGCCCTGCCACCGCGATGGCGGCAAGCTGTCCCGCGGCCGAGGGCAGGACCATGGTCAGCAGCGCCGCCAGAATGGCCAGCGCGGCGCGCGGCCGGTCCGGGCACAACGACTTGGCCATCCCCCAGACCGCTTGCGCCACGATGGCCACGGCGACGACCTTGAGCCCGTGCACCCAGCCGGACTGGGCCAGCCCCTGGTACTCGGCGATGCCAAAGGCGAACAGGATCAGCGCAATCGCCGATGGCAAGGTGAATCCGGCCCAGGCCGCCAGCAGCCCCAGCCAGCCCGCGCGGCCCAACCCCAGCGCCATACCGACCTGGCTGCTGGCCGGCCCCGGCAGGAACTGGCACAGGGCGACCAGATCGGAGTAGCTGCGGTCATCCAGCCAGCGGCGACGCTCGACGAACTCCGAGCGGAAATAGCCCAGATGCGCGATCGGCCCGCCGAAGGAGGTCAGCCCCAGCTTGAGGAAGGCGCCGAAGACTTCGACGGGTGAGCCGCGCGCGGCAGCGGCCTCATGCTGCAAGGTGTTGGTGGAATCTGTCATTTGTGCATCGCCTCCCCGGTGAACTCCCGGATGCGGTCCTTGGCCAGCGCCAAGCCTTCCTTGCCCTTGGGCGTGATCGTGTAGAGCTTGCGCACGGTGCGCCCTTCACGCTCCTGGCGGGAGACGAGGTAGCCGTCGCGCTCCATCTTGTGCAGCATCGGGTACAGCGTTCCGGGGGAGAGGCGGTAGCCGTGGTGGGCCAGCTCGTCGATCATCCATTGCCCGTAGATCTCCTGCTCGGCTGCGTGGTGCAGCACATGCAGGCGGATCAGCCCCGACAGCAGGTCGTGGTGCTCCATGGCACGTGGAGTAGGTTTCTCTTTCATATCGAATATCGATAACGAAATTCGATAATACCAGCCTCACTTCAGATTGCCTGCCGCTTGTGCGGGAGGTCTCAGACCCTGCGACCCTCCGCATCCACCACGGCTTCGCCGTCTTCCTTGCGGAACGCGCCGCGCTGCGGCTGCGGCAGGATGTCCAGCACGGCCTCTGAGGGCCGGCACAGGCGCGTGCCCAGCGGGGTCACCACGATGGGCCGGTTGATGAGGATGGGGTGCTGGAGCATGAAGCCAATCAACTGCTCGTCACCCCACTTCGGGTCATCGAGGCCCAATTCCGCATAGGGCGTACCCTTCTCACGCAGCACGGCGCGCATTGGCGCGCCCATGTCCGTGATCAGGCGTTGCAGCGTTTCGCGGTCAGGCGGTGTCTTCAGGTATTCGATAACGTTCGGCTCTTCGCCGCTGTTGCGGATCAGAGCCAGCACGTTGCGCGACGTGCCGCAGGTGGGGTTGTGGTAAATGGTGATGTTGCTCATGAGTCGTGTCTTGGTTATCCGCGGGCAGGGTTCGGGCCGCACTCATACCAGCCCTTGCTTTGGTTGACGATCCGAACGACCAGTAGCATGACTGGCACCTCGATCAGCACGCCGACCACGGTGGCCAGCGCGGCGCCGGACTGGAAGCCGAACAGGCTGATGGCGGCGGCTACGGCAAGCTCGAAGAAGTTGCTGGCGCCGATCAGCGCCGAAGGACAAGCGATGCTGTGCTGCTCGCCCGCCTTGCGGTTGAGCCAGTAGGCCAGGCCGGAGTTGAAGAACACCTGGATCAGGATCGGAACGGCCAGCATGGCGATGACCAGTGGCTGGCGGATGATGGCCTCGCCCTGGAAGGCGAACAGCAGCACCAGCGTGAGCAGCAGCGCCGCGATGGACAGCGGCCCGATGCGCTCCAGCGCCCGGTCGAAGGCGGCTTGGCCCTTGCTCAGCAGGGCGCGGCGCCAGAACTGGGCCAGGATGACGGGAATCACGATGTACAGGCCGACCGATACCAGCAGCGTGGCCCACGGCACCGTGATGGACGATAGGCCCAGCAGCAGGCCGACGATGGGCGCGAAGGCGAACACCATGATGGTGTCGTTCAGCGCGACCTGCGACAGCGTGAACACAGGATCGCCCCCGGTCAGCCGGCTCCAGACGAACACCATGGCTGTGCAAGGTGCGGCGGCCAGCAAGATCAGGCCCGCGACATAGCTGTCGAGCTGGTCGGCGGGGAGCCACTGCGCGAAGACCTGGCGGATGAAGATCCACGCCAGCAACGCCATCGAGAATGGTTTGACGGCCCAGTTGATGAACAGCGTCACGCCGATGCCGCGCCAGTGCTGCTTGACCTGGCCGAGAGCGCCGAAGTCCACCTTGAGCAGCATGGGAATGATCATCACCCAGATCAGCAGGCCCACGGGCAGGTTGACCTGAGCCACTTCCGTGCGGCCGATGGCCTGGAACACGCCCGGCGCGAACTGGCCGAGCGCGATACCGGCGACGATGCACAGCAGCACCCACACGCTCAGGTAGCGCTCGAAGACGCTCATGGTGGGGGCGGCCGGCACGCGGCCGGCCGTTTGGGTTCCAACACTCATCGCGCCAACCTCACTTCGTACCAATGCTGCGCAGCTCGTGCTGCAGCGACATGGCATCCAGGCGCTGAATCGGCAGCGACAGGAACAATTCGATGCGTCGGCGCAGCGTCAGCGCCGCATCCGTGAACGCCTTGCGCTTCTGCTCGTCGGTGCCTTCAACGGCTGCAGGATCAGGCACACCCCAATGCGCCGACATCGGGCGCCCCGGCCACACGGGGCAGACCTCGCCGGCGGCGTTGTCGCAGACCGTGAAGATGAAATCCAGCTCCGGCGCACCGGGCGCCGCGAACTCGTCCCAGTTCTTGCTGCGGTAGCCGGCGGTCGGCATGTGCAGCCGCTCCAGCGTGGCGAGCGCCAGTGGGTGGACTTCGCCCTTGGGGTGGCTGCCCGCCGAGTAGGCGCGAAAGCGCCCCTGGCCCAATTCATTGAGGATGCCTTCGGCCAGGATGGAGCGGGCCGAGTTACCCGTGCAGATGAACAGGGCGTTGTAGGTCTTGTCGGTGGTCATGGGTATCTCACATCAGCAGCAGGAGGAAGCCGGCTTCACCGCAACGCCCACCGGCTTGCCGCGCACCGGGGTACAGCACGCTGCGGCGGAAGTCGCTGCAGGCGCCGCTTCGTTAAAGACCGGAATGTTGCCCAGCGTGTGGAAGTGCTCCCAGGCCACGCCCTGCGGATCGGTGATCCAGTGCTTCTCGCTGCGCGCGTAGCAGCAGGTCGTGGTGCCCTCGTCCAGCAGCGTCATGTCGGCCGCCTCGGCGCGGGCCTTCAGCACCGCCAATTCCTCGGCATCGTCGGTCTGGATACCCAGGTGGTCGATGCCCGGCTTGTTGCCACGTGTGGAGATGGCGAAGTTGACCGGCGGGTCTTCGAGCATCCATTTGGCGTAGTCGCCTTCGACGCGCGCGGGCTGCGCGGCGAACAGTTGGGAATAGAAGCCGATGCTGCGGTTCAGGTCATCGACGTGCAGGTGGACGTGAAAGCGCTTCATGGGGGTGATCCTTTCAGCAGGAAGTACAGGCAGAGGAGGATTCGGTGACCTCGCACGCGCCGCCCTGGCAGCAGTGCTCGGTCAGATAGCCGAGCAGCCCATTCATCTGGGTGAAGTCGGCGCGGTAGATCAGGTTGCGGCCCTGCTGCTCGATGGTGACCAGGCCGGCATGGGCCAGTTCTTTCAGGTGGAAGGACAGGGAGTTGCGGGCCACGTCGAGCTGGTCGGCGAGGACGCTGGGTGTCAGCCCTTCGGGGCCGGCGACCACCAGGGCGCGGAACACGCGCAGCCGCTGGGTATGGGCCAGGGCGCCGAGGGCGGAAATGGCTTGGGTCTCGTTCATGATTCGATAATACAACATTTATTGAATCATTGGCAAAACGCTTCAATTGAATGGAGCCTGCGCGCTTGCGAGGCTTGACTTTCAAGACAGTTGCTCACGCCTTCGCGCCTGCGGCGCTGCGCGCTTCGCTTGCCTCCAGGGGAAAGCCCTGCGGGCTATCCCCGCCGCGCGATGCTTGGCGCCCCTCGATGCCGCCGAACCGGCTGCGCCGGATCGGCCCGGCCAGCGCCCCGCCGCGATGGACGGGACGCTGGCGAACACGCTGGCGCTTGCTGCGGCAGGTTGTGCAGGTGCGTGCCGTCCTCAACGCGGTTCAGGGACAACCCGCCCGGCATCGCTATGGAGCTTCCACGCCACGCCTCAAGACCGGCGCTGCAAGGCATGGCGGGGCGTTCTCGCCTGTCGTTGTGGGGTTGACCTGGCCCGCGTCAGCGGGCGAGTCGGAGAAGCCTTCGGGCGGGGTGCAGTGGTCAAGTTTTAGTGGACACCTGCATAGGTAGTTTTGGCGGTTGGCTGCGTTCATATGCAGCCGGCGCCTGATAGCAGTACCTTGATCTTGATCAATAAGACTCTCTGTACCCAGCTACGGGTACATATACCCGCGCAACGAACCAGCAGACCAACTTCCAACTCACCTCAGGGGCTCAGCGCACACAGCCAGGTCTGCGCGCGATCGAGGCGCCGAGCAGGCAGACGTTCGGCACTGACCGCTGAGGCTATCGACGATCGGTGACCGGATCACGACCGAGCAAAGGCCCCCGCGCGCGGTGTGGACGTAGCGATGGGATACACAAGCGCATGATGTCGGCGCCTGCCGCTAGGACTGGGCACGTGGCAGTCACGGAGAAAAAATGTCCCGCTCGCGTAGCAACGTGGCCGGCCGGGTAGATCCCAGAATCAGGCAAAGAGATACGCCAGTTGGCTGGACGGACCGCAGCGCCCTCGGACTACTGCCGCAGATGGGGCAATACCAAGTCAAACCTGGTGACAAGCTCACTGGAGGTCACGGCAACGGAGCCACCATGTGCCTCCGCAATCGATTTCACGATGGCAAGGCCAAGACCGGCGCCCGCCGTATTTCGTTGCCGTGCCGGATCAACTCGGTAGAAGCGGTTGAAGAGCTTTGGTAGATCGCGCTCAGGAATTCTCTCACCGGGATTGACCACACTGATCGTTGTCCACTGCTCGTCCTGCGAAAGCAAGACCGTGATGCTCTTGCCGCGAGGCGTGTGTCGAATTGCATTCGAGAGAAGATTGTTCAGCGCCCGGGTGAGCATTTCCCGATCCGCCGCTATGCTGCCGATCGCCCCTTTAACACCAAGCGTAATGCCGCTATCTTCTGCCAGCGCCTCGAAATAGTCGAACAGACTCCGCACCAATTCGGACAGATCAATGGTAGACAGACGCAAGTTGCGGGGATCATTTTCCGTTTGGGCAAGAAACAGCATGTCACCAATCATGCGTCCCATCCGATCAAACTCTTCCAAATTTGAATAGAGGATTTCTCTGTATTCCTCGTTGCTGCGCGGCTGGCCAAGCGCCACGTGAGTCTGCGTGACCAGGTTGGTGACGGGCGTGCGCAACTCGTGCGCGATGTCTGCGGAAAAGTGTGATAGCCGGGTGAAGCCTTCCTCGATTCTCGCCAACATATCGTTGAAGGCGAATACCAGTTCCGCCAGTTCGATCGGCACATCCCGAGGATCCAGCCTCACATCCAGCTTTGAAGAGCGAATCGCCCGAATCTCTTCATTGACCTTGCGAATCGGCAGGTGGCCCCACTGCACCGCCAGCCAAGCCACACCGAGCGCCAGGCACATGACCAAGCCGGTTGCCCACCAGAGCATGCGCTTGAACTCCGCCAGGAAGTCGAGATGAAAGCCGATGTCCATGGCAGCGACGATGCGGTAGCCGGGCGCCGCTGAATCGTCAGCAGGCAGTTGCAGCACCACACCTCGATATGACCTCTGATCCTCCTGCCACACGATCAAATCGTCAGCGGTGATGCGGTTGACCAACTTTTTGCTACTGGCAAGTTTAGACAGGTCAGGACCGGGCGTGGCATAGATGCTATTGCCAGCCCCATCGTAGACGCCGTACGTCATCCCATGATGTCCTGCGACTGCGTTGGCCAAGTGTTGCTTCAGTTCGTCGCTTGCGATGTCACTTGCAAGCTGGTGCAAGGGCTGAGCCAAAGCGGTTGTCACTGCCTCCAGTTCGTGGGCATCCTGTTGAGCAAAGTGGTGCTCCAACGACCGGAGAATGACCCAATTGAACACAAGAAACACCAAGGTCGTGGCGATACCAACGAGGGCCGTGACCCTCAATGCAAGCGACGCTGGACGGCTTTGCCGCGGCTTATGGCGCAGGGGCATCATCGGGCGCATCGAGCGTGTATCCCATTCCACGCACGGTGTGGATGAGCTTCGGATTGAACGCATCGTCTATCTTCGCGCGTAGACGGCGGATGGCTACATCGATGACGTTGCTGTCGCTGTCGAAATTCATGTCCCATACCTGCGACGCGATCAGAGACCGTGGAAGGACCTCCCCCTGGCGACGGGCCAGGAGCTCAAGCAACGCGAACTCCTTGCTGGTGAGATTGATGCGTTGGCCAGCGCGCGTTGCGCGCCGGCGCGCCAAGTCCAGCACCAAATCGGCAACCTGGATGCGATCAGGCTGGCTCGGAGCGCTTCCGCGTCGCAGCAGCGTCCGCACCCGCGCCAGCAACTCAGAGAACGCGAATGGCTTGACGAGGTAGTCGTCCGCTCCCAGTTCCAATCCCTTGACACGGTCGTCTACACCGCCACGCGCCGTCAGAAAGAGCACAGGGACCTGTTTACCGGCATCTCGAAGGGCACGCACGATGCGCCAGCCATCGACATCCGGCAGCATGACATCCAAGACCACCAGATCGTATGTCTCGCCCATGGCCAGGTGGTGTCCGTCCAATCCGTTGCGCGCCAGATCCACGACGAATCCCGCCTCCATGAGACCTTGGCGGACGTAATCCGCCGTCTTGTTCTCGTCTTCAACGACCAGCAGTTTCATCGCATGTCCCATGAAATCGCTACGGCGCGGAAAAATAGCCGCTCACGATGTACGCATTCATCCACTTTCAATCAGCAATTTACTGGTTGCCAGCTTCCACGAACATGACACGAACATTACATGAATGTAATTCAGGGGTCATTCGATGGAAAGTGCCCAACCCATAGCATGACCTGCATTGCGTCGAACTGTGCCGCTCAGGATGGGGTGGCGTTTAGAACGACTTCCGAGTCATCTATGGAGGATTTCAGGCCATGCCGCCTCGTTCACCCTTTTTTATCGTGCCCACACAGGGCCTTTCTCGTCGGCGTTTCGTCCAAGGGTTAGCCGCCGGCGGCGTTCTCGCTGGGCTGTCCACGCCGGCGTTCAAGGCATTTGCCCAGCAAGGCTCCGCGACGCGCGGTGCCGCCCCTGTGCTGAAGGGCACCGAGTTCGACTTGGTGATCGCCGAATCGCCCGTGAACTTCACGGGCAAGCCAGGCGTGGCTACGACCATCAACGGCTCGCTGCCGGCACCGACATTGCGTTGGCGCGAGGGTGACACCGTCACAATCCGTGTAACCAACAAGCTGCGTGAAGCCACATCCATTCACTGGCACGGGATCATCCTGCCGTATCAGATGGATGGCGTGCCGGGCATCAGCTTCAATGGCATCGCTCCCGGCGAGACCTTCACGTACCGCTTCAAGGTTCAGCAGAGCGGCTCCTACTGGTACCACTCGCACTCCGGCTTCCAGGAACTCACGGGCATGTACGGGGCGATCATCATCGACCCCGCTGGCGCCGAGACCATCCACGCCGACCGTGACCACGTGCTGCTGTTCTCGGATTGGACCGACGAAGACCCGATGCGGGTGTTCACCAAGCTCAAGTCCCAAAGCGACTATTACAACTACAACCAACCTACCGTCTTCGACTTCTTCCGGGACGCCTCGCGCGAAGGCACGGCCGCTGCGATCGACAAGCGCAAGATGTGGAACGAGATGCGGATGAATCCGACGGATCTCGCAGATCTGTCTGCCGCCACGCTGACCTATCTGGCCAACGGCGTCACCCCCGCCGGCAATTGGACGGCGCTGTTCCGACCGGGTGAGCGCGTGCGGCTGCGCATGGTCAACGGTGCGGGCAACACCTTCTACGACGTACGCATTCCAGGACTGAAACTCACGGTGGTGCACGTCGATGGTGTTGACGTGGAGCCGGTGACCGTCGATGAGTTCCGATTCGGTCCTGGCGAAACCGTCGACGTGATCGTCCAGCCACGGGATGACGCTTACACGATCTTCGCCCAGGCGATGGACCGGACAGGCTACGCGCGTGCCACGCTGGCCGTGCGTGAAGGTCTTCAAGCTCCCGTGCCTGCCCTCGATCCGGTCGAATGGCTGACCATGAACGACATGATGGGCGGCATGATGGGGGGCATGGACCATGGCGGGTCCGGCCAGGCCATGGAGATGACCGGGATGACGGGCATGACGGGCATGACCGGGATGACCGGGATGGGCTCGGGTTCGATGTCCGGGATGGATCATGGGGCGATGGCAGGCATGAATCACGGCGCCATGAACCACGGTGGCATGGCGATGGATCACAGCCAACACGCCGCGGCGGCGGGGGGACTGGCCGTGCCCAGCACTACTGCTCGCCACGCTCGCACCGAGTATGGTGCCAGCACGGACATGCGCGTTGACATGGCGCGCACCAACCTCGATGACCCCGGCATCGGACTGCGCAACAACGGTCGGCGCGTGTTGACCCTCGCGGATCTGCATACCCCGTCGGGGCCGCTGGACAAGAGAGGCCCCGGCCGGGAGGTCGAACTGCACCTCACGGGCAACATGGAACGCTACGCATGGTCCCTGGACGGGCTGGAGTTCGGAAAGTCCACGCCGGTGCACTTCAAACACGGCGAGCGGCTGCGGGTCATTCTGCACAACGACACCATGATGACCCATCCCATGCACCTGCACGGCATGTGGAGCGAGCTGGAAAGCCCCGACGGTCGCTTCCTTGCGCGCCGCCACACCCTGCCGGTGCAGCCGGCACAACGCATCAGCTTCCTGGTGACAGCCGACGCGCTCGGCCGCTGGGCGTGGCACTGCCACCTGATGTTCCACATGGATGCCGGCATGTTCCGCGAAGTCGTGGTGTCTTGAACCCAGCGCACAAGGAAGACCAAGAATGTCCAAAGCACTCCCCACTCGCGCACTGGCCACGACGCTTCTGGCCCTGGTAAGCGTCGCCGCCCAGGCACAAGCACAGAACGACCATGCAGCGCACGGCCAGGCCGACGCTCAAACGGCCGCGCCATCCACTCAGACCGTGGCTCCTGCCGCCGACCCGCACGCGGGTCACGCGACGTCGGCGAGCGGCTCGACCGCGGCCCCGGCCATGGATCACGGCAACATGCAGATGCAGGGCGGGTCGGCGCCTCCTGACGCCCGCGATCCGCATGGCTACTCCAATGGCCTGACATTGGGATCGGGCGACTACGCCGTACCCGGTGTGCCGCGGCTGATGCTGGCCGACGAACACAGGTTCTTTTCGTTGCGCGGCGAAACTCTGGAACGCCGCTTCACGCGCAAAGGAGACGACTCCACGGCCTACGACCTCCAGGCGTGGTATGGGACGACCTACAACAAGGCCGTCGTGAAGGCCGAAGGCGATATCGCCAAAGGAAAGCTCGAAGAATCGCGTACCGAGCTTCTCTGGGGGCACGCCGTCGCACCGTACTGGGACACCCAGCTCGGCGTTCGGGTGGATAACGGGGAAGGCCCGAGCCGTCAATGGTTGGCTTTCGGCATCCAGGGCCTCGCCCCCTACTGGTTCGAGCTGGAGGCGACGGGCTACGTGGGAAGTGGTGGACGTACGGCGCTGCGTGTCGAAGGCAGCTACGAGCTGCTGCTGACCCAGCGACTGATTCTGGAGCCTCGCGCCGAGTTGCAGTTTTATGGCAAGGACGACCCGGAACGCGGTATCGGCAAGGGCCTGGCCGAAGCGTCTGCTGGCTTGCGCCTGCGCTATGAATTCAGTCGCCAGTTCGCCCCCTATATCGGCGTGGAACGGGCGGGCAGCTTCGGACGCACCGCGGACTATGTGCGTGCCGAAGGCGGCCGTGCGCAGCAGACGCGCTGGGTGGCTGGCGTGCGATTCTGGTTCTAGAACCTAGCGGGTTTGATCATCTGATGAGAGGCGATCCATGAACATGCACTACGACAGAAGCCAGGGCAAAGTGCCGAGACGCCAGGCATTGATCGCTGGCTTGTTGGTGATGGCACTCGCAGGACCGAGCCTGGCGCAGAGCCGACCGATTGCCAAGGTCTGGAAGGACCCGAGCTGCGGATGCTGCAAGGACTGGGTCTCACACCTGCAAGGCGCAGGCTTCGATGTGCAGGTTCTCGACACCGGGAACACCGCAGCGCGCACGCGGCTGGGCATCCCGCAGAAGTACGGTTCTTGCCACACGGCGCAGATCGGCGGCTATGCCATCGAGGGTCATGTGCCTGCCTCGGACATTCAACGCTTGCTGCGCGAAGCCCCGCAGGCCATCGGCCTCGCGGCGCCCGGCATGCCGGTCGGTTCGCCCGGCATGGATGGTCCGGCCTATGGTGGACGCAAGGACGCCTACGACGTGCTGCTGATTGGGAAAAACGGTAGCAGCACGGTCTATCAGTCGCATCGCTGACCATCCATCAACCCTTCTCCGTGGAGATATGCCATGCAGCATCAGCACACACAGACCCCCAGCGATCGCCCCCGGTTCTGGCGATCGCGCTACGGCGTGGCGTTCCTCATCATCGCCGCTGTCGCCGCGTATTTCCTGCTCAAGGAGCATACGGCACATGTTGCCGGCTATCTCCCCTTCCTGCTGCTGGCGGCTTGTCCGCTGATGCACCTGTTCATGCACCGTGGTCACGGCCACGGCGGACACGATCATGCCGCGCGTCAGGGTAAGGAAGGTGCCGCAGCCTCCAAGGAGCAGAAGCAATGAGTCGAGGCACTCGCACCGTGCGAGCACGCGACGCCGCGCTTGTCTCCTTGCGCGCCTGCGGCCTGCTGCGATCACCAGACACCAAAGGTTAACGGCGGAGGGCACTTGTCACTATGAATTCACCCAGCAAGTCTTCAGGACATGAGCACGCAGGCATGGCGGCGGGTGCCACAACGTCCGGCCCGCATACGCACCACCATCACGCCAGCCATGCTGGAAGTGACGACGCGGGCGGGTCCTCAAGCCACACGCAGCCCGATGCCGCGACGCGAGATCCGGTGTGTGGCATGGCGGTCACGGCGGCGTCGGAGCACCGTTCCACGCACTTGGGGAACACGTACTTGTTTTGCAGCACCGGATGCAAGGCCAAATTCGACGCCGATCCGGCGCGATATGCCAGCGGTGACGCGGGCATAGGCACAGGCAGCGGCCATGCACCGCATCACCATGCCAGCACCGCAGTTTCACCGGCCCCGGCGGCATCGCCAACCGCGCCCGGAACCATCTACACCTGCCCGATGCACCCGGAGATCCGCCAGGATCATCCGGGAACCTGCCCCAAGTGCGGGATGACGCTGGAGCCTCTGCTGCCCGACCTCGATGACGACAACCCGGAGTTGCGTGACTTCTCGCGTCGCTTCTGGTGGACCTTGCCGCTGACGCTCGTGGTCTTGGCGCTGGCGATGCTGGGCGAGCGGCTGCACCTGATGGACATGGCTACACAGAGCTGGGTCGAGTTGGTGCTGTCGTTGCCGATCGTGCTGTGGGCCGGCTGGCCCTTCTTCTCCCGCGGCTGGCTGTCCGTGGTCAACCGCAGCCCGAACATGTGGACACTGATCGGCCTGGGAACGGGTGCGGCATTCATCTACAGCGTTGTGGCAACCGTTGCGCCGGAAGTGTTTCCAGCTTCCTTCATGTCCATGGGACGGGTCGGCGTGTATTTCGAGGCCGCCGCCGTCATCATCTCGCTGACACTGCTCGGCCAGGTGCTGGAACTCAAGGCCCGCTCCCAGACTTCGGCAGCCATCAAGTCGCTGCTGGGGCTGGCACCCAAGACGGCGCGGCGCATCAATGCGGACGGCAGCGAGGAAGACGTGCCACTCAGCCATGTGCACGTCGGCGACCTGCTGCGCATCCGACCCGGCGAGAAGGTGCCGGTGGATGGCATCGTGCACGAGGGCAGCAGCTCGATTGACGAATCCATGCTGACCGGCGAACCGCTGCCCGTCAGCAAGCGCGTGGGCGACAAGGTCATCGGGGCCACACTCAACACCAGCGGCGCGCTGGTCATGCGTTCGGAGCGGATCGGCTCGGACACCGTTCTATCGCAGATCGTCCAGATGGTCGCCCAGGCGCAGCGTTCCAAGGCACCGATGCAACGCATGGCCGATGTCGTTGCCGGCTACTTCGTGATGGCCGTCGTCGCCATTGCGGTAACGACGCTCCTTGTATGGGGATTCTTCGGGCCACAGCCCACCTGGGTCTATGGACTGATCAATGCGGTGGCCGTCCTGATCATCGCCTGCCCGTGCGCGCTGGGTCTGGCCACGCCGATGTCGATCATGGTCGCAACGGGCCGTGGCGCCACGCAGGGCGTGCTGTTCCGCGATGCCGCGGCGATCGAGAATCTTCGCAAGGTCGATACCCTCGTCATCGACAAGACAGGAACCCTGACCGAAGGCCGACCTGCTTTCGATCAGGTCGTCGCAGCCCCCGGCTTTACGAACGATGAGGTGCTGCGTCTTGCGGCCAGCCTGGACCAGGGCAGTGAACACCCCCTGGCCGACGCCATCGTGCAGGCCGCGCGTGCCCAGGGCCTCCAACTCGTGAAGCCTCAGAGCTTTGAATCGGGAACCGGCATCGGCGTGCGCGGAAAGGTTGAGCACCGGCAACTGGCGTTGGGCAACACAGTGCTGATGGAACAGTCTGGCGTATCGGTGGAACCGCTCGTACCCCAGGCCGAAGCTCTGCGCGGCGAAGGGGCCAGCGTCATGTACCTGGCGGTGGACGGGCAGCTCGCGGGCTTGCTCGCCGTGTCCGATCCGGTCAAGGGCAGCACCCCCGAGGCCCTGGCCGCGTTGAAGGCTGCGGGCCTGCGGGTCATCATGGCCACCGGGGACGGGCAGACCACCGCCAAAGCCGTCGGTGCACGCCTAGGCATCGACGAGGTGCATGGTGAGGTCAAGCCGGCGGACAAGCTCATGTTGATCGAGCGACTGCAGAAAGAAGGACGCATCGTCGCCATGGCCGGAGACGGCATCAACGACGCGCCGGCCTTGGCGAAGGCAGACGTGGGCATCGCCATGGGAACGGGAACCGACGTGGCGATGAACAGCGCCCAGGTCACGCTGGTCAAGGGTGACCTGCGTGGCATCGCTGTCGCTCGCACGCTCTCGGTGAGTACCGTGCGCAACATGAAGCAGAACCTCATGTTCGCCTTCCTCTACAACGCGCTGGGCATCCCCATCGCCGCCGGGGTTCTCTATCCCCTCACGGGCTGGCTGCTGTCGCCGCTGATCGCAGCATTGGCGATGAGCCTGAGTTCGGCGTCGGTCGTTGGCAACGCCTTGCGCCTGAGAGCGAGCCGACTGTGACCGGATTTTCTTTCTGAAACTACAGGAGCCTGCTATCGCCCAGCAAACCGTTTCTTTCGTTCCACGCCGTTGCAAAGGTGCAAGCCTTATCTCGGCATTTCGTTCTTAAACCACACCTCACACATCCAGGTAGAAACTTCTATGACCCGTTCACATTTCATCGCCAAGCTCGTCGCGCCGATCGCTGCTGGTCTGTTCGCCACCGCCGCATTCGCGCATCCTTCGCTGGTGTCTTCAACGCCGGCCGACAAGTCGCAGGTTTCTGCGCCAGCCACCATCGAACTGAAGTTCTCCGAGACGCTGGTGCCGCAGTTCTCCGCCGCGAGCCTTGTCATGACTGGCATGCCGGGAATGGCGAGCCATGGCCCGATGAAGATCAACGCCAGCGTCGCGGCTGCCGGCGACGGCAAGACCATGGTCATCACGCCGGCACAGGCGCTCCAGCCCGGTGACTATCGCGTCGAATGGCGTGCCGTCTCCTCGGACACGCATCCGATCACGGGTAACGTCACCTTCAAGGTGAAGTAAGCCCATGGCCGGGGATTGGTTGACCATCGTCCTGCGCCTGGCGCTGTATCTGGACCTGGCGGCGGCGTTTGGCGTCGCCATGTTCGGTCTCTATGCTTTGGGCAACGACGAGCGATCCTCGACGATCTCGCGCCGCTATCGCGTCCTCATTGGCGCATCCGCTGCCATCGGCATTGCCCTGTCGATGTGGGGCATGACGGTCATGGCCAAGGCCATGTCCGGTGCCCAGAGCTACGCGGAGCTGTCAACGCACGTCTTCGACATGCTCATTACGGGCACGCACATGGGCATCGCCTGGTGCATTCGCATCCTCGCGCTGTTGGTGTGTGTGCTCGTCGCAATGTTGAAATTGAACGCTACCTTGCGATTTGCAGTGATGGCGCTCTCCACCGGCGTGGCGCTGGCGACCCTTGCGTGGGCAGGCCACGGCGCGATGGACGACGGCGTTCGCGGCTACATCCATCTTGCGTCGGATATCACGCACCTCTGGGCAGCGGGCGCTTGGGTGGGCGCATTGGTGGCGTTCTTGATGCTGGCATCCCACAAGCAGGATGTCGCGCAAGACCCGGTAGCGGTCCTCAGTCGGACGTCGAATGGCTTTACTCGCATAGGTACAGCGATCGTGGCTGCACTCGTCGTGAGTGGAATTCTCAATTACCTGTTGATCGCCGGACCATCGTTTGATCCGCTCATCTCGACGCTGTATGGCCGGCTGCTGATGGTAAAGCTCTTGCTTTTCGCAGGCATGCTGGCGTTGGCTGCTGCCAATCGGTATCGGTTGAGCCCGAGCCTGGAGGCTGCTTTGAAGGCAGGCAATCGCGCACAGGCAGTCATCAAGCTTAGACAGAGTCTGTTCACGGAGGCGACCTTGGCCGTTTTGGTTCTGGCGAGCGTTGCATGGCTTGGCATCTTGTCTCCCACTGGAACCTAGTCCTTCATGGGCGGCAGATGACAGCACATGAATTGAATGTAATGCACGGGTAAGCGCTCTGTAGACCGCCTGCTTCTACATTTAACGACGCGGCGCAAGTTGTCGTCGTTTTTACAAAGGAGTCGATCATGAAATCGCAAATTGTCATTGCCGCCCTGTTGAGCGCTCTCTCCGTGCCAGCCTTCGCCGGTCATGCAGCAGCCCAAGCAGCCAAGGAAATGGTTCCCTTGGCTGACGGGGGAACGCTGTACATCTTCAAGGACGGAAAGATGGCACAGGAAAGCCGCTTCGGGCGCGCCGTCTATCTCAATGTCGGAGCTTCGGTGTCGACGAAGGATGGGCGCAACATCGCGATCACCAGCAATGAAGTCGCTCGCCTCGGGTCGCTGCTACAAAAAGAGCACGGCGGATGACGCCGCGGGTGTGCGGTGCTTTTCAAAGCTTCTGCACAGTGTGACAGAGACGCGCGCCCCGATTGGGCGCGCGCGCTTGGGACGCGTCACGAGCAACCACGAGCGCTCAAGGTGCCAGTTTTTGCGATGTCAAGCGCATCAACTTCCCTGAAATGGATCCAGCCTCCCCGTCCACCGTGATTCGTCCACGGGACATCTGGCGCGAATGAGGACTTGCGAGGAGCCCGATTTATGGAGTTGCGTCATCTACGATGCTTTGTCGTCTTGGCAGAGGAGTTGCATTTCACGCGGGCGGCCGAGAGGCTGCATATAGAGCAACCCCCCTTGTCTCGCGCGATCAAGGAATTGGAAGATGAGCTTGGGGTCACGCTGTTTGACCGCGACCGCAGGGGCACACGGCTGACCGTGGCGGGGGCGGCATTCTTGCAGGACACCCGCCGACTCTTCACTGTCCTGGAGCAAGCGCGTGAAAATGCCAGAGCCATTGCCGCGGGCCTGAGGGGCAGCCTGCGCATTGCAATTTCCGATGGTGCGATGGACCCACGACTATCGGCGTTCCTAGCTCGTTGCCGCGCGGAAGAGCCCGAGGTCGAGATACGTCTCTCCGAGGTACCGCTGACCGAGCAGATACGGGGCCTACGGTCTGGCGACTTCACGATCGGATTTGCACACGCGGCGGATGTTGGCGAAGGCATCGTGGCTGAACCGATCTGGCGAGACCCGATTGTGATCGCCATGCCAGCGCGGCACTCGCTTCTTGCGCACAAGCAAGTTCCGCTGAACGAACTTCAGGGTCACCCACTGGTTCTGTGCGACAAACTGGCCTGCGAAGGCTACTGCCGAGAACTAAATCGGCTGCTACAGGTTCTGGAACACAGACTCAACGTTGTCGAAGAAGTGTCGTCGCTGGACATGATGCTAACGCTCGTCGGCGCAGGCTATGGGATTGGTTTCATGACGGCGACCAAGATTCCCATCAGCCAGAGGCCGGACGTGGTGATTCGCCCTCTGGCGCAGGACACGGCGGTAATCACAACCTATCTGCTTCGGCCAGAAAGCAGCAACTCATCGGTTTCGCTGGATCGCTTCATCGAACGTCTGCGAGGACCTCCGGGTGACTAAAGCGTCAATGCCTATCTGAATCGTGCGCCGCGGCACGAAGATTGCGTTCGGCTGCGCTGACGAGTTCCGCAGCACTGAGCTTGAGTCCGGCGGCGATTCTTAAGATCAGAGCGAGAGTGGGCATGTGCTCCCCACGCTCTATTTTGCCCATGTGCGATCGCTCGATCCCTGCTTTCGCAGCCAGTTCTTCCTGAGCAACACCTTGCGTCAGGCGGGCGACACGAACGGCCGCTCCGAATGCCAACGCTGGCTCGGCGTCGAAAGTGGTAGTTCCTGGGGGACGGCCTCGTCGGACAGTTCGCTTCTCCATCCTTGGAAGCGTCGAACAGTCCAAACAATTTAACCACGTTAAGTTTAACTCAAACTAGCTATCATGAAGACTTTCCATCCTTGTCTTATCGCTTCTTGGGGCCTCTCATGCACGACGCCACCAGCCCACGCCCACAGCTCAGGCTCGCCATAGCGCCTGGTGTGGCCTCTTCGTACCTAGCTGCATTGCTTGCCCTGCAGCGCGCGGAGGAGCCCGAAGTTTCTATGGAATTTAATGAGGTTACGGCGAGCGATCTCATTACGGGCCTCTACAAACGGCGCTTCGACGTCGTGACCTGCCCCCCGTTTTCCGGGCCAACCTGATCTTAGTAGAGTCCGTCTCACAAGAGGACGGACATGAAGAAGCGATACACCGAAGAGCAGATCATCGGCTTCCTGAAGCAGGCGGCCGCCGGCACGCCGGTCAAGGAGCTTTGCCGCAAGCACGGCTTCAGTGACGCGTCGTTCTACCTGTGGCGGCGCAAGTTCGGCGGCATGGATGTGCCCGACGCCAAGCGCCTGAAGGCACTGGAAGCGGAGAACGCGCGGCTCAAAAAGCTGTTGGCCGAGTCGATGTTGGACAACGAAGCGCTGAGGATCGTGGCGCGGGGAAAATACTGAGCCCGCCGACGCGACGGGCTGCCGTCGCGGACGTGCGGGCGAAGCTGGGCCTGTCGGAGCGGCGGGCCTGCCGGGCACTGGGCTTGTCACGCAGCGTGTTGCACTACCAGCCGCGCATGGCGAACGCGCCGTTGCAGGCCAGGCTCGTTGCGTTGGCGGGCGAACGTCGCCGGTTCGGCTACCGACGGCTGCACATCCTGCTGGAACGGGAGGGCTGGATCGCCAACCACAAGCGAATCTACCGGCTGTACCGCAACGCTGGCCTGGCGGTGCGCAAGCGCCGCAAGCGCGATCGCGTGGCCGTCGAGCGCCGTCCGCTGCAGCTGCCGTCGGGGCCCAACCACACCTGGTCGATGGACTTCGTCTTCGACGCCCTGGCCAACGGGCGCCCGATCAAGTGCCTGACGGTGGTGGACGATTGCACCAAGGAAGCGGTGGAAATCGCCGTCGGCCGGAGGATAAATGGCCAGAACGTGGCCGACATCCTGGATGCGGTATGCCGTTTCCGCGGCTACCCCGCGGCGATCAGGACCGACCAGGGACCCGAGTTTACCGGCCGGGCGCTGGACCAGTGGGCGACCGCCAACGGCGTGACGCTTGTGCTGACCCAGCCAGGGAAACCCACGCAGAACGCCTATGTGGAGAGCTTCAACGGCAAGTTCCGGGACGAATGCTTGAACGAAAACTGGTTTATCTCGCTCGAGCACGCACGGGCGGTAATCGCCATCTGGCGCAAGGACTACAACGAGGTGCGTCCGCACAGCTCACTGCCCAAATGCACGCCTGCCGAGTTCGCCGCCGCGCTGCGCAACGAAGGTGCCTTGACTGGTTCGACCGCTGATCGAAACCTGACCCACCGGAGCGGTATGCTCCCCAACCTGGACTCTACTAAGTAGCTAGTGGCCCTGAGAAAGGGGGCAGGTCACGGAATCTGCACGCGCCCAATAGCCGATGGCCCCTACGAGGTCATTACGCACCTGCAGCGACTCTCGGGACAGACGAATCTTGTAGCTGATCGATTTGAGCTTAGAGCCTTGCGAGTTGCCGAGGCGCGTAAAGCATGACAACCACGTGCGGTGCCCGCCCTTGCCGGTGGATTTGCAGCGGGTGCCGGTTCGGGCCAAGGCGCCGTCCAGACGCATCAATTCATCCTGGAAACTGACCTTGATCAATTCAACTCCCTACAACTTCCAATAGTATGTCCGCATGATCGGCTTAAGGCGCCTTCTCGCAAGATGGAGCCGCTGGATTACCAGCGGCCTAGTCGTAACCTTGCTTTTCTCGCAGGTTGCGATGGCGATGTACGTCTGTCCCAAGCCAGACCCGAGGGCATCTGTGGAAACCACGCAAATGCGTGCCACGATCTCGATGCAGCAGGCTGACAAGTTGCCAATGTCGGATTGCACCGGCATGCCTGATTCCATGGACAGCGAAGCGCCACAGTTGTGCCACGCTCATTGCAGTGGCGATCGGGAGTCGGCGCTTTCATGGCAGGGGCTGGACATTCAGTTTCTCGCGGCGCACGTGATGTGGCTCGCCAACTCGCTGCCCGGGTTGGTTCTCGACCGGGTAGCCCTCAGAGCGTGTTCAAAGTCTTTTGAGCAAGAGCACCAAGAATGCCAAGTGGACGAACTGCAGGCTGGTGTTGAGCCATCGCTCGCAGTTCTTCCACAGCCTCCTGTTCTTGTCCAGCCAGGCAAAGCTGCGTTCCACGACCCAGCGCTTGGGCATCACTTTGAAAGTGTGAAGCTCGCTTCTCTTGGCGATCTGCACCGTCACATGCCCTCCCAGAATCTGCTGCACGCCTTGCGCGAACGGCCGACCGATGTAGCCTGCATCGCACAGCAGGCTTTGTAGCCGGCTCAACCGGGGCTTGCAGCGCTGTAGCGCCTGCAGTGCGCCTTTGCGGTCCGTCACCTCGGCCGTGGTCACCGCTATCGCATGCGGCAATCCCTGGGTGTCCACCGCGATGTGGCGCTTGATGCCCGAGACCTTCTTGCCTGCGTCATAGCCCTTCAAGCCCGCCGTGTCCGTGTTCTTCACGCTCTGCGCGTCCACGATCAAGAGCGTGCTGCAGGCGTTGCGCCCCAGTTTCTCGCGGGCCGCGCCAACCTGATTTTTTTAATGCCTGCTCCAGCAGGCTGCCACCCTCGCGTGGCTCGCTCCAGATGGCAAAGTACGAGTGCACGGTGCGCCATTTGGGAAAGTCGCTGGGCAGTGCCCGCCACTGACAGCCCGTGCGCAGCAGGTACAGCACGGCGCAGAACACCTCGTACAGCTCCACTTTGCGTGGGGCAGTCTTTCTGCGCGCACTCTCCAGCAATGGCCGGATCACCTCGAACTGCTCGCGCTTGATGTCGCTGGGGTAGCCTTTTCTCACCCAGCGAGCTTCTCACATCAAGAGGGCGAGACTTTGAACACGTTCTCAGGCGGCACGTTACCTACATTCCTCCCAATCCCCGCGCGGGCTTTCCGCCGATCTACCTCACGTTCCAAGTCCTGCGGAATTGATTTATGTGTCCGTGCTCGCCGCGCACCGATGCGGCAGACCACGTGATTTCGTGAATACCAATTCCGAGGACAACCATGTTTACTCCCTTTTTTGGCGCCCCCGAGGGGCGCCCGTCGGCGTACGGCCGAGGCACAACGCCGGCCTCGATGCGAGTGCATCGTCTGAAAGCTATCAGCATCGCGTTGGCGGGCAGTGCGCTTGTCTCGCCTGTAGCCTACGCCCTCGATTTTGCTGAGGCACGCCTTATCGCGGAGCAGCAGAGCCCACGCATAAGCGCGCAGCAGTTGCAGGTTAACGTCGCCGAATCCGTGCAGAAGGCAGCAGGCTCGCTGCCCGACCCCAAGCTCTCGCTCGGCATCGAAAACTACCCCATCAGCGGCATGGATCGCTGGAGCATGACGCGCGAATCCATGACGATGCAGCGCTTGGCGCTCATGCAGGAAGTGCCCAACAGGGCCAAGCGCGACGCCCAGGTCGCCAGCGCGCAGGCGCGTGTGGATCGAGAACGCGCGGCGCTGGTTTTGCAGCGATTGCAGATCCGCCAGGAACTCAGCCTGGCGTGGATCGCCGCGCAGGCGGTGGAGCAACGGGAGATACTGCTGACGGAACTGCTCGCGGAGAACCAGCGCCTGCAAGACAGTCTCCCCGCTCGCGTCGCCGGCGGCACCGCCCAGGCTGGCGATCTGTTGGTCGCGGAACAGGAGGCGCTGACACTCACGGACCGCCGTGACGATCTACAGCGGGACCGGGCCAAGGCCAGGGCCGCGTTGCGGCGCTGGGTGGGCTCCAGGGCCGACGAAGCACTGCAAGGCGATCCAGGCCCGCTCACTCGCCCCGTCGCGCAACTGCGCACAGAACTGGCGAATCACGCGGAGCTTGAACTCTATCCGGCGATGCAAAGCATGGCCCGGGCCGAGTCCCGCGAAGCCCAATCAGAGACCCGCGGCGATTGGGCCTGGGAGATAGCCTATAGCCGGCGTGATCGCCGATGGGGCGACATGGTGTCATTTCAGGTGACATTCGATCTGCCTTGGCAGAAGGATCGACGCCAAGTGCCCATGATCGAGGCAAAACGGCACGAGTTGGAACGTCTGGACGCCGAACGCGAAGACGTGGCGCGGCGGCATTTGCAGGAGCTGGACGACAGCGCCGCCGAACTCCAAGCGTTGAACAGCCAGATCGACCGCCTGCAGACCGCCGGCTTGCAACTGGTACGGAACCGAGCGGCGCTTGCATTGAGCAACTACCGATCCGCCAAGGGGGACCTGAGCGCTGTGCTCAGTGCACGCGCCCAGGTGCTGGAGACGCGCATGCGTCTGATCGACCTTGGAGCGCAGCGCGACAGCCTCGTCGCCCGACTGAACAGCCTGATCGCGGACTGAGTGGAGACCCTCGCCATGAATACCTCTTCGAGAAACATCCTTGCCGGCTTGACGCTGGTTGCTGCCGGTATTGCCGTTGGATGGGGCGTCGCCCAATGGCGCGCCGGCCACCTCAGCGGCTCCCCCGCTGCCAACGTCTGTTGGCGCGCACTTAAAACTGACCCAGGCTGCGCGTTGAACTTTGACCCACCCGGTGTACGGGGCTGAGGGTATCAGTTGGTGGTCTGGGTGGTGGCCTCCTTTGCCCTGATTCTGGCTTTGGTCTTGTTGGCGGCGGTGCTGTTGCGCAGCCGCCAGGAGTCGTTGCCGGTCTCCAGGATGTGGCAGTGGTGGGTGATGCGATCCAGCAGCGCGGTGGTCATCTTGGCGTCGCCGAACACCTGACCCCATTCGGAGAAGGCCAAGTTGGTGGTGATGGCGAGGCTGGTGCGCTCGTAGAGCTTGCTGATCAGGTGGAACAGCAGCGCGCCGCCTGAGGGGGTGAACGGCAGGTAGCCCAGTTCATCGAGGATGACCAGGTCGGCATAGGTCAGGCGCAGGGCGATCTGCCCGGCCTTGCCCTGGGCCTGTTCCTTCTCCAGCGCATTGACCAGTTCGATGGTGGAGAAGAAGCGCACGCGCAGGCGATGCTGGCGCACGGCCTGGATGCCGATGGCGGTGGCCAGGTGGGTCTTGCCGGTGCCCGGTCCACCGACAAGGACGACGTTCTCGGGGGTGTGGATGAAGTCACCCTGGTGGAGTCGTTCGACCAGTGCGCGATCAACGGGACTGGCCGCGAAGTCGAACCCGAGCAGGTCACGATGGACGGGGAAACGTGCGGCCTTCATCTGGTTGGCCTGGGCACGAACCTGCCGTTCGGCGGACTCGGCCTGCAGCAGTTCGGCCATCCAGTGTTCGGGCTCCATGGTGTGCAGGCGCATCTTGGCCAGCAGTTCGGGCCACTGGCTGGCCATGCCGTGCAGCTTGAGCTGCTGCATGCGCAGCGGCAGGTCAGGCGTCGACATGATCTGCCTCCCGCAGGGCGTCGTAGCGGGCCGGATCGGACACCGGCGGATGACGCAGCGTCACTCGCGAGGCGACCGTCTCGATCGTGCGGTCCGGATGCTGCAATCGCCCCAGCACGTTGAGCACGTGGTCGGCGCGCACCAGGCCGGACTCGAGTGCCAGTTCCACCGCCACCAGTACCGCTTCGAGCCCGTGCACGGGTACGGCGGCCAGCACCTGGGCCATGGCGCGGTCGCCGTGAGGCTGGCGCAGCAACACCTGCTGCAGCTTGCGCAGCGGATCGGGCATGGACAGGAACGGCGCGCCGTCACGCAGTGCCCCCGGCTTGCGCTGGACCAGGGCGATGTAGTGCTGCCAGTCGTAGTGGACCCGATCACGCTCGAAGCTGCGCCGGTGGCGGGCGACCTCGGCCTCGCCGACCACCACGGCCAGTTCGAAGGGATACACGCGCAGGCTGGCGACGGCGTGGGCGTGTTCGCACGGCACGCTGTAGCGGTTGCGCTGGAAGCTGACCAGCGCGGTCGAACTGACCCGCACCGGCCGCTCGATGTAGCCGTCGAAGGGCGCGGGCATCGGCATCAGGTGGGGCTGTTCGTCCTCCAGAGCTTCGGCCACGGTGATGTCGGAGGCATCCGGATGCGCCTGCATCGGCCAAGCGGCGCGGCACTCGCTGGCGAGCCAGGCGTTGAGGGTGTCCAGATCTGGCCAGTGGCGGGCCCCGGCCTCGATCCAGATCTGTCGGCGCCGGTCCTGCACGTTCTTCTCGACCCGCCCCTTCTCCCAACCCGCGGCGCGGTTGCAGAACTCCGCGGCGAACAGGTAGTGGCTGGTCATGGCGTGGAAGCGGGCGTTGACCCGCCGTTCCCGGTGCTGGCCGATCCCGTCCACCGCCGTCTTCATGTTGTCGTAGATGCCGCGGCGCGGCACGCCACCGAAGGCGGTAAACGCCTGGGTATGAGCATCGAACAGCATCTCGTGGCTCTGGGTGGGATAGGCCACCAACCAGAAGGCGCGGCTGCAGGCCAGCTTCACGTGGGCGAGATCCAGCGGCATCTTGGCGTGGCTGCCGACGAAGGCGTACTCGCGGCTCCAGTCGAACTGGAAGGCTTCACCCGGAGGAAAGTGCAACGGCACGAAGGCCGGGCGGCGGCTGGCGCCGCCGGCCGCCTTCCACTGGCGGATGAAGGCCGTCACCCGGGTGTAGGTGCCCGGATAGCCGATCGCCTGCAACTGCGAGAACAGCACCTTGGCGGTGCGTTGTTCCCGCCGGGGACGATGGCTGTCGGCACGCAGCCACGTCTCCAACTGGGACCGGTAGGGATCGAGCCGGGAGGGCGAGGCTCGCCTGGGATAGACCGGCTCGGACTGGCCGCTGCGCAGCCATCGCCGGATGGTATTGCGGGATAGGCCCGTGCGCTTGGCGATCTCGCGCAGCGGCAGGCCATCGCGGAAATGCATCCGCCGGATCTTGGCCAACATGACCATGGTGATCACTCCTGAAATCCCCCGAGCAAAAGATGCTCAGGATGTGGGCTTCAGGTGGGTCAGTTTTACCCGCGCATCACCGCCGAAAGTGGGTCAGTTCTGGATGCGCGCCAACAGCGTCAGGCACTTTCGAGCATTGCCGCATCATTTAGCAACCGTTGAATGCGCTGGCGAGTCTCCTCTGGAATACCTTGCACAGACGAGTCAGGTCCGGGCCTGTTTGGCTGCTGCTGGGTGCCCGCGATGACCCGCACGACCATGCCCAAATTTCCTGGTGTCACGATGTCGATGGCTGCGCGATCACCCAGGTCCGGATGTGGGCGGGTCAGCATCCGGTACAGGTCCCACGGATCCGCATGCGGGCACTGGTTCATGAGCACCTGTGCCAGCTTGTGCTTGAGGGGTACCAGCTGCCAGTCGGGCACGCGTTGCCCGCGGTTGCCCAAGCTGATGGACAGCAGCTTGCCCGCCTTCAGCTCGCGGTTGATCTGGTCCTTGGACTTCCCGGCCAACTTGCCGAACAGCGGGACCGGCAGACTGCTCGGCGATTCGTAGATGACCAGCATTTCCTCGCGCTCGCGCTGGATGACAGACACCTCCGGCTCTGGCGCATGCGTCGGGGGCGGTGGTACCTGCGACAGTCGCTGGAATGTGATTCCCCCGTCGTTTGGCGTCACGACGATGGGTTCGGCCACCACAGGCGGAACGGATGCCGCAGAAGCAGCAGCGACGATGGTGTTGGGCTTGTCCTCCTCTGCCATGGCCGGCACGCCCTCGATATGGATCGTGAGGTGCGCGCTGGCCGCTTCCACTTGGCCCTGTTCGAGCAGATCGAGACGATCCGCCCAGTCCTGCATCATCCGGCGGCGCGGCTCAACATACTTGGCGTGGTTGTAGGCCGAACTCACCTTGTTCGGGTCCGAGTGCGAAAGCTGCGCGTCCACCCAAATCTTGGGATAGCCGATCTCGTTGAGCGCCGTCGAGATGGTTCCGCGGATGCCGTGACCGGTCAGTTGATCCTCGTAGCCCATTCGTTTCAAGGCCGCGTTGAGGGTGTTCTCGCTGATGCGCTTCTTGAGTTCGCTGCGGTGCGTGAGCAGATGGACCTGGGCCGGCCTCATCACACCCAACAGGTAGCGCACGATCTCGATGGCCTGCACGGACAACGGCACGATGTAGGGCGGAACGTCCTGCGGGCGCTTGCCGGCCTTGCGCATCTCGTCTTGGAGTTGCTTGACGATCTGCGGCGGGATGATCCACAGGCCACGGTCGAGATCGAACTGGTCCGGGGTCGCCAGCCGCAGCTCGCCGGTACGCACGCCGGTCAGGAACAGCAGCCGGATGCCGAGTTGGGTCTGCCAACCACGAGGGTTGTAGAGCCTGAGCTTGTGCAGGAACTCGGGAAGCTCCGGAAGATGCAGGTAGGGGTTGTGGTTCACCGGGGGCTTGGGCTCGGCCACCACGTCCAGGTCGGAGGCCGGATTGGCTTCCAGCCCCTCCACGATGACGAGGGCATAGCGGAACAACTGCCCCAGCCAGGTGCGGACCTTCTCGGCAGTGGTGAACGCCTTGCGCTCCTCGATCCTCGCCAGGACGCCCAGGAGTTGGGGCCGGCGAATGTCGTAGATCGACATCTGCTTGAGGCTAGGCAGCACGTCCTTGTTGAAGATCCGCAGGATTTGCGACAGCGTGCTGTTCCTGCCCTCCTTGATTTCCTTGCGGCGATGCTCGACCCACGCATCGAAGACGGCCTTGAAGGTGTAGTCGGCCGCAAGCTTGACCGCGTGTCGCTTCTGTTTCCGATCGGTATGGGGGTTGACGCCCTTTGCCAGAAGCGCCCGGGCTTCGTCGCGCAAGGTGCGCGCTTCGCGCAAACCGATCTCGGGGTAGTTCCCCAGGGAGATGCGCTTTTGCTTGCCGAGCCAGTAATAGCGCAAATGCCACGACTTGCCGCCGGTGCGGGCGACCACCAGGCCGAGGCCATCGGTGTCGGGGATGCTGTAGGTTTTCTCGGCGGCCTTGGCTTGCCGCACGGTCAGATCAGAGAGTGTCATCATCAAGCTCCTAAGTCTTGGACTTAGGCCCGATGCTGCTTGTCATCCCGATCCAACCCCAGCAACAACCCGGAACCGGCACGACCCGCATTCTTTGGCCTTGTTTTTGGCCTCAAAAATGGTGGCTGTCAGTGGACTTCCGTGGCTTTCGCTGGAATGAAAAAAGGAGCCGAAGCTCCTCTTTTCAATGACTTACAGACGTCAGTGGAAGTCTGTAGATCATAAATTGGAGCGGGAGACGAGTCTCGAACTCGCGACCTCAACCTTGGCAAGGTTGCGCTCTACCAACTGAGCTACTCCCGCAGGGGTCTTGCTGGGCTTGCCCGGTTTCCCTGCCCAGCTTATCGGGCTATCGGGCAGACCTCTTTTGGGCAGGCCTTTTTCGCAGCGCCGCCTGTTTGGTTTCAGGCTACGCGTTTCCGCGAAAGAAAAAGATTATAGCGCTCTTGCAGAATCTGTCAAGTGATTGGCGGACGTCATGTGCTCGTATCATGTACCGATGTCCAAATCGTCAACCGCTTCGAATCCCGGCGTCGCTTCCGCCGAACGTCTGCGCCTGGACAAGTGGCTGTGGGCCGCGCGCTTCTACAAGACGCGCAGCCTGGCCGCCCAGGAGGTCGAGAAGGGCCGGGTGCTTATCAATGATCAGCTTGCCAAGCCGGCCCGCGAGGTGCGGCCCGGCGACATCGTGCGCATACGCAGGCAGGACCAGGTGATGCAGGTACGCGTGCGCGGCATCAGCGCCGTGCGCGGCCCGGCTCCGGTGGCAGCGCAGCTGTATGAGGAAACGCCCGAAAGCCGCGCGGCCCGCGAGCACGCGGCCGAGATGCGCCGCCTGGCGCCCGAACCCGCGCAAACCATCTCGGACGGCCGTCCCACCAAGCGGGACCGGCGACAACTTGCGTCGCTGCGAGAGAAGTAGACAGCGCATGGCGGGTCGACGGATTGCCTGGTGTTCGAACCTTGATCGAGGGCTTCGTTTCTCGGCCGCCATTCCCGTATCGAAGTATCGGAGCCGCTCGACGCGAATGCCCACCTGGCGGCGGCGCGCTGGCCGAGCCCGTCGCTGCGCCCAAGTCAGTTTCCCGGCGCACCCACATGCTCGGCAATCAGTCGCGCCAGCATGGGCCACAGCGCTGGAGGCAGGTCATGTCCCATTCCCGGTATCAGCCGCAGGCGCGCCCCTGGAATGGCCCGCGCCACCGCGCGCCCGGCGGCCAGCGGCATCATGCGGTCTCCGGTGCCGTGGATCACGAGTGTCGGCGCACGGATGGCTCGGCAATACACCCGCAGGTCGCCGGTGCCCAGCACCGCCCACACTTGCCGACGCACGCCCTCGCCATCCAGGCCTCTGTCGCCCATGGTCCGTACGATGTGCTCCAGTTCCGAATCCGGTACCGGATACTGCGCCGTACCCAATGCATGCAGCAGAGATTTGATGCGCGCCTGGCGGACGTGCGCCGGTGCGGGCATGGATCCGCGCCACATCTTCCACAGCAGCCGGGGCGCGGGCGGCGGCATCAACGGCTGGTTGGTGCTGGTGGACATCAGGGTCAGCGTGCGCACGCGGCACGGATGCCGGGCGGCCATGACCTGTCCGATCATGCCTCCCAAAGACATGCCCACCACATGCGCTTGCGGGATGTTCAACGTGTCCAGCAGCCGCAGGGCGTCGTCGGCCATGTCGTCCAGTGTGTAGGGAACCTGCGTGCGCAATCCAAGCTGGGCGCGCATGGCCAGGCGCCACATAGACGGAGCGGGCGTCGACATGCGAAACCTGCCGGACAGGCCCACGTCACGATTGTCGTAGCGGATCACCCTCGACCCGGTCGCCGTAAGCGCTTTGCAGAAGCCGTCGGGCCACAGCACCATCTGCGCACCGATGCCCATGATCAATACCAGGGGAGGCGCCGCCCGGTTGCCCCAATCTTCGTAAGCGAGCGCTATCGGCGGCCCCTGGATGCGGCCTCGCCGCACCGGCGGCTCGGATGCCGGGTCGTCTACCCACGCGCTCATCGTGGCGGCCGCGTTAGTCCTGGTCCGGCGATTTGCTGTCAGAGTCCGACATGGCGTGCCTCCTGGATGAAAGAAGGGGAGTGGATTCGCAAGCGGACGCAAGCCGTATGCCCGCGCGCCGGACAACAGGAATGGCGCTTGCTGCGGCTACAGGTCTTGCGGCGCGGCGGACGCGCCGTCTTACCGAACAGGAGCGATGCCCATGAAACTGCGACTGAAACCCCTACGCGAACAGGTAATTGTGATCACCGGCGCCGGCAGCGGCATCGGGGCCGCCACGGCCAGGATGGCTGCGCAGCAGGGAGCGAAAGTGGTGCTGTGCGGCCGTGGTGAAGAGGCGCTGACCCGGCTGGCGGACGAGATTGCCGGCGCCGGCGGACAGGCGAAGGTGATCGTGGCCGACGCAGGCGTCCCGGAGGACCATGAACGCATCCTGCAGAACGCCCTGGCGGCCTATGGCCGCGTCGATACCTGGGTGAACAACGCCGGCGTGTCGATCTTCGGCCCGCTGGAAGACGTGCCGCTGGAAGACCAGCGCAAGCTGTTCGAGACCGACTACTGGGGCGTGGTGTACGGCTCCATGACCGCGGTGCGCCACTTCAAGGTGTCCGGCGGCGGCGCGCTGATCAATGTGGGCAGCGAAGTGTCCGACCGCGCCGTGCCGCTGCAGGGCGCATACTCCGCCGCCAAGCACGCAGTGAAGGGCTTCACCGATGCACTGCGCATGGAACTGCAGCAACAGGGGGCGCCGGTGTCCGTGACCCTGATCAAGCCCGCGTCCATCGCGACGGGGTTCACCGAGCATGCGCGCAACTACATGGACGTGGAGCCGCAGCTGCCGCCGCCCGTATACGCACCCGAGATGGTGGCCGAGGCCATTCTGCATGCCGCGCAGCACCCGGTGCGGGACCTGTACGTCGGCAGCGCGTCGCGCGCCATCTCGATGGTGGGCCAGAACATGCCGGGGTTGGCCGATCGCATGGCCGGCTGGCTGATGCGCAACCAGCGCGGCAAGGGTCCGGCCGTGCGCGGGTCCGATTCGCTGTACGAGGGCGGCGGCTCGCATCCCGCCTCGATGCGGCCCGCGCGCCGGCGCAGCGTCTACACGTACGCGGCCATGAACAGCGGCAAATCGTGGCTGGCCGCCGCGGCGGTGCTGGGCGGCGCGGCGCTGTGGATGCGGCACGCGAAGCACCGCGGCTCGCTGGAATGAGGCGTGCGCAAGACGCGGCCGAAATGACAAAAGGGGCCGGAGGGCCCCTTTACATTGCACGGTGTTGTGGCCGCGTGGGCAGCGTGCGCTGCGCCCTGGCATGACCGAATCTGGAGCGGGAGACGAGTCTCGAACTCGCGACCTCAACCTTGGCAAGGTTGCGCTCTACCAACTGAGCTACTCCCGCGTGAGCCGCGCAGTATACACGAAACGCAAATGTATGCGCGCAAGGGCCTTCAAGTAATATCGGCGCAGTTCTCACGCAGCACCCATCACGCAGCACCCAATCCACGCCATGTCCCAGTCGTCCGATCCCGCCGTGTCAGGCGCATCCCTAACTCCTGCCCCGTGCGACCTGACCGCGAGCAACACGCTGGGCCTGCCGTCGCACGCGCCCGCATGCGTGACGCTGGACGACTCCGCGCAGTTGACGGCCCTGTCCGACCTGGTCTTGCAGCATCCCGCCGTGCTCGTGTTGGGCGGCGGCAGCAATGTGGTACTGCCCGAACGTGTGGCCGGGCTGGCGGTGCGCGTGGCGCTGCGCGGCATCCGGCTGGTGGAAGAGCGTCCGGACGCCTGGATCGTCGAGGCCGCCGCGGGCGAGAACTGGCACGACTTCGTGGCGCGCTGCGTGGAGCAAGGTTGGAACGGCCTGGAAAATCTGGCGCTGATCCCCGGCACGGTGGGCGCCGCGCCCGTGCAGAACATCGGCGCCTATGGCGTCGAACTCGCCGAACGCTTCGACAGCCTGATGGCCTGGCACCTGTACGACCGCCGCCTGATTCGCATGACCGCCCAGGACTGCCGCTATGCCTATCGCGACAGCGTCTTCAAGCACGCCGAGCCCGGCACGTGGGTGATCGTATCGGTGCGCTTCGCGCTGCCGCGCCCGTGGCAGCCGGTGCTGACGTATCCCGACCTCGCGCGCGATCCGATCCTGAACCCCGGCCCGCGCCGCCCCACCGAGGCCGTGGTCAGCGCGCGCGACGTGTTCGACGCGGTCTGCCGCATCCGCCGCGCCAAGCTGCCCGATCCCGCCGTCATCGGCAACGCGGGCAGCTTCTTCAAGAACCCCATTGTCGACGCGGCGCAGCGCGAAGACCTGCTGGCCCGCTTCCCCACACTGGTGTCATACGCGCAACCCGACGGCGGCTACAAGCTCGCCGCGGGCTGGCTGATCGATCAATGCGGATGGAAAGGCAAGATCCAGGGCGCGGCCGGCGTGCACGACCGGCAAGCCCTGGTACTGGTAAATCGAGGCGGCGCCACGGCCGACGACATCCTCGGCCTGGCGGGCGCGATCCAACGCGACGTGGAAGACCGCTACGGAGTGAAATTGGAGCGCGAGCCGGTCGTTGTGGCTTGATCAGGGCACAAGAAGCACGGATCGGTGCGATCTAGCTGCGGTCGGTATAGCTGTCTTGGATCGTCGGCGTTCTTGAGGCGTCTGGGCCATGACTGCGGACTCTCGTCCTCGCGCTGAAGCGCTGCGGGCGCGAGCCCTCCGCCATGTCCCAGACTCACGACAACGCGATGCCACGGCCGCATGTTCGCGGTTTTTCCGCACCACCCCGCAGTTCTGCGCATACGACAACGCAACGCAACGCATATTCGTCAGCACGACGCACGGCCGCCTTTGACGGTGCTGTGAGCCGCGGCCGTGCCGGAGAAGTCGCGCCCGCAGCGCTTCAGCGCGAGGACGAGACTTCGCAGCTACGGCCGCGGCGCCTCAAGAACTCAAATGCGCCTGCATCGAACGCAGACCTATACAACAGCGCCGCTTACGAAAGCCCCAGAACCGCCTGCATATCGTACAGGCCGTTGTGCTTGGTGGCGAGGAAGCGGGCGGCGCGCAGCGAGCCGGCGGCATAGTTGGCGCGGGTGGTGGAGCGGTGCGTGATTTCGATGCGCTCGCCGTTGCCGCAGAAGAAGACGGTGTGGTCGCCCACGATGTCGCCGCCGCGCACCACCGAGAAACCGATGGTGCCGGGCTTGCGCACGCCGGTGTCGCCATGGCGCGTCCAGGTGGCCACGTCGGGCAGCGCCACGTTCCAGGCAGAGGCCACGGTTTCGCCCATTTTCAGTGCGGTGCCCGAGGGGGCGTCGACCTTGTTGCGGTGATGCGCCTCGAACACTTCGACGTCGTAGCCGGAGTTCAGGATCTTCGCCGCCATCTCGAGCAGCTTGAAAGTGGCGTTGACGCCCACGCTCATGTTGGGCGCGAACACCACGCCGATCTTCTGTGCGGCAACCTCGATGGCGGCGCGGCCGCTGTCGTCGAAGCCGGTGGTGCCGATGACGATGCCGGTGCCATGCTGCACGCAGGCCTTCAGGTGCTCTAGCGTGCCCTCGGGGCGCGTGAAGTCGATCAGGCAGTCGGCGCCGGCCAGCGCGTCGAGCTGGTCGGTGATTAGCACGCCGGTATTACGGCCCAGGAACGCGCCGGCATCCTGGCCCAGCGTCGACGAGCCGGCGCGGTCGAGGGCGACGGCCAACTGCAGATCGGGGGCGTCGAGCACTGCCTCGATCAGCATGTGGCCCATCCGGCCGCTGGCGCCCGCAATGGCGATACGCATGGGATTTCCTTGGGTTGGGCTGGACACGGCGTCGCTCATCGCAGCGGCTGGGCGTCGCCGCCAGGCAGGCCGGGCGAATAGGGCGAGGGGCTGGCCGGCGGCTGCACGACCACGCTGGGCGTGGCCTGGCGGCTGCCCTCGTCCTGCTTGCGGGCCTGGTCGGAATCCAGCGTTTCGGTGGCCTTGCTTTCGGCGGCCCGGGCTTCGTCCTCGCGCTTGTCCGCGGCGTCTGCCTGGGCTTCCTGCGCCAGCGGCGGCGCCGATTCGATGGGATTGCCGTCGTCGTCCAGCTGATAGGGCTGCAGCGTGGGCTGCTGGTCGCCGCTCCAGCGCACCAGGCGGTCGTTCTCGAACCAGACGGTGAACTTGCGCTCGCGCGCGTTGCCGTAGCCGGGCTTGTAGTAGTAGGGGTAGTCCCAGCGGTCGGCGTGCAGTACGCTGGTCAGCATCGGGCTGCCCAGTGCGAAGCGCACCTGTTCGCGCGACATGCCGGTTTGCAGCAGGGCCACCTGTTCCTGCGTGATCCAGTTGCCTTGCTGGACGTCGATCCGGTACGGGAAGCCCCACTTGCCCGACGAGCAGCCGGCCAGGGCAACCATGACGCCCAGCGCGGCCAGGCCCATCTTGAAGGACCGGACGGGCCGGGAGGGAATACGTGCGATCGAAGACACTTGCGCACCGCCAATTATTGAGAAACGGACAAAACCGTTATCATAAAGGTTTCAAGAAGATAGTTCCCTGCGGCTTCCCGGCAGCGTCACTGCGGGATCCCTACAAGGGAACGAAACGGCGGCAACAAGATGGCCGGCGGGTGCAGTGGGGCCAGCCGGTTTCGCACCATGCCCATGCCCAACGCCGACAGAGAGCAAGCAACTATGAGCGACCAAAGCGACCTGAAGAACATGGGCTTGAAGGCGACGTTTCCGCGCCTCAAGATTCTGGACATTTTCCGCAAATCCGACCAGCGCCACCTCAGCGCCGAAGACGTCTATCGCGCGCTGATCGCCGAAAACGTCGAGATCGGCCTGGCCACCGTCTACCGCGTGCTCACGCAGTTCGAGCAGGCCGGCATCCTCAGCCGCAGCCAGTTCGACACGGGCAAGGCGGTGTTCGAGCTGAACGACGGCGACCACCACGATCACCTTATCTGCACCAACTGCGGCATCGTGGTCGAGTTCTCGGACAACGAAATCGAGAAGCGCCAGCACAAAATCGCCAAGGACAACGGCTTCGCCCTCGAAAGCCACGCCATGGTGCTGTACGGCATCTGCGGCAACTGCCAGAAGACCCGCTGATAAAAAACCCGGGCTCACGGCCCGGGTTTCTCCTTCCTGGTCAGTCGGCCATGCAGAGCCGACCCGACACCCTGTTTCCTACGCCGCCTCCGACACGCCCAGCATTTCGCGCGCATGATTGCGCGTGGTGTCGGTGATGGTGATGCCGCCCAGCATGCGGGCAAGTTCCTCGACGCGCGCGTCGATGTCCAGCTCGGCGATGTGCGAGCGCGTGGTGCCGCGGCTTTCGCTCTTGCTGACGCGGTATTGCGTGTTGCCGCAAGCCGCCACCTGCGGCAGGTGCGTGACGCACAGCACCTGATGGCGGGCGCCCAGCTCGCGCAGCAGCTTGCCCACCACTTCGGCGACCGCGCCGCCCACGCCGCTGTCCACTTCGTCGAAGATCAGGGTGGGTACGCGCGCGGCGCGGCTGGCAATGACGGACAGCGCCAGCGAGATGCGCGACAGCTCGCCGCCCGAGGCCACCTTGGCCAACGACCGCGGCGTGGTGCCGGCATGGCCGGCCACCCGGAATTCCACCGTTTCGTTGCCCTGGGCAGACGGTGCGGATTCCGCCAGCGCGGCCTCGAACGTGCCGCCCTGCATGGCCAGCGTCTGCATGGCCTGGCTTACCTGCTTGCCCAGGTCTTTGGCCACCTTGCGACGCGCGGCGGACAGCCTGGCCGCCGCCGCGTCGTAAGCCGACTGCGCCTGGGCGGCCTGCGCGCGCAGCGCCTCGACGTCGCCGGCCGCCTGCATCTGGGCCAGCTGCGCGTGCAGCGCGTCGCGCAGGGCAGGCAGTTCCTCGGGCGTGGTCTTGAACTTGCGCGCGGTTTCGAACACGGCCCCCATGCGCGCCTCGACGTCGCCCAGGCGCTGGGGGTCGAGTTCGACCCGGGTGATGTAGCCGTTCAGGTCGGACACGGCTTCGCCGATGGCGATGCCCGCCGATTCCAGCGCCTCGCACAGGCCCTTCAGGGCGGCGTCGTGGCGCATCATCTGCTGCGCCCGCTGCAGCGCCAGGTTGACGCGATGGCGCGCGGATTCTTCTTCGCCGTCCAGCGCCTCGAGCACTTCGCTGGCGCCGTCCAGCAGCGACTGCGCATGCGCCAGCCGCGTGTGCTCGGCCTGCAGGCTGTCCCATTCGTCGGCGCCCAGCGCCAGGGCGTCGAGCTCGTCGGCTTGCCATTGCACGCGTTCGCGCTCGGCGTTCAGGCTGTCGGCGTCGTGTTCAGCGGCTTCGAGCTGGCGCTGCAGCCCGCGCCACTGCTTCCAGGCCTGGGCCACCGACTGGCGCAGATCGGCGTGGCCGCCATGCGCGTCCAGCAGGTCGCGCTGCGCCTCGGGCCGCATCAGGCTCTGGTGCGCGTGCTGGCCGTGGATGTCGACCAGATGTTCGCCCAGTTCGCGCAGCAGCGTGACGGTGACCGGCGTGCCGTTGAGGTACGCGCGGCTGCGGCCCTGGGCGTCGATGACCCGGCGCAGCGCCAGCTCGGGGCCGGCGGCGTCCAGGTCGTGCTCGGTCAGCCAGTCTTGCAGGTGGGCGGGCGTATCGAACACCGCGGTGATGTCGGCCCGTGCCGCGCCCTCGCGCAGCATGCTGGCGTCGCCGCGTTCGCCCAGCGCCAGCGCCAGGGCGTCGATCAGGATGGACTTACCGGCGCCGGTTTCGCCGGAGAATACGGTAAAGCCCGGACCGAAGTGGATCTCGGTTTCGTCGACGATGACGAAGTCTCGGATATGCAGGGTGCGCAGCATGGCGGGCGCGTCTGGCTATTCAACGTTGTCGGTGGCCTGCGGCATCAGATTCCAATGCAGCTTGCGGCGCAGGGTGGAGAAGAAGCTGTAGCCCTCGGGGTGGACGAAGCGCACCGTGTGCGGGGCGCGCCGCACCTCGATGCGGTCGCCGGGCTGCAGGTCGGACCAGGTCTGCATGTCGAAATGCACGCTGGCGCCGACCTCGACCCGGCCCATGGCGACCAGCGTCATGGAAAGCACGCCGGAATCGGGAATGACGATGGGGCGGTTGGACAGCGTCTGCGGCGCCACGGGCACCAGCACCACGGCGTTCAGGCCGGGGTGCAGCAGCGGACCGTTGGCCGACAGCGCATAGGCCGTGGACCCCGTGGGTGTGGCGACGATCAGGCCGTCGGCGCGCTGCGCGTACATGAAGGCGCCGTCCAGTTCGACGCGCACCTCGATCATCCCGCCGCGGCCCGCGCGGTTGAGCACCACGTCGTTCAGGGCCAGCGCCGAATACATCTGCTGATCCCCGCGCCACACGCTGCCTTGCAGCA
This sequence comes from Bordetella genomosp. 13, assembly GCF_002119665.1. Lineage (NCBI taxonomy): Bacteria > Pseudomonadati > Pseudomonadota > Betaproteobacteria > Burkholderiales > Alcaligenaceae > Bordetella > Bordetella genomosp. 13. The sequence continues at coordinate 4,059,754 of NZ_CP021111.1, read as the reverse complement.
GCATGCGGTCTTCGATGGTGTAGTTGCCCTCGAGCACGCGGTTCAGCGCGGCATGGGCGTCCTGCACCGGGATGTCGGTGATGAAGCCCAGGCGGCCATGGTTGATGCCGATGAGAGGCACCCCGAACGGGGCCAGGTGACGGGCCGCGCCCAGCACCGTGCCGTCGCCGCCCATGACGACCGCCAGAGAGGCGCTGCGGCCGATTTCCTGGACGTCGGCTACCTGGTATTCGTGCACCTCGGTGTTGCGAGCGGTGTCGGCCTCGATGAGGACCTTGCGGCCGGCCTGCGTCAGCGCGTGCGCCAGCGCCCTTAGCGGGGCGTCCAGGCCGGTGTCCTGGTGCCTGCCGATCAGGGCGACGGTGGGAAAATGCATGGGTCGGACCCGTATGAAAGTGAGAAGTGGGGCGGGTCTCACGATTATAGGGGGCCGCTTGCTACGGAAGTAGGAGAAAAGTGCGCCGGTCACCCTCTCGTCATCGACCGCATCACGCCGTCCCTGCGGATCAACCAGTGGTACAGCGCGGCCGCGAAGTGGGCGCAGAAGGTCAGGAAGAACAAGTACGCAAGCCAGCGATGCGCGTGCCGCAGCCAGGCGAACAGCGCGGGATCGGCGGCCGCGATGGCGGGCAGCCGCAGCCCCGCGCCCAGCATGATGGGATAGCCGCCTGCGGACTGCATCGCCCACCCGACCACGGGCATCGCCACCATCAGGGCATACAGCAGCAGATGCGAGCCCACGGCGGCCGACTTCTGCCACGCCGGCAGGTCGCCGGGCAGCGCGGGCGGCCACGAGCGCAGGCGCACGGCGATCCGCACGCAGGCCAGCACCAGCACGGCCGCGCCCAGCGGCACGTGAATCCCGACCAATGTCGTATGCAGTGTGGACACGGACGCCGTCATGCCGACCCCGATGAACAGCATCGCGACGATCATGACCGCCATGACCCAATGCAGCAGGCGGGCGGGCCAGCCGAATACGTTCTTCATCATTGTTTCTCCGTGGACATGCGGGCCGCGCCGGGAAGGCCGGCTTCTTCACTCGTTCGCCGCAAATAGGAATCCGCATAGGCGGCCGAGCGTGCCGCCAGCAAGGGATCGCCGGACACGCGTATGCCCTCGGGCAGCACCGTGGGATCGAAGTTGATGTCGCGGCATGGGCCGTTGTCCTGCGGTTCGACGGTGGAAAGCACGAGCGTGCCCGCGTCGATCACCGTTCGGTCCGCGGGCCAGGTCTTGGTCGCGTCGTCGACCGGGTCGTCCGGCGCCGCAAGCGTAATCATCAATTTCCAGCGCTGCACGCCGGCGGCGATTCTGCGCACCAGGTCTTCCTGCAGCACATTGGCGTCGCCCGCCGCGGCGGTATTGCCGGCGGCATCCGGCTGCTGGGGCACCATGGCCCAGCGCACCGCCTGGCGCTTGCCGTTGCCGTCCACCAGATAGAAGGCATTCAACGAGTGGTATGTCTCGGTCGCGTAGCTGGCGCCGGGGCGCGCCGTTTTCACCCAGGCCAGGAACGCGCCCGCTTCAGGATGCGCGCCGAAGAAGGCCTTCAGCTTTGCCGGATCGGGCTTGCCCGTTTGCGGGTCTGGCCGCCCCGCCAGCGCCTGTTCATAGAACGCCTCGGGCGTGGCCAGGGGAAACACCGGCATGGCGTTCATGCCCATCCGCCACTGTTGTCCGTCCGGCGCGGCAAGCCGTAGCGCCAGGCTGCGGATCGGCACGCTGTTGTCCGGCGCATAGGGGTTGCCGCCCGGCAGCGCGAACCTGCCGACGACGGGTGTGCGGACGGTCTTGAAGAACGGCGCGGTGGAGTAGGCGCTGGCCGTGCCGGCGCCTTCGAAGTATCCGCTGACGCACACGCCTTTGGCGTGATTGCGGCGATATCCAGGATGCAGGCCGCCATTGGCCTGCAGGCTGTCGACAATCTTCTGCGGCGTCAGCCGCTGGGGCGCCAGCCAGCCGCCGGCGTAGCCGAAGGCGAGCGCCACTCCGGCCACTGCGCCCGCGATCGCCAGCCAGCGCCATCGCTGCGCTGCGGGCCTGGATTGTGTGGAAGTCTGCGTCATGAGGTGCGCTCCCGACCGTGAGGTCTGTGTCGAATCCTTGCCAGACGCGCGGTCGCGGGCGTTTATTCCGCGCGAAAAAATTTGTTTTGAGGTAGGGAATAGCAGGCCGTGCGCGGCGTCTTACTATTCCCACCGACGCGTCGCATTTGTCGCATCCACCTTCCGCCCGCCATGTCATCGACCGACCAAGACGAGCAACTGCGCGAACTGATTCCGCGCCTGCGCCGCTTTGCGCTCTGGCTGACCCGGGACGTGCACGCCGCCGACGATCTCGTGCAGTCGACACTGGAGCGCGCGCTGTCCCGCTGGTCCAGCCGGCGCGGCGACGATACCCTGCGCAGCTGGCTCTTCACGATCCTGCATCGACGCTTCCTGGACAGCCTGCGCAGCGCGAAGCGCCAGGCGGTGCTGTTCGGCCGCCTGCACGAGCCCGAAGAACCGCAGTGGCCGTCCGCCGAGCACATGGCCGCCACGCGCGGCACGCTCGAGGCCTTCGGCCTCCTGTCCGACGAGCACCGCGCGGTGCTGTTGCTGGTGGCCGTCGAGGGCTGCAGCTATCAGGAAGTCGCCGATCTGCTGGGCATCCCTCTCGGCACGGTCATGTCGCGGCTGTCGCGCGCGCGGCAGGCGCTGCGCCGGCTTGGCGACGGCGAGCAGCGTCCCGCTCCTCTACTGCGAGTACTGAAATGAACATGGCCCCAAGCGAAGAAGATCTCCACGCCTATGTCGACGGCCAGCTCGACGACGAGGCGAGGGCGGCCGTCGAGCTTTATCTGGCGCGGCATCCCGAGCGTGCGCAGCAGGTACGGGATTGGATGCGGGACGCGCGGGAGTTGCGCGCCGCCATCGCCGGCGTGCCGCTGCCGCGTGACAATCCCGCGCTCGATCCCGCCGCGATCCGCGCCCGCCGTGCCGGGCGCGCCCGGTCGTGGATGGCGATGGCGGCCTCGCTGGTCCTGTGCTTCGCCATCGGGTCCGTCGGCGGTTGGCAGGCCCGCGGGTGGCGCGCGACGCCGACGGTGGCGCCGATGAGCGATGCCATCGAGGCGTACAAACTGATGGTGGTCGACCGCAGCGTGGGCGTCGACGTCGCCGCGTCCAGCCTGCAGGAACTGCAATCGTGGCTGGATCGCAGCGTTGGAATGACGACGACGATGCCCGACCTGGGCCAGGCCGGTTTCCGTCCGGTGGGAGGCCGGCTGTTCGCCACCGAGAGCGGGGCGGCGGCCATGGTCATCTATGAAGACGAGGCGGGACGCACGCTCAGTTTCTATGTCCGGCCGCCGCTGTCGGCGCACAGGCTGCTGGCGGCCGGCGAGCGTGCCGAAGGCGGACTGATCACACGGTACGGTTCGCGGCATGGCGCGCTGTACGCCATCGTGGGTCCGGCCGAAGCCTTCGCGCTGCAGGGCGTCGCCAAGGCACTGGAAGGGCGAACGTAAGCCGGTCCGCGCTTTCCCGCTCGTAGCCCCGAGCCCTTGAACCGGGCGGCGCAACGCCGCACCGGTCTATCTCATATCGCTCGCCATTCGCGCAGAGCTGGCACAGGTATTGCTTGATCAGGGTAGGGCGCGCAATCCCGCTCGCCCTGGGCCTCGCCGATCCTCCAGGACATTTTTCACCGGACTGGTAGAAGCCCTAATAAAGCCAAATGCTCAGTACAGTGAATAATTGCTCCGCCTACTGAGTATTTTTGGTGCATGAGGCACCCGACTGGTGCGACACGGCTGTTCCGATCAATCCCGCTATTGCTATTGCGCGAGTTTCGACATGCTTACCAAAACGCTTATCCGCCTGTTCTGTTCCTCAGCCCTGACCGCGATGGCCGCTTCCGCGGCTCTGGCGCAAGGCGCCAAGCCGACCGCGACGTTCCCCGTGAAGCAGGTCGAGATCACCGTTCCCTATGCCGTGGGCGGCGGCGTCGACATGCTGGGCCGCCTGATAGGCGACCAGATCGGCAAGCTCGGCCAGCCCGTCATCGTCAGCAACCGGGGCGGCGCGGGCGGCATGGTCGGCACCAAGTATGTGGCGGGTCAACCCAAGGACGGTCATTTCCTGCTGATGACCAACGACGCCTACTCGCTGGCGCCCGCCATCTTCAAGGAGCTGTCGTACGACCCCAAGAAGGACCTCGAGCCCGTCGTGGCCGTGGCCTACGCGCCCATGCTGGTGCTGGTGCCCACCAATTCCCGCTTCCAGACGTTCGCCGACATCGTACAGGCCAGCAAGGGCGGCAAGCTGTCGTGGGCCTCGTGCGGCGCCGGCACCGATCCGCATCTGGCCGGCGAGATGATGAACATGGAATACAAGATGCAGAACACCCATATTCCGTACAAGGGTTGCGGACCCGCCATGGTCGACGTCATGGGCGGCCAGGTGGACTACGGGGTGATCACGATCTCGGGCGCCTTGGCGCACATCGCCGCCGGCAAGCTGCGTCCGCTGGCCATCACTTCGCAGCAGCGCTCCAGCGCCACGCCCAACACGCCCACCATGCGAGAACTGGGCGCGACCAGCTTCGTGCTGGACCAATGGCAGGGCTTCTTCGTGCCGGCCGGCACGCCCGAGACCGTCAAGCAGGACATCTACAAGACGGTGTCTTCCATCATGAAAACCCCCGAGATGAGGCAGAAGCTGGAAAGCCTGGGCTACATCATCGCGGACGAGGGCCCCGACAGTTTCAAGAAGATCGTCCATGGCGACATCGACCGTTTCTCCGCGCTGGCGAAACAGATCGGCCTGAAGGCGGACTGAGCAACAACCAAGGAAAATCCATGAGCAAGTTGAACATCAGCCTTTCCGTAGGCAACTATGACCGCACCCAGGCGATCTTCGACGGCCGCGTGGCCATCGAGGGCTGCAACGTGCACGCCGTGCCGCTCGAGCCCGAAGAGGCCTTCCACCGCGCCTTCCGCTACGAAGAATTCGACGTGACGGAAATCTCCATGAGCAGCCTCATGATGAACACGGCGCGCGGCGAGAACGCCTACATCGCCATCCCCGCCGTGCTGTCGCGCGTGTTCCGCCAGTCCGGCATCTACATCCGCACCGACCGGGGCATCAACGGCCCGAAAGACCTCAAGGGCAAGATCATCGGCGTGCCCGAGTACCAGATCACCGCCAACGTGTGGATACGCGGCATCCTGGAGGACGAGTTCGGCGTCAAGCCCTCGGACATCAAGTGGCGCCGCGGCGGCGTGGAAGAGCCGGGCCGCGGCGAGCGCTCGCCGCTCACGCTCAACGCCGACATCGACCTGCAGCAGATTCCCGACGACAAGACGCTGTCCGGCATGCTGGAGGCGGGCGAGATCGACGGCTACATCGGCGCGCGCGCGCCGTCGTGCTTCCTGCGCGGCGCGCCCAATGTGGGCCGCCTGTTCGGCGACAACTACATCGAGGCAGAGAAGGACTATTTCCGCCGCACCAGGATCTTTCCCATCATGCACCTGGTGGGCATCCGCAAGTCGCTGGTGGAAAAGAACCCGTGGCTGCCCGTCAGCGTGTACAAGGCCTTCATCAAGGCCAAGCAACTGGCGGTGCACGAGCTGAACGAGATCTGCCACCTGGCGGTCACCCTGCCGTGGATGGTGCACCATTACAACGAGGCCCGCGAACTGATGGGCGACGACTTCTGGCCCTATGGGCTGGAAGCCAATCGCCACGTCATCGAGACCTTCTCGCGCTATCACTTCGAGCAGGGGCTTTCCCAGCGTCGCGTGGCGCCCGAAGAAATCTTCGCGCCGTCATCGCTGGACCTGTCCAAGATCTGACGCGCCGTGAAAGCTCCCGCCGTCGATTACATCGCTCCGGGCACCCTGGACGAGGCGCTGCGCTGCCTGGCCGACATCGACAATGCCCGCGTGCTCGCGGGCGGCCAGTCGCTGATGGCCATGCTGAACATGCGCTTCGCGTTTCCCGATTGCCTGGTCGACATCAACCGCATCCCGGAACTGGCCTATATCCGCGATGACGGCGACGCCGTGCAAGTCGGCGCCATGACCCGGCAGCGGGACGTGGAGTTCTCCGACACGGTCGCGGCGCGCCTGCCGATACTGCGCGAGGCCATCTTGAACGTGGGGCACCGGCAGACGCGCAACCGCGGCACCGTCGGCGGCAGCCTGTGCCAGCTGGACCCGTCCGCCGAGATTCCCACCATCGCCATGGCCCTGGACGCCCAGGTGCACATCGGCAGCGCGCGCGGCCGGCGCAGCGTCAGCATGGCCGAGTTCCCGGCGAGCTACATGACGCCCGCCCTCGAGCCGGACGAGATGGCGCTGGGCGTCACGTTCAAGCCGTGGGACGCGAGCCACGGCTCCTGCTTCCTTGAGTTCTCGCGTCGTCACGGCGACTTCGCCATCGCCTCCTGCGCCGCGTTGCTGCAGTTCGGCGTGGACGGACGGGTGGCGCGATGTTCGATCACGCTGGGCGGCTGCGCCGCCACGCCCGTGCGCATGCCCCGGGCCGAGGCCGCCCTGATGGGCACCCAGGCCACCCCCAAGGACATAGCCGCCGCGTCCGAGCTGTGCGGCGCGGTCGATGCCAGCAGCGATGCCTACACGCCCGGCTGGTACCGGCAGCGGCTGGCGCGCGTGCTCAGCGCGCGCGCGCTGGACAGCGCCGTGCGGCGCGCAACCCGATAAGGCAGCAACATGGCCGACCGTAAACCCCGCCCCGTCCGCATGACGGTCAACGGCCAGCCCCGCGAGGGCGTGGCCGAACCCAGACTGAACCTGGCCGACTTCCTGCGCGGCGAATTGAAGCTGACCGGCACACACGTGGGCTGCGAGCATGGCGTGTGCGGCGCCTGTACCGTGCTGGTGGACGGCGTCTCCGCGCGCAGCTGCCTGATGCTGGCCGTGCAGGCCGACGGCTGTGCCATCGGCACCGTCGAGGGCCTGGCGCCTTCGGAAGACACGCTGGGACCGCTGCAGCAGGCCTTCCACGAACTGCACGCGCTGCAATGCGGCTATTGCACGCCCGGCATCCTGATGTCGCTGACCGAACTGCTGGCCAGCAATCCCGATCCCGACGAGGCCGCGGTGCGCGACGTGCTGTCCGGCCACCTGTGCCGCTGCACCGGCTACCAGAACATCGTGGCCGCGGCCCTGCGCGCGGCCCGCGTCATGCGCGAAGCCGCAGCTTCGGAGCGGAGCGACCGCCATGCACGCTGATCCCGCCCTGCGCACCAATCCCGGCATGGGCGAGAGCCCCGGCCGCGTCGAGGACGACCCGCTGCTGCGCGGCGCGGCCTGCTTCCTGGACGACGTGCGCCTGCCCGAGCCGCTGCATGCGTGCTTCGTGCGCAGCCCGCATGCGCACGCCCGCATCCGCGGCATCGACGCCGATGCCGCGCGGACCATGCCGGGCGTGGCCGCCATCTACACCCGCAAAGAACTGTTCGGCCACCTGACCTCGTGGCGCATGCCGTTGGGCTTCGCGCTGGCGGCCTTGCCCGAGAACACCACGCCCTTCGCCCTGGCAGGCGACGAAGTCGCCTTCGCGGGCGAGGCCTTTGCCGTGGTGGTGGCCGACAGCCGTCACCGGGCCGAGGACGCCGCCGCCGCCGTGCGCGTCGACTACGAGATATTGCCCGCGGTGTCCGACTGCCGCCTGGGCGCGCAGCACGACGCCCCGCGCGTGCGCACGGAACTGCAAGACAACGTGCTGCAGGACTACACGCTGGCCTACGGGGAGGTCGATGAAGCCTTCGACCAGGCTCCCATCGTGCTGCACGACGAGTTCTGGGCGCATCGCGGCGGCGGACACCCCATGGAGCCTCGCGGCGTGGCCGCCGCGCCGGATGCCGCCACCGGCGTGCTGACGGTGTGGTCGTCCACCCAGATGGCGCACGAGCTGCACTACACCATCAGCCACATGCTGGACCAGCCGGAACATCAGCTGCGCGTGATCACGCCCGACGTGGGTGGCGGCTTCGGGGCCAAGTTCATGATCTACCCCGAAGAGATCGTGATCCCCGCCGTGGCGCGCGCGCTGGGCCGTCCGGTCAAGTGGGTGGAAGACCGCCGCGAGAACTTCCTGACCACCGTTCAGGAACGCGACCAGTACTGGAAGATCGCGCTGGCCGCCGACCGCCAAGGCAGGCTGCTGGGCATACGCGGCGAGTTCGTGCACGACAACGGCGCCTACACGCCCCAGGGCACCAACGTACCGTACAACACCGCCTCGTCGATGAGCGGCCCGTATGTCGTGCCGGCCTTTTCACTGCGCGCGCGGGTGGTCTACACCAACAAGGTGCCCGTCGCCACCATACGCGGCGCGGGCTACCCGCAGGCCACTTTCGTGATGGAGCGCATGCTGGACCGACTGGCCAACGAACTGGGCATCGACCGCCTGGAGTGCCGCCGCCGCAACCTGATCCCCCCCGAAAAGGTTCCCTACACCAAGCCCCTGAAGTCGCGCGCCGGCGTGCCGCTGGTGATCGACAGCGGCGACTTTCCCGCCCTGCAGGCCCGCGCCGCCGAGGCCATCGACTACGACGGTTTCGAGGCGCGCCGTATGGAATCTGGCGCGCGCGGCCGGCTGCGCGGCATCTGCATCGCCAACAGCGTGAAGCCCACCGGGCGCGGCCCCTACGAGGTGGTGCGGCTGCGCGTGTTGCCTTCGGGCCGCATCGTGGCCCACACCGGCGCGCTGGCCATGGGGCAGGGCATCAAGACCACGCTGGCCCAGTTGTGCGCCGCGCGCCTGGGCGTGCAGCCCCAGGCCGTTGAGATCGTCGCGGGCGACACCGGCCACGTGGGCTACGGCATGGGCGGTTTCGCCAGCCGGCAGGCCATGATGGCGGGTTCCGCCATCTGCGAGGCCGCGGACAAGGTCCGCGCGAAGGCGCTGGCCGTCGCGGCCCAGGTGCTGAAGGTCGATGCCGCCGACCTGATGCTGTCCAACGGTGAAGTCCACACCGTGGATTTCGGCCTGCGCGTGTCGCTGGCGCGCGTGGCCATGCTGATGAAGGGCGTGCCCGGCTACGCCATGCCCGCTCCGGGCGACCCTGGCCTGGACGAAACCGTGTTCTTCCATTGCGACGCGCAGACCTATGCCGGCGCCTCGCACGCCTGCGAGGTCGAGGTCGACGCGATGACGGGCGCGATGCACGTGGTGCGCTATGTCGCGGTGCAGGACAGCGGCAACATCATTAACCCGCAGCTGGCACAGGGCCAGGTGCACGGCGGCGTGGTGCACGGCCTGGGCAATGCCCTGTTCGAATGGATGGGCTATGACGCCAACGCGCAACCATTGACCACCACCTACGCCGAATACCTGCTGCCCACCGCGCCCGAGGTGCCCGACATCGAGGTGATATTCCAGCCTTCGCCCACGACCTTGAACCCGCTGGGCGCCAAGGGCATCGGCGAAACGGCCACCATTCCCGTCGCTGCCGCCGTGATCGGCGCGGTGGAACACGCCCTGCGCGAGCAGGGCGCGCGCCTGTGCGAATTCCCCCTTACTCCGGTGCGCCTGGTCGAGCTGATCGATCAGGCGGCCGGCGCCGCGAACCTCCAGCCCTGAACAGACCGACACGCAGCCATGGAATTCACCAACCACTTTCATATTCCGCTGCCGTTGGCGGACGCCTGGAAACTGATGCTGGACGTTCCGCGCATCCTGCCCTGCCTGCCGGGCGCGCGCCTGACCGGAACCCTGGGGGACGATCAGTACCTGGGCTCGGTTTCGGTGAAGCTGGGTCCGATCAAGCTGAGCTTCGACGGCAAGGCCGAGATGCTGCGCAAGGACGAAGCCACGCACACCGCCTGGCTGCGCGGCTCGGGCCTGGATCCCAAAGGGCGAGGCTCGGCGCAGTCGGAATTCAGCTTCGCGCTGATCGAGGCGGCGACGGGCGGCACCGACGTCACGGTCACCACCGACTTGCAATTGTCGGGCGCGGTGGCGCAGTACGGGCGCGGCAGCGGCATGATCGAGGAAGTGGCCGCGCACATCCTGAAGCAGTTCGAGCGCAACCTGGCGGCTCTGGTGCAGGGTGGCGATGAGGCCGGCGTGCCGCTTGTCGCGATGGAAGCCGGCGTTGCAGCGCCGTCGGCGCCGATGCCGGCCTCGGCCGCCACTGCGGCGCCGACTCCGCTTTCCGCCGCGGCTTTCGCTTCCGCGTCCGCCTCGCCGGAAGCCCAGGCCGTCCTGCTCCAGGCGCAGGCCGTGCTGGCCCAGGCCCAGGCCACGCTGGCCGCGACGCAAAAAATGCTGCTCGCGCGCCAGTCCGGCCCGCAGTCCGGCGAACTGAACATGCTCAGTATCGGCCTGAAGGCGCTGTGGGCACGGGTGAAGTACGCCGCTGGCGGGATCTTCGGGCGCAATTGACCGGTCGATTACGTCCCCGGCACGAACACAGGAGGGGGCCGGTCGCCGTACTTCCAAAAGTTTCACTAAAATAGGGGTATGGACGACCGCGCACGCGCACTACTCAAGGCGTTGATAGAACGCTACATCGCCGACGGGCAACCTGTCGGTTCGCGCACATTGTCCAAAGTTTTCGACCTGTCCCCGGCCACCATCCGCAATGTGATGGCCGACCTCGAAGACCAGGGCCTCATTCACAGCCCGCACACCTCGGCGGGCCGCGTGCCCACGCCGCGCGGCTACCGCATGTTCGTCGATTCACTGCTGGCGGTGCGCGCCTATCAGCTGCACCAGCCCAACGTGGGCGAACTGCTGCCCGTGGCCGAGCCGGCCCGCGCCGTCAATGCCGCGGCCGCGCTGCTGTCCAACCTCACGCAGTTCGCCGGCGTGGTGCTCACGCCCAAGCGCTCGCAGGTGTTCCGCCAGATCGAATTCATCCGCCTGTCCGACCGCCGCGTGCTGCTCATCATCGTCACGCCCGACGGCGACGTGCAGAACCGCATTCTTACCGTCCAGCGCGACTACAACGAATCCGAACTCACCGAGGCCGGCAACTTCTTCAACGTCCATTTCTCGGGCAAGTCGTTCGACGCGGTGCGCCGCACGCTGTCCACCGAACTCGCTCAGCTGCGCGAAGACATCTCCAAGCTGATGCAGGCGGCCGTCGAGGCCAGCGCCGAGGCCGCCGACGACGGTGACGCCGTGGTCATCTCGGGCGAGCGCAAGCTGCTCGATGTCACCGACATCGCCTCGGACATGGACCGGCTGCGCAAGATGTTCTCGCTGTTCGAGAAAAAAACCGACCTGCTGCAGCTGCTGGACGTGTCCAGCCGCGCGCAGGGCGTGCAGATCTACATCGGCGGGGATTCGCAGCTGGTGCCGTTCGAGGAAGTCTCCGTCATCACCGCGCCGTATGGAGTGGACGGCAAGGTGGTCGGCACGCTGGGCGTCATCGGGCCCACGCGCATGTCCTACGAGCGAGTCATACCCATCGTCGACATCACGGCGCGACTGCTGTCCAACGCGCTCAGCCAGAACCACCAATAATCCGACAAACGAGACAACCGGCTTGCGCTCATGCCAAGCCGACAGGGGGTGTGCGTGTTCCTGCGCTTGTTCAAGTACCTGTGGCCCGAACGCTTCCTGCCCGAGGCGCCTTTCGACGGCGACCTGTTCGACGAGAACCCGCCCATCACCGGCCCCGGCCGGGTCGGGGTGCTGCTGGTCAACCTGGGCACGCCGGACACGCCCTCGCGCGGCGATATCCGCAAATACCTGGCCGAGTTCCTGTCGGACCCGCGGGTCATCGAGATTCCGCGCTACCTGTGGATGCCCATCTTGCACGGCCTGGTGCTGACGCTCAGGCCCAAGAAGCTCGTGCCACGCTACCAGGGCATCTGGATGGACGGCGGCTCGCCGCTGATGGTGTACAGCCGCCAGCAGGCCGAGGGCGTGGCCCAGGCGCTGCGCGCCCGCGGCCGCGACGTCGAGGTCGAACTGGCCATGCGCTACGGCAATCCGTCGATTCCCGATGCCATGACCGCGCTGCGCCAGCGGGGCTGCGAACACATCCTCACCGTGCCGCTGTATCCGCAGTATGCGGCCAGCACCACCGCCACCGCAGTCGATGCCGTCACCCGGCATGCCGCCCGGCTGCGCGACCAGCCGGCGCTGCGCTTCGTCAAGCGCTTCCACACCGATCCGGGGTATATCGGCGCGCTGGCCGAGCGCATCGAATCCCACTGGCAGGCCAACGGCCGGCCGCAGCTGCTGCTGCTCAGCTTCCACGGCCTGCCGCGCTATTCCATCGAGCTGGGCGACCCGTACTACCGCGAGTGCATGCAGACCGCCCAGTTGCTGCGCGCCCGTTTGGGCCTGTCCCCCGAGCAGATCGAGGTCAGCTTCCAAAGCCGCTTCGGGTCGGCCCGCTGGCTCGAGCCCTATACCGAGCCCACCCTGAAGGAACTGGCGTCTCGCGGGGTCGCGTCGGTCGACGTCGTATGCCCCGGTTTCGTGGCCGACTGCCTCGAGACGCTCGAGGAAATCAACCAGGAATGCCGTCACGCCTTCCTGCAGGCCGGCGGCAAGCAATTCCGCTACATTCCGGCGCTCAACGACAGTCCGATGTGGACCGCTACCCTTACGGACATCGTCGACAATCACTTACAAGGCTGGCCTGTAACACCTGCCTGACAGGGATACACTGGGGTGAACGTCCAGGCGTCGCCATGGGGGCGCCGCCGGCGGCCTGTTTTCGCGAGCTCCCTCGCAGAATTCCAAGGAGGCTACGCATGACTACCGACCCGAAATCCCGCACCGACAAGCCGGGCCGACACGAAGAACAGCGCGAGCAGGATCTCGACGAAGCGCTGGAAGAAACCTTCCCGGCCAGCGACCCCATCGCCGTCCCCGCCGATCACGATGCCGACGCGGCCAAGATCCGCAAGACCCGCGAGCGCCAGATGGACGAGGCGCTGGAAGATACGTTCCCCGCCAGCGACCCCGTCGCGCCTGCCCAGCCGGGCAAGAAGTAGCGCTTTGGGGGCGGCCGGGACAGGCTCGCTCTGCTTCGTCTTTCGAAACGACAGTCAAGCTCGCGAGTCGGGCGGCGGCCGGCGCAAGCCAGCGCCGCCCAAATTTCTTCTAAGACCGGACTTGAAACAGGGGCATTGACCCCCATAGTCAGGGCGATCCCATCGATTTACTTCCGGAGGACCCTCATGACGGCACCCCAAGAGCCTGTCGAACCCACTGTCGACGCCGCCGAAACCGCTGCCGCGCCCATGCCCGAGGGGCAGGAAGCGCTGCAGGCAGAGATTGCCGCCTTGCGCGCCGAACTCGAAGCGGCGCAAGCCGCCCAGAAGGCCCAACAGGAACAGGTGCTGCGCGCCATGGCCGAGGCCGAGAACGTGCGCCGCCGCGCCCAGGAAGACGTGTCGAAGGCCCGCAAATTCGGCATCGAGTCGTTCGCCGAAAGCCTGGTGCCCGTCAAGGACAGCCTGGAAGCCGCCCTGGCCCAACCCGAACAAACCGTCGAAACCCTGCGCGAGGGCGTCGAAATGACCCTGAAGCAGTTGTCCGCCGCCTTCGAGCGCAACCTGCTGAAGGACATCGCGCCGGCCCAGGGCGACAAGTTCGACCCCCATCTGCACCAGGCGATCTCGTCGGTGCCCGCCGAACAGCCCGCCAATACGGTGGTGCAGTTGCTGCAGAAGGGCTACGCGATCGCCGACCGCACCCTGCGTCCCGCGCTGGTCGTGGTGGCCGCCGGCAACTGAGGCTCGCCATGGCGACGGCATCCTCCTTCGATCCCTCCCAGGTCTTCGAATTGTTCGGCATGCGCCACGTGAGCAATGCCGACTTCGACGCCCAGGTGGTGCAAGCCCCGGGTGACGACCTGCGCTGCGTCTTCTTGTGGGGCCAGGACTGTTACAATTGTAATGTGTTCAAGCAGACGGCCCTGCTGCATCAAGACGCGTTGCGTGCCCTGGGACTTACCTGGTTCGAGGCGGACGTCTACGCCGACGAGCCGCTGGGGCTGCGGTTCAGCCTGCACGGCGTGCCGACTTTCGTGCTGTACCGCGGCGGCAAGCGGCTGGGGCGCATCACCGGCTGGCCCGGCCTGCCCCAGTTCACGGATGCCGTGCGGCGTCAGCAGGGGACGGGCGCGGCGGGCGGATGAAATGCCCTTGAAAACCCTGTCGCCGACCCCAGTTAGGCTGGGACCGAGTTTTCAACGACGGGTTTTTACCAACTCTTCGCGATTCCAGAATTTCATTCAAGGCAACCTACCATGAGCAAAATCATCGGCATCGACCTGGGCACGACCAACAGCTGCGTGGCAGTGCTGGATGGCGGTCAGGTCAAGATCATCGAAAACGCCGAGGGCGCCCGCACCACGCCCTCCATCATCGCCTACATGGACGATGAGACCCTGGTGGGCGCGCCGGCCAAGCGCCAGGCCGTCACCAACCCCAAGAACACGCTGTACGCCGTCAAGCGCCTGATCGGCCGCAAGTTCGAAGAGAAGGCGGTGCAGAAGGACATCGACCTGATGCCCTACACGATCACCAAGGCCGACAATGGCGACGCCTGGGTCGAAGTGCGCGGCAAGAAGCTGGCGCCTCCGCAGGTGTCGGCCGAAGTGCTGCGCAAGATGAAGAAGACCGCCGAGGACTACCTGGGCGAAGAAGTGACCGAGGCCGTCATCACGGTGCCCGCGTACTTCAACGACAGCCAGCGCCAGGCCACCAAGGACGCCGGCCGCATCGCCGGCCTGGAAGTCAAGCGCATCATCAACGAGCCCACCGCGGCTGCGCTGGCCTTCGGCCTGGACAAGACCGAGAAGGGCGACCGCAAGATCGCCGTGTATGACCTGGGCGGCGGCACGTTCGACGTGTCCATCATCGAAATCGCCGACGTCGATGGCGAGAAGCAGTTCGAAGTGCTGTCCACCAACGGCGACACCTTCCTGGGCGGCGAAGACTTCGACCAGCGCATCATCGACTACATCATCGGCGAGTTCAAGAAAGAGCAGGGCGTCGACCTGTCGAAAGACGTGCTGGCCCTGCAGCGCCTGAAGGAAGCCGCCGAAAAGGCCAAGATCGAGCTGTCCTCCAGCCAGCAGACCGAGATCAACCTGCCGTACATCACGGCCGATGCGTCCGGTCCCAAGCACTTGAACCTGAAGGTTACCCGCGCCAAGCTGGAAGCCCTGGTCGAGGAACTGATCGAGCGCACCATCGAGCCCTGCCGCATCGCCATCAAGGACGCCGGCGTCAAGGTCTCGGACATCGACGACGTCATCCTGGTCGGCGGCATGACCCGCATGCCCAAGGTGCAGGACAAGGTCAAGGAGTTCTTCGGCAAAGAGCCGCGCAAGGACGTCAACCCCGATGAAGCGGTTGCCGCCGGCGCCGCCATCCAGGGTTCCGTGCTGTCGGGCGACCGCAAGGACGTGCTGCTGCTGGACGTCACCCCGCTGTCGCTGGGTATCGAGACCCTGGGCGGCGTGATGACCAAGATGATCCAGAAGAACACCACGATCCCCACCCGGTTCTCGCAGACCTTCTCCACGGCCGACGACAACCAGCCCGCGGTGACGATCAAGGTGTTCCAGGGCGAGCGCGAAATCGCAGCCGGCAACAAGGGCCTGGGCGAGTTCAACCTGGAAGGCATCCCGCCGGCGCCGCGCGGCGTGCCGCAGATCGAGGTCACCTTCGACATCGACGCCAACGGCATCCTGCACGTGTCGGCCAAGGACAAGGGCACGGGCAAGGAAAACAAGATCACCATCAAGGCCAACTCGGGTCTGTCGGAAGACGAGATCCAGCGCATGGTGAAGGACGCCGAGGCCAATGCCGAGGAAGATCACCGTCTGGCCGAACTGGCGCAGACGCGCAACCAGGCCGACGCGCTGGTGCACGCCACCCGCAAGTCGCTGACCGAGTATGGCGACAAGCTGGAAGCGTCCGAGAAGGAAGCCATCGAGGCCGCCATCAAGGACCTCGAGGAAGTGCTGAAGACGGGCGACAAGGCCCAGATCGAAGCCAAGGTCGAAGCCCTGTCCGCCGCCTCGCAAAAACTGGGCGAGAAGATGTACGCTGACGCCCAGGCGCAGCAGCAGGCAGCCTCG
This sequence comes from Bordetella genomosp. 13, assembly GCF_002119665.1. Classification (NCBI taxonomy): domain Bacteria; kingdom Pseudomonadati; phylum Pseudomonadota; class Betaproteobacteria; order Burkholderiales; family Alcaligenaceae; genus Bordetella; species Bordetella genomosp. 13. The sequence continues at coordinate 4,043,680 of NZ_CP021111.1, read as the reverse complement.
CAACAGGCCGCCGACAACGCGAAGCCGGCGGACGACAATGTCGTCGACGCCGACTTCAAGGAAGTGAAGCGCGACCAGTAAGGAGCGCTACATGCGAACCCCGCCCGGTAGCCGGATTTCCGTCTACCGGGCGGGGTCGTTTGAGTGGTACCCCGATTAGCGCTCTTTCCGGAACCCACTGAAGAATATGGCAAAACGCGACTACTACGATGTCCTGGGGGTGGCCAAGAACGCCTCGGACGATGAACTGAAGAAGGCCTACCGGAAGCTGGCCATGAAATACCATCCGGACCGCAATCCGGATAACAAGGAAGCCGAGGAAAAGTTCAAGGAAGCCAAGGAAGCGTACGAAATCCTGGGCGATGAACAGAAACGGGCGGCCTACGACCGCTACGGCCACGCCGGCGTCGATCCCAATGCCGCGGGCATGGGCGGCGCGGGCGGCATGGGCGGCGGCTTCGCCGATGCCTTCGGCGACATCTTCGGCGAAATCTTCGGCGGCGCCGCCGGGCGCCGTGGCGGCGGCGGACCGCAGGTGTATCGCGGCGCCGACCTGAAGTATTCGCTGGAGATCACCCTGGAGCAGGCCGCGGCCGGTTTCGACACCGAGATCCGCGTTCCCAGCTGGGAACACTGCGAAACCTGCCACGGCAGCGGCGCCAAGCCCGGCACCTCGCCCAAGACCTGCCGCACCTGCGGCGGCGCGGGCGCCGTGCGCATGCAGCAGGGCTTCTTCAGCGTGCAGCAGACCTGCCCGACCTGCCATGGCAGCGGGAAGGAGATTACCGATCCTTGCCCGGCCTGCGACGGCGTGGGGCGGATTCGCAAGAACAAGACCCTGCAGGTGAAGATTCCCGCGGGCATCGACGATGGCATGCGGATTCGGTCCAGCGGCAACGGCGAGCCTGGCATCAACGGCGGGCCTCCGGGGGATCTGTATGTCGAAATCCACATCAAGCAGCACAAGATCTTCCAGCGGGATGGGGACGATCTGCACTGCGAGCTGACGATACCGTTTACGACCGCGGCGTTGGGTGGGGATCTGCAGGTGCCCACGCTGGGCGGGAAGGCTGAAATCCAGATTCCCGAAGGTACGCAGTCCGGAAAGACGTTCCGGTTGCGTGGAAAGGGAATCAAGGGGGTTCGGGCTGGATATCCGGGGGATCTGTACTGCCACGTGGTGGTGGAGACGCCGGTGCGGCTTAGCGAAGAGCAGAAGTCGATTCTGCGGCAGTTCGAGACTTCGTTGAATGACGGCGGGGACAGGCACTCGCCGCAGAGCAAGAGTTGGACGGATCGGGTTAAGGAGTTTTTTAGCTGATCGTTTTCAGCCGCTGGCATAAGCGGCTGATATGTGAAAAAGCCCGTTGTGCTGACCAGTGAGCCTGGTGGGTACAGCGGGCTTTTTGCCCCCGCGATGCGAGGCCGCGTAGTGAGTGGTTCTTGCCCGCGTCTGTCGTCAAAGCCAGATCGTTCGGCGATACTCTCGAGCCTCCTCCTTCCTTCGTCCGTACGCGGCGGCACAGGCGAGAGAATCAAGTCCCCACGCACAGGGACAAGGCGGCGTGCAGCTGGCCAACCTCAAACCGTTGATCGATCTCTGGGCGACGGCGCGGCCACGGAAGTGACGAAGCACGTGACGCCGAAGTAATGCCGCGGGCGATAGCATTGCGGAGTACTGGGAGGTTCATGGCGCGGGTCATGCCTGGGCAGGCGAAAAGCATTCACGCCCGGACGACGTGATTCATGAATGCCTTGGCCGCTGGCGTAAGTTCGCCCACCGAGCGGTAAAGAAACCCGATGGGACGCCGCACCACGGGATCCACCAGCGATAGTCTCCGGATTCCTGCGAGGTTGCATGCATCTGCCGCACGCGATGGCAGCACGGTCACGCCCATGCCGGCTCGAGCCATGCCTATCGCCGTGGTGATAAGGCTGACCTCGTTGACCGGCCGCCTGGACACACTGATGGTGGCAAAGGTCTGGTCGATCAGCAGGCGCAGATAGCTGTTGGTTGCCATACCGATCAGTGTCATCGTGCTGAGTTGTCGCCAGGTAAGGTGACCAGCCCCCGCCGAAGGGTGATCCTCGTTGACCAATGCGATCAATTCATCGTCATAAAGATGGCGAAATTGCAGTTCCGCTGCGTCCGGCATGGGGCTGGCGACGCCACATTCGATTTCTCCTGTGCGCACCATTCTGATGATCTCGCGGTTCTCGGGCATGGCATCGTGCAGATCGATACGGACTGTGGGATGCAGCCGATTGAAGCTGGCGATGAAAGGGGGCAAGTAAACACCGCCCGCCGACGGCACGCAGGCCAATGAAACGACGCCGCCGCGAGGCACGGTGCCGCTGAGTACATTGGCCAACGTCTCCTTCAACTCCGTTAGCAGGCGATCGATCGTCGGCATGAGTTCACGCCCGGCCGTCGTCATGGAGACGCCCCGCGCCGTGCGCTCGAACAGCACCACCTCCAGTTGTTGCTCCAGGTTCTTGATGACGGCCGTCAACGCAGGCTGCGATACATGGAGGACCTGCGCGGCCGCGGAGAAGCTTCCCGTACGGGCGATCGCCACGAAAGCTTCCAATTGCTTGAGTGTCGTAGCCATCAGGGAACTTTATGCCTTCTTCAGAAATTCGTATTGGACCAAGGGATTTTGCGTTTTTATCATGGCCTCCCTACGCAAACCTATACATCCAATTTATATGAATTCGAACAGCGCCATTGCCACACCCACCGCAACACCTGGCCCGGCTGCAGGCAGTTGGGTGCGTCAGGACCTGTCCGGATACCGCGTCGCCAACGCGATGGTGGATGTGCTCAAGACGGCGGGCGTACAGGAAATTTTTGGCCAGAGCTGTCCCACCGCCATCTTCCTGGCAGCCGAGGCGGTGGGCATACGTCAGATCGGCTATCGCACGGAAAATGCCGGCGTGGCCATGGCTGATGCCGCTGCGCGGGTAAGCCGGCAGATTTCGGTGATCACCGCACAGAATGGCCCCGCGGCGGCGCTGCTGGTGGCGGGCTTTGCAGAAGCCAGCAAAGCGTCGGTGCCAATCCTGGCGATCGTGCAAGAGGTGCCGCGTGCCAATGCCGACAAGAATGCCTTCCAGGAAATCGACCACGTGGCGCTATTCGGCGCTTGCGCCAAGTGGGTGCGGCGCATCGACGTGGCCGAGCGTGCCGCCGAGTACACCGAGCGCGCGATACGTATTGCGACCTCGGGGCGGCCCGGTCCGGTCGTGCTGCTGGTATCGCCTGACGTGCTGAGCCAAAGCTGCTTGCCGACGAACGCCTTGGCATCGCAGGGCGACGACGCGCTGGGACGCTTTCCGCAGGATCGCATGGTGCCCACTCGAGCGCGGTTGGCCAAGCTCGCCGACGCGCTACTGGCGGCCCGGCGCCCGCTGCTCGTGGCAGGAGGCGGCATACACATTTCCGACGCCTGCGCGCCATTGGCGCGCTTGCAGCAGATCGCCGGTTTGCCCGTGGCGACCACCAACATGGGCAAAGGCGCCGTGGACGAGTCGCATCCCCTGTCGCTCGGCGTGATCGGGAATGTCATGGGCACTCGCAGCATGGGCAAGCATATGCAGTCCTATGTGGAGAGCGCGGACCTGGTGATCTTCGTGGGGACGCGCACGAACGAGAACGGCACGGCTTCCTGGTCGCTGTTTCCGGAAGGGGCTACTTATGCGCAGATCGACATCGACAGCCAGGAGGTCGGCCGCAACTATCCTTGCCTGCGCTTGGTGGGCGATGCCGCTGCCACCCTCGATGCCTTGGCCGATTTGCTGGAAGGGCGTGCCGCGGCGGTGGCAAGCGCTCGCCTTGACGAGTTGGCTGCAACGTTCGAGCGCAGTCGGCAGGCCCATCGCGAAGAGCTGGCGCCTTACGCTGAAAGCGAAGCCACGCCGCTGAGGCCAGAACGCATCATGACCGAAATAGCGCAGTCCGATGGCGACATCATCTGGGCCGCGGACGCCAGCTATTCGTCGATCTGGCTGGTGCAGTACGTGCGCAGTCTTCGAGCCGGCACGCGTTTCATCACCCCGCGGGGCATTGCGGGGCTGGGCTGGGGGGTGCCCATGGCAATCGGCGCGAAGATTGCCCAACCGCAGTCCCGCGTCATCTGCCTGACAGGTGATGGCGGCTTTGCCCATTGTTGGGCGGAGTTGGAGACGGCCCGGCGCCACGGGCTGCCAGTGACCATCGTGGTACTGAACAACGGCGTGCTGGGCTTTCAGATCAATGCCGAGGAAAGCCGTTTCGGCACCCACACGCAGGTATGCCACTTCGGTGACTTCGATCATGTGGCGATCGCTCGCGCCTGCGGATGCGACGGCATGGCGGTAAGCGACGTGGCGCAGTTGCGCCAGGCGTTGGAGGCTGCCGCGGTCAGCGATCTGCCTTTTGTCATCGACGTCAAGACCGATCCGCGCGCGTTTCCGCCTATCACCGCTTTCGAAGCGCAATTGCAGAAGGTTCCCGAATGAATAACGCGCTACACGATAACTTGCCATCGTTCGCCGGCCGCCGCGCCCTCGTGACGGGCGCAGGCGGAGGAATCGGGCGCGACCTGGCCCTGTCGCTCGCCAGGCACGGAGCAGATGTATGCGTACTGGATCTGAGTGCGGACGCCGCCGAGGCGACTGCGGCAGAGATCCGGCAGCATGGCCGGCGAGCGGCGGTACTGGCGCACGACATGGGCAGCGCTTCGGTGGTCGGCGCGATCGAAGCTGCCGCCCACGAGTTCGGCACGTTCGACCTGCTCGTGAACAACGCCGGCATTTCCCCCAAGAAGCCCGATGGCGGAAAACGCATGATTTGGGAGACGCCGGTCGACGAGTGGTGCCAGGTTATTCAGGTGAACCTTACCGGGTACTTCATGGCAATGCGGGCGGTTCTACCTGGCATGGTAGGCCGACGCCGCGGCTCCATCGTCAACATCGGCTCGCTGGCTGGCCTGCGCTACTCCCGGATCGCCGGCGCTGCCTACGCGACCGCCAAACAAGCCGTCGCCGGGCTGACGCGGCAGGCGGCCGGTGAGGTCGCCGAGTTCGGCATCCGAATCAATTGCGTCGCGCCGGGCCGGATCGAAACTAGCATGGCCGCGGTAGCGGGCGATGCATTCAATGAAGCCATACGCAAAGAGACGCCCCTGCGCAGGCTCGGGCAGCCCCTGGATATCTCCAATGCGGCGTTGTTCCTCTTGTCGGACCAGGCGGGCTTCATCACCGGCGAGTGCCTGAACGTGACCGGCGGGCGCGGACTTTAATACACATAACCAGGAGACATCCATGCATTCAATGACCCGGCGCCGTGCGCTGCTTGCCCTCACTTGCGCCGCTCTGGCGCTTCCCGCGGCCGCCTGGGCCTGGCCGGAGCGGCCCGTAAGGATAATCGTGCCTTATCCGCCTGGCGGCATTACCGACATCGTCGGGCGTTCGATCGCCGAGCGCCTCGCGGAGACCTTGCAGCAGCCGGTGGTGGTGGACAACCGCGCCGGCGCGGGAGGCACCATCGGCGCGGTGCTGGCAAGCCAGTCGCCCGCGGATGGCTACACACTGTTCATTGGCACCAGTGCCACCAATGGCACCAATCCGGTGACTTTCAAGGATCTGCGCTACCAGCCCGAACGCGACTTCGCACCCGTGGCGCTGCTTGCCACCGCCCCATTGATGATCAGTGTCCACCCGTCGGTACCAGCCAAGACTTTGCCGGAATTCATCACCTACCTGAAGGCGAATCCGGGCAAGGTGAACTACGCGAGCACGGGCAAGGGCGGATCGGTGCACCTGACCACCGAGTTGTTCGCGATGCAGACGAAGACCTCGATGGAACACATCGTCTACAAGGGCAGCGCGCCAGCGCTGAGCGATCTGGTCGGCGGGCACGTCCAGGTCATGTTCGACAACGTGCCGTCGGCCGCGCCGCTTGCAGCCACAGGCAAGGTGCGGGCGCTGGCAGTCACGGGCGCCAAGCGCGCGGCATCCGCGCCGGATGTTCCGACTGTTGCCGAGGCCGCGGTGCCTGGCTTCGAATCCTTGTCGTGGATCGCCCTGTATGCACCGGCCGGCACCCCTGCGGCCATCCTGTCCGAACTCAATGAGGCCGTGGCGAACGCGATGCGGCATCCGCGGCTGGTCGCGACCTTCGAGAAGGCCGGCCTGGAACCCGTTGGCGGCACCCCCGAGGCCTTGGCGCAATACCAGGCCACGGAGATAAAGAAATGGGGCACGGTGGTCGAGGCGATCAAGTACGTGCCCGAATAAATCCCATCATGCCGCGAACAAAATAAATCGAGGAGACAGACATGAAGCGACGTCAAGCAATTCATTGGGCGGGTGTCGTGCTGGCCGCCTTTTTGGCCGGCTCTGGCGCAATGGCCGGGGAGCCGTGGCCCGCGCGCGAGCTGAGCCTGTACGTCAATTACGGGGCGGGCAGCAGCACCGATCTCGTGGGGCGTGCGCTGGCGCAGGAAATGGAGAAGGCGCTCGGCGAACCGGTGGTCGTCCAGAACAAGCCCGGTGCGCAAGGAACGCTTGGGCCGGGCTTCGTCGCCCGGCAAGCGGCCGACGGCTATGCGATCGGCATCCTTTCCTATGCGCCGGTCGCGATTGCGCCGCACATGATGAATGTGAGTTATACGCTGGCCGATTTCGACGTCATTGCTGGCATCGGCCGCTATCGCTACGGGGTCGCGGTGCGCGCCGACTCCCCGTACCGGACTGTGCAAGACCTGGTCGATGCCGCCAAACGCGGCAACGGCGTGTCGTTCAGCGCCACAGGTGCGCCCAATAACCTGGCCTTGCTGAAACTGGGCGAACTTACAGGAGGACAGTTCGTCTTCGTGCCGATGAAGTCCGGCCCCGATGCGGTCGCGGCCGTGCTGGGCAACCACGTGCAAGCCGTGGTGCAGACCCCGAGCGACATCATGCCGTTTGTGCAAGGGGGGCAATTGCGTCTGCTGGCTTCGGTAAGCCCGGTTCGTTGGCCCGAGGTCCCTGAAACCTCGACCATGAAAGAGGCCGGCTACGACGTCGAGATCGACTCATGGACGGGTATCGCCGCGCCGCGCGGCCTGGCTCCGCAGGTGCGTCAGGCTTTGGAGCGCGCGACCTTGACGGCGGTGCAGTCCTCCGCCTACCAGGATCAAGTCCGGAAACTCGGCGTGGATCCCGCCGCAATGGACGGCGAACGTTATCGGGTTTTTCTTGAAACCGGCTACCGCGACATGGCCAAGGCTCTGAGCGATGCGGGCCTGGCCAAGGCATCAAACTGAGGAAAGCGCATATGAACGCGACATTCAAGAATGCGCCTGTGCATCCGCGCACTGCGGTAGTGACCGGGGCGGCCCGCGGCATTGGCCTGGAAACCGCTGCGCGCTTGGTGCAGCAAGGGTACCGTGTGGCGCTGGTGGATCGAGATCCCCTGGTGCGGGAGAGCGCGGCGGCGTTTCCTGAGGAAAACGTGACGGCGGTATGTGTCGACGTAGGCGCGCCGGAGGCGGCCCAGGCAGTGGCAGATGCAATTCGCCCCTGGGCTCCGCCATCGGTATTGGTGAACAACGCCGGCATATCCCCCAAGGTCAATGGCCGCTCCAACGGCTTGCTGGCCATTGAGCAGGCTGAATGGGACCTGGTGATGAACGTGAACCTTTATGCGACTTCCCGGATGTGTCAGCAGTTCATCCCGGGCATGCAGGAGCTGGGCTGGGGGCGCATTGTCAATGTGGCCTCATTGGCGGGACGTAGCAAGTCCATCGTGGCCGGCGCCACATACATGGCGTCCAAGGCGGCTGTCTTGGGACTAAGCCGGTCGATTGCGGCGCAGTTCGGTCCGGTTGGCATCACGTGCAATTGCGTGGCGCCTGGTCGGATCGATACCTTGATGGGCGGCGCCGGTGGCGCGAGACAGAATACCGACTATGCCGCACAGATACCGGTAGGGCGCATCGGCGAGGCGCACGAGGTCGCCTCGGCGATCGTATACCTGGCATCGGACGATGCGGGCTTCATCAATGGCGCGGTCATCGACATCAACGGCGGCTTCTTCATGTCCTAGGATGCGTCGCAGTCGGTGAAGCGCATGCCTTCGGCGTGCGCGTGTAGTGCCGGCAGGTTGAACCGAAAAGGCGGTGTCGACGGGGCATCGGTCTCCCAGCGCTAGTATTCACGTTTGAATAATGAAGACCCGGAGCGTGATGGATCTGGCGGATCGTGCGGCATTCCGCTGCGAGGCGACCTTTACTCCCGATGGGTCATAATGATCGCGCTATCTCGTGGTACTGCGAGACAATACCGTTCTTTCTAGTCCTCCTTCCTTCGGCATGCTAAAGACACCCCAGAGCCGTTCCACCTCATCACCGCGGCCCGCCAAATCCACGGCCAGCCGCAGCACGCTTGCCGATGAGGTTCGGGTTCGCATCACCGAAGAGATCGTCACCGGCGCCTACGCCCCAGGCGCCCGCCTGGACGAGAACTCCCTAGCTCAGAAATTCGACGTCTCCCGCACGCCAGTGCGCGAAGCGCTGCGTCAGCTGGTCGCCAGCGGCCTGGTCGAATGGCGGCCACGCCAAGGTGCGGTGGTGGCGCAGGCATCGGTGCAGCAACTGGTCGAGATGTTCGAGATGATGGCCGAACTCGAGTCCTTCGCTGGCCGGCTGGCCTCTCGCCGCATGACCGAAGCGGAACGCACGCAGCTGCAAGAGCTGCTGGACAAGGCTCGCGGCTCGGTGTCCGAGGGCAACCGCAACGCGTACCAGAAGCACAATCGCGCCTTCCATTTCGCCATCTACAAGGGGTCGCACAACCACTGCCTGATCGGTCAGGCCTGTGCGTTGTACGACCGCATCGCGCCGTATCGCGCCTATGAACTGAGCCGTGAGGGCGAAGTGGGGCGTGTGTTCGAAGAGCACGAAGCCATTACCCGAGCCATCGTTCAGCGCGATGGCGTGCGGGCGGCGCATTTGTTGAAGGAGCACGCCATGCCTGACATGGATTTGCTCGGCGACCTTATTGCCACTTCCGGGCACTAAGCCGCCCGGCTCGCCCTCAGCACTATCCCTAACCCGCCAGCTTTTTATGCTGCACTGCATTGACACGGGCGTCGGCCGCCCCTCAGAATATGCAAAATCATAAATATTGTATGCAATCGCTCAAGGGGAACTACTGCAATGCGATGCTTCACCGCTATGGCCTTGATCACCGGCGCCCTGGCCAGCGCCTCCTTCCATGACGCGCATGCCGCGTATCCCGATCGTCCCATCCGCCTCGTGCTGGGCTATGCGCCCGGCGGCTCCATCGACGCCGTAGCGCGGACAATAGCGCCCAAGCTGGGCAAGGCGCTCGGCCAGTCCGTGGTGCTCGAATACAAGGCGGGCGCTGCCGGCGTGATCGGCGCGCGCGCCGTGGCCGGCTCCGAACCGGACGGCTACACCCTGCATCTGGTGGAATCGGCCACGCTGGTCATCCTGCCCAGCCTGCAGGATGTGGGTTACGAGCCGGTCAAATCCTTCACGCCGATCGGCACGGTGGCCTCGGCCGGCATGCTGCTCGCGGCCAATCTGAAGGTGCCCGCGAAGACGCTGGGCGATCTCACCAAGCTGATGAAGTCGTCGCCCGGCGAATACAGCTACGCCACGTCGGGTGTAGGCAGCGTGGGGCACGTGGGCATGGAGATGCTCCAGATCCAGCAGGGATTGCAGTCGGTCCATGTGGCGTACAAGGGCGGCGGGCCGGCCATGACGGACGTCATCGGCGGGCAGGTGCCGCTGATCGTGTCGTCGCTGGCGCCGGCCATTCCGCAGATCAAGGCGGGCGCCATTCATCCGTTGGCCATCACCTCGGCGAAGCGGTCCTCGGCATTGCCGGATGTGCCCACGGTGGCCGAGCAGGGCCTGCCGGGTTTCGACGCCTCGGCGTGGTATGCGCTGGTCGGGCCTGCCGGGCTCCCTGCCGACGTGGTGAAGAAGGTCAACGCCGCCAGTGCGAAGGTCACGCAGGATCCAGCCGTGCGCAAGTCGTTGCAGGATCAGGGTCTTGAGCCGGTGGGCGACGATGCCTCCGCGCTTGCCGAGCGCATCGATGGCGACCTGAGGAAGTGGAAGTCGGTCATCGACAAAGCTGGAATTTCTTTGAAGTAAGCCGCGCATCGCGATGCCAACACGGGCGCCGGCATCACTCGGCGCCCGTTGGTTGCTTCGATACTGTATTCAATAAAAGCTGAATTGTATAAACATAGTTGTGGGTCCACCCCGCTGGAGGAAAGTTTTCGATGAAGCCCTTCGAAAAGCGCAACGCGTTCTTCGATCAGTTGTGCAACAACCCGGACTTGATGTGGCTGGGCCAGAACACCAACCACTTCGACCCGCCACCGGAGGTGCGGCAGGCCGTGATCGAGGCGATGGACTCGGGCATCTATCACGCCTATGCGCCGCCGCTGGGCTTCGAGCGCTTGCGCGAGCTGATCCGCAATGACCTGGGCCTGCCCGACGCCAGCGTGATGGTGACCGATGGCGGCGTGCAGGGGCTGTACGGCGTGTGCAGCCGGTTCTGCGAGCCGGGCAGCGAGTTCCTCACCACGGATCCCAGCTGGGCATGGCCAATGGCTTTTGCCAAGCGAGCGGGCGCGACGGTGGTCCAGATTCCCATCTACGATCCTTCCGTGGGCTACAAGCTGACCATCGAGCAGTTGCTGCGGCACGTCACGCCGCGCACCAAGATGATCTATCTCGTGGACCCGAACAATCCGCTGGGCACCTGCCACACCGAGGAAGAGATCAAGGCGTTCACGGACGTGGCGCGCGACATCGGCGCTTACTTCATCCACGATGCCACGTACTTCCAGTTCGCCGACAGCTTCACGCCCGCGTACCGGTTCTATCCCGAGAAGACGCTGATGATGTACAGCTTCTCGAAATGGCTGGGCCTGGCCGGCATGCGCCTCGGGGCCGTGGTGGGCGCGGCCGACAACATCGAGCTGCTGGCCGATGCGCCACCCAACAATCTGGGCAGCAACGTGCTGTCGCAGAAGGCCGCCATCGCGGGCCTCGAGGCCAAGTCGCGCTGGTTCCCCGTCATCAAACAGCGCCTGCGTCGCAATCAGCAAGTCGTGTTCGAAGCCGTATCCAAGATTCCGGGACTGCATGTACCCGTGTATCCGTCGCAGGCGAACTTCCTGGTGGTCGAGACGCTGGGCGCCGGCATCCGTCCGGAAGCTCTGGTAGCCGCTTTGCAGGAGAACGGCATCATGATCCGGCAGGGCAGCTATCACACCAAGACGTTCGGCGACCGCTTCGTGAAGATCAGCCTGACCGTGCCGGAAGCATGGGCCGACGAGCTGTGCCGGGCGCTACCCGCCGCGGTCGAGGCTGCCTCGCGCATCGAGAATCCTCCGTCCTTGTTCTGACAACGCGAACGCGCTCACATAGGTGCTGTATGAGCAAAGACAACATGAATTCCTCCGATCATCCCGCTGGCATGGTCGACGCCGCGCGGCTGGACTCGCGCATCGAAGCCTTGGGACGCATCGGCGCATACTCGCCTACCGGCGTCGACCGGCAGGCGCTGACTCCGGCCGATGCACAGGGCCAGGCCTTGCTGGTGGAATGGGCGACCGAGATCGGCATGCAGGCGCAGACCGACGCCATCGGTAATCTGTTCCTGCGCCTGCCGGGCACGGACCCGGACGCGGCGCCCGTGATGGCCGGCTCGCACATCGACACGCAGCCCACGGGTGGCAAGTACGATGGCGCCTACGGCGTGCTGGCCGCGCTCGAGGCCGCGCATGCCATCAAGGCTTCGGGGCTTGTGCATCGACATTCCATCGAGGTGGTGGCCTGGATGAACGAGGAGGGCTCGCGCTTCGCGCCGGGCATGTCGGGCTCGTCGGTATACGTCGGTGCGCGCGACCTGGACGAGACGCTGGCGGTGACCGACGCCCAAGGCGTGACCATCGCCGAAGCGTTGGCGGACGTGCGCGCTCGCATGCCGGTCCTGCCGATGCGCGGACTGCGTTCGCCGGCGGCTGCGTATATCGAACCGCATATCGAGCAAGGTCCCGTGCTCGAGGCCGCGGGCCTCAGCGTCGGCGTGGTGACGGCCATGCAGGGCAAGCTGACCTTCCGCGTCACCGTGAACGGCGAGGCGGCGCACGCCGGCACCGTGCCCCTGAGCCAGCGCAAGGACGCGTTGCTGGCGGCGGTGCGTTGCGTGGATACCATGAGCCGTAGGTTTGCCGATCCGGACGACGTCCTTCGGCTCACGTTCGGCCGCTTCGACGTCACGCCCAGCGCACCATCGGTCGTGGCAAGCCAGGTTGTCTTCTCCATCGACATCCGGCATCCCGACACCGCGCACATGCAGGCGCTGGGGTCACAGGTACTCGAGATATGCGAATCGGTGTGCGGTCCGTGCACCGCCGTTGTCGAGCCGCTGTCGGAAGCGCCTTCGCTGGAGTTTCATCAAACGATACGGCGGCAATTGGCCGAGTCGGCCAGCGTGCTGGGCATCGGTACGCTGGAGCTGCCCTCGGCCGCCGGGCACGACTCGCGCTACATGAGCGATATCTGCCCGACCGGCATGCTGTTCATCCGCTGCCGCGACGGCCAGACGCACAACGATCTGGAATATGCCTCGCCATCGGACATGGCGGACGGAGCACGGGTGCTGGCGCACACGATGTATGCACTGGCGCGCTAGGCAGAGCCCGCCCGGTAACGCCGGGCGGCCACCTTCGGCAAGCTGAAGTGCCATGCCGCCGTCACGCACCTTCCGCCTCCTCCTCCCTTCATTCGAACAGAGCAATCCCATTGACCAAAAGACCTATATGAATCCGCCGCGGTGATCCATATGCTGTATGCATACATCAGCATCCGAGGAGCACCCATGATGAAGGCGACATTGCGCGCTACCTGTCTCGGCGTATCGGTGGCTTTCTTCGTTGCCGGTTGCGCTTCGACCACCGAACCCAAGGAATCGGGTTTTCTCAAGAACTACTCGAATCTGCAGAAGCAGGATGCGCCGGGCGGCGGGTCTCGACTGCTGTATGTGAATCCCGCGTTTACTCCCGGCAAGTACGCCGCCGTGTGGCTTGCGCCCGTGGAGTTCTATCCAGCGCCGCAGCCGACCGACGAAGTGTCGATGTCGACCCTTGAAGAGATACGCCAGTACACCGACCAGTCGCTTCGGCAAAAAATCGGCCAGCAGGTGCGGCTGGTGGATCAGGCCGGACCCGGGGTGGCGCATATACGTGTCGCGATCACGGCGGTGGGCAGCGAAACCCAGGCGCTCAAAGCCTATCAGTACATTCCGATAGCGTTCGTCGTCACCAGCGCGGTGGCAGCGGCCGAGGGCGGACGGCCCAAGGATGCCTCGGTGGCTATCGAGAGCCAGGTGACGGACAGCGTAACCAGCGAACTGCTGTTCGCGTCCGTACGCGGCGGCACGGGCGAGGAGATCACTTCCGAGTCGCAGGGGCAGGGCGGCGTGCAGACGGCCAACCTCAAACCGCTGATCGATCACTGGACCACCGGCGCGGCCACGGAAGTGGCGAAGTACGTGACGCCGAAGTAGTGTCACTGCTTCGCATCGTCCGTCCCGCGCCGTGCGCGGATAGATGCGAAGGGGGCGTGCCATGGCCCACCTGCTGCTTGCCTGCCTTGGCGGCCCCGTATGCGATGCGATTCGGATGGCCGCCCGTTCACCGCCGGGTGATCACGATCTCCAGATATTCGCTGGGCACTACCACCGTCCCGTCGCCCGACCGGTTGAACCGGCTTATCTGCGCGATGATATCGCTTTGCAGCGCCGCCTGTGCGTCCGGCGCCAGCGCCGAGAACGCTTTCAGCATCGGCCCGTAGTAGGTCTTGAACACTTCCATCCAATGTTCCGGCGACCGATACCGGAACACGAAATGGCGCGGTTCCGCCTGGATCGCGGATGCATCAGGTCCGAACATCTCTTCGATGCGCGCCCGCGTGCCCCACAGCGCGGGCGATTTCGCCCCGGCAGGCGGCGGCAGGTGCTTGCCGATGGTCTTGAATATCTGGCCGATGAAGCCGTCCGGCGTCCAGTTCGCCATGCCGATCTTGCCGCCGGAGCGGCACACGCGGACCAGTTCGGCGGCCGTCTTGTCGTGGTCGGCCGTGAACATCACGCCGAAGGTGGAAAGCACGGCGTCGAAGCTGCCGGGCGCGAAGGGCAGGGCTTCGGCGTCGGCCTCCTGGAATTCGATAGTCAACCGCTCGGCGGCGGCGCGCTCGCGGGCGCGCGCCAGCAGGGCCGGCACATAGTCGGTCGAGACTACGTCGCAGCCGCGGCGGGCGGCGGCCAGCGAGGCATTGCCGTTGCCGGCCGCGACATCGAGGACTGTCTGCCCGGCGCGGACATCGAGGGATTCGCACAGCTGCTCGCCGACGATCTGCAGGGTGGTGCCGACGACGGCATAGTCTCCCGATGCCCAGGTGGCTTGCTGGCGGGTCTTGAGGGCGGCCAGGTCGGGCTGCGCATGATCCTGCGTTTGAGCGGCGACGGCGGTGGCGGATGCGGACATGGTGTGTCTCCATTAAGACGGGGGATGAGCGCCGGCGGATATCGCCGGCGCGAGGCGGAATCACAGGCAGCAGCACGAAGGCATACATGCGTCGTGCGATCCGGGCTCAAACGTAAGGCCCGCGCGTGGAGGCGGGCGTGGTAGCCGGCGTGGAATCTGACGCGGCGGCGCATCCGGGTATGCCCGAGGATGGCGCCGCCCTGCGCGTCCGCATGCTCGGCCCGATAACGATCAGCCGGGCGGGCGCCGCATTGCCTCTGCCGCCCTCGCGCAAGCTGCGCGCCCTGGTCGCCTATCTCGCGCTCGCCCCGCACGCGATGACCCGCACGCATCTGTGCGAGCTGCTCTGGGATATCCCGAACGATCCGCGTGGCGAGCTGCGCTGGTGCCTCAGCAAGGCAAGGTCCCTGCTGGACGAGCCGGGGCGTCGACGGGTGCAGGCTACGCAGGACGCCGTGAAGCTGGACCTTCACGATTGCCATGTCGACGCTCTCGAGATCGAGCAGGCCGCGCGGCAGGGCATCGGCGGCATCGGCATGGAACGGCTGCGTGCGCTGGCCGCTCTGTTCACCGGCGATTTCCTGGACGGGCTGCAGTTGAAGTCCTGCCCCGTCTTCGACAGCTGGATGGTGGCGCAACGGCGGCGATTGAGAGCCTGCCACGAGGCGGTGCTGGAACATCTGGCCGCATGTCTGCCGGCGGCGTCCGAGGAGCGCGGCGACTGCCTGGGCAAGTGGCTGCTGCTGGCCCCATTCGACCCGCGCGCGCACGCGCTGATGCTGCAGTCGCTAAGCGACCGGGGCCGGCATCGCGAGGGGGAAGAACACCTGGCTGCCACGATTCGTGCCTTCGATGACGAGGGTCTGGATTGGCGGCCCCTGCGCGACGCATGGCGGCAGTTGCGACGGGCGCCGAAGGATCCGCGGGAATCCGTGGTGGGAACTGTCGTTTCGCCGGCTGCCGATGCGCCGGACGGGACCAGGGGACGAACCGGGCGCGCTTCCATCGTCGTCATGCCGTTCGCGGACGCGTCCGCGCGCGGCGGGGTGCGGGGCGGGTTGGGGGACGGGCTGGCCTACGACATCATCGCCAGACTGGCGAAGCTGCGCAGCCTTTTCATCATTGCGCAGGGCACTGTGTTCGCGCTGGACCAGCGCAGCGTGGGGCCGGAGGAGGCCGGCAGGACGCTGGATGTGGATTTCGTAGTGAGCGGGTCGCTGCGCCGTCACGCCAAGCGCATCATCGTGGACGTGGCGCTGATCGAGTCGCGGACGTCGCGCATCGTCTGGGCGGAAGTCTTCGACCACGCGCTGGCCGATGCGCTCGTGGCGCTGGACGAGATCGGCAACCGGATCGTCGCGTCGATCGAGATCGAGATCGAATCCGCGGAGCGCAACCGGGCCATACTGTTGCCGCCGAGCTCGCTGGACGCGTGGTCGGCCCATCATCGCGGCCTGTGGCATATGTACCGGTTCACCCGGGCCGACAATGCTCTGGCGCGGCACTTCTTCGAGATGGCGGTGCGGCGCGACCCGACGTATTCCCGCGCCTATGCGGGGCTGTCCTTCACGCATTGGCAGGACGCGTTCCAGCGCTGGGGCGAGCAGCAGCCCGCGATGGAGCTGGCACTCAAGGCCGCGGGCCAGAGTCTGATCGCCGACGACCGGGATCCGGCGGCGCATTGGGCCATGGGCCGCGCGCTGTGGCTGCGCGGCGGCCAGGATGCGTCGCTGGCGGAACTGCGGCGCGCCGTGGATCTCAGCCCCAACTTCGCCCTGGGCCACTACACGCTGGGATTCGTCCATTGCCAGGCGGGAGATGCGCAGGCGGCCATCGAGTCGGCCGACCATTCGCGTTATCTGAGTCCCTTCGACCCCTTGCTGTTCGGCATGCTGGCCGTACGCGCGCTTGCGCTGGCCCGAATGGGGCGGATCGAGGAGGCCGCCGACTGGGCGGTGAAAGCCGCGATGCGTCCCAACGCTCATGTGCATATCGTCGCGATCGCCACGTTGTGCCTGGCCCTCGCAGACAGGATGGACGAGGCGCTCCAACTCCTGGCCACGCTCCGCCAGTCGCATCCCGGATACCGCGTTGGCGATCTGCTTGCCGCGTTTCGCCTGACGCCGGACGCGCAGGCATTGTTCAGGAAGGGCGCTAGGCGGGTCGGGCTGGATTGAATTCCGGTTCTACCCTCAAGACAATGTTTGTTGCATCGGAAAGGCTTGAACATCCATTGACCATCCTAGTGGATGGTACTAAGATGCCGAAATGCCTCCCCGCACACCATCCCTCGCGTCCGCGTCCAAGCCTTCCGACGAGAAGATCACCATCAACCTGGGTTACGTCGACCTCGGCCAGATCGATCTTCTGGTCCAGGAAGGCTTCTATGCCAACCGCACAGACCTTATCCGCACAGCCATCCGCAATCAGCTGGCCACGCATGGCGACGCCGTGCGGCAAGCGGTCAGCCGCAAGACGCTGGTCCTCGGCATCCAGCACTACACCACGCAGGATCTGCTCGCGGTGCAGGCCGCGGGAGAAATGCTGCAGATCCGGGTGCTTGGCCTGGCGAGCATCGCGCCCGACGTCACGCCTGAATTGGCTCTTGCCACGATTGAATCCGTGACGGTCCTTGGCGCGCTGCATGCCAGTCCCGCCGTCAAGACCGCCCTGCGTCAGCGCATTCGCTGACCTCTTCCCAGCCGCGAAGGAATTCCATGCACTTCGATTTCCAACAACTCATGCAGCAGGCCACCCGGCTTACCCAGTCGGGCGACCTGAGCGCGGCCACGGCCGCCATTCAAGCCGCTTTGAATGGCGTCGCACCCGCCGCACGCGCCCCGCGCGACGATTCCGATGTCATCGACGTCGAAGCCATCGAGATCCCCGAACCCGCACAAACGTACGACCCCGATCCGGCAATCGTCGAAGAAGTCGACCCGCCCCTGCGCAAGCCCTCCGTGCCCGGCGACACGTTTACGGCGGGAACATTCCGCAATTCGGCTGGGCATCGCGGCTACAAACTTTATGTGCCGCCCAATGCGGGCGAGAAACCCTTGCCGTTGGTGGTGATGCTTCATGGCTGCACCCAGGATGCCGACGATTTCGCTGCCGGAACGGCGATGAACGACGCGGCCCGGTCCCAGGGCTTCTACGTGCTTTATCCCGTCCAGTCGCAACAGGGAAATCCGCAGAAGTGCTGGAACTGGTTCAAGCACAATCACCAGCAGAAGGGGCGTGGCGAGCCGGCGATTCTCGCGGGCATGACGCGTTCGGTGATGGAGCAGCACGCCATCGATCCTCAGCGGGTATATGTGGCCGGTTTGTCGGCGGGCGGTGCAATGGCGGCGATACTGGCCGGCGCGTATCCCGAGCTGTACGCGGCGGCGGGCGTGCATTCGGGGTTGGCGGCCGGCGCGGCCTCGGATCTTTCTTCGGCGCTTTCGGCGATGAAGGGCACGGGTATTCGAGCGGCAACGCCGACCGGCAGCGGCGTGCCCACCATCGTTTTTCATGGAGACCGCGACGCGACGGTGCATCCGGGCAATGCTCATGCAGTAGCCGCGGCCAGCGCGGGATCATCCGCCAGTGTCGAAAGCGGGCGCATGCAGGGCGCGGGCACCAGGCGTCACAGCACGAAGCACGTATACCGGAATGCCGCAGGCGAGGTCATGGCCGAGCGCTGGGAAATTCATGGCGCAGGCCATGCCTGGGCAGGAGGTAAGGAAAGCGGCTCATATACGGACCGCACCGGTCCGGATGCCACCGGCGAGATGGTGCGATTCTTCTTCGAGCGGACATTGCGCAGCAAGAGGCCTTAGCCCATATCTCCGAGCCCCGGCGCAAACATCAGCCCCGCCGGGCCGCTTCGATCCTGGCGATATCGATCTTCGACATTGTCATCATCGCGTCGAACGCGCGCTTGGCCGCCGCCTGGTCCGGATCGGTGATAGCTTCTATCAGTGCGCGCGGCGTGATCTGCCACGACAATCCCCACTTGTCCTTGCACCAGCCGCATTCGCTGGCCTGGCCGCCGTTGTCGATGATGGCGTTCCAGTAACGGTCGGTCTCGGCCTGGTCGTCGGTGGCTACCTGGAACGAGAACGCCTCGTTGTGCTCGAACGCCGGGCCGCCATTCAGGCCCAGGCATGGAATGCCCATTACCGTGAACTCGACGGTCAATACATCGCCCTGCTTGCCTGCGGGATAGTCGCCAGGCGCGCGGTGTACGGCCTTGACGACGCTGTCCGGGAACGTCTTGGCATAGAAGTTTGCGGCATCCAGGGCGGTGCCGTCGTACCAAAGGCAAACCGTGTTCTTGCTGACCATGGTGATCTCCTCCTCGTTGGAAAAATCCCGTAGGTGGACGTGATACAGCATATTCGGCATCCATCATCGTATACGCATGGGGCCCGATCTGGAGCGCGCGGGCACAGCATCGGCCATCGTCACTTCGCAACGCTGGTTTTCCGCGGCCGGCTTTCCCGCTCCAGATATCCCAGGCACAACGACTCCAGCTGCCCCGGCAGCGCCCTGGCCAGCTTCGCCGATGCGCTGCCATCCATCACGGCGTGCATCGATCCTGTCATCGCCGCGGCGAACATATAGCTCACCGTAGGCAGATCGGCGAACTCGACAGCCTCGGCCGTGGCCAGCATGGCCGCCAGTATGGCGTGGGCGCGTTCCCGGGATTTCAGTACCAGCGGCCGCGAATCCAGTTCGCCCGCGACGGCGTACAGGGCGCGGCCTTCCTCGATGTGCTCGGTCTTAGCCTTGATGAAGGCGCGCACGACCGTGGCCACCATGGTGGCCAGCGGCTTGCCGTGTACCGACGCCGCCGCCTTTTCAATGGCATCGCCGATCCTGCCCAGGTGCCGCTCCAGCACGGCGTATAGCAGCGCCTGCTTGTGAGGGTAGTACTGGTACAGCGTGCCGACCGAGGCGCCCGCGCGTTCGGCCACGCGTATGGTCGTCAGCCGCTGCAGGCCGTCGGCCAGCAAAACCTGAATAGTCGCGTCGAAGATGGCGTCCACGGTGGCCTGCGAACGTGCCTGGCGCGGCTGTTTGCGGGGCTTCAGCGAGGGCTTGGCGGCGGTGGCCATATGCGAATTTCCAATCTGAAGGATTGTTCATATTATGGCCCTTCCGATGCCGAATGTCTCCCCTGCGGCGTCAACCATTTCAGGAGCGAAGCGAATGACCACAGCCACTCGTGCCGGTACCTACAAACTCGGCAACCTCATCGTCAACCGCATGGGCTACGGCGCCATGCAGCTTGCCGGCCCGCACGTATTCGGCCCGCCCAAGGACCGCGCCGCGGCGCTGGCCGTGCTGCGCGCGGCCATCGAAAGCGGCGTGAACCATCTGGACACCAGCGACTACTACGGCCCTCACGTCACCAACCAGATCATCCGCGAGGCGCTGCATCCGTACCGTGACGACCTCGTCATCGTCACCAAGGTGGGCGCCAAGCGGGGCGACGATGCATCGTGGAACCCGGCGCTGAGTCCAGCAGAGTTGCAATCCGCCGTGCATGACAACCTGCGCAACCTGGGCCGGGACGTGATCGATGTGGTGAACCTGCGGCTGATGTTCGATCCCATGGGCCCGGCGGAGGGCGACGTCGAGCCGCTGCTCGCGCCGCTGGTCGAGCTGAAGGACAAGGGGCTGATCCGCCACATCGGCCTGAGCAACGCCACGGCCGCGCAGGTGCAGCAGGCCAGGGGCATCACCGACATCGTGTGCGTGCAGAACATGTACAACCTGGCGCATCGCGGTGACGAGGCGCTGATCGACGACCTGGCGCAGGCCGGCATTGCTTATGTGCCGTTCTTCCCGCTGGGCGGCTTTTCGCCGCTGCAGTCGTCCATCTTGAACGACGTGGCGGCCCAGTACGAGGCGACGCCGATGCAGGTGGCGCTGGCGTGGCTCCTGCAGCGCTCGCCGAATATCCTGCTGATTCCCGGCACGTCGTCGGTGGCGCACCTGAAGCAGAACATCGACAGTGCCAGCATCCGGCTTTCGCCCGAGGCGATCGAGGCGCTGGATGGAATCGGGGCGGCAACGCAGTAAGGCAGTAAGGCGCGGGCGCGCCAACCCGAAGGCTGGCGCGCGCCGTATCTCTTACGGCTTCTTGCGGAAATCCCCCGCCACCGACGTGCTGAACGTTTCGGGCTTGAAGTGCTTGCGCAGCGCGGCGTTCACGGTCTCAGGGGTCAATGCCTGCAGCTTCTTGTCGATTTCCGCGGACCAGGCGAAGGTGCGGCCTGTCTTCAGGTAGTCGAGCCACACGCCCGCCAGCACGGCGTCCTGCGCCCGCGACAGGCGGCGATAGTTCAGCAGCGCGGCGATGCCGTCGCGCACCTCTGCCTCGGTGAAACCTTCCTTCAGCACGCGGGCCGTTTCTTCGCCGATGGCCTTTTCCAGGCGGTCGCGGTTCTGCGGCGCATAGATGGCGTAGATGGTCCAGCTGCCCGTGGGCTCGAACGACGACGCGACCAGGCTGCTGCGCACGTTGTACGACAGGCCTTCCTTCTCGCGCACGCGGTCCCACAGGCGCGAGGTCTCGGACGTGCCCAGCAGGAAGTTGGCCAGGTACAGGGCCGGGAAGTCGGGATCGGTGTCCTGCAGTTTCAGCGGGGCCCGAGAGATGTAGAAGGCGTTGGCCTTGTCGGGCGTGGCGATCTCGAACTGCTCGGCGGGGACGTCTTGGTAGGGATCGTCCAGGCGCGTATAGGCGGGGGCGCGGCGCCATCCTTCCAGGCCCTTGGCCAGCGCGGCCTCGGCCGCGGCCTGGTCGAAGTCGCCCACGGCCGAGAACTTGATGCCGCCGGTGCCGTAGAACTTCTCATGGAAGGCCACCAACTGGTCGCGCGTGAGGGCCTGCACATCGGCCAGCGCTTCCTCGAAGCTGGGCACGTAGCGCACGTCATCGGCCGGCCACGGATTGTCGTGGCGCGCCAGGGCGCGCGACGCCAGCGCACTCGGCTCGGTCATGGCGCTTTGCAGCGAGGTGACCACCTGGCGCTTGTACTCGGCCACCTCGGCCTCGGGATAGTTGGCGTTGCGCAGGATGTCGAGCACCAGCGACACCAATTCGGGCAGGTGTTCGCGCGTGGTGGACATGCTGACGCCCAGGTCGGTGCCCGAAGCGCCGAAGCTGACTTCGGCCTGCATCTGGTCGAAGCGGTCCTGGATCTGCTGGCGCGTCAGAGTGGGGGTGCCGCGGTCCAGCAGCTCGGCGGCCGCTCCGACCACCGCCCGCTGTCCTTTCAGGGTGGCGGCGTCGCCGTATTGCAGCAGCAGCTGGGCCTGCACGCGCTCGCCCCGCGTCGCCTTCGGCATCAGCGCCACCTGCACCGGCCCGCTGGGCAGGTTCAGGGTGCGCAGCTGCGTCAGCTTGTCGATGTTGGCGGGCGAGGGATCGAAGGCGGCGGCCGCCTTGAAGTCCGGGTCGCCCTTGTAGTCCTTGAAGATCTGCTCGAGATCCGGCCGCTCGCCCAGCGGCGCGCGCTGGGGCTTTTCGGTGGGCAGGTAGCGGCCTTCGGTGCGGTTGGCGCGCACCAGGTATTCGGTGGCCACGCGCTGCACGTCTTCGAGCTTGGCGTCGCGCGCGCGGTCGCGCTGCAGGAAGAACAGGCGCCAGTCGCCCGAGGCGATGGCGTCGGACAGCGCCACGCCGACGCGCTCGGGATCGTTATAGGTCTGCTGCCAGGCGGTCAGCCACTTGCTGCGGGCACGTTCCAGTTCTTCGGCGGTGAAGGGCTTTTCGCCCACCGCTTCCAGCGTGGAGGTCAGCGTGCGCAGCGCCTGCTCGGGGTCCATGTCTGCCTGAAGCTGCGCGCCGAACATGGCGGTGCCGGGATGGCGCTGATCCATGGTGAAGCCGAACACGCCCGACGCCTGCTTGGTGGGCACCAGGGCATGGTATAGGCGGCCCGAGGGCGTGTCGGCCAGGATATAGGCGGCCAGGTCGAAGGGCACGTAGTCGGCGCTGCCCGCGGCCGGGATGTGGTACATGGCCGCCACCAGCGGCGTGCCGCCGGCACGGCGCAGCGTGACCGAGCGCTCGCCATCCTGCGTGGGCTCGACGGTGTATTCGGGCGGCAGCGTGCGCTTGGGGCGCGGCAACTTGCCCAGCGTGCCCTGGATGTCGGTCAGCGCGGCCTGGGGATCGAATTTGCCCGCCACGATGAGCACCGCGTTGTCGGGCTGGTAGTACTGGTGATAGAAGGCGCGCAGCTGCCCGATATCGACGTTCTCGACGTCGGAGCGCGCCCCGATGGTGCTCTTGCCGTAGTTGTGCCACTGGTAGGCGGTGGACTGCATCTTCTGCATGAGGATGCGGAAGGGATTGTTCTCGCCGCTTTCCATCTCGTTGCGGACCACGGTCATTTCCGAGTCGAGGTCCTCCTTGGCGATGGTGGAGTTGACCATGGCGTCGGCCTGCCAGCCCAGGTACCACTTCAGGGTCTCGGGATTGGCGGCGAAGCTGGCGAAGTAGTTGGTGCGGTCCAGCGAAGTGGTGCCGTTGGCCTGCAGGCCGCGCCTGGAGAACTCGCCCAGCGCGTTGCGCAGCGTGGGCGTGCCCTTGAACATCATGTGTTCCAGCAAGTGCGCCATGCCTGTCTCGCCGTAGTTCTCGTGGCGCGAACCCACCAGGTACGTCATGTTGACGGTGGTGGTGGGCTTGGATTCGTCGGGTGCCAGCAGCACGCGCAGGCCGTTCTCTAGCCGGTACTCCGTGATGCCCTCGACCGAGGTCACTTCGGAAACGCCGTTGGGCAATTGGGCCGCGCCGGCCTGGAATGCAAGAAAGGACGAGACCAGCAGCAAAGGCAGCCGCATCGGCAGCACCGGGAGGGAAAGACGCATGTTCCTGGAGTCCTGTAGGTTGGCGGAATTCTGTTGGAGTTTATCCCCGCGGGATGGTTCAACCGCCGAAAGGAGGGCGATGAATGGCCGATGCCTCCAATCTTCCCTCAACGTCGTCCATCTTCGGGCCATGCGCGATCAATATGAAGCGATGTGCCGGGACTCGATTCTGTCACGGTCTTGTCATGGAATCATCGAAGAATGGCCGACGGTTCGCTTACACGGGGTTGAACATGAAAACGAAAAAGCTGGTCGGTCTCGCACTCTTCGGCATGGCGGGCGTCTTCGCCTCCTCGTTCGCGCAGGCGGCCGAGTGCGCCAGGGGTGAGCTCGACAAGAAGTTCTGCGACGCCAACGGCGACATGGTCGCCGACGCTCCCACCGACCCCAAGCAGTGGGTCGACCCGTCCACCCTGGTGTTCGCCTACACCCCGGTGGAAGATCCCGAGGTCTATCGCGGCGTCTGGGAAGAGTTCCTGCGCCACATGGAGAAGACCACCGGCAAGAAGGTGCAGTTCTTCCCGGTTCAGTCCAACGCCGCGCAACTCGAGGCCATGCGCGCCGGCCGCCTGCACGTGGCGGGGTTCAACACCGGCAGCAACCCCCTGGCCGTGAACTGCGCCGGCTTCGTGCCCTTCACCATGATGGCCGACAAGAAGGGCGCCTACGGCTACGAGATGGAAATCATCGTGCCGGCCGACAGCAGCGCGCAGAAGATCGAAGACCTGAAGGGCAAGACCATCGCCTTCACGTCGCAGACGTCCAACTCGGGCTACAAGGCGCCTTCGGCCCTGCTGGCCAGCACCTACAACATGCAGGCCGAGAAGGACTACAAGCCGGCGTTCTCGGGCAAGCACGACAACTCCGTCATCGGCGTGGCCAACAAGGACTACGATGCCGCGGCGGTGGCCAACTCGGTGATGAACCGCATGATCGCGCGCAACGCCGTGGACAAGTCCAAGCTGCGCAGCATCTACAAGTCGCAGTCGTTCCCCACCACCGGCTACGGCTACGTGTACAACCTGAAGCCCGAACTGGCAGAGAAGGTGAAGCAGGCCTTCTTCTCGTTCGACTGGGAAGGCACCGCGCTGCTGAAGGAGTTCAGCAAGGCCGACCCGGCGCAGGAAGCCTTCATCCCGATCACGTACAAAGAACACTGGGCGGTGGTCCGCGAGATCGACAAGGCCATGAACGTCTCGTATACCTGCCAGTGATCATGGCAGTCCACCCGCAGGGCGAGCCCCTGCTCGCCTTGCAGGGGCTGGTGAAGCGCTATGCCACGGGCGACCTGGCGCTGGACCACGTGGACCTGGCCGTGCCGCGCGGCCAGGTGCTTGCCTTGATCGGGCCGTCCGGCGCGGGCAAGAGCACGCTGATACGCTGCGTCAATCGTCTGGTCGAGCCATCGGGCGGCGACGTGCTGCTGCAAGGACGCAGCCTGCCCGGGCTGTCGGCAAGGGCGCTGCGGCAGGCGCGCCGCCAGCTCGGCATGATCTTCCAGGAATACGCGCTGGTCGAACGCCTGACCGTGATGGAGAACGTGCTGTCCGGCCGCCTCGGCTACACGAGCTTCTGGCGCAGCTGGACGCGCCGCTATCCCGAGGCGGACGTCAGGCAGGCCTTCTATCTGCTCGAGCGCGTGGGCCTGGCCGGCTTCGAGAACAAGCGCGCCGATGCCTTGTCGGGCGGCCAGCGCCAGCGCGTGGGCATTGCCCGCGCCCTGATGCAGGAGCCGCTGCTGTTGCTGGTGGACGAGCCCACCGCCAGCCTGGACCCGAAGACGTCCCGGCAGATCATGCGCCTGTTGTGCGAGATCTGCCGCGAACGCGGCTTGTCCGCGGTTATCAATATCCACGACGTGGCGCTGGCCACGCAGTTCGCCGATCGCATCGTCGGGCTGCGCAAGGGGCGGCTGGTCTACGATGGCGCGCCCGCCGGCCTGACGCCGGCCGTGCTGACCGAGATCTACGGGCAGGAAGACTGGAACGCGTCGGGCCATGCGGCCGCGGCCGATGAGGACGATGCGCCATCGCCCGAGGACGTCGTGGCGCGCGCGGCGACGGCGGCGGCATGAGCACCGTACGTTCGCCACAGGGCGGCGATGCGGCGGCACGGCAGGGCGCGCGCGCTTCCATGGCGCCGCTGCGCTGGCGCAGGCCGCCGTTCATCCGTTCGGCGCCGCTGCGTCTGGCCCTGTGGCTGCTGGTGGCGCTGTACCTGGCCGCCGCGCTGGGTTCCATCCAGGTCGACTGGAATCGCGTATCCGAAGGCCTGGTGCGCGGCTGGCGATTCGTGGCGGCCTTTGCGCAGCCCGACTTCACCAGCCGCTGGCGCGAGATCAGCGAGGGCCTGCTGGAAAGCCTGGCCATGACGGTCGTGTCCACGGCCATCGGCATCGTGCTCAGCGTGCCGCTGGGCCTGGGCGCGGCGCGCAACATCAGTCCGCTGCCCGTGTACGCGGTGTGTCGCGGCTTCATCGCCATCTCGCGCGCCTTTCCCGAACTGATCATCGCGATCCTGCTGGTGAAGATGTTCGGCTTCGGGCCGCTCGCGGGCATGCTCACCCTGGTGATCGCCTCGATGGGATTCCTGGGCAAGCTGCTGGCCGAAGAGATAGAGACCGCGGACCGCGGCCAGCTCGAGGCCATACGCGCCACGGGCGCCGCCTGGCCGCAGTGGATCGTCTACGCCGTGCAGCCGCAGGTCATGCCGCGCATGATAGGGCTGTCGCTGTATCGGCTGGACATCAACTTCCGCGAGGCCGCGATCATCGGCATCGTCGGCGCCGGCGGCATCGGGGCCACGCTGAACACGGCGTTCGACCGTTATGAATTCGAGACCGCGGCGGCCATCCTGCTGCTGATCATCGCCATCGTGATGCTGTGCGAGTACGCCTCGGGCCACGTGCGCCGGAGGTTCCTGTGAACCCCGCTGCATCGTCGAATGCCGGCGTGCCGGCGTGGCGGCGCCGCACGCCGGCCCAGCAGCGCTGGGCCTGGCTGGGCTGGATGATCGCGGCGCTGGTCTTTGCGGCGGGCTGGCAGCTGGTGTCCGAGAACACCATCTGGGCTTTCGCCGCCGATGCGCCGACCGCCGGCTGGGACATGATCTCGCGCATGTGGCCGCCGCGCTGGAGCTACGTCGACCGGCTGTGGGCTCCGCTTTGGGACACGTTGAACATCGCCACGCTGGGCACAGCCATCGGGGCGGTCATCGCCGTGCCCATCGCGTTCCTGGCGGCCCGCAACACCACGCCCAGCCGCATCGCGCTGCGCCCGCTGGCGCTGGCCATCATCGTGTCGTCGCGCTCGATCAACTCGCTGATCTGGGCCATGCTGCTGGTGACCGTGGTGGGGCCCGGCGTGCTGGCCGGCATCATTGCCATCGCGCTGCGCTCCATCGGCTTCATCGGCAAGCTGATGTACGAGGCGATCGAAGAGGTCGACGTGCGCCAGGTCGAGGCCGTCACCGCCACGGGCGCCAGCCGGCCACAGGTGCTGGCCTACGCCGTGGTGCCGCAGATATTGCCCGCGATGGTGGGCACCACGGTGTATCGCTGGGACATCAACATCCGCGAATCCACGGTGCTGGGCATCGTGGGGGCAGGGGGCATCGGCCTGCCCCTGGCCGCGTCGGTGGACAGGTTGGCGTGGCCGCAGGTCACGGTGATCTTCGCCGCCATCCTGGCCACGGTGTTCGTGGCCGAGTGGGTATCGCATCGGGTGCGGCAGGCGTTGATCTAGCGGGAGCAAGGCTGGCTACAATTTCCTATCCCGCCCCTCCGAACCGCGCCATGAACTTCACCGCACCCACCCCCGCCGGCGCCAAGCTCGTGCGCTGCACCCGCGAACGCCATGCCGGCGCCATTCTGGCGATTCTCAACGACGCCATCATCAACACCACAGCCCTGTACGACTACAAGCCGCGCACCATGCAGTCCATGGACACGTGGTTCCAGACCAAGGCGGCGGGCAGGTTTCCCGTGCTGGGTTACGAGAACGATGCCGGCGAGCTGATGGGCTTCGCCAGCTACGGCACGTTCCGCGCCTGGCCTGCATTCAAGTACTCGGTGGAGCACTCGGTCTACGTCGACGAGCGATTCCGCGGGCACGGCCTGGGCCTGGCCTTGATGCGCGCGCTGGTCGCCCAGGCGCGCGAGGACCAGGTGCACGTGCTGGTAGGCGGCATCGATGCGGCCAACCAGGGCAGCATCGCGCTGCATCGCAAGCTGGGCTTCGTGCACGCCGGCACCATCGCGCAGGCGGGCTTCAAGTTCGGCCGGTGGCTGGACCTGGCGTTCTATCAGCTGACGCTGGATACGCCGTATCAGCCGGTGGATGGTTGAATGCGTGAGCCTTGTGGCTGGGCGGCATGGCCAGGCGCAACCTTCGATTTCGTGCGCTTCGGATGCCTAGGCGCAGGGGACGTGCATCGTGCGCGTTCCCTGTCATGTCATCAGCTGACCTTGATGTCCGAATCCCGGATAACCTTGCCCCACTTGGCCAGCTCCGACTCCACGAATCGCGAATACGTGTCGGCAGGCATGCCGTCGTCGGCGACCATGGAAAGCCCGGCCAGCAGTTCGATGGTGTCCGGTTGGACCAGGAAGCGCTTGAGCGACGCATTCAGCTTCTGCACGACCGCGGGCGGCATGCCGCCGCTTCCGCTCAGGCCGTACCAGGCCGCGGCCTGCAGCTGGGGGTAGCCCTGTTCCGCGAAAGTGGCGGCGGTCGGCATTTTGGAGAAGCGCTCGCCGGCGGTCAGGCCGATGATCTTGATCGCGCCGGCACTGAACTGCGCGGTGTGGGACGACATGTTGTCGCATACCGCGGTCAGGTTGCCCGCCAGCAGATCCGCCTGCGCCGGGGCCGAGCCGCGATAAGAGACATGCTCGACGGGGATGCCCAGCGTGTTGCCGATGAGGTTGCCGGTCAGGTGGCCCAGGCTGCCGATGCCGCCCGAGCCGTAGAACAGCGGCTTGCCGGTGGATTTGCTGTAGGCGACCAGTTCGGCCGCATTGTCGAAGGGCGCGTCCGCACGAACCATGAGCGCCATGGGACCTTTGCAGATCAGCCCGATGTGGCTGAAGTCCTCCATGGCGCGGTAGCCCAGTTCGGCCTGGGGATATAGCGAAGGCGCGACGCCGTGCGCCGCGGAACTGGTGGCGATCAGCGTATAGCCGTCGCCGCGGGCCTTGGCCACGTGCTGCGTGCCGATGCGCCCGCCCGCGCCGCTGCGGTTCTCCACCACGAAGGGCACACCCAGCTCCGCCGCCATGTGCGTGGCGATGCGCCGCGCGATCATGTCGAGCGAGCCGCCGGGCGCGAACGCCACGACGATGCTGACCGGCCTGCTGGGATACGTCTCGGCGCGGGCCAGCATGGGCGCGGCGAGCATGGCGCCGCTGGCGGCGAGGAAATGCCGACGGGAAAGTGAAGTCATGGTTCTGCGTCCTTCAACGGCGTGGGTTGAGCGCCGTGGGACGTCCGCGGCCTCGTGGCGATGACCGCGTCGGCACGTTCCAGGACCGCGCGGCATCGTTGTTGCCGCAACTTTGCCGCACGCTGTGCAGGGCCGGAATTCGACATTTCCGAGGCATCTGTTTGGAAAAGCCTCGTGCGAGAAGGTGGTGCGTTTCGCGAACCAAAGTGAGGCACGACGAAGGGCGTGCCGGGTTCGGAGTGGTGCATGCACTGCGAGTCAGCGCCGCGTGCACCCGCGTGGGGTGGGGGCCGTGCAACGGCGCCGCGGACCGCAACGCCGGAATCGCCGGCGCTGCGGCGGCCGATTCCGCGACGGCTACTTGGACAGCAGCCGCATCGCCTGTTCCAGCCCCGCCACCGTCACCGGAAACATCCGGTCCTGCATGATGTCGCGCAGCAGCGCGATGGACTGCCGGTACGGCCACGATGCCGTCGGCTCGGGGTTCAGCCACACTGCCTTGGGCCAGGCATCCAGCAGGCGGCGCATCCAGGTCGCGCCGGCTTCCTTGTTGTGATGCTCGACCGAACCGCCCGGCTGCAGGATCTCGTACGGGCTCATGGTGGCGTCGCCCACCAGGATCAGCCGCCAGTCGGCGTTGTACTTGCGCAGGATGTCCCAGGTATCGAACCGCTCGGCATGGCGCCGCCGGTTGCTTTGCCACAGGTTCTCGTAGGGGCAGTTGTGGAAGTAGTACACCTCGAGATTGTGGAACTCGCTGCGCGCGGCGGAGAACAGCTCTTCGATGCGCGCGATGTGGTCGTCCATGCTGCCGCCCACGTCCAGCAGCATCAGTACCTTCACGTTGTTGCGGCGCTCGGGCACCAGGCGCAGGTCGAGATGGCCGGCGTTGCGGGCGGTGCTGGCGATGGTGTCGTCCAGGTCCAGTTCGAGCTCGGCGCCGTCGCGCGCGAAGCGCCGCAGGCGGCGCAGCGCCACCTTGAAATTGCGCGTGCCCAGTTCGACCTGATCGTCGTAGTCGCGAAACTGCCGCATGTCCCACACCTTGACCGCGGTGCGGTTGCCGGCGGACTCGCCGCCCACGCGTATGCCTTCGGGGTGGTAGCCGCCGTTGCCGAACGGCGAGGTGCCGCCGGTGCCGATCCACTTGTTGCCGCCGGCGTGGCGTTCCTTCTGTTCGTCCAGGCGTTGCTTGAACAGCTCCATCAGCTTGTCCCAGCCATGCTTCTCGATGGCGGCCTTTTCTTCGGGAGTGAGGCTTTTCTCGAACTGCTTGATCAGCCAGTCGATGGGAACTTCTTTACCGGCCGGCAGAGAAGCCTCGATGCCGCGATAGTAGGCGCCGAAGGCGCGGTCGTAGCGGTCGTACAGCGACTCGTCCTTCACCAGCGCCGTGCGCGCGAGAAAGTAGAAGTCGTCCAGCGTCGGCGACATCACGTTGCCGCGCAGCGCCTCGACCAGCGTCAGGTATTCCTGCACGGACACCGGCAGCTTGTGGGCCCGCAGGTGGTAGAAGAAGTCGATAAGCATGGCGAGGCGAGAACGAGCTTAACGGCGCTGGCCGCCGCGGGTCATGGCGGCCAGGCGTTCCAGCAGCTGCATGTCCTGCTCGTTCTTCAGCAGGGCGCCCGCCATCATGGGCACGGCCGTGGCGGCGTGGGCGTCGATCTGCGCGGCGGTGGCGTCTTCGGCCAGCAGCAGGCGCAGCCAGTCGAGCAGTTCGGAGGTGGAAGGTTTCTTCTTCAGGCCGGGTGCGTCGCGCAACGCGAAGAACGTGTCCAGCGCCGCCCGCAGCACGTCCTGCTTCAGGTCGGGGAAGTGCACGCCGACGATGTCGCGCATGGTCTCGCGGTCGGGGAAGCGGATGTAGTGGAAGAAGCAGCGGCGCAGGAAGGCGTCGGGCAGGTCCTTCTCGTTGTTGGACGTGATGATGACCAGCGGGCGATGGCGCGCCGCGATGGTCTGGCGCGTCTCGTAGACATGGAACTCCATGCGGTCGAGCTCGCGCAGCAGGTCGTTGGGGAATTCGATGTCGGCCTTGTCGATCTCGTCGATCAGCACCACCACCGGATGTTCGGCCTCGAAGGCCTGCCACAGCGTGCCCTGCACGATGTAGTTGCGGATGTCGCGCACCTTCTCGTCGCCCAGCTGCGAGTCGCGCAGGCGCGAGACCGCGTCGTACTCGTACAGGCCCTGATGCGCCTTGGTGGTGGACTTGATGTGCCATTGCAGCAGCGGCCGGCCCAGCGCGCGAGCCACTTCCTCGGCCAGCATGGTCTTGCCGGTGCCTGGCTCGCCCTTGATGAGCAAGGGGCGCTGCAGGGTCAGGGCGGCGTTCACGGCCAGCTTGAGATCGTCGGTGGCGACGTAGCGGTCGGTGCCTTCGAAACGAGTGGATTTCTGGAGTTCGGGATGAGCGGACATGAGCAGGGAAGTCGTTGTGCGGGCGCCCCGGCGGGGAGTGTGGCTACAGTATGGGCCCGGCTCAATTATCGTACAATCCCAGGGTTTGCCGGCCGGGCCAGTCCCGGCATGCATCCCAGCTTCAGTCATCATTCATACCAAGAGAAGAGACAGCAGACCATGAAGTTGAGAATCCCCCCGATGCGTGCGTTTTCCGCGCTGGCCCTCGCCGCTTCCTGTGCCATCGCCGGCCAGGTGCATGCCCAGGCGGCTGGCGCGGCACCTGCCGGCAACGCGCCTGTCGGCAACGTCCAGAATGCGCGCGACAAGGTGTCGATGTGCATCGGGTGCCACGGCATCCCCGGCTACAAAGCCTCGTTCCCCGAGATCTACCACGTGCCGATGATCGCCGGCCAGAACGCCAAGTACATCGAGGCGGCGCTCAACGAATACAAGAAGGGTGCGCGCAGCCATCCCACGATGGACGCGATCGCAGGCAGCCTGTCCGACCAGGACATCGCCGACCTGGCGGCCTACTACGCCAACCTCAAGTAAACGGGGCAACACATGAAACGCGCTATCTCTGCCCTCGCGGGCGTACTCGTGGCCATGTCCGCCCTGCCGTCGCAGGCGCAGGACATCTCCGCCGGCAAGGCGGTGTTCGACAAGATGAACTGTGCGTCGTGCCACGGCGCCGATGCCAAGACCTCGGTGCAGCCGGAATACCCCGTCCTGGCGGGCCAGCACGCCGACTACTTGGCGCACGCGCTGCGCGCCTACAAGCGCGGCGGCGCCAACAGCCCCGCCACCGCCAACGTACGCAAGAACCCCATCATGGGCGCGTTCGCCGCCCAGTTGTCCGACCAGGACATCGCCAACGTGGCCGCCTGGCTGGCCGCGCAGCCCAGCGACCTGGGCGTGCGCCGCTAAGTACCACGTCACACCGCCACATTTCGTCGGTCCCGCTCGTTCGCCAGAACGGGCGGGCGTGACGCTCGTGCCGCGCCAATCGAGCGCCTGATCTCCATTTTCTCGACATCCCCGGGCATGGCGCTTGCTGCGCCGATCGCACGTCGTCCCCGGGGATCGTCATGAAAATAGAAAACGCCAGCCTGTTCCTCGTGTCGCAAGACACCCGCACGCGTTGCGGCTGCTGCCATCACGCCGAGACCGCAGCATGGCGTGGTTGATGTCCCTGCACATCGCGACATTGACGATCTGGAGCGCCTCTCTGCTGTACATGCCCGTGATGTTCAGCGTGGATCACGAGATGAGCACCGCGACGTCGAAACGTCTGCGCGTCATGAGCCGATTCGCTTTCATCGCCGTGGCGTCGCCCGCGGCGGTGCTGGCCATCATCAGCGGCAGCGGGCTGGCGTACCTGACGCAGGCGTCCGGCAGCTGGCTGGCGGCCAAGCTCGCCGTGGTGGCGCTGATGGCGGGCTTCCACGTGTACTGCGGCCGCATGTTGGCGATGCTGGGCCACGAGGGATCGCACAAGCGCGAGCGCAGCGCGGCCACGGCATGGCTGATCGTCGTGCCCCTGATACTGATCCCGACGGTGCTGTGGCTGGTGTTGGCCAAGCCAGCGCTCTTGTCGGGCCTGGAGGGAGCGCCATGGTGAGAGAGCGTCCGAAGTCCCGGGCCGCTTACTCGTCGTGGATGCCGACCTGGTCCTCGAATACAAGTTTGCCGCCCAGCCAGCCGGCCGCGCCGACCAGTGCCACGCCCAGCGCGGACAGGTACAGCCCCATGGGAAAGACGGCGGCTTGCGCGTCCGGCAGTCGCGTGAACCAGTTGATGAAGGACACCGACAGCAGCATGACCGCCATGACGAAATGGCTCCACGCGGCGGCGCGATGGCGGATGCCTTCGACCGCCAGCAACTCCACCGTACCCGTGATGCCCGCCAGCGTTCCCATCAGCGTGCCCGCGCCCAGCAGCCACAGAGCAGCCCGCGCCCAGAACTCGTCGGCCAGCCACAGGTACGCCAGGTCGGCTGGCAACGCGCCCACGATGAAGGCGATAGGGAAGGTGACCAGCGCGGGATGCAGCGGGTGGCGGCTTACCGCGACCACGGTGGTGGTGCCTTCGGGCAGCGCCTTGGCCAGTTTTTTCATGGGTTCTTCTCGTCTGCGGAGGGGATGGCCAGCAGGGCAGCAAGTGGCATGCCGCGCTGCCGCCGCGGCGTGCGCATGCGTGCTGCTGGCGGGTTGCCAGGGCCGGCTGTCCACGCTGGACCCGGCGGGGCCCGATGCCCGCGCCGTCGCCCTCGTGTGGGACATCATGGCGTGGTCGTCGCTGGCGATTCTGGCGGTGATGGTGATGCTTGCCACGCTGGCCTGCCTGCGCCGGCCGAGCGGCGGCGAACAGCCCCCCGCGCGGCTGTTCCTGATAGGCGGGGGGCTGGCGTTTCCCGGCGTGGTGCTGGCCGCGCTGCTGGCCTATGGGTTGAAGGAAGGCGACCTGCGCGCGCCGCTCGCGAGGCCCGGTGTCTACCGCGTCGAGGTGATCGCGCATCAATGGTGGTGGGAGGTCAAGCATCTCGATGCGCCGGACGGCGCGCGCTATGCCGTGAACCAGATCCACGTGCCGGCGGGCGCGCCGGTGCACGTCAGCGTCACCGCGGTCGACGTCATCCATGGGTTCTGGATTCCGCGCCTGGGCGGCAAGATCGATGCGATACCCGGCCGCGTCAATACCATACGCATCCAGGCGGACCGGCCCGGCGTCTATGACGGCGTATGCGCCGAGTTCTGCGGCGTGCAGCACGCGTCGATGTTCCTGCAGCTGAGCGCGCATGACGAAGCCGACCTGCCTTCGGCCCTGCAAGCCTTGTCCACGACCCGGGTGACGCCATGAGGCGCCAGATGTCTCCCATCGCCCGCCACAAGGCCCTGCTGGCGGATTGGGGCTCGCCGCCGGGCTGGCGCGGCCTGTCGGCCGTGAACCACTCCACCCTGGGCCGGCGTTTCATCATTGGGGCGCTTTTCTTCTTCCTGGTCGGCGGCGTGCTGGCGATGCTGGTGCGCGCGCAGCTGGCCACGCCCGGCGGCGGTTTCCTGGATAGCGACACCTACAACCAGATCTTCACCATGCATGGCACGGTGATGATGTTCCTGTTCGCCATTCCCATGCTGGAGGGGTTCGCGTTCTACCTGCTGCCCAAGATGCTGGGGGCGCGCGACATGGCATATCCGCGCCTGGGCGCGTACGGCTGGTGGTGTTATCTGTTCGGCGGCACGATGCTCATCGCCGGAATGGCGCTGGGCGTGGCGCCCGACAGCGGCTGGTTCATGTACACGCCGCTGTCCAGTTCCACGTACCGGCCGGGCATCAACAGCGACATCTGGCTGATCGGCATCACATTCGTCGAGATATCCGCGGTGTGCGGGGCGATCGAGCTGATCACGACCATCCTGAAGTTTCGCGCGCCGGGCATGTCGCTGAACCGCATGCCGCTGTTCGCCTGGTACATGCTGGTGACGGCGGGCATGATTCTGGTGGGTTTCCCGCCGCTGATCCTGGGCAGCATCCTGCTCGAGCTGGAGCGCGCCTTCGGCCTGCCGTTCTTCGAGGTGGCCAAGGGTGGCGATCCGCTGCTGTGGCAGCACCTGTTCTGGATCTTCGGCCATCCCGAGGTCTACATCATCTTTCTGCCGGCCGCGGGGATGGTGTCGACCATGGTGCCCACCTTCGCACGGCGTCCGCTGGTGGGCTACACCTGGGTGGTCGCGGCCATCGTGGCGATGGGCTTTCTCAGCTTCGGCCTGTGGGTGCATCACATGTTCGCCGTGGGCATTCCGCAACTGGCGGTGGCCTTCTTCTCGGCGGCCAGCATGCTGGTGGCCATACCCACCGCGGTGCAGTTCTTCGCGTGGCTGGCCACGCTGTGGTCCGGCGAGGTGCGGTTCCGCCTGCCGATGCTGTATCTGGGCGGCTTCCTGGTCATCTTCGTGCTGGGCGGTTTGACGGGCGTGATGCTGGCGCTCGTGCCGTTCAATTGGCAGGCGCACGACACGCACTTCGTGGTGGCGCACCTGCACTACGTGCTGGTGGGCGGGATGATCTTTCCCATCCTGGCCGCCACCTGTTATTGGCTGCCGCACTTCACGGGGCGGTTGCCTTCGGAGCATGCCGGGCGCTGCGCGTTCTGGCTCATCTTCGTGGGCTTCAACCTGACGTTCCTGCCGATGCACCTGACGGGGCTGTTGGGCATGCCGCGCCGTATTTACACCTATCCCGGCGAGCTGGGCTGGGACGTGCCGAATCTGCTGTCGTCGGTGGGCGGG
The DNA here is from genome assembly GCF_002119665.1 of Bordetella genomosp. 13. NCBI lineage: Bacteria > Pseudomonadati > Pseudomonadota > Betaproteobacteria > Burkholderiales > Alcaligenaceae > Bordetella > Bordetella genomosp. 13. Next base: position 4,008,109 of record NZ_CP021111.1, on the reverse strand, counting down.
TTTATGCAGGCGACCGGGTTCGCGGTCTTCCTGATCGACATGCTGCTGCATGCGCGCATCGGTCCGGTGGCGCCGCGCAACCACTGGAAAGCCGGCACGCTGGAATGGGCAATGCCCACGCCCGCGCCGGCCTACAACATCGGTTCCATTCCCGGCGTGCAGGGCCGCGAGCCGCTTTGGGACAATCCGGACCTGGGCGCCGAACTGGCCGGCGGCCGGCATTGGCTGGCCGCGCCGGCGCCGGGGCGGCGGCAGACGCTGTCGGTCGACGTGATGAGCGGACGGCCCGAGGCCGTGGCCGAACTGCCCGGCCCCACGTGGCTGCCGCTGCATGCGGGCCTGGCCACGGGACTGTTCTTCCTGTGCCTCCTGTTCAAGGCCTACGCGCTGGCGATGGTGGGGGCGCTCATCACGCTGGCGGTGTTCCTCGTGTGGGCATGGCGCGGCGGCGAGCGCCGCGATCCGCCCGAGGTCGAGGCCTCGCCCGGCGTGTTCCTGCCGGTGCACGTGCTGGCGCCGGGCGCGCCCGGCTGGTGGGGAACGTGCTGCGCGATAATCGCGGATGCCGCGTTGTATGCCTCGCTGCTGTTCGGCATTTTCTTCCTGGGCACGATGGCGCCGCAGTGGCCGCCACCGGCCTGGCTGGATCTGTCCGCGTGGGCGGCTCTTGCGTTGAGCGTACCGGCGATGGTCGCCGCGGTATCGGCATACGCGGCTTGCTCCGCCAATCGGCGCGGGCGTGGCCAAGCGAGGGAGGCATGGATGGTGGGCAGCGGCGTGTCGGGCGTGTGCGCCGCGGCCGCGTTTTTCTGGATGGCGTCTTTGTTGCCTGACGCGGACAGCCATGCCTATGCGGCCGCGGCGACTGTGCTGGCGTACTACGTCGCCGTCCATTGCGGCATCGGCGTGGTGATGGCGCTGTTCGTGGCGGTGCGCGGCCGCGCGGGCTATGTCGGCGCGAACCGCGAACTGGAGCCCGCGGTGGTGCGGCTGTGGCAGACGTATGCCGCGGGCGTGGCCGTCACGGCCGCGGTGGTGCTGTATGGGATGCCGGGGTGGATGTCATGAGCGCACAGGAGCGCTTCGAGCGCGGCGGGCCCTCGGCGCCGAGCCTGTGGCGCGCCGTGGCGGGGTGGTCGCTGTGGGCGGTGTGCCTGTCGGTGCTGTACGCGGGCCATGCGCTGGGATGCCGCATGGCTGCCGGCGGGACCATCCTGTCGTACTTTCCGGCGCCGCCGATGTCGGGCGGCGTGTCGTGGGGCCTTGCCGTGGTGTGGGCTGTCGGCATCGTCGCGCACGCCGTGCTGGCCGCGCGCAGCTGGCGCCGCATGCGCATCGTGAGGTCGGCCGGGCAGCGCGCTGCGGGTAATGCCGGCGCCTTGGCGATGCTGGCATGGGCGATGGATGCCAGCGCGATGGTCGCTACCGTGGTGATCGGATTGCCGGTGATCGCGGTGCCGGCCTGCGCGGCGTAGCCGGCCGGGCGACGCCCCTCAACGCTCCGCGCGCTGCCGGATCAGCTCGATATACGCGTCGCTGTCCAGCGGGGTGCCCAGGCGCTGGGCCTCCCACACGACCTGTCCCAGGCAGTCCATGATCTCGTGGGCGGCGTGGTGCGCGTCGCTGCGCGCCACCAGCTTTTGATAGGCGGCGCGGATGCCGCGCGGGTGATCGATGGACAGCTGTTCGGCGATGGCCAGATGCATGGACAGGTGCAGGAAGGGATTGGTGCGGCCTTTCTCGACCGGGTACTCCGCTTCCATCGCGCCGGGGCTTTCCAGGTCGGCGTGGTACTCGGGATGCTCGATCATCCAGTCCAGCGCCATGGACTCGAGCGGGGTCAGCACCTGGTTGGCGCGGTGCTTGCGCCAGGACTCGACGAAGAATTCGCGAACCTGCTCGCGGGAAGGATTGAACATCGGCAGGGCCGTATTGCGGTTGCGGAAAACCTTGATTTTACGCCTCGCTTCTGTGTGGGCCGCCCACAGGGCGAGATAGAATTGACGGATTCCGCCGTGGAGCACCCATGTCATACCAACACGTCAAGGTTCCCGCAGAGGGCGGGAAGATCGCAGTCAATGCCGATTCGTCGCTGACCGTTCCCGACCAGGTCGTCATTCCCTACATCGAGGGCGATGGCACGGGCGCCGACATCGCCCCCGTGATGCGGCACGTCGTCGACGCGGCCGTGCAGAAGGCCTATGGCGACCGCCGCCGCATCCACTGGATGGAGGTCTACGCGGGCGAGAAGGCCACGAAGCTCTACGGGCCTGACGTGTGGCTGCCCGAAGAAACCCTGCAGGTAGTGAAGGACTACGTGGTGTCCATCAAGGGGCCGCTGGCCGTGCCCACCAGCGGCGGCATCCGGTCGCTGAACGTGGCGCTGCGCCAGCAGCTAGACCTGTACGCCTGCGTGCGGCCGGTGCGCTACTTCCGCGGCGTGCCCTCGCCCGTGCGGCAGCCCGAGAAGACCGACATGGTCATCTTCCGCGAGAATTCCGAAGACCTGTACGCCGGCATCGAGTACAAGGCCGAGTCCGAGCAGGCCGCCGAGCTCATCGCCTTCCTGCAGGGCAAGCTGGGCGTGAAGAAGATCCGCTTTCCCGAGACCTCGGCCATCGGCATCAAGCCGGTGTCGCGCCAGGGCTCGCAGCGGCTGGTGCGCAAGGCCATCCAGTACGCCATCGACCACGACCGCGCCTCCGTCACGCTGGTGCACAAGGGGAACCTGATGCAGTTCACCGAAGGCGGCTTTCGCGACTGGGGCTACGCCGTGGCGCGCGAGGAATTCGGCGCGCAGGTCATCGACGGAGGGCCGTGGTGCCGGGTGAAGAATCCGCGCACGGGCCGCGACATCGTCATCAAGGACGTCTACGCCGATGCGTTCATGCAGCGCAGCCTGCTGCGCCCGGCCGAGTTCGACGTGATCGCCACGCTGAACCAGAACGGCGACTACATTTCCGATGCCGTGTCGGCCCAGGTGGGCGGCGTGGGCATCGCCCCCGGAGCGAACGTGTCGGATTCGGTGGCCATGTTCGAGGCCACGCACGGCACCGCCCACAAGTACGCGGGCAAGGACTACGTCAACCCGGGCTCCGAGATTCTGTCGGCCGAGATGATGCTGCGGCACATGGGATGGATCGAGGCCGCGGACCTCATCATCTCCGGCATGGAGAAGACCATCCAGTCCAAGACCGTCACGTACGACTTCGCGCGCCTGCTCGAGGGCGCCAACCAGGTGTCGTGCTCGGGCTTCGGGCGGGCAATGGTGGAAAACATGTGATGTCATCCCGCTGACATCGGCAGCACGGTAGAAAGGAAGCCGCACCTTCGGGCCGGCCCCGACTTCCGGGCTTTTCGGGCGGCTTCGTTCACCCGCCGCCGCCTCCCCCGAACCTGGTGTCTGCGGGGCGGATTTTTAATGCCATAATAGAGGTCTTATATAAGACCTGAATTCCGGGCTGCGCCATCCGGCGGGAAGGGCGGCCGCATTTCTTGATCATCAAGGTAAGCGAAGAACATGTCCACTCCATCGAAGATCATCTATACCCTGACCGACGAGGCGCCCGCGCTGGCGACCTACTCGCTGCTGCCCATCGTCGAAGCCTTCGCCCGTTCGTCGGGCATCGGCGTCGAGACCCGCGACATCTCGCTGTCGGGACGCATCATCGCCGCCTTTCCCGACTTCCTGAACGACGAGCAGAAGATCCCCGACGCGCTGGCCGAGCTGGGCCAGCTCGCCACCCGGCCCGAAGCCAACATCATCAAGCTGCCCAACATCAGCGCCTCGATCCCGCAGCTGAAGGCCGCCATCAAGGAACTGCAGAAGCAGGGCTACATGGTGCCCGACTACTTCGACGAGCCCGAGACCGAGTCGGGCAAGAGCGTCAAGGCCCGCTACGACAAGATCAAGGGCAGCGCCGTGAACCCCGTGCTGCGCGAAGGCAACTCCGACCGGCGCGCGCCGCTGTCGGTCAAGAGCTATGCCCGCAAGCACCCGCACAAGATGGGCGCCTGGTCGGCCGACTCGAAGTCGCACGTGGCCCACATGTCGGGCGGCGATTTCTACGGCAGCGAGAAGTCGGCCCTGATCGCCCAGGCCGGCAACGTCAAGATCGAATTCACCGCTGCCGACGGCACCAAGCAGGTACTGAAGGAAAAGACCGCGGTCAAGGCCGGCGAGATCATCGACGCCGCCGTGATGAGCAAGAAGGCGCTGCGCAGCTTCCTCGAGGCCCAGATCGCCGACGCCAAGGCCCAGAACGTGCTGTTCTCGGTGCACCTGAAGGCCACGATGATGAAGGTCTCCGACCCGATCATCTTCGGCCAGGTGGTCTCGGCGTTCTATGCCGACGTGCTGGCCAAGCACGCCGACACCCTGAAGCAGATCGGCTTCGATCCCAACAACGGCATCGGCGACCTGTACGCCCGCCTGGGCGACCTGCCGGCCGAGAAGCGCGCCGAGATCGAGGCCGACATCCAGGCCGAATACGCCAAGCGTCCGCAGCTGGCCATGGTGAATTCCGACAAGGGCATCACCAACCTGCACGTGCCCAGCGACGTCATCGTCGACGCCTCCATGCCCGCGATGATCCGAGACTCCGGCCGCATGTGGGACGCCGAGGGCAAGCTGCAGGACGCCAAGGCCGTCATTCCCGATCGCAGCTACGCCGGCGTCTACCAGGCCGTCATCGACGACTGCAAGAAGAACGGCGCGTTCGATCCGGTCACGATGGGCAGCGTGCCCAACGTCGGCCTGATGGCGCAGGCGGCCGAAGAATACGGTTCGCACGACAAGACCTTCCAGATCGCCGGCGACGGCGTGGTGCGAGTGCTGGACGAGTCGGGCGCCGTGCTGCTGGAACAGCAAGTCGAGGCCGGCGACCTGTGGCGCATGTGCCAGACCAAGGACGCCCCGGTGCAGGATTGGGTGAAGCTGGCCGTCAACCGCGCCCGCCTGTCCAACACGCCGGCCGTGTTCTGGCTGGACAAGAACCGCGCTCACGACGCGCAGCTCATCGCCAAGGTCGAGCGCTACCTGAAGGACCACGACACCAACGGCCTGGACCTGCGCATCCTGAGCCCGGTCGAGGCCACCAAGTTCTCGCTGGAACGCATCCGTGCCGGCAAGGACACCATCTCGGTCACCGGCAACGTGCTGCGCGATTACCTGACCGACCTGTTCCCCATCATGGAACTGGGTACCAGCGCCAAGATGCTGTCGATCGTGCCGCTGATGGCCGGCGGCGGCCTGTTCGAAACGGGCGCCGGCGGTTCCGCGCCGAAGCACGTGCAGCAGTTCGTGGAAGAAGGCTTCCTGCGCTGGGATTCGCTGGGCGAATTTTTGGCCCTGGCCGCCTCGCTGGAGCACCTGGGCAACGTCAGCGGCAACGCCCGCGCCAAGACCCTGGCCAAGACGCTGGACGAAGCCACCGGCAAGTTCCTGGACGAGAACAAGTCGCCCGACCGCAAGGTCGGCGGCCTGGACAACCGCGGCAGCCACTTCTACCTGGCCCTGTACTGGGCCCAGGCGCTGGCCGCGCAGACCGAGGACAAGGAACTGCAATCCCAGTTCTCGGGCCTGGCCAAGACCCTGACCGACAACGAAGCCAAGATCGTCGCCGAACTGGGCGCGCAACAGGGCAAGCCGGTCGACATCGGCGGCTACTACCGTCCCGACACCGCCCTGGTCAACAAGGCCATGCGGCCCAGCGAAACGCTGAACGCCGCGCTGGCTGCGCTGGGCTGATAGCGGCCATTCTCCGGGCAGGCTGCATGCCTGCCCAGTGAATGAACCATCCAGAACCCCGACAGGGCGACCTGTCGGGGTTTTGCTTTTCCCGCTCCCTTCAGCGCTGATGCGCGGAGTTTGAGTCCTTGACCCGCCGCGTACTCACCTGCGAAGTCTCGTACTCGCGCTGCGGGCGCAGCTTGTCGCGCTCCGTGCGAGACTTCTCCGGCAAGTACGCGGCTAGTCAGCACGCATACCGCCAATCAGAATCCATTGGTTGCGGCCGAGGCATCGAGACGTCTTGAGCCTGGTCCATGGCGGAGGGTTCGCGCCCGCAGCGCGGAGCGCGAGGACGAGAATCCGCAGTCATGGACCAGGCGCTCAAGAACCCCGATCCCGCGCACCAAAGGACTCTCTTTCCCATAAGCTCGCCATCAACGACCAGCCATGGACCACCCCAGCGGTACGGTAAAGACGTCCGTCACGCCGCCTGCAACTGCCTGACGCCGGCCCGACGCCGATACACCACACCCCATGCCAGCCCCAGCACCGCGGCCGCCAGCGACCCCAGCAGTACGCCCAGCTTGGCCGCACCCAGCAGCGCCTGGTCGTCGAACGCCAGCATCGCGATGAAGATCGACATCGTGAAGCCGATGCCCGCCAACAGGCCGACCAGCCAGATGCCGCCCCACGAGACGCCGGGCGGCAAACTGCACCAGCCCAGCCTGACGGCCAGCCAGCTCATGCCCACCACGCCCAGGGGCTTGCCCACCAGCAGCGCCAGCGCGACGCCGCCCATGATCCATTGCGGATCGGGGGCGGACAGGTCGACGCCCTGCAGGCTTACCCCGGCATTGGCCAGGGCGAACAGAGGCATGATGCCGTAGGCCACCCACGGGTGCAGGGCCATCTGGACGCGTGTCACCGGCGGCAGCACCTCGCGGTGGGCGAGCCGCAACTGCTTCAGCGGCGACGCCAGCCGATGCGCGTCGAGTACGCCTTCGTCGTTGCGCAGCGAGTCCATCGTCCGCGCCATCACGTCCAGCGGCCGGTCGCGGCTGGGCCGCGGCATGACAGGCGTCATCATTCCTAGGGCCACGCCGGCCAGCGTGGGGTGCGCGCCCGTCATCAGCAGCCCGGTCCACAGGACCGCGCCGGGAAGTAGGTAGGCGTAGGCCGAGCCTATGCCCAGGCGCTGCAGAGCGATCACCATCAGGATGCCCAGGCCGGCGACGAGGAAGCCGTGATACTCGAGTCCGCCCGAGTAGAACAGCGCGATGATGAGGACCGCCGCGATGTCGTCGATGATGGCCAGCGCCAGCAGGAAGATCCGCACGTTGGAGGGGATGGATCGTCCCAGCAGCGCCAGTACGCCGACGGCGAAGGCGATGTCGGTGGCGGTGGGAACCGCCCATCCCTGGACCCGTGCGGGATCGCCGTTCATGCCGACATAGATCAGGGCAGGGATGGCGATGCCGCCCAGCGCCGCCATGATAGGCAGGCCCGCCTGTTTCAGGCTGCGCAGCGCTCCTTCATGCATCTCGCGGCGGATCTCCATGCCGACGACCAGGAAGAAGAAGGTCATCAGCGCATCGTTGATCCAGAAGTGCAGGGATTGCGAGAACGCCAGGCTGCCCACTCCGATGGTGATCGGCAGATGCCAGAGGGCGTGATAGCTAGGAGCGAAGGGCGAATTGGCCCAGAGCAAGGCGGCCAGGGCGGCAGCCACCAGGACGATGCCGCTGGCGGCCTCGATGTGCAGGAAGCGCTCGAGGGCGGCGAAGGCGCGTTCGGCCAGAACCTGCGTGCGCGGCAGCCCGTGCTGCGGGGAGGGGTGTTGCATGGTCGCGGAGACTCCGCGTGGCGGCCCGACCGACGCATGAACCTGCCGTACCGCGGAATGCAGCCGACACCCGGGTTCCGATTGTACATGGACGCGCGGCGCCTCTCTTGCCGGTCAAGCCGCCTGCGACTCGGCTCGCATATCCTCGATCTGCATCATCACGCGTTCCAGCCTGGCCGTCAGTCCGGCGCTGGCGGGCATCATGGGCTGGCGCAATTCATCCGCGACCAGGCCCTGCATCGACAGGGCGCGCTTGATCGGACCCGGGTTAGGTTCGGCGTACAGCAGCCGGATCAGCTTGCGCAGCGGGGCGAACAGCGCCTCGGCGCGGTCCATGTGGCCCGCGCGCGCCGCGCGCATCATGGCCACGAAGCGTTCGGGATACAGGTGGGCGGCGGCCGGGATGGCGCCCGTGCCGCCGGATGAAAAGTGCTCCATCAGCATGGTGTCGTCGCCGCACAGCGCCCGCACCTGTCCGCGCTGATTCAGCGCCATCAGCAGCACGGGGTTGCATTCCTTCACGCCCGCGTACTGCGGATCGCGCGCCAGCGTTTCGATGGTGTCGACCGTCATGGCGACACCGGTGCGTTCGGGAATGTTGTACAGGATGACGGGACGTTCGGTGGTCCAGGCGATCTGGTGATAATGCCAGACGATGCCGGCCTGGCTGGGGCGCAAATAGCAGGGCGGAGGAATCAGGTAGCCCGCCGGCGCCAGTCGATCGAGTCGGCGCACCAGCGCGGCCACGCTGCGCGTATCGATGCCGGTCGCGCCCACGACCACGGGCAACGCATGATCATCGCTGCGCACGGCCTCGATCATGTCGCACTTCTCGCCGACACCCAGCAGACTGCCTTCGCCCGTCGAGCCGAACAGCACCAGGCCGGCGATGCCGGCTTCCCGATAGCGGCGGGCCAGGGCCTGCGCGGCATACAGGTCGATGCGCCCCTGCCGCATGGGCGTGATCATGGGCAGCCACAGGCCTTCGAGCGACGCGGCGCAACTCGTCTGGGCAGTTGAATGTGCGGCGCTCATCGGAACACCGCCGTCATGGCATGGATGGCGCCGAACTCGGCTTGCGGCAGCTCGCACATCACGACGTGCATGGCTGCGTCGATGTGGTGGCGCGTGCCGCGCAACATCATGGTGGTCGGGCCGCCGGCGGCGTCCGTGCCGATGATGCGCACCTCGGCGGGCATGGCAGCCGCGCGGCGCAGCGCCACGTGCAGGGTCAACACCTGGTGCGGCGGAATGCGCACGGTCATCGAGATCGAGTCGTCCAGCGGCATGCCGGGGGGCATGGAGGCGCGGGGCTGCATGTGGGGCTGGCGTTGCGGATGAGGCATGGCGTGGGTGGCGCGGGGTCTGCGTGCTGCGGCAAACTGCCGTTGGCCGGTGGTTGCTGACGAGTCCACTATAGGCAGCACGCCATAAAGCTCGCGAAAAAATCGACCGCCCCGCCGTAAAAATGTCGTCTACGCCGCGCCAGCTCAGAACGTCCTGGTCAGCGTCAGCACGCCCGTGGCGCGTCCCATGTCGCGGCCCTTGGCATTGGTGTAGACGCGCCGGTCGGCATTGGTGTCGACGTATGCCGCGCTGATGCTGAACCCCTCACCCAGGTCCTTGGTGAGGCCGAGCTTCCAGTCCCAGTACGAGCCGTCGTCGACGTTGCGCACGTACTGGTAGCCCAGGTGCGCGTTCAACGTCAGGCCCCAGACGCCGGTATCGAAGTTGCCCGCCAGGTCGAAGTACTGGCTGCCGTCGCTGCGCGCGAAGCCGAACAGGTTCGTGACGGCGTACGAGTACTTGAAGAACAGCGGCCCCCAGCCCATGCCGGCATACAGCTCGGTGGTGTCGGGGCTGGTGTAGCCGGACGGATAGTCGCCCGGGTAGTAGTACTGCAGGACGCCCAGGTCGAAGGGCACGCCGTCGGCCAGCCTGCCCTTGTAGCCGCCGTAGAAGTCCATCTCGATGGGGGCGGAAACCTCGCGATTGCCGTCGGAGAGCCAACTGATGTTCGAATTCCAGTTGCCCAGGTAGAAACCGCTGCGGTGCGCGTAATCGAATCCGCCCGACAACGAGGGCTTGTTGTTGGTCTGCATCAGTCCGCGATAGCGGTACTGCGTGGCCAGCGACACATTCGCGCTGACCGCATGGGCGGCGGACTCTTGCGCGGCCGGCTGCTGCGCGAGCGCCGGCGCGGCGAGCGCGGCGCCCAGCGTTACCAGCAGCGTTGCGGCGGCCAGCTGCGCGTATGGCGAGGATAAGGGAAGGGCTTGCTGCATGACGGTTCTCCTGTGTCGGCGCCGGAAGAGGCGCCGGCCGAACAGTAGAGACAAACGCATAAGCCCCGCGTAAAGACTTGCCGGCGCAGCATAAGCGCCGCGTAAAAATGGAAACGGCGCCCGCTGGGGCGCCGTCGCAATGGCAAGCGTATTGCCGGCGTCAGGCTACATCTTCACCACGTCCGTGCCCGCGGGCGGCGTGAACTGGAACTCGGAGGCCGGCAGCGAGGGGTTGGGCCGGATGTTGGACAGCGTGACGCGCGTGGTCTGGCCGAAGGCGTCCAGCAGCTCGATGCGCGCGGGCTGGTTGTCCTTCATGCCGATGTCCACCTGCGAGAAGCCCGCGTCGCCGCCGCGCGGCTTGGCGCGCAGCCATTCCAGGCCGTCGCGCGCCGGCAGGGGCGAGACGTCGAAGGCCTGCTCGAGGTCGCCCGACCCGAACAGGATGGCGGCGGGCGAGGTGCCGATGGCCTGGTCGACCTGCCGCACGGTGACCTGGGCCAGGTCGGGGTCGTACTGGAACACCTGCTTGCCGTCGGAGACGATGCGCTGCTCGTAGGGTTTTTGCACCATCCAATTGAACTTGCCGGGCCGCTGGAACGCGAAATTGCCGCTTTGCGTCTTCTGCGCCTGGCCGCCCTGCGCGCCCGACGTGGCCTGCGTGAACGAGCCGGTGGCGCCCTGCACGTTCGCCACGAAAGCCTTCAGCTGCTCTTGCGCGCCGGCGGCCAGCGCCATCAGGGGGCACAGGCCCAGCACTACCATGGCGGCCAATCGTTGCATCGTCTTCTTCGTCATGACTGAACTGCCTCCTGTGGCTGCGCGGTTGCCTTCCCGAGGGAGGATACCCCCTTGGGGCACCCCACCGGGCTCATGCTTCCTCGCCCTCGCGCGCCGGCACCAGGATCTCCCGGTTGCCGTTGGACTGCATGGCCGACACCATGCCGGACTGCTCCATCTGTTCCAGCAGGCGCGCCGCGCGGTTGTAGCCGATGCGCAGGTGGCGCTGCACCAGCGAGATCGAGGCGCGGCGGTGCTTCAGCACCACTTCGCAGGCCTGGTCGTACATGGGGTCGGATTCCGCATCGCCGCCGATGCCGGTGACGCTGCTGGCGCCTTCGCCGCCGTCGCCCTCGGCGCCGCCCTCGAGCAGGCCTTCGATGTAGTTGGGCTCGCCCTGCGCCTTAAGCGATTCGACCACGCGGTGCACCTCGTCGTCATGCACGAAGGCCCCGTGCACGCGTACCGGCAGGCCCGTTCCCGGCGGCATGTACAGCATGTCGCCTTGGCCCAGCAGGGTTTCGGCGCCCATCTGGTCGAGAATGGTGCGCGAGTCGATCTTGGACGAGACCTGGAACGCGATGCGCGTGGGGATGTTGGCCTTGATCAGGCCCGTGATGACGTCGACGCTGGGCCGCTGCGTGGCCAGGATCAGGTGGATGCCGGCGGCGCGCGCTTTCTGGGCCAGGCGGGCGATGAGCTCTTCGATCTTCTTGCCCACCACCATCATCAGGTCGGCCAGCTCGTCGATGACCACGACGATCATGGGCATCTCGGCCAGCGGCTCGGGCTGGTCGGGCGTGAGCGAGAAGGGGTTGGGGATGGGCTCTTCGCGCTTGATGGCGTCGCGGATCTTGGCGTTGTAGCCGGCCAGGTTGCGCACGCCCATCTTGCTCATCAGGCGATAGCGCTTTTCCATCTCGCCCACGCACCAGTTCAGCGCGTTGGCGGCCTGCCGCATGTCGGTGACCACCGGGGCCAGCAGGTGCGGGATGCCTTCGTAGACGCTCATTTCGAGCATCTTGGGGTCGATGAGGATGAGCCGGGTGTGCGCGGCGTCGGCCTTGTACAGCAGCGACAGGATCATCGCGTTGATGCCCACCGACTTGCCCGAGCCGGTCGTGCCGGCCACCAGCAGGTGCGGCATCTTGGCCAGGTCGGCCACCACCGGGTTGCCCGCGATGTCCTTGCCCAGCGCCATGGTCAGCACCGACTGGCTGGCGTGATAGGTCTGCGAGCCCAGGATTTCGGACAGCTTCACCATCTGGCGCCGCGGATTGGGCAGTTCGAGGCCCATCAGGTTCTTGCCGGGAATGGTTTCCACCACCCGGATGCTGACCAGGCTGAGGGCGCGGGCCAGGTCCTTGGCCAGGTTGACGATCTGGCTGCCCTTGACCCCGGTGGCGGGTTCGATCTCGTAGCGCGTGATGACGGGGCCGGCCTGGGCCGACACCACCACCACGGATACGCCGAAGTCGGCCAGCTTCTTCTCGATGAGGCGCGAGGTGAATTCGATGGTCTCGGCCGAGACGGTTTCCTGGTTGCCCTGCGGCGGATCCAGCAGGCCCAGAGCGGGCAGGTCGGTCTCGCCGGCCGGGGGCGCGAACAGCGACTGCTGCTTTTCTTTCTCGGCGCGGTCGGAGCGGGGCACCACTGTGATGGCGGGCTCGATGCGCACCGGCTGCTCGTGCACCAGTTTCTCTTGCTTGGCCACGACCTGCTCGGTGCGCACGGCCTGGGCGACCTCGCCCACGCGGCGGTCTTCGCGAGCGGTGTAGGACTCGCGCACTCGGCGCAGCGCACCCTCGATGCTGGAACCGATGCGCTCGGCCAGGTGCAGCCACGAAAAGGAAAAGAACAGGCTGAGGCCGATGGCGACCAGCACCAGCAGGACCAGCGTGCCGCCGGTGAATCCCACGCCGCGCGACAGCCAGCCGGCGAGCATCTGGCCGATGACGCCGCCCGCGCCGCTTTGTCCGTCGGTGCCGCCGGGCAGGTGCATGCCCCAGCTGTACAGGCGCAGGGCCTCGACGCCCAGCGAGCCTACCAGCAACAGCGCGAAGCCCACGCCTTCTTCCCAGTGCACGCGAGGCAGAGGGTCGTCCTTGCCTGGACCGCGCAGCTGGGTGGCCAGGCGCCGGTAGCCCGCACGCACCCGGTGCAGCAGCAGAATGACCCACCACCACGCCGAATAACCGAACAGATAAAGCAGGATGTCGCCCAGATAGGCGCCCAGGGTGCCGCCGCCGTTGCGGATGGAGCCCGATGCGACCGAATGCGACCAACCGGGGTCGGATGGGTGCCAGGTGGCCAACACCAGGGTCAGCCAGGCGGCTAGCGCGGCGAACAGGATCCAGCGGGCCTCGCGCAGCAGGGCGGAAATGCGCGTCTGCAGGGGGGAGGGGCCGTTGCGGGTGTTGCGCGAAGCGCGCGGAGAGGCAGTGGAAATACGCGGCATGGCCCTCATTATAATGAGGCGTCCATTCAAAGATACCCGCATATGTCCACGCCCAAGCACGCAAAAGTCCTGATCCTCGGGTCCGGTCCGGCCGGCTACACCGCCGCCGTGTACGCCGCCCGGGCCAACCTGAAACCCCTGCTCGTCACCGGCCTGGCCCAGGGCGGCCAGCTGATGACCACCACCGAGGTCGACAACTGGCCCGCCGACGTCCACGGCGTCCAGGGCCCCGACCTGATGCAGCGCTTCCAGCAGCACGCCGAGCGCTTCGAAACCGAGATCGTCTTCGACCACATCGCCAAGGTCGACCTGTCGCAGCGGCCCTACACGCTTACCGGAGACACCGGCAAGCTGTACACCTGCGACGCCCTGATCATCGCCACCGGCGCTTCGGCCAAGTACCTGGGCCTGCCGTCCGAATCGGCCTTCATGGGCCGCGGCGTGTCCGGCTGCGCCACCTGCGACGGCTTCTTCTACCGCAACAAGGACGTGGTCGTGGTCGGCGGCGGCAACACCGCCGTCGAGGAAGCGTTGTACCTGTCCAACATCTGCCGCAAGGTCACGCTGATCCACCGCCGCGACAAGTTCCGCGCCGAGCCCATCCTGGTCGACAAGCTGATGGACAAGGTAACGAACGGCAACATGGAACTGAAGCTGTTCCACACGCTGGAAGAAGTGCTGGGCGACGACGGCGGCGTCACTGGCGTGCGCATCCGGCACACCGACACCGGCGCCACCGAAGACCTGGAAGTGGCCGGCTGCTTCATCGCCATCGGCCACCAGCCCAACACCGAGATCTTCGCCGGCCACCTCGAGATGAAGGACGGCTACATCGTCACGCAGAGCGGCCTGAACGGCATGGCCACCATGACCTCGGTGCCAGGCGTGTTCGCCGCCGGCGACGTGCAGGACCACGTGTACCGCCAGGCCATCACCAGCGCGGCCACGGGCTGCATGGCCGCCCTGGACGCGCAGCGCTGGCTGGACAATGCGGGGCACTAAGGCCAGCCTGGCCGACCTGAAGCGCGTGCACGAGAAGCTCGCGCAGGAGCGCGAACGCGCCGAGCGCGAGGCTCGGGAAGAGGCGGCCCGCCGCGAGCGCACGGCGCCCGCGCATGACGTCGATGCTTTCCGCCGCGCCATGCAGTCGGCCACGCCGATGAAGTCGGCCAACAAGGTCGAGCACCGTCGCGCCGGGCCGGCCATCGACGAAGCCGTGGCCTCGCGCCGCGCGTCCGCGCTGGGCGAGAAACCCGCCCGCGCCGATGCCGGCGTGTCGGACGGCGGCGACGTGGCGCACCTGCTGTCCGAGAACGGCACGGCCTTCGTGCGCGCCGACGCGGCGCCCGACACCGCGCGGCGCCTCAAGCGCGGCGAGTGGCGCATGGGCGCGGAACTCGACCTGCACGGACTGCGCGTCGAGCAGGCCCGGCATGCGGTGCTGTCGTTCCTCGACGAGTGCCTGGAGCACGGCATCCGCTGCGTGCGCATCGTGCACGGCAAGGGCTACGGATCGCAAGGGCTCGAGCCCGTGCTGAAAGACAAGGTCCGTACCTGGCTCGTGCAGAAGGCCGAAGTGGTGGCGTTCTCCGAGGCCGCCGAGCGCGAAGGCGGAGCCGGGGCGCTGCTGGTGCTGATGCGCCAGTCCGAGGGCGCACGCCGATGAAGTGGCTGTATCTGGCTATCGCCATCGCCGCCGAGGTCGTGGCCACCAGTGCGCTGAAGAGTTCCGACGGCTTCACCCGCCTGTGGCCATCGGTGATCACCGCGGCGGGCTATGCGGTGGCGTTCTACTTCCTTGCCGTCACGCTGCGCACCATACCCATGGGGGTGGTGTACGCGATCTGGTCGGGCGTGGGCATCGTGCTGATCTCGCTGGTCGGGTGGGTGGTGTACAAGCAGCACCTCGACGTGCCCGCCATCCTGGGCATCCTGCTGATCGTCGCCGGCGTGGTGGTGATGCAGGTGTTCTCCAAGACCACCGCACACTGAGGCCGGCGCTCAGCAGTCCAGCACCAGCCTGGCGCCGCGGGCGCGCGAGCAGCAGATCATCATGCAGTCGCTGGCCGCCTGTTCCTCGGGGCTGAGGAACATGTCCAGGTGCTCGGGCTCGCCGGCCAGCACGCCGGTGCGGCAGCTGCCGCACACGCCCTGCATGCAGGAATATTCCACGTCCACCCCCGCGTCCAACAGGACCTCGAGAATGGTCTGGTCCGGCCGGACTCTCAGGGTTCGCCCGCTGCGGGCGAGCTCTACGTCGAAGCCTTGTCCCGCGCCCGGCATCGGGATGTCCGCGCCGAAGCGCTCGTAGTGCACGCGTTCGGCCGGCAGGCGACTGCAGGCGGACAGGTACGCATCCAGCATGGGCGCGGGCCCGCAGCAGTAGAAGTGCGTGTCGGGCGGCGCGTGCGCCACGATGGCGGGGATATCGAGCCTGCCGCCGGCCTCGTCGTCGAAGTGCAGCGTCAGCGGCATGCCCGCGGCATCCGCCAGGGCCTGAAGTTCGTCGACGAACGCGGCGCCCGCCCGGCTGCGCGCCGCGTACACCATGTGCCATCGCGCGCCCCGCGCGGCGAGCTGCTGCGCCATGCAATACAGCGGCGTGATGCCGATGCCTCCCGCGATCAGCAGGGTGGGATGGTCGCCGTCGATGAGGGGGAAGTGGTTGCGCGGGGCCGACACCTCGAGCACGTCGCCCACGCGCAGCCGTTCGTGCAGGTAGGCCGAGCCTCCGCGGCTGTTGCCGTCGCGGTTGACGGCGATCTCGTAGCGCCGCTCCGTGTCCCGCAGGGTGTACAGCGAATAGCTGCGCACCAATCCGCCGGGCAGCCGGAGGTCGACGTGCGCGCCCGGCGCGAACGACGGCAGCACCGCGTCGGACAGGCGCTCCAGTGCGATGGCCGACACCGTGCCGGCCAGCCGCCGGATCGCGCCGACCCGCATCTTCACGAATTCGTTCATGGACACGCGCTCCGTCAGAAGCGGCCCAGCGGATCGCCGAAACGCCGCTGCATGACCTCGTCGAACGCCAGCGGCGCATCCGCGACGATGCCGCCCGCGCGCACGCGGTAGCTGGCCGGGCTTGCTAGTCCGGGCGGCTGCTCGCCGGCGGCCAGGGCCTTGGCCGATTCCAGCATCAAGCGGCGGAACTGCACCACGCCGATGTCGGTAGGGCCCAGCAGTTCGCGGGTGCGATCGGCGATGCGCCCCTGGCTGTCCTGGATCGCCGCATCCTGCTCCGACACGCCGACGATGCCCGTGAAGTTCTCCGACTTCTGCATCTGGCGATCTATCAGGTAGTCGTTCGACCGGTTGCGCAGCGGCATCCAGCGATCGTCCATCTCGGGATAGACGGCGCCGCCGCTGCGATAGCCGCGGATTTCTTCCTCGGTCAGCGGGCGCTCCGGGTTCCACGAGTACACATAGACCCAGCACGATTCGTCGTCGATGGGCACCCAGGTCTGGCCATGATAGGTCTGGCCCGGCGTCGCGCTGGGCGTGTAGCCGTGACAGGGCATCAGGTATTGCGCGATGCGCCAGTACGACTGCCCGGGCGCCGCGCGGCGCGATGCGCCCAGCACCAGTCCGCTGTCGTGTTTTCTCACCTCGTAGCGCGGCCGCGTGTCGTCGCGCATCCACTGCACGTGCTCGCTGCTCATGGTTTGCTGCGAGTAGCCGCGCGTGGCGCGCGCGGCCTTCTCATGCAGTTGCTCACCGGAGCGATCGACCGGCTGGTGCAGGAAAGAGAAGTGCGCCGTGTCCACGCCGCCCTCGGCCGCCTGCGCCCAATTGCACTCCTGGAACTTCTTCGACACGTGCCGGTGCGAGGCGGGCACCAGCGCGAACTCCATGTCGGGCATCGGGGGCGGCACGGTCTCGCTGCCCATGTAGGCCCAGACATAGCCGCCCCATTCCCGCGCGGGATAGGCCTTGATGCGGGCCTTCTGGCACATCCGCGGCACGGCCGCCGCGTCCAGCGTGGGCATGTCCAGGCATTCGCCGTCCACGCCGAATTTCCAGCCATGGAAGGCGCAGCGTATGCCGCCTTCTTCGTTGCGGCCGAAGAACAGGTTGGCGCCACGGTGCGGGCAGCGGGGCTCGATGACGCCGACCTGGCCGGTGCTGTCGCGAAACGCCAGCAGTTCCTCGCCCAGCACCTTGATGCGTACCGGGGCGCAATCCGGCGTGGATACTTCCTCTGCCAGCACCACAGGCAGCCAGTAGCTGCGGAACAGCCGTCCCATCGGCGTGTCCGCGTCGGTGCGGGTCAGCATCTCGTTGTCTTCGCGGCTCAGCATGCGTCCTCCTGTGTTGCGTTGCTGCGTTCCTTCCACCGGGCGGCCAGCGCGTCCGCCGCCCGGGTCAGCAGGCCCAGGTCCGAGCCCAGGCACACCATCGTGGCGCCGGCGTCCAGATAGGCGGCCGCCTGCGGTTCCCCCGCCAGGATGCCGGCCGCCTTGCCGGTGGCGCGGATGCGGCGCACCCCGTCCAGGCAGGCTTCCAGCACGGCGGGGTGAGTGGGCTGCGCCAGATAGCCCAGGTCGGTGGACAGGTCCACCGGCCCGATGAACAGGCCCTCCACGCCGTCCACCGCGGCGATCTCCTCGATGTTGTCCAGGCCCTGGCCGCTTTCGATCTGAAGCAGCAGGCAGACCTCATCGGCGGCGCGTGCGTAGTAGTCCGTGTCGCGGCCATAGTTGGTGGCCCGCACGCTGCCGCCCACGCCGCGGATGCCATGCGGCGGATAGCGCACGGCGGCGACGGCCTGGCGCGCCTCGTCCGCCGTCTTGATGTTCGGCACCATCACCGTGTCTATCCCCATGTCCAGCACCGGCTTGAACCACACGGGATCCAGGCCGGGCATGCGTACCAGGCAATGAGTGCGGGAGGACGCCAGGGCCAGTGCCTGCGTGTACAGGGTGGGCAGGCTGGTGGGGGTGTGTTCGGCGTCGAACATCAGGAAGTCGAAGCCGCTGGCGGCCAGCGCATCGGCGGTCTGGGCGGTCAGCGACATCGCGAACAGTCCGAACTGCGCGCGGCCCGCGCGCAGCTTTTGCTTGAATGGGTTCACCGCAGTGTTCCTTGCCTAGAAGTTGACGGCGTCGGCGCCTTTGAGCGCGAGCATCTGCCGGGCCTCGTCGGGCGTGGCGATCTCGCCGCCCAGTTCCTCGATCAGGTGGCGGATCTTGCGCACCTGCTGCGCATTGCTCTCCGCCAGCTTGCCCTTGCCGATCCACAGGCTGTCCTCCAGCCCGACGCGCACGTTGCCGCCCAGCAGCACCGCCTGCACGGCTACGCGCATCTGTGCGCTGCCCGCGCCCAGCACGGACCAGTAGTACTGGTCGCCGAACAGGCGTTCCGCCGTGGCGTGCATGTGAATCACCTCGGCCGTGTGCGCGCCGATGCCGCCGCGCAGCCCCAGCACGGACTGGACGAACAGTGGCGGTTCCAGCAGGGCGCGATCCAGGAAGTGGCGGGCCGTGTACAGGTGGCCGATGTCGTAGCACTCCAGTTCGAAGCGCGTGCGATTCCTGGCGCACGACGTGAGGATGTTGGCGATGTCCCGGAACGTGTTGCGGAACACGCGATCTTCGCTGCCTTCCAGATACGGCCGCTCCCAGTCGTGCTCGAAGGTCTTGTAGCGGTCCAGCATCTCGTACAGGCCGAAGTTCATCGAGCCCAGGTTCAGAGATGCGATCTCGGGCTTCAGCTCCAGTGCGGGGACCAGGCGCTCCTCCACCGACATGGTCGGCGCGCCGCCCGTGGTCAGGTTGATGACCACCTTGCTGTTGCGCTTGATCGTCGGCAGGAAGCGCATGAACGCCTCGGTGGTCTGGTCGGGCCTGCCGTCCTTCGGATCGCGCGCGTGCAGGTGCACGATGGCCGCGCCCGCATCGGCGGCCTCGAGCGCGGCGTCGGAGATCTCGTCGGGGGTGATGGGCAGGTGCGGCGACATGCTGGGCGTGTGGATCGAGCCCGTCACCGCGCAGGTGATGATGACTTTCTTCGATGGCCTCATGGCGTTGCCTCGCGTAGCCGCGCCTGCAGCGCGGCGTCGTTGATGGACAGGTCCTGGCCGCCCAGGTCGGCGGGACGCGCGTCGCACAGCCAGGCGATGTATTCGGCCGGGCGTTCGGCGGGCGCCAGGTTGCTGCGCGGCATGCGGCTGATGTCGTTGATGCCTGACGCGCGGATGCTCGCCTGCATCGCGGTGTCGACGAAGCCGGGCTGGAATCCATAGCACGCGATCGCGGGATACTCATGGGCCACGCAGCGCGTCAGCATGGCCAGGCCCGCCTTGCCGCTGCAATAGGCCGACCATCCCTCGCGGGTGGCATGCGCCGCGCCCGAGGACAGGTTGACGATGACCGCAGCCGGGCTGCTCAGCAGCGCCGGCAGGGCGGCGCGTATCGTCCGGTACGGCCCGTGCAGGTTGACGTCGTGGTTGGCCAGCCAGGCCTGCTCGTCGGTGTCGCCCAGCAGTCCGATGGGCTCGATGTTGCCGGCGTTGTTGACCAGCGCATCCAGGCTGCCCTCGCGCCGCAGGCACTCGTCCATCGCGGCGCGCACCGACCCGCCGTCGCGCACGTCCAGCGCGACCGCCCACGCCGTGCCGCCTTCGGCCTCGATCTGCGTCAGCACGGGCACGGCGCCCGCGGGGTCGCGTACGGCCAGCACGGTATGGAATCCGCGTCGTGCCAGCGCCAGGGCGGTCGCCGCGCCGATCCCGCGCGAGGCGCCCGTCACCAGCGCTACCCGGTTGTGTCGATGGGTGTTCATTGCGGCGTCAATCCCGCGTCGGCAGTCAGTTGCTTCCACAGGTCGACCTGCGAACCGACGTACTGGCCCAGCTCCTCGGGAGAGCTGCCGAATATCTCGATGCCCAGTTCCGCGCCACGCTTGCGCAGCGCGGGATCCTTCAGGATGGCGGTCAGTTTTCCGTTGAGCTGGGCCACGACGGCCGGCGGCGTGCCGGCCGGCGCGAACATGCCGAACCACGCCACCACGTCGAATTGCGAATAGCCCAGTTCCTTCATCGTGGGTACGTCGGGCAAGGTAGGAAAGCGCTGGTCGGACAGCACGGTCAGCGCCCGCATCTTGTTCGCGGCCAGCATGGGGCCGGCCGCGGCCACGTCGACGAACGCGAACTTCACTTGCCCGCCCAGCAGGTCGGTAATGATCTGCGGCGAACTGCGGTACGGAATCTGCAGGAACTCGACCCCGGCGATCTTGCCCAGCTTGCTGCCCGATACCGTGCCGAAGCTGTTCGAGGCGCCGTACGACACGCGCCCGGGTTGCTTGCGTGCCGCCGCCACCAGGTCCTGCAGGGTGCGGTAGGGTCCGTCGGCGGCCACGACCAGCAGGAAGGTCAGGTTGCCCAGCTTGGTGACCGGGGCATAGTCCTTCACCGGGTCATACGACAGGCTCTTGAACATGCTGGGATTGGCGGCATGCGTGGTGTTGGTGGTGAACAGCAGCGTGTTGCCGTCCGGCTTGGCGCGCGCTACGGATTCCGCCGCGATGATGCCGTTGGCGCCCGGCTTGTTCTCCACGATGACCGGCACGCCCAGCGCGGGGCCCAGCTTCTCGGCCACCAGTCGCGCATAGATGTCGGTGCCGCTGCCTGGACCGAAGGGCAGCACGATCCTCACCGGTCCTTCGACGGCCGCGGCCGGCGCGGACCGGGCTGGGGCCGCCGGCAGGGCGAGGGCCGCGGCCAACGCGGTGGTAAGCGCGGCGGCCAGCAAAGTGCGCCGGGATATGCCGGCGCCGCTACAGGGATGGCGCATGGTTTGTCTCCGTGGTTGGTATTGGTCTGCTTATGAGGGGCGATTGTGGCGACCCCTACGGCCCCGGACAATCGAGTTTTTTACATACAATGTGAGAAAAACTCACGGCGACCAATACGCCATACGCAGGGGACCATGAGACAGCTGCCTCCACTGAACGCATTGAAGGCCTTCGACGCGGCTGCCCGGCACCTCAGTTTCACCAAGGCGGCCGAGGAGCTGTGCGTGACGCACGGCGCCGTCAGCCGCCAGGTGGCCGCGCTGGAAGCGCACTTCCGCATGGTTCTGTTCTCGCGCGGGCCGCGCGCCTTGACGCTGACGCCGGAAGGCGCGCAACTGGCGCAGGCGGTGGCGCGCGCGTTCGATATCCTGTTCTCGGCCAGCGATGCGCTGCGGCCCGCCAATCGCTCGAGTTCGCTGCTGAGGGTGTCGGTGCCGCCCACGCTTGCGATGTGGTGGTTGATGCCGCGCCTGGGGGCGCTGGACAACGGGCAGTCCGGGTTTCGCATCGAGATTTCGACGTCCACCGATCCCGTCGATTTCGACGAAGGCCAATACGACGCGGCCATACGACGCATCAGCGCCGTGCCGCGCGGACTGCACGCCGAGCGCTTCCTGGACGGGCGATCCGTGCCGGTGTGCAGCCCGCAGTACCGGCGGCGCAATGAACTGGACGGCCCCCAGGACCTGGCTCGCGCCACGCTGCTCGTCACGCGCACCGAAAACCGCGCATGGGAAGCGTGGTTTCGCGCGCAGCGGGTGCGGCGCGATCCGGAGTCCGCCACCAAAGTGTTCGACCAGCTCTATTTCGCGCTGGTGGCCGCCGTGGACTCGTTGGGCGTGGCGCTGGCCCCGGTGGCGCTGGCCGAGGAAGAGGTGCGCAAGGGCAATCTGTGCATCGTGCCCCACCAGTCGCTGCAGGCGCGGCGGGCCTACGCGCTGCTGTGCCCGCGCAGTTCTCCGCGCCTGGACCTCATCCAGGCCTTTGGCGGCTGGCTGCGTTCGCACGCGCCGGCCGGACGCTGATCCGCATCAGGCGCCTTCGCCCGGCTTGCGCAGATAATCCACCAGCGCCAGCGTGGCCGCATCGGGCCGCGGCGTGAGCAGCGACACGATGATGATGGTGGCGAACGCGGCCGGCGCGCCCATCACCCCCGCGGCGATGGGCTGGATGCCCCACCACAGGTCGACGGCCACGGTGCGCGGCACGCCGAAGACCCATTCCCGCAGCCAGGGATGGGTGTGCGCCATGTAGGCGAACGTGGTGGCCAGCCCCGCTGCCATGCCCATCGTCACGCCCCACTTGTTGGCACGACGCCAGAACACGCCCATCACCAGCGCCGGGAAGAAGGACGAGGCCGCAAACGAGAAGGCTGCCGTCACCATGAAGAGGATGTCGGCCGGCTTGCGCGCCGCCACCCATGCGGCCCCGAACGCCACCAGCAGCAGTAGTATCTTGGACACGATGACTCGCCGCGCCGCCGGCATGCGCGGCGACACCACGCGATACCACATGTCGTGGGACAGCGAGTTCGACATGGTCAGCAGCAGGCCATCCGCCGTGGACAGCGCCGCGGCGAGCGCGCCCGCGGCCACCAGCCCCGAGATGACGAAGGGCAGGCCGCCGATCTCGGGCATGGCCAGCACCACCACGTCGGCGCCCATGCCGATCTCGCCCAGCTGCACGATGCCGTCGCGATTGATGTCCACGACCTCGAGCAGGTTGGCATCGACCGCGCTCCAGGCATGCACCCAGTTGGGCAGGCTGCTGAACGGCGTGCCCACCACCTGGGCATAGACCTCGTACTTGACCAGCAGCGCCAGCGCGGGCGCGGTGAAGTACAGCAGCAGGATGAACAGCAGCGCCCAGAACACCGAGCGGCGCGCATCGCCCACCGATGGCGTCGTGTACGAGCGCATCAGGATGTGCGGCATGCCCGCCGTGCCCAGCATCAGGCACAGCACCAGCGAGAGGAAGTTGACGCGCATGTCCGCGCGTTCCTGTTCGTCGCGGGCGGGAAAGGGCTGGGCATGCGGCGTTGGCGGTGAGCCGCGCGCGTCGAAGGCCGCGCGCGCCTGGGACCATGCGGCGCGCGCCGCTTCGGGATTGGGCGGGTAGGCCGCAAGTTCGCGCTCGAGCGAACGCACCTCGACCATGGGCGCGTCCGTGGCGATGAGCGCCGCCAGGCGGGACCGCAGCCGGTCCTTCTCGTCCACCCAGGACTGCGGCAGAGCGTCCAGCCGCGCGCTCATTTCGCGCGCCTGCTGGCGCCACAGCCGCCGCACCTCCTGTTCGGCCGGGTCGTTCTGCAGGTGGATCTCTTTCTCGGTGACCTGCTGCAGTACGGAGCCGGCCGACAGCTGCGGCACCGGACTGTCCGTGTGCTTCACCGACAGCCAGATCACCGGCACCAGGTAGGCGATGACCAGGATGATGTACTGCCCCACCTGGGTCCAGGTGACGGCGCGCATGCCGCCCAGGAACGAGCACACCAGCATGCCGCCCAGCGCCACGAAGATGCCCAGCTCGAACGTGATGCCGGTGAGCCGGGTGGTGATGATGCCGACTCCGTAGATCTGCGCCACCAGATAGGTGAACGAGCACAGGACCGCGCAGGCCACGCCTGCCAGCCGCGGCAGGTTGCCGCCGTAGCGCGCGCCCAGGTAGTCGGGGATGGTGTACTGCCCGAACTTGCGCAGATAGGGCGCCAGCAGCAGGGCCACCAGCACGTAGCCGCCCGTCCACCCTATCACGTAGGCCAGGCCGCCGTAGCCAGTCAAGTACAGGGTGCCCGCCACGCCGATGAACGAGGCCACGGACATCCAGTCGGCTGCGGTGGCCATGCCGTTGTAGACGGCCGGCACGCGGCGGCCCGCCACGTAGTATTCGACCTGATCGGACGTGCGGCACACGATGCCGATGCAGGCATACAGGCTGACGGTGATGATGAGGAACGCATAGCCGATCCAGTTGCGCGACAGCCCGGCCATCTCTGCCAGCGCAAGCAGGCCCACCAGCATGGCGAAGCCCGCCGTGTACAGCAGGTAGATGCGGCGCAGCCGCAGGCCGAACTCGTGCTGGGTGTCGGCGGAAAACGGCATCAGCGCGGCTCGCGCGGCGGGGTGTCGGCCGTATCCAGCTCGCCGGCGGTCTGCGCGGCGTGTGCGTCGGCCCGGTTCATGATCCAGCCGTACGCGGCCACGATCAGCAGGAAGGCCAGGGGCGCGCCATAGGCGGCCAGCCAGAACGGAAACGGCCAGCCGATGAACTCGAACGCAAGGTATCCGGTGAACAGGGCCGGCGCGGCGGTAAGCGCGACCCACAGGACCAGCAGCAGCGCGATGAGCTGGACGTTGCGGCGCCAGTAGCGCGCGGGGGAATGCGGACGGAGGCGGGATGCCGGCATGCTCGACCTGGATGAGCGGAACGCACTGTGCCCGTGTCCGGCGGATTGCGCGCTTGGCGGGCCTTCATGCGACAACGGCCGGCACGGGTAAACGTGCCGACCGTTGTGCGTTTGCTTTTTTTGTACTGCCTTAATTTATATACCGGTGCCGCCGGTTGTCTAGAGGCCCTTCAGAGCCTTCTGTCTCCTCACCTGCATGGGAAAGGATTCTGCACCAGTTACGGGATTGTCACACTAGGGGAATGCCCTAATTCGGCGCATTCATTTAGTTATATCCGGCACCAATGTAGTGCGATGTGGCCGGAAAGTCGCCGTGTTCGGCCATCCCATGAACAAATCGAGACGAATTTCGGGATTTTGGACCGAGCAGGCAAGCCAGCCGCGCGACGTCCGGCGCCGCGAAGGACGCACCGAATTGGTGCGGATGACCCCTTTACACGGTTTTTATACCGGGCCCTCCAAGCTTTATCCCGTTTTTACCCCCGGCTCCGTAATCTGCGCAGGGTCCGGCGGCAAGCCCGCCGACGCTGTTCAGTTCGGGGCACGGCCCCGGGGAGAAAAACATGGATGTCCTGTACCTCGCGGCCTTCGGCGCGATGGCCGGCCTGATCTGGGCGTTGATCGCCTTCTGCGCGCGCGCGCCGCGCGGCGACAGGAGGGCATCGCCATGACCGCCATCTACTGGCTGGGCGGCATCACCGCGGCCGCGCTCCTGGCCTATCTGCTGGCCGCGCTGTTCAACCCGGAGAAATTCTGATGGACGCCCGATTCGTCGCGCTGCTGGCGGTGTACCTGGCCGTCCTCTTGTGCGTGGCCCCGTTCCTGGGACGCTACATCAGGCAGGCCATGGAGAATGGCGACTACCGGCTGACCCGCTGGGGGCGGCCGCTGGAGCGCCTGTGCTATCGGTTGGCCGGGGTCGACCCGCGGGCCGAAATGGGCTGGAAGCATTACGCGCTGGCCCTGCTGTTGTTCAACGTGCTGGGCTTCGTGGCGGTCTATGGACTGCAGCGCATGCAGGGCGTGCTGCCGCTCAATCCCGCCGGGTTGGGCGCGGTGTCGCCCGATTCGTCGCTGAATACGGCGATCTCGTTCGTGGCCAATACCAACTGGCAGGGCTACGCGGGCGAAGCCACCATGAGCTACCTGACGCAGATGCTGGCGCTGACGGTGCAGAACTTCGTGTCCGCCGCCACCGGCATGGCGGTGCTGTTCGCGCTGGTGCGCGGCCTGACGCGCCACGGCGCGCGGGCGGTGGGCAATTTCTGGACCGACCTGGTGCGCGGCACGCTTTACGTGCTGCTGCCGATGGCGTTTGCGCTGGCCATCGCGTTGGTGGGACAGGGCGTGATCCAGAACCTCGATCCCTATGTGCAGGCGCGGACCCTGGAAGCGCAGGAATACAGCGCGCCCAGGCTCGATGCGCAGGGGCGGCCGCAACTGGACGCCGAAGGCAGGCCGGCGATGGAAACGCTGAGCACGCAGCAGCAGACCATAGCCATGGGCCCGGTGGCGTCTCAGGAAGCCATCAAGATGCTGGGCACCAACGGCGGCGGCTTCTTCAATGCCAACTCGGCGCATCCCTATGAGAACCCCACGCCGCTGTCCAACCTGCTGCAGATGTGGGCCATCTTCCTGATCCCGGCGGCCTTGTGCTTCAGCTTCGGCGAGATGGCGGGCAGCCGCAGGCAGGGCGCCATCATTCTCGCGGCCATGACGGCGATGTTCGTCGTCTTCGCCATGGCCGCCGCGCACTTCGAGCAGCAGACCACGCCCGCGCTGGCGCAGGCCGGCCTGGCGCTGGACGGCGGCAACATGGAGGGCAAGGAAGTGCGCTTCGGCATCGCGCCGACCGCGCTGTTCGCCGCCATCACCACCGCGGCTTCGTGCGGCGCGGTCAACGGCATGCACGATTCGTTCTCGGCCATGGGAGGCCTGTCGCCCATGCTGTTGATGCAACTGGGCGAAGTCGTATATGGCGGCGTGGGCGCGGGGCTGTACGGCATGCTGGCCTTCGCCATCCTGGCCGTGTTCATCGCCGGGCTGATGATAGGCCGCACGCCCGAGTACCTGGGCAAGAAGATAGAGGCCTTCGACATGAAGATGGTGTCGATCGTGCTGCTGGTCACCCCGGTGCTGGTGCTGGTGGGTACGGCCGTGGCCGTGCTGACCGGCGCGGGCAAGGCTGGCGTGCTGAACCCGGGCATCCACGGCTATTCCGAGATCCTGTACGCGCTGTCCTCGGCCGCCAACAACAACGGCAGCGCCTTCGCGGGGCTGTCGGCCAACACGCCGTTCTACAACCTGCTGCTGGGCGCTGCCATGTGGTTTGGCCGGTTCGCGCCCATCGTCGCGCTGCTCGCGCTGGCAGGGTCGCTGGCCGCCAAGCCGCGCCTGCCGCAGGGGCCCGGCACCATGCCCACCACCGGCCCGCTGTTCGGCGTGCTGCTTATCGGGTCGGTGCTGCTGGTCGGCGCGCTGAATTACGTGCCCGCGCTGGCGCTCGGTCCCGTCGCAGAGCATCTGCAGGACGCCGTGCATGTCGTGAAACCTTGAAGGACTCTGGCAGAAAAATCATGGACCAACGTTCTCATTCCATGGCCGCCGCCGATTCGGCCGTCGCGCCCGTGGCCGGCAGTCCCGGTACCGAGCGCCAGTTCGGCTTCTGGTCGTCGTCGCTGGTGGGCCCCGCGCTGCGCGACAGCTTGCGCAAGCTCTCGCCCGCGGCGCAGTGGCGCAACCCGGTGATGTTCGTCGTGTACGTCGGCAGCATTCTCACCACGGTGCTGTGGGGGATGGCGCTGGCCGGCGTGGCCGAGGCGCCCGCCGGCTTCATCCTGGGCATCTCGGTGTGGCTGTGGTTCACCGTGCTGTTCGCCAACTTCGCGGAGGCGCTGGCCGAAGGCCGCGGCAAGCAGCAGGCCGCCACGTTGCGCGGCCTGCGCACCACCATTCAGGCCCGCGTGCTGAAGGGCTTTCGCGAAAGCGACGAGCCCGGCGCCACGCCGCACGTATGGCGGGATCGCGCCGAGTCGCGCGCGTCCGGCGACCTGCGCAAGGGCGAGGTCGTGCTGGTGATGGCGGGCGAGACCATTCCTGGCGACGGGCAGGTGGTGGCGGGAATCGCCTCGGTCGACGAAAGCGCCATCACCGGAGAATCCGCGCCGGTGATCCGCGAGTCGGGCGGCGATTTCTCGTCCGTCACCGGAGGCACGCGTGTGCTGTCCGACTGGATCTTCGTGCGCATCGCCGCGAACCCCGGCGAAAGCTTCCTGGACCGCATGATCGGCATGGTCGAGGGCGCCAAGCGGCAGAAGACGCCGAACGAATTGGCGTTGACCATCCTGCTGGTGGTCCTGACCATCGTGTTCCTGGTGGTGTGCGTGACCTTGCTGCCGTTCTCGGCGTATGCCGTGGAGGCGGCCGGCGCGGGCAGCGTGGTGTCGGTGACGGTGCTGGTGGCGCTGCTGGTATGCCTGATTCCCACCACCATCGGCGGCCTGCTGTCGGCCATCGGCGTGGCGGGCATGAGCCGCCTGATGCAGTCCAACGTGATCGCGACTTCGGGCCGCGCGGTGGAAGCCGCCGGCGACGTGGACGTACTGCTGCTGGACAAGACCGGCACGATCACCTTCGGCAATCGCCAGGCCGCGGCGTTCCTTCCTGCGCCGGGCGTGACGCCGCAGGAACTGGCCGAGGCGGCGCGCCTGGCCTCGCTGGCCGACGAGACGCCCGAGGGCCGCAGCATCGTGGCGCTGGCCGAGAAGACGCTGGGCGCATCCGCCGCCGGGTTGCCGCAGGTGGATACGGCCCGGGCCGAGTTCGTGCCGTTCACGGCGCAGACGCGCATGAGCGGCGTGGACCTGCCCGACCGTACCGTCCGCAAGGGCGCGCTGGACGCGATCGTGGCCTGGCTGAAAGCGCAGGGCACGAGCCTGCCCACGGCCCTGTCGCGCGATGCCGAGACAGTGGCGCGGCGCGGCAGCACGCCGCTGGCCGTCAGCGACGGAGCCCGCGCGCTGGGCGTGATCGAGCTGAAGGACATCGTCAAGCCCGAGATCCAGCCGCGCTTTGCCGAACTGCGCCGCATGGGCATCAAGACGGTCATGATCACCGGCGACAACAAGCTCACCGCGGCCTCCATCGCGGCGGAGGCCGGCGTCGACGACTTCCTGGCCGAGGCCACGCCCGAGGCCAAGCTCAAGCTGATCCGCGCCTACCAGCAGGAAGGCCGCCTGGTGGCGATGACGGGCGACGGCACCAACGATGCGCCCGCGCTCGCGCAGGCGGACGTGGCCGTGGCGATGAACTCGGGCACGCAGGCCGCCAAGGAAGCGGGCAACATGGTGGACCTGGATTCCAATCCCACCAAGCTGATCGAGATCGTCGAGATCGGCAAGCAGATGCTGATGACGCGCGGCGCGCTGACCACCTTCAGCGTGGCCAACGACGTGGCCAAGTACTTCGCGATCATTCCGGCGGCCTTCGCCACGGTGTACCCGCAGCTGGGCGTGCTGAACGTCATGCGGCTGGCCACGCCCGCCTCGGCCATCCTGTCCGCGGTGATCTTCAACGCGCTGATCATCGTCCTGCTGATCCCGCTGGCGTTGAAGGGCGTGCGCTATCGCCCGCTGGGCGCGGCCGTGCTGCTGCGGCGCAATCTGCTCGTCTATGGCCTGGGCGGCCTGCTGGCGCCTTTCGTCGGCATCAAGCTGGTCGACATGGTGCTGGTCGCCTTCGGCTTGGCCTAATCCTGATCCGGCCTCTACAGGAAGACTCACATGCAAACTTCATCCAATACACAGAGCCAGGGCCTGCTGCGGCCCGCCGTGATGCTGTTCGTTCTGCTGTCGGTGATCACCGGCCTGGTCTATCCGCTGCTGACCACCGGCGTCGCGGGCGTGCTGTTCCCGCGCCAGGCGTCCGGCTCGCTGATCGAGCGCGACGGCCAGGTGGTGGGATCGGAACTGATCGGCCAATCCTTCGGCTCGCCGGGCTATTTCTGGAGCCGGCCCTCGGCCACCGCGACCATGGCGTACAACGGCGCGGCGTCGGGGGGCTCGAACCTGGGGCCGACCAATCCGGCGCTGGCCCAGGCCGTGCAGGAACGCATCGCGGCGCTGCGCGCGGTCGATCCCGCCAACGCGGCGCCCGTGCCCGTGGACCTGGTCACGGCCTCGGGCAGCGGGCTGGACCCGCACATCAGTCCGGCCGCGGCCGACTACCAGGCGGGCCGTGTGGCGCGCGCTCGCGGCATGTCCGAAGACGCGGTGCGCGAACTGGTGCGGGCGCACACCGACGAGCCGTGGCTGGGGCTGATCGGCGACCCGGCCGTCAACGTGCTGCGCCTGAACCTGGCGCTGGACCGGGCGGCGCCCGAGCCGCGCCGATAGGCGGCGTATAGTATGGCTGCCCCGCACATCCTCACCGCCTCGCTCCATGGCCGACTCCGGTAGCGATCGTCCCGACCCCGACCGGCTGCTCAGGCGCCTGGACGATGCCGCGGTCCGCGCAAGCCGCGGCAAGCTGCGCGTGTACTTCGGCGCGTCGGCCGGCGTGGGCAAGACCTACGCCATGCTGGCGGCCGCCCGTGCACAGCGCGAGCAGGGCGTGGACGTGGTGGCCGGCATCGTGGAAACCCACGGCCGCAATGAAACCGCGGCGCTGCTCGAGGGCATCGAGGTACTGCCGCTGCAGTCGCTGGACTATCGCGGCCGCGCGCTGCCCGAGTTCGACCTGGCGGGCGCGTTGCGGCGCCGGCCTCGACTGCTGCTGGTCGATGAACTGGCCCACTCCAACGCGCCCGGCGCGCGCCATGCGAAGCGCTGGCAGGACGTCGAGGAACTGCTTGCGGCCGGCATCGACGTGTGGACCACGCTGAACGTACAGCACCTGGACAGCCTGAACGAGGCCGTGGGCAGCATCACCGGCGTGCGGGTCTGGGAGACGGTACCGGACGAGGTGTTCGATGGCGCGCACGAGGTCATCCTGGTGGACCTGTCCGCCGACGAACTGCTGCGCCGCCTGAAGGAAGGGCGCGTCTACGTGCCCGACCAGGCGCGCCACGCCACCCGCAACTTCTTCCGCAAGGGCAACTTGATCGCGCTGCGGGAACTGGCGCTGCGCCGCACGGCCCAGCACGTCGACGACGACGTGCAGGAGTATCGCCACGAACGCCGGATCGAGCCCGTATGGCGCACCCGCGAGGCGGTATTGGCCTGCATCGCGCCCGATGCCCATGCCGAGCACGTGGTGCGCGGCGCCCATCGCCTGGCCCAGCAGCTGGAGTGCGACCTGCACGTGGTCACGGTGGAGGCGCTGCGCGTGGCGCCGCTGCCGCAGGCCGAGAAGCAGCACCTGGACCGCGCCATGGCCCTGGCCGACGGCTTGGGCGCGCGCACCGAGACCCTGGCCGACACCGACCTGGCGGATGCGGCCACGCGCTACATGCGCCGCCACAACATCACCAAGGCCGTGCTGGGCCGAGGCGCCTCGGGCGGCTGGCTGTGCCGCCGCGCGTCGCCGGCCGCGCTGCTGGACGCCATGCTGGCGCCGGGCTGGTGGCGGCGCCGCCGCACCTTTGCCGATGCGCTGTCCCAGGCATGCCCGGAGGTGGACGTGATCCGCGTGGCGGCGCCTCCGGTGGCGGGCCCGCCGCCCGGCCGCGACCTGATGACGCTGGGGCGCCGTCCCGGCGATGCGCCCGATGCGCGAGGCTCGCAACCGATCGGCGGCTATGCCTGGGCGCTGGGCTATTGCGCCGTGGCCACCGCGTTGTCGGCCGCGGCCGTGGAGGTCCTGCACCAGACCAACATCGTGATGTTCTATCTGCTGGCCGTGGTCGGCGTCGCGCTGCGGCATGGGCGCGGACCGGCGGCGCTGGCGTCGGTGGTCAGCGTCGCGCTGTTCGATTACTTCTTCGTCCAGCCCCTGTCGTCCTTCGCGGTATCCGACGTGCAGTACCTGGTGACGTTCGTGGTGCTGCTGGGCGTGGGCCTGCTGATCGGCCAACTGACCGCCGGCCTGCGCGCGCAGGCCAGGACCTCGGCCAAGCGCGAGGCCGACGCGCGCGGCCTGTACGAGTTCGCACGCGAGTTGTCTTCCGCGTTGATGCCGGACCAGATCGTGGCGGCGGCCAGCGCGTTCCTGAATGCCGCCTTCGGCGCGCGCAGCGCGCTGTACGTGCTGGCCCTGGACGACCGGTTGGCGCTCGCGTCGTCGCCGGACCCGGACATGGCCGCATTGGAACCGTCGCTGGCGCAATGGGTGTATGACCATGGCCGGCCGGCGGGCGCGGGCACCAGTACGCTGTCCAACAGCCCGCTGCTGTACCTGCCGCTGAAGGCGCCCATGCGCGTGCGCGGCGTGCTGGCCTTGCAGGCGCCGGGGCGGCCGTTCTCGGCCATGCCCGAAGCGCAGCGCCAGCTCGATGCCTACGCCACGCTGATCGCCATCGCGCTGGAACGCCTGCATTACGTCGAGGTGGCGCAGCAGGCCCTGGTCAACATCGAATCCGAGCGCCTGCGCAATTCGCTGCTGGCGGCCGTGTCGCACGACCTGCGCACGCCGCTGACCAGCCTGGTGGGCATGGCCGAGACGCTGATGCGAGATCCGGCGGCCCTGCCCGGCGCCACACGCGACACCGCCGCCGCGATGCGCGACCAGGCGCAGCGCATGCACGCGCTTGTGGTGAACCTGCTGGACATGGCTCGCCTGCAAAGCCGCGACGCGCCGCTGCGGCCCGAGTGGCAGTCCGTGGAAGAGCTGGTGGGCGCCGCGCTGGCTTCGATGCGCGAATCTTTGGCGGGCAGGCAGCTATGCGTGGGGCGGCTGTCCGACTTGCCGCTGGTGGAATGCGATGGCATTCTGATCGAGCGGGTGCTGTGCAACCTGCTGGAGAACGCCGCCAAGTACACGCCGCCGGGCAGCCCGATCCATATCGACGCGCGAGCGGCGGATGGCGAACTGCATGTCGAGGTGCGCGACCACGGCCCCGGCGTGCCCGAAGACATGCGCCAGCGCATCTTCGAGAAGTTCACCCGCGGCGGACGCGAGTCCGCCACGCCCGGCGTGGGCCTGGGACTGGCCGTCTGCAAGGCCATCCTGGAAGCCCATCACGGCCGCATCTGGGTCGAGCCCGGGCAGGGCGGATCGGGCGCGCGCTTCGTGTTCGCGCTGCCGCTGGGCACGCCGCCGGCCACGCCCGTCGAGATGCCGCTTTCCCGGACGCTTTCTGACTGAGTCATGTTCGATTACCAGCCCACCGTACTGCTCATCGAGGACGACGCCAACATCCGGCGTTTCGTCCGCACCGCGCTAGAGTCCGAGGGATGCGAGGTGCACGAGGCCGATACGGTGCAGCGCGGCCTGATCGAGGCCGGCACGCGCCAGCCCGACGCCGTGGTGCTGGACCTGGGCCTGCCCGACGCCGACGGCATGACGCTGATCCGCGAGCTGCGCGGCTGGACCGAGGTGCCTGTGCTGGTGCTGTCGGCGCGCGCCAGCGAGACCGACAAGATCGAAGCGCTGGATGCCGGCGCCGACGACTACCTCACCAAGCCCTTCGGCGTGGGCGAGCTGCTGGCCCGGCTGCGCGTACTGCTGCGGCGCCATGCGCGCGGCGGCGCCGGCAATGCGGCCGAGTTCAGCTTCGGCGACGTGCACGTGGACATGGCGCGGCGCGTGGTGACCCGCGCCGGCCAGCACGTGCACCTGACCCAGATCGAATACCGGTTGCTGGCGGTGCTGCTGGCGCATCGCGGCAAGGTGATGACCCATCGCGAGCTGCTGCGCGAGGTGTGGGGGCCGTCGCACGTGGAAAGCAACCATTATCTGCGCATCTACATGGGTCACCTGCGGCAGAAGCTCGAGGCCGATCCGGCGCAGCCGGTGCACCTGGTCACCGAGATAGGCGTGGGGTACCGGTTCGCGTCGTGAGTGGCGCGGCTCGCTTCATGACCCGCGAGGCCGCTTGTACGCCACGCATTCCACCTCTACTTTGGCGTCGATCACCAGGCGCGACTCCACGCATGCCCGCGCCGGCGGATGCTCGCCGAAGTATTCCTTGAACACCTTGTTGAAGGCCGCGAAGTCGCGCGGATCGTCCAGCCACACGCCGCAGCGCACCACGTGCTCCACGCCGTAGCCGGCCTCGGCCAGGATGTCGAGCAGGTTGCGGATGGCCGCGTGCGATTGCGTCGTGACGTTGCCTTCGACGATCTCGCCGTCGCGCATCGGCACCTGGCCGGACACGTACAACCAGCCGTCGGCCTGGACGGCGCGCGAGAAGGGCATGTGCTGGCCGCCCTGGCCGGTGCCGCCGGCCACGCCGTAGCGGATGATGCCGTTGGCGTCGGCGCGCGGGGTGTTGTCGCTCATGATGGCTCCTGATCGGGACGGGTGGATTCGGACAGGGTGGGGGACGCGAAGCCGGAGCGCAGGTCGCCGCTGCGCGGCAGCCAGCGCCCGGCGCGATCGCCGGTGGCGGCGCCGTCGTGGTAAGAAAGCACGCCGTTGACCCATACCGCGCGGATGCCCGCCGCGGGCCGCGCCGGGTCGTCGAAGCGCGCACGGTCGGCCACGGTGGCGGGATCGAACAGCACCAGGTCGGCGTGGTAGTCCTGGCGCACCAGGCCGCGTCCGGCCAGGCCGAAGCGCGCGGCCGACAGGCCCGTCATCTTGTGCACCGCCTGTTCCAGCGGAAACAGCCCCAGGTCGCGGCTGTAGTGGCCAAGCACGCGCGGGAAGGCGCCCCACAGGCGCGGATGGGGCAGCGGATCGTTGGGCAGGCCGTCGGATCCGATCATGGTGAGCGGGTGCGACAGGATGCGGCGCACGTCTTCCTCGTGCATGCCGTGGTAGACCGCGCCAGCCGGCTGCAGCCGCCGCGCCGCCTCGGCCAGCGGCACCTGCCATTCGGCGGCGATGTCGGCCAGCTTGCGGCCCGCCATGCCGGGATGGGGCGTGGACCACGTGATGTCGATATCGAAATCGGACGTCACTTGCTTCAGATCCAGCGTGGACGAACTGGCCGCATAGGGATAGCAGTCGCAACCTACCGGCACCATGCGGCCGGCGGTGTCCAGGCTGGCCAGTACGTCGCGGCTGCGGCCCCAGTTGCCCGCGCCGGCGCACTTCAGGTGCGACACGATCAATGGCGCGCGCGCGTGCGCCGCGATGTCGTAGGCCTCCTGCAGGGCGTCGAGGATTTCGGCGAACTCCGAACGCAGATGGGTGGTGTACAGCGCGCCGTGTGCATCCAGCTCCTCGGCCAGCGCCTGCACTTCGGCGGTGTCGGCCGAGTAGGCGGACGCATAGGCCAGCCCGGTGCTCAGCCCGACGGCGCCGTGCTGCAAGGCTTCGCGCAGCTGGGCGCGCATGGCAGCGATTTCCGCGTCGGTGGCGCGCCGGTCCAGGCGATCCATGTGATTGTTGCGTAGCGCCGTGTGGCCCACCAGGGCCGCCACGTTGACGCTGGGCCGCGCGGCGTCCACCGCGCGCGTGTAGTCGGCGAAGCTGGCATAGCGGAAGTCGTCGCGCCTGCCCAGCAGGTTCATCGGGTCGGGCGGTTCGCCGCGCAGCGTGACCGGCGCGGCGCTGATGCCGCAGTTCCCCACCACCACCGTGGTCACGCCCTGCGACAGCTTGGGCAGCATGCCGGGCGTGCTTATCACGTTGGTATCGTCGTGCGTGTGCACGTCGATGAAGCCCGGCGCCAGCGCCAGGCCCGCGCCGGCGTGCACGCTGCCCGCCGGCTTGGCCAGTTCGCCGGGCTGGCCGATGGCGGCGACGCGCCCGCCGGCCAGCGCCACGTCGGCGCGAAAGCCCGCGCCGCCCGTGCCGTCCAGCACCAGTACGTCGGCGATCAAAGTGTCGTACATCGTCGTCAATCTCCCAGCGGCAGCCGGTTGGGGCCGCCGCGGTATTCGTCCAGCACCAGCTTGATGCGGCGCAGCCGCTCCTGCGTGTGCTCCTGCCTGGCCAGCGCCAGTTCGGTGGCCAGGATGTCCATGGCCAGCAGCATCGCGTAGCGCGACGAGGAGGGCTTGTAGATGAAGTCGGTCTCGGCCGTGCGGATCGGCAAGGTCACGTCGGCCAGTTCGGCCAGCGGCGAGACGGGATCGGTCAGCGCCACGATGTGCGCGCCGTATTGCTTGACGATGCGCGCGGCCGCCAGGATCTCGGGCGTCAGGCCCGAGGTCGACAGGATCAGCACGGCGTCGCGTTCGTCCAGGGTGGCGGCGACCATGCGGATCAGCACCGCGTCGCTGTACGCGGCCACGGCATAGCCCAGCCGCACCAGGCGCGACTGCATCTCCTGCGCCAGCACGGCCGAGGCGCCGCCCATGCCGAACACGTAGATCATGCGCGCCTGGCTGGCCAGCGCCGCGGCGCGCTCGAACAGCGCTTCGGTGAACAGGGGCAAGTGCTCGCGCAGCGTGCTCTCGATGTCGGCGTACAGGCGCGCATAGAACGTGCTTTCTTCCGGCGCGGACGGGTCCAGGAAACGCTCGCCCACCGCGCTGGCCTGCGCCAGCTTCAGCTTCAGGTCGCGCGTGTCGTCGCAGCCCACGGCGCGCGCGAAGCGCGAGATGGTGGCGATGCTGACCCCGGCCTTGCGCGCCAGCTGGTCCACCGTGGCGGCCGCGGCGCTGGCGATGTCGTCCAGGATGGCATCGGCCACCTTGCGCTCGGTGGCGCTCAGCGCGTCGCGCAGGCTGCGGATCTGGTAGACGATGTCGCGCGGGGTTTGCATGCGGAATTCTCTGTGTCGTTCGGTTGGGGGCTAGCGCGACGCGGCGGCGCGCCCGGCCCGGGCGCGCACTTCTGTGCAGCGGCCGGACGCGATCATGCCAGTTCGTCCAGCCGCGCACAGGCTACATGATGTCCCGGCGCCACCGTGCGCGGCGCCGGCACGGTCGTGGCGCAGACGTCGGCGG
Source organism: Bordetella genomosp. 13 (assembly GCF_002119665.1). Lineage (NCBI taxonomy): Bacteria > Pseudomonadati > Pseudomonadota > Betaproteobacteria > Burkholderiales > Alcaligenaceae > Bordetella > Bordetella genomosp. 13. The sequence continues at coordinate 3,971,876 of NZ_CP021111.1, read as the reverse complement.
CGCGCGGACAGCGCGTGCGGAACACGCAGCCGGAGGGCGGCGCCAGCGGACTGGGGATCTCGCCCTTGAGCAGGATGCGCGTGCGGGGCGCGCGGGGATCGGGCACGGGGGCGGCGGACAGCAGCGCCTGCGTATACGGGTGGCGCGGCGCGGCGTACACCTGGCGCGTCGGGCCGCGCTCCATGACGCGGCCCAGGTACATCACCACGACTTCCTCGCACAGATAGTCCACCACCGCCAGGTCGTGCGCCACGAACAGCATGGCCAGGCCCAGGTCGCGCTGCAGGTCCTGCAGCAGATTCAGAACCTGGGCCTGCACCGATACGTCCAGCGCCGAGACCGGTTCGTCGGCCACGATGAAGTCCGGCTCCACCGCCAGCGCCCGCGCGATGCCGATGCGCTGGCGCTGGCCTCCTGAGAACTCGTGCGGATAGCGGCCCGCCTGGTCGGCATTCAGCCCTACGCGTTCGAGCAGTTCGCCGATGCGCGCGGCGCGACGGTTCTGCGCCAGGCGATGCGTGTCCAGCGCCTCGCCCAGGATCTCGGCCACGGTCATCCGCGGATTGAGGCTGGCGTACGGGTCCTGGAACACGATCTGCATGCGGCGGCGCCACGGCAGCATGCCGCGCTGGTCCAGCTGCGTGATGTCCGCGCCATCGAACACAATGCGGCCGGCGGTGGGCGCCAGCAGGCGCAGCACCGCGCGGCCGGTGGTGGTCTTGCCCGAGCCCGACTCGCCCACCAGGCCCACGATGGTGTTGCGCGGCACGTCGAAGCTGACGTCCTCGACGGCGTGCACCACCGGCGCGCCGCGTCCCGCGCGGGTGGGGAAGTGGATGGTCAGCCCCTCGACGCGCAGCAGCGGGTCCGGCCGGGTATCGTGGCTCATTGCGGGTTCACCTTGATGCAGCGCGCGCGATGGCCCTGGCCCAGCGCGACGAGTTCGGGCACGACGCGCGTGCAGGCGTCCTCGGCCAGCGGGCAGCGCGGCGCGAACGTACAGCCCGGCGGCAGCGCCATGACGCTGGGCACGTTGCCCGGAATGGGCCGCAGGCGCTGGCGCGCGGCCAGCAGCGCAGCCGTCGGCATGCAGGACAGCAGCCCGCGGGTGTAAGGATGCGACGGCCGATCGAACAGATCGTGCACGCCGGCATCCTCGACCACGCGGCCCGCATACATGACGGCCACGCGATGCGCGATCTCCGCCACCACGCCCAGGTTGTGCGTGATGAACAGGATGCTCATGCCCGATTCGGCCTGCAGCCTGCGCAGCAGGTCCAGTATCTGCGCCTGCACCGTGACGTCCAGCGCCGTCGTCGGCTCGTCGGCGATCAGCACCGAAGGATTGCAGGCCAGCGCCAGCGCGATCATGACGCGCTGGCGCATGCCGCCCGACATCTGGTGCGGATACTCGCCCAGGCGGCGCTCCGCCGCTGGAATCTCGACCCGCTCCAGCATGTCGCGCGCGCGCCGCAGGGCAGCCGCGCGCGAGCCGCCCTCGTGCTGCAGCACCGCTTCGGCGATCTGGTCGCCCACGGTGTACAGCGGATTCAGGCTGGTCATGGGTTCCTGGAAGATCATGGCGATCTCGGCGCCGCGCAGCCGCCGCAGCGCGGCCGGCCCGGCCCGCACCAGGTCGTGCTCGGCGCCGCGCCGGTCGCGCAGCCGGATGCTGCCGCCTTCGATGCGGCCGGCCGGCCTGGCCAGCAGGCCCATGATGGACAGGCTGGTCACCGACTTGCCCGAGCCCGACTCGCCCACGATGGCCAGCGTCTCGCCCCGCGCCAGGTCGAACGTGACGCCGTCGACCGCCCGGGCCACGCCGTCGCGGCTGTGGAAACACGTTTTCAGGTCCTGCACCGACAGAATGACGTCCCTGCTGCTGGCGCTCATCTCACAACTCCTTGCGCAGGCGCGGGTCGAGCACGTCGCGCAGGCCGTCGCCCACCAGCTGCAGCGACAGCACGGACAGCACGATGGCGATGCCCGGAAACAGCATGATCCAGTCGGCCTTGCCCATGTACTGCTGGCCGGCGTTGATCATGGTGCCCCAGGTCGGGATCTCGGGCGACACGCCCACGCCCAGGAAGGACAGCCCGGCCTCGGCCAGGATGGCGTACGCGAAGATGAACGTGCCCTGCACCAGCAGCGGCGACACCAGGTTGCGCAGCACGTGCACCGTGACGATGCGCCACGTGGGCACGCCCAGCGCGTGCGCGGCCTCGACGAAGGGCAGCTCGCGTATCACCAGGGTCGACGCGCGGACGATGCGCGCCAGCCGCGGGGCATACACGATGCCCAGCGCGATGACGACGTTCAGCAGCGACGGACCCAGCGCCGCCACCAGGGCGATGGCCAGCAGGATGTCGGGAAAGGCCATCATGGCGTCGATCAGGCGGGACACGAACTTGTCCGCGCCGCGGAAGAATCCCGCCACCAGGCCCAGCGCGAGACCCAGCACCCCGGACAGCAGCACCACCAGGAAGCCCACCATCAGCGACAGGCGGCCGCCGTACAGCACGCGGCTGAACACGTCGCGGCCGAAGTCGTCGGTGCCGAACCAGTGCGCCGCGCCCGGCGCCTGCAGCCGATTCATGATGGACAGCTTGTACGGATCGAACGGCACGATCCATGGCGCCAGCGCCGCCGCGCCCGCCAGCACGGCCAGCACGGCCAGGCTGATCAGCACGGTCTTGCGCGCCGCCATCAGGCGCAGTATCTGCCAGCGCTCGCCGCTGGCGGGAGTGGACATCGCGATAGCCATGGTTCAGTAGCGCACCCGAGGGTCGACCACGAGGTACAGCAGGTCGATGAACAGGTTGATGAGGACGTAGATCGCGGCGATGACCAGCAGGGCGCCCTGGATGACCGGGTAGTCGCGCCGCAGCACCGCCGACACCACCAGGCTGCCCACGCCGGGCAGGCCGAACACGGTCTCGGTGACGACCGCGCCGCTGATGAGCAGCGCCGTGGTCAGTCCCAGCACCGTCAGTATCGGGATCAACGCATTGCGCACCGCGTGCTTCAGGATCACCTTGCTTTCGGGCAGGCCCTTGGCGCGCGCCGTGCGCACATAGTCGTCGCGCAGCACGTCCAGCATGCTGGCGCGGATGAAGCGGGTAATGAGCGCCGAGTTGACCAGACCCAGCACCACCGCCGGCAGCACCAGGTGCGACAGGCGCGTCAGCATGCTGGCGTCCGGCCCGCCGTAGCCCGCCACCGGCAGCCAGCCCAGCCGCACCGAGAACACCTGCATCAGCAGCAGCCCCAGCCAGAAGCTGGGCACGCTGGACGTGAACATTGAGACACTGAGCACCGACTGGTCCAGCACGGTGCCGCGTTTCACCGCGGACAGGATGCCCACGGGCAGCGCGATCGCGCTGGCGATCAACAGCGCCATCAAGGTCAGCCAGAACGTCGGCTCGGCGCGGTCGGCCAGCGCGGCCAGCACCGGCTTGTCCAGGAAGATCGAACGGCCCAGGTCGCCTTGCGCCAACTGGCCCAGCCATTGCACGTACTGCACCGGCAGCGGCTGGTCCAGGCCCAGGCGGGCGCGCAGGTCGGTGATGTCCTGCTGGCTGGCCTGCGGGCCCAGCATCACGGCCGCGGGGTCGCCGGGCGTGATGCGGATGATCACGAAGACGATAGTCGCCACGATGAACATCACCGCCACCAGGCCGACCAGCCGGTTCAACAGATAACGCAGCACGAGACCTCCCGAAACAGGACGTACGGCCGGCGGCGCGGTTGCCGCTGGCCGTGCGGACTTACTTGGCGTTGGACTTCCAGGCGTTCCAGAAGTACGGCCACGGCGCGGGCACCACGCCCTGCAGTCCGGGCGAGCGCGCGGCCTGGGCGTTGAAGTCGCCGACCTTGATGAAAGGCACTTCGTCGTACACGGCCTGCTGCACCTCGGCCCAGCGCGCCACGCGGGCCTCTTGGGTGCTCGCCTGGTTGAACGCCTGCAGCGCGGCATTGCGGCGCGGAGTGTCCCACCATCCCGGCGTGTCCTTGGAGGGGAAGTCGATCAGCGCCGGCTCGGGCAGGAACGGGCTGTGAGTAATGAAGATGTCCCACAGCGCAGGATCCTGCCGGCGCTGCGTGAGCGTGGCCCAGTCCACCACCTGCATGTCGACCTTGAAGCCGGCCGCCTTCAGGTATTCGGCTGCCACCAGCGCCATCTTGTAGTGGAACTCGTACTGCTGGCTGGTCAGGATGCGGATGGTGCGGTCCTGCAGATTGGCCGAGTCGGCCAGCTTCTTCGCACCCGCCGCATCGCCCTTGTTGTAGACCTTGCCGCCCAGCTGCGTGGCCCAGGGATATCCTTCGGGATACAGATCGCCGTTGAGCTTGTAGAAGTTCTTGTTGCCGAACGCGGCGTACAGCATGTCCTCGTCGTTCAGCGCCATCTGCACCGCCTGCCGCACCGCCAGGTTCGACATGATGCCCTGCCTGGTGTTCAACACCAGCCGCGGCCAGCCGAAGGGGCGCAGCATGACCGGATCGGACCGGCCGTTCTTCAACTTGTCCAGCGACTCCACGGGCAGCGAGTCGACGTAGGCGAACTGCCCGGCCACAGCGCTTTCCACGCGGGTGTTCGCGTTGGCCACGGGCACGAAGCGGATTTCATCCAGATACTGCTTGCGCGCGCCGCCGTAGCCGTCGGGCTGGCCCGCGCGGGCCTCGTAGCCGTCGTAGCGGGTCAGCTGGATGTACTGGTCGGGCACGCGCGCCTTCAACTGATACGGGCCGGTGCCCACGAATTGCGTCAGCGGGGTGGCGATCTTCTCGGCGGGCAGGATCACCGCCGCACCGTTGTTCATGGCAAGCAGGGCGGGGAGCGGCGCATACGGCTGCGACAGCGTGATGCGCACGGTATTAGCATCGACGGCCTCGATGCCCGCGATCAGCGGCGCGGCCTGCTTCCCGCGCGACGCCGTGGTCGTCCAGCGCTTCAGCGAGGCCACCACGTCGGCCGAGTCCATGGCCGAGCCGTCGTGGAAGGTGATGCCCTGGCGCAGCGCGATGGTGTAGATCTTGCCGTCCGCGCTCACGTCGGGCAGCTTGTCGGCCAACAGCGGCGTCACGTTCCAGCGCGCGTCGAACGTGTACAGCGTCTCGAAGATGTGCTGCGTCAGGATGCCCACCAGGTCGGCCGTGCTGGCCATCGGGTCCAGGGTGGGCGGCTCGCCGATGGTGGCCACCGAGATGGTCCCGCCTCGGACAGGTTCGGCACAGAGGGCCGACAACGGGGCCGCGCCCAGCGCGCCGGCCAACAGCAGCGCGGGCAGGCCGCCGCGCAAGATACGGAAGTTCATGGATCGTGCTCCAGTTTGGGTGCGAACTGCCGGGGTCAGAAATAGGTATGCGCGACGCCGACCACGTCGAACCGGTCGTCCAGCAGCAGCAGCTGGCGCCATTTGTCGAAGGTCAGGCAGGGGTGCGAGATGTCGAAGGCCAGCATGTCGCCCACCTGGATGTCGTCGTCGGGAGCGATCTCCATGAAGGCGTGCTGGTCCATCATCGAGGTCAGCCTCCAGTGCGGCGGGGCCGGCAGCGGCGCGGCGCGGCCGGGGCGGTGGTGCGCGCCGGGCACGGGCAGGCCCGCGTCGAAGGCGGCGTCGCGCTTGCCCAGCGCCACGATGGCCAGGCCGGGCTGAGGCAGCGACTGCACATAGGCCCACACCTGCAGGGCCGGCAGCAGGCCGGGCTGCAGGTCGCGCGCCACTGGATTGCTGGCCGCGATGCGTTCGGCCGCGCTGCGATAGATGCCGACGTCGTGGGTCAGATAGCAGCCCGGGCGCAGCACGATCTCCAGCGGCTGGCCGATGTCCAGTCCCGAGAACTCTTCGGCCACCACGTCGAACCACGCCGAGCCCGCGCCGGACAGCAGCGCCGGCCCGTCGCGCCGCAGCAGGCCTCCGGTGGCCAGCATGCGCAGCGTGGCCACGGCGTGCCGCAGGAAGATGCGGATCCCGGCTTCTTCCTTCAGCACGCCTTCATAGATCTCGATGCCGGCCAGCGCCAGGCTGTCCGGCCAGGCTGCAAGCTCGGCCAGCACGTCGTGCAGGCCGGCGTCGTCGCGCACGCCGGTGCGTCCGCCCTCCACCCCCAGCTCGATCAGCACCGGCAGCCGCAGGCCCTGCTCGGCAAAATAGGCGCCCAGCTGGCGCACGCCGGCCGCCGAGTCCACCAGGCAGTAGAAGCTGAAGGAGGGATCGCGCAGCAGCTGCGCCACGATGGCCATATTGGCGCGCCCCACCAGTTGGTTGGCCATCAACACCCGCCGCACACCATGGCGATAGGCGGTGCGCACCTGCGGGGCGGTGGCCAGCGTGATGCCCCAGGCGCCGTTCTCGATCTGGCGGCGGAACAGCGCGGGGCTCATCGTGGTCTTGCCGTGCGGCGCAAGATGGACCTGGTAGGCCGCCATGAACTGCTGCATCCACTGCAGGTTGTGCCGCAGGCGGGTCTCGTACAGCACCGCCACCGGCAGGCTGACGTCTTCGGCCAGCAGGTTCCAGCCCAGCGATGCCACCTGGCCTTCGGTACAGCCGGCGGGGAAGGCCCCCAGCCCTTTGCCATCGGCATCCAGCGGTAGGGAAGAGGAAAGGCGGTCGTTCATGACGGGCTAGAAATTTTTTACAGGAAAATCTGGTTTTGAAGATTATCTTGAAATAAATTTACAAACGGCAGTTGGGGCTTTCCCTAGCGGCTGTCACCGACATGGTGTAATTGGGACTGCCCTTGCCGTACCCGTTTTTGCCATGAGCCCAGACCTGTTCGCCGCCGACCCCGCACACCGGCCCTACGTGCCGCTGGCAGAACGCCTGCGGCCGCGCACGCTGGCCGATGTGGTGGGGCAATCGCACCTGCTCGGACCCGACAAGCCGCTGCGCGTGGCGTTTGATTCCGGCCGGCCGCATTCGATGATCTTCTGGGGCCCGCCCGGCGTGGGCAAGACCACGCTGGCCCGGCTGATGGCCGACGGTTTCGACGCCCACTTCATCGCCATTTCCGCGGTGCTTGGCGGCGTGAAGGACATCCGCGACGCGGTCACCTCCGCCCAGGTCGCTCAGGGGCAGGGCCGTCGCACCATCCTGTTCGTCGACGAAGTGCATCGTTTCAACAAGGCCCAGCAGGACGCTTTCCTGCCCTATGTGGAAAGCGGCCTGTTCACCTTCATCGGCGCCACCACCGAGAATCCTTCGTTCGAGGTCAACTCGGCGCTGCTGTCGCGTGCTCGCGTGTATGTGCTGCAGTCCCTCAGCGCCGAAGAACTGGGCGAGCTGGTGGACCGCGCGGTGCATGCTTTGAACGAAGGCCGCGAGCCCGATGCCATGCTGGACTTCACGCCCGACGCGCGCGAGCAGCTGGCGGCCTGGGCCGACGGCGATGCGCGCCGGCTGATCAGCGCTGTGGAGGTGGTGGCCGAATCCGCGCAGGCGGCGGGCCGCGACACGGTCGACGCCGCGTGGCTGGAGACCTCGCTGTCTCAGAACCTGCGCCGCTTCGACAAGGGCGGCGACGCGTTCTACGACCAGATCAGCGCCTTGCACAAGTCGGTGCGCGGGTCGGATCCGGACGCCGCCCTGTACTGGTTCGCGCGCATGCTGGATGGCGGCGCGGATCCCAAATACCTGTCGCGCCGACTGGTCCGCATGGCCATCGAGGACATCGGCCTGGCCGATCCGCGCGCCACCGAGCTGGCCATCAACGGCGCCGACATCTACGAGCGCCTGGGTTCGCCCGAGGGCGAACTGGCGCTGGCGCAGGCGGTGGTCTACATGGCCTGCGCGGCCAAGTCCAACGCCGTCTACAACGCCTACAACGCCGCCCGCAAGTTCGCCGCCGAACATGGCAGCGCGCCGGTGCCCATGCATCTGCGCAACGCGCCCACCAAGCTGATGAAGCAGCTGGGTCATGGACAGGCCTATCGCTACGCGCACGACGAGCCGCATGGCTATGCGGCGGGCGAGCAGTACTTTCCCGATGGGGTGCGTGCCGCGTTCTACCGGCCGACCGATCGCGGCCTGGAGGCTAAAATCCAGCAGAAGCTGGCTTTTCTGCGCGACCTGGACAAACAGGCACGCCGCGAAAAGTCCTGACGTGTCGTCCCTGCCGGCCGGTTGCCGTCATACGGCGTACCCGCCGTCCAGGCACAATGCCGGCATCGTTTTTTTCCCGCGCAAGCGGTTTCCAACCCGACCCCCACGCCCATGCTAGATCCCATATTGCTGCGCAGAGACCTGCAAACCGTCGTCGACCGCCTGAAAAGCCGTGGCGTCGACTTCGACACGGAACGGTTCAACGACCTGGAATCCCGCCGCAAGGCCGTCCAGACCGAAACCGAGTCCCTGCAGGCGCGCCGCAATGCGCTGGCCAAGCAGATCGGCCAGCTGAAGTCGCGTGGCGAGGACGCCTCGGCCGTCATGGCCGAATCGCAGGCCATCCCCGACCGCCTGCGCCAGCTCGAAGACGATCTGGCCGGCGTCCAGCAGCAGCTCAACGACCTGTTGATGTCGGTGCCCAACCTGCCGCACGAAAGCGTGCCGCACGGCGCTTCCAGCGACGACAACGTCGAGGTGCGTCGCTGGCTGCCCGGCGCGGCCGGCCCCGACGGCAACCCGCCCGGCCTGGGCTTCGAGCCGCGCGACCACGTGGCGGTGGGAGAGCCGCTGGGCCTGGATTTCGACACCGCGGCCAAGCTGTCGGGCGCACGCTTCACCTTCATGCGCGGTCCCATCGCGCGCCTGCATCGCGCGCTGGCGCAGTACATGCTCGACCTGCAGACCACCGAGCACGGCTACACCGAGTGCTACACCCCGTACATCGTGAACAGCTCCACGCTGTACGGCACCGGCCAGTTGCCCAAGTTCAAGGACGACATGTTCGCCGTGTCCAAGGGCGGCGACGATGACGCCAAGCTCGACGAGCATGGCAACGCCTATGCGCGCGAAGACCAGTACCTGATCTCCACGTCTGAAATCACGCTGACCAGCGTGGTGCGCGACAGCATCGTGGCCGCCACGGACCTGCCGATCCGCCTGACCGCGCATACGCCGTGCTTCCGCTCCGAGGCCGGCAGCGGCGGCCGCGACACGCGCGGCATGATCCGCCAGCACCAGTTCGACAAGGTCGAGATGGTGCAGATCGTCGCGCCCGACCATTCGTACGCGGCGCTGGAAGAAATGGCCCGGCACGCCGAACAGGTGCTGCAGGGCCTGGGCCTGCCGTATCGCGTCATGTTGCTGTGCACCGGCGACATGGGCTTCGGCGCCGCCAAGACCTACGACCTGGAAGTGTGGCTGCCGGCGCAGAACACGTGGCGCGAGATCTCGTCGGTGTCCAACTGCGAAACCTTCCAGGCCCGGCGCATGCAGGCGCGGTTCCGCAACGCCCAGAACAAGCCCGAGTTCGTGCATACGCTCAATGGATCGGGCCTGGCCGTGGGCCGCACGCTGGTCGCGGTGCTCGAAAACTATCAGCAGGCCGATGGCAGCGTTGTGGTGCCCGAGGTGCTGCGCCCCTATATGGGCGGCCTGGCCGTGCTTCAGCCCTGACCTGCGCCGGGCCGGCGTTCATGCGTCGGCCCGGTTTCCGCTTCTCCCCGCAAAGCCCGCCACGTGCGGGCTTTGTGCGCTTTTCAACGCCATACGGCTGTCTTTTTTGGCCCGTATGCTGGCGATGTTAATGCGAGTGCTATTGATGTGAACAATTGTGTAGGGGCAATAAAAGGGCCGGATGTTTGCGGCACAATTACGCCGGTGGCGAAATTGCCCTGTCATTTCAATAGAGGAAGCTAACGATGACTTCACGAACGATTGGCGATTTCCGGGTGCGCTGTACTGTAGTCCAGGAAGACCGCGGTTTCGGAATCCGCGTGTGCACACGCCGCATCGGCGGCACCGCACCGGAGAAGATGTGGCAGGTTCCCGGCCTGGCGTCTTACACGAATCGCGACGATGCCGAGCAAGGCAGCCAAGAGATTTTCGAGAAGATCAATGGTGTGCGTTTCAACGGAGAACCCGAGTTTGCCCATGCGTCCGCATAATGGTTGGTGGCGCGCGTCCAGCGCTCCGCGTCGCTGGATCGATGTGATCCGCGTCAATACGTCTCAAACCGACGGCAGGCAGTTGCCCGCCCCAGGCGGCCAGTCCGCGATGTCCGTACCCGTGCCGCGTCCTTTGAACCCGGCATGAAAACGCCGCCCTGAGGCGGCGTTTTTTTTGAATCGGCCCGCCCTCGGTCGGGCGGCCGCGCGAGCAGCTCATCGACGGTCCCAGCCGTGATGACGACCTCGATCCCAGCCGCGCCGATGATGATGATGGTGTCCCCGGTCTTTGTAGTAACGCGGACCGTAATAGACCGGCGCGGGATACACCACGCGGGGCGGCGCGTAATACACCGGCGGGGGCGGGGCCACATAGACGGGCGGCGGCGCCACGTATACCGGGCGGGGCGCCACATACACGGGGGCAGGGTAGCCGTATCCCGGTATGCCGATGCTGACGCCTATGTCCACGCGCGCCAGTGCCGCGGTGGACAGCAGCATTCCGGCAGCGCCCAAGCCTGCGATCAGCCACTTTTTCATGTTGCACCTACCTTGCTGCCCCAGCAGCCGAATTGAAGAAACCGCCGCATCCGTTAGAAAAAACCTGACGGGCCTGCCAGCTGCGAGCGAGGGGTTCCTTCCGCCCGGCAATGCTGGCCGCACTGCGCTTGAGACCATATTGCTCGTCCGGCGGACGCGCCGCAAGCCGCACGAGCGCGTTTGAAATCCGCTGAAACGGGTGTGCAATCAGGCATCCGGTTTTGCCAGGAATCCGTTTAGTTTCATTCATTTACGAACGTGGTGTGGGCGTCCGCCGGGGGTGTCTCGGTATACTCGCGAGCATGACGAACGCGACTCACGACCTCAAGGCCGGGTACTACTGGTACACCATGGCGAACGACCCCCCGGCGATCATTCATATCCACGCCGATGGCGGCGCCACGCTCATGGGTACGGATTTGAGAATGGACGCCGACGACGTCGCGGGCATGATCGCCCAGGGTGAGCAGTTCTTCTGGATCGAGCCGCCGCCTGCGCGGCAGCAGCCCTGACGTCGGACGTCGCCACGCCGCCGTCTTCACGGCGTGTGATTACGAAGCCTGTCCCACGCCGCATCTTCCTTTTCTTGTCTCTGTCCTGACTGCCACAGAAGGTCAGCGGCTCGTGCCCCGCCGAGAGCGGACTTGCGCGGCGCGCACGAACCGATGGCGTCTGGGCATGGCGGCTTTCCCGTCGGACGCATCGCCTCTACCCGCTCACGTCCGGCGTTTGAACCGATAATGTCGGGCAGGAAGGCCCCAAGCGGCTTTAAGCGCGCTTCGGAGAATAATGCAAGCGCGTTTTCCCTGCCTTTGCAAACATTCCCAGTGCGGTTCCCCGGTAATGGGGACATGTCATGATGGAAGCAGTCCTGATGCACATTCGTGCATCAAGGCCTTTCTCAGCCGCCGGCTCTGTCTCCGTCCGTTCACTGGCAAGGCCGTTGTAAGCAAGCGTTCACAAACTCTTCTAATAATTTCATTTTTTGTGGATGTCCTGCTAAGGTTCGCAGGAATTTATCATTCCTGTGCAAAACTCTCCAGAGCGGCGCCAGATTTCGGGATACGGCATGGGCGGTTCGCGGACCTTGCGGAGAGAGCGTTTGGTGGAAATCTGGAAGGGCCGGCATGCGGGCTGGTTCGCCGTGCAGGCCATTCTGGTGTTGCTCCTTCCCGCACTGCTGTGCGCCTACGCCTCGCTCACCGAAGCGCGGCGGGTCACCGCCAGCCAGGCCGACATCGCCGCCCGTGTGTTGCTGCATCAGGCCCAGGCCATGTCGAACTACGCGTGGCGGGTGGTGGAAGAGCTGGGGCCGCTGGCCGGCCGCCCCTGCTCGACGGCCGAGCCCACGCTTCAGTACCTCGAGTCGATTTCGCCGTACCTGCGCTCGCTGTTGTTTGTACGCGACGATGCGATCGTATGTTCCTCCGGCATCAGCAGCGGCGTCCAGCGGCTGTCCGTATTGCTGCCCACGCTGCCGGCCCTGCCGCAAGGGCGTTCCGTTGCCTCGGTATCGGGCACCGCCACAAGTGAAAGCCGTCCGGCCGCCGTGTTCGCCGAGAACTGGAACGGCACCAGCATCGTGGCGGTGGTCGACGGCCAATACCTCATTGACCTGCTCAACACCGTTGCCGACCTGCGCTCGTATTTCGTCGAGATGCATTTCGGTACCGGCGTGTCCATACGCAGCCAGGGAGACGTAGGCCCCGACGACAGCTCGATGGCGCAGGTGCGGCGGCTGCAGTCCGACGACTTCACCGTGCAGGTCGCCGTCACGGTGCCGGCCGCCGACGTGTATGCAGTCTGGCGGCGGGTGGCATTGGAGTTCCTGCCCGCCACACTGGTCCTGGTCGGCGCGCTGGGTTTCACTGCCTGGCGATTGCGGTTGCGCCAGCTGTCTCCAGTCGAGGCTTTGCGCCGCGGCATGCGGCGCGGCGAGTTCTACCTGTGCTATCAGCCGATCTACGACGTCGCGCTGGGCAAGTGCATGGGAGTCGAGGCGCTGATGCGTTGGCGCACCGCGTCCGGTGAGGAGGTGAGGCCCGACATTTTCATTGCGCAGGCGGAAGCGCATCGCATGATCGTGCCGCTGACGCTGCACCTGTTCGAACTGGTCGAGCGCGACGTGGCGCAATGGCCGCCACGGCCCGGCTTCCACGTTGGCGTGAATCTGGCGGCGGACCACCTGATCAGCCCGGACATCATCGAGCATGTGTCGCCATTACGCGCGGCCCTCGGACAGCGCCAGATGCGGCTGGTGCTCGAGATAACCGAGCGCAGCCTGGTGTCGGACTATGAACAGGCTCGCCGCAACATCGATGCGCTGCGCGCGGAAGGCGCGCTGGTGGCCATCGACGACTTCGGCGTGGGCAACTGTTCACTGTCTTATCTGCATCGCTTTCCGGTGGACTATCTGAAGATCGACCGGGGCTTCGTCAGCGCCATCGAATCGGTCGATGGCGAGGCCCCCGTCCTCGACGCCATCGTGTCCCTGGCCAGCCGGTTGAAGCTTCAGGTGGTGGCGGAAGGTGTCGAGACCGATGTCCAATTGCAATACCTGCGCGCACGCGATGTCTCGTATATCCAGGGCTATCTGTATGGTCGCCCCATGCCGTGCAGCAGTCTGGTGCCATGGCTGATGGATCACGGGCTCCAGCCCCTGCATCGTGTCGCGCCCGAGCCGCAGCCCTCGTGAAGCATCGCAGTCTGCCGCACATTCCCATGCAAAAGCAGGGGAGAGGTTTAGTTGCGTTTTCTGGCCTTATGTAAGGGCCTGCTCACGCCAGTAACAGACACGCGGAGTAGAGTGGATCGCACCCCATTAACGAAGTGGATCGCCCACTGACTAAGGAGAAGCACCATGTTTGGATCTTTCTCTCTGCGCCGTACCAGCCTGGCTGCGGCCACCGTCGCCCTGGCTGGCCTGACGTTCGCGGGCTGCACCACCAACACCCAGCAGGCCTCGGCGACCCCGGCGCAGCAGCGCTCCTCGATCAATTCCGCCGCGGACGCGACGCTGTCCAAGCTGTACCAGTCCGCGCCGCAGTCGCGTGAACTGGTTCAACGCGCCAAGGGCGTCCTGGTCTTTCCGGACGTGATCGGCGGCGGGTTCATCGTGGCCGGCGAATACGGAAAGGGCGTGCTGCGCGTCGGCGGCCAGCCGGTGTCCTACTACACGACCGCCGGCGGTTCGATCGGCTTCCAGGCGGGGGCCCAGTCGCGCGCCACCGTGCTGCTGTTCATGACGGACGAGGCGCTGAAGCAGTTCCGCGCCAGCAACGGCTGGACAGTCGGTGCCGATGCCAACGTGGCCATCGCCAAGATCGGCGCCAACGGCAGTATCGACAGCAACACCTACAAGCAGTCGATCGTCGGCTTCCAGCTGAACAATGCCGGCCTGATGGCTGGCGTGTCGATCGACGGCAGCAAGATCACCCGCGATACGTCGCTGTAATGCGCGGGGACCGGGCGGCCACACCGCCCGGTTGCAGCGGCAGTCGGGGCGGCTGGCGCTCGGCTATCATCGCGACATGTCCAGGCCCATGGCCCCGTGCCGCGCCCATATGTCCGCCTTGCCCCGTACCGTTCTTGCCTCCGCCTTCGCCGTCGGCCTGCTGGCTTCCGCAGCGCCGGCCTGGTCCGCCGATGCGAATCCCGCGCGGTTGTACATGGCCAACGGCAAGCCCGCGATCCAGCCGCCTTCGGACTGGACCCAGGTTTCGCAACGCGAAGAAAACGGCAAGCGCTATACGGAATATCGCTTCCCGCTGAAGGCCGCGGCGGGACAGTTCGCGGCGGCCCGGGTGTCGCTCGACCTGCTCGCCCGGTCGGTGCGTTTCGCCGACCTGCCGGCCGAGGAGGCCAGGGCGTTGGAACAGGCCAGCGACGAAGCCATCCAGCAGACCATGCGCGAGGTCCAGAGCATGCCCGGCATGGAGTTCGAGGCGGGCGGTGCGCAACTGATCTATACCGCGCTGGACGCCGGCAAGCGGTATCACTACATCCAGTTCATCAGCGTGAAGGGCGTCGCTCAGGAAGGCAGCGCGCTGGCGCCGGCCGTGGCGGTGGGCCTGCGCTGCCGCAGCGCCGTGGACGAGGACTCGCCGCAGCGCCTGGCCGCGGCCGAGGAACTCGAGTCGCGCTGCTACGACGTGCTGGCCGGCCTGGGTACCCTCGAGGGCGGTACGGTGTCGGGCGCCGGCGGCGGGGAAGATCCGCAATAGCAGCGGCGCCTATGTGGCCATGCCCCACGCGCCGGGCGGTCTCAGCCGCGGTCAGCTTCGCGTCCCAGCGCCCGCTCGATGCACGAAAGCAGTTCGGTGGCGGCGAATGGCTTCTGGATGATGCACGTGGCGCCCGCCTGCTCGGCACGCGATGCGAAGCCATCCTGTGCGAAGGCGGTCATGAAGATGACCGGCATGTCCATGCCGCGCCGACGCAATGCCGAACACAAGTCGAAGCCGCTGACGCCCGGCATGCGCACGTCGGTCACGATGCAATCCAAGGCCGGCGCGCCGGCGTCGTCCAGCAATGACTCGCCCTTGTCGTATAGCCGCACGTCCAGGTCTATCGACCGCAACAGGCGGCCCAGCGCCATGCGGACCGCGGGATCGTCGTCCACGATGGCGATGACGGGTATGGCAGTCACGCGGTTCGTCCTTGTCGTTGCGTACGCGGAACCGCATGCCGCCGCCCGTCGGCCGCCTCTCATGTCTTGTCCGCGGGGGGAGCCGCGGGCGCGACGGCGGGCGGGGCATCCGCGACACCGGTGATGCGCGGCACGCACTCCTTCTTGAACCAGCACACGGTCACCGGCTCTCCGGCAAGCAAGCGGCGTGCCGGCGGCACGACCTGTTCGCCGATCAGCATGCCCAGCAGGCCGACCAGCGCGACCACGGGCGGGGCGGGCGACCGCACCTGCATCAGCGCGTAGATGATGCCGACGAGGATGCCGGCGCCCAGCGATACCAGATAGAGCTTCATGGATGGCATTCCGTGAATACGGGATTACGGGATCAGCGGCTCGGCGGCAGGGGCAGCCCCAGCAGGTGCTCGACCCGCGGTGGCGCGTCGCCGCGATGAAAGCGCAGCAGTTCGCGCTGCAGGTCGGCGTCGGCGTGATGGACCCTGCGGTGCTGGCGCATGTGCTCGGCCCACGACTCGACCAGAAACCATTCCACCAGACGCTCGGGGTCCGCCGAGTCTTCCATCACGCCCCAGTTGAACGCGCCGTCGCGCCGTCTTTCTTCGGACAACCGATGGACCGTGCGCAGGAACTGCTGGCGGTCGGAGTGCGCCACGCGGTATTCGATCTGGATCATCACCGGGCCACGGTCATGCGCGATCCCGGCCGCCATCTGCGGTTCAGGCCAGGCCTGCGCTGGCGCCAGGTCTTCCTCGCCGCGCGGCAGTCGCACACGATGGGCCAGCAGCGAACTGGCCACCAGCACGGCCGCCGCCGCGAGCAATGCCGTGGCAACGTTGGTACCCTGCGCTACCGCGCCCCATGCCAGGCTGCCGCCGGCCAGCGCGCCGTTGAACACCATCTGGTAGACCGCGAGCGCGCGGCCTCGTACCCAGTCCGGCAGGATGGCCTGCGCGGCGCCGCCCAACGTCGTGAGCGCCGAGATCCAGGCCACGCCCAGCAGCAGGAACAGCGCCAGCGCCAGCCACAGCGGCGGGGCCAGGCTAAGCATGCCCATGGACAATGCCGTGGCCAGCGCCGCCGCCAGGATCAGGCCGTCGGCGTCCAGCAGCGTCTGCAACCGGGGCAGCAGCAGCGCACCCGCGATGGCGCCGGCTCCTACCGTGCCCAGCAGCAGGCCGTACAACCCCGCGCCGCCCTCCAGCAGTTGGCGCGCCACCAATGGCAGCAGTGCCCAGATGGCGCTGCCCGACGCGAAATACACCGCCGCGCGCAGCAGCACCACGTGCAGCTTGCTGTGGGCGCGCGTGTACCGCAGGCCCGCGCGCAAGGCGCCGAAGAAATGCTCGCGCAGCGGGTCGCTGGCGCGCGGAGCGCGGCGCCACCACAGCAGGGCGCCGATCACCACGACATAGCTGACGAAGTCCACGGCGTAGGTGGCCGCCGCGCCGAAGGCCGCCAGCAACAGGCCCCCGGTGGCGGGACCGATGGCGCGCGCGATGTTCACGCCCAACGCGTTCAGCGCCACGGCGCTGCGCATCTCGCGCTGAGGCACCAGCTCGGGCACGATGGACTGCCAGGTAGGCCCCATCATGGCCGCGCCTATGCCACCCAGGAACGCCATGCCGATCAACACCTCGATGGTCAGCGTGCCGCGCCATGCCATCATCATCAAGGTGCCGCTCACCAGTCCCAGGCCCACCTGGATGACGATCAGGAAGCGGCGCCGGTCCAGGATGTCGGACAGCACGCCCGCCGGGATGGCGAGCAGGAACACGGGCAGGGTGGCGGCCGCCTGGATGGCGGCCACGGCGGCTGGCGAGCTGGATAGCTCGGTGGCGAGCCAGGCGTTGGCCACGTCGCGCATGAAGCTGCCGACATTGCCCAGTATGGTCGCCACCCACAGCACGGCGAAGGTGGCGTGCCCCAGCGGGGCGAAAGGCCGCTGGGGGGCGGGGTTCGGGGAGGTGCTCATCGTCATGGGATGTCAGTGGTCCGGGCAGGCATCAGAATGCCCAGCACGAGCAGCCCAGCGCGCCCCAGAACGAGCCCGCCTCGGACGTCGGCACATGCGAGTTCCACGCCCGTGCATGCGCGTGGCCGTGCACGCCGCATTGGCTGGCGCAGCCGCACATGGGCGTCATGGCGCGGCGCGTGGCGGTGGCGCGGGCCTGGTAGCCGCCCACGTGCCGCACCGGCGACCAGTCGGGCATGGGCGGCGCCAGGTCCGGCGCCAGGTCGCTGTAGTCGCCATCGCCGTGAACCACCTTGCCGCCCAGCAGCGTCAGCACCGAGGTGATGTCCTGGATCTCGTCACCGGGCACGCTGAAGTAGTCGGCGGACAGCACTGCCAGGTCGGCGAGCTGGCCCGGCTGGATGCGGCCCTTCTTGCCGGTCTCGGACGAAAACCACGTATTGGCCTCCGTCCACAGCCGCAGCGCGGTCTCGCGGTCCAGCACGTTGGCCTGCGGATAGAGCTGCATGCCGCCCACCGTCTTGCCGGTGGTCAGCCAGTACAGCGACACCCATGGGTTGTACGAGGCCACGCGCGTGGCGTCGGTGCCTGCGCCGACCTTCACGCCGCGTTCCAGCATCCGACGGATCGGGGGTGTGGCCTCGGCCGCGAGCGAGCCGTAGCGTTCGACGAAGTACTCGCCCTGGTAGGCCATGCGGTGCTGCACGGCGATGCCGCCGCCCAGCGCGGCGATGCGGTCGATGTTGCGGTCGGAGATGGTTTCGGCATGATCGAAGAACCAGTTCAGGCCTTCGAACGGCGCGTCGCGCGCGACCTTCTCGTACACGTCCAGCGCACGCGAGATGGTCTCGTCGTAGGTGGCGTGCAGCCGCCATGGCCAGCGCTTCTCGGCCAGCAGACGCACCACCGGCTCCAGGTCGGCTTCCATCGAGGGCGGCATGTCGGGGCGCTCGACGCGGAAGTTCTCGAAGTCGGCCGCCGTGTAGACCAGCATCTCGCCCGCGCCGTTGTGGCGGTACAGGTCGTCGCCCTGGCCCGGACGCACCTTGCCGGTCCAGTTCCGGAAGTCGGCCAGTTCTTCCTTGGGCTTCTGCGTGAACAGGTTGTAGGCCAGGCGCACCGTCAGGTGGCCTTCACGGTGCAGTTCCTCGATGATCCGGTAATCGTCGGGATAGTTCTGGAATCCTCCGCCCGCGTCGATCACGCCGGTCACGCCCAGGCGGTTCACTTCGCGCATGAAATGCCGGGTGGAGTTTTTCTGGTAGTCGGGCGGCAGCTTCGGTCCCTTGGCCAGCGTCGAATAGAGAATCGTGGCGTTGGGCTTGGCCAGCAACAGCCCGGTGGGATTGCCCTGCGCGTCGCGCACGATCTCGCCGCCGGGCGGGTTGGGCGTGTCTTTGGTGTAGCCCACCGCGCGCAGCGCGGCCGCGTTCAGCATGGCCCGGTCGTAAAGGTGCAGGATGAACACCGGCGTGTCCGGAGCCGCTGCGTTCAGCTCGTGCAGCGTGGGCAGGCGCTTCTCGGCGAACTGGTGTTCGGTGAAGCCGCCCACCACGCGCACCCATTGCGGCGCGGGCGTGCGAGCGGCCTGTTCCTTCAGCATGCGCATGGCCTCGGCCAGCGAGCGCACGCCGTCCCAGCGCAGTTCCATGTTGTAGTTCAGTCCGCCGCGGATGATGTGCATGTGGCTGTCGATCAAGCCAGGGATCGCGCGGCGGCCCTGCAGATCCAGCATCTGCGTGTCGGCGCCGGCCAGCCGCATGACGTCGTCGCGTCGGCCCACCGCGCTGAAGCGGCCGTCAAGGATGGCGACCGCGTCGGCTTCGGGGCAGGCGCGGTCCAGCGTGGTGAACTTGCCGTTGAACAGGATCAGGTCGGGCGTGGGAGTGGCATTCATCGCGTGGGATCTCGATGGGAGGCGGCCGCGCCTTGGCGCGGCCGCGCGATACGAGCATGCGCCATGCACGGGCGCACGCGGAGCTTCAGCGGTTCAGGAATTCCAGCAGGTCCTGGTTGATCCTGTCGGCGTGGGTCACGCACATGCCGTGCGGAGCGCCGGCATATACCTTCAAGGTCGCATCCTTCACCAGCTCGGCCGACAGGCGGCCCGAATTGTCGATCGGCACGATCTGGTCGTCGTCGCCATGCAGGATCAGCGTGGGCACGTCGAACTTCCGCAGGTCGGCCGTGTAGTCGACTTCTGAGAACTCGTGGATGCACAGGTACTGGCCCAGGATGCCGCCGGCCATGCCCTGCGCCCAGAAGGCATCGATGATGCCCTGGTCCGGCGTCGCGCCGGGGCGGTTGAAGCCGAAGAACGGCACCGCCAGTTCCCGGTAATAGCGCGAGCGGTTGTCGGTCACGCCCTTGCGGATCCCGTCGAACACCTCCCTGGGCACGCCGCCGGGATTCGCATCGCTCTTGATCATGATGGGAGGAACCGCGCCGATCAGCACCGCGCCGGCGACGCGGCCGGTGCCGTGGCGGCCGATGTAGTGCGCGACCTCGCCGCCGCCGGTGGAGTGGCCCACCAGCGTGGCGTCCCGCAGGTCCAACGCCTCGAGCAGCGCGGCCAGGTCGTCGGCATAGGTGTCCATGTCGTTACCCTCGGCGGGCTGGTCCGAGCGGCCGTGGCCGCGGCGGTCGTGCGCGATGACGCGAAAGCCGTTCTGCGCCAGGAACAGCATCTGGGCGTCCCAGGCGTCGGCGTTCAGCGGCCAGCCATGCGAGAACACGACGGGGCGGCCGGCGCCCCAGTCCTTGTAGTAGATGCGGGCGCCGTCCTTGGCGGTGACGAAAGAGCCAAGCCGCGTAGCGCTCGAGGTCTGCGTATCAGAGTGGGTAGTCATGTCGGGCAGCCTAAGGTTGAGTGGGTAAGGCGGGTCAGTCACCGGCCGTGGCCGGGCACGCATCGGAAAAAAGGCCGCCGCGCGGGGCGGCGGCCTGGTGCTCAGCGCTCCGTCACCGGAGCGTGCACGGGCGCAAGCGCTTCGTGCTGCGAGGAAGTGCGCTGCTTCGCCTTGTGGACCATGGTGTAGGCATAGTCCACGCCCATGCCGTAGGCGCCCGAATGCTCCTTCACCAGTTCCATCACGGCGTCGTACGTGTCGCGGCGGGCCCAGTCGCGCTGCCATTCCAGCAGCACCTGCTGCCACGTCACCGGCACGACGCCGGCCTGCACCATGCGCTGCATGGCATAGTCGTGGGCTTCCTTCGAGGTGCCGCCCGAAGCGTCGGCCACCATGTAGATCTCGTAGCCGCCTTCCAGCATGGCGCAAAGCGCGAAGGTGGTATTGCACACCTCGGTCCACAGGCCGGCCACGACCACCTTCTTGCGGCCGTTGGCGGCCAGCGCGTCGCGCACCTTCTGGTCGTCCCACGAGTTCATCGAGGTCCGTTCCAGCAGCTTGTGGTCCGGAAAGACATCCAGCAGTTCGGGATAGGTGTAGCCCGAGAACGACTCGGATTCGACCGTGGTGATGATGGTGGGAATGTCGAACACGCGGGCGGCCTTGGCCAGGCCCACGGTGTTGTTCTTCAGCGTCTGGCGGTCGATCGACTGCACGCCGAAGGCCATCTGCGGCTGGTGGTCGATGATGATGAGCTGGCTGTTATGCGGGGTCAGCACTTCGAGCTTGGGATTGGACATGACGCAATTCCGGAAGGTATTGAGGGTGGCGGCGCACTGGCGCGCGCGGGCCGCGGCGTGGGGGTCGTCGACGCGAGTGGCGACGCGACAGGCGCAAGACTAGAGAGGCCCGTTCGCCCCATCCATTGTTCGTTGGTATTACCCGGGAGGCGGACGTATGCGCGGCCCTGCCGGCGGCCCGGGCAGCATGGGTAATCCCAAAGTATTAGTCCCTCTCTGGCCCATGTGCCGGCCTATATAATCCGCTGCTTCAGCCGGTGGCCGATGGCCTGCATCCTGCCTTTGCCGCCGCCAGAGCCTGCGAGCCGGAGAGAACATCGTGACGTCCGCCACCCTGGATTCCTTGGACGCGGTCTGCCATGACGATGCCATGGTGCTGATCGTGGATGACGATCCCGCGCTGCGCCAGGCGCTCGGCAGCCTGATGCGGTCCGTCGGCATGAAGGTGCGGCTGTATGCCTCCGCGGCCGATCTGCTTCAGGAACACCTGCCCGACGTGCCCAGCTGCCTGGTGCTGGACGTGCGGCTGCGCGGCCCCAGCGGCCTCGACCTGCAGGGCCGCCTTGCCCAGTCGGGCGCGCGGATTCCCATCATCTTCATGACCGGCTTCGGCGACATCGCCATGACCGTCACCGCCATGAAGGCGGGCGCCGTGGATTTCATCACCAAGCCGTTTCGAGACCAGGACCTGCTGGACGCCGTGGCCGCGGCGCTGGACAAGGATCGCGCGCGGCGCCAGGGCGAGCGCCGCCTCGACGAATTGCGCGCCTGCCATCAAAGCCTCAGCCCGCGCGAGGCCGAAGTGATGGGCCATGCGGTGCGCGGCCTGCTCAACAAGCAGATTGCCGCCGAGATCGGCATCAGCGAGGTCACCGTGAAGATCCATCGCGGCCAGGCCATGCGCAAGATGAAGGCGCGCACCTTCGCCGACCTGGTGCTGATGGCGCAGCAGCTGGGGGTGCGGGCTTCCGATTAGCCGGGCCGGGCCGGGTCGGCGGCGCTGTCCAGGACCGCGGGCAGCCGGAACCAGAACGCAGTGCCGCCGCCGGCGCGGGCACGCGGCTCCAGCGTGCCTCCGTGCGCCTCGACGATGGACCGGCATATCGCCAATCCCATGCCCATGCCGTGCGGCTTGGTGGTGTAGAACGCGTCGAATATCTTCGGCAATGCTTCGGCGTCCACGCCGGGGCCGCGGTCGTTCACGCTGATCTCGACGTGGCCGTCACGCAGCGTGGACGCGACCTCCAGTTCGCGCTGGTCCGCCTGGGTGTCGGCCATGGCGTCCAGCGCGTTGGTGATGAGATTCAGCATGACCTGCTGCAATTGCACCCGGTCGGCTTCCACGCGGGCCTCGCCGGCCTGCAGGCGAGCGTGCAGGCGCACCTCGCGCGCCTCGATGTCCCAGCGCACCATCTCCAGCACTTCGCGCAGCATGACATCGGGCCGCAGCGGCGCAAGCACGGCGGGCGCCTGCCTGGCCAGGGCCCGCAGCGCGCGGATGATCTCCGCGGCGCGCAGGGCATTCTGCTTCACGTTGCCCATGTCTTCCAGCGCCTCGCGGATGTCCGGCACGGCACGGCGCAGCCAACGCACGCTGGCGTCCACCGAGGCCACGATGGCGGTCAGCGGCTGGTTGACCTCGTGGGCGATGGAGGCCGCCAGGTTGCCCATGACCGTCAGGTGCGAGGTGCGAGCCAGTTCGGCGCGGGCATTGCGCAGGTCCAGCTCGGCGCGCGCGCGGCGCCCGTTCTCGTCCAGCAGCTGCTCGTACAGCTGCGCCGTCTGCAGCGTAATGGCCAGTTGAGGCGCCAGCACTTCAAGCGCGGCGCTGCGGGCCTCGTCGAATACGCCTGCCGCCGCGTTGTTCTCGAGATAGAAAACGCCGATGAGCTCTCCTCCGCGCAGCAGCGGCAGGCACATCACCGAGCGCAGCAGCCGCGGCGCATCGGGCAGGTCCTGCAGCGAAGGAGCCTGCAGCGTGGCGTCGGCCAGTACCAGGGTCTGGCGGGTGCGCAGCACGCTGCGCAGCACGGACAAGGGCAATGCGTGTTCCGTGGGAGCGATGGGGCCCAGGTGCACCGACACCGTGCCCGCGATCTCCCGGGCCGATGCCTCGATCATGGGGCCTTCGGGCCGCATCAACAGCAACAGGCCGTATTGCGCGCCCGCGTGCTTCACAATGTTGGTCATCAGCGCCTCGATGAGGCGGTCCATCACCATCTCGCCGGACAACGCCTGCGCCGCCTTCAGGCCGCTTTCCCAATCGGTCCTGCCGCCCGTCCTCGCATCGCCGTCCCGCGTTGCGGCGTCGGTCAGTCTGTCGGGATAGATGCGCGCCAGCATGGCGACCTTGTGCTCCGCGCCCCAGCGCCGATAGCCCGCCAGCGCGGCGCGCACGTGCTGGCCCGCCGCGGTGCGCAGGCCGTGGGCATCGCACAGCTGCGCGGCGAATTCGTGCGCCAGCGCCAGGTCGTGCGGAAAGCCGGCGGTCTGCGCGGCCTGCGCCGCGTGCTCGTAGCACTCCAGGGCTGCCAGCGGTTCGCCGCGCACACGGGCCAGCTCGGCGTCGATCAGCATCAGCTTGCTGCGGAAAGTCAGCGGGTTCAGCGCCGCCCAGCGTTCGAACGCCGCGCGGCACGACGCCATCCTGGCATCGCGCGCGGCCGGATCGCCGCTGTTGCGCGCGCGGGCCAGCGCCAAGGCCAGGAACAATTTTCCATCGGCCACGTTGATGTGTGCCGGCGCCGACCAAGCCAGGTCGTCGGCAATTGCCAGCGCGGGCAGCGCGTCGTCCCATGCGCCCAGGTACGCGTGCGCCATGCCTTCGTACAGGGCCATCCAGAAGCGCGTGGGCTGCGAGCGGCTCAGCGTCAGCCGTTCGGCCAGCGGGACCGCGTCGTCCACGCAGATGGCCGGGCCTGCCGACGCGCCGGACCCCGCGGCGGCGCCTGCCGCCGATCCGCGCAGGCGCCTGACGAAGCACTGCTGCGCATGCAGGATGTGCTCGATGTCCGCATACCGCACCAGCCGGGTCAGAGCCAGCCCGTGCTCGATCTCTTCGTCCACCAGCCGCAGCTGCTGCCCCATGGCCAGCAGATCCGAGACGATGTGGTTGCCGGCATAGCAGGCCATGCCCACGTCGCCGGACGCGCGGCCCTGCTGCACCGCCTTGCGCGCATGCTCCAGCGCGAACCACAACGGGCGGGTCCAGGGGCTGACCTGGTCCACCGCCACCAGCGTGGCGATGCGCTCGGCCTCGTATCCCCGGCGCTCGATCAGTTCCATGGCGGCCAGGCCATAGGCCAGCCCGTCCTCGTATTCGCCATACAGGCCGGCGATGAAGACGCCGAACCAGGACAGGCCGTATGCCGATTCCGGCGTGGCGCCATGGTCCAGCGTCAGCTCGACCATCTTGGCCGTGTGCAGGAAACTGAGGCCGTCGGTGACGAACAGAGAAGAGATCAGCGTGGACAGCAGGCCCATCGCGGCCTGGATGCGCCGGTCGTCCGTGGGCGGCAGCGCGGCGAGGTCGGCGATGGTGCGCGAGCCGCGCGCGCGCAGCACCGCGTCGTAGGCGCGGCGCAGTTCCTCTTGCCCGGGGCCGCGCTGCAGATGCACGTCCAGCATGGCCAGTCCCGCCAGCGCGGTGTTGATCGCGCTTTCGTAGTCCGACTGCACGGTCTGCAGCGCCGCCTTCAGGCGGTACACGGCGGCGCGGTCCGTCACGGGCAGGGAGCGGGTCAGCAGGACGTCGATCTCCTGTTCGGCGCGCGCGAGGTCGGCCTGCGCCATCAGGCATTCGCAGCGCAGCAGCGTGGCGTCGTAGGCCACGCATTCGTGGCGTTGCCACCAGTCGGGCCGCATCAGCGCATGCGCGGCATCCACGTGCCTGACGGCCTGCGCCAGCGCCGCCGCGTTCTTGGCGCGCCGGCCCGCGGCCACCAGGGCACGCGCATACGCCACCCGCTGCGGTTCGGTGGGTTCGTGGCCCGCGGACCGTTCGATCTGATTGCACACGTCAAAGGCATGCGCCGCCAGCTGGTCGCCGTACAGCTCCAGCATGGCGTCGGCGATGCGGGCGTGGCGGCCGGCGCGCTCGTCTTGCGGGATCATGGCGTAGGCGGCCTCCAGCACGCGGTCGTGCAGGAAGGCGTAGCTGTCGCCGTCGCGCACCAGCAGCCCGGCCTGCACCAGTGGGGCAAGCTCGATGGCGACCTCGGCTTCGTCGCGGGCGGCGATGCGCGCCAGCAGCCGCGTGCGGCCGCGCGTACCCAGGCAGGCCAGGTGCGCCATCAGCGCCGTGCCCGCCGGCGGCAGCAGGGCGAAGCGCTGCGCCATCAGGGCCGTCAGGCTGGGCGGATAACGTTGCGCTAGCGCGGATTCGTCCCAGGTCCATCCCCGTGCCTGTTGCCGCAGCACGCCGTCCTGCAGCAGGGCGCGCAGCAGTTGCTGCACGAAGAACGGATTGCCGCCCGTGATGCGATGCATGGCGGCTGCCAGGGAGCCGATGCGCGCGGGATCCGCGTCCAATCGCGCGGCCACCATGCGGCACAGCGCGGATTCATCCAGCGGCGCCAGGGCGGCCCGGGTGATGGGCAGCGTGTGGGCGCGATGGGCGTGGTCGAGCCAGCCCAGGCCCGGCGACACGCCGGCCGAGCCGCCGTCCCGCAGCGTGGCCAGGACCAGCACATGGCGCGGCGGACGCGTCATGAAGGCCTGCAGAAGCGCCACCGTGGAACCGTCGGCCCACTGGATGTCGTCCAGCAGCAGCACCAGCGGCGCGGCCGGGCTGGCGAAGGCGCCCAAGGTGGCCAGCACGGCGTCCAGCGCGCGTTGCTGCGCCTGCGGCGCCGGCACGTTGGGCAGCGGGGCGGTCGGGCCGATCAGTTCGACGATCTCGGGCACGATCTCCGCCACGGCGCGGCCCTGGCCGGCCAGCGCCGCCAGGCAGGCCGTGCGCTGCGCCTCGCGCTCGGCGGGCGGCGCCACCAGGGCCCGGCGCGTCAGGGTGGACAGCGCCTGCGCCAGCGGCGCATAGGGAATGTCGCGCTGCTGCAGGTCGCTCTTGCCGGCCGCGTGGCGGGCCGGACCGCCGGCATGCGCCAGGGATTCGGCCAACGCGGACTTTCCCGACCCGGAGGGTCCGCTGATCAGCACGAGCTCGGCCTCACCCCGGCCGCGCACGCGGGCCAGGGCATCGACCAGCAGGCGCAGCGAGGCTTCCCGGCCGTACAGCGCGGCCGGCCCGCCGCGCCTGGCCGGTTCCGTGCGCAAGCCGAAGGCGGCGGGCGGCATGGGCGGGCGCAAGGGGTTCATCATCGGCGGACTTCCCGTCGCTGTACCGGCGCATGCTTCGCCATCAGCGCCACGATCCAGTCGATGAACACGCGCAGCTTGGCGCTGACGTGCCGGTTGGGCGGAAAGGCCACGTACATCGGCATGGGATCGAGCCGCCAGTTCTCGAACAAGGGCACCAGCTCGCCGCGCGCC
The DNA here is from genome assembly GCF_002119665.1 of Bordetella genomosp. 13. Classification (NCBI taxonomy): domain Bacteria; kingdom Pseudomonadati; phylum Pseudomonadota; class Betaproteobacteria; order Burkholderiales; family Alcaligenaceae; genus Bordetella; species Bordetella genomosp. 13. The sequence goes on along the minus strand of NZ_CP021111.1, from coordinate 3,945,523 downwards.
ACGGCGCCGCGAGCCATGTAATCGGGCAGCCACAGCACGCCCAGGCCCGCCAGCCCGGCCTCGACATAGGCGTTGCCGTCGTCCACCGCCAGCACGTAGCGGCCATGCACGTTCAGGCTTTCATCGTCGCGGTGCATGGCATAGGGCACGGGCTTGCCGCTGCGGGCCCACAGAAACCCCACGATGCGATGGTGCGTGTCCTCGAGATCGCGCGGATGGTCCGGCGTGCCCGCGCGCTGAAGATAGGCGGGCGCCGCATACACCGCCAGCCGCAGGTCGCCCACGTGCCGCGCCACCAGCGATTGCTCGGTGACTGCGCCGCCGCGCACGACGCAATCCACGTTCTCGCCGATCAGATCCACCACGCGATCGCTGACGCCCATGTCGAACTGGATGTCGGGGTAGCGCTCATGGAAGGCCGGCAGTGCGGGGATCAGGATCATGCGCGCGAACGGACTGGGCACATCGACCCGCAGGCGCCCGCGCGGCGCGGCCGAGGCGCTGGACAGGCTGGTCTCGGCGTCGTCCATGTCGGCCAGGAGACGTACGACGCGCTCGTAATAGGCGGCGCCGTCGGCCGTGACGTTGACCTTGCGCGTGGTGCGGTTCAGCAGCTTGACGCGCAGCCGCGCCTCGAGTTGCTGCACCAACTGCGTCACGCTGGTCCTGCTCATGTGCAGCGTGTCGGCCGCCTTGGTGAAGCTGCCCGTCTCCACCACGCGCGCGAAGGCTTGCATCGCATCGAACCGGTCCATCGCCCGGGCTCCTGTCTGGGTCTGATTGTTTGGATTCTACAAATAGTCCAGCGCGGCCTGCCGTGTTTATCAGCACCTTGGCGATGCGTACAGTGGAATCACGCGCCCGGCCGACCCGGCCGGCAAATCACAAATGGAGAATCGAACATGGCCACTACTCGCGACGTCGTCTTCCCTGCCAACCGCCATGCGCTTTACGAAGCCCACCGTTATTCGCCCGCGGTGCGGTCCAACGGCCTGCTGTTCGTCTCGGGACAGGTGGGCAGCCGGGAGGATGGTTCGCCCGAGCCGGGACTGGAAGCCCAGGTGCGGCGCGCCTTCGAGAACCTCAATGCCGTGCTGGCCGCGGCGGGCTGCACCTTCGAAGACGTGCTGGACGTCACGGTGTTCATGACCGACCCCGCCACACACTTCGAAAAGGTCTGGCGCGACATCGTGCCCGAATACTGGGGCAAGGCGCCGTATCCGACCGCCACGGCCATCGGCGTGACGTGGCTCGCCGGCTTCGACTTCGAGATCAAGGTGATCGCCAAGTTGCCCGAAGGGGCCCCACAGTAAGCAGGCGTGGGAGGCCGGCGCGTTGCGCTATATTGGCCGCGATCCAATCATCTGGGAGCAGGGATGAAGCGTATTGCGGCCATGGTCGCGCTGGCGGCGCTGGCCGGCTGTGCGGGCAGCGCGAGGCAGGGCGATCTGGAATCGAACAAGCCCGTCCTGTTCCTGTCGATACGCTCGGCCGATGACGTGGCGGCATGCGTGAAGCCCAGGATGGACCACCTGGCCCGCTGGGCCGACGTGGTCGAGGATGCGGCCGCCAAGCGGCTCGACATCACCATCTACGCCGAACGCTATCCCGAGCGGCAGGACTATTTCCTCGTGCGCATCCAGCCCACCCTGGGCGGTTCGTCGACCCTGTTCTACAGCGGCGGACTCGACCACGCGCGCGTCTCCGAATCGCAGCTGGAAGACCTGCTGCGCAGCTGCACGACTTAGGCGGGTGCCCTGCATCCGGCAGGTTCGCTCGCGGCACGGGGCCGGCCGACAGCGCATGCGCGGCGCTTGTCTACAATGCACGCCGTGCCGAAAAGACGTACCTCTACAAAGCGCAAGGCAGGTCCCGCATGGCGGTTCCTGCGCGCACTGTTCCTCTCGGCGGCCACTGCGTTCGGCGCCGGGACTTACGCGATCAACTCGGGCGCGCTCGCGCGGCTGGACTGGCGCGTGCCGCCCGCCGCGGCGCCGGCCGCCGCGCCCGCCGGCGAGCTGGTGCAGACCCGCTTCACGGCGTGCCGCCAGTTCTTCCCCAACGGAAACGCGCCCGTGGTCCCCGCGTCGGGCAGGCTGCGCGAGCTGTGCTTCGACAGCTTCGCCGTGCTGCATGACGGCCGCACCAAGACCCCGGTGTTCGTCGCCGAGAGGTTGAACCGCCAGACCCTGGCGCGCGCGGCCGGGCAGGAGCGCACTGACAGTTTCTATGCCGAGGCCCGCCTGCCGCGGGCCGAGCGCGCGGAGCTGAGCGACTACCGCGGCTCGGGCTATTCGCGCGGCCACATGGTGCCGGCCGCCAACATGGCAACCGAAAGGGCCATGGCGCAGAGCTTCTCGCTGGCCAACATGGTGCCGCAGAATCCCGCGCAGAACTCCGGGCCGTGGAGCCGTATCGAGGAGGACACGCGGAAGTACGTGCGGCGCGCGGGTGGGGACGTGTATGTGTTCACGGGCCCCGTGTACAGCGACAGGCCGCGCACCATCGGCGACGGCGTGGCCGTGCCGAGCCACGTTTACAAAGTGGTCTACGATGCCGTGACCGGGCGGGCATGGGTGCACTGGCAGCCCAACGACGCCCGCGCGAAGGTCGGTCCGCCGATCGGCTACGACGAGTTCGTCAGGCGCACGGGACTGAGGCTGTTGCCGGGACGGTGACTGCAGGTCGTGCAGGCCGGCGACTGACGCGATGGAGACTTTCATGGCACAGAACATCTACGACAATCCCGACTTCTATGCAGGCTACAGCCAGCTGCCGCGACAGGTGCGCGGCCTCGATGGCGCGCCGGAGTGGCCCTCGATCAGGGCCATGCTGCCCGACCTGGTCGGCAGGCGCGTGGTCGACCTGGGATGCGGCTTCGGCTGGGCGTCGCGATGGATGCGCGGGCAGGGGGCGGCGTCGGTCCTCGGCATCGACCTGTCCGAAAACATGATACGCCGCGCCAGGGCGGATACCTCGGATCCCGGCATCGAATACCGCATCGCGGACATCGAGACGATCGAACTGCCGCAGGCCGCCTTCGACTTCGCGTACAGCGCGCTGACGTTCCATTACATCAACGACTTCGAACGGCTGGTGCGCACGCTGCACCGCGCCTTGGCGCCGGGCGCGGGCATGGTGTTCACCATCGAGCACCCGATCTTCATGGCCGCCGAGGCCGCGGACTGGATGCTGGACGACGCCGGGCGCAAGATCTGGCCGGTCAGCCGCTATTCGATCGAGGGCGAGCGCCGCACCGACTGGTTCGCAAAGGGCGTGCTGAAGTATCACCGGACCATCGGTACCACGTTGAACACGCTGATCCGCGCCGGATTCGCGATTCGGGCCGTGGAGGAATTCGCGCCCTCGGCCGAGCAGATCGAGGCCGATCCTGGCCTGAAGGACGAGGTCGAGCGGCCCATGATGCTGCTGGTCTCCGTCAGCCGGTAGAGACTGGCGGACCGGAAGGCAATCCGCCGGGCTGTTGCGTGGGCAGCCAGCACAGGGGCGCCCGTCGTTTTCCGCCGTGGGCCCACGCCGTGCGGATCGTCTTGAGATATCTTGACATTGGTCATCTAGGGTTTTCCCTTAAGTTGCCGGAGGCCGCGCCGTAGATTTGGGCAGTTGTCTTTACAGATTCATTGCTCTCGCAAGCGCTTCGGCGGCGCTCCACTCCACCGCTACACCCTGGGCATCATGTTGACCAACCTGAGCATCCGTAACCTCCTGACGCTGGCGTTGGGGATTTTCTTCGTGCTGTTCCTGGCCACGGGCATCGCGGGCTACCGCATGCTGGAGCACAACCGTGCCGCCATTCAGGAACTGCTGGACAACAACGTCGTGCGCGGCGACCAGGCTCATCGCCTGGCCAGTGAGCTCTTGCGCGGACGACTTGCCGTGATGAACGCGATCGCCCGCATGAAGGACGGCGACATCGAGGGCGCCAGGAAGGTGGCGCAGCGCGCCGTGCCCTACAACGAACGGGCCGACGGCTACATCGCGCGTCTCGAGGCGCGGCCCGACACCTCGGCCGCCGGCGCTCCGCTGTATCGCGACATGATGAATGCGTACCGGGCCTACCGCGAGCAGGCCTACGATCCCTTGATCGCGGCCGCGATGGCCGGCGACATGCAGAAGTCCCTGGACCTGACCGAGCAGAAGGTCACGCCCATGGGCACCGTCTTCACCAACGCGCTGCTCGCCTATGTCGACTACGCCAGCAAGGTAGGCGAGGAAGTCTCCGACCAGGCATCGGCCAACATCGCGCGCTCGCTGGCGGTCATGAGCATCGGCGGCCTCGTGGTGCTGGTGGTCGTCGTCGGCCTGTACGCCATGTTCAGCCGCCGCGTGTTCATGCCCCTGCGCCAGGCCGCGCAGATCTTCGAGCGCATCGCCGCGGGCGACCTGACCGGCCGCATCACTGTCGCGTCCAGCAACGAGATCGGAGTGTTGTTCGCCGCGCTGCGAGGCATGCAGGACAGCCTGATCCGCACCGTGTCGACCGTGCGCGAAGGCGTGGACCAGATCTATGCCGGCTCGGGCGAGATCGTGGCCGGCAACAACGACCTGTCGTCGCGCACCGAAGAGCAGGCCGCCTCGCTGGAGGAAACCGCCGCCTCGATGGAGCAGCTGGCCTCGACGGTGCACCAGAACACCGATCACTCGCGCCAGGCCAACCAGATGGCCCGGGAAGCCTCGGACGTCGCACGCCGCGGCGGTGATGCGGTGGCCCAGGTGGTGGAAACCATGCACGACATCTCGGAAAGCTCGCGCCGCATCGCCGAGATCGTCGGCGTCATCGACGGCATCGCCTTCCAGACCAACATTCTTGCCTTGAACGCCGCCGTGGAAGCCGCACGCGCCGGAGAGCAGGGCAAGGGCTTCGCCGTCGTGGCCTCGGAAGTCCGTGCCCTGGCCCAGCGCAGCGCCAGCGCCGCCAAGGAGATCAAGACCCTGATCGACGACTCCAACGGCAAGGTGGTGCAGGGTTCCAGCCAGGTGGAAAGCGCCGGCGCCACCATGCGAGAGATCGTCGATTCGGTGCGCCGCGTGAGCGACATCATCGCCGAGATCTCCGCGGCCTCCGAAGAACAGTCCACCGGCATCCAGCAGGTCAACCAGGCCGTCTCGCAGATGGACTCGGCCACGCAGCAGAACGCCGCGCTGGTCGAGGAAGCCGCCGCCGCGGCGGCCTCGCTGGAAGACCAGGCCGGGAAGCTGCGCGAAGCCGTGGCGATTTTCAAGCTGGCGTCGCGCCAGGTGATCGATGCGCCCGCGGGGCGGTTGGAGCAGGGTGGGGCCGGGGCGCTGCAGTTGGCGGCTGCGTAAGTGCTGGGACAGTGGCCGGGCGCCTATGTAGGCATTCGGCGCCGGTGCTGGCGGGTTGCGACGGGTCGGAGAGACGGCGCGATGGCCAGAAAGTGCAAGCCCCGCTTTTGAACTGTCCAACTTCTGGGGGTCAGTTCATTTCGCGGGGCTCGTCGCATTGCCGGAACAGAAATGCGCGCTCCGTCAACTGACCTTTCGTACCGGCGGGATGGTCCAGGATCCATCCAGGATGGAGGGCTGGCTTTCGTTGGGCCAGTACAGGCGCATCATCAGTATGAATCTTCCCTTCGGCGCAGGCAGCCAGTTCGATTCCAGCTCGGGCCCCGGCGACTCTTGCTGTATCAACAAATCGATCGAGCCGTCGGGCTTTGCCTTCAGCGGCTGGCGCGCGCTGATCGAATAGCGGTTGAGCGGGTTGTCGACGAAGAAGTAATTGGCGTCGTACATGGTCAATGACCAGAAACCCGATACCGGCGGCAAGAGCCCTTTCTCGAAGGTCAATACATACTTCTCGGATCCCATATAGTCCCGCTTGACGAGCCCGCTGCCCGATTTCAGCGACGTCGGGTAGATCGCGTCCTGCGGCCGATTCGCGCCCAGGCCGATCGCGGTGATCAATGCGCGCTGGATATAGTTGGTGCCGTAAATGCCCGTCTTGGTCGTAAAGCCCCAGCCGTCAATATCCTTGATGTCGCCGTCGCTAGCCTTGAAATGCAGCATGATGCGCCCAAAAGCCAGCTCGGGTACGCGCTTGACCAAAGACGGATGGAATCTGCTTTTATCGAAGTCCTGACCCGGCACGATGCCCAGCGGGGCCAGCTTGGCCAGCATGGGGGCGTCCGCTTCAGTAGGCGGATTCCGTTTCAGCAGTTCGGCAAACAGCGTGAAGTACTCTATTGCGTCCATCCGGTTGACCTGGTCCCGGACGGACGTCTTCATGTCTATCGAGGGGTCCACCTTGCCTGCTGGCGCCACCCAGTCCTTTTCCCATTGACTGAGTGGAGCCAGTTTCACCTGATCCTGCAGCTTATGGACCTCGGCGTAGTCTTCGGGCGTGCCGGTACAGTAGATGCGGCCCAGCAGCCAGACGATGCTCGTGGGCGATTTATATTGGGTCATCCCTGCGGGAATCGAACCTTTCCACGTTGGGCCCGTCACGACGAACGTCTGTGGGCCCGTACCTGTTGTGCGCTTTCCCGGGACATCAAATACTGTTGTCCAACCGTCCAGCATCGGGAACAGCGCGTAGCGATCCTTCATGTCCGGCAGGCTGATCACCCACGGTTCATCGCCCACGTCGAAGAATGCTGTGGTGTAAAGGGTATCGGCATTCGGCGCGGTCACGTCGCGGAAGGTGGCGTCCGGATACTGCCGCAGCTTGATCACATGTCCCATCGGGCCACGGCTGCCCTTTGCCTCGGCCACGTTCGTTATGACCCGCCGGGTGATCTCCATGGTCACCAGCGGGTAAGCATAGATATAAGCCTCGACGGCGAGCGCGAGATCCTCGATGCCTTCCGGCAAATCCGCCACCACTCCCTCTGCGGCGATCGACGGGGTGGCCGTGGTGCCTAAAGTGGCTCCTGCCAGCAGGGCGAGCCCAGCCGCATTCACGTTGCGACGCGTAAGGTTCATGTTTCCCTCCAACAATAGTCTGGTGAAGTGCGATGCTGCTGCGAGACGTCTCGGGTAAGGCGATTAGCGCGCGTGGACGTTTGTGCAGCGTGGACAGGGATGACGGTCTTAACCTCCGGCGACGTACGTCCGGACCTCGGCGGCAGCGCCCGTACTCCATTGATCAATAAGCGCTTGCAGGTTGGACAGTTGAACGCCGCCTTGGTCCTGGGTCGCCTTTGCGATCCGTTCTCCGGTACCGCCACGCACGGCGGCGTACAGCAGTTCTCCGGACATGCTGTCCGTGACCCGGGTTTCGATGGCTATCGAGGCGTCGCGCGGCATGCCGCCCTCCAGGGCCGCCTTTGCTCCGGTCAATACCAGCGCGATAGGGATGTACTGGTAAGCCTTCAGGGCCTCCTTTTCCGCCCCGATAGCCGTGATCGCAATGCGCACGTGCGCTACGCCCGGACTGGCACGGTCCACCAACCGAACCTGTCGACCGATCTTGTGCCGCAGCGACTGGTCGATGGCGTTACGAATCTGCGTCAGGTTCTCCATCGACACATTCTCGGTGGGCTGAGGTTCCGGGTAATACGCGACCTGGTCGAGCCACACAGCGTTGTAGTTGGCGGGCGTGAATGCGGAGCTCACATATACCCGTCGAGTACCGCCATCGGGTGTGGTCTCCTGTTTCAGGAGGCCATAATCCTTTTGCAGAAAGCCTGAGTCCTGCGGTGACGGCGCCGTGGAGCACGCTGAAACGAGGAGCGCCGCCGATATCCCCCAAAAGATTGCACGCAATGGGCTATTGATTTTCATCGCTTTCCTTGGCGGGAACGTTAGGCCGAAAAACTGGCGCTGCCAGCCTCTCTCCCGGTCCGGGCTGCAGTGTGACGGAGTCTACGCTGCGCCGTTGTGCGTACGGCTATCTTCCTGTTGTTGCGTCAAAGAAATTGGCGCAATATGGCAAGAAAGTCCCAGGCCCGGAAACTAGTATTTTTTCATTCCAAGGCGATCCGGCGGGTCAAGGCTGGGGCTTGCATGGGTAGTCAGAACGACGAAAAACGATGGCTTGTGCCGGGGTCTGGAACGACGTTGTCGTCCCTCCCGCACTGTCCAGCCCACACTCGATCTCCACGCAAATCCGATTGAAGCGCTACGGCTGTATTTAGTAGACGGGACATTTGCCGTCGTAGTTTCTTTATTCAACGCCGGCCTCTGCCAGACGGCTTAGAGGGCTATGCGAGACCAGCGTGCTTGGGAGCTATGTCGCGCTCCGATGGACCCATCGGGGTCTCGCGGGCTTGATGCGCCGGCAAGCTGTCTCGCGGCGCGAAGTGATGAACGAAGTCGGATTCATGGATGATTTCCCATGGCGAAAATTCCATTGACGCGCTGCCAGTTCGTTCTTCCGTTCAAGTACATACTGGACGCGATGGGCGTGCCGGTCGAGCCCCTGTTGGAGAAACATAATCTCCCCGTAGATATGGAAGGACGCTTGAGCAGTTATGTTCCCATCAGGAACGCGCTTCAGTTCGCGGACGCGGCCAAGCGCGAGCAGGGAATTCCCGATTTCGGCTACCTGGTGGCGCGAGGCGCGAATTTCTATTACTTGAGCGAGCGCCTTCGCGCGCTGATCGTCAATTCGCCGACGCTGTTTGTCGCGCTGAAGAATCTTTGCTCCTTTGCCCATCTCGAAGATACCAACCTGACCATGTTTCTGGACTTTCACCAGAAGTCCGTCAGGCTTCATAGCCGGCTCAATGGCGTCAAGGGCATGCGGCATCTCGAGCACTCCCAATGGCTGCAGAATGTTCTACCCGTCCACGTCGTGCGCGAGTTCGCCGGCTCGGACTGGATGCCAGCCACAATGGCGTTCGAAGCCGAGTACACGCCCGGGGCCGAAGTGCAGGATCACTGGTCCAGGACTCGCTTCCTCGGCGGCCAGCAATACTCGTGGATCGATATTCCGGTGGCATACCTGAGCCTGCCTCCGCTCTCCAGTTCGGCGCACGGCGCCCCGTCGGAAGCCGATTACGTCGGTATTTCAGGAAAACTGGTGGATACGCTGAACTTGATGCTGCCCTCTTATCTGGGAGGGAAAGTCCCGACATTGATGGATATTGCCGAGATGGCGAACACCAGCAGGAGGAATCTGCAGCGCATGCTGGCCGAGTCGGGCGTCAGCTACAGGGGCATCGTGAACGCCGTCCGATTCGAAAGAGCCGCGGCGCTGCTGCGGCGCCCGGAGATCAAGATCGTCGATATTGCCTTGTCCTTGGGATATACCGACGCCGCGCACTTCACTCGCGCATTCCGCAAGATGGCAGGCGCTTCGCCACTGCAGTTTCGCAAGTCGAAGCTGGGAGATTTCGGATCGATATCCGAGACTACCTGAGCGACGTCGACATCGTCGGCGCGGCACGGCTTTACTGCCCTGATCAGCCGTACTTCCATGCAAAAAACACATGTAGGGCAATTCTTCGAGTCAACAGCCCAACCGACCGCGTATATGCGCCGCGGCACATCCATGAACCGCGTTCACATTGAGAAGCGAAATGAAGAAGACGATGATGGGGCTGATCTGTGGTTGTCTATGGGCGGGCCACGCCTTGGGCGCTGGCGAGGCATCGATGGTCGAGTCGACGACTGGTCTTGCCGCGCAGGACGAATGGGAATTTTCCGTGGCTCCCTATTTCTGGGCGGCGGGTCTCTCAGGCAAGACCGCCCAATTCAATCTGCCCGTCATCGATATTGATGCCGATTTCAACGACATTTTCGATAATCTGGATTTCGGCGCCATGGTCATGGGCGAGGCGCGCAGGGGGCGCTACAGCATCTTCGGCGATCTCATGTACACGAAAATCGGCGCCGATAGTGCTACGCCGCGCGGCATTCTGGCCAGCACGGTCGACCTCGATGTCGAAACTTTCGCCGGTCTGCTTGGTGGCGGCTACGCCGTCGTCGACGATTCGGCGAAAAGATTGGACGTTGTTGCGGGACTGCGGGTGTGGTCGGTCGATACCACCGTGACCTTCAAAGGGGCGTATCTGGACGGCGCCAAGCGCAGTGACAGCGCAACGTGGGTCGACGTGTTGGCGGGGGTGCGTGGCAATTACGCCTTCACGCCGGAATTCTCGGTTATGGGGTGGTCCATGGTCGGCGCCGGCGGGGCTGATCTCGATTGGGACGTGGCGATCGGACTCGATTATCGCTTCAGCAGGTCGGTGTCAGCGACCATCGGTTACCGCGCGGTGGGAGTCGACTACAGAAGCGGCGGATTCGAATTCGACGTCGTGCAGCGTGGCCCGATGGCCGGGCTGAAGATCGTCTTTTGATCCGCTGGTGTGCCAAGTGCTTGAATTCGTTGGCGGAGAGGGTGGGATTCGAACCCACGGTACGGGGTTACCGTACGCCTGATTTCGAGTCAGGTACATTCGACCACTCTGCCACCTCTCCGGTGTCCGTTTGCTGGGCCGGGCTGGCGCCTGGCTTTGGACGTTGCCCCAAGCGCTAGGCGCAGTGGTCGTTGGGCAATCGTCCGGACCTTCGCCTCCAAAAAAGCGAAGACCGAAACTATATCAGAAAATTTCCCGCGCGGTGCAAGCGTTGTCTGCCCGCCTCGGACTGGGGCGTTCGCCGCACCGCGCCTCGCGCCGAAGCCGCGAACTGCCAGGCGCATACCGTAAACCGCAAACCCCAAACCTCCCCCGCCACGCCGATTCTTGTCAGAATTGCATCTTCACCATCCGCCCCGGCCGCCATGCAAGTCGTCACGCTGCTTCTGCTTGCCGCCGTACTCTGCGTGCCGCTGGCGCAGCGGCTCGGGCTGGGCGCCATCCCCGGTTATCTGCTGGCGGGCATGCTGATCGGACCGTCCGGCCTGTCGCTCGTCACCGACGTTCCCGCCATTCTCAGCGCTTCGGAGTGGGGCGTAGTGATGATGCTGTTCCTGATCGGCCTTGAGCTGGCTCCGGCGCGGTTGTGGGGCATGCGGCGCGAGGTGTTCGGCGTGGGCACGCTGCAGATGCTCGCCTGCGGCCTGTTGCTGGGATGGGTGTTCGGCGTGGGCCTGCGCCAGCTGGCCGGCATGACGTGGGTGGGCGCCGTGCTGTGCGGCCTGTCGCTGGCGCTGTCGTCCACTGCGGTGGCGCTGCGGCTGCTGGAAGAGCGCGGCCTGCTGCGTACGCCGTTGGGTCGCTCCGCGCTGGGTGTGCTGCTGTTCCAGGACATGGCCGCGATACCCATGCTGGTGGCGGCCGGACTGCTGGGCGCGGGCGGACAGTCCGAGCCCTCGGCCGGCGCCGCGCTGCTGGCGGTGGTCGTGGTGGCGGCGGGCTTTCGGCTGCGGCTGCTCGATTGGGCCGCGAACTCGCGACTGCACGAGATGTTCACCGCGGCGGCGCTACTGGTCGTCCTGGGCACGGCGCAGCTGTTCGACTATGCGGGGCTGTCGGCCGGGCTCGGCGGCTTTCTGGTGGGTGTGCTGCTGGCCGACTCGCGTTATCGCGACGAACTCGAACGCAACATCGAGCCCTTCAAAGGGCTGCTGCTGGGCCTGTTCTTCCTGGCCGTGGGCATGTCGGTGAATCTGCGCGAAGCCCTGGTGTACTGGCCCTATGTACTGCTGGGCGTGTTGGCGCTGCTGCTGATCAAGGGTGTAGTGCTGTACGGCATCGCGCGACTGGTGGGGCTGCCGCATTACCACCGCCTGATGTACGCGCTGGTATTGGCGCAGGGCGGCGAGTTCAGCTTCGCCATCTTTGCCGAAGCGATGGATAACCACATCGTCACCGGCGCGGAGCGCGACCTGCTGTCCATCGTGGTGGCGCTGTCCATGGGCGTAGCGCCATTGATCCTGAAGCTGGCCGAGCGCCTGCCGCCGCGCTATGGCGGCATCCGCGGCATGCCCGTGCTGCCGGCCGGCTTCGACCGCCCCGTTCATACGGACGCCAGCCGGCAGGAGTAGCATGCCGGGTGTCATTCTTCCCTTAGCCCCCGGCTTGGCGGCTACACTTGCCGCCCGGCGCCCTCTAGGAGATTGTCCATGCTGAAAGGTAAAGTTGCCGTCGTCACCGGTTCCACCAGCGGTATCGGCCTCGGTATCGCCACGGCCCTGGCGCAAAGCGGCGCAGACGTCGTGCTGAACGGCTTTGGCGATGCGGGGCAGATCGAGACCCTGCGCACCGACATGGCCAAGCAACACGGCGTGAAGGTGCTGTACGACGGCGCCGACCTGTCCAAGGGCGAGTCCGTGCGCCAGCTGGTGGCCAATACCGTGCAAAGCCTGGGCCGCATCGACATCCTGGTCAACAACGCCGGCATCCAGCACACGGCGCTGATCGAGGACTTTCCCGTGGACAAGTGGGACGCGATCATTGCCCTGAACCTGTCCGCCGTGTTCCATGGCATGGCGGCCGCGCTGCCCCAGATGAAGAAGCAGGGCTGGGGGCGCATCATCAACATCGCCTCGGCGCACGGGCTGGTGGGCTCGCCCAGCAAGTCGGCCTACGTGGCCGCCAAGCACGGCGTGGTCGGCCTGACCAAGGTGGCCGCGCTGGAAACCGCGGGCCAGGGCGTCACCGTGAATGCCATCTGCCCGGGCTGGGTGCGCACCCCGCTGGTCGAGAAGCAGATCACCGCCATCGCAGGCAACAAGAGCATCTCGCAAGAGGACGCCGCGCGCGAACTGCTGGGCGAGAAGCAGCCCTCCCTGCAATTCGTCACCCCCGAGCAGTTGGGCGGCACCGCCGTGTTCCTGGCCTCGGACGCGGCGGCGCAGATCACCGGCGCTTCGATCTCGGTCGACGGCGGCTGGACGGCGCGCTGACTGTACATAACAAAAGGAAGACCACATGCTGTTCCTGCTGTCCCCCGCCAAGAAGCTCGACTACGACTCCCCAGTTCTGGTCACGACCCACACGCAGCCGTTGTTCGTGGACCGGGCGGCCGCACTGATCAAGGTGCTCAAGACCAAGTCGGCCGACGACATCGCGCAGTTGATGGACCTGAGCCCGGCGCTGTCCGAGCTGAACGTCTCGCGCTATGCGTCCTGGAAGCGCACCTTCACTCAGGACAATTCGCGCCAGGCGGTGCTGGCCTTCAACGGCGACGTCTACGAAGGCCTGCAGGCGGGCAGCCTGTCGGAACGCCAGCTCGAGTGGGCGCAGGAACACGTGGTCATCCTCAGCGGCCTGTATGGCGCGCTGCGCCCGCTGGACCTGATGCAGCCTTACCGCCTCGAGATGGGCACGCGGCTCGAGACGTCCAAGGGCGCCAATCTGTACGACTACTGGGGCAGCACCATTGCCGAGTACCTGAACGAACGCCAGGACGGCAAGCGCGCGCCGGTCATCGTCAACCTGGCCTCAGAGGAGTATTTCAAGGCGGTGGACCGCAAGGCGCTGAAGGCGCGCGTGGTGCAATGCGTGTTCCAGGACTGGAAGAACGGCGCCTGGAAAGTCATCAGCTTCCATGCCAAGCGTGCGCGCGGCCTGATGGCGCGCTACGCCATCGAGCACAAGGTCGCCAAGCCCGAGGGCCTGCAGGGCTTCGATTCCGAAGGCTACGCCTTCGACGCCGGCGCCTCCACCGACGACAAGCTGGTGTTCCGCCGCAAGCAGGCCTGAACGGTGCGCGGCCTGTCGCTATCCGCCGGCGCGCGGGTGTTCCTGTTCTTCTCGCTGGGATACCTGACCTCCTATGTGTTCCGCGGCCTGAATATCGGCTTCGGACCGACCCTGTCGGCCGAGATGGGCCTGTCGCCCGCCGACCTGGGCACGTTGACCAGCCTGTACTTCCTGGGCTTTGCGCTGATGCAGGTGCCGGCTGGACTGATGCTGGACACCTGGGGGCCGCGGCGGGTCAACGCCGGCATGCTGCTGGTGGCCGCGCTGGGCACGGTGGTGTATGGCCTGGCCGACAACGTGGTCATGCTGATGATCGGCCGGCTGCTGATCGGCGCGGGCGTGTGCGTCTGCCTGGGCGCGACGTTTCAGGCGCTGGCGCAGCACTTTCCGCTATCCAGGTTGCCGCTGGTGAACGGGCTGGTCATGGCGGTGGGCGGCATGGGCGGCGTGCTGGTCGGCGCGCCGCTGTCATGGCTGCTGACGCATGCGTCGTGGCGCATGGTCAGCGTGGGGCTTGCGGTGACCACCGTTTGCGTGTCCATCATGCTGTTGCTGGGCGCGCCGCGCGAGGCGGCGCGCGCCCATGCGCCGCCCAGCCTGGGCACGCAGTGGCGCGGCATGCTGGCGCTGCTGCGCATGCCGCGCTATTGGCGGCTCGTGTCCCTGCCGGTAGCGACCTCGGGCGTGTTCTTCGGCGTGCAGTCGCTGTGGATACGGCCATTTCTCGGCGAGTTCAATGGCCTCGCGCCGGCGGCGGCCGCGTGGACGGTTTCGCTGGTGGGCTTCGCCATGATGGCGGGCAATGTGGGCCTGGGAGCGCTGGCGCGCCGCGCCGAAGGCGCGGGGATGGGATTGTTCGGCTTCGGCGGCGTGTGCCAGCTGGCCTTCATGGTGGTGCAGGTCCTCATTCTTGCCCAGGCGCCGCTGCCCTTGCCGCTGCTGTGGGCCGCGTATGGGTTTTTCGGGCCCGCCAACATTCTCGTATTCGCGCTGCTGGCGGGCGAGTTCCCGCGCGACGTGCTGGGCCGCGTGACGGCCACCACCAATCTGCTGATGTTCCTGGCCATCTTCGCGTGCCAGGTCGGCGTGGGCGCCATCATCGAACTGTGGCCCGAGCAGGGCGGCGCCTATCCGCCCGAAGCGCATCGCGCCGCATGGCTCGCGTTGTTGGCCGTGCAGGCCGGCGCGGCGGCCTATTACTACTGGCCCCGCCGTGGCGCGAGCGCCGAGGTCGCGAAGGGCTCAGCCCGCGGGTGAGGCCTGCGCGGCCGGGCGCGCCGCGGGTTCGGCCAGCCCGGCCAGTTCCTGGCGGATCATGGTGCCGGCGCGCAGCATCTGCTTCAGGGGATAGGCCAGCGCCGCAAGTTCGCCCTCGGTGTCGAACTGATTGGGCAGCGACGCCGGGGCGGGCCGCGTGTCGTCCAGCAAATCGGCGATGCCTTCCAGTGCGATGCGCATGGGCTCCGGGGTGGCCGGCAGGCTGGCAAGAATGGGCACGGACGCCGTGATCTGCGAGGCCAGCACGTGGTTCTGGATCAACAGGTTGTTGAACTCGGGCACGTTGACCTGGTGCGATTGCGGCTCGCTCATCATGCGATAGAACGCCTCGGCATAGTTGCTGAACGCGATGTGCACGTTCTTGCGGGCCAGCCGCCAGGCCACGTCCGCGTCGACCACCTCGGCCGAGGCATCGGAGGGCAGGGTGGCGGTATCCACCGCGGCGGTCGAGCCCGCAGCCGGCGCCGCGACCGAATGCCTGCGCATCGCTTCCACATAACGCAGTCCCGCCTGGAGGTACTCGCGGTTGGCGCGCGTGGCCGCCTGCGCCAGGGGCTTCATGTAGCGCGCCTCCCACCATGGCAGCACGTAGCTGCACACCAAGGCCAGTGCGCATCCCAAAAAGGTGTCCAGCGCGCGTTCGCCTATCACCGCCATCGACACCGTGCCCGGCGCGACGAAGTGGAACACCAGCACCACGAACAGCGTATTGAAGATGGCGCTGCCCATGTAGTTCAGCAGCACCAGGCTGTTGCCCATGATGCATGCGGCCAGCAGCGCCGCGAACAGGATGCCGGGCCGGTCGGTGACGGTGAACAGCGCCAGCGCCAGCAGGCAGCCGATCAGCGTGCCCATCAGTCGCCAGCCATTGCGCTGGCGCGTCAGCGCGAAGCCCGGCTTCATGATGATGACGATGGTCAGCAGCACCCAGTAGCTGTGCGCCGACATGTTCTGCGTTGCCAGCGCGCTGCCGATCAGCCCCATCGCCAGCGCGGCCGCGAGCGTCACGCGCACGGCATAGCGGAAGTGCGGCGAATCGAGCCGCAGGTTGCTGGTCAGCATGCCCAGGCGCAGCTCCTGGCGCGACATGAAGCGCGTCAGCGACTTGTCGATGCGCAGGTCCGCCGTGGGCTTCGCGTCGCGGGTGTGCTGCGTGTCGCTGGCCAGGCGGTCGACGATGCGCGAGGCATTGCGCAGCCGCCGCAGCACCTGCACCATCAGGGCGACCACTTCGGGCTCGCGCTGTCCCAGCTCGTGCTGGCGCAGCTGTTCGATCTCGTATTCGATGGCCCGGAGTTCGGCCTTGGCGCTGCTGCGATATTGCGTGGCGCGGGCGCGCGACACGTCCAGCGCGATGCGGTTGAGTTCCATCGACATCTTCACCATGGCGTCGCGCGCGAACAGCAGCGCATCGTGGCCGGCCAGGGCGCGGCGCAGCAGGGCGTAGTCGGTCTGCGTGGCCACCAGCGTGTCCAGCAGCTGCAGCATGTCGACGAACATGTTCCACAGCATCACGCGCGCGTCGTCGCGATAGCCGTGGCCGCGCGGCAGGCTGCGCAGCACGATGTCGCGGGCGGCCTGGTGCTTCTCGGTCATGGCGGCCTGGCTCTGGATCAGGCGGCGGTACGAGTCGTCCAGGTCCGAGGTCTCGTCGTAGAAGCTGGCGCGCGCCGCCATGTAGTCGGCCGTGGCGAACAGCGCCACGGACATGGTCTGGCGCTCTTCGCGCAGCCAGAAGACGCGGCTGAAACCCAGGCTGAACGCCACGTAGAACAGCCCGCCGCACAGCGTCGCGGCCGTATGCTGCAGCACCTCGGCGGGTTGCAGCGGCGAGTGCATGGTCAGCGTCATCAACAGCAGGCCGGCGAAGCCGATCAGCCCGCCGCGCTTGCCGAATACGCTGAACATCGAAAACACGAAGCACTGCAGGATCACCACCAGCCACAGCAGCACCGGATAGGTGGAGGCGGCGCCGGTGAGGGTGACGGCCACCGTGCCCAGCAGCGCGCCGCCCAGCATCTCGTTGGCGCGATGCCGCTGCGGCCCGCCCGGCTGGTCGATGATGGCCACGCACTGCGCGCCGAATGTGGCCACCAGGCCCATGCTGTAGTTGCCGAACAGGCCGCCCAGCACCACCACCGGCAGCAGCATGCCCACGGCCTGGCGCACGCCGCCGAAGAAGTAGTGGCTGTACAGAAAACGCCGGATGCTGGCGATGCGCAAGTCCATGGTGCGTGCCGGTGTTCCCGTTCAGATGGCCGATGAGTCGTACGGGCCCCGGCTCGGGGTTCCCGCGGCAGTCAAGTATAGAGAGCCGCCGCACGGTTTTGGGGCCGGATGAGTATTTTTTACAGACGCGCCACCCGCGGTGCGTACGATTTGCTACCGATGCCGCAAAGCGGTACAGTTGCCCGCTTGCGCCGGCCGCCTATCCGTACCGGCGCGCGGGACTTCCGGCCCGCCGGACCACCTTCCGGCCTGCCCGTCCCAGCATTACCTGCCGTTGGCCGCGCCACAAGCGTGTGTTGCCAAGGCTTCCATTTCGACCTCCAGCGCTTCCATAGCGTTTGCACTGCGATCCTGACGGACGCGTGCCGGGTCGGCAGGGTGTCCGGGTGGCGTGGCTCCGTGAGCCGCAAAGCGCCGGGTCATGCTGCCTGAGCCGGTGCCAGTCCCGTTGCCGCCGTATCAGGGCGGGCAACAGCCAGGGGATCAGGGCCGGTACTGAAAGGAATACAACATGGAAACCAATGGCGCCGATATCGTCGTGCGCTGCCTGGCCGATGAGGGCGTGGAACACGTCTTCGGCTATCCCGGCGGCGCGGTGCTCTACATCTACGACGCAATTTTCAAGCAGGACAAGTTCCAGCACATCCTGGTGCGGCACGAGCAGGCAGCCGTGCACGCGGCCGACGCCTATTCGCGCGCCTCGCAGAAAGTAGGCGTGTGCATCGTCACCAGCGGCCCGGGCGTCACCAACGCCGTCACCGGCATCGCCACCGCCTACATGGACTCCATCCCGATGGTGATCATCAGCGGGCAGGTGCCTACCGCGGCCATCGGCGAAGACGCCTTCCAGGAATGCGACACCGTGGGCATCACCCGCCCGTGCGTGAAGCACAACTTCCTGGTCCGCGACGTGAAGGACCTGGCCGAGACCATGCGCCGCGCCTTCTACATCGCGCGCACGGGCCGTCCCGGCCCGGTGCTGGTCGACATCCCCAAGGACATCACGCTGGCTCCGTGCAAGTACGTGCCGCCCAAGGGCGAGATCAGCATGCGCTCGTACGCGCCGGTCAACAAGGGCCACCAGGGGCAGATCAAGAAGGCCGTGCAGATGCTGCTGTCGGCCGAGCGGCCCATGGTCTACACCGGCGGCGGCGTGATCCTGTCCGAAGCCTCGGCCGAGCTGCGCAAGCTGGCCGGGATGCTGGGCGCGCCCGTCACGAACACGCTGATGGGCCTGGGCGCCATGCCGGCCGGCGACCGCCAGTTCCTGGGCATGCCGGGCATGCACGGCACGTACGAGGCCAACATGGCCATGCAGCACTGCGACGTGCTGCTGGCCATCGGCGCGCGCTTCGACGACCGCGTGATCGGCAACCCCAAGCACTTCGCGCAGAACGCGCGCAAGATCATCCACATCGACATCGACCCGTCGTCGATCTCCAAGCGCGTGCGCGTGGACGTGCCCATCGTGGGCAACGTCAAGGACGTGCTGCAGGACCTGATCGCGCAGTACGAGGGCGCGCGCGCCGACGCCAAGCCCGCCTCCATCGAGAAGTGGTGGCAGCAGGTCGAGGCCTGGCGCGGACGCGAGTGCCTGAAGTACGCCGCCTCCGACGAGGTCATCAAGCCGCAGTTCGTGGTCGAGAAGCTGTGGGAAGTCACCGGCGGCAATGCCTTCGTCACTTCCGACGTGGGCCAGCACCAGATGTGGGCCGCGCAGTACTACCGCTTCAACGATCCGCGCCGCTGGATCAACTCTGGCGGCCTGGGCACCATGGGCGTGGGCCTGCCGTACGCCATGGGCGTGCAGATGGCCAATCCGGGCGCGGACATCGCCGTCATCACCGGCGAGGCCTCCATCCAGATGAACATCCAGGAGCTCTCGACCTGCCACCAGTACCACCTGACGCCCAAGATCGTGTGCCTGAACAACCGGTTCCTGGGCATGGTGCGGCAGTGGCAGCAGATCGACTACGGCTCGCGCTATTCCGAGTCGTACATGGATTCGCTGCCCGACTTCGTCAAGGTGGCCGAGGCCTATGGCCACGTCGGCCTGCGCATCGAGCGACCGGCCGACGTCGAGCCCGCGCTGCGCGAGGCCTTCAAGAAGCACAAGGATCGCCTGGTCTTCCTGGACTTCATCACCGACCGCACCGAGAACGTGTGGCCCATGGTGAAGGCCGGCCGCGGGCTGACCGAGATGCTGCTCGGTTCCGAAGACCTCTAAGGAAGCAGGAAGCGATCATGAAACATGTGATTTCGGTGCTCATGGAGAACGAACCCGGCGCGCTGTCGCGCGTCGTGGGCCTGTTTTCCGCGCGCGGCTACAACATCGAGACGCTGACGGTGGCTCCCACCGAAGACGCCACGCTGTCGCGTCTGACGGTCGTCACGGTGGGTTCGGACGAGGTGATCGAGCAGATCACCAAGCACCTGAACCGCCTGGTCGACGTGGTGAAGGTGGTCGACCTGACCGAAGGCGCCCACATCGAACGCGAACTGATGCTGATCAAGGTGCGCGCGGTGGGCAAGGAGCGCGAAGAGGTCAAGCGCATGGCCGACATCTTCCGCGGCCGCATCATCGACGTGACCGACAAGTCCTACACCATCGAGCTGACCGGCGACCAGGGCAAGATCCAGGCTTTCATCGAAGCCCTGGACCGCAGCGCGATCATGGAAACCGTGCGCACCGGCGTGTCAGGCATCGGCCGCGGCGAACGTATCCTCAAGCTTTGAACGGCGCGCGAGCGCCAGCCTCATCTGCATTTACAACATCCAAACATTCGAATACTGGAGCACGACAATGAAAGTTTTCTACGACAAGGACTGCGATCTCTCCCTGGTGAAAGGCAAGACGGTCGCCATCATCGGCTACGGTTCGCAAGGCCACGCCCACGCCCTGAACCTGCATGAGTCGGGCGTGAAGGTCGTGGTGGGCCTGCGCAAGGGCGGCGCCTCGTGGAACAAGGCCGCCAACGCCGGCCTGGAAGTGGCCGAGGTGGCCGACGCCGTCAAGCGCGCCGACATCGTCATGATGCTGCTGCCCGACGAGACCATCGCCCAGGTGTACCGCGACGAAGTGCACGGCAACATCAAGGCCGGCGCCGCGCTGGCTTTCGCCCACGGCTTCAACGTGCACTACGGCCAGGTCGTGCCGCGCGACGACATCGACGTCATCATGGTTGCGCCCAAGGCCCCCGGCCACACCGTGCGCGGCACCTACACCCAGGGCGGCGGCGTGCCGCACCTGGTGGCCGTGTACCAGGACAAGTCGGGCGCCGCGCGCGACGTGGCCCTGTCCTACGCCAGCGCCAACGGCGGCGGCCGCGCCGGCATCATCGAAACCAACTTCCGCGAAGAGACCGAGACCGACCTGTTCGGCGAACAGGCCGTGCTGTGCGGCGGCACCGTCGAGCTGATCAAGGCCGGCTTCGACACGCTGGTGGAAGCCGGCTACGCGCCCGAGATGGCCTACTTCGAGTGCCTGCACGAGCTGAAGCTGATCGTCGACCTGATCTACGAAGGCGGCATCGCCAACATGAACTACTCGATCTCGAACAACGCCGAGTTCGGCGAGTACGAGACCGGCCCGAAGATCGTCACCGACGAGACCCGCGCCGCCATGCGCCAGGCCCTGAAGGACATCCAGAACGGCGAGTACGCCAAGCGCTTCATCCTGGAGAACGCGGCCGGCGCGCCCACGCTGACCTCGCGCCGCCGCATCAACGCCGAATCGCAGATCGAACAGGTCGGTTCGAAGCTGCGCGCGATGATGCCCTGGATCGCCGCCAACAAGCTGGTCGACAAGACCAAGAACTGATGCCGCGGGGCAGGGCGGTCCGCAAGGCCCGCCGTGCCCGCGCGCATCGCGCCGGTCCGGCCGCACGGCGCCGGCATGAACGGCACGCCTGCGCGGGCGTGCCGTTCTGTTTCGTGCCGGGCACGCTACCTGCTAGAGTTGAGTTAACCTGTCCCTTGTCCGGTATCCGCGAGTCATAGCCCTGATGCCCCAGTTCTCCATGCGCGATCCCGAGAATCGCCATCGCAGCATCTACCTGCTGCCCAATGCCTTCACCACGGCCGCGCTGTTCGCGGGCTTTTACGCCGTCGTGCAGGCCATGAACGATAGGTTCGAAACGGCCGCCATCGCCATCTTCGTGGCCATGGTGCTAGACGGCATGGATGGCCGCGTGGCGCGCCTGACCAATACGCAATCGGCCTTCGGCGAACAGTACGACTCGCTGTCGGACATGACCTCGTTCGGGGTGGCTCCGGCGCTGGTCGCCTACGAATGGATCCTGCAAGACCTGGGCCGCTGGGGCTGGCTGGCGGCGTTCGTGTACGTCGCCGGCGCGGCGTTGCGCCTGGCGCGCTTCAACACCAACATCGGCGTGGTCGACAAGCGCTTCTTCCAGGGACTGCCCAGTCCGGCCTCGGCGGCGCTGGTGGCGGGCTTCGTGTGGCTCGCCATCGACAACAAGCTACCCATACACGACAGCTTCATGGCCTGGTCGGCCTTCGTCATCACCATGTACGCGGGCATCTCCATGGTGTCGAACGCGCCGTTCTACAGCGGCAAGAGCTTCGCGCTGGGCCGCAGCGTGCCCTTCTGGGGCATTCTGGTGGTGGTGGCGGTGTTCGTGTTCGTGTCCAGCGATCCGCCCGTGGTGCTGTTCGGCCTGTTCGTGCTTTACGGCCTGTCCGGCTGGGTGCTGATGGCGTGGCGCTGGAACCGCGCCCGCCGGTTGCAGCAGGGCCGCCGCAAGTCCACGATCGAATAGACGCCGGACCGGCGGCTACCAGAGTCCGAAGCGTTCGTCGTCGTACATCGGATCCGGGCCGGGATGGTATCGGGTGACCCGCGTGCCGTCCCGCCCCATGTACACGTACATCAGCGAATTCCACACGCTTTCCTGGCGATAGCGGTAGGCCCACACGATCTGCCGCGAACTGGGAAGGCCGACGCCGTCCACGCGGGCCGGCGGCCCGAATTCGCATTGCACGCGTTCGGCGGTCCATTCGCCCTGGCCCAGCCGGCGGAAGTACTCGTCGGTGAGCAGCGCTTCCATGCGCACCACCCGGCCGTCGGGCGTGACGTCGGTGCCCCAGGCGTACTGGCCCATGGGCTGCTGCGTCCAGATGGCGCGGCGCGTGCCGTCGGGCTTGGTGCAGGTGTAGTTGGGCGGACCGTACTGCGCCTCGGCGTCGGCCAGCGGCGAGCCGGGCGCCACGTCCTGCGCCATGGTGGTACAGCCGCCCAGGACGGCGGACGCCGCGAGCAGGGCGGCAAGGCGGACGAACGGGCGTGGATGCGGCATGGCCTGTCTCCTGGAAACAACCCGGCACGGCGGGTTTGGGACATTCTAGCGAATCAGCTACAATGCCGTTTGCCCGACGACTTTTGTCGGGCTTAATTCTTTCCTTTGCGTGCGCAAATTCGCAGGTCTGGCCCCGGGCATGTGCCTTGGGGCATTCTTGTATGGACCACGGATTGCGCATGTTTTAACCCCACGGCAGGGCGCCTCGGCCCTGCCGCATGTCCGAAGAGGTCATCAATGTCTGTCGCTGACATCAAAAAGTCTGAAATCGTCGCGCAATTCCAGCGTGCCCAAGGCGATACCGGCTCTCCCGAAGTCCAGGTGGCTCTGCTCACCGCTCGCATTAATGAGCTGACCGGTCACTTCAAAGAGCACATGAAGGATCACCATTCGCGCCGCGGTCTGCTGCGCATGGTCAGCCGCCGCCGCAAACTGCTCGACTATCTCAAGGGCCGCAACCCCGATTCGTACCGCGCTCTGATCGAAAAACTCGGTCTGCGCAAGTGATCGAAGGGGCTGGCTCCCCTGGGGTAGGCTCCCCATAGCAACCGTGGTCGGTGCGATTCCTTCGCAGCGGCCACGGTTTTTTATTTGCAAGGGATATCCGTCATGTTCAACAAGATTACCAAGACGTTCCAGTACGGCCAGCATACGGTCACGCTTGAAACCGGCGAGATCGCTCGCCAGGCAGGCGGGGCCGTCGTGGTCTCGATCGAAGATACCGTTGTCCTGGCCACCGTCGTGGCAGCCAAGAAGGCCAAGCCCGGCCAGGATTTCTTCCCCCTTACCGTCGACTATATCGAGAAGACCTACGCCGCGGGCCGCATTCCCGGCGGTTTCTTCAAGCGCGAAGGCAAGCCGTCCGAGAAGGAAACCCTGACGTCGCGCCTGATCGACCGTCCGCTGCGTCCGCTGTTCCCCGAGGGCTTCTACAACGACGTGCAGGTGGTCGTGCACACGCTCTCGGTCAACCCCGAAATCGATCCCGACATCGCCGCCATGATCGGCGCCTCGGCCGCGCTGGCCATCTCGGGCATCCCGTTCAACGGCCCCATCGGCGCCGCCCGCGTGGGCTACATCGACGGCCAGTACGTGCTGAACCCCACCGCCACGCAGGTCAAGGCCTCGCAGCTCGACCTCGTCGTCGCCGGCACCGAGACCGCCGTGCTGATGGTCGAATCCGAAGCCAAGCAGCTGTCCGAAGAAGTGATGCTGGGCGGCGTGGTGTTCGGCCACGAACAGATGCAGGCCGCCATCAACGCCATCCACGAACTGGTGCGCGATGCCGGCAAGCCCGAGTGGGACTGGCAGCCTGCGCCGAAGAACGAAGCGCTGATCGCCGCCGTGTCGGCCGCGGCCAACGACGGCCTGGCCGCCGCCTACCAGATCCGCGAGAAGCAGGCCCGCACCAACAAACTGCGCGAAGTCTACGCCGACGTGCAGGCCAAGCTGGCCGAGCAGGCCGCTGCTTCGGGCCAGCAGGCGCCGGACAGCGTGGCCGTGGACAACATCCTGTTCGACATGGAAGCGCGCATCGTGCGCAGCCAGATCCTGAACGGCGAGCCCCGCATCGACGGCCGCGACACCCGCACCGTGCGCCCCATCAGCGTGCGCCTGGGCGTGCTGCCTCGCGCGCACGGCAGCGCGCTGTTCACCCGCGGCGAAACGCAGGCGCTGGTGGTGGCCACGCTGGGCACCAAGCAGGACGAGCAGATCATCGACGCGCTGATGGGCGAGTACCGCGATCGCTTCATGCTGCACTACAACTTCCCGCCCTTCGCCACCGGCGAAACGGGTCGCATCGGCGTACCCAAGCGCCGCGAAATCGGCCACGGCCGCCTGGCCAAGCGCGCCCTGGTGCCGCTGCTGCCGGCTCCGGAAGACTTCCAGTACACCATCCGCATCGTGTCCGAGATCACCGAGTCCAACGGCTCGTCGTCGATGGCGTCGGTGTGCGGCGGCTCGCTGGCCATGATGGACGCCGGCGTGCCGATGAAGGATCACGTGGCCGGCGTGGCCATGGGCCTGATCCTTGACGAAGGCAAGTTCGCTGTCCTGACCGACATCCTGGGCGATGAAGATCACCTGGGCGACATGGACTTCAAGGTCGCGGGCACCGAGAACGGCGTCACGGCCCTGCAGATGGACATCAAGATCCAGGGCATCACCAAGGAAATCATGCAGGTCGCCCTGCAGCAGGCGCGCGAAGGCCGTCTGCACATCCTGGCCAAGATGCGCGAAGCCCTGGAAGGATCGCGTGGCGAGCTCTCGGCCTTCGCGCCGCGCATGCTCACCATCAAGATCAATCCCGAGAAGATCCGCGACGTGATCGGCAAGGGCGGCGCCACCATCCGCGCGCTGACCGAAGAAACCGGCACGCAGATCGACATCTCCGACGACGGCACCATCGTCATCGCCAGCGTGGACGAGACCAAGGCCAAGGAAGCCGAGCGCCGCATCGTCGAACTGACCGCCGACGTCGAAGTGGGTCAGATCTACGAAGGCTCGGTGCTGCGCCTGCTGGACTTCGGCGCCATCGTGCAGGTGCTGCCCGGCCGCGACGGCCTGCTGCACATCTCCGAGATCGCCAACTACCGCATCGCCAACATCAACGATGTGCTGAAGGTCGGCCAGCAGGTCCGCGTCAAGGTCATCGAGGCCGACGACAAGGGCCGTCTGCGCCTGTCCGTCAAGGCCATCGGCGGCATCGAGCAGCAACAGCCCCAGGGCGGCGACGCGGCGCCGCAAGCCGCGCCCGAACAGGCCGAGTAAGCGCGTTCGTGGCGGGCGCCATATCGTCCGCCAGGTTCGCCAACGGTCTACAGAAGGCCCTTCCGGGTAACCGGAGGGGCCTTCTGCTTTGACGCTGCCAGCGGGATGGCGCCGCGATTTACGGTAAAGTCATGCCACCCGAACGGGCGGTCCGCTTGCCTTGCGCTTCGCCGCCCTCTGCATACGGACGGAGCATGATGTCGACATGGCTGCCCGCGGCGCGCGTACTGGGGCTGGCCTGCGGGTTGGCCGGGCTGTTGGCGGGCTGCATCATGCCGCAAGGCACCGCGCCAAAGGGGCCGCGCCAGGAAGGCATGTCCGCCGACCAGCTGATGCAGACCGACTTCAATCGCACGGTCACGCTGGCGATGCGCGACAACCTGGACAGCCTGTACACCCTGCTGGACAAGCTGTATCGCCGCAATCCGCGCGAATGGCGCAAGTCGGGCCAGCCCGACCAGGCGGCCGCCGTGGCGCGAGTGCGCGGTCTGATCGAACAGCGGCGCTCGCCGCCCGGGTTGTCCGGCCTGCGCGATATCCAGGTGCTGGCGGTCTCGCTGGATCCGGCCTACCAGGGCGATCGCGTGGCCGCGTTCGTCTACGGACTGGCTGACACCATCATCGCCGCGCATGGAGACCAGACGCGCTTCTACGTTTCCGACGTGCTGGACGGGCAGCGGATCTACAATGCGGCCCGCAACGTCGAGGCCGCGGCATGGCTGCTGGCCTCCCGCCGCAACCCTCAGGGCGAACCTCTGCTGCTGGCCAACGAGATGTCGGGCGACGTGATCAATCTCAGCTTCGAACGCGAGTTCGGATCGGTCATCGGCCGGCTCGACCTGGTGGCCAACCTGCTGGGCGAGAACACGCGCCGCATCGGCATCAACTATGCGCAGGGTCTGTTGTTCCTCAACTTCCTGCCCGTGCGCTGAACCCGGAACCGCTATCGTGATCGACCTTGCCGCCATCCAGTCCGCACGCCGCCAGTTGCAGGGCCAGGTGCAACGAACGCCGTTCACGCTGTCGCGCACGCTGTCCGACATACTCGGCGCCGAGATCTGGCTGAAGTTCGAGAACCTGCAGTTCACCGCCTCGTTCAAAGAGCGCGGCGCGCTGACCCGCATGCTGGCGCTGTCCGAGCAGGAGCGCCGGCAGGGCGTCATCGCGGTGTCCGCCGGCAATCACGCGCAGGGCGTGGCCTATCACGCGCAGCGCATGGGCGTGCCGGCCGTCATCGTCATGCCGCGCTTCACGCCTACCGTGAAGGTGGCCAACACGCGGCGCTTCGGCGCCGAGGTGGTCCTGGCGGGCGATACCTTCGACGATGCCAAGACCCGCGGCTACGAATTGGCGCAAAGCCGCGGCCTGGTCATGATCCATCCCTACGACGATCCCGCGGTGATCGCGGGGCAGGGCACCATCGCGCTCGAGATGCTCGAGGTCCAGCCCGACCTGGACACACTGGTCATCGCCATCGGCGGCGGGGGGCTGATCTCGGGCATGGCCACGGCAGCCAAGGCCATCAAGCCCGGCATCGAGATCGTCGGCGTGCAGACCGAGCGTTTCCCATCCATGTATGCCGCCATCCACGGCCGCGAGATGGCCACGGGCGCCTACACCATCGCCGAGGGCATCGCGGTGAAGTCCCCGGGCACGATCACCCAGGAGGCCGTGCGCCGCCTGGTGGACCGCATCGACCTGGTCAGCGAGGGCGAGATCGAGCATGCCATCGTGGTGCTGCTCGAGATCGAGAAGACGGTGGTGGAGGGCGCCGGCGCGGCCGGGCTGGCCGCGCTGTTGCAGGCCCAGGCTGCCGGACGCGAGGATTTCCGGGGCAGGCGCATCGGACTGGTGCTGACCGGCGGCAACATCGACCCGCTGATGCTGGGCGAGCTGATCGAGCGCGGCATGGTGCGCGCCGGCCGGCTGGCCCGCATCCGCGTCGACCTGCGCGACCTGCCGGGCGCGCTCGCCCATGCCACCAAGCTGATCGCCGACGCGCACGCCAACATCACCGAAGTGCACCACCAGCGCGCCTTCACGGCGCTGCCGGCGCGCAACGTCGAAGTCGATTTCGTGCTGCAGACGCGCGGCCCCGAGCACATCCAGGAAGTGATCGAAGCGCTGAACGCGGCCGGCTTCGCGGCCAGCAATCACGACCACTGAGCATGCCGGACCTGGGGCCCGCCTAGCTGGCGGCCAGCGCCTTCAGGCGGTACAGCCTTTCACGGTGCAGGGTGTCGGCCAGTGGCTCGGGCTCGCGGCCCAGCGCTACGTAGTCCTGCGGCACCTGCTGTATGGCCTGCGCCAGGCGGTGCGGGCCGGCCTGCCACCATTGCGCCAGCAGATGGTCCGGCCCGTAAGCGTCCATGCCCTGGCGGCGCAGTTCCGAACGGTTGAAGTCCTTCAGGTTCCAGGTCATCACCTGTACTACCGGTGTGTACTGCAGCCCGCAGCGCGCGCGACGCGCCAGGCCCGCGGCGATGACGTGGAAATCCTTGGGATCGCTGTAGCGCAGCGCGCCCTCGTAGGCCTGCGTGTCGGTTTCCATGGCGGTGGGAAAGCGCCGATTCATCTCGTCCCATTGTGTCGCCAGCGTCTCGTGGGGAATCTGCCACAGGCGCGCCGCGTTGCGACGCCATTCCTCGCCGATGCGCTCGGTCCAGACGGGCAGGAAGACGCCGACATCGGCCACGCGCAGCAGCAGTTGCCGCAGGACGGTGGACATCATCACGCAGGCGTCCAGGACGATGAAAGGCGGGAAGTCTGAAGCGGGAGAGGGCATCGGAAACGACTGCGCGCGCAGCGGAGGGCGGTGCGGGATTTTTACGCCAACAGGGGCGCTTGGCAACCGTACGCGCGGCCGATGGTTTCTGCCGCATGTGCGTCATGCCGGCCGCGTGGGGTGGAATGCCGCGCGGATGCGTGACGCGCGGCGGCGGTCCGGCGCCGCGTTCAATCGCCGCCGTGCACGGCCGCCATGCTCAGGCGGGTAACCAGCAGCAGCAGTTCCGCCTGGCGACGCGCGCCGGTCTTGTCGAACAGCGAGGCCAGTTGGGTCTTGACGGTGGCGTAGCTTACACCCAGCGTCTTCGCGGCTTCGGCCAGGCTCATGTCCTGCTGCAGCAGTTCCAGCAGTCTCGTCTCTGCCGGCGTCAGGCGGAATACCTCGGCCAGCGAGCCCTGAAGCGACAGCGGCTGGCCCGAGGCGCTGCGCACCAGCACCATTGCCAGGGGCTGGGGATGCGAGGCCGCGTAGCGATGATCGGGGGCCAGCGGCGTGGCCACGATGTAGTCTTCCTGCGGTCCTTGCAGCCGGCACGCGCCGACGCGAGCCGGGCCGTCCTTGCCGCAGGCGGCCTGCAGGACGCGCTGCCAGCGCCCGTGCGTGGCCAGGCGCTTCTCGTTCTGTATCAGCCAGCGTTCGCCGCGGATATTGGCCAGCACCACCATGCCATCGGCATCCACAACCAGCAAGGGCGCGGCGATCGCGTCCATCGACGCCTTGGCCAGCGCCGCCTGTCGTTCCGTCTCGGTAAGGCGCAGCCGCAGGCGCACCGATTCCCGCAGGTGCGGCACCAGGCGCAGCAGCGCGCGTTCGTGCTCGGGCGTGAAGGGGCCGCTGTCGCGCGCACGCTGGAACGAGATGTACCACTCGCCGCCGGGCAGGCGCACCAGTGGCGCGCACATCAGCGCGCCTATGCCCTGGCCCTCGAAGACGTCTTCGGTGTCGCCGGCGCCGCGCATCAGGGCCGCGCCGGACTCCACGGCCAATCCCTTGCTATTGGGCTCGACCATCATCAGGGCGGCATGGTGGCCGCCCACGTGCGCCGTCACCGCGCTGAGAGCCTGTTGCCAGCGGTCCGCGTGGAGAATGCCGGCGTAGAGCTTGCCGACCAGCTCGGCTTCTTCCCTCGTGGTTGCGTCCATGCCCTGTCGATATTCAGAGTAGAGCTGCAGGTGACGGGATGTTTCAAAGCTGGTAACGATAACACTGCTGTGCGCGAAACGGCGTGCGGTGTGGCGGCAATATTGGGGATGGTGCACCCACCCGGAATCGAACCGGGACGCCTTGCGGCGAGGGATTTTAAGTCCCTTGCGTCTACCAATTTCGCCATGGGTGCGGCATGCGCCGGATAGCCGCGGGCGCGTCCGGCGGAAAAGAGGCGGCAACTATACCATCGGCCATTTCTTGCTCCCGCGCGCTCGCGTCGTGTATGGTGGCGACGCGCTGCAACCGTCCGTTACAACTGCAGCGACCACATCGCCCGCCAAACAAGACCCCTTCAACGCGTCATGCCCAAAGAGACTGCCCTCGTGTCCCCATCCCGGATCGCTCTCCAACGCCGCGTCTCGCGCATGATGGCGCTTGCACTGTTCCCCCTTGCGCTGGCCGCCTGCGGCGGCAACGGCGACGACGATGACGAGGCCCTCGACAACACGCCGCCCGTCGCCGAACCCGCGCCTGCACCGGACGAAGAAAAACCAACCCGCAATACCGCATACCTGAACGCCAAGGCCGGCGATGTCCTGCAGGTTCGCATCGAAGAGCTGATCCCGACGCAACCCAGTCTGGGCTATGACCAGATCTACTACAAGCTGGGCCGCTGCCAGGGCGACTTCGATCGTTCCGACTGGGCCGCCGATCCCGTCCTGCAGCTCGACTACCTGAACCGCACCGTCGGCAAAAAATTTGGCGACTACTGCGAGGACACGGGCCAGCACGACTTCGTCGAGTTCACCAGCATCGACGCGGTGCGCGCCGCCCGCCTGGACGATCCCTCGACGTTCCAGTGCCAGAGCGAGCCGGGCGCGGATCCGGACGACAAGGCCGCGATGAAGACGGTGATGGTCGGCTGGGATGGCAACCTGTACCTGACCGATGGCCACCACTCGTTCAGCGCGCTGCGCGAGATGGCCGATGGCGGCGCCAAGCTGCAAGTCTACGTGTGCGTCGACGACAACTACAGTAACGAGCCTACCCGCGAGGCTTTCTGGCAGCGCATGATCGACAACGACAAGACCTGGTTGCGTGACGGCAACGGCAACGCCATCACGGTCGACCAGCTGCCCACGCGCCTCGGCCTGGCCAACGACACCGAGCCCGGCGGCATGGCCGAAGACCGCTATCGTTCGCTGGTGTACTTCACCCGCGACATCGCCTATGTGGCGGACGACCTGCCGGAATTCGCCGAGTATCTGTGGGCCGACTGGATCCGCCGCAAGCAGGACGCGGGGCAGCTCAAGCCGCTGTCCGACTACACACTAGTGGCTAACACGGCCAACCGGGCCCTGGTACTGGGATCGAGCCCGGTGACCCCGACGCTGGACCCCGAGCCTGACGGCAGTGACATCAGCTACGCCGCCGCCGTCCGCGACGTCTCCATCCTCATGGCGGCGACGAGCGACTCCGAGCCGATCTATGGGGCCACGACCGCGGCACAGCTGGGACGCATCCAGTGGGTGGCCGGCGAACCCGACACTGAGGATGCACGCCAGGAGTTGGCGGATATCTCCCAGGACGACACGGATGGCGGCCATCCGCGCACCGCCGGCAAGCTATGGTACGCGGCCAACTACCGCGTCTGCGGCAAGCAGACGGCCACGTGCTGGTTTTATTGATTGGATGATCTGCCGACTCGGCAAAAGGCGGGTGCCGCCGCATCATGCGCGCGCGGCCCCGCCGAGCGGCAGCCCTTTCGAGCTGGAGACCGACAACGGGCTGCAATACTAGTGACATGATGCAACGACAGCATGGCAGGCTTTTCCACAGCCAGAAGAACACAAACCATCATGCCCATGCTGACCGAATCTCCGTCCAAACCGTGGATGCCCCTGCGGCGTCGCGCCACCCACCTGATAGCCCTGGCGCTGATCCCGCTGGCGCTGGCCGCCTGCGGCGGCAGCGACGATGACGACGACGAAGTCGCGGACAATACGCCGCCCGTCACGGAGCCGGCCCCCACGCCTCCGGAAGACACGCCGTCGCGCAACACGGCCTACCTCGGTGCCAAGAGCGGCGACATCCTGAAGGTTCGCATCGAGGAACTGATTCCGACGCAGCCGGGGCTGGGCTATGACCAGGTCTACTACAAGCTGGGCCGCTGGCAGGGCGACTTCGACCGTCCCACCTGGGCCGCCGATCCCGTCCTGCAGCTCGACTACCTGAACCGCACCGTCGGCAAGAAGTTCGGTGACTATTGCGAAGACACGGGCCAGCACGACGTCGTCGAGTTCACCAGCATCGACGCGGTGCGGGCCGCGCGCCTGGACGATCCCTCGACGTTCGAGTGCCAGAGCGAGCCGGGTGCGGATCCGGATGACAAGGCCGCAATGAAGAC
The DNA here is from genome assembly GCF_002119665.1 of Bordetella genomosp. 13. Lineage (NCBI taxonomy): Bacteria > Pseudomonadati > Pseudomonadota > Betaproteobacteria > Burkholderiales > Alcaligenaceae > Bordetella > Bordetella genomosp. 13. Next base: position 3,914,011 of record NZ_CP021111.1, on the reverse strand, counting down.
GGTGGTGATCGGCTGGGACGGCAACCTGTACCTGACCGACGGTCACCACTCGTTCAGCTCGCTGCGCGAGATCGCCGACGGCGGCCCCAAGCTGGAAGTGTACGTGCGCGTCGACGCCAACTACAGCGACCTGCCCACCCGTGAAGCCTTCTGGCAGCGCATGGTCGACGAGAACAAGACCTGGCTGCGCGATGGCGACAACAACTCGATCACCGTCGACCAACTGCCCACGCGCCTGGGCCTGGCCAACGACACCGAACCCGGCGGCATGGCCGAAGACCGCTATCGTTCGTTGGTCTATTTCACCCGCGACATCGCCTATGTGTCGGGCGACCTGCCGGAGTTCGCGGAGTTCCTGTGGGGCGACTGGATCCGCCGCAAGCAGACCGCCGGCCAGATCCCGGCCCTGTCCCACTACAACATGGTCGCCAACGCGACCAATGTGGCGGACGTGCTGGCGGAAAGCGCGCTGGACGAGAACCTGCTCAAGACCGGCGACGATTTCAGCTATCCCGCTGCCGTGCGTGACGTGTCGCTGATCATGGGCACCACGAGCGAGTTCGAACTGATCTACGGTTCCACCACCGCCACCGAGCTGGGCCGTATCGCCCTGGTCGTGCCGAACGATCCCGACACCGAGGATGCGCTGGGCGAGCTCGAAGACATCGCTCGCGATGACACTAACGGCGACGGCGAACCGCGCGGCGCGGGCAAGCTGTGGTTCTCGGCGAACTACCGCGCTTGCGGCAAGCCGGCTGCCGGTACCTGCTGGGGCTATTGATCCCGGCATGAAGAAGGGGCGGGCCGGGCTCGCCGCTTCAAGCATCACGCCCCGATGGCCACTGGCCTCGGGGCGTTTTCATTGTGGAACCGATCAGGCGTGGCGCGCCTGCGCCAGGTCGGCGACGAGCTTGCCCACCACGCTCCAGTCTTCCTGTGCATGCCCCGTGTTGCATGCGGCCTGCAGCAGCTGCAGAACGGTGGCGGCCACGGGCATGTACGCGCCCGCATCCGTGCCGCACTCCAGCGCCAGGCGCAGGTCCTTGTGCATCAGGCCGGCGCGAAAGCCGGGCTTGTAGTCGTCCTGCAGCAGCCGCACGGCGTTCTTCTCGAGAATATTGCTGCGCGCCGCGCCGCCCAACAGGGCCTCGCGCACGGCCGCAGGATCCACGCCATTGGCCCGGGCCAGCGCGAAGGCTTCGGCCACGCCCAGCATGACGGCGCTTACCGCGACCTGGTTGCATGCCTTGGCGACCTGACCCGCGCCGTTGTCGCCCATGCGCAGCACGCGCGTGGCGATAGCCTGCAGATAGGGCAGGCAATGATCGAAAGCGGCCTCTGTGCCGCCCGCCATGCAGCTGAGTTCGCCCGACTGCGCGGCCGCCTGGCCGCCGCTGACGGGCGCATCCACCAGCGAGATGCCGCGCTCGGCCAGGCGCTGCGCGTGCCTGCGCGTGGCGGACGCCGCAATGGTGCTGGTGTCGATGACGTGGCTGCCGGCCGGCAGCGCCCCAGCCAGGCCGTCGGGACCGAACAGCACGGCCTCGACCGCGGCAGTGTCCGACAGGCAGAGCATGACGACGCGTGCGCGGCGCGCGACCTCGGCAGGCGACCCCGCCGCGGTGGCGCCGGCGGCGACGAGCTTCGCTTCCGCGGCGCGCGTGCGGTTGTGCACGGCCACTTCATAGCCTCGGCGCAGCAGCGACGCGGCCATGCCGCTGCCCATGATGCCCAGGCCGATGAAGCCCACGCTGCGGTCGTCGGTTGGGGTCATGCGGTTCTCCTCATTTGGCCGCGCTGGCGGCGCGGATGGTGCGCAGCGAGTCGCCGATCAGCGCATAGCTGTCGTTGATCTCCTTCTGGAAAGCCGGCCCGTCCGCATAGTCGGTCGTCAGGCCGCTGTTCTGCGCGTACGACTTCCACGCAGGGCTCTGCAGCGCATCGTGGAAGGTCTTGTTCAAGTAGCGGTAGATGGGTTCGGGCAGTCCGGCGGGGGCCAGCAGGCCCTTCATGTTGTCCAGCGCCACGGGATAGCCCAGTTCGGTCACGGTGGGCACATTGGGCATGGAGGGCAGGCGCGTCTTGGAGAACAGCGCGATGGGACGGATCTTGCCGCCGTCGATCAGCCCTTTCACTTCCTCGGGCGCGCCGAACGCCATGTCCAGCTGTCCGGAGGCCAGCGCAAGCAGCGACTCGGCGGCGCCCTTGTACGGCACGTGCAGGAACCGCAGGCCGCTGTTGGCCTCGAACGCCAGCATGGTCGAGTGGAACAGGCTGCCTTCTCCCGTGGACCCATACGACAGGGCGCCGGGCTTCGCCTTGGCCGCGGCGATCAGGTCCTGCGCGGTCTTGAACGGCGAGTTGGCGGGCACCGCCAGCACCGACGGCAGCCTGGCCACTTTCAACACGGGGGTGAAGTCGCGCCGCGCGTCGTACGACACCTTCTGGTGATTGCCGACCGACGTCGTCTCGCTGCCGCCGCCCACGAACATGCGGTAGCCGTCCGGCTTGGCCTGTGCGACGTCCTGCGCGGCCAGCGCGCCGGCCGCACCGGGCTTGTTGATGACGACCACGGGCACGGGCATCGTGTCTTTCACTGCGTTGGCCAACTGGCGCGCGATCTGGTCGGCGGATCCGCCGGGCGCGAAGCCCACGTAGATTTCGATGGGCTTGGTCGGGGTCCATTCCTGCGCGGCCGCGGGCGCGACCAGCGCGGCTGCCATGGCGGCGGCCAGCGCGACGCCGGCCATGCGTTTCCGGGGGCTGATGATCAAGGCGGTCTCCTCCGCTCTCTGTGGAGCAGGCTTGGTCTTCCGGCTCGAACGGCCGGCTTGTGTGCAGGCACTCTAGCAACAAGCCAAGATAGGAGAAAGTGATAAATTTCCGTCAATCTTCGTCGCTTTTATCGATCAATTGCCCGAAAGGCCGCCGCGTGGCGTGCAGGCGCGCGCAGCGACTCCATGCGTGCAGACGGCACGCCGGGCACGGACCACTTCATGACTTTCAAACAGCTCGAAGCCTTCTATGCGGCGGCCCTGTCGTCCAGCTTTGCCGTGGCGGCCGCCCACCTGCACCTGTCGCAGTCGTCGCTCTCCAAGCGCATCACCGAACTTGAAGCCGACCTGGGCAAGGTCCTGTTCGACCGCAGCGGCCATCGCTCCACGCTGACGGCCGAAGGAGAGATGCTGCTGCCGCTGGCCCGCGACATTCTCGATGCCCGCTCCCGCGCCCGCGCCACGCTGGGGCGCGACGGCAGCCTGCAGGGCGTCTGCCGTTTCGGCATGGGCGAGCTGGCCGCGATGAGCTGGCTGCCGAAGTTCGTGGCGCGCTGCCGCCGCGACTATCCCGATCTGCGGCTGGAGCCGCACGTGGACGTGGGCCGCAACCTCGAGCGCCGTGTCGAGAGCGGCGAGCTCGACTTCGCGGTGATCGCGGGATGGTCCTCGCGGCCGGCCATCGCGTCCACGACCATCGCCGAGGTGCGCTATCGCTGGGCGGGCGCGGCCGCGCAACTGGAAGGCATCGACCGGCTGACGCCGACCCTGCTGCGCGACATGACCGTGATCACCATGCCGCCGGGCGCGGGCTCGACCCGGATCTTCGAGGCCTGGCTGCAGGAAAATGCGCTGAACGTATCGCGCCAGTTGACCTGCAACAACATGGGCGCCATCGCGGGCATGGTGGCGGCGGGCGTGGGCGTGGCCTTCTTTCCCGAGGCCTGGCTGCGGCCGCTGTGCGACCGCCACGCCATCATCGCCATCGAAAGCGATCCGCCGCTGCGCACGCTGGACTATTCGTTCCAATGCCGGCGCGACGACATCCGGTCGCTGATCGCCGCCATGCGGGAACGCGTGCTCGACGAAGTGGATTTCGCGGCGCCGCATCCCTTGTGGTGAGCCGCGACGCGGCCGGGTCGTTCGATAAATGCCATGAATTGGCATCGAATATTTTCGCTTTATTCGATGGTCCGATGCCGATATAGTCCGCCGGGTTGTTCACTTGCCGCGAGCCTGCCGCATGCCGACCACGCCCGGTCTTGCCGAATCCGAATCCCTGGCCACGCCTGTCGCGCAGCCTGAGCGCGTGGCCGCGCAGGCGCCGTCGCGGCGTCTGCGCGGCGTGCTGTCCCTGCACGATTTCGAATCGGCCGCGCGCCGGCATCTGCCCGCGCCCCTGTTCGGCTACGTCTCCGGTTCCGTCGAAGACCGCCATTCCGAAGCCGACAACCGCGCCGCGTTCTCGCAGTATGGGTTTCGCACGCGGGTGCTGGTGGACGTATCGGCCCGGCGGCAGGACGTGGAGATATTCGGCCAACGCTACCGTTCGCCGGTCGGCATCGCGCCCATGGGCATCACCGCGCTTACCGCCTATCGCGGCGACATCGTGCTGGCGCGGGCGGCCCAGGCCGCCGGTGTGCCCTGCATCATGAGCGGGTCGTCGCTGATCCGGCTGGAAGAGGTGATGGATGCCGCGCCCGGCACATGGTTCCAAGCCTACCTGCCGGGCGATGCCGCGCAGATCGGCGCGCTCATCGATCGGGTGGCGGCGGCCGGCGTGGAGACATTGGTGCTGACGGCCGACACGCCCGTCACGGCCAATCGCGAGAACAACGTGCGCACGGGATTCAGCACGCCGCTCAAGCCCAGCCTCGCGCTGGCCTGGCAGGGCGTCACGCACCCGCGCTGGCTCTGCGGCACGTTCCTGCGCACGCTGCTGCGCCATGGCATGCCGCACTTCGAGAACAACTACGCCACGCGCGGCGCGCCCATCCTGTCGCGCCACGTGATGCGCGATCTCTCCGAACGAGGCTATGTCGATTGGTCGCACGCGGCGCAGATCCGCCGCCGCTGGCGAGGGGTTCTGGTGCTGAAGGGCATCCTGGCCGCGGAAGACGCGCGCCGCGCGCGCGAGATCGGCATCGATGGGGTGATCGTGTCCAACCACGGCGGCCGCCAGCTCGACGGCGCGGTATCGCCGCTGCGGGTGCTGCCCGAGATCATGCAAGAGGCCGGCTCGATGACCGTGATGCTGGACAGCGGCGTACGTCGCGGCACCGACGCGCTCAAGGCCATGGCGCTGGGCGCGCGCTGCGTGTTCGCCGGCCGGCCCTTCAACTACGCCGCGGCAGTCGCGGGCGAGGCCGGCGTGCGCCATGCGCTGCGCCTCATGCATGACGAGATCGCGCGCAACATGGGCATGCTGGGCATCACCAGCCTCGCGCAACTGGACGAGTCCTTTTTGGTCAGGCTGGACCAGGCTCGCTGAATCGACATTACAAGGAGCAGCAATGGACTATCGGAAGACAGCGGAATTCGAACGCGTGGCCCCGGCGCTGGTGGAGCGGGCGCGGCGCTACCAGGCGGCCATCCTGTGCGACGTGGCGGGCCGCCGCGGCACCATGAATGCGCGCATCCGCGCATTGAGCCCGGGCATGTCGGTATGCGGGCCGGCCTATACCGTCGAGGTGCGGCCCGGGGACAACCTGATGTTCCATGTGGCCCTGGCCGTGGCCCGCCCGGGCGACGTGCTGGTGGTGGACGGCAAGGCCGATGACACCTGCGCGCTGTTCGGCGAACTGATGGTCACCCAGGCGAAGGCCGCCGGCCTGGGCGGCTTCGTCGTCGACGCGGCATCGCGCGACACTTCGGTGTTGGCCGCTGGCGACTTCCCGATCTTCGCCGCGGGCACGAATCCCTGCGGTCCCACGAAGGGATTGCCCGGACGCCTGGCGCAACCGGTATCGGTGGGCGGCGTGGCCGTCGAGCCGGGCGACCTGGTCGTGGGCGACATCGACGGCATCGTGGTGATCCCGCGCCGCGACGTGCCCGCCGTGCTGGAGGCCGCCGAGAAGAAAGTGGCGGCGGAGGGCCAGCGGCTGGAAGAGATCGCCAACGGGCAGCTCGTATCGCCCTGGCTGGACGATGCGCTGGCGCAGGCCGGGCTGCCCCGGCTGGGGTGAGGCGCGCGGCGGCGCGTACGCGTGCACGCCATATGGATTATCATGGCAACCCCATCGAGCCCGGGCCGCCTGCGTGGCGGCCGCGGCGGGCATCGACAAGGAAGTGTGGCCGAGCGGTTGAAGGCACCGGTCTTGAAAACCGGCAAGGGTTCATACCCTTCGTGGGTTCGAATCCCACCGCTTCCGCCAGGCGCGCTTCGTGAATCCTCGCAGGACCGGGATAATAGGGCTTCCATCAAGTTGGAGGCATCCATGCGTGCAATCGAGATTTCCAAGCCGGGCGGTCCCGAGGTTCTGGTTCCGGTCGATCGTCCCGTGCCAGAGCCCGGCCCTGGCGAGGTCCTGATCAAGGTGGCGGCGGCGGGCATCAACCGCCCCGACGTCTTCCAGCGCAAGGGTAGCTACGCCCCGCCTCCGGGCATTTCCGACCTGCCGGGCCTGGAAGTCGCAGGCGAGATCATCGCGGGCGATGCGGCCGCGGCCGGACTGGCGCTGGGCGACCAGGTGTGCGCGCTGGTGGCGGGCGGCGGCTATGCCGAGTTCTGCGTGGCCCCGGCCGCGCAATGCCTGCCCATTCCCAAAGGCCTGACGCCCATCGAGGCCGCGGGCCTGCCGGAAACCTACTTCACCGTCTGGAGCAACGTGTTCGATCGCGGCATGCTGGCCGAAGGCGAATCGCTGCTGGTGCACGGCGGGGCCAGCGGCATCGGCACCACGGCCATCCAGATCGCCCGCGCCATGGGCAACAAGGTATACGCCACCGTGGGCAGCGACGACCGCGTGCGCGCGGTCGAGGAACTGGGCGCCACCAAGGGCATCAACTACAAGTCGCAGGACTTCGTGAAGGAAGTGCTGGACGCCACGGGCGGCGCGGGCGTCAACGTCATCCTCGACATGGTGGCGGGCGACTACATCGCGCGCAACATCAAGTGCCTGGCGGACGACGGCCGCATCGTCATCATCGCGCTGCTGGGCGGCGCGCACGCGGCGGTGGACTGCAATCACGTGTTGCGCCGTCGCATCACCATCACCGGCTCCACGCTGCGTCCGCGGCCCGTGGCCTTCAAGGGCGCGATCGCCCGCGCGCTGCAGGCGCGCGTGTGGCCGCTGCTGGAATCCGGCGCCATCAAGCCTGTCATCCACGCGACCATGCCGCTGGAGCAGGCCGCCGCGGGCCATGCCATGATGGAAGCCGGCGACAACATCGGGAAGATCATCCTGACGCTGTGATGCTGTAACGGTCGGGCGTGTTGGTCGCCAACAGGATACAATCTTGGGTTTGACCGGGATTTTCCGTTCCGGTCTTCGTCTGCACAAACGGTCTACGTAGACAACGCGCAGACACAGACTCTACCTAGAGATCTCCAGGATCCTGTAAAACGTCACCCCCAACGCCCGCCATGACTACGACCGAACCCCGCGCCCGCCTCGTGCTGGGCAACTGGAAAATGCACGGCACGCTGGCCGAGAACGCCGCATTACTGGACGCCCTGCGTACCGCGGATGCCGCCGCGCATTGCCAGTTCGGGGTTTGCGTGCCGTTTCCGTACCTGGCGCAGACGCAGCAGTTGCTGGAAGGCAGCACCGTGGCCTGGGGCGCGCAGGACGTCAGCAAGCACGAGAAAGGCGCCTACACCGGCGAAGTCTCGGCCCCCATGCTGAAGGAATTCGGCTGCCGCTGGGCGCTGGTCGGCCATTCCGAGCGCCGCACGCTGCACGGTGAGACCGACCAACTGGTCGCCGACAAGGCCGCCGCCGCGCTGGCCTCTGGCCTGACCCCGGTGGTATGCGTGGGTGAGTCGCTGGACGAGCGCGAGGGCGGCAACACCCTGGGCGTCATCCAGCGCCAGCTGGCCCCGGTGCTGGCCCTGGGCGCGGACGCGCTGGGCCGCATGGTGCTGGCGTATGAACCGGTCTGGGCCATCGGCACCGGCCGCACCGCCACCCCCGAACAGGCCCAGGAAGTGCATGGCGCCATCCGCGTGGCGCTGCAAGGGCTGGGGGTCGATCACGTACAGGTCCTGTACGGCGGCAGCGTCAAGGCCGCCAATGCCGCCACGCTGTTTGCCATGCCCGACATCGATGGCGCCCTGGTGGGCGGCGCGTCGCTGGTGGCCGAAGAATTCCTGCGCATCGCCGCAGCCTAAGTTTCCGTTCGGAGTTTTTCATGTCTATCAATACTGTCCTGCTGATCATCCAGGTCCTGTCGGCCTTGGCGATCATCGTGCTGGTCCTGCTGCAGCAGGGCAAGGGCGCCGACATGGGATCGGCATTCGGCACCGGCTCCGCCGGCAGCCTGTTCGGCGCTTCGGGCGCTGCCAATTTCCTGTCGCGCTCCACCAAGTGGGCCGCGGTCGTGTTCTTCATCTCCACCGCCGGTCTGGCGTACGTCACGCACTCGCTGCAAGTCGGCCGCCCCGGTGGCGTCGAAAGCGGCGTGATGCAGAACTATCAAGACCGTTCGGTGCCGCAAGTGCCGGGCGGCGCTCCGTCGGCGCCTGGCGCGGGTGCGGGTGATAGCTCGGTGCCAGCCGCTCCTGCCGCCCCGGCCGCGCCCGCTGCGCCCGCCACGCCGTCCGCGGTGGACAAGTCGGTGCCGCAGGCTCCGGCTCCCGCGCAGACGCCCGCCGCGCCTGCCGCGCCTGCCGCGCCGGCAAAGTAAGCCGGCAGGCCCTGTCCGCAAAGGGCGCAACGCACCACGCGTTCGCGAAGCAGGGCAGGGCGACGACAGGGCAAGCACGATGCGTGTTTTGCCTGGATCATCGAAAAGAGCTCGCCATGTGCGGGCTTTTTTCGTGGGCTGTCGGGTTCTTTCCGCCGCGCACCACCCCGCGCTCCGGTCCCTGGGACGTCGCTCATACGCTCATAGTTGAGCGGCGCGGGCCAGGTAATACCTACGTATAGGTTATTTTCACGCCCCAGCCCTCATTCACCCTTTATGATGCGGCCGACTGATAACGCATACGGGAAAGGCTCGACATGGCAGTGGAATCCGGCGCAGGCGGTTTGGAACAGGTGCTTACCCTGCTTGGGGCGGCAGTGGTCGCGGTACCGCTGTTTCGCAAGCTGGGCCTGGGTTCTGTGCTGGGGTACCTGGTGGCCGGGCTGGTCATCGGCCCCTTCGGCCTGGGGCTGATCCGCGACGACGGCACCCTGCTGCACGTGGCCGAGCTGGGCGTGGTGATGTTCCTGTTCATCATCGGCCTGGAGATGCGGCCTTCGCATCTATGGGGTCTGCGCCGCCAGATCTTCGGCCTGGGCAGCGCGCAGATCTTCGCCTGCGGACTGCTGCTTACCTGTGTGGGCCTGGCCTTCGGCTTTTCGTTGACCGTGTCGTTCGTCTCGGCGATGGGGTTCGTGCTCACGTCCACCGCCATCGTCGTGCAGATCCTGAACGAACGGGGCGACATCGCGCAGCCGGGCGGCCAGCGCATCGTCTCGGTGCTGCTGTTCGAAGACCTGCTGATCGTCCCGCTGCTGGCCATCGTCGCTTTTCTGGCCCCGGAGGGCGCCGCGCCGCGCGATTCGGGTACCGTGCTCGAGAGCATCGGCATCGCCGCCGGCGCCATCGTCGCGCTGGTCGCCGCGGGGCTGTGGCTGTTGAATCCCTTGTTCCGCATCTTGGCCCGAGCCAAGGCGCGCGAGGTGATGACGGCGGCCGCCTTGCTGGTGGTGCTGGGCGCCGCGGTGCTGATGGAGAAGAGCAACCTGTCCATGGCCATGGGCGCCTTCATCGCGGGCGTGCTGCTGTCCGAGTCGAGCTTCCGTCATCAGCTGGAAGCCGACATCGAGCCTTTCCGCGGCCTGCTGCTGGGGCTGTTCTTCCTGGCGGTCGGCCTGTCGCTGCGCCTGGACGTGGTCTACGACAACTGGATGCTGATCTGCGCCGGCGTGGTGGCCATGATGGTGGTCAAGGCGCTGTGCATCTACGGCGTGGCGCGCCTGCTGAAGAGCTCGCGCGCCGAGGCCTCGGATCGCGCCATCCTGATGGCGCAGGGCGGCGAGTTCGCCTTCGTGCTGTACCAGGCGGCCGCGAACGGGCAGGTGATCGACGCGCAGGTCAATGCCAACATGACCGCCATCATCGTGCTGTCCATGGTGCTGACGCCGCTGGCCGTCATCGCCCACAAGCACATGACGCGCAAGGAAGCGCCGTCGATGGACGGCGTGGACCAGGCGCGCGACCTGAAGGGCTGCGTGCTGATCGTCGGGTTCGGCCGCGTGGCGCAGATCGCCAGCCAAAGCCTCCTGGCCAGCGGCGCGGACATCTCGGTCATCGACAATGATCCCGAAGTGATCCGCAATGCCGAGAAGTACGGGTTCAAGGTCTACTATGGCGATGGCATGAGGCCCGAGGTGCTGCATGCGGCGGGAATCCACGAGGCCCGGCTGATCCTGGTCTGCGTGGACGACAAGGCCGCCGCCACGCGCATCGTCGAGAACGCGCAAGAAGCCAACCCGCGCACCCAGATCCTGGTGCGGGCCTGGGACCGCGAGCATGCGGTGGAGCTGCTCAAGCACGATGCCGATTTCGTGATCCGCGAGACGTTCGAGTCGGCGATGGCCATGGGCCGGGAGGCGGTGCTGCGGCTTGGGGCTACCGAGGAAGAGGCGGACGAGCACATCGCCGAGGTGCGTCGGCGGGATGCCGAGCGGCTGGTGCTGGAGACGACGGGCGGCATCTTCGCGGGACGGGATCTGATCCTGGGCAACATGGCGAAGAAGTAAGACTCATGCTAGAATTTCGGACTTCCCTGGCAACGTGCAGCCTCAGCATGTGCAGTCCGGGAACCCACCGAGCCACGGTAGCCGCCGCGGCACTGGCCCGGTTGGCGTAGTACCCCATGCCGACGTGGTGAAATTGGTAGACACGCTATCTTGAGGGGGTAGTGGCGAAAGCTGTGCGAGTTCGAGTCTCGCCGTCGGCACCAGGATTCAAAATCAGTACGTTTCAGAACGACTGATGAAGTACCGGAAGCCCGCATGGACATTAGTGTTCTGCGGGTTTTTTGCGTTCAGGCCATTTCAGTGGATTTCGGTAAATCCCGCGTTTTGGAGTAGGTGTTTGGGTATGTTAAAGCCCACATATCCGAATCATGCCCACTCAAATACCCGACATCCCCGCACTAGCTAACAATTATCAGAAATGGCAGCCAGCAAGGCTAAACTCGTAAGGCCGCGTATGTGTGTCTTCTGGCCAGGGTCTGTCCTCCGTCGCGCAGCCAACGGGATTGAAGCAGTGGCTGGTCAGGTTCCGCACCCCGGAGCGGCTGCGAGGAAATCAGATCATCGGTATAAACGGGGGGCGGACGCGTATGCCTGCTCTTGTGACGCACCAATGCGCCGCTGCTCACGTGACTGAAAGCGAAGGGCTTTCTCGCGACACGCTATCCTGCGTCGTTCTATGAGTCGACTTGGTCGGCATGTCCTTCATGTTGCGAGGTGCATCCGGAACATCGGCGCTTTTCCGCGCTTCAAGCGTGTTCCATGCTTGGACGCGAGAGACCTTTCAATCCTGATGATGGCGGTGGAGCTGTCAGTCTCAGCGACATTGTGGGTCGGGAGCATGAATCTTCGATGGAATTTCCCTGAGTACGCAGTCGCTTTCAATCCACTGGCGCATCCGTGTGCCTAGAGAGTCGTTGGAGTCTTTGGTGCGTGTTGCACACTCCCATACCGTGAGGATGCGCCATCCGGAATCTCTCAAGGCGGCCAGCGCCAGCAGGTCGCGTCGTTTGTTCTCATCAAGCTTGTGCCGCCAAAAGTTCTCATTGCTCGTCGGGAACTTCGCAAACCTGCAGCCCTGATGCTGATGCCAGAAACATCCATGGACGAATATCGCTATTTTCCTGCCGGGCATGACAACGTCCGGTGTTCCCGGAAGATCTCTCCGATGCAAACGATAGCGAAAACCGTCAGCAGTGAGCATCCGACGGACGAGCAGCTCCGGCTTCGTGCCCTTGCCACGAATCCCTGCCATCATCTTGCTGCGCCGTTCTTTGGTGACAATGTCGACCATGGGTTCTGCCTGCCCGGCGAGTATTTCAGGTCAGCTCAGGTATGTCTTCGTTCACTGGAGAATAGTGTGCAGAGCGGACCGCCTCCCAGCATTCCGGTTTCTTCGCCCACTCAGAGATCATCCTGCCGTCAGCGCTGCGGTGCAAGACGTCATTGACCTCGGAGGCCCAAGTTGTAAGCTGTGCTCGGAGCGCTGGTGAGATGTCTTGCTGCAGCCAGATCTTGTCGAGGGCAATTCGGTCGCCAATTTTTTCAGAAGCAATGGACACCAAGTAGGCGGCTACGTTGGCCTGGAATGCCGGAAACAGAGGCCGTACGAGGGCGTGAGTCTTCTTGAAGAACACCGCTTTGGTGATCATTTCCTTGAACGTCTTTACGTCAGGAAGAGGGGCTGGAGATTGCGCGTCCCCGGGAGAAATGCTCTCCATGTAGCGCTCGAAGTTCTTCTGGCTACCCAAACTCACTATATGTGGTTTTCTATCCCAGGCCGTCAGATACTTGGCCAAGTCGGTCTTTGTAATCTTGCGTGCGGGAGGGATGACCTCAGTCCGCAAATGCTTGAGTTTTGCCGGCGTGGTGCCCTCACGAGCAAGCAGGGTCTTGTAGCTGCCGGCAGCACGCTCGTAAAACCACCGTCCCACTCCGTTCGGACACACTACAGCCTGAGCCAGCTTTTCAATTTCAACATGGAATGGCTGGTTGGCAGAAAGGTCGGACTGCTTGACCGCATTCTGACTGTTGGCGTATTTGGAAATGTCGGAAATCAGGGCCTCTTCGGCGAGATCGTCCTGTGACCGCAATATGATGACCTTCGCCGGGACACGGACTCGTTTCAAATCGATCTCTGGTGTCCGTTTTTTTGAGAAATAGATGGACGCGGTGGTTTGTCCGCCATTGACTATCTGCATTCCCTTGAGAGAGGAGATGCCGGGGCTACCGTCTGCTGCACGATTGATGCTTATCTCGTCTGCCACGATCACTATGCCATTGTTGTAGGCCATGAACCGTTCCGGGTTGCTCTTGAGTGTGTCGCGGATGCCCCGGTTGACTTTGCCGGTCACGCTGAGAAACGAGCGGACATTGGCCTCCAGGAGGCGCTGGCCGTATTTCTCATATATGAAGCGAAGCGACTCTCCGGGAATCACCGTCAGGGCATAGTCGTAGTCTGCGTCCTGTGCAGGTACATAGACGCACGGAAGCGGGCTTCCTGCGAGCTCTTCAAAGTTGACGACGAGTTCGTCGCGCGGCTTGCCTTCAGACCAGTGGCGGTGCAGCCGCTCAATATCCATCACCTCCAGCTTTATCGTCTTTCCGCCGACTTCGCGCGGTTTGAACGCCTTCGACTTTGCCTGCCCGTCCGTTACGACGTAGATCCTGATTTCATCAAGATTCGCATAGTCCCCTTCGATGGACAGCGCCAGCGCGTATGCATCATTGGACTCGTCCATCGTGCGAGACAGCTTCCCCTCGGCACATTTCGTCAGAAAGCGCAGGCACTGTTCTGCTGCCGTCTTCGTCTCCGTGTCCGTCACTGGAGTGATCTGATCGACTCCTTCGTAAAGGCTCACGAAAAGGTCCAGTTGCTCCGCGTCTTCGGACAGGGCATATCCGCTGAGACGGAGATTGGCATTTCCCACTTTGGCGGAGTAGTGGCAAGTTGTTGGCTCATGCGTCATCCCGATATCGGCCATATGCTCCATCACCACTTCGGCGAAGATCGTCTCGGGATACGGGTATCCCTGGCCATCCTGTGATTCGAGACGTTCGCTAATCTGCGTCCGAACATCGGCCTGCGTCTGTCGCAGGAATTCTTCCAGTTCCATTGTCAAATTAATCCTAGTTCTTTCATTGCGTGACGCAGGTCGACTGTGTGTGCAGAGATGACGTCCAGATCGACCTCGTAGCGTACCTTTCTTATCTCATTTGGTACGCTCCGGCCGGTGAGACGAGGGAACCCCTCAGCCACTCGCAGAATCCTGGTTCCCACGTGTCTGAACTTTCTGGTGTACTTCTCTTCGGTGCCAGGCAACAGCCCGGCCCGGAGGAGTTTGCCGTCAAGTATGCACTGCACTACAGGGTCATCAGCAAAGACTGCCTGGATGGCTGCCGCGCGTTCCGTGAGTGTCTCTCCCTCGGGAGACAGCTCGAGTCGAACTCCAGCCAGGAACAGGGGCTGGACCAAGCTGTCGTCCAGTTGTTCCAGACTTCCGATTTGCGCGGGAAAACTCCCTGATGCGACAGTGCTCTTCACCTCCACTCCGCCGGTTCCGAAAAGGAAATCATGCAAACCGTCCAGCGGCCCGTGCCATCCCTCCACTGCGTCATGGGGGGGCAAGCCATTCAACGCCAGGGACTGCAGGAGGTGAAGCTCGCCGAAGAGACCAACCTCCGCCTCTGCGGAAAGCACGTCATCCGGATTGCGTTGCATGAAATCCTGCCAAGCGCGTATGCGAGTCAGGAAAAAATTGAAGGCGCGCACGTCGCCAGACTGGGTGTGTCGCATCATCGTCGTGATGACGTCTGTGGCCATCATCGTGAAGAGCTCGATGCTGCGATCCTCCTTCCTGGAGAGGGCAATCCAGGCATGGCTGGCCTCTCTCCCTGCCAGCGACACCTTGTCGACCTTGAAGCCTCTCCCTTGTGGAAGTGTGCTGGCAGCAGGCAATTGCGCTGTAGCAAAACCTATGAGTAGCGACTCCTCATTCCCCGGGAACCGTCTCCCGGCGAGGAATCGGCAGGGGCCGTCCGGGGCAACCGGAATGAGCCGCCAGCCGTCGTCGTCACCGGAGTTGCCGAGCGCCCGCCATGCCGCTGTGAGCTCGTCGTATGGGTCAGTCCGCGCCGCCATATTCCAGCTCCCAGCCTACATTATTGACCTTGTACTCGACCTTGACGCCAGCCTCGCTATCGGGAAAGCTGATGCCGAATGCAATGACGGGCGGTGTGCCTTCGGGAAATTCTGCCTCGGCCTTTGTAGGATCCAGCGCATACAGCAGGAGCAAGCCCTTTTCCGGGTGACCTTCCACGTCCCCGGAACCTGAACCACGAACTCTCCGGATTGCAGGTCCGTTTGGCACGTCGGGCTCCTTTTCTCCGGCGGTTCTCGCGGCGTCCTTTCTCCATGCTTCACGCGTAAGACTCAGTGCGGCCGCCCACGAGTCCTCATCCAGGTCAATCGCTTCATCGCGTGGAGACAGCAGCCGGCCAATGGCGTAACGGCCCTCCAATGCGGCATTGGCTTTTCGCTTGAGCATCTGTATCGAGATACCATCTACGATCTCCTCATCATCCCCTTCGCCGCCTCCGATAAGCGCCACAGTCCACTGTGTGAGCTCATCCTTTGCGGACATGGACTGAATGAATTCGGCGATCATGGCGCTGTTCACCTTGTGGGCTTGTGGGTGCGTTTCGTACGAGGACAGAAACTCTACTATGTGGGTTGCTTCAACCTCTTCCCACAGAAAGCCTTGCCATTGCTGAGATCCGCCAGGCCTTTGCCGAGCCGGGTTCTTCTCCGGTGTGCCGAGGCTTGCCAGCAGTCCCTGCGCTGCCTTGAGGTTCCGCTGCAAGGTGGCCTTGTCACGGAACAGGGACACGGTTTCCAGCAGCTGTCCGCTGAAGGAGAGCCACAAACTCTTGGCGGATCTCATTTTCAAACGCGAGGTCACCATGAGCACCGGATGAGATTGCACCTTCAGGCCGAAATCTCGCGGCGTCCCGCCCGTCGCAGCCATCAGGTCGAATTCTTCCCTGAGCTCCTCCGCAGCATCCGTGATATGCCCGAACCATTCGCATAGCTCTTGTGTGGTGTATAAGCGGCATAGATCAAGGTATCCTGGCCTGTAGCCAAACCAGCGCCCCATCTGCATGAGAGTGTCGTACATTCGTGATGCACGAAGGAAGTAGCTTGTACAAAGGCCTTCCAGTGTCAGCCCGCGTGCAAGCTTGTCCCCTCCAATGGCTATGACCTTTAGGCCAACTCCGTCGTGTTCGGAGTAGTCCAGCGCATCCTTCGCCGTTCCGTTGATCATCTGGACTTGGACATCCCCAATGACATCCGTGAGAGCCTGCAACACATTCTCCCATTCGGGAGCGTGTTCACGCAGTCGCTCGACAGATGACGCCTGCAGTTCGCGCGTAGTCGGCTCAAAGTCCTCTTTCCAGAGAGTCTGCAGGCGCTGGACCATGCTTTCGTGGTCGACCCGGCGATGAAGACGCTGACGGATTTGATCGATGTGTTCCTCAACCTGTCGATGCACATGCTCTTGTACAGCGTTGAATCGAGTCACGTGAACGAGCATCGAGCTATGGTCGCTGCCTTGGCCGCGGATGTGACGCAGGGCGCAGGACAACAGAAATGCGTCAATGCTTTCCACAAGCGACGGCGGCATTTTCAGCTGGCCGTCATGGATCGGTATGTAACTATTTCCGTGTTTTTGGGGCATCCATCCGTCGAGACCGTCTTCGCTTGCGTAATCGCTTACGGGACGCACCAGAGGCAATCCTCCCTGCCGGCCCTCGGGGGTCGAAGTGCCGAAGACCTTCACCGGGCCGACATAGTTTGACGAAGCCGCCAAGTTGATCACGAACGCAGAGGGGAAAAGGTCAGGTCCTTCTTCCCGCGTGGCGCCTTTTTCGTGGATGAAGATGTTCGCGAATGGAGTGGCGGTATAACCGACATACGCGGCTCTGGAGAAGGAGTGGAGAATTTTCCTTATCCTGCTGTTGATTGCCGTGGGTTGATGTTCTTCGTCAGGATTCCCGTCGGCATCAAACCATAATTCTCCAGTGTCCACGGATGCATGGTCTGCCTCGTCGTCAATCAGGAGCAGGGGCAAGCTGGTGACGATCTTTCTACCGCTTTCCGCGTCATGAGTGTCCGCAACGTGGTTCCGTATCCATTGAAACAGGCGTTCGAGTACCGTCTTGTTCTTCTTGACCACGAAGAGCCAGGGGCGTTGTTCCGGCGTGATGCCGAGCTTTCTGGCAATTGCGGTATTGAAGTCCCCCTTGTCCGTGCGGTTGGTCACATAGTTGGGACGAATGGCAGGATCACTGTCGATTTCACCGACTCCGATAATCCTTATGTCCTCTTGCGCAGGTTTGGTCTCATAGCCAAGAAAACCCTCGTCCAGTCGCATTTGAGTCTGTGACCTGAGATTGTTGTGAAGGCCTGCGAGTACGATGATGATCTTGTAGCCAGCGTCTGCTGCCTTGCAGATGAGACCGGTATAGTTGCCTGTCTTGCCCGATTGGACGTGGCCTACGACAAGCCCGCGGCGGTCCCACCTTCCTTCCCGCTTCGGGTCTTCCAACTGCTCGAGAACCGCGTCAGTGGACCTGTCCAGAGCTTCGACGGCCTTGAATGAAAGCTTGCGTTCCAGCCATTCGCGATACCGTTGCCAATATCGCCAGTCGTCCTTGCGAGCGGACACCAGCCATGGCTGATGATTGATGTCACTGGTCAGGGCTGTATCTTTTCCGGTCCACATGCTGAAGCGCCGGATGAGTTCGTCAGTGACGCTAACCTTGTCGAGCGCCTCTCCCCATTTCGGGTTCATCCCGACCACAAGCTCTATCTTGTCGGCAATCAGACCGGCCGTGATCTCGGATTCGTCATGGTCAAGTAAAAGTTCCTGCACAAACTTTACGACCTTCTTCCTGTTCGTTTCGGCAGTTGTTGTCATGACCTCAGTCTTGTTGAAGTTCTTCAGGGACGTCAGGGAGGGCCCGAACGATTTCCGGATAAGCATCGAAGGGCTCGGTCCTCAGGAGCAGCTCGCGCGCGCGAACTGGCGACAACCCGCGACGCCGTATCATGTTCTTGTAGAAGGTGGACAGAACTTTCAAGACTTCTGCCGGCGGCTCCTCCGCGAAACCGGTGCGCGGCGTTTCCTTTGCCTCGGCAGTGTCAAGCCAGATTCTCTGGACCGGAATTGTTTCTTCCAATATGCGCAACATGACGCCTATGTCCGCTTTCAGCGGACCGGCATCATCAAGCACTGATTTCACTGCGGGATGACTCCTGTCTATCCGGTAGCGGATCCCGCCCCTGAAGTGTTCTGCGTGCCACGCTTCGGCGAGACTCTTGTCACCCCCGGCCTTCACTGCCTTACCACGATGGGCAAAAACCCTTCGTGCGCGCTCGCGCACGTCTTCCGCGAGCCTCGTCAGTGGCATACGCAGGGCTACGGGCGGCCGGGCCGTCGATTTCCGTATGTCTATCTTCCATTCGGAGTCCGCGGTGTTGGGAATATCCAGTCGGATCCTGGCGAGACGATGTGCTTCTTCCTTCGTCCATGACCGGCCTCGTCCAAGGCCGAGCCAGCTCCCCGCCAGCAGGAGGCGCCTGTTGCGGTATACGTAGAAGCCTTGCTGAGCCGTCCAGCCGTCCGGCCCGGCCGCATTTTCATGTGCGGTGGGGTCCAGCCTGTCCTTGTGAGGCAGGACATGTGCCTGAGCCTCCACCTGTCCCCCGGCGGATGCAAAAGTGGCGATAGGCGACGACCATGTCGCAGGATGGCCAGTCAGGAATGGATCCCATGGCCTTACCGGCCGATCATTTATGGTCAGCAGGAACTGGGGTTGGGGGCCTTGCAGGAAGCGGTGGAAGACCATCGCAAGATGACGCTCGACCTTGTCGATCAGGTCGAGAAAATCCTGCTCTCGAAAACCGGGCGTGACGACCCGGTCATTAAGCTCCCAAAGCACGAGGGTTCCATGCTCCCTGCCGTCCAGGGCCTGCAGCATGTGTTCGGAGCCCGCCGCAGCTCCTTCCAGCAAATACCAGCCATCATTTTCACTGGATGCAAGTACATCGAGATCCCAACGCAGGCAATTGAGAGCGCCCAGCTTGCGACTCGCAACGGTGAGCCTTCGGCATTGCGAGAAGGAGGCCGTCTTCATGCCCAACCCGAACCGGCCGAGATCGGACGCGTCCCTGGCATCCAGAGGGCTTATCTCGCCCAGACGCATGGCGATGTCCAGCTCCGCTTCGTTCATTCCGTCGGCATTGTCGAGAATGGCCACGGTACTCAGGGAACCAGCCCATGCGAAACGGAGTTCCACATGGGTTGCATGCGCAGCGATGCTGTTGTCTATCACGTCTGCCAATGCAGTGGCGGTGGAGTACCCCAATCCTCGCAGGGACTCTATCATTGCAGTTGCTTTCGGAGGCGCGTGCCGCATGCGGGAGAAACCGGTCATTGTGGTTGTCATTACGGTTCAGCAGGCTTCCAGGAAGCTTGCGAGCTTCTCTTTCCGGCTGGGATGCCGCAGTTTTCGCAGAGCCTCTGCCTCGATCTGGCGGATGCGTTCGCGAGTGAGTTCGAACTGGGCACCAGCCTGCTCCAGCGTCATGTCGGATCCCCAGCCGATACCGAACCGCAGGCACAAGACCTTGGCCTCTCGTGGCGTGAGTGTCCCCAGTACTTCGCTGACAAGACCCTTTATTTCCCGTTCCGCGACAAGTTCTTCAGGCGAGGCTAGGGTGAGTCCGGAACCATGGATGTGACAATCGAAACGTTGCTGTTGTGCATGGCCCGCAAGCTCCTCCAGTGAAACTGGCTTGCGCATGACCTTCACGATTTTCGATGCGGCTTCTCTGGATATTTCCATCTTTTCTGCCAGCGCGCTGATGTTTGGCTCAACTCCGGTGGCGTTGCTCAGCTCTCGTCGAGCCCTATCCATCTTGTTGATTGTGTCTACCATGTGAACGGGGATCCGGATGGTCGAGCCCTGATCGGCAATTGAGCGAGTTATGGCCTGTCGTATCCACCAGGTCGCATACGTCGAAAATCTGAAGCCGCGGCGGTGGTCGAACTTGTCCACTGCCTTCATCAGTCCGAGGCAGCCCTCCTGAACGAGGTCGGATATGTCCATTCCCCGATTAAAGTATTTTCTGGCAATCGAGAACACCAAGCGCAGGTTCGCTACCGTCATCTCATGCTTCGCCTTGCGGACCGTCACCTCCCCGGCGCTCATGCGTTTGCTGATGTCCTTGAGCTGTACGAGGGGCAGGGTCAGACGACGTTGCAGCTCTATGAGACGCTGCTGTGTTTCCTGGATGGCTTCGACGTTGTGCCCGAGCGCTTCAGCATAGTCGCCTCCGGCAGCAACCTCCTCGGGCGCCCAGTCGAGGTTCGTGGCGTTAACGCGGAAGACGTTTGCAAAGTGCGCGCGTGGCATGCCGACGCGCTCCACGCAGATGGACATCGCTGCCTGTTCATGGGTACGGAGCTCTGCCAGGCAGGATCGAAGAGTATCAGTCATTCGCTCCACCATGCCGGGCGTGAAGCGAACATTCATGAGTTCAGCCTGAATGGCCTCTCGGGCTTCTGCATATGCCTGTGAGTCAGGCCCCTGGGTTTCGAAGGCGTCACGCATCCTGAGATGCCATGACTCAATCACTTCGAATTTGGCCAATGACTTGAGGTAAAGTTGCTCGGCCAGCCTGCCGGCGGTCTCGCGGTCGGAGTCATCGTCGTCGACAGGCAATTCAGCTTCGGCTTCATCGTCACCTTCGTTTTCGTCGTCGTTGAAGCCATCGATAACCTGATCGATGGACGCGGATCCACTACGGACAGCGCACATGGACGCAAGGATTTCGTCGATCGTGGCGGGGCATGCCGCGATGGCTGAGACAATATCTCTGGTGCCTTCCTCGATCCGTTTGGCGATGCTGACCTCGGCCTCTGCTGTCAGCAGTTCAAACGCACTCGCTTCCTTCAGGAATAGCCACACTGGCTCGTTGTCCTGCCGTGACAGCTGAGTCCAGAAGGACATTGCTTCCGCCACGGTTTCCATGTCATCGTTCCACTCGTCGGAGACACGAGCAGATTCAGACCACCCGGGAAGGTCGTCACTGATGAGTATGCCCAAGTCGCCGAGCAGGTTGCGAAGATGGGTTTCCGATGCGACATCCGTCTCTTCTGACGGAACGAAAATAACGGTTGAGAACGCTTGGTGAGAGACGCTCCCATCCCTCAAACCCTGGAGCAGGAGGAGGCGCAAGGGCTCGAGATCCTCCGCCGCAGACGCCTTCAATCTGCGACGAGATTCGGGCAAATCAATGTCAATATCCGACCAGTCTTCGTAGTCGTCTATTGGTACGTGTCGTGAAATGTGATCCTGCAGTTCCAGAGCCGCGTTCTCACAGTCCTCGTTCGTGGCAGGAAGAGGGGCTTCGTCCTCCGGCTCCCAACCGGAAAGGTCCAGTTCCTCTTGTGGCGGCGCGTCTGCAGCTGTGGCGGGGATTTCTTGCGTTCGGGATGATCTGCTCAGCTGGGAGGCTGTGATGCACGGCGTTTCCTCATGTGGCAGGGCACTGATTGCAAGGTTGCATTTGTCATGACGCTCTGGCGCAGCGCTGCTGGGCTGAAAGAGCAGCCTGCTGACCTCAAGATGGTCGGGTATCTCGGCATGAGACAATGCACTGGAGCGTTGTTGAGCAGCTGCATCCGGGATTGCGCCTACCAAGTCATGCACGCTGAGCAACGGATGTTCCATCGCCTGCGGTGACCCCTCATCAGGAGGTGCATCTGGCACGGGCCCGCGTTCTTCCTGCTGTTCAGGGGCAGCATCCTTGTGCCGATCCAGCCGCGTGCCGATCTTTGTGACGGCTGGCCTCTCGGTGGGCGGCACGGCATTGTCGCCTTGTCGCTCTCCTGTGGACGGGCTCCCGGCTGCCGATGAAAATGAGACGGGTGGCGGAGCAGCCGACGGCGACGGTAGTTTTGCTTCTTCCGTTATGACGGATGCAGTATCACGGCTTTCCTGCCTTCTTGGATCGAGGCGACGGTGCTGGCCAAGCAGCGTGAGAATTCCCGCGTTGTTGGATTTGAGAGCGTGGGAGAACGCGTCATCTCCGTGAAGATCACGTGCGTGTGGGTCGGCGCCCGATTCCAGCAGCAATCGGCATATTCCCTGATGGCCGTACGTGGCCGCCAAGGCAAGAGCCGTGCGTCCGCCACTGTCGGTTGCGTCCACATGCATCCCTCGATGCAGGTGAAGGCGCACGACCGGCTGGATCCCGGCTCGGATAGCCATCTTCAGCAGGCGCGGCAGGGTCCGGCTCGCGAGAGCCGACTTCTCGCTCATTCGTTCCTTCCTTCCCATCTGGCGCCATCAAGCTGGGTAACGCACAAATGCCTTGGGTTGTGGTGTCTGGGCTGCATCCGTCAATTCCGGTGACGTATGCATAGACGGATGTGACCAGCGGTAAGGCCGGGTAATGGTTGAACATAATAACGTATCAGCTCGCCACAGAATGTGAGAAAGGAGCAGGGCGTCGTGCTGGTACGCCGAAGGGGAAGGGCATTCAGACCCACCTGGTATACTTCCGCACCCTCCAGAAAATCCTCCGGGTGACTCCGCCACTTAGAAAGATGAAACCAGCCGATTCCATTCCGGTGATAGACCTTTTCGCAGGGCCGGGCGGGCTGGGTGAGGGGTTTTCTTCCATCTTTGGGGACTATGGCCGACGAAGATTCGATGTTCGGCTGTCGATAGAGAAGGACGCAGTCGCCCACCGTACGCTGTCTCTCAGGGCCCTGTACACGGCAATGCGCGACAAGCACGTCCCGGACTGCTACTACGATTATGTAACGGGAAAGATCTCTCGAGAGGAGTTGTTCGCACATCCAGATGTGCCGCCGGAGGCGCGTCATGCCGCGCTGGAAGCCCGGTGTGCCGAGCTTGGGGATACGCCAAACCAGGAAGTCGACAGTTGGATCGAGTCCGCCTTGGGCGGTGCTTCGGAATGGGTGCTGATTGGCGGGCCTCCGTGTCAGGCATACTCAATGGCAGGCCGGTCCAGAATGAGGCCCGGCGACCCAAAGAAGTTCGAGAGCGACGCGCGCCATCTGCTGTATGAGCAATACCTGCGGATTCTGCGTGATTTCGGGCCGACCGTTTTCGTCATGGAGAACGTAAAGGGAATCCTGACGTCCCGTCTTGGCGGATCGCTCATCTTTGACCGAATCCTGTCGGATCTGCAAAGTCCGGGTAACGGCCATCACTATGAGATTCGATCTTTTGTGACGGACGGGACGAATCTGACACCTCTCGACTACCTCATCGAGTCGGAAGCGTTCGGCCTGCCTCAGGCGCGGCATCGAGTCATACTGTTCGGCATCCGTTCCGATTGGGCCAGCAGGGGCGCGCACGTGCTGAATGAAGCTGGTCGGTTGGTGTTGAAGCCTGCACCCTCAGTGGTGACGGTTGGGGAGGCTCTAGCCGGCATGCCTCCTCTGCGAAGCAGGCTTTCAAAGGAAGGCGATAGCCATTCGACTTGGCTGTCCGCATTGCGAGATGCAAAACAGGCACTCAAGGGCTGGCGGCATCCCGATCGACAGGAAATCGAGGAGAAGATGATTGGTGCATATGCGCAAGCGCAGAACCATGACTCTTTCGGCAGCTCTTTTATGGAGTTTGAGCAGGATCTGTCCGGAATGCCTCAGTCTCTGCGCGCGTGGCTGGGGGATTCGAGAGTGGGTGGAGTGCTTCAGCATGAGACTCGAAAGCACATGCGCTCCGATCTTGGGCGTTATCTGTTTGCGGCATGCTATGCAGAGATGAAAGAACGATCACTGAAGGTGCCGGACTTTCCTCCTAAGCTTCTTCCTCTGCATGGCAATGTCTATGATGAGAGTGTGCCCTTTCTCGACAGGTTCAGAGTTCAGCTGAGGGACAAGCCGTCAACCACCATCGTGTCACATATTGCGAAAGACGGGCATTACTACATCCATCATGACCCGGCGCAATGCCGCAGTCTCACGGTAAGGGAAGCGGCTCGCCTGCAGACGTTCCCGGACAACTACTACTTCGAGGGGAGCCGCACGCATCAGTATTGGCAGGTTGGAAATGCGGTTCCGCCCTACCTTGCAAGGCAGATCGGCGAAATTGTGCTGGATTTCCTGGAGTCTGCAATGACCAGTTGCCAGCAGCATCGATACGCAGCAGTCGCGTAATCGAGCATCTCGTTGTCTCACGCATTAGCACTTCGCTCCTTGTATCGTAACTGCCGGATTCACTCCGCCCACAGGCGGTAGGGGCGCTCGCCGCGCGGCCGGCATCCACAGTCTTTCCTCCATCACGGGGCAGCCATTGCCCTGAGTCCGCCGCCGGAAACGCTGACTGGATCATTGCACTCCTTCCTTCAAGGGATGGCTTTGCCTTCAGCGAAGCTCCCGCGTTTCTGGGACGGGCACTCGCCGGTCGGTGCCTATCAGCCGAGAACGCCCATGACTGCCTGCAAGGAGCTGTTCAGCCGCTCGATGGGCTAGGTGTGAACATTCAATAGGTTGTATCGATGGTTCATCCGACCCGGGTTTGAGAAACTGGTAATCGCCAAACCACCAGATCTCTCAGGGAGCCCGGCCGGATGGACACCCATTAGCATGCCCGACTGACGTTCATACGTCGACTCGAAATGGTCCAGCAATTGGTCGATAAACGCCTGACCGTGACCGACGCCGCCCACGCCTACGGCGTGACCGGGGCGACGGTGCGTAAATGGCTAAGCCGTTTCCTGGCCCCGTGCGAGGCTGGGCTTGCCGACGCATCCTCTCGCCTGGCCCTCTCGCCCAGGGCGATTGCGCCGGGCAAGGCGCTGGCCATTGTCGAGTCCAGACTGGCAAAGAGCGCTGGTGCGGTGGCGGCCAGCGCCGAGTGGGGGCCGAAAATAATTGTAGTCCTGTCTCTAGTTTTCGAGCTTGTTCTGCGCGTCTGCCAGCGACATGAACCAAGTCGTGTTCAGACACTCATCGCGTAGACCGCCGTTGAAGGACTCAATGAAGGCATTGTCCGTGGGCTTACTGGGGCCAGAATAGTCCAGCGTGACGCCGTTGTCGTAAGCCTATTGATCATGCGACAAGGAAACAAGTTCGGGCCGTTGTCAGCCTGAATGCGACGTGGCAACGCGCTGCGGTCGGCGGCGATGCGTATCAGTGCCTGCACGACGTCCTGCCCTGTCAATGACTGGCCAACCTCAATGGCGAGACACTCGCGAGTAAAGTTATCCACGACCGTCAAAGCACGAGACTGCTGCCCATCGAATAAGGCATCCGAGACGAAGTGCACGCTCTAGCTGGTCGGGTGGTCAGCGTGGGGCGTTCCAGGCGATGGGCTGCGGCTTTGCGACGATGCGGTCGTTTGCTGCGCAAATTCAAGCCTTCCTCCTTGTATAGGCGGTAGATGCGCTTGTGATTGACGTGCCAGCCGTCGCGACGAATCAGCACATAGATGCGCCAAAAGCCGTATCGCACGCGGGTACTGGCGATCTCGTGCATGCGCGCCTTTAGCGGTGCATCTAGTACTTTCGGCTTGAGTTTTTGGTACCGCCGGCTCGGCTCTGCTGACAAAGCCGACATGCCCGATTCACACTCACACGGTAGCGTTCGATCAGATGGGCCGACGAGCTGCTTGCGCTGCGCCGGCCTTAGAGCTTGTTTCGCAGCACATCCTGCAACATGACTTCGTCCAGAGACAGGTCAGCGACCGGTTGTTTGGGAGCTCTTCTATTCTCGTCTTCGAGCTGGCGCAGACTTCGCAACTCCGTAGCCCCGACACCGGCGTACTTCTTCTTCCACGCGTAGAAGGTAGCTTGCGTGACGCCAACCTTGCGGCACACCTCTTCGACCGACACACCAGTGTCGGCTTGACGCAACGCAAACGAAATCTGCTCTTCAGTGAACTTGGACTTTCTCATGGCGAACCCCCTCCCTAGGCATTAGTGGTCGCCGGAAATCTCTAGTTCTGAACTGTCCAGTTTCGTGGCGTGAGGTCGGGTCCTCTTGGCCGCTGCCCACTCGGTCCGAAGTCGGCTCTTACGTCTGGACCAGCGTGCGTTCGGCCCGAGACTTGCTGCACTGAACACTTCGGACGCGCCTATCCGGCCTCATGAGTGTCGCGTCGCCCGACACTCCTCTTCGTGAACCAACGAGTCAAAGAGATCATCATGAACGTCAACGACTTCAAGCAAATGTATGTTGCCGAACTGCAGGAGTTGCGGTCCGTGGAGGACCAGCTGACGCAGGCGCTACCGAAAATGGCCGACATGGCACAGAATCCGCAATTGAAGCAAGGCATCCTCGACCATCTCGAAGAGACCCGATCTCAGCGTGATCGTTTGGAGAAATATTGAAGCGGCATGGCATGGGTACGCGTGAACATATGGACGGCTCGATGCAAGCCATCGTCCGCGAGGCCGACCGTTGAGCCGGCATGGTCACAGACCCTGATCTTCGCGACGCTGGGCTCATTGCATCGGCGCAGCGCGTCGAACACTACGAGATCGCCGTCTACGGGACCATGGCGACGTGGGCGGAGCAACTGGGCCTGGATGACGACATGCAGACGTTGCCGGCCATCCTGGACGAGGAGAAAAGGACGGATCAGCGGCTCAGCGAGTTGGCCAAGCGCGCGATCAACCCTGAAGCGTCCCGGTCCTGATTGCGAAGCCGCTCTGCGGGCAGTCGGCAATCCGCTTCGGGTCTGGGACGCGTCAGGACGCGCCGCCCTTGCGCATCCTGCCCAAAAAGCGGTCGATGCGGCCGATGGATTCGGTCAGGTCGTCCGCATTGGGCAGGAACACCATGCGGAAGTGGTCGTGGTGCGGCCAGTTGAAGCCCGTGCCCTGCACGATCAACACGCGTTCCTGGTCCAGCAGGTCGTACGCGAACTGCTGGTCGTTCTGGATTGGATAAACCGCGGGATCGAGCCTGGGGAACAGATACAGCGCGCCTTTGGGCTTCATGACGTGCACGCCGGGAATCTGCGTCAACAGGTCGTAGGCCAGGTCGCGCTGCTTGCGCAGCCGGCCGTTGGGCCCCACCAGGTCGTCGATGCTCTGGTATCCGCCCAGCGCCGTCTGGATGGCCAGCTGGCCCGGCGTGTTCGAGCACAGGCGCAGCGAGGCCAGCATGTTCAGGCCTTCGATGTAGCCCTGCGCGTGGCGCTTTTCGCCGGATACCACCATCCAGCCCGCGCGATAGCCGCACGAGCGGTAGTTCTTGGACAGGCCGTTGAAGGTCAGGATGAGCACGTCGTCGCACAGCGACGCCATGCTGATGTGCGTGGCGCCTTCGTAAAGCGTCTTGTCGTAGATCTCGTCGGCCAGGATGACCAGGTTGTGCTCGCGCGCCACCTGGATGATGTCCAGCAGCACCTCGCGCGGATACAGGGCGCCCGTGGGGTTGTTGGGGTTGATCACCACGATGCCGCGGGTGCGCGGCGTGATCTTGGCGCGGATGTCCTCGATGTCGGGCAGCCAGCCCGAGGCTTCGTCGCACAGGTAGTGCACGGGACGGCCGCCGGACAGCGCAGTCACGGCCGTGTACAGCGGAAAGTCCGGCGAGGGAATCAGCAGCTCGTCGCCGTCGTTGAGCAGTGCGTTGATGCTCATCGAGATCAGTTCGGAGGCGCCGTTGCCCAGGTAGACGTCATTGACGTCGACGCCGAGCACGCCCTTTTCCTGCATGTAGTGCACCACCGCCTTGCGCGGCGCGAACAGGCCCTTGCTGTCGGTGTAGCCCGCGTTGTCCGCCAGGTTGCGGATGATGTCCTGCACGATCTCGTCGGGAGGCTGTATGCCGAACGCCGCGACGTTGCCGATGTTCAGCTTGATGATGCGCTGGCCGGCTTCCTCCATTTCGCGGGCGCGATCCAGGACCGGACCGCGGATGTCATAAGCGACGGCATGGAGTTTGGAGGATTTTTCGATGGCTTTCACGCGGCTGAATTCCCAAGGCGACGTCAGGGGGAGGGACTGCACATAGCCGCCCGATACCGGCAGGCAGCGGAACGGCATGATAAACCATGGCGCGCCGTGGGCCGCCGGGCCACCAGGCCATCAAACCACCAGGCCACCCGCTGCCGGCAACCGGGCCACCGGACCGGCCGGATGCGATCCGGCGGCATACCGAGCCCGCATGGGGATTCCATTGGAAACGCCAAGACCGTGCGGGCGCGCCCCGGGGGCGGTCGCGCAAAACCCCCGCGACAACACTTGCTTGCATTTTCGCTTCCCACTGTCGGCCCAGGCTTTGATAGTGTCGGGTGTTACAAAAGCAGGCGAACTGCGCCGCCTCGCCGGGCCGCATGCGCCGAGAACGAAGGACATCCATGGCTGCGAAGAAACTGTCCCAGAGCGTCTCTCCGCTCACTTTCACCGGCTCCGCCGTCATCGCGCTGGCGCTCATCGCATACGCCAGCCTCAATCCCCAGTCGGCCGCGCAGCTGTTCAAGCATGCCAACGACTGGATCATCGGCGAGGCGGGCTGGTTCTATCTGCTGGCGGTGGGCTTCTTTGTGTTGTTCCTGATCGGACTGGCCATCAGTCCGTACGGCCGCATCAAGCTGGGCCCGGATGAGTCCGTGCCGGACTACAGCTACGGCACATGGGTGGCCATGCTGTTCTCGGCCGGCATGGGCATCGGCATCGTGTTCTACGGCGTGGCCGAGCCCATCACGCACTTCTCGAAACCGCCCGACGCGGACCCGCGTTCGGTGGATGCGATGCGCGACGCGATGGAGATCACGTTCTTCCACTGGGGCGTGCACGCGTGGGCCATCTATGCGCTGCTGGGCATGTGCCTGGCGTATTTCGGATATCGCAAGAACCAGCCGCTGTCGCTGCGCTCGGCGCTGTATCCGCTGATCGGCGAACGCGTGCACGGTCCGATCGGGTCGCTGATCGACATCTTCGCGGTGGTGGGCACGCTGGCCGGCCTGGCGACGTCGCTGGGGCTGGGCGTGTCGCAGCTCAACGCCAGCATGAACTATCTGTTCGGCCTGCCGCAGTCGCTGGACACGCAGTTGCTGCTGATCCTGGTGGTGACGCTGCTGGCCACGGTGACGGTGGCGACGGGGCTGGACAACGGCATACGGCGGCTCAGCGAGTTCATCATCATCCTGTCGTTCCTGTTGATGGGAACCATGCTGTTCCTGGGCCCCACGGGCTTTCTGATGCAGGCGATCGTCGAGAACATCGGCCTGTACCTCAACGGCTTCATCGCGCGCACCTTCCACGTATACGCCTACAACCCCACGCCATGGGTGGGCGAGTGGACGCTGTTCTACTGGGGCTGGTGGATCTCGTGGTCGCCCTTCGTGGGCCTGTTCATCGCGCGCATCTCGCGCGGCCGCACCATCCGGCAATTCCTGCTGGGCGTGCTGTTCGCGCCGGCTGGTTTCAGCTTCATCTGGTTCACCATCTTCGGCGACCTGGCGATCTGGCTCGACATCAATCGCGCCGCGGGAGACATCTCGGCCACGGTGGCGCAGAACATGCCCATCGCACTTTTCACGGTGTTCGAGTATCTGCCGCTGTCGCAGCTGCTGGCGTGGGCCACGGGCCTGCTGGTGGCCGTGTACTTCGTGACCGCATCGGACGCGGGAGCGCTGGTCATCGCCATGATCACGGCGCGCAGCAGCGAAGAGGAAGAGCCCGCGCTGTGGCTGCGCATTTTCTGGGCGTTGGTGTGCGGTGGCGTGGCGGCCTGCCTGCTGCTGGCGGGCGGACTGGACGCGGTGCAGATGGCGGCCATCATCGCGGGGTTCCCGCTGGTGATCGTGCTGACCTTGATGTGCTGGGGCATCTGGAAGGCGCTGTCGGACGAGGCTTCCATGCTTGCCACGCAGTCGCTGCAGGCCGCGCCGCTGCTGCCCACCGATGGCCAGGTGCCGTGGCGGCGGCGGCTGAATGCCATCGTCAGCCATCCCACGCGCGACCAGGTCAATCGCTTCATCGGCGGCACGGTGACCACGGCGCTGACCTCGGTGCAGGATGAGCTGCGCAGCCGGGAACTACAGGCCGAGATCGAACAGCTGGACGACGGCGTGCAACTGAAGGTGCTGCATGGAGACGGCGCGCCGGACTTCCTGTATGCCGTGCGTCGCATCAGTTACCCCATCCCGGCCTTTGCGCTGTCCGATCAGCACAGCAGCCGCGACG
Source organism: Bordetella genomosp. 13 (assembly GCF_002119665.1). Classification (NCBI taxonomy): domain Bacteria; kingdom Pseudomonadati; phylum Pseudomonadota; class Betaproteobacteria; order Burkholderiales; family Alcaligenaceae; genus Bordetella; species Bordetella genomosp. 13. The sequence continues at coordinate 3,884,081 of NZ_CP021111.1, read as the reverse complement.
AGCGGCGCCGCTATTCGCGCGCCGAGGTGTTCCTCAGCCAGGGCGGCAGGGGTTACGACATCTATGGCTACAGCAGTGATCACGTGATTTCGGACGTGATCACGCACTACGACCGGTTCCGGCACTACCTGCATACGAAGTAGTGCACAGGCCACATCAGGAAGGAGAACGCATCGATGGATCTGCAGTTGAAAGACAAGCGCGTGCTGATCACCGGCGCGTCCAAGGGTATCGGGCTTGCGTGCGCCCTGGCGTTCGCCCGCGAGGGCGCGCGGCCCGTGCTGGTGGCCCGCAATGCCCAGGTGCTGGCCGAGGCCGCTGGGCAGGTCGCGCAGCAGGCGGGCGTGCAGGTCGACATCATGGCCTTCGACCTGGCCGAGCCGCATGCCGCGGCGCGCCTGGCCGACCGCGCCGGCAGCATCGACATCCTGGTGAACAACGCCGGGGCTGTGCCCGGCGGCGCGCTGGACCAGGTGGATGACGCGCGCTGGCGCGCCGGCTGGGAATTGAAGGTGTACGGCTACATCGCGCTGACGCGCGAATACTACCCGGCGATGTGCCGCGCGGGCACGGGCGTGATCGCCAACATCATCGGCATGGGCGGCGCCGCGCCGCGGCCAGACTACATCTGCGGAGCCGCGGCCAACGCGTCGCTGATAGGCTTCACGCGCGCGCTGGGCGCGGACGCGCCGCGCCATGGCGTGCGCGTATTCGGCGTGAACCCGTCGCGCACCCGGACCGACCGCGTGACGACCATGGCGCGCCAGCGTGCCGAAGCCCGCTGGGGCGACGCGGACCGCTGGCAGGAGACTCTGACCGATCTTCCGTTCGACCGCTTGATGGAGCCGGCCGAGGTGGCCGATCTGGTGGTCTTCGGCTGCTCGCCGCGCGCGGGGTACCTCAGCTCGACGGTGATCGACCTGGACGGTGGCGAACAGTATCGCGGGCGGGCTTGAGTCACACGCGCTGACGAGGTCGCAGGCTAGTGCGACAGCGTCTGTGGGGCGCCGCCCTTGTCATGCGTGGCGTAGCGGTCGACCATCGTGGTGCTGGCCCGGTTCAGCCCGTGCAGCCGCACCTCGATGCCGTTGCGTCGGAATTTGTGCACCACGCGGTCCAGCGCCTCTACGGCGGTGATGTCCCAGAAGTGCGCGTGCGACAGGTCGAGCACGACCTGGCCTATGGCTTCCTTGAAGTCGAACTCGGCCACCATGGCTTCGGAAGAGGCGAAGAACACTTGGCCGCGCACCAGATAGCGACGCGTCGCTCCTCCATCTTCCAATACCGAGTCGACTTGCAGCACACGCTGCACCTTCGAGGCGAAGAACACCGCGCTGAGCACGACGCCGGCCAGCACGCCCAGCGCCAGATTGTGCGTGGCCACCACCACCGCGACGGTGGTCAGCATCACGAAGGACGAACTGCGGGGATGCGTGACCAGGTTGCGGAATGAACGCCAGTCGAACGTGCTGATGGACACCATGATCATCACCGCCACCAGCGCGGCCATCGGGATCTGCTTCACCCATGGCCCCAGGAACACGACCAGTACGATCAGCATCGTGCCCGCGACCAGACTGGACAGGCGGCCGCGGCCGCCCGATTTCACGTTGATGATGGACTGGCCGATCATGGCGCATCCCGGCATGCCTCCCAGGAAGCCCGCCACGATGTTGGCGCAGCCCTGGCCGCGGCATTCGCGGTTTTTGTCGCTGGGCGTGTCGGTGTAGTCGTCGATGATCGAGGCGGTCATCAGCGATTCCAGCAGGCCCACCACCGCGATGGCGACCGAATACGGGAAGATGATGCGCAGCGTCTCCAGCGTGAAGGGCACGGCGGGCAGGGCGAAGGAAGGCAGGCTGTCGGGGAACGCGCCCATGTCGCCCACCGTGCGTATCGGCAGGTCCAGCGCCAGCGCGACAATGGTCAGCACGAGGATGCACACCAGCGGTGAAGGCACCGCGCGCGTCAGATAGGGGAACAGATAGATGATCGCCAATCCGGCTGCGACCATCACGTAGACGGCATGCGGGCCGGCCGTCAATTCCGGCAGCTGCGCCAGGAAGATCAGAATGGCCAGCGCATTGATGAAGCCGGTGATCACCGAGCGGGAAACGAAGCGCATCAGCGCGCCCAGGCGCAGCAGGCCCGCGCCGATCTGCAGCAGGCCGGCCAGCACGGCGGCGGCGAACACGTACGAGACGCCGTGGTCTTTCACCAGCGTGGTGATGAGCAGGGCGATGGCGCCCGTGGCCGCCGAAACCATGCCGGGGCGTCCGCCCGTGATGGCCGTGACCACGGCGATGCTGAAGGCGGCGTACAGGCCGACGCTGGGGTCGACCCCGGCGATGAGGGAGAAGGCAAGGGCTTCGGGGATGAGCGCGAGGGCGACGACCAGGCCGGCGAGCAGGTCGCCGCGGACGTTCGACAGCCACTCCTGGCGCGTCGAGGTATGAATCATGATGGATGCGTGATCGATTGCGATGCGGATTGCGGGCAGGAGCGGCCGCGCGGCATGCGTTGCCGACCGGCTCTTGCCGGCCTGGCGGATATCGGGGGGTATGGGGCCCGCATGCATGCATGCATGCGGCGGCAGGAGCCGCCGTCGCCGCGACGACCGACCTTCGGACAGGGCTGGCAGGCAGCCAGCAGGGCGGTCGGGGGCGGCAGTTACATGGGTAGGCGGTGTGGCGGGATGAAAGGCAGCGCGATTGTAGGCCGTTTGCTGCGGGGCCGGCAAACGGCAGGCCGGTCCAGGGCTATGCGGGCGGCAGGCGGCGCGTCGTGCGCGACCGCGCGCCGAGCCATGCTCGCAATCGCCTCCAGCCGATGACCACGCCGGTCATCGACACGGCGAAGCCGCCCGCGCTGAGCGCGATCAGCACCGCGTCGCGCAGCCATCCCTGCCTCAGCAGGGCCGGCGTGTCCCAGCTGTGCAGGAAGTTGAACAGCCAGCGGCCCACGCGCTGATGCCTGTCGAGGCTGGCCGCCACCTCGCCGGTGCGCAGGTCGATGTACACCCGCGTGCGACCGGCGTCCGCGAAGTCCAGCCGTAAGGCGGGCAGGCCTCGCGGGCGCGCGCCGTTCATGGCTTCGGACTGGCGGCCGTAGTAATAGTCGTCGTACCCGTCCAGTACGTAGCTGGACACCACGGCAGCGCCGAACAGCCGGCGGGCGGCGGGCATCACCTGCTGCGGCGTCCAGTGCGCGGCGACGACCAGGCCATCGTTCGCCTGCCACACCAGCCGGCTGTCCGCCGCGGCGTCGTAGGCCAGCACGTAGGGCTGGCCGCCGATGCGTCGCCATTGCAGCTCGACCGGCCGGAACCCGGCGTCGCGCAGGGCTTGCAGGATGTCGACGGGACGTGCGCGCAGCGGCTCTTCGTTCTGTGCGCCGCCGCGATAGGCCGAGAGGTCCGGCCGGCCGTGCGCGGGCGAGAACGCGTCGATCGGGTTCATCGACATCAGCCCGCTGAAGATCCACGCGAAAAGAGCGCCGCCAAAGAGCAGCCCCGCGACGTGATGCCAGCGCATCCAGCCTTCGCGATACGGCGTGCGGCTGCCGGACCGGTAGCGGCCGCGAAAGCGCCAGCGCCATGTGCCCACCACGATGCCCGTGAGGGCGCTGAGCGTGCCGGCCGCGGACAGCACTATCACGGTCCACGACCAGACCGGATCGACGGACTGCACGCGGAACATGTACAGCCAGTGCAGCCAGGCGCCGAGGTAGTTCCAGCGCTGCTGCGCCCGCGGCGCGTCCAGCACGACCTGGCCCGTGGCCGAGGACACGTACAGCGCGCCGCCCGCGCCGCCTTGCAGCAGTACGCGGTGCAGCGGCCGATGCGGGTCCAGTCCGCGCGCATGCGTCCAGCGGTCTTCCCATACTGTGTCGCCATCGGTGGCCCGCGCGTGTGGAGCAAAGGCGCGCGCCGCGGCCAAGGCCTGCTGCATGCCGACCGGGCCGGCAGGCAGGCCGGTATCGGCCGCATAGGCCCGCGGCACACCGCGCGCATCCGGCGCGACATAGTGCGGCTGACCGCGGATGGACGTCAGCACCGCCTCGTCGCCGCCATGCGTCAAGGCATGCGGCGCCACGCAGCAGGCCGACGGCTGCAGCGCGGGCAGCGCCGCCAGGCGCTCCCATGGCGTCAGCTTGGGATAGCCCACGTACAGCATCACCACGCCGCTGATGAACCACAGCGCCATCAGCACGCAGCCGAAGACGCCGGTCCAGCGATGCAGCAGATAGGTCAGCCGCCGGGCGCGCGCACCTATGTCCATGGCTCTCCCTCGTTTGCTCAGAAGCGCTGGTTCAGCGTCAGCTCGAAGCGTCGGCCCGGCCCGTACAGCCACTGCGTGGACGTGTAGTACGCGGTGGTGAAGTAGGCACGGTCGAACACGTTGTAGCCGCGCGCGGTGATGGCGGTGTCGCCGTTCAGGTCCCAGCGCAGCGCCAGGTCGGTGGTGGTGTACGACGGCAGTTCCAGTGTGTTGGCGCTGTCCGCGTAGCGCTTGCCGACGTAGCGCAGGCCGCCCATGGCGGTCCAGCCGGGCTGGAAGTTCCAGCTGAGCCACAGATTGGCCAGGCGCTCGGGCACGTTGGGCGGCACGTTGCCGCTGCGCGATACCGCCGTGCCGCCGACGGCCTCCGAGAAATCGTCGTACTCGGCGCGCAGCACCGTGGCATTGGCTTCCACCTTCCAACCGGGCGCGAAGGCCAGCGCCAGCGAGGCCTCGATGCCGCGCGAGGACTGCTGTCCCACCTGCACGCGCAGGCTGGGATCGGCCGGGTCGCGCGTCAAGAGGCCGGTCTTGCGGATGTGGTATGCCGCCAAGGTCCATTCGCCGCGACCCTGCCAGAAGCCCTGCTTCAGGCCGATCTCGACCTGCCGGCCCCGGGCCATGTCGAAGCCGGCGTTCGAGGGGCTGAGCATCAGCAGCCCGCCCACGGGATCGGCCGCTTCCGCGTACTGCGCATACAGCGCCAGGTCGGGCCGCAGCTCGTACACCGTGCCCACGCGCCAGCCGACGTCCGAATAGGTGCGGTTCAACACCTGCCGGTCCAGCACGAGGTCATTGCGCGCAAGGCGCGCATGGTCGTAGCGCAGGCCGCCCAGTACGCTCCATTGCGGCGTGAGCGCGATGTGGTTTTCCGCGAATAGCGCGTACTGGTCGGCCTTATTGCGATAGCGCGGAATGGTCGGCGCGTCGCTGGCGAATTCGCCCGGATCGGGGTCGTACGGATCGACCGGGCCCGAACTGCCCGCATAGGTGTTGTTGGTGTGGCGAAAGGTGCTGTGATTGACGTCGAATCCCACCGACACGGTATTGTCGAAGCGGCCCAGCCGGCCCTTGAACGTCGCGTCGGCGGTCAGCCCGGTCTGCTTCTGGTCGTGCGAGATTGCGGTGTTGTCCGAGCGGTCGATCAGCTCGGTGGCGGGGTTGTAGACGTAGCGTTCGGCGTTGCGCCAGTCGCGCTTGCTGCCCACGTGGTACAGCCGGGCGCGCAGCGTGGCCGCGTCGGTCGGCGTCCACACGGCGTCCAGCTGCGTCCACTGGTCGCGGAACCGCATGAAGCTGTCCCCCACGTTGTAGTTCTCTTCCCTCAACGACTCCAACTGGCGCCCGTCCACCAGCGGCGTGCCGAAGTAGCGCATGGGACGTTGGTAGCCATAGGCGTGGCTTAGCGTCAGGTTCAGGTCTCGCGCGGCATCCCAGCGCAGCGCGCCCGAGAAGGTCGCGTCGTCGGAATCGCCGCGGTCTACCCAACCGTCGGTGTGGTTGCCGCTGAGATCCAGCCGGTACGACAGCTCGTCCGTCAGCGCGCCTGCGCTGCCCAGGCCCAGCCGGGCCGTGTCATCGGTGCCTACTGTCGCCTGTACCTCGTTGCGGATGGGGCCGCGCGTGGGCTTCTTGGGCACGATGTTCACGGTGCCGCCGATGGCGCCGTCGCCGTAGATCACCGAGGCGGGGCCGCGCAGCACCTCGATGCGCTCCACGGACCAGGTGTCGAAAGGAAAGGTGACGCCCACGCCGCCATACTGGCGCAGCCCGTCGTACAGCCGCATCACCGAGGTGCTGTCGGTGAAACCGCGCGTGGACAGCGCGCTGTTGCCATTGCCGGGATGGCCCATGGCGCTGATGGCGCCGGCGCGTGTGATGGCGTCGGACACGTTGCTGTCGCCGCGGTCTTCCAGTTGTTCGCGGGTGATGACGTCGATGCTGGCGGGCGTCTGGCGCAGCGTCAGTCCCAGGTTCGAGCCGGTTTCGGCCGGCGTGTCGAGGATGTTGGCCTGGTCGCCGCTGACCACGACGGGGGCCAGGGTGGCGGGCGCCTGCTGGGCCATTGCCGGCGTGGCGGCCAGGCCCAGCCACAGGCAGCCTGCGGCATGCCGCGATGCGGCGCGCAGGGGGAATCGATAAGACATGGTCTCTTCCTGAATGCGGGTGCGAGCGGCGGCGACGAACGGCGCTCGCAAGCGCGGGCGGGAAGGCGCCAGATAGATGGCGTCATCCCGCCGCGCGCGGCACGGTCTCGTCGGCATACGCGCAAGCCATCCGGGCGGCTGGCCCAGGGTTGGCTCGCGATCCCGCGTTTATCGGTATGGAATGGGCGTCAGCTCCGCCGGGCGGGCGTGACGCGGGGGCATTCAGGCAGAGGCGGGCGGGGCGCGCGCCAGCGAGAGATTCCACACCGGCGCATGGCGCGGCTGCGGATCGTCCGGGACGACCAACCGCGCGTAGCGCACCGGCGCCGGGGCGACGCCCAACGCATCGCCGCCTGGCAGGGTGGCGGGAGCGTGGCACAGCAGGCAATGCCCGGCGCCGCGAGTAGAGGATGCTTCGGCATCGTCCGGATCGGCCGGGACCGACAGGTCGACGGCGATGAACTCGTGCGTGGCCGCGTTGCACAGCTGCACCCAGACGGTACGCGCGACAGGCCCCGCGCCGCTGGCCAGTCCCAGGGACGGGAACAGCGTGGCGTACAGGAACGCGAACAGTAAGAGCCAGCACGAACGGCGCCGTGCGGCTGCGCTCATGTCCATGGGTTCAGGAGATGGCCGTGACGGCGGGATTCTATCAGTGGGCGGGTCCTGTACAGTACGTGCAGACTTGATCCTGGTCAGTTGGATCCCCGCCGCGCGGATCGACTGTCGCTTCCGACGCGCGTGCCGACGTGTCTCCCATGCCTGAAACCGCTGCCACGCCTCCCGCCATCGTCTGGTTCCGCGACGATCTGCGCCTGGCCGACAATCCCGCCCTGTACAGGGCCGCGAAGTCGGGCCAGCCGCTGGCCTGCGTGTACGTGCTGGACGAAACGCATCCGCGCATCCGAGCGCTGGGCGGCGCAGCCCGCTGGTGGCTGCACCATTCCTTGCAGGCGCTGGAGGCGTCGCTGGCCGCCCATGGCGGCACGCTGCTGTTGCTGCGCGGCAGCGAGACGCGCGCCGTCCTGCAGCTGGCCGACGCGCTGCGCGCGGGCGCCGTCTACTGGAACCGCCGCTATGGCGAGGCGCAGCGCGAGGTCGATGCCGCGCTGAAGACCTCGCTGCGCCAGCGCGGCCTCGTGGTCGAAAGCGCCAACGCCGCGCTGCTGTACGAGCCCTGGGAGGTGCTGACCAACGCCGGCGGGCCATTCCGCATGTATACGCCATACTGGCGCGCGGCCGGCAAGCTGGGCGGTGTGGCCGATCCCTTGCCGGAGCCCGCGCAATGGCGCTTCGCGCCGCTGCCCGCGAGGCTGCCGATGCGCGCGGCGCTGGACGACCTGAAGCTGCTGCCGCAGGCGCCCGAGCCCGACTGGGCCGGCGGCATGCGCGAGGCATGGTCCTGCGGCGAGGCCGCGGCCGCCCAACGCATGCACGAATTTCTGAAGGGCGGCCTGCACGACTACGAGGCAGGCCGCGATCGCCCGGACCTGCCAGCCACCAGCCGCCTGTCGCCGCACCTGCGTTTCGGCGAGATCTCGCCGCGCCGGGTCTGGCACGCGGCGCATGCGGCCGGCGGGGCGGGGCGCGACAAGTTCCTCGCCGAACTGGGTTGGCGCGAGTTCTGCTACAGCCTGCTGTATCACTTCCCGGACATGGCCACGCGCAACTTCAAGCCGGAGTTCGACACCATGCCGTGGCGCGACGACGCGCACGCGTTGCGGGCCTGGCAGCGCGGCATGACAGGCTATCCGCTGGTCGATGCCGGCATGCGCCAGTTGTGGACCACAGGCTGGATGCACAACCGCGTGCGCATGGTCGTGGCGTCCTTCCTGGTCAAGCACTTGATGATCGACTGGCGCATCGGCGAGGCCTGGTTCTGGGACACGCTGGTCGACGCCGACCCGGCAAGCAACACCGCCAACTGGCAATGGGTGGCGGGCTGCGGCGCCGACGCCGCGCCGTACTTCCGCGTGTTCAACCCGGTGCTGCAAGGCAAAAAGTTCGACCCGCAAGGCGACTACGTGCGTCGCTGGGTGCCCGAGCTGGCCCGCATGCCCGCCGCGCAGATCCACGAGCCCTGGGCCGCGTCCGCCCCGCACCTGGCGCAGGCGGGCGTACGGCTAGGCCAGGACTATCCCAGGCCTATCGTGGTTCACGACGAGGCGCGCAAGCGCGCGCTGGATGCGTACGCCTCGCTGGGCGGACGCGGCCCCATGTCGCGGCTGCGCTAGCCCGCCGCCAGCGCCACCAGGTGCATCAGGCCATACAACAGTCCGCCGATCAGCGCGCCCACGAAGGTGCCGCTCATGCGGATGGACTGCAGGTCAGTGCCCAGGTTCAGCTCGAGCTGCTGGGTCAGTTCCTCGGCGCTCCAGGCCTGTACGCGGCCGATGATGAACCGGCGGATCTTCTCTCGGTATTCCTCGACCAGCGGCTCGACCGTGTCGGTCACCCACCCGTTGAACCAGGTCTTCATGTCGGCGTTGTCGTCCAGCCGCCTGCCCAGGTTCAGCGAGGCCTTGAAGATGGCCGCGCGTATCTCGGAATCGTCGCTGGCCAGGTCGGCGCGCAGCCAGTCGATGGCGCTGCGCCATATCTCGTGGATGTACACGGAAAGCTCGCTGTTCTCGAGCACGCGGTCGCGGAACTGGTCGATCTTGGCGCGCAGCGCGGCATCGGTGCGCAGCTGTTCGATGAGGCGCGGGATGTTCCGTTCCAGCTTCACGCGCAGCTCGTGGTCCTTGTCGCGAGCCATGTCCTGGAACAGCTGCCGCATGCCGGCTGCCACCTTGTCGGCGATGTTCTCGGCCACCGGCCGGTCCAGCTTCACCCAGCGCATCACCGACCACAGCTCCTGCGCGATCTTCTCGGCCAGCAGGCCGCGCGTCGTGGTTTCCACCGGAATGTCGGCGATGTCGCGCAGCAACTGGTCCATGGCTTCCTGGTGCCGGCCGTCCTTGGTCAGCACCGTCAGCAGGCTTGCCAGCAGGCCGGACACGTCCAGCCGGCTCAGCTTCTCCTTGGTGTTGGCGCGCACGAAGTCGCGCAGTTCTTCGCTGTCCAGCAATGCCACCAGGCTGGGCGCGTGCCGCACCACGAACTCGGCGACGCGCGCGGCCGATTCGGGGCGGGAGAGGCCCTGCACCAGCCGCTGCGCCGGATTGAAGGCGTGCAGCCTTTCCAGTACCTGGTCCTTGCCCAGGAAGTGGTCGCAGATGAAGTCGGCCAGGCTGGCGCCGATGCGATCCTTGTTGCGGGGAATGATGGCGGTGTGCGGCAGCCAGCGCAGCCCCAGCGGATGGCGAAACAAGGCCGTCACGGCGAACCAGTCGGCCAGCCCGCCCACCATGGCCGCCTCGGCCATGGCGGCCAGCAGGCCCAGGTAGGGGTTCTGGTGCTGCGGGTCGAGCGCGGTCAGCAGCACGAACAGCGCGCAGGCCGCCAGCAGGCTGAGTGTGGCCTGCAGCTTGCGGCGGGCCAGCTTGCGATGACGTTGCCGAGCGTCGGCCACGGTGCCGGGGGCAGGGGCCGGCGCGTCGGGTGCTTCCAATGCCATCTCCTGGAAATGCCGGTACGTCGGTAGGAGATCAGCCTGCCGAGGCCTGCACCCCCAATCGGCGCAGCGCGTCACCCAGTTGCTCGAACCGATAGGGCTTCTGTACCGAGACCATCCTGCCGTGCTTGGGCAGCTGGCCGTCCAGTTGCGGGCCGTATCCGCTGGCGATGACGATGGCGAGTTCCGGATAGCGCGTGACGAGCACGTGCAGGAGGTCCTCGCCCTTCATGTCGGGCAGGCCCATGTCGACGATGGCGCCGCGAAACCCTTGCGGATCGGCCTCGAGCAGGCGCAGGGCGTCGCCGCCCGTGGCCGCCTCGGCCACGTCGTAGCCGAGGTCCGACAGCCCGTCCACGGCCAGCATGCGGACCAGTTCTTCGTCCTCGACCAGCAGGATGCGGGCCTGGCCCTCGTACGGCGCGCCGCCGGTGGCCGCGGCAGAGGCGCGGGCCGCTTCGGCCGGCGGATCTTCATCGACGGCCGCCGGGGCCTGGCGGTCGAGGATGTCGCGGATGCGGTTGGCCAGGTCCACGAACGAGAAGGGCTTGGGCAGCAGGTCCACGCCAGGCGGCAACTGGCCGCCGTGGGTAAGCGCGCCTTCGGCATAGCCCGAGGTGTACAGCACGGGCAGGCCGGGCCGCAGCTCGCGGGCCGCTTCGGCCAGTTCGCGGCCGTTCATGCCCTTGGGCAGGCCCACGTCGGTGAACAGCAGCGAGATGTCGTCGTGTCGGCGGATCTGGTCCAGCGCGGCCGGGCCATCCGCCGCCTCCAGCACGCGATAGCCCAGGTCTTCCAGGATGCGGGTGGAATGCGCGCGCACGCTGGCGTTGTCTTCCACTACCAGGACGACCTCGCCCGGCGCCGCATGGCGGGCCTGGCCGTCGTGGTGCGTCTCCACCTCGCGGTGGTTCTGCGCGGCCTGGCGAGGCAGGAACAGATGCACGATCGTGCCGGCGCCCACGGTGCTGTCGATGTGCACGTGGCCGCCCGATTGCTTGACGAAGCCGTAGACCTGGCTCAGGCCCAGCCCCGTGCCCACGCCGATGTCCTTCGTGGTGAAGAAGGGCTCGAAGACCTTGTCCAGCAGCTCGGGCGGAATGCCGGTGCCGGTGTCGGACAGGCTGATCTGCACGTACTGGCCCGGCAGCATGCCGGCGGCCTGTGCGTCGTCCTGGCCGAACTCTGCATTGCAGGTGCGGATGCGGATGATGCCGCCGTCGGGCATGGCGTCGCGCGAGTTCACCGCCAGGTTCACCAGCGCGCTTTCCAGCATGTGCGGATCGATCAGCGTGTCCCACAGGTCGGCGGACAGTTCGGTGTGCACCTCGACGTGCTCGCCCAGCGTGCGCGTCAGGATTTCGATGGTGTCGGAGACCAGGCTGTTCAGGTCGATGCGGCGCGGCTGCAGCGGCTGGCGCCGCGCGAAGGAAAGCAGGCGCTGCGTGAGGGCCGCGGCGCGCTGCGCGCCCAGCTTGGCATGCGCCAGCGCGGTGGCCGTGCGGCCGGCGGGCATGCCGGCCAGCGTGCGTTCCAGGGTCTCGAGATTGCCCAGGATCACCGTAAGGAAGTTGTTGAAGTCGTGCGCGACGCCGCCGGTCAGCTGGCCGAAGGCCTCCATTTTCTGCGCCTGGCGCAACTGTTCTTCGGCGCTGCGCTGAGCGCTTTCGGCATCGGCGCGCTGCTGCATCTCCTGCAGCAGGCGTTCGTTGGTGCGCAGCAGCTCGGCGGTGCGCGCGGCCACCATGTGCTCGAGCTCGTCGCGCGCCCGCTTGGTCTCTGTGACGTCGACATTGGTGCCGAGCAGGCCGAGAAAGCGGCCGCTGCGGTCGATGCGCGGCACGCCCTTGCAGTGCAGCCACCGCAGGTCGCCGTTGCGGTCCACCACGCGCATTTCCATCTGGAATTCGCGTCGCTCGCGCGTGGCGTGCCGCATCTCGGCCAGCACCAGCGGAAGGTCGCGGCCGTCGACGGTGCGCTGCCATCCCTGGCCCAGCATGGTGCCGGCGGGCATGCCGAACATGGCCTCGAAGTGGCGGTTGGTGAAGATCATGTCGCCCTGTTCGTCGGTTTCCCAGATCAGGGCGGGGGCGCTGTCGGCCAGCGTACGGAAACGCTCTTCGCTGTCGCGCAGGGCTTCCTCAGCGCGCTTGCGCGCGCGCCGGTCTTCGGCCTCGAGCAGTGCGCGCCGCGCCGCGGCGCCCAGGCGCTCGAGGCGCTCTTTCAGCACATAGTCGGTGGCGCCTTCCTTCAGCGCCTTGACGCCCACTTCTTCGCCGATGAAGCCGGACACGAAGATGAAGGGCGCCTCGGGCGCCAGCTCGCGCGCCATGCGCTGCGCCGCCCAGCCGTCGATGTCCGGCAGCGAGAAGTCGGACACGACCAGGCTGATGCCGCCCTCGCGCAGGACGGCCTCGTAGTCGCGACGATTGCTGGCGCGCCGCACCGCGACGTCGGGCAGCGCCTCGCCGAGCTGGAACTGGATCAGCTCGGCGTCCAGGTCGTCGTCTTCCAGGATCAGGACGGTCACGGCACTTCCGAGGACCTGCGTTTGGGTTTGCTGGGCGCAGTGCGTTCGAGGTACATGGGAGGCGGTTGGTTCAGGATGGCCCAAAACATGCCCAGGTTGCGGATGGCGTCGAAAAACTCGGTGAATTCCACCGGTTTGACGACGAACGAGTTCACCCCGAGACGATAGCTGCGCACCACGTCGCGCTCTTCGCGCGACGAGGTCAGCATCACCACCGGGATCTGCTGGTGTCGAGGGTCGGCCTTCAGGCGCGCCAGCACCTCGAGGCCGTCTATCTTGGGCAGCTTCAGGTCGAGCAGGATGACGGCGGGTTCGCCCGGCGCGCGATTGGCGTGGATGCCGGTCTGGTATACATAGTCCAGGGCCTCGGCGCCGTCGCGCACGACCACGACCTCGTTGGCGATATTGCACTGCGCCAGCGCGGCCAGCGTCAGTTCGACGTCGTTGGCGCTATCCTCCACAAGCAATATGGGGCGCAGTTCTTTCATTTTTTCCATTCAAGACTCATTGCGCGGTAGCGCGAAATAAAACCGGGCGCCGTGGTCGACGACCCCTTCGCCCTTGATCCAGCCGCCGTGCTTTTCGACGATGCGCTTGGACAGCGCCAGGCCGATGCCCGTGCCCTCGAAGTCGTCGTGATTGTGCAGGCGCTGGAATACGCCGAACAGCTTGCCGACGTACGCCATGTCGAAACCGACGCCATTGTCCTCGATGCAGTAGATCGTGAGCGAGCCGCTGTCGGAACCGGTGATGCGGATCGTCGGCTTATCCTTCAGGCTGGAATACTTGACCGCATTCTCCATCAGGTTGTACCAGACCTGGCGTATGTACTTCACATCGCCGTACGAGGGCGGCAGCGGCGCGATGTCCCACGTCGGCCGCACATCGGGCAGGCTGAGCTCGACCGCCTGGCGCACCTCGGCAACCATCTTGTTCATGTCCACCTTCTGCGGCGCCAGGGCCGCGCGGCCCAGGTGCGAGAAGCGCAGCAGGTCGTCGACCAGGCGGCCCGCGGTCACGGCGGCACGAACGATGTTGTCGATGTAGTGGGTCGACGTGTCGTCGAGCTGGCCCTCGCGGCGCTTGAGCAGTTCGGCAAAACCCGCGATGTGCCGGAACGGCGCGCGCAGGTCGTGCGAGACAGAGTACGAGAAGGACTCGAGCTCGACGTTGCTGCGCTCGAGCTGCTCGGTGAGTTCGGCGCGTTCTTCGGCGCGCTTGAGAATCAGGTTGACCACCACGTTGCGGAAGTCCACCAGCGCATCGATCTCGGAGCGGCGCCACGGGATGGCGCGATTGCGCACCTCTTCCCGCCAGATGTCGAAGGACTTGCGGGGATGCAGGCGGCCCGAGACCGGATCGACGGACTTGTGCGGATTGCCGCGCCAATTGACGGTATGCACCACCTGCGGCCGGAACCACAGCAGGTAACTGCGGTGCAATGCCGAGATGGAAGCCGCGGCCAGCCCGCTGGCCACGTCGGCGAAGGCCTCGGCCTCGGGCCATTCGCCCGCGAGATGCTCGGTGGCGTAGGCCTGCTCGACGTCGTGTTCGGTCAGCCAGTCGACAATATTCTCGATCTGCGGTTTCGAAGGCGTATTGCCGATGGTCCAGACCTCGTCCTGCCAGACCAGCGCCGCGCCCTGGGCCTGCAGCAGCGACATCCAGGCGGGCGAGCGTTCCTTGAAACCTTCCTGCAGGGTGGGCGCGCGCGACAGCAGCTCGACCAGTTCGACCTCGACTTTCTTCAGTTCGATGCGGTGGGCGTGTTCGGCGATGCGTTCGTTGGCGCCGATCTGGTGCGCCACGATGCGCCCCAGAAACTCGCTGGCGGCGCGCACCTGCGGCTGCACGTAGTGCGGACCGGCGCTGTGGCACGACAGCAGGCCCCACAGTTCGCCGTCGATCACCAGCGACACCGACATCGACGACATCGTGCCCATGTTGCGCATGTACTCGAGATGGATGGGCGAGACGCTGCGCCAGGTGGCGTAGGTAAGGTCGACCGGCGCATTGTCCGGGCCGATGAAGGGCGGATCGAGCGGCACCGGCGCATAGCCGGCGTCCGGAATCAGGCGGATGCGGTTCAGGCAGTACAGTTCGCGCGCCTGGCGCGGGATGTCGGAGGCGGGGAAACGGTGATTCAGATACACCGGCAGCACGCCGTTGTTGTCCTCGGCCACCACGGTGCCATGGCCGTCGCTATCGAAACGGTAGACCAGGACGCGGTCGAAACCCGTCAGGCGGCGCAGTTCGGCCGCGGTGCGCTGCAGGATCAATTCGGGATCGCCCGCCGGGTCGAATTCATCGAGCAACGTGCGCAGTTCGGGATAGAGCGCGTCCAGCGTGGCGGGGGTGTGGGCCTGGACGGGTTCGAATTCCACCACCAGGCCCTGCGGCCCGCGCGAGCCCGACACGTAGAGCGGCCGGTCGCGTACGTGGACGGTGAAGCTGAGCGCCTCGCCGTCGCCGCCGGCCCAGGCCCGGATGGTGTCCAGTGCCTCGTTCCAGCCGTCGTCGTCGGATCGTGCAAGCGTTTCGCCAGGGGTGACTGCGTGGCAAAGGATCTCGCTGCTGTTGGCGCTGGCGGTGATGATGCGCAGGTCTTGCGCGTCCAGTACCATCAGTGCGCCGTAGGGTTGGATGGCGCCGGGAATGCGTATGGGTTCCCGCGCGCACTGATTCAGATCCAGGTTGGCCGAAGACGAAGTTCCATGTGCTTGCACCGTTGCCAGACCCCTGCGTTGGACGTTGCATAAAAGAGTATCAGAAGATACCACCGCGCCTGTGTCAGCCAGGGTTACATATCCGCATGCCGAACCGCGCCATCGGCACACCCGTGGCGGCAATCGCCATCGCCCCGGTGCGCACGTGTTATTGCCTATACTGGCGGCACTTCATTGCCCGCCGGCATCGCTTTCGTGCATAGATATCCCCTTCGCAAGTTCGCCGGCAGTCTCCGGTCTGCTTCAGCCCTGCTTGCTCTGTCGCTGCTGGCGGGGTGCACGGCCACCCATCAACCCATGGGACCGGTGGTGCGGGCCCCGAGCATCGATGGCCAGGCCCTGCTGGCGCCCGACGCCGCCGTGCTGCCGCTGCGCGCCTGGCTGCCGCCCGGCCCGCCGCGCGCGGTCATCCTGGCGCTGCACGGCATGAACGACTATTCCAACGCCTTCCAGATGCCGGGGGAGTATTGGTCGCGCCTGGGCATCGCCACCTATGCCTACGACCAGCGCGGCTTCGGCCGCGCGCCGCAGCCGGGCATCTGGTCGGACACCTCGACCATGGCGGCCGACCTCAGCGCCGCCGTGGACGCCATCGCCGCCCGCCATCCCGGCGTGCCGCTGTACGTGCTGGGCGAAAGCATGGGCGGCGCCGTGGTGATCTCGGCGCTTGCCCAGCCGGGCCCGGGCGGCAAGCCGCTGGCGCAGCGCATCGATGGCGCTATCCTGTCCGCGCCGGCCTTGTGGGGCAGGCAGACCATGAGCGCGCTCTACCGCCTGACGCTGTGGGCCGCCTACCAGACCGTGCCGGGCATGAAGCTGGAACCGCCGGCGGGCTTGAAGATCGTGCCCTCCGACAACATCGAGATGCTGCGCGCGCTGGCCAGCGACCCGCTGGTGCTCCGGCGCACGCGCGTGGATGCGGTCAGCGGGCTGGTCGACCTGATGACGAGCGCGTACGAAGACCTGGACCGCCTGCCCGGCGATCTGCCGGTGCTTGTGCTGTATGGGCAGCATGAACAGGTGCTGGACCGCAAGTCGGTATCCGAGTCGCTGGCGCGGCTCGATGCGCGCTCGGCCGGGTCGCCGGTGCGCCAGGCCGTCTATTCCCGCGGTTATCACATGCTGCTGCGTGATCGCTGCGCCGCGACGGTCTGGAGCGACGTGGCGGCCTGGATCGAGGCGCCCGCCGCGCCGCTGCCCAGCGGCGCCGACCGCTCGCGCTGGGTGGAGCAAGAGGCCAAGCCCGGACCGGTATGTCCGGATGGCAACGGCGAGCCGATGGCAACGCCGGCTTCCGCGGTTCCGGACGCGCGGCCCGTGGTGCCCGTCGCGGCCGACGACTAGCCGTCCGAAGGGGCGCCGCACCGGTTGCACATGGCAACCGATTTCGCGCTCGCCCGGTCCTACACTGGCTTTTTCCGGCACGCCACGGCAGGGAAGGGCAGACGATGAACGGCTCAGATCAATCCTCGCGCGCAACCGCGTCCCAGGCCTACGACGCCATCATCATCGGCACGGGCCAGGCCTCGCCGGCCCTGGCCGGCCGGCTGGCACAGGCCGGCATGAAAGTGGCGGTGATCGAGCGCAAGCTGGTTGGCGGCACCTGCGTCAACGTGGGATGCACGCCTACCAAGGCCATGGTGGCCAGCGCCTACGTCGCGCGGCAGGCCGCGCGCGCAGCAGAATATGGCTTGGAGCTGCCCGTGCCGCCGCGCGTGGACCTGCGGGCCGTGTGCCGACGGGTCCATCAGATCGTGCAGAACAGCCGTTCGGGCCTGGAGGAATGGCTGCAGGGCATGGAGAACTGCACCTTGATCCGCGGCCATGCCCGCTTCGAAGGGCCGCGGCAGGTGCGGGTGGACGACCGACTGCTCAGTGCCGACCGGATCTTCATCAACGTGGGCGCCCGGGCCGTGGTGCCGGACAGCCTCGCCGCGAAGGACCTGCCCTGCCTGACGAGTTCGGACATGCTGTCGCTGCACGAGGTGCCGCGCCACCTGGTCGTGATCGGCGGCAGTTATGTGGGATTGGAGTTTGCGCAGATCTATCGCCGCTTCGGCGCCGCCGTGACGGTGATCGAGAGGGGCTCGAGGCTGGTCGGCCGCGAAGACGCGGAGGTGTCCGACCAGATACGGTCGATCCTCGAGGCCGAGGGCATTGTGGTGGAACTGGACGCGCGCGACATGCAGTTGCTGCCCCATGCCGATGGTGTGGCGGTGCGCGTCGGCGCCGCCGATGGACTGTCGCGCGAGATATCGGGCAGTCATGTATTGGTGGCCACGGGTCGCCGGCCCAACACCGATGATCTAAGCCTGGACCGTGCGGGCATCGCCACCGACAAGGTGGGCTACATCACGGTGGACGACGAGCTGCGCACCAATGTAGAGGGGGTGTGGGCGCTGGGGGACTGCAATGGCCGCGGCGCCTTCACGCACACCTCGTACAACGATTTCGAGATCGTCGCGGCGAACCTGCTGGATGGGGCGTCGCGCTCGCTGCGCGATCGCATCCCCGCCTACGCGCTGTACATCGATCCGCCGCTGGGTCGAGTGGGCATGACCGTTGCCCAGGCGCGGGCGGCCGGCTGCAGGGTGCGCGTGGGCGTGCGGCCCATGACGCGAGTGGCGCGCGCCATCGAGAAGGGCGAGACCCAGGGGTCGATGCGCATCGTCGTCGACGCCGAGACGGAGGAAATACTGGGCGCCGCCATCCTGGGGCCGGGCGGCGACGAGGCCGTGCACCAGGTGCTCGCCGCCATGGCGGCGGGCGGGTCGTACAGGCGCCTGCAGCAGACCATGGCCATTCATCCCACGGTGTCGGAGCTGGTGCCCACGCTGCTGGGGGAGTTGTCGGATCCGGAATGATGCGGCCTGCGCGCAGCTGTCTGCGGCAGGTCGGCGCGGCGTAGCCTGCAGGGCGGCCCGCTGCGCCAGTCGCAGCGCGGGCCGCCGCGGCTTTTGTCAGATCACCCGGAAGCCGTGCGTGCCGTCGCGGCCCAGTTGTTCCACCAGGCCGAATTCCCAGTCCAGGTAGCCCTGCATCGCTTCGCGCGGCGCGTCCGTGCCTTCGTATGGACGGCGGTAGCGATCGATGCGCGGCGAGGCCAGGCGCGTTTCGCCGCTTTCGGTGGGGCGCCCAGCGGCGATCCAGGCGGCATTGCCGCCTTCCAGCACGTACACCGGAATGTCGGTGAGCGCGGCGGCGTCTCGCGCGGCGAAACGCGCCAGCAGGCTCGATCCGCAGGTGAACACGTAGCGGCGCGGACGCGGCTGCACGGCCTGCAGCGCCTGCGCCAGCTGCGCGCGCAGCGCGAACCATGCGCCGGGGATGTGGGCCTTCACGTAGTTCACGCCCGTCGTGAAGTCGAGCACCTGCGTGTCCTGCGGACCTTCGGCCAGCCAGCCGGCCAGTGCGGCAGCATCGACGGTCCGCACCTCCGGGGGCTCCGGCTGCGCACGCTTCCACGGACCGGGCACGTAGCGGCTGGCGTCCGGAATGGGGTCGAGCACATAGACTTCCCAGCCCATCTGCGCCAGCCACGAGGCGCTCATCGAAGCGCGCACGCCGTCGTCGTCCGCCAACACCAGCCGGGCGCCGCGCACGGGCGCGTTGTGGTCGGTCTCCTGCACCAACTGGCCGCCCGGCGCGGATGCGAAACCGGGCAGGTGGCCGGCCAGGTATTCATCAGGCGTGCGCACGTCGTAGCGATACAGCGTGCGGCCCGGCTCCTGCAGGCTGCCGATGTCGTCCAGCGAGATGCGGCGCACGCCGGCACGATCCGCCACGCGGCGCGCATCCGCCTGCGCCGTGGCGCGCGTCTCGGGACGCGCGTCGGGATGGCGCCGGCCGGCGCCGCGGTCCAGCTGCTGGCCCGCCAGCGTCCAGCCTATGGTGCCGTTGCGCAGGGCGGCCACGGGGTTGGGTATGCCCGCGTTCACCAGCGACTGCGTGCCGATGATGCTGCGTGTGCGGCCGGCGCAGTTGACGATGACGCGCGTGGCGGCATCGGGCGCCAGTTCGCGGATGCGCAGCACCAGTTCGGCGCCCGGCACGCTGGTGGCGGTGGGGATGCTCATCGTGTGGTATTCGTCGAAGCGGCGCGCGTCCACGATGACGGCATCGGCTCCCTCGTCGATCAGCTGCTTGACCTCTTGCGCGCTGAGCGAGGGCGTGTGGCGTTCGGCCTCCACGAGTTCGCCGAAGGCCTTGCTGGGCACGTTCACGTCGCGGAACAGCTCGCCGCCGGCGGCGCGCCAGCCTTCCAGTCCGCCTTCGAGCGCATGCACGTCGGTATAGCCCAGCGAGCGCAATACCGTGATGGCGCGCGGCGCCAGGTCGCCCGAGTCGTCGTGGCCGTAGACCACGGTCAGCGTGTCGCGTCTGGGAATGCGTTCCCATGCGTCGAGCTCGAGTCGCGACAGCGGGAAGTTGGCGGCCCACAGCGGATGGGCCTGCGCAAAGGGGTCTTCTTCGCGCACGTCGATCAGCGCGATCTCGCGGCCCTGAAGCAGGGCGGTGCGCACGTCGTCGAAGGTGAGGGCGGATTGAGCGTTGGCGGTCATGGGGTTTGCGGTTCTTTCGACAGGTCCCAGATGTTGGGCAGGGCGGCGTTGGAATAGCCGGAGATGAAAGGCTTGCGCTCGCCGTCCGGCCCGAAGACGGAGCGGCGCACGGCGCCGATGTTGGCGCCGTAGACGTGGATGCTGATGGAGACGCGGTCGTCGTGCGCATTGCGCACGCGGTGTATGTCGCCCACGGTCGGCGACACGGGTTCGACGTCACCGGGTGCCAGGCGGATTTCGGGGCCGTCCGGCTCGGGACGACCGTGCGCGTCCAGCCGGTAGGGCTGCGAGTATTCCGCGCCACGCAACATGCCGATCAGGCCCCAGACGGTATGGTCGTGCACCGGAGTCTGCTGGCCGGGACCCCACACGAAGCTGACCACCGAGAAGCGCTGCGCCGAGTCGGCGTGCAGCAGATATTGGCGGTAATACGTGGGATCCGGCTGCGCGTAGGCATCCGGCAGCCAGTCGTCGCGCGCGACCAGGCGGCCCAGCAGCACGCCGCCGTCGCGCAGGATGGCGGGTTCGTCGGGCCCGCGTGCCAGCAGCCCGGCGAAGTCGACGACGAATTCACGCAGGGGCGCGATGCCTCTGGCAAAAGAGGGGGAAGTCGTGCTCATGGTCGTCTCGTCCGGTGTCGTGTTTGTTCGATGCTGGCGGCCGAAGCATTATTCCAGATGCGCCGGCCCGCAGCGCTTTCCGCGGTTGCGTCACGGTGGTTCGATGCTATGCCATGGGCCAGAGCATGACGAGTGAACCGTCGTTATATCGATATCGGTGTGACGACGAGTTGAGCGGCCAGGCGTCGACCACAAGGGGGGCGTTGGGGTTGGATGAGCCGGCTGGCCGGTTATGGCATCAGCGACGTATCCGGGGTTGTGTCCCGTTGCCGGACGCGGGCGCGCCAGGTTTCCAGCAGCGCCAGATCGATATGGAAGTCCGATGTCGCGGAAGTGGCGTTGGCAAGCGACGCGGCCAGTGAAACCAACTCCGCGAGGATCTCCACGATATCCCGTTGGGCCAACAGCAGTGCGAAAGTCTCCGACATGAGGTCGCGCGGCCAGAGAGGATGATTCAAGTCGAAACCTACGAACCACCGGTACAGCAGGTTGTAGTCGATCACCTCGTGCAAGGCCTCGTCCGAGGGCACCGAATATAAAACGCGAATCAGCAGCGCGCGTACCAGCGGTTCGGCGGGGACGCGCATGCGGCTTGTCCGCATGGCGGCTTCGAGACGGTCCTCGGCGAGCTGCAATTTCGCATTGACCGGATCGCGCAGGTTGGACAAGGGATGGGAGACGGGCAGGAACTGCTCGATTTTCGGATGGCGCGCCCAGGTGGCATGGCTGACCAGCCACACGACAGGCGATTTATATCGCCACACGCAGACGGGGGCTATCTCGGCGTCGGCGATATATGACGCGAATTTTGCATAAAACTCGCTCATTTTCACGTGCCGAACGGGGGGCGCCGTGAAGGGTGTTCCCTGCCGGGTATACCGCGTGGCGGATTCTCGCTGATCGTGGTGGGCAGGCATGGGCATCCTTGACTACGGCGACGTACCTGGGCGGACAGGTAAAACAGAATGCCCGGGGAACAGTGGGAATTTATTCGAGATTTCCGAAACTGTTAAATGAAATTTCATCGGCATTTTTATTACCGTGCATGTCTTCCACCTTTCAGCCTTCGTTTGTCGTACTGCCCGCCACGGAATACGCTCAGCCTGTCTTGCGCCGCAGCCGATACACCAGCGTTTCCAGCCGCGTCATGCCGCGCTCGGCGAACTTGGGCTCCTTGTCCAGCGTATCCCGGCGGTAGATCTGTTCCGCCACGCTGTGCGGGCCATATAGCGCCTGCACTTCCGGGTCGGCCACGGAGAACGGCGGGCCGTCCATCTGCGCCTGCTGATAATCCAGCGTGATCAGTAGTCCTTGATAGTCGTCGGGCAATTGCCCGTAGACGTGCTGTACATACGGCCCGCGCATTTCAGGCGGCAGCGCGATCAGGGCTGCTCGGTCGAATACGCCGCGGCATGTTGCCAGCGTCTCGGCGTCCAGCGCGAAGATGTCGCCGCAGATGATTTCTATGTCGCCGGCGACATAATGCTGGCCCATGGCCGACGTTTGCACAGTGGGCTGCAATCCCTGTTCCTGGAAGAACTGCTCGACGGCAAGTGGAGCCAATTCCACGCCCAGCACGCGCAGCCCCTGGTCGGCAAGCCAGCGCATGTCCAGCGTCTTGCCGCACAACGGCACCAGGACACGGCTGCCGCGCGGCAGTTGCAGCATGGGCCAATAGCGTTCCAGCGGCGGCGTCACCCGCGTTTGATGAAAATTGGTGCGCCCATCGCGCCAGCGTTCCAGCCAGAATTCCGCTTCCATGCCGTTCCTTGTCGTTGGAGGTGAGGCCGTGCCGGCCTGGTTCGATGCCGGCCATTGTAGGCACCGTCACGCCGCATTGCAGCCGCTGCTTGACGTAAAGAGAATGATCGTTCTACCATGCGCCATCCATGCAGAGAACGACTATTCTCCTGGCGCCATGAATTCGCACGCATCAGTTTCGGAGCTTCAGGCGCGCCTGCTCGACGCCACCGAACGGCTCGTCTACGCCGACGGCATACACGCCACCGGCATGGACGCCATCGTCAAGACCTCCGGGGTGGCGCGCAAGAGCATCTACCGCCACTACGCGAACAAGGATGACCTGGTGGCCGCGGCGCTGCTGCGGCGCGACGAACGCTGGATGCAATGGCTCATCGACGAGAGTTCCGCGGCAGCTACGCCGGTCGAACGGCTGCTGTCGGTGTTCCCGGCGCTGCAGCGCTGGTTCGAGTCGCCGGACTTCCATGGCTGCGCCTTCATCAACGCGGCCGGCGAGATCGGAGATGCCGGGCACCCGGTACGAGCGGTGTCCCGGTTGCACAAGGAGCGCCTGTACGACTACCTGCGTCATTTGACGGGCGCCTGCTCGTTGAGCGACCCCGACGACACTGCGCGTCAGCTGTTGGTGCTCATCGACGGCGCGATCGCGGTCGCGCTGGTGATGGGCGATCCGACCGCCGCCGCCAGTGCGGGCCGCGCCGCGCAGGTACTGCTGCGCGGCGCGGCCCGCTGACAGATCCCTCCGCGCCCATCCAGGAGCCTTGCCATGTCCGAGTCAAACGAAGTTCGCCCGCCGCTTCCGCCGTTCACGCGCGAAACGGCGATCCAGAAGGTCCGTCTCGCCGAAGACGGTTGGAACAGTCGCGATCCCGCCAAGGTCTCGATGGCCTATACGGTGGATACGCAGTGGCGCAACCGCGCCGAATTCGTGCGCAACCGCGACGAAGCCCGGGCATTCCTCGAGCGCAAATGGGCCAGGGAACTGGACTATCGGCTGATCAAAGAACTGTGGGCCTACACGGAGAATCGCATCGCCGTGCGCTACGCCTATGAGTGGCACGATGATTCCGGCAACTGGTTCCGCTCCTACGGCAACGAGAATTGGGAATTCGGACCTGACGGCTTGATGATCAACCGCTATGCGTGCATCAACGACAAGCCCATCCAGGAGTCCGAGCGCAAGTTCCGTTGGCCGCTGGGCCGGCGTCCCGACGACCATCCCGGGTTGTCCGAATTGGGGCTGTGAAGCGGGCGGGCGAGCCGCGCGGCTAGCAGCGCCATAACCGCGGTCCGCTCTCCGATCGTACGGACGCAGCCGCGCGGCGGCGGGCTTTTACATCTGGTCGCCGCCGTTTCAACCCACACAGGTTCTATACAACCGGCCGCCTTGCGGCATCGGGGCGGCTTCGGTATCTTGCCTGCATGACTCCCGATCCGCAGGGCCATGCCCGGGGCTCGGCCCCGCTTACCGGCCGAGAGCCGTTATTCATCGTGTGGAACCAGGGCTCGGGCAGCCGCGACGCCGAGGTCATACGCTCGACCATACGGCGCGTGCTGGACGAAGCAGGCAGAACCTACGAGCTCATTGCCGTGGACGATGGCCGCAAGCTGGCCGCCGTGGCGCGCCGCGCGGTCGAGACGGCGCGTCAGCGGGGCGGGGTGGTCGTGGCCTGCGGCGGCGACGGCACGCTCAATGCGGTCGCACAGGCCGTGCTGGGCAGCGGCGTCCCATTCGGCATCGTGCCCCAGGGCACGTTCAATTACTTCGGCCGTGCCTACGGCATACCGCAAGATACCGAGATCGCCACGCGCGGCCTGCTGAATGCCCATGTCGAGCCGGTGCAGGTCGGCATGCTGAACAATCGCATTTTCCTGGTCAACGCCAGCCTGGGGCTGTACCCGCAGCTGCTCGAAGACCGCGAAGCCTACAAGCGGCGGTATGGCCGCAGCCGCCTGGTGGCCTTGTGGTCGTGCATCGTCACCCTGCTGCGCCGGGGCCATCGCCGCCTGGCCATCCAGCTCGACAGCGCCGAAGTGCAGCGCGTCATGCGTACGCCCACGCTGGTGGTCGGAAACAACGCTCTGCAGCTGCGCCAGATCGGCATCCCCGAGGCGGACGACATCGAACGCGGCAAGCTGGTCGCCATGACGCCACGGCCGGTCGGGACGCTGGCGCTGTATGGCTTGTTGCTGCGCGGCCTGCTCAGCCGGCTGGGCGAGGCCGAGAACGTCATCAGCTTTCCCTTCGAGCGCATGACCGTGCAACTGGGCCGCCGCCTGCGCCGCCACGACATCAAGGTGGCCATGGACGGCGAGGTCTGCTGGATGCGCGCGCCGCTCGAGTTCCGCGTGTCGCCCCAGGCGCTGATGCTGCTGGTTCCCGCCGAGGAGCATCGCGTGGAGGCGGCATGACGCGGGTGCTGCATATCTCCGATACGCATTTCGGCACCGAGGTGCCTGTGGTGGTGAGGGCCCTGCTGGCGCTGGCGGCCGAGCAGAAGCCGGACGTGGTGCTGCTTGGCGGCGACATCACGCAGCGCGCCCGCCGCGGCCAGTTCTCGGCGGCGCGCAGCTTCATCGAGGCGCTGCAGCTGCCGGTGCTGGTGGTGCCCGGCAATCACGACATCCCTATGTACAACGTGCTCGCGCGCCTGCTGGATCCGTATGGCAACTACCGCCGCGCGCTGGGGCCCGTGCTCGAGCCCGTCTATGAAGACGACCGCCTGCTGGCCATCGGCGTGAACAGCACGCGACCGAAGTATCGCGTCGACGGCGAGGTCTCGCCCGCGCAGGTGCAACGCGTGGCGCAGCGACTGCGCGCGGGGCGTCCAGGACAATTGAAGATCGTCATGCTGCATCACCCTGTGCGGGCCATCGAGCCCACCGACGTAAGCAATCTGGTCGGAGGCCGCGAACTGGCCGTTCCGGCCTGGGTCGACGCCGGCGTCGACCTCGTCCTGGGCGGGCATATCCACCTGCCTTACGTCGTCCCCTTGCATGGCAGCGAAGGCGAGGCGGGACGGCGCGCCTGGGCGGTGCAGGCCGGCACGGCCGTGTCCTACCGCGTGCGCGGCAATGTGCCGAACTCGGTCAATCTCATCTGCCATGAAATGGCAGATGGCGCGTCCCACTGCGAACTGGAGCGCTGGGATTTCCAGGTAAGGCAAGGCGCCTTCACGCGCATCCATTCCACGCCGCTTTGGTAGTCGGGACATGGAACAGACCGCCGCGTGGATCGCAGATCATCCCTTGACCCTGTTCCTGTTGCTGCCCGCGGCGGGGGCGGCGGCCTCCGCTGCCCTGTGGGGCTTGGCCGCGCGCCTGCCAGCGGGCAGGCGTCGCGCGGCGCTGTATGCCAGTCTTGCCGCCATGGCGGCGTTGGTCTTCATCGTTTCTGCCCTGGCCGTGGGCGGCGAGGGCGGCCTGGTGGCCTTCGACATGGCCCTGGCCAGACATCTCGGCCAGACGGTTGCGCCGCGGCTGCTATGGGCGATGGGCTGGTTCACCCATCTGGGGGATCGTGATTTCCTGACCGTCGTGGCGGTGGCCATGACGGTGCTGCTGCTGGCACGGCGACGCTGGGTGCTTGCAGCGGGCTGCGCCGCGGCCACCGCAGGAGGCGGCCTGATGAACATGTTCCTCAAGCGCACGTTCCAGCGTCTGCGGCCCGAGTACGGGCATGACTATGCGATCGTGTCGGGCTGGAGTTTTCCCAGCGGGCATGCGTCGGCCTCGATGGCGGTGTATGGCATGGCCTGCTATCTGTTGCTGCGCGTGCTGCCGCAGCCGTGGAGGCCCGCCTGCGTGGCCGGCGCCGCTGCGCTGATCGTCGCCATCGGGGTCAGTCGCGTGCTGCTGCAGGTGCACTTCGCCAGCGACGTGGCGGCCGGCTTCGCCATCACGGCCCTGTGGCTGGCCTTGTGCGTGGCCGTCATCGAGCGGCGCGCGCCCCGGCCCGCGCAAGGCTGATCATTCCCGCAGGATGCGGATCAGCCCGGCCTCCATTGCCGGATCGTCGTGCGCGGCGGCTCGGTCGCGGCGCGCATAGCGGCCGCCCGCGGCTTCCACCGCAAGGGCCAGCGCGCGGGCGCGCGACTCGGGCAACGGGCTCAGGTCCACGATCAGCTTGCCTGCCACCGCGGCTGCGACGCAGCCGTCGCTGTAGCGCTCGAGCGCCCGGTCGACCTCGTGCTCGTTCGGCAGCGCCAGCACGACGGCGTCCGATTCGCGCAAGACCTCGTCGGCCGTCGCGGCCAGCGTGGCCTGGCCGCGGAACGGCTCGCACCGGCTGTCCAGCCGGTCGTACACGGTAAGCACCACGTCGGGCTGCGCGGCCAGCAGCTGGCGCGCGGCCCGCTGGCCGGGCTCGTCCATTCCGATGATGCCTATGCGCGCCGGAATCATGGCCGTGGTACCGACCAGGTGCTGACGACGTGAGCCACGGGCTCGCCACCCTGTCCGGCATACAACAGCACTTCGCCCGCCGACAGCCTGCCCGCCTTCAGCAGCCGCGCCTCGGCATGCACGGCGGCGGGCGGACTCTTGCGCAGGAAGTTGATGGTGAGGCTCGCGGTGACGGCCTCGGCCTGTCCGGTCGCGCCCACGACGGCCGCATACAGGGCAAGGTCTGCCAATCCCATGAGCATCGGGCCGGCGACGATGCCGCCCAGCCGCTGGTGTCCATCGCTGGCCGGCAGCACCGCGTGCGCCGTGCCGTGCCCAATGGCAGTGATCTCGATGCCCAGCAATTGTGCAAAGGGATGCTGCTCGCGCAGCAGGCGGTGGAAGTCGGCCACGCTGATGCGGGCGGGTGGCGAGTCGGCGTCCGGAATCATGGCTGGCGGTGCTCCAGGGTGTCGCAGAAACTGTCCAGCAGGGGCTGGGCGTGCTGGCCCAGCGACTTGAGCCGCCGCGTGTGGAACAACAGCAGCAGGCCCATCAGATAGGTGAACACATTCATCTGCTCGATCCGCGCGGACCGCGCATCGCCCCGGCCGTCGGCCAGGAGCCCGGCGCCCAGTTGATCCACGCAGGCGCGCAGCCGCGCGTTGAGTTCGTCGTCCGTATCGCGTCCCAGCCCCTGCGGGGCAAGGCCCTTGAACAGGTACATGCCCAGCGACAGCTCGGTCGGCCGCCCGGCGTAATAGTCGAAGAACGCCTGGATCACGCGGCGTGCGGCGCGCCCCGGCGGCGCGGCCTGCAACTCGTGCGTCAGGTGCAGGTGCAGGCGGTCCAGCGACTCGCGCAGCAGCGCGGCGTAGATGGCTTCCTTGCCCGAAAACCACGGATAAATGGCGCCGGTGGTGCATCCCGCCTCCTTGGCGATGGCCCGCATGGTGGTGGACTCGAGTCCGTCGCGGGCGAACGCGCGCTGCGCGGCGTCCAGAATGATCTGGCGACGCAGCGCGATCAAACGGTCGGATCGCGTCGGAGCGGGCAGGTCGGTCATGGACATGAATGTATCGCCGATATCTGAAAATAACAACGTTATGTGCGCCGGTGCTTGTCGCATCGCGTTGTTACATTGCCCTGGGTCGCCAAGCGCGCGGGCGATGCCGTCGCCGCGTCTGTCCCCGCGGTTTAAGCCTGTCCTCAGGCGTGCGGAGCGCTATGTTGCAGCTTTCCAACACGAGTGCCGGAAACCGCGTCTTTTCTGGCCGTGAACGTAGCCAGCCCTGCCAATTTTTGATGCAATAGCGACAACTTCCCTTCGCGGAGTTAGGGGGGCGGCAGGCTTGATTGCTGCGTTGCTGCTCTTGTCACTCAAATCAACGGAGATTTCTTAAATGAAAAAGACTCTGCTCGCTGCCGCCCTGCTCGCCGGCTTCGCTGGCGCCGCCCAGGCAGAAACCTCGGTGACCCTGTACGGCATCATCGACACCGGCATCGGCTACAACCAGCTGGACCTGCCGTCGGGTGATGGCTTCGCCGGCTACGACCACAGCCGCATCGGTATGATCAACGGCGTGCAGAACGGTTCGCGCTGGGGTCTGCGCGGTTCCGAAGATCTGGGTGACGGCCTGCGCGCTGTCTTCCAACTGGAATCGGGCTTCGACTCGAGCACCGGTAACTCGGCTCAAGGCGGCCGCCTGTTCGGTCGTCAAGCCACCGTCGGTCTGGCCAGCAACAGCTGGGGCCAACTGGACTTCGGTCGTCAAACCAACATCGCGTCGAAGTACTTCGGCTCGATCGACCCGTTCGGCGCCGGCTTCGCCCAAGCCAACATCGGCCACGCCTTCAGCGCTGCCAACACCAACCGCTACGACAACATGGTCATGTACCAAACCCCGTCGTTCAGCGGCTTCCAACTGGGTGTTGGCTACTCGTTCAACGTCAGCGGTTCGGGCAACTTCGCCACGGCCGACAACGTCCGCGGCATCACCGCTGGTGCTCGCTACGTCAACGGCCCGCTGCAAGTCGCTCTGGCCTTCGACCAGCTGAACCCGGCTGACGACGACGACGCGACGCCCCGTCAGTACACGATCGGCGCCGCCTACGACTTCGAGGTCGTGAAGCTGGCTCTGGCCTACGCCCGCACCGAAGACGGCTGGTTCGCCGGCCAAGGTCCTGGCGCCCCGACCGGTGGCGTGCCGTCCTACACCCTGCCCAACGGCAGCACCGTGACGGCTTCGTACCCGACCTACAGCTTCGCTGACGGCTTCCGCGCCAACTCGTACATGGTCGGTCTGACCGCCCCGCTGGGCGGCGCTACCAGCCTGTTCGGTTCGTGGCAGATGATCGATCCCAAGAACGACAACCTGACCGGCGGCGACGAAACCAGCAACGTGTTCAGCCTGGGCGCCACCTACGACCTGTCGAAGCGCACCAACCTGTACCTGTACGGTTCGTACGCCAAGAACGCTCTGTTCATCGACGACGCCAAGAGCACCGCTGCCGGCGTCGGTATCCGCCACCGCTTCTAATCGTGCGCGGGGCGCAAGCCCTGCCTCGATACGCATGGCATGAACGGGCTTCCCGCCCGTTCGTCAAAAAAGCCACCCAATGGGTGGCTTTTTCCATGAATGGAACAGTGCTTCCTAGTAAGTGGGTTCAGCCGTAAGTAACCGTGCGAATGCTACAATCTGAAGGTTTGCGCATTTGACGGACGCATCATGAACCTGCAACAGTACTTTCCCGTCCTGCTGTTCATCGTAGTGGCTACCCTGATCGGGTTTGCCCTGTTGACGGCGGGCTCTCTGCTAGGGCCGCGGCGTCCGTATGCCGAAAAGCTCTCGCCTTACGAGTGCGGCTTCGAGGCCTTCGAAGACGCCCGGATGAAGTTCGACGTGCGCTACTACCTCGTCGCCATCCTCTTCATCCTGTTCGACCTGGAAATCGCCTTCTTGTTCCCCTGGGCCATCGCCCAGGGCACCGTGGGCCTGGTCGGTTTCTGGACCGTCATGGTTTTCCTGGCCGTGCTGACGGTGGGCTTCATCTACGAATGGAAAAAGGGCGCGCTCGACTGGGAGTAAGGGGTTGACCCGGCGGGCATCCCGCCACCTCCCGCAGGCACGCTATCAGGAACGAATATGGCTATAGACGGCATTCTCAAGCAAGGCTTCATCACCACCAGCGCCGACAAGTTCATCAACTGGGCCAAGACCGGCTCGATGTGGCCCATGACTTTCGGCCTGGCCTGTTGCGCGGTCGAAATGATGCACGCCGGCGCGGCGCGCTACGACCTGGACCAGTTCGGCATCATCTTCCGCCCCAGCCCGCGCCAATCCGACCTGATGATCGTGGCCGGCACGCTGTGCAACAAGATGGCGCCCGCGCTGCGCAAGGTCTACGACCAGATGCCCGAACCGCGCTGGGTCGTTTCCATGGGCTCCTGTGCCAATGGCGGCGGCTATTACCACTACTCGTATTCGGTGGTGCGCGGCTGCGATCGCATCGTGCCGGTCGACGTCTACGTGCCGGGCTGCCCGCCCACGGCCGAGGCCCTGGTCTACGGATTACTGCAGATGCAGAACAAGATCCGCCTGACCAACACCATCGCGCGCTAGTCCCTGCGCGCTCCGTAGTGTCAGGCGGTTGTCGCCGTTCTCACGAACCGGCGGCGAAGCTGTGTATCGGTTTATCTATGCGTACATGATGATGACCAGGCTCGAAACCCTGAAAACCCATTTGCAGGCCGCGTTCGGCCAGGAAGTCGCCCTGAGCGAGGCGCTGGGCGAACTCACGCTCGAAGTGCCTGCCGAACAATGGTTCGCCGCCTGCACCAAGCTGCGCACCGACCCGGGCCTGCGCTTCGAAAGCTGCGTCGACCTTTGCGGCGTCGACTACCTGACCTGGGGCAACGGCACGCGCGTCGTGCGCTCAGGCCAGTCGGGCGGCGTGCAGCGCGGCCGCTACGCCGTGGTGCTGCACCTGCTGTCCATCGAGCACAACTGGCGCCTGCGGGTGCGCACGTTCGCGCCCGATGACGAGTTCCCCATGGTGGCCTCGCTGCTCGAGTGCTGGCCCGGCGTCAACTGGTACGAGCGCGAAGCGTTCGACCTGTACGGCATCATCTTCGAAGGTCACCCCGACCTGCGCCGCATTCTCACCGACTACGGCTTCATCGGCCATCCGTTCCGCAAGGACTTCCCGCTGACCGGCACCGTCGAGATGCGCTACGACCCCGAGCAGAAGCGCGTCATCTACCAGCCCGTCACCATCGAGCCGCGCGAGATCAATCCGCGCGTGGTGCGCGAAGACTCCTACGGCATGGGGCGCTGAAAACATCATGGCAGAAATCAAGAACTACACCCTCAACTTCGGTCCGCAGCACCCGGCCGCGCACGGCGTGCTGCGCCTGGTGCTCGAACTGGACGGCGAGGTCATCCAGCGCGCCGACCCGCACATCGGGCTTTTGCACCGCGCCACCGAAAAGCTGGCCGAGCACAAGACCTTCATCCAGGCGCTGCCCTACATGGACCGCCTGGACTACGTCTCGATGATGTGCAACGAGCACGCGTACGTCATGGCCATCGAGAAGCTGCTGGGCATCGAGCCGCCGCTGCGCGCGCAGTACATCCGCGTGATGTTCGACGAGATCACGCGCATCCTGAACCACCTGATGTCGCTGGGTTCGCATGCGCTGGACGTCGGCGCCATGGCCGTCTTCCTGTACGCCTTCCGCGAACGTGAAGACCTGATGGACTGCTACGAGGCGGTGTCGGGGGCGCGCATGCACGCGGCCTACTATCGGCCGGGCGGCGTCTACCGCGACCTGCCGGATTCCATGCCGCAGTTCCAGGGTGACAACAAGTACCGCAGCGACAAGGAAATCAAGGCCATCAACGCGGCCCGCTCGGGCTCGCTGCTCGACTTCATCGAAGACTTCACCAACCGCTTCCCGGCCTGCGTCGACGAGTACGAAACCCTGCTCACCGACAATCGTATCTGGAAGCAGCGCCTGGTCGGCATCGGCGTGGTCGATCCCGAGCGCGCCAAGGCGCTGGGTTTCACGGGCCCCATGCTGCGTGGTTCGGGCGTGGCCTGGGACCTGCGCAAGACGCAGCCCTACGAGGTCTACGACCTGGTCGATTTCGACGTGCCGGTCGGCGTGAACGGCGACTGCTACGACCGCTACCTGGTGCGCGTGGCCGAGCTGCGCGAAAGCAACCGCATCATCCGCCAGTGCATCGAGTGGCTGCGCAACAATCCCGGCCCGGTCATGATCGACAACCACAAGGTTGCCCCGCCCAAGCGCACGGCCATGAAAACCAACATGGAAGAGCTGATCCACCACTTCAAGCTCTTCACCGAAGGTTTCCACGTGCCTCCTGGCGAGGCCTACTGCGCGGTCGAGCACCCGAAGGGCGAGTTCGGCATCTACCTGGTGGCCGACGGCGCGAACAAGCCGTACCGCCTGAAGATCCGCGCGCCCGGTTTCGCCCACCTGCAATCGCTCGATGAAATGTCGCGCGGCCACATGATCGCCGACGCCGTCACCATCATCGGTACGCAGGACATCGTTTTCGGCGAGATCGATCGCTGACGGTCCGCCGCCAGTACAGAGCGCCCGTATAAAACCCGGATTCCCATCATGCTGCTTTCCGAACAGGCCTACCAGAAAATCGACCGAGAACTCGCCAAGTTCCCGGCCGACCAGCGGCAGTCCGCCATCATGGCCGCGCTTGCCATCGCGCAAGAAGAAAAGGGCTGGCTGCCGACCGACATCATCGAAGACGTGGCGAAGTACATCGGCGTGCCGCCGATCGCCGTGCAGGAAGTCGCCACCTTCTACAACATGTTCGACGTTGCCCCGGTGGGCACGCACAAGATCGCCGTCTGCACCAACTTGCCCTGTGCCTTGCGCGACGGCGAGCGTGCCGGCGACTATCTCAAGCGCAAGCTGGGCGTCGACTACCGCGAGACCACGGCCGACGGCAGATTCACGCTGATCGAAGGCGAGTGCATGGGCGCCTGCGGCGATTCGCCGGTCGTGATCGTCAACAACAAGCATATGTGCGTGCGCATGACCGAACAGAAACTGGACGCGCTGATCGACACCCTGAAGGGAGAATCGGCATGAACGCGCCCGACCTGTACAAGAACCTGGCGCAAGGCCTCGATCCGAATCCCGCCAACGACCTCGTCACGTCGATGTGCCTGCACGGCCGGCACATCCAGCCGCAGATCCTGGACGGGCTGGACGGCAGCAACTGGCGCCTTGAAGACTACGTCCAGCGCGGCGGCTACGAAGCCCTGCGCAAGATCCTGACCACGGGCATGAAGCCCGAGGACGTCATTGCCGAAGTCAAGGCCTCGGGCCTGCGCGGCCGTGGCGGCGCGGGCTTTCCCACCGGCCTGAAGTGGAGCTTCATGCCGCGCGCCTTCCCGGGCCAGAAGTACCTGGTGTGCAACTCCGACGAGGGCGAACCGGGCACGTTCAAGGATCGCGACATCCTGCGCTTCAACCCGCACATCGTCATCGAGGGCATGGCCATCGCCGCCTTCGCGATGGGCATCAGCGTGGGCTACAACTACATCCACGGCGAGATCTTCGAGGTCTACCAGCGCTTCGAGGAAGCCCTCGAAGAGGCGCGCGCCGCGGGCTTCCTGGGCGACAAGCTGTTCGGCTCCGACTTCAGCTTCCAGCTGCATGCCTTCCATGGCTACGGCGCCTACATCTGCGGCGAGGAAACCGCGCTGCTGGAATCGCTCGAAGGCAAGAAGGGGCAGCCGCGCTTCAAGCCGCCGTTCCCGGCCAGCTTCGGCCTGTACGGCAAGCCCACCACCATCAACAACACCGAGACCTTCGCGGCGGTGCCCTGGATCATCCGCAATGGCGGCCAGGCCTACCTCGAGATCGGCAAGCCCAACAACGGCGGCACCAAAATCTTCTCGATCACCGGCGACGTCGAGCGGCCGGGCAACTACGAGATTCCGCTGGGCACGCCTTTCTCCAAGCTGCTCGAACTGGCGGGCGGCATGCGCGGCGGCAAGAAGCTCAAGGCGGTCATCCCCGGCGGCTCCAGCGCCCCGGTGCTGCCGGCCGACATCATGATGGAATGCACCATGGACTATGACTCCATCGCCAAGGCCGGCTCCATGCTGGGCTCGGGCGCGGTCATCGTCATGGACGAGACGCGCTGCATGGTCAAGTCGCTGCTGCGCCTGTCGTACTTCTATTTCGAGGAAAGCTGCGGCCAGTGCACGCCGTGCCGCGAAGGCACCGGCTGGCTGTACCGCATGGTGCACCGTATCGAGAACGGCCATGGCCGCCCAGAAGATCTCGACCTGCTCGACAACGTGGCGAGCAACATCATGGGCCGCACGATCTGCGCCCTGGGAGATGCCGCGGCCATGCCGGTGCGCGGTTTCATCAAGCATTTTCGCGAAGAATTCGCGCACCACATCGAGCACAAGTCTTGTGTGGTCCCGCAATATCTGTAGGCGTCAGGAACAGCAATGGTTGAACTAACCGTCGACGGCAACAAGGTCGAAGTACCCGAGGGCAGCATGGTCATGCATGCGGCCCAGAAGATCGGGCTCTACGTGCCGCATTTCTGCTACCACAAGAAGCTGTCCATCGCGGCCAACTGCCGCATGTGCCTGGTCGAGGTCGAGAAGGCGCCCAAGGCGCTGCCGGCCTGCGCCACGCCCGTCACCAA
The DNA here is from genome assembly GCF_002119665.1 of Bordetella genomosp. 13. Lineage (NCBI taxonomy): Bacteria > Pseudomonadati > Pseudomonadota > Betaproteobacteria > Burkholderiales > Alcaligenaceae > Bordetella > Bordetella genomosp. 13. The sequence continues at coordinate 3,849,795 of NZ_CP021111.1, read as the reverse complement.
TGGCATGGTGGTGCACACCGCTTCCGAGAAGGCCAAGGCCGCCCAGAAGTCGGTCATGGAATTCCTGCTGATCAATCACCCGCTCGACTGCCCGATCTGTGACCAGGGCGGCGAATGCCAGCTGCAGGACCTGGCCGTGGGCTACGGCGGCTCTTCTTCGCGCTATCACGAAGAAAAGCGCGTGGTGTTCCACAAGGACCTGGGCCCGCTGGTCTCGGCCGAGGAAATGACGCGCTGCATCCACTGCACCCGCTGCGTGCGCTTCGGCCAGGAAATCGCCGGCGTCATGGAGCTGGGCATGCTGGGCCGCGGCGAGCATTCCGAGATCACCACGTTCGTGGGCCGCGCCATCGAGTCCGAGCTGTCGGGCAACATGATCGACATCTGCCCGGTCGGCGCGCTGACGTCCAAGCCGTTCCGCTACAGCGCCCGCACCTGGGAACTGGCGCGCCGCCGTTCGATCAGCCCGCACGACAGCGTGGGCGCCAACCTGGTGGTGCAGGTCAAGGGCGACCGCGTCATGCGCGTCGTGCCCTTCGAGAACGAGGCCGTAAACGAATGCTGGATCAGCGATCGCGACCGCTTCTCGTACGAAGGTCTGAACAGCGAAGACCGCCTGGCCTCGCCCATGATCAAGGGCGCCGACGGCAAGTGGCAGGAGGCCTCGTGGGCCGACGCGCTGCAGGCCGTGGCGCAAGGCCTGTCGCGCGTGCGTGACGGCTTCGGCGCCGGCCAGATCGGCGCGCTGGCGTCCGAGTACGCCACCACCGAAGAATACGCGCTGCTGGGCCGCCTGGTGCGCGCCCTGGGCTCCGAGAACATCGACTTCCGCCTGCGCCAGACCGACCCGGCCTTCGACGCCGCCCTGTCGGGCGCGCCGTGGCTGGGCATGCCGATCGCCGAGATCGACAACCTGGATCGCGTGCTGGTGGTGGGCTCGTTCCTGCGCAAGGACCATCCGCTCATCGCGCAGCGCCTGCGCCAGGCTGCCAAGCGCGGCACGCAGATCTCGCTGATCGACGGCGCCGCCGACGATCCGCTGCTGCCCGTCACCGCGCGCGTCACCGTGGCGCCGTCGGGTCTGGCGGTCGCGCTGGCCGAAGTGGCCGTGGCGCTGGCGCAAGCCAAGGAACAATCCGTGCCCGCCGAGTTCGCTTCGGTCGTGCCCGGCGAGAACGCCAAGCTCATCGCGGCCAGCCTCGCTTCGGGCGGCAACGTCGCCGTGCTGCTGGGCAACCTGGCCGTGGCCTCGCCGCAAGCCTCCACGCTGGCGGCCAACGCCAGCGCGCTGGCCGGCCTGGCGGGCGGCAAGTTCGGCTTCCTCACCGCCGGCGGCAATACGGTCGGCGGCTATCTGGCCGGCGCCGTGCCGGGGCAGGGCGGCAAGTCGGCCGCGGCCATGCTGGCCGAACCGCTGAAGGCCTATGTGGTGCTGCACGCCGAGCCGCTCCTGGACGCCGACAACGGTCCGCAGGCGCTGGCCGCGCTGCGCGCCGCGCAGTTCGCGGTGGCGCTCACGCCTTACCGCTCGGCCGCGCAGGACTGGGCCGACGTCATGCTGCCGGTGGCGCCGTTCACCGAAACCTCGGGCACCTACGTCAACGCGCAGGGCGCCGCACAAAGCTTCAAGGGCACGGTCCAGCCGTACGGCCAGACCCGTCCGGGCTGGAAGGTGCTGCGCGTGCTGGGCAACGTGCTGCAACTGCCGGGCTTCGATGACGAAACGTCCGAATCCGTGCGCGACACGGTGCTGGCCGGCGGCTTCGAAAGCCGTCTGTCCAACGCCATCAAGGCGACGCCGGGCCTGGGCAAGACCCTTTCCGGCCTCGAGCGCCTGGCTGACGTGCCCATCTACCGTACGGACGCCATCGTGCGTCGTTCCGAACCGCTGCAGGCCGCTCCGGCCTCGCGCGTGCCGGGCGCGCGCATGAACGGCCGCACGCTGGCCCAGTTGGGCCTGACGGCCGGCATCAAGGTGCGCGTGTCCACGCCGGCCGGTTCGGCCGAGCTGGAGACGGTGCAGGACGACGCGGTCGCCGACCGCGCCGTGCGCATCGCCGCGGCCTGGGAACAGACCGCCCCCCTGGGCGGCGCATTCGGTGAAATCAGCGTGGAGCGTGCCTGATGGACTGGCTTAACGTACTCGAAGGCCACGGCACGGCGCTGCTGGGCCCGACGGCATGGCTGGTGGTCTGGACGATCGTGAAGATCGTCGTGATCGCCGTGCCCATCATCCTGTGCGTGGCATATCTCACGTACTGGGAACGCAAGATGATCGGCTGGATGCACGTCCGCCTGGGGCCGACCCGCGTCGGCTTCAAGGGCCTGCTGCAGCCGTTCGCCGACGTGTTCAAGCTGCTTACCAAAGAAGTGGTGGTGCCCAGCGAGGCCAACAAGGTGCTGTTCGTGGTGGCGCCGGTGGTCACGCTGATGCCGGCGCTGGCCGCGTGGGCGGTGGTGCCGTTCGGTCCCGAAGTGGTGCTGGCCAACGTCAATGCCGGCCTGCTGTACGTCATGGCCATCACGTCCATCGGCGTGTACGGCGTGATCGTGGCCGGCTGGGCGTCGAACTCCAAGTACGCGTTTCTGGGCGCGCTGCGCGCCTCGGCGCAGATGGTGTCGTACGAACTGGCCATCGGCTTCGTGCTGGTCACCGTGCTGCTGGTATCGGGCAGCCTCAACATGAGCGAGATCGTGTTGGGGCAGAACCGCGGCTGGTTCGCCGAGCGCGGCCTGTCGTTCATGTCCTGGAACTGGCTGCCGCTGTTGCCGCTGTTCGTCATCTACGTCATCTCGGCCGTCGCCGAAACCAACCGCCACCCGTTCGACGTGGTCGAAGGCGAGTCGGAAATCGTGGCCGGCCACATGGTCGAATACTCCGGCATGGCGTTCGCGCTGTTCTTCCTGGGCGAATACGCCAACATGATCCTGCTGTCCTGCATGGCCGCGATCATGTTCCTGGGCGGCTGGATGCCCCCGCTGGACATCGCGCCGCTGACGTGGATTCCGGGCTGGATCTGGCTGGGCATCAAGACCTTCTTCGTGGTCTCGCTCTTCGTGTGGTTCCGCGCGTCGTTCCCGCGCTACCGCTACGACCAGATCATGCGCCTGGGCTGGAAGATTTTCATCCCGCTGACCGGCGTGTGGCTGGTCGTCGTGGCGATCTGGATGCAGACGCCCTGGAACATTTGGCGCTGAGGCGCCGGGTCGAGGCAGGATTATGGAAGCGATCAAGGATTTTTTCGGCAGCCTGCTGCTGTCCGAGCTCATCAAGGGCATGCGCCTGACGGGCAAATATTTCTTCAAGCGCAAGGTCACCCTGCGCTATCCCATGGAAAAGACGCCGGCGTCGCCGCGTTTCCGTGGCCTGCATGCGCTGCGCCGCTACCCCAACGGGGAAGAGCGCTGCATCGCGTGCAAACTGTGCGAAGCCGTGTGCCCGGCCCTGGCCATCACCATCGAGTCGGACGTGCGCGATGACGGCACCCGCCGCACCACGCGCTACGACATCGACCTGACCAAGTGCATCTTCTGCGGATTCTGCGAGGAAAGCTGTCCGGTCGACTCGATCGTGGAAACCCACATCCACGAATACCACGGCGAAAAGCGCGGCGACCTGTACTTCACCAAGGACATGCTGCTGGCCGTGGGCGACCGCTACGAAGCCGAGATCGCCCAACGCCGGGCCGCAGACGCGCCTTACCGTTGACCGACAGGGCCTGATTCCATGACTTTCACTTCTGTCCTGTTCTACATCCTGGCCGCCGTACTGGTGGTGGCTGCATTCCGCGTCATCAGCGCGCGCAGCCCGGTCACCGCCGTGATGCACCTGATCCTCGCCTTCGCCAACGCAGCCATGCTGTGGATGCTGCTGGGCGCCGAATTCCTGGCGCTGCTGCTGGTGCTGGTCTACGTGGGCGCCGTGATGGTGCTGTTCCTGTTCGTGGTGATGATGCTCGACATCCGCGTCGACCATCTGCGCCGCGGCCTGAAGACCTACCTGCCGCTGGGCCTGGTGGTCGGCGGCATCATGGTGCTCGAGATGGCCTTCGTGCTGGGCGCCACCTGGAGCACCGCCGGGCCCCAGGCCCCCACGGGCGAGGACTACAACAACGCCCGCGCGCTGGGTGAACTCATGTACACGCAATACGTGTACGCGGTCGAGGTCGGCGCCGCGCTGCTGCTGGTCGGCATGATCGCCGCCATCGCGCTGACGCTGCGCGGCCGCCGCGACGTCAAGTACAACGATCCCGCCGCCGCCGTGCGCGTGCGCGCCAAGGATCGCTTCCGCATGGTCAAGATGCAGGCCCAGAGCGCCCGTGCGCAGGGTCAGGCCGCGGCGCCTTCCGACGCCGCCGCCCAAGGAGAAAAGCAATGACGCTGACGCTGGCCCACTATCTGATCCTGGGGGCGATCCTGTTCGCCATCGGCATCTTCGGCATCTTCCTGAACCGCCGCAACCTGATCATCCTGCTGATGTCCGTCGAGCTGATGCTCCTGGCCGTCAACATGAACTTCGTGGCGTTTTCCACGTGGTACGGCGACGCCGCCGGCCAGGTGTTCGTGTTCTTCATCCTGACCGTGGCCGCCGCCGAGGCCGCCATCGGCCTGGCGATCCTGGTGCTGCTGTTCCGCAACCTGAGCACGATCAACGTTGACGAACTCGATCGCCTGAAGGGCTGACGGGGTATCGGAAGAATATGTCTAACACTAGCTCCCCCAATCTGTACCTGCTGATCGCGCTGGCCCCGCTGGCCGGCGCCATACTGGCGGGCCTGTTCGGCACAGGCTTTCTTGGCCGCCCCATCGGTCGCCGCGGCTCGCACATCATCACCATCCTGGGCGTCCTCGTCTCGGCCATCGGCTCGGTGGTCGTGCTGGGCGACGTGCTGAACGGCGTTCGCTTCGACGGCAACGTCTACACCTGGACCCTGATCGGCAACACCGAGCTCTCCATCGGCTTCCTGATCGATCCGCTGTCGGCCATGATGATGGTCGTGGTCACCTCCGTGTCGCTGATGGTGCACATCTACACCATCGGCTACATGGCCGACGATCCCGGCTACCAGCGCTTCTTCGCGTACATCTCGCTGTTCACGTTCTCGATGCTGATGCTGGTCATGTCCAACAACATGGTCCAGCTGTTCTTCGGCTGGGAGGCGGTCGGGCTGGTGTCGTACCTGCTGATCGGCTTCTGGTACACGCGTCCCACCGCGATCTTCGCCAACATGAAGGCGTTCCTGATCAACCGCGTGGGCGACTTCGGCTTCGTGCTGGGCATTGGCCTGCTGTTCGCGTCTGTCGGCTCCATGCACTACGGCGACGTGTTCGGCCAGGCCGCGCGCCTGGGCACCGAAGCCTTCCCGGGCACCGACTGGAACCTCATCACCGTAGCCTGCATCTGCCTGTTCATCGGCGCCATGGGCAAGTCGGCCCAGGTGCCGCTGCACGCCTGGCTGCCCGACTCGATGGAAGGCCCCACGCCGATCTCGGCGCTGATCCACGCGGCCACCATGGTGACCGCGGGCATCTTCATGGTGGCGCGCTTCTCGCCGCTGTTCGAGCTGTCCGACACCGCGCTGTCCTTCATCATCGTGATCGGCGCGATCGGCGCGCTGTTCCTGGGCATCCTGGGCATCATCCAGAACGACATCAAGCGCGTGGTGGCGTATTCCACGCTGTCGCAGCTGGGGTACATGACCGTGGCGCTGGGCGCATCGGCCTACTCGGTGGCGATCTTCCACCTGATGACGCACGCGTTCTTCAAGGCGCTGCTGTTCCTGGGCGCGGGCTCGGTCATCATCGGCATGCACCACGACCAGGACATCCGCAACATGGGCGGCCTGCGCAAGTACATGCCCATCACCTGGATCACCTTCCTGCTGGGCACGCTGGCGCTGGTGGGCACGCCGTTCTTCTCGGGTTTCTACTCGAAGGAACACATCATCGAGGCGGCCGGAGCCGCCGAGGTGTGGGGCGCCAGCTTCGCCTACTACGCCACGCTGATCGGCGTGTTCGTCACCTCGCTGTACTCGTTCCGCGTGTACTTCCTGGTGTTCCATGGCAAAGAGCGGTTCCCGGACCACGGACACGACCATGGCCACGATGCCCACGGGCATGACGCGCACGGCCATGATGCCCACCACGATGACCACGGCCACGGCCACCACGGCGGCAAGCCGCACGAGTCGCCCTGGGTGGTCACGCTGCCGCTGCTGCTGCTGGCCATTCCGTCGGTCGTCATCGGCGCCTGGGTGGTCGATCCGATGCTGTTCGGCTCGTTCTTCGACGGCGCCATCACCGTGCTGCCGCAGCACCCGGCCATGGCCGACCTGGGCGAGCACTGGCACGACTGGGTGGCCTACGGCCTGCACGCCTTCGTCACCGCGCCGTTCTGGCTGGTGGTCGCCGGCGCCGTCGTGGCCTGGTACTGCTACCTGATCAATCCCAAGGTGCCGGCCGCGATCTACTCCAGCCTGTCCGGCGTGATCCGCGTGCTCGAGAACAAGTACTACGTCGACTGGGTCAACGAGCAGATCATCGCGCGCGGCGCGCGCTGCCTGGGCCGCGGCCTGTGGCAGACCGGCGACCGCGGGCTGATCGACGGCGTGCTGGTCAACGGTTCGGCCCGCGTGGTCGGCTGGGTGGCCGCCATCAGCCGCCACCTGCAGTCCGGCTTCATCTACCACTACGCGTTCGCGATGATCGTCGGCATCATGGCGCTGGTGACTTTCTTTGTGCTGATTCCCCAATGATGGCAAGCGAGATGGCATCCAACAACTTTCCCTGGCTCACGCTTGCGATCTTCGTTCCGATCGTATTCGGTCTGCTGGTGCTGGCGCTGGGTCGCGACGAGAACCCGGGACTGGCGCGCAAGCTCTCGCTGCTGGGCGCGATAGTCGGCTTCCTCGTCACCATCCCGCTGTACACCGGCTTCGACAACACCACCGCGGCGATGCAGTTCGTCGAGAAGGCCTCTTGGATCTCGGCGTTCAACGCCAACTACCACCTCGGCGTGGACGGCATCTCGCTGTGGTTCGTGCTGCTCACCGCCTTCATCACCATCATCGTGGTGGTGGCGGGCTGGGAGGTCATCACCAGCCGCGTGGCGCAGTACATGGCCGCGTTCCTGATCCTGTCGGGCCTGATGATCGGCGTGTTCGCCGCGCTGGACGGCCTGCTGTTCTACGTGTTCTTCGAAGCCACGCTGATCCCGATGTACATCATCGTGGGCGTGTGGGGCGGCCCGAACCGCGTGTACGCGGCGTTCAAGTTCTTCCTGTACACCCTGATGGGCTCGCTGCTGACGCTGGTGGCCTTCATCTACCTGTGGAACGTCTCGGGCGGTTCGTTCGACATCCTCACGTGGCACCAGACCAAGCTGGGCTACACGCCGCAGATCCTGATCTTCCTGGCGCTGTTGGCCGCCTTCGCCGTCAAGGTGCCGATGTGGCCGGTGCACACGTGGCTGCCCGACGCCCACGTCGAGGCACCCACCGGCGGCTCGGTGGTGCTGGCGGCCATCATGCTGAAGCTGGGCGCCTACGGCTTCCTGCGCTTCTCGCTGCCCATCACTCCCGATGCCTCGCACGAACTGGCCGGACTGATCATCGCGCTGTCGCTCATCGCGGTCATCTACATCGGGCTGGTCGCCATCGTCCAGGACGACATGAAGAAGCTGGTGGCGTACTCGTCCGTGGCGCACATGGGCTTCGTCACCCTGGGCTTCTTCATCTTCAACACGGCCGGCGTCGAAGGCGCCATCGTGCAGATGGTGTCGCACGGTTTCGTGTCGGGCGCGATGTTCCTGTGCATCGGCGTGCTGTATGACCGCATGCACTCGCGCCGCATCGCCGACTACGGCGGCGTCATCAACGTGATGCCGCGCTTCGTCACGTTCTTCGTGCTGTTCTCGATGGCCAACAGCGGCCTGCCCGCCACCAGCGGGTTCGTCGGCGAGTTCATGGTCATCATGGGCGCGGTCGAGCACAACTTCTGGGTGGGCCTGCTGGCCGCCACGGCGCTGATCCTGGGCGCGTCCTACTCGCTCTGGATGGTCAAGCGGGTGGCGTTCGGCGACGTCGCCAACGACCACGTGCGAGAACTCACCGACATCAATGGCCGCGAGTTCCTGCTTCTGGGAATCATGGCGATCGCCGTGTTGTACATGGGTATCTATCCCAAGCCCTTCACCGACGTGATGCACGTGTCGGTCGAGGCCCTGCTGCAACACGTGGCCGTCTCGAAACTGTAAGACCTGGATAATGATGCAATCCCACATCGATTTCGCCCTGGCGCTGCCCGAGATCCTGTTGCTGGTCATGGGGCTGGCCATCCTCATCGCCGACGTGATGAGCAGCCATCCCGAGCGCAAGACCACCTTCGTCCTGACGCTGCTGACGCTGGGCGTGCTGACCGTGGTGTCGGCGATCCAGTGGAGCGACGGCGTGCAGGGCAAGACCTTCCACGGCCTGTACGTCACCGATTCGCTGTCCCACCTGCTGAAGATCGCGTCGTACCTGTCGGTCGCGGCCACGCTGATCTACGGCCGCGTCTATGCGCAGGCCCGCGACATGATGCGCGGCGGCGAGCTGTACGTGCTGACGCTGTTCGCGCTGCTGGGCCAGATGGTGATGGTGTCTTCGGGCAACCTGCTGTCCATCTACCTGGGCCTGGAACTGATGTCGCTGGCCCTGTATGCGCTGATCGCGCTGCGCCGTGACGACGCGGTGGCCACCGAGGCCGCCATGAAGTACTTCGTGCTGGGCGCGCTGGCCTCGGGCTTTCTGCTGTACGGCATGTCCATGGTGTACGGCGCCACCGGCCACCTCGACCTGACCGAAGTCGCGGCCACCATCCAGGCGGGCCAGGCGCAGCAGATGGCGCTGGTGTTCGGCGTGGTGTTCCTGGTTGCCGGCCTGGCGTTCAAGCTGGGCGCCGCGCCGTTCCACATGTGGGTGCCCGACGTCTATCACGGCTCGCCCACCGCGGTCACGCTGATCCTGGGCGCCGCGCCCAAGCTGGCCGCCTTCGCCATCACGCTGCGCCTGCTGGTGGATGGCCTGCACGGCCTGGCGGCCGACTGGCAGCCGATGCTGATGATCCTGGCCGTGCTGTCGCTGGCGGTAGGCAACCTGACGGCCATCGTGCAAAGCAACTTCAAGCGCATGCTGGCCTATTCCACCATCTCGCACACCGGCTTCATCCTGCTGGGCCTGCTGTCTGGCGTGGTCGAGGGCAAGCCCGAGGCCGCGGCCACCGCGTACGGCGCTTCGCTGTTCTACATGCTGACCTACGTGCTGACCACGCTGGCCAGCTTCGGCATCATCCTGCTGCTGTCGCGGCAGGGTTTCGAGTGCGAGCAGATCGACGACCTGAAGGGCCTGAACCGCCGCAGCCCGTGGCGCGCCGCCATCATCCTGGTGCTGATGTTCTCGCTGGCGGGCCTGCCGCCGATGGTGGGCTTCGCCGCCAAGCTGGTGGTGCTGCAGGCCGTGATCGACGCGGGCCACATCGGCCTTGCGGTCGTCGCGGTCCTGTTCTCGCTGATCGGCGCCTTCTACTACCTGCGTGTGGTGAAGGTGGTGTACTTCGACGAGCCGGTCGCCGAAGTGGCTGCGTCGTCGGCGTCGGCCGGGCATCGCGGTGTCATGTCGCTCAACGGCCTGCTGATCCTGGTGTTGGGTATCGTGCCCGGCGGCTTGCTGGCCCTGTGCGTGCAGGCCATCCAGACGTCGCTGCTGCCTTGAGGCTGGGAGCGTGAACCAGACCGTCGCCGTCTGGCTGCTCATCGCGCTGGCCCTGGTCAGCGCGAACCTGCCTTTCCTTACCGAGCGTGTCTTTGCCGTGCTGCCCTGGAAACAGGGCGGCGTGCCGGTCGCCAAGCCGTTCTGGCTGCGGCTTGCCGAGGTGCTGGTGTCCTATCTGCTGGTCGGCTGCCTGGGATTCGCGTTCGAAAGCGCGCTGGGCAACCGGTTCGGCCAGACCTGGGAGTTCTACGCCATCACCCTGTGCCTGTACCTCGTCCTGGGGTATCCGGGCTTCGTCTACAGGTATCTCTTCCGCCGGCCTCGCGCGACCTAGCGCGAGCGGGTCCGCGCCCATGCGCGGGCACGTATGCCCTGGACGCCTCATGGCGCCGGCCGGATGCCTGCCGCGATGCCGCCATGCACGCGTGGTAACGTAGCCGCAACTCGTCGACGGCCGCGGAGTCTCACAGCCATGATCGGTACGCCCATCCCGTCCAGGCGTTCTCAGGGGCGCTATCTCGTGCGCTTCGGTGTGTGGCTGCTGGCGGCGACAGTGGCGCTGGCCGTGCTGATAGCGGCCGCCGGCGTGCTGCTGATGAGAGCCAGCCTGCCGCAACTGGATGGCGCTCGCGCGGCGCCCGGGCTGGCGGCCGCCGCCACGGTGGATCGCGACGAGGCCGGCAGCGCCATCGTCACGGCCGGCAACCGCATCGATCTGGCCTATGCCACCGGCTTCGCGCACGGACAGGACCGCTACTTCCAGATGGACCTGATGCGCCGTGTGGCCGCCGGCGAACTGGCCGCGCTGGTGGGCGCCAGCGCGCTGCCGCTGGACCGGCGCAACCGCGTGCATCGTTTCCGCGCGCGTACCGACGCCATCTACGCCGAGATGTCCGAGGACCAGCGCCGCCTGCTGCAGCGCTACGCCGATGGCGTCAACGACGCCCTGGGCGCGTCGCGGGCGCGGCCGTTCGAATATCTGGTGCTTGGAACGGCGCCCGTCCAGTGGCGGCCGCAGGACACGCTGCTGGTCATCGATGCCATGTACCTCAACCTGCAGGCCGGGCAACTGGGGCGCGTGCTGTCGCGCGGTGCGCTGCGCGAACAGGTGCCGCCCGACCTGTTGGCCTATCTTGCGCCGCGGTCCAGCCGCTGGGATGCGCCGATGGACGGCGTGGCGCCGGCCGCGGCCAGGCCCGATGTGCCCGCCACTCGGCCGGACTGGTTGGACGATGGTCCGGCCGATGCGGCCGGCCTGCCGCACGCCGCCCCGCCGCATGCCTCGGGGCAGCCTGCTGCCGCATTGGCAACGCGGCTGCTCGCTTCGGCAGGGCTGGACCTGCACAGCTACACGGGATGGCCACAGCCCGATCCGCGCGCCGCGGTGGGCAGCAGCGCGTTCGCCGTGGCGGGCTCGCACGGCGCCGGCGGACGGGCACAGGTCGCCAACGACATGCACCTGGGCCTTACCCTGCCCAACATCTGGTATCGGCTGACGCTGCAGTTTCCCGACCCCGACGGCTCCGGCCGGCAGCGCCGCGTGTCCGGCGTCAGCCTTCCCGGCGCGCCGGTCGTGGTGGCAGGCAGCAACGGCGACGTGGCGTGGGGCTTCACCAACGCCTATGGGCACTTCCTGGATCTGGTCAGTCTCGAGCGCAACCCGGCCGAGCCCAGGCGCTATCAGGGCCCGGCCAGCGAATGGGAAACGGCGCGCGAATACGTCGAGACGATCGAGGTGAAAGGGCAGGGAAGCGTCACGCAGACCGTGTACGAAACGCGCTGGGGGCCGATACTGGAAGTGGCGGGTCGCACGTACGCCGTCCGCTGGGTGGCCTACCAGCCCGGCGCCACAGACCTGGGCCTGATGGCCATGGAAGACGCGCGCGACGTGGAGCAGGCGCTGCGCGTGGCGCAGACCGCGGGGGTGCCGACCCAGAACATTCTGGTGGCCGACCGCGGCGGCCGCATCGGGTGGACGCTGGCCGGGCCGCTGCCTCGCGCCACGCTCGACGCGGGCGCGTTTCCCGTGGCCGCGAACCAGGCCGACGTGCCGGCCGGGCGGCTGGCGCCCGAGGCCTATCCCCGTATCCTCGATCCCGCCGGCGGGCGCCTCTGGAGCGGCAACAGCACGCAGTTGGGCGATCCGGAACAGCAGCGCCTGATCGGCGACGGCGGCGCGGACATGGGCGCGCGCGCCACACAGATCCGCGACGCGCTGCTGGCGCGCGATGCCGCGAACGAGGCCGACCTGATGGCCATCCAGCTCGATGATCGGGCGCTGTGGCTGGCGCCCTGGCGCAAGCTTGCGCTGGACACGCTGGACGAGGCCGCGCTGCGCGATCATCCGGCGCGGGCTACGTACCGCCGCATCGTCGCCGAATGGAACGGCCGCGCCGATGCCGCCTCGGTCGGCTATACCCTGGTGCGCGATTTCCACGAGGCGCTGTACGAGGCGTGGTTCGGCAATCTGGACCAGCGGCTGGCCGACAGCGCGCCGGGCATGACGCCTCCCTTGTCGCTGGGCCGCGCGTCCTCGCGGGTGGACGCGGTGATGGAGGTCCTGGCGAGCCATCAGGCATGGGTGCCCAAGCGACACGCGGATTGGCGCGCGTTCATGCTGGATCGCATCGATGCCGCCATCGCGCGCAACAGCAGCGACGGCGCCCGGCTGGAGGACGCCCGATGGGGCGAGCGCAACCGTCTGGCGATGGGCCATGCCTTCGCCCGCCTGGCGCCCGAGCCGCTGCGCGGCTGGCTGTCGGCGCCCGGCCAGCCGATGTCCGGCGACACCAACATGCCGCTGATCCAGCATGCGTCCTTCGGCGCGTCGGAGCGTTTCGTCGTGTCGCCCGGGCGAGAGGATGAAGGACGCCTGCACATGCCGGGCGGCGCCTCGGGCCACCCGCTGTCGCCGTTCTTCCTGGCGGGCCATGAAGACTGGGTCAACGGCACGCCCGCGCCCTTCCTGCCTTCGCGGCCCGTGCATCGCCTGGAATTGAGGCCGTCGGAAAGCGGCGGATAGCGCCGGGACGCGGCCAGTGTGCTGCGCGGCGGAAGCGGCGCGCCTGTTGTTAAGCTGAACCTAACAAGCATTCGATTCGCCTGAACGGCAGCGCGGCGCCCGCTTGCCACAATGCCTCACCTGCGCGAGACACGCGCGGGCCGCGACGCACATACGACAGGGGAATCACCATGAAGACCATCGCCTTGGGGCTGGCCGCTTGCCTGCTGGCCCTCGGTACGGCGCACGCCGACGACTATCCGCAACGCGCCATCACCATCCTGGTGCCCGCCGCCGCCGGCGGCAATGCCGACATCACCGCGCGGCTGGTGGGGCAGGAGATGAGCCGCACACTGGGCCAGCCGGTGGTGGTGGAGAACCGCGTGGGCGCGGGCGGCCGCATCGGCACGCAAGCCCTGGTGCGCGCCAAGCCGGATGGCTATACGCTGGGCTATGCCCACGTGGGCACCCTGGTGCTGCACCGCTTCCTGTTCAAGAGCCAGCTGTACGACATAGACAAGGACCTTGCTCCGGTGGGGCTGATCGCCGAGACGCCGAACGTGATCGTGGTGGGCAGCCAGTCGCCGTACAAGAGCCTGGCCGAATTCATCGACGCCAGCAAGAAGGCGCCGCAGACCATCACCATGGCTTCGGCCGACCCGGGCACCACTAGCGAAGTCGGCGTGCGCCTGTTCACCGCGCAGACCGGCGCGCAGATCCGGCACATTCCCTACAGCACCACGGCCGCCCAGGTGACCGACGTGTTGGGCGGCCACGTGGATGCCATGATGGAGAATCTGCCGCCGCTGCTGGCCAACATCCGGGCGGGCAAGATGCGCGCATTGGCCGTCACCACGCGCACGCGCGCCGAGGCGGCGCCCGACATTCCCACGGTGGCGGAACTGGGCTACCCGGGATACGAGCAGGGCGCATGGAGCGCGCTGATGGCGCCCGCGGGCACGCCGCCTGCTGTCATCGCCAGACTCAATGCGGCCTTGAACGACGCCCTGCGCAGCGAGAAGGTGGCGGCCGAGCTGCGCACCCGCTCGCAGGCGGCGCTGGGCGGCACGCCCGCGCAGGTCGCGGAGCAGATCCGGGTCGAGCTGCCGAAGTGGGAGCAGGTGATCAAGACCGCCACGATGGAATGACGCCAGCGCATTCCCGCACATTCATCTAGCTTACGAAGCGAGGTTCGCATGCCAGCCAAAGTCAGCCGCGAGGATTTTTCCTGCGCGGCCCCCACCAACGCCTCGGCCTATCGGCAGGTCAACGTCCCGGTACTGTGCGTGGACGCCGGGGCGGGACCATCCGTGGCGCTGATGGCGGGCGTGCATGGCGACGAGTGGGAAGGACAGGCCGCGGTGCTGGACCTGTGGCATCGGCTGCCGGGCATGTTGCAGCGAGGCAAGGTGTACCTGCTGCCCGCGGCCAATGCCGAAGCCTCCATGGCCGCCACACGGCTTTCCCCGTCCGACGGCGGCAATCTCAATCGCGCTTTCCTGGGACATCCCGTGCGGGGCTACACCGAAGCCGTCGCCGCCGCGCTCGAGGCCCGGGTGCTGTCCAAGGTGCAGGTGCTGGTGGACGTGCACAGCGGCGGCGCGTCGCTGCGCTACCTGCCCGGCAGCGTGGTCACGCGCTACCAGGATGCGCCGTGGAACCCGCTGTTGGGCGAGCTGGCCGCCGCGTTCGGTCTGCCGCATTGCTTTTATTTCCATAGCGGCGAAACCGGCTCCATGCCCGCCGCGGCGCACCGCCATGGCGTGGCCAGGCTGAGCGCGGAAATCGGCGGAGGCGGCGAGACCACGCATGCGCTGGTGCAGGCCTGCCGCGACGGCATGCTCGGCTGCCTGGCCGTACTCGGTATGGTCGATCCTCCTCCACGGGGCCGCGGCGCCGCCCTGGAGCCCGCCGTATACGATCTCTCGCAGCCCTGCGCCACCCTGCGCACGCAGGACCGAGGGGTATTCGTGCCGCAGGTGTCGCTGGGCGGCGCCGTGCAGGCGGGCGACACACTGGGCGCATTGATCCGGCCCACGCAACCCGAGCACGGTGCGCGCGAGATCGCCGCCCCGCAGGCCGGCGTGGTGGTGTGCCTGCGCGCATTGGCCGACAGCCAACCCGGCGATTGCCTGGCGCAGGTCGCCCCGGCCGCCTCGTTTGCCTCGTTGGCGGAGCGGTTCCAATGATGCGCATGAATCCCCATCTGGCCGGGCTGAGCTGCCTGCGTTGCGGCCATCGCCTGCCGCCGGGCGATTATCCCGAGGGCTGTCCGGTCTGCCTGGCGCAGGGGCATCCCAGTTCCCTGCGCTGCGAGTATGCGCATCATGATGATGGCGGCATGCCCATGCCGGTGCTCGACGCCCTCAGCCTGGGCGAAGGCGCCACGCCCTGCCTGCCGGCGCAGTCGCTGGCGCGTGAGCATGGCCTGGCCCAGGTCTGGCTGAAATGCGAGAGCGGCAATCCCACGGGCACGCACAAGGACCGGATGGCGGCGCAGCTGGTATCGCGCGCGGTGCTGGCCGGCGCGCCCGGCATGGCGGCGGCGTCCAGCGGCAACGGCGGTGTGGCGCTGGCCGCCTACTGCGCCGCGGCCGGACTGCCCATCGAGATCGCGGTGGCGCCGTCCTGCCCCGATCCGCAGCGCGACGCGATGCTGCGCTTCGGCGCCCGCCTGACGCCCTTCGACGACAGCCTGGCGCGCTGGCATCACGTGGCCAGGCTGTGCCGCGAGACCGGGGCATTCGCGGGCACCAACTATCTGGACCCGCCCGTGGGCACACATGCCTACGGTGTCGAGGGGTACAAGCCCCTGGCGCAAGAACTGCTGGACGCGTGCGGCCTGCCCACCGACATCGTGGTGCCCACCGCCAGAGGCGACCTGATGTGGGGCATGCTGCTGGGATGGCAGTACCTGCTTGCCAGCGGGCGGATCGATCGCCTGCCGCGTCTGCATGCCGTCGAACCCTACGCCCGGCTGTCCCAGGTGCTGGAGGGCGGCGACGTGCGCGCGCACCGCGACGGCTCGACGTCGCAGTACTCCATCGGCGGCGTCACCTCGACCTTGCAGGCGGTGCATGCGGTGCGGGACACCGGCGGCCAGGCCCTGGACGTGTCCGATGCCGACGCGCGCGCGGCGCATCGGCAACTGGCGGCCATGGGCCTCCAGACCGAGCTGTCGTCGTCGGCCGCGCTGGCGGCGTTGCGCCAGTTGTCGTCGCGCGGCGTGGTGGACGGCGAGAGCCGCGTGGTGCTGTTGCTGACCTCGGACGGCCGGCGCGGCATCTAGGCCAGGTCGCGAGGAGCCGGATCCTAGGCGCCGAAGCGCGCCACCAGCGGCGCGATCGCCTCGCGCAGGCAGCTCGCGCAATGCTTGCCCGCCGCCGAAAGCGGCCGGTTGGCGTTGAGGATCATGTGGCATTCGAAATGCGCGGGTCCGTCCAGCACGCGATAGTCCAGCTGCTGCGCGTCCTGCGGCGTGAGCGAGGCCGGATTGGCGATGCCCACGCCATGGCCGGCCGCCACGAGCTGGCAGATGGTGTTGGAATAGGGCGTCTCGATGGCGCAGTGCACCGAGACGCCCGCATCCGCCAGCCACGCATCCAGGCGGCGGCGGGATGCGTCATGCGCATTCAGCACGATCAGGTCCGCGTCGCCGAGGTCCTGCGCGCATAGCGTCGCGCGCCGGCCGAACGGATGGCCGCGCGGAAACACCACCACCGCCTTCAGCCTGGCCAGGCAATATCCCAGCAGCCCGTCGAGTTCGGACTCGTCGGCCACCAGCGCCATGTCGAGCTCGCCCGCCACCACCATGTCGCGCAGGATGTTCGAGTCGCGCAACTGCAGATACAGCGGCGTCTGGCCATAGCGCTGGCGAAAGCGCGGCAACGCGTCGCGGATCAACGCGCCGCTGTATGCATGAATGCTGCCCAATCGCAGCCGGGGCTGCGCCGTGCCCTTGATCTCGGCCACCTTCCGGCTCAGGGCGGACAGCCCCACGTTCAGGCGGCGCACTTCCTCGTACAGCAGGTCGGCCTCGGGCGTACGCACCAGTCGCTGGCGCGTGCGGTCGAACAGCCGCAGGTCCAGCGCCGCTTCGAGCGTGCCGAGCGTGGCGCTGACCGACGCGGGCGACACGCCCAGGCGCCGGGCGGCATCGGAGACGCTGGTGGTCTCGTAGACCGTACGGAAGGTCTCGACCTGCTTGAGCGTGAAATCCATGTGCCTGTCCGCCGCTCGCGCCCGGGAGGCGCGTCAGCCTTCGAACCAGTTCAGCACGCCGTCCAGGCCCGAGACATTCAGCGCGTAGGGCGCCTGGCGGCGCACGATGGGCTTGGCATGGTAGGCGACGGCATAGCCCGCCAGGGCGAGCATCTTCAGGTCATTGGCGCCATCGCCCAACGCGATGATCTGTTCGGGCTGCGCGCCATGCTGCTGCGCGAAGGCGGCCAGGTGCCTGGCCTTGGCATCCGCATCCAGGATGTCGCCCAGCACCTGCCCGGTAAGCCGGCCGTCCTCGCCGATCTCGAGCGTGTTGGCGTGGGCGCTGTCCAGTTGCAGCCGCTCGCGCAGCCGGCCCGTGAAGAACGTGAAGCCGCCCGACACCAGCAGCGTCTTGATGCCCGCATCGCGCGCCGAGGCCAGCAGCCGCTCGGCGCCGGGGTTAAGGCGCAGCTTGTCCTCATACACGCGTTCCAGCGCCTTCGCCGGCACGCCCTGCAGCAGCGCCACGCGGCGGCGCAGGCTTTCGGCGAAGTCCTTGATCTCGCCGCGCATTGCGGCCTCCGTGATCTGCGCCACCTGCTCGCCGCGTCCCGCCCATGCCGCGATCTCGTCGATGCACTCGATATTGATGAGCGTCGAATCCATGTCCATGGCCAGCACGCGGCAATCGGACAGGCGCCGCCCGGCCGGCACGAACGCGGCATCCACGCCATGCGCTTCGCTCCAGTCGCGCACTTCGTCGCGGGTCTGCGCATCGGCCTGCACATCCATCAACCGCGCCGCAGTAGTGCTCAACCGGGCCACCCCCTGCGCTTGCGACAGTGCGGCCAGTTGCTCGGCGTGTTCGGCGGCCAGGGCGGGGGATTGGATGACGAGGTGGATCTGGGTCATGGGTCTATCTTGTGTGTCGTGTCGTCGTGAACTTGGCGTTCTTGTTGCGGGTGCTTTGGTGATACGGATGCTGTCGTGAAGTCTGGGTGTCGATGTCGTTCTTGAAGCGTCCTTGTCCGGTCTCGGCGGCCGTGCCGGCCAAGTCGGTCGGCTCGGGCGCGCCATCAGGCGCCCTCGGCCGCTACGCGGCTTCCCTCCCTCCAATTGGCCGGCACGGCCGCCGAGACCGGACAAGGACTCAAACCAACGGCATGCGGAGGCCCTTTTTTCATCTGCATGCGGACGTCCAGGTGTATGCCAACGTCCGTTTTCACTGCTTTCATCGGCATGTCGACGTGGGCAAAGCCGCTTCGCCTCTCGCTGACGGCCCCATTCCACTGCCTGAATGCGCCGACGTGCGCTCATCACGGCAATGGTGTCCGATGGCTTGCGTACATTTCAGCCTCTGCATGGCGTGCGGGGACGTGACGGCCAATTGGAGGGAGGGAAGCCCCCGCAGGGGGCCGAGGGCGCCTGATGGCGCGCCCGAGCCGACCGACTTGGCCGGCTCGGCCCCGCACGCCATGCAGAGGCGGCAAAAGAACCCAAACCAGCCGCCATAGCCACACAGCCTCACAGCGAAGCAAGATTACCAGACAGACAGTCATGCCACGCTACGCCAAGGAAGAGCACGACCGCACGCTCGATTACCGCAATGCGCGGAGAACGCCCCGCACCGCATCCACCCGAGCCTGGATCTGCGGCGCCTTGATTTCGGCCCGCAGCCGGTCCTGCCCCGAGAACCGGATGTGCCGCTGCTTCTGCACCAATTCGACCATGCGCACCGGTTCCACCGTCGTCTTCGGCCCGAACTGCATCAGGGCTTGCGTCTCGCTGGCGTCGATCTTCACGATGCCCAGGGGTTGCGCGGCCAGGCGCAGGCGGTGGGTGGCCAGCAGCGTCTGGGCCGCTTCGGGCAGCTTGCCGAAGCGGTCGATCAGCTCTTCCTGGATGCGGATCAGGTCGTCCTCGTCCTGGGCATGCGACAGACGCTTGTAGATGGCCAGGCGGCCGTGCACGTCGGGGCAATAGTCTGCGGGCAGCAGCGCGGGGCTGTGCAGGTTGACCTCGCAGGCCAGGTTGAAGGGTGCGTCGAGATCCGGCTCTTCGCCGGCCTTCAGCGCGCGCACCGCCTCGTTAAGCATCTCGTTGTACATCGAGAAGCCGACCTCCTGGATGTTGCCCGATTGCGAGTCGCCCAGGATCTCGCCCGTGCCGCGGATCTCCAGGTCGTGCATGGCCAGGTAGAAGCCCGAGCCCAGTTCCTCCATGGCCTGGATGGCCTCGAGCCGCTTCTTGGCGTTGGCGGTAATGGCATCCTCGCCCGGGGTCAGCAGGTAGGCATAGGCCTGGTGATGCGAGCGGCCCACGCGGCCGCGCAGCTGGTGCAGCTGCGCCAGGCCGAAGCGGTCGGCGCGATGGATGACGATGGTGTTGGCGGACGGCACGTCGATGCCGGTCTCGATGATGGTCGTGCACAGCAGCACGTTGTAGCGCTGCTGGTAGAAGCCCTTCATCACCTGTTCCAGCTCGCGCTCGGGCATCTGGCCGTGCGCCACGCCGATGCGCGCCTCGGGCACCAGTTCTTCGAGGCGGGCGCGGCGGTTGTGGATGGTCTCGACCTCGTTGTGCAGGAAGTAGGCCTGGCCGCCGCGCTTGAGTTCGCGCAGCAGGGCTTCGCGCACGGTGCTGCCGTCCTCGCGCCGCACGAAGGTCTTGATGGCCAGGCGCTTCTGCGGCGCGGTGGCGATGACCGAAAAATCGCGGATGCCTTCCAGCGACATGCCCAGCGTGCGCGGGATGGGGGTGGCGGTGAGCGTGAGCACGTCGACCTCGGCGCGCAGCGCCTTCAGCGCTTCTTTCTGGCGCACGCCGAAGCGGTGTTCCTCGTCGATGATGACCAGGCCCAGCCGCTTGAAGCGCACGTCCTTGGACAGGATCTTGTGCGTGCCGATGACAATGTCGACCTTGCCTTCGTTGATGCCTTCGACTGCCGCGGCGACCTCTTTGGAGGAGCGGAAGCGCGACAGCTCGACCACGCGCACCGGCCAGTCGGCGAAGCGGTCGGAGAAGGTCTGCGCATGCTGCTCGGCCAAGAGCGTGGTGGGGCACAGCAGCGCCACCTGCTTGCCGTTGGCGATGGCCAGGAACGCGGCGCGCAGCGCCACCTCGGTCTTGCCGAAGCCCACGTCGCCGCACACCAGGCGGTCCATGGGGCGGCCCGAGGTCATGTCCAGGATGACGGCCTGGATGGCGGCGGACTGGTCGGGCGTTTCCTCGAAACCGAAGCCCTCGGCGAAGGCCTCGTAGTCGCTCAGCGGCAGCTTGAACGAGTACCCCTCGCGGGCGGCGCGCTGCGCATACAGCGCCAGCAGCTCGGCGGCGGTGTCGCGCACCTGCCTGGCCGCCTTGCGCCGCGCCTTGTCCCATTGGCCCGAGCCCAGCTGGTGCAGCGGCGCGGCCTCGGGATCGGCGCCGCTGTAGCGCGCGATCACGTGCAGCTGCGACACGGGCACGTACAGCGTGCTGCCGTTGGCGTACTCGAGATGCAGGAACTCCATCTCGCCTTCGCCCATGTCCATGTTGACCAGGCCGTGGTAGCGGCCGATGCCGTGCTGCGCATGCACGACCGGATCGCCGGCGCGCAGCTCGGCCAGGTCCCGCACCATGGCCTCGACGTTGCTGGTGCGCTCCTGCGTGCGGCGGCCGCGCCGCGCGGTGGCGTGGCCGGGATACAGGTCGCTTTCCGTCAGGAAGGCCAGGCCGGCGTTCGGCTGCCCGGGCTCCGGTATGACGAAGCCCGCCGACAGCGGCGCCACGGCCAGGCCGAAATGCGCGTCGGAGTCGAGGTAGGCCTGCACCGACTCGGCCTGCAGGTCGGGGGCGATACCGTGTTCGGCCAGCATCTGGACCAGGGTCTCGCGCCGGCCGGCCGAGTCGGCGCACAGCAGCACACGCATGCCGGGCCGCGCCAGCAGGGCGCGCAGCCGCATCACCGGATCGTCGGCGCGGCGCGACACGCTGACGTCGGGCGCCGCGGCGAAGTCGGGATGGCTGCGTTCGCCGCTCAGCACCAGGCGCGGGAAGGCGCGGAAATGCTCGTACAGCCCTTCGCCGTCCAGGAACAGCGCGTCGGGCGGCAGCACAGGCCGTTCACGGTCGCTCTTCAGGAACTGGTAGCGGCTGTCGGTGTCCTGCGCGAAGCGGTGGATGGCGTCGTCGATGTCGCCCAGCGTCACCGTCACCGTGCCGGGCGACAGATAGTCGAACAGCGTGGCCGTCTGGTCGAAGAACAGCGGCAGGTAGTATTCGACGCCGGCGAAGGCGATGCCGTTGCCCATGTCCCGATACGGCACGGCCCGCGACGGATCGCCCTCGAACACTTCGCGAAAGCGCGCGCGGAACCGGTTGCGCGCCTCTTCGTCCATGGGGAATTCGCGCCCGGGCAGCAGTTGCACGTCGCCCACCGGATACAGGCTGCGCTGCGTGTCCACGTCGAAGCTGCGGATGGATTCGATCTCGTCGTCGAACAGATCGAGCCGGTACGGCAGCACCGATCCCATGGGAAACAGGTCGATCAGCCCGCCGCGCAGGCAGAACTCGCCCGGCGCCGTGACCTGCGTGACATGGGTGTAGTTGGCCAGCGTCAGCTGGGCGCGCAGGGCCGCCTCGTCCAGCCTGTCCTTCTGCCGGAACGAGAAGGTGTAGGCCGCCAGGAAGGACGGTGGCGCCAGGCGGTACAGCGCGGTGGTCACCGGGACCGTCAGCACGTCGACCTCGCGCTGCATCAGCGCGTGCAGCGTGTTCAGGCGCTGCGAGATCAGGTCCTGGTGCGGCGAGAACGCGTCGTAGGGCAGGGTTTCCCAGTCAGGCAGCTGGCGCACGCGCAGCTTGGGCGCATACAGGGGGATTTCTTCGGCCAGGCGCTGCGCCTCGAGCGGGTCGGCGGTGAAGACGACCAGGGGCTGGCCGCCCTGCATGGCCAGGTCGGCCAGCAGCCAGCCGTCGGCGGACCCTGGCGGGCGCGGTTGCGCATAGCGGGAGCCAGGCTTGAGGGCGGCGAGCGTGGCGGCGGTGGCCGGGAGCCGCGCGGGGGAGCTTAGAGAATCTGACATCAGGGCGAAGATTATAAAATCTCGCCAACATGTCCGACACCCTCATCGCCATCGTGCCCGCCGCCGGCGTGGGCGCCCGGGCCAGCCACCCCGGCGGCCAGTCCATTCCCAAACAGTATCGTCCGCTGGCCGGCCAGGCCATGCTGCGCCGCGCCGTGCTGGCGCTGCTGGCCGACGCGCGCATCGCGCAGGTGCGCGTGGCCGTCAGCGCGGGCGATGGCTGGGTCGAAGAGGCGCTGCGCGATCTGCCGCGCACCGTATGGCGCCCGTGCGGCGGCCCGACGCGGGCCGATACGGTGGCCGCGGCGCTGGCCGACTGCGGCGCCGGCGAACACGACTGGGTGCTGGTGCACGACGCGGCCCGTCCCGGCCTGACGCCGTCCGCGCTGGCCCGGCTCATCGATGCCTGCCTGCCCGATCCCGTCGGAGGCCTGTTGGCGCTGCCCGTGGCCGACACCGTGAAGGCCGGCGATGCCCGCGTGGCCCGCACCGTGGACCGGCAGGGACTGTGGCTGGCGCAGACCCCGCAGATGTTTCGCGCCGGGGCGCTGCGTCAGGCGCTGGCCGGCGCGGCGGCGGCCGGGCTGGCGGTGACCGACGAGGCCTCGGCCATGGAGGCGGCCGGCCATGCGCCGCGCCTGGTCACGGGCGAGGCGCGCAACTTCAAAGTGACGTGGCCCGACGATTTCGAACTGATGGAGAAGTGGCTGTAAGCCGCTTCCCCGCGCGACCCGGGTGCGGCGCCTCCGCCCCGTCGCAGAACGTCGCGCAGCGACAGGAGAGATACCAATGAGCATTCCCTTCCGCGTGGGCCAGGGCTTCGACGTGCATGCCCTGGTCGAGGGCCGGCCGCTGATCCTGGGCGGCGTCGCCATTCCGCATACGCACGGGCTCTTGGGCCATTCCGATGCCGACGCGCTGCTGCATGCGATCAC
The DNA here is from genome assembly GCF_002119665.1 of Bordetella genomosp. 13. NCBI lineage: Bacteria > Pseudomonadati > Pseudomonadota > Betaproteobacteria > Burkholderiales > Alcaligenaceae > Bordetella > Bordetella genomosp. 13. The sequence goes on along the minus strand of NZ_CP021111.1, from coordinate 3,826,841 downwards.
CGATGCCGTCCTGGGTGGCGCCGGGCTGGGCGACATCGGCCGGCATTTTCCCGATACCGATCCGCAGTATCGCGGCGCCGACAGCCGCGTGCTGCTGCGCGCGGCCGTGGACAAGGTGCGGCAGGCGGGGTGGCAGCCCGTGAACGTGGACGCCACGATCCACGCACAGGCGCCCAAGATCGGGCCTCATGCGCCGGCCATGGTGCGCAACATCGCGGCCGACCTGGGCCTTGCCGAAGGAGAGGTCAACGTGAAGGCCAAGACCAACGAGAACCTGGGCTACCTGGGCCGCAAGGAAGGCATCGCCGCCACCACGGTGGTGCTGCTGGCCCGCATGGACCCGGCCTGAGGCCGCCGCGATTCAGCGCCAGGGCGGCGGCAGCGGCACTGCCGGCAGGTCCCATTGCAGCAGTTGGCGCGCCTGCGCCCGCAGGCGGCCGGCATCGCCGCTGCTGACCAGTTCGCAGCCGCCGACGAATCCATCTGGAGCCAGCAGCGTCGCGGCCTCGGTCTGGACCCGGTGCGCCAGATGGCGCGCCAGCGCCGGGCCGGGCTCGACGATGTGCACGTCGGGGCCCACGCGCTCGCGCAGCAAGGGCTGCAGAAACGGAAAGTGCGTGCAGCCCAGCACCAGCACGTCGGCGCCTTCGGCCAGCAGGGCGCCTGCGGCCGTGTTCACGCTGGCGCGCGCGGCGTCGTCATCCAACTGGCCGTTCTCCACCAGCATCACCCACTCCGGGCAGGGGCGCAGCACGATGCGCGAGCCCGGGGCGGCGCGTTGCGCAAGCGCGGCGAAACGCTGGCTGGCCAGCGTGCCGGTGGTGGCGAACACGCCGATGACGCCGGACCGGCTGAGTTGCGCCGCGGGCTTGATGGCGGGTTCGATGCCCACGACGATCAGGTCCGGGTGATGCTGCCGCATCGTGCCGATGGCCGCCGCCGTGGCGGTGTTGCACGCGACGGCGATGGCCTTGACCCCGCGCGACACGAAGTAGTCCGCCACCGCCAGGGCCCGGCGTTCCAGCGTGTCCTGCGATTTCTCGCCGTAGGGCAGGTAGCCCGCGTCGGCGAGGTAGACCAGCGGCTCGTGCGGCAGGGCGGCGCGGATCTCGCGCAGCGTGCTCAGGCCGCCGACGCCCGAGTCGTAGATGCCGATGGGGCGGACGTCTGAGGTCATGGGAATGGGGGAATGGAGGAATGGCGGACGGGGAAAAGCGCCATTCTACGGCGGCGGCCCGCCGCATGCCGGCCGGCCATGCCAACCTTGCCCGATCCGGTTCTGCCGCGGCGGTGTATCTAGGACAATTTTTTGATTGTTCTTGCCCGGGCGTGCAGACTGCGCGACGCTATGTCCTGCTGACTGCCTTGCGCCGTCTCGCGCTGCGTCACGCGGCCCGGCCTGCCTGGCCTTACCGGGCACAGGCCGACGCCGGGCCGCCGTCCTCGTCCGAACCACGGAGAGTATCGCCATGCCGTCGTCCACCGACCTGCTACGCCACCGTTGGCTGATCGTCATCGCCGCCGGCGCCATCATGGGCGCCGCGCTGGGCGTGCGTCACGTCCAGGGCCTGTTCCTGCAACCCGTGGTCAGCACACAGGGCTGGTCGCGCGAGGCTTTCGGCTTCGCGCTGGCCATGCAGAATCTGGTGTGGGGCCTGGCCCAGCCCTTCACCGGCATGGTGGCCGACCGCTACGGGTCCGCGAAAGTGCTGGTCGTGGGCATGCTGGCCTATGCGGCCGGCCTGGTGCTGATGGCGAATTCCGCGAGCACGGGCGCCTTCGCGCTGACCAACGGCGTGCTGGTCGGCGTGGCATTGTCCGGCACGGCATTCGGCACCGTCTATGGGGCGCTCAGCCGCATATTTCCCGCCGACCAGCGTGCCTGGGCGCTGGCGGTGACGGGGGCGCTGGGCGGCCTGGGGCAGTTCTGCATGGTGCCCTTGGCACAGAGCCTGATCGCGGGCATGGATTGGCAGGGAGCGGCAACGGCGCTGGGCATCGTCATGCTGGTGCTGGTGCCGCTGGCCGTCTTCCTGCGCGACAGGGTCGCGCCGATGCAGGCCGCGCAACAACCTAAGGCAGCGCAAGCCATGCCGGCCCCGCTCGCCGATATACCCATGTCCGCCGCCATCCGCCAGGCCCTGCGTCATCGCGGCTTCTGGCTGCTGAACCTGGGCTTCACCGCGTGCGGCTTCCAGCTTGCGTTCATCGCGACGCACATGCCGGCCTACCTGGCCGAACACGGGCTCAGCGCGGGACAGGCCAGCGCCACGCTCGCGGTCATCGCGCTGGCCAACATCTTCGGCAACTATGTGTGCGCGCGGCTGGGCGGCCGATGGCCGCCACGGCAAGTGCTGTGCGCGCTGTACGCGACGCGCGCGCTGGCGATCGCCGTTTTCGTGACGCTGCCGGTCACGCCTTTCAGCGCCTATGCGTTCTCCGCCGTGATGGGCTTCCTGTGGCTGGGCACCGTTCCGTTGACCAGCGGCGTGCTGTCGCGCATCTTCGGCGTGCGCTACATCGGCACGCTGTTCGGCATGGTGTTCCTGGGCCACCAGATAGGCGGCTTCATGGGCGTATGGCTGGGCGCCGTGGTGTACGACGCCTATCAGTCGTACGACCTCGTCTGGATGGGCGCCATCGCCATCGGCCTGATGGCCGCGTGGGTGCACTGGCCGATCGACGACCGGCCGGTCGCGCGGCCGGTCATGGCGGGGCAGCCGTCATGACCCCGGCGCGGCCCGGCATGATGGCGCTGGCGTGGCACATCGGCGCCGCGCTTGCCGCCACCGCGCTGCTGGCCGGGGTGTTCCTGGCCTGGCTGGATCCCTCGATCGCGCTGGCGCTAGCCGACGGAATGTTCCTGTGCCGGTAGGCCCGGCGGCCAGAGCCATGCTCTCCGGCCGTGACGGCGGCGCCTTTTCTTCAGCGCACCATGCACGGCCGTTTGTTGTCGAACTTCCAGCCCGGGATCAGGAACTGCATGGCCATGGCGTCGTCGCGCGCGCCCAGGCCGTGCTGCCGATACAGCGCGTGGGCGCGCTCGACGGCGTCCATGTCCAGTTCGATGCCCAGGCCGCCCGTCTGGGGCAGCTCCACGTAGCCATTGCGGATCTGCAGCGGATTGCGCGTGAGGTACTGCCCGTCCTGCCAGATCCAGTGCGTGTCGATGGCGGTGACGCGGCCCGGCGCGGCGGCGCCCACGTGGGTGAACATGGCCAGCGACACGTCGAAGTGATTGTTCGAGTGCGAGCCCCACGTCAGTCCGAAGGCCTGGCAGGTCTGCGCGACGCGCACCGAGCCCTGCATCGTCCAGAAGTGCGGATCGGCCAGCGGAATGTCCACCGATTGCAGCGACAGCGCGTGCGCCATCTCGCGCCAGTCGGTGGCCACCATGTTGGTGGCCGTGGGCAGGCCGGTGGCGCGGCGGAACTCGGCCATCACTTCGCGGCCCGAGTACACGCCCTCGGCGCCGCAGGGATCTTCGGCGTATGCCATCACTCCGTGCAGGTCGCGGCACAGCCGCACGGCGTCCTTCAGCAGCCAACCCCCGTTGGGATCCAGCGTGATGCGGGCCTGGGGAAAGCGTTCGTGCAGCGCGCGGATCGCCTCGACTTCCTCTTCGCCGCGCAGCGCGCCGCCCTTGAGCTTGAAGTCTTCGAAGCCATAGCGCCGATAGGCCGCCTCGGCCAGCCTGACGATGGCTTCCGGCGTGAGCGCCTTTTCGTGGCGCAGGCGCAGCCAGTCGTCAGCGGCGCCCGGGTCGCTGTGATAGGGCAGTGTGGTCTGGTTGCGGTCGCCCACGTAGAACAGGTAGCCCAGCATCTGCACCGAGGTGCGCTGCACGCCTTCGCCCAGCAGGGCCGCCACGGGCACGCCCAGATGTTGGCCCAGCAGGTCGAGCAGCGCGGACTCCGCCGCGGTCACGGCATGGATGGCGACGCGCAGGTCGAAGGTCTGCTGGCCGCGGCCCGCGCTGTCGCGGTCCGCGAAGACCTGGCGCATGCGATTGAGCGTGTGGTTGTAGTTGCCGATGGAACTGCCCACGATGAGGTCGCGGGCGTCTTCCAGGGTGGCGCGTATCTTCTCGCCGCCGGGCACTTCGCCCGCGCCGGTATTGCCGGCGCTGTCCGTCAGAATGATCAGATTGCGCGTGAAATAAGGGGCGTGGGCGCCGCTGAGATTCAGCAGCATGGAATCCTGGCCCGCCACGGGAACCACGCGCATCTGCGTGACGATCGGGGTGTGATGCTTGGACTGCGAGGCTGATGACATGATCGCTACTTGAGTTGAACTCCGGCCTTGCGGCCGGAAGATTGCCTTACGGTGATGCCGCCATTACTGGACGGAGATGTTGCCCGCCTCGATCACGGTCTTCCAGCGGGCGCTTTCCTGCTGCTGGAAGCGCGTGAAGGCTTCGGGCGTGTTGGCCACGACCTCCAGGCCGACGTCGGTGAAGGGCTTGCTGACGGCGGGATCCTTGATGGCCGTGACCAGCGCGGCCGACAGCTTGTCGCGGATGTCGGCCGGCAGACCCTTGGGCGCCACCACGGCCTGCCAGGCGTATACCTTCAGGTCGGGCACACCCGCCTCGGCGAACGTGGGCACGTCGGGGAGCACCGGCGAGCGCTTGTCGCCGGTGACGGCGATGGCCTTGAGCTTGCCGGCCTTGATGTGCGGCAGCACGGCGTTCACGTTCTGGAACGACATGTCGACCTGGCTGCCCAGCAGGTCGGAGATGGCGGGCGCGCCGCCCTTGTACGGCACGTGCAGGCCCTTGGTGCCGGTCTTCTGCCAGAACAGTTCGGCGGTCAGGTGGTCGGACGAGCCCGCGCCCGAGGTCGCGAAGCTGATGCCGTCGGACTTCGACTTCAACAGCGCCAGCACGTCCTGCACGTTGTTCACCTTGGGGGCCAGCGCGGGGCTGACGACCAGCACGTTGGGCGTCTGTACGGCCACGGTGAGGTACGTGAAGTCCTGTGAGGGGTCGTAGGGAATGCTTTTCATCAGATGCTGCGCGACCACCAGCGGGGCCAGCGAGGTCACCATCAGCGTGTAGCCGTCCGGCGCGGCGCGCGCCACCTGGGCCGCGCCGATGGTGCCCGTGGCGCCCGCCTTGTTCTCGACCACGAAGGACTGCTTGAGCTGCTCGCCCAGCTTGTTCGCCACGGCGCGCGCGACCGAGTCCGTGGCGCCGCCGGGCGGGAAGGGCACGACCATGGTGACGGGTTTGTCGGGCCAGGCCTGGGCGGCGCCCGCCACGGCCATGAGGGCGACGCCCACCGCCCATTTGCGCAGATTGCGTTTCATCGTTGTCTCCTTAGGACTGCTAGTTGGTTGTTAACGTTACCATCGTGGACGGTAACGTTAACATTTGGATGGGCAAGCTTAGCTAATGCGCGCGGCCGACGCCTACCCCGGGAAAACCCGCAAGTGGCGGCGGGCCATAATAGAGTCTCATCGGTTAGCCTGCCGGAAAGCCACTCAGGCCCCCGCCGCCGCCTTCCAAGATGCAAGTCCCGCCTACTGAAAAACCTCCGGGTTCCAGCAAACGCTCCGGCGACCGGACCAGCGTGACCGTGCGCGACGTGGCGCGCGCGGCGGGGGTTTCCATGATCACGGTCTCGCGGGCCATCAACACGCCGAAGCAGGTTTCGCCCGCCACGCTCGAAAAGGTCAACGCCGCGGTGCAGGCGCTGGGTTACGTGCCCAACCTGATGGCGGGCGGCCTGCGCCTGTCGCGCAGCAATCTGGTGGCCGTGCTGGTGCCCACCATCACCGGCTCGCTGTTCAGCGGCATGTTGACCGCGCTGACCCGATCGCTCGAAGCCAAGGGCTATCAGCTGATGGTGGGCCAGAGCGGCTACGACACCTTGCGCGAGGACGCGCTGCTGCGCGCGATCATCGGGCGCCGTCCCGACGGCATCGTGCTGACCGGCGTGATGCATTCCGAGCAGGGGCATCGCCTGCTGAAGGCATCGGGCATTCCGGTCGTCGAGACGTGGGACGCCACGTCCACGCCCGTCGACATGCTGCTGAGCGTGTCGCACGAGGCCATCGGCGATGCCGCCAGCCGATATCTGCACCAGGCGGGCAAGACCCGGCAGGCGGTGCTGGCGGGCGACGACGAGCGCGCCAGGCTGCGCGCCGACAGTTTCGTGCGGACCGCGACGCGGCTTGGCTTGCCCGAGCCGGTGTCGCGCTACATGCCCGCTCCCACCACGCACGCGCAGGGCCGAGAGGGCCTGCGCCAATTGCTGAGCGAGGACCGGCGGATAGACGCGGTGTTCTGTTCTTCAGACATGATGGCGGCCGGCGTGCTGACGGAAGCGGCCGTTCAAGGCTTGAAGGTGCCCGACGACCTGGCCGTGCTGGGCTTCGGCGACGCGGACATCGCCTCGTCCATGTCGCCCTCGATCAGTTCGATACGCGTGGACGGCGCCGCGATCGGCCTGCAGGCAGCCGAGATGATCGCCGCACGCGCCGCCGGCCAGTGGCCCGCCGCGCCGGTGGTGCAGATCGGCTTCCAGATTGTCCCGCGCGAAAGCGCGTGACCCGCGAAGCCCGGTCACGCGTCCGCGCAAATAAAAAATCCCCGCCGGCAACAGAATGCCGGGGGGATCGTGGCGCCGGCGTTGCGGCGCGGCGCGTGCTGCCTGCGCTTACTTGCCTTGCGCTGCCAGCGCCAGCGCGGCGGCGTTGATCACCGCGGCGATGCGGCCGGCGTCGCGCAGCTGCTCCGAGCTCAGGCCGTCCTTGCGCAGGTTCTCGAAGTGCGACTGCACGCAGAAGTGGCACTTGCCGATGATGGAAGCCACGAGCGCGAACAGTTCGAAGCGCTTCTTGTCCACGCCGCCGTGGGTGGCGTAGGCATTCATGCGCAACTGGGCCGGCAGCGTCTTCAGCTGGGCGTCGCCCGACATTTCGACGTAGGGGTACCAGACGTTGTTCATGCCCATCAGCGACGCGGCCGTCAGCGCGGCGTTGGCGTCGGTTTCGGACATCGCACCCTTGATGGCCTCGATCAGTACCGGGCTGCGCGCCGCGTAGGCGGCGGCCAGGGCAGCGCCCAGCGCGTCTTCCTGCGCCAGCGTGGACCGGGCGATCACCGAGTCCAGATTCAGGCGGATGTCCTTGGCCCAATCCGGCAGTTGATCCTTAATGGTAGAAAGGAATTCCATAGTTTTTACCTATATTCTGGAGCAAGGAAAGCCCGGACGAGCCGGGCCGAGGGTAATGCTTACAGCGTGGCGCCGCCGACCGAACGGTTGCACGGGCACAGTTCGTCGGTTTGCAGGCCGTCCAGCAGGCGCAGGACTTCTTCGGGGTTGCGGCCGACGTTCAGGTTGTTCACCGAAACGTGCTGGATGGTGTTGTCGGGATCGACGATGAAGGTGGCGCGCAGCGCGACGCCCGCACCCTTTTCACGCACACCCAGCTGGTCAATCAGCGCACCGGTGGTGTCGCCGAACTGGTAGTGGCCCAGCTTGTTGAGGTCGGGGTGCTCACGGCGCCATGCCAGCTTGACGAATTCGTTGTCCGTGGAACCGCCCAGCAGGACGGCGTCGCGATCTTCGAAGTCTTTGGCCAGCTTGTTGAAGCCGACGATTTCGGTGGGGCACACGAAGGTGAAGTCCTTCGGGTAGAAGTAGATCACCTTCCACTTGCCGGGGAACGAGCTTTCGGTGATGTCCTCGAAAGCCGAAACGCCGTTTTCTTCGTGCTGGTTGAAGCCGGGCTTGACGCCGGTGACCTTGAAGGGCTCGAGTTTGTCGCCAACAGTTTTCATGTGTACTCCGTTTGGGTGTTGGGTGAAGCAGACCCCGCAAGCAGGGTCGAGACACCTAATTTTACGCTATTGGTTTTCGATGTCTAATTGATAATTTCTAAATTTGGCTTTGGGCAGCTCTATGCGCGCCGTCAGTCCGCCGCCTGGTCGCGGCTGCATTTTCAGCGAACCGCCGACGTGTTTCAGCAGCCGCTCGACGATGGCCAGGCCCAGGCCCGCGCCGCTGACGCCTGTGCGGGCAGCCTCGCCGCGCGAGAAGGGGCGCAGCAGGCGTTCGACTTCCTCGGGCGCGATGCCCGGCCCGCGGTCACAGACCTCGATGGCCAAAATACTGCCCTCGGATTGCACCGTCATGACCAGGTGGGCCAGCCCGTCGGTGGAGCGGCCGTAGCGGCGGGCATTCTCGATGAGATTGCCTACGATGCGCTTCAGGTCGAGCGCCGTGATGCGCGCGCGCAGGCCCGGCTCGATATTGGCCTCGAGCTCGCCGCCCAGCGAGGCCGTGTGGCTGCGCTCGCGCTCGTACAGCTCTTGCAGCACCGACGACACGTCGGTCGCCAACTGGGGCAGGGTGCCGGCAGGGCGGGCGTATTCCATCAGCTGGCCGATGCTGTGGTCGATCTGAGCCAGGTCGTCGTCGATGGCCTGGCGTGCATCTTCCGACACACCGCTCATTTCGATTTCGAGGCGCATGCGCGCCAGCGGCGTGCGCAAGTCGTGCGAGATGCCCGCCAGCATCAGTTCACGGTCGGCTTCGGCCTGCCGCAGGTCTTTGGACATCCGATTGAAAGCGGAATTCAGGTCGCGGATCTCGAGCGGCCCCTGCTCGGGCAGGGGCGCCGGCGTTTCGCCGCGCGACAGCACCTGCGCGGCGCGCGCCAGGCGAGAGAGCGGCCGGTTCACGAAGCCCACGCTGACGGCCGCGCCCACCAGTGACAGCAGCAGCGCGGTAGCGCCCCAGCCCAGCCACTCGATGCCGCCGGTCAGCCCGATCTGTTCGCGCTCGAACACCAGCCAGTAGAGATCCTGGTCAATCTGGAAGCTGACCCAGAAGCCGGGTACCTGATTGACCCCCCAGGCGATCTGCGTGTCCGTGCCGAAGCGGGCGCGGATATGCTGGGCGACGCGCTGCCAGTAGTCGTCGTCGGGCAGGCCTTCGGTAAAGTCGGTGACCTCGCGGGGATAGACCTGGATGCCTTCGTTGGTGGCCAGGTCCAGCAGCAGCTTGCTGCGCTCGTCGTTCTGCGAGTAGATGAGGGCGGTGCGGGTGATGTTGACCGCGGTGATCACCCGCTGGGCCATCTGGTTGGCGCGCGGTCCCAGCTCCATGCTGAAGAAGACCTGCAGCCACGCGCCAAGGCTGACCAGCATGAGCGTGGCCAGCAAGAGGAACGTGCGCCCGAACAAGCCCAGGCGCAGACGTGATGTCAGATTGCGAAAGATTCTGCGTAGGCGGGGCACGAGACCGCGCTCCTGCCCGGAACGGGCATTTCGGTCAGCTTCCGCCATCCGGGACGAAGACGTAGCCCAGGCCCCATACCGTCTGGATGAAGACCGGCTTGGAGGGGTTGGGCTCGATCAGCTTGCGCAGACGCGAGATCTGTACGTCCAGGCTGCGATCGAACGCTTCGTATTCGCGGCCGCGCGCCAGTTCCATCAGCTTGTCGCGCGACAGCGGAATCTTGGGGTGGCGGGCGAATACCTTCAGCACCGAGAATTCCCCGGTGGTGATGGGCACTTGCTCGCCGTTGCGGGTGAGGGTGCGCGTGGACAGGTTGAGCACGTAGGGCCCGAAGGCGATGGATTCGTTTTCCTGGCTGGGCGCGCCCGGGTGTTCCTCGGTACCACGGCGTCGCAGGATCGCGTTGATCCGTGCCAGCAGCTCTCGGGGATTGAACGGTTTGGACAGGTAGTCGTCCGCGCCCATTTCGAGGCCGACGATCCTGTCGATTTCCTCGGCTTTCGCCGTGAGCATGATGATCGGCGTGTTGTCGTGCCCGCCCCTCAACCGGCGGCAGATCGACAGGCCGTCTTCGCCGGGCAGCATCAGGTCGAGGACGAGCAGGTCGAAGTGTTCGCGCTGCCAGAGTTTGCCCATTTCCTTGGCATCCTCGGCGACGAATACGTTGAACCCTTGTTCCGACAGGTAGCGCCGCAGCAGATCGCGAAGACGAGGATCGTCGTCAACGACGAGGATCTTGCGGATGGGGGTGGTGTTTTGAGTATTCATGGCCGGAAATGTAACAGTGACAAGAACCGGGGGCAATCGCGAATTCACAAGATATTACACATTGCGCGTATCGGTTGAAATCTCTCGGTTTTTTCAGGGAGATTCCCCTGATTTCGTACAATTCCGTATCATGAACCTCAACATTCTGGCCTTCGAGACCTCGTCGTCGCGCTGCGGCGTGGCCCTGCTGCGGGACGACGCCGGCCCCGAGCGCATCGACCTGCTCGAGCACGACGGCGCCCAGGAACACGCCGAGCGCCTGCTTCCCATGGCGCGAGAGTTGCTGGCGCGCGCCGGCCTGGGGCCTGCGGCCCTGCATGCGGTGGCGTTCGGCCAGGGCCCGGGTGGTTTCACGGGCCTGCGCGTGGCCTGCGGCGTGGCGCAGGGCGTGGCCCTGGGCCTGGGCGTGCCGGTGTTGCCCGTCGTGTCCCATCTGGCCGTGGCGGACGACAGCGGCGCGCAAGAGGGCCAGGTCGCGCTGGTGGCGCTGGACGCGCGCATGGAAGAGGTATACCTGGCCGCCTATCTGCGCCTGGCCGACAGCTGGCGCGAAATGCAGTCCCCCATGCTGATCGCGGCGGCCGAGGTCATGCCGTGGGCCCTGCATCAGCTGCCGCAATGGTCCGGCCAGGCCGGCCGCGACGTGCACCTGCTGCTGGCCGGCGATGCCTGGGATGCCTATCCGGCGCTGGCCGAGGCGGGGACCGGCCAGCATCGCAGCGGCGCGGGCCGCCCCTCGGCGACCGCGGTGGCGCGGCTGGCGCACCGCGCCTGGCTGCGCGGCGAAGCCGTGCCGCCCGAAGAGGCCGCCCCGCTGTACGTGCGCGACAAGGTCGCATTCACGACGGCCGAGCGGATGGCGGGCCAGGGCGGAAATCCGCGCGCGGCCAGCCAGATGGCAGCGGCCGCCGCGTGCGTGCCGTCGGTTGTGGAGGCTTCCTCGGCTTCGGCGCCCGATGTGCCGGAAGCGCCCGGCGTGGGGGCGCCCGCCGAAGCGCAGTCCGTTGATTCATCCGGCGCCGCTCAGCCCGTAGAAGTCCAACCGATGACCGCGGCCGACCTGGACGACATCGCCGATCTCGAGGCCCGGGTGCAGGCCTTTCCCTGGACCCGCGGCAATTTCGCCGATGGGCTGGCCGCGGGCTATCCGGGCTGCGTGCTGCGCCAGGACGGCCGGCTGGCCGGGTTCTGTGTGTTGATGCTGGCGCCCGACGTGGCGCATCTGCTGGTCATCGCCGTGCAGCCGGCGCTGCATCGCCGCGGCCTGGGCAATCGGCTGCTGGCATGGTGTGAGGGGCGCGCGTCTCAGGCTGGCCTTCCGGGCATCCTGCTCGAGGTGCGGCCTTCCAACCCCGGGGCGTTGCGCTTCTATGAACGCGCGGGCTACCTGAAGGTCGGCGTGCGCAAGGGCTATTATCCCAGCGGTAATGGCAAACGCGAGGATGCGCTGGTGATGTACAAGTCCATCGCGCGGAGCGGCGAATGACCGGCCAGCCCGTCCCGGGCGGCGGCATGGCCGCCCCGCGCGTCAATCCGCTGCAGCGCCTGTGGCTGCGTGAGATCGGCATCGAGAAGACGTGGCTGCGCGAGCCGAAGCCGCAGGTGGCCGAGCCGGCGCCGCTCGTGCCGGCGCAGGAGCCTGCGCGCGTGGCCGCGAGGGAAGCCGCAGCAGTGGGGCGGCCAGCACAGTCACCGGCCGCGCCTGCGGCGCCGGCGCGGTCCGCTGCCGCCGCGCCTTCGCGTGCGCCAACTGCTGAAGCAGGGGCCGCGGCCGCTGCCGCGCGTCCCACGCCGCCTGCCGCCCGGCCGGCCCCCGCCGCCGCGCGCGGCGCCGCGACGCCCGTCGCGCAAGAGTCCGCCGAAGACAGACAGGCCCGCCTGCGCCGGATCGAAGCCGCCGACGTGGAAACGCTGCACGGCATGGTCTCGGGCTGTACCGCGTGCGGACTGTGCCAGGGAAGGCGCCATGCCGTGTTCGGCATGGGGGCGGCCAATCCGCGCTGGATGGTGGTGGGCGAGGCGCCCGGCGAACAGGAAGACCGGCAGGGCCTGCCCTTCGTGGGGCGTTCGGGCCAGTTGCTGGACGCCATGCTGGCCTCGGTCGGCATGAGCCGCGAGCGCGACGTGTTCATCGCCAATGTGATCAAGTGCCGGCCGCCCGGCAACCGCAATCCCACGCCCGAAGAGGTGGCGGCGTGCGCGCCGTACCTGATGCGGCAGATCGCGCTGTTCAAGCCCGAGCGCATCCTGGTGCTGGGGCGCTTCGCGGCGCAGACGCTGCTGGGCACCGATGCCACCATCGGCAACCTGCGCGGGCGCGTGCACCATGTGGAAAGCGAGGGCAGGCAGATTCCGGTCGTCGTCAGCTACCACCCGGCCTATCTGCTGCGCAGCCCCATCGAAAAAGCCCGCAGCTGGCAGGATCTTCGGCTGGCGGCGCGCGGCTAGTGGCGCGCGCTTGGCGACGTGCGGCTAGCGGCTGGCAGCGCGGCGCGCGGCCGGCTCAGTGGCCCGCGCCCAGCGCCTTGCCGTGGCCTTCCTGGCCGATCTGGTGCAGCAGCTCGGGGTCGGCCCGGCGGTTCAGGCGGCTCCAGTACATGACCAGCGCCATCAGCAGGAACACCACCAGGCCGAACACCACGATGATGGTGTTGATGGACATGTCGGCCCACAGCATCAGCGTGTAGACGGCGACCATCAGCAAGATGTTGAGCTGCTCGTTGAAGTTCTGCACCGCGATGGAGTGCCCGGCCGACAGCAGCACGTGGCCGCGATGCTGCAGCAGGGCGTTCATGGGCACCACGAAGAAGCCGGCCAGCGCGCCGATGATCAGCAGCAGCGTATAGATGGCCCAGGGCGAATAGACCAGCGGCATCAGCAGCACCACCAGCCCCATCCCGGCGCCTACCGGCAGCACGCACAGGGCGCTGCGCAGCGGGATGCGGCCGGCCAGGACGGAGCCCACCACCGTGCCCACCGCGGCCACGCCCATCAGCACGGAGGCTTCGTCCAGCCGGTAGCCCAGGTGATCGCGGCCCCATTCGATGACGATGAGCTGCAGCGTGGCGCCCGCACCCCAGAAGAGAGTGGTGACGGCCAGCGAGATCTGGCCGAGCTTGTCGCGCCACAGCACGCGCACGTAGCCGCCGAAGGTACGGACGAGGCGGATGGGATTCTTCTGCTGAGGCGGATAGCGCACGTGGGTAGGCGGTATCAGCAGGTTGCACAGCGCCGCAAGCAGGTAGACCGCGGCGATCACCAGAATGGCAGCCTCGGCGGGAGTGTGCACCAGCCCGCCGATGGTCGGGTGCGTCAGCAGCAGCTGGGACACCTTGGGGGAGATCAGGGCGCCGCCCAGCACCGTGCCGATGATGATGGACAGCACGGTCAGGCCTTCGATCCAGCTGTTGCCCACCACCAGCTTGTTGGGCGGCAGCATCTCGGTGACGATGCCATACTTGGCCGGCGAGTAGGCCGCGGCGCCCACGCCGACCACGGCATAGGCCAGGCATACCAGGTAGGGCTGGTACCCCTGCTCGACGCCCAGGTTCGCGTACGAGAACATCATCAGGCAGCCGCCGACCTTCAGCGCGTTGGTCACGAACATGACCCGACCCTTGGGGAAGGTGTCGGCCACCGCGCCCACGAAAGCGGCCAGCACCACGTACGACAGGGCGAAGGTCCACTTCATGGCCGGAGCCATCCAGTCTGGGCCGCTCAGTTCGAGGATGAGGGCGATCGCGGCAATGAACAGCGCGTTGTCCGCCATGGACGAGAAGGCCTGCGCGGCCATGACCAGATAAAACCCGCGTTTCAAAAGGATGTCCCCGCTGCCCGCGGCCGCGCCGCTGGCGGAAAGTTTGCGCTATCGACTACGTGTCCAGCGAGTATAGCGTCCATGTAATGGCTCCGGCCCCGAGGCCCGGCCCGCATGCGCCGCCACCCTACGATTGCTCACGTTTCCGCCTTGTCGGCCTGGGGTATCATACGACCCGTATCCGCCGGCCCCCAGGGGCCGCTTTCGTATCCGCGGCCGTCGTCAGGTCCATACGCAAGGCCCCCGCGCGCGTCTTTCCGTCCCACCCGGTCCGTTCATACAACCCGCTCCGTCTTCGTACTGTGCGCCTCACCCAGCTCAAACTCGCCGGCTTCAAGTCGTTCGTCGACCCCACCGTCATCCCCGTTCCCAGCCAGCTGGTGGGCGTGGTGGGGCCGAACGGCTGCGGCAAGTCGAACATCATCGATGCGGTGCGCTGGGTGCTGGGCGAGGCCAAGGCGTCCGAACTGCGCGGCGAGTCCATGCAGGACGTCATCTTCAACGGCTCGGGCAACCGCAAGCCGGCCGCGCGGGCGTCGGTCGAGATGGTGTTCGACAACAGCGAGGGCCGGGCCGCGGGGCAATGGAGCACCTACGCCGAGATCGCGGTGCGGCGCGTGCTGACGCGCGACGGCACCAGCAGCTACTACGTCAACAACCAGCAGGTCCGTCGGCGCGACATCCACGACATCTTCCTGGGCACCGGCCTGGGCGCGCGCGGCTACGCCATCATCGGGCAGGGCATGATCAACCGGCTGATCGAGGCCAAGCCCGAAGAGCTGCGGGTGTTCCTCGAAGAAGCCGCAGGGGTGTCGCGCTATAAAGAGCGCCGCCGCGAAACCGAGAACCGCCTGTCGGACACACGCGAGAACCTGACCCGCGTCGAGGACATCCTGCGCGAACTGGGCAGCCAGCTCGAGAAGCTCGAGGCCCAGGCCGAAGTGGCGCGCCAGTATCGCGACCTGCAGGCCGACGGCGAGAAAAAGCAATTCGCCCTGTGGCTGTTGAAGGAAACCGGCGCGCGCGACGAGCGCCAGCGCAAGAGCCAGGACATGGCCCAGGCGCAGAACGCGCTCGAGGCTGCCATCGCCAGCCTGCGGGCCGGCGAGGCCGAACTCGAGTCGCGCCGCCAGGCCCATTACGCCGCGGGCGATGCCGTGCATGCCGCCCAGGGCCAGCTGTACGAGGCCAACGCCCAGGTCAGTCGGCTCGAGGCCGAGATCCGCCACGTGGTCGATTCGCGCAACCGCCTGCAGGCGCGCCGCGAGCAGTTGCAGGCGCAGATCGCCGAATGGGGCGCCCAGCAGGAACACTGCACCGAGCAGATCGCTCAAGCCGAGGAGGACCTCGCCACGGGCGCCGCGCGCACTGAAGAGGCCCGCGCCCGCGCCGAGGATGCACACGCCTCGCTGCCCGGCATCGAGGCTCGCGTGCGCGAGGCGGCCGCCTCGCGCGACAGCATGCGCGGCGACCTGGCGCGCGTCGAACAGAACCTGGCGCTGGCCGCCCAGACTCAGCGCGACGCCGACCGCCAGCTGCAGACGCTCGAGCAGCGCCGCGAGCGCCTGCAGCAAGAGTTGCGCGAACTGCAGGCGCCGGACCCGGCGCGACTGGAACAACTGGCCGGCGATCGCGCCGCGGGCGAGGACCAACTCGAGTTCGCCCAAGGCGAACTCGCCGAACTCGAAGGCCGCGTGCCCGAGGCCGATGCGCAGCGCAGCCGCGCCCAGTCCGAGGCCCACACCGAGGCCCAGACCCTGGCGCGGCTCGAAGCTCGCCTGGCCGCCTTGGTCAAGCTGCAGGAAGACGTGCAGAAGCAGGGGGCGCTGGAGCCCTGGCTGGCGCGCCACGAACTCGCCGGCCTGGGCCGCCTGTGGCAGAAGCTGCACGTCGAGCCCGGCTGGGAAACCGCTCTGGAATCCGTGCTGCGCGAACGCATGGCCGCGCTGGAAGTGCGCAGCCTCGATTGGGCGCGCGCCTTCGCCGAAGATGCGCCGCCCGCCCGCCTGGCCTTCTATCAGCTGCCCACGCCAGCGCCGGCGCCCGCCGCCCCGGCGGGCCTGACGCCGCTGGCCAGCCTGCTGCGCATCACCGATCCCGACCTGAAGGCGCTGCTGAACGACTGGCTGCGCAATGTCTATACCTCGCCCGACCTGGCCCAGGCGCTGGCCGGGCGCGCCGCGCTGCCCGAAGGCGCCGCGTGCGTGGTCAAGGCCGGCCACCTGGTCGACGCGCACAGCGTACGTTTCTACGCGCCCGATTCCGAACAGGCCGGCCTGCTGGCCCGCCAGCAGGAAATCGAGAACCTGCAGCGCGAGATCAAGGCGCAGCAACTCATCGCCGACCAGGCCCGCGCCGCCGTCGCGCGCGCCGAGGCCGCCTGGCAGCAGGTGTCGCAGGCCATCGCGCCGGCGCGCCAGCGCGTGGCCGAGGTCACGCGCCGCGTGCACGACATCCAGCTCGAACACTCGCGCCTGCAGCAGCAGGCTGAGCAGACCGGCGAGCGCGCGGCGCGCCTGCGGCAGGACATCGACGAACTGGCCGCGCACGAGGAAGACCTGCGCGCCACCCGCGAAGAAGCCGAAGCCCGCTTCGAGACGCTGGACGCCGAACTGGCCGAGGTGCAGTCGCGTTTCGCCGATGCCGAGATGGCCGGTGAAGACCTGGCCGCGCAGGCCGAGGCCGCCCGCACCACGCTGCGCGAACTCGAGCGCGCCGCGCAAGAGGCCGAGTTCGCCGAACGCAGCGTGCAGGTCCGCATCGGCGATCTGCAGCGCAACCGCCAGTTGGCCGCCGACCAGAGCCAGCGCGCCCGCACCGAACTCGAACAGCTCGAGAGCGACCTTTCCGATCTCGACGCGTCGGCCTCGCAGGCCGGCCTGCAGGACGCGCTGGAGCAGCGCGCCGAGCGCGAGGAAGCCCTGAACCGCGCGCGCCAGGAACTCGACAACCTGTCCGCCGGCCTGCGCAGCGCCGACGAACAGCGCATGCAGCAAGAGCGCGGGCTCGAGCCGCTGCGCGCCCGCATCACCGAACTGCAGCTGCAGGAACAGGCCGCGCGCCTGGCCGAAGAGCAGTTCACCGAACAGCTCAATGCGCGCGAGGTCGACCGCGAGGCGCTGGCCCGCGAACTGGCCGAGCAGCCCGACGAGTGGCGCCGCGCCAGTTGGCTGCAGTCCGAGGTCGGCCGCATCTCGCGCCAGATCGATGCCCTTGGGCCGGTCAACCTCGCGGCGCTGGACGAACTGACCAGCTCGCGCGAGCGCAAGACCTTCCTCGATGCGCAACAGCAAGACCTGCTGACCGCCATCGAGACGCTGGAAGACGCCATCCGCAAGATCGATCGCGAGACGCGCGAACTGCTGCAGGAAACCTTCAACACCGTCAACGGTCACTTTGGTGAACTGTTCCCGCGCCTGTTCGGCGGCGGCGAGGCCAAGCTTACCATGACGGGAGACGAGATCCTGGATGCGGGCGTGCAGGTCATGGCGCAGCCGCCGGGCAAGCGCAACAGCACCATTCATCTGTTGTCGGGCGGCGAAAAGGCGCTGACCGCGACCGCGCTGGTGTTCGCGCTGTTCAAGCTGAACCCGGCGCCTTTCTGCCTGCTGGACGAAGTGGATGCGCCGCTGGACGATGCGAATACCGAACGCTATGCGAACCTGGTCAGCGCCATGAGCGAGCAGACCCAGTTCCTGTTCATCTCGCACAACAAGATCGCCATGCAGATGGCCAAGCAACTGGTCGGCGTCACCATGCAGGAACAGGGCGTTTCGCGTATCGTTGCCGTAGATATCGATTCGGCCGTGCAAATGGCGACCGAAGCAGCGTAACCCTAGAGTGAAAAGCGCGTCCCTGCGTGGGCGTGGGATTGATACATGAGCGATTTGCAGATCGGGCTGATTGCCCTGGGTGTGCTGTTCATCCTTTTGGTGCTGGGGTTCAACTGGTGGCAGGACCGCCGGGTACGCCGCAGGATGCAGGCTCATTTCCCGGGCACTGAACAGGATCCCCTGCTGGGCGCGGGCGATTCGCGCGCCGGGTCGGCCGCGGCCTCCGCGGCGGGTCAGCATGCGGCGTCGCACGCCGGCCCGCAGCACGCGCGGCGCGAACCCGGCTTCGGCGGCGCCTCCACGTCCGCCGCATCCTCGTCCGCGCCCGGATCCGCCGAGATCGACGATCCGCAAGAGCCCGATCCCGCGTGCGAAGTGGTCATCGAAGTGCATTTCGCCGAGCCCGCGCGCGGCGCCGACCTGCTGCCCTACATGCAAGGCCTGCGCAGCGCCGGCCGCAAGCCGTTGCGCGTGTTCGCGGAAACCGACGGGCACCTCCATCGCGCCCGGGTGCATGTGCAGGAATCCTATGTGTCCATGCAGCTGGCCGTGCTGCTCGCCAACCGCAGCGGCCCGCTGACGGCCATCGAATGGTCGCAGGCCTGGGCCCGCGCGCAAGACCTGGCCGAACGCTTCGAAGGCAGTATCGAGGGACCCGACCAGCAGGCTGTGCTCGAGCAGGCCGCGCGCCTGGACGACACCTGCGCCGCGCTGGACACGCAGGTGGGCCTGACGCTGGTCATGGGCGTGCGCCAGCCCGCCCTGGACGTGGTAGCCGCGGCGCGGGAACAGGGTTTCACGCCGGACGGCGCGCGCCTGGCCTGGCCGAGCGACAGCGGCGTGGCGCGCTTCACGCTGTCGCGCGCCGACGGCGCGCCGCTCGAGGCCGACGGCGCCCCCATCGATCGCCTGTACCTCTTGCTCGACGTGCCCTGCAGCCCGGCCGATGCGCAGGCCTTCGGCCGCATGGTCGACGTGGGCCGCGAACTGGCCGCGCGCCTCGGCGCCGAACTGGTGGACGACCAGGGCAAGCCGCTGGCCGAGGGCGCCGAGCAGGTCATCGACGAGCGTCTGCAGGTGCTGTTCCAGCAGCTCGAGCAGGCCGGCCTGCCGGCCGGCGGCGAGCGCGCCCTGAGGGTGTTCTCGTGAGCCGGGCACTGCCTTTCCAAGGCGCCGGATCGCGCCTAGCGGCCGGAGTCCGGGTGCGTCCATGAGCGCGCGCAGGCCCGATGCCGGCGCCTCGCCAGCCGAACGCGCTGCGGTGCTGCGCACCGAGATCGAACAGCACAACGTCCGTTACTACATCCATGACGATCCTTCGATCTCGGATGCCGACTACGACGCGCTGATGCGCGAACTGGCCGACATCGAGACGGAGCATCCGGAACTCGTCACGCCCGAGTCGCCCACGCAGCGTGTGGGCGCCGCGCCGCTGTCCGAATTCGGCAGCGTGCGCCACGCCGTGCCCATGCTGTCGCTGGGCAACGCCTTCCAGCCCGACGACGTGGCCGCGTTCGACAAGCGCGTCACCGACACGCTGCGCGGCGCCGGCCTGCTGGGCCCCGAGGCGCAGGCCGCATACTTCTGCGAATTGAAGCTCGACGGCCTGGCCATCAGCCTGCGCTATGAAGACGGCCGCCTGGTGCAGGCGGCCACGCGCGGCGACGGCCAAACCGGCGAAGACGTCACCGCCAACATCCGCACCATCCGGAGCATTCCTTTGCGGCTGCGCGACGGCGCGCCCAAGGTGCTGGAAGTGCGCGGCGAGGTGCTGATGAACCGCGCCGACTTCGAGCGTCTGAACCAGGCGCAGGCCGCGCGCGGCGAAAAGGTCTTCGTCAATCCGCGCAACGCCGCCGCCGGCAGCCTGCGCCAGCTCGATCCGCGCATCACGGCCAAGCGCCCGCTGCGCTTCTACGCCTACAGCTGGGGCGAGGTGCACGGCCTGCCCAGGGGCGTGGCCGACCGCTACGACGAGCCCGCCCCGGGCGTGCGCGACGCGTCCACCTTGCCGCGCGACCACCATGGCGCCATGCTCGATTGGCTGGCCGAGTTGGGCCTGCCCGTGAACGAGCGGCACAATCATCGCGCCGAGGGCGCGCAGGGCCTGCTGGCCTTCTACGAGCGCGTGGGCCAGATCCGCGCCTCGCTGCCTTATGACATCGATGGCGTGGTCTACAAGGTCGACTCGCTGCCCGCGCAGCGCGTGCTGGGGTTCGTGGCGCGGGCGCCGCGCTTCGCGCTGGCGCACAAGTTTCCGGCCGAAGAGGCCAGTACCGAATTGCTGGACATCGAGGTGCAGGTGGGCCGCACGGGCGCCATCACGCCGGTGGCGCGCCTGAAGCCGGTGTTCGTGGGCGGCGTCACCGTCACCAATGCCACGCTGCACAACGAGGGCGAGATCGAGCGCAAGGATGTGCGCGTCGGCGACACCGTCATCGTGCGCCGCGCCGGCGACGTGATTCCCGAAGTGGTGGGACCCGTGCTGGAAAAGCGCAGCGGCGAGCTGCCGCCGCTGTTCAAGGTCCCCTCGCATTGCCCGGTATGCGGCTCGGCCATCGAGCGCCTCGAAGACGAGGTCATCGCGCGCTGCACGGGAGGCCTGTTCTGCGCGGCGCAGCGCAAGCAGACCCTGCTGCACGCGGCCGGACGCAAGGCGCTGGACGTCGAGGGGCTGGGCGAGAAAGTGGTCGACCAGCTGGTGGACAGCGGCCGCGTGAAGTCGCTGGCCGATATCTACGGCCTGCGCGCGCCGGAACTGGCCGCGCTCGAACGCATGGGCCGCAAGTCGGCCGAGAACCTGGTCCAGGCCATCGACCGCGCGCGCGAGCCCACGCTCGGACGACTGCTGTTCGCACTGGGCATACGCCACGTGGGCGAGACCACGGCACGCGACGTGGCACGCCATTTCGGCTCGATCGAGGCCGTGATGGATGCCACCGAAGAGGCCTTGCTGGCCGTGCCCGACGTGGGACCGGTGGTGGCGGGGTCGATCCATCGTTTCTTCGCCGAGCCGCACAACCGCGAGATCGTCGCGCAGCTGCGGGAAAAGGGCGTGAACCCCGTGGCCGAGGCCCAGCCGCAGCAGAACACCGCGCTGTCCGGCAAGACTTTCGTGCTGACCGGCACCATGCCCAACTGGACGCGCGAAGAGGCGTCCATGTACATCCAGGCGGCCGGCGGCAAGGTTAGCGGGTCCGTCTCGAAGAAGACGGCCTACGTCGTGGCGGGCGAGGATGCCGGCAGCAAGCTGAAGAAGGCTCAGGAACTGGGCATCGCGATCCTGGACGAGGATGGCTTGAAGAAGCTGCTGGGCACGGCCTGATCCGTGCCCGGGCGCCGGGACGCGCACGCAATGCGCTACCAGCGATAGCTGACCTTTGCCATGATCGTGCGTTCGATGCCGTAATAGCAGTTGGTCACGCTGTCGCAGGCCGCCACATACTGGCGGTTGAAGAGATTGCTGGCATTCAGCGTGAAGCGGTAGCGCTCCCAGTCATAGCGCAGCGCGGCGTCCACCAACGTATACGCGGGCACTTTCACGGCGTCCGGGATGTCGTTGGTCGAACCCATGTAGCGCACGCCCGCGCCCAGCCACAAGGGGCCCAGGGGGCCGGAGCCGCCGATGCGGTAATCCACCCACAGCGACGCCATGTGGTCCGGGATGTAGGGCGGACGCTTGCCCAGGTTGACAGCGGTGGCCGCGGCTCGGGTGACCTCCACGTCGTTGTACGTATAGGATGCGAGCACGTTGAGATCCCGCGCCACTTCCCATGCGCCTTCCAGCTCCAGTCCTCGGGAACGCACTTCGCCGGTCTGCACACTGAACCCGGGGTTGCGCAGGTCGGCGGTCGGCACGTTGGTTTGACGCAGCTCGAAGACCGACGCCTGCACGAAACTGTTGCCGCCGGCTGGCTCGTACTTCACGCCTGCCTCGTACTGCTTGCCCCGCGTAGGCTTGAATGGCGAGCCGGCGGCGTCAGCGCCGCTGACGGGTTCGAACGACTCGCTGTAGCTCACATAGGGCGCCAAGCCGACTGACGACAAATAGACCAGCCCGGCCTTGCCGGTGAACGCTTCATCGTCGGTGGGCGTGTGTCTCGTCACGCCCGTGGCCAGCGTGGTTTCGTCGGTGCCGGACCGAGCCCAGTCATAGCGTCCGCCCAGCTGCAGTACCCAGCGGTCGTACAGCTTGAGCTGGTCCTGCGCGTAGACTCCGAACTGCCGGCGGGTCTGGTCGGTGCGGTTCGACGGCACTGGGCGTGCGCCAGGAAAGGGCGACCCATAGTCGGGGTCGAAGGCGTCGATGGGAGACACGGCGGCCGTGCGCAGGCCGTACAGGCGCTTGAAGCGGGACTCCTGGTAGTCGGCGCCGATCAGCAGGGTCTGTGCCAGCGGACCGTGCCGCATATCTATCTGTGCCTGGTTATCAAGAGAGAAGAGATGGAAGTCCTCTTCACTAACCAGCGAGATGCGACGCAGGCGACGCAGGGGTTCGCTCGTCTCGACCCAACCGCCGTTGGCCCCCAGGCTTTTGTAATCCACGTCCAGCGTGGCGTAGCGCAGGTTCTGGCGCAAGGTCAGCGCGTCGCTGGCCTTGTGCTCGAAAAGGTAGCCGGCCTGCAGCTTGCGGCGGTCGGTGGCATCGTAGGTCGGGTCGCCGCTGAAGAAGTCCACCGGGATGCGGCCATTGTCGGTGGGCCACAGCGTTCCTCGAGCCGGCAGGAAGTTGGCGGTGTTACCCGTCCGGTCCTTCTGGTACTGCGCCAGCAGGGTCAGGGACGTGGCGGCGCTGGGCGCCCAGGTCAGCGCCGGCGCGATCAGCACGCGGTCATCGTCCACGTGCCGCGTCTGCGTGCCGCTTTCGCGTCCCACCGCGGTCAGGCGATAGCGCCAATGGCCCGCTTCATCCACCGGACCCGTGAAGTCGCCGGACAGCTGAACGCGGTCGAAGCTGCCGACCTGCGCCGACAGCTCGTGCGCCGCGCTGTCCTGGGGCCGCTTGCTAACCTGGTTCACCAGTCCGCCCGGCACGTTCTGTCCGTAGAGCACCGACGATGGGCCGCGCAGCACCTCCAGCCGTTCCAGTGTGTACGGGTCCACTTCCCAGCCGCCGTAGCCGCCGGAATAGGCCAGTTTCAGGCCGTCCAGGTACTGGCCATTGTTCGACACGTTGAAGCCGCGAATGAAGAACGTGCCGCGACGCGTATCGTATATGGGCTCGGTGCGCACGCCCGCCGAATAGCGCAAGGCCTCGTCCACGCGGCCCACGCCCTGCGCTTCCATTTGCGCCTGCGAAATCACGCTGATGGATTGCGGCGTCTCGATCAGCGCCGTGTCGGTCTTGGTTGCCGTGGCGCTTCGGTGCGCGACGTAGCCTTCCACCGGCCCCCATGCGCTCTCGGGGCGCCCTGTGACGGTGACGGCGGGCAGGGTCGCGACGCCGCCAGTGCCGACGGGCATGAGGCGCAGCGTGTAATGCCTGCCTTCGCCGCGCACGGCCTGCAGGCCGGTGCCGTCCAGCAGGGCCTCGAAGGCCTGCCCCGGCGTGGCCGCCGCGTGCAACCCCGCGGTGGTCTTGTCGGCGGCCAGGGCGGGGTCGAACGAAAGCACCAGTCCCGCCTGCTGGGCATAGCGGTTCAACGCGGGCGTCAGCGGGCCGGCGGGAATGTCCACCTGTGTGACGGCCTCGGACTGTGCATGGGCCGGGGGCATGCCGGCGGTGGCGGCTACCAGAAGGGCGGCCAGCAGATGTCGCCCCAATGTGCGGGCGGGGACGTGCAGGTGACTCATGATGTGAAGATCCTTCCCTGTTTCTAGGCTTCTCATGAGTCATGACGAACCAGATCGCCGGACGGACAGCGCACGGCGCAAAAATAAATCAGCGCGGCGCGATCGATACCCACCATGAGGTGTACCGCCGTACCGTCAGCGGCAGGGTTGCGGACAGCGCCTGCAGCGCCTGGTCGGTGTCTTCGAGCGGAAACACGCCGGATACGCGCAGGCCGGCAAGCGCTCTTTCGTCATACGACAGGCGACCACGGCGGTAGCGCGCCAGTTCGCCCAGAACCTCGGCGACGGGACGGTTGTCGACGACCAGCGTTGCGCGGGCCCAGCTTTCTGCGACGTCGGGGGCCAGGTCGGGCAGGGCTGACAGCCCCGTGGGCGACAAGCGCGCGCGCTGGCCGGCTGCCAGCCGCGCGCAAGGCGCGCCCGGCGCAGACGCGCAGGCCTGCACCGTGGACTCGGTGACACTGACGTCGGTATGTTCCGCTTCAAGGCGCACGACGTAGCGCGTGCCCATGGCTCGAGCCGTGCCATCGCGGGTCTGCACGATGAAGGGGCGCCTGCCGTCCTCGGATGCCACCTCGACCAGGATTTCCCCGCGGCGCAGCTCGATCAGCCGTCGTGCTCCGTCATACCGGACGTCGATGGCGGAATCGGTGTTCAGCGTGACCCGGCTGTGGTCAGGCAATTCCACCACGCGCCACTCGCCCGCGCCGCTGCGATGGTCGGCAAGCAGCCACGCCGGCGGAGCCAGCTGCAATCCCAGGCACGCTGCCGCGAGCATGGCGACGGCGAGCACGACGGTCGTCTTTCTCGCGCGTAAGGAAGGCGACGGGGCAAGAGAGCCCGAGATGATGCGCCGTGCCGCGCCGGGCGAGGCGTACGCGGCGCTGTCGAACCCACCCCACAGCGCTTCCATCCGCCGATAGGCGAGTTCGTGTTCGGGCCGTTCGTCGCGCCAGCGGCGGCAGGCTGACAGTTCAGCGGCATCGGCCTGTCCGCCGTGCACGGTTGCGCACCACTGGGCGGCCTGGCGCACGACGGCGTCGGCAGGCTGCGCGGCGTTTCCGTCGGGGATCGGCACGGCGCCGTCGGGAAGCGGGGCGTTCATGGCTGGCCTGGTTCCGATGACCCGAAGGCGGCGGCGTAGCAATGCACCAGCGCGCCCGCGACGTACTGTTTGACCATGCTGGCCGACACGCCGAGCCGGGCGCCGATCTCGGGATAGGTCAAGCCGTCGAGCCGGTGCAGCAAAAAGGCCGTGCGGGGTTTTTCCGGCAGGCTACACAACAGGGCAGCCAGACTGTCCAGCGCCTGCACGGCCTGGACGAGCGTCTCCGGTGAAGGTTCGCTGGCGTCTCCATAGAGCACGCTCCAGCTTTCCAGGCAGGCGGCTTCGATCTTGCGGCGGCGGGCACGATCGACGATCAGCCGCGTTGCGACGGTGGTGAGATAGGCGCGCGGCGTCTGCAAGTGGCCCAGGTCATCCCGGCCGAGCAGGCGAAAGAAAGTGTCGTGGGCAAAGTCCGCGGCATCGAACGCGCAGCCCAGCTTGCGCCGCAGCCAATTCAGCAGCCAGGCGTGATGTTCGCGGTATAGGTCGCGCAGGGCGTCCTGTTGCGCGCGGTCGAGTGAGGGCATGGCCGAGCCGGGTGGATGATCATGAGAATGGTTCGCAATATTATCAAAAACCCTGCGTCCATCGTCATGCCCATGCTTTTGCGTACAGGGCCCGCTCCCGTCTGGAAAACAAAACGCCCCAGGCGCCGTTGGTGGGGCCCTGGGGCGTCTGGCGGTCGGGCATGGCCCCGAGCCGCGACCTGGCGGACTTGCCGCCCGGCGTTTTATTGGATCTTGGCCTTGTCGCGCAGATCCTTCTGGAAGGCGCTGAGCGTCTGCTGGCGCATCATTTCCTCGATCTGCGGACGCACCTGGTCCAGAGGCGGGAACTGCACCGGACGGGTGTCCTCGACCTGGATGACGTGCCAGCCGAATTGGGTCTGCACCGGCTTGTCGGCCAGTTCGCCCTTCTTCAGCTTGGACACGGCGTCGGCGAACGGCGGCACGTAGTTGGTGGGAGGCGCCCAGCCCAGGTCGCCGCCGCGCTCGGCGCTGCCGGGGTCTTGCGAGTTCTTCTTGGCCAGGTCTTCGAACTTGCTCTTGTCCGATTTCACCTGGGCCAGGATGTCGTTGGCGTTCTTCTCGTCCTTCACCAGGATGTGGCGGACCTTGTATTCGGACTTGCCGGACTGCTCTTGCTTGAGCTTGTCGTACTGGGCCTGCACCTGGGCGTCGGTGACGGGGTGCTTTTCGAGGTAGTCGGCCATCAGCGCGCGCACCAGGATGCCCTGGCGGGCCAGCTCGATCTCGGTCTGCACGGCGGGCTGCTTGGCGATGCCTTGCTTCTCGGCGGCCTGCACGAACACCTGGCGATTGATCATCTCCTGCTTGACCTGCTCGCGCAGCTGCGGCGAGTCGGTGGCGCCTTGCGTGCCCAGCAGCTTGACGAACTCGTCCAGGCTCTTCTGCGTGATGGGCTTGCCGTTCACGGTAGCCACGTTCTGCGCGAAGGCAGGCGCGGCAACGGCGCATGCGGCAGCCAGCATGATGAGGCGTTTCATGATTGTCCTTTGTGGATTTTTGATGAAGAAGGCTGTGCGTCTATCGCAAGCGCATGGATGGGATGGGGGAGGAGATCTCGCAGGTGATCATACACCAGCCTATGTCGCGCCACGGGGCGCAAACCCTCGAAGCAGGCGGCCACGATGCGCACGTGATAATGCCCCGCGCCGCCCTGCGCGCCGGCGTGTCCGGCATGCAGGTGGGAGTCGTCGCGGATGTCGAGTTCGATGGGTTGCAGCGCGGCCAGGCGGGCGCGGATGAGGGCGATGCGGTCGGTGTCGTCGGTCATGGCATGAGGCGGCGCGAGCCTGCGTCAGTCCTTGGTGTCTTCGGTGGTCGCGGGTTCCGTCGGACGCATGTGCCGGCCCAGCCATATCGACTGTCCGATGACGAAGACGATCATCATGCCCAGCAGTCCGAACACCTTGAACGTGACCCACTGGTCTTCGCTGAAGCGGCCCGAAAACGCGACGAACAGATTCGCGGCGCCACAGGCCAGGAAGAACAGCGCCCAGCTGAGGTTGAGCTTGTCCCAGGCCGGATCCGGCAGGTCGATCTGCTTGCCCATCAGCTGGCGCATCAGGTTGCGGCCCATCAGCAGCCGCGCGCCCAGCAGCGCCGCGCCGAATATCCAGTACAGCACGGTGGGCTTCCACTTGATGAACACATCGCTGTGCAGCCACAGCGTGGCCCCGCCGAACACGACGATGACGGTCAGGTTGATCCAGTGCGTGGCCTCGATGCGCTTGCCCGTCAGGCGCAGCCAGGCGATCTGCGCCACCGACGCGGCCATGGCCACCGCCGTTGCCGCATAGATGTCGGCGTAGCGATACGCCACGAAGAACAGGATGAGAGGGAAGAGATCGAAGAGGAATTTTTTCATCGGGGGCAGCAGGCCGCAGGCGCGGCGTGGGGGTTATCCGTTCATTCCGCTTCGGGTTCGAACTTCAGGGACAGCGAGTTGATGCAGTAGCGCAGGCCGGTGGGTTCGGGGCCGTCGGGGAAGACGTGGCCCAGGTGCGCGTCGCAGATGTTGCACAGCACTTCGGTGCGGACCATGCCGTGGCTGGTGTCGCGCTCTTCGCGCACGCGATCGGGCGCCAGCGGCTCGAAGTAGCTGGGCCAGCCGCAGCCCGCGTCGAACTTGGTGTCGGATGCGAACAACGGCGTGCCGCAAGCCACGCAGCGGTAGATGCCATGCTGGAAGGTGTCCCAGTAGCGGCCCGTGAAGGCGCGCTCGGTGCCTTTCTCGCGGACGACCGCGTATTCCTGCGGCGTGAGGATGGCGCGCCATTCGGCGTCGGTCTTGCGTACTTTGTCCATGATGGTTCGATCCCCGGCAAGGGGAAAGGTTCGGAGCAATCTTCGATGTTAAACGAGTTTGCGCAAGGCCATCATGACCGCTCTCTCGGAAGAATCATGCGCGGAATGCATCACCGTTGCGGGTATTCCCTAGCAGACGCTGGGAAGTCCGCTCAAGTAGGGTTTCGCCATTATCGAACGCGTTTGCTGACGTCGGATTCTCCCGTCTTCTAAGGGTAGATACGAGTCCCCCGGCACATCGCATTTGATACGGTTTTGATCCTATAATCCGTTTTTCTGTATAACTTCAAACTAGGCTCGCAGCACCGAAAACGGTCATGCCGAGCCCACAGGAGACAAACAATGCCCAAGCATTTGTCCGCGTTCGCCGCCGCGTTGGCGATCAGCCTGCCCATGGTGGCCGGCGCCCAGGTCAAGGTGGGCGTCACGCTTGCCGCCACCGGCCCCGCCGCCTCGCTGGGCATTCCCGAACGCAATACGGCCGCGCTGCTGCCCAAGGAGGCGGGCGGCCAGAAGATCGAGTGGATCGTCCTGGACGACGCCACCGACACCACGCAGGCCGTGCGCAACACCCGCAAACTGGTCACCGAGGACAAAGTCGACGTCGTGGTCGGCACGTCCATCACCCCGGGCTCGCTGGCCATGGTCGACGTGGCCGCCGAAGCCAAGGTGCCCATGATCAGCGTGGCGGCCAGCGCCAAGATCGTCGAGCCGGTCGACGACAAGCGCCGCTGGGTGTTCAAGACTCCGCAGAACGACGCCCTGATGGCCGGTGCGCTGGCCGATGCCATGGTCAAGGCCAAGGTCAAGACGCTGGGCTTCATCGGCTTCGCCGACGCCTACGGCGACGGCTGGCTCGACGTGATGCAAACCGCCGCCAAGGCCAAGGGCATCAACGTCACCTCCGTCGAGAAGTACAGCCGCACCGATACCAGCGTCACCGGCCAGGTGCTCAAGCTGGTCGCGGCCAAGCCCGACGCCATCCTCATCGCCGGCGCCGGCACGCCCTCGGCCCTGCCGCAAAAGGAACTGAAGGCGCGCGGCTACGGCGGCCTCATCTACCAGACGCACGGCGCCGCCAACAACGACGTGCTGCGCGTGTGCGGCAAGGATTGCGAAGGCATGCTGCTGCCTGCCGGCCCGCTGCTGGTCGCCGCGCAGCTGCCCGACAGCAACCCCGTCAAGCAGTCGGCCCTGGCCTACGTGCAAACCTACGAGAAGGCTCACGGCCCCGGCTCCACCAACACCTTCGGCGGCCATATGTGGGATGCCGGCCAACTCATCGTGGCCGCCATTCCGCAAGCCCTGAAGTCGGGCGCCAAGCCCGGCACGCCCGAGTTCCGCGCCGCGCTGCGCGATGCCATCGAAGGCATCAAGAACTTGCCCGCGTCGCAGGGCGTGTTCAACATGAGCCCCACCGACCACGCCGGCTTCGACGAGCGCTCGCGCGTCATGGTCAAGGTCGAAGGCGGCAAGTGGGTGTACCAGCCCGGCCTGTAATCGAGGTCCGGCATACTCAGGAAAGGGAAGCGCGCTGCGCAGCGGCGCCGCACAGGCGCAGCAACGTGCTTCCCCGCGGCACCGCGCACCGGCCCCAGGGCCGGTGTGTCGTATTCGCAGCGCTCCGGTCGGGGTCGGAGCGCCATGAAAATCAACAGGTAGTACACAGATGGATTCCACAATTGCGTTGATCCTGCTGCAGGACGGCATCGTCAACGGCGCGATCTATGCCCTGCTGGGCATGGCGCTGGTGCTGGTGTTCGCCGTCACGCGCGTCATCTTCATTCCGCAGGGCGAGTTCGTCGCGTTCGGCGCGCTGACGCTGGCCATGCTGGTCGACGGCCGCGTGCCGGGCACCGTGTACCTGCTGCCGCTGCTCGGGGGCGTCGTCACGCTGCTCGAACTGGTGCGCGCCGCGCGCACCGGCAGCTGGGCCGGGCTGCCCAAGGTCCTGCTGGGCTGCGTGGTGCTGCCGCTGGCGCTGCTGGCGCTCACGTCCGCCTACGCCGCGCCCGACACCTCGCTGTGGCTCAACATGCTGCTGACGCTGGCGCTGGTCATTCCCATGGGTCCGATGGTGTATCGCATCGTCTACCAGCCCCTGGCCGAGGCCAGCGTGCTGGTGCTGTTGATCACGTCCGTGGCGGTGCACTTCGCGCTGATGGGCCTGGCGCTGGTGTTCTTCGGTGCCGAGGGCTGGCGCACGCCCGCCTTCGTCAGCGGCCAGGTCGACCTGGGCTTCGGCACCTGGTCCGCGCAAAGTCTTTTCGTTGTGGCCACGTGCGCGCTGCTCATCGTGGCGCTGTGGCTGTTCTTCGGCAAGACGCTGTACGGCCGCGCGCTGCGCGCCACGGCCGTCAATCGCCGCGGGGCGCGGCTGGTGGGCATCAGCACTTCGATGTCGGGCAGCCTCACCTTCACGCTGGCGGTGGCCATCGGCGCCATGTCCGGCATGCTGATCGCGCCCATCACCACGGTGTACTACGACACCGGCTTCCTGATCGGCCTGAAGGGCTTCGTGGGCGCCATCATCGGCGGCCTGGCAAGCTATCCCGTGGCCGCGGCGGGCTCGCTGCTGGTGGGCGTGCTCGAGTCCTTCTCCTCATTCTGGGCCAGCGCCTACAAAGAGGTCATCGTCTTCACGCTGATCATCCCGGTGCTGGTGTGGCGCTCGTTCGGCAGCCACCACGTGGACGACGAGGAGTAAGCATCATGAACCGCATCCTTACCATCGTCTTCGTCGTCGTGCTGGCGGCGCTGCCACTGTCGTCCTTCACCCCGGAGTTCTGGATCACCCAGCTCAACTACATAGGGTTGGCCAGCCTGGTGGCCTTGGGGCTGGTGCTGCTTACCGGCGTGGGCGGCCTCACTTCCTTCGGCCAGGCGGCATTCGTGGGCGTGGGCGCCTACACCACCGCGCTGCTCACCACGCGCTACGGCGTGTCGCCCTGGGCGGCGCTGATCGTCGGCCTGGTGCTGACGGCGCTGGTGGCTTACCTGCTGGGGCAGATCACGCTGCGCCTGTCGGGCCACTTCCTCCCGCTGGGCACCATCGCCTGGGGACTGTCGCTGTACTTCCTGTTCGGCAACCTCGATTTCCTGGGCAAGCACGACGGCATCGCCGGCATCGCGCCGCTGGACGTGTTCGGCATTTCGCTGGCCAGCGGCCGCAACATGTATTTCCTGATCTGGGTCTGCGTGCTGCTGGCGCTTTGGGGCACTCGCAATCTGCTCGACTCGCGTCCGGGCCGGGCCATCCGCGCGCTGAAAAGCGGTGCGGGCATGGCCGAGTCCATGGGCGTGCACACCGCGCAGTACAAGATCATCATCTTCGTGTGGGCCGCGCTGCTGGCGTGCTTGTCGGGCTGGCTCTATGCCCACATGCAGCGCGCGGTCAGCCCCAGCCCGTTCGGCTTGAACTACGGCATCGAATACCTGTTCATGGCCGTCGTCGGCGGCGCCGGCTATGTGTGGGGCGCGCTGCTGGGCTCGGCCTTGATCCTGGTGCTGAAGGACCAGCTGCAGAACCTGCTGCCGGCGCTGTTCGGCAGCAACGCCAACTTCGAACTGATCGTGTTCGGCGTGCTGATGATCCTGGTGCTGCAGTACGCCAGCAACGGCCTGTGGCCCATCCTGGCCGGGTGGTGGGAGCGCATCACCGGCGCCGCCGGCTCGCGCCGCAGCCGGCCTGCCCCGCCCGAGGCGGCCGCGCTGCCCCATCGCGACCGCCCGCAGCCCGGCGCCACGGTGCTCGAGGTCGACGGCATCCGCAAAGAGTTCGGCGGCCTGGTGGCGGTCAACGACATCTCGTTCAAGGTGCGCGCCGGCGAGATCGTCGGCCTCATCGGCCCCAACGGCGCCGGCAAGAGCACCACGTTCAACCTGATCAGCGGCGTGCTGCCCGCCACGCGCGGTCAGGTGCGCTTCGTGGGCGAGCGGATCGACGGCCAGTCGGCGCGCAGCATCGCGCGGCGCGGCGTGGGCCGCACTTTCCAGCACGTGCAGCTGCTGCCGCACATGTCGGTGCTCGAGAACGTCGCGCTGGGCGCGCACCTGCGCTCGAACGTCGGCGTGGTGGCGGGCGCCGTGCACGGCGACCGTGCCCGCGAGGCCCAGCTGCTGCACGAGGCCGCACGCCAGCTGCAGCGCGTGGGCCTGGGCGATTATCTGTATGAACAGGCCGGCAACCTGGCCCTGGGCCAGCAGCGCATCCTCGAGATCGCGCGGGCCCTGGCCTGCGATCCGGTGCTGCTGCTGCTGGACGAGCCCGCGGCTGGGCTGCGCTACAAGGAAAAGCAGGAACTGGCCAAGGTGCTCGAGCAACTGCGTGCCGAAGGCATGAGCATCCTGCTGGTGGAACACGATATGGATTTCGTCATGCGCCTGACCAATCACCTGGTGGTGATGGATTTCGGCACCAAGCTGGCCGAAGGCGTGCCGGCCGAGGTGCAGAAGAACCCCGCCGTGCTCGAGGCCTACCTGGGCGGCATCGACGACGACCTGCCCGAGTCGGTGCAGGGCGCGCCGGCCACTGCCGGGGGGGCGCAATGAGTACGACGACCATGCAGGGCGGCCCCATTCTCGAGGTGCGCGATCTTTCCGCCCGCTACGGCAAGGTGGGCGCGCTGACGGGCGCGGTGCTGACGGTGCCCGCCGGCAGCATTGTCACCGTGATCGGCGCCAACGGCGCCGGCAAGTCCACCATGCTGAACGCCGTGATGGGTGCGCTGCCGCAGACCGGCCATGCTTCAGGCCAGGTGCGGTATGCGGGAACCGACGTGTCGGGCTGGAAGGTCGAACGCCGCGTGTCGGCCGGCATGTCGCTGGTCCCCGAGCGCCGCGAGCTGTTCGGCAGCATGTCGGTGGAAGACAACCTGCTGCTGGGCGGCTTTCGCCGCTATCGCGCGCGTGAAAGCGGCTGGCGCGACACGCTGGACGAGGTCTTCGAACTGTTCCCGCGCCTGCGCGAGCGCCGCGCCCAGCAGGCCGGCACGCTGTCCGGCGGCGAACGCCAGATGCTGGCGGTGGGCCGTGCGCTCATGGCCAAACCCAAGCTGCTGATGCTGGACGAGCCCAGCCTCGGCCTGGCGCCGCGCATCGTGCGCGAGATCTTCCACATCATCGCTCGCCTGCGCGAGACCGGCGTGGCCATCCTGCTGGTCGAGCAGAACGCGCGCGCGGCGCTGCAGGTGGCCGACTACGGCTACGTGCTCGAGACCGGCGAGATCGTGCTGCACGGGCCGGCCAAGGACCTGGCCGGCAATCCGCGCGTCATCGAAAGCTATCTGGGGTTGGGGAAGAAGGAATAGCGTGGCGGGGGCAGGCGGCAGCATGGATGCCGCCCCCTTCGGGTGGCAAGCAGCCTCATCGCTGATGCGATATCCCGGCGTGTAGCGCTTCGACGCTGGCCATGCCCGTTTCCGTGCAGCCTTACAGCGCCTGCTCCACGCGCTGCGCCACGTCCGCCGGCACCCATTTCTTCCACTCGTCGCCATACGTCTGCAAAAAGTACTTGGCGGCTTCTTCCGGTTCGGCGCCTTCCTTTTCCAGCCAGCCCAGCGTGCCGTCGATGGCCGGGCTGGAAATCTTTAGCGCGGCGAAGAACTTCTGCAGCGCCGGCGCCTGCCTGGCGAAGTCGGCGTTCAGGCCCGTGATGACGGGATTCGGCTTGAATTCCGTGGCCACCGGCTGCGCGCACTTGGGATCGGTGATGCAGGTATAGGCTTTCTGGTCGAAGGGCGGCAGCTCGAGCTTCACCAGGTCCAGCGAGCCCACCAGCGCGGTAGGCGTCCAGTAGTAGAAGACGATGTCGCGCTTGCGCTTGTAGGCCGACACGATGGCCGCTTTTTGTGCCGCACCCGAGCCCGGCGCGAACATGGTGTAGGTGTCTTCCAGCTTCAGGGCGCGCAGCAGGTTGTCGTTCAGCGTGCCGCAGGCCCAGCCGGCGGGGCAGCCATAGATGCGGCCCTTGGAAGGATCTTCGGGGTCGGTGAAGGTCTCCTTGAAGCGCGCCAGGTCGGCGGCGCGCTTCAGCTCGGGATGGCGCTCGGCCGTGTAGCGCGGGATGTACCAAGCCTCGCCGGCATCGTAGACGTGGCCCACGCCGATCACCTTGCCCGAATCCAGCGCCTTCTTCCAGGCGCCTTCGATCTGGCCCGGCCACACTTCGGGGGTGACGTCCACGTCGCCACGCTGCAGCGCGGCCAGCATAGCCAGCGTCTCGCCGGATTCCAGCGTGGTCTTGCAGCCGTAGCCATGTTCCAAGATGAAGCGCTCGATGCCGGCGAGCACCAGGTTGGATTCCCAGTTCAGGCCGGAAAAGCGCACCGGCCGCTGCACTTCGCATTGCGCCGCGGGCGTGGACGAGGCGGCCAGGGCCGGCGCGCCGGCCGCGAACAGGGGCAGGGCGGCCAGCAGCAATCGGAGGGTACGCGTCACGCGCATCGGCAGGACTCCTGGTTAGACGCGCCGCCGGCGGGATGGCCGCGGCGCGGATATGGGCTCGGTCATGCCGTGACGCCAGCGTGTGGCGGGATGCGGGGATGCGGCGCGGCGGCAGGACAGATTGTCCATTCTACGAGGCGACGCTGCGCCCGCCTCGCGGGCGCGGCGTCGCTTGGTAAGCAGCTGTGAATGCGATCGCGGGGCGAGACGCGGCTGACCATGGCCGCGTTCTCCGCACACGGACCCGCGGCCGCGCGGCGGTGCAGCGCCGCGAGCGCGCGGCGTCTTCAGGCCTTGGCCGTCGTCGTGGTGGCGGCCGCAGCGCGGCGCCGCTGTTGCAATGCCGCGATCTCGCCGACGATGCCGCGACGGAACGCCATGACGCACACCACGAAGATGAGGCCGATGACGATGGTGACCGATTCGCCCAGCTGGTTGAACCACTCGATGCCGGTAAGCTGTGCCAGCGATCGGCCGAAGTCGCCTACCTTGTTCTCGAGCATCACCACGACGATGGCGCCGATCACGGGGCCGATGAGCGTGCCCAGGCCGCCGATCAGCGTCATCAGGATCACCAGGCCGGACATCTGCCAGGTGGCGTCCGACAGCGTGGCCGACACGAACACCAGCGACTTCGTCGCGCCGGCCAGCCCGGCCAGCGCGGCCGACAGCACGAAGGCCAACAGCTTGAAGCGGTCGACGTCGTAACCCAGCGACAGCGTGCGCGGCTCGTTCTCGCGCAGCGCCTTCAGCACCTGGCCGAACGGCGAGTGCACCGCGCGCCAGATGATGAAATAGCCGATGGCGAACACGCCCATCACCAGGTAATACAGATTCAGGTCGCGCGACAGGTCTATCACCCCCAGCAGCGTGCCGCGCGGAATGCCTTGCAGGCCATCCTCGCCGCCCGTGAAGCGGGCCTGCAGGAAAAAGAAGAACACCATCTGCGCCAGGGCCAGCGTGATCATCGCGAAATAGATGCCGCTGCGGCGGATGGCGATGAGGCCCAT
Organism: Bordetella genomosp. 13; assembly: GCF_002119665.1. NCBI lineage: Bacteria > Pseudomonadati > Pseudomonadota > Betaproteobacteria > Burkholderiales > Alcaligenaceae > Bordetella > Bordetella genomosp. 13. The sequence continues at coordinate 3,791,986 of NZ_CP021111.1, read as the reverse complement.
CACCAGGCCCAGCAGCGCGGCCACCGCCACGCCGAACAGCAGGCCCAGTTCGGTGGGCAGCCCCCACACCTTCAACGCGTGGCCGGCCGCGTAGGCGGCACTGCCCAGGAAGGCCGCATGGCCGAAGGACAGCAGCCCCGTGTAGCCCAGCAGCAGGTTGAAGGCGCAGGCGAACAGCGCATAGCACAGCACCTTCATGACGAAGATCGGATAGACGCCCATGAACGGCAGCGCCGCCACGATGACGGCCGCCAGCACGTAAACCAGCAGTTGACGGTTCATTTCTCTCTTCCGAACAGCCCGGCGGGGCGCAGCAGCAGCACGATGGCCATGATGATGAAGACGACGGTGCTGGAGGCTTCGGGCCAGAACACCTTGGTCAGGCCTTCGATGACGCCCAAGCCCAGGCCGGTGACGATGGCGCCCATGATCGAGCCCATGCCGCCGATGACGACCACCGCGAACACCACGATGATCAGGTTCGAACCCATCAGCGGCGAGACCTGCAGCACGGGCGCGGCCAGCACGCCGGCGAACCCCGCCAGCGCCACGCCGAAGCCGTAGGTCAGCATGACCATGCGGGGAACGTTCACGCCGAAGGCCTCGACCAGCCGCGGGTTCTCGGTGCCGGCGCGCAGCAGCGCGCCCAGCCGGGTGCGTTCGATGACGAACCAGGTGGCCAGGCACACGGTGATGGAGGCCACGACCACCCAGGCCCGATAGTTGGGCAGCACCATGAAGCCCAGGTTGGTGGCGCCGCGCAGCGCCTCGGGCGTGGGATAGGGCTGGCCCGACACGCCAAAGAAACTGCGGAACATGCCTTCGATCAGCAGGGTGAGGCCGAAGGTGAGCAGCAGCCCGTACAGGTGGTCGAGCTTGTACAGGTGGCGCAGCAGCAGGCGTTCGATGACGATGCCGAACAGGCCCACGACGATGGGCGCCAGCACCAGCATGACCCAATAGTTCAGGCCGAGGTACGACAGGCCCATCCAGGCGACGAAGGCGCCCAGCATGTAAAGCGCGCCGTGCGCGAAATTGATGACGTTGAGCAGGCCGAAGATCACCGCCAGGCCCAGGGACAGCATGGCGTAGAACGAGCCGTTCACCAGGCCCAGCAGCAGCTGTCCCAGCAATGCCTGTATGGGGATGCCGAATACTGAAATCATCTTGTGGTTATTCCTGCGCGCCTACGATTACAGCGGGGATTGCAGCGTATTGCAGTACGCGCGCGGCCCATGGGGCAAGGTCGCGCGCGTCTGCCAGGAAGGCTTACTTCTTGACCAGCTTGCAGGTCGATTCCGACAGCTTGGTGTAGACGTCATCGCCCGGCAGGGTGGCGACTACCTTGTAGTAGTCCCACGGGCCCTTGGACTCCTTGGGCGTCTTGACCTGCATCAGGAACATGTCGTGGACCATGCGGCCGTCTTCGCGCACCACGCCGCCCTTGGCGTAGAAGTCGTTCACCTTGTTCGACTTCATCCACTTCATCAGGGTGTCGGGATCGTCGGTGCCCGTGGCCTTGACACCGCTGAGGTAGAACGCCACCGACGAATAGTCGGCCGCCTGCAGCGAGGACGGCTTGCGGTTGACCTTGGCCTCGAACTTCTTGGACCAGGCGCGCGCCTCGTCGCTCTGGTCCCAGTACCAGCTGTCGGTCAGGTACATGTTCTGGGTGGCTTGCAGGCCCAGCGAATGGATGTCGTTGATGAACACCAGCAGGCCGGCCATCTTCATCGTCGAAGTCACGCCGAATTCGTTGGCGGCCTTGATCGAGTTGATGGTGTCGCCGCCCGCATTGGCGAGGCCCAGGATCTGCGCGCCCGAGGACTGGGCCTGCAGCAGGAACGACGAGAAGTCGGAGGTGGCCAGCGGGGCGCGTACGTTGCCCTTGACCTCGCCGCCCGAGGCCTTCACGACAGCCGTGGTGTCGCGCTCGAGCGCGTGGCCGAACGCGTAGTCGGCCGTGAGGAAGAACCAGCTCTTGCCGCCGTCCTTCACCACCGCCGAGCCGGTGCCGCGCGCCAGGGCCACCGTGTCGTAGGCGTAGTGAATGGTGTAGGGCGTGCACTGGGCGTTGGTCAGGTCCGAGGCGCCCGCGCCGATGGCGATGAACGGGCGCTTCTTCTCGGCCGCCACGGCCGCCATGGCCAGGCTGGTGGCCGAGTTGGTGCCGCCGATCAGGATGTCGATCTTCTGTTGGTCGAACCATTCGCGGGCGCGGGCCGAGGCCACGTCGGCCTTGTTCTGGTGGTCGGCGGACAGCACCTCGATCTTCTTGCCGTTGATCGCGCCGCCGGCATCCTCCACGGCCATCTGGATGGCCTGCAGGCCGGCCTTGCCGTCGATGTCGGAATACACGCCCGACATGTCGGTGATGAAGCCGATGCGGATGACGTCGTCGGAGATGCCCTGGGCCTGGGCGGGTAGCCCGGCGAATCCCAGGCCGGCGACGGCCAGTGCAGCAGTGATAGTGTGCAGCTTCATGGGATGACTCCTCTCTTCCCTGTGTGGTCTTGCCGGTGTTCCGGCGGGTACAGGCTTTTTTTAGACGCCCAACAGTTCGTTGAGCGTGTCCTGCTTCTGCGCGAGTTGCGACGCCTCGAAGTGCTCGACGATCTGCCCATGCTCCATGACGTAGAAGCGGTCGGCCAGCGGCGCGGCGAAGCGAAAGTTCTGTTCCACCATGACGATGGTGTAGCCGCGCGCCTTGAGCGCGGTGATCATGCGAGCCAGGGCCTGGACGATGACGGGCGCGAGGCCTTCCGAGATCTCGTCCAGCAGCAGCAGATTGGCGCCCGTGCGCAGGATGCGCGCCACCGCCAGCATCTGCTGCTCGCCGCCCGACAGGCGCGTGCCCGGCGAGCCGCGCCGCTCGTGCAGGTTGGGGAACATCTCGTAGATCTCGGCCAGCGACATGCCGCCGCCCAGCGATCCCACCGGCGGAGGCAGCAGCAGGTTCTCTTCGCAGGACAGGCTGGCGAAGATGCCGCGTTCCTCGGGGCAATAGCCCACGCCCAGATGCGCGATGCGGTAGGTGGGCAGGTCGATGGACTCGGTGCCGTGGATGCGTACGGACCCTTTCCGCATGCCGGTCAGGCCCAGGATGGCGCGCAGCGTGGTGGTGCGGCCCGCGCCATTGCGGCCCAGCAGCGTGACCACCTCGCCCTGCGCCACCTCGAGGTCGACGCCATGGAGAATGTGGGATTCTCCATACCATGCATGCAACCCGGAGATCTGCAGCGCGGGAGTGGCGGAGGCGGTTGCCGCGGCGCCTTCCTGCCGAGGCGCCGCCGGCTCGGCGGTGGACACGTCATGCGAGTCATAAGGCACGGCCATTGCAATGCTCATATGTTGCCCCCTAGGCGCTGCGCGCCGTCCCCCCGAGGGGGATATTCGCCCTTGAGGCGGCTCTGCGGGCTCATCGGTAGGCCTCCGTGCTGCGCACTGCGGTATTCGCCCTTGAGGCGGCTCGGCGGGCTCATGCATGCGCTCCCTGAAGCTCTCCATCGGTGGTGCCCATGTAGGCTTGCATGACCGCGGGGTGTTTGGACACGACGGCGTAGGGGCCTTCGGCCAGTACCGCGCCGCGCGCCAGCACCGTGATGGTGTCGGCGATGGACGACACCACGTTCATGTTGTGTTCGACCATGAGGATGGTGCGGCCGGCGCTGACGCGCTTGATGAGCCGCGTGACGCGGTCGACGTCTTCGTGGCCCATGCCCTGCGTGGGTTCGTCCAGCAGCATCAGCTCGGGTTCCATCGCCAGCGTGGTGGCGATCTCGAGCGCGCGCTTGCGGCCGTAGGGCAGATTGACGGTGGTCTCGTTGGCGAATGCGCCCAGGTCGACCTGTTCGAGCAGGTCGAGCGCGGCGCGGTCGAGGCTGCGCAGGCGCGACTCGCTTTTCCAGAAGTGGAACGACATGCCGGTCTTGCGCTGCAGGCCGATGCGCACGTTCTCGAGCACCGTGAGGTGTGGGAACACCGCGGAGATCTGGAAGGACCGGATGACGCCGCGCCGCGCGATCTGCGCGGGACGTTCGCCGGTAATGTCGACGCCGTTGAAGACGATGCTGCCCGAAGTGGGCGAGAGAAACTTGGTGAGCAGATTGAAGCAGGTGGTCTTGCCCGCCCCGTTGGGACCGATCAAGGCATGGATCTGGCCGCGCTGCACGCGCAGGTCGACCCCGTTCACGGCCACGAAGCCGCGAAACTCCTTGGTCAGTTTTCTTGTCTCCAGGATGGCATTGTCCATAGTCGGCATACCAACATCGTTTTATAGGATTGCGGCGAGTATGCGGACCCCTTCCTCAAAATGCCATGAGGGTTTTTCATAGTATTGTGCCGTGCAGCGTAGGGGGCTCGATATGCTCGATTTATGGCCTACGCGACCATCAGGCGCCAGTATTACGCGGCAGTCTTTTGTTTGAATTCGCAAAGGTCGGAAATGCCGCATTGTGGGCATTTCGGCTTGCGGGCCACGCAGATGTAGCGTCCATGCAGGATCAGCCAGTGATGCGCATCCTGCACGAAGTCGCGCGGAATCACCTTCTCCAGCTTCAGCTCGACGTCCAGCACGTTCTTGCCGGGCGCGATGCCCGTGCGATTGGACACGCGGAAAATGTGCGTGTCCACGGCGATGGTGGGTTGGCCGAAGGCCGTGTTCAGCACGACGTTCGCGGTCTTGCGTCCCACGCCCGGCAAGGCTTCCAGCGAGGCTCGATCCTGCGGCACCTCGCCGCCGTGGCGCTCCAGCAGCAGCCTGCAGGTGGCGATGGCGTTCTTGGCCTTGGTGCGGTACAGCCCGATGGTCTTGATGTACTGGGCCAGGCCTTCCTCGCCCAGGTCCAGCAGCGCCTGCGGCGTGCCGTATTCGGGAAAGAATTTGCGCGTGGCCAGGTTCACCGACTTGTCCGTGGCCTGCGCCGACAGCAGCACGGCGATGAGCAGTTGGAACGGGGTCTGATACTCGAGTTCGGTGGTGGGATGCGGATTGGCGGCTTGCAGGCGAGCGAATATCTCGCGGCGTTTGGCGGCGTTCATGGAAGCTGGGTGGCCTGTCGTCGGGCGCGTGCGCGCGCCAGGGCGGATTCGATGGCGGTACGGCGGCGGTCGGCGTCCGATGCGGTGGCATCCGCGGATGCCGGCGCCGGCTCGACAGCGGCGGCCTCCGCCGCGAGGGGCGCTTCGGCTGCGTCCGCCATCAGCCGCACCAGTTCGGCCGGCGTGCGGGCCAGGCGCTCCGCCCGCGCGGCATGGCGCCTGCGCGCCGCGTCGGCATCGGCCGGCGTCCAGGCGCGGCCGGCGGGCACCATGGCGATGCAATCGACCGGACAGGGCGCCACGCACAGGTCACAGCCGGTGCACAGGTCGGGCAGCACGGTATGCATGCGCTTGGCCGCGCCCACGATGGCGTCCACCGGACAGGCCTGGATGCACAGCGTACAGCCGATGCAATGGGCTTCGTCGATGACGGCGGCCGTCAGCGGACCCGGCACGCCGCGCGTGGTGTCCAGCGCAAGTTCGGGCGTGTCCAGCAGACGGGACAGGGCTGCGATGCCGGCTTCTCCGCCCGGCGGGCAGCGATTGATCGCGGCCTCGCCGGCGGCGATGGCATCGGCGTAGGGACGGCAGCCGTCATAGCCGCACTTGGTGCACTGGGTCTGCGGCAGCAGGCCGTCGATGCGCTCGGCGAGCGTGGGAAGGGAATGCATGGCAAGACAAACGGAGCCGGCCCGGCACGCTGTGCGACTCTCTCTTGCTTGTCGGGACAAGAGAGCAGGCTGGCGCTGTGGCGGGACCGCTCAGAACTGGCGGATGAATGCCGCGATTTTAGGGCAGATCGTCTCGCGCCACCGCCGGCCCGAGAAGATGCCGTAGTGGCCCGCGCCCTGGGCCAGGTAATGCTGCTTGCGCGCGGCGGGGATGCCGCGGCACAGCTTGATGGCGGCGCGCGTCTGGCCCTGGCCCGAAATGTCGTCCAGCTCGCCCTCGATGGTGAGCAGGGCGGTCTTGCGGATGTCGGCGGGCCGCACCAGTTGGCCGTCCACTTCCCAGGTGCCGTTCGGCAGGCGGAATTCCTGGAACACGGTACGGATGGTGTCCAGATAGAACTCGGCCGGCATGTCCAGCACGGCGTTGTACTCGTCATAGAAGCGGCGATGCGCCTCGGCGTCGCTGTCGTCGCCGCGCAGCAGGTGCAGGTAGAACTCGTAATGGGACTGCAGGTGGCGGTCGGGATTCATGGCCATGAATCCCGCGTGCTGCAGGAAGCCCGGGTAGACGCGCCGGCCCGCGCCGCGGTATGCGCCCGGCACGATGTGGATCAGCTGGCTTTCGAACCACTCATAGGGTTTGGTGGTGGCCAGGCCGTTGACCTGGGTGGGCGACTCGCGCGGGTCGATGGGACCGCCCATCATCGTCATGGTGCGCGGCTGCACGGTCTCGCCGGCGCTGGCCATCAGCGAGATGGCGGCCAGCACGGGCACCGTAGGCTGGCAGACCGAGATGACGTGCAGATCGGTGTCGGCGCCCAGCAGGCGAATGAACTCTTGTATGTAGCGTACGTAGTCGTCGAGGTGGAACGGACCCGCGGCAACCGGAATCATGCGCGCGTCGACCCAGTCTGTGACGTAGATGTCATGCGCCGGCAGCAGCGCGCGCACGGTGTCGCGCAGCAGCGTGGCATGGTGGCCCGACATGGGCGCCACCAACAGCACACGAGGATCCTTGCGGGCCGCGGCATTGCGCGGCAGTTCGCGTTCGAAGTGGATGAGCCGGCAGAAGGGCTTGTCGACCACGCAGGTTTCGCGCACGGCAACCTGTTTGCCGTTGATCTCGGTGGTGGGCAACTGCCATTCGGGCTTGTGATAATCCTTGCCGATGCGATGCACGAGCGCCAGGCCGGCGGCCATCTGGCGCGCCATGGGCGTGTAGGCCAGCGGATTGTAGGGACTGGAGAACCACTGCGACCCGGCGTCGGTGAACTCGGCGAGCGGGCGCAGGAATGCCCGCTGCATTTCGTGCAATTGGTACAGCATGGAGTGTTCCCTTCGCATAGGCCATGTGCTGTGCACAAGCATATTTCGAAATGGCCTATTGCGGGTTGTAGCAAACGGTTTAGACGTTGCGAAAAAGCGACTCGCAACGCGCCGGGATCACCAGTAGTTTTCCACCGCGAAGGTACCCGGAATGCCTCGGCGCCCGGGGGCGAAGCCTTGCTCGCCCAGCAGCTTTCGCGCGTCGGCGAGCATCTCAGGATTACCGCACAGCATCACGCGTGCCTGCGCGGGGTGGAGAGGCAGGCCCGCCAGGCGCTCGAGCGACCCGTCGGCGATGAGGGTGGTGATGCGCGCCTGCGGCATGCCGGGCAGGGCTTCGCGGGTGGCGATGGGAAGGTACTGCAGCTGGCCTGGCGCGGCGGACCGCTGCCACGCGGCGATTTCATCGCGATAGGCCAGTTCGGCCGCCGTGCGGACGCCGTGCACCAGCACGATGCGTTCGAAGCGCTGCCACACCGCCGGATCGTCCAGGATGGACAGATAGGCCGACAGTCCGGTGCCGGTGGCCAGCATCCACAGGTGATCGCCGGTAGGGAAGCGGTCGAGCGTCAGAAATCCGAATGGGGTTCTGTCGACGTACAGTGCGTCGCCGGGCTGCAGCTGCGCCATACGCGGGCTGAACTCTCCCTCGGGCACCACGATGGAATAGAACTCGAGCCAGGGCTGGTGCGGCCCCGAGACCATCGAATAGGCGCGCCATACGGTGGGTTCGGCATCGGGCGCGTCGAGATCGGCGGGCAGGCCCACGCGAGCGAACTGCCCCGGCTGGAACGCATACGCCGGATCGCGCGTGACGCGCAGGGAGAAGAGTTTGCCCGGCACCCAGGTGCGTACCTCGGTGACGGTCTGGCGGGTGTACTTGCTGTCGGTCATCGGCATCCAGTCGGCCGCGCGGCGGCCCGAGGCCGGCGCAACGCGGCGTCAGCGCTCGAGGTGCTGCAGTTTGTCCTGGACGCCATTCCATTCATCGGCATCCGGCAGCGGCTTCTTCGCGCGGCTGATGCTGGGGAAATCGGCGGCCAGTTCGGCATTGAGGGCGATGAACTTCATCTGGTCCTGCGGCACGTCCTCTTCCGCATAGATGGCGTTGGCAGGACACTCGGGAATGCAGACGGCACAGTCGATGCACTCGTCGGGATCGATCACCAGGAAGTTGGGGCCTTCGCGAAAACAGTCAACCGGGCACACGTCCACGCAATCGGTGTACTTGCACTTGATACAGTTTTCGGTGACTACGTGGGTCATTCAGGAAACTCCGGACAGGCGGGGCTGTTCTGTTCTGTTGTTCTGTAGATATCGGGATTTTACCCAATGCGGCGAGGCGGGACGATCATAACCCTGGGCGTCGTATGGCAGGGGAGCGGGTCTTTGGTCTTTGAAGAGGGTTGTGTTCTGTGTCGGTGGGGATGGTGGCGTTCTTGAGGCGCCCGGGCCATGACTGCGGATTCTCGTCCTCGCGCTGACGCGCTGCGGGCGCGAACCCTCCGCCATGTCCCAGGCTCAAGACGTCTCCATGCCGCGATCGGACGGCGCAGTACCTGCAATCGCGGCATGGCGTTGTCGTGAGCCGTGGGCGTGCCGGAGAAGTCGCGCCCGCAGCGCGGCGCGCGAGGACGAGACTTCGCAGGTACGACCACGGCGCCAGAAGAACGCATACAGCGGAACGCATACAGCGCTTCGCTACAGCACACCGTCGGAACGAACCCGCCATCGCAGAGAATCCCGCCTATGCTATGGTTGCCGAAACGAAACGCGCGATCATGATTATCACTTCGCTGCTCGACACCGACTTATACAAGTTCAGCATGATGCAGGTAGTGCTGCATCATTTCCCCGCGGCGCAGGTCGAATACCGCTATAAATGCCGCACCCCCGGGGTCGACTTGCAGCCGTACCTGGATGAGATCCGCCAGGAGATCCACCATTTGTGCCAGCTGCGCTTCACCGAAGCCGAGCTGGATTATCTGCGCGGCCTGCGCTTCATCAAAAGCGACTTCGTCGACTTCCTGGGCCTGTTCCACCTGCCCGAGCGCTGCATCGACATCCGGCCCGATCCCGAGCATGCGGGCGAGATCTCCATCTCGGTCAAGGGGCCGTGGCTGCACACGATCCTGTTCGAGATCCCGGTGCTGGCCATCGTCAACGAGGTCTATTTCCGCAACACGCGCAAGGACGCCGACTGGGAAGAAGGGCGGCGGCGGCTGCAGTCCAAGATGCACCTGGTGCTGGACGATCCCGAGCTGGCCGACTTCCGCGTGGCCGACTATGGCACGCGGCGGCGCTATTCCAAGCTGTGGCAGGAAGAGGTCGTGTCTGTCATGAAAGCGCAGATGGGCTCGCATTTCGCGGGCACCAGCAATGTGCTCCTCGCGATGCGCCACAACGTGCTGCCGCTGGGCACCATGGGCCACGAGTATCTGCAGGCCTGCCAGGCGCTGGGGCCGCGGCTGCGCGATTCGCAGGTCTATGCCTTCGAGGTGTGGGCCAAGGAATACCGCGGCGACCTGGGCATCGCGCTGTCCGACGTATATGGCATGGACGCCTTTCTGCGCGACTTCGACATGTACTTCTGCAAGCTCTTCGACGGCGCGCGCCACGATTCGGGCGATCCCTTCGTGTGGGGCGAGCGCATGCTCGAGCACTACCGCAACAACCGCACCGACCCGCGCGCCAAGACGCTGGTGTTCTCCGACTCGCTCACCTTTCCGCGCGCCATCGAGCTGGCGCGCCGTTTCGCGGGACGCTGCAAGGTGTCGTTCGGCATCGGCACCAACCTTACCAACGACCTGGGCCACGAGCCGCTGCAGATCGTCATGAAGATGGTTCGCTGCAATGGCCAGCCGGTCGCCAAGGTGTCCGATGCGCCCGAGAAGACCATGTGCGACGATCCGGCCTACCTGGCGTATCTGCGACAGGTATTCCAGCTGCCGCCCGCCTGACCCTGCGGCGTACCGGGCCGCGGCAGGGCCGCGCGGCACGAAGTAGTACAGTGGGCGCGGCGGCGCCATTCCTTTCCATCAACTTTTCCTGCCTAGGGGAATCTTCATGAGCAGCATCAAGCGCTTCAACGTGGCCAAGCGACTGTCCGACATGGCGGTCTACAACGGCGTGGCCTACCTGGCCGGCCAGGTGCCCGACGACGCGACGCTGGACATCACCGGCCAGACGCAACAGGTGCTGGCCACGATCGACCGCCTGCTGGCCGAGGCCGGCACCGACAAGACCAAGATTCTGATGGCCCAGATCTACGTGGCCAACATGAAGGAATTCGACGGCATGAACAAGGCGTGGGACGCGTGGGTGGCCGATGGCAATTCGCCTCCGCGCGCCACGGTCGAGGCACGCCTGGCCAACCCCGACTACAAAGTCGAGATCGTCGTCACGGCCGCCATCGGCTGATCGGCCGGCGCAGGACGGGCTACGCACCCGTCAGCAGGGTGGCGGCCAGCAGGCCGCCCAATTCCTCGCATTGCGCGATCACGGCCGCCGGCACGGTCTTGGCGGCCAGTATCTGTTCTGGCGTCTGCGCCCCGTTGCGCGCCACCACGGCCGGTGCTGCCGCGCGCAGCCGCCAACCCGTGCAGATCCGTTCCACCTGGCGCGCGGCCCCTGTGCCGTCCGTGCCCGCGCTGATCGCCAGCGCATAAGGCCGGCCCGCGATGTGATCCAGCGCGGCGTAGTAGCAGCGGTCGAAGAACTCCTTCATTTCTCCGGTCAGCGTGCCCAGGTTCTCGGGCGCGCAGAACAGATAGCCGTCTGCCTGCAGCACGGCCTCGGGCGGCGTGCGGCCGGCGCGGCGGCGCACCACGGCCAACTGGGGCGCGGCCTCGAGTTCCCGCGCGATGCGGCGAGCGCCCCGCTCGAGCGCGGCCGCCATCTGGCGCGCCGCGCCCGTGCGCGAATGCCAGACGATCAGCAGGGTCTTCACGCCAGCCGCGCCAGAGTGTCCTGGCGATAGTAGGCCCGCAGCAGGGCATGCCATTCGGGCAGGGCCTCGGCCAGCGGCGCCGGGTCGACGAAGAAGTGCTCGGAGCTGACGGCGAAGAACTCGGCCTCGTCGGTGGCCGCGTAGGGGTCAAGCGGCAGACTGGCATACCAGGCGTCGGCCTCCACGCTTTCCGGGTCCACATCAGGAGGAATCGCTGCCTCCACCGCCTCCAGCGCGGCCACGTAGCGGTCGTAGCTTTCCTCGAGCACCCGCCGCCAGGTGCGCGGCTGCAATTCGGGATGCGCCGCCAGCGAGGGCATGCCGTCGGCTTCGCCGGCCTGCAGGTCGAGCTTGTGGGCGAACTCGTGGATCACGACATTGAAGGCGCCGGCCTCCGGATCGGGGTCGGCCCACGACAGGACGACCGGCCCGCCGTCCCAGGCCTCGCCGGCGGCCTCTTCGACATACTCGTGCACGATGCCGGTTTCATCGGTCTGGCGCCGTGGAATGGCGAACCCTTCCGGATAGACGATGATCTCGTCCCAGCCCTCGTACAGGGCGGGCGAGAGATTCAGGATGGGCAGGGCCGCCTGCGCGGCGATCGCCAGCCGCATGAAATCGGTGGGCTCCATGCCCTGGGCGCCGTTCAGGTTCTTGCTGGCCAGCACCCAGGCGCAGCGCGCCAGCAAAGCCTCGCGCTCGGCCTCGGACAGCGGCGACAGGAAGGGATAGGCCGAGAGCACCTGGCGCCACAGTGTTTGCGGAATGCGGGCCTGCATATCGGCCACGGCCGGGGCGGCGGCCCCGCGGCCGCGCAGCCATCGAAACATGATGGGTTTTTTCCTGGTTGCTTGATCGGGATATGCCGCGCGCCGCGCCGTGGACGGGTCTGGCCACAGGCATTGCAGCCGAGCTGCGGCGTTCGTGCGCGGGACCCTTAGTGTAGAGTGTAGAAATTGCTTTCGTCGCCCAGTTCCGCGCAATGCCCACCCCTATCGATCCCGCCGCGCCCCATCCGTTCGACGCGGCCTGGCGCCAGGCCGCCACGGCCGGGTTGGACGACGAGGGCGCCCGTCTGGTCGAACGGGCCGCGGCGTGGGCTGAACCACGTTTCGATGGCCAGTTGGCCCTCACGGGCGAACCCTTGCGCACCCATGCCGCCGGTGTGGCGTGCCTGCTGGCCCGCCTGCAGACCGACGCGGCCACGCGCGCGGCCGCGCTGCTGGCCTCATTGCCGCACGACCCCATGGCGCCGGCGCCTGCCCTGCGCAACGATCCGGTGGCAACCGAGTTCGGCGCGGAAGTGGCACGGCTGGTGCAGGGCGCCCGCGCGCTGCTGCGCCTGGGCGCGGTGGCGCGCCAGGCCAGCGATGCCGCGGCGGACACCGGCAGCCAGAAAGAGATGCAGCGCAAGATGCTGCTGGCCATGGCGGCCGATCTGCGCATCGTGCTGATGCGCCTGGCATCGCGGCTGCAGACCCTGCGCTGGCACGCCGAGACCAAGGCGCCGTGCGACCCGGGCTTCGCCCGCGAGACCCTCGATCTGTATACGCCGCTGGCCAACCGGCTAGGCATCTGGCAACTGAAGTGGGAAATGGAAGACCTGGCCTTCCGCTTCCTCGAACCGGTCCGCTACAAGGAAATCGCACGCCTGCTCGAAGAGAAGCGCGTCGAGCGTGAGGCTTTCATCGCAGCGGCCATCGAACGGCTGAGCAGTGCATTGGCCAAAGCCGGCATCCCCGCCGAGGTCAGCGGCCGGCCCAAGCACATCTACAGCATCTGGAACAAGATGCGCATCAAGGGGCTGGACTTTTCGCGCCTGTACGACGTGCGCGCGCTGCGCGTCATCGTGGGCGACGTGCGCGCCTGCTACGGCGTGCTGGGTCTGGTGCACGAGATGTGGACGCCGCTGACCGAGGCCTTCGACGACTACATCTCGCGGCCCAAGCCCAATGGCTATCGCTCGCTGCACACCGTGGTGGCCGACGACGACGGCAGGCCGTTCGAGGTCCAGATCCGCACCCGCGAGATGCACCAGTTCGCCGAGTACGGCATGGCGGCCCACTGGCGCTACAAAGAGGCGGGCGTGCGCGGCGGGCAGGTGGCGGCTTCCAGCGACTACGACCGGCAGCTGTCCTGGATGCGCCAGCTGCTGGCCTGGAACACCGAGGTCGAATCGGGCGGCGCAGCGGAAGCGGCGCAGGGCGGCGACGGCCGCATCTACGTGCTGACGCCGCAGGCGCGCGTGATCGAACTGCCCGAGGGCGCCACGCCGGTCGATTTCGCCTATCACCTGCACACCGACCTGGGCCACCGCTGCCGCGGCGCGCGCGTCGATGGGCACATGGTGCCGCTGCACACGCGCCTGGCCACGGGACAGACCATCGAGATCATCTCGGCCAAGGCCGGAGGCCCGTCGCGCGACTGGCTCAATCCCCAACTGGGCTATCTGGCCAGCCCGCGCTCGCGCGCCAAGGTGCGCGCCTGGTTCAACGCTATCGAGCTTGCGCAGCGCATCACCCAGGGCCAGGCGCTGGTCGAGAAGGAGCTGCAACGGCTGGGCAAGACCGCCGTCAATCTCGAGCAATTGGCGCAGACGCTGGGCTTCGCGCGCGCCGACGACCTTTATGTGGCGGCCGCCAAGGAAGAGTTCAGCCTGCGCCAGATCGACGCGGTCTTCCAGCAGCCCGCGCCTGCCGTCGAGCCGCAGCCGCACGCGCTGCGTCATGCCAACGCGCCGGGAGCCGGCAGCGTCTCGGCGGGCGGCAAGAGCGGTGTGCTGGTGGTCGGCGTCGGATCGTTGATGACGCAACTGGCGCGCTGCTGCCGGCCCGCGCCGCCCGATCGCATCGCCGGATTCGTCACGCGCGGCCGCGGCGTGTCCATCCATCGCGACGACTGCCACAGCTATCTGGCGCTGGCGGCACGCGAGCCCGAACGCGTCATCGACGTGGCATGGGGCCATACCGGCGACACGGTCTATCCCGTGGACATCAGCGTGCGCGCGCACGACCGCTCGGGCCTGCTGCGCGATCTGTCCGAAGTGTTCGCGCGGCTGCGCCTGAACGTGGTGGGCGTCAACACGCAAAGCCGGCAATCGCTGGCCCACATGGTGTTCACGGTCGAGGTGCGCGACGGCGATGCGCTGACGCGGGCGCTGGATGCGTTGACGGCGGTGCAGGGCGTGACGGGCGCGAGCCGCCGCTAGCGCGCAGGCGGCGGACGCCCATCGCGGCGGGCAGCCCCGTCAACGCGCGGCCGCGTCGCTGCGTTTCACCGGCAGATGCGCCTTCACCGCCAGGGCGAACTCCTTGGCGGCTTCCGAGCGGTACCTGTCGCGCGGCCACAGCAGCGCGGCCGTGCGCTTGAGGTGCGGCGCGATGGGAATGGCCCGCATCGTGGGCAGTGACAGCACCGCGCCCTCGAACACCATGCATGCCAGATGGCTGTTGGCGACGATGGCCTGCATCGCCTGGATCGAGTCCAGTTCGATGCGCACGCGTCCCTGGATGTGCACGGAGAGATGCCGTTCGATCAGATGGCGCGATACGTACAGCCTGGATTGCAGCGCGATGTCCAGCGCGGCAAGGTCCTTCTTTCCAACCGACTTGCGGTCGGCCAGCGGATGGTCGTTCTTGACCAGCAGCATCAGCCGCTCCGAAAACAGCGGATCGCTGTCGAGGTGCTCATCGGTATCCGGCGTGGTGAATCCCAGGCCCAGGTCGAGCAGGCCGTCCTGCAGGCGCTGCTCGATCTGCGCCATGGGCAGGTCTTCGATGTGCAGGTGAATGCCCGGGTAGCGCATGGCGAACGACGCGATGGCGCGGGGCAGCAGCGAATTCGTGTAGGTCGTGATGACGCCCACGCGCAACTCGCCTCTTTGAAGATTGTTCAGCGATTGCAGGGCGAGCTGGCCGTCTTCGAGGTCGCGCAGCGCCCGCAGCGCGAAGCGGGAGAACAGCCGCCCGGCCTCGGTCAGGCGCACCTGCCTGCCCACGCGATCGAACAGCGGCGTGCCCAGCTCGGCCTCGAGCTGGCGCAGCTGGTGCGACAGCGTCGACTGCGTGATGTGCAGCGCATGGGCCGCCTGCGTGACGTGTTCGCGGTTGGCCGCCTCGAGAAAGTACCTGAGCTGGCGGATCTCCATGCGCGCCCCGATCCATTGATGAAAACGAACGATTCGGAGGATTTATATCATTATTCGGATCGGTTTCCTGTCAATAGAATGCGACGCAACGTATTTCGATAACAGGAGAAGACACCGATGAAAGCAATCTTTCGCGGTCTGGCACTGGCCTGCGCGACCCTGGCGTGCGCGTCCGCGGCGATGGCCGCCTATCCCGAAAAGCCGATCACGCTGATCGTGCATTTCCCACCCGGCTCGTCGACCGACGTCATCGCCCGCACCCTGGCGATGGAGGCCGGCAAGGACCTGGGCCAGTCCATCATCATCGAGAACAAGCCAGGTGCGGATGGAGCGATCGCCGCGCAGGAAGTCAAGCGTTCGCAGCCCGACGGCTATACGCTGCTGATCGCCACCAACAGCCCCATGTCCGGCGTGCCGGTCATGCGCAAGCAGTCGCCGTACGATCCCGTGAAGGACTTCTCGCCGATCACGGACATCGGGCGCTACTCGTTCTTCCTGTATACCCGCGCCGAGGTGCCGGGCAACACGCTCAAGGAATTCATCCAGCACGTCAAGCAGAACCCCGGCAAGCTCAGCTACGGCTCGGGCAACGTGACGGGGCTGCTGTCGTTCGCCTACGTGGCCGAAGCCAGCAATCTGGACATCCTCAACGTGCCGTACAAGGGCGAGCCGCCCGTCATCAACGACATGCTGGGCGGGCACCTGCATGCCGCCGTGGCCACGTCGGGCACCGGCATGCCGCAGGTGAAGGCGGGCAAATTCAAGGCGCTGGCCACGGTGCTGCCCGAACGCAGCCCCAACGCGCCCGACGTGCCGACCATGGCCGAGGCGGGGCTGAACGGTTTCCCGATCGCCCCATGGCTGGGCCTGTTCGGACCCGCCGGCATGCCCGCCGATGTCGTCGATCGCCTGAATGCTGCCTTCAAGACCGCGATGGACAAGCCGGCGGTGAAGCAGACGATGCAGGCCCAGGACTTCATGCTGACGCCCTCGACCCCCGCGGCCCTGGGCCAGTTGGTGAAGGACCAGCTCGAAAGCCATCGCAAGCTGCTGCGCGCCACGGGCCTGGAAGGCAGCCAGAACTGAACGGAGAATTGCGCGTGACCTATTTCATCGAGACCTTCGACAAGCCCGGGCACCAGGCGGTGCGCAAGGAACTGCGCCCCGCGCACCTCGAGTTCCTCGAGGCCAATGCGCACCGGCTGCTGGCCTGCGGCGCGAAGCTGAACGAGGACGGCACGGACGCGGGCGGCGGCGTCTACATCATCACGGCCGAGTCGCTGCAGGACGCCAAGGACTTCATCGCCGCCGATCCGTTCTCGAAGGGCGATCTGTTCGCCGAAGTGCGCATCACGCGCTGGCGCAAGGCGTATGTCGACGGCGTCTGCCACCTGCCGAGGGCGTAATGAAGCTTGCCACCATCGAGACGTTCATCGTCGACCTGCCGGTCTCGCGCCCGCACAAGCTGGCGATGGCGACGATCGATCGCCATAGCCAGGTGATCGTGCGCATCCGCACCGAGTGCGGCGTCGAGGGACTGGGCGAGATCGCCATCATCCCGCACTATGGCGAGGAAGCGCCGGGCGCCATCAAGGCCATGATCGACGAGTGCATCGCGCCGTACCTGATCGGCCGCGACATCCGCCAGCTGGAAAGCCTGGTGCAGTTCATGGACCAGGTCATCAAGAACAATGCGTATGCCAAGGGCGGCATCGAGATGGCCTGCGTCGACGCGCTGGCCCGCTCGCTGAACGTGCCCGCCTACCAGCTGTTCGGCGGCAAGCTGCACGACACCATTCCATTGCTGTGGGTGCTCGGCAACGGCGTCATCGAAAAGGACATCGAGGAGGCCGAGGCCAGGCTGGCCGAAGAGCGGTACAGGCTCTTCCTGGTCAAGATCGGCAAGGGCGATCCCCGCGAGAACGTCGAACGCGCGCTGGCCATCCGTGACGCCCTGGGCGAGCGGGCCAAGGTACGCGTCGACGTGAACCAGGGATGGGACGAGTCCACCGCCACCTGGGGCATCGGCGAACTCGAGGCCGGCGGCATCGAGGTCATCGAGCAGCCGCTGCCGGGCCACAACATCGAGGGCATGCGGCGCCTGACCGAGCGCTTTGCCGTGCCCATCATGGCGGACGAAGGGGTGATGACCCCGCAGGACGCCATGCGCATCGCGCATGCCAACGCCGCTGACGCGTTCTCTGTGAAGGTGACCAAGCACGGCGGAATGCTGCGCACCAAGCAGGTGGCGAACATCGCGCAAGCGGCTGGCATCCGCCTCTTCGGCGGTACCATGATCGAAGGACAGATCGGCACGTCGGCGTATTCGCAGATATTCTCGACCATGCCCAATCTCACCTTCGGCGCGCAGTTGTTCGGGCCTCATCTGTTGACCGACGACATCGCCTTGCCCGTCATCGGGTTCAAGGACCATGCGCTGGTAGTGCCGGACCTGCCCGGCTTCGGCGTCACGCTGGACACTGACAAGCTGAAGTTCTATCAGCGTCGCTAGGCCAGTCTGATGCGGCAGGCGGGCGCCGCCCATGGCGGCCCCGCCTTTTTTGCGCCTACCAGAAACGATATCCAGGAGTGACGACAATGACGCAGCCGATTCCCCTGCGCACCCGCAACGGCGATTTCCGCGTGGCGCTCGATGGGCCCGAGGACGCCCCGGCGCTGGTGTTCAGCAATTCGCTGGGCACGACGCTGGAGATGTGGCAGCGGCAGGCCGAGCACTTCGGCGCGCGCTACCGCGTGGTCAGGTACGACACGCGCGGGCACGGCGGCAGCCCGGTCACGCCGGGGCCTTATGGCTTCGACCTGCTGGGCGACGACGTGCTGGCGATCATGGACGCCCTGCGGATCGAGCGGGCCGCGTTCTGCGGGATTTCCATGGGCGGACATACGGGCCTGTGGCTGGCCGCGCATCGTGCCGACCGGTTCGGCGGCGTGGCGGTGTGCAACAGCGCGGCGCGCATCGGCAGCGGCCAGGCCTGGCGCGAGCGGGCCGACAGCGTGAGACAGGGCGGCCGCGCGGCCATGCAGGCGCTGGCCGCGTCGGCGCCGCAGCGCTGGTTCACCGAGTCCTTCATTGCCGCGCACCCCGACCGCGTGGCGCAGGCGCAGGCATGGCTGGCCGATATCGATCCGCAAGGCTACGCGGCGTGTTGCGACGGACTGGCGCAGTCGGACCTGCATGGCGCACTGCCGCGCATCTCCGTTCCCGTGCTGGCGCTGGCGGGGGAGCACGATCCGGTGACCACGCCCGCCGATGCGCAGGTCCTGCATGCCGGCATCGCGGGCTCGACGCTGGCCATCGTGCCCGCCTCGCATCTTTCCAATCTCGAGGCGCCGCAGGCGTTCGAGCAGGCGCTGGACGGCTTCCTGGCCGGTTTGCCGCGCTAGGGAACTCCACGGGGTCCGCGGCCCGGCGTACTCGCCTACACTGGCGCCTTCCCCATCCCGGACACCCGCATCATGGACACGCGCACCTGGCTCGAGCAACTGGTCGCCTTCGACACCACCAGCCGCAATTCGAATCTGGCTCTCATCGAGACGGCCCGGGACTGGCTGAAGGGGCAGGGCGTGCCGGCCTGGCTGGCGCACAACCCCGAGGGCACCAAGGCCAATCTGTTCGCCACGCTGCCTGCCGCCGATGGCGCCACCGAGGGCGGCATCGTGCTGTCCGGGCATACCGACGTGGTGCCGGTCGACGGGCAGAACTGGTCGTCCGATCCCTTCCGCCTGATCGAGAAGGACGGCGTGCTGCTGGGCCGCGGCTCGGCCGACATGAAGGGCTTCATCGCCGCCGCGCTGGCGGCGGTGCCCGATTTCATGGCCATGCCGCGCAAGAAGCCCATCCACCTGGCATTCTCGTATGACGAGGAAGTCGGCTGCGTGGGCGCGCCTGTCATGCTGGCCGAACTGCAGGCGCGCGGCATACGGCCCGAGGGCTGCGTGGTGGGAGAACCCACCGGCATGAAGGTGGTGGTGGCGCACAAGGGCATCAACCTGTTCCGCTGCCGCGTACACGGCAAGGCGGCCCACTCGTCGCTGACGCCGCGCGGCTGCAATGCCATCGAGTACGCCGCGCTGCTGATCTGCCGCATTCGCGAACTGGCCGACGCGATGAAGGCCAAGGGCCCGTACGACGAGTTCTTCGACGTGCCGTTCTCCACCATGACCACGAACCAGATCCGAGGCGGCATCGCCGTCAACACGATTCCCGAGGCGTGCGAGTTCCTCTACGAATTCCGCAACCTGCCGGGCGTGTCGCCGGCGGACATCCAGGCCGACGTCGAACGCTATGTGCGCGACGAGCTGCTGCCCCGCATGAAGGCCGAATTCGACGGCGCGCGCATCGACATCGAGGTCGGCGCGTCCGCCCCCGCCCTGGAAGCCTCGGAGCAGGCCGCCATCACCGAGCTGGTGCGCGGGCTGACCCAGGACCGGGACACCCGCAAGGTGGCCTATGGCACCGAGGCCGGCTTGTTCCAGGGTGTGGGCATCCCCACGGTGGTGTGCGGGCCGGGCCACATCGAGCAGGCGCACAAGCCCGACGAGTTCGTGGCGCTGGACCAGCTGGCGGCCTGCGATCGCTTCCTGCGCCAGCTGGGGCAGTCGCTGTAGCCCGCCGCGCGGCGCGAATCAGGCGGTCGCGCGGCAGCCTACGGTAAAATGCCCGGTTGCTGACCCGATGGCGGCCCCGTTCGCCTTTGGCCGCCATTCTGAAAAAAGCCGCGGAAGAACCCCGGAGAGACCCGGAGATTTACTTGGTAAAACCTTACGACCTACCGGATGCCCAAGGCCATTTCGGCCCCTACGGCGGCGTGTTCGTGGCGGAAACGCTGATGCACGCGCTGGACGAATTGCGCAACGCCTACGACCAGAGCCGTGTCGATCCGGCCTTTCTCGAGGCGTTCAACTATGAACTCAAGCACTTCGTCGGCCGTCCCAGCCCGGTCTACCATGCCCGCCGCTGGTCCGAAGAACTGGGCGGCGCCCAGATCTGGTTCAAGCGCGAAGACCTGAACCACACCGGCGCGCACAAGGTCAACAACTGCATCGGCCAGGCCCTGCTGGCGCGCCGCATGGGCAAGCCGCGGGTCATCGCCGAAACCGGCGCGGGTCAGCACGGCGTGGCCACCGCCACGGTGGCGGCCCGTTACGGCATGGAGTGCGTCGTCTACATGGGCAGCGAAGACGTGCGCCGCCAGGCCTCCAACGTCTATCGCATGAAGCTGCTGGGCGCCACGGTGGTGCCGGTCGAGTCCGGTTCGCGCACGCTGAAGGACGCGCTGAACGAGGCCATGCGCGACTGGGTCACCAACGTCGAGAACACGTTCTACATCATCGGCACGGTAGCCGGTCCGGATCCCTATCCGCGCATGGTCCGCGACTTCCAGACCGTCATCGGCAACGAGTGCCTGGCGCAGATGCCCGAAGAGGCCGGCCGCCAGCCCGACTACGTGGTGGCGGCGGTGGGCGGCGGCTCCAACGCCATCGGCATCTTCCACCCCTACATTCCGTACGAGTCGGTGCGCCTGATCGGGGTCGAGGCCGCGGGCGAGGGCATGGACAGCGGCCGCCATGCGGCCTCGCTGGCCGCGGGCCAGGTGGGCGTGCTGCATGGCAACCGCACCTACGTCATGCAGAATGCCGACGGCCAGGTGCAGGAAACGCATTCCGTGTCCGCCGGACTGGACTATCCGGGCGTGGGCCCCGAGCACGCCTGGCTGAAGGACAGCGCCCGCGCCGAATACGTCGGCATCACCGACGACGAGGCCCTGAAGGCCTTCCACGACTGCTGCCGCATCGAAGGCATCATGCCGGCGCTGGAGTCCTCGCACGCCATCGCGCAGGCCGTGAAGATGGCTCCCACGCTGCCCCGCGACCAGATCATCCTGGTCAACCTGTCGGGCCGCGGCGACAAAGACATGCATACCGTGGCCGAGCGCGCCGGCATCACGTTCTGACCCACGTCCCATGACATCCTCCCCGAAACGCATCGAGACCGCCTTTGCCCGCGTGGCCGAATCCGGCCGCGCCGCCGCGCTGGTGCCCTACATCGCCGCGGGCGATCCCTCTCCCGCCGCCACCGTGCCGCTGATGCACGAACTGGTGCGCGCCGGCGCCGACATCATCGAGCTGGGCGTGCCTTTCTCGGATCCCATGGCCGACGGCCCGGTGATCCAGCGCGCCGCCGAACGGGCCATCGCGCAGGGCATGGGCCTGTCGGGCGTGCTCGCCCAGGTTCGCGCTTTTCGCATCGACGATCCCGTTACGCCCGTGGTGCTGATGGGCTACGCCAACCCCATCGAGCGCATGGGTCAGCAGGCCTTCGTGGAACGCGCGGCCGAGGCCGGCGTGGACGGCGTGCTGGTGGTCGATTACCCGCCCGAGGAAATCGACGCGTTCGCCGCCGCGCTGGACAAGGCGGGCATCTGCCCGATCTTCCTGCTGGCGCCCACGTCGACCGAGGCGCGCATCCAGGCCGTGGCGCGCGTGGCGCGCGGCTATGTGTATTACGTGTCGCTCAAGGGCGTCACGGGGGCATCCAGCCTGAACACCGACGACGTGGCGCAGCGCCTGGCGCTGATACGCCGCCACGTCAGCATTCCGGTGGGCGTGGGCTTCGGCATCCGCGATGCCGAGAGCGCGGTGCGCGTGGCGCGCCATGCCGATGCCGTGGTCATCGGCAGCAAGCTGATCCAGACCATCGAAGAGGCCGTGGCCGGCGCCGCGCCGGAACAACAGACCCAGGCGGCCGTGGCCGCAGCGGGCCAGTGGCTGCGCACCATCCGCGCCGCCCTTGACCAGACCCAACACGACGCCGCCGCCTGAGCGGCGCGGCGCAAGCTTTCCCCAACGGGACGACGACAATTATGAGCTGGATCGAAAAACTCCTGCCGCCTCGCATCAACAAGAGCGGCGACAGTGGCCAACGCCGCGTGCCCGAAGGGCTGTGGGTGAAATGCCCTTCGTGCGAATCGGTGCTGTACAGCGAAGACCTCGCGGCCAACCTGCACGTGTGCCCGAAGTGCGATCATCACATGCGCATCGGATCGCGGGCGCGCATCGACTCGCTGCTCGACCTCGAGGGCCGCGTCGAGATCGGTTCCAACACGCGCTCCATGGATCCGCTGAAGTTCAAGGACTCGCGCAAGTACCCCGACCGCCTCAGCGAAGCCGTCAAGCAAACTGGTGAGACGGACGCGCTGGTGGTGGTCAGCGGCTCGGTGCGCGGCGTGCCCGCGGTGCTGGCCTGCTTCGAGTTCGAATTCATGGGCGGCTCGATGGGGTCGGTGGTGGGCGAGCGCTTCGCGCGCGGCGTGCAGGCCGCCATCGACAATCGCACCGGTTTCATCTGCGTGGCGGCCTCGGGCGGCGCGCGCATGCAGGAAAGTCTGCTGTCGCTGATGCAGATGGCCAAGACCAACGCCATGCTCACGCGCCTGTCGGCCGCGGGCCTGCCTTTCATCAGCGTGCTGACCGATCCCACCATGGGCGGCGTGTCGGCCAGCTTCGCCTTCATGGGCGACGTGGTCATCGCCGAACCGAAGGCGCTGATCGGCTTCGCCGGTCCCCGCGTCATCGAGCAGACCGTGCGCGAGAAGCTGCCCGAAGGCTTTCAGCGCTCCGAGTTCCTGCTGCAGAAGGGCGCCATCGACATGGTCATCGACCGCCGCCAGCTGCGCGAGGAAATCGCGCGCCTGCTGGCCCTGCTGGGCCGCCAGCCGGCCGACGCCGTCGCCGCCTGACGACGCGTTCCGCTCCGAGGGCGCTCGGCCATTTTTCCAGCCACGGAAAGATGACCGGGCATTGCACCGCGCCCCGACGATTTTGAACACACATGTTGCTGATTCAAGACAATCGTCCCCCTTTTGGGGGACGGTTTTCTGCTATGGTTGAGCGCGTGTCGTTACATCTCGGTTATGGAGCTTCCATGAACAGCAGCAACAAGAAAAAAACCCTGTCGGGGCTGGCCGCATTGGCGCTGGCGTGCGCTGCCTTCGCAACGCAGGCGCAGTCCCAGGAGGGAACGCAAGGCGGGGTGGGTCTGCATTATGGCGTGGGTGATCATTACCAGCGTCTTACGCTGCAGTACGAAACCCCCTCGGTATGGACCTACAATTTCGGCGGCAATTGGGGCCGCCTCGACCTGACGCCTGAGTTCGGCGCGTCGTATTGGTGGGCCGACGGCGACCGGTCGCCCAGCAGCATCTGGCAGGCGAGCGCCATCCCGATGTTCCGCTGGTGGACGGGCGAGCGCTTCTACCTCGAGGCCGGCATCGGCGCCACGGTGTTCTCGCGCACCACCTTCGCCGACAAGACCATCAGCACCGCCTTCCAGTTCGGCGACCACGTCGGCATGGGCTTCCTGCTGAACCAGAACAGCCGCATCGGCCTGCGCTATTCCCACTTCTCCAACGCCAGCATCAAGCGTCCCAATCCCGGCTTGAACGTGCTGCAGCTGACGTACCTGTACCAGTTCTGATCGCGCCGTCCCGCGGCCCCTGCCGCCGGCATGGGTATCTGGAACCCGCCTTTTTCAGGGCGGGTTTTTTCATGGCCCGTTGGTTCGACGCTCCGTACGCAACATGGGGACCGCCGCGCTGGCGCGCAAGGCGATCGCCATCCCCGCCGTGACGGCCGCGACGCCGGCCCAGGCCAGTGCCGTGGGGCGCTCTTCCAGCAGCCACACCGCGCCCAGCGTGGTCAGGCACGGCACGGCGGCGGTGTACAGCGCCGTCGCCTGCGCGCCCAGCGCGGCCACCGCACGGGTGTAGGCCAGCAGGGACACCACGCCCACCAGCACGCCCTGGAACAGGGCCTGCAGCGCGATGTCCGGCCAGCCCGCCGCCGCCATCGCAGGGCCGGGCAGCAGCAGGTACACAGGCAGGAAGCACGCCAGCGAGCAGGGCGCCACGATAGCGGCGGCATGCAGGGGCGTCACGGCCAGGCGCTGGGCCAGCAACCCATAGGCCGCCCAGCACAGCGCGGCCAGCATCAGCGCCACGTCGCCCAGGTACTGGCCCGGCGTCGCGCCGCGAAAGCTGTCCCAGGTGATGGCGCCCATGCCGAGCAGGATCAGCGCCAGCCCGATCCGTCGCACGGGACCCGCGCGCTGTCCGGCGGCTACGCGCAGCAGCAGGAATGTGAACAGCGGGATCGTGCCGTGCAACAGCACGCCGCCGTGGCTGGCTGGCGCCAGCCTGAAGCCCAGGTACGCGAACGAGGCGAAGCCCAGCCCGCCGGTGAAAGCCAACAGGGCCGCCTGGCTCGGCCGCAGGTGGCCCAGGCCGAATCGCGCCAGCAGCGGCAGCAGCAGCAGTCCGGCCACGCCGAAGCGCAGCATGGCGATGTCGGGCAGCGTCAGCGCGGTGCGCGTGAAACCCAGGCGCGACACCAGCGTGAAGCCGGAGAACAGCATGACGGCAAGCGCGGCGCACGCCATGCCGTCCATGCGGCCCGGGCCGGCGGACGCCGTATGCGTGGAGGGCGGCATGCTCAGCGGCCCTCGGCGTGCTGGCCTCGCAGGGTCATGACGGCGCTGGTGACGCTGGCCACGGGTCTGCCGTCCTCGCGTTCGATGTCGCACAGGTAATGGCTGATGGTCCGGCCGCGATGCGTCGCGCGTGCGTGTGCACGCAGCCGCGATTGCCATACCGGACGCAGGAACGTGGCACGCAGGTCGATGCTGGTGAAGCTCTCCTCGGGCGCCATCAGCGTCGAATGCGCGGTGCCGATGGCCGCGTCGGCCAGCTCGCACAGCAGGCCGCCGTGCACGGTGCCCTGCTGGTTGCCGTGGCGCAGCGCGTCCGCATCGAATTCGACCACCGCCGTGGCCTCGCCGATCTGGACGATGCGAAAGCCCAGCAGCTGCGAGATCGCGGTGGGGTAGCGCATGTGGGTGGTGTCGTCAGGATGCAGGCTGCCGGCCAGCTGGCGGCTGAGATACTCGAGGACGGGCAGGGCGCGCGCGTGGGTCTTGATCGTCATGGCGGGACCTTTGTTCGGGGCTTTCAAATGACCGATGCGGGCGCGTTTGCATGCGGTCCGGACTTACGTGCCGCAGCTTAATTCCGTAGACTAGGACAATCAAAAAATTGTCCTAGATACACGCATGCAGACGTCTTCCGTGATGGCGCTCGCCGACACCCTGGCCGCCGACATCCGCAGCGGCAGGCTGCCCCCTGGCGCCATGTTGCCCACCCACCGGCAGTTGGCTGCTCGGCATGGGGTCGCGCTGGCCTCGGCCAGCAAGGTGTATGCGCTGCTCAAGGCGCAGGGCCTGGTGGTGGGCGAGACCGGCCGCGGCACGTTCGTGCGCGACCGCCCGGCGCAGCAGCGCGGCTGGGACAGCGCGGACGAGGCCCGCCTGAATGCCGGCACGGCCGACCTGTCCTTCAATCATCCGTCCTTGCCGGGCCAGGCGCAGTTGCTGCGGGCCATGCTGCGCAAGCTGGCGTCTGCCGGCGACCTCGCCGCCCTCATGCAGCAGCAGCCGCCCGGCGGGCGCGCCCACGAGCGCCGCATCGTGGCCCGCTTCGTGCAGGCGGCGCGGGGCGTGCCCGCGACGGCGGACCGCACGTTCCTGGTGAACGGCGCGCAGCAGGGCCTGTACATCGCGGCCCGCGCCATGCTGTCGCCCGGCGACGCGGTGGCCGTCGACGCGTTGACCTATCCCGGCTTCAAGATGCTGGCGCAGGCGCAGGACCTGGCGCTGCGCCCGGTGCCGTGCCGGCCGGACGGGCCGGACCTGGACGCGCTGCAGGCCCTGTGCCGCACCGGCAGGATCCGCGCCATCTACGCCATGCCCACCCTGCACAACCCGCTGGGCTGGATACTGGACGCCGGCCAGCGGGACCGGCTGGTGGAGATTGCGCGCCGCCATGACTGCCTGCTGATCGAAGACGCGGCCTATGCCTACCTGGCCGCCGACGCGCCGCCGGCGCTGGCCGCGCTGGCCCCCGAGCGCACGCTGTACGTGTCCAGCGTGTCGAAGAGTCTGGCCACCGGTCTGCGCTTCGGCTACATGGTGGTCCCCGAGGATTGCGCCACCGCGGTCAAGGCGCACATCCGTGCCAGCCACTGGAGCCTGCCGAGCGTGGTCACCGCCATGGCCACGCGCTGGATCGAGGACGGCACGGTGGCGCGCCTGGAGGCGGCGCATCGGCGCGACGCGCGCCGCAGGCAGGCGGTGGCGCGCGGCGTGTTCGCGGGCATGGGCCTGGTGGCCAATCCCTCCGCGCTGTTCGTGTGGCTGACCCTGCCCGCCGAACTGCGTATGGACCGTATCGCAGCGGCCCTGGCGGCGCGCAACATCGCTGTCTCGAAGGCCGAAGCCTATGCGGCCACGCGCCATGCGCCGCACGCGCTGCGGCTGGGGCTCAGCTCTGTTCCGTTCGAGCAGTTGAAGCCCGTGCTGGCGCAGGTGCGCGAGACCATCGAGCGGTTTCCGGTATAGGGCGGGGGTGCGTCACGCCGCTTCGGCCTGCCGGGGCGTGCGATGCTCGCGGAACGCGGCGGCGAGGGTGCGCAGGGCGTCGCGAGATCGCGGGTCGGTCAGCGTGGAGTGCATCATGATGCGTGAGGACGGCAGGGCGGGCAGCCCCAGGCGTTGACTGACTTCGAGGGTGTCGGGCGGTGCCAGGCGGCACGAGAACGCCGCCACCGCCAGGCCGGCCGACACGGCTGCCACCACCGCCGCATGGCCGCCGCCCACGAAGACTTCGGTCCACGGGATGCCCGCGTCCAGCAGCGCGCGCGTGGCAATGTCGCGCACCCGGCAGCAAGGGGCGAGCGCCGCGAGACGCAAGGGTTTCTCGGGCTGCTGGTGGAAACAGGGCGCCGCGAACCAGCCGAAGTGCTCCGGGCCCAGGTCTTCGCCATCGCGGCGATCGTCTTCCTGGCGGACGATGACGGCATCCAGTTCGCCGCCGTCATACGCGTCGAGCAGGCTGGTCGAGCTTTCGAGGCGCACCTCGATGGTCAGCGCGGGGTCGCGTTCGTTCAGGCGTGCCAGCACCATGGGAAATTCCGCCCCGGCCACGTACTCGGCGATGCCCAGGCGAAAGCGCCGGCACGGCGCCGACAGCGTGGCCACCGCGCGATCATGCGCGGCCAGGAATTCCCGCGCGGCGTTGATGAAGACGGCCCCGGGAGCGGACAGCCGCACCTGCCGGGGCGTGCGTTCGATCAGTCTGCTGCCCAGGCGGTCTTCCAGCCGCTTCAGCTTCACGCTGATGGCGCCCTGCGTGGTGCCCAGCGCGTCCGCCGCCTTGGTGAAGCTCTGGAAGTCGGCGATGGCGACGAACGCCTGCACCGATTCGATGTCCAGCACGGGTCTGTTCATGGTCATCACGAATTGTTGTCTCTGATATGTCCGAGCATATCATTGATGAATGACTTGCCCCTTCCTATCATGCCTACGGCGCTGTCCGCGCCGGTGCAATCCTGGGAGGTACTACGTGGAGTCGTCTTCGACACGGCGGGGGGCATACGCCCTGGCGGCCGTCTGCCTGTCCGCATCGATGCTGGGGCTGGAGATATCCAGCGTTCCGCCGATCCTGTCCACCATCGAGCACGTCATGGGGGCCAGCTTCCGGCAGCTGCAGTGGGTCATGGCGGCGTACACCATCGCCATGACGACGATCCTGATGGCGGTCGGCACGCTGGCCGACCGCCATGGCCGCAAGCGGGTGTTCAACGTCGGCATCGCGGCCTTCGGGGCGACGTCGCTGGTGTGCGGCGCGACCGACAGCGCTTCCGTCCTGATCGTGGCGCGTTTCCTCCAGGGGCTGAGCGGCGCGATGATGCTGATATGCCAGATCGCGATCCTGTCCAATCAGTTCCGCCAGGGGCCGGCACGTGCCCGGGCCTTCGCGTGGTGGGGCATCGTGTTCGGCGCCGGGCTGGGGTTCGGCCCTGTCGTGGGCGGCATTATCCTGGCCGTGGCCAGCTGGCAGTGGGTGTTCCTGGTGCACCTCGTGCTGGCGGCCGTTACCCTGGCGCTGAGCCATATGGGCGTGGAGGAATCGCGCGATCCCGACGCCACCCATCTCGACGTCGCGGGCATCGCCACGCTGTCGCTGTCCGTGTTCTGTCTGGTGCTGTTCGTCACGCAGGCCCCCGTGCTGGGCTTCGCCAGCCCGGCGGCGCTCGGCATCATCGGGCTGTCGATGGCCGGTTTCGTCGCGTTCGTCTTCGCCGAGCGGGCCAGCCGGCGGCCCATGATCGAATTTTCGGTCTTTCGCGTGCGGAACTTCTCCGGCGCCTTGCTGGGCTCGATGGGGCAGAACTTCAGCTTCTGGCCTTTCATCGTCTATCTGCCGATCTATTTCCAGGCTGGCCTGGGCTACGACAGCGTGCATACCGGGCTCGCCCTGCTGGCATACACCTTGCCCACGCTGTTCGTCCCGCCTCTGGCCGAGCGGCTGTCCCTGCGTTGGCACCCCGGGGTGGTGATTCCGCTGGGGCTGTCGTTCATCGGCCTGGGCTTCGTGCTGATGCGCATCGGCAGCGCCGCGTCCCAGCCGGGCTGGCTGATGCTGCCGGGCTGCGTGCTAGCGGGTATCGGCCTGGGGCTGGTCAACACCACCAGCACCAACACGATCACTGCCGCGGTGCCGGCCTCGCGCGCCGGCATGGCCTCGGGCGCCGACACCAGCGCGCGGATGATCTCGCTGGCCTTCAACATCGCGGTGATGGGCCTCGTGCTGGTGGAAGGAATCATGGCGTGCCTGGGCGACGTGCATGGCGCGGCCCGCGGCGCGGCGCTGCGCCGCTATGCCGAAGTGATCGCGTCCGGCAACGTATCCGTGCGGAATGGCGGGGCGGACCTGCTGGCCCACGTGGCCTCTCCGGCCGATGCGGTGCATGCCGCCCTGGTGTCGGGCTTCGGCTGGGTGATGGTGTACGGGGCGGCCAGCGCCTTCGTGCTGGCCATCGCCAGCTACCTTGTTTTCTCACCCGGCCTGGGAAAGACGCGTTGCCCGGACCTGCCGCGGGAGGGTCGGTCGGCCTGAAACGCTGTCCAGGCGCAGCACTGGTCGCGGGCTGGATGCTCACCCGAAAAAAAGCCCGTCGATCCTCTCGACGGGCTTTTTGCCTTGTGGTGTCGCGCGGCTTAGCGGCGGGTTTCCACCTGCTGCAGCGGCGCGGAGGACACCGGCGGCACAGGCTTGCGCTCGCGGCCGAGGCGCACGGGCGTAGCGGAGGCGGCGATGCGCTGCTGGGTCTGCGCGTGGCGCTCGGGGTCGGTTTCGACCCACGTCAGGCCGGCGGCGTTGACGATCGCATGCAGGCCCTGCGTGGTGGCGGCCGGCGCGGCGGGCGCGACGGAGATGGGCGCCTGGGCCGCAGGCGGCTGCGGAGCGGCGGCCGGGGCTGCCGGGGGCGCCATGGTCGCGGCGGGCGCCGGGGCCGGAGCCGATTGGACCGGAGCGGCCAGCGGGGCTGGCTCTTCGGCCGGGGCAGGGGCTTCGGCAGCACTGGTCTCGGTGACCGGGGCCGGTTCGGCGGCCTGCACGGGCGTGGGCGCAGCGGACTGCTCGACCGGCGCGGCGGGTTGCGCCGTCCAGGGCGCGGCCGGGGTGGCCGGTTCGGCCGGGGCCTGCTCGGACTGCGCCGGCTCGGCCGTCACGGCCGGCTGGGCCTCGACGACCGGCTCGACGGGCGCCTGCGGAGCGGACGGCTGGACCGCGGCGGCCTGCGGGGCGGGTGTGGCAGCCTGCACGGCGGCGGCGTACGTCGGCGCCTCGGTCGAAGCGGGCGAAGCCGGCTCGGTTTCGGCCGCGACGTCCTGCAGCGCTTCCTGGGCGTCCTGCGCCAGGGCGTCGCCGTCCTGGCCTTCGCCGGCCAGTGCCGACGCTTCGTCGGCGCCGCGGCGGCCGCGACGGCTGCGACGGCGACGGCGCTTGCGCTCGGGATCGGCGCCGGCTTCGGCGCCTTCGCCTTCGGCGACCACACCGTCGGCCTGCACGTCCTCGGCATCCTCGAGGTCAACAGCCTTGTCGCGGGGCTCGGCCGGCACATTGGCGGGCGTGGCCCGCTGTTCGGCCGGCAGGGCCGATGCGACGGTCTCGGCCAGGGCTGCGACCATGTTTTCCTGGTCGCTCAGCGCGCCTTGCGGAGCGCCTTCCTCGCGACGTCCGCGTCCGCGGCGGCCACGGCCGCGGCGGGTGCCGGCGGCGGCGTCGTCGCCTTCGGCGGCGGGCGCCGGGGCGCGCTCGGGACGGGCGGCGGCGACCGGCGCGGCGGCTTCGCGCTCGCGTTCACGCTCGGGACGCTGCGGACGGTCGGTGCGCTCTTCGCCGCGGCGACCGCCGCGACGGTTGCCGCCGAGTTCGGCGTCGCCAGCCTCGCCTCGGCCTTCGCCGCGACGGCCGCGATTGCGGTCGGAACCATGGCGTTCGCCGCGGCGTTCCTGGCCGTCATGGCCGCGGCGGCCACGGCTGGAGCCGGAGGTGCCGCGACGGGTCTCTTCCTGCGGTTCGGCGGCGGGCGCGGCGGCCGGTGCGGCGGTCGTGCCGCTGAGCCAGTTCGTCAGGCGCTTGAACCAGCCGCCCAGACCGGCCGTGGCCGCTGGAGCGGGCTGCGGCGCGACGGCAGGCGCGGGAGCGGGGGTGGAAATGGGGGCAGGTTGCGACGGCGTAATGCCCTTGACCAGGGCTTCGGGCTTGGCCTTGGCTTCCTGTTCACGGGGCGCCCAGGCCAAGTCGGTGGCGGGGGCCTGGGCCAGTTCGAAACTGGTCCTGGCCTCTTCCAGACGCGGGTCGTCGTGGCGCAGGCGCTCGATGTGGTGGTGCGGGGTTTCCAGGTGCTTGTTGGGAATGAGCACCAGGTTGACCTTCAGGCGGGCTTCCATCTTGGCGATGTCGGCGCGCTTTTCGTTCAGCAGGAAAGTGGCCACTTCCACAGGCACCTGGGCGTGCACCGCCGCGGTGTTCTCCTTCATGGCTTCTTCCTGCAGCAGGCGCAGCACGTGCAGGGCGCTGGATTCCGCGTCGCGGATCACGCCGGTGCCGTTGCAGCGCGGGCAGGTGATGTGCGAACCCTCGTTAAGGGCCGGACGCAGGCGCTGGCGGGACAGCTCCATCAGGCCGAAGCGCGAGATCTTGCCCATCTGCACGCGGGCGCGATCGAAATGCAGGGCATCGCGCAGGCGCTGTTCGACCGCGCGCTGGTTCTTTCCCTCTTCCATGTCGATGAAGTCGATGACGATCAGGCCGCCCAGGTCGCGCAGGCGCAACTGGCGGGCCACTTCGTCGGCCGCTTCCAGGTTGGTGCGCAGCGCGGTTTCCTCGATGTCGGCTCCGCGGGTCGAACGCGCCGAGTTGACGTCCACCGCCACCAGCGCCTCGGTGTGGTCGATTACCACGGCGCCGCCCGAGGGCAGCTGCACGGTGCGCGAGTACGCGGTTTCGATCTGGTGTTCGATCTGGAAGCGCGAGAACAGCGGGATGTCGTCGCGATAGCGCTTCACGCGCTGGACGTTGTCCGGCATCACCACGCTCATGAACGCGGTGGCCTGGTCGGCGATCTCGTCGGTATCGATCAGGATCTCGCCGATTTCAGGCGAGAAGTAGTCGCGGATGGCCCGGATGACCAGGCTGGACTCCAGGTAGATCAGGATGGGCGCGGCGTTGTCGCGGGCGGCGCTGTCGATGGCCGTCCACAGCTGCATCAGGTACGCCATGTCCCATTGCAGTTCCTCGACGCTGCGGCCGATGCCGGCGGTGCGCGCGATGATGCTCATGCCTTGCGGCACGTCGAGCTGCTCCATCGTGTCGCGCAGCTCCTGGCGGTCTTCGCCCTCGACACGGCGCGAAACGCCGCCGCCGCGGGGGTTGTTGGGCATCAGGACCAGATAGCGGCCGGCGAGCGAGATGAACGTGGTGAGGGCGGCGCCCTTGTTGCCGCGTTCTTCCTTCTCGACCTGGACGATGATTTCCTGGCCTTCCTTCAGGGCGTCCTGGATGCGCGCGGTGCGCACGTCGACGCCTTCCTTGAAGTAGCTGCGGGCCACTTCCTTGAACGGCAGGAAGCCGTGGCGTTCTTCGCCGTAGTTGACGAAGCAGGCCTCGAGGCCGGGTTCGATGCGGGTGATGACGCCTTTGTAGATGTTGCCTTTGCGCTGTTCGCGGCCGGCGATCTCGATGTCGAGGTCGATGAGCTTCTGCCCATCGACGATGGCAACGCGCAGTTCTTCCTGGTGCGTTGCATTAAACAGCATGCGCTTCATGAGTGCGATTCTCCAAGTCATGACACGCCGATATCGGCGCGTGACCTCGGATCGCTCGGGCTGCGGACTGAAGCAGGCAAGAAGGCGGACCGTACCCGGGCTGTGGCCCGGGCGTATCCGCGGCGGGTCAGGCGGGCACGTCGTGCCGGACGGCACGAGGTTCTTTCAGCAGGGGGGTCAGGTTCACTGAACGTGGTTGACGGAGAGTTGCTGGGAACGTCAGATGCGGCAAGGCTTGTACCCCCGCACGCACCTGGTGCTTTATTTAATAATGACGGTTCTTGCTGCACTTCAGAGCCACTTGCGGCTGCGGCGTGGCCTGCCAGGAAGGCGGGCATAGAGTGCCACACCACCGTCCGACAGGGCGCGCTTGCACCGGCGACCGAGAGACCCCAGGACTGAACCCGCACGTAGTACTTTGTACAAGTACAATGATGGCCTGCGCGCTCGACGGAGACGCGAACTTGTCTTGCATCTCTACGCCAAGCGGCTGGTTCAGCCCCTTAAGGCTGTCCCGATTATATGTCGCTTTCCGCAATGCGCAAAGAAACTTCAAAGTCCTCCGAACAGCCGGTCGTCCGTCTGGTCGAGGTGGGCGCTGAGCACGACGGGCAGCGCATCGACAACTTCCTGCTGCGCCTGTGCAAAGGCGTTCCCAAAAGCCACATCTACAAGGCCATCCGCGGCGGCGAAGTCCGTGTGAACAAGGGACGTATCAGCGCCGATTATCGTCTGGCCGCGGGAGACACCGTGCGGGTGCCGCCCTTGCGCCTGCCCGACCCCGGTGCGCCGCGTCCGGTGCCGGCGTCCGAATTTCCAGTGGTATACGAAGACGATGCCATGCTGGTCATCGACAAGCCGGCCGGCGTGGCGGTGCATGGCGGCAGCGGGGTGTCGTTCGGCGTCATCGAGCAGTTGCGCGCCGCGCGGCCCGACGCGCGCTTCCTGGAACTCGTGCATCGCCTCGACCGCGAGACCTCCGGCCTGCTGATGGTCGCCAAGAAGCGCAACGCGCTGCTGGCCCTGCACGCCATGCTGCGCGATGGCGGGGGCCGCAAACACTATTACGCGCTGGTGCAGGGCGACTGGGTGAACGATCGTCAGCACATCCGCCTGCCCCTTACCAAATGGACCACCGCCAGCGGCGAGCGCCGGGTGCGGGTCGACACGCGCGACGGCCGTCCGGCCCACACCATCGTCACACTCAAAAGCCGGTATGGCGGCTACAGTCTGGTGGATGCCGAACTGCGCACCGGCCGCACGCACCAGATTCGCGTGCACCTGGCGGCCAGCGGCTTTCCCATTGTGGGCGACGACAAATACGGGACGGACGAGGTGCGGGCCGAATTCGCCCGCCGCGGGTTCGCACGCATGTTCCTGCATGCGCACCGGCTGACCTTGCCGCACCCCCTTACCGGAGCAACCCTGGAACTCGAGGCGCCGCTGCCCAAGGCATGCGTGCAACTCTTGCAGCAACTGGAGACGACGGCTTGAGCAAGCCCTATAAGCTGGTGGTGTTTGACTGGGACGGCACCCTGATGGATTCCACCCACAGCATCGTGGCGGCCATCCAGGGCGCCTGCCGCGACCTGGAACTGCCCGTGCCCTCGGCCTCCGAGGCCAGCTGGGTGATCGGGCTGTCCCTGGAAAGCGCGCTGCGCCGCGCCGTGCCCTCGCTTACCCAGTCCATGGTGCCGCGCTTCCTCGAGCGCTACCGCACGCATTACCTGCTGCGCGATCCCGAACTGCGCCTGTTCGATGGCGTGGCCGAGATGCTGGCTGCGCTGGGCGGAACCGACACGCTGCTGGCGGTAGCCACGGGCAAGAGCCGTGTCGGCCTGGACCGCGCCCTGGCCGCCACCGCCATGCGCGGCGTGTTCGCGGCCACTCGCACCGCCGACGAGACCTTCAGCAAGCCCCATCCCGCCATGCTGCAGGAATTGATGCAGGAACTCGACGTGGCGCCCGAGAACGTCGTCATGATCGGCGACACCTCGCATGACCTGCGCATGGCGGCCAACGCCGGCGTGCACGGGGTGGGCGTCGCCTACGGTGCGCACACCGTCGCCGAATTGCAGAGCTGCGCTCCCCAGGCCGTGGTCAACAGCGTCCTGGAACTGCAGCAATGGCTGATGCCGCGTTCGGGCGCGGCACAATGAACCGCTCGCGGGAACGCAATCGCGGCGGCGCTGTCTGACCGGTAGGCGTATACGGCCCGGTGCGGGCGCATCCGGCCGGGCATAGTCGGCGCCGGTGCACGGCGGAGCGATCAAGGCGCAGTCCGTACGTCGCCAGTTGGGCTGCAGGGAATAAACCGGGCCCGTCGGCGTCTACGCAGTCATGGGCGCCGCCGGGCGCCTCCTTTTCGGGATCCGCCATGCTGATACGCAAACCCGCCGATATTCTTCCCTCCGAGATCACTCCCGAACCGGTCTGGCGCGAGCGCCGGGCCTGGATGGCGCGCGCGGGAGCTCTCGCCGCGGCAGCCGGCATGGGGGCTATCTGGACTCCCGGCGGCGCGCGCGCCGAAGAGGCCGAAGGCGCCGCGCTGCCTGCCACGTCCAATCCGGCGTACGCGCTGATGGACAAGCAGACCTCGTTCAAGGACATCACCACCTACAACAACTACTACGAGTTCGGCCTGGACAAGTCCGACCCCGCCGAGTACGCCAACAAGCTGAAGACTCGTCCGTGGACGGTCAGCGTCGAGGGAGCGGCGGGCAAGCCTCGCACCTTCGGCATCGACGAGCTGCTCAAGCTCGCGCCCATGGAAGAGCGCATCTACCGCCTGCGCTGCGTCGAGGGCTGGTCCATGGTCATACCGTGGGTGGGCTATTCGCTGTCCAACCTGCTCAAGCAGGTCGATCCCACGGGCAGCGCCAAGTTCGTCGAGTTCGTCACGGTGGTGCAGCGCGAGGCGATGCCCGGCGTGCGCGCGGGTGTGCTCGACTGGCCCTACGTCGAGGCGCTGCGCATCGACGAGGCCATGCACCCTCTGACCATGCTGGTGTTCGGCCTGTACGGCAAGGTGCTGCCCAATCAGAACGGGGCGCCGTTGCGCCTGGCCGTGCCCTGGAAGTACGGTTTCAAGTCGGCCAAGTCGCTGGTGGCCATCCGGCTGGTCGAGAAGCAGCCCGCCAGTTCCTGGATGAAGGCCGCCCCGCACGAGTACGGCTTCTACGCCAACGTGAACCCCGGCGTGTCGCACCCGCGCTGGAGCCAGGCCACCGAACGGCGCATCGGCGACGGCGGGGGTTTCTTCGCGCCCAAGCACAAGACGCTGATGTTCAACGGCTACGGCGACCAGGTGGCATCGCTGTACACAGGGCTGGACCTGCGCGCCAACTACTGAGCCGGCGCCGCGACCATGAAGGAATCCGCCAAGTTGTCATCGGGCCGCGCGCCCGCGCGTCCGTCGCTGGGCGCCCGCGCCGTGGGCAGGATGAAGCCCTTCCTGTTCGTGCTGGGGCTGCTGCCTTTCGCTCGCTGGATCTGGCTGGGCTTCAACGACGGCCTGACGG
Organism: Bordetella genomosp. 13; assembly: GCF_002119665.1. Lineage (NCBI taxonomy): Bacteria > Pseudomonadati > Pseudomonadota > Betaproteobacteria > Burkholderiales > Alcaligenaceae > Bordetella > Bordetella genomosp. 13. Next base: position 3,756,084 of record NZ_CP021111.1, on the reverse strand, counting down.
CCAACCCCGTGGAGTTCCTGACGCGATCGTCGGGCACCTGGACGCTGGTGTGCCTGCTGGTCACCCTGGCCATCACGCCCTTGCGCCGCCTGACGGGCCAGCCCGCGCTGGTGCGGCTGCGCCGTATGTGCGGGCTGTTCGCCTTCTTCTACGGCCTGCTGCACTTCATTGCCTGGGTATGGTGGGACCGCGGCCTGGATCCTGCGGCCATGCTCCAGGACGTGGGCGAACGTCCCTTCATCACCGTGGGCTTTGCCGCCTTCGTGCTGATGAGCGCGCTGGCGGCCACCTCCACGCAATGGGCCATGCGGCGCATGGGGAGGCGCTGGCAGGCGCTGCATCGTGCCGTATACCTGATCGGCCTGCTGGCGATCCTGCACTACTGGTGGCACAAGGCGGGCAAGAACGACTTCGAAGAACCGCTGATCTATGGCGCGGTGCTGGCGCTGCTGCTGGGGTGGCGCGTGGCGGCGCGCCTGCGCAGGGGCAGCGCGGCCTGAACCCGGGCCGCCAGGTTTGAGCAGCGGCGCCGCGCCGGGGCATGGGCGGCACGATCGCCCTTGGCCGCGGCGCCCGGGTTCGCGCCGCTACGGCATGGCCAGCATGATGGCCGCGGTTTCGGCATCCGGCGTGCCGTCATGAATCGCCGGGCGATAGTGCATCTGGAAAGCGGCCAGCACATTGCGCGTGGGCCGCTCCAGCAGGCCGTCCTGCGGGCACTCGTAGCCCAGCCGCTTCAGTTGCTGCTGGAACCACAGCACTTCGGGCAGAGGCTGGCCCTGCAAGCGCGCCAGATGTGCCGCCGCGCCCGCCTCGTCATACCAGCGGCCGATGCCGGCCTGCGCCAGCTCGCGCCACGGAAACAGCGGGCCCGGATCCAACTTGCGCTGGGGCGCCACGTCGCTGTGCCCCACCACGTTCTGCGGCTCGATGCCGTGGCGCTCGATGAGGTTGCGCAGCAGCGGAATCAGGGCATGGATCTGCGCGGGCGCATACGGCTGCCACTGCCGGCCGGCCGCGCCATCCGTCCAGCCGTTGTTGACGATCTCTATGCCTATGGACGTGGCGTTGATCGAGGGCTGGCCGTACCAGCCGCTGGGTCCGGCATGCCAGGCGCTGCGATTTTCGGATACCAGCCGGTAGATGCGGGGCGTGGAGGCGTCGGTGATCAGGTAATGCGAACTGACCCCGCCCTGCGACAGCAGCTTCAGGGACCGCTCCTGCGTGGTGGAGGTGTAGTGCAGCACGACGTGGCGCACGCGGCTTCCATGGCTGACGGCCTGGACCGAGGTGTCGATGTCCAGGCCGGTAGGGTCGCGCGTGGCGCAACCGGCCAGCATCGACAGCAGCAGCACGAGGGCGAGAACGGAACGGCGCATCATGGCGATGATCCTCAACGCGCCAGGAACAGGAACAGGGTGGGCTTCTTGTCGAGATCCGGAGCGGGCTGGTGCTGCCACTCGGCCACGGTGCGGGTCTGGACCCATTCGTCGGCCGTGGTGAGGCTGCGCGCCACGCACAGCCGCGTGTCGCCGCGCAGGGCGCCCAGCAGGGCCTTGTGCATGGCGGCGTTGCGGTATGGGGTTTCGATCAGCATCTGCGTCTGGTTCTGTCTGGCCGAGTGCTGCTCCCAGGCGCGCAGCTGGCGCGTGCGCTCGGCGGGATCGACGGGCGCATACCCATGGAAGGCGAAGCGCTGCCCATCCAGGCCGCTGGCCATCAGGCCAAGCAGCAGTGACGACGGCCCCACCCATGGGCGTACCGCCAGCCCCTGCCGGTGCGCCTCGGCGACTACCTTGGCGCCTGGATCCGCCACGGCCGGGCAGCCCGCTTCGGAGACCAGCCCGATGTCGATGCCTCGGCGCAGCGGCGCCAGCCAGCGGGTGATCTGCGCCGTGTCCGTGTCCGGAGCCAGCGTGTGGATGGTGATTTCCTGCAGCGGCCGCGCCGTGCCGACCAGCTTCAGGAAGGCGCGCGCCGTCTTCGCGTTCTCGGCGATGTAGGTATCCAGCCGGCCGGCCAGTGCGCGCACCTCGGCGGGCAACCATCGCTCCAGCGGGGCGTCGCCCAGCCCGACGGGGATGAGGTGGAGCGCCGCTGGCGTTGCCGCCTCCGCGGGCGCCGGCGCGCCGCCGGGCAGCGATGCCGGCGGGGTGTCCTGGTCGTGCGAGCGGTGAGGATCTTTCTGTGGGTGGCCCGGCTGCGTCATTGAACGTTTCCGGGCTGCAGGGGGTCTATGCCGAAATCGAGCAGCATGCGCGTCAGGGCGATGAGGGGCAGGCCGATGATGGCGGTGGGGTCGTCGCTGTGGATCGCTTCCATCAGGGCGATGCCCAGCCTTTCGGCCTTGGCGCTGCCGGCGGTATCGTACGGTTGCTCGGCGTGCAGATAGGCGTCGATCGCGGCGGATGACAGCGTGCGGAAGCGGCAGCGCGTGACCACATCTTCGCGCAGCACGCGCGTGCCGTCGGTGACCGCCAGGGCGCTGTGAAACTCTACCGTACGACCCGACAGGGCCTGCAGCTGCGCGCGGGCGCGCTCGAAGTCGCCGGGCTTGCCGATGGGGGCGCCGTCCACCGTGGCCACCTGGTCGGAGCCGATCACCACCGCGCCGGGGTGCCGCGACGCGATCGCCCGCGCCTTTTCCTCCGACAGGCGCAAGGCCAGTTCGGCCGGGCCTTCGCCGGGGCGCGGGGTTTCGTCGATGTCGGGTGAGACGGCGGTGTAGGGCAGGCGCAGGCGGGACAGCAGTTCGCGCCGGTAAGGCGAACTGGACGCCAGGATCAGGCTGGTATTGGGCATGCGGTAATTGACGTTGAAGCGTAAGTCACGGTATTATCTAACGTTTTGCGACGTTTTTGCAGGCTGCTGGATGAGGGGAAGGGGATGAAAGCTCGCCCGATGAAGCTGATCCAAGGAAGGCCGACCCAGGGGAAGCTGACCCGAGGGAAACTGCGCCAAGGGAAGCTGACCCAAGGGAAGCTGACCCAAGGGAAGCTGACCCAAGGAAGGCTGATCCGATGAACGCTCACTTCGACCCCCGCCGCGTCGACGCCTACGCCCTGGCCAGCCAGGGCCGGCAGTTGGAGGGTAGCATTGCGCTTGCGCGCCTGTCGCGCCTGGTGGACGGCCTGCCCGAGCAGGCGGCCGGCGAGGCGGGTCTGGCGCATTGGCAGGTGCAGGGCGCCATCGGCCGGGGCACCGGCAAGACGGGCGTCATCGGCGGGCAGCCGCTACTGCATCTGCGCGTGCAGGCCGACCTGACGCTCGAGTGCCAGCGCTGCGGCGAGCTGTTCACCTATCCGGTCGACGCCGCGTGCACTCTGCAATTGGTCGACTCCGAGGAAGACCTCGATGACGACCTCGCGCTGCAAGACGAAGATTCCACCGAGGACTACCCCGACAAGGTGGTGGGTTCGCGGCAATTCGACCTGTTGGCCCAGGTCGAGGACGAGCTGATACTGAACGTCCCCTATGTGCCCCGGCATGAAGTCTGCCCGGGTGCGCAGGCCGGAGCCGGCGACGCTTCGCAAGAGCCCGCCATCGAACGCCCATCGCCATTCGCGGTGCTCGAGCAGCTCAAGCGCAAACCGTAGATCAACGCCGGGCCGCATCGCGTACAATGCGGCCCGTTTCTAGGAGTCATCATGGCTGTTCAACAAAACAAGAAGTCCCCGTCCAAGCGCGGCATGCACCGTTCGCACGATTTCCTGGTCAATCCCCCGACCGCCATCGAGCCCAACACCGGTGAAACGCACCTGCGCCACCACATCAGCCCCAACGGTTTCTACCGTGGCCGCAAGGTCCTGAAGACCAAGGCTGACGAATAAAGCCCTGGACGAGTTCGCCCCGGCCCGCCGCTGAGTGCTGATCTCACACCCGTGATACGCATCGCCATAGACTGCATGGGCGGGGACGCCGGTCTGCCCGTCACCATCCCGGCTGCGGTCGAATTCGCCCAGCAGTTTCCGGACACCCGGCTGCTGCTGGTCGGCCTGCCCGACGCGATCGAGGCCGCGCTGGCCGAGCATCGCTCGGCGCCGCGCGATCGCCTGCAAATCGTGCCTGCTTCCGAGGTCGTCCAGATGGACGACCCGGTCGAGGTCGCCCTGCGTCGCAAGAAAGACTCGTCCATGCGTCTGGCCGCCCAGGCGGTAAAGGACGGTCTTGCCGACGCCTGCGTGTCGGCCGGCAATACCGGCGCCTGGATGGCCATCTCGCGCTATGTGCTCAAGACGCTGGACGGCATCGATCGTCCGGCGATCGCCACCTCGCTGCCCAACCAGGCCGGCCGCGCCACCACGGTGCTCGACCTGGGCGCCAATGTCGACTGTACGGCCGACCACCTGCTGCAGTTCGCCATCATGGGCGCCGCGCTGGTGCAGGCGCTCGACCATCGCGACAATCCCACGGTGGGGCTGCTGAACATCGGCGAAGAAGTCATCAAGGGCAACGAGGTCGTCAAGGAAGCGGCCGAGCTGCTGCGCGCCAGCCCGCTCAACTTCTACGGCAACGTCGAAGGCAACGACATCTTCAAGGGCAGTGTCGACGTCGTCGTGTGCGACGGGTTCGTCGGCAACGTGGTGCTCAAGTCGGTCGAGGGGCTGGCGAAGATGCTGTCCAGCGTGATCCGCGAAGAGTTCAAGCGCAACTTCATCACGCTCTTGGCGGGCGCGTTCGCCACGCCGGTGCTCAACCGGCTGCGCCAGCGCGTCGACAATCGGCGCTACAACGGCGCGGCGCTGCTCGGGCTGCGCGGCGTGGTCATCAAGAGCCATGGATCGGCCGACGTCTACGCGTACGGCTTCGCCTTGCAGCGCGCGCGCGAGGCAGTGGCGAGTAAACTGCTGGAGCGCACGGCGCATGCCGTCGCCCAGATCACCATGCGCGTTCAGTCGGGCGACACCGCGCCCGGCGCCGCCGCAGGGGGCACCGCTTGATGAGTAATCCCATGACGTATTCCGCCATCGTCGGCACGGGCGGCTATCTGCCCGAACGCGTCGTCTCCAACGATGAGCTGGCCGCCGAGCTGGCTACCCGCGACATCGCCACGTCGGACGCGTGGATCGTCGAGCGCACCGGCATCCGCCAGCGCCACCTTGCCGAGCGCGGCGTCACCACCAGCCTGCTGGCCACCGAGGCCGCGCGCCGCGCGCTGCAGGATGCCGGCGTCGAACCCGCCGAGGTCGACCTGGTCATCGTCGCCACCTCCACGCCCGACTACGTCTTTCCCAGCACGGCCTGCCTGGTGCAGGCCAATCTGGGCGCCCCGGGCTCGGCCGCGTTCGACGTGCAGGCGGTGTGCAGCGGCTTCGTATATGCGCTCACCACGGCCGACAGCTTCATCCGCGCCGGACGCGCGCGCTGCGCCGTCGTCATCGGCGCCGAAGTGTTCTCGCGCATCCTCGACTGGAACGATCGCGCCACCTGCGTGCTGTTCGGCGACGGCGCCGGCGCCGTGGTGCTCAAGGCCTCGCAAGAGCCGGGCATCATGTCGGCCCAGCTGCACGCCGACGGCAGTCTCACCAAGATCCTGTGCGCCGCCGGCAACGTGGCCTATGGCGACGTCACCGGCGATCCATTCCTGCGCATGGACGGGCAGGCCGTGTTCAAGCAGGCCGTCACCGTGCTCGACCGCTCGGCCCGCGCCGTCTGCGAAGAGGCCGGCGTGTCGGTGCAGGACCTCGACTGGCTAGTGCCGCACCAGGCCAATGTGCGCATCCTCAACTTCCTGGCTCGCAAGCTGGACGTGCCGGTCGAAAAGGTGGTCATCACCGTCGACCAGCATGCCAACACCTCGGCCGCCAGCGTGCCGCTGGCGCTCGACGTGGCGCGCCGCGACGGCCGCGTGCAGCGCGGCCAACTGGTCCTCATGCAAGGCGTGGGGGGCGGTTTCACCTGGGGTTCGGTGCTGGCGCGCATGTAGCCGCCGCACGCCCGTCTGGGCTGCCCGCAGCGGGCGGCCGCTCTCCAACGCTAGAACGCAATCGTATAGAGCAACATGAAAATCGCGTTTGTTTTTCCCGGACAAGGTTCGCAGTCGGTGGGCATGCTCGACGCCTGGGCCGGCAATGCCGCCGTGGCCGACGTCGTGGCGCGCGCCGGTGCGGCGCTGGGCCAGGACCTGGGCGCGCTGATCGCGCAGGGCCCGGCTGAACAACTCAATCTCACCACCAACACCCAGCCTGCCATGCTGACCGCCGGCGTGGCCTGCTTCGAGGCGTGGCGCGCCGCCGGCGGCCGCCTGCCCGACATCGTGGCGGGTCACAGCCTGGGCGAATATGCGGCGCTGGCCGCGGCCGGCGCCCTGTCGCTGGAAGACGCCGTGCGCCTGGTGCGCATCCGCGCCGATGCCATGCAGACCGCGGTGCCGGTCGGCGCCGGCGCCATGGCCGCCATCCTGGGCCTGGACGATGACGCCGTGCGCGCCGCCTGCACGCAGGCCGCGCAGGGCGAAGTGGTCGAGGCCGTCAATTTCAACGCACCCGCTCAAGTCGTCATCGCCGGCCACAAGGCCGCCGTCGAACGCGCGTGCGACGCCGCCAAGGCGGCCGGCGCCAAGCGCGCGCTGCTGCTGCAGGTCTCCGCGCCGTTCCACTCCAGCCTGCTCAAGCCGGCCGCCGAAGTGCTGGCCGGCGCGCTGGCCAGCGCCACGCTGCAGCCGCCGCGCATTCCCGTGCTGAACAACGTCGACGTGGCGCAGCCCACCGAGCCCGACGCGATCCGCGATGCGCTGGTCCGGCAGGCCTGGAATCCGGTACGCTGGGTCGAGACCCTGCGGACCATGAAAGAGCAGGGCGTCACGCACGTCATCGAATGCGGCCCCGGCAAGGTGCTGGCAGGCCTCACGAAACGCATCGATTCCGACCTGGTCGGCCTGTCGATCACCGATCCCGCCTCCCTCGAAGCCGCCCTGGCGGCCGTCAACGGAAACTGACATGACCCAGCTCTCCAACGAACTGCAAGGCAAGATCGCGCTGGTCACCGGCGCCACGCGCGGCATCGGCAAGGCCATCGCCGACGAACTGGCGGCGCGCGGCGCCACGGTGGTCGGCACCGCCACGTCCGAGTCGGGCGCGCAGGCCATCCAGGCCGCGCTGGAACCGCGCGGCGGCCGCGGCGTGGTGCTGGACGTCACCGACGCACAGGCCTGCGAGGCCCTGATCGACGCGCTGAACAAAGAGGGCGGCGGTCCGCACATCCTGGTCAACAACGCCGGCATCACGCGCGACACGCTGGCCATGCGCATGAAGGACGACGACTGGTCGGCCGTCATCGATACCAACCTGGCCGCCGTGTTCCGCCTGTCGCGCGCCGTGCTGCGCGGCATGATGAAGGCGCGTTCCGGCCGCATCATCAACGTCACCTCGGTCGTGGGCTCCAGCGGCAACGCGGGCCAGGCCAACTACGCCGCGGCAAAGGCCGGCGTGGCGGGCATGGCGCGCGCGCTGGCGCGCGAACTGGGCAGCCGCAACATCACCGTCAACTGCGTCGCGCCGGGCTTCATCGACACCGACATGACGCGCAGCCTGGGCGAGACGCAGACGGCCGCGCTGCTGCAGCAGATTCCCCTGGGCCGCCTGGGTTCGCCCGAAGACGTGGCGCATGCCGTGGCCTTCCTGGCCGGCCCGCAGGCGGGTTACATTACTGGTACGACTCTGCACGTGAACGGCGGGATGTACATGCAATAACGCACGAACGCGCCTGATGCCGGCCAGTTGAGGCAGGTTAGGGCGAGTTCTCTCGAGGCGCCGCGTGCAGGGCCCTATCCGGACGGCTTTTCGGTTCCAGACGCGCGGTTTTTGTCACGGCCAACGCTTGCATTCCTCAACGCTTGGCTATAATTCGCGGGATTTTTCCCAATTGGAGATCTGCATGGAAAGCATCGAACAGCGCGTCAAGAAGATCGTCGCTGAACAACTTGGCGTGAACGAAGCCGAGATCAAGAACGAGTCCTCCTTCCTTGACGACCTCGGTGCCGATTCGCTCGACATGGTCGAACTGGTCATGGCGCTCGAAGATGAATTCGAAACCGAGATCCCCGACGAAGAGGCGGAGAAGATCACCACCGTGCAACAGGCGATCGACTACATCAACTCGCACGGCAAGCAGTAAGCCCGGTACGTCTTCAGGGCCTGCGTTCATTTTTGTCCCGCGCGCACGGTTGGTTCCGTGGTGGCGCAGGGAACCGGGGCGGTTTCAGGAGTTGCCACGCGGCGCGTACGCGCGGAGGCCTAGTGGCTTCTGCGCGGACCGCGATTCCGTGTGTACGGCACATCCGAAAACCGCCTTTATTCTTTTGTCTGTGAGGAGTCATCCGTGAAGCGACGAGTCGTCATCACCGGGCTGGGCATCGTTTCCCCCGTGGGCAACGATCTGGCCACCGCCTGGGACAATATCGTCAACGGACGTTCGGGCATCACCCGCATCACGCGCTTCGATCCCTCCGCGCTCACCACGCACATCGCAGGTGAGGTCAAGGGCTTCGACGTCACGCAGTACATCGCCGCCAAGGAAGCGCGGCAGATGGATACCTTCATCCATTACGGCGTGGCCGCGGGCATGCAGGCCTGGCGCGACAGCGGCCTCGAGGTCACCGAAGAGAACGCCGACCGCATCGGCGTGATCGTCGGTTCGGGCATCGGCGGCCTGCCGCGCATCGAAGAGACGCAGACCGAGCTGCTGGCCAAGGGGCCGCGCCGCATCTCGCCGTTCTTCGTGCCCGCGTCGCTGATCAACCTGATCTCCGGCCAGATCAGCATCGCCTATGGCATGAAGGGCCCCAGCTACGCCGTCGTCTCCGCGTGCACCACGGGCCTGCACAGCATCGGCGATGCCGCGCGCCTGATCGAGTACGGCGATGCCGACGTCATGCTGGCGGGCGGCGCCGAATCCACGGTCTCGCCGCTGGGCATCGGCGGCTTCGCCGCGATGCGCGCGCTGTCCACCCGCAACGACGATCCCGCCACGGCCTCGCGTCCCTGGGACCGCGACCGCGACGGCTTCGTGCTGGGCGAGGGCGCGGGCGTGCTGGTGCTCGAAGAGTACGAACACGCCAAGCGCCGCGGCGCGCGCATCTACGGCGAGTTCGTCGGCTACGGCATGAGCTCCGACGCGCACCACATCACCGCGCCCGACCGTGACGGTCCGCGCCGCGGCGTGATCAACGCCCTGCGCAACGGCGGCCTGAACCCCGAGGACGTGAACTACGTCAATGCGCACGGCACTTCCACGCCGCTGGGCGACAAGAACGAGTCCGAGGCGCTGAAGCTGGCGTTCGGCGATCATGCCCGCAAGCTGGTGGTCAATTCCACCAAGTCCATGACGGGCCACCTGCTGGGCGCTGCGGGCGGCATCGAGGCCGTGTTCACCACGATGGCGGTGTACCACCAGGTCTCGCCTCCCACGATCAACATCTTCAACCAGGACCCCGAGTGCGACCTGGACTACTGCGCCAACGAAGCGCGGCAGATGAAGATCGACGTGGCCCTGTCCAACTCGTTCGGCTTCGGCGGCACCAACGGTTCCATGGCCGTTCGTCGGATCTGATTTGAGCGGTAGCAACCCGTCCTCGGCCTGGCAGCTGCGCCTGCCCGTAACGCCTCCTGCCAGCCAGGGGGCGCTGCGTGCCGTCGCGGCCGCCGTTGCGGCGGGCTGCGCCGCATGGTCCGCCATGCTGCTGGATGCGCCCGGGTGGCTCGCCGCGGCCCTGCCTGTCGCGGGCGCGGGCGTGGCTTGGGCACACGCGCGTCGCAATCGCCCGGTGCCGGTGGGCGGTGTGCGGGCGTCGGCCGACCCGGCCGCGTGGAGCGTGCTGCTCGAGTCCGGCTGGCGCGAGGCCCGTCTGGTGGGTTGCCGGCGCGGTCCCTTCTGGCTGGCCCTGGCGTTCAGGCTGGACGATGCCGGCGCCGGCTCGGCGCTGCCGCGCCAGGCGGGCGTCACCGTCTGGCAGCCGGGTCTGTCGGCCGCCGCCTGGCGGCGACTGTGCATCCTGGGCCAGCGGGCCGCCATGGCCCGCGCACACGCGAGGGCCGCATGAGCGAACGCGACGTCGACGCCGAGCTTGTTGCGCGTGTGCAACGCGGCGACAAGAAAGCGTTCGATCTTCTGGTGCTGAAGTACCAGCGCAAGATCCTGCGCCTGCTGGCCCGCATGATCCGCGATCCCGCAGAGATCGAGGACGTGGCCCAGGAGGCCTTCATCAAGGCCTACCGCGCGCTGCCGCAGTTCCGCGGCGAAAGCGCCTTCTATACCTGGCTGTATCGTATCGCCATCAACACGGCGCGAAACTGGCTCGCCTCGTCCGGGCGGCGCCCCAGCGCGCCCAACGCGATCGAAACGGAAGATGGTGAAACTTTTAACGAAACCGATAACCTAACCGATATCAGCACGCCGGAGTCCGTGATGGCCAGCCGCGAGATCGCCGAAACGGTGAACGCGGCCATCCAGGAGCTGCCCGAGGAATTGCGGACTGCAATCGTCCTGCGTGAGATCGAAGGTATGAGTTACGAAGACATCGCCCAAAGCATGGACTGCCCGATCGGTACGGTGCGCTCCCGCATTTTTCGTGCGCGCGAAGCCATCGCCAATCGGTTGCGCCCCTTGCTGGACACCGATGCCGAGCGTCGTTGGTAAGGAGTGGCAGTCATGCAAACCGCAGCCCAGTTCGTCGAAACCCCCGAAGCGTCCCAGGATGATTCCCTGGACGCGGCCATCTCCGCCTGGCTGGACGGGGAAGGGGGCGACGAGTTTCCATCCCTGCTGGCCTCCCCGCAAGGTCGCCGCACCTGGGACACCTATCACCTGATCGGAGACGCGCTGCGCAGCACCGAGCTGTCGGTACGGCCCAGCGCCGACTTCCACGCGCGCCTGTCGCGCGCCCTCGAAGCCGAACTGCCCATCGTCGCCGCGCCGCGCCGCCGCACCCCCCTGCGGGTGGGGCTGTCCAGCCTGGCGGTCGCCGCCGCCGTCGCCACCGTTGCCTGGGTGGCGCAGCCGTATCTCGGCGGCGCGCCGGCTCCTGCCGAAAGCAGTGCCGTGCTGGCCGACGCCAGCACGACCAATCTCGAAGAGGCCGGCCTGCGCGACTACCTCGAGGCCCATCGCCAGATGGCCGGGCCCAGCGCGGTTCGCCAGGTGTCGTTCGACCCCGGGATGGGACGTTGATGGCGGTGTGGCAGTCAGTGTCCCGGACGGCACGCCAGCGCGCGCAACGACCTCCTTTGTCGCGGCCGCGGCAGGCGGCCGGAATGGCCCTGGCCATGCTGGCGGGGGTGATGGCCCTGCACAGCTCGGCCTGGGCCGAGCAGGCCGGCGGCATGTCGCAGGATCCGGCCGCACAGGGCTCGGTGCAACTGCTGTCCCAGATCCAGAAGGCCGCCCGCAAGCAGGACTACGCCGGCGTGTTCATCTACCAGCAGGGCGAGATGATGCAGTCGTCGCGAGTCGTGCACGTCATCGACGGCACCGGCGAGCGTGAACGCCTCGAGATCCTCGACGGCCAGCCGCGCGAATATCTGCGCCACAACGACGACGTGCAGTGCCTGCTGCCCGAAAGCAAGACCGTGCTGATCGAGCCGCGCCGCGGCGACCGCTTCCCCGGCCTGTTGCTGGGCAATCCCGCCGAATTGGCCCGCCACTACGACATTCGCGCCAGCGACAAGCTGCACCGCGTGGCCGATCGCCAGTGCCGCATCATCACTATCGAGCCGCGCGACCAGCTGCGCTACGGCTATCGTCTTTGCGCCGACACGGGCACACATCTGCTGCTGAAGGCGCAGACGCTGGATTCGTCGCGCAAGATCGTCGAGCAGGTGGCCTTCACCTCGCTGCGCCTGGGCGCCGAGGTCGATCCGTCGGCGCTCAATTCGCGCTGGAATACGCGCGACTGGAAGATCATCGAGGCCTCGATGAAGCCGGTCGACCTGGCCAGCCAGGGGTGGCGCATCCCGGCGCCCGACGGCTTCACCCCCGTCATGCAGGTGGCCCGCGCGATGGGGCAGGCCAAGGTCAGCCAACTGGTGCTGTCCGACGGCCTGGCTGCCATCTCGGTGTTCATCGAGCCCTACGACAGCCAGCGCCACAATCATCCGCCGGCCGGCCTGGCCCGGCGTGGCGCCATCAACATCTACGGTACGCGCGTGGCCGATTTCTGGCTGACCGCCTTGGGTGAGGTTCCCATTGCCACGCTGGAACGCCTGGCGGGCGCCATCGAGTACGTCCCCCCCGCGGGCGGCGCCGCTCAGCAAACCCAGTAAAGTACTGCATCGCATCCGTTTCCCGGAGTCCGTCCATGGTTTCCCTTTCCGTGTCGAAAGTACTGTCGCGGCGTTGGTTGTCCGCGCTGGCCGCGGTGGCCGTGCTGGCCAGCGGCTTCGGTCCCGCGCAGGCCCAGCCGGTGCAGACGCAGAACCAGTCCGCGCCGCCCGCCATCGTGCTGCCCGATTTCACCGGCATCGTTCAGAAAGCCGACCCCGCGGTCGTCAACATCCGCACCACGGCCACCGTGCCGGTGCGCGGCATGGGCCCCGGCGGCAATGATCCCTATGAGCTGTTCCGCTGGTTCTTCGGCCCGGACTTCCAGCCGCCGGGGCCGGGCGGGCAGCGCCGCCAGCCTCCGCAACAGCCGCAGCAGCCCCAACCCGAAGAGCGCACCGTGCCGCGCGGTGTGGGCTCGGGGTTCTTCATCTCGGATGACGGCTACATCCTCACCAACACGCACGTCATCAGCGAGGCCACCGACATCTACGTCACGCTGACCGACGGCCGCGAGTTCAAGGCCAAGGTCATCGGCTCGGACGAGCGCACCGACGTGGCCCTGATCAAGATCGAGGCCAAGGACATCACGCCCGTGCCCATCGGTGATCCCAAGCAGCTGAAGAAGGGGCAGTGGGTGCTGGCCATCGGTTCGCCGTTCGGCCTGGATTCCACCGTCACGTCCGGCATCGTCAGCGCCATCGGCCGCGATACCGGCGAGTACCTGCCGTTCATCCAGACCGACGTGGCCGTCAACCCCGGCAACTCCGGCGGTCCGCTGATCAACCTGCAAGGCGAGGTGGTGGGCATCAACTCGCAGATCATCTCGCGCAGCGGCGGCTTCATGGGCATCTCGCTGGCCATCCCGATCGACGAAGCCATGCGCGTGGTCGAGCAACTGCGCGCCACCGGCAAGGTCACGCGGGGCCGCATCGGCGTGCAGATCGGCGAGGTCGTGAAGGACGTGGCGGACGCCATCGGCCTGCCGCGTGCCGAGGGCGCCCTGGTCAGCAGCGTCGAGTCGGGCGGTCCCGCCGACGAGGCCGGCGTGCAGCCGGGCGACGTCATCACCACGTTCAACGGCGAGAACATCCGCCGCTGGTCCGACCTGCCGCGCATCGTCGGCGAGACCAAGCCCGGCACCACGGCACCCATGGAAGTGTGGCGCAAGGGCCGCACGGTCAAGCTCAGCGTGAAGGTCGCCGAGATTCCGTCCGAACGCACGGCCGCCAGCGGCGGCGGCGGCGACGCGCGCCCCAAGGCGCCGTCGGCCGACAATCTGCTGGGCCTGGGCGTGTCCGACGTGCCCGCCGACATGCAGCGCAAGCTGCGCATCAAGGGCGGCGTGCAGGTGCGGGTGGCCAAGGGGCCGGCCGCCCAGGCCGGCGTGCAGGAGAACGACGTGATCCTGGCCGTGAACGACAGCGACATCACCGATGCCGAGCAGTTCGGCAAGCTGGTGGCCAAGCTCGAGAAGGGCAAGGCGGTGGGCCTGCTGGTGCGCCGCGGCGACCAGACCCAGTGGGTGGCGGTACAGCTGAGGTAAGCCCGTTGGCCCGGGCCGGTATCCCGGGTGGACATCCGCGGTGGGCGCGTCTGCCGCAAGGCGCCCGGCACGCGACCCCAAGACCGGCTAAAATGTATGGTTGCCGCAATGAGGGGGCGCTTGGCGCCCCCTCATTTTTGCGTCCAGACCGCGCTGCCTGCCCGATCGTTTCATCCGCATCATTGTCTGCCGGCGGTCCGCGGCAGGACGCACATCACGGCCTCGGCAGTCCGGCGCCGGGTGCGCACGGCGCCGCCCGCTGCGGCAAGCTGGGCAAGAACCCACGGTAGCAACCCGTCCCTTACAAACCACGCCATGCAGCACATCCGCAATTTTTCCATCATCGCGCACATCGACCACGGCAAGTCCACCCTGGCGGATCGGCTGATCCATCGGTGCGGCGGCCTGGCCGACCGCGAGATGTCGGCGCAGGTGCTGGACTCGATGGACATCGAGCGCGAGCGCGGCATCACCATCAAGGCCCAGACCGCCGCGCTGCAGTACAAGGCGCAGGACGGCAAGATCTACAACCTCAATCTCATCGACACGCCGGGACACGTCGACTTCTCGTATGAAGTCAGCCGCTCGCTGTCGGCGTGCGAGGGCGCGCTGCTCGTGGTGGACGCCTCGCAGGGCGTCGAGGCGCAGACCGTGGCCAATTGCTATACCGCCATCGAACTGGGCGTCGAGGTGCTGCCCGTGCTGAACAAGATGGATCTGCCCCAGGCGGATCCCGACGGCGCGCGCAAGGAAGTCGAGGACGTCATCGGCATCGATGCGTCGCGCGCGGTGCTGGCCAGCGCCAAGACCGGCATGGGCATCGACGAGATCCTCGAGACCATCGTGGCCCACGTGCCGCCGCCCAAGGGCGATCCGTCGCAGCCGCTGCAGGCGCTCATCATCGACTCCTGGTTCGACAACTACGTCGGCGTGGTCATGCTGGTGCGCATCGTCAACGGCACGCTCAAGCCCAAGGACAAGATCCTGCTGATGGCCTCCGGCGCCACGCACCTGTGCGAGCAGACCGGCGTGTTCACGCCCAAGTCGCAGCCCCGCACCCACCTGTCGGCGGGCGAAGTGGGGTTCGTCATCGCCGGCATCAAGGAACTCGCCGACGCCAAGGTGGGCGACACCATCACGCTGGCCGGCAATCCCGCCAGCGAGCCGGTGCCGGGCTTCAAAGAGGTGAAGCCGCAGGTGTTCGCCGGCCTGTACCCGGTCGAAAGCTCCGAGTACGACCAACTGCGCGACTCGCTGGAAAAGCTCAAGCTGAACGACGCCGCGCTGATGTTCGAGCCCGAGGTGTCGCAGGCGCTGGGCTTCGGCTTCCGCTGCGGGTTCCTGGGCCTCTTGCACATGGAAATCGTGCAGGAACGGCTTGAACGGGAATTCGACATGGACCTCATCACCACCGCGCCGTCGGTGGTGTACGAGGTCGAGCAGCGCGACGGCACCGTCATCACCGTCGAAAGCCCCTCGCGCATGCCCGAGGTCGGCAAGATCGCCGACATCCGCGAGCCCGTGGTCATGGTCACGCTGTTCATGCCGCAGGAATACGTGGGCGCGGTCATGACGCTGTGCAACGCCAAGCGCGGCGCCCAGATCGACATGAACTACTCCGGCCGCCAGGTGATCCTGAAGTACGAGATCCCGCTGGCCGAGATCGTGCTCGATTTCTTCGACAAGCTGAAGTCGGTGTCGCGCGGCTACGCGTCGATGGACTACGAGTTCCTCGAGTACCGCTCTTCCGACGTGGTCAAGGTCGACCTGGTCATCAACGGCGACCGGGTCGATGCGCTGGCGATGATCGTGCACCGCTCGAATTCGCGCTATCGCGCGCGCGAGGTCGTGTCGAAGATGCGCGAGCTGATTCCCCGCCAGATGTACGACGTCGCCATCCAGGCCGCCATCGGGGCCGAGGTCATCGCACGTGAGAACGTCAAGGCGCTGCGCAAGAACGTGCTGGCCAAGTGCTATGGCGGTGACATCACGCGCAAGAAGAAGCTGCTGGAAAAGCAGAAGGCGGGCAAGAAGCGCATGAAGCAGGTGGGCAGCGTGGAGATTCCGCAAGAGGCCTTCCTTGCCATCCTGCAGGTGGAAGACAAGTAACCCGAATAGGCGACATTCGTCATGAGTTGGAACTTTGCCCTGATTCTTTTTGTACTGCTGGTGCTTACCGGCGTGATCTGGGTGCTGGACTTGGCGGTGTTCCGCCATCGTCGCCAAGAGCGTGCTCGGCAGGCCGTGCTGGCCTACGACGCCCATCCGTCCGACGATCCGCAGCAGGCCGAGCGCGAGCGCCGCGAGGCAGGGCAGCGGGCCGGCAAGGAGTCGTGGTGGGTCGAATACGCGGTCAGTTTTTTTCCCGTGATTCTGTTCGTGTTCCTGCTGCGCTCGTTCGTGGTCGAACCGTTTCGCATCCCCTCGGGTTCCATGCTGCCCACGCTGGAGTCGGGCGACCTGATCCTGGTGAACAAGTTCAGCTATGGCATCCGCCTGCCCATCATCGACCGCAAGATCATCGATACGGGCGAGCTCGAGCGCGGTGACGTGATCGTGTTCCGCTATCCCGTCGACACCACGGTCGACTACATCAAGCGCGTGGTCGGCCTGCCGGGCGACGAGGTGGCTTACCTCGACAAGAAGCTATACGTCAACGGTCAATTGGTGCCGCATACGCGCGCGGGCGACTACTACGAGCCCGACCGGGTCTCGTATGTGGCGCAGTATGACGAGAAATTGGGCGACGTTACGCACAAGATATTGCTGGAAGAAGACAGAAACCAGGATTTTGGCCCCATCTGGAAGTTCCCCTTCGTGGATCGGTGCCAGTACCTGCGCAACGGCGTGCGCTGCAAGGTCCCGGACGGCCACTATTTCGCCATGGGGGACAATCGCGACAATAGTGCCGACAGCCGCTACTGGGGCTTCGTGCCAGACGGTAATATCGTAGGAAAGGCCTTCTTCGTCTGGATGAACTTCGGCGACCTCAGCCGCATCGGCCGTTTCCACTGATTCGCTACGCCCATGTCACTGGCTACCCTGGAATCCCGCCTGGATCACAGCTTCGGCAACCAGGCACTGCTCGAGCAGGCGCTGACGCACCGCAGTCACGGCGCGCGCCACAACGAGCGGCTGGAGTTCCTGGGCGATGCCGTGCTGAACTTCGTCGTGGCGGCCCTGCTGTTCGACCGCTACGGCAAGCTCGACGAGGGCGATCTTTCCCGCCTGCGCGCCAATCTGGTCAAGCAGGCCTCTCTGGCCGAGATCGCGCAGCGGCTCGAGCTGTCGCAGTACCTGCGGCTGGGCGAAGGCGAGTTGAAAAGCGGCGGCTTCAGGCGGCCGTCCATCCTGGCCGACGCGGTCGAGGCCATCTTCGGCGCGGTGTACCTGGACGCCGGCTTCGAGGCCGCGCGCAAGGTCATCGTGCGGCAGTACCAGCCCGTCATGGCCAGCGTCGATCCCAAGACGCTGGGCAAGGACGCCAAGACGCTTCTGCAGGAGTTCCTGCAGGGCCGCAAGCTGCCCCTGCCGGTGTACACGGTGGTGGCCACCCACGGCGCCGCGCACAGCCAGCAGTTCGAAGTCGAATGCGCCATTCCGGCCTTCGAGATCAAGGTGGTGGCGCCCGGCGCCAGCCGCCGCGCGGCCGAGCAGTCGGCCGCCAAGCTGGCGCTCGAGGCTGCGCAGGCGGTCAGCCCGCCGGCCCGCACCGCGCGCAAGTCCGGCAAGCCGCGCAAGACCGCCCAGCTGTCGCTGCCCGTGGCAGTGGCGCAAGAGGTCAAATGAGCCTGCCGGCACGGTCGCTCGCCAGGGCGGACATGACATCGTCGGTATACGCGCGCATCGACAGCAAGGCACATCCATGAGCAATCCCGAATCCACGCCCCACGAGCGCGACGTTTCCTTCGCGAACAGCGACGCGCCGCAACAGGAGGGCACAGACATGAACCAACCCGTGCACCGCGCCGGCTTCATCGCCGTCGTCGGCCGCCCCAACGTGGGCAAGTCCACACTCACCAACGCGCTGATCGGCAGCAAGATCTCCATCGTGTCGCGCAAGGCGCAGACCACGCGCCATCGCATTCATGGCGTGCTCACGCGCGAGCACGAGCAGTTCGTGTTCGTCGACACGCCCGGTTTCCAGACGCGCCACGGCGGCGCGATGAACCGCATGATGAACCGCGTCGTCACGCAGGCCCTGGCCGACGTCGACGTGGTGGTGCACGTGGTCGAGGCGGGCAAGTGGACGGATGGCGACGCGCGCCTGCTGCCCCTGCTGCCCGATGCCGCACGCACCATCCTGGTGGTCAGCAAGATCGACGCGCTGAAAAGCCGCGACGAGCTGTTTCCCTTCGTGGCGAAGATCGTCGCGCAGCATCCGTATGGCGCCGTGGTGCCCGTCAGCGCGGTCAAGGAACAGCAGCTCGATCAGCTGCTGGACGAGATCGCCGCCCGGCTGCCCGAGGGCGAGCCGATGTTCGAGGAAGACACGCTTACCGACCGCCCCATGCGCTTCATCGCCGCCGAGCTGGTGCGCGAGAAGATCTTCCGCCTGGTCGGCGACGAGCTGCCGTATGGCTGTACCGTCGTCATCGAGCAATGGGAAGAAACCGACGCGCTGGCGCGCATCGCCGCCTGCGTGGTGGTCGAGCGCGACAGCCATCGTCCCATCCTGCTGGGCGCGGGTGGCGAGCACATGAAGCGCATCGCCAGCGAGGCCCGCCAGGACATCGCCAAGCTGCTGGACAAGACCGTGCACCTCGAGGTGTACATCAAAGTGCGCAAGGGCTGGTCCGACCGCGAAAGCGCGTTGCGCGACCTGGGCTATGAGTAAACGCGCCCAGCGCGTACAGGACAGTTCCGCCTATATGCTCCACGCCACGGCGTGGCGTGAAACCTCGCTTATCGTCCAGGCCTTCTCGCGCAGCCACGGCTGCCTGGCGCTGGTGGCCAAGGGCGCCAAGCGTCCGTATTCCGCGTTGCGGCCGGTGTTGTCGGCCTTCCAGCCGCTGGCGCTCTCCTGGAGCGGCGGGGGCGAGGTGAAGACGCTGACGCGCGCCGAAGTGGCCGGTGTGCGCCCGCTGGCGGGCGGCGCGCTGATGTCCGCCTGGTACATGAACGAGCTGCTGCTGCGGCTGCTGCCGCGCGAGGACGCGCATCCGGTGCTGTTCGACGCCTACGACACGGCGCTGTCGCAACTGGCCGGCGGCTCGCGCGCGGCCGCGGCGCTGCGCCGCTTCGAATGGGTGCTGCTGCGCGAGATCGGCTACGGGGTGGACGAGGTCGAGCCCGACTTCGCCGACCCGGCCGTCGAGCCCGAGCTGCGCCGCGCGCTGCGCGAACGTCTCGAGGCCAACCTGGCGGGGCGGCCGCTGGCTACGCGCCGCGTGCTGCTGGACCTGCAGCGCTTCTGACTCTTCTCCGCCGGTAAACGAAAGGCCCGCCATGTGGCGGGCCTTTTTTTGCCTGTCTGCCGGGCCGCGCGCGGCGGCCTGGCAGTGCAGCGGCGTTACTCGCGATCGCCGCCGAAGAAGCCCAAGAGGGCCAGCAGGTTGGCGAAGACGTTGTACACGTCCAGGTAGATGGCCAGGGTGGCGGACACGTAGTTGGTTTCGCCGCCGTTGACCACGCGCTGCAGGTCCACCAGCATGAAGGCCGAGAAGATGACCACGGCCAGCGTGGACACCATCAGCATGATGCCGGTCATCTGCAGGAAGATGTTGGCCAGGGCCGCCACCAGGATGACGATGGCGCCGGCAAACAGCCACTTCTGCATGCCCGACAGGTCGCGCTTGATGGTGGTAGCCAGCGTGGCCATGGTGCCGAACACGATGGCGGTGCCGCCGAAGGCCGTCATGACCAGTTGTGTGCCGTTGGACAGGTTGAGCACGAAGCCCAGCAGCCGCGACAGCATGATGCCCATGAAGAACGTGAAGGCCAGCAGCAGGGCCACGCCCAGCGAGCTGTGCTTGTTCTTCTCGATGGCGTACATCATGCCGAAGGCGCCGACCAGGAACACGATGGCGGTGATGCCGGGGCTGCCGCCCATGACCTGGTTGATGCCGCTGTACAGGCCGACCGCGGCGCCCAGCACCGTGGGAATGAGAGACAGGGCGAGCAGCCAGTAGGTATTGCGCAGGACCCGGTTACGGACGACCTCGCCCGCGCCAGCGTGGCCGTAGGGGGTGGGACGAATTTCGTTCATGGCGTTTCCTCTATCACGGGCGTGATTGCCCGACTAACGTTGGAGCAGAAGAATACCTGACAGTTCCCTTAAACACTAGGAGGGCCCACCAAAAGCGCCGCTTGCGACCCGGTTGAGGGGGGTGAAAGGCCGGGCACGGAGGTGGCGTCCGGGCAAAAGCTTAGCCCGGACGGATCCGGCCCAGCGTGCGCGCCACGATGGCGGGAAGCTCGGCCTCGAGACGGGCGCGCAACATGGCCGACGCGTCGGCCACCGCTGCCTGCACGGCCTGTTCGATCTCGGCCTGCAGGGCCGCCCGCAGCACGGCTTCGGGAATGCTGGCCGAGACGGACGACCCCGAGGGCGCCCGGGCGGCTGGAGGCGCCGGAAAATGCACCGGCTCCATGTCCGCCGGGTCGGACCGCGACCACTGCGTGTACCCCGCCGGGGCGCGGGGCGCCGCCGTGCGGGCGGGATGGCCGTCCCGCGGCGCGGGCGGATGGCCCTCCTGTTCAGGATGGGCTGTATAGGGCTGTGGCGGGCCCAGAGGATGGTCCCGCGCGGGATGGGCCGCCAGCGGGCCACCGGCATCGGTCGCGCCCGGGCGCAGGTGCGCCTGCGCGGGCCGATCGCCCCAGGGGCTGTAGGGGCGGGGCGGCCCGATCTCGGCGGAGGTGGGCGGCGAAGGCGCCGCGTCGTTCTGGAGGTCGGGAAAGGGATCCCCGGCCGGATGCTCCAGCACGGGCACGCCGTCGTCGTCCTCGGGGCCCAGATAGACGTCGCCCAGCACAGGCGTATCGTCGTCCTGCGGCAGGCTGGCGTCCGGAGACAGGGTCGGTTCGGCGCGCTGTGTCAGCGTGGGTATGCCGTCGGAACGGTGGGGAGGATAGGGGCGTGACATGGCAGATCTCGGTGAAGCGCGATCCGGGCCGGCCGGCCGCGGCCCTAGGCGCCCGCGGCGCGCGTCAGGTCGTGGCTGTGCAGCGTGTGGCCCGCGGCCTGATAGACACGCCAGCGCTGGCGCGCAGCCTGGCGGTCGGCCGGATCGTCGGAGACGAATTCAAGCAAGCGTACAAACCCATCATAGTTCGGTGGGCAGTCGTCATCCAGGTTCAGCAGCCAGGTTTCGGGCGCACCGTGGGGCGCGCCGGCCGGCGGCAGCGCCGCGGCCGGGTCGCTGGCCGTCAGCACCACAGGAGTGTCGGCCGCCAGCGGGTCGTTGGCCAGCACGTGCGGCACGAAGGAGATGTCGTCGAAGGCCCACAACATGCGGTCGAACGCCGACAGGCGCGTGCCGTCGCGGCAATAGACCACCATGCGCTGGCCCGCCAGATAGCGCTTGCGTGTCGTCTGGCAGGCCGCCCGCAGGCGATCTCCGGCGCCGAAGGCGAAGTCGATGCGCGTCATCGGGCCCCGGCCGCCGTCAGGCGCGGTCCAGCAGGTATTGCGTCAGCAGCGGCACGGGACGGCCCGTGGCGCCCTTGTCCTTGCCGCCCTTCCACGCGGTGCCCGCGATGTCCAGGTGGGCCCAGGGATAGGCCTTGGTGAAGCGCGACAGGAAGCACGCCGCCGTGACCGCACCGGCCTGCGGGCCGCCGATGTTGGCGATGTCGGCGAAGTTGGACTTGAGCTGCTCTTGATAGGCATCGTCCAGCGGGAGGCGCCAGGCCGTATCCAGCGATTGCCGGCCGGCGGCCAGCAGGGCGTCGGCCAGCGCGTCGTCCTTGGAGAACAGGCCGGTGTTCACGCCGCCCAGCGCCACCACGCAGGCGCCCGTGAGGGTGGCGATGTCGATCACGGCCGATGGCTTGAAGCGCTCGGCGTAGGTGAGGGCATCGCACAGGACCAGGCGCCCTTCGGCGTCGGTGTTCAGAATCTCGATGGTCTGGCCCGACATGCTGGTGACCACGTCGCCCGGCTTGTTGGCCTTGCCGCTGGGCATGTTCTCGCACGCGGCGATCAGGCCGACGACCTCGAACGGCAGCTCGAGTTCGGCCAGGGCGCGGAAGGTGCCCAGCACGCTGGCCGCACCGCACATGTCGTACTTCATTTCGTCCATGGTGGCGGCGGGCTTGATCGAGATGCCGCCCGAGTCGAACGTGATGCCCTTGCCGACCAGGACCACCGGGCCGGCGGCCGTTTTCGCGGCTTCGCCCTTGGCTTTCTTGGCGGCGGCGCCCGTGCCGGCGCCCGTGCCGGGATGGCGCAGCACGATGAAGCGCGGGGCTTCGTCGGAACCGCGCGCCACCGACAGGAACGAGCCCATGCCCAGGGCCTCGATCTGCTTGCGATCGAGCACCTCGACCTTGATGGATTTGAACTCGCGCGCGAGCTTCTTGGCGGTGTCGCCCAGATAGGTGGGCGTGCAGATGTTGCCGGGCAGGTTGCCCAGGGTGCGGGTCAGCTCCATGCCGCGCGCGATGGCGGCGCCTTCGCGCAGCCCTTGCTGGGCTTGCGCGGTGTCGGCGCGTTCGACCACCTGCACGATCTTGCGCAGCTTGGGACGCGCGTCGCGGTCGGGTTTGCCGAAGGTGGCATCGTAATGATAGGTGGCGCTGCCGGCCGCGATGGCGGCGGTGCGGGCGCGGGCGCGCAGCGGCGTGTCGGGGATGTCCAGCGCGGCCAGGGTGGATACGGCCTCGGTAAGCTGGGCGGACACGCAGGCCGCGGCGAACGCCTGCTCGGCGGCGGCATGGACGCGCGCGGAGTATTCCTCGCGCTTGCCCAGGCCCACCAGCACGACGCGCTGCGCCGACACGCCGGGCAGGTTGCGCAGTACCAGGACGGAACCGGGGCGGGCCCGGAATTCGGCCTTCACGACCGCGCGCAGGGCCGCATTGGCGGCGCGGTCGACGAGTTCGGCGGCGGGGCTGAGCAGCCCGTCGGCATAGACGCCCACCGCTAGCGCGGATGTCTTGATCTGGTGCAGGGAAGCGGTGGTCTGTGTGCTAAATTCCATGAGGAAGATCCCCGGTAGTGGCTCGTCGATAGCGTTCGATTATCCCGCATTTTTTCACATGTCCCTGTTCAAACGGTCGGTCGTCAGCGAGATCACGAGTCACGCGGGCGTGGTGTTCTCTACCCTCGTGGTCGTGTGGCTCAGCGTGCTGCTGGTGCGCCTGCTGGGCGACGCGGCGGGCGGCTCCATCGGCGCCGACGTGGTGCTGGGCCTGGCGGCCTTCTCCACCATTACCGCGCTGCCCACCATTCTGGCGGTGGCCCTGTTCATCGCGGTGCTGACCACCGTCACGCGCAACTACCGCGAATCCGAAATGGTGGTGTGGTTCGCCAGCGGCCTGTCGCTGGCCGACTGGCTGCGCCCGGTGCTGCGCGTGGCCGTGCCCACCGCTATCCTGGTCGCCATACTGACGCTGGCCGCCTCGCCGTGGGCCTATCGGCAGATCGGCGAGTATCGCGAGCGGTTCGAACAACGGTCGGATCTATCCAAGGTCACGGCGGGGCAGTTCGCCGAGTCGGACGGCGGCAATCGCGTGTTTTTCGCCGAAGACCCGACCAAACCCAGCGATGAACTGGGCAACGTGTTCGCGCGCGCCATCGATCCCGAATGGCACAGCGTGCTCACGGCCAGCAGCGCGCATACCGAAACCCTGCCCAACGGCGACCGCTTCCTCGTGCTGGGCAGCGGCCACCGCTATGACCTCAAGCCGGGCACGGCGGAAATCCGCCTGGTCGATTTCGAACGGTACGGCATCCGCCTCGAAAGCCGGGCGGGGGTGGATCCCACCGCCGATGCGCGCGCCGCGGCCGAACGTTCCAGCAAGGCGCGCACGACCATGCAGCTCATCAGCGACAACACCGACAGTTCGTGGTCGCAGGTGATGTGGCGCATCGCCATGCCGCTGGCCACGCTCAACCTCGCGCTGCTGGCCATCCCGCTGGGCGCGGTCAATCCGCGCCTGGGGCGTTCCGGCGACCTGCTGATGGCGGGCCTGATCGCGCTGCTGTATATGAACCTGATCAACCTGTCGCGCGCGTGGATCGGCGACGGCAAGCTCAGCTTCGAAGTGGGCGTGTGGCTCATCCACGCGGCCGTGGCGGCCCTGTTCGGCTGGCTGCTGGCGCGGCGGCTGCGGGTGAAGGCGCCGCGCAACGCGGCCGCCTGACGACGCTCAGCGTACCCTGTCTGCCCCCGCGCCGTCGTCCTTGCCGCGGCCCTCGGGCAGATACTGCATTCGTCCGTCCCGTCCTGCCAGCAGCGCCGCGTTGCGCGCCACCGAGCGGCGCAGGAAATCCCACAGCACCGATACGCGCTTCAGGCGCCGCAGGTCTTCGTGGCAATACATCCAGAAGCTGCGCACGATCGCGATCTCGTCCGGCAGCACCGGCGTGAGCCGCGGGTCCTGCGCGGCGATGAAGCACGGCAGGATGGCCAGCGAACGGCCCTGCAGCGCGGCATGGTATTGCGCGATCACGCTGGTGCTGCGCAGTACCACGCGGCTGTCCGGCAGCACGTCTTCCAGGTAGCGCAGACGTTCGCTGAACACCAGCTCGTCCACATAGCCTATGAAGCTGTGGCCGGCCAGGCCGGCCCGGTCGCGGATCGGCGCATGGCGCGCCAGATAGCCCGGCGTGCCGTACAGCATCAGCGTGTAGTCGCACAGCTTGCTGCAGACGTACGGGCCGCGCTGCGGGCGCTCGAGCGTGATGGCCAGGTCGGCCTCGCGCTTGGACAGGCTGACGAAGCGCGGGACCGGCAGTATGTCTAGCGTGATGTGCGGATAGCGACGCTGGAAGTCGGCGGCCAGCGGCGTCAGCACGTAGCTGCCGAAACCCTCGGTGGCGCCGATGCGCAGATGGCCGGACAGCGCCTGCCCGATGCCGGACAGGCTTTCGCGCGCGGCGGCCACCGCGTTTTCCATCTGCTCCGCATGCACGAACAGGCGTTGGCCATCGCCGGTCAGCATGAAGCCGGCGCTGCGCGATTTCTCGAACAGCAGGCTGTCGAGTTCGGCCTCGAGCAGGCGGATGCGGCGCGACACGGTGGTGTGTTCGACGCCCAGTTGGCGCGCCGCGGCGCTGACGCGCTGGGTGCGCGCCACCGCCAGGAAATAGCGCAGGCTGTCCCAGTCGAGCATGGCCAGGGTCTCCGTACCGTTGTGCATCAATGCACAACGAATGTGCATCCGTATTGTTGATCGGGGATTTTCACACATCTACACTGGCTGCGGGACCGCCGGGGAAGCACTGCCGCGGGACCCGCCACAACAATACCGAGGAGACAACCATGAGATTGCATGCTAGCGGCCTGGCCGCGGGCTTGTGCCTGGCCGCGCTGTTCGCCTTCCAGGCCGGGGCAGCCGAACGTCCGCCGGTGAAGATCGGCATCCTGACCGACATGTCGGGCACCTATGCCGCCATGGGCGGCCCCGGTTCGGTGGCGGCCGCGCAGCTGGCCATCGACGACTGCCTGGCGGCAGACTGCAAGGGCATGCGCATCGAGCTGGTGTCGGCCGACAACCAGAACAAGGCCGACGTGGGCGCCGCGCGCGCCCGCGAATGGTTCGACCGCGACGGCGTCACCGCCATCGCCGACCTGACCAACTCGGCCGTCGCGCTCGCGGTGCAGGGCATCGCGCGCGAAAAGAACAAGGTCGTGATGTTCTCGGGGCCGGCCACCACCGCGCTGACCAACAAGGAATGCTCGCCAGTGGGCTTTCACTGGATGTTCGACACGTATTCGCAATCGGCGGGCGGCGCCAAGGCTACGGTGCGCGCGGGCGGCAAGTCGTGGTACTTCGTCACGGTGGACTATGCCTTCGGCCACTCGCTGGAGGCCGACACCACGAAGGCGGTGAAGGCGCTGGGCGGCACGGTGGCGGGCAGTGTGCGCCATCCGCTGAACGCGCCCGACTTCGCCTCGTATCTGCTGCAGGCGCAGAGCTCGAAGGCTCAGGTCGTGGCGCTGGCCAATGGCGGGCAGGACACCGTCAACGCGGTGAAGCAGGCGCGCGAGTTCGGCATCGTGACGGGCGGACAGCGGCTCGTGTCGCTGCTGATCTTCCTGTCCGACCTGCGTGCGCTGGGCCTGGATAACGCGCAGGGCCTGTCGTATGTGGACGGTTTCTATTGGGACTACGACGACGCCACGAGGCAATGGGCCGCCCGCTTCGAGAAGGCGTTCCGCGGCAACAAGCCCACCATGACGCACGCCGGCGTCTATTCCAGCGTGCTGCATTATCTGCGCGCGGTGGCGGCCTCCAACAGTACCGACGGCAAGGTCGTGGCCGACCGCATGCGCGCGCTGCCCATACGCGACCCGATCATGCGCAACGCGTCGATCCGGCCCGACGGGCGCGTGATCCACGACATGTACCTGTACGAAGTGAAGACGCCGGCCGAATCGAAAGGCGGCTGGGACTATTCCAAGCTGGTGGCCACCATACCCGCCGCCGAGGCGTTCCAGCCGCTGGCGGAATCGTCATGCCCACTGGTGACCGCCGGCAAATAGCGCATCCCTTATCGAAACCCGCGCGGCCATGCCGCGCTTTCCTACAAGCAGTGCGAGGAGCAATCATGGCAGAAGTCCCCAACCTGCCGCTGTTGATCGGCGGCGAACTGGTGCAGTCCCGGACCACGCAGTGGCGCGACGTGATCAATCCGGCCACGCAGGAAGTCGTGGCGCGGGTGCCCATGGCCACGCGCGAGGAACTGGACCGGGCCGTGGCCAATTCCAAGGCGGCCTTCCAGACGTGGCGCAACAGCGGGCAGGGCACCCGCATGCGGGTGATGCTGAAGCTGCAGCAGCTGCTGCGGGACAACACCGCGAAGCTGGCCGAGATGATCACGCGCGAGCACGGCAAGACGCTGCCCGACGCCGAAGGCGAAGTGGGGCGCGGGCTCGAGGTGGTCGAGCATGCGTGCTCCATCGCCAGCCTGCAGCTGGGCGAGTACGCCGAGAACGCCGCTTCGGGCATCGACGTGTACACGCTGATCCAGCCGCTGGGCGTGTGCGCCGGCATCACCGCCTTCAACTTCCCGGTGATGCTGCCATGCTTCATGTTCCCGCTGGCCGTGTCCTGCGGCAATACGTTCGTGTTGAAGCCGTCCGAGCAGGATCCCAGCTCGACGCTGTTCCTGGCCCAGCTGGCGCTGGAGGCGGGCCTGCCGCCGGGCGTGCTGAACGTGGTGCACGGCGGGCCCGACATGGCCATGGGCCTGTGCGAACACCCGGACATCAAGGCGGTGTCGTTCATCGGCTCGACCCGCGTGGGCACCGAGATCTACAACCGCGCCTCGGCGGCCGGCAAGCGCTGCCAGGCCATGATGGGCGCGAAGAACCACTGCGTGATATTGCCCGACGCCGATCCCGAGGTGGCGATGAACCAGCTGCTGGGCGCGGCCTTCGGCGCCGCCGGCCAGCGCTGCATGGCCGCATCGGTGGCCGTGCTGGTGGGCGAGGCGCGCAACTGGCTGCCCGAATTCGTCGAACGCGCCAAAGGCCTGAAGGTCAATGTGGGCACCGATCGCCAGGCGGACCTGGGGCCGCTGGTGTCGGCCAATGCGCGCAAGCGCGTCGAAAGCCTGATCCAGCAGGGCGTGGACGAAGGCGCCGATCTGCTGCTGGATGGACGCGGCATCGAGGTGGCGGGCTATGAGAAGGGCAACTTCGTCGGTCCCACGGTGTTCGGCGGCGTGACCGAGAAGATGTCGATCTACACAGAAGAGATCTTCGGGCCGGTGCTGGGCGTGGTGGGCGTCGACACGCTGGAAGAGGCCGTGGACTTCATCAACCGCAATCCCAACGGCAACGGCGTGGCGCTGTTCACGCAGGATGGCGGGGCGGCGCGCTACTTCCAGAACAACATCGACGTGGGCCAGGTGGGCATCAACATTCCCATTCCCGTGCCGGTGGCATGGTTCAGCTTCACGGGATCGCGAGGCTCCAAGCTGGGCGACCTGGGCCCCAACGGCAAGCAGGCGGTGCAGTTCTGGACGCAGACGAAGACGGTGACGGCGCGCTGGTCGGCGCATGGCCGCACGGTCAACACGACCATCTCGATGGTGCACGACAAGTAGATCGAGGCGCAGGCCGGCGCCCGTTGGGCGCGCCGGCCGTCCGTCGCTGGGCGATGGGTGCCTGAGGCGGGCTTCTTGCCGCGGCGATATCCGGGCCGGTTCTAAGCTTATTCTGGACTTGGCGCGGTCCTTGGGGCGACAATCTACGGCTTTGGCCACAGGGCATGCCCCCAGGCCGTTTGCGTCAATCCCCACAGCCCATGACTTCGAGCCGGTCTCGCCTGGACGGCAAGGCATTCCTGCGTGCCCTGTGGCCCGCCACCCAGCACATCAGCGCCAGCGAAAGATTCCGCTCCATCGCCGGCGCGTCCCTGGGCGTGTTGATCACGGCGTTCGGCGCGGCCCTGCTGCTGAACGGGCAACTGGCCCGCGACCACGCCGTGCTGGCCGCGGCACTCTTCGCTCCGGTGGGCGCCAGCGCGGTCCTGGTGTTCATGGTTCCCTCCAGCCCGCTCGCCCAGCCGTGGTCTGTGATTGGCGGCAACACGCTGTCGGCGCTGGTCGGCATCGCGTGTGTGCGCTGGATCCCGAACGCGTCGCTGGCCGCCGGCCTCGCGGTGGGGCTGGCCATCACTGTCATGCTGGCCGCCCGCTGCCTGCATCCGCCGGGCGGCGCGGCGGCGCTGACGATGGTGTTGACGGGCTGCGACCGCTTCGGATTCGCATTGCATCCCATCCTGTTGAACTCGGCGGTGCTGGTCGCCGCGGGCATCATCTACAACAACCTCAACGGGCATAGTTGGCCTTACCGGCCGCGACGCACGACGCCGACCCCGGCCGGCGCCCGTTTCACGGATGCCGACCTGGACGCCGCGCTGGCGCGCTATAACCAGATCGTGGACATCAACCGCGACGATCTGCAGGAACTGCTGCAGCACGCCGAGGCGGCCGCATACCGGCGGACCATGGGGGAATTGCGGTGCGCCGACGTGATGAGCCGCGATCCGGTCACGGCGCGCACCGAGACGTCGCTGCGCCAGGCGTGGACGCTGATGCGCAAGCACAAGGTGAAGGCGCTGCCCGTGGTCGACCTGCACCGTCGGCTGGTGGGTATCGTCACGGTGGCCGACTTCATGAAGCAGGTCGACCTGGACGTGCACGAAGGCATGAGCTATCGCCTGCGCGCGCTGGTCAGACAGGTACGCGAGGGCAGCCGCGCACCGCATACGGTGGGCCAGATCATGACGCGCCAGGTGCAGAGCCGCCTCGACGACAGCCTGCTCATCGACCTGGTGCCGGTGTTTTCCGACAGCGGTCACCGGCACGTGCCTGTAGTCGATGGGGAGCGCCGGCTGACTGGCATCATTACCCAGTCGGACCTGGTGCGTGCGCTGTATTCGGCGGTGCGCGGATAAGCGCCGCTTCAGGTGCTCGACCAGACGCGGCGTCAGCGTCGAGGCAGGGTCGCGGCCACGTCAGTGATCGCGCGCTCCAGCGCGTCGAGAGAGAAAGGCTTGCCCAACACCGGATATCCCTTGAATTCGGACGGCAATCCTTCCCTTCCATAGCCGGTGCTGAAGACGACGGGTTTGCCGCGCTCGCGCAGCGCATGGGCGAAGGGAAAAACCGGTACGCCATGGACGTTCACGTCCAAAAGCGCGAAGTCGAACGATATGGTGTCGGCCGCCTCGAAGGCCTTGGGCAGGTGCGCGATAGACGCCGCCACCTCGCAGCCCAGTTCTTCGAGCATGTCTTGGATCAGCAGCGCCACGCCCGCTTCGTCTTCAACCACCAGCACGCGCAGGCCTTCGATGTCATTCATGGCGCGCCAGCCTCGCAAGCGGGATGTCGATGCTGCAACGGACACCATGCGGCTCGTAGTGCAGGTCGAAGCTGCCATCCAGGTCGCGGGTCACGCAGCGCTCCATCAGCCGCGTACCGAAGCCGCGCCGGCTCGGCGCCACGACGGCGGGTCCGTCGTACTCCTGCCATTCGATCGACAGGTGTCCGTCCGGTTCGCCGTCGATCGTCCAGCGCACCGATATGGAACCGACGGGCCGCGACAGCGCGCCATACTTGGCGGCGTTCGTCGCCAGTTCGTTGATCGCCATCGTCAGGCTCAACGCCGCGCCAGGAGCGATGTCGAGCGCGGGCCCTTCCAGCCGCACACGACCGTTGTCGTCGGCGTAGGGGGCCACGATATCGCCGACCAGGCTGTGAAGCGCGGCCCCGCTCCAGTGCCGGCGCGTCAGCAGATCATGAGCGGACGCCAGGGCCAATATCCTGGCCTCGAAGGTCGCGGCGAAGCCAGGCAGGTCCTGCGCATGCCTGGCCGTCTGCCTGGCCAGGGACTGGACCGTGGCGAGCGTGTTCTTCACGCGATGATTCAGCTCGTCGATCAATACCTTCTGGCGCGCCTCGGCCTCCTTGCGCGGCGTGATGTCGACCAGCATGTTGATGGCGCCCACCAGCCTTCCATCGGCATCCCGCAAGGGCGTCGGATAGGGAATGAAGGGCACGCGAGTCCCATCGGGCCGCTCCAGAACGGCTTCGCCTCCCCGTACCGCCTTGCCTTCCTTCAAGGCGATGGCCATCGGGCATTCGTCATGACGCATCGGCCTGCCATCAGGCCAGTACAGGCGCCAGCTCACGCACCATTGATCGCTGCCCAGTTGCGGCGTGCGCCCCGCCAGCTCGATGGCGGCCTGGTTGTAGAACGTGATGCGGCCGTCGGCATCCGTCGTGTAGACGGCCGCGGGCAAGGCCTCCAGCAATTCGCGCAAGCGGGCCTCGCTAGCCTTGAGCTCTTCGTGCATGCGCTGGCGCTCGGTGACGTCCTGCAGCACCTTGACGCCATAACGAAAATTGCCCTGCTCGTCGGTGACGAATGAACTGGACACGTCCAGGCACGCCACCGTACCGTCCGGCCGGACCGCCCGACTGCTGACGGTATCGTTCCGCAAGTCGTGGCGGGCATGAAGCCCGGCATCCTCGATCGGGTCCAGTTCCTGCGCGATATCGGTCATCGTCGCGCCGATAAGCGTCTCGCGCGGGCGCCCGAGCATGCGGCACATGGCGTCGTTCACGCGTACGAAGCCGCCGCGCTCGTCGGTCTCTGCGATGCCCACCATCGCG
The DNA here is from genome assembly GCF_002119665.1 of Bordetella genomosp. 13. Taxonomy (NCBI): domain Bacteria; kingdom Pseudomonadati; phylum Pseudomonadota; class Betaproteobacteria; order Burkholderiales; family Alcaligenaceae; genus Bordetella; species Bordetella genomosp. 13. Next base: position 3,724,984 of record NZ_CP021111.1, on the reverse strand, counting down.
GCCTGGTAAGTCGCCATCAGCCGTTCGTCGCTTTCGCGCTGCGCGGCCTCCGCCTTGCGCAGTTCGGTCACATCCATCGTGAAGCAACGGGTGTTGACGAACTTGCCGGCGTGGAAGCGGCTGTTCGACGTGATGACAACATGCTTGATCCCGCCGTCCTTGCTGCGCAGCCTGGCAGGATAGCGATCGAGGGGCGTGCCGCACGAGAGCCGCTCCAGGATGTCCTGGATCACATGATCGTCGGCATGGAATTCGGCGATGTGCCGGCCGATGTACTCTTCGCTGGTGTAGCCCAGCAGGTCCAGTTCGGCCTGGTTGGCCCGCAGGATGATGCCGTCCTTGCTGACGATGTGCAGGGCGACCGCACTGTTCTCGAAAAAGTCCTCGAGCTCGTCCTTCTGCCGCAGAAGCACGGCTTCCATCTCTTTGCGGTCGGAAATATCCTGGAGGCAGTTGATCGTCCCCTGGATCCGGTTCTCGTGATCGCGCAATGGACGGATATTGACGAGAACGGTCAAGCGTTCGCCGTCCGGCCGTTCCATGACGACCTCGGCGTTGCGAACAGGCGTGCCATCGTAGACCGCCTGTGCCATGGGACATTCGTCGTGGGGTAGCGCCGTGCCGTCCAGCAGGAAAAGGCGGTAGGAGCCACAGAAGCGTTCGCGGCCTTCTTGCAGTGTGGGCGCGCGGCCCCATAGCCGGACAGCTTCGGCGTTATAGCGGACCAGCCGACCTTCGCTATCGCACAGGTATACCGCTTGTGGAATGGCGTCGAGTGCGCCGGGAGCCGCGGCCATCAGCGCCTCGAACTCGGTCGAGGTGGAGGTTGTGTCGGGCATTGATTGACCAGTGGGCATCGTAGGGAGTTCGGGGAACGGTCGCATGATCGCGTCTGGCGGACGGATCGGCGACATATCCGCTTGTTCCCGTGGCGGTGCCAACAAGGCATGGGGCGTGCGGTCAGCTTATCACGACCGGCGTTGGCGGACGGCATGGGCATGGCCCAGCCGGCTACCGCTCTGCATCTCCGAATCCGTGGCCGGCGGAATCCCTAAACTTATTCCAATAAGTAATATGGAAAAGGTTCTATATTACTTATAATCGGTCCCCTACATTGGGGGCCTGTCCATGAACCTGCAGCAATTCCGCTTCGTGCGGGAGACCATCCGACGCGATTTCAACCTGACCGAGGCGGCACGGATGCTGTACACCTCGCAGCCCGGCGTGTCGAAGGCCATCATCGAATTCGAAGACGAACTTGGCGTGAAGATCTTCGAACGCCATGGCAAGCGCATCAAGGGCCTGACCAAGCCCGGCCTGGCAGTGTCGCAAGTCATCGACCGCATCATGCGCGAGGTCGACAATCTGAAGAAGGTCAGCGACGAGTTCGCGCGGCGCGACGAAGGCGGTCTGGTCATCGCGTGCACGCACACCCAGGCCCGCTACCTGCTGCCGCGCGTGATCCCGGCGTTTCGCAAGCAGTTTCCCAAGGTGCACCTGTCCTTGGCGGAAGGCAGCCCCGCTCAACTGGCGGAGATGGTGCTGCACGAGCAGGCCGACCTGGCGCTGGCCACCGAATCGCTGGCGCTGACGCCCGGCCTGGCCACGTTGCCCGTTTACGCATGGGAACACACGGTGGTGGTGCGGCCGGACCACGCCTTGGCCGAACTGACCTCCAGCGAAGCGCGCCGACTGACGCTGGGGCAGCTGGCCGAATATCCCATCGTGACGTACGACCGGGCCTTCACCGGACGGACCACCATCGATGAAATCTTCGCCAACCAGAGCATCCACCCCGACATCGTGCTCGAGGCCATCGACGCCGACGTCATCAAGACCTATGTCGACGTGGGCCTGGGCATAGGAATCATCGCGGGCGTCGCCTACGACCCGCGCCGCGACGGCAACCTGGTGGGCCTGCCGGTGGGTCATCTGTTCGGCACGCACACCACGCGCGTGGGCCTGAAGTCGGGCGTGTTCCTGCGCGACTATGTCTATACCTTCCTCGAGATGCTGGCGCCTTCGCTGACCCGCGATGCCGTCACCGAAGCGGTGCAGGGGCCGCGAGGCGACTGAGGCTCTCCGCGAGGACGTCGGATGTGCCGGCTGTGCGTGCCGGATCGACGGGGCGCCGCGATTGCGGCGCCCCTTGTCTTTCCGGGCACCTGTAGGGCGGCCCGAGCAGCGCGGCTATGCGAGTGCACAGAGCCATTGAAATATTAAATAAGAACCGATCTCATTTGAATTGACTAAACAATAGGAATCATTATCATTAACACCAGTCTCAACGACATCAGAGAGGAACGTCATGACGGCAGGACTGAGTGCAGTGGTAGTGGGCGCCGACCGGCTCGGCAATATTCCTGATCTGCTCAAGGGGCACAACATCTCGATCACGCACCACATCAGCGGCCGTGATCCCTCGCATCAGAAGAAGACGCTGCAACTGCCCTCGGGCACCCAGCTGGTCATCCTGTTGACGGATTTCCTGGGCCACAACGTCATGAAGACCTTCCGTCACGCGGCCCAGCGCGCGGGCATCCGGGTGGTGGCTTGTCGTCGCTCGGTGTGCAGCATGCAGCAGGCCCTGCAGCAATGCGGCCTGTGCGCCAACGCCCGGTAAGCGGCGGGCGCGGACAGTTCGAATCGCGGCGGGGGATGCCGGAATGGAAAGGCGGCCGGGCGCATGACGCGCCCGGCCGCCTTTCTGTATTTGAACGATACTGCCCTGCTGATACCGCTTAGTTGGCGCGGGCCGAAGCCACGTCGGTGGCGGCGATGCGCCGCGCGCCGTTGTAGCGCTTGGACCAGTAGGCCATCTTCATGTCTTCGACGCGCACCACGCCGCCGGCGCTGGGGGAATGGACGAAGCGGTTGTCACCCATGTAGATGCCCACGTGCGAGTAGCGGCGGCCCATGGTGTTGAAGAAGACCAGATCGCCGGGACGCAGTTCGTCGCGTGCCACCGACATGCCCCAGCCGGCAATCTCGGCGGCATTGCGGGGCAGCTTCAGGCCCAGCGAGCGTTCGGCCGAGTAGCGCACGAGGCCGCTGCAATCGAAGCCGGTATCGGGCGAATTGCCGCCGAAACGATAGCGCACGCCCAGTTGGCTGAGAGCCGCGCCTACCAGCGGATTGCGGTCGGCGAGGTGTTGGGATGCGCCCGGCTTGCGGCCGAGCCTTTGCGTGACCAGCTCGCCGATGGGATCGTTGGAGGCGATCCAGTCGCTGTCGTAGGAATCGACGCCGTTGTCGTAATCGTCGAGGCCGGCGTTGCGCTGGTCGGCACCTTGCGTGCCCGCGCATCCCGCCAACACCGCGATGCATCCCGCCGCGCCGAGCACTTGCGCCCAGCGCAACGTGCGATGGGCGAAGGACATGGAATACGCGGAATCGGGCCTGTTGCTGGGCATTGGTCTCGGCAGTACTACGAGGGACGGAGCCGTTACAGCATCCGCAGGGTAGCAAGGAATAGCCGGATTCTATCAAACCGATTGTGACAAGTCGTGTAGCAACCACCGACATCTCACATCGTTCTGCGGGTAATGCGGATTGATCTCGGCGCGATCCTCTAGGAGACTGAGGGCGCTGCGGCAAGCTTCGCGCAAGCTGGGCTGGCCACAATAAGACCGAAGTGCTGCGGGAAAGAGCGGAAGGTAGCTAAAAAAGACTACCAAATAGTGCGGAATGACCCTCGAAATATATCAGGAGACATACATGGAAAAAACCCGGGATTTCCACTATCGGTCGATTCACGACCCCGATGGTTTCTGGCGCGAGCAGGCGCAGCGCATTCATTGGGAAACGCCATTCAGCCAGGTGCTGGACGACGAGCGCCTGCCTTTCGCACGGTGGTTCGTCGGCGGACGCACCAACCTCTGCTACAACGCGGTCGACCGATGGCTGCCGCAGTATGCCGACCGTGTGGCGCTGGCCTGGGTGTCCACCGAAGTGGACCAGGAGCGGCTGTACACGCGCCAGCAGCTGTACGCCGAGGTCAACGCGGTGGCCGCCATGCTGCGCGAGCAGGGCGTCGGCCCGGGGGACCGCGTGCTGATCTACATGCCCATGGTGCCCGAGGCGGTCTTCGCCATGCTGGCCTGCGCGCGCATCGGCGCGGTGCATTCAGTCGTGTTCGGCGGTTTCGCCTCGGTGAACCTGGCGCAGCGCATCGACGACGCGGCGCCCAAGGTGTTGATGTGCGCCGATGGCGGATCGCGTGCGGGCAAGGTCGTGCCCTACAAGCCGCTGGTCGACAAGGCGCTGTCCCTGTGCGGCAAGCCGCCGCGGGCGGTTGTCGTGCTGGATCGCGGCCTCGTGCCGTTCCAGCCGGAGCCCGGACGCGATCTCGATTACGCCGAGCTGCGTCGCCGCCATGACGGCGCGCAGGTGCCGGTGGAATGGGTCGAGTCGTCCGAGCCCAGCTACGTGCTGTATACCTCCGGCACCACCGGCCGGCCCAAGGGCGTGCAGCGCGACACGGGCGGCTACGCCGTGGCGCTGGCCGCGTCCATGGAATACCTGTTCGACGGCAAGCCCGGCGATACGTTCTTCTGCACCAGCGACATCGGATGGGTGGTCGGGCACTCGTACATCGTCTATGGGCCGCTCATTGGCGGGCAGACCTCGGTGCTGTACGAGGGCACGCCGGTGCGGCCCGACGGCGCCATCCTGTGGAAGCTGGTCGAGCGCTTCGGCGTGAACACGTTGTTTTCCGCGCCCACCGCCGTGCGCGTCCTCAAGCGCCAGGATCCGGAACTGCTGCGCCGCCACGACCTCTCCACGCTGCGGGCCGTGTACCTGGCCGGCGAGCCGCTGGACGAGCCGACCGCGCGCTGGGTGTCCGAGGGGCTGGGCAAACCCATCATCGACAACTACTGGCAGACCGAATCCGGCTGGCCCATTCTGTCGGCCCAGCCGGGCGTCGAGCGCGTGGCCACGCGTTTCGGCAGCCCGTCGTTTCCCACCTATGGCTTCGACGTGCGCATCGTCAGCGAGGCCACGGGCGAAGACCTCGAACCCGGACAGAAAGGGGTGGTGGCCATCGAGCCGCCGCTGCCGCCCGGCGCCATGTCCACCATCTGGGGCGACGACGAGCGTTTCGTTCAGACGTATTTCACGTCCATTCCGGGCCGCCAGGTGTATTCCACATTCGACTGGGGGCGCGTCGACGAGGATGGCTATTGGTACATCCTGGGCCGCACCGACGACGTCATCAACGTGGCGGGCCACCGCCTGGGCACGCGCGAGATCGAGGAATCCATCAACAGCCATGCGGGCGTGGCCGAATGCGCCGTGGTGGGCGTGGCCGATGAATTGAAGGGCCAGGTCGCCATGGCCTTCGTGGTGCTCAAGCGGCCCGATGCCGCGCAGCATGCCGACGATGCCCGTGCGCTGGAAGGGGATATCATGCGGGTCGTGGAAGACCAGCTTGGCGCCGTGGCGCGTCCGTCGCGCATCCGCTTCGTCGGGGCGCTGCCCAAGACGCGCTCGGGCAAGGTGCTGCGCCGGGCCATCGTCGCGGTGTGCGAAAACCGCGATCCGGGCGACCTCACCACCATCGAAGATCCCACAGCCCTGCAACAGATCAAGGAATCCCTGCAATGAAAAGCAAACCCGTGCTGACCGCGGAAGACGTGAAGAAAATCCTGGCGGCCGCCGAAGCCCACGCGCTGGCCAATCAATGGGCCGTGTCGATCGCGGTGGCCGATGACGGCGGCCACCTGCTGGGCATGCTGCGCCTGGATGGCGTCGCGCCGGTCTCTTCCTACATCGCGCCGGCCAAGGCGCGCACCGCCGCACTGGGCCGCCGCGATTCCGCCGGCTACGAAGAGATCATCAACAATGGCCGCTACGCGTTCCTGTCGGCGCCGCAGCTCGAAGGCATGCTCGAAGGCGGCGTGACCATCGTGGCCGAAGGCCAGGTGATCGGCGCCGTGGGCGTATCGGGCGTGAAATCCTCGGATGACGCCGCCATCGCGCGCGCGGGCATCGCAGCGCTGGGCCTGTGACGCAACCTGCTGTGCCGCAAGCCCCGGCCGGCGCCGCCCCGGCGCCGGCGCGGGGTGCGCTGAACCCCGGCGTCACGCGCCGCGAGGTGTGGGCCTGGGCGATGTACGACTTCGCCAACTCCGGGTACACCACCGTCATCCTCACGACGGTGTTCAGCACGTATTTCGTGGGCGTGGTGGGCGGCCGGGCTCACTGGGCCACGCTGGCCTGGACTGCCGCGTTGTCGGTGTCCTACCTGGCCATCATGCTGACCATGCCCACGCTGGGCGCGCGCGCCGACGCCCGCGCCGGCAAGCGGCGGCTGCTGTATACCAGCACGCTGGGCTGCGTGGCCGCCACGCTGGCGCTGACCCAGGCGGGCCCGGGCGACGTCTGGCTGGCGCTGGCCGCGGTCGCGCTTTCCAATTACTGCTTCTGCATCGGCGAGTCCGTCATCGCCGCGTTCCTGCCCGAACTTGCGCGGCCGCACGCGCTGGGCCGCGTGTCGGGATGGGGCTGGAGCTTCGGATACTGCGGCGGCATGCTGACGCTGGGCTTGTCGCTGGCCGTGGTCATGACGGGCGAATCGCGCGGACTGGGAGCCGAGCAGTACGTGCCCTGGGTCGTCGCGCTGACGGCCGTGATGTTCGCGCTGGCGGCGCTCCCGTCCTTCTTCCTGCTGCGCGAGCGCGCACGGCCCCATGCGCCGGCGCTGGGGCGGTCGGGCGTGACCGACATGCTGGCTCGGCTGGGCAGGGCCTGGCGCGACACGGGAACGCACTATCCCGAGTTCCGTCGGCTGCTGATGTGCGGGGCCTGCTACCAGGCCGGCATCGCGGTCGTGGTGACGTTGGCCGCCGTGTATGCCGAGCAGGTCATGGGCTTCGGCATGTCCCAGACCATGATGCTGGTGTTCACCGTCAACATCGCGGCCGCGCTGGGCGCCTTCAGCTTCGGCTATGTGCAGGACCGCATCGGGCACAAGCGCGCGCTGGCCCTGACGCTGGCCGGCTGGATCGTGATGGTGCTGACGGCCTACGCCGCCGTTACCGCGTCCGTGTTCTGGGTGGCGGCGATGCTGGCCGGGCTGTGCATGGGCACCAGCCAGAGCGCGGGCCGCGCCATGGTGGGCGCGCTGGCTCCGCAGCCCAGGCTGGCCGAATTCTTCGCGCTGTGGACCTTCGCCATCCAGCTGGCCGCCGTGGTGGGTCCGCTGACCTACGGCCTGGTCACGTGGATGACCCTGGGCAACCATCGCCTGGCCATTCTGGTCACCGGCGTGTTCTTCGTGGGCGGGCTGTTGCTGCTGTCGCGGGTGGACATGGCGCGCGGCATCGCGCGCCAGTCGGGCGGCTAGCGCCGGCGGGCAGGCCGCCGCGCCTATCGGGGCGGGCTGTACGTTATACCTTGGCGGCGGGCGTGCCGCCCGCTCCCATGTCCCAGTACAGGCCGGTCATCAGCCGCAGTCCCTCGCGCAGCAGCTCCGGCGGCAGATGTTCGTTGGGCGCATGCTGCGAGCAGCCCGGATACGAGTGAGGCACCCACACCGTGGGCAGGCCCAGCACGTCCGTGAAGATGTCGTTGGGCAGCGAGCCGCCCAGGTTGGGGAGGATGGCGGTCTTCTTGCCGCTGGTCTGCTGCAGCGACGCCGCCGTCCAGCCCACCCACGGGTCGTCCGGGTCCAGCCGCGTGGCGCGGAACATGGTCTCGCGCGTGGTGTCGATCCGCACCATGGGAAAGCCTTCGCGATCCAGGTGGCGGCGCAGCGCCGGCAACAGATCGTCGGCGTCGACGCCCACCACGAAGCGCAATTGGCAGCGCGCCCAGGCGCGCGGCGGTATCGCATTGACGGGCGTGTCGGGGTTGCCGGTCTTGTAGGCCAGCACCTCGAACGAACACCAGCCGAATACGCGCTCGGCCGGCGACAGGCCGGGCTCGCCCCATTCGGGCTCGATGGCGGGGCCATCGGCGCCGCCATCGACCTCGCAGTCGGCCAGCACGCGACGCACCGAGGCCGGCAGAAACTCGGGGCGCCACTCCGGCACGCGGATCTGGCCCGACGGCGAGACCAGCGTGGCAATGGCATGCGCCAGCTGGATGCCCGGGTTGGAGATCAGCCCGCCCCAGTTGCCGGAATGATGGCCGCCGGCGCGCGCCTCGATGCTGAGGTCGAAGTTCATGCTGCCGCGCGCTCCCAGGAATACGGTGGGACGTTGCGCGCTCAGCCGCGGCCCGTCGGAGGCGATCAGCACGTCGGCGGCGAACAGTTCGCGATGCGTTTCGCACAGTTCGCGCAGGCCGGGCGATCCGGTCTCTTCGCCCATCTCGATCAGATACTTGGCGTTGAACCCCAGCCGGCCGCGCGTCTGCAGCACGATGCGCATCGCCTCCATGTTGACGGCGTGCTGGCCCTTGTTGTCCGCGATGCCGCGGCCGTACCACCGGCCCTGCGACTCGGTCAGCGTCCATGGCGACAGGCCGGGCAGCCATTCGGCCTCGAGCCCGCGGATCACGTCGCCATGCCCATAGCCGAACACGGTGGGCAGGGCCGGGTCCTCGATGCGCTCGGCATACAGAAAGGGCGCGCGCGCGTTTTCATGGGTCAGGATGCGGCACGTGAAGCCCATGGCTTCGAAGGCCGGCAGCATCTCCTCCTCGAGGTACTGCGGCAGCACCTGCGCGCGCTCGGGATTCTGGCTTTCGGTGGGAATGGCGATGCGGCGCGCCAGCAGCTGGCGGAACGCGCCGGAGTCGAAACATCGCTCGGCCTGTTCGATGGCTAGGGGGCGGCTCATGCGGACTCCTGTGTGGGCGGGAAGACGAGGTGGCACGCGACGCTGCCCTGCGCATCGGCGCGCAGCGCCGGCCGCGTCTGTGCGCACACGGGCATCGCGTGCGGGCAGCGCGGGTGGAAGGGGCAGCCTGAGGGCGGATTCAGCGGGTCGGGAAACGAGACGCCCAGGCCGATGTCGGGCAGGCCGAGGCCCGGCTCGGGCGTCAGCACCGACGCCAGCAGCGCCTGGCTGTAAGGATGGCGCGGACCCGCGAACAGTTCGGAGGTGGGGGCCGACTCGACCACGCGGCCCAGGTACATCACGGCCACATGGGAGGCGATGTGTTCCACCACGGCGAGGTTGTGGCTGATGAACACATATGTCAGATTGAAGTCGCGGCGCAGCTCCATCAGCAGATTCATGATCTGCGCCTGCACCGAGACGTCCAATGCCGAGGTCGGTTCGTCGCAGATCACCAGTTCGGGCTTCATGACCAGCGCGCGCGCAATGGCCACGCGCTGCCGCTGCCCGCCCGACAGCTGGTTCGGGGTGTTGTGCGCCAGGCGGGCCGGCAGGCCCACCCGCTCCAGCATCTCGATGGCCTTGTGCTGTTTCGGATTGGCGATGCCGTGCACCTCGAGCGGCAGCGACACGATGGCCGCGATGCTGCGGCGCGGGTTCAGCGACGAATAGGGATCCTGGAAGATAGGCTGTACGCGCCGGGCCATGGCGCGGCGGTCCAGTTGCGAGATGTCCTGTCCGTCGAGCTCGATCCGGCCGGCGCTGGGCGCGGTCAGGCCGAGCAGCAGCCGGGCCAGCGTGGACTTGCCGCAGCCGGATTCGCCGACGATGCCCAGCACCGAGCCGCGCTCGACGGCGAGATCCACGCCGTTGACGGCATGCAGGGGGCGCCGCGGGCGGAACATGCCGGCGCCTACCTGGAAGCTGCGCTGTACCTGCCGCGTGCGCAGCAGGGGGGCTGAAGTGGGATTCATGCGGCGGCTCCCAGGTCGGTGTGGATGCAGCGCCAGTGCTGCCCGCGCTCGTTGTGGTGCACGGGGATGGCGGCACGGCACGCGGGCGCGGCGTGGCGGCAGCGGTCGGCGAAGGCGCAGCCGGCGATCTGTCCCACGAGCGAAGGCACCACGCCGGGGATCGTGCCCAGCTCGCTGCCCGGCGTGCTGCGGCCCGGCACCGGGATACAGCCGAGCAGGCCCTGCGTATACGGATGGCGCGGCGCGGCGAAGAGCTCGCGCACCGGCGCAGCCTCGACCACCTGCCCGGCATACATCACGGCCACCTGGTGCGCGATGCGGGCGACCACGCCCAGGTCGTGCGTGATGAGGACCATGGCGATGCCGAGCTCGGCCTGCAGATCAGCCAGCAGGCGCAGGATCTGCGCCTGGATGGTGACGTCCAGCGCGGTGCTGGGTTCGTCCGCGATCAGCACCTCGGGACCGCACATGAGCGCCATCGCGATCATCACGCGCTGGCGCAGGCCGCCCGACAACTGGTGGGGATACTGGCCCAGGCGTTGGCCGGCCGAGGCGATGCCGACCTTGTGCAGCAGTTCGGCCGCGCGCTCGCGCGCCTGTGCCGGACTGGCCTTGCGGTGATGAATGTAGTGTTCGGTGAGCTGCGTGCCAATGGTATAGGCCGGGTTCAGCGCGGTCATGGGCTCCTGGAAGATCATGGCCATCTTGTCGCCGCGCAGCGCGTTGGCGCGGCGGCGGCTGGCGCGAGCCAGGTCTTCTCCCATGACTGTCAGGCGGCGGGCGCTGCGGGTGGCGGCGCGCGGCAGCAGGCCCATGATGGCCAGCGAGGTCATGGACTTGCCGCAGCCCGATTCCCCCACCAGGCAAAGCGTCTCGCCGCGCCGCACCTGGAACGAGACGTCGCGCACCGCGTGCAGGGTGCCGCCCGCCGTGTCGATGTCGACCGACAGTCCGTCGACCTCCAATGCGTAGTCTTGCGCCATCTCAGCTCCTTTCCTGCGGCGTGAGCAGTTGGTGCAGGCCGTCGCCCGCCAGATTGATCGCGAAGATCAGCAGCGCCAGCGCGGAACCCGGGATGGCGATGAGCCAGAACGAGAAGAACATGTAGGCCTTGGCCTCGGAGATCATCAGTCCCCACGAGGGCAGGGGCGGCTGCACGCCCAGGCCCAGGAAGGACAGCGAAGCCTCGAGCAGGATGGCGCTGGCGGCTTCGAGCGTGGCGATCACAATGAGGTGGGGCGCCACGTTGGGCAGGACTTCGCCGCGGATGATGCGCCAGGTGGAGGCGCCCGCCGCCTGCGCCGCGGCCACGTATTCCAGCGAGCGGACCTGCTGCGTGGCGCTGCGCATGACGACGACGTAGCGGTCCCACTTGAGCAGGCCCAGCACCAGGATCACGACCCACAGCGAGCCGCCCACCAGCGCCACGGTGGCCAGCGCGACCAGGATCACGGGCAGCGACAGGCGCGTGGTGATCAGAAAGGACACGGCCATGTCGACCTTGCCCCCGAAGTAGCCGGCGGCCATCCCCATGGTGGTGCCGATCAGGCCGGAGATGAGCGCGACGCTCACGCCGATGAGCAGCGAAATGCGCGCGCCGTAGATCAGGCGCGAGAGATAGTCCCGCCCGAGCTGGTCGGTTCCCAGCGGATGCAGCCAGGTGCCCTTTTCGTACCAGACCGGCGGCGCGGTGCGGTAGGCGAGATCCTGGAAGTAGGGATCGTGCGGAGCCAGCCAGGGGGCGAACAGCGCGGCCAGCGTGATCAGCAGCAGCAGGCCGCCGCCCACCAGCAGCGCCTTGTTGCGGCGTAGCGCGCGCCAGAGCGCTCGCTTGCGCAAGGGTGGCGCGGCCACGTCGACGGCCGGCGCGCCGGCGCCCGGCGCGGGCGGCGTGGAAGCAAGGGTGCGGGTGTCCATCGTCGGCTCCTCAGGCGGCGCGGATGCGCGGGTCGAGCCAGGCATTGGCCACGTCGGCGGCCAGCGTCAGCAGCACGTAGAGCACCGACAGCAGCAGCACGATCAGCTGCATCACCGGAAAATCCTTGTAGGTGATGCTCTGGTAGGCCAGGTAGCCCAGGCCGTCCAGCGCGAAGATGGTCTCGATCACGACGGATCCGCCCAGCAGGTAGCCCAGCTGCACGGCCGCCAGCGCGACCACCGGCACGATGGCGTTGCGCAGCGCGTGCTTGAAGATCACGGTGCGCGTGGGCAGGCCCTTGGCGCGTGCGGTGCGGATGTAGTCGGCGCCGAGCACTTCGACCATGCCCGCGCGGATCAGCCGCATGAAGGCGGGCGCGACGTAATAGCCCAGCGCGATCGAGGGCATGACGAAGTGCTGCCAGGTGCCGCTTCCCGACACCGGCAGCATGCGCAAGGTCAGCGAGAACAGCATGATGAGGATCAGCGCGAAGAAGAAATTCGGCAGCGCCTGGCCCAGCACCGCAATGGCCAGGCAGGCGCGATCGATCAGGCTGCCCTTGTAGATGGCGGCCAGCACGCCCAGCGGGATCGAGATGAGCAGCGCCACCGCCAGCGCGCCCAGGCCCAGCAGCAGCGTGGTCTGGAGCTTGCCCCAGATCAGCGGACCAGCCGGCGTCTTGAAATACACCGACATGCCGAAATCGCCGCGCACGACGTGCCAGAGCCAATCGGCGTACTGTACCGCCAGCGGCCGGTCCAGCCCGTAGGCCTTGCGTACCGCGTCGATATCGGCCTGGCGTGCGCCTTCGCCGGCCAGCGCCAGCGCGGGATCGCCCGACAGGTGCAGCAGCAGGAACGCCAATATCGATACGGTCAGTGCCACCAGCAGCGCCAGCCCCAGGCGCCTCAGTGTGAAACCCAGCATGACTACCCCTCGCGGATGCGGTTGAGGTCGGCCCGGCGCGTGCCCGCCGGGCCGCTCGCGCTTACTTCCAGCTCATGTCCCAGAACCGGATCAGCTCATCCGAGTAGGGCTTGACGTTCAGGTCCTTGTTGGCCACGTAGTAGGCCGGCAGAGTCCAGAGCGGCACCGCGTACGCCTTGTCGGCGATGATGCCCAGCGCCTCCTTGTAGGCGGCCGCGCGCTCCTTCGCATCGATGGTCTGGTCGCCCTTGTCCAGCAGTTCCTTCACCTTGGCGTCGCGCGTGACGTCGTCGTTGCCGAAGCCGAAGTACACCGGCGTCGAGGCCGACACGTCGTTCACCAGGTTGGAGGCCCAGGTCTGGTGCGTGAGCGAGGCCTTGCCGGCGCGGATCATGTCCCGCATGGCCGCGTATTGCAGAAAGCTCAGGCGCGGCCGGATGCCCACCGCCTGAAGATAGTTGATGATGGCCTCGGTCTGGTTGCGCTCGCGATAGGCGACCAGGTCGATCTCGAACCCGTTGGGATAGCCGGCCTCGGCCAGCAGCTTCTTGGCCAGCGCGGGGTCGTACTTATAGCTGTGCACGTCCTGCGAGCAGGCCACCTGTGACGGCGTGCAGACCGCATTCAGCAGCGAGCCGCCTTCGCCCACGATGTTCTTCAGGATGGATTCGCGGTCGATCGCATGGTTGATCGCCTTGCGCACTCGTTCGTCCTTCAGCGGCGAGGCGGGCGTGTTGTCGAGGATGTTCATCTGCATGAAGACGATGCGCATCGTGTCGCCGTTCACCACCTGCAGCGTGGGCACCGTCTTCAACTGCTCCGCCTGGTCCTTGGGCACGCTCATGATCAGGTCTTCGCCGCCGGAGATCATCTCGGCCATCTGCGTCTGGCGGTCGGGGATGAAGCGGATCACGACCTTGCCGATCTTGGGCTGGGCCTTGGGCGATTCCTTGAAATAGTCGGCGTTGCGCTCGAGCGTGATGGACTTGCCCGGCTGGTAGTCGACGACCTTGTACGGACCTGTGCCCACGGGCTTGGCGTTCATGCCCTGGGGGCCGACCTCCTGGTAGTACTTGGCCGGATGGATCGCGACCGTGGTCGACAGATATGCCTTGGCAGCCGGGAACGGCTTCTTGGTGGTCAGGCGCACCCGGTACTTGTCGAGCTTCTCGACTTTGTCGATCCAGGCGACGTTCTGCTGCGTGACCGCCTTGTTCTTCGGATCGGCCACGAAGTTCAGCGTGTAGACCACCGAGTCGGCGTCGAATTCTTCGCCGTTGTGGAATTTCACGCCCTGGCGCAGCTCGAACTCCATCGTCTTGTCGTCGACCTGCTTCCAGCTCTTGGCGAGCTGCCCACGGTACTCATTGCTGACGGGGTCGCGGTACAGCAGGGTGTCCCAGACGTTGGCGGCGATGATGACGCCGATGCGCACGTTGTTGTAGTACGGATCGACGCTTTCGGGAGCCTGGTCATAGGCCATGCGGACGGTGTCGTCCTTCTTGGCGGCCTGTGCCGCCGTGGGCGACAGGGCGGCCGCGCCCATGCAGGCGGCCATCAGGGCCGAGACGGCGGCGCCCCGCAGGAATGCGACTCGTACGGACTGCGGCGAAGCAATGGATTTGATGCGACATTCAGCCATGTTGGGGCTCCCTCTTGGCCAAGCTAGTTGGAATGAGATGCTGCCGGTGCTGCGTGAATCGAATCGGTGTTTCCGCTGCGTCCGCCGGAGGCGGAGCAGGAGCTGCTGCACTGCGAATACCGCTGATCTGTCGTCTCGCTCCAGCGCCTCTATCGGCCGGGGTCGTATCGGATGCGCCGCTGTGGTTGTCGTTGGCGCGGCGCGCCGCGCGTTCAGCCGCTGCCGGACGGGCCGCCCTGCGCCAGGCTGCGCAGCGCCGCGTCGCACTTGCGCTGCAGGTGTTCCCGCATGATGGCGGCCAGCCGGTCGCCGTCGCGCGCGGCCAGTGCGTCCGCCATCTCGATGTGCTCGCGCATCGCCTGGTCCCATTTGGCGCGATCCTCGTTCGAGACGAAGCGCAGGTTCTGGATGCGCAGGTTCTGCGCCTCGTACAGCTGCAGCAGCAGCGCGTTGTGCGCGGCCTGGCCGATGCGCCGGTGGATGAGGCGGTTGCAGTCGTAATACGCGGGCAGGTCCTGGCGCGCGTGGCTGGCCATCATTTCGTAGGTGAGCGCGCGGATCTCGGCGATCTCGGCGTCGGTGGCGCGCGCGCAGGCCAGCCTGCACGACATGGCCTCGAGTCCGCCGATGACCTCGAAGGCTTCGCGGATGGTGGTTTCGGACATGGCCACCACCTGCGCGCCGCGGTTCGGCACCATCTGCACCAGGCCCTCTGCCGCGAGCACCCGGAACGCTTCGCGCAGCGGCGTGCGGGACACGCCGAGCAGCTCGCACAGCAGACGTTCGTTCAGGCGCGCGCCCGGCCTGAATTCGCCCTGAATGATGCGTTCCCGCAGTTGTTCCGCCACCGTGCCGGGAAGCGTGCGCCGCGAGCCCGGCCGGGCCGCACGCGCCTCGTCCGCCATGGGGGCGGGCGTCTGCGGGTCGGGCGCCAATAGGGGGGTGCTGCTCATGGTATACAAAACCACTCCACGTTTTGCGGCCACTATAGATCAGCGTGCCGCATGGGCAGCATGGGTGAATACCCTCGATTTTCTCGGGAAAGCAATAGGGATAAAGTGGCGACTGCTTTTGCCGGAGCATGGGTGGGCAGACTCCGACCGTTGGTGAGCGCGCAGATTTTCTGCGCCGTTTGTCGTTTGGTATACAAATTACCGTAAAGGCCACACATGTTCCGCCTCGATCATCACCCCTCCGGCCGACATTTCCTGCAGATTCCCGGGCCGACCAACGTGCCCGAGCGCATCCTGCGCGCCATCGGCCGTCCCACCATCGACCATCGCGGTCCCGAGTTCGGCGAACTGGGGCGCGCCGTGCTGGCGGGGCTGCGGCCGGTGTTCCGGACCGAAGCGCCGGTGGTTATCTATCCCTCGTCCGGCACGGGGGCCTGGGAGGCCGCGCTGGTCAACACCCTGTCGCCCGGCGACCGCGTGTTGATGGCCGAGACCGGCCATTTCGCGGCGCTGTGGTGCCGCCTGGCCGGTCGCCTGGGGCTCGAGGTCGAGCAGATCGGGGGCGACTGGCGGCACGGCGTGGATGCGGCGCAGGTAGGCGAGCGGCTGCAGGCCGATGCGCAGCGACGCATCAAGGCCGTGTGCATGGTGCACAACGAAACCTCCACCGGCGTGGTCAGCGACATTGCCGCGGTGCGCGCCGCGATCGATCGCAGCGGGCATCCGGCGCTGTTGATGGTGGACGCGATTTCCTCGCTGGGCGCGATCGACTACCGCCACGACGAATGGGGCGTGGACGTGACGGTGGCCGGCGCGCAGAAGGGCCTGATGCTTCCGCCAGGCCTGTCGTTCAACGCGGTAGGCCCGCGCGCGCTGGCCGCGGCCGAGACGGCGCGGCTGCCGCGCTCCTACTGGGACTGGCGCGAGATGCTGGCCTCCAACCGCAATGGCTATTTTCCGTACACGCCAGCCACTTCGCTGCTGTATGGCCTGCACGAGGCCCTGGAAATGCTGGCGGAGGAGGGACTGCCGCGCGTGTACGCGCGCCATCGGCGCCATGCGGCCGCCACCCGCGCCGCGGTGCAAACGTGGGGCCTGGAGACCGTGTGCCAGGAGCCGCAAGGCCACAGCCCGGCGCTGACGGGCGTGCTGATGCCGGACCGGCGCGGCGCTGACGCGTTGCGCAAGATCATCCTCGAGCGCTACGACATGTCGCTGGGCCAGGGCCTGGGACGCCTGGCCGACCAGGCCTTCCGCATCGGCCATCTGGGCGACTTCAACGACCTGACGCTGTGCGGCACGTTGGCCGGCGTCGAGATGGGCCTGGCTGCCGCCGGGGTGCCGCATCGGCCGGGCGGCGTGCAGGCCGCCATGACGCTGCTGGCCGGCGAGGCCGCGGCCACCGCAGACGAGTGAAACGCTTTCCGAACCATAGCGCCAAGCACAGGAGCCCGCATGAACGACACGCTGATGCAGCAAGCCATCGAATTCGCCAACGCCCACGAAACGGCCTGGGACCGCAGCGTCGACGGCGTGTGGGGCGTGCACCAGCAGGATCCGCCGCCCTGGAACCGCCTGCTGGGCCCCGTGCACGATCGCGGCCCGGTGTCGGGTGTGGTCGTGGTCGATGGCAACACGGTCGCCTCGTGGGGCGAACCGCGGCGAGCGGACCTGACGTTCAGCGTGGCCAAGCTGTACCTGGCGATCCTGGCCGGCGTGGCGCACGACCGCGGCCTGCTGCCCGACGTGGACGAGCCCGTGCGCCAGCGCGTGGCGGGCATCGGCTTCGACCACGGCCAGAACGCCGAGATCACGTGGCGCCAGCTGTTGCAGCAGACCAGCGAATGGGAAGGCGAGCGTTTCGGCGTGCCCGACCAGGTCGATCGCTACCGCGCCGTCACGTTCGGCACGCCGCCCGGCGGCAAGAAGGGCGACCCTCGTCCGCTGCAGCGTCCCGGCACCTACTGGGAATACAACGACGTGCGCATCAACCAGCTGTCGTATGCGCTGCTGCACCTGTTCCGCCGGCCGCTGCCCGAGGTGTTCCGCGAGGCCGTCATGCGGCCCATCGGCGCCAGCGAAGACTGGCAGTGGGTGGGCTATGACAATGCCTGGATCGAACTGGACGGCCGGCGCGTGCAGTCGGTGCCGGGCGGCTCGCACTGGGGCGGCGGCATGTCGATCAGCAGCGTCGACCAGGCCCTGATCGGGCAGATGCTGCTGGACGAAGGGCGCGCGCGCGACGGCCGCCAGGTGCTGTCCGCGGAATGGGTGCGGGCCATGCGCACGCCGTGCTCGCTGGCCCCGTACTATGGCTATCTCATCTGGCTGAACCACGAGGGCAAGGTGTTCCCCAGCCTGCCCGCGTCGAGCTTCTTCGGCGTGGGCGCGGGCAGCTCGTTCACCTGGGTCGAGCCCGAGCGCCGCATGGTCGTCATCGTCCGCTGGCTCGACTCCGCGCACGCCGACGCCTTGTTCGGGCGCATTCTCGCCGCCGTGGACGCGGCATAGTCTCCGATCCGGCACCCGCGCTGCGCGGGCGCAGCGCGGCTGCTATCCTTACGCCATGGCGCGCCGGCTACCACGACCGCCAGCGTTGCGCCCTGCCGGCCGCATATTCGTAAGGTGCCCGTAAGAGCCCGGCGATACGGTGGCGTGCCGCATCCTCGCAATGCCCCATGCCGCGCGTCGGGCTTGCCGCCTCCTGTGGCGGTTCTCTGGTTGGCCCGGCGGCAGGACGAATGCGGCGGCAAAAAACGGCAGCACCAAAACCACTGATCGGAGACCAACCATGTCCAATGCCATTCAATCCGTCCTGGTCGAGAACCGCGTGTTCCCGCCGCCGGCCGCCGCCGTCGAGGGCGCGGCCATCTCCGGCTTGGATGCGTACCGCAAGCTGTGCCAGGAAGCCGAGCAGGACTTCGAGGGCTTCTGGGCCCGCCTGGCGCGCGAGCACCTGCAATGGAACAAGCCCTTCACACAGGTGCTGGACGAATCCAATGCGCCGTTCTATCGCTGGTTCGGCGACGGCGAGCTCAACGTGTCGGCCAACTGCCTGGACGCGCAGGTCGCGAAGGGCAATGGCGACAAGGTCGCCATCATCTTCGAGGCCGACGACGGCAAGGTCGACAGGGTGACCTATAGCGAGCTGCTCGCGCGCGTGTGCCGTTTCGCCAATGGCCTGAAGTCGCTGGGCTACAAGAAGGGCGACCGGGCTATCGTCTACATGCCCATGTCCATCGAGGCCGTGGTGGCCATGCAGGCCTGCGCGCGTCTGGGGATCACCCACTCGGTGGTGTTCGGCGGTTTCTCGGCCAAGAGCCTGCAGGAACGCATCGTCGACGTCGGGGCATCGCTGGTCATCACCGCCGACGAGCAGATGCGCGGCGGCAAGAAGATCCCGCTGAAGCCGGCCGTCGAAGAGGCCATCGCCATGGGCGGCTGCGAGGCCGTGCGGCAGGTCATCGTGTATCGCCGCACCGGCGGCGACGTGGCCTGGAACGAAGGCCGCGACCTGTGGATGCACGAGGTCGCCGCCAACCAGCCCGATACCTGCGAGCCCGTGGTGGTCGACGCCGAGCACCCGCTGTTCATCCTGTACACCTCCGGTTCCACCGGCAAGCCCAAAGGCGTGCAGCACTCGTCGGCGGGCTTCCTGCTTTGGGCGCTGCTGACCGTCAAGTGGACCTTCGACGCGCGCGCCGACGACGTGTACTGGTGCACGGCCGACGTGGGTTGGGTCACCGGCCATACCTACATCGCGTACGGCCCGCTGGCCGCCGGCCTGACCCAGGTGGTGTTCGAGGGCGTGCCCACCTATCCCGACTCGGGCCGCTTCTGGGACATGATCGCGCGCCACAAGGTGTCGGTGTTCTACACCGCGCCCACCGCCATCCGCTCGCTGATCAAGGCATCCGAGGCCGCGCCCAAGACGCATCCTCGGAACTACGCGCTGGATACGCTGCGCATCATCGGCACGGTGGGCGAGCCGATCAACCCCGAGGCCTGGATCTGGTATCACAAGAACGTCGGCCGCGAGCGCTGCCCCATCGTCGATACGTGGTGGCAAACCGAGACCGGCGGCCACATGATCACGCCGCTGCCGGGCGCCACGCCGCTCAAGCCGGGTTCGTGCACGCTGCCGCTGCCGGGCATCGCCGCCGCCATCGTCGACGAGACCGGCGCAGACGTCGAGCAGGGCAACGGGGGCTTCCTCGTCATCAAGCGTCCCTGGCCCGCGATGATCCGCACCATCTGGGGCGATCCCGAGCGCTTCAAGAAAAGCTATTTTCCGCCCGAGCTGCGCGGCTACTACCTGGCCGGCGACGGGGCGCAGCGCGACGCGGACGGCTACTTCTGGATCATGGGCCGCATCGACGACGTGCTGAACGTCTCGGGTCACCGGCTCGGCACCATGGAAGTCGAATCCGCGCTGGTCGCGCACGAACTGGTGGCCGAGGCCGCCGTCGTGGGCCGGCCCGACGACACCACCGGCGAGGCCGTGGTGGCCTTCGTCGTGCTCAAGCGCGCCCGTCCCGAGGGCGAAGAGGCGCAGGCCATCGCCAAGCAACTGCGCGACTGGGTGGCGCGCGAGATCGGTCCCATCGCCAAGCCCAAGGACATCCGCTTCGGCGACAACCTGCCCAAGACGCGCTCGGGCAAGATCATGCGGCGCCTGCTGCGCGTGGTCGCCAAGGGCGAAGAGGTCACGCAGGACGTGTCCACGCTCGAGAACCCCGCCATCCTCGAGCAGTTGGCCAAGCCCCTCTGACCGGCATCCGCGCCTGCGTCCGCCGTGTGCGCGGACACAGGCGCCGCCGATGACCATGGGCCGGCTTCGATGCCGGCCCTTGCTTTTTGCCTTGCGGAGTTTGCAGTGAACGCCAGCAGTATCGATCGCAGCGGCCTGGCCCTGATGCTCATCACCATCCTGGTCTGGGCGGGCAGCTGGATCGCCATGAAAGCGGTGGCGCCCTATATCGGCCCGTTCCATTTCGCGGCGGTGCGCTACCTGGGCGGCGCGGTCGTGCTGTTCGTCGCGGCCATTGCGCTGCGCCGTCCGCTGTCGCTGCCGTCGTGGCGGTTGACCCTGCTGATCGGCCTGACGCAGAACGCCGCGTTCCAGTGCTTCGTGCAGCTGGGGCTGGGGCAGGGCAGCGTCGGGCAGGTCGCTCTGACCACCTACACCATGCCGTTCTGGGTGGTGCTGCTGGGCTGGTGGCTGTTGGGGGATCGCCCCTCGGCGCGCCATTGGTCAGGCATCGCGCTGGCCGCCGCGGGGCTGCTGTGTTTCGTGGCGCCGTGGAAAGGACTGGTGGGCGGGCTGCTGCCCATCGGCCTGGGTACCGTGGCGGGCCTGTTCTGGGGTCTCGGAACGGTATTGGCCAAGCGCGCCTTCGATCGGCACGCGCCGGACGTGCTGGTGTTCTCGGCCTGGCAGATGCTGCTGGGCGGCCTGGCCATCGCGCCCGTGGCGCTCGCCGTGCCCCAGAAGGCCTTGCAGTGGAACGGCACGCTGCTGCTGGGCATGCTGTACGTGGTACTGATCGCCACGGCGCTGGGGTATCTGCTGTGGATGCTGGTCGTGCGGCGCGTGCCGGCGTCCATCGCCGGCCTGTCCGGCCTGGGCGTGCCCGTGGTGGCTGTGCTGATGGCATGGGCCTTTCTGGGCGAACGGCCCACGCAGGACGAGGCGCTGGCCATGGCGCTTATCCTGGCCGGTCTATGGACCGTCAGCCGCGCCGCCAGGCGTCCGCGCGCCGGCTCGGATGATACAGTCGCGCCATGATGTCCCCGACCTGCGCCGCGACGTCATGCGACGCCCGTCCTCATCCTGTTTTACCAGTCTCGCCGGCATGCCGTGCCGGCTTTCCATACGCATACTGATACCGAAGTCCAGGAGCCAGCATGATCGACTTGCGCAGCGATACCGTCACCCGTCCCACTGCCGCGATGCTGCAGGCCATGGTGCAGGCGCCCCTGGGCGACGACGTGATGGGCGACGATCCGACGGTGCAGAAGCTGCAGGCCGTCGTGGCCGAACGCGCCGGCAAGGAAGCCGGCCTGTATTTTCCGTCCGGCACGCAGAGCAACCTGGGCGGCCTGATGGCGCATTGCGGCCGCGGCGACGAGTATCTGGTGGGCCAGCAGGCCCATACCTACAAGTACGAAGGCGGGGGCGCCGCGGTGCTGGCCAGCATCCAGCCGCAGCCTGTCGAACATGCGCCCGACGGCACGCTGCCGCTGGAAAAGCTGAAGGCGGCCGTCAAGCCTGACGATCCGCATTTCGCGCGCACGCGCCTGCTGGCGCTCGAGAATACATTCCAGGGCAAGGTGATACCGGCCGACTACATCCGCCAGGCCGCCGCGTTCGCGCGCGAGCAGAATCTGGGGCTGCACCTGGACGGCGCGCGCGTGTTCAATGCGGCCGTGGCCAGCGGCCAGCCGCTGCAGGCGATGTGCGAGCCGTTCGACACGGTCTCCATCTGTTTTTCCAAGGGCCTGGGCGCGCCGGTCGGTTCGGTGCTGGTGGGAGGCAAGGCGCTGATCGACGCGGCGCGCCGCTGGCGCAAGGTGCTGGGGGGCGGCATGCGCCAATCGGGTGTGCTGGCCGCGGCCTGCCTGTATGCGCTGGAGCATCACGTCGAGCGCCTGGCGCAGGACCATGCCAACGCCGAGCGCCTGGCCGCCGGCCTGTCCGGTATCCAGGGTGTCCGCGTGCTCTCGCAGGACACGAACATGGTGTTCGCGGAGTTCGAGCCCGCCATCTGCGAAGGCCTGACGCGCGCGATGGGCGAGCGGGGCGTCCTTATGCGGGCGGTGTATGGCGGACCGACGCGCCTGGTCACGCATCTGGACGTATCCGAACAGGATGTGGATCGCGTGGTGGCGGTGGTGCGCGAGTACTGCGGCCGCCATGTGACGGCGACCTCGGCGGCGGCCGCCTGATTCAGGCCGCGCCGATCAGCGCGGCATAGCCCGCGCGCGAGTCGGGCCATTGCAGCGTCAGTCCGCTGGCCCGCAGTCGCGCGTTCGAAAGCCGCTTGCTGCCGACGCCTGCGGGCGGAGGTCCCTCGGGCGGCGGCGGCGCGTTCAACATGGTTGCCAGGCAGTCGTACAGTTCGTGCAGCGGCAGAGGGGTGTCGTCGCAGCCGATGTACACGGGCTCCACCTTCGGCAGGTACAGCAGGTGCGCCACCGCGGCGGCCGCGTCGTCGATGTGCATGCGGTTGGCCCAGTGCGCGGAGTCGCGCGGCGCGCGCGCCTGGCCGGCGCGGATGCGTTCTAGCAACTGCGTGCGGCCGGGGCCGTACAAGCCGGCCAGACGCAGTGCTGCGGCGGGCAGGCCCTGGTCGGCCAGCCATTGTTCGGCCTGCAGCAGCACCTTGCCATTGAAGCCCGGCGGATCCGGCTGTGTGTGCTCGTCGACCCAGCCTCCGGCATGATCGCCATATACCGCGGATGACGAGACGAACACCACGCGCCGAAGCATCGTGCGGTCGAGCGCGCCGAACACATGGGGCAGGGGATCGGTGAATACCGTGGTGTAGGCCCGCGGGTCGCGGCGGCCCGGCGCAGGCAGCCAGGCCACGCGCGTGATGCCGCCCGGCAGGTCATTGAGTTGTTCGGGCCGGCTCAGGTCGGCGCGTATCCAACGGATGCCGGCGGGCGCGTCGGCAGGCGGCGTGCGCCGCAGCGCCCAGACCTCGTCGCCGCGTGCCAGCAGATGCCGCGCCGTGCGCAGGCCCAGGTCGCCGCAGCCGACCAGCAGTATGCGTTCGTTGTCGGCCATGGCGTGACCGTTCAATGCCGGAACACGTCGTCCAGGGTCCGGGCATCCAGGAGCTTTTCAGCCCAGGCCTCCAGATGCGCGGTGTCCGCTTGGGACAGGCGTAGCCGCACTTCGTCGGGCAAGGCGCCGAAACGCCGGGCGAGCAGACGTTCGAGCAGCAGGGATTCGCCTTCCTGGACACCCATTCGACGGCCTTCCTGGCGGCCTTCTTGACGGCCTTCCTGGCGGCCTTCCTGGCGGCCTTCCTGATGCCCTTGCTGACGCCAGCGCAGGCTCCAATCGATTTTCTCTTGCACGATCATGGTTTCGATCTCCCGCAAGGTGCTGACCGGGGGGATGCTAACACCCGGCGCGCGCTCCTGCAGCAGGACATCGCGCAACCAGGCGGTGAACGCCTGCTGCAATTCGTCGAAGGCGGGCGCATCCAGTCGGTCGATCAACGCCTGCAGCGCGTCGCGCAGCTCGTTCTCGTCGCGCGCGTGTTCCAACCGAAAGAGCAGGGTGGCCAGGTTGGCAGGAGGCAGATCGCCTCGCGCGAGCAGTTCGCCCTGGTCCAGCAACAGATAGCGCAGCGATGGTGCGTGCGCCTGCAAGCCGGGCACGGGCTGCACCAGCTCCGCCACGTCGTGAGGAGCCTGCCAGCGCGCCAGGCCGCGGTAGAGCACGATGGGCAGCGCTGCCGGCAGGCTGCCGTCGGGCAACACCTGCTTCTGGCGCCGCAGGTCTTCGTATAGCAGCCCCAGATAGGTCATCATGCGGACGGCCATGTGGGAATCGGAGCGCGACTGGAACTCCAGCAGCACGTAGACATAAGCCCACCCGTGGCGGCCCTGCACGCGCCAGATCATGTCGCCCGAGCGGCGGCGGCGATGCCGCGCGACGTGCTCGCCATTCACGCGTTCCAGCGTGGCGAAGTCCGCTTGATCGAGCCAGTCCTGCGCGACGCTGCCTCGCAGCAGGTCGCTGATCATCTCAGGATGACTGAACAGATTGCGGTAGGCGTGATCGTGGCGGGACATGGCAGGCGCGCGTCTGTCGGTGGACAGAGGCGCCTACTCTAGATCATGCGAGGGGGCAGCGGAGCGCCGGGCGTGGCGGTTTCATCCCGCTCGACCACTCCGGCGTCGTGCGTGCGTAGGGAGGCGGCGGTGCGCGCCCGCCGCGCCATCACATGCCGCTGTACACCGGCCCTTCGCCGCCCTGCGGGGCCACCCACACGATGTTCTGCGTGGGATCCTTGATGTCGCAGGTCTTGCAGTGCACGCAGTTCTGCGCGTTGATCTGCAGCTTGTCGGCGCCGTGGTCGTCCTTGATGAACTCGTACACGCCCGCGGGGCAGTAGCGCGCCTCGGGTCCGCCATACTGCGCCAGGTTCACCGCCACCGGCACGGTGGGATCCTTCAGCGTCAGGTGCACGGGCTCGTTTTCGTCGTGGTTGGTGTTCGAGATGAACACCGAGCTGAGCTTGTCGAAGGTCAGCTTGCCGTCGGGCTTGGGATAGTCGATGCGCGCGCACTGCGAGGCCGGCTGCAGATACGCGTGGTCGGGCTTGGTGCGATGGATGGTCCAGGGGAAATTGCCCTTGAGCAGCCATTGCTCGACGCCGGTCATGATGGTGCCGACGGTCTGGCCCTTCTTGAACCACTGCTTGAAGTTGCGTGCCTTGTGCAGTTCGTCGTGGAGCCACGAGGCTTCGAAGGCCGTGGGGTAGGCGGCCAGCTCGTCCTGCCGGCGATCGGCGCCCAGCGCCTCGAACGCGGCCTCGGCGGCCAGCTTGCCCGTCTTGATCGCGGCGTGGCTGCCCTTGATGCGCGACGCGTTCAGGAAGCCGGCTTCGCAGCCGATCATGGCGCCGCCCGGGAACACCAGCTTGGGCAGCGACAGCAAGCCGCCCGCGGTAATGGCGCGCGCGCCATAGGCGATGCGCTTGCCGCCCTCGAACGTCGCGCGGATCGCGGGGTGAGTCTTGTAGCGCTGGAATTCCTCGAACGGCGACAGCCACGGGTTGGCGTAGTCCAGGCCCACTACCATGCCCACGGCAACCAGGTTGTCGTTCAGGTGATAAAGGAACGAGCCGCCGTAGGTGTCGGTGTCCAGCGGCCAGCCCGCGGTGTGCATGACCAGGCCGGGGCGCGATTGCGCGGGATCGACTTCCCACAGTTCCTTGATGCCGATGCCGTAAGACTGCGGGTCGCGGCCGTCGTCCAGCTTGTATCGCGAGATCAGCTGGCGTCCCAATTGACCGCGCGAGCCTTCGGCGAACATCGTGTAGCGGGCCAGCAGTTCCATGCCGGGCTGATAGTGATCGGTGTGCGTGCCGTCGCGCGCCACGCCCATGTCGCCGGTGGCCACGCCGCGCACCGCGCCGGCTTCGTCGTACAGCACCTCGACGGCGGCGAAGCCGGGGAACACGTCCACGCCCAGCGCTTCGGCCTGTTCGCCGAGCCACTTAACCACGTCGCCCAGGCGCACGACATAATTGCCGTGGTTCTGGAAACAGGCCGGCAGCATCCAGTTGGGCGTGCGGCGCGCGCCGGTGCGGGTCAGGAACAGGAACTGGTCTTGCGTGACCGGCACGTTCAGCGGTGCGCCTTTTTCTTTCCAGTCGGGAATCAGTTCAGTAAGCGCCAGCGGGTCCATCACCGCGCCGGACAGAATATGCGCGCCCAGCTCGGCGCCCTTTTCCAGCACGCATACGCTGACCTCGCGGTCGTGCTCGGCGGCGAGCTGCTTCAGGCGGATCGCGGCGGCCAGCCCGGCCGGCCCGCCTCCTACCACGACCACGTCATATTCCATCGATTCGCGTTCGGACATTGCGAAGTTCCCCTCTATCGGCTTCGGTATGGCAAGAAGTATCATCGGCGATTGTATTGCAGCCGGCGCTCTACGTCGGACGCAATGCCCCTAGACCAGGAGTACCACGCGTGACCCGCGACAATCCGCCGACGCGCCCGCTTGCCGAGGGCGACGTCCATCATGCCGATCTGCCCTTGCGCTGGGGCGATTCCGATCCGCTCGATCACCTTAACAACACCGTGTACTTCCGCTTGATGGAAGAGGCGCGCATGCAGATTCTGTATGGCGCGGGGATGCGGTTGCCCCCCGCCGAAACGAACGGGGGCCTCAGCGCCATCCTCGCGCATGCATCGTGCGATTTCGTTCGTTCCTTCACCTATCCGGCCGATGTGCGGGTCACGCACCGCGTCACGCGCATCGGCCGTTCCAGCATCGAGTTCGAACTGACGCTGGAGAAGCTGGGCGATGAGGCCGGCGTGTATGCGCGCGGCCGCAACGTGCTGGTCTGCATCGATGCCGTCACCGGACGCTCGGCGCCCTGGCCCGCCGACATGCTGGGCCGCTTCGGCACACAGTTCAGGCCAGGCGGCTGAATGGTGCGGCACGGCACCTGCCGCTACAATCGTCCGCAAACCGAACCATGAGGCGCGGGCCCCCGGCCTGCGCCCTTCGCAAGAAAGATTCGATTTCGATAAAGGAGCTGGAGCAATGGACAAGGTTTATCCAAGCGCCGCCGAGGCGCTGGCTGGCGTCGTCAAGGACGGCCAGATGATCGCCGTAGGCGGCTTCGGGCTTTGCGGTATTCCCGAGGCGCTCATCGCGGCCTTGCGCGACTCGGGCGTCAAGGGCCTGACCTGCGTCAGCAATAACGCGGGCGTCGACGGTTTCGGACTCGGCCAGCTGCTTGCCACGCGCCAGATCCGCAAGATGATCGCCTCGTACGTGGGCGAGAACAAGGAATTCGAACGGCAGTTCCTGTCCGGCGAACTCGAGCTCGAGTTCACGCCGCAAGGCACGCTGGCCGAGAAGCTGCGCGCCGGCGGCGCCGGCATCCCGGCATTCTTCACGCGCACCGGCGTGGGCACCGTGGTGGCCGACGGCAAGGAAATCCGCGAGTTCGACGGCGAGCAATACGTGATGGAGCGCTCGCTGGTGCCCGACGTGTCGCTGGTCAAGGCCTACATGGCTGACCGCAGCGGCAACCTGGTGTTCCGCAAGACGGCGCGCAACTTCAATCCCAACGTGGCGATGGCGGGCAAGGTCACCATCGTCGAGGTCGAGAAAGTCGTCGACACCGGCAGCTTCGATCCCGACCAGGTTCATCTGCCCGGCATCTACGTGCACCGGATCGTGGTCAACGCCAATCCGGAAAAGCGCATCGAACAACGCACCACGCGTACCGCCTAAGGAGACGAGCAATGGCATGGTCCCGCGAAGAAATGGCGGCTCGCGCCGCGCGCGAGCTGCAAGACGGTTTCTACGTCAACCTGGGCATCGGCCTGCCCACCCTGGTCGCCAACCACGTGCCCGCGGGCATCGAGGTCTGGCTGCAATCCGAGAACGGCCTGCTGGGCATCGGTCCTTTTCCCACCGAGGACGAGGTCGATCCCGATCTCATCAACGCCGGCAAGCAGACCGTCACCACGATGTCGGGCTCCTCGATCTTCTCGTCGGCCGACTCGTTCGCGATGATCCGCGGCGGCAAGATCAACCTGGCCATCCTGGGCGCCATGCAGGTGTCCGAGAAGGGGGACCTGGCCAACTGGATGATCCCGGGCAAGATGGTCAAGGGCATGGGCGGCGCCATGGACCTGGTGGCCGGCGTCAAGCGCGTGGTGGTGCTGATGGAACACGTGGCCAAGAAGAAGGACGGCACGGAAGACATCAAGCTGCTGCCCGAATGCAACCTGCCGCTCACCGGCGTGGGCGTGGTGGATCTCATCATCACCGACCTGGGCGTGATGGAAGTCACCGACGACGGGCTGAAGCTGCTCGAGACGGCGCCGGGCGTCACGGTCGAAGAGATCCAGGCCAAGACGCTGGCCAAGCTGGACGTCTCGCTGCTGGCTTGACGTGAAAAAAGGGCGGAAGGCCGTGTGTGGCCTGTCCGCCCTCGTGCGAGTCTCGACGCCTTGCCGGGCCGTTGCCGGGCAAGGCGTTTTGTCATGAGATTATCGCCCGACGGTGTCAGCACGAGTAATGGTCATGGCCCGCTGGTTCCAGCAGACCGTGGTGCCGCGATTTACCGTATGGGGGGCAACTGCGTGTCGCCCTGATTCAGGTGGCACAGCACGACGCTGGTCCCGCCCAGCGATTGCATCAGGTACAGGCTGGACGACAGCGGCAGCTGCGTTACCGGGAAGGTCTCGTCGATGTCGGTCGTGAGGGCCGCGACGCCATTGAAGTCGTAGAACGTTTCCCCGTCGGCGGTCGGCACCTGGTTGTAGCGCAACGTGCCGGCAGCGGTCTCCGTCTCGTCCGACGACGTCAGTTTCACGGTGGACCCGGTCGATTGGACCGTGGCGAAGGCTTCGCCACGCTCTGCGCATTGCCATGCGCCATCGAGCTCGTTGCCCTTCAGGGCAGTTTGCAGTCCCGCATAGACTACCCCCGTGGAGCGGTAGAAAGTCAGGCCATTCTCGGGAAGCAGGTCCAGGACCAGCACGGGGCCGCGGTCACCGGCATGGACGCGTACGACGCCTGCCTTGAATTTCACGGGCTCGGGCAGGGCCGGGTCGGACATCTCTACGATCATGCGCACCTCGCCGTCGTCCGCATCCCGTTCCAGTCTGGCCGGAGAGCCGGTGTATTCCCCGCCGTCCATATAGCGGCAATTGCCTTCGCTGGTAACCTGCTCGTCCAGGCAAACCACCATGGTCGCGTCCGCCCGGATCATCAGTGTGCCCCTCAGATAGTCGTCCCCGCCGGCCATGATGCCGACGGACGCGCGCATCGGATCCATCAGCTGTCGTGCCGCGCCGGAGAACACATAGGTTCCGGCCAGCGTCGACAGGTCGGCGGGCACGGCGTAGCTGGTGCCGGACACGGTTGACAGCATTCCATCGACGAACATGTTGCCGGCAATAGTGCGCGTGCGATTGTCGATCAGCAGCACGAACGCGCCGTCGCCGCCCGTTATGGTCGTGAAGAATTCGCCGCTGCTCGTGCTGGTGTAGGTGCCCGACGACTCGCCCACGCCGAACTGGGTCTGCAGGGGCTTGATGTGATAGGTGCCGGCCTGGCTGTCGAGCGTCAGACGCCAGGTATCGCCGATGTCGGCTACGACGTCATAGACAGTGATGGTTTCGCTGTTGCCAGCGATCGGCGCGAGACCCAGGAGCTCGGCCGTTGCCTGCGAACCTTCGGTAACCGGGTCCAGCTCGGGGGCGGGAGGTTCTTCTGCGGGCGTTTCAGGCGCCGGCGCGGTGGGAGTCTCCTGCTGCGGCGCGTCGTCATCGTCGTCGTCGCTGCCGCCGCAGGCCGCGAGCAGCAGGGGAAGCAGCAGGGCTGCCGCCAGTTTCTTGTGCATGGATGTTCTCTCGTTGTGCGTTATCCGGGCGCGTGCTGCCCGATGTGTTGTAGAGCGTCAGTTCGGGACCGGACCGCTGAGGGACCTTGGCCGATGCATCTTCCGAAACTGTCAATTGGTAACGGATCGGTATGGGGAAAATATAGGGCTGGTGGGGAAGACGCTGAGAGCGTCGACTTGGCAGCCTGCGGCCCGATAACAGGCAATTGCAGGGTGCAGCGGCGACAAAACTGTAGTTTTGAAGCTGCGCTGCGGAATGTCGCGGTTACTCTGCCGCGCGGTGCGGTCCTATTACGACCACGATCCGCGCGGGTTCTCGACGCGTTTCGTTCAGTTGACGGCGGGATGACAGATCGACAGATGCACCGATAGAGTCCCCGCGCTCAGACCCGCGCTCATCGACACCAACAGGCTCGACGACATCGGCACGTACATCCGCACCGATGCGTCCTGTTCCGACACGGTGCCGGCGAAGCCATTGAAGACAGGAGCCGTCACGGGCTCGCCGCCCGGTTCTCCGCTATCGATCGGAAGCCCGTTGTAGTACAACTGTGCGGACACCGTTTCGCCTTCCGCGGATGTGATGCGGATGGTAGGGGCATCCGCGACCAATGTGTCGCTGGGCAGCCCGCCGCCACTGCAAGTCCAGGAGCCATTCATCTCCGTGCCTTGCAGCGCCTGCTGTTTGACGAAATAAGTGGTGCCGGTGACAGGGCTGCCAGTAGCGCTGGAAAGCGGGACATCAGTCGTCAGGATGGCGCCGCGATCGCCTGCCTGGACGCGCACGATGCCCAGGTCGACCGGTCCGCTGTCGGCGATCTGTGGGGTCCTCAAGTGGACCTGCCCGTCGGCGGCGTTCCAGGCCAGTTGCACGGGAGTCCCTGGCATCGTCGGCGAGCCCTCCCCGCCGCCTGGCTGGCCACATTCGCCTTCAGCGGTGACTTGACCCAAGACGCACATTGCGCCGGTGCCATCGGTCCTCAGCAGCAGCGTGCCGGGCAAGGCGGAGATGCCGGCTTGTTCCGGGGGGATGTCTCCGCCGGGTTGCATGCGCGAGTTGAGCAGGCCGGCGTAGGTTCCTGCGAATACCGCCAGGTCGGCGGGCATGCTGTAGCTCGAGCCGGTCACCGAAGCTGTTTGTTCACCCACCTTCATCGTGCCGGAGATGGTGCGGGTGCGGTGGTCGACCAGCAGGGTGAAGGCGCCGCCGGCTCCCGTGAACGTGGAGAAACTTCCGCTGGTGACATGGGTGAACGTCCCTGTCGCGTCGGTCAATCCATACGCGGAGTAGATCACCTTCAGCGAGAACGCCCCTGTCCGAGTGTTGAAACTCAGTTGCCAGGTATCCCCGATGTCGGCGATCACATCGTAGACCTGCACCGATTCGTCGTTGCCCGATATCGGTGCCAGTCCCAAGGCGGACGCCGTGGCCTGGGACGCCTGGGTGATGGCATCGACGGGGGCAGGCTCGGGTTGCGCGGGAGGAGGTGTCGTCGGGGCCGAGTCTCCATCGTCGTCGTCGGACGACCCGCCGCATGCCGCGAGCACTAGAGGGAACAGCAGGGAGAACGCCAGTTTCTTGTTCATCGTCGGGTTTCTTTCCTGGGTTGTAGTGAGCAAAGGCTCTCTTCTTTGGCCGATTCCTGATCGGCGGCCAACCATGAGGAACAAGAGCGGCGCGATAGTTCCGCGCCTTGCCGGACCGTGAGTGGTCTACCGTGCAGCGGACAGCCGCATCCCGATATGCGGAATGCCGTCTTCCATATAGGGATCGGTCACCGGGTCGAACCCGTGACCCGCATAGAACGCCTGCAGCCTCTGCTGCGCGCCCAGGTAGACCGGCGCTTGCGGCCAGAGCCGGCGCACTTCCTTCAGCGCCTGGCGCATCAATTCATGGCCCAGCCCCTGTCCGCGTGCGTCCGGGGCGGTGACGACCCGGCCGATGATGGCCTGGCCGTCGTGGCTGTCCGGATCCAGCAGCCGCGCGCCGGCCAGCAGCCGGCCCGTTTCGTCCCATGCCATCAAGTGCCAGGTGTCCTGGCCCAGATCTTCTCCATCCAGATCCAGGAAGACGCATTGTTGTTCCACGACGAAGACCTCGCTGCGCAGGCGCAGCAGGGCGTACAGCTCGGTGGTGGCGAGGTCGCTGTGGTGTTTGCAGGTCCAGGTGGGCACGGTTCGGGTAATCGCGCGGGATGGAAGGGCCATATGGTAGACCACGCTCGCGATGCTGCCCGCATGTGTACGACACCGCTTATGACCGCTATATGACAAGGGTTGAGGGTATACCCTCGGTATGAAAATAAATTTTCTTTAATACAATTCGTGTGTAAACAGATTTACATGAACCCGCGCTAGTCCTACCCTGCGTTCTCCGCCGCACCGTGTCTCCCCCCAAGGCCAAGGCCGCTCCCACCATCGCCGAACGTATCGCCCGCGCGCAGCCCGAGTTCAGTCCGGCGCAGCACGCCATGGCCGAGTACGTGCTGGCTCACCAGTTCCGCGCCGCCACCATGACCATCGACGAGTTCGCCGCGGCGGCCGGCGTGTCGGTGGCCAGCGCCAACCGTTTCGCAAAGGCCCTGGGCCTGCCCGGCTACCCGCAGTTCCGCGCCGAGCTGGCGCGCGGCTTCGAGGCCGCGCTGGAGCCCGTGGAAAAGCTGCGCACGGAGCTGGCGCATTCGGCCAGCGCGGCGCAGATCTTCGCGGCCTCGCTGGAAGAGGACGTCCGCAACGCACAGCGGACGCTGCAGTCGCTGGACGCCAACGCCTGCGAGCGGGCCGTGGACGCCATCCTGGGAGCCGAGCGCGTGTTCATCATCGGCTTCGGCGCCAGCGGCTTCCTGGCCGGCATGCTGCAGCGCGGCCTGTGCATGCACCTGAACATGGTCGAATCCCTGGCGGGGCCCGGCGGTGTGTCGCACGCGGCGCGGGTGCTGTCGCGCCTGGGCCAGAGCGACCTGGTCATCGCCATCGGCTTTCCGCGCTATCTGGCCGACACCGTCACGCTGGCGCGGGCCGCGCGGCAGGCCGGCGTGCCGGTGCTGGTGCTGACCGACAAGCCCACGTCTCCGCTGGCGCCCGCGGCGTCGGTGGCGCTGTACGCGCACAGCGCGCGCCAGCTCAGTCCCAATGCCGAGACCGCGGCGCTGGGCATCATCGAAGCCTTGTCGGCCGCGGTGGGATACCGGGCCAAGAATTCCGTTGCCGCGGCGGCCGGTGTGACCGAGTCCGTGATGCCGTGGCTCATACATGG
Source organism: Bordetella genomosp. 13 (assembly GCF_002119665.1). Lineage (NCBI taxonomy): Bacteria > Pseudomonadati > Pseudomonadota > Betaproteobacteria > Burkholderiales > Alcaligenaceae > Bordetella > Bordetella genomosp. 13. The sequence continues at coordinate 3,692,411 of NZ_CP021111.1, read as the reverse complement.
TGTAGGAAAACGTTGATGCAACCCGTGATTGCCATTCATGGCGGCGCCGGCGCGATGTCGCGCGCGGCGATGTCCCCCGAGAAAGAGCAGGAGTACCTGTCCGCGCTGCGCGAGATCCTGTCCGCCGGCCAGGCGGTGCTGGCGCGCGGCGGCAGCGCGCTGGACGCGGTCACCGAGGCCGTGCGCCTGCTGGAAGACTGCCCGCTGTTCAATGCCGGCCATGGCGCGGTGTTCACCAGCGCCGGCACGCACGAGCTGGATGCCTCCATCATGGACGGCGCCACGCTGCGCTCGGGCGCCATCGCCAACGTGAATCGCGTGCGCAATCCGGTGCTGGCGGCGCGCAAGGTCATGGAAGAAAGCAAGCACGTCTTCTTCGTGGGCGAGGGCGCCGAAGCCTTCGCCCGCGAGCACGGCCTGGACATCGTCGATCCTTCGTATTTCTCCACCGAGGCGCGCCGCGAACAGCTGCTGCGCGTGCAGCGCGAGACGCCCGATGCGGCCGTGCTCGACCACGACGGCCAGGCCATGGTGGCGCGCGGCCAGCCCGCGCCGGCCGATCCCCTGGATGCCGACAAGAAGTTCGGCACCGTGGGCGCCGTGGCGGTGGACGCGCAGGGCAACGTGGCCGCGGCCACCTCCACCGGCGGCATCACCAACAAACAGGTGGGGCGCGTGGGCGATGCCCCGCTGGTGGGTGCCGGCTGCTATGCCAGCAACCGCACCTGCGCGGTATCCACCACCGGCACCGGCGAGATGTTCATCCGCATGGTCGCCGCGTACGACGTGGCCGCCCAGATGGAGTATTGCGGCACGCCGCTTGCGCAGGCCGCCGAACGCGTCATCATCGAGAAGCTGCCGACCATCGGCGGAAAGGGCGGCCTGATCGCCGTCGATGCGCAGGGCAACGTGGCCCTGCCGTTCAACACCGAGGGGATGTACCGCGGCTACGCGCGCGTCGGTGAAGCCCCTGTGGCGGCCATCTACCGATGAGCGCGCCGGTTTATTCACGCAGTCTGCAAGATAGGAACATTCAAGATGGTTGAGCGCGCATCCTCCCTGGCGCTGCCCGAGAACCGGGTGGTGCAGGTCGAAGACCTGACGGTGAATTTCGTCACGTCGGAGCGCACGGTCGAGGCGGTGCGCCGCCTGTCGTTCCACGTCGACCGGGGCGAGACCCTGGCCATCGTGGGCGAGTCGGGCTCGGGCAAGTCGGTGACCTCGCTGGCGCTGATGCGCCTGGTCGAGCACGGCGGCGGCCGCATCGTCGACGGGCGCATGGCCCTGCGCCGCCGCAGCGGCGCGGTCATCGACCTGGCGGGCGCCAGCCAGCGCGCCATGCGCGGCGTGCGCGGCGCCGACATGGCCATGATCTTCCAGGAGCCCATGACCTCGCTCAACCCGGTCTTCACGGCCGGGGACCAGATCGCCGAGTCGATTCGCCTGCACCAGGGCATGGACGCCGCCGCCGCGCGCGCCGAGGCGCTGCGCATGCTCGAGCAGGTGCGCATTCCCGAGGCCCGCTCGGTGATGGACCGCCACCCGCACCAGCTGTCCGGCGGCATGCGCCAGCGCGTGATGATCGCCATGGCGCTGGCCTGCAAGCCCGCGCTGCTGATCGCCGACGAACCCACGACGGCGCTGGACGTGACCATCCAGGCGCAGATCCTGCAACTGATCCGCCAACTGCAGGACGAGATGCAAATGGGCGTGGTGTTCATCACCCACGACATGGGCGTGGTGGCCGAGGTGGCCGACCGCGTGCTGGTGATGTACCGCGGCGACAAGGTCGAGGAAGGCCCGTCGGAACGCATCTTCTCGGAACCGCAACACCGCTATACGCGCGCGCTGCTGTCGGCCGTGCCGCGTCTGGGCGCCATGCAGGGCACCGACCTGCCCGAACGCTTCCCGCTGGTGCAGGTGGACGGCAAGGCGTCGGCCGATGCGGCGGCGCCCGTGGCAGCTCCCGCGGCGGCCCCTGTCGCGGCCGCTGGCGCGCAACGCCAGCCCGTGCTCAGCGTGCGCGACCTGGTCACCCGGTTCGACCTGCGCGGCGGCATCTTCAGCCGCGTGCAGCGTCGCGTGCACGCCGTCGAGAAGGTCAGCTTCGACCTGTACCCCGGCGAAACCCTGGCGCTGGTGGGCGAGTCGGGCTGCGGCAAGTCCACCACGGGCCGCTCGCTGCTGCGCCTGGTCGACAGCCAGTCGGGCAGCATCCAGTTCGGCGGCCGCGACATCGTCCAGCTGCGTCCCGCCGAGCTGCAGTCGCTGCGGCGCGACATCCAGTTCGTGTTCCAGGATCCCTTCGCCTCGCTCGACCCGCGCGTCACGGTGGGCTTCTCCATCATGGAGCCGCTGCTGGTCCACGGCGTGGCCAAGGGCAAGGAAGCCGAGCGCCGCGTGGCCGAGCTGCTCGAGCGCGTGGGCCTGCCCGCGGAAGTGGCGAACCGCTATCCGCACGAATTCTCAGGCGGCCAGCGCCAGCGCATCTGCATCGCGCGCGCCCTGGCCCTGAATCCCAAGGTCGTGATCGCCGACGAATCCGTGTCCGCGCTGGACGTGTCGATCCAGGCGCAGATCGTCAACCTGCTGATCGACCTGCAGCGCGACCTGGGCATCTCGTTCCTGTTCATCTCGCACGACATGGCGGTGGTCGAGCGCGTCAGCCACCGCGTGGCGGTGATGTACCTGGGCCAGATCGTCGAGATCGGCCCGCGCCGCGCCATCTTCGAGAACCCGCAGCATCCCTATACCAAGAAGCTGATGGCGGCGGTGCCCATCGCCGACCCGGCACGGCGCCATCGCAAGCGCACCTTGCTGTCCGACGAGATTCCGAGCCCGATCCGCAAGCTGGGTGACGATCCGGTCGTCCAGCCGCTGGTGGCCGTCGGGCCCGATCACTTCGTGGCCCGCCACAGCATCGGCGGCGCGTACTGAAGTCCATTTTTCTTGCAGTCCTCTTCCACCAACACCGACCTCTCCGCAAGACAGGAGCCTTACATGAAGAACGTATTGCGCCCCACGAAGATCATTGCCGCCGCCGCGCTGGCTTTCGGCGTACTGGCCTCGCCCGTGGCGCTGGCCGCCAAGGACGTGACGCTGGCCGTGGCCATCGCATTGGAAACGCTGGACCCCTACAACACCAACAGCACGCTGAACCAGGCGGCCGGCAAGGCCTACTACGAAGGCCTGTTCGAGTTCGACAAGGACCTGAAGGTGCAGAAGGTGCTGGCCACCGACTACACCGTCAGCGAAGACGGCCTGGTCTACACGTTCAAGCTGCGCCAGGGCGTCAAGTTCCATGACGGCACCGACTTCAACGCCGAAGCCGTCAAGATCAACTTCGACCGTCCGGCCAACCCCGACAACCGCCTGTCGCGCTACATCCAGTTCAGCGTGATCCAGCAGATCGACGTGATCGACCCCTACACCGTCAAGATCACGCTGAAGAAGCCGTTCTCGGCCTTCATCAACGCGCTGGCCCACCCCGCCGCCATGATGATCTCGCCGGCCGCGCTGAAGAAGTACGGCAAGGAGATCGGCTTCAATCCCGTGGGCACCGGTCCGTTCCAGTTCGTGGAGTGGAAGCCGGCCGAGTACCTGAAGGTCAAGAAGTTCGACGGTTACTGGAAGAAGGGCTATCCGAAGATCGATACGCTGACGTTCCGCACCGTCACCGACAACAACACCCGCGCGGCCGTCGTGCAGACCGGCGAAGCGCACTTCGCGTTCCCGGTGCCGTTCGAGCAAGCCTCGGTGCTGGCCAAGAACGACAAGATCGAGCTGGTCGACCACAAGAACTCGATCATGGCCCGCTACATGTCCATGAACGTGATGCAGAAGCCGTTCGACAACGTGAAGGTGCGCCAGGCCATCAACTACGCCATCAACAAGCAGGCGTTGGCCAAGGTCGCGTTCAACGGCTACGCCACCGTGGTCGACGGCGTGGTGCCGCAGGGCGTGGACTACGCGCACAAGATCGGCGCGTGGCCCTATGACCCCGCGAAGGCCAAACAGCTGCTGGCCGAGGCCGGCTATCCCAACGGCTTCGAAAGCACGCTGTGGTCCGCCTATAACGACGGCACGTCGGTGAAGGTGGTGCAGTTCCTGCAGCAGCAGCTGGCCCAGGTCGGCATCAAGGTGTCGGTGGAGGTGCTGGAATCGGGCCAGCGCGTGCAGCGCGTGCAGCAGGTGCAGAAGCCCGAGGACGCCAAGGTGCGCATGTACTACGCCGGCTGGTCGTCGTCGACCGGCGAGGCCGACTGGGGCCTGCGTCCGCTGCTGTCCACCGCCGCCTTCCCGCCGGTGCTGAACAACGTGTCGTACTACTCGAACAAGAAGGTCGACGAGGACATCGCCAACGCGCTGGCCACCGTCGACCGCGAACAGAAGACCAAGCTGTACAAGGACGCCCAGGAAACCATCTGGAATGACGCCCCGTGGGCCTTCCTGGTGACGCAGAACAACCTGTACGTCCGGTCCAAGAACCTCTCCGGCATCTACGTCGAGCCCGACACCTCGTTCTGGTTCGGCGACATCGACCTGAAGCAGTAACCCGCGAGCCTCGAGCCCGCGAGTCGTGAAACTCGCGGGCGACAAACCCGCGGGCAGTAAAACGCGATACGCCGCGCCGGCCGCAGGGACTGTCCTGGCAGCCGGCGCCGCAGGAATTCTCAATGTTCACCTACATCGTCAAACGCCTCCTGGGCATGATCCCCACGCTGCTGCTGGTGGCGGTGGTCGTGTTCCTCTTCGTGCACATGCTGCCGGGCGATCCCGCGCGGCTGGCCGCCGGACAGGAAGCCGACCAGGCCACGGTCGAGCTGGTCCGCAAGGAACTGGGCCTGGACCTGCCGCTGCCGCAGCAATTCGTGCGCTACTTCAGCCACATGCTGCAGGGCGACCTGGGCACCTCGCTGCGCAGCAAGCGCCCCGTGGCCACCGAGATCGCCGACCGTTTCATGCCCACCCTGTGGCTGACCCTGGCCAGCATGGTCTGGTCCGTGGTGTTCGGCATGATCATCGGCATCGTGTCGGCCGTGTGGCGCAATAAATGGCCCGACCGCCTGGGCATGACGCTGGCGGTGTCCGGCATCTCGTTCCCGGCGTTCGCGCTGGGCATGGTGCTGATGCAGATCTTCTCGGTGAATCTCGGCTGGCTGCCCACCGTGGGGGCATCCACCTGGCAGCACTACATCCTGCCGTCCATTACGCTGGGCGCGGCGGTGGCCGCCGTGATGGCGCGCTTCACCCGCGCCTCGTTCGTCGAGGTCATCCAGGAAGACTTCGTGCGCACCGCGCGCGCCAAGGGCCTGTCCGAACGGGTGGTGGTGACCAAGCACACGCTGCGCAACGCGCTGATCCCGGTGGTCACCATGATGGGCCTGCAGTTCGGCTTTCTGCTGGGCGGCTCGATCGTGGTCGAGACCGTGTTCAACTGGCCCGGCCTGGGCCGGCTGCTGGTCGACGCGGTGACCCAGCGCGACTATCCCGTGATCCAGGGCCTGGTGCTGCTGTTCTCGCTGGAATTCATCCTGATCAACCTGATTGTCGACGTGCTGTATGGCGTCATCAATCCCAGCATTCGCTACAAGTGAGGGCGGCATGAGCAATATCGAAACCGCCTCGGCCACCACCGACGCCGCCGCCGGCGGTCCGGGCATGGCTCCGGCCGTGCAGGCGCAGGCCGCCGTACGCACCCCCGCCACGGAGTTCTGGCGCAAGTTCCGCAAGCAGAAGCTGGCGCTGGGCGCCGGCGCCTTCGTGCTGCTGCTGGTGCTGGCCGCGGTGGTGGCGCCGTGGATCGTGCCGTTCGACGCCGAGAACTTCTTCGACTATGACGCGATCAACGCGACGCCGTCGTGGACGCACTGGTTCGGCGTGGACTCGCTGGGCCGCGACATCTTCAGCCGCGTGCTGATGGGCGCGCGCATCTCGCTGGCCGCCGGCTTCCTGTCGGTGGCGCTGGGCGCCGTCGTGGGCACGTTCATGGGCCTGATGGCCGGCTACTACCAGGGCTGGTGGGAGCGCATCACCATGCGCATCTCGGACGTGCTGCTGGCCTTCCCGGGCATGCTCCTGGCGATCGGCGTGGTGGCCATCCTGGGTTCCAGCATGGTCAACGTGATCGTGGCCGTGGCAGTGTTCAGCGTGCCGGCCTTCGCCCGCCTGGTGCGCGGCAACACGCTGGCCATCAAGCAGATGACCTACGTCGAGGCCGTGCGCAGCGTGGGCGCGTCCGACTGGACCATCATCATGCGCCACATCCTGCCCGGCACCATCTCGCCCATCGTGGTGTATGGCACCATGCGCATCGGCACTTCCATCATCACGGCGGCCAGCCTGTCGTTCCTGGGCATGGGCGCGCAGCCGCCCACTCCCGAGTGGGGCGCCATGCTGAACGAGGCGCGCGCCGACATGGTCCTGGCGCCGCACGTGGCGATCTTCCCGGCGCTGGCGATCTTCCTGACCGTGCTGGCCTTCAACCTGCTGGGTGACGGCCTGCGCGACGCGCTGGATCCGAAGATCGATCGCAAGTAAGCGGGCCGCAGCCGCGCCGCATGGCGCGCGCCGTCCCGCGGCAATCACGCTGCCGGCCGGCCCCGGTGGGGCCGGCCGGTTCTTTTTCAGTACAGAAGAGGCCGTGCCCCGGCACGGACGCACCATGCAGGAAACCTCCGCCATTCAGCCGCGCATCGGCGCGCTGCCCGCCGGTCCGCGAGACGCGATCAGCGACGTGCCCGGCGTCACGGTCGGCCATTGCACGCTCGCCGACGGCCCCTTGCAGACCGGCGTGACCGTGGTGCGGCCGCACGGCGGCGACCCCTATCGCGACAAGGTCCCCGCGGCGGCCACGGTGCTCAACGGCTTCGGCAAGAGTATTGGCCTCGTCCAGGTGGCCGAGCTGGGCGTGCTGGAGACCGACATCGCGCTCACCAACACCTTCGGCGTGGGCACGGTCGCCAATGGGCAGATCCGCAATGCCGTGGCCGCCAATCCCGGCATCGGCCGGGAGCTGCCCACGGTGAACCCGCTGGTGTTCGAATGCAACGACGGCTACCTGAACGACATCCAGGCCCTGGCATTGACCGAGGCGCACTACCGGCAGGCATACGAGGGCGCTGCCGCCGGGTTCGAGCAGGGCTCGGTGGGGGCGGGGCGCGGGATGTCGTGCTTTTCCTTCAAGGGCGGCATCGGCTCGGCCTCGCGCGTGGCCGAGGTGCAGCCCGGCCTGCGCTACACCGTGGGCGCGCTGGTGCTGGCGAACTTCGGCCGGCTGCCCAACCTGATCGTGGCCGGACGCCCGTTCGGCCGGTTGCTGGCCGAACGCATGGACCGGCAGGATGCCGCGCCGGCCTCGGCTGCGGCTGCGGCGCCCGCCACTCCGGTCGAACCGGAGAAGGGCTCGATCATCCTGCTGGTGGCCACCGACGCGCCGCTGGACTCGCGCCAGCTGCGCCGCCTGTCGCTGCGGGCCGGCGCGGGCCTGGCGCGTACCGGGTCGGTGTTCGGTCACGGCAGCGGCGATATCGCGCTGGCCTTCAGCACGGCGTATACCGTGCCTCATCTGGCCGAGCGGGGCATGCCCTCGGTGGCCATGCTGCACGAGACGCGCATCGACCGGCTGTTCGAGGCCGCCGCCGAGGCCTGCGAGCAGGCCATCGTGGCTGCGCTGTGGCGCGCCGAAACCGTGGCCGGGCGCGATGGGCATGTGCGGCGCGCCATCGTCGAGGCCGCGCCGGAATGGCGGCGCTGGCTGGCCGACACGCAGCTGTGATTCTTCGACATTTTCCTTTCTGCCGTATCCATCATGAAAATCCTGATTTCCACTGACATCGAAGGCGTGGCCGGCGTATTCCACGCCGAGCAGGTGCGCCCGGGCAATGGCGAGTATGAACGTGCCCGCGCCTGGATGACCGCCGAGGCCAACGCCGCGGTGCAGGGCGCCTACGCCGGTGGCGCGACCGAAGTGCTGGTGAACGATTCGCACGGCGGTTTCCGCAATCTGCTGCCCGACCAGCTGGACGAGCGCGCGCGCCTGGTGCTGGGCAAGCCGCGCTACCTGGGCATGATGGGCGGCCTGGAGGAACCGTGCGACGCGGTCTTCATGATCGGCTACCACAGCCGCGCCCAGGGCCGCGGCGTGCTGGCGCACACCATCAACAGCTTCGCCTTCGCGCGCGTGTTCTTCAACGGCATGGAACTGGGCGAGGCGGGCCTGTACGGCGCGCTCGCGGGCGAGCTCGGCGTGCCGGTCGTGCTGGGCACGGGCGACGACGTGTTCATCGCCGAAACCCGGTCGCTGTTTCCGGGCGCGCACTGGGTGCAGACCAAGGTGGCGCACGGGCAGGGCAGCGGCATCACGCTGTCGCCGGCCGCCGCGCGGGGCGCCATCGCCGAGGCGGCGCAGGCCGCCATCAGGGACATCGGGCGCGTCGCTCCTTTCCGCATCCCGGGCCCGATAGAATGCCGGTTGCAGACCCAGAGTTCGGCGCTGGCCGACCTGTTCTGCACCTGGCCGACGCTCGAGCGCGTCGACGGCGTCACGCTGCGCTTCACCGCCGACAGCGTGCAGGCCGCGATCCGCATGCTCAACAGCCTGGCGGCCATGTCCTTCATGTTGCGCTGAGGATCCCATGTCATCCATACCGACCCGTATTGCCGATCTGCGCCAGGCCATGCGCCGCCGCGGGCTCGATGCCTGCATCGTGCCATCCGCCGACCCGCATCTGTCCGAGTACCTGCCCGAGCGCTGGCAGGGCAGGCGCTGGCTGTCGGGCTTCACGGGGTCGGTGGCCACGCTGGTCGTCACGGCCGGCTTCGCGGGGCTGTGGGTCGACAGCCGCTATTGGGTGCAGGCCGAGGCGCAACTGGCGGACACCGGCATCGCGCTGATGAAGATCGCCGCGGCCAACCAGCCCGGACACGTCGCCTGGCTGGCGGCGAACCTGCGCGCTGGCGCGCGGGTGGGCGTAGACGGGCAGGTGCTGGGCCTGGCGGCCTGGCGCGCGCTGCTGGGCGCATTGGCGCCGGCCGGCATCGAGCTCGACATCGAGGCCGACCTGCTCGATGAGATCTGGGTCGACCGGCCCGGCCTGCCCACGGCGCCGGTCTACGAGCACCAGCCGCCGCACGCCACCGAATCGCGCGCCGAACGCCTGGCTCGCGTGCGCGAGGCGATGGACCGGCATGGCGCCGATGCGCACCTCGTCAGCACGGTGGACGACATCGCGTGGATCTTCAACCTGCGCGGCGCAGACGTCGACTACAACCCGGTGTTCCTGGCGCATGCGCTGATCGCGCACGATCACGCGACGCTGTTCGTCGGCGCGGGCAAGGTTCCCAATGCCCTGCGTGCCGCGCTGGCGGCCGATGGCATCGACGTGCTGTCGTACGAGCTGGCGGCCGAGGCCCTGGGCTCGCTCGAGCGCGACCAGACCCTGCTGATCGATCCCGCGCGCGTCACGTGCGGCGTGTTCCGCCTGATGGACCCCGCGGTGCCGCGCGTCGAGGCCATCAATCCTTCCACGCTGTTCAAGTCGCGCAAGAGCGAGGCCGAACTGGTCCACGTGCGCGCCGCCATGGAGCAGGACGGCGCCGCGCTGTGCGAGTTCTTCGCCTGGTTCGAAAGCGCGCAGGGCAGCGAGGCCATCACCGAACTGACCATCGACGAACGCATCACCGAGGCCCGCGCGCGGCGTCCCGGCTATGTCTGCCCCAGCTTCGCCACCATTGCCGGCTTCAATGCCAACGGCGCCATGCCCCACTACCGCGCCACGCCCGAATCGCATTCGCTCATCGAGGGCGACGGCCTGCTGCTGATCGATTCCGGCGGGCAGTATCACGGCGGCACCACCGACATCACGCGCGTGGTGGCGGTGGGCACGCCCAGCGCCGACCAGAAGGCCGACTTCACCCGGGTGCTGAAGGGCATGATCGCGCTGTCGCTGGCCTCGTTCCCGCGCGGCGTCGCCTCGCCCATGCTCGACGCCATCGCCCGTGCGCCCATCTGGGCGACCGGCGGCGAATACGGCCACGGCACGGGCCACGGCGTGGGCTACTTCCTGAACGTGCATGAAGGCCCGCAGGTCATCTCGTATCGCGCCGCGCCCGGCCCGCACACGGCCATGGAGCCGGGCATGATCACCTCCAACGAACCGGGCCTGTACCGGCCGGGCCGCTGGGGCGTGCGCATCGAGAACCTGGTGGCCAACCGCACCTGGCTGGAAAGCGAGTTCGGCGAGTTCCTGTGCTTCGAGACGCTGACGCTGTGCCCGATCGACCGGCGCTGCATCGACGTGTCCTTGCTGGACGCCAGGGAGATCGCCTGGCTCGACGACTATCACCGCACGGTTCGCCATCGCGTGGCGCCGCTGGTGGAGGGCGAGGCGCTGGCGTGGCTGACGAAGTACACCGAGCCCCTGGCCCGGCACGCCGCCGCGTAGCACGTTCAGCCGTAATACCGCCCTGGCTTGTGCCAGACGATGACCATGGCGTTCATCGCCAGGGCCCCGCCGAGCGACCACGCCACGGTCGGCCAGGGCAGCAAGGCCGCGGCAATGGCGAACAGCACGGCATCGAACAATAGCTGTCCCATTCCGGCATTGAAGCCATGGCGCTTCTGCAGCCACAGCACCACCACGCCCGTGCCGCCCAGCGACGCGTTGTGGCGAGCAAGAAACAGAATGCCCGTGCCCAGCAGCGTGCCGCCGCCCAGCGCGGAGAAGGCGGGGCTGATATCGGACACGACCAGCGCCGCGCCGAGCAGGTCGATGCTCGTGCCGAGCACTGCTGTGACAGCCAGCGTCTTCAGGCCGAATGCGCGTCCCATCGCCGCGAAGGCGAAGACGATGAACGGTGCGTTCATGATCCACACCAGCGTACCCACGGGTTGCTGCGTGAACAGCGACGCCAGCAGCGATATGCCCGCGACGCCGCCGGTGACCATCCCGCCGCGGTGCAGGATGGTGATGCCGATGGCGCAGAAGAACACGCCGATCGCGATTCCGTAGATGTCCTCGCGGACGGTATGGGCGGGGGCATGCTTCATGCCGGGACGTCGATCGGTAAGCGAAGGGTGCATCTGGGGAACCGACTATACCGTGGCGCCGCCGCCATCCGTACGGAACGCGGTGGGCGACACGCCCAGTCGCCGTTCGAACGCGCGCGCCATCTGCTGGCGGCCCGAGAAGCCGCAACGCAGCGCGATCTTGTCCATCGACTGGTTGGTGCCCGACAGCAATTCCCGGGCCAGGTCCACCTGGGCCGCGCGTATGTACTGGTTCGGCGACAGGCCGAAGACTTCCTTGAAGGTGCGCGCCAGTTGACGTGCGCTGAGGCAGACGTGCTCGGCGACTTCCTCCACCGTGACGCCGTGTTCCAGACGCGACAGTATGAAGTCGGTGGCTCGGCGCACGCGGTCCGAAGACCCGCCATACGCCGTCAATGCCGCGCTGTGTTGCCCCTGGCCGGGCGCGCGCACGCGGTAGATGACGAGTTCGCGGGCGATGGCGAGCGCCAGATCCCTGCCGAAATCCTCGTCCACCAGGCCCAGCGCCATGTCGATGCCGGCGGCCGCGCCCGCCGCCGTGAACGTCTTGCCTTCGCGGCAGATCAGAGCGTCCGTGTCCACGCGCACGCCGGGATACTGCTGAGAGAAATGCCGGACGTGCTGCCAATGCGTGGTCGCCGGCTTGTCCTCGAGCAGGCCCGCCTCTGCCAGCACATAGGCGCCGGTGCACACGGAGCCCAGCCGCCGTACGCGCGGCTCGACCGCCAGCAGCCAGTTTCGCAGCTGGAGGTCGTGCTTGGCCTGCATCACCCCGGGCCCGCCGGCGACGATCAGCGTGTCGAACGCGCAGATGTCCGGGGATGGCAGCGCGGCGCTTTGCAGGCGCAGGCTGGACGATGTGGAAATTTCCCCGCCGAACGATGACACCGCCGTGACGCGATAGCGATCCGGCTCGCCCGGGTGGCGCAAATGGTGATTGGCGCGAGTGAACACATCGGCCGGGCCGGTGGCGTCCAGGAGCAGGACATCGTTGAAAACCACGATGCCGATCTCGCGAGTGCCGCTGGCCGGCATGCGCGTGACGGTCGATTCAGTCTGCGACGAACCCGATTTCATTGACGAGCGCTTTCCACTGGTCGAATTCCCGCTTCATGGTGCTTGCCAGGGCAGCGGCATCGCCCTCGCCGATCTCAAGTCCCGCGGCCAACAGCGCCGCCCGGACCTTCTCGTCGCCCACCACGTCGCGTACCGCGGCCCGGTACCGCGCGACGGTTTCGGCGCCGGCATTGCGCGTGAGGAAGTACGAGAACCATTCCTGGTTCATGAGGTTGGAAAAGCCTTCCTCGGCGAACGTTGGAACGTCCTGCAGCTGCGACGCGCGAGCCTTGCCGGTGACGGCGAGGATCCTGAGCTTGCCGGCGCGGTGGTGGTCCAGGATATCACTGGGCGTCAGGAATGCGAACGGCACTTGACCCGACAGCACGTCGGCCAGCGCAGGCGCCGAACCGCGATAGGCCACGTGCGTGAAGTCGCTGCCCATCGCACGCTGCAGCAGCACACCCGAGAAGTGGAACACGCTGCCCGACGCCGGTGAGCCGTAGAACCCGAGCTTGGGATTCTGCCGGATCAGGCCTGCCACCTCCTTCACGCTGTCGGCCGGCACCGACGCGGCCCGCACGAACGCGATCGGAGCCGTGGCGACGGTTCCGATGGGCACGAAGTCCTGGAACGGGTCGTAGGGAAGGTTGCGATAGGTGTGGGGATAGATGACCATGGACGAGCCGATGGTCTGCAGCAGCATGCTGCCATCCGACGGGCCGGTCTTGGCCTGGGCGATGGCCAGTTGCCCACCCGCGCCGGACCGGTTCTCCACGATCACGCTGGCCTGCAGCCGCGCGGCCAGCGCCGGGGCAACGAGGCGCGCGATCCGGTCTCCGGTGGCGCCCGGTGGGAATCCCACCAGCAGGCGCACCGTACCGGCCTGCTGGTCCTGGGACATCGAAAGGGCTGGGCGCATCAAGGCGAGGCCGCCCAGCGTCAGCATGAGTCTGCGTCTGGTGTTCATGATCGGTTTTTTGTATGACCGCCGAAGGGCGGTTCCCCTGGACGCAAGTGTCGCCGTCTACGGCGCCCGGCATCCGACATTCTCGTGCCATTCCCGGACATCGTGTTCGCGCCTGCATGTCCCGAAATGCCTCGACTTTGTCCGGCGCGCGCGGCATGCCGCGGGCAAAGTGGTTCGCATGACTACCGAACCCAAAACCCGCATCGGGATGCTCGTCTTCCCGATGGTCACGTCGCTGGACATCCTCGGCCCGTTCGAAGTGCTTGCGCGCGCGTCGGACTGCCGCGTCGAACTGGTGTGGAAAGACCGGCAACCCATCAAGGGGGACACCGGCCTGGCCATCACGCCGGATCGCGGCTTCGGCGATGCGCCGCAGTACGACGTTTTGGTCGTGCCGGGCGGCCCGGGGCAGACTCCCATGATGGAGGATGCCGAGGTGATCGGCTTCCTGCGCAGGCAGGCGCCCGGCGCTGGATTCGTCACCTCTATCTGCACCGGATCGCTGCTGCTTGCGGCGGCGGGATTGCTGGCGGGGCGCAAGGCGACGTGCCATTGGCTGTCCATCGACCAGCTTGCGCTGTTCGGCGTCGAGATCGTGCCGGAGCGGGTGGTGGTGGACGGCAATCGCATCACGGGCGCGGGCGTCACATCCGGACTGGATTTTGCCTTCACGGTGCTCGCCGCGATCCGTGGCGAGGAAGAGGCGAAGGCTTTGCAGTTGCTGATGGAATACGATCCCGCTCCGCCGTTCCAGAGCGGACATCCCCGCGTGGCGGCGCCCGAACTGACCGAGAAAGTCCGGCTCATGGCGCGCAACATGCTGGAGCGGCGCCTGGAGGTTTCCAGACGGGTCGCCGAGGCCGCGAAGCAAGGCTGACGGCGTAATCGTCCGGCGCCGGCCGCGCACGCGGATACGCGGTTTCGCGGTTTCGCGGATGGCGTCAGCCAGCCCTGGCCGGCCTCGCAATGAGGCGCGGCACGCGGGCCCTTGCGGCATGGCCGTCTCTACTTGGGGCGCTCCCTCCATGCCAGCGGCGATTTTGTAAGTAACGGTACCCGCACCGCCGGGACCCCCCAGGCTTGCACGGGAAAACCCGCTGACCGCCACTGGCCATGGCTATAATCCAAATTTCCCGCAAGCACCCACGGGGATGCAAACCCGCCGGGTGCCAATTCACGATGACCAAATACGTATTTGTCACCGGCGGCGTCGTCTCTTCCCTGGGCAAGGGGATTGCCGCCGCCTCGCTGGCCGCCATCCTTGAATCCCGCGGCCTGCAGGTCACCATGCTGAAGCTGGATCCGTACATCAACGTCGATCCCGGCACCATGAGCCCCTTCCAGCACGGCGAGGTCTTCGTCACCGAGGACGGCGCCGAAACCGACCTGGACCTGGGCCACTACGAGCGCTTCATCTCGGCCAAGATGCGCAAGGTGAACAACTTCACCACCGGCCAGATCTACGAATCGGTGCTGCGCAAGGAACGCCGCGGCGACTACCTGGGCAAGACCGTCCAGGTCATTCCCCACATCACCAACGAGATCCAGGACTTCGTGGCGCGCGGCGCCGAGGCCGCCTGGAACGGCAACACCGACGTGGCCATCGTCGAGATCGGCGGGACGGTCGGCGACATCGAGTCGCTGCCGTTCCTCGAGGCCGCCCGCCAGATGAGCCTGCGCATGGGGCGCAACAACGCCGCCTTCGTGCACCTGACGCTGGTGCCCTACATCGCCTCGGCCGGCGAACTGAAGACCAAGCCCACCCAGCACTCGGTGCAGAAGCTGCGCGAGATCGGCATCTACCCGAACGCGCTGCTGTGCCGCGCCGACCGCCGCATTCCCGACGACGAGCGCGCCAAGATCTCGATGTTCTCGAACGTGCCTCTGGACGCCGTCATCTCGGTGTGGGACGTCGATTCCATCTACAAGATCCCCGCCATGCTGCACCAGCAGGGCGTGGACAACATCGTGTGCGAGGCCCTGGGCCTGACGCCGCCGCCTGCCGACCTGTCCATGTGGGACAACCTGGTCGACGCGCTGGAGCATCCGCAGAACGAAGTGCTGATCGGCATGGTGGGCAAGTACGTCGACCTGACCGAGTCGTACAAGTCGCTCAGCGAAGCGCTGGTGCATGCCGGCATCCACACGCGTTCCAAGGTGCGCATCGAATACATCGATTCGGAAGACATCGAGACGCGCGGCACCGACCAGCTCAAGCACCTGGACGCCATCCTGGTGCCGGGCGGCTTCGGCAAGCGCGGCACCGAAGGCAAGATCGCCGCCATCCGCTATGCACGCGAGAACGGCGTGCCGTACCTGGGCATCTGCCTGGGCATGCAGCTGGCCGTGATCGAATTCGCGCGCCACGTGGCCGGCCTGGGCGGCGCCAACAGCACCGAGTTCGATCCGGCGGCGCCGCACCCCGTGGTCGCCCTGATCAGCGAATGGATGGACCGCGAGGGCAACATCGAGCGCCGCGACGACAAGTCGGACCTGGGCGGCACCATGCGCAAGGGCGCGCAGCGCTGCCCGATCAAGCCTGGCACGCGCGCGCAAAGCATCTATGGCAACGAAGTGAACGAGCGCCACCGCCATCGCTACGAAGTCAACAACGTGTACGTGCCGCGCCTCGAAGAGGCCGGCCTGGTGATCAGCGCGCGCACGCCCACCGAGAACCTGCCCGAGATGATGGAACTGCCCGACCACCCCTGGTTCGTCGGCGTGCAGTTCCACCCCGAGTTCACGTCCACGCCGCGCGACGGCCACCCGCTGTTCAGCAGCTACATCCGCGCGGCGCTCGAGCACAAGGCGCGCCGCGGCAAGGAGGCATGATGCAACTCTGCGGATTCGAGGTTGGTCTTGGCCAGCCCTTCTTTCTCATCTCGGGCCCGTGCGTCATCGAGTCGCGCGAGATGGCGCTCGATACCGCCGGCCGGCTGAAAGAGATCACCAGCGCGCTGGGCATCCCTTTCATCTACAAAAGCTCGTTCGACAAGGCCAACCGCAGTTCCGGTTCGTCGTTCCGCGGGCTGGGCATGGAGGCAGGGCTGCGTATTCTGGCCGATGTGCGCGAGCAGATCGGCGTGCCGGTGCTGACCGACGTGCATGACGAGACCCAGGTGAAGCCGGTGGCGGCCGTGGTGGACGTGCTGCAGACGCCGGCGTTCCTGGCTCGCCAGACCGACTTCATCCGCGCGTGCGCCGCCTCGCTCAAGCCTGTCAACATCAAGAAGGGCCAGTTCATGGCGCCGCACGACATGGTGCAGGTGGTGACGAAGGCGCGCGACGCGGCCCGCGAGGCGGGCGGCGACGGCAGCAACATCATGGTGTGCGAGCGCGGCGCCTCGTTCGGGTACAACAACCTGGTGTCCGACATGCGCTCGCTGGCCATCATGCGCGAGACGGACTGTCCGGTGGTGTTCGACGCCACCCATTCGGTGCAACTGCCCGGCGGGCAGGGCACATCGTCGGGGGGCCAGCGCGAATTCGTGCCGGTGCTGGCCCGCGCCGCCGTGGCGGTGGGCGTGGCCGGCCTGTTCATGGAAACGCACCCTGATCCGGCCAAGGCCAAGTCCGACGGCCCGAACGCCGTGCCGCTGGACCGCATGGCGGACCTGCTGACATCGCTGGTCGAACTGGACCGCGTCACCAAGCGCAACGGCTTTCTCGAAAACCAATTCTGAAATCGTCCATCGTTCTGGGAACATAAGACATGAGTGCTATCGTCGACATCATCGGCCGCGAAATCCTCGATTCGCGCGGCAACCCCACCGTCGAATGCGACGTGCTGCTGGAATCCGGCGCCATGGGCCGCGCCGCCGTGCCGTCGGGCGCGTCCACCGGCACGCGCGAGGCCATCGAGCTGCGTGATGGCGACAAGGGTCGCTACCTGGGCAAGGGCGTGCTGCGCGCCGTCGAGAACCTGAACACCGAGATCTCGGAAGCGCTGATGGGCCTGGACGCCCAGGAACAGACCTTCGTGGACCGCACCCTGATCGAACTGGACGGCACCGACAGCAAGCAGCGCCTGGGCGCCAATGCCATGCTGGCCGCCAGCATGGCCGTGGCCCGTGCCGCCGCCGACGAGTCGGGCCTGTCGCTGTACCGCTACTTCGGCGGCAGCGGCCCCATGAGCATGCCCGTGCCGATGATGAACGTGATCAACGGCGGCGCGCACGCCAACAACACGCTGGACCTGCAGGAATTCATGATCCTGCCGGTGGGCGCCGCGAGCTTCCGCGAGTCGCTGCGCTGGGGCGCCGAAGTGTTCCACATGCTGAAGAAGCTGATTCACGACCAGGGCATGTCGACCGCCGTGGGCGACGAGGGTGGTTTCGCGCCCAACGTGCCCAACCACGAGGCCGCCATCCAGCTGATTCTGAAGGCCATCACCGAGGCCGGCTACGAGCCCGGCACGCAGATCGCCCTGGGCCTGGATTGCGCCAGCTCGGAGTTCTTCCGCGACGGCAAGTACACCTTGGCCGGCGAAGGCGGCGTGTCGCTGTCCTCGCAGGAATTCGCCAACCTGCTGGCCACGTGGTGCGACAAGTACCCGATCATATCGATCGAGGACGGCATGGCCGAGAACGACTGGGACGGCTGGAAGCTGCTGACCGACCAGCTGGGCAAGAAGGTACAGCTGGTGGGCGACGACCTGTTCGTCACCAACACCCGCATCCTGCGCGAAGGCATCCAGAAGGGCGTGGCCAACTCGATCCTGATCAAGATCAACCAGATCGGCACGCTGACCGAGACCTTCGCCGCCATCGAGATGGCCAAGCGCGCCGGTTATACGGCCGTCGTGTCGCACCGCTCGGGCGAAACCGAAGATTCGACCATCGCCGACATCGCCGTGGCGACCAACGCCATGCAGATCAAGACGGGCTCGCTGTCGCGTTCGGACCGCATGGCCAAGTACAACCAGCTGCTGCGCATCGAGGAAGAATTGGCCGAAGTCGCGTCGTACCCCGGCATCGAGGCGTTCTACAACCTGCGCTGATGCGTGGCTTGCGCCGCCTGCCGAATTGGCGGGCGGCGGCTTCCACGTGCTTGTCGCGCTGCCGAGGAGGCATATGCGCCTGCTGTTGATCGTGCTGGTCGTCCTGCTGGGCCTGATCCAGTATCCCCTTTGGCTGGGCAAGGGCGGCTGGTTCCGGGTGTGGGAACTGCAGGAAGAGGTTGCCGGACAGCGTGAGACCAACGACAGCCTGCGCGCGCGCAACGCCGCCCTGCAGGCCGAAGTGAAAGACCTGGAGACGGGCACCGAGGCGATCGAGGAACGCGCCCGCGGCGAGCTGGGCATGATGCGCGATGGCGAAGTGTTCGTGCACATCCTGCCGCCCGGCGCCACCATCCCCGTGAAGCCCCCGGCGCCAGCCGCCGCCCACGCCGGCGCCAAGCCGCCGGCACGCGGCACGACGGCTGCGTCGTCGCCGTCGCAGACGCGCCCGCCCGGCGCGGCTCCGGTGCGTTGAGCTGCCATTTCAGCACGCATCCTCGGTCGTGCCCACTTGGGAATGCAGCCCATCGGGCCAGAGCACCGGGTGCGATTGCATGTCCATGGTGAGCTCGATCCGAAGCGGCAGCACGCCCGCGGCCCATGCGCGCCGCGCACAGAGACCGCCGTCGGGGCCGGGCAACCCGGCCAGCGCCTGCAGCAGCAGCCGCGCCGGCGGAGACAGGGGTTCGAGCAGATAACGCAGCCGCAATTGCAGCGTGTTGGCCTGGAAGATGGTAAGCCCCGAGCGCGGACCCTTTCCGTCGGGCAGGCCGCGCGCGATATTGCCGGCGTGCTGTTCGGCCTGGTATTCGTTGCGCATGGCCGGCAGAGCCGCTGCAGCAGCCGGAAGCTTCAGGTCGCGCTGTGCGAAGTCGGCATAGGCCTGGGCGCCTGGCCGCGCCACCACGATGCGCCACGGCGCCATGCCGGCACTGGCCGCCGTGCGCGCCAGCGCGGACCTCAGGGTTTGCATGGCCTCGTCTGTGCCGCCCGGCGATGCATAGCGCGGCAGGAGCGCGGCTTCGAACGCCTGCGCGATGACGGAAGGATGAGCATGGCCGGTGGCGCCGGCCCGGGCGGCTTCGGTAAGCGCGGCATAGGCCAGCTGGCGCATCAGTTGCCAATGCATGGCCTCCATCGCGGCCAGTCCCATCAGCAGCACGACCCCCAGCGCGGCGGCCGACTCGGCCAGCGCCGCGCCACGCTGGCGGCGAGCCAAGTGCAATGGTGGGCGATGTGTGGGTATGCGCATGATGCCGGCCAGTTTGCCGGCCATCATGTGCGGCGTCGATTGTGGAATCTACGCCTGGCCTTGCAGGGCGCTTATGCCTGGCGGCGCCGGACCGAGGCCGGGGCGCGGCCGGCGCCGCAAGCCTAATGCACCGTAGGCGGATTCTGCTGCGGCATCGGCGTGCTGGGCGCGAACAGGCCGGCGCAGTCCACCGGATCGAACGTATAGGGCTTGCCGCAGAAGTCGCACGACACTTCCACCTTGCCCTGTTCTTCGAGGATGTCGCGCACTTCGGCCTCGCCCAGCGAGCGCAGCATGCCGGCGACGCGCTCGCGCGTGCATGGGCAGTGCCAGCGCACCGGCATGGGCTCGAAAGCGGTCAGCGTCTCTTCCCAGTACAGGCGGTGGATCAGGGTATCCACGTCGGTCTGCAGCAGTTCGTCGGCGTTGACCGTCTCGGCCAGGTGTACCGCGCGTGCCCACGAATCGGATTCGGCGGACTCGTGCATCATTCCACCCTGGTCGGGCAGGCGCTGCACCAGCAGGCCGGCCGCATGCGCGGCGTCGGCCGCCAGCCACAGGCGCGTGTCCAGCTGCTCGGAGGCCTTCATGTAGTGTTGCAGCGCCTCGGCCACCGTTTCCCCCTCGAGCGGCACGATGCCCTGGTAGGCCTGCTGGCCGGGCACCTTGCGCGCGGGATCCAGCATCACCATGAACCGGCCTTCGCCTCGGGCATTCAGCAGAGTCTGCATGGTGCCCGTCTCGGGCACCGCATGGCCCTCGCGCACCTTGACGGTAGCGCGCAGGCTGAGATCCGAACGGCATTCGACTACCAGCAGCGCGATGGGGCCATCGCCATGGATTTGCAGCAGCAGAGACCCGTCGAACTTGATGTTGGCCGCCAGCAGTGTGGACGCCGCCACCAGCTCGCCCAGCAAGCGCTTGATGGCCGGGGGATACTGGTGATGCGCCTGCGCTTGCTGCCAGGTATCGTGCAGCCGTACCGCCTGAACCCGGACTGTACGGTCTTCGAACAGGAATTTCTTGAGCGAATCGGTCATGCAGGCATCTTAGCCGATTGCCGTCTGCCTGCGCGCCAGGGGGCGGGCCGATTGCGTCAGTCGCGCCAGCCGTCCAGCAAGGATTGCAAAGTCCGCGATGCCTCGTCGGTAAGGGGCCAGGCCGCGGGAGGGCGGGGCGCGCCGCAATCCTGTCCCAGGTACTGCAGGGCCGCCTTCACCACGCTGACGTTGCAGCCGTTCTGTTCTTCGGCGCGCAGCGATTCGAAGTCGCGCATCTGGTCGATCAACGCACGGGCGCGGGGATAGTCGGCGGCCTCGAGCGCCTGGTGGATGGCCACCGAATGCGCCGGCTTCACGTTGATCAGCCCCGAGGTGAAGCCGCGTGCGCCCATGGCGTACAGCGGCGGCGCCCAGATCTCGGCCAGGCCGCATACCCAGGCCAGGTCCAGGTCGGCCGTGCGCCGCATGGCTTCGGCCATGACCAGCGGGGTCGGAGAGGCCCATTTGATGCCGGCCACGCCAGGCAGCCGGCACAGGTTCTCGATGGCGGCCAGGCCGATATTCTCATTGCGCAGGTAAAGCATGATGGGCAAGCCGTCGCCCGCCTCGGCGACACGGCGGATGTACTCCACCGCCCCACGCGGCGAGACGAACGGGTCCGGCAACTGATGCACCATCAGGCCGCTGGCGCCAGCGCGCGCGGATTCCCGGGCCAGCCGGCAGGCCTGTCCGATGTCGCGGCCCACGCCGCCCAGCACCGGCACGCGGCCGGCCACCTGTTCGGTGGCGGCGTGCGCCATGGTGACCGTCTCTTCCGGCGACAGGCCATAGAACTCGCTGGTATTGCCGTTGACGACCAGGCAGTGCACGCCGGCCGCGACGGCGCGGTCGATGATGGGCGACAGGCCCTGCGGCGCAAGCCGGTCCTGCGCATCGAAAGGCGTGACCAGAATGCCGGAAATGCCGTTCAGCGCGGCGCGCAACTGCGGGAAAGCGAAAGCGGACATGACTATCTCCAGTGGATGGGTTCAGGCTGCGCTGCGCCGGACGACGGCATCTTCGCGGGATTTGAGGCCGGGCGCCAGTTCCGTGCCCAGGCCGGGCGCGCAGGGTTGGGCCAGGAATCCGCGGTCCAGCGTGGGCAGTTCGGTGACCAGGTCGCGGTAGAAGCCGGCCAGGAAGGCGCGCACGACTTCCTGGAAGATGGCATTGGGGCTCGCGAAGGCCAGGTGCAAAGAGGCCATGAGCACGACCGGCCCGGTGCAGTCGTGCGGTGCGATGGGCTTCTGGTGGGCATCGGCCAGGCTGGCGATCTTGCGCGCTTCCGATATGCCGCCGCACCAGGACAGGTCCAGCATGACGATGTCCAGGGCGTCGCGCGCGAGCAGGTCGCGGAACGAGGCCTGGCCGGCCAGGGTCTCGCTGCCGCACACAGGGATCCCCGCATGGCGCCGATAGTCGGCCAGCGCGCCCGGACTGTCCATCTTGATCGGATCTTCCGCCCAGAATGGCCGGTACTGGCGCAGTTCGCGCGCGATCGCCAAGGCCGAGGTCAGGTTCCACATCGAATGGAATTCGCACATGACCTCGATGCGGTCGCCCACCGCAAGACGAATCTTCTCGAAGGCCTCCAGCCCGGCCCGCATGTCGAGCGCGCTGACGAACTGGCCGTCGGTGCGGGCCGCCGCCCCGTCGAACGGCCAGATCTTCATGGCCGTATAGCCTTCGTCCAGCAGGCTTTGCGCCAGCTCGCCCGGCGCCTCGATGAAGGCGACCTGGTCGTCATAGCGGCCTCGCGTGGCCTGCGTGCCCTTGTCGATGAAGCGGCGCTGGGCGCTGCGGCTGTTGTAATCCACGCCGGCGCAGGTGTTGTACGTCCGCATGCGCTCGTGGCAGGCCCCGCCGAGCAACTGGTGGATGGGTTGGCCGGCGCGCTTGCCGGCCAGGTCCCACAGCGCGATGTCCACCGCCGAAGCCGCGCGCATTTCCACGCCGCTGCCGTTGTAGCCCAGGTATCCGCGTGCCAGCGTGCGCTGCAGCCGGCTGATGTGGCGCGCGTCCTGGCCCAGCAGCAGGGGCGCGGCCATGCTGTGCAGGTAGGTCTCGACGGCCTCGGCGCCCCGGAAGGTTTCGCCCAGGCCGACCTGGCCGTCGCGGGTGTGGATCTCCACCCAGATCAGGTTCGGATAGTCACGCAGTCGCGTGGTTTCGATGGCGGTGATTTGCGAGTCGGTGTTTTGCATGTGCGAGTGCAGGCTGAGTAGGCTAGAACATGTGGCGCAGGCCGATCTGGAACCCGGTGGTCGATTGCCCGGGTTCGGTGACCGACCGGCTGCGCGAATCGGGCCAGAGGTTGTAGCGGGCGCGGTCCCCGTTGTGCAGATAGGCCAGCGAGGTATAGGCGGTAGTGCGCTTGGACAGCGGATAGGTGTAGCCCAGGGCATATACCGAGGCACGGCTGCCGGCTTCGTGGCGCAGGTTGCGCGAAGTCCACGACAGGCGCACCGTGCCGCTCTGCAATCCCGTCGTCAGGCCGAGCATGTGACCGAAGGCCGTGGCCTCGCCCTCGAGTTTGTTGTGCAGCAGCATGCCATGCAGCTTGAAGTCGCCGAAATCGTAGACCGCTCCCAGGAACACGGTGTCCTGGCTGCGCGCACGCAGCCCACCCTCTGCATTGGGGCGCGCCAGCTGCGAGCCTTCCCAGGACAGCGCCGCGTACAGTCTGCCCGCTGCATACTCCAGACCCAGGGCTCGGCTGCGCGTCACGTCCAGGCTGCCCGACCAGTTGTTGGCGAAGCTGTACATCGCGCGCGCCGTGAACCCGCCGAGCTTGGGCGAGATGTACTGCACCGCATTGTCCTTGTGCGACAGCGTGCCTCGGTTGGCGTTGCCGGCATTGACCTGCATGAGATTCTGGATGAGCCCGTTCATCGAGCGCTGGAAAGGATCCAGGCGGCCGGTCAATGTCACCGCCGGCGCGAACTGTCCGCCGATCTGCACGTTGCCTGCCGGTCCGGCCCAGCCCACGTACGACTCGCGATCGAACAGTGCGCCGCCGCCACGGCCGGTGTTCGGCTGGAAGCCGGCCTCGATGCGGTAGTAGGCACGCTGTTCGCCGATCTGTTCGGTGCCTTGCAGGCCCCAGTAATTGGTGTCGCTGGCCATGTTGACCGACGAGGCGCCGGGCAGGCCGCCGCCGCTGCGGTTCAGGTATTGCACGGTGAGGTCCATGCGCCCATACAGGGTTGCCGTGCTTTGCGCCCACGCCGGCGCCGCCGCCATCGCCAGGGCGGCGAGAAGAACTGCTTTCATGATGTCTCCAGTCCTTCGCCTAGTGGGCACTGATGCCTTGCGCCTTGATCAGCGCGGCCCAGCGATCGTGTTCCTGGCGCATGAGTTCCTGCATGGCCTGGGGCGAGCCGCCCAGCGTCGCGAAGCCCGCCGCCTGCAGCGCGGCACGCGTCTTTTCCTGCTTGAGCGCGGCGTCGAAGGCCTGCACCAGCTTTGCGACGACGGCATCCGGCGTGGCCCGCGGCACGGCGATGCCGTACCACGGCTCGACGACGAAATCGGCATAGCCGGATTCGCGTAGCGTCGGCACGTCGGGCAGGTTGGGCGAGCGCGTTCTGCCGGTGACCGCCACGGCCGTGACCTTGCCGCTCTGCACGAAAGGCAGGATGGACGGTTCGTTGTCGAAGAACACGTCGACCTGGCCGCCCAGCAGATCGTTGATGGCGGGGCCCGAGCCCTTGTAGGGCACGTGCAGCAGGTCGACGCCTGCCTGCTTCTTCAGCATTTCGCCCGCGAGATGGTTCGACGCGCCGATGCCCGACGAGGCATAGGAAAGTTCGCCGCCCTTGGCGCGCCCCACCAGCTCTTTCAGCGACGCGATGCCGGTGTGCTTGCCCACGGTAAGCACGTTGACGGACGAGGCGATCAGCACGACCGGACGGAAATCCTTGAACAGGTCGTACCCCGAGTCACGGTACAGGCTGGGATTGACGGCGCAGTTGCCGAAGCTGCAAAGCAGCAGGGTGTGGCCGTCCGCCTGGGCCCGGGCCGCCAGCGCGGTGCCGATGTTGCCGGTGGCGCCGGGGCGGTTTTCCACCACTATCGACTGGCCGAGCGCCTGGGCGGCAGCGGTGGCCACGAGGCGGGCGATCATGTCGCCGCTGCCGCCGGGAGGAATGGGGGCGATCAGCCTGAGCGGGCGGTCGGGAAAATCTGCAGCATGGGCGCCGTGGCAGGCCAGGGCCAGCGTCGCCGCCAGCAGGGCCAGATACTTCCGGAACATGGGTTGTCTCCTCTTTTGGTTGGAATGCGGCGCGAATATTGGCATATCATATGATGATTGTAAAGCGCGAGGCGTGGCGCTTTCAGCCCTGTGATAAAGTGCGCTGACCTTTTCCGCCCCAGTCAGGTATGCCAGCGATCCGCCCCAAAAGCATTCACGATCAGATCGTCGACACGCTGGGTCGGCAGATCGTGTCGGGCGAGTTTCCCGCGCACAGCCAGATTCCCACCGAAATGGTGCTGGCCGAAAGCCTGGGCGTGGGACGGCTGGCGCTGCGCGAGGCCATGAAGGCGCTTGCGGCGCGCGGACTGGTGGTGATCCGGCCCAAGACCGGTACGCAGGTGCTGCCGCGCGAGCACTGGAACCTGTTCGATCCGCAGGTGCTGGGATGGCACGTGCAGAATCCGCTGGACGACAAATTCCTGGAAGACCTGATCGAATTGCGGCGTGCCATCGAACCGGCGGCGGCGCGGCTGGCCGCCGCACGTCGCGACGGCGGCGACCTGGCGCGCATGCGGGCGGATTTCGAGGGCATGGTGGCCGCGCGCACCCGTGACGACTACATCGCCGCCGACCTGGCTTTCCATGGCGCCTTGCTGCGAGCAAGCGGCAACCAGTTCATCCGCCAGCTCGACGGCGTGCTGTCCCGCGTCCTGCGGGCCAGCTTCACCGCATCGCGCGGCACGCATGTGGCCGACGGCAAGGCGCTTGCGCTGCACGAGTCCCTGCTGCTGGCCTGCGAGGCGGGCGACGAGGCGGCGGCCCAGGCTGCGGTCGGCCGCCTGATCGACCGCGCGGTGACGAACATCCAGGCCAAGGCCAGGCGTCCGCGCGCCTGACCAGCACCGCAAGGCCCGCTTCAGCCGATGCGCTTGAGCGCCGTCTTGTAGTGCTGGCCGCGCTCTACGTAATGCTTGTTGTTGGCGTGCATGCCGGCGATCTCTTCGGCCGACAGCTCTCGGACCACCTTGCCGATGCCGATCACCAGCGAGTTGTCGGGAATGATGCGGCCTTCGGGGATGATGGCGCCGGCGCCGATCAGGCAATTGCGGCCCACCACGGCGTTGTTCAGCACGATGGCCTGCATGCCGACCAGCGCGCCGTCCATGACGGTGCAGCCGTGCAGCATGGCCTGGTGGCCTACGGTCACGTTCTCTCCCACGGTCAGCGGACAGCCTTCGTCCACGTGCATCACGGTGGACTCCTGGATGTTGCTGTTCCGGCGGATCACGATGGGTGCGTTGTCGCCGCGGATGGAGACATGAGACCAGATGCTGACGCCGGCCTCGAGCGTGACATTGCCGATGATGTCCGCGCTGTCTGAGATATAGGCCGAGGGGTCGATTGAGGGGACGAGATCGTCCAGTTGATAAAGGGGCATGCAGTCGGTCTCCGTCGTGGCGCGCAGCCGACGTCAGGCCGTGCCCGAGGCGGCGCGCGCGCGTTCTTCTTCGCGGCGTCGCAGCACCGCACGCTGGATCTTGCCGGTGGTGGTCATCGGCAGTTCGTCCAGGTACTCGATTTCCTTGGGGTATTCGTACGGCGCCAGGCGCTCGC
Organism: Bordetella genomosp. 13; assembly: GCF_002119665.1. Taxonomy (NCBI): domain Bacteria; kingdom Pseudomonadati; phylum Pseudomonadota; class Betaproteobacteria; order Burkholderiales; family Alcaligenaceae; genus Bordetella; species Bordetella genomosp. 13. The sequence goes on along the minus strand of NZ_CP021111.1, from coordinate 3,666,232 downwards.
GCACGTGGTCCTGCAGCGCCTGCGTGATGGCCTCGGGCGGCTGCGCGGCGTATTCGGCGGTCAGCACCACATAGGCCTTCACCAGCGCGCCGCGTTCGACATCGGGCTTGGGCACCACGGCGGCATTGGCCACCGCGGGGTGTCCCAGCAGGCAGCTTTCGATCTCTCCGGGGCCGATGCGGTAGCCGGCCGACTTGAAGACATCGTCAGCGCGGCCCGCGTACCACAGATAGCCGTCGGCATCGATGCTGGCCAGGTCGCCGGTGCGGCACCAGTCGCCGCTGAACTTGGCTTCGGTGGCGATGGGATTGCGCCAGTAGCCCAGGAACATGACCGGATCGGGATGGCCGTGGATGTCCATGCGGTTGACGGCGATCTCGCCGACTTCGCCCGTCGGCACCTCCTGGCCCAGTTCGTCGATGACGGCCACGCGGTGGCCGGGATAGGGCCGGCCCATGCTGCCCGGCCGGGCAGGCCAGCGCCGGCTGCTGTTGCCGACCACGTAGTTCATCTCGGTCTGGCCGAACATTTCGTTGGGCGTCACGCCCAGCGCCGATTCGCACCAGGCGAACACGGTCTCGCCCACGCTCTCGCCCGCACTCATCAAGGCGCGCAGGGCAAGCTTGTAGCGCTCGCGCGGCTGCGGCACCGTCTTCATCATCATCTTGAGCGCGGTGGGGAACAGGAAGGCGTTGGTGACCTGGTAGCGCTCCATCAGTTCGAAGGCGCGCTCGGGGCTGAAGCGTCCGCGGGTGCCCACGATGGGATGGCCGAAATACAGCGTGGGCAGCAGGGCGTCCATCATGCCGCCGGTCCAGGCCCAGTCGGCCGGCGACCAGAACACGTCGGCGGGCCGAGGGAACCAGTCTTGCGAGGCCACGAAGCCGGGCAGGTTGCCGATGAGCGCGCTGTGCGGCAGCAGGGCGCCCTTGGGCGCGCCGGTGGTGCCCGAGGTGTACAGCAGGATCGCGGGGTCGGAGGCGCGCGTCATCACGCGCTTGAATTCGGAAGGCTGGCGCGCCAGCAGGCTGCGCCACGGCAGGACGCGTTCGTCCGCGAAGCCGATGCCGATGATCTGGTGCAGTTGCGGGCAATTGTCGCTGACGCCCAGCAGCTGCGCGCTTGAAGCGTGGTCGACGATGGCGACGTGCGCTTCGGAGTCGCGCAGCCGCGACTCGAGGGCCTCGGGGCCGAACAGCGAGGACAGCGGCAGCACGACGGCGCCGACGCTGTAAATGGCCATGTGCGCCACCACGGTTTCGGGGCGTTGTCCCAGCACCACACCGACCCGGTCGCCGGGCTCGACGCCCATCTTGATCAGCCCGTTGGCCAATTGGTTGGCGGCTTCCGCCAGGCGCGCGTAGGTCCAGACCTCGCGGTTGCCGGCTTCGTCTTCATAGTAGATGGCGATGCGACGTGATTCCGGCGCGCTGACCGCCCAGCGATGGCAGCAGGCTTCCGCGATATTGAACTGGGTGGGTACCAGCCAGCGGAATGATTGGTAGAGCGCCTCGTATTGGTCGTTCATGGCCCTATGGAGTAAGCGCGCGGTGGCTACGGATGGGGGACCGCCGGTCTCCCCAACCGCAAGCATGACCTAGAGGGACGTGAACTGCAACATGCCTCGGTCCCAAACAAGGGACGTATAAGGGTTTATACGGATGCTACTTGCTGGAGCGGCCGATCGCGGAAGGCAGATCGGGCAGCGCCAGCGAGGGACGGCCGCGCGCGGGGCTTTCGCGCTGGGCCAGCACGCTGGCCCAATCCAGCAGTTGCAGGGTGCCGTCCTGCGATTCGGCCAAGGCCGACAGGCTTTCCACCCAGTCGCCGTCGTTGCAGTACAGCACGCCGTTGATGTCGCGCAGTTCGGGCTTGTGGATGTGCCCGCAGACCACGCCATCCAAGCCGCGGCGGCGCGCCTCGCCCGCCAGGGCCTCTTCGAAATTGGTGATGAACGACACCGCGTTCTTCACCTTGTGCTTCAGATATTGCGACAGCGACCAATAGTGCAGCCCCATGCGGTGCCGCAGGCGGTTGAAATGGTTGTTCAGCCACAGGGCCAGCTGGTAAAGGGAGTCGCCCAGATGCGCCAGCCACTTGCTGTGCTGGATCACGCCGTCGAACTGGTCGCCGTGCAGCACCAGCAGTTTCAGTCCCTTGGCGGTGACGTGCACTTCTTCGTCGAGGATTTCGATGTCGCCGAAGGCGTAGCCGATGAACTCGCGCGCGAACTCGTCGTGGTTGCCCGGGATGAACACCACGCGGGTGCCGTTGCGGGCCTTGCGCAGGATGCGCTGCACCACGTCGTTGTGCTGCCTGGGCCAGTGCCAGTGCTTGCGCAGCTGCCAGCCGTCCACGATGTCGCCGACCAGGTAAAGCGTGTCGGCGTCGTTGTGGTCAAGGAAATCGAGCAGGAACTGCGCTTTGCATCCACTGGTGCCCAGGTGGATGTCGGATAGCCATAATGTGCGCCAACGCGTCGATTGGATGTCGTTCACCGCGATTTTCCGTTCAGCCCGTGTTGCCTAGGCATGAGACCAGCCGGGCATGACGCGGGCATGAAACTTCGGTGACCACTATGTGACGGATGTGTCCCTATCCTTGGTTCAGGGGGCGCTTGGGTTTGGGCGGCGCGTTGCGCAACCGGGTTCCCGCCAGGCGGTCGTGCAGGAACTGTTGGTCGGCATCGACCCAGGTCCAAAGGAAAGACACGAAGGGCGCCACGACCACCAGCATGTCCACCGAGGGCCAGCCGGTAATCGACGAACCCAGCCAGATCAGCGCGATGGCGGCCAGCATCAGAGGCCAGATCAGCACGTAGCGCAGCACCAGGCGGAAAAGAGTGGGCGGCTTCCCGTCGCGGTCGACCAGGCGGATGTGCCAGGTCTTCATGGGCAGCGTCTGCCCGCCGCGCCGCCAGCACAGCACGAAGTACACGCCAATGACCAGGAACAGCCACGCCTGGCGCTCGGGCCGCAGCGCCAGGCCATGGCGGCTCTGGGTCAGCGTATCCATCAGATAGGTGGCCAGGAACACCACGCCGAACAGCAATACGCCTTCATACATCATGCAGGCGAATCGCCGGGCGCGGCTGGGCGTGGCGGAAAGGTCCAGGGTGTCCATGGCCGCGTATTATCCCGGCATGCGGCATTTTGGCAACAGTGCCGCAGGCAAAAAAAACCCGCCGGTTAGGGCGGGTTGAGAAAGGGGCTATGCAGCCCCCAAGGGGAAATCGGTACTGACGCCGTATCAGGCGGCGTGGGCCTCGGCGGTGTTGCCCGCTGTGGGCCGGAACGTGCGGACCAGCTTGCGCAAACCGGCGAACAGGGCACGCAGCGGATGCGGGCGGAATTGTTCCTGCATGGCTTGCAGCATCAGCTGGCGTTCGAGTTCGTCGCTAAGAACGACTTGGTGGGTATGGATCACGGTGGTCCGCTGGTTTGCGGTCTTTCGTCTAGGGTTAACCCGGATTTTAGGGTTAACCCTGGATTTATGCAAGCCATTGGTGCACAAGGCGCGATCCTGGTGCTGATAATGCCCCAACTCGGCACAACTGGGCGTGGCAACCCCACTGGTGGTGTGAGATTGCGGCCGTTTTACAACGCGTCTTCGTCTGCGGGCGGTGTGTCGGACGTGCCGGAGCGGGGGCCGTCCCGGTAGCTGCTGGCGACCAGCTCGAAGCCGAACAGGCGGCAATCCAGCGCGCCGTTATGCAGCGGCGTGCGCCGCAGCGGCTTGAGACGCATGCGCTGCGGCAAGGTCATGTCGCTGGAGATGACGTGCAGCTGCCAACCGGCGAAGCGGCGCTTCAGGCATGCGGCCCAGTCGCGCCACAGTTCGTGGTCGTGTTCGTCCATGCGCTCGCCGTACGGCGGGTTGGTGACGATCCAGCCGGTGTCGGCCGGCGGCTCGATGTCGCGCGCGTCGCCGACCTCGAATCGAATGGTGTCTTCCGTCAGCCAGGCGCGCTCGGCGTTGGCGCGGGCGAACTCGATGGCCTGCGGATCGATGTCGTAGCCGACCAGCGGCGTGTCCAGCTGCGGCAGGATGCGGGCTCGCGCGTCCTCCTTCAGGTCGCGCCAGCGCCGCGCATCGTGGCCGCGCAGGCGTTCGAAACCAAAGGGCCGCGAGATGCCGGCCGGCACGCCCAGCGCGATCCATGCCGCCTCGATCAGCAGCGTGCCGCTGCCGCAGAAGGGATCCAGCAGCGCCGCGGCGGGGTCCCAGCCGGCCAGCGCCAGCATGCCGGCCGCCAGGTTCTCCCGCAACGGGGCCTCGCCCTTGTCCAGGCGCCAGCCGCGCTTGAACAGCGACTCGCCCGAGGTGTCCAGATACAGGGTGGCGGTGTTGCCAGAGAGGAACAGATGCACGCGCGCATCCGGCCGCACCGTATCGATGTCGGGGCGCGCGCCCTCGCGGTCGCGCAGCCGGTCGCAGATGCCGTCCTTGGCGCGCAGGTTGCAGTACTGCAGGCTGCGTACCGGGCTCTTGATGGCCGAGGTATCCACGCGCAGCGTCTGTTCCGCGCCGAACCAGCGCTCCCAGGGCGTGGCGTAAGCCAGATCGAGGATGTCGTCCTCGTGCGAAATCTCGGCTTGCGCGACCTGCGCGAGGATGCGGGTGGCCAGCCGCGAATACAGATTGGCGCGCTGCACGCCGGCCCAGTCCGCCGTGAAGCTGCAGCCCGCCCGGCCGATGACGGCATCCTCGAAACCCAGCGCCTGCATTTCGGCGGTCAGCGCTTCCTCCAGACCCTGCGGACAAGGAGCGAAGACGCGGTAGGTCTCGGCGGGGCCCGACCGTTCACGCGGCCCGCGCCGCGGGGCATGGTGCGCGCGCGTCTCGGGGGCGGGGCTGCCGATCTCGGGCGGCTCGTCCCATTGAGGCGCGTCGGCCGGCAGGTCGTCCCACGCAGCGCCCGGCGGCGGAAGCAGTTCGTCGGCGTCTGGCATGCCGGCGGTCCTGGCTCCGGCTCTGCGTGACCCTGTCCACGGACCGCCGCGGCCCGCGTCGTCTCGCGGCACGGCCGGCCCGCCGCGCACGGGGACGGCGGGCGCATGTTGCAGGCGGTCGTCCTTCTCGCGTCCGCGTTCCTGTTGCGCCACCGTGCGCGCCCGGGCGCCGCTGCGCTTGCGGCGCGGCGCGTGCTCGTCCGCGGCGGGTTGCGCGGGCTTCGAGATGGAGAGGGTGCGGCGCGGGCGGCCTTGATCGTCGGAAGACATGCGGATTGGGCGTGAGGCTGGGATTAGAAGGGTTTGACGACGACTAGCACGACTACCAGCACCAGCAGCAGGACGGGAACTTCGTTGAACCAGCGATAGAAAGTATGGGAGCGGGTATTGCGGCCTTGTTCGAACTTGCGCAGCATGACCCCGCAGGCGTGATGGTAGCCGACGATGAGCAGCACCAGCGCCAGCTTGCCGTGCATCCAGCCGTTGCCCGGGCCCAGGCCTATGCCGTATCCCACGTACAGCCACAGGCCCAGCAACACGGCCGGCACGGCCAGGAGCGTCATGAAGCGATAGAGCCGGCGCGCCATGCCCAGCAGACAGGACTGGACCGCGGGATCGGATTGCTGCGCGAGGTTCACGTAGATGCGGGGCAGGTAGAACAGCCCGGCGAACCAGGACGCGATGAATACGATGTGAAAGGCCTTGACCCACAGCATGGCGTGCGCGCTCCGCGGAAGTAATCCCGTATTGTAAGGAATGGGCGGATGGGGCCGTGCCGGGCCGGGCGCATGACGACGCGAGCCGCGCCGGGCCGCAGCGCCAGCCGTCCTGCGGCGCTGCTAGATCACGTAAAGGTCGACGTACTCGTGGACCGGCATGGCCTCGAGCGCTGCCTGGTCCAGCGACACGCCGAGTATGCGTTGCTGCTGCCGGGTGGGGAATACGCGCGCGAGATTGGTGCGGAACTTGGCTTCCAGCAGCGGAATGCCGTCGACGCGGCGGCGCTTGTGGCCGATGGGGTACTCGCAGACAATCTCGTCGAGCCGGGCGCCGTCCTTGAATTCCACCGTCAGTGCATTCGCAATCGAGCGCTTGTCGGGATCGTGGTAGTCCCGCGTGAAAGCCGGGTCCTCGACGCAGACGATACGGTCGCGCAGCGCGTCGATGCGCGGGTCGGCGGCCACGTCGTCCTCGTAGTCCGCCGCGGTCAGGCGGCCGAACAGCAGGGGCACGGCCACCATGTACTGGATGCAGTGGTCGCGGTCGGCCGGGTTGTTCAGCGGTCCTTTCTTGTCGATGATGCGGATGCAGGCCTCGTGGGTCCGAATGGTGATGCGCTCGATATCGTCCGCGCGCCGGCCGGCGGCGGCCAGCATGCCGTGGATCTGCATGGCGCATTCCACCGCGGTCTGCGCATGGAACTCGGCGGGGAACGAGATCTTGAACAGCACGTTTTCCATCACATAGCTGCCGTAGGGCCGCTGGAAACTGAACGGTTGTCTCTTGAACAGCACGTCGTAGAAGCCCCAGGTCTTGGCGGTCAGGACCGATGGGTAGCCCATCTCGCCCGTGCGGGCGATCAGCGCCAGGCGCACCGCGCGGCTGGTGGCGTCGCCGGCAGCCCAGCTCTTGCGGCTGCCGGTGTTGGGCGCGTGCCGATAGGTGCGCAGGCTCTGGCCGTCGACCCAGGCGAGCGACACGGCATTGATGACCTCTTCGCGCGACAGGCCCAGCATCAGCGCCACCACGGCGGTCGACGCCACCTTGACCAGCACCACGTGGTCCAGGCCGACCTTGTTGAAGGAATTCTCCAGCGCGATGCAGCCCTGGATCTCGTGCGCCTTGATCATGGCGGTCAGCACGTCGCGCATGGTCAGCGGCGCGCGGCCCGAGGCCACCGCGTTGCGCGAGAGCCAGTCCGCCGTGGCCAGGATGCCGCCCAGATTGTCGGACGGATGGCCCCATTCGGCGGCAAGCCACGTGTCGTTGAAATCGAGCCAGCGGATCATCGCGCCGATGTTGAAGGCGGCCTGCACCGGATCGAGCTGGAACTGCGTGCCCGGGACCTTGGCGCCATGGGGTACTACCGTGCCGGGCACGATGGGTCCCAGCAGCTTGCGGCAGGCCGGGTATTCCAGCGCTTCGAGCCCGCAGCCCAGCGTGTCGATCAGGCAATTGCGGGCCGTCTCGTAAGCCAGCGGGCTTTGCACCTGATAGTCGAGGACGTAGTCCGCGATGTCGGTCAGTACCGCGTCCCAGGGCGGGCGCTGGGCGGAAGGCGCGTTGGCGTGGCTCATGGTCGCGCTCCTCAGAGGGTGTCGGCGGGGACCCGGACGTAGCCTTCCATCAGGACGCGGGCGCTGCGGCTCATGATGGCCTTGGTGACCTTCCATTGGCCGTTCTCCAGGCGGGCCTGCGCGCCCACGCGCAGCGTGCCCGACGGATGGCCGAAGCGCACCGACTCGCGTTCGCCGCCGCCGGCGGCAAGGTTGACCAGCGTGCCCGGTATCGCCGCGGCTGTGCCGATGGCCACCGCGGCCGTGCCCATCATTGCGTGGTGCAGCTTGCCCATGGACAGCGCGCGCACGCGCAGGTCGATGTCGCCGGCCTCTACCTGCTTGCCGCTGGAGGCGGTGTAGCCGGCGGGCGGGGCGACGAAGGCGATCTTGGGCGTGTGCTGCCGCGTGGCCGCCTCGGCGAGCTCCGAGACCAGGCCCATGCGCAGCGCGCCGTGCGCGCGCAGCGTCTCGAACATGGCCAGCGCCTTCACGTCGCTGTTGATCGCGTCCTGCAGTTCGCTGCCGGTATAGCCGATGGCCTCGGCGTTGACGAAGATGGTGGGAATGCCGGCGTTGATCAGCGTGGCCTGCAGCGTGCCGATGCCCGGCACCTCGAGCGTGTCCACCATGTTGCCGGTGGGGAACATGGCGCCGCCTTCTCCCTCGCCCTCGTCGGCTGGATCCAGGAACTCCAGCTGCACTTCGGCGGCCGGGAAGGTGACGCCGTCCAGTTCGAAGTCTCCGGTTTCTTGAACCTGGCCGTCGACGATGGGGATGTGCCCCAGGATGGTCTTGCCGATGTTGGCCTGCCAGATGCGGACCACGGCCGTGCCGTTGCGCGGAATGCGCGCCGGGTCGACCAGCCCGTTCGTAATGGCGAAGGCGCCGACCGCGGCGCTGAGGTTGCCGCAGTTGCCGCTCCAGTCCACGAAGGGGCTGTCGATGGACACCTGTCCGAACAGGTAATCGACGTCGTGATCGGGCCGCTGGCTGCGGTCCAGGATGACGGTCTTGCTGGTGCTGGACGTGGCGCCGCCCATGCCGTCGATCTGCTTGCCATAGGGGTCGGGGCTGCCTATCACGCGCAGCAGCAGCGCATCGCGCGCGGGGCCGGGGACCTGCGCCGCGGGCGGGAGGTCTTGCAGACGGAAGAACACACCCTTGCTGGTGCCGCCGCGCATGTAGGTGGCGGGAACACGGATTTGGGGAAGGGAAGCCATGATCGTAGATTCCTTGCGCACTGCGGCGGCGCCGCCCGGCGCCGCCATGAGAAAAGTCAGGCCGCCTGCGTGGATTCGAGGAAGTCCTGCGCGAAGCGCTGCAGCACGCCGCCGGCTTCGTAGATCGAGACTTCCTCGGCGGTATCCAGGCGACAGGTGACCGGCACGTGCACCGGTGCGCCTGCACGTCGATGGATGACCAGCGTCAGCGTGGCGCGCGGCACGCGTTCGCCGATGACGTCGAAGGTCTCGGTGCCGTCGATGCCCAGCGTCTTGCGGTCGGCGCCGGGCTGGAACTCCAGCGGCAGGACCCCCATGCCGATCAGGTTCGTGCGGTGGATGCGCTCGAAGCCCTCGGCGACGATGGCCTCGACGCCGGCCAGCCGCACACCCTTGGCCGCCCAGTCGCGCGACGAGCCCTGGCCGTAGTCGGCGCCCGCGATGATGATCAGGGGCTGCTTGCGTTCCATGTAGGTCTCGATGGCTTCCCACATGCGCATGACCTTGCCCTCGGGCTCGAGCCGGGCCAGCGACCCCTGCCTGACCTGTCCGTCGACCACGGCCATCTCGTTGATCAGCTTGGGGTTGGCGAAGGTGGCTCGCTGCGCCGTCAGGTGATCGCCGCGATGGGTGGCGTACGAGTTGAAGTCTTCTTCGGGCAGGCCCATCTTCGCCAGGTATTCGCCGGCGGCGCTGTCGGCCATGATCGCGTTGGACGGCGACAGGTGGTCGGTGGTGATGTTGTCGCCCAGCACCGCCAGCGGCCGCATGCCCCTGAGCGTGCGTTCGCCGGCCAGCGCGCCTTCCCAATACGGCGGACGGCGGATATAGGTGCTCTGCGGACGCCAGTCGTACAAGGGGCTGACCTTCGTTTCCTGTTCGACGGCGAAGCGGAACATGGGCTCGTAGACCTTGCGGAACTGCTCGGGCTTCACGCTGGCGGCCACGACTGCGTCGATTTCTTCGTCGCTGGGCCAGATGTCCTTCAGCGTGACGGGCTTGCCATTCGCATCGACGCCCAGCGCGTCGCGCTCGATGTCCACGCGCACCGTGCCCGCGATGGCGTACGCAATGACCAGCGGGGGCGACGCCAGGAAGGCCTGTTTGGCGTAGGGATGGATGCGTCCGTCGAAATTGCGGTTGCCCGACAGTACCGCCGTGGCGTATAGATTGCGGTCGATGATCTCCTGCTGGATCTTCGGATCGAGCGCGCCGCTCATGCCGTTGCAGGTGGTGCACGCGAACGCCACGATGCCGAAGCCCAGCTTTTCCAGGTCGGCAAGCAGTCCCGATTCTTCCAGGTACAGCTGCACCGCCTTGGATCCCGGGGCCAGCGAGGTCTTCACCCAGGGCTTGCGCACCAGTCCGGCCCGGTTCGCGTTGCGCGCCAGCAGGCCGGCCGCGATGACGTTGCGCGGGTTGCTGGTGTTGGTGCAGCTGGTGATGGCGGCGATGATGACGGCGCCGTCGGGCATCTGGCCCGGCGTCTCTTCCCACGGCGCGGCGATGCCGCGGGCGGCCAGCTCGGTGGTGGCCACGCGCTTGTGCGGGTTCGACGGACCGGCCATGTTGCGCACGACCGACGACAGGTCGAAGCTCAGCATGCGCTCGTACTCGGCGCGAACCAGGTCGTCGGCCCACAGCCCGGCCTGCCGCGCATAGGTCTCCACCAGCCGCACCTGGTCCTCGTCGCGACCCGTAAGCCGCAGGTAGTCGATGGTCTGGCCATCGATGTAGAACATGGCCGCGGTGGCGCCGAATTCCGGCGTCATGTTGGAAATCGTGGCGCGGTCGCCGATGGTGAGCGCGCTGGCGCCGGCGCCCAGGAACTCGATGTAGGCGCCCACCACCTTCTCGCGGCGCAGGAATTCGGTAAGCGCCAGCACGATGTCGGTGCAGGTGATGCCCGGTTGCGGACGGCCGGTGAGCTCGACGCCGACGATGTCCGGCAGCCGCATCCACGACGCGCGCCCCAGCATGACGTTCTCGGCCTCGAGGCCGCCCACGCCGATGGCGATCACGCCCAGCGCGTCCACGTGCGGGGTGTGGCTGTCGGTGCCCACGCAGGTGTCCGGAAACGCCACGCCGTCGCGCACCTGCACCACCGGAGACATCTTCTCGAGGTTGATCTGGTGCATGATGCCGTTGCCCGGCGGGATCACGTCGACGTTGCGAAACGCCTGCTTGGTCCAGTCGATGAAATGGAAGCGGTCTTCGTTGCGGCGGTCTTCCACCGCGCGGTTCTTCTCGAAAGCGTCCTTGTCGAAGCCCGGATACTCGACGGCCAGCGAGTGATCGACGATGAGCTGGGTGGGCACGACCGGATTGATCTGCGCCGGGTCGCCGCCGGCATCGGCAATGGCATCGCGCAGGCCGGCCAGGTCGACCAGCGCCGTCTGCCCCAGGATGTCGTGGCAGACCACGCGTGCCGGATACCACGGAAAATCCAGGTCGCGGCGGCGTTCGATCAGCTGGCGCAGCGAGTCGGTCAGCGTGGCCGGATCGCAGCGGCGCACCAGGTTCTCGGCCAGCACGCGAGAGGTGTAGGGCAGGGTGGCCCAGGCGCCGGCCTGGATGTCTTCGACCGCCTGGCGCGCGTCGAAATAGTCCAGCGAGGTGCCGGGCAGGGGCTTGCGGTAGTTCGTATTCATGGCAATGGTGTTTCCGGGGCTCGAGGGCGGCGCCCGCCGACCGATCGGGTCATGGGCGCCGCTTGCTGGCATCCGCTTACGGGCGCTTGGCCAGGGGCACGAATTTCTGGTCTTCCGGGCCCACGTAGTTGGCGGTGGGACGGATGATCTTGTTGTCGACGCGCTGCTCGATGATGTGCGCGGACCAGCCGGCCGTGCGGGCGATGACGAACAGGGGCGTGAACATCGCGGTGGGTACGCCCATCATGTGATAGCTGACGGCCGAGAACCAGTCCAGGTTCGGGAACATCTTCTTGATGTCCCACATCACCGTTTCCAGGCGCTCGGCGATGTCGTACAGCTTGGTGCTGCCGGACTGCTTCGACAACTTGCGCGCCACGTCCTTGATGACCTTGTTGCGCGGGTCGGAGATCGTGTAGACCGGGTGGCCGAAGCCGATGATCACTTCCTTGTTCTCGACGCGGCGCCGGATGTCCGCCTCGGCCTCGTCCGGCGTCTGGTAGCGGCTTTGCACTTCGAAGGCGACTTCGTTCGCGCCGCCGTGCTTGGGACCGCGCAGCGCGCCGATGCCGCCCGAGATGGCCGAGTACATGTCCGATCCCGTGCCGGCGATGACGCGCGCGGTGAAGGTGGAAGCGTTGAACTCGTGCTCGGCGTACAGGATCAGCGAGGTGTGCATGGCGCGCACCCAGTCGTCGGACGGCGCCTTGCCGTGCAGCAGGTGCAGGAAATGGCCGCCGATGCTGTCGTCGTCGGTCTGCACGTCGATGATGCGGCCGTTGTGGCTGTAGTGGTACCAGTACAGCAGGGCCGAACCCAGATTGGCCATCAGCCGGTCGGCAATGTCGCGCGCGCCGGGCAGGTTGTGATCGTCCTTCTCGGGCAGCACGCAGCCCAGCACCGACACGGCCGTGCGCATCACGTCCATGGGGTGGCTGGCGGCGGGCAGCGTTTCCAGCGCGTTCTGCAACTGGGCCGGCAGGCCGCGCAGCGCGCGCAGTTTTTCCTTGTAGGCCTTCAGCTCGGCGCGGTTGGGCAGCTTGCCGTGCACCAGCAGGTGGGCGATTTCTTCGAACTCGGCCGTGCCGGCGAAGTCGAGGATGTCATAGCCGCGATAGTGCAGGTCGTTGCCGGTGCGGCCGACCGTACACAGCGCGGTGTTGCCGGCCACGACGCCGGACAGCGCAACGGACTTCTTGGGCTTGAACCCGGGCGCGGCTTCTGCTGCGGCCGGCGCGGCAGCCAGAGCCGCCCCGTTGACGGGCTCGGCGGCCTGGGGTTTGGCGGCTTGCTTCGCCGCTTGTTTCTTGGGGGCCGTGCTCATGAATGCAGTCTCCTTGTCCGTGGTCGTGGCTCGAGCGCCCGCGCGCGCAAGCGTGGCGCGGATGCGCCTTCGCAGTCTACGCAACGCTGCCGGCAGTGTCATCTCCGGCACGGTGAAGGTTCGTGAACGGGCCGTTTCGCGTTTGCGAATTTTGCGAATAACATGGCGCTTCCCACTTTCCTTCAAGCACGGCGGATCCGGTCGATGCGCAAGATCTACATGGGCGTCAGGCTGCGTCGCCTGCGGGAAGAACGCGGCCTCACGCAGGCGGCGCTGGCGCGCCTGCTGGGCCTGTCGGCCAGTTACCTGAACCAGCTCGAGCAGAACCAGCGGCCGCTGACCATGCGTGTGCTGCTGCTGCTCAGCGAGACGCTGGGGGTGGACGCGCGCTCGTTTTCCGAGGACGAGCAGGCCCGCATGGTGGCCGCGCTGCGCGAGGTAGCCGATACCATGCCGGCCTCTCCGGTGGGCGGCCGGGACGAGGCGCGCATCTCGCAGGCCGAGATCGAGGAGATCGCCTCGAGCATGCCCGCGGTGGGTCGCGCCTTGATCCAGCTGCATCGGCGCCACCGCGAGGCGCTCGAGCGCCTGGAAGCGGCTGCCGAGGTCGCGTATCCGGAACAGGACGGCAGGGCGCCGCGCGGCGGCATCGCGCTGCCGGCGCAGCCCTACGAAGAGGCGCGCGATTTCTTCTTCACGCATCACAACCATTTCGCCGAACTGGACATGCGCGCCGAGCAGTGCCATCTGTCGTGGGGGCTGGCCGGCGCGGGCCCGTCCGAGTTGCCCGCCCGGCTGGCGCAGCGCCTGAGCGAGCGGCATGGGGTGACCATCATCCCGGCGCCCGAGGGCGCGCCGTGGCAGCGCCGCCATGACGCGGCAAGCAGGACGCTGAGCCTGTCGGCCCATCTGGAACCGGGGCAGCGGGCCTTCCAGATCGCGGCGCAGTTGGCCCTGCTCGAGCTGCGGCCCACGCTGGACCGCATGGCCGATGCGCCGCGCTTCTCCGCGGAGGCGGTGCGCAGGCTGGTGCGCATCGGCCTGGCCAACCACTTTGCCGCGGCGCTGATCCTGCCCTACGCGCAGTTCCGCGACGCCGCGGAAGCCCTGCGATACGACATCGAGCTGCTGGGACAGCGGTTCGGGGTGAGCTTCGAGACCGTCTGCCATCGCCTGAGCACCATGCAGCGTCCGCAGGATCGGGGCGTGCCGTTCTTCTTCATCCGGGTCGACCGCGCGGGCAATGTATCGAAGCGGCAGTCGGCCGCGCACTTCCATTTCTCGCGCGTGGGCGGCACCTGCCCGCTATGGAACGTGTACGAGGCTTTCTCGCATCCCGGCCGCATCCTGCGGCAGCTGGCGCGCATGCCGGACGGCAGGGTCTATCTGTGGATCGCGCGAACGGTGTCGCGGCAGCAGGGCGGATTCGGGCAGCCGGGCAAGCACTTCGCCGTCGCGTTGGGGTGCGACGTCGAGCATGCGCACCGGCTGGTATATGCCAAAGGGCTGGACTTGGCCGATCCCGCCGTGCCCACGCCCATCGGCATGGGCTGCCGCGTGTGCGAGCGGCCGGCGTGTCCGCAGCGCGCGTTTCCGTATATCGGCCGCGGCCTGGGCGCCAGCGAGGACGTCGCGGGCTTCGTGCCGTATCCGATGGAGGATCAGGATGCGTTCACCATGCCGGGCGGGCCAGCGTGGTGAAGCCATTGGAGGGAGGGCGCTTGCGCCGGGGCGGAGCGCACGGATGCAGCACGCGGACGGCCGCGCACGAGCGGTAGCCCCGTCGGGGCCCGATGCCGGCCGGCGCGCGCAGGTCTTACTTGGCCTTGCCCTGCTGGAACAGCGCGTCGAGCCGCGACTCGAACTCGTGATAGCCGATGCGATCGTACAGTTCATCGCGGGTCTGCATCAGGTCGACCACGTTCTTCTGGTGGCCGTCGCGGCGGATGGCCGTATATACAGCCTCGGCCGCCTTGTTCATGGCGCGGAAGGCGGACAGGGGGTACAGCACGATGCCCACGCCCACGCTGCCCAGTTCTTCCACCGAGAACAGCGGCGTCTTGCCGAACTCGGTGATGTTGGCCAGCACGGGCACCTTGACCTCTTTGACGAAGCGCTCGTAGGTGGGCAGGTCGTAGGCCGCCTCGGCGAAGATCGCATCGGCGCCGGCCTCGACGCAGGCCAGGGCGCGTTCGATGGCGGCGTCCACGCCGTGCGAGGCGATGGCGTCGGTGCGGGCGATCAGGAAGAAGTCGGAATCGGTGCGCGCGTCGGCGGCGGCCTTCACGCGGTCGGCCATCTCTTCGGTGGAGACGATTTCCTTGCCGGGCCGGTGGCCGCAGCGCTTGGCGCCGACCTGGTCTTCGATGTGGCACGCGGCCGCGCCGAACTTGATCAGGCTTTTCACCGTGCGGGCGATATTGAAGGCCGAGGGGCCGAAGCCGGTGTCGATGTCCACCAGCAGCGGCAGGTCGCAGACGTCGGTGATGCGGCGCACGTCGGTCAGCACGTCGTCCAGCGTGTTGATGCCCAGGTCGGGCAGGCCCAGCGAACCTGCCGCCACACCGCCGCCGGAAAGATAGATGGCGCGGTAGCCGGCGCGCTTGGCCAGCAGCGCATGGTTGGCGTTGATGGCGCCGATGACCTGCAGGGGGCTTTCTTCGGCAAGCGCGCGGCGAAACAGGGCGCCGGGGGATTCGGGTCTGGACATGCTGGGGTCTCCGCTGTTGGGCCGCACGCCGAGTAGGCGCGCCCGGGTGTCGTGGGCACGCGGAAGAACGCTCCGGTGCCGGCAATAAAGCTGCCTCCTGAGCCGGCCTGTCGTGGCCGATGCCACCGCACTTGCCGGGTGCCGAAGGGGCAGGTTTATTGCCGCCGCATGGCGGCGGAGGTTGGCGGGCAGCGGCCGACGCCGCCATGCCCGCCGCGCCTGCTTACTTCAGCAGGTCTTTCACGCCGTCGCGCTCTTCGAGCAGCTCCTTCAGCGTGAAGTCGAGGCGCTCGCGCGAGAAGGCGTCGATTTCCAGGCCTTCGACACGCTTGTACTCGCCGTTCTCGGTGGTGACGGGCACGCCGTAGACGATGCCTTCAGGGATGCCGTACGAGCCGTCCGAGGGCACGCCCATGGTGACCCACTTGCCGTTGCTGCCCAGCACCCAGTCGCGCACGTGGTCGATGGCGGCATTGGCGGCCGAGGCGGCCGAGGACAGGCCGCGCGCATCGATGATGGCGGCGCCGCGCTTGCCCACGGTGGGGATGAACGTCTCGCGGTTCCACTGCTGATCGTTGATCAGCTTGTCGAGGCTTTCGCCGCCGACCGTGGCGAAGCGGGTGTCGGGGTACATCGTGGGCGAGTGGTTGCCCCACACGATCAGCTTTTCGATGTCGCCCACGGCCTTGCCCGACTTGGCGGCCAGTTGCGACAGCGCACGGTTGTGGTCCAGGCGCAGCATGGCGGTGAAGTTCTTGGCGGGCAGGTCCGGCGCCGACTTCATGGCGATGTAGGCATTGGTGTTGGCCGGGTTGCCGACCACCAGCACCTTGACGTTGCGGCTGGCCACTTCGTTCAGGGCCTTGCCCTGGGCGGTGAAGATCTGGGCGTTGACGGTCAGCAGGTCCTTGCGCTCCATGCCGGGGCCGCGCGGACGGGCGCCCACCAGCAGGGCGACGTCGGCGTCCTTGAAGGCCGTGCGCGGATCGCTGTGCGCGGTGACTTCCTGCAGCAGCGGGAAGGCGCAGTCGTCCAGCTCCATGATGACGCCCTTCAGCGCCTTCTGTGCCTTCTCGTCGGGGATTTCGAGCAGTTGCAGGATGACCGGCTGGTCCTTGCCAAGCATCTCGCCGGAGGCGATGCGGAACAGCAGGGCATAACCAATCTGGCCGGCGGCGCCGGTTACGGCGACACGCATGGCGGGCTTAGACATGTACATTCTCCGGTAATGGATAGGGCGAAAAAGTCGCACCGATCAGTGTAATCCCAGGACCCCGCGCGCGTGCCGCCCGCGGGCCGTCCGAACCGGCGGAATCCTAGATCGGATTGCCGGGTGCGTCAATCGATCTTATATCTTATATAAGACATAAGACGTTGGACAGCAGGCAAGCGGCTGTGCGACAATGCGCCGTTTGTTCGGCCCCGTGGCGTTCCCCTGGCGAATGAACATGAATCCCACTCGTAGACCTATGGCAGACTCCCGGCCCGACACCCTGGTTCGCGCCGCCCGACCGGCGGCCGAGGGGGCTGCATTCAGTCCGCTGTATCGTCAGATCAAGGCCCTGCTGGTGCAAAGCCTCGACCGCGGCGAATGGAAGCCGGGCGAACTCATCCCCAGCGAGATCGACCTGGCTGCGCGCTTCCAGGTCAGCCAGGGCACCGTGCGCAAGGCGGTGGACGAACTGGCCGCCGAGCACATGCTGCTGCGCCGCCAGGGCAAGGGCACTTTCGTCGCCACCCACCATGAAGCCCGGGTGCGCTATCGCTTTCTGCGCCTGGCGCCCGACGAGGGCACCGAAGCCGGCCGTGCCGAAAGCCGCATCCTCGAATGCCGCCGCCTGCGCGCCCCCGCCGAGATCGCCCGCGCGCTGGACGTGCGCGCCGGCGAGGCCATCATCACGATCCGCCGCATGCTCTTCATGAACCAGGCGCCCACCGTGGTCGACGACATCTGGCTGCCCGGCGCCAGCTTCCGCGGGCTGACGCTCGAGCTGCTGTCGGCCAGCAAGGCGCCGCTGTACGGTCTTTTCGAATCCGAGTTCGGCGTCAGCATGGTGCGCGCCGACGAGAAGCTGCGCGCGGTCGCGGCCACCCCCGAAATCGCGGGACTGCTGCAGGTCGAGGCGGGCACGCCGCTGCTGCAGGTCGATCGCGTTTCCTACACCTATGGCGATCGGCCGATGGAAGTACGCCGCGGCGTCTACCTGACCGATCACTATCACTATCGCAACAGCCTGAACTGATGTTTTTTTTCGTACGATTTGATACCAAGCCGATCTCTGGGCGAAAATAGCGCGTTTGCCCGCTTGCGGGCTCATTCGCTCTTCGCCGTCACGATTTCCCTAGCTCCGAAACACCGAGGCCGTCATGTCCGACTCAGCTGCTAAGCCGCGTCCGCAGTTTCGCAACATCAGCGTTCCGCAAATCCTCAGCTATCGCCTGCCCCTGGCCGGCAAGCTGTCCATCCTGCACCGCATCAGCGGCGCGTTGCTTTTCCTCTGTCTGCCGCTGGTCATCGTGCCGCTGTTCGCGGCCAGCGTGACCTCGCCCGAGAGCTTCGCGCAGATCGCGCAGTACCTGGACAACGTGCTGGTCAAGCTGATTGTGCTGGCGCTGGTGTGGGGCTACCTGCATCACTTCTGTGCCGGCATCCGCTACCTGATGCTCGACCTGCACATCGGCGTCGACAAGGTCTCGGCCCAGAAAAGCGCGGGTGTGGTGTTCGGCGTCAGCCTGGCCCTGACCCTGGTGTTCGCCCTCAAACTGTTCGGAGCGCTGTAAACATGGCCACCAGCAACAATTACGGTCCCAAGCGCCTGGTCGTCGGCGCCCACTACGGCACCATCGATTTCCTCGCCCAGCGCATCACCGCGGTCATCCTGGCCGTTTACACCCTGGTGCTGATCATCGGCGCGCTGGCCATGCCGTCGTTCACCTTCGAGAACTGGAAGGCGCTGTTCACGTTCCACGTGTTCGCGCTGCCGGTCGGCCAGATCCTGGCCTCGCTCGCTTTCTTTGCGCTTGCCTGGCATGCCTGGATCGGCGTGCGGGACATCTGGATGGACTATGTGCAGCCGGTCGGCGTGCGCCTGCTGATGCAGGTGCTGACCCTACTGTGGCTGATTGGTTCCGTCGTCTATTTCGCGCAAGTCATCTGGAGAATCTAAGCCGTGGTCGCTGTCACCAAATCTTTGCCGCGCCGCCAGTTTGATGTGGTGGTCGTGGGCGCCGGCGGAGCCGGCATGCGCTGTTCGCTGCAACTGGCCCAGGCCGGCCTGTCCGTGGCCGTTCTGTCCAAGGTGTTCCCCACCCGCTCGCACACCGTGGCGGCGCAGGGCGGCGTCAGCGCCTCGCTGGGCAACATGAGCGAGGACAACTGGTACTGGCACATGTACGACACCGTCAAGGGGTCGGACTGGCTGGGCGACCAGGACGCCATCGAGTTCATGTGCCGCGAAGCGCCCAGCGCCGTGTACGAGATGGAACACTTCGGCATGCCGTTCGACCGCAACCCGGACGGCACCATCTACCAGCGTCCGTTCGGCGGCCACACCGCCAACTTCGGCGAGAAGCCCGTGCAGCGCGCCTGTGCGGCCGCCGACCGCACCGGCCACGCGCTGCTGCACACGCTCTACCAGCGCAACGTCTCGGCGCGCACCCAGTTCTTCGTAGAATGGATGGCGCTGGACCTGCTGCGCAACGAAGCCGGCGACGTCGTGGGCGTGACCGCCCTCGAAATGGAAACCGGCGAGATCTACATCCTCGAAGCCAAGACCACGGTGCTGGCCACCGGCGGCGCGGGCCGCATCTGGGCCGCGTCCACCAACGCCTTCATCAACACCGGTGACGGCCTGGGCATGGCGGCGCGCGCCGGCATCCCGCTGCAGGACATGGAATTCTGGCAGTTCCACCCCACCGGCGTGGCCGGCGCCGGCGTGCTCATCACCGAGGGCGTGCGCGGCGAGGGCGGCATCCTGCTGAACAAGGACGGCGAGCGTTTCATGGAACGCTACGCGCCCACGCTGAAAGATCTGGCGCCGCGTGACTTCGTATCGCGCTCGATGGACCAGGAAATCAAGGAAGGCCGCGGCTGCGGTCCCGACGGCAGCTACGTGGTGCTCAAGCTCGACCACCTCGGCGCCGACGTGATCAACAAGCGCCTGCCCTCGATCCGCGAGATCGCCATCAAGTTCGGCAACGTCGATCCCATCAAGGAACCGATCCCGGTCGTGCCCACCATCCACTACCAGATGGGCGGCATTCCCACCAACTATCACGGCCAGGTGCTGTCGCACGCCAACGGCGAGAACAAGGTCATCAACGGCCTGTACGCCATCGGCGAATGCGCCGCGGTGTCGGTGCACGGCGCCAACCGCCTGGGCACCAACTCGCTGCTCGACCTCATCGTGTTCGGTCGCGCCACCGGCAACCACATCGTGGCCTCGCACCCCGAGCGTCAGCATTCGCACCAGCCGGTGCCGAAAGAATCGCTCGACTTCTCGCTGTCGCGCGTCAACGACCTCGAGGCTCGCACCTCGGGCGAGAAGACGCAGGACGTGGCGAATTCCATCCGCTTCTCGATGCAGCGCCACTGCGGCGTGTTCCGCACGCTGCAGCTGCTGAACGAAGGCGTGGGGCAGATCGAGGAACTGGCCGAACAGGCCAAGAACATCCACTTCAAGGACAAGTCCAAGGTGTTCAACACCGCCCGCGTCGAGGCGCTGGAGCTGGCCAACATGACCGAGGTGGCGCGCGCCACCATCAAGTCGGCGGCTGCCCGCACCGAAAGCCGGGGCGCCCATGCGCTGGACGACCATCCCACCCGCGACGACGAAAACTGGCTCAAGCACACGCTGTGGTACTCCGAAGGCAGCCGCCTCGACTACAAGCCGGTGCAGATGAAGCCCCTGACGGTCGAGTCCTTCCCGCCCAAGGCGCGTACTTTCTAAGTCCGGATCCGAGCAAACCATGAGCAACAAGCGTATCGTCAAGTTCGAAATCTACCGCTACGATCCCGACAAGGACGAGCGGCCGTACATGCAGAAGCTGGAGGTCGAACTCCAGCCCACCGACAAGATGCTGCTGGATGCGCTGGTGCGCATCAAGAACGACGTCGACGACAGCCTGGCGCTGCGCCGTTCGTGCCGTGAGGGCGTGTGCGGTTCCGACGCCATGAACATCAACGGCAAGAACGGCCTGGCCTGCACCACCAACCTGCGCGAGCTGAAGGAACCCATCGTCCTGAAGCCGCTGCCGGGCCTGCCCGTCATCCGCGACCTGATCGTGGACATGACGCACTTCTTCAACCAGTACCACTCGATCCGTCCGTACCTCATCAACGACACGCCGCCGCCCGAGCGCGAGCGCCTGCAGTCGCCCGAGGCCCGCGAGGAACTCGACGGCCTGTACGAGTGCATTCTGTGCGCGTGCTGCTCCACCTCGTGCCCGTCGTTCTGGTGGAATCCGGACAAGTTCGTGGGCCCGGCCGGCCTGCTGCAGGCCTACCGCTTCATCGCCGACAGCCGCGACGAAGCCACCGGCTCGCGTCTGGACAACCTGGAAGACCCGTACCGCCTGTTCCGTTGCCACACCATCATGAACTGCGTCGACGTCTGTCCGAAGGGACTGAACCCGACGAAGGCCATTGGCAAGATCAAGGAACTGATGGTTCGCCGGACGGTCTAGTCTGGACGTTTTATCCTGGTGAGGAGATTCGAAATGAGCGGCCTGTCCGAATTGCAAAGGGCGCGTCTGCGTTGGCGGGCACGGCGTGGCCTGCTCGAGAACGACCTCATCATTACCCGGTATCTGGATGCCTACGAGGACCAGCTTACCGACTTAGACGTAACGGCGTTGACGCAGCTTTTCGAGATGGGAGACAACGATCTGCTCGATCTGCTGCTGGCGCGCACCGAGCTCGAGGGCGCGTACGACACGCCCGAGCTGCGCACCATCATAGGCCGGATGCGTGAGCTCTGATCTAACCGCGAGGATATTGCGATGAACCTGTCTGACAAAAAAGCTACCCTGTCCTTTTCGGACGGCAGCCCCTCCGTTGAGTTCCCTGTTTACAAGGGCACCGTCGGCCCCGACGTGGTCGACATCCGCAAGCTGTATGGTCAGACTGGCATGTTCACGTTCGACCCCGGCTTCATGTCGACGGCCGCGTGCGAATCGGGCATCACCTACATCGATGGCGACAAGGGCGAACTGCTGTATCGCGGCTATCCCATCGAGCAGCTGGCCGTGCAGTGCGACTTCCTGGACATCTGCTACCTGATCCTGAACGGCGAACTGCCCAACGCCGAGCAGAAGACCGACTTCGACTCGCAGGTCACCCATCACACGATGGTGAATGAGCAGCTGCACTTCTTCCTGCGCGGCTTCCGTCGCGACGCCCACCCCATGGCCGTCCTGACCGGCCTGGTGGGCGCGCTGTCGGCGTTCTATCACGACTCCACCGACATCACCAACCCCGAGCACCGTCACATCTCGGCCATCCGCCTGATCGCCAAGATGCCGACGCTGGTGGCGATGGCGTACAAGTACTCGCAAGGCCAGCCGTTCATCTACCCGCGCAACGACCTGTCGTACACCGGCAATTTCCTGCGCATGATGTTCGCCACGCCGTGCGAAGACTACCAGGTCAACGAAGTGGTCGAGCGCGCGCTGGACCGCATCTTCGTGCTGCACGCCGACCACGAGCAGAACGCCTCCACGTCCACCGTGCGCCTGTGCGGTTCGTCGGGCACCAACCCGTTCGCCGCCATCTCGGCCGGCGTGGCCTGCCTGTGGGGCCCGGCTCACGGCGGCGCCAACGAAGCCTGCCTGCAGATGCTCGAAGAGCTGCAGGCCAACGGCGGCGTGGCCAAGGTCGGCGAGTTCATGGAGAAGGTCAAGGACAAGAACTCGGGCGTGCGCCTGATGGGCTTCGGCCACCGCGTATACAAGAACTACGACCCGCGCGCCAAGCTGATGCAGGAAACCTGCAAGGAAGTGCTGGGCGCCCTGGGCCTGGAGCAGGACCCGCTGTTCAAGCTTGCCATGGAGCTCGAGCGCATCGCCCTGGAAGACGACTACTTCGTGCAGCGCAAGCTGTACCCGAACGTCGACTTCTACTCGGGCATCGTGCAGCGCGCCATCGGCATCCCCACCTCGCTGTTCACGGCCATCTTCGCGCTGGCCCGCACGGTGGGCTGGATCGCGCAGTGGAACGAAATGCTGTCCGACCCCGACTACAAGATCGGCCGTCCGCGCCAGCTGTTCACCGGCCACGTCACCCGCGACGTGCCCGAAATGGCCAAGCGCTGAGCATCGCGCCGCCGGACCTGCGTGGTCCGGCTTGCCATGCCAGGAAACCCCGGTCTTGTGGCCGGGGTTTTTGTTTGCGCGCGATGTCGGGCATGGGCGGCAATGCGCATGGGCATCCCATCAGTGCGCTGCCTGTCCGGACCTTACATTCCCACGCCGCGCGCCATCAGCGCGGCGAACAGCGGGAGCAGGATGATGAGGTGGGACTCGATCATCACCCAGCGGCGGGCCCTTGCGATGTCTTCATGCGCGGGCACGAAGCCGCCATCCCGCGCGGCGTGCTTGCGCCAGCGCGCGAAGCGCAGGGTGGGAGGAATCGAACAGAGTCCGATGATGACGAACAGCGTCATCTTGGCGTGGAACCAGGGATTGGCCATGTAGAAGCCGACGCCCTTGGCGCCCAGGGTAAGGCGCAGCGCGCCGCTGACCAGCGCGGCGATGGCGGCCATGGCGTACAGGCGGTCATAGCGGGCCAGCCGCAGCACCGTTTGCGGCTGCATGTCGGGCCGCAGCAGTACCGCCTCGGCGGACAGCAGCACCACGACCACGAAGATGGCCATGTAATGGAACCAGGCGAGCAGGGCGTCTTGCAGCATCGGAAGCTCCGGTGAGGCGCGCAGAGGCGCGCCGTGTCAGTAGGCTGGGCGGCGTCGTTGTACCACGACCGGGCTGCGCTGATGCGTATCAGCCGGATGCCTGGCGCGCCAGCCAGGGCGCGTTGTCGCCCAGTTCGCGCAGCGCGCACAGGAAATGTTCGGTGCGCGCCGAGCGTTCCTTGCGCGATGCGACCAACGCCACGATGTCGGCGTCGGGCAGGCGCCAGTCGGGCAGCAGTTCCACCAGGCGGCCCTGGCGCAGCAGGTCGGCCACGTCCCATTCCGAACGCACCAGGATGCCCATGCCGGCCTGCGCCCACAGGCGCGCCGCCCCGCCGTCGTTGCTGGCCAGTACCGGATCGATCCGCACGGCAGTGAACGTGCCGTTGTCATGGCGAAAGCGCCACAGCGTGACGTCCTCGTCGTTCTCGCGCAGGGCGATGCAATCGTGCTCGCGCAGTTCGTCGGGATGGCGCGGCGCGCCGCGGCGCTTCAAGTACGCGGGCGAGGCGCATAGAATCCGCCGGTTGCGCGCCAGGCGGTGCATCACGAGGCGCGAGTCGCGCAGCTCTCCGATCTGGATCATCACGTCCCAGGTATGGGCGGCGAGGCTTGCGGGACGGTCCGACAGCATCAACGTGGCCGTGACCGCGGGGCATTCGCGGCGAAAGCGCGCGATGGCCGGCGCCACGTAGTGCTGTCCGAACCCCAGCGGCGCCACGACCCGCAGATGGCCGGATACCTTGCCGCGCCGCGCGGCGAGCGCATCGGCGAGCCCGCTGATGTCGCTGCAGATGCGGCGCGCCCGCTCGGCCAGCAGTTCGCCCTCGTCGGTCAGCGCCATGCGCCGGCCCGAGCGGTCCACCAGTCCGATGCCCAGGCGCTTCTCCAGGCCGTTGAGCCGCTGCGTGACCGCGGACGGCGTCACGTCCAGCTTGCGGGCCGCATCGGCCAGGGTGGGTGACGCAGTCAGCGTCAGGAAGAATTGCAGGTCTTCGCTGCTGAGCAAGATTAAGGTTCAGCTTAATAAAAGATTAAGTGCTCATTAAACACCAGGCGCGTACGCTGAACGCATACTGTCAGCGGCACACACGTTTTTTAATGAGCCACTGCCGCGTCCATGCGCGAGCGCGGTGGCCGCTCGCATGACAGGACATTCCATGACTCGAGAATCTGTGCGCGCCGCCCACCTCGGCGAACTGGACACGCCGTGCCTGCTGCTGGACGAACCGCGCATGATGGCCAACATCGAGCGCCTGAAGTCGCGCATGGCGCGGCTGGGCGTGGGGCTGCGGCCTCACCTGAAGACGCCCAAGTCGATCGAGGTGGCGCGGCGCCTGATGGCATCCCCCGAAGGGCCGGCCACCGTGTCCACGCTGCAGGAAGCGGAACAGTTTGCCCAGGCCGGCGTGCGCGACATCCTGTACGCCGTCGGCATCTCTGCGTCCAAGCTCGACCGCGTGCTGGCGCTGCGCGCGGGCGGCGCGGACCTCACCGTGGTGGTAGACAGCCTGGCGGCGGCGCAGGCGGTGGCCGAGCGCTCGCGCGCTGCCCATTACCGGATTCCGGCCCTGATCGAGGTCGATTGCGACGGGCACCGCGCCGGCGTGAATCCCGCGAACACGGAACTATTGGTGTCGATCGGCCGCGCGCTGCATGAAGGCGGCGCGGAACTGCGCGGTGTGATGACGCATGCCGGCGAGTCGTACAACGCACGCGACGTAGAGGCCATCCGCGCGATGGCGGAACAGGAGCGCCGCGCGGCCGTGGACTGCGCCGAGGCGCTGCGCGGCGCCGGCCTGCCATGCCCCATCGTCAGCGTAGGATCGACGCCCACCGCCATGTATGCCGAGAACCTGGACGGCGTCACCGAGGTGCGCGCCGGCGTGTTCGTGTTCTTCGACCTGGTCATGGCCGGGCTGGGCGTGTGCGAGCAGGACGACATCGCGCTGTCCGTGCTGACCACCGTGATCGGCCACCAGCCCGAGAAAGGCTGGATCCTGGTGGACGCGGGCTGGATGGCCATGTCGCGCGACCGCGGCACCGCCAGGCAGCCCGTGGACCAGTACTACGGGGTGGTGTGCGACATGGAAGGCCGGCCGATGGGCGACCTGGTGCTGAAGGAAACCAACCAGGAGCAGGGCATCCTGATGCTGCGTCCCGGCAGCCAGGCCGCGCTGCCCGACCTGCCGCTGGGCACGCGCGTGCGCGTGCTGCCCAACCACGCGTGCGCCACCGGGGCGCAACATGATGCCTACCAGGTGGTGCGAGGAGAATCGCCGCTGGTGGTCGCGAGCTGGGAACGGTTTCGCGGGTGGTAGGCATTGATGCGCCGGGGGGAGCGTTGTTTGCGTTCTTCTGGCGCCGCGGCCGTGCCTGCGAAGTCTCGTCCTCGCGCTCGCGCGCTGCGGGCGCGACTTCTCCGACACGGCCGCGGCTCACGACAACGCAGTGCAACGGGCATCCCGTCCATCAATGCCCGCCGGTTGTGTGCCGATTCGGCGGGCTGGCCGCCGCGTGCGCTGGCAATGCGGATGCACGGAAAAGTAGTCGACCCGGCATGGATCGGACCGCAGGCATCGAGATGTCTTGAGCCCGGGCCATGGCGGAGGGTTCGCGCCCGCAGCGCGCGAGCGCGAGGACGAGAATCCGCAGTCATGGCCCGGGCGCTCAAGAACCCAGAAGCCTCCCCCGAAACACCCCCAGTCCCGTAAACCGTAAAACGTAAAACGTAAAACGCCCCGGCAACCAGACCAAAGTCCGGCTCCGGGGCGCTACGCGCGCGTGATCATCGCGCGAGCGGGCGCGCAGCCCGCTACAACCGACCTTTACGCCTGCGCGCTTTCCTGCTGCGCATCCACCACGGCCAGGGCCGTCATGTTGATGATGCGGCGCACGGTGGCGCTGGTGGTCAGGATGTGCACCGGGCGCGCGGCGCCCAGCAGGATCGGGCCCATGGCAACGCCGTTGCTGCCGGTCATCTTCAGCATGTTGTAGGTGATGTTGCCGGTGTCCAGGTTGGGCATGACCAGCAGATTGGCGGGGCCCTTGAGCTTGCTGTCGGGGTAAGCCAGCGTGCGGATCTTGTCCGACAGGGCGGCATCGGCGTGCATCTCGCCGTCGACTTCCAGCGCGGGGGCGCGCTGCTCGACCAATTCGCGCGCCTGGGCCATCTTGCGCGACGACTCGGTCTTGCGGCTGCCGAAGTTCGAGTGCGACAGCAGCGCGATCTTGGGCACCACGCCGAAGCGCAGCATCTCTTCGGCGGCCTGGATCGTGATGTTGGCGACTTCCTCGGCCGTCGGGTTTTCGTTGACGTGCGTGTCGGTCACGAACAGCGTCTGGTCGGGCAGCATCAGCACATTCAGCGCGGCGTAGGTCTGGCCTTCCTTGCGGCCGATGACCTGGTCGATGTACTGCAGCTGGTTGTCGTACTTGCTGGCCACGCCGCACAGCAGGGCGTCGGCGTCGCCGCGGCGCAGCAGCATCGCGCCGATCAGCGTGTTGTGCTTGCGGATCATCGCCTTGGCGATGGCCGGCGTGACGCCGTCGCGGCCGCGCAGCTGGTAGTACGCGTTCCAGGTGTCGTTGAAGCGGCTGTCGTCTTCGGGATCGACGATCTCGATGTTCTGCCCGTTGGTGAGACGCAGGCCGAACTTCTTGATGCGCATCTCGATGACGGAGGGGCGGCCCACCAGGATAGGCTGCGCCAGGCGCTCGTCGACCACTGTCTGCACGGCGCGCAGCACGCGCTCGTCTTCGCCGTCGGCGTAGATGACGCGCTTGGGCGCCTTCTTGGCCTGGGCGAACAGCGGGCGCATCAGCTGGCCCGAGTGGTACACGAAGCCCATCAGCTTCTGGCGGTAGGCCTCGATGTCCTCGATGGGGCGCAGCGCCACGCCGGAGTCGGCGGCGGCCTGCGCCACGGCCGGCGCGATCTGCACGATCAGGCGCGGATCGAAGGGCTTGGGAATGATGTACTCGGGACCGAAGGTAAGTTCTTGTCCCGCATACGCGCGCGCGACCTCGTCGTTCTGCTCGGCTTCGGCCAGCTCGGCGATGGCCTTCACGCAGGCCAGCTTCATCTCTTCGGTGATGCGCGTGGCGCCGGCATCCATGGCGCCGCGGAAGATGAAGGGGAAGCACAGCACGTTGTTGACCTGGTTCGGGTAGTCCGAACGGCCGGTGGCGATGATGCAGTCGGGGCGGGCGGCCTTGGCGACTTCGGGGCGGATCTCGGGCTCGGGATTGGCCAGGGCCAGGATCAGCGGTTGGCGCGCCATGGTCTTGACCATGTCGCCGGTCAGCACGCCGGCGGTGGAGCAGCCCAGGAACACGTCGGCGCCGTTGACCACGTCGGCCAGCGTGCGCGCGTCGGTGCGCTGCGCATAGCGCTTCTTGTTGACCTCCATGTTCTCTTCGCGGCCTTCCCAGATGACGCCGCGCGAGTCCGTCACGTAGATGTTCTCGCGCTTGACTCCCAGGTGCACCAGCAGGTCGAGGCAGGCGATGGCGGCGGCGCCGGCGCCCGAGCACGTCAGCTTGATTTCGCCGATGTTCTTGCCGACGACCTTCAGGCCGTTCAGGATGGCGGCGGCCGAGATGATGGCGGTGCCGTGCTGGTCGTCGTGAAAGACGGGGATCTTCATGCGCTCGCGCAGCTTCTTCTCGATGTAGAAGCATTCGGGCGCCTTGATGTCCTCGAGGTTGACGCCGCCCAGCGTGGGCTCGAGCGCGGCGATGATGTCGACCAGTTTGTCGGGGTCGGTTTCGGCCAGCTCGATGTCGAACACGTCGATGCCCGCGAACTTCTTGAACAGGCAGCCCTTGCCTTCCATGACGGGCTTGGCCGCCAGCGGGCCGATGTTGCCCAGGCCCAGCACCGCGGTGCCGTTGGTGATGACGCCGACCAGGTTGGCGCGCGAGGTGTAGCGCGATGCCGCGTCCGTGCCTTCCGCATGAATGGCCATGCAGGCCGCGGCCACGCCGGGCGAGTAGGCCAGCGACAGGTCGTCCTGGTTGGCCAGCGTCTTGGTGGGCGTGACGGAGATTTTGCCGGGCGTAGGATAGGCGTGGTAATCCAGCGCCAACTTGGTGAGATTTTCGTCCATGGATGCAGGGAGCGGTGACAGATAGCGAAGCGCGGACGCGCGGGGAAGTGAACCG
This sequence comes from Bordetella genomosp. 13, assembly GCF_002119665.1. Taxonomy (NCBI): domain Bacteria; kingdom Pseudomonadati; phylum Pseudomonadota; class Betaproteobacteria; order Burkholderiales; family Alcaligenaceae; genus Bordetella; species Bordetella genomosp. 13. Next base: position 3,638,023 of record NZ_CP021111.1, on the reverse strand, counting down.
ATGCAGGCGACGCGCGGCACGCATCGCGACAGAGATGAAGATGCCGTATTTCAACAGAAAGCGAACCATCTTGCTTGTTGCGCTGCAGCGCGAGCCCGCTCGCTGCGGTGCTCCGGCGCGGGTGCGGCCAAACCAGACAAGGGGCTATGGAGCCTCGAAGATAGAATCGGATGTATTCCTTCGGAGCACGCACCTCATGACCGATCTGCGCATTCCCGATGAACAGACATTGCCCGAGCTGACCGTGCGCGGCATCGTGCTGGGGGCCCTGATCACGATCGTGTTCACCGCTGTCACGCCTCCCAGGGCGGCAAGTCGCGCGGCGCCGCCTGCACCAGCTTGCCGCGCAACGCGTCCCGCGCGCTAGCGTGGCGCGGATGCGCATCCGCCAGCAGATCCAGCGCATGCAGCACCATCCAGTCGGCGCCGACCTCGAAGAAGTCCCTTAGTCGCGCGCGCGTGTCGCTGCGGCCGAAGCCGTCTGTTCCCAGCATGCGGCACGGCGCGGATATCCAGTTGCGTATCTGCTCGGGCACCGCGCGCACGTAGTCGCTGGCCGCGACGACGGGCAGCGCCGCATCACCGAGGCACTGCGCGATCCATGACGGCTCGTCGCCATTGTCCAGTGCCAGCAGCCGGGCCCGCTCGGCCCGCCGCGCATCGCGCGCCAGTTCGGAATAGCTGGTCACGCTCCACACCTCGGCCGCCACATCATGGTCCTGCTTCAGCCGCGCCGCGGCCTTCATCGCCTCGCCCACCATCGGACCGGCGGCCAGCAGCCGCAGTTGCGGGTCGCCGTCCGGCGCATGTATGCGATGCATGCCCCGCACGATGCCTACTCGCGCCGCTTCGTCGGGCAGGTCGGGCTGCGGCAGGTTCTCGTTGGTGACCGTCAGGTAGTAGAACTCGTCGTGCTGTTCCTGCAGCATGCGCCGCATGCCGTGCTCGACCAGCACGGCCACTTCGTACGCATAGGCGGGATCGTAGGCGCGACAGTTGGGCACGGTGGCGGCGGCCAGGTGGCTGGCGCCGTCCTGGTGCTGCAGGCCTTCGCCGCCCAGTGTGGTGCGGCCCGACGTGGCGCCGATGAGAAAGCCGCGCGCACGCTGGTCGGCCGCGGCCCAGATCAGGTCGCCGATGCGCTGGAAGCCGAACATCGAGTAATAGATGTAGAACGGCAGCATGGGCAGGCCGTTCACGGAATAGCTGGTGCCGGCCGCGGTCCAGGACGAGATGGCGCCCGCCTCGGTGATGCCTTCTTCCAGGATCTGGCCGTCGCGCGCCTCGCGGTAGTACAGCACCGAGCCTATGTCCTCGGGCTCGTACAGCTGGCCCTGCGCCGAATAGATGCCTATCTGGCGGAACAGATTGGCCATGCCGAAGGTGCGCGCCTCGTCGGCCACGATGGGCACGATGCGCGGTCCCGTTTCGGGGTCCTTCAGCAGCGCTGTCAGCATGCGCACCAGCGCCATGGTCGATGACATTTCCTTGCCGCCCGGCGCCAGTGCGAACTGTGCCCACTGCGCCGCGGGCGGGGCGGCCAGCGACCGGGCCTGCGCGGTGCGGCGCGGCACGTGGCCGCCCAGCGCCGCGCGGCGCGCCTGCAGGTGACGCATCTCGGCGCTGTCGGCGGCGGGACGATAGAACTTCAGCGCCAGGCAGTCGGCATCCGAGATCGGCAGCGCGAAGCGGTCGCGGAACGCCAGCAGGGCGTCGCCGTCCAGCTTTTTCTGCTGATGGGTCGTCATCTTGCCCTGGCCCGCCGAGCCCATGCCGAAGCCCTTCTTGGTCTGGGCCAGGATGACCGTGGGTTGGCCGCGATGCCGCACGGCGCGATGGTAGGCCGCGTGGATTTTGGTCATGTCGTGCCCGCCGCGATGCAGCCGGTCGATGGCCTCGTCGGACCAGCCTTCCACCAGGGCCGCCAGTTCCGGGTCCCGGCCGAAGAAGTGTTCGCGGTTGTAGGCCCCGTCGTTGGCGGCATAGGTCTGGAACTGGCCGTCGACCGTGCGGCCGAAGGCGCGCGCCAGCGCGCCGCCGGCGTCGCGCCGCAACAGGGCGTCCCAGTCGCTGCCCCACACCAGCTTGATGACGTTCCAGCCCGCGCCGGCGTACAGGGTCTCGAGTTCGTCGATGATGCGGCCATTGCCGCGCACCGGTCCGTCCAGGCGCTGCAGGTTGCAGTTGACGACGAAGATGAGGTTGTCCAGCTTCTCGCGCGAGGCCAGCGTCAGCGCGGCGATGGATTCGGGCTCGTCCATCTCGCCGTCGCCGAAGATGCCCCATACCTTGCGGTCGGACGGCTCGGCCAGCGAGCGATGCTCGAGGTAGCGCATGAAGCGCGCCTGATAGATGGCGTTGATCGGGCCCAGTCCCATCGACCCGGTGGGAAACTGCCAGAAGTCGGGCATGAGCCACGGGTGCGGATACGAGGACAGGCCGCGCAGTCCCCCGGCCTGTGCGGCAATCTCCTGCCGGAACAGCGCCAGCTCGCTCTCGCCCAGGAAGCCTTCCAGGAAGGCGCGCGCATAGATGCCCGGCGCGGAATGCGGCTGCATGTAGACCAGGTCGCCGCCGTGTCCCGCGCCGCGGGCGCGGAAGAAGTGGTTGAAGCCCACTTCGAACAGGTCCGCCGCCGAGGCGTAGCTGGCGATGTGCCCTCCCAGTTCGCCGTGCGCCTGATTGGCCCGCACCACCATGGCCAGCGCGTTCCAGCGATTGATCGACGCGATCCGCTCCTCGAGCGCCAGGTTGCCGGGGAAGGGCGGTTCCTCATCGGCCGGGATGGTGTTCAGGTAGGCCGTGCGCGTCAGGCCTGGCGCATGCAAGCCGAGGCGGGCGGCGTGCGCCAGCAGGCTTTCCAATACATAGGCGGCGCGCTCGGTGCCTTCGGCCTGCGCCAGTGCCTGCAGCGCGTCGCGCCACTCCGCGGTCTCGACCGGATCGTGGTCTTCCGGCGGCAGGTCGCCGGGGTGGAAGGGGGCGTCGCGCATGAGTTGTCTCGCTCTTGTCATGGATGGCCCATCCTAGCGCCAGTCGCGACGCATGAGTGATTGAAAATACGTGTCTAAAGCAGCAGAAACGGTGCAAAATGCTGTAATGCGCCACCTCAGGAGCGAGATATGCCGAAGATGAAGCTGGACGCCATCGATTGCCGCATCCTCGACCTGCTGCAGACCGACGCAAGCCTTACCAACGTCGAGCTGGCGCGGCGCGTCAACCTATCCCCGTCACCATGCCTGGCGCGCGTCAAGGCGCTGGAGGCCGCCGGCGTCATCCGCGGCTATGTGGCGCTGGCCGATCCGCTGCAGCTCGGCCTCAGCCTCAACGTATTCATCCAGGTCAGCCTGGAAAAGCAGATCGAGTCCGAACTCGACCGCTTCCAGAGCGCCATGGCGGATTGTCCCGAAGTCATGGAGTGCTACCTGATGACGGGCGACGCCGACTATCTGCTGCGAGTGGTGGTTCCCGACATGCAGGGCCTGGAACAGTTCGTGGTAAGCCGGCTGTCGCGTATTCCCGGCGTGAAGAACATACGTTCGGGCTTCGCCTTGAAACAGGTCAAATACCAGACCGCGCTGCCACTGGCCTAAAAAAATTTTGGCGCGGCCGATCGCTGGCGTTGGCGGCGCGTAGCCTGCGTCATCGCCGCCGTTGATGCACGCGGGCCCGATGCGCGAGGCGGTCATCGGCCTGTCGCAAGGCGTGCCCACACTCAAAGCGTTATACTGCCCGATACGGCTTTCGAGGCTTGTACCCGCCTTCTGCCCCTGCTATCCGCCTAACGGGAAGCCCGTGTCGCGGAAGGTCTTCCTGCATCGTACCGAGTGAAGCACTCGTCTAGGTGAAGCGCCATTATGTCTACGGAATCAGAATCCCTTTCCACGTCTTATCTATTCGGGGGTAATGCCCCTTACGTCGAAGAGCTCTACGAAGCGTATCTCGACAATCCCGGTTCGGTTCCGGACAACTGGCGCGAATACTTCGACCAGCTGCAGCATTCCCCCGCCACCGACGGCCAGGACGGCACCCGCGACCAGGCCCACGCCCCCATCATCCAGTCGTTCGCCGAGCGTGCCCGCGCCAATGCCTTCGTGCAGCGCGCCGCCGAGCCCGACCTGTCCATCGCCAGCAAGCAGGTGTCGGTGCAGTCCCTCATCGGGGCGTACCGCGTGCTGGGCTCGCGCTGGGCTGACCTCGATCCGCTCAAGCGCCAGGAGCGCCCGCCGATCCCCGAACTCGATCCGGCCTTCTACGGCCTGACCGAGTCCGACCTGGACCAGACCTACTCGGCCACCAATACGTACTTCACGACCGCCAGCACCATGACGCTGCGCGACATCCTGAAGGCCCTGCGCGACACGTATTGCCGCTCGATCGGCGCCGAGTTCATGCACGTCTCCGATCCGGCCGCCAAGCGCTGGATCCAGGAGCGCCTGGAAAGCACGCTGGGCGCGCCCACGTTCACGCCCGAGCAGAAGCGCCACATCCTGCAGCAGCTGACCGAAGCCGAAGGCCTCGAGCGCTTCCTGCACACCAAGTACGTCGGCCAGAAGCGATTCTCTCTCGAAGGCGGCGAAAGCTTCATCGCCTCGATGGATGAGACCATCAACCACGCCAGCGAGAACGGCGTGCAGGAGATCGTGGTCGGCATGGCCCACCGCGGTCGCCTGAACCTGCTGGTCAACATCATGGGCAAGATGCCCGGCGACCTGTTCGCCGAGTTCGAAGGCAAGCACGCCGAAGGCCTGACCGACGGCGACGTGAAGTACCACAACGGTTTCTCCAGCGACATCTCGGGCCGCGGCGGTCCGGTGCACCTGTCGTTGGCGTTCAACCCGTCGCACCTGGAAATCGTCAACCCGGTGGTCGAGGGCAGCGCCCGCGCCCGCCAGGAACGCCGCGGCGACGCCGAAGGCCGCCAGGTGCTGCCGGTGCTGGTGCACGGCGACGCGGCTTTCGCCGGCCAGGGCGTGGTGATGGAAACGCTGAACCTGGCGCAGACCCGCGGCTACGGCACGGGCGGCACGCTGCACATCGTCATCAACAACCAGATCGGCTTCACCACCTCCGACCCTCGCGATTCGCGCTCGACGCTGTATTGCACCGACGTGGTCAAGATGATCGAAGCGCCGGTCTTCCACGTCAACGGCGACGATCCCGAAGCCGTGGTGTTCGCCACCAAGCTGGCCCTGGACTACCGCATCCAGTTCCGCCACGACGTCGTGATCGACATCGTCTGCTTCCGCAAGCTGGGCCACAACGAGCAGGACACCCCGTCGCTCACGCAGCCGCTGATGTACAAGCGCATCGGCCACCATGGCGGCACGCGCAAGCTGTACGCCGAGAAGCTGGTCACGCAGGGCGTGCTGGCCGAAGGCGACGCCGAGCAGCTGGTGAAAGACTATCGCCAGCTCATGGAAGACGGCCATCGCACCATCGAGCCCGTCCTCACCGATTACAAGAGCAAGTACGCCATCGACTGGTCGCCGTTCCTGGGCGCCAAGTGGACCGACCAGGCCGACACCGCCGTGCCGCTGGCCGAGCTCAAGCGCATCGGCGAGCGCATCACCACCGTGCCCGAAGGCTTCACCGTGCACCCGCTGGTGAACAAGCTGCTGAACGACCGCCGCGCCATGGCCAAGGGCGAGCTGAACCTCGATTGGGGCATGGGCGAGCACCTGGCCTTCGCCACGCTGGTGGCCTCGGGCTATGCGGTGCGCATCACCGGCCAGGATTCGGGCCGCGGCACGTTCACGCACCGCCACGCCGTGCTGCACGACCAGAACCGCGAGCGCTGGAACGACGGCACCTATATCCCGCTGCAGAACGTCTCCGAAGGCCAGGCCCCGTTCACCGTGATCGACTCGGTGCTGTCCGAAGAGGCGGTGCTGGCGTTCGAATACGGCTACTCCGCCGCCGAGCCCAACACGCTCACCATCTGGGAAGCGCAGTTCGGTGACTTCGTCAACGGCGCGCAGGTCGTGATCGACCAGTTCATCAGCTCCGGCGAAGCCAAGTGGGGCCGCCAGTCGGGCCTGACGCTGATGCTGCCGCACGGCTACGAAGGGCAGGGTCCCGAGCACTCGTCGGCCCGCATCGAGCGCTTCCTGCAGCTGTGCGCGGACAACAACATCCAGGTGGTGCAGCCCACCAACGCCGCGCAGATCTTCCACCTGCTGCGCCGCCAGATGATCCGCGCGTTCCGCAAGCCGCTGGTCATCCTCACGCCGAAGTCGCTGCTGCGCAACAAGGACGCCGGTTCGCCGCTCACCGACCTGGCCGGCGGCAGCTTCCGTCCGGTGATCGGCGAAGTCGACGATAACGTCAAGGCCGCGTCGGTCAAGCGCGTGCTGGTCTGCTCGGGCAAGGTCTATTACGACCTGGTCAACGCCCGCACCGAGCGCGAGGCCGGCAACGTCGCCATCATCCGTGTCGAGCAGCTCTATCCGTTCGCGCACAAGTCGTTCGAGGCCGAACTGCGCAAGTACCCGAAGGCCACCGAGGTCATCTGGGTGCAGGACGAGCCGCAGAACCAGGGTCCGTGGTTCTACGTGCAGCATCACCTGTACGAGAACATGAGCGAAGGCCAGAAGCTGGGCTACGCGGGTCGCGCGGCCTCGGCGTCGCCGGCCGTGGGCTACCTGGCCAAGCACCAGGAACAGCAGAAGGCGCTCATCGAGCAGGCCTTCGCCGCCCGCTACAAGGGCTTCATGCTGACCAAGTAAGCGCAGCGCATCGAACAGAACATTCATCGAAAAACGGAATTCATCACCATGGCAATCACTGACGTCGTCGTTCCCCAACTGTCCGAGTCCGTCTCGGAGGCCACTCTGCTGACCTGGAAGAAGCAGCCCGGCGCTGCCGTCGAGGCCGACGAGATCCTGATCGAGATCGAGACCGACAAGGTCGTCCTGGAAGTGCCCGCCCCGGCGTCGGGCGTGCTTTCCGAAATCGTCAAGGGCGACGGCAGCACCGTCACCTCGGGCGAGCCCATCGCCCGCATCGACACGGCCGCCAAGGCCGCTGCCGCCCCCGCCGCGGCGCCCGCCGCCGAAGCGCCCAAGGCCGCCCCGGCCGCTGCTCCGGCCGCTGCTCCGGCTGCCGCTCCGGCTGCCGCCCCGGCCCCGGCCAGCAGCTCGGCCGCCGGCGTGGCTTCGCCCGCCGCCGCCAAGATCCTGGCCGAGAAGGGCGTGGACGCCGCCGGCGTGCAGGGCTCGGGCCGCGACGGCCGCATCACCAAGGGTGATGCGCTGAACGCCGGCGCCGCTCCCGCCGCCAAGCCGGCTGCCGCTCCCGCTCCGCAGACCCTGTCGCTGGACGGCCGTCCCGAGCAGCGTGTGCCCATGAGCCGCCTGCGCGCCCGCATCGCCGAGCGCCTGCTGCAATCGCAGCAAGAGAACGCCATCCTGACCACGTTCAACGAGGTCAACATGCAGGCCGTCATCGACCTGCGCAACAAGTACAAAGAGAAGTTCGAGAAAGAGCACGGCGTCAAGCTGGGCTTCATGTCGTTCTTCGTGAAGGCCGCCGTGGCCGCCCTGAAGAAGTACCCGGTCCTGAACGCCTCGGTGGACGGCAAGGACATCATCTACCACGGCTACTTCGACATCGGCATCGCCGTGGGCAGCCCGCGCGGCCTGGTGGTGCCGATCCTGCGCAACGCCGACCAGCTGTCGATCGCCGAAATCGAGAAGACCATCGGCGACTTCGGCAAGCGCGCGGCCGAAGGCAAGCTGGGCATCGAAGAAATGACCGGCGGCACGTTCTCCATCTCCAACGGCGGCGTGTTCGGCTCGATGCTGTCCACTCCCATCATCAACCCGCCGCAATCGGCCATCCTGGGCATCCACGCCACCAAGGAGCGCCCCGTGGTCGAGAACGGCCAGATCGTGATCCGCCCGATCAACTACCTGGCCATGTCGTATGACCACCGCATCATCGACGGCCGCGAAGCCGTGCTGGGCCTGGTCGCCATGAAGGAAGCGCTGGAAGATCCGCAGCGCCTGCTGCTGGACCTGTAATCCGCATCGGTCCGGGGCCGGGCCGCGCTTCGCCGGCCGCCCCGGACCAGGTCTCTCCAGACTAGGTCCCGCCGCTGCGCGCCATGCAGCGCCCCGCCGCGGCCGCGGACCTCTCCCACCCTTTTTCAAGAGTCCATCATGTCCAAACAATTCGACGTCGTCGTCATCGGTGCAGGCCCCGGCGGCTACATCGCGGCCATCCGCGCCGCCCAGCTCGGCATGTCCGTGGCGTGCATCGACGCCTGGCAGAACGGCGAAGGCGGCCCGGCTCCCGGCGGCACCTGCACCAACGTCGGCTGCATCCCGTCCAAGGCGCTGCTGCAGTCGTCCGAGCACTTCGAGCAGGTCAACCATCATTTCGCCGAGCACGGCATCGAAGCCAAGGGCGTCACCCTGAAGCTCGACACGCTGCTGGGCCGCAAGAACAAGGTCGTCAAGCAGAACAACGACGGCATCCTGTACCTGTTCAAGAAGAACAAGGTCACCTTCGTCCATGGCAAGGGCGCGTTCGCCGGCCAGGTCGAAGGCGGCTGGGCCATCAAGGTCAGCGGCACCGCCGACGAAGACCTGGTGGCCAGGCACGTCATCGTGGCCACCGGCTCGTCGCCGCGCGAACTGCCCGGCCTGCCCTTCGACGAGAAGCTCGTGCTGTCCAACGACGGCGCGCTGAACATCGGCGCCGTGCCGAAGAAGCTGGGCGTCATCGGCGCCGGCGTCATCGGCCTGGAAATGGGCAGCGTGTGGCGCCGCCTGGGCGCCGAAGTCACCATCCTGGAAGCCATGCCCGAGTTCCTGGCGGCGGCCGACCAGCAGGTGGCCAAGGAAGCCCTCAAGGCCTTCGGCAAGCAGGGCCTCGACATCCAGATGGGCGTGAAGATCGGCGAGGCCAAGGCCTCGGGCAAGTCGGTCACCATCCCCTACACCGACGCCAAGGGCGGCGAGCAGAAGCTGGTGGTGGACAAGCTGATCGTGTCGATCGGCCGCGTGCCCTACACCGGCGGCCTGAATGCCGAAGCCGTCGGCCTGAAGCTCGACGAGCGCGGCTTCATCGCCGTGGACGGCGACTGCAAGACCAACCTTCCCAACGTGTGGGCCGTCGGCGATGTGGTGCGCGGCCCGATGCTGGCGCACAAGGCCGAGGAAGAGGGCGTGGCGGTTGCCGAGCGCATCGCCGGCCAGCATGGCCACGTCAACTTCGACACCGTGCCGTGGGTCATCTACACCTCGCCCGAGATCGCGTGGGTCGGCAAGACCGAGCAGCAGCTCAAGAACGAAGGCCGCGAGTACAAGGCCGGTTCGTTCCCCTTCATGGCCAACGGCCGCGCGCGCGCGCTGGGCGACACCACCGGCTTCGCCAAGGTGATCGCCGATGCCAAGACCGACGAGGTCCTGGGCGTGCACATCGTCGGCCCGATGGCTTCCGAGCTGATCTCCGAAGCGGTCACCATCATGGAGTTCCGCGGCGCCGCCGAAGACATCGCCCGCATCTGCCACGCGCATCCCACGCTGTCCGAAGCCGTCAAGGAAGCCGCCCTGGCGGTGGACAAGCGCACGCTGAACTTCTAAAGGGCCGGCGTACCCACCCCCGAAGCGCCTGGCGCTTTCCCCTAAAAGGGGGCGACGCAGGCGGACCGGCAAAGCCCGGATCCGCCGCGTCCCCGATCAGGCCGCACCAGTTTCGTGTGTCGCGGTTGCTGCCTGGCTGCGTACACAACCAAGATGAACGTCCTCGAGTACTACCAACAAGCCCTGTCCGAGCGCGGCTACAAGCCCGACCCGGCGCAGCAGAAGGCCGTCGAACGCCTGCAGCGCTATTACGACGACTGGGTCCGCTTCAAGGCCATGCGCTCGAACGCGCTGAAGAAGCTGCTGAGCCGTCCCGAGGTGCCGCGCGGCGTGTACCTGTGGGGCGGGGTAGGGCGCGGCAAGAGCTTCCTGATGGACGCGTTCTACGCGAACGTGCCCGTGGTGCGCAAGACGCGCCTGCACTTCCATGAGTTCATGCGCGGCGTGCACCGCGAGCTCGAAGAGGTGAAGGGCACGCAGGACCCGCTGGACGAAGTGGCGCGCCGCGTGGCCAGGCGCTATCGCCTGATTTGCTTCGACGAGTTCCACGTGTCGGACGTGGCCGACGCCATGATCCTGTATCGGCTTCTGCTCAAGCTCTTCGAGCACGGCACGTCGTTCGTCATGACCTCGAACTACGAGCCCTCCACGCTGTACCCGGACGGGCTGCACCGCGATCGCATCCTTCCCGCCATCCAGCTGATCCAGCAGCGCATGGACGTGCTGAACGTCGATGCCGGCATCGACTACCGGCGCCGGGCGCTGGAACAGGTGCAGTGCTATCACACGCCCCTGAACGAACAGTCGCGCCAGGCCCTGGAAGAGGCCTTCCGCAAGCTGTCGGACACGCCGCCCCAGCCCAATCCGGTGCTGCACATCGAGCATCGCGAGATCCGCGCGCATGCGCTGGGTGGATCGGTGGTGTGGTTCGATTTCGCCACGCTGTGCGGCGGCCCGCGTTCGCAGAACGACTACCTCGAACTGGCCACCCGTTTCCATGCGGTCGTGCTGTCGGACGTGCCGCGCATGGGGCCGCGCCAGGCCTCCGAGGCGCGTCGCTTCACGTGGCTGATAGACGTGTTCTACGACCACAAGGTCAAGCTGATCATGTCGGCCGAATGCCCGCCCGAAGAGCTGTACACCCAGGGCGCGCTGTCCAACGAATTCCATCGCACGGTGTCGCGCATACTCGAGATGCAATCGCGCGAATACCTGGAATCCGAGCGCCGGCAGACGGTGCAGCTGTAGCGGAAATCGCCGCCCGCGGGGCGGCCGCGGGCACGAAAGGCGGGCCGATCCGCCTTTTTGTAATTAAGAATGATTATAATTCGTGGGATTTGTCCGCCGTACTTCCCGCTGCCCGTGAAACCCGACCCCTCCGCAAGCCTGCTGCGATACCGATTCGCCGTCGCATCCCGTTCCATCGCCGCAATCGCCGGAGGTTACGCGCTGGCTTCAGCCACCGCCGCCTTCATGGCCGCCTGGCTGCCCCTGCCGCGCGTCGATGCGGTGATCGCCGCGCAGATGGGCGCCTTCGTGGCCTATGCCTGCGCGGTGCTGTGGGTCTTCGCCACCCATAGCGCATGGCGCGCCTGGGGCGGCGTGATGGCGCCCGCGCTGGTGCTGGGCGGGCTGTACTGGATGGCGCGCGCGCCGGGGGCGGCATGAGCGCCACTGTGCAAGCCAGCGCCCGCCCGCCGCAGGCGGAGGGATTGCGCCAGGCGATGTCCTGGCTGCATACCTGGTCGGGCCTGATCTTCGGCTGGGTGCTGTTTGCCATGTTCCTCACGGGCACGCTGGCATTCTTCCGGCCCGAGATCACGCGCTGGATGCAGCCCGAGGTGTCCGTGCAGGCCGTGCCAATGGCGCGCTCGATCGAAGTGGCCGAGCACTACCTGCGCGAGCACGCGCCGGATGCGACCCGCTGGTTCATCACCCCGTCCACCGCACGCGAGCCGGCGGTAAGGATCAGCTATCAGGACCCCAAGCCGGCGCCCGGCCAGCGCGGCTTCAAGCGCGTGACGCTGGACCCGTCGACGGGACAGCCCATCGAGATGCGCGAGACGCGCGGTGGCGACTTCTTCTACCGCTTCCACTTCGAGCTCGAGGTGGCCAATCCCTGGGGGCGCTGGCTGGCCAGCATCGCCGGGATGTTCATGCTGGTGGCCATCATCAGCGGCGTGATCACGCACAAGAAGATCTTCACCGACTTCTTCACCTTTCGCCCGCGCAAGGGCGGGCAGCGCGCCTGGATGGACGGGCACAACGCGCTGTCGGTGCTGGGCCTGCCGTTTCACCTGATGATCACGTTCAGCGGCGTGCTGCTGTTCGCGGCCATGCTGATGCCGGCCGGCATCCTCGCCGTCTACGACAACGAGCGGCAATTCTTCGATGACGCCTTTCCCGCCTTCGCCATGAAGCCGGCCAGCGGAACGCCGGCCGAACTTGTGCCGCTAGGCCCGATCGTGGCGCAGGCCGAACAGGCCTGGGAAGGCGGCCGTATCGGACGCGTGGTGGTCAACCGGCCCGGCGATGCGGCGGCAACCATCAGCGTCGGCCGCGCTTCGTCCGACCGGGTGTCGTACGGCCGTCTCGCGCCTACGCGCACCTACAGCGGGGTGGACGGCCGCCTGATCAGCGAAGTCAGCGCGCAGAGCGGCGCGGCCACCACCGCCGGCACCATCATCGGCCTGCACCTGGGTCTGTTCGCCGAGCCGCTGCTGCGCTGGCTGTACTTCCTGGTCAGCATGGCGGGCACCGCCATGGTGGGCACCGGCCTGGCGCTGTGGATCGCCAAACGGCGCCAGAAGCTGCGGCCGGGCGCGCCGGACACGTTCTCGCTGCGCATGGTGGACTCGCTGAACGCGGGCTCGATCGCGGGGCTCTTCGTCGCTTGCGCCGCCTACTTCTGGGCGAACCGCCTGCTGCCGTTGGACCTGCCCGGACATGCGTTGTGGGAAACCCGCATCTTCTTCATCACCTGGGGCCTGTGTTTCCTGTATGCCTGCGTGCGCGGCCGCGGCAAGTGGCGCGAACTGCTGTGGCTGGGCGCGGCGCTGTCGATGCTGCTGCCTGTCGTGAACGCGCTGACGACGTCGCGGCACCTGGGCGTGTCCCTGCCGGCGGGCGACTGGGTCATGGCGGGCTTCGACCTGACCGTGCTCGCGTGCGGCGTATTGCTGGCCTGGGTGGCGCGGCGTTGCGGCCGTTCTCGCGCGGCTGCCGCGCGCAGCGCGCAGGGCTCCGCCCCCGCGGCCTCGCGGCGCGCCGCGCGGCCCGCCGTCGATCCGTCGCCGCGCGGCCAGGCCGAAGCTGCCGCGCAAGCCGCCTACGAACCGAGGTGATCGCATGAACGCTGCCGCCTTCTGCCTGGCATACGCCGGTTTCTCAGCCCTGTGCCTGGGCATGGACCGCCACTACGAGGACGTGTTCGATCGCGCCATGCCGCGCCAGCATCGCCTGGTGCTGCGCCTGCTGGGTTCCCTGGGACTGGCCCTGTCGCTGGTCGCCTCGGCGTCGGCATGGGGCTGGAGCTACGGCACGATCGAATGGATCGGCATCCTCAGCCTGGCCGGCCTGCTGCTGATCTGGTTCCTTACCTACTGGCCCCGCGCGGCGCTGGCCGCCGGCGGCGCGTGCGCGCTGGCTGCGCCGGTGCTGGCCTGGGCCTGGGCCTGACGCCGACACGGCGACATCCGCGGCAACGCCTGGCCCGCATACCGTGCCGGAGTAAACTGCGGCTTTTCCTTCGCATCCGCCGCAGTCATGAACACCCGCGTCCTTACCGGCATCACCACCACCGGCACTCCCCATCTGGGCAACTACGCCGGAGCCATCCGGCCGGCCATCCAGGCCAGCACCCAGGCGGGCGTGGACGCGTTCTTCTTCCTGGCCGACTACCACGCGCTGATCAAGTGCGACGATCCTGCCCGCGTGGCGCGCTCGCGGCTCGAACTGGCCGCGACGTGGCTAGCCTCGGGCCTGGACCCCGAGCGAGTCACGTTCTATCGCCAGTCCGACATTCCCGAGATCACCGAGCTGTGCTGGCTGCTTACCTGCGTCACGCCCAAGGGGCTGATGAACCGCGCGCACGCCTACAAGGCGTCGGTGGACCAGAACGCCGCCAAGGGCGTGGATCCGGACGACGGCGTCACCATGGGCCTGTTCTCGTATCCCATCCTGATGGCCGCCGACATCGTGCTGTTCAATGCCCACAAGGTGCCGGTCGGCCGCGACCAGATCCAGCACCTGGAAATGGCGCGCGACATCGCTCAGCGTTTCAACCATCTGTATGGCAGCGACTTCTTCGTGCTGCCCGAGGTGGTCATCGAGGAAGAGGTGGCCACGCTGCCCGGCCTGGACGGCCGCAAGATGTCCAAGAGCTACAACAACACGATCCCGCTGTTCGAGGGCGGCGCGTCGGCGCTGCGCTCGGCGGTGATGCGCATCGTGACCGATTCGCGCCAGCCCGGCGAGCCGAAGGACGCCGAGGGCTCGCACCTGTACACGCTGTATCGCGCCTTCGCCACGCCCGCGGAAAGCGCGCGCTTTCGGGCAGAACTCGAGGGCGGCATGGGCTGGGGCGATGCCAAGACGGCGCTGTACGACCGTCTCGAAGGCATCCTGGCGCCGATGCGCGAACGCTACGACGCGCTGATGGCGCGCCCCGAGCGCATCGAGGAAATCCTGCAGGCCGGCGCACAGAAGGCCCGCGCCATGGCGGCGCCCGCACTGCTGGTGCTGCGCGAAGCGGTGGGCCTGCGCAACCTGGGCGGCTCGCAGCCGGCCGCCAAGACGGCCCAGCCGGCCCGCAAGGCCGGCAAGGGCGCGCGCTTCGTCAGCTTCCGCGACGCGGACGGCAGCTTCCGCTTCCGCCTGCTGGCGGCCGACGGCGAGGAGCTGTTGACCTCGCAGGCCTATGCCGATCCCAAGCAGGCCGGGGCCGCGATGAAGCGCCTGCCCGCCGACGGCCTGCTGCAAGAGGCCGACCAGGGCTACGCGGCTCATCTGGACGGCGCCGTGGTGGCGGGCAGCCCCGCGGGCGCCGACGCGGCCGACGTGGCCGGCATGCTGGCCCGCGCGCGCGAGGCCCTGGCGGAGCTGGCGCAGCAATAGCCACCGATAACGGCGTTCCTCCAGCAGTCATCTTCACGGGCATTTCCCGGCCAATTTACGCCGGAAAATGCCCGTAGACATTTTGTTTCGCCTGACACATGCCGTGTTAAGTTTTCGACTCCGTCGGAGACTGACCGCGGCGCCGTAAGGCGCCCGGCGCCGGGATGGCCGCCGGACCTCCACGGCTTCCATCACGTTTCAAGCGAGCATCATGTCCATATCCCTGCGCCCCGCCATGCGGGCTGTCTGGACCATATTGCTGTGTCTGGCCTGCAGCGGTCATGCTCGCGCCCTGGAACTGAATCCCGAACGGCTGCGCAAGACCGCCGAAGCCGCCTACGGCCCCCAGGCCGTGCAGGCGGTGTCCGCCTGGCTGCTGCAGCTGCGCAACGACGCCGCGCTGCCCGAGCGCGACAAGCTGGACCGCGTCAACGACTTCTGGAACCGCAGCGTGCTGCCCGACGATCCGCCCGCCGCGCGGCGGGCAATGAACTGGGCCACGCCGCTGGAGATCCTGTCCCGCGGGCGCGGCGCCTACGCCGACTACGCCATCGGAAAGTACTTTTCGCTCGCCATGCTGGGCGTGCCGATCGACCGCCTGCGCTTCATCTACGTGCAGGCGCAGCGGCCAGATGCCGCCGAACCCATTCCGCACATCGTGCTGGGCTACTATCCGACGCCCGGCGCGATGCCGCTGGTGCTGGACAACCTCGCCGATACGGTGCTTCCCGCCGTGCAACGCGCCGACCTCACGCCGGTATTCAGCTTCAGCACGGGCGGCCTGTACCTGGACGAGCGCGGCGCCGCGCCTGTCGATCGCGCGGGCCGGTGGCGGGAACTGCTGCTGCGCATGCGGCAGGAAGGCCTGGAACCCTGATTGGAGCGAGTAGGAAAGTGTCGAAGTCGATCCTGCGACGGTTGTTGCTGAGCGTCTCCGGGGCCGTCGCGGTCATCCTGGCCGGAGTATTGGCGCTCAGCGTGTCGGCGGCACGCGAATATCTTTCGGGGCAGTTGCAGATGCAGAGCCGCGACGCGGCCGTCGCGCTGGCGCTGTCGCTGTCGCAACCGGGCAGCGCCGACCCGGCGGTGCGCGCGCTGCTGGTCACCGCGCTGTTCGACGGCGGAAACTTCAGGGAAGTCAGCTTCCAGGACGCGCAGGGCAACCCCGTGGTGCAGCGTCGCGCCGGCCAGGCGCACCCGGCCGTGCCAGCCTGGTTCCGCGACGTGGTGCCGCTGCGCGCCCGGTCGGCCACACAGGCCGTCAGCGACGGCTGGCGGCAGATGGGTACGGTGACCGTCGTGGCCGACGATACTTATGCGTGGGAGTCGCTGTGGCGCAGCTGCGTGCGCATGACGGCGCTGGTGCTGGCGGCCGGCCTGCTGTGGGCGCTCTCGGCCTGGTTCCTGGTGCGGTGGCTGCGCCTTCGCGTGCTGCCCGAACTCGGCGACGAGGTGCGCGCGCTGGGGCAGGGAATCTGGGAGGGCCCGCCCGCGGCGCCCCGCGTGTCGGAGCTGGCCGGCCTGGCCCAGGCCGTGAACCAGGCGCGCGAGCAGCTGCGCGCCCAGGCCGAGTCGCAGGCGGCACGCACCGAGTCCATGCAGGCAGAACTCGACCGCGACCTCGTCACCGGAGCGGCCAGCCGCAAGGCCTTCCTGCACGAGCTCGAGTGCGCGCTGGCCGAGTCCGGCGAAGAGGCCGCCGCGCATCGGCGCTATCCCATGGGGCACGTGCTGGTGTTCCGGCAGCGCGACCTGGCCGGCATCAACCGGCACATGCACCGTGCGCTGGTGGACCAGTGGCTGCGCATGGTCTATGACCGCATCCATGCCGCGGTGGCGGCGCGACGTCATCCCGGTGCGGTGCTGGGCCGGTTGAACGGATCGGATTTCGCGCTGCTGTTCCCGCATTCCACCACGCCGGTGGCCACGCTGCTGGCCGAGCGTCTGCGCGCCGAATTGCGGCACCTGCGGATTCCGGTGGGCGAGGGCGAACTGTGCCGCTGGGCGCTGGCGCTGACCAACTACACGCATGGCGCGCGGGTCGGCGAAGTGCTGGCGCGGCTGGATCATGCGCTGATGCAGGCCGAGAACGCGGGCGACGACCGCTTGCAGCTGGCTCCCGAGGAGGTTCCGCCGGCGCTGACCATGGGCGAATCGGCCTGGAAGGAAGTGATCCAGAATGGCCTGCGGCTGAGCCTGTACGCGCTGGCGGTCGAGCCCGTCGTCGACCTGGACGGACACGTCGTGCGTCACGAGGCGCAGCTTACGCTGCAGGCCAGCGGCGAGGCCGAGCCCATGCCGGCCAGCATGTTCATTCCCGTGGCCGTGCGGCTGGACCTGTCGGCCGACTGCGACCTGCAGGCCGTGCGCCTGGGCCTGGAGTGGCTGGCGCAGCACCGCGGCGAGCTGTCGGTGCGCCTGTCGCTGCCGTCGCTCAGGCAGTCCGGCTTCCTGGTGCAGTTGCAGCGCCTGCTGGTCGAGTCGCCGGCGCTGGCACGCCGCCTGTATGTGGAAGTCGATGCCCATGGCCTGGTCGAACAATACGCCAGCATCGAGGACCTGTGCCGGCTGGCGGCTCGCATGGGCACGCGGGTGGGACTGCGCCGCCTGGCGCAGCAGTTCAACGCACTGACGCGCCTGCACGGCCTGCCGCTGGCCTATGTGAAGCTGGGCGGAAGCTTCGTGGGCGGCCTGGCGGCCAGTCCCGGCAGTCAGGCGCTGGTGTCCACGGTGATCGACCTGGCCAGCCAGCGCGACATCGACGTGTGCGCCGAGGACGTGCCGGACGCGGCCACGCGCCGGGTACTGGAGCAGTTGGGCGTGCGCTTGATGCGCGGGCCGGGCGCGACCGTCTGAGGCAGCCGGCACGCGCGCGGGCGCGGGCGCCGTGACGAAACGGGGGCATCGTCCCCGTGCCTTCAGCGCTTGAGTTTGGCGAAGGCCTCGGCCATGGCGTTGTTCGCGGGCGCTGCCGACCGCCCGGCGTCCTGCCCGGACCGCCTGCCGCCGCGCTCGCCGCCGGCGCCGCGCGGCGCCGCGCCAGGGCCGTTGCCGCCCCGGCGGGCCGGCTCGGCGGCGTCGTTCAGCCGCATGGTCAGCGCCACGCGCTTGCGCGCGACGTCGACCTCCAGCACCTTGACGTTCACGGTCTGGCCCACGCGCACCACGTCGCGTGGATCCTTCACGAACTTCTCCGCCAGCGCGGAGATGTGCACCAGCCCGTCCTGGTGCACGCCGATGTCGACGAACGCGCCGAAGTTGGCCACGTTGGTGACCACGCCCTCGAGCACCATGCCGGGGTACAGGTCGTTCAGCGTTTCGACGCCTTCCTTGAACTGCGCCGTCTTGAACTCCGGGCGCGGATCGCGGCCGGGCTTTTCCAGTTCGGCGAAGATGTCGCGCACTGTCGGCAGGCCGAAGCGCTCGTCGGTGAAGTCCGCCGGCGACACGCCCTTCAGGGCCTCGCGCTGGCCGATGATCTGCTTCACGTCGGCCTTGATGCGCGCCACGATGCGCTGCACCACCGGATAGGCCTCCGGGTGCACCGCCGACGCATCCAGCGGATTGTCGCCATTGGGAATGCGCAGGAAGCCGGCCGCCTGCTCGAAGGCCTTGTCGCCGAAGCGCGGCACGTCTCGCAGCTTGTCGCGCGTGGGGAACGCGCCGTTGGCGTCGCGCCAGGCCACGATGTTCTTGGCCAGCAGCGTGTTCAGGCCCGAAACTCGCGCCAGCAGGGCGGCAGAGGCCGTGTTCACGTCCACGCCCACGGCGTTCACGCAGTCTTCGACCACGGCGTCCAGCGAACGGGCCAGCTCGCGCTGGTTGACGTCATGCTGGTACTGCCCCACGCCGATGGCCTTGGGATCGATCTTCACCAGCTCGGCCAGCGGATCCTGCAGCCGGCGGGCGATGGATACCGCGCCGCGCAGCGTGACGTCCAGGTCGGGAAACTCGAGCGCCGCGGTTTCGGAAGCCGAGTACACCGAGGCGCCGGCCTCGGACACCACCACGCGGGTGAGCGCAAGATCGGGGAAGCGCGCCATCATGTCGGCCACCAGCTTCTCGCTTTCGCGCGAGGCCGTGCCGTTGCCGATGGCGATGAGCTCGACCTTGTGGCGCGCGGCCAGCGCGGCCAGGGTGGCGATGGTGCCTTCGCGGTCGCGGCGCGGCTCGAAGGGGTAGACGGTGGCCGTGTCCACGACCTTGCCGGTGCGGTCGATCACCGCGATCTTGCAGCCGGTGCGGATGCCGGGGTCCAGGCCCAGCACGGCCTTGGGGCCGGCAGGCGCGGCCAGCAGCAGGTCTTTCAGGTTGGCCGCGAACACGCGGATGGCCTCGGCCTCGGCGCTGTCGCGCAGCCGGCCGAACAGCTCGCTTTCGAATGCGGTCAGCAGCTTCACGCGCCAGGTCCAGCGGCACACTTCGCCCAGCCAGCGGGCGCGGGGCGGGGCGTCCAAGGCGAACAGTCCCGTTCCCAGCTTGAGGAAGTTCGCGACGCGCGCCACGCAGGGGTGGGGCGTCAGCGCCTCTTGTTCGGCCTCGAGTCCGACGCGCAGTTCCAGCACGCCCTGCTGGCGGCCGCGCATCAGCGCCAGGACGCGGTGCGAGGGCAGGGTGCGCAGCGGTTCGTTGAAATCGAACCAGTCGCGGAAGTTGGCGCCCTCGGCTTCCTTGCCGTCGGCCACCTTGGAATACAGCACGCCCGTGGCCCACAGGTGCTCGCGCATGTCGGCCAGCAGGTCGGCATTCTCGGCATAGCGTTCGGCCAGGATGTCGCGCGCGCCGTCCAGCGCCGCCTTGGCGTCGTTGATGGAGGCCTCGGGATTCAGATACTGCGCGGCCAGTACGGCAGGGTCGCAGGCGGGATCGCCCAGGATGGCGTCCGCCAGGGGTTCGAGGCCGGCCTCGCGGGCGATCTGGGCGCGCGTGCGGCGCTTGGGCTTGTAGGGGGCGTACAGGTCTTCCAGGCGCTGCTTCGTGTCGGCGGCGGCGATGTCGCGCTGCAGGTCGGGCGTGAGCTTGCCCTGCTGGGCGATGGATTCGAGAATGGCGCCGCGGCGCGTTTCGAGTTCGCGCAGATAGCCCAGGCGCACTTCGAGGTCGCGCAGCACGGTGTCGTCCAGGCCGCCGGTCGCTTCCTTGCGATAGCGGGCGATGAAGGGCACGGTGGCGCCGCCATCCAGCAGTTCGACCGCCGCGGCGACTTGCGTGGCGCGCACCTGCAGCTCGGTGGCCAGTTGGGCGACGATGCGGGCAGGGTCGACCCCGGCCGCGGGGTTCGTGATGGAGGAAGTTTCGGACATCTCGCTACGGCGGCAAAGGAAAACAAGGGGCGGATTTTGCCATAAGCGGCCGCGGCGGCCGCAGTGAAGCCGGCCCTGCGCGCATATGTGTCTTTTGGTTTCGCGCTAGGAGTTCGCCGCGCCTGCCGCATCGATCCCGCGCTGCAGCGCCTCGCGCAGCTCGGCCAGCGGCGTGCCAAAAACAGCCCTGTGGGCGGGCCGTGCGGCCGGGGACCACCGCCGCCCGGGTATCATGCAGGCCAACACTGTGTGCAAGTCATGCTGGATCTGGACATCTCTGAATTTTTTGCCGCCGATGGCCCGCTGGCCCGCGCCTTGCCGGGCTATCGGCGACGCGACGCGCAGGTCGACCTGGCGCGCGCCATCGAACGTACCATGGCGGGGCGCGGCACGCTGGTGGCCGAGGCGGGCACCGGCATCGGCAAGACGTGGGCGTACCTGATCCCGGCCTTCGCGCAGGGCGGCAAGGTGCTGGTCTCCACCGGCACGCGCACGCTGCAAGACCAGCTCTTCGCCCGCGACCTGCCGCGCGTGCGCGCCGCGCTGTCGCTGCCCGTGACGGCCGCGCTGCTCAAGGGCCGCGGCAACTACGTCTGCCACTATCACCTCGACCGGCTGCAGGGCGACGAGCGCGCGCTGAAGTCGCGCGCCGAAATCTCGCAGCTGCGCCAGATCCAGGTATTCGCCGGCATCTCCAAGACCGGCGACCGCGCCGACCTGGGCCAGGTTCCCGAAGATGCCGACATCTGGCAGCGCGTCACCTCCACCCGTGAAAACTGCCTGGGGCAGGACTGCCCGCGCATCCGCGACTGCTTCGTGGTGAAGGCGCGCCGGCAGGCGCAGGAGGCCGACGTGGTGGTGGTGAACCACGCGCTGTTCATGGCCGACATGGTGCTGCGCGAAGAGGGCGTCACCGATCTGTTGCCCGAAGTCGATACGGTGATTTTCGACGAAGCCCATCAATTGCCCGATACGGCCACGCGCTTTCTGGGCAACAGCGTGTCCACGCACCAGTTGCTGGACTTCGGCCGCGCCATGGAGGCCGCCGGCCTGGCCTATGCGCGCGAGGCGGCATCGTGGGGCGAGGTCTCGCGCCAGGTCGAGACCGCCGCGCGCGAATTGCGCCTGGCCTGTGCCGCGCTCGAGCGGGCGCCCGGCCGCAAGGCCACGTTCGAGGCCATGCCGGACCCCGAGGTCTTCGATGCCGCGCTGGCCGAACTGCGCAAGGTGCTCGATGCCGCCACGCGTGCCCTGGCGGGCGTGGCCGAGAAACATCCCGACCTGATGGCGGCCGCACGCAGCGGCGCCGAACTGGTCACGCGCCTGTCGCGCTGGGCCGCGCCGGGACGCCCGGGACAGCCGGCCGAGCTCGATCCCGGCTGGGGCTCCGACGTGAACGGTCCTCAGGCACAGGAGGCCGCTGAAACCGTCGACCCGGCCGTGGCGGCGGCGCAGGCGGCCGGACGGGCGGTGCTGCAGCAAGCCGCCGCCGAAGCATCATGGAGCGGTCCGGCCGTGCGCTGGGTCGAGCACGGCCAGCACCACGTGCGCCTGCACGCCGCGCCGCTGTCGGTGGCGCAGGCGTTCTCGCGACATCGCAAGCCCGATCAGGCCTGGATACTGACCTCCGCCACGCTGTCGGTGCACGGCGACTTCAATCACTTCACCAGCCAGCTGGGCCTGGACGATGCCGAGACCGGCCGATGGGAATCGCCCTTCGACTACGCGTCGCAGGGCTTGCTGTTCGTGCCGCGCGACATGCCCGAGCCGCAGTCGCCGCGCTTCCACGACCGCTTCATCGAAACCCTGATGCCGCTGCTCGAGGCCAGCCCTGGCGGATCGCTGGTGCTGTGCACGACGCTGCGGGCGGTCGAGCGCGTGGCGCAGGGCCTGGCGGACGCCTGCGACGACGCGGGGCACGACTGGCCGATCCTGCGCCAGGGCGAGGCCACGCGGCGCGATCTGCTCGAGCGCTTCGTCACGCTGAAGCATCCTGTGCTGGTGGGCAGCGCCAGCTTCTGGGAAGGCATCGACCTGCCAGGCGATGTACTCACGCTGGTGGCCATCGACAAGCTGCCTTTTGCGCCGCCGGACGATCCGGTGGTCGAGGCGCGGCTGCGCGCCTGTCGGGCACGCGGCGGCAATCCCTTCGAGCAATACCAACTGCCCGAGGCGGCGATCGCGCTCAAGCAGGGCGCGGGACGGCTCATCCGCACCGAGAGCGACTGGGGCGTACTGATGGTGGGCGACGCGCGGCTGGTCGAGAAGCCGTACGGCAAGCGGCTCTGGCGCGGCCTGCCGCCGTTCGCGCGCACGCGCGAGCTGAACGAGGCGTTGGGCTTCTACCAGCGAGGCATGCTGGAGCGAGGCATCGCCGATCCGGATGCCGCGGCCAGCCAGGAAAAGGAATAGCGCGGGCGGAGCCGCCCGCGGCGGCGTTCTGCGATGTCAGCCCGCGATGTGAACAGGGCCGCCGAGGCGGCCCTGCGCATCAACGCCACGAGAAGGGATTCCACCAGCTCTTGTCGGCGGACAGGCCCTCGGTTTCGAACTTGCTGTTGGGATAGTTCTGCTTCAGCACGCGCTGCGCGTCGCCCTTCAGGTCGGTCATGCCGAGCTTGTCGTAGGACAGCTGCAGGATGTACAGCGCTTCTTCGGCTGCCGGCACGCCCTCGAAGTCGGTGATGACCGTCTGCGCGCGATTGACGGCGGCCACGTACGCGCCGCGCTCGTAGTAGTAGCGCGCCACGTAGACCTCGTTCATGGCGATGGCGTTGACCAGCCAGGTCATGCGCTGCTGCGCATCGGGCGTGTAGCGGCTGTCGGGGTAGCGTTTGACCAGGTCGGCGAACGCGTCGTAGGACGCGCGCAGGCCCTTGGGGTCGCGCTCGGCCGGATCCTGGCCGGTGATGTTGGTCATGAAGGCGCTGGCCGGCGTGAAGTTGATCAGCCCCTTCAGGTACAGCATGTAGTCGGTACCCGGGTGATTCGGGTAGAGCTGCTGGAAGCGGTCGATGGCGGACAGCGCCTGTTCGTTCTCGCCGTCCTTCCAGTTGACGTAGGCCAGTTCGATCAGCGCCTGTTGCGCGTGGATGCTGAACGGATAACGGCTTTCGATGGAGGTGAGGCGGGTGCGCGCCTGGTCCCAGTTGCCCGACTGGACTTCTTCCTTGGCGTCGGCGTAGAGCTGTTCGGCGCTCCAGCCGGCGGTGGGATCGTACTCGCTGTTGGTTCCGCCGCAGCCGGCGACCAGCAGCGCGGCGGACAGCGCGATCGCCGCACGCAGGGCCGGCCCGCGTCGGAAGCTGGAGTACGAGGGGGCAGCGTTGCGGTGAATCACGAGGGCAGTTTCCTAAGTGGTAGCATGGCAGGCCGATTATATGATTTGTCTCCATGTCTGATATAGCCGTCTCGCCAGACCCGCTTTCCGACGACGAGCCTTTCGTGATCACGCTGCCGTTGCGGACCCAGGCCGACCGTCTGGACAAGGTGCTGGCCGGGCTGCTACCCGGGCATTCGCGCAGCCGGCTGCAGGGCTGGATCGAGGCCGGACACGTGCACGTGAACGGCGCGGCGGCCAAGGTTCGGCAGATCGTCGGCCCCGGGGACCGCCTGGCGGTGTGGGAACAGCCGGCTCCGGAAGACCTGGCCTTCGCGCCCGAACCCGTGGCCTTCGCGGTGGTGGCCGACAGCGCGGACTGGATCGTGGTCGACAAGCCGGCCGGGCTGGTCACGCATCCCGGCGCCGGCAACTGGAGCGGCACGCTGCTCAACGGCCTGCTGTATCGCTACCCCGAGCTGACCCGCGTGGCGCGCGCAGGCATCGTGCATCGACTGGACAAGGACACCTCGGGACTGATGGTGGTGGCGCGTACCGAACTGGCCCAGACGCACCTGGTGCGGCAGCTGCAGGCCCGCACCGTCGGCCGCGAATACCTGGCGCTGGCCCACGGTTGGCTGGCTGCCGACGGCACGGTAGACCGCCCCATCGGGCGCGACGCGCGCGTGCCCGTGCGCATGAGTGTCGACAGGCCCGTCGCGCCCAAGCCCGCCATCACGCATTACCGCGTCGACCGGCTCGGCGCCGCGTCCGAGGCCGAGCGCGTCACGCAGGTCATCTGCAGGCTCGAGACCGGCCGCACGCACCAGATACGCGTGCACCTGGCCAGCCTCGGGCATCCCCTGCTGGCCGATACGCTGTATGGCGGCCGTCCGCTGGCCGGGGCCCAGCGCCAGATGCTGCACGCTCGCGCGCTGCGCTTCGACGATCCGGGCGGTGGCGGCGCCGTCGAATTCCAGTCGGCGCTGCCCGCCGACATGACCGACGTACAGGATGGGTTGCAATGGAACGCCTGATCCAAGGGCTGCCGGTGGTCGGGGGTCAGGCCTGGCCCGGCGTGCAATATTTCTGCACGACCCGCGGCGGCGGCGTGGGCGTCGCCCCGCACGACACGCTGAACCTGGGCTTGCGCGCGGGCGACCGGCCCGAAGCGGTTGCCGAGAACCGCCGTCGCGTGCGCGCCGCCGTGCCGGGCGAGCCGCTGTGGCTGCGGCAGGTGCATAGCGCCCAGGTGATCGATGCCGACGATGCCGCCGTGCCCGACGAACCCGCTGCCGATGCCAGCGTCACCGTCCGGCCCGGCCGCGTGCTGGCCGTCATGGCGGCCGACTGCCTGCCCGTGGCGATCGCAGATGAAGCCGGCACGGTATTAGGAGTGGCGCATGCCGGCTGGCGCGGGCTGGCGGGCGGCGTGCTCGAGAACACGCTGAACGCCATGCGGGCCAAGGCGCCGCGGGCCGCGGGATGGCGCGCCTGGGTCGGTCCGGGCATCGGCCCGTCCGCCTTCGAGGTCGGCGAAGACGTGCTGCGGGCCTTCGCCGATCGCGATGCCGAGGCGGCGGCTTTTTTCGTGCCGCGCGACGGCGTGCCGGGCAAGTGGATGGCCGACCTGCCGGGACTGGCTGCACTGCGCCTGCGCCGTGCCGGCGTGGCGCATCCCGAGCTCAGCGGCCTGTGCACATACGCCGATGCGCGGCGCTTCTTCTCGTATCGTCGCGATCGCGAGACGGGCCGCATGGCGCTGCTGGCCTGGCTGGAGCCGCGGGTGTGATCCGCGGGCGCCGTGCCGTCGCGCAGGGTCCGCTTTTCCGGGCTCACGATGGACGCCGCGCACGCGCGAAATGTCCCAGGTCAAATTATCCTTACATACCCGCATTGACAGTGTCAGGCCCGCAATGCACCATCGAATCGCGCAGTTCCGATAACAAGGTGTCGCAGTGACCGCTCATCTATCCGCTGCATGGCCCGTTCCGGTGAGCGTGGCACCGGACGCCTTGGCAGAGATCCATGCCGATTTCTCACGCGACTGGCTGCGCTTGTGCGAAGACGCAAAGCGCGGCGCGCTTGCGCCTCCATCGGATCGCCGCTTCGCCGGTTCCGCCTGGACCCGCAGCAGCGAACACATGCTCATCGCCCATGCCTACCTGCTCTCGGCGCGTGCCATGGGCCGCATGGTCGACGCCGCGCAGGTAAGCGAGCCGCTGCGTGAACGGCTGCGCTTTTCCATCATGCAGTGGGTCGACGCGCTGTCGCCTTCCAACTTCCTGGCGTTCAATCCCGACGCGCAGCAGTCCATCGTCGAGACCGCCGGCCGCGCGTTGACGGCCGGGCTGGCGAACCTGGTGCAGGACCTGCGCAAGGGCCGCATCACCCAGACGGACGAGACGCAGTTCGAAATCGGCCGCAACGTGGCGGTCACGCCCGGCGAGGTGGTGTACGAGAACCGGCTGATGCAGCTGATCCAGTACGCCCCATCCACCCGCACGGTGTATGCGCGTCCGCTGGTGGTGGTGCCGCCCAACATCAACAAGTACTACATCCTCGACCTGCAGCCCGACAACTCATTCGTGCGGCATGCGGTCGAGCAGGGCCACACGGTGTTCATCGTGTCGTGGCGCAATCCCCTGCCCAACGACGGTGATGGCGTCGACAAGGCGACCTGGGACGACTATCTCGACGAAGCCGTGCTGCGCGCGCTGGCCGTGGCCGCCGACATCACCGGCCAGGACCAGGTCAACGCGCTGGGCTTCTGCGTGGGCGGCACCATGCTCGCCTCGGCGCTGGCGCAGGCCCATGCGCGCGGCCAGCGGCCGGCCGCCTCGCTCACGCTGCTGACCTCGCTGCTCGATTACCACGACACCGGGGTGCTGAAGGTCTTCGTCGACGAGGGCCATGCGCTGCTGCGCGACCAGCAGCTGGGCAAGGGCGGGCTGATGCCCGCGCGCGACCTTGCCACGACGTTCTCGTTCCTGCGGCCCAACGAGCTGGTCTGGAACTACGTCGTGGGCAACTACCTGAAAGGTCAGACGCCGCCCGCCTTCGACCTGCTGTTCTGGAACGCCGACAGCACGAACTTGCCAGGGCCTTTCTTTTCCTGGTACTTCCGCAACACGTATCTCGAGAACAACCTCAAGGTGCCGGGCCGCGCGCAGGCCAACGGCGTGCCCATCGACCTCACGCGCCTGGACATGCCGGCCTACCTGTTCGGCTCGCGCGAAGACCATATCGTGCCCTGGACTTCGGCCTACGCCTCCACGCAGCTGCTGCGCGGACCCAGGCGCTTCGTGCTGGGGGCTTCGG
This sequence comes from Bordetella genomosp. 13, assembly GCF_002119665.1. Classification (NCBI taxonomy): domain Bacteria; kingdom Pseudomonadati; phylum Pseudomonadota; class Betaproteobacteria; order Burkholderiales; family Alcaligenaceae; genus Bordetella; species Bordetella genomosp. 13. The sequence continues at coordinate 3,611,375 of NZ_CP021111.1, read as the reverse complement.
GCCACATCGCCGGGGTGGTCAATCCGCCGGCGCGCAGGAAGCGCAGCTATTGGGTGGCAGCCGACGAGACCGGGCTGCCTGGCGATCCCAACGCCTGGCTGTCGGCGGCCGCCGAGCATCCCGGCAGCTGGTGGACGGACTGGGCGCAATGGCTGGCCGGACACGGCGGCCCCCAGGTACGCGCCCGCACGAAATTGGGCAACACCCGTTATCGGCCGATCGAGCCGGCGCCGGGCAGGTATGTGAAAGTCAGGGCGGTCTGAGCGTCCGCCGCGCCGGCGGACCAGGCAGCGACACAAAACGTGCGGCATATAGGAGGAAGAACCATGAGCGGCAAACTGGCATATGTGACGGGCGGCATGGGCGGCATAGGCACGGCGATCTGCCAGCGCCTGGCCAAAGAGGGTTTTCGCGTCGTGGCGGGCTGCGGTCCCAGCCGCAACTATCAGCAGTGGATCGACGAGCAGGCGGCGCAGGGCTACACCTTCCACGCCTCGGTGGGCAACGTGTCCGACTGGGATTCCACCAAGGCCGCGTTCGAGCGCGTGACCGAGGAGCTGGGCCCGGTCGACGTGCTGGTCAACAACGCCGGCATCACCCGCGACGGCCTGTTCCGCAAGATGTCCGTCGACGATTGGCGAACGGTCATCGACACCAACCTCAACAGCCTGTTCAACGTGACCAAGCAGGTGCTGGACGGCATGGTCGACCGGCAGTGGGGGCGCATCATCAACATCAGCTCGGTCAACGGCCAGAAGGGCCAGTTCGGACAGACCAACTATTCCACGGCCAAGGCCGGCATCCACGGCTTCACCATGGCGCTGGCGCAGGAAGTCGCCAGCAAGGGCGTCACGGTCAACACCATCTCGCCGGGCTACATCGGCACCGACATGGTCCGCGCCATCCGGCCCGACGTGCTCGAGAAGATCGTCGCCACCATTCCGGTGCGCCGCCTGGGCACGCCCGAAGAGATCGCCTCGATGACGGCATGGCTGGCGTCCGACGAATCGGGCTTCGCCACGGGCGCCGATTTCTCGCTCAACGGCGGCCTGCACATGGGCTGAGCGCGCCGCGCCGCCGCGAGACGAATGCGGCCGTCGAGGAGGACGGCCGCGGCAGTACACTGCAATTCAATGCCATTAGAAGAGATCGCCCGATCTCGGGGACAGTCATGACGCAAGCACAGAATGGCGCGACGCCGCGCCTGATAAAGAAATATCCGAATCGCCGCCTGTACGACACGCAGACCAGTACCTACATCACGCTGGCCGACGTGAAGCAACTCGTGCTTGCCAGCGAGGAATTCCAGGTGGTCGACGCCAAGAGCGGCGAGGACCTGACGCGCAGCATCCTGCTGCAGATCATTCTTGAAGAAGAGAGCGGCGGCATGCCGATGTTCTCGTCGACCATGCTGTCGCAGATCATCCGCTTCTACGGCCACGCCATGCAGGGCATCATGGGCTCGTATCTCGAGAAGAACATCCAGGCCTTCATGGAGATCCAGCAGCGCATGGCCGAGCAGTCCAAGGGCGTGTACGGCAGCCAGTTCGGGCCCGAGGCCTGGACGCAGTTCATGAACGTGCAGACGCCCATGCTGCAGAAGATGATGAACAACTACATCGACCAGAGCAAGAACCTGTTCGTGCAGATGCAGGACCAGATGCAGGACCAGACCCGCGCCATGTTCTCCAGCTTTCCGTTCCCGCCGGGAAGCACGCCGGGCAATCGCAAGTAAGCAGGCACGGGGCGGGCCGCACCGCCCCAGTCACGGCTGCGTGACGATTCAGTGCCATGTCAGCTCATCGCGCTACAGTAATGAAAACTGTTCTTGTTTAAGTTCCCGGGCCGCGAGCCCGGGGCGCGTTGACTGAGGAAGTCCTGATGATCAAGCAAACCGTGGCCCTGGCCGTAGGCCTGGGCCTGTCGGTTGCCGCCAGCGCGGCGGAGTATCCCATCGGCAAGCCGGCCGAACGCGGCGGGATGGAGATCGGCGCGGTATACCTGCAGCCCATCGAGATGGATCCCCCGGGCATGATGCGCGCGGCCAAGGATTCCGATGTGCACCTCGAGGCGGACATCCATGCCACCGGCGACAACAAAAGCGGCTTCCCCGAAGGCGAGTGGGTGCCCTATCTGGTGGTGAAGTACGAATTGCAGAAGGCCGGCAGCGCCAACGTCATCAAGGGCACGTTCATGCCCATGGTGGCCAACGACGGGCCGCACTACGGCGACAACGTCAAGCTCGAAGGACCGGGCAAGTACCACCTCAAGTATTCGATCCTGCCGCCTGGCGCAGACGAAATGGGCCATTTCGGCCGCCATGTCGACAAGGAAACCGGCGTGGCGCCGTTCTTCCAGCCCTTCGACCTGGAGTACGACTTCGTCTACGCCGGCACCGGCAAGAAGGGCGGGTACTGATGCGCAAGGCGTTGGCCGCCGCGCTGCTGGTCCTGTCCGCGGGCGCCGCCGGCGCGGCCGAGCTGCCCACCTTCACGCTCACGTTCAAGCCGGACGGCACCTTCGAGCCCGAGCGCCTCGAGGTGCCCGCCGGCCGTTTCAAGATCGAGCTGATCAACGCCAGCAACGAGCCGGTCGAGTTCGAGAGCATCCCGCTGCGCAAGGAAAAGGTGCTGGGTCCGGGGGTCAACTCTTTCGTGGTGATCACCATCTCGCGTCCCGGCGAGTATCCCTTCTTCGATGATTTTCACCAGCAGGTGCGCGGCACGCTGGTGGTCAAGCCCGAGTAGCGGGCCCAGGTACATGGAACAGGTTCTCTTCATCGTATGGCGCGAAAGCGTCGAGGCGCTGCTCGTGGTGGGCATCCTCTACTCGTGGCTGCGCGCCGCGCCCCAGGGCGCGCGCGGGCTGCGCTATCTATGGGGCGGCGTGGCCGCCGGCCTGGCGCTGGCCTTCATGCTGGCGCTGGTGCTGCTGGGCATTTCGTCCTGGCTCAGCGACGAGGGGCAGGAATGGTTCCAGGCGGGCATGTCGCTGGTGGCATGCGTGCTGGTGGTGCAGATGGTGGTCTGGATGAAACGGCACGGACGCACCCTGAAGCGCGAGCTCGAAGGCGGCGCTCGCCAGTCGGTGGCCCAGGACAACTGGTGGGGCCTGCTGGTGCTGGTGATGATCGCCGTGGCCCGCGAAGGCAGCGAAACCGTGGTGTTCCTGTATGGCACGGTGTCGGCGGGACAGGGCGGATCGCCCGCGATGCTGGCCCTGGCCGGCGTGGCTGGCTTCGTCATCGCCATATTCACCTTCTGGCTGCTGCAGCTCGGCGGCAAGCTCATCACCTGGCGGCGCTTCTTCCGCCTGACCGAGGTATTGCTGCTGCTATTGGCCGGTGCGCTGCTGGTGGGCGGGCTGGACCACCTGATCTCGCTGGGCGTGGTGCCCCCGCTGGTGGACCCGGTGTGGGACAGCTCATGGCTGCTGGACGACAGCAGCGGCGTGGGCAAGGTGCTGGCGGATTTCGCGGGTTACCGCGCCTACCCGGCGCTCACGTCGGTGCTGTGCTGGCTGGCCTATTGGCTGGTGGTGTGGGCGCTGCTGCGCCGCGCCGATCGGCAGGCCGCCGCGGCGCCGGCGAGCGCGCCCGCGCAATGACTTAGGGTCCGGCCCATGCAGCCGCATGGCCGGGCAAGGATGGATCTTCATGGCTGCCGTACTCGGACGGGCAACCGTCCGCATCGCGGATTTCCTGCGTGACCATGCCCCGCTGCTGCGCAAGCTGCAGTGGGGCATCGTCGCGATCTACGCGTTCCTGCTCATCGTGCCCGCGCTGCTGCCGCTGCCCGACAACGCGGCCTCGGTGTTCGACAATCTCACGGTGGTTGCGCAGTTCGCGTTCTGGGGCGTGTGGTGGCCCTTCGTGCTGGTGTCCATGCCCATACTGGGGCGGGCCTGGTGCGGCTGGCTGTGTCCCGAAGGCATGCTGACCGAATGGGCCAGCGAACGCGGCCAGGGGCATGCGATTCCCAAGTGGATGCGCTGGGGCGGCTGGCCGTTCGTCGCGTTCGCCATCACCACCGTGTATGGCCAGCTCGTCAGCGTCTACCAGTATCCGCTCGCCGTGCTGGCGGTGCTGGGCGGATCCACGCTGGCGGCCATGGCGGTGGGCTGGCGCTACGGCCGCAGCAAGCGCGTGTGGTGCAAGTACCTTTGCCCCGTGAACGGCGTGTTCACGCTGCTGGCCAAGCTGGCGCCCTGGCACTTCAAGGTCGATGAAGAAGCATGGCGCCATCCGGTCATCCGCATCCAGCCGGTGAACTGCGCGCCGCTGGTGCCGCTGCGGCACATGAAGGGCTCGGGCGATTGCCATGTATGCGGACGATGCAGCGGCTATCGCGGCGCCATCGCGCTGACCCCGCGCTCGCCCGAGCAGGAGATCGTGCACGTGGCCGATGGCGACCCATGGCAGACCGCGCTGATCTGCTTCGGGCTGATGGGCATCGCGGTGGGGTCGTTCCTGTGGAGCGCCAGCCCCTGGTTCGTCACGCTGAAGCAATGGGCCGCCACCTGGCTGGTCGAGCGCGACATCATGTGGCCGCTGCTGGACAACGCGCCATGGTTCGTGCTCACCCACTATCCCGAAGTCAACGACAGCTTCTCTTGGCTGGACGGCGCCGCCATCCTGGCCTTCGCGGCGGGGGCGGCCGCCGTGGTGGGCGGCGCTTCCTTCGCCTCGCTGTGGCTGGTCGATCGCATCGTTCCCATGCGCGAGCCGGCCACGCGCCTTGGAGGCCTGCACAAGCTGGCGCAGGCCCTGATCCCGTCGGCAGGCATCGGCGTGTTCCTGGGCCTGTCTGCCACCACCATCTCGCTGCTGCAGCACGAAGGCATGGGCACGCGCTGGGTCGGCCCCGTGCGCTTCACGCTGCTCGCCCTGGCGGTGTTGTGGTCGCTGCGCCTTGCATGGCGCGTGTTGGCGCTGCGGCCCGGCGGGGCGGCGCGCCGCGTCGCGGCGTGGGCGGTCTTCGCGGCCGGGCTCGCGCCGTTCTGCTGGGCATGGGTGCTGTTCTTCGCGCTCTGGTAGCGCCGCGCAGCCGCGCGGCGCGGCCGGCGGCATCACAGTTCCGCGCATGCGGACCGGAACAGAGTTGCGCTAAGGTGTCGGGCATTCCCCGTCTGGAGTCCCGCCATGCCCTCGTATGCATTCCGCCTGGTCAACGTGTTCGCCGAAAGCACCTTCGGAGGCAATCCGCTGTGCGTGTTCGAGGATGCGCGCGGCATGGACGACGCACTGATGCTGAACCTGGCAGTGCAGTTCAACCTGTCCGAGACCACCTTTATCTTTCCGTCCGAGCAGGCCGATGCGCACGTCCGCATCTACACGCCCGGCTATGAAATGCGCTTCGCGGGCCATCCCACGCTGGGCACGGCGCACGTGGTGCGCGACCTCGGCATGGCCGGCGATGCGCTGACGCTGGAGGTCAAGGCGGGCGTCGTGCCTGTCGTTGCGCAAGGCGATCGGTGGACCTTCACCGCGCCCAGCCGCGGCGCGCCTGCCGTCACGCCGCCGTCCGCGCCGGCCGGCGATATCGCCGCGCTCATGGGGCTGTCCGCCGACGATCTGCTCGACGAGCCCATGTGGGTCGACACCGGCATCGACCAGTTGCTGATTCCGGTGAAAAGTCTCGAAGCCGTGCGCCGCGCGCGGCCCGACAGCTCTCGTCTCGACGCCTGGCCTCGCAGCAGCCTGGGGCGGCGCACCGCATACGTGTTTGCGTTCGGCGACACCGCCGACGACGGACGGCAGGCGGTGCTGGCGCGTTATTTCTTCGCCAAGGACGCGGGCGGCGTGGTGGAAGATCCCGCCACCGGTTCGGCTTGCGCCAACCTCGGCGGGTGGCTGCTGGCCGGGCGGCGCCCGATGCCGGCGCGCATCGCGGTCAGCCAGGGCGAGCAGGCGGGGCGCCCGTGCACGCTTTATCTGGACGTGGAGGCAGAGGGCGTGATTCGTGTCGGCGGCCGGGTGGTGGCGCTGGGGCGGGGAGAGATCGTGTTGCCTGACGCAACCGCCGCTCGCAGCGCCATGCAGGGCACGGGCCGCTGAAAGGCATGGACTGAAAAAAACCCGCCAGCGAACTGGCGGGTTCCGCAGGGGACGGTCCAGGCTTACTTCGCCTTGGACGGGTCCACCTTGATGTTGTTCTTGACCTGCTTGACGCCGTCGACGCCGCGGGTCACGTCAGCTGCGTGGTTAACCTGCTCGGCGGTTGCGACACTGCCGGTCAGGGTAACGACGCCGTTGTTGGTTTCCACGGCGATGTCCAGGGCGCTGAGCGCCTTGTCACCCACGAAGGCGGCACGCACCTTCGTGCTGATTGTGGCGTCCGATACGTACTCGCCCACCGACTGTTTCTCGCCCGCGCCATCCGCCGCATGGGCGGTGGCGGACAGGGCGGTGCCGGCTCCAACGAGCACGGCGGCCATCCATTTGCGTGTCATCATCATGCATAACCTCCGTTATCGTCGGAAGGCGCCGCCCAGGATCGAGAGCAGGGCAAGCACCAGGAATACGAAGAACAGGATCTTGGCGATACCGGCCGCGCCCGCGGCAATGCCGCCGAAGCCCAGGACCGCCGCGATGATGGCGATGACGAAGAAAACTACAGCGTAGTAGAGCATCGTGTTTCTCCTCGAGAGTGGGGCCGCGCCCTATCAGGGATTGCGGTCGAAGAACTCGCGCACTTCGCGCTGCGCGTCTTCGCGCGTCTTGCCGTAGCGCTCCTGGATCAGGCCGGCCAGGCGTTCCGCGTTGCCCTCGGTGCGGGTCAACTCGTCGTCGGTCAGATCACCCCAGGCAGCCTTGGCCTTGCCCTTGAGCTGCTTCCACTTGCCAGCAACGATGTCGTTGTTCATGTCGTCCTCTCCTTGCCAAGATGCGGGAGACTTCCGATGGCCGTCGGTTGCCGCCGCGATTGAGTACGAAAGCTGATCAGCTTGCTGTGTAGCCACTACACCAGGGGGTCACAGGGGCTGTCAAACAGGCGGTGTGGGCAAATGTAAATGCTGCGGAAGCCGTATTCTGCGGGGCAGGCGCGGCCGGTCGTGCGCGCGCGCGCAGCCCGCATAGGAGCCGCAATCGCGACGATCGCCGGACCGCGTGGCCGGCGGATGGGGCGCCGCGAGCGGGTCGTCCAGGGGCTGTTACACCTGGGTGACCATTTGACCGTCTTTGAGGGGAGTACGTAACCGAGGCTGTCGGGCTTATCGCGCCGGCGCCACGGCCACCGCGGCATTGCGCTCGCTGACGCGCTGCGCGATGTGCGCCAGCGCCTCTTCCACCTGGTCCACCAGAATCAGGCAAAGGTCGCCGGGCGCGAGACGGGCCAGCGCCCGATCGATGGCCAGGAACTCGCCGCGGATCTCTTCGATGGCGCTGGCTCGCTGCGCGCGGGCCAGGCCCTGGCGCAGCAGCGCTAGCACTTCGCCATCGGCGCGGCCGCGCTGGCACTGGTCTTCGTACAGCACCACCTCGTCGAAGGCGTCGCCCAGGATCTCGGTCTGGCGGCGCAGGTCTTCGTCGCGCCTGTCGCCCGCGCCGCTGATCACGACGCTGCGGCGGCGCGCGGGCAGGGCGTCGACGGCCTTCACCAGCGCCAGGATCGCATCGGGATTGTGGCCGTAGTCCGCGATCAGCGTGGCGCCGCCGTAGTCGAACATGTTGAAGCGTCCCGGGGCGGTCGCCGCGTCGTTGACGAAGCCCGCCAGGCCGGCGCGTATGGTGTCCCAGGGCAATCCCAGCGCCCAGGCGGCGGCCACGGCCGCCATCGCGTTCTCGATCTGGAAGGCGATGGCGCCCCCGCGCGTGAGCGGTATGGCCGACAGCGGCAGCAGCACGCGCGTGTCGCCCTGGTGGGCGACGATGGCGTCGTCCTGGCGATAGACCACGCGCTGGCCCTGCGCGCGGTGGGTGGCAATGATGGGATGGTCGGGGTCGTTGGCGAAGAACGTGACCGAACCCGGGCAGGCGCTGGCCATGTCGGCCACGATGGGGTCGGCGGCGTTCAGCACCGCCATGCCGCCCGGGCGCACGTACTGCACGATCACGCGCTTGACCACGGCCAGGTCTTCCACCGTGGCGATGTAGCCCAGGCCCAGGTGGTCGCCCATGCCGATGTTGGTGACGATGGCCACGTCGCAGCGGTCGAAGGCCAGGCCCTCGCGCAGGATGCCGCCGCGCGCCGTCTCGAACACGGCCGCGTCCACGCCGGGATGCAGCAGGATGCGGCGCGCGCTGCGCGGACCGCTGCAGTCGCCGGTGTCGATGCGCTGCGACTGCACGTACACGCCGTCCGAGTTCGTCATGCCGACGCGATTGCCGGCGCAGGCCAGCAGGTGCGCGGTCAGGCGCACGGTGGTGGTCTTGCCGTTGGTGCCGGCCACCGCCACCACGGGAATGCGGCCGTCGTCGCCGTCGGCGAACATCTGCCCGACGATGGCTTCGCCCACGGGGCGTCCCTTGCCGAACGAGGGGTTCAGGTGCATGCGCAGGCCCGGCGCGGCGTTCACTTCCACCACGCCGCCATGCTGGTCTTCCAGCGGCAGGTGCACGGTCTCGGCCACCACGTCCACGCCGCAGATGTCCAGGCCTATCATGCGCGCGGCAGTCACCGCGCGCGCGGCCAGGTCGGGATGCACTTCGTCGGTGACGTCGGTGGCCGACCCGCCCGTGCTGAGGTTGGCGTTGTTGCGCAGCACGACCAGCGTGCCGGCCGGCGGCACGGTGTCTGCGTCATAGCCTTGCTTGGCCAGCGTGGCCAGCGCGATGTCGTCGAAGCGGATGCGCGTCAGCGAGGTGGCATGGCCATCGCCGCGCAGCGGATCGGCGTTGACCTGTTCGACCAGCTGGCGGATGGAATGCACGCCGTCGCCCGTGACCTGCGGCGGATCGCGCCGCGCCGCCGCCACCAGATGATTGCCCACCACCAGCAGGCGGAAGTCGTGGCCGGGTATGTAGCGTTCGACGATGACGTCGGAGCTGATGTCGCTGGCGGCCTCGTAGGCCTGCATCACGCGTTCGCGCGTGTCGATGTTGACCGCCACGCCGCGCCCCTGGCTGCCGTCGCGCGGCTTGACCACGACCGGGCCGCCCAGCTCCTGCGCGGCTTCCCAGGCCTCTTCGGCCGACTCGACCAGCCGGCCGCTGGGCACGGGCACGCCGGCCGCGTCCAGCAGCATCTTGGTCAGGTCCTTGTCCTGCGCGATGGATTCGGCGATGGCGCTGGTGTTGTCCGTTTCGGCGGCCTGGATGCGGCGCTGGCGGCTGCCCCAGCCGAACTGCACCAGGCTGCCCTGCGTCAGGCGGTGATAGGGAATGTTGCGCGCCACGGCGGCGGCCACGATGGCGCCGGTGCTGGGGCCCAGTCGGATGTCCTCGTCCAGTTCGCGCAGCCGCGCCAGCGCGGCCTGCAGGTCGAACGGCTGGTCGTCGCGCGCGGCCTCCAGCAACGCGCAGGCCAGTTCGAGGGCCAGCTTGCCTACCGCTTCCTCGCTGTATTCGACCGCGATCTGGAACACGCCAGGCTCGACCGTGGCCGAGGTGCGGCCGAAGGTGACGGGGCAGCCCGCATGGGCCTGCAGGCTGACGGCGATGGCCTGCAGCACGTGCGCCATCGACACCGCGCCCTGATGGCCCTCCGGCCGCAGCAGCCCGATCTGCGGGAAGCGGGCGCGCAGCCGCGCTTCGAACTCGGGCATGTCATCGATGGAGCATTCGGGATCGCTGCACGCCACGATGGCTTCGATGGCCGTGTTGCGGCTCCAGAGGTTGGGGCCGCGCAGGGCGCGGATGCGGGAGACTTCCATGGCGGATTTCCTGTCTCGGAAACGAACGAAAAAGTCAGGCGTGCTGGATCCAGCGCCGCACCGTCTCGGTGGTGGGCCCGGAGTTGGCTTCGTCGGATTGCAGCAGCACCAGATCGCCGGGCTGCGCCTGCGCCAGCGTGTGGCGGATGGCGGTGGCATGGTCCGGCTCGTCGCGAATGTCGCGCGCGCGGCCGCCCTGTTCGGCGCCCTGGCGCAGCAGCGCGCGGGCCTGGCCGGGCGCTCGCTTGGTGGGCGTGGTGGCATCGTCGTAGAGCACCAGGCTGTCGAAGGCCTGGCCCAGCAGCCTGCCCTGTTCGAGCAGGGCGTCGTCGCGCCGGTCGACGCCGGCGCCGTACACGGCGGTAAGCCGCGTGCCGCCGAATTGGCCGATGGCCGCGATCAGCGCGCGCAGCGCGGGCGCATTGTGCGCGCCGTCCACCACCACCGTGACGCCGTCGCGCTCGAACACGGTGAAGCGCCACGGCGCGTCGTTCTGGTCCACGCCGAAGGTCTCGACGCCGACGCGTATCACGGCCAGCGGAATGTCCAGCGCCCAGGCCGCCGCCACCGCGGCCAGCACGTTCTCGATCTGGAAGGCGACGCGGCCGCCGCAGGTCAAGGGCACCGCCGAGACCTGCGCCACGGCCTGTTCGTCGCGGCCGCGCGCCAGCACGATCTGGCCGTCGCGCACGGTGACGGCGCGCTTGCCCAGCGCCAGGTGCGAAGCCAGCGTGGGCAGGGCGGGATCGAGCCCGAAGTACACGACTTCGCCATCGGACAGACCGGCCATCTCGACCACGCGCGGATCGCGCGCGTTCAGCACGGTGGCGCCGCCGGGCAGCACGACGTCGACCTGCGTGCGGAACACGCCGTACAGCCGGTCGGCATCGCCGATGTCGAAGTCGCCCAGGTGGTCGCCCTCGTCGATGTTGGTCACCACGCCGACCTGGCAGCGGTCATAGGCCAGGCCCTGGCCCAGGATGACGCCGCTGTCGTTCTCGATGACGGCGGCTTCCAGCGTACGGTTCATCAGCAGGCGGCGGCCCGCGGCCCAGTCGGCGCGGTCGCCGGACTGCAGCATGCGGCGGTCGATGTAGAGCCCTTCGCTGCATGCCAGGCCGGTCTGCCGGCCGGACAGCTGCAGCAGGCGGGCGATGAGGCGCGACACCACGGTCTTGCCGTTGGTGCCGGTGACGCCCACCACGGGGATGCGGCCGTCGTCGTCTTCGCCGAACAGATGGTCGACGATGGCGCGGCCCACCGGCTGCGGCTTGCCGTCCGCGGGCTTCAGGTGCATGAGCAGGCCCGGGCCCGCATTGACCTCGACGATGGCGCCGCGCTGGTCGGCCAGCGGGCGCGAGATGTCTTCGGCCACCAGATCCACGCCCGCGATGTCCAGGCCCACGGTGCGGGCCGCCAGCACCACGGCGGCCGCGGTGTCGGGATGCACGCGCTCGGTGACGTCGAAGGCCACGTTGCCGCTGCGCTGGATGAGCACGCGGCGGCCGGCCGGGGGCACGGTGTGGGCGTTCATGCCCTGGCGCGCGATCTCCAGGCGCGCCGCCGAGTCCAGGCGCACGGGGTTCAGCGGGCAGGTCTCGGCGCGGCCGCGCCGCGGGTCGGTGTTGATCTGGATGTCGATCAGGTCTTCGATGGTGGACTTGCCGTCGCCGGTGACCCAGGCGGGCTCGCCGGCGGCCGCGGCCACCATGCGGCCGCCCACCACCAGCAGGCGATGCTCGTTGCCCAGGACGAAGCGCTCGACCATCACCCCGCTGCCTTCCTCGACGGCCACGGCATAGGCCGACTCGACCTCTTGCCGGGTCATCAGGTTGGTGAACACGCCGCGCCCGTGGTTGCCGTCATACGGCTTGACCACCACCGGCAGGCCGATGTCCTGCGCGGCTTCCCAGGCGTCTTCGACGCTTTCCACCAGGCGGCCCTCGGGCACCGGCACGCCGCAGGTCTGCAGCAGCGACTTGGTCAGGTCCTTGTCGCGCGAGACGCCTTCGGCGATGGCGCTGGTGCGGTCGGTCTCGGCGGTCCAGATGCGGCGCTGGCGAGCGCCATAGCCTAGCTGGACCAGGTTGCCGTCGAACAGGCGGATGTAGGGGATGTCGCGATCGTCGGCGGCATCGACGATGCAGGCCGTGCTGGGCCCGAGGCACAGCGAGTCGACCATGCCGCGCAGCCGCGACACGGCGCTGTCCACGTCGAAAGGACGGTCTTCGATGGCGGCCATGACCAGGTCGCGGCCTTCCTGCAGGGCGGCTCGCGTGACGTCTTCCTGCCAGGCGCGCACCACCACCTTGTAGACGCCGCGGGTGGAAGTTTCGCGCGCCTTGCCGAATCCGCCGGGCAGGCCGGCCAGGTTCTGCAGTTCGAGCGTGACGTGCTCGAGGATATGGCCGGGCCAGGTGCCTTCGCGCAGCCGCATCAGGAAACCGCCGCGCACGCCCGGGCTGCAGCGGTGCTCGATCAGCGTCGGCAGCCACGTGGAGAGCCGTTCGTAGAACCCGGGAATGAGATTCGAGGGAAAGTCTTCCAGTTCGCCGATGTCGACCCAGGCTTCCAGTACGGGGCGATACGTCCAGATGTTCGGGCCGCGCAAAGCCACGACATCGAGGAATTCAATGTCTCGTTTCTTCATGGATAATCAGGGAGGAACACTGGCCGGCGTGGCAGGCGCATCCCCGGAATTGTTGTGACTTGTCTGGGGGCGTGGCGTGCGGTGGGGTGCCGGTGGGTCGCTGGACGAATTTCCTTAGGGGAATGGGTCGTATCGGTCGCTACTATACGCCGGCTTTATGCCCGTATAAACTCGCGCCCTCGTATGCGTCCCCCTCGATGTTGCAAGGAAGGGACACGTTAACCCACGGCGGCACCGAGGTGGTTTTTCCCGGCCTCCTCCCCGCCGGAGCAATAGATGAGCATTGCGCATCCCCCAACCAGCCCGGCAGGCCCCGTGCTGGAGGAAGCCCTGGAGACGGGCGAAACCGTGCTGGCGCGGCTGGAAACAGACCTGGACGAACGCCTGCGCTACGTGCCCGGCCTGGTGGTGGTTACAGACCGCAGGGTGCTGGCGCTGGCGCCGGGCCAGTCGTCCTGGCAATCCTGGCGCTACGAAGCCGGGCTGACATTGCATACGCACGACCATGCCGGGGCCGCCTGCCTGGAACTGGACGACGGCCATGTCCGTCTGGCGTCGTGGCGCTACACGCTGGGCCGTTCGCCGGCGGCGCTGCGCGTGCTGACCCAGTTCGAACTGCAGCAGGCCCGCGCGGCGGCGCGCGCGGCCGGCCGCGCCGATACGGCCGTGGCCCCGCTGCGCACCTGTCCCGAATGCCAGGCGCCCATTCCCGCCGATGCCGACGAATGCCCGGCCTGCGCGGCCGAGGACGCCCCCAAGCCGGTGTCCAGCTGGGCGCTGCTGCGCCTGTGGCGCTTCGCGCGGCCCTATCGCCTGAGCCTGCTTGCCGGGTTCGTGCTGACGCTGCTGTCCACCGCCGCCACGCTGGTGCCGCCTTACCTCACCATGCCGCTGATGGACGACGTGCTGATCCCGTTCCAGAACGGCCAGCCCATCGACTACGGCATGGTGCGGCTGTACCTGCTGGGGCTGTTCGCCTCGGCGCTGCTGGCCTGGGGCCTGGGCTGGGCGCGCACCTATGTGCTGGCCTGGGTCAGCGAGCGCATCGGCGCCGACCTGCGCATCGCCACGTATTCGCATCTGCAGCACCTGTCGCTGGAGTACTTCGGCGGCAAGCGCACCGGCGACCTCATGTCGCGCATCGGCAGCGAGACAGACCGCATCTGCGTGTTCCTGTCGCTGCACCTGCTGGACTTCGCCACCGACGTGCTGATGATTGTGATGACGGCGGTCATCCTGTTCTCGATCGAACCGACGCTGGCGCTGGCCACACTGCTGCCGCTGCCCTTCATCATGTGGCTCATCCACTTGGTGCGCGACCGGCTGCGCCATGGCTTCGAGAAGGTCGACCGCGTGTGGTCGGAAATCACCAGCGTGCTGGCCGACACCATTCCGGGCATCCGGGTGGTCAAGGCCTTCGCGCAGGAGAAGCGCGAGGTGCAGCGCTTTCGCGAAGCCAATCACCGCAACCTGGACGTGAACGATCGCGTCAACAAGGTGTGGTCGCTGTTCTCGCCCTCCGTCACCTTTCTTACCGAGATCGGCCTGCTGGTGATCTGGGTGTTCGGCATCTGGCTGGTGGCCGAGCATGACGTCACGGTAGGCGTGCTGGCCGCCTTCCTGGCCTACATCGGGCGTTTCTACACGCGGCTGGATTCGATGAGCCGCATCGTCTCGTTCACGCAGAAGGCGGCCGCGGGCGCCAAGCGCATCTTCGACATCCTGGACCACGTCTCCAGCGTGCCCGAGGCGCAGTCGCCGGTCAGCCTGCCCGACATGCGCGGACGCATCGAGCTGCGCGAAGTGGGGTTCCGCTACGGCAACCGCTCGGTGATGCGCGGGCTGAGCCTGTCGATCGCGCCGGGCGAGATGATCGGCCTGGTGGGCCACAGCGGCTCGGGCAAGAGCACGCTCATCAACCTGATCTGCCGCTTCTACGACGTGGCCGAGGGCGCGGTGCTGGTCGACGGCGTCGACATCCGCTCGCTGCGCATCTCCGACTACCGCCGCCACATCGGCCTGGTGCTGCAAGAGCCGTTCCTCTTCTTCGGCACCATCGCCGAGAACATCGCCTACGGCAAGCCCGACGCGACGCACGAAGAGATCGTCGCGGCGGCCCGCGCGGCCCACGCGCACGAGTTCATCCTGCGCCTGCCGCACGGCTATGACTCGTTGGTGGGCGAGCGCGGACAGGCCCTGTCGGGCGGCGAGCGCCAGCGCATCTCGATCGCGCGCGCCTTGCTGATCGACCCGCGCATTCTCATCCTGGACGAGGCCACCTCGTCGGTGGATACGACCACCGAGAAAGAGATCCAGAAGGCGCTGGACAACCTGGTGCGCGGCCGCACCACCATCGCCATCGCGCACCGCCTCAGCACGCTGCGCAAGGCCGACAGGCTGGTGGTGCTGGACCGCGGCCGCCTGGTCGAAGAGGGCACGCACGCGACCCTGATGGCGCGCCGCGGCGCGTACTACGACCTGTACCGCGCGCAGATGCGTCAGGCGGAAATCGCCGACTCGGGATCCGGCGATGCCGATTCCGACATGGTGTGAAGGGAGCAGCGATGAGCAACGATTCTTTCGAATTGCAGCGCAACGCCCATGGCCGGCTGGTCTACGTGGGCGCCGACGGCGTGCGCCACGAAGGCGTGGCGCCGGTGCGCGCCTTCCCGATCTCGCGGCCGCAGCAGGGGCTGTCGCTGCTGGCGGCCGATGGGCGCGAACTGGCGTGGATCGAGCGACTCGACGATCAGCCGCCCGCGCAGCGCGAGCTGATCGAGGCCGAGCTGGCGGGGCGCGAGTTCATGCCCGAGATCCGGCGCATCGTGTCCGTGTCCACGTACGCCACGCCGTCGACGTGGCAGGTCGAGACCGATCGCGGTCCCACCACGTTCGTGCTGCGCGGCGAGGAAGCCATACGCCGCCTGGCGGGCCATGCGCTGCTGATTTCCGACAGCCATGGCATTCATTACCTGATCCGCGATGCGGCCGGACTGGACCGCGGCAGCCGGCATCTGCTCGATCGATTCCTGTAGGCCGCCGGCCGAACCGCCTGCCGGCGCCCGGCCGGTCAGCGCTTGAACGGCGCCCGCGATTCCAGCTCGTGCACGTACTCATGCATGGCCGACGATTCGTGAACGAGGAAGTCCTGGATCGCATCGGCGAAGCGCCTGTCCGATACCCAGTGCGCCGAATACGTGGGCGCGGGCAGAAGACCGCGCGCCATCTTGTGCTCGCCCTGCGCGCCGCCCTCGAACCGCGCCAGGCCGTGCGCGATGCAGTATTCGATGGCCTGCATATAGCAGGTTTCGAAGTGCAGGCCGGGCACGAACACTGCGCTGCCCCAGTAGCGGCCGTACAGCGCGTCGCCGCCGCGCAGGTTCAGCGCCGCGGCCACCGGCTCGTCGCCGCGCATGGCCAGCACCAGCACCATGCACTCGGGCATGCGCGCGCGGATGCGCGCGAAGAACCCGGCGTTAAGGTACGGCGGGTTGCCATGCTCGTAATACGTCTGGCAATAGCAGCGATAGAAGAAGTCGAGTGCGGCCTCGTCGATCTCGTCGCCCGTCAGCCAGCGATACGAAATGCCGGCCTGTGCCACCTTCTTGCGATCCTGCCGGATCTTCTTGCGCTTGTCGTGGCTCATGGCCGCCAGGAACTGCTCCAGGTCGGCATAACCTGGATTGGTCCAGTGGAACTGAACGCCTTCGCGGATCATGTAGCCCGCCTCGCGCAGCGCGGCCAGGTCGTCCTGACGCGGAAACAGCAGGTGCAGCGAAGATACCTTCAAGCCCTGGGCCAGTTCGACCAGGCCATGCGCCAGCGTCATGCGGTCTTCGTGGTTCGCGGCCAGCAGTCGGGCGCCTGCCACAGGCGTGAACGGTATGGCCGACAGCAGCTTGGGGTAGTAGCGCAGGCCGTGCCGCTCGAAGGCGTCGGCCCACGCGAAGTCGAACACGTATTCGCCGCGCGAATGCGTCTTCAGGTACAGCGGCACCGCGGCGGCCAGCTCGTCGTCGCGCCGCAGCGCCAGGAAGTACGGCGTCCAGCCGGTGTCGGGAGAGGCGCAGCCGGTGTCGTGCAGGGCGGACAGGAACTCGTGCCGCACGAAGGGCTGGTCGCCCGCCAGGGCGTTCCATTGGCGGGCATCCAGCGCGGCGAGGGAGGTTTCCAGGCTGAGTCGTGCGGAGGAGGGCATGGCGCAATGATAAAGTCGGCGGGCATTCGCAACCACTTCGATTCCATGAACATCGCAGCATCCGCCGCCTTGCATGCGCGGCTTTTCGTGTTCCGCCAGCACGCCGGCAGGGTGTCGCCATGACGCGGGAAGGCTCTGACGGGCAGGCCTCGCGCAAGGCGACCCTGCGCACCGAGGCCCTGCGTGCGCTGGCTGTCCACGCCTGGCAGGACAAGGTGGCGGCTGTCCAGGCATTGGACGCCGACCTGCCGATCGGCGCCTCGGCCGTCCTGGACGAGCCGGCTGGCCTGCCAGGCCGCCCGGCGAGGCCCGAACTGGCGCCGCGCGCGCATGCCCGCCAGCGCTCGGTGCGCTCGCCGCTGGGCCGCGCGATACTGCTGCACTCGCTGGCCCATATCGAGTTCAATGCCATCAACCTGGCGCTGGATGCCATCTGGCGCTACCCCGGCCAGCCCGACGACTTCTACCGCGACTGGCTGCGCGTGGCGCGCGAAGAGGCTTACCACTTCTCGCTGCTGAACGATCACTTGGCCACGCTGGGCCATGCCTATGGCGACTTCCCCGCCCACAACGGCCTGTGGGAAATGGCCGAGAAGACCCGCGGCGATCTGCTGGCCCGGCTGGCCCTGGTGCCGCGCACGCTGGAGGCGCGCGGCCTGGACGCCTCGCCGCTGATCCGCGCCAAGCTGGCGGATGCCGGCGACGAGGCCGGCGCGGCCATCCTGGACATCATCCTGCGCGACGAGATCGGCCATGTGGCCATCGGCAATCGATGGTTCCGCGCGGGCTGCGATGCGCGCGGCCTCGATCCCGTGGCGTGCTATGCCGACATGGCGCGGCGTTATGGCGCGCCGCCGTTGCGCGGGCCGTTCAATATGCAGGCGCGGCGCGAGGCGGGATTCGAAGAAGCGGAGCTGGAGGCTTTGGTGCAGGCAGAGTCGGACCACCGTCCGCAAGAGTAACGTTCCTCCGTCATGGCGGCCCCGGCGCGTCTGCATCTTGTTGCAGGCTGAGACAGGCCGCGGCCGATAGCCCGGGTGCCGCGCGTATAGAATGGCCCGATGACTCATCGCCGCCTCCTGCCCCTGCTGGCCCTGCTGGCCGCCCAGTCCCTCCACGCCGTATCCGCGCAGCCCGTGCCGGCTTCGTCGCCCGCGTCCGCTGCGCCCCCGGCCGACGCCGCCGCCTACCGCTCCTGCCTTGCCAATCTGCGCGGCGAGGCCGTACAGCGCGGCGTGAAGGCCAGCGTCTACGACGAGCAGATCACCTTCCTCGCTCCGGACATGAGCGTGCTGCCCTTGCTGGACGCGCAGCCGGAGTTCAAGACGCCCATCTGGGACTACATGGCCGGCCTGGTCGACCAGGAACGCGTCGACGACGGCCTGGCCGCCATGGCGCAGTGGCGCGACGAGTTGGCTCGCGCGCAGGAGCAGTTCGGTGTGGACCCCGCCACGGTGGCGGCGGTGTGGGGCGTGGAAAGCAATTTCGGGCGCATCCTGGGCGGCAGGCCGCTGTTGACCTCGTTGTCCACGCTGTCGTGCTTCGGCCGGCGCCAGGCGTATTTCCGCGGCGAGTTCTATTCCACGCTGCGCATCCTGCAGGACGAACACGTAGCCGCCGATCGCCTGAACGGCTCGTGGGCCGGAGCCTTCGGCCAGACGCAATTCATGCCGTCCACCTATCTGCGACTGGCGGTCGATTTCGACGGCGATGGCCGCCGCGACCTGGTCGACAGCGTGCCCGACGCGCTGGGCTCCACGGCCAACTTCCTCAAACAGGCGGGCTGGCAGCCCGGCCTGGGCTGGGGTTTCGAGGTGAAGCTGCCCGAGGGGCTGGACACGTCGAATGCCGGCCGCCGCAACAAGAAGCCCATGTCCGCATGGGCGGCGCAGGGCGTGCGCCGCGTCGACGGCGGCGCGCTGCCCGATGGCGACACCTCCGTCGGGCTGTTCCTGCCCGCGGGGCCCAAGGGCCCGGCTTTCCTGGTCACGCGTAATTTCGACGCAATCTATTCGTACAACGCGGCCGAGAGTTATGCGCTGGCCATCGCGCACCTGTCGGACCGGCTCCGCGGCGGCCCGCCGCTGGCCACGCCCTGGCCCACTGACGATCCGGGCCTGTCGCGCGCCGAGCGCCGGCAATTGCAGGAAATGCTGGTGGCGCGCGGCTACGACATCGGCAAGCCGGACGGCGTGATCGGCGCGCGCACGCGCCAGGCGCTGCAGTCGGTGCAGCGCGAGCTGGGCCTGCCGGCCGACGGCAGGGCGGGGCGCAAAACGCTCGAGGCGTTGAAGGCCGCGCCCGCGTCCTGATCGCTCAGCGCAGGATCAACAACGGCAGGCGCACCTGTGCCAGTATGGACGTGGTGATGCTGCCCAGCATCAGGTGGCGGATGCGCGAATGGCCGTAGGCGCCCATCGCGATCAAGTCCACCGAGTGGTGCCGCGCATAGGCCGCCAGCGCTTCGGCGGGCTCGCCGGGCACGTGCGCCGTCTGCGGCTGGAAGCCCGTATTGGCCAGTTCGGCGCGCGCGTCGCGCAGCGCCGCATCGGCCGCCGCCGTCTCGCCGCCCACCATCACCACGTGCGCGCGCAGCCCCGCCAGCAGCGGGCTGCGGCTGACCATCTCGACGGTCTTGCGGGAGGTTGCGCTGCCGTCGTAGGCGACCATGAAACTGGCAGGCTCGTGGAAGACGGTGCCCGCCACCAACACGGGCCGATGCAGTGCGCGCACGGCCGCTTCCAGTCGATGATCGGGCAGCAGGCGCGACGGCTTCAGCGGCCTTTCGTGGTGCCCCAGCACGAACAGGCGCGTGTCGGGTTCCAGCGTGACCAGCGTCTCGACCAGGTCGCCCTGGTACTGCCGCGCATCGATGCGCGTTTGGCCTTGCGCGCGGGCGCGCTCGGATACCAGTTCCAGCAATTGTCGGCCTTGTTCCTGGGCCACCGCGGAGCGCTTTTCGTCCAGCTCGGCAAGCTCGCGCAGCAACGCTTCCTGCGCGCCCAGCCAGATGCTGCCACTGAGGTCGGATACCGGCATGTAGTCCGAGTGGTATTCCAGTACGCGCAGAAACTGCAGGTCGGTGTCCAGACGCCGCGCGGCCCAGATGGCGTAGTCGCAGATGCCTTGTGCGCGCGTGACGCCATCGATGCAGGCGATCACTTGTTTCATGGCAGTCTCCTTGGTGGGCCGCTGGCCGCGGCCGTCCGGACGTCGCCCGGGTCGCGTGCGCGACGGCACGTGCCATGGGGCGTCCGCCCGGTTCGTTGCCTCCCCGAAACCACTATCCCGCGTGCCGCGCGAAAGTTCAAGCACCGCGCGCAAGAAACGCGCCGCAACAACGAAGCGCCTGCCGCACCGGGCGCCCGGCGCCGCGGCCTCAGCTGAGCGTGTGCTCGTCGGCGTCGTCGACCACGCGGTTGCGGCCGGCCTTCTTGGCGCGGTGCAGCGCCGCGTCGGCGCGGATCAGCAGGCGGTCCAGCGACGTGTCGTTCAGGTCGCGCATCCACGTGACGCCCACGGTGATGGTGGACGCCAGGCGGCTGCCATCCTCCAGCACGATTTCCATGTTCTCGACCGCGGCGCGTAGCCGCTCGCCCACGGCCAGCGATTCCTGGCGCGAGGCGCCGAACAGCAGCAGGCCGAATTCCTCGTCGCCCAGCCGGCCGAAGATGTCCTCTTCGCGCAACACCATCCGGGCCTGCCGCGCGAAGGCCTGCAGGATGCGGTCGCCGGCCCAGTATCCATACTGGTCGTCCACCTGGCGGAAACCGTCCAGGCACAGCATCAGCGCCGCGGCATGGCAGCGCGACGGCGCATGGGCCAGCCACGCCTGCGTGCCGCGCTTGACGAACGCGCTGCGCGTCAGCGCGCCGCTGAGATGGTCATGGTGGGCGGCGTGTTCCAGTTCGGCCAGCAAGCGGTTGCGCGCGGTGTTGATGCTGGCCACGGTCAGCGGCGCCAGGGCGAGCAGCGTCAGGCCCAGGCGCATCGAGGTGGCGGCGTGCATGAACGAGGCCAGCACTTCGGACGGCATGATGCGCGAACTGTAGATCTGCGCCCACACCACCGCCGCCATGGTCAGCAGCGCCACCACGAACAGGCGGTAGGTGAGCGCGCACCACAGCAGGGCCGGGATGGGAAAGAAGATGGCGCCCGGACCGCCGATGGCCATCGCCGCCAGCATGGACGCCGCCAGCGCCAGCGCGGGTATGCTGCGCGTGAGAAGGCCGCTGTAGTCGGCCGAGCGGCGCAGCAGCGCCACGCGTCGCAGGCCCGGCCAGGTCAGCACCACGGGCAGCAGGATGACGTAGCTGGCCAGCTCGCCGATGAACCAGTACGACAGTCCCGTCAGCGTGTCCTGCGCGTACTGGGAGGTGGTGATGCCGCCGCCGATCAGCGCGGACGCGGCCGCGGCGGCCGCGCAGATGCCGAACAGGTGCAGCACCGAGCCGGGCCGTTGCAGGCGTTGTTCCTCGGGTTCCAGCCGCAGGAACAGCGTCCATCCGGTGAAGACGCCGGCCAGGTTGGCCAGGGTGAGCCACAGCGTCATCATGGGCGGGCCGCCGGCGGACAGGTCGGCCAGCACGTAGCCCGAGAAGGCGCCCAGCCAGCCGGCCGGCCCGGACAGGCGCGGCCAGCGCACCATCACGCCCAGCATGATGGCGTTGGCCGGCCACAGCGTGGCGATGAATCCCGAGGGGCGGCTCCAGATTCCGAGCATGCACGATACGTACAGCAGGGCCGCAGCCAGCAGCGCCGAAACGGCGGCCCGCTGCAGTCTGGCGAATCCGGTGGCTGGCGCCTGGCCTTGCGCCGGAGCCGATTGGTACATGTTGTTGTTTTCCTGGCAGGGACTGCGTTCGTGTCGCACCTCGCCGCTGGCCTTGGCGCCATGCGGGGCAAACGGCAGACCGGCGGCGGCAGCGACGGACCGCTATTCTAGCCAGCCGCCGACGCGGCGTCGCCCACGGCATCGCAGCGTGGACGCCGGCCGTGGTTGACCCGGCCGCGACGTATCCGGCACCATCCGGACGTATCCTGACGGGAACCTTAGCGGCCGGATGCGCTCCATTGCACAGCCGCTCGGCTCATTTCATTGACGAAAAGGAAGACCATCATGGCTGTGACGCAGTACCGATCCACGCTTGCTTCCCCCCGCGCCGCGCTGCTGGCCCCGATGCTGGCGGCCGCCCTGGCGTTCCTGCCGGCCGCGGGCGCCGTCGCGCAAAACACGGCCTACCAGCCCGAAGTGGGGCAGGCCGGCAAGGACGTCGTGTGGGTGCCCACCTCGCAGGCACTGGTCGAGAAGATGCTGGACATCGCCAAGGTCACCCCCAAGGACTACCTGATCGACCTGGGTTCGGGCGACGGCCGTACCGTCATCACGGCCGCCCAGCGCGGCCTGACCGCTCACGGCATCGAGTTCAACCCCGACATGGTCGCCCTGGCCCGCCAGGCCGCCACCAAGGCGGGCGTCGCCGATCGCGCCACCTTCACCGCCGGCGACCTGTTCGAGGCCGACCTGTCGCGCGCGCAGGTCATCACCATGTTCCTGCTACCGTCCATCAACGAGAAGCTGCGTCCCACGCTGCTCGACATGAAGCCGGGCACGCGGGTGGTGTCCAACACCTTCCGCATGGGCGACTGGCAGCCCGACGAAACGGCCACCGTCACCGACCAGTGCCAGAACTGGTGCACGGCGCTGCTGTGGATCGTGCCCGCCAAGGTCGAAGGGGCGTGGAAACTGGGCAATCGGGATCTGAAGCTGTCGCAGCAGTACCAGATGCTGACCGGCACGCTGGGACAAAGCCCCATCTCCGACGCGCGGCTCAAGGGCAACGAGATCTCGTTCACCGCCGACGGCGTGCGCTACACCGGCACGGTCGACGGCAAGCGCATGACCGGCAAGGCCGACAAACAGGGCAACTGGACCGCCAGCCGTTCCTGATGCCCGTCGATGCGGCGGGGCGTTGCCGCCCCCGCCGTTCTTATCTCAGCTGCGCGCGGCCTGCGCCAGCTGCGCCCGGCGCTGACCGCCCAGGCGCTCCAGCATCCAGCCCGGATACTCGGGCGGCAGCGCGCTCACTTCCTCCAGTCGCTCCAGCTCTTCGTTCGTCAGCGCGATGCGGGTGGCGGCGATGTTGTCGTCCAGCTGCTCGACCCGCTTGGCGCCCACGATCACGCTGGTCACCACGGGACGGTGCAGCAGCCACGCCAGGGCGATCTGCGCCACCGACACGCCGCGCGCCTGCGCGATCGCGCGCATGACGTCGATGCAGTCGTAGGCCCGGTCGACGTTCACAGGCGGAAAATCGAATACGACGCGACGGCTGCCGGCCTCGGCCGCCTGGTCGCGCCCGTACTTGCCGCTGAGCAGTCCGCCCGCCAGCGGGCTCCACACCATCAGGCCCACGCCTTCGCTTTGCAGCATGGGCGCCAGCTCGCGTTCCAGGTCGCGGCCCGCGATGGTGTAGTAGGCCTGCAGGGACTCGAATCGCGCCAGTCCCAGCCGCTGCGAAATGCCTAGCGCCTTCATGATCTGCCATGCGGCCCAGTTCGACACGCCGACATAGCGCACGTGGCCGTGGCTGACCAGCGTGTCCAGTGCGTACAGCGTTTCCTCGATAGGCGTGGCCGGATCAAAGCCGTGCACCTGGTACAGATCGATGTGGTCGAGCTGCAGGCGCGCCAGGCTTGCCTTGACGCCATCCAGAATGTGATAGCGCGACAGGCCCCTGGAATTGTGGCCTTTCGTGCCTGTTTCTCCGAAGACCTTGGTGGCGATCACCACGTCCTCGCGGGCCACCTTGAGGTTCTTCAAGGCCTGGCCGGTGATGATCTCGGAACGGCCCTGCGAGTACACGTCGGCCGTGTCGATGAAATTGATGCCGGCTTCCAGCGAGCGCGCCACGAGCCTGTCGGCCTCGTCCTGCTGCAGGGCGCCGATCTTGCTCCATATTTCGCCCTCGCCGCCGAACGTCATGGTGCCGAGGCACAACTCCGACACGAACAGGCCGGTACTGCCGAGTTTCTGGTATCGCATGCTGGAACTCCTTGGATGATCCGTCGGCGGTCGCGGAAGGTGTCGCGCGATGGCGGCGGACAGGGGAACGGTGGGGCGTGAGCCGCGTCGGAAGTATGCGCCGGACACCGGGCGCGCTGCTGCCCGATCATGCCGGTTTGTTGCCTGATTCTACGAATGTCGTCGATGTCGTCGGCAGCGGCGGCACGGAGCCTGGAAAAACCCCACTTGGCGCTTCGCACGAATAGGCATAAGTTTCGGACGATCAGGCAACTATGCACCCTGCGGCGCATTGATAATTATTCAGATTCAAGTCAGAAAAATGGGCGGCCGGCGCCTCGCGCGCACGGACCGAGCAGGGAAGGCGCGGCGCCGCGGGGCGCACGTCAGGAGAAGCCGCAAGACCGCGTGTACGCCATCGAACCGAGCTGTATCCAGCCAACCTACAGGAGTCCAGCATGAGGACTATGCGTTCCCTGCTCACCACCCTGGTCGCCACCGCGACCCTGTTCACCGCATCCGCCGGCGCCCAGGCCCCCGCCCCGCCGTCACGCGCCCCGGACGTCATCTTCGTGCCCACGCCGCAAGAGGTCGTGAACGAAATGCTGAAGGTGGCCAAGGTGGGCCCGAACGACGTGCTGTACGACCTGGGGTCCGGCAACGGCATCATTCCGGTCACCGCCGCACGCGAATTCGGCACGCGCGGCGTGGGCTTCGACATCGACCCCGCCCGCATCGCCGAGGCCAATGCCAACGCCAGGCAGAACAAGGTGACCGACAAGGTCAAGTTCGTTCAGGCCGACCTGTTCGAGCAAGACCTGTCCGAGGCCACTGTCATCAGCCTTTACCTGCTGCCTTCCCTCAACCTAAAACTGCGTCCCAAGCTGCTGGCCCTGAAGCCTGGCACCCGCATCGTGTCCCACGCCTTCGACATGGGCGACTGGAAGCCCGATCAGACCGTCAACGTGAACGGCCGCACCGTCTATTTCTGGACGGTGCCCGAACGGAAGTCGTAACAGGCATAGTGATCACTGCATGCCGTTGTATGCTTGATCAGTCAAACATTATTGATCGTTCCCGCATGCGTGATCCTTCTCGTCTGAATGATGCGCCCGATGCCGGTTCGCCGGCATCGCCCGACAATCAGGCGTTTTACCCCTCCAGTTCCGGATCGGATTCCGGACTCGAGCGAGCCCAGCTCGAATTGGTGTTTCTGCTGCGCCGCCTTGCGGGCAATCTGGAAGGAACGGCCAACACAGCCATCGAAGGGCTGTCGATCCATCGCCTGATGAATCCCAGCGGTCCCAGGCACGCCATCCAGCGCACGGCCCTCGGCGTCATCGCACAGGGTTCCAAACGCCTGCTGGTGGGCGACGAGATCTACGAATACGACCCCATGCACTACATGGTGTCGTCGGTCGACCTGCCCGTGGTCGCCCACGTCACCGCGGCCAGTTCCACGCAACCCTATCTTGGCCTGAAACTCGAGTTCAGCGCCGAGGACATCCGCGAACTGCTGCGCAACGGCGGCCTGCCGCCGGCGACCCAGACCGGCCCGGCGCGCGGACTCTACGTAAACCGCATCGGCGCCACCCTGCTGGACGCCGTGCTGCGGATGCTGCGCCTGCTGGAGGCCCCGGCGGACGTGCCCGTGCTGGCGCCCATGATCAAGCGCGAGATCCTGTATCGCCTGCTGGCCAATGGACAGAGCGCCCGGCTGCGCCAGATCGCCCTGCAGGACAGCCAGACTCAGCGCATCGCAGATGCCATCCGCCTGCTGCGCGAGCGTTTCAGGCAGACCGTGCGCGTCGAAGACCTGGCGCGCGAGGTCCACATGAGCGTGTCCTCGTTCCATCACCACTTCAAGGCCGTCACGGCCATGAGTCCGCTGCAGTACCAGAAGCAGCTGCGCCTGCAGGAGGCGCGCCGCGTGATATTCATGGGTACTGTGGACGTGGCCATGGCGGCGCATCTGGTGGGCTACGAAAGCGCGTCGCAGTTCAGCCGCGAGTACAGCCGCCTGTTCGGCGCCTCGCCCATGCGCGACCGGCGCAGGCTGCTCGAAGACGCGCGCTGAAATTTTCCTGTTTGCACGCGGCTCCGCGGCTTTCATGGATTTTGCAGGCGCGCGTACGGCCTTCCTGCTTGCGCGCGCGGATCCGCGTCGGCCTGCATCCGCGGTAATGCTAAACGCCCGTCAGCCCGGCCCGCCGCCCAGCAGGCCGCGCAGCCTGCGCCGCAGCGGCGTGTCGTCGGCGCCTTCGGCGCCCAGCTGACGCAGGGCGACATCACGGCTGGCGCCGCTGCGCAGATCGATCTCGCGCACGACCTGGCCCTGGTCGTAGACGAAAGCCACGTCGGCCAGTTCGAGCACGTCGTCGGCGTCGTGCGAAATCATCAACGCCGGGATGTTCCATTGCCGGCGCACTTCGGCCAGTTCGCGGCGCAGCGACGCGCGCAGCATGGGGTTGAGCGACGCAAAAGGCTCGTCCAGCAGCAATACCTTCGGTTCGCAGGCCAGCGCGCGTGCCAGCGCAACCCGCTGCTGCTGTCCTCCCGACAACCGGGCCGGCCGGCTGTCGGCCATTTCGGCCAGGCCGAAACGTTCCAGCAGGTCCTGCACGCGCCGCGCATCCCTCGCCGCCAGGCCGCGCCTGTGCCACGAGGTCAAGCCGAAGCCGACGTTCTCGCGCACCGACAGATGAGGGAACAGCGCGTAGTGCTGGAACAGATAGCCGATGCGGCGTTCCTGCGGCGGCACGTCGATGCCGCGCGCCGCGTCGAACAGCGTGCGGCCGTCCAGCAGTATCCGTCCCGCACGCGGCTTCTGCAGGCCGGCAATGGCCTGCAGCGTCAGCGACTTGCCGGCGCCTGACGGTCCGTACAGCGCCGCGAACGGCGCGTCGGTGGCGAAGCGCGCCGCCAGGTCGAAGCGCCGCGCGCCGTCGCGCAGGTGCAGTTGCAGGTCTACGTCGATCACGGCTGGCCGAAGCCGTAGCGTTGCAGCACCTCGCGCGCCTGCGGCGTGCCGAGGAAGTCGACGTACTGTTGCGCCAGCGCCTTGTGCGGGCTGTCGCCACCTACCGCCACGGGATAGCTGACGGGGGTGTGACCCGTGGCGGTCAGCACGATCCTCACCCTGTCCTTCATCACGGCGGCATCGGTACGGTAGACGAAGCCTGCGTCGACTTCGCCGCGGCGGACATAGTCGAGCACCTGGCGCACGCTGTCGGCGGGCACGAGCTTGGGTTCCAGCGCGGTCCACAGCCCGGCGCTTTCCAGGGCCTGCCGCGTATAGCGGCCCACGGGCACGGTGGCGACCTTGCCGACGGCAATGCGCTTGACCGCCGCGCCGGTCAGGTCCTGTACCGACGCAATGGGCACCGCGTCCTGCGCGGGAACGATCAGCACCACACTGTTGGTGGCGAAGTCGCGCCGCGTGCCGGCATCCACCAGCTTCTGCGCCACGGCCTTGTCCATGGTGGCCTGGTCGGCGCTGGCGAACACGTCGACCTGCGCGCCGCCGCTCATCTGCTGCAGCAGCGTGCCGGAGGCGCCGTAGTTGGCGCGCACGGTGGCGCCGGGCGCCTGGGCCGAGAACAGCTGGTTGATGTCGTTGAAGGCGTCGGTCAGGCTGGCGGCGGCCGAGACGGTCAGTTCCGCAGCCCGGGCCGACAGCGGTACGGTCAGGGCAAGCAGCAGGCAGGCGAGACGTGATCGGCGCATGCGGGTTCCTTGGTTGGGATCAGCGTAGCGAGAGATAGCGGTTCGACATCACCAGGATGGCGATGGACAGCAGCGAGGTGACGATGACGAGCACGAGCGCAAGATCGTCCTGGCCGGCCTGCACGGCGTCGTAGATGGCCATGGACAGTGTCTGGGTGCGCCGCGGAATGGACCCGGCCACCATGAGCGATGCGCCGAATTCGCCCATGGCGCGCGCATAGGCCAGCAGCGTGCCTGCCAGGATGCCGGGCCACGCCAGCGGCAGGGTGACGCGCATGAACACCGACCACGGCGACTGGCGCAGCGTGCTGGCGGCCGACTCCAGCGTGCGGTCGACGTGGGCGAAGGCCGCGCTCGCCGACTTCAGCACCAGGGGCAGCGCTACCACCGCCGATGCCACCACCGCGCCATGCCAGCTGAAGATGATGCTGTAGTCCAGGTGCTCGCGCAGCCAGCTGCCCAGCGGACTGCGGCGGCCGGCGGCCACCAGGATGGCATAGCCGATGACGGTGGGCGGCAGCACCAGCGGCAGCATGAATACAGCCTCGAGCACAGTACTGCCGGGAAACGGCCGGCGCGCGAACAGCCATCCCAGGCTGACGCCCACCACCAGCGCCAGCAGGGTGGCCAGTGCGGCCACCTTCAGGGAAAGCATCAGCGGGAACCAGTCGAAGGAGGCCATCGCGGAGAGCGTCATGCACGGAAGAATACAACGACCCCGGCGGCAGGACCAGCGAATGTTCGAAGCGGGGGCAGGCAGGGCGTCGCGCTTAGCGCGCCAGCATGGCGGTCAGCGTGGCGATCTCGTCGGCCGCGGCCGCGCGGGCGCGCGCCTCGATGGCCCGGTAGCAGCGGATCAATTCGAGCCCGGCGTTCGTGACCACCGTGCCGCCGCCGCGCGCGCCGCCCGCCGCGCTCTCCACGGCAGGCTCGCGCAGCGAGCGGTTCAGTTCGTCCACCAGCAGCCAGGCGCGGCGGTACGACATGCCCAGTTGCTGGGCGGCGGCCGTGATGGACCCGGCTTCGATGATGGCCTCGAGCAGCGCGATCTTGCCGGGACCGATGGCGATGCCGGCATCGCGATAGACCCGCAGGCGGAACTGCACGCGGGGCGTGGTGGAACTGGTCATGGCGCGTGGGGGAAACGGCTAGGGCTATGCTTCGTCGGCGGCGTCCGCCCGCAGCGCCACCGCCACGGTTTCGGTCGTGTCGGGCTCGACGGTGAGCACGTCGTCCATGACGCGCGCCGTTTCCACGCACAGCATGCGCTGCCAGGCGTCGTCCGCGAACTCGTCCAGCCGCCGGGATTTGTCTATCCAGGGGTTCCATATCACCGCCGAGCGCGAGTTCGCCGCGGCGATGCGTATGGTGCGGTCCCAGCCCGGGTCATGCACCTCGATGGGCTGGTCCACCTCCTGGTAGATGCGGTCAGTCTCGCCTTCGATGGTGATGGCGCCCAGCTGGCGGCGCGGCTCCCAGCCGCGCACGGTGTCCAGATAGGGCTTGTCGTGCAGGCCTTCGATGCGAATGTTCCGGCTGTCCGACACCGCCAGGTAGGTATGCAGCGCCAGGCTGGTGGTGAAGGCATCCGAGCCGGTATTGGCGATGGCGAGAGCCAGTTCCACGGCGGCGCCGAAGCGCGCGCGCAGCGTCAGGCGAGCGGCGTGCCGCCATGGCCCCAGGCGCTTGCGCAGGTCCAGCATGAAGACCAGTTCGCCCCAGTCCTTGCCGGTGTCCTGGCTGAGCAGCTCCCATTCCACGTTGCGCACCAGCCCGTGCGACGGCGCGTCCTCGGGGGCGTCCACGCAGTCGCGCACCGACTGCGGGTTGAACGCATACACGCCGAACCACGGCCAGCATACCGGCACGCCGCCGCGCACCGGCACGCCCGCCTGGAAGCTGGCCTGCTCGGAGAGCCAGACCAGCGGCTGCTCGCCGGCCGGCGTGTAGCTAAGCAGCTGTGCGCCCTGGCGCGCCATCAGGGCCGTGCCGTGCGGCGTCTCGACACGCAGGCAGTCCAGCGCGCCGAGGCGTTCGGGAATGATGCGGATGGGGGAGGGCTTGTTCATGGCGGTCTGCTCCTGGCTGGGTACGGTCACGCGCTCGTCAGCATGCAGAGTACCCGATGCCTGCGCCGTGCGGGCTTGTCCTCGATGTCGGCGAAAAGCGAAGTTTGACAGCGCTGTAGCGCGGTTTACTTCTGCTTGCCATCGGTCAGGCGCGGCGTCTGTCTCATTTCGGCAGGTTGGCATATGTTTGAGGGCGCCCGCCATCCGGCGGCGCTGGGCCGTGAAGCGCGGCCCACGGCCCTCCATGGAGATGCATGTGGCAGACCAGAATGATTCGACACGGACGGACGCCGACGATGGCCTGGCGGACAAGCTGGCGCGCCAGGCGGAGGCGGGCGGCGATGCGGCCGCCAGAAAGGAATCGGCCGAGGAATTGACCGAGAAGCTGCCCTCCAAGGCGGCCGCCGTGCACGAGATCATCCGCAAGGAGGGCGAGAAGGAACTGCGCCGCGATTTCTTCGCCCTGTTCTGGTCCGCCATCGCGGGCGGCCTCACCATGAGCGCCTCGATGCTGGGCCGCGGCGTGCTGCAGGCGTACGTGCCCGACGCGCCCTGGGCCGTGCTCGTCGAGGCGATGGGCTACACCCTGGGCTTCATCTTCGTGATTACGGCGGGACAGCAGCTGTTCACCGAAAACACGATCACGCCGGTGCTGCCTTTCATGTCCCAACCCACCTGGCGCAAGTTCAGCCAGCTGATGCGCCTGTGGGGCACCGTGCTGCTGGGCAACTTCGTGGGCGGCCTCATCGCCGCGGCGGTGTTCGCCTATCTGCCGATGTTCTCGCCCGCGGTGAACGACGAGTTCGTCGCCATGGGACGCCATCTGCTCGAGGCGCCGAATGGCGAGTCCTTTGCCACCGCCGTGCTGGCCGGCTGGCTGATCGCGCTGCTGGTGTGGATGATCCATGCGGTGGAGTCCGGCAGGGTGGTCTTCATCTTCCTGGTCACCTACCTGATGGGCATATCCGACGTTGCCCACGTGGTGGTGGGCACTATCGAAGTCACCTATCTGGTGCTGCTGGGCGAGGCGACGATCTCCGAGTCGCTCGCGAACTTCGTGCTGCCCACGCTGCTGGGCAATGTGGTCGGCGGCACGTTCATCTTCGCGCTGATCAGCCACGCGCAGGTACGGGCCGACGTGGACCGCGGCCGGGCCAATGACGTGCGCGGCCCGCTGGGCACGTCGGATACCAGCGGTCCGCGATCGTCGCGCTTGCCGCCGGCGGTGTGAGTCCGGCGCGGCGGCGTCGTTCAAAGCGCCAGTTGCAGCGGACCGCTGCCGGCCGCCGGCACCGCGCAGCAGATCAGGGCCTCGCCCTCCGGCGCATCGAACGCCGGCTTTTCGGCATAGGCCACGGCGCCCGCGATGATCCGCGTGCGGCAGGTGCCGCAGCTGCCGCCGCGACAGCCGAATTCCGGCGTCAGTCCGCGCTGCTCGGCCAGCTGCAGCAGCGAACCGTCGCCGGGCTGCCAGCGCGCCTCCTTGGCCGACGCCATGAACAGCACCTTGACCGACTCGGCGGACGGCCGGTGCAGGGGCTGCCCACCCTGCGTGGCTGCCTGGACCGCCACACCCGTGCTGCGCCGGATCGAGGACGCGCCGAACGCCTCGGCATGGATGCGCGTATCCGGCACGTTCAGCGTCCGCAGCCCGTCGTACAGCGCCTGCATGAAGGGCGTGGGCCCGCACAGATAGAAGTCGTAGTCGTCAAAGGGCAGGAAGCGGCGCAGCGTGTCGACGTCGATGCGGCCGGCCGCGTCGTAGTCCTGCGGCACGCGGGCATCGCCCGGCGCGCTCAGCAGCCGGACGACGTGCACGGCGCCGCCGGCCTGCTCCTTCAGCATGGAAAGCTCGTCCGAGAAGGCACGTTCTTCGCGGTTGCGCGCCGAATGGAAGAGCCATGTCTGCCGCATGCCCTGCTTGCGCAGGCCCTCGTACACGACGTGGCGCAGCATCGCCAGCATGGGCGTCACGCCGATGCCGGCGGCCAGCAGCACAGCGGGTCGCGGCTCCAGCGGATCGATGGTGAACGCGCCTGCCGGCGCCCGGGTCTCGATCAGGTCGCCCACCCGCACGTGGTCGTGCAGGTGGCGCGACACCGCGCCGTCGCGCTTGACGCTGATGCGATAGATGCCGTCCGATGGCGCCGCCGACAGCGTGTAGGTGCGCATCAGCGGCTGCTCGTGGCCATGCGGCGTGACGCGGATGGGCAGGAACTGGCCTGCCTGGTGCACCAGGTACCCCGCGCCGTCCGCCGGTTCCAGGTGGAACGAGCGCACCACGCTGCTCTCGTCCAAGATGTGCGTCACGCGGAACGGCCGCCAGCTGTTGGCCAGTCCGGCGGCGCGCAGGCGATCCGCGGCCTCGTCCCAATCGCCGGTCAGCAGCGAGCTCGGCGCGGCGCCGTCCTCCTTGCGGTCCCACCGCATGGGCAGGGCCTGTAAGCGGCGCACGATGGCCTCGGGGATGAAGCGCCACAGCCGTTCGGCGCCCTGGAAGGCAGCGATCTCGGGCGAGTCGATGATGACTTCCGCGCGTCCGCTCATCTGCAGCAGTTCTCCGGTATCCAGGTCGGCGAAGGTCACGCCGGCCATCGGGTTGACCATGAAGTTGCCCAGCGTGTTGAAGAACAGATTGCCGTTGAAGTCGGGGATCGTCATGCCGCCGTCGGCGTCCAGGCGCACGAAGCCCGGCTTGCCGCCGCGATGCGACACGTCGACCTGCCGGCCGGCGTCGGGCAGATCGACATACGACGACACGAAGAAGGCTTCCGACCTGGCGATCAGCGCTCGGGCGGGCGCATCGAGCGCGTCCAGCACCTGCGGCGCCACGGAGGTCTGTTCGGTGGGGTCGCGGGTGAACACGATGCTGCGCTGGTGGATGTAGCGCGGGCAGTTGCCGAAGCTGTGCACCACGTCGACGTGCGAGATCCTGCCTTGCGCATGGCGCAGCACGCCATTCATGCGGTTGCGACGCCGGGTCGCCAGGTCGATGCCCAGCAGGCCCACTGCGTCGCCGTCCTCCAGCCCCGCGTCGGCGGGGTCGCTGGCTTCGCGGGCAATGGCAAGATCCAGGCGACGCGGGTCAGGTGAGGTCGCGAAGCCGCGACGCCCCGCGCGCAGCGTGGCCCACGTCCGGCCATCCGGCGTGACAGTGCCGATGACGATGAACGGCACCTGGGCGTAGAACTCGCGATGCTGCTCCGGCATGTAGTCGCGTACGAAGCGGCGGCCGACGTCGTCCATCCTGGCCGCTGCGCCGGCATGTTTTTGCAGGGTCAGTTCGCCGGTATGCCAGGGGGGATTGGGCATGGGCGCCTCCGATAGATCGGTATGGTTCCCGGCCTCGGGTACAGGCGAGCCGGGTTCGGGAAAGGCCGAGGCAGGCGGTCAGGCGGCCAGGCCGACCGGCGTGCGGGCGAACGAGACGAAGCCGGGCAGCGCCTCGACACGCGCCAGCCAGGCGCGGACATGGCCATAGTCCTTCAGGTCGACGTTGCCCTCCGGCGCGCGCGCCGTGTAGCTGTACAGCGCCACGTCGGCGATGGTGGGATGGTTTGCGGCAATCCATGGGTGGAGCGCCAGCGCATCGTCCATGCGCTTGAGCACGACGTGCGCGCGGCTGATGGCGGCATCGGCGTCCAGCGGCGCGGCGAACACCGTGACGAGGCGAGCCGCGGCCGGGCCGAACGCGATGTCGCCCGCGGCCACCGACAGCCAGCGCTGCACGGCAGCGGCCTCGGCAGGCGTCTCGGGCAGCCAGTCGGTCCTGCCGAATTTCTTGCTCAGGTAGACCAGGATGGCGTTCGAGTCCGGCACGACGATATCGCCGTCGACCAACACCGGCACCTGGCCGAACGGATTGAGCTTCACGAAGTCGGGCTGCTTGTGTTCGCGCCGGGCCAGGTCGACCTCGACCAGTTCGACGGACTGGCCGGTCAGGGACAGGAACAATACGGCGCGGTGCGAGTGGCCGGAGAGGGCGTGGTGATAGAGTTTCATGGCGACGTCCTATGTTGTCGGTTCGCACGTAATGCCGTGCTGAAACGCATCATAGGTAAGCCGCCACGCCCGAAAAACGGGCGCCGGCGCAAGACATCATTCTTGATTGAGCAATAGTCCGGCTGCTAGTTCAACGACTTCTCTGCGCGCAGGCGGTCTATCGCCAGGTCCAGAAAGGCGCGCACTTTCTGCATCGCATGGCGGCCCTCGCGGTGGATCAGGTGGATGGGCACCGACGGCGTCTCATAGTCGGCGAGCACCACGCGCAGGCGGCCGTCCCCCAATTCGCCGGCCACCTGATACGACAGGACCCGCGCCATGCCCAGCCCCGCCACGGCGGCCGCGATCGCGGCATCGTTCGTGGTGGTGCACAGCCGCGGCGTGATCCGCACAGGCTTTGCTTCGCCGTGGTCCATGAAGCGCCACTCGGGCAATGTGCTGACGCCCGTGGTGTGGATGAGCGTATGGGCGGCCAGATCCTTCGGCGCCTGCGGCACGCCGTGCAGTTCGAGGTACGACGGCGACGCGCACACGACGCGCCGCACGCGGCCCACCGCAATCGCCTGCAGCGACGAACTGGGCAGCTCGCCGATGCGCATGCCCACGTCCACTCCCTCGCCGATGAAATCCACGTTGCGATCCAACAGCAGGCAGTTCACGTCCACCTCGGGATAGCGCTGCAGGTACTCCACCACGATGGGCATCGCATATCGCGCGCCGAACAGCACCGGCGCCGTCAGCACCAGTTGCCCGCGCGGCGCCGCGTGGGTTCCGGCGACCGCCAGTTCCGCCTCTTCGACGTCGGAGAGGATGCGCTTGCAGTTTTCGAAGTATGCGTCGCCGGTTTCGGTGGGCCGCACGACCCGGGTGGTGCGCGTCAGCAGCCGTGCGCCCAGGTGCGTCTCGAGTTCGATGATGGTGCGGCTGACGACAGACAGCGAGACATCCAGCTTGCGCGCAGCCGCAGTGAAGCCCCCGCTTTCGACCACGGCGACGAAGGTCTTCATGGCTTGCAGTCGGTCCACGCGCGCGCTCCGGGGGTAGGGGTGGTCAAGAGTATATCGATGACGGAACATGTCGGGCGTCGGTCGCAGCGCGTTTCGAGGGGACGCCTGATGACCGAGCATGAGACCGGACCAGACAGAACGACCTGGCCTTTCGGACTGTCTTTTGCCGTGCCGGGCAGCGCGCGATCATGCCATCGGCTTGTGCGAAGCTATGTGCGGGCTGCTTTCAGCGAGGATGGTCTGCGCATCCGGTACAGGACGTGTCTCGATAGGCGATATCCGGCCACCAGGGCTACATGTGAAAAATCTTCTTGCGGGATCGTGCTGCATCGCTCTACCCGTGGTCTGCGGCTCGATGACGCCTTCTTCCTCGGCGTGCTGGTTTCCCGTGTCAAGCGGCCGTCTTGGCCTTCTCCTTTTCCCAATGATAGGCGGGGGGCATCATCCAATCCTCTGCCTCGCCTCCATAAGCCGCACCGATGAATCCTGGCAGACGATTTGCCACCCTATCCGCCAGCAGTCCAATGCGCTGGGCCAAGCTCTCCACAGAATGGCGCATCGCTTCTGTGTCACGGTCATCGTCCGAATGGACCATAAGAACGGCAAAACGCTCGATGGCTTTTGATGTTGCGGCAATGTCGTTCAGAACCCAACCGATTTGATCGTTGGTGAGTTGGCCAGAATTGTCCTTAGTCATGATGCGGTCCCCGTTATTGCGTTGTGGTCAGGGGCCCGAGGCACCGCGATTGCCATCGCCCCCGTTGCCTGAACCCGTCAGGCTGCGGTCTTGCTAATCGAACTGACGGACGCGCTTGCCTGCAGCTTATCCAGGTGATCGGCCCAGGCTTGCATCATTTCCCGTCGCTCCTTGATGAACTTCATGCGGTTGTAGGGCGTGTCCAAGGCATTCGGCACGGCGTGCGCAAGCTGGTGCTCGATGACCTCGGCCGGATAGTGCAACTGCTCGACCAGCAGTTTGCGCGCTGTGGCCCGAAAGCCGTGGATGGTCAGGGTTTCCTTGTCGTAACCCATCCGCTGCAGGGCTGCCAGTAGGCCCTCCTTGGTCATTGGGCGCTTGGGACTGCGCTTGCCAGGAAAGACGTGTTCCATGCTGCCGGTGTAATGCTGTAGGTCGCTCAGCGGTACCAGGTGCGCTCGGTGCCGGTCTTGCTGGTGTCCCGCCATTCGGCCTTGTCCAGGTGAATGTCCAACCAGCGAGCCCCGCGCAATTCGCCGGGCCGCACGAAGATCAGCGATGCCAGTTGCAAGACGGCTCGGGCGCCGACGCCGCGCTTGTAGGTTTCGATGGCGCGCTGCAGTTCTCCCAGCTCGGAAGCGTGATGATCGCCGCGGAGTTGTTCCACGATAGACCTTTAGCGCCTCCCCCCACCCTCGCAGGTCAGGCCGGGGCCACGTTGGGCCCGGTCGGTAGCGAAGGCGGAGCGCATGACCTGCGATATGTTGGTCTGGCCCGGTGGGCCGTCTCGATGACGTCGCGCTCTCTATGCGGCGCAGGCCTTCCAGCACCATGGGCGCGTTGATTTCGGGCACGGAGAATCGCCGATCCAGGGAAAGATGTCCTTCTCCAGCGGGGCAGTATTACTCCGGCTCTGACAGCTAATGGTGAACTACTCCCAAAACTACTCGCACAACGGCGCGGCAGTCAACAGATGAACTGGACATTGCCGGACGAAAAAAAGCCGGTAACCCTTGATTTCCTTGGGTTTTCCGGCTTCTGAGTACTTCGGCGGATGTGTAGTGGTGGAGCCGGCGGGAATTGAACCCGCGTCCGCAAACCGTCCACAATCAGTTCTACATGCGTAGTCGGCCTATTTCGATTTAACCCTGGACTTAGCCGGACGACAGGCCGGACCAGGGCGATTCACGTAATTTAAACGTACGCCGTGTGACCCCAGCGGACGCCGATTCCTTGTGAATAACACTGCAGCGGTTCAGGAAGATGCTGCTTCGGGGGATATAGGCCCTAGGCAGGATTCCTTAGGAGGGTTGCCCCTCCTCCGCCCGACCCAAGGACAGATCGGTGCAGCGGCTCACCGCTTAAGCGGCGAGAGCGAAACGCTCGTCGTTGGCGTTTGATTGTTTCCAGTGGTTTTACGAGCGTACTGGTGCTCGGCATGCCCTGAGTTGCTTCGTGATCCACGTCGAATCCGGATCGGCCCCAGACCTTGTATTGTACTCCTTTACGCATCCCCACGCCCGGCTGCGGATTCACGAGTGCCGGCAGGCCGCCGGGCGTTCGGCGGCGGGCAGCGGGGCCGCGCCGGACCCGCGCCGGGAGGCCGTCATCAATCCGACCGCCAGCACCATGCCCATAGCCAGGACGCCCGCGGCGGCGGCGCCCAAGGCTGCCAAGCCATGGTGGTCGATCACGTAGCCGCCCACCACCGCGCCCAGGCCTATGCCCGCATTCGCCCCGGAAATATTCAAGGACGCGGCAAAGGCGGGCGCCTGCGGCGCGGCTTTCATCAGTCGGACGTGGCAGACGATGAAGAGGGCGGCCTGCGCGATGCCCCAGGTCGCCAGCGCGGCCGCCAGCAGCGGCGGCATGCGCATCACCTCGGTGACGAACACCAGCCCGACCGCCATCATCGACCCGAACAGCAGCGTGGCGCCCAGCGGACTGCGATCCACCAGCCGGCCGCCCAGCCAGTTGCCCAGGATGCCGATGCCGCCGAACGCCATCATGGTCCAACCCACCACCTGGCCGTTGAACCCGGCCAGCCGTTCCAGCATGTCCGCCAGATAGGTGTAGGCGGTGAACATGCCGGTGAACACCAGCAGGGACAGGACCACATGACCGACCACTACCGGGCTGCGCAGGATGCGCACCTGCTCGCCCAGCCGCACCGCGGCCGCGGTGCGGTGCAGGCTCGGAAAGCTGGCAGCCAGCATCAGCGCCTTGGCGAAAGCCACCCCGGCCAGGATGCCGAAGGCGGCGCGCCATCCCAGCGCGTCGGAAATCAGTACGCCGATGGGAATGCCGAACACCGTGGCGGCCACGATGCCGAACGCCACCATGGATATGGCGCGGCCGGCGCGCTCGGGCCCGACGATTTCGACCGCCGTGGCGCTGGCCAGCGACCAGAACACCGGAAGGGCCAGCGCCGGCACGAAGCGCGCGAAGGCCATGGTGCCTATGTCGGGCGCCAGCGCGGCCAGCGTATTCGACAGGCCGAACAGCAGCAGTACGCCGATGAACAGGCGCTTGCGGTCCATATTGGCCATCAGCGCGGTCAGCAGGGGGCCCGCCGTGGCCACCGTGAACGCGAACAGCGACACCAGCAGGCCGGCTTGCGAGACCGTGACCTGCAGGTCGCGGGCCATGGGCGGCAGCAGGCCGATGATCAGGAACTCGGTGGTCAGGATGGTGAAGCCCGAGGCGGAAAGCAGAATGATGGGAAGCGGCATGGCGAAACGGACCGATCGCGGCGGCAAGGCCGCGAATCGAAAGGCAGAGTGAGAAAGGGGACACCCCGCAGAGGCAATCACACGAGGATTGCTACTGTAGGGGGCATGGAAAGGGCGATAAAGAGAGACGAGCCGGTTTCAGTGTTCGGCTGGCGCTGACAATGGCGGCGAATGCCGCTCTATTGCAAGGCGTAGAAGGGGGCGGGAGGCGCCGGCACGCCGGACGACGGCAGGGCCGCAGCGCCGGCCTGCAGACGCGCCCGAATCAGGCCATTGTCTGCCGTACGTCGGCCGGCAGCAGGTCGCGGATGGCCGGCCACAGGGCCTCGACGCTATCGGCGCATGCTTCAGCCTGCCACGCCGTGGCATCGCCGTCTATTCCGATGTACCCGTAGGCGGCGGCCACGGCCGGCATGCCGGCCGCGTGCGCCGCCTGCACGTCGCGCAGGTCGTCGCCCACGTAGACGCAGCGCTCGGGCGAGACGCCGGCCTGGCGCGCGGCCAGCAGCAGTGGTGCAGGATGCGGTTTGGGATGCTCGGCCGTGTCGCCGCACACGGTGGCGGCGCTGTGCGGGGCCAGGCCCAGGTGCTCGATGATGGGCACGGCCAGCCGCGTGACCTTGTTGGTGACGATGCCCCACGACAGGCCATGGCCGCGGATGCGCTGCAGCAGCTCGGCAATGCCCGGGAACAGCCGGGTGTGCACGGTGGACTCTTCGGCATAGTCCTGCAGGAACTGTAGCCGCACGGCCTCGTAGCCCGGGTCCTCCGGCTTGAGCCCGAGGGCTACGCGCAGCAGGCCGCGCGCGCCGTGAGAGGCCTCGGGCCGCAGGGTTTCGTAGGGCAGGGGAGCCAGGCCCTGCCGGGTGCGCTGCCGATTGGCCGCCGCCGCCAGGTCGGGCGCGGTGTCGGCCAGGGTGCCGTCGAAGTCGAACAGGACCAGGGCCGTCATGGCGTGACGCCCCCGGCGTGGCGCGCGTATCCGCCGATCACGAGTCGGTCCTTCAGGCTGCCGTGCGGGCTCATTTGCGCGTCGCCATCAGGTAATTCACCGACGTGTCGTCCGACAGCGTATAGATCTTGGTGATGGGGTTGTATTCCATGCCGCGCATACGCACGGTTTCCAGGCCGGCTTGCCGCGCCGCTGTGGCCAGTTCGCTGGGCTTGATGAACTGTTCGTAGCTGTGCGTGCCGCGTGGCAGCAGGTTCAGTACGTATTCGGCGCCGATGATGGCAAACAGGAAGGACTTGGGGTTGCGGTTGAGGGTGGAAAAGAACACCCAGCCGCCCGGCTTGGCCAGCGTGGCGCATGCGTGCACGATGGACGCCGGATTGGGCACGTGCTCGAGCATTTCCATGCACGTGACCACGTCGTATTGCCCGGGCTGCTCTGCGGCCAGTTCCTCCACCGGCACCTTGCGGTATTCCACCGGTACGCCGGATTCGAGGCCATGCAGTCGCGCCACTTTCAGCGATTTTTCGGCCAGATCGATGCCGGTTACCTGCGCGCCGGCCACTGCCATGCTTTCCGACAGGATGCCCCCGCCGCAGCCGACGTCAAGCACGCGGTTGCCCGCCAGACTGCCGGACTGTTCCTGTATCCACCCCAGGCGCAGCGGGTTGATGGCGTGCAGCGGCTTGAACTCGCTTTCCGGATCCCACCAGCGAGAGGCCAGGGCGCTGAACTTGTCCAGCTCGGCCTGGTCGGCGTTGACGGGGCGTGCGGAGGTGTCTGTGGTCATGGCGGCCGTCCGGAGGGAAAGCGTGTTGCGGGCGAAAGGAGCGAAGCGAACGCGCAAAAAAAGGGCCTCGCAACGCGAGGCCCTTTATTGTACCGGCTGTAGGCCGGTGATCGATTAGCGGCGGGTACCGACGATTTCGATTTCCACGCGGCGGTTCTTGGCGCGGCCTTCGCGGGTCGAGTTCGACGCCACGGGTTGCTTCTCGCCCTTGCCTTCCGTGTAGATACGGTTCGGGTCGATGCCCTTGCTGACCAGGTAGGACTTGACCGAAGCGGCGCGGCGCTCGGACAGCTTCTGGTTGTAGGCGTCGGAGCCGATCGAGTCGGTGTGGCCAACGGCAATCAGGGTTTCCAGATTGATCGTGTTGATCTGGGAAGCCACTTGATCCAGCAGCTGGCGGCCTTCCGGCTTCAGCGTCGACTTGTCGAAGTCGAAGAACGTGTCAGCGTTGAAGACGACCTTCGAAGCCGTCGGCTGGGCACGCGGGGGCGCCGGTTGGGCAGCCTGGGCAACGGGCACGCCGTCGCAGCCCGGGATACCGGTGGCCGGGGTCCAGAACGCATCGCGCCAGCACAGTTCGTTGGTGCCGTTCTTCCAGACGTTGCCAAACGCGCCGCGCCAGTTGTCGATGGTTTGGGCGGAGGCTGCACCCGAGGCCGTAACGGCGGCAAAGGCAAGCGCCAGAGCGAATTTGGAGGGTTTGTTCATGTTTCTCCTCGTTGAGCTTGAAGCTGGATAGATGACTCGCAGCGACCCCCGCCGCATATCAGGAAAACGGGGCCAGTATAGCAACACCGAGAACGGGTTCAAGGAGCTGCCTGCTGGGTCTCCTGCGTGCTGGAAACAATCTTAAGGCATTTGCTTGGCTTTGGCTCCCCTGGACCCTCGCAAACGCCCGGGATATCGGCATTTCTGTGCTCCGCGCGATGTTCATGTTGGTTTTTGGCAACAAGGCTGCAATGACAAAATGTTGCGCCTGAAGGGGGCGTTTTGACGGCTGCCGGAACCCCCGTCCGCAGGGCCTTTGGACGCCGGATGATAAAATTTCCCGTTTGCCCTGCCCGGGTTCATCCCTTACACGATTCTGTCGCCCCCACATATGGATTCCTTTGCCAAGGAGACGCTTCCGGTATCGCTGGAAGAAGAGATGCGCCGCAGTTACCTCGATTACGCCATGAGCGTGATCGTGGGGCGGGCCCTGCCCGATGTGCGCGATGGCCTCAAGCCCGTGCACCGGCGCGTGCTCTACGCCATGCACGAGCTCAACAACGACTGGAACCGGGCCTACAAGAAATCGGCCCGTATCGTCGGCGACGTCATCGGTAAGTACCACCCGCACGGCGACCAGTCGGTCTACGACACCATCGTCCGCATGGCGCAGGACTTCTCCATGCGCTACATGCTGGTCGACGGCCAGGGCAACTTCGGCTCGATCGACGGCGACAACGCCGCGGCGATGCGTTACACCGAAATCCGCCTGGCCAAGATCGCCCACGAACTGCTGGCCGACATCGACCAGGAGACCGTCGACTTCGGTCCCAACTACGACGGCAGCGAGCAAGAACCGCTCCTGCTGCCTTCGCGCCTGCCCAACCTGCTGGTCAACGGCAGCTCGGGCATCGCCGTCGGCATGGCCACCAACATCCCGCCGCACAATCTCTCCGAGGTGGTGGACGGCTGCCTGTACTGCCTGCGCAACCCGCAGTGCACGGTCGATGAGCTCATCGAACTGATCCCGGCGCCAGATTTCCCCACCGGCGGCATCATCTACGGCATGTCCGGCGTGCGCGAGGGCTACCGCACCGGCCGCGGCCGGGTCGTGATGCGCGCCAAGACCCACTTCGAGGACATGGAAAAGGGCAACCGGCAGGCCATCGTGGTCGACGCCATTCCCTACCAGGTCAACAAGAAGACGCTGCAGGAACGCATCGCCGAGCTGGTCAACGAGAAAAAGATCGAGGGCATCTCCGACATCCGCGACGAGTCGGACAAGGACGGCATGCGCCTGGTCATCGAGCTCAAGCGCGGCGAGGTGCCCGAGGTCGTCCTCAACAATCTGTACAAGAACACGCAGCTGCAGGACACCTTCGGCATGAACCTGGTGGCGCTGGTCGACGGCCAGCCCCGCCTGCTGAACCTGAAGCAGCTGATCGACTACTTCCTGCAGCATCGCCGCGAAGTGGTCACTCGCCGCACCGTGTTCCAGCTGCGCAAGGCTCGCGAACGCGGCCACGTGCTGGAAGGCCTGGCCGTCGCGCTGGCCAACATCGACGACTTCATCGCCATCATCAAGGCGGCGCCCACTCCGCCCGTGGCGCGCCAGGAACTGATGGCGCGCAACTGGGATTCCTCGCTGGTGCGCGAAATGCTGGCGCGCGCCGACGACGGCACGCCTGGCGGGCGCTCGGCCTATCGGCCCGACGACCTGGCCGCCGAATTCGGCCTGCAGGCCGACGGCATGTACCGGCTGTCGGACACGCAGGCGCAGGAAATCCTGAACATGCGCCTGCAGCGCCTCACCGGCCTGGAGCAGGACAAGATCATCGGCGAATACCGCGAGGTCATGGACACCATCGCCGACCTGCTGGACATCCTGGCGCGTCCCGAGCGCATCACCACCATCATCAGCGACGAACTGTCGGCCATCAAGGCCGAGTTCGCCACCGGCGCCAAGGACGTGCGCCGCTCCGAGATCGAGGTCAATGCCACCGACATCGACACGGAAGACCTGATCACGCCGATGGACATGGTGGTCACCATGTCCCACAGCGGCTACATCAAGAGCCAGCCGCTGTCCGAATACCGCGCGCAGAAGCGCGGCGGGCGCGGCAAGCAGGCCACCGCCATGAAAGAGAACGACTGGATCGACCAGTTGTTCATCGCCAACACGCACGATTTCCTGCTGTGCTTCTCCAACCGCGGCCGCGTGTACTGGCTCAAGGTCTGGGAGGTGCCGGCGGGCACGCGCGGTTCGCGCGGCCGTCCCATCGTCAACATGTTCCCGCTTGCCGACGGCGAGAAGATCAACGTGGTGCTGCCGGTCAAGGAATTCAGCGACGACCACTACGTCTTCATGGCCACCTCGCGCGGCACGGTCAAGAAGACGCCGCTGTCCGACTTCTCCAACCCGCGCAAGGCCGGCATCATCGCGGTCGACCTGGACGAGGGCGACTATCTCATCGGCGCCGACCTCACCGACGGCAAGCACGACGTGATGCTGTTCTCCGACGCCGGCAAGGCCGTGCGCTTCGACGAGAACGACGTGCGCCCGATGGGCCGCAACGCGCGCGGCGTGCGCGGCATGCAGCTCGAGGACAGCCAGTCGGTCATCTCGCTGCTGGTGGCCGGCGACGAAACGCAGAGCGTGCTGACCGCCACCGAGAACGGCTACGGCAAGCGCACCTCCATCACCGAGTACACGCGCCACGGCCGCGGCACCAAGGGCATGATCGCCATCCAGACCTCGTCGCGCAACGGCAAGGTGGTGGGCGCCGTGCTGGTCATGCCTTCGGACGAAATCATGCTCATCACCACCGGCGGCGTGCTGGTGCGCACCCGCGTGGCGGAAATCCGCGAAATGGGCCGCGCCACCCAGGGCGTCACGCTGATCAGCGTGGATGACGGCAGCAGCCTGTCGGGCGTGCGCCGCGTGGTCGAAAGCGATGCCGACGAGGACAACGGCGAAGGCGGCGAAGGCGCGGCCGACAACGGCGACAACGACAACGGCGCGCAGCCGCAGGGCGACGCCGGGGACACCCCAACCACCGGATCTACGGAGTAAGCACACATGGCGCGTCCATGGAATTTCTCGGCGGGTCCTTCCGCCTTGCCTGAACCGGTGCTGCAGCAGGCGGCGGCCGAGATGCTCGACTGGCGCGGCAGCGGCATGTCGGTCATGGAGATGAGCCATCGCGGCAAGCACTTCGTCCAGATCTGCGACGAGGCCGAGGCCGACCTGCGCGAACTGCTCGACCTGCCGTCCGACTACGCCATCATGTTCATGCAGGGTGGCGGCCTGGGCGAGAACGCCATCGTGCCGATGAACCTGATGGGACGTCGCGGCACGCCGTCGGCCGACTTCGTGCTTACCGGCCACTGGTCGGTGCGCTCGCACAAAGAGGCCGGCCGCTATGGCGACGCGCAGGTGGCCGCCACCAGCGGCGCCGCCGTCGACATCGACGGGAAGCCGCAGGGCGCCTGGACGTGGTCGCCTCCCGCGGACACGTGGCGGATCCGCAAGGATGCCGCCTATCTGCACCTGTGCAGCAACGAGACCATCGGCGGCGTCGAAACGGTGCAGTGGCCCGACATGGCCGCGCTGGGGGCGCCCGACGTACCCTTGGTGGTGGACGCGTCCTCGCACTTCCTGTCGCGGCGCCTCGACGTCACGCGCGCCGGCCTGGTGTTCGCGGGCGCCCAGAAGAACGTCGGCCCGGCCGGCGCCACTGTGGTCATCGCCCGGCGCGACCTGCTGGGCCATGCGCTGCCCATCTGCCCGTCGGCCTTCGACTATGCCAACGTGGCGGCCGAGCACTCGCGCTACAACACGCCGCCGGCCTACGCCATCTACGTGGCGGGGCTGGTGTTCAAGTGGATCAAGGCGCAGGGCGGCGTGCCCGGCATCGAAGCCGCCAACGCGGCCAAGGCGGAACTGCTTTACGGCTATCTCGACAGCAGCGCCTTCTATCGCAATCCGGTGCACGCCCCCGTGCGCTCGCGCATGAACGTGCCCTTCGTGCTGCGCGACGAGTCGCTCAACGACGCCTTCCTGCGCGGCGCCGAAGCGGCCGGCCTGATGGCGCTGAAGGGGCACAAGAGCGTGGGCGGCATGCGCGCGTCCATCTACAACGCCATGCCCATCGAGGGCGTGCGGGCGCTGGTCGAGTACCTGAAGGAATTCGAGCGCACTCATGGATGACGAT
The DNA here is from genome assembly GCF_002119665.1 of Bordetella genomosp. 13. Taxonomy (NCBI): domain Bacteria; kingdom Pseudomonadati; phylum Pseudomonadota; class Betaproteobacteria; order Burkholderiales; family Alcaligenaceae; genus Bordetella; species Bordetella genomosp. 13. The sequence continues at coordinate 3,566,793 of NZ_CP021111.1, read as the reverse complement.
ACGCTGCAGTCCAGGCTGCGCCCGCTGCGCGATCGCATCGACGCCATCGACGCGCAGATCCTCGACCTGCTGTCCGAGCGCGCCCGCACGGCGCAGGCGGTGGGCGAGGTCAAGCACGAAGTGCAGGCCGACGGCGCGGTGCTGCGCCCCGAGCGCGAGGCTGCCGTCATCCGCGGACTGCAGCAGAAGAATCGCGGGCCGTTTCCCAATGCGGGCGTGGCCGCCGTCTGGACCGAGATCATGTCGGCCTGCCGCGGTCTCGAGCGCGGCATGACGGTCGCCTACCTCGGTCCGCAGGGCTCGTTCTCCGAGCAGGCGGCGCTGGACCATTTCGGACACTCCGTGCAGCGGTTGCCGTGTCCCTCGTTCGACGAGGTGTTCCGCGCCGTCGAGGCGGGACAGGCCGACGTGGGCATGGTGCCGGTCGAGAACTCCACCGAGGGGGCGGTCAACCGCAGCCTCGACCTGCTGCTCGCCACGCCGCTGAAGATCCTGGGCGAACGCTCGCTGGTGATCCGCCATTGCCTGATGACCCGCAGCGGCGGCATGGACGGCGTCACCACCATTTCGGCGCACCCGCAGGCGCTGGCGCAGTGCCAGGGATGGCTCACCCGCAATTACCCCGACCTCGAACGCGTGGCGGCCGCCAGCAATTCCGAGGCCGCGCGCGTGGCGGCCGAGAATCCCGCCGTGGCGGCCATCGCCGGCGAAGTCGCGGCCGAGCCCTGGGGCCTCTCGGTGGTCGCCGCCGGCATCCAGGACGACGCGCAGAACCGCACACGCTTCGTGGCCGTGGGCACCCTGCAGCCCGGTCCCAGCGGCCGCGACAAGACCAGCCTGATCCTGGCCGTGCCCAATCGCGCGGGCGCCGTGTACGAAATGCTGGCCCCGCTGGCCGCCAGCGGCGTGTCCATGACGCGATTCGAGTCGCGCCCGGCGCGCACGGGCCAGTGGGAGTACTACTTCTACATCGATCTTCAGGGGCATCGCGACGATCCCCAGGTGGCGCAGGCGCTGGCCACGCTGCAGTCCCAGGTCGCATTCTTCAAGGTGCTGGGGTCTTACCCGGCGCAACAGGCTTAGGTCACCATGAGCAACGACAAGACATTCGCCGCGCCCGCGCACATCGGCGCCATCGCTCCGTACCAGGCAGGCAAGCCGATCGAGGAACTGGCGCGCGAGTTCGGGCTCGATCCTGCCGGCATCGTGAAGCTGGCCTCCAACGAGAATCCGCTGGGCATGCCGGCCTCGGCCCGGGCCGCCATCGCCGTCGCCGCCGAGGCGCTGGCGCGCTACCCGGATGCCAACGGCTTCGACCTGAAGGCCGCGCTGTCCAAGCGCTACGGCGTGCCCATGGACTGGATCACGCTGGGCAACGGTTCCAACGACATCCTCGAGATCGCGGCGTCGGCGCTGCTGTCGCCGGGCGCATCCACGGTCTATGCGCAGCACGCGTTCGTGGTCTACCGGCTGGCCACGCAGGCGCGCGGGGCGCGCCACATCATGGTGCCCGCGCGCGACTACGGCCATGACCTGGACGCCATGTTCGAGGCCATCGCCGACGACACGCGCCTGCTGTTCATCGCCAATCCCAACAACCCCACCGGCACGTTCGTCACCGGCCAGCAGCTCGACGCCTTCCTGCAACGCGTGCGCGACGCTCATGGCGAGCGCGTCACGGTGGTGCTGGACGAGGCCTACAACGAATACCTCGATCCCGAACTGCGCTTCGACAGCACCGAGCTCGTGCGCCGTTTCCCCAACCTGATCGTGTCGCGCACATTCTCCAAGGCCTATGGCCTGGCGGGCCTGCGCGTCGGTTTCGCGCTGGCCCAACCGCGCCTGACCGACCTGCTCAACCGCGTGCGCCAGCCGTTCAACGTCAACACGCTGGCCCAGGCCGCCGCCATCGCGGCGCTGGCCGACACGGCCTTCATCGAACAGGCGTACGCCGGCAACAAGGCCGGCAAGGCCCAGCTGTGCGACGCGTTCGATCGCATGGGGCTGCAGTACGTGCCCAGCTACGGCAACTTCGTGCTGGTGCGCGTGGGCGACGCCGCGCACGTCAACCTCGAACTGCTCAAGCGCGGCGTGATCGTGCGCCCGGTGGCCGGCGACGGCCTGCCCGAATGGCTGCGCGTCACCATCGGCCTGCCCGCCGAGAACACGCGCTTCCTCGAGGCGTTGGCGCAAGTACTGCCCGCCGCGCGATGAGCCAGCCGTCCGTACTGGCCGTCGTCGGCGTAGGCCTGATCGGCGGCTCGTTCGCCGCCGCGCTGCGCCGGGCCGGACGGGTGGGGCGGGTGCTGGGCGTGGGGCGCAATGCCCAGTCGCTGCAGCGCGCCGTCGACCTGGGCCTGATAGACGAGGCCGTCAGCGCCGAAGAGGCCGCCCGGCGCGCCGACATGATCATGCTGGCCACGCCCGTGGGCAGCCTGGGCGCGGTGCTGGCGCGGATGCGGCCGCACCTGCGCGCCGGCACGGTGCTGACGGATGCCGGCAGCACCAAGGCAGAGGTGGTCGAGGCCGCGCGCGCCGCGCTGGGCGACAGGCTGTCGTGCTTCGTGCCGGGCCATCCCATCGCGGGGGCTGAACGCACCGGTCCCGAGGCTGCCGATGCCCTGCTGTACCAGGGGCGCACCGTGGTGCTGACCCCGCTGCCCGAGAACCCGCCCGAGGCATTGGATGCCGTGCGCGCCGCCTGGCAGGCATGCGGGGCGGCCGTCATCGACATGGATGCCGACACGCACGATCGCGTGCTGGCCTCGGTCAGCCACATGCCGCATCTGCTGTCCGCCGTATACATGGCGCAGGTGGCCGCCGCGCCCGACGCGGCGCAGCGCCTGGCCCTGGCAGGCAGCGGTTTTCGCGATTTCACCCGCATCGCGGCCGGGTCGGCCGAGATGTGGCGTGACATCTTCCTGTCCAATCGTCCCGCGCTGCTGGCCGAGCTGGCCGAAGTGAGGACTATGCTCGACCAGGCCGAGGCCGCGTTGCGCCAGGGCGATGGCGCGACCCTGCACGACATGCTCGAGCATGCCGCCAGCGCGCGCCGCAACTGGCGCAAGGAACCCCAATGAGCGCCTGCGCCAGGCCGTCCTTACACGGCGCGCCGCGCGACATGCCGCCGCCTAGCGACACGAGGGAACACCGTTGAACGCCTCCGACTATCTCGACCTGCCGCACGTCGCGCAAGCGCGCGGCGAGGTGGCCCTGCCGGGCTCCAAGAGCATCTCGAACCGGGTGCTGCTGCTGGCCGCGCTGGCCGAAGGCGTCACGGAAATCGCCGGCCTGCTCGACTCCGACGACACGCGCGTCATGCTGGCCGCGCTGCGCCAGCTGGGCGTGCAAGTCGATGATCATGGGGCAGGGCGGGTGTCGGTGCACGGCGCCACGCCGTTCCCGTCCAGCCAGGCCGACCTGTTCCTGGGCAACGCGGGCACCGCGTTCCGGCCGCTCACCGCGGCGCTGGCGCTGATGGGCGGCGAGTACCGCCTGTCGGGCGTGCCGCGCATGCACGAGCGGCCCATCGGCGACCTGGTCGACGCCTTGCGCGGCCTGGGCGCCCAGGTCGACTACCTGGGGCAGGACGGCTATCCGCCGCTGCGCATCGGCCCGGGCGCGCCGCGCGGCGACGCGCCCGTGCGCGTGCAGGGCGGCGTCTCCAGCCAGTTCCTGACAGCGCTGCTGCTGGCCTCGCCGCTGCTGGCGCGTGCGGCCGGGCGCGAGGTGGCCATCGAGGTCGTGGGCGACCTCATCTCCAAGCCCTATATCGAGATCACGCTGAACCTGATGGCGCGCTACGGCGTGGCCGTGCGCCGCGAGGGCTGGCAGCGTTTCACCGTGCCGGCCGACGCCGCGTACCGCAGCCCGGGCAGCATCCTGGTCGAGGGCGACGCCTCGACCGCCTCGTACTTCCTGGCGCTGGGCGCCATCGGCGGCGGCCCGCTGCGGGTCACGGGCGTGGGGGTCGACAGCATCCAGGGCGACGTGGCGTTCGCGGACACCTTGCGCGCCATGGGCGTTACCATCGAGGCGGGACCCGGCTGGCTGCAGTCCAGCGGCGTGCGGGTGGCGCGCGGCGAGCGCCTGCGCGCCTTCGACGAAGACTTCAACCTCATTCCGGACGCCGCCATGACGGCGGCCGCGCTCGCCTTGTACGCCGACGGCCCGTGCCGGCTGCGCAACATCGGCAGCTGGCGGGTCAAGGAGACCGACCGCATCCACGCCATGCACACCGAGCTGGCCAAGCTCGGCGCGCAGGTCGAGTCGGGGCCGGATTGGCTGCGCATCACGCCGCCGGCGGCCGGCCAGTGGCGCGACGCACACATCGGCACCTGGGACGACCACCGGATGGCGATGTGCTTCTCGCTGGCGGCCTTCGGGCCGGCGGCGGTGCGCATTCTGGATCCGGGCTGCGTCAGCAAGACGTTCCCGGGCTATTTCGACGTATATGCGAGCCTCGTCGGCTCGTGAATTTCCTGGGGAACCGGATGACTCAATCCCCCATTCCGCGCGAGGACGGCGCCGTGCCGGTCATCGCCATCGACGGACCCACCGCCTCGGGCAAGGGCACCATCGCGCATCGCGTGGCGCAGGCGCTGGGCTGGTCGGTGCTGGACAGCGGGGCGCTTTACCGGCTGACCGCGCTGGTGGCGCTGCAACGCGGCATCCCGCCCGACGACGAGGCGGCGCTGGCCGAGGCGGCGCGCACGCTGGACGTGCGCTTCGAGGGGGCCTGCATCTTTCTCGAAGGCGCAGAGGTTTCCGAGGCGATCCGCCACGAGCAGGTGGGCAACCTGGCCTCGCGCATCGCGGCGTATCCGGCCCTCAGGCAGGCCCTGCTGGCGCGCCAGCGCGCCTTTCGCCGGGCGCCGGGCCTGGTGGCCGACGGGCGGGACATGGGCACGGTGGTGTTTCCCGACGCCGAACTGAAGATATTCCTGGTGGCCGACGTCGAGGCCAGGGCGCAAAGGCGCTGTAAGCAGTTGATCGAAAAGGGAAATCCCGCTAATATTGACGACCTGTTGCCCGCGGTGCGGGAAGACTTGCGCGCACGCGATGCGCGCGACACCCAACGCGCCACGGCGCCGCTGGTAGCGGCGGCAGATGCCCGCGAACTCGATTCGTCGAACCTTACGATCGAGCAGACGGTGCAGGCAGTGCTGGATTTCTGGGGGTCGGCCCCGCGGCAACCGCAGTAGCAAAGCAGCAGCAAACGTCGAGCAGTAAACATCATCGATGGCCCTGGCGGCCTAGCGCGCATTCCCACGGGACCACCCCGCAAGAATTCGTGATGCTTCCAGGTTTTTTCCACTCCGCTGTGGCGGGCAATCCGCCCTGGCGTGTATTCAACGGCCATTTTGGCCATGGACGCTTAACCTAATGTCTTCCGTTTCCACTTCCGCCACCGGCGGCGAAAGCTTTGCCGCCCTATTCGCAGAGAGCCTCAAGAACCAGGACATGAAGTCCGGTGAGGTCATCAGCGCCGAAGTCGTACGCATCGACCACAACTTCGTGGTCGTCAACGCCGGCCTGAAGTCCGAAGCTCTCGTTCCGCTGGAAGAGTTCCTCAACGACCAGGGCGAACTCGAAGTCCAGCCCGGCGACTACGTCTCGGTGGCCATCGACTCGCTGGAAAACGGCTACGGCGACACCATCCTGTCGCGTGACCGCGCCAAGCGCCTGTCGGCCTGGCTGCAGCTGGAAACCGCGCTCGAGAACGGCGAGCTGGTCACCGGCACCATCACCGGCAAGGTCAAGGGCGGCCTCACCGTCATGACCAACGGCATCCGCGCGTTCCTGCCGGGCTCGCTGGTCGACCTGCGTCCCGTCAAGGACACGACGCCGTACGAAGGCAAGACCCTCGAATTCAAGGTCATCAAGCTCGACCGCAAGCGCAACAACGTCGTGCTGTCGCGCCGCCAGGTGCTGGAAGCCAGCATGGGCGAAGAGCGCCAGAAGCTGCTCGAAACCCTGCACGAAGGCGCAGTGGTCAAGGGCGTGGTCAAGAACATCACCGACTACGGTGCGTTCGTCGACCTGGGCGGCATCGACGGCCTGCTGCACATCACCGACATGGCATGGCGCCGCGTGCGTCACCCCTCCGAGGTCCTGCAGGTGGGCCAGGAAGTCGAAGCCAAGGTCCTCAAGTTCGACCAGGAAAAGAGCCGCGTCTCGCTGGGCGTCAAGCAGCTGGGCGAAGATCCGTGGGTGGGCCTGGCTCGCCGCTACCCGCAAGGCACCCGCCTGTTCGGCAAGGTCACCAACCTGACCGACTACGGTGCGTTCGTGGAAGTCGAAGCCGGCATCGAAGGCCTGGTGCACGTCTCCGAAATGGACTGGACCAACAAGAACGTCGACCCGCGCAAGGTTGTCACCCTGGGCGAAGAAGTCGAAGTCATGGTCCTGGAAATCGACGAAGACCGCCGCCGCATTTCGCTGGGCATGAAGCAGTGCCGCCAGAACCCGTGGGAAGAGTTCGCCACCAACTTCAAGCGTGGTGACAAGGTCCGCGGCGCCATCAAGTCGATCACCGACTTCGGCGTGTTCGTCGGCCTGCCCGGCGGCATCGACGGCCTGGTGCACCTGTCCGACCTGTCGTGGACGGAAACCGGCGAAGAAGCCGTGCGCAACTTCAAGAAGGGCGACGAACTCGAAGCCGTGGTCCTGGGCATCGACACCGACAAGGAACGCATCTCGCTGGGCATCAAGCAGCTGGAAGGCGATCCCTTCAACAACTTCGTCGCCACGCACGACAAGGGCGCCGTGGTCCCGGGCACGATCAAGTCGGTCGAGCCCAAGGGCGCCGTGATCACCCTGTCGGTCGACGTCGAAGGCTACCTGCGCGCTTCCGAGATCTCCTCGGGCCGCGTCGAAGACGCCACCACCGTGCTGAAGGCCGGCGACAACATCGAAGCCATGATCATCAACATCGACCGCAAGGCGCGTTCGATCCAGCTGTCGATCAAGGCTCGCGACAACGCCGAAACCGCCGAGACCATCCAGCGCATGTCGGATGCCAGCGCTTCGTCGGGCACCACCAACCTGGGCGCCCTGCTGAAGGCCAAGCTGGACCAACAGCGCAACGACGGTTGATAAGTGACCAAGTCGGAGCTGATCGCCGCGCTGGCGGCCCGCTATCCACAGTTGGCCGCCCGCGACACCGACTACGCCGTCAAGACCATGCTTGACGCGATGACCCAGGCCCTGGCCTCGGGTCAGCGCATCGAGATCCGCGGTTTTGGCAGCTTCTCGTTGTCGCAACGGTCTCCCCGGATCGGGCGCAACCCCAAGTCGGGCGAACAAGTGCTGGTACCTGGCAAACAGGTGCCGCACTTCAAGGCCGGCAAAGAACTGCGCGAGCGCGTGGATCTGGTTGCCAGCGAGCGGGACGGCACGGCCAGTGCGGGAACGGCGGACTCCGATCCGCTGCCCTCGGCGCTGGACCTCCATGCCATGCACTGACGCAAGCACGACCGACACGAAGGTTCACCCCACGAAGCCCTCCGATAGGAGGGCTTCTTGCTTTCTGGCCCTCCGACAAGAGGGCTTCTTGCTTTTGGAGACAGCGGACGGGCTTCGGAGGCAGCCGACGGCGTCAGATCACGTCCAACGCTCCGGCATCGAAGTGCCGCAGATTCGGGAACACCAAATCCATATCGGACCGGCTGGCGCCGAACCAGGCTCCCAGCGCGACTCCCAACTGTTCCACCGCGAGCGTAGGCAGCAGCCGCCCGTTGTCCACGAACCCCGGCCCATCCCGGGCGATCTCCGGATGCGTGCCGTAGTACCGACCGCCACGCACCGCGCCGCCCAGCACGAAGTGATGCGAGCCCCAACCGTGGTCCGACCCGTTGCCGTTCGAGCCCAGCGTGCGGCCGAACTCCGAGGCCGTGAACGTGGTGACCTGGTCGGCCACGCCCATCGCCGTCAGCGCTCCCTGGAACGTCGCCAACGCCTGTCCCAGTTCGCGCAGCAGGGCAGGGTGCGTGTCCGCCAGCCCGGTGTGGTTGTCGTAGCCGTTCTGCGAGACGAAGAACACCTGGCGCCGCGCGCCCAGCGCCTGCCGCGCGCCGATGATGCGCGCCACGATCTTCAACTGCTGCGCCAGCGGCGTGCCGAAGTCCCCGGGCACGGCCACGTCCTGCAGGGCGGCGCGCAGCTGCGCGTCGGCGACGATGGACTTCGCGGCGATGCGCGACAGCTCGCTTTCCATCAAGTGCGTGCGCGGCGCGGTGATGAGCTGTCGCAGCAATGCCGTGCAGGCGGTGGAGCCATACATGTCTCGCCGCAGGGGCTCGATCGGGGTCGAGCCCTCGGGGCCGACGCGATAGCCCGTCACGCGGGATCCGGCCAGCAGTACGGTATTGCCGCCCGCGGTGATGCCGGTGAAGCTGCCGCGCACGTTGTCGGCCGCGGCACGGTCGGCCAGCCGTCCGAACCACCCCGAGGCGGCGCCTTCGGGCGCCAGGGCCTGCCAGTACGCCTGCTGGTCGTTGTGCGAGAACAGCTTGGGGGGCAATGGCACGCGCGCGCCGATGTAGTCGCGCTTGCTGGTGGGCCGCACCAGCGGCCCGATGTTGAGCACCACGGCCATCCGCCCTTGGTCGAACAGCGGCTTCAGCGGTGCCAGCGACGGCGCCAGTGCGAACTGCGGTTCGCCGGCAGCCGGACGGCGGCTCTTCAGCGCGGTGGCCGCCAAGGACTCGCGCGGCAGGGCGATGTCGGGGCGCGCCGCGGCGTACGCGCGATGCCAGGCGGGTTCATAAGGAACCACGGTGTTGTAGGGATCGTTGCCGCCATAAAGAAACACGCAGACCAGCGCCTTGTACGAACCCGCCGGCGCCGAGGCCGCTGCCGCCCCGCCCAGCGCGGCCAGGTTCAACGCCAGGGGCGCGGCCAGTCCCGTTGCGCCGAGCGCGGCGGCGCGCAGCAGCAGTGCACGGCGCTCGGCATCCTGTACGGTCTTCATTTCTGCACCAGATATTCAGGGGTGGCGGCGACCAGCATGATGGTCGCGCGCACGCGGTCCAGCGGCCGATCCGGCGGCAGCGTCGCCACCGCCTGTGCGATGAGGGTGGCCGTCTGCGCGCTGAAGGCATCGCCCGCCAGCAGCAGCACGACGCGCGCCACCAGCGCCGCGGGATCGTGCGCCACCGCGACTTCGGCGGCGTAACGCGTCTGAAGATCCTCCCAGCCGCGATCCACATAGATCTCGAGAAAGTTCAGGTAGCCCGCGATGCTGGTCTCGTCGGTGATCTGCAGTTCGGGCGCTGCCAGGCGCCGCTCGGCCAGCGGCGTTGCCGGCGGCACGTACTGGGGCCGGAAGAAATTGAACACGCTGGCCGAACGCATCGGACTCTGGGCCAGCCGTATGGTGTTGTCGGTGGTGTCGGGCATGGTCCACTTGCCGTTGGTGGATTGCGCCCCGAAGGCCCGCGCCCATGCCGCGAAGCGGACGATGGGCTCGCGCACCTTGCCCCACGTGGGCGAGGCCAGATCCGGGAAGCGCGCCTCGCGGTCCAACAGGATTGCGCGCACCACCGCGCGCAGATTGCCGCGCGCGCCCGTGCCGTCGTCATCGAACACCGCGGCGACGCGAGCGACGTACGCAGGGCTGGGATTGCTGGTGACGAGACGCTGGATCAGCTGCCTGCCGATGAACGGTCCGACATTGGGATGCGCGCTCAGCACGTCCATGGCAATAGCCAGCGAGCGATGGCCATCGGTGCCGGCGGGAATCACCGTGCCCAGGAAGCGCTTCTCGGACATCGAGTGCTGCGCGCGGTCCAGCGCCATCGGGCGTCGGTGAAACTCCACATCGGTCTCCGGGCCGTCCAGGTCCCATCCCGTGAACACCTTGGCCAGGCCCTGCACGTCCGCGTTGGTATATGTCTCGACCGGACCGCCTTCGGCCAGGCGGGGCGTGCCGTCCCGCTGCAGCTCGACCAGCCCGATGCTCATCAGCTGCATCACCTCGCGCGCGTAGTTCTCGTCCGGATGGCGGCCGGTAACAGGATCCTCTTTGCGGTTGCCGCGAAACGTCAGCATGCATGCCATGGAGAGATTGCGCGACACGGCGCCGAGCAGGGCGCGATAGCTGCCCAGGGCGTGCTCGGCCAGCAGGTCCATGAAGCCCGCCGCGCCGAACAGCGGCCACGATGCCGTGATTGATGACACGCCCACCACGAAGATCTCCGACAGCGCAAAGGCGACGCGCGTACGCACCTGGTCGGGGGCCGAGATGAACTTGCGCCACAGCGTGGACTCCAGCGGCGCGTTGATGCCGTTGCCCTTGAATTCCTCGGTGTTCTTGCCCTGCGCCACCAGCCAGTCGAAGTGGCTCTGCGAAGGCGGCATGCGCAGCTGCGCGTCCAGCCAGCGGGCATAGCCCTGCGCGACGACCGCCTCGATCTGTGCCGGCGTCGGGCCGAAAGTGGCCTGCGCCAGGAAGCGCGAGGCCTGGCCGGGGGTGGGTTGCGGATAGCGTTCGGGCTCGGTGGCGCCGGCCTTGGAAAGCGGGTCGGGCATGGGCGAAGATTCTGAAAACCTAGGCCCCACGGTATCGAAGCCGCGGGCTTGGTTCAACACCCCCCTACGGACGAAGGGCTCATCCGTAGGCATGACGCCATGTTCATCGGGCGTCGTGGCTTGCGGATGGCGCCTCAGGCCGTCGGCAACGCGCCGTCCAGATACGCCCTGACGTCCACGTGGTCGATCTGTTGCGGAGCCAGGTAGGCCTCGGCATAGCGCCTGTACACGCCCGAACTGAGAAACAGGTCGAACAGGCTGCCGTCGATGTGCCCGCGGGTCTTGAAGCCCGCCAGGATGTGCACGGCCTCGGACAGAGGCTTGGCCTTCTTGTACGGACGGTCGGAGGCCGTCAAGGCCTCGAAGACGTCCGCGATGGCCATGATGCGCGCCGGCACCGACAACTGCTCGGCGCGCAGGCGGCGCGGATAGCCCGTGCCCGTCAACGTCTCGTGGTGCGTGCCCGCGTACTCGGGCACGCGCCGCATGTTGGCCGGCAGCGGCAACTGGTCCAGCATCACGATGGTCTGCGTGATGTGCTCGTTGATCTTGTAGCGTTCCTCGGGCGTCAACGTGCCGCGCTTGATGGAGAGATTGTGCAGCTCGCCGAAGTTGTACAGGTGCTCGGGCACCTCCATGCGGAACCCGTACCGCTCGTCGTGGCGGTCGCGATCTGTGCGGGGCACCACGTGCTCGGGGCGATCCGCCAGCAGTGGCTCGCGCACGGGCAGCGCGGGCGCCGGCACCTGCGCGATGCGCGCCTCCTCGGCATGCGACAGGCCGATCCGGTCGTCGAAATAGCGCAGCCAGGTGCGCTGCCCGATCTGGCGCAACCGTTCGGCGTGGCCATCGGGCATCGACTCTCCGCCGATGTTGCAGCGGGCCACGAACGCGAAGTCGGCCAGCAGCTGGGCGCGCTCCGCGTCGTAGGCCCGCTGCGCCTCGGCGCGGTCGCCGCCGGACAGCAGCGTCTCCAGCCGCCGGATGTCGGCGTCGCGCAGCATCACCTCGAAGCGCGTGCGGATCTCGTGGATGCGGTTGTAGATGGTCTCGAGCTTCGTGGCCTTGTCCACCACGTGCTCGGGCGTCGTCACCTTGCCGCAGTCGTGCAGCCACGTGCCGATGCGGAACTCGCGCCATTCCTCTTCGGTTTCGAAGCGGAAGTCGGCCAGCGGGCCGCTGTCGACCTTGCAGGCTTCCTCGGCCAGCATGCGCGCCAGTTCGGGCACGCGCGCGCAATGCGCGCCGGTGTACGCGCTCTTGGCGTCGATGGCGCCCGCCAGCAGCTGCAGTATCGCGTCCATCAGCTCGCGTTGCGCGGCCACCAGATCCATGTTCTCGAGCGCGATGGCCGATTGCGCCGCCAGCGTCTCGGCATAGCGCACGGTTTCGGCATCGAAACCGGCTGCGCCAGCGGCCGAGCGGCCGTGTTCGGACAGCACCAATACCCCGATGGGCTTGTGGCCGCGCGCGAGCACGGGCACCGCCAGCAGGGCGCTGGGCATGCCGCCCGGCAGCAGCGCCTGCGTGCTCAGGTCGAACTCGTGCACAGTGCTGTCGATGCGCAGCGGACGCTTGTGCGACAGCGCCCATGCGCACGGATCCAGCGCCGCGCCGTCCAGCGGCACATGCAGCGCGGGCGTCGGCCAGTCGTCGTTGCCGGCGTGCACGTGCGCGGCAAGCTGCAGCGTGTCGTCGCGAGTGCACAGCCAGAACTGTCCGGCCCGCGCATGCGACAGGCTGCGCGCGCTATCCAGCGTCTGCTGCAGCACCGTCTCGCGGCTGCGGCGCGAGGCCAGCTGCATGCCGCTGTCCAGCAGCGCCTGCAGATTGACCCGTGCGCGATCCAGTTCCTCGGTGCGTTGGCGGATGGCCGCCTTCATCGTGTGCTGCGCGCGGCCCAGCAGGTCGATCTCGCGGAATATCGAGTGCACGGTGCGGCCGCCGCTGAAGTCCAGGCGCTGGATGCGTTCGGCGTCGGCCGCCAGTGTTTCCAGCGCGCCCGAGATGCGGCGCGCCACGAAGTACGTCAGGGGCAGGAAGATGCACAGCACGGCCAGGCCGAACAGCATCAGGCCGTTGCGCGCATTGTCCACCGCGCCCGTGTACAGGCTCATCGGCGCGAAGGCCACCACGTGGATGGAAGCGGACGGCGTGATCGCCAGCGAGCGGCTGGCGTAGGCCAGCTCGGTGCCGTGCACGTCCACGATCTGCGTGCCGCCGTGGCGGATCATCTCGGCCGCATGCGAAAACATGGGGTTGGCCGAGCGCGCCGCGGGCTGCAGCGAATCCAGCAGCGGCGCATTGAAGTGGCGGCTGGCATGCGCGGCCAGCACGCGGCCGCGGTCATCGGTGATCAGCACGCCGCCTTCGCGGCCCTCGAGCGTCTGCGCGGCGAAGCTTTCCAGGTCGCCCAGCGCGACGTCGGCCCCGAACACGCCGTTGCCGTTGCGCAAGGCGCGGGACAGCGTCAGGCCCAGCCCCTGCAGCGATTCATACACGTAGGGCTCGGTCACATGCAGGCCGGGCGCGGCCAGCGCGCTGTCGTACCAGGGCCGCGAACTGGGCACGTAGGCCGCCTCTTGCGACAGCGCGCCCAACTGCTTCTCGTTGGCCGCGAGGAATCGCCAGTTCTCCAGCCGCGGTTGCCCGCCGTCGGCGGACCCTCCTTCGATGAGCCGGATCGCGAAATGCGTGCCGGCCGGCGCCCGGATCCTGTCGGCGATGCGGGCATCGCCGCGCACGCCGATCACCTGCAGGAACGTGCCGTCGCCGAAACCGTAGTAGACGCTGTAGATATGCGGATTGGTGCGCAGTGTGGCCATCAGCGCGGGCGCCAGCGTGACCTCGTTGACCCTGCCGCCCCGTTCGATCTGCTGCGGCAGCAGCACCGATTGCGCGTCGACCACGCTGCTCATGCTGGCCAGCAGCGCCTGCAGCTGGTCGGCATTGCGCTGCGCGATCAGCGAGAACACCGTGCTGGCGCCGTCTTCCGAGAGACTGCGCAGCTTGGACATGGAAAACACGATCATCACGGCCGTCAGGGCCAGCACGAACGCGCCCAGCAGCATCGTGGGCAGCAGGTGGAAGCGGACTTTCATCGATGATTTCCTACGCGAGGACGCCGCGGCCGATCCGTGCAAAACCCACGCGATCGCAAACGATAGTGTGTTAATTCGACATTATTCGTTACAACGACAGCAGGATTTCGGCACGGAGGCCTGGCGTTGCGCGCGGCAACCAGCGAGGGCGGCGCAGGGGCGGGCGGACCGTCGCGCCGCCTCTGGCCGGCAAGCCCCTGAAGATCGTATCGTCAGGCGGTCTCGATTGCGCTGGCGATGGCCTTTCCAGCCTCGGTGGTGGAGGCCTTGCCGCCCAGGTCGGCCGTGACGTTGCCGTCGACCAGCGTCTTCTCGATGGCGCGCAGGATGGTGTCATGCGCCTCGCGGTACTGGCCCTGGCCGTGGCCCAGGAAGTCCAGCATCATGGCGCCCGACCAGATCATGCCGATCGGATTGGCGATGTTCTTGCCATAGATGTCGGGCGCCGAGCCGTGCACGGGTTCGAACAGCGACGGGAACTTGCGCTCGGGATTCAGGTTGGCCGATGGCGCGATGCCGATGGTGCCGGTGCAGGCCGGGCCCAGGTCGGACAGGATGTCGCCGAACAGGTTCGAGGCCACCACCACGTCGAAGCGTTCCGGGCTCAGCACGAAGCGCGCGGCCAGGATGTCGACGTGATATTTGTCCCAGCGCACGTCGGGATACTGCTGGGCCATGGCTTCGACGCGCTCGTCCCAGTAGGGCATGCTGATCGAGATGCCGTTGGACTTCGTGGCCGAGGTCAGGTGCTTCTTGGGCCGGCTTTGCGCCAGGTCGAAGGCGTACTTCAGGATGCGATCGGTGCCGCGGCGCGTGAAGATCGATTCCTGCACCACGAACTCCTGGTCGGTGCCTTCGAACATGCGTCCGCCGATGGACGAATATTCCCCTTCGGTGTTCTCGCGCACCACGTAGAAATCGATGTCGCCGGGCTTGCGGCCGGCCAGCGGCGAGGGCACGCCGGGCATCAGGCGCACCGGACGCAGGTTCACGTATTCATCGAACTGGCGGCGGAACTTCAGCAGCGAGCCCCACAGCGAGATGTGGTCGGGCACCGTGTCGGGCCAGCCCACCGCGCCGAAGAACAGCGCCTCGCAGTCCTTCAATTGGTCGTACCAGTCGGCGGGCATCATGTCGCCGTGCTTGGCGTAATAGTCGCAACTGGCCCAGTCGATGTGCACCATTTCCAGCGGGATGCCGAACCGTTTGGCCGCGGCTTCGACCGCGCGCACGCCTTCGGGCATGACTTCCTTGCCGATGCCGTCTCCGGGGATGACTGCGATTTTGTGAGCTTTCAAGGCTACCTCTTGTCTTCAGTACGGATGAGAACGCGGGGCGGGCGTACCGTTGCCGCGGCGCGCCGCCGATCGCGTCCATCATAAACTCCCCACCCGGAGCGGGGCGCGGCAGCTTGCGCTTACAATCTAAGTCTCGAATTATTGGGAGCACGCGCCATGCGCTATCTCGTCTGGGCCCTGCGGTTGCTCGTCTTCGTCGCGGTGCTGATGTTCGCACTGAAGAACACGCAGCCGGTAGAAGTCACCTTCTACGCCGATTATGTGGTTCATAACGTGCCGCTTATCGTCGTGATGCTGGCCACCTTCGTGGTAGGCGCCCTGTTCGGTCTGCTGCTCAGCGTGCCGGCCGTCATGCGCCGCCGCCGCGAGGCCATGCGGCTGCGCCGCGAGGTCGAGCGCCTGCAGGCCGCCGCCAACGGCACCGCCACGCCCAATCCGGCCACGGTCGCCCCCGAGTCCGTCGCGCCCATGTCGCCGCTGTAAGGGCCATCCCGGCCGCTTGCCCGATCCTGTTTTCTCGCACGAGCCCGATCCGTGGATTTTGAGCCCTGGTGGTTGATTTTCGTGCCCATGCTGTTCGCATTGGGCTGGCTGGCGGCGCGTTTCGATTTCAGGCAGATGCTGCGGGAAACCCGCACGCTGCCCGATTCGTACTTCCGCGGCCTGAACTTCCTGCTGAACGAGGAGCCCGACCGCGCCATCGACGCCTTCGTCGAGGTGGCCAAGCTCGATCCCGAAACCACCGAACTGCACTTCGCCCTGGGCAGCCTGTTTCGCCGCCGCGGCGAAATGGAGCGCGCCATCCGCGTGCACCAGAGCCTGCTGAACCGTTCCGACCTGCCGGTGGCCGATCGCGAGAACGCGCAGCACGAACTGGCGCAGGACTTTCTCAAGGCCGGCATGCTCGACCGCGCCGAAGCGGCCTTCGGGCAATTGAAGGACACGCGCCACGCCTTGCCGGCGCTGCGCTCGCTGATCCGCATCTACGAATCCGAGCACGACTGGGTGCGCGCCATCGATGCGGTCAAGACCCTGCAGGGTCTGGCCGACGAACCCGTGCCGCAGATCGTGCACTATCACTGCGAACTGGCCCAGGCGGCGCTGGGCACTAAGCCCGCCCCCGATCTCGAGGCGGCACACGCCGCCCTGGACGCTGCCGACAACGCCGCACGCGCGTCCGAGCGCGCCGGTCATCCCGCCCATGGCGGCCGTGTGCGCATCGCCATGCTGCGGGCCAAGCTGGCCGCGCTCGAGAACGACCCGAAGGCCGAGCGCCTGTACCTGGGATCGGTGCTGGCCGAGGCTCCCGAATTCGCGGGCCTGGTCGCCGAGCCGCTGCTGGCCAACTACCGCCAGGCCGGCCAGCAGGAACAGGGCCTCGAAGAACTGCGCAAGCAGTACGTACGCCACGCCTCGCTCGATCTGTTCGACGTGGTGTTCCGCGAACTGCGTGTGCAGCAGGGCGCCGGCCCCGCATGGACCTTCGCCCGCGAGGCGCTGCGGCATCACCCCTCGCTGCTGGGCCTGGACCGCCTGCTCGAGGCCGAACTGGCCACGCCGGCCGACGCCGACACGCCCAAGGATGCCGCCGTGCCGGGCGGCGACCTGAGCCTGCTGCGCAGCCTCATCCACAAACATACCCAGCGGCTGGACCGCTACGCCTGCCGCTCCTGCGGCTTCCAGCCGCGCCGTTTCTATTGGCAGTGCCCCGGTTGCAACGCGTGGGAGACCTACGCGCCGCGCCGCCTGGAAGAGCTTCAATGAGCATGGAATTTCCCACTCAATCCATCACCGGGGCCCGCGTGCTCGTGGTCGGCGACGTCATGCTGGACCGGTACTGGTTCGGCGAAGTCGACCGCATTTCGCCCGAGGCCCCCGTGCCCGTCGTGCGCGTGGCTCGCCGCGAAGACCGCCTGGGCGGCGCGGCCAACGTCGCGCGCAACGTGGCCGCGCTGGGGGCGCAGGCCACCCTGATCGGCGTGGTCGGCGCCGACGAGGCGGGCGACCGTATCGAGCGCCTGGCTTCCGAGGCCGGCGTGCAGGCCGACCTGATCCGTGATGCCGAGCATCCCACCACCCTGAAGATGCGCGTGCTGGGCCGTCAGCAGCAGTTGCTGCGCGTCGATTTCGAACAGCATCCGGCCATTGCGGCCTTGGACGGCATCGACTCGGCCCTGGCCGCTCACGTGGCGCGTCACGACGTCGTGGTGCTGTCCGACTATGCCAAGGGCGCGCTGGACCGCGTATCCGGCCTGATCGCTGCGGCGCGCGCCGCCGGCGTGCCGGTGCTGGTCGATCCCAAGGGAGACGACTATGCGCGCTATCGTGGCGCCACCCTGGTCACGCCTAACCGATCCGAGATGCAGCAGGCAGTTGGACGGTGGAATACCGAGGCCGAGCTGACCGAGCGCGCGCAACGCCTGCGCACGGAACTGGAACTGGAGACGCTGCTGGTCACACGTTCCGAGCAGGGCATGACCCTGTTTACCGATGCCGGGCGCGAGCATGTCGACGCCCAGGCCCACGAGGTATTCGACGTATCTGGCGCGGGCGATACCGTGCTGGCGACGCTGGCGGTGATGCGCGCCGTGGGCCTGCCCTGGCTCGAGGCCATGCGCTGGGCCAACCGCGCCGGCGGCATCGTGGTCGGCAAGCTGGGCACCTCCATCGTCACCGCCGCAGAATTGGCAGGAGAACCGACATGATCATCGTCACCGGCGCCGCCGGCTTCATCGGCAGCAACATCGTGCGCGGCCTGAACCGCCGCGGCATCCATGACATCATCGCCGTCGACGACCTGACCGAGGGCGACAAATTCCGCAACCTGGTGGATTGCAGCGTCGCGGATTATCTGGACAAGGACGACTTCCGCGCGCGCGTGCTGAACGGCTCGCTGCCCGCGCCCCAGGCCGTGTTCCACCAGGGCGCCTGCTCGGACACCACCGAGCGCAACGGGCGCTACATGCTGGACAACAACTACCGCGTCACCCTGGAGCTGTTCGAGTATTGCCAGGCGCGCAAGGTGCCGTTCATCTATGCGTCGTCGGCGGCGGTGTATGGCGGGTCTTCAGTGTATGTGGAAGATCCGGCCAATGAAGGGCCGTTGAACGTGTATGGGTATTCGAAGCTGCTGTTCGACCAGGTGTTGAGGCGGCGCATGGCTGCGGGGTTGGCGTCGCAGGTGGTGGGGTTGCGGTACTTCAACGTATACGGTCCGCATGAACAGCACAAGGGGCGCATGGCTTCCGTGGCGTTCCACAACATGAACCAGTTCCTGGCCGAAGGGCATGTGAGGCTGTTCGCTGGGTGGGACGGGTATGCCGATGGCGGACAGAGCCGGGATTTCATCTCGGTGGAAGACGTGGTCGCCGTCAATCTGCATTTTCTGGATCATCCCGAGACGTCGGGGATATTCAACTGCGGCACCGGCCGCGCGCAGCCGTTCAATGACGTGGCGGCGGCGGTGGTGAATACCTTGCGGATGGAGCAGGGGGATGCGGAACTGCCGCTGGAAGAGCTGGTGAAGGCCGGGTTTATCCGGTATATACCGTTTCCGGAGGATTTGAAGGGTAGGTACCAGAGCTATACTCAGGCCGATGTCAGCAAGCTGCGCGAGGCGGGGTTTGATGCGCCGATGCGGGATGTGCGGACGGGGGTGTCTGAGTATGTGAGGTATTGGCGGGGGAAGGGGTAGAGGCCTTTCGCACGAAATTCAGGGTAGCCACGCTAGTTCGTGGCTATTTTTTTGTCTAGGGCAAGCGTCAAGTGCCGTCCGACTTGCAAGGTTACAGCTCCTCCTGGCGTTTCTAATTGAAATAAAAGATTCACAAAAATCCGGGTGGATTTAGATACATTTAGCTCGGTCGTACGGATTCATCCCGGCAATGGCTATATGCCCGGTGTTGCCTTCAATGGTGTGCGCAAGAGCGAATATTCTGAGGTTGCGCATCGGAGCGTCCCCGGGGAATTGCCGTTCGTCAGACGGACCTGAAAAAAAAACCGTGGCCATACCGATATGGATTTGGACGAGTAAGACGCTCAGAAAGCTATGCGTCGGATTTCTTTGTATTGGCATATTGATAATTGATTCAGTTTGAGCGCAGGTTTCATGACGAAATGTTCGGATGTTGTTGTTTGCTGAATTTAAGATGTTTATTTTAAGGTCCCGTTGAATGAATTGGTTGTCGCGCGTTAAGCGGCCGGAAGTGCTGCTGGAACTTTGTGGTGTGATGCTTCTCGCCTTGTATATGAGTGTGCTGCCGCACGCTCATTTGTATTGCCAACCTTACTCACAGGCTCTAACGACGCAGACGACAGAAGGGGTGTTGGATTTTCGGCGCAACAACAAGACGGGGCAAGTGATATTAATTAACGGCCAAGTGTTTACTTGCGCTCAGGACACAATAGTTCGGAATGACTGCTATTACCGTTCAGGCGATGGAACAAGCGTGTCATTGCCTAATGAATTGGTTGGTAAACACGGGATTGTGCAGTGGACATCATTTGAGGTGTTTCCCTGGCAAACTCTAAAGGTTGTCATTAGTTTGTCGGTTGATGGAAAGTTTTACCGCACTGCTGCTGATTTCGATAGAAGTCTTGCTTTTTCAAAAAAATCTGCCATGCAGTGGGATTTGTTTGTGATCCTACTGTTTTTGGTATATGCCTGGTTTCGGCTGTATTTCCGCCCAAGACTTTATAAGCATTAGCACCAGTTCCTGGACGAAGGGCACGTAAGGTTGTTCGCTGGGTGGGACGGGGATGCCGATGGCGGACAGAGCCGGGATTTGATCTCGGGTGAAGACGTGATCGCCGTCAATCTGCATTTTCTGGATCATCCAGAGCAGTCGGGGATATTCAACTGCGGCACCGGCCGCGCGCAGCCGTTCAATGACGTGGCGTCGGCGGTGGTGAATACCTTGGAGCTGGGGGATGCGGAATTGCCGCTGGAGGAACTGGTGAAGGCCGGGTTCATCCGGTATATACCGTTTCCCGAGGATTTGAAGGGCAGGTGCCAGAGTTATACGCAGGCCGATGTCAGCAAGGTGCGCGAGGCTGGGTTTGATGCGCCGATGCGGGATGTGCGGACGGAGTGTCGGAGTATGTGACGTACTGGCGGGAGAAGGGGTAGGCCGCCTTCCTCGCATGAATGTTCAAAATGGCCGCGCTAGTTCGCGGCCATTTTTTTATGGACGAATGGCATGAGTTCCTACAGTTTTATTACGCGCCGTCGTTGTGGGCCGAAGCGGAAATAAAAAGTTCATAATAATCATCAGAAAGTTCGATACAGTCCCCGTTGGCTCCGCCAAAACGGGCATGCGGCTTCACCAGACTCGATATTCGTAAATCCTGCAATCGCGACGCATGCGGAACAAGGGCGTTGGTGCGAGTCGCGGCGATTGCTGTGTGCTCAGTCTGATTGGGGAAAGGATGAAACGGCGGAGAAAGTGGATGGCCGGATTGGCCTGCGGCGGGCTCGTGTTGGCGGCGGTCGCGGCATGGGAGATGTGGCGGAATTACGAGATGCAGCAGTATCGGCATTTTCTGCTCGCGGGAAAACAGTGGTTCGTCCCCAAACCATACGGACTATTCCTGAACAGTCGTACTCGCCCTACCTTATTTGCTACGCAGCTTGAATATCCCGACATGACCTCGCCTACGACTTACGATCTGTCCAGTGGCAACCGCGTGTCGGTCACGGTCAGGCTGCGGTCGTCCAAAGAGCAAGATAGCGTGTCCCAGGGCAGGCTTAAGCTACTGAGGGAACTGAAGGAGCCGGTCTATATCGGTGAGAACAACGGATTCGAGCAATATCGAGTCGCTGGCAAGCCGCCCGATTCGCATACGGTTTATTGGTTCAAGAAGGACGAGTCCGATTACTCCATGTATGTTTGGTATCAGGAAAACCCACAGCTGCACGCTTATGACGTAATTCGTAGTCTCGGCGGAGATTTGGTCCTAGAGTACTCGGCAAAGAAGGTCCATTTTGACAGGTTTGAGAAAGTGGACGAATTGGTTGTCGGAAAGGTGAGGTCTTTCGCTGTGTCGGCAAAAAAGGTCGATGAATGAAGCATGTCGCAGTGACACTGCTGATAGGAATTATCCTGCTTCTAGGTGCTTTGGTTGCTGCCGACTTCTTACGGGGTGCCTGGTTATTGTTTGGCCCTAAACCTAAGGAGTACACATTTGTTCTTGGAGGGCAGAGGTGGGAAATCCCTAGCCGTTATTCGATCATTCGTGACGGAGAGCTTCGGGCATCGTCGCTAACCATCCATCTGCAGTACCCCGATATGTTACCTCGAAGCGGTATCACACCCCCTGACGACAACATGATAATCGCGACTGTGAAATCGCAACAGTTGCACGGTGAGGATGGTGTTTCGCAACCCGTGCTGAGATATATCAAGGAACAAGGGGCTGCATTCCTTGGTGAAATGGATGGGTTTCTCGTCTACAGGAAAGAGATGGTGAAGAGCCCATCGGAAATATACTGGTTCAAGAGTGAGGAATCTGATTATTCCATGTA
The DNA here is from genome assembly GCF_002119665.1 of Bordetella genomosp. 13. Lineage (NCBI taxonomy): Bacteria > Pseudomonadati > Pseudomonadota > Betaproteobacteria > Burkholderiales > Alcaligenaceae > Bordetella > Bordetella genomosp. 13. The sequence continues at coordinate 3,545,338 of NZ_CP021111.1, read as the reverse complement.
CGTGCACTTTGCTGACAGCGAGCAATTTCTTGCCTACCACGTAACGCGCAGTTTGGGGGACGCCATGACGTTGTCTTACTCAGTTCAAAAGGTACATCTGAGCGAACTTGCGGAAATAGATGCGCGTGTGGTAGCTCGTCTTGCGTCCTTCATCAAAGGCCCGGAGATTTGAAATGGCCGGATTCCAGTACGTACTGCAGGGGAACGACATCGCGATTCTTGAGAGCTGCCAGGGGAAATAAGGACTATGGTGCCGCGTATAGGCGCATTCGGGAAATAATCGCAGACGCCATTTGGACAGGTTTTAGATAGTGTACGAATTGGCTATCGGAAAAGTCAGTTCCTTCACCGTGCCGGCAAAACAAGGTGGATGAATGAAGCATCCTGCTGTGAAGCTGCTGATAGGAATTCTCTTGCTTCTAGGAATTTGGGTCGCTGTTAATTTCCTGCGAGGCGCTTGGATCTTGTACCGCCCAAAGCCTGAGGCGTATAGCTTTGTCCTAGCGGGGCATAAATGGCTAATTCCTAACACCTATTCAATAATCCGGGATGGTGAAAGTGAAGTGTCTTCACTACGCATATATCTCCAGTATCCGGATATGTCTCCCAGACACGGCCTGAAGACTCCCGATGACACCTGGTGGTCGTGTCAATCACGGAGAGGGCGCCGAGTGAAAAAGCGAGCGTAGCGGCACCGACTCTGGCCCTCATTAAGCGCGCTAAAGACGCCGAATATGGTGGGGCGGAAAACGGGTTTGATGTGTTTAGGCGGCCGATAAACGATCATCTGTGGGGCGTCTATTGGTTCAAGCGCGACGAGTCGCAATACTCGATGTTCGTCGACTATGTCGATAGCAATCAGTTCTACGCATACAACGTGACCCGTAGCTTACGGGACACGATGAAGGTGACGTACTCGGTTCAAAAAGTTCATATGTCTGAATTCGAAGACATAGATGCACGCATCGTTGAAAAGGCGAACTCATTCATCCAGGGCTCGGAGAAGTGAAATGGCTGGCGTCCAGTATCCCTTGCAGGCTTCCGATGTGGCAATACTCGACAACCACGTGAAGAACGAGAACTACGTGGCGGCGTATGGGTACATTCGTAACGTTATCGAGGCTGGATTGGAAAGCCAACTGGACGCTGCGAATAGAGAGAATCTGGAAAGCTTGGCCACTTGGTACAACATTGCATGGCATGTTAATCAAAACGATGGGTCATTTTGGTCTGAATACGTACGTGGCGCCACTCAGCGGGTCGCCGAGATCCATGGCAGCACATTAAGCGAAACCGCATTCAATGCAGCTTCTAATCGACTTGCGGGAACTCTGCTAAGCGAGATCGTGCGGACGGGCACGTTGCTCTCCCCAGAGGATACTGTTCGGGCGGATGCTCAGAATATGCAGCAGGAGTTTGGAGTCCCGCCCTGGACCTGGCCCGGCACGTTCTTCGATTGGGTCCCGTCCGGTATGGGTGGTTTGGGCGGAGACTATGTTGGCTTCCGCGGTGAGTCACTTGCCGATTACTTGCACGCCTATGGCATCGCTCTTCAAGGCATTGATGCAGGCACAGCCCGCGTGGCCGGCCAAGTCCTCGTGGACGTGCAGACGGCCATCAGTGATGGCTTCGTCGATGGCTTGCTGGGGCTTCGCGCAGCGCTGGAAGCATTCAACTCGGGCGACGGTGCGATGCTGGGCTTCGATTTGGGGTCAGCCGGCTCGTTGACGGTAGACTTATTCCAGCGCGGCACGACCTTCTCGGTCGACCCGGGCAAGCTTACCAGCATCGGCCTGGACGACAAAGGCCAGCTTACATTCGGCTTGACCTTAAGCGACCGGCAGGGCGACTGGGGGCCATCCTTGGTCTGCCTGCCCGACGGCACCACGACCGCCACGGTCCTAGGCCGAGGGGTACTGGACATCGCCCCGGGCGCGTCGATCCGGGTGGACGGGCAGTCGTTGTCCATCGCCTTGGGCGAGGGAGCGCTTTCCGGAGAGTGCGTGGTACAGCGCGACAGTCTAGCCGTGAGTTGGAGCAGTTCCAGCACCGATTTCGCCTTCTCGTACACGATAGACTTGATCGATTCGAGCGTGATCTACCAGATACGCTCGGACGGCAAGATCTATTCGGGAACGGCCGACAATATCGGCGAAGTGCTCGGCAATGCCATCCAGACCGAAGTGCTGGGGCTGGCACCAGGGGAGAACGCATCGTTGCTGCAGATCATCGGGCGCCAGTTGGGGGTGGCGCCGGAGGGTTACGATACCCTCATCGACAATCTACTGGCGGTGTTGGCTGGGCATGGCCGCTCTCAACTATGTCGCCCATTTGCTGTCAATCGGCCTCATCGCCTTGCAAGGCGACCTTTCTACAGCCGAACTACAGCGCGAGATCACACTGCGTCTACTCGTCACGAGTGTCCTTAGTCTGTTGCAGGTCCCGCTAATCTGGCTGGTCATTCGGCTTGTGGGCAGGCGGTTTCCCGACCCGCCCAGTGTTTCCGGCCAGACGGCCGCATAGGCATATCACGGGATATCGCCGTCTCAACCCAGAGCAATAGAGATGTAAAAGGGGGCGGTATGTGCAGGGACCCTCATCAGGGAAAGTCCACCGTGGCCAAGGCGAGCCGTCAGTACGATCTCTCGCCATCGGAGATTGGACAGTGGGTCGATACACACGCCCGCCACATCTCAGCTCGGCTCGATACCCGCCGCCTTCACCACCCGCGCGTACTTCTCCATCTCCGACCGGAAGTAGGCGGCCGTCTTCTCGGGCGGCATCAGCACGATGCGGTTGCCTTGCGCGTCCATCGCCTGCTTCACTTCCGGCGCCTGGAAAGCCGTGCCCAGCGCCGGGTAGATGCGCTGCACGTCGGCGGCTGGAAGCTTCGCCGGGGCGACCACGGCGAACCAGCCTTCGACCACGTAGTCCGCCAGGCCCTGCTCGCGCAGCGTCGGCAGGTCGGGCAGCGCGGCCATGCGTTCGCCGCCGCAGGCGCCCAGCGCCTTCAAGGCGCCGCTCTTGATCTGCGGCAGCACGGAGGGCTGCGACAGCACGCCGAAATCCACCTGGCCGCCGATCAGGTCGGCCATCATCGGTCCCACGCCCTTGTAGGGAATATGGCGCGCCCGGACGTTGGCTTGCTGCAGGTACATCTCCACCGCCAGCTGCAGGATGGTGCCGTTGCCCGACGAGGCGTAGTTGTAGCGCCCGGGCTGGTTCTTCAGCAGTGCCGTCAGTTCGCGGACGTTGTTGGCCGACACTTTCTGCGGGTTGGCCACGATCATCAGCGGCGTGTTGCCCACCATGCTGATCGGGGTGATGTCGCCCAGCGGATCGAACGGCACTGACTTGTATACGCTGGGGAAGATGACGTGATTGTTCGACACCATGCTGAGCGTGTAGCCATCGGGCGGCGAGCGCACCAGCGCGGCGGTCCCGACGATGCCGCCGGCCCCTGGTTGGTTCTCGACCACCACCGTATGGCCCAGGGCGGCCGACAGGCCGGGGGCCGCGGCGCGGGTGATGGTGTCCACGCCGGATCCCACGCCGACCGGCAGGATGAATTTGATGGGCCTGTCGCTTTGCGACCAGGCTGGCGCGCCCACGCAGGGCGCGCCCATTGCGCCCAGGGTGCCCAGCAATAACTTGCGGCGGCCCGGGCTGCCGATTCCATGGTTCATGTCTCTCTCCTTTTGATTATGAACGGTCCGTCGACGCGGCCGTGGTGATGAGGTACTTCGCTGATCTCCTGCGGAGAATGGTCTAAAGAAACGATGCGATGGGCACGGCGGGTCAGGCGGCGATGCGCCGTTCGCGCATCCCGGCGATCTGTCCCGCCGAATACCCCACGCCGGCGAGCAGGTCATCGGTGTGCGATCCCAGCACGGGCGGGTGTTCGCGCACGCCCAGCCGGCGGCCGTCCATCATCAGCGGAAACAGCGGCGCGCCGGCGGTCTGGCCCGCGCGCTCGCCGTCGGGCAGGCGCACGTCGGCCAAGCCTCCGGTGGCGCGGAGATGCGGGTCTTCGTAGAGCTCTTCCGGCTTGAGGATGGGCGCGAAGGGCAGGCCGATGCGTTCGAACACGGCCGCGAGCTCGCTCGCGGTGTAGCGCGCCAGGCGCTCGCGCAGGTCGGCCAGCAGCGTGGGCCGCACGCGCACGCGGTCATTGTTTGTCGCCAGCTTGGGATCGCTCTTCAGGTCTTCGAAGCCGAACGCGTCGCAGAAGGTCATCCATTGGCTGTCGCTGACCGCCGCCAGGAAGATCTGTTCGCCGTTCTTGACGGTGAAGACGTCGTACAGCGCCCAGGCCGACACGCGGTCCGGCATGGGCGCCGAGGCCTGGCCGGTGATGGCGTACTGCAGCATGTGCTGTCCCACCAGGAACACATTGTTCTCGAACAGCGAGGACTGCACTTCCTGTCCGCGGCCCGTGATGCCGCGCTTGATCAGCGCGGCCAGCGCGCCGATCGCGCCGAACATGCCGCCCATGATGTCGTTCACGCTGGTGCCGGCGCGCACGGGGTCGCCGGGCCGGCCGGTCATGTAGGCCAGACCGCCCATCATCTGCACGACCTCGTCCAGCGCCGTGCGCATCTCGTAAGGACCGGGCAGGAAGCCCTTGTGGCTGACGTAGATCAGGCGCGGGTTCACCGCCGACAGCGACGCATAGTCGAGCCCGTACTTCGCCATGGTGCCCGGCCGGAAGTTCTCGGCCACGACGTCCGCGCTGGCGGCCAGTCTGCGCGCCGCCTCGCCGCCTTCGGGCGACTGTATGTCCAGCGCGATGCTCTTCTTGTTGCGATTGAACATGGGGAAGAAGCCGGCGCCCACGCCCAGCAGGTGGCGCGTGCGGTCGCCCTGCACCGGCTCGACCTTGATGACTTCCGCGCCCAGGTCGGCCAGCACCATGCCGCAGGTCGGGCCCATGACCATGTGAGTGAATTCGACGACGCGCAGGCCGGCCAGGGGGAGGGCGTCGGAAGAAAGGGTCTCGGTAGTCATGACTCGTTGGTCCAATGAATAGCGGTTCCAGGATACGATCGCGCCCGCGGCGGCGGGAAAGGTCTTGGGCAGGCCGGCGCGCCATATCGAGCCGTGCAGGGGTTGGCCTTGCAGCCAGCCGGCCGCGGCCTCGCGCAGGGCCAGCAGCTTCGGCAGGTCGACGCCCGTGGCGATGCCCATGCTTTGCAGCATGAAGACGAGGTCTTCCGTGCTGACGTTGCCGCTGGCGCCCGGGGCGTGCGGACAGCCCCCGATGCCGGCCAGGCAGGCGTCGAACCGCGTGATGCCGGTCTCCAGCGCGGCCAGCGCATTGGCCAGTCCCAGACCACGGGTGTCGTGGAAGTGGGCGCAGCACAGGCGGTCGCCGACGCGGTTCAACGCCGCTTCGAACAGGCGCCGCACCGCCGCCGGATCGGCATAGCCCACGGTGTCGGCCAGGCTGACGCGGTCCGCGCCGGCGTCCAGCAGCGCCTGCAGAAGGTCCAGCACGGTGTCCGGGGCGACCGCGCCTTGCAGCGTGCAGCCGAAGGCCGTGCCCACGCCGCCTTCGATCAACATCGATGAGCCCGCCGCGTCGCGCGCGGCGCGGATCTCCGCCACCATGGCCACCACTTCCCCGGGCGTCTTGCGCAGGTTGGCCAGGCTGTGGTCGCGGCTGGCGGATAGCGGGACCAGCATCAGGTCGGCGCCGCTCTCCAGAGCCCTTTCCGCTCCCTTCACGTTGGGCACCAGCACCGACACGAACAGCCCCTCCAGCCGCTTCGCATGCGCCACCAGCTCGGCGGTATCGGCCATCTGCGGCAAGAGCCGCGGCGGCACGAATGACCCCACTTCGATCTCGCGCTGGCCCGCCCGGTAGGCGGCGTCTATCCATTCGCGCTTGATGTGGGTGGGCACTACGACGGGCAGGCTTTGCAGGCCGTCGCGCAGCCCGACTTCGCGGACGGTGACGGCTGAAGGGAAGGAGGTCGACGCCATGCTCGTTGCACCAGATGAAAAAGTCGATGCGCTAGTTTAGGTATTCTCGGCCGGCAAATTTTCGCAATTTCGGAACGGATAAAATTCCGTGAAGGAAAATCTCATCGAGGCATGAATTCCATGCGCGACCTGGACATCACCACATTGCGGCTTTTCATCAAGGTGTGCGAAACGGGCAATATCGCCCGCGTAGGGCAGGATGCCAGCATCGTGGGCTCCGCCATCAGCAAGCGCCTGGCGCAGCTCGAGGACACCGTCGGCGCCAAGCTGCTGGTCCGCAAGCGGCATGGCGTCGAGCCCACCGAAGCCGGAGAAACCTTGCTGGAACACGCGCGAGCCATCATGGCCAGCTCCGACCGCATCGAGCGCGACATGGCGGCGTATGCCAGCGGCGTGCAGGGACAGGTCCGCATCCTGGCCACCGCTTCGGTCATCGCGCAATCGCTGGCGGCAGACATCGCGGGCTTTCTGCAGGCCGGGCAGCACCGCAACATCCGCGTGGACCTGGAGGAGCGCGTCAGCCACGAGGTGGTGCGCGACGTGAAGGCCGGCATCGCCAGCCTGGGCATCTGCTGGGACGCGGCCGATTTCCGCGGGCTGCAGACCCGGCCGTATCGCGGCGACAACCTGGCGGTGGTGACCGACCCGCGCCATCCGCTCGCGCAGCGCGATGCGGTGTGGTTCGAAGAAACGCTGGACTACGAATACGTCAACATGCACGCGGCCGGAGCAGTGCTGCGCATGCTGCAGGCCGCGGCCGCCCGCGATGGCAGGACCATGCGCCACAGGGTGACGGTAAGCAACTTCGATTCGGCTTTCCGCGTCGTGGAGGCCGGGCTGGCCATCAGCGTGGTGCCCGCCGAGGTGGCGATGCCGCAGGCCGCCGCGCACGGCCTGCGCGTGCTGCCCTTGAAGGACACCTGGAGCAAGCGGCGTTTCGCCATCTGCATGCGTGACGAGCAGGCCCTGCCCGTGGCGGCGCGCCGCGTACTTGAGTACCTGGTCGAAGCGGCGCGGCTGGAGCGCGGCGCGGAGAGGGAGTGACGCGTCGGCGCTCAGGCCCGCCCGCGGTTCAGGCGGCCAGCTCCAACCCGTGTCGCTGCATCACCGCGCGCATCTTCGCCATGTCTGGCGGACCGCCGGCGCCCAGCACCTCGGCCACCTCTTGGAAGTAATCGGGGCCGATGTTGGCGGGCGAGAACACCACGAGCGCGCGCGCCGGCACGTCGCCGGGATTGGAGAAGTGATGCACGCTGCCGCGCGGCGAGAAGCACTCGTCGCCCGCGGTCAGCACGCGTACGTCGTCGTTCACCCGATAGGTCAGGGTACCTTCCAGCATGTACATCGTCTCGTCCACGTCGACGTGCCGGTGCGGCGGCGGCACTTTGGCCTGCGGCTGCACCACCATCTCCGCCATCGCCACGTTGCCCGCGGTGTGGCGCCCGTCGACGAGGAAGCGCATCGAGATCGATCCGATGATGATCTCGGGTTCGCGCGTTATAGTCATGGCCGGCTCCTTTGGGTTGGTAAAGTAACTTTACTCGAATATGTCCAAACGTCAAGCGTCCGTGGACCCACATTTTCCCGGCGATCCGGATACTGGCGATCCGCTGATCGGTGCAAGGCTGCGCTACGGGCTGGAATATGTGGAGCGGCGCATCGGCCAGGCGCTGGCCGACGCCGGGTATGCCGACATCCATCCCGCGCATTTCAAGGTACTGCGCTTCCCGCCGCCGGACAACGAGCGCCCCATCGATCTGGCTGCGCGCGCCGGCATGACGAAGCAGGCGATGAATTACCTGCTGGTCCAGCTCGAGGAGATGGGTTATGTGCGGCGAGTGCCGGTGAAGGGCACCCCGGCACGGTTGATATCGTTGACCGACAAGGGTTGGAAAGTGGCACAGATCCAGCGCGCCACGGTCCATGCCATCGAAGACGAATGGCGGCAGCGGATCGGCGAACGGCGCTTCGACGTGTTCTATGACGTGCTGACGGAATTGACGGATGCCGAGCAGCAGCGGGCCACCGGGCCGCTGCCGGAGTAAACGGGACAGGTTCGGCAGTACGTGGAAACCGAAGTGCCGTTTCCATGCACTGCCCGCCCCGTGCGCCGGGGTGCTGCCGCAAGATGCATGCAGGGCGGACGCTCCCATCCGCCCGCGTTCATCAGGAGAACCGCATGAATCCCTTCATCCATGATCCCGTTGCGCGGCACCGGCCCGAGCCCTGCCGCTTCACCGCGCAGATTCCCTTGGCCGCTCGCCGTCCGACGCGTCGCTTGCTGGCGCGCGCGGTGGGCAGGCTGGCAGTGGCCGGCGGCCTGGGTTTGGCCATGCTGCCCGCGCACGCGCTGGACGTGAACAGCGCCAATGCCGAGCAACTGGAGACCATACGCGGCGTGGGCCCGCGCATGGCGCAGATCATCGTCCAGGAACGTACGCGAGGCGGACGCTTCGAATCGATGGACGACCTGTCCGACCGGGTGCGCGGCATCGGTCCCAAACGCGTGCAGGCCTTGCAGGCGGCGGGGCTTACCGTGGGGCCAGGCGCGCCGGCCGCGCCCGACGCCGCGCCTGGCAAGCCCGCGGCGGCGGCGCCGGCGAACGCGGCGGCCGCGCGCCGACCCGCGACGAAGTAGGGCGACAGGCCGAAGCGTCCAGGCCGCGGGCCGCCGTATCCCTTGCGGCAGCCGGGCCATGCCGCCCGCCGCCGCCGGGCGGAGTTATCATGCCCCGCATGAGCGAGCACACCTACCCCACTATCGAGCAGACCGTCGGCAACACGCCGCTGGTCCGCCTGCAACGCATCCCCGGCAATGCCGGCCAGCCGCGCGGCAACGTCATCCTGGCCAAACTCGAGGGCAACAACCCGGCCGGCTCGGTGAAAGACCGCCCCGCGCTGTCGATGATCCTGCGCGCCGAGCAGCGCGGCGAGATCCAGCCCGGCGACACGCTGATCGAGGCCACCAGCGGCAACACCGGCATCGCCCTGGCGATGACGGCGGCCATGCGCGGGTATCGCATGATCCTGATCATGCCCGACAACCTGTCGGTCGAGCGCCGCGCGGCCATGACGGCCTACGGGGCTCAGCTGATCCTTACTCCGGCGGCCAAGGGCGGCATGGAATATGCCCGCGACCTGGCGATGGAGATGCAGTCCGAAGGCAAGGGTAAGGTGCTGGACCAGTTCGCCAACCCCGACAATCCGCAGGCTCACATCGACGGCACCGGCCCCGAGCTGTGGCGCCAGACCGATGGGCGCATCACGCACTTCGTCAGCGCCATGGGCACCACGGGCACCATCATGGGCGTGTCCGCGTACCTGAAGTCGCAGAATCCGGCGATCCAGGTGGTGGGCGCCCAGCCCGCCGAAGGCTCGCAGATTCCCGGCATCCGCAAATGGCCCGAGGCCTATCTGCCCAAGATCTTCGATCGCAGCCGCGTGGACGCGTACGAATCCATCGTGCAGGCCGAGGCCGAGGACATGGCGCGCCGCCTGGCTGCCCAGGAAGGCATTTTCGGCGGCATCTCGTCGGCCGGTGCGCTCATTGCCGCGCTGCGCGTGGCGCAGCGGGTCGAGAACGCCACCATCGTGTTCATCGTCTGTGACCGCGGCGACCGCTACCTGTCCACCGGGGTATTCGATCCCCCGGCATGAGGCCATGCGCCGGCGAACGCCGGCCGCGATGTGAAAGAGGCGTCCCACGGACGCCTCTTTGCTTTTGGGCATTCGCCCGCGTATTCGATCCTCAATACGAAACGCCGACTCCCGTCGCGATCGCATCCGCCAGGTCGGACACCGACGTGGCGTAGAAATAGCTGCGGTTGTATTGCGTCAAGGCGAAGAAGTTGGGCGTGCCGGTGCGGTACTGCGCGGTGCCGCGCGCTTCCTCGACCAGGTCGACCACGCCCAGCGGCATGGACAGCCAGGCCGCGCCCGGGTTGGCGCCCGCGCCGAGCCGCGCGCCCGCGGCCTGCAGTCGCGGCCAGTCCTGCGTGGGCTGCAGCCCGCCGGAGGCCAGCGCCGAGGGATCGGCCGGCAGCACCACCGGCGCGAACACCGGCGCGCCGCGCTGCCAGCCGTGCTGGGCCAGGAAACTGCCCACCGACATGATCGCGTCGGGCAGGCTGTTGGCCAGGTCGATGTGGCCATCGCCATCGCCGTCCACCGCATAGCGCAGGATGCTGCCCGGCATGAACTGCGGCATGCCGATGGCGCCGGCGTACGAGCCGCGCGTTTCCAGTTCCAGCTTGCCTTGCAGCACCAGGACGATGAAGTCGCCCAACTGGTCGCGGAACAGCTGCACGCGCTCGGGCCGGGCGGGCTGCGGATAGTCGAAGGCCAGCGTGGTCAGCGCGTCCATGACGCGGAAGCTGCCCATGTTGCGGCCGTAGATGGTTTCCACGCCGATGATGGCGGCGATGATGGGCGCCGGCACGCCATATTGCTGCGCGGCGCGCTCGAGCAGCGCCTGGTTGTCCTGGTAGAAATCGATGCCCCAGCGGATGCGCTTGGGCTCGACGAAGCGCGAGCGATAGGTCAGCCAGCTGCGCCAGACCTTGCGTCCCGGCGGCGCGGGCGCGATCAGCCTGGCCACGGTCGCGTTGTAGGTCGATCCCGCCAGGCTGGCCTGCACCTGGGCCAGCGGGAGGCCCGCGCGCGCCGCAAGATCGCGGGCATAGGCGGCGACCTCGGGACGCAACTGGCCGGTGGGCGTTTCGGTGGAAGAGGGCTCGGGCGCCGGCGCGCTGGGGCCGATGCGGATGGCGCCGTTGGCGTCCGGAGTGAGGGCCGGGGCGGGGGCCGCCTGGGCCGTGGGAACGGCGGCAAGGGGTGCGGGGGGCTTCGAGGCGGCGCAGCCGGTCAGGGCCGCGAGTATGCCGAGTTGCAGTATTCGCCTACAGATGAACATAATCTTCCCTATGGAGACCATGTATCTTACCCACCCGTCTTGCCGCCTGCATGAAATGGGGGGCTGGCATCCCGAATGCCCGGAGAGGCTGGATGCCATTTCCGACCAGCTGCTTGCCAGCGGCGTGATGTCCTACCTGGACGAGCGCGAGGCGCCGGAGGCCACGCGCGCCGACATCCTGCGCGTGCACGCCGAAGCGTATCTCGATGCGCTGCAGGCGCGGCAGCCGGCCAGCGGCTACACGCCCATCGATCCCGACACCCTGATGAACCCGCACACCTATCAGGCCGCCTTGCGCGCGGCGGGCGCGGCGGTGGCGGCGGTGGACGCGGTCATGGGCGGCGAGGTCCCCACCGCGTTCTGCGCGGTGCGCCCGCCCGGCCATCACGCGTGCCGGGCCCGGGCCATGGGCTTCTGCTTCCTGAACAACGTGGCCATCGCGGCCGCGCACGCCATGGCCGTGCACGGCGTCCAGCGGCTGGCCATCATCGATTTCGACGTCCATCACGGCAACGGCACCGAGCAGGCCTTCGCGGGCGATCCGCGGGTGCTGATGTGCAGCTTCTTCCAGCATCCGTTCTATCCCAATTCGGGCACCGAGAACCCCGCCGCCAACATGCTGAACGTGCCGGTGCAGGCCTACACGGCAGGGCCGGCGGTGCGCAGCATCGTGCTGGATCAGTGGCTGCCGCGCCTCGAGGCGCATCGTCCCGAGCTGGTGCTGATCTCGGCAGGTTTCGACGCCCATCGCGAGGACGACATGGCCCAGATGGGTCTGGTCGAGTCGGACTACGCCTGGATCACCGAGCAGCTGGTGCAGGTGGCCGAGCGCCATGCGCAGGGCCGCATCGTCAGCACGCTCGAGGGCGGCTACAACCTTTCGGCGCTGGGTCGCAGCGTCGTCGCGCACATACGCGCCCTGGCAAAGCTGTAGAATCAAAAAATTGTGCATTGCGGGCCCGGGAAGTGCCGGGCGACTATTTCCATATCTGGAGGCTGCTGGATGAAGGTGCTTGTTCCTGTCAAGCGCGTCGTTGACTACAACGTCAAGGTGCGCGTGAAATCGGACCAGACGGGCGTGGACATCGCGAATGTGAAGATGTCGATGAACCCGTTCGACGAGATCGCGGTCGAGGAGGCGACGCGCCTGAAAGAGAAAGGCGCGGCCGCCGAGGTCATCGCCGTCTCGTGCGGCGCGTCCCAGGCGCAGGAAACCCTGCGCACCGCCATGGCCATCGGCGCCGACCGCGGCATCCTGGTGCAGACCGATGTCGAGCTGCAGCCGCTGGCCGTGGCCAAGCTGCTGAAGGCGGTGGTCGACAAAGAGCAACCCCAGCTGGTCATCCTGGGCAAGCAGGCCATCGACGACGACGCCAACCAGACCGGCCAGATGCTGGCCGCGCTGCTGGACTGGCCGCAGGCCACGTTCGCCAGCAAGGTCGAGCTGGCAGACGGCAAGGTCACGGTCACCCGCGAGGTCGACGGCGGCCTCGAGACGGTGGCCCTGACGCTGCCCGCCATCGTCACCACCGACCTGCGCCTGAACGAGCCGCGCTACGTCACGCTGCCCAACATCATGAAGGCGAAGAAGAAGCCGCTGGACACCGTGTCCGCGCAGGATCTGGGCGTGGACCCCGCGCCGCGCCTGAAGACGCTGAAGGTCACCGAGCCTCCCGGCCGCAAGGCGGGCATCAAGGTCGCTGACGTGGCGGCGCTGGTGGACAAGCTGAAGAACGAAGCGAAGGTGGTGTGATCATGACGACTCTGGTAATTGCCGAACACGATAACGCCCAGCTCAAGGGCGCGACCCTGAACGCCGTGGCCGCCGCCGCGAAGATCGGCGGCGACGTGCACGTCCTGGTCGCCGGCTCCAACGCCCGCGGCGTTGCCGACGAGGCCGCGCGCGTGGCCGGCGTGGCCAAGGTGCTGCTGGCCGACGCGCCGCAACTGGCCGAAGGCCTGGCCGAAAACGTCGCGGCGCAGGTGCTGGCCGTGGCCGCTTCGTACAGCCACATCCTGTTCCCTGCCACCGCCGCGGGCAAGAACGTGGCTCCGCGCGTGGCCGCCAAGCTCGACGTCGCGCAGATCTCCGACATCATCTCGGTCGAATCCGCCGACACGTTCCAGCGTCCCATCTACGCCGGCAACGCCATCGCCACCGTGCAGTCGGGCGACTCGGTCAAGGTCATCACGGTGCGTACCACCGCGTTCGACGGCGCTGCCGCCGAAGGCGGCTCGGCCGCGGTCGAAGCGGTCGAGGCCGTGGCCGACTCGGGCAAGTCGACGTTCGTCGGCCGCGAAGTCGCCAAGAGCGACCGTCCCGAACTGGCCGGCGCGCGGGTAGTGGTCTCGGGCGGACGCGGCCTGGGCAGCGCCGAGAACTTCAAGATCCTGGATCCGCTGGCCGACAAGCTGGGCGCGGCCCTGGGCGCCTCGCGCGCCGCGGTCGACGCGGGCTATGCCCCCAACGACTGGCAGGTCGGCCAGACCGGCAAGATCGTTGCCCCGCAGCTGTACGTGGCAGTGGGTATCTCGGGCGCCATCCAGCACCTGGCCGGCATGAAGGATTCCAAGGTCATCGTGGCCATCAACAAGGATCCCGAAGCCCCGATCTTCGGCGTGGCCGATTATGGGCTCGTCGGCGATCTGTTCACGGTCGTGCCCGAACTGACGTCGGCGCTGTAAGGCCGTCATCGCCTGCGGCCGGCCGCGCCTGGCCGCGCCGCCTGTTCCATGCAAACGCCCGTCCAGTTGCCTGGACGGGCGTTTGCATTCCTGCCGCCCGGCGGCGTGCGGCCGCGGCCTACCAGCGATACCGGACGCTGGCGATCACCGTGCGCCGGCTGCCGAGATAGCAGTAGCCCGCGTCGCAGGTGGTGTATTCGCGATCGAACAGGTTTCGGGCGTTGACCTGCGTGCTCCAGCCCTTGAAGCGCGAGTCGAGGCGCTCCAGGTCGTAGCTGATCTTCGCGTCGGCCAGCGTGTGCGGCGAGTTGCTGAAGGTGTTGCCGGCATCGCCCCAGCTGGTGCCGGTGTAGCGCACGCCGAATCCCAATCCCAGGCCGGCCAGCGCCGTATCGGGTTGGAATTCGTAGTCGGCCCATAGCGAGAAGTTGTGCCGCGGCGTGCCCGACAGCGTACGTCCCACGGTGGCCTCGTCGCCCGCGCGGTTGACGGCCGCCAGGTAGGTATAGGCGCCGCGCAGGTTCAGTCCGCGGACCACCTCGAGGGCGGCTTCCAGTTCGACGCCTCGCGAACGCACCTCGCCGGTCTGGACCTGGAAGAGCGGGTTGTCCGGATCGGTGACGAGGCTGTGGTTCTGCGTCAGCTGGAAGAGCGACGCGGCCACGTAGCCGTCCTGGCCCGGCGGAGCATACTTGACACCCACCTCCACCTGTTTGGCCGTCGTGGGCGCGAAAGCGCTGCCGTCCATGCCGGCGCCCAGGTTGGGCGAGAACGAGGTGGAGTAGCTGGCGTACGGCGCGATGCCGTTGTCGAACACGTAGGTCAGGCCGGCGCGTCCGGTGAACTTCCGGTCGATGGCCTTCTGCCGGCTGCTCGCCAACAGGTCGTCGGTGATGGTGGTGCTCCAGTCGTGGCGGCCGGTAAGCGTCAGGACCCAGCGGTCGAACCTGGCCTGCTCTTGCAGGTACAGGCCGGTCTGGCGCTGGCTGCGGTTATAGCGCGAGTATGTCGACGGCGGATCGTTCACGGGGCCCAGCGGCTCCAGCGTGCTCGCGTCGACGGGCGAGGCTTCGCCGAAGCCGATGCCGCCGTCCAGCGACAGGCGCGAATAGTCCAGGCCGGCCAGCACGGTGTGCCGCATGCCGGCGGCCGAGAAGTCCGCCTGGACCTGGTTGTCGACGACGAAGGAAGTCATCCGGTCGTGGACGTAGCCGGTGGAGCGGCCGATGGTCTGCGTGGCCTCGTCAGTCTCGCCCAGGGAGGTGTAGCGCACGTGGGTGTTGGCGCGGCCGTACCGCAGGTTCTGGCGCACGGTAAGCGCGTCGTTCACGCGATGTTCGGCCAGGTAGCCGACGCGGTACTGCTCCTGCGTCTGCTCGTTGTAGTCGTCCAGCACGCCGGGCGAACCGTCGTCCGCGGATCCGGTCCAGGCATAGGCGGGAAGCGCGGCCGGCGTCTTGGACTTCTGGTATTCGCCCAGCAGGGTGATGCTGGTGCGCGCGTCGGGCTTCCAGGTCAGGGCCGGGGCGATGAAGGTCATGTCGTCCGTGCCGCGACCCAGTATGTTGGGCGAGCCGGCATCGCGCACCACGCCGGTCAGGCGGTACAGCCACTGGCCGCTGTCGTCGGCGCGGCCTCCGATGTCGAACTGGCCCTGCTTGCGCTGGTAATTGCCGGTCTGCAACTCGACCTCGCCGAACGGCTCATCCACCGGGCGCTTCGAGGTGACGTCGACCACGCCGCCCGGCGAGCCCAGCCCATACAGCGCCGAACTGGGGCCCCGCAGCACGGTGACGCTTTCCACGCCATAGGGCTCGATCTTGAACACCGACATGCTCGAGCCGGGCAATCGCAGACCATCGCGATAGATGCCGTTGTAGGTCATATCGAAGCCGCGGACCGTGAAAGCGTCGAAGCGGGGGTCGAAGCCGCTTTGCTCGGTGCGCACGCCCGGCGTGTAGGCGATGGCCTCGGTCAGCGACTGCACCTTGCGATCGTCCAGTTCCGTCCGCGTGGTGACGGTGACGGCCTGCGGCGTCTCGATCAGCGGCGTGTCCGTCTTGGTGCCGGCGTGGCTTTCCTCGGCCACGTAGCCGGCGCCCACCGCGCTGTTCCAACTGCCTACCGTGGTGACGGCGGGCAGCGTCGGCACGGCCTGCGGCGCGGCCGGTGGCGCCGGGCGCAGCACGTAGCCCGACCCGGTGCGGCTGGCGGCGTAGCCGCTGCCTCGCAACAGCTGGTCGAAGCCTTCCTGGACCGTATGGCGGCCCTGCAGGCCCGGTGTGTTCAATCCGCGCAGCCGGCCGGCGTCCATGACGATGGAGACGCCCGATTGCTGTGCATAGCGGTTCAGCGCGGAAGCCAACGGTCCGGCGGGTATGTCGTATTCGATGGCGCCGGGCGCGGCCTGCGCGTGCGCGGCGGCCACGCAGGCCGATCCCAGCGGAACGAAGGCGGCCAGGGCGGCGCGCAGCGCCAGGGCGGCCGGCGACAGGCGCGCCGGACGGCTGCGTCCGTCGTTCGGCGCGGCAATGAAGAAGGACATGAGACGTTTCCTCGTGTTTGTGGTTTCCCACGGTTTGACGAACGAGAAACGGAAAGTGGAACCGGAGGATGCGACGACCCGCTTCGCCCCAAGACTCAGCGCGGGGCGCGTGGCGGGGCGTCGACGAGCACTAGGTAAGGGGTGTAGGTGCGCACCCGCAGCGCCGGGAAACTGGCCTGCAGCAGCGCTAGCGCGCGGTCCGGGGCGTCGAGCGGCAATACCGCGCTGACGCGGATGTGTGCGATCTGGGCGCGGTCGTAGCGCATCATGCCCGGCCGGTGCCGCCGCAACGTGTCCAGGACCTCTGACAGCGGCCGGTCGTCGACCACCAGTTGCCGCCGTCGCCACGCCTCTTCCAGCGCCTCAGCGTCGACGGGACGCACGGCGCCGACCGAGGTGGCCGTGATACGCACCTGCTCGCCGGCGTGCACGCGCACCGCGGCCTCATCGCCGGCATTGCGCTGGGCGGCCGCCTGCACCGAGGTGGCGGATTCGATCATGCCCAGCCGCGTGGCGTCGTCGCCGCGCTCGACCACGAAGCGCGTGCCCAGCGCGCGGATGCGTCCGTGCGATGTGTCGACCAGGAAGGGCCGGCCGGCGTCGCTGGCCACCTCGATGAGTATGTCGCCCCGCAACAGCTCGATCTCGCGGCGATGACTGTCGTAGCGCAGGTCGACGGCGCTGTCGCTGCCGAGGGTGATGCGGCTGCCGTCCGGCAGGGTCTGCATGCGCCACTGTCCCGTCGAGGTGCGCAGGTCGGCCGTCAGGTGGGCGAAGGTCGGCACGCCTAGCGCTGCCCAGAGCGCCGCGCCCAGTACAAGCGCGACGGCGGCGAACGCGGCATTGCGGCGCCTGGCGCGCTGGCGCTTGCCGGCATGGGCCCGTGCGGCGTCCAGGGCCGCGCGGACCGGGCGGGCGCTGCCCGCGGCCTGGCCGCGCAGGGTCCTCACGCGGCCGAGCAGGGCTTCCATGTCCGCCGCCGCCGCGGCATGGCGCGGATCGGCGCGCTTCCAGTCGTCGAACTCGCGGTGTGCGCGTTCGCGCTCGGCCGCGTCGTCGTCGGTCAGCAGCACGATCCATTGCGCTGCCTGCTCGGCCAGCGCATCGGGCGGCGGCGCGGCAGCGAAAGGCGGGGACATGCCGGACGTCATGGGCGGCACTCGTCCAGGGCCGGACACAGCGCGCGGCACTGCAGCAGCACCTGCACCAGGTACTTCTGCACCATCCGTTTCGAGACGCCGAGGTCCGCAGCGATAGCCGCGTGGGTCTGCCCATCCAGGTAATGGCGCAGGAATGCTTCGCGCATCCGGGGCGACACCGCGTCGAGAGCGGCGCCTATCTGTTCCAGCGCCTGCACCGCCATCAGCACCTCGTCTGGCGAAGGATGGCAGGGCAGCGAGTCGGCCAGCACCGCCAGTTCGGCCAGATAGGCCTGTTCGATCGCCTGGCGTCGGGCGCGGTCGGCGAGCAGCCATTTGGCGGTGGAGGTCAGGTAGGCGCGCGGTTCCCGGATGCCCAGCAAGGCATCGCGCGAGGCCATGATGCGCACGAACGTGTCCTGCGCCAAGTCGGCGGCATGATGGGCGTCGCCGAGCTTGTGGCGCAGCCAGCGCTGCAGCCAGCCATGATGGTCGGCGTACAGGGTTTCGATCTGCTGGGGATGGGAAAGCGGGTTGGAGGCCACCGGGATCTTTCTCGTGTCCGCGGCGTACGTCCGGCGGTGCTGAGGATGCGAATTATTTTCATTCTAGTGGATGCCGCGCGGCGCTGGCAAGCGCGTGCGCAAGGCGGGGATGCCTCCGGATTTCCGGGTAGCATTGGGCTTGGAGTCAGCCGCGACAATGGCGCGGTGGTCGGTAAGTTCCCCCGGCGGCGCAGAACGCCGGTCGGCCCCTGGCACAACAGCAAATGGAGACGAGCTTGATCCCCTTCACTCCCCCTGTGCGCGATATCCGGTTCGCGCTCGATGAACTGGCTGGATTGGCCGACGTGCTCAAGCTGCCGGGCTTCGAGGAAATCACTCCGGACCTGGTGGACGCCATCCTCGAAGAAAACGCGCGCTTCGTCGCCGAGGTGGTGGGGCCGCTGAACGACAAGGCCGAACGGCAGCCCCCTGTGTGCGAGAACGGCTCGGTCACCACCACGCCCGGTTACGCGCAGGCGTTTCGGCAATACGCCGAGGGCGGCTGGCAGGGCCTGCAGCATCCCCAGCGTTGGGGCGGCCAGGGCCTGCCGCACCTGGTGGCCGCGCCCGCCGGCGAGAACATCCAGGCGGCCAGCCTGGCTTTCTCGCTGTGCCCCATGCTGACTGACGGGGTGATCGAGGCGCTGTTGACGGTGGGTTCCGAGCCGCAGCGCAAGCAGTTCGTGCCCAACCTGATCGGCGGCAAGTGGACCGGCACCATGAACCTGACCGAACCGCAGGCCGGTTCGGACCTTGCGCTGATTTCCACGCGCGCCGTGCGCCAGGACGATGGCAGCTACCGGCTGACGGGCCAGAAGATCTTCATCACCTATGGCGAGCACGATCTCGCCGAGAACATCATCCACCTGGTGCTGGCCCGCACGCCGGACGCGCCGGCTGGGGTGAAGGGCATCTCGCTGTTCATCGTGCCGAAGTTCCTCGTCGACGACGCCGGCAACCTGGGCAAGCGCAACGACGTGTGGTGCGCCTCGCTGGAGCACAAGCTGGGCATCCATGGCAGCCCCACCGCGGTGTTGCTGTATGGCTCGGGCAAGGGCGAGGTGGGCGAGGGCGCCGTCGGCTATCTGGTGGGCGAGCAGAACCGCGGTCTCGAGTACATGTTCATCATGATGAATGCGGCCCGCTATTCCGTGGGACAGCAGGGCATCGGCGTGTCCGAGCGAGCCACCCAGCAGGCGCTGGCCTATGCGCGCGAGCGCATCCAGGGGCGTGCGGTGGAGGGCTCGGCGGGCCCCGTGTCGATCGCCCACCATCCCGACGTGCAGCGCATGCTGCTGACGATGCGCGCGTTGACCGACGCGGCGCGCGCCGTGTCCTACGTCGCCGCGGCCGCGCACGACAAGGGCACGCACCATACCGATGCCGAGGTGCGGTCGCGCAACCGCGCGCTCTATGAGTACCTGGTGCCGGTGGTGAAAGGCTTCTCCACCGAGTCCGCGGTCGAGGTGGCCTCGCTGGGCGTGCAGGTGCACGGGGGCATGGGTTTCATCGAGGAGACCGGCGCCGCGCAACACTATCGCGACGCGCGCATCCTGCCTATCTATGAGGGCACCACCGCCATCCAGGCCAACGACCTGGTCGGCCGCAAGACGCTGCGCGACGGCGGCGCCACGGCGTATGCCATCGTCGCCGCGATGCGCGACACGCTGAAGGCCGTCGAGGCCGAAGTGGCGCGAGCCGACGAGGCCGACCGCGCCGGCCTGCGCCTCTTGCGCGACAACCTGGACCAGGCCATCCAGGCCTACGAGCACGCGGTGGGCTTTATTCTCGAGAACGCCTCGTCGAACGTGCGCGCCGTCTTCGCCGGCAGCGTGCCCTATCTGATGCTGGCCGGCACGGTGCTGGGCGGCTGGCAGATGGCCCGCGCGGCGCTGGCATGCCGGCGCAAGCTGGCGGCACGCGCCGACGCCGATCCGTTCTACCGCCACAAGCTCGCCACGGCGCTGTTCTATGGCGCGCACATACTGCCCCGCGCGCTGGCGCTGTCGTCGGCGGTGCGCAGCAGCGATGTGGCCGACGCCTGCGCGGCGCAGGCGGATATTGCATAAGGTTATATGCGTTCGATATTTCCGCCCGATTTGGTTTGATGAAAGAATCGATCGGCTCACCAACCTGACATCAGGGAGATAAACATGCCTCAACTCCGCCTGGGCGATACCGCCCCCGATTTCGAACAGCAATCGTCGCAGGGTCTCATCCGCTTCCACGAGTACCTGGGCGACAAATGGGGCGTGCTGTTCTCGCATCCGGCCGATTTCACGCCCGTGTGCACCACCGAACTGGGCTACACGGCCAAGCTGGCCGATGAATTCGCCCGCCGCAACGTCAAGGTGCTGGCCCTGTCGGTGGATGGCGCCGAGTCGCACACGAAGTGGATCGACGACATCAACGACACGCAGTCCACCACGGTGAACTTCCCCATCCTGGCCGACGAAGACCGCAAGGTCTCCGAGCTTTACGACATGATCCACCCCAACGCCAGCGCCACCGCCACGGTGCGTTCGGTGTTCATCATCGATCCGGCCAAGAAGGTGCGCCTGATCATCACCTACCCGGCCAGCACGGGGCGCAACTTCAACGAGATCCTGCGCGTCATCGATTCGCTGCAGCTGACCGACAGCCACAGCGTGGCCACGCCGGTCAACTGGGAAGACGGCGACGACGTCATCATCGTGCCCTCGCTGAAGGACGAGGCGGTGATCGCCGAGAAATTCCCCAAGGGCTACAAGGCGGTGCGTCCCTACCTGCGCATCACCCCGCAACCCAACAAGTAGCAGCCGCGGCGCATGCCGCGCCTGCCACGACCATGCCGGCCTCGCGCCGGCATTTTTTTGGCCGTCGGCGCGGCATATATCGTCTGGCGATGAACAACCAATAAATCATTAGTTCCGTTCACAAGCGTCGCCGAGCAGACTTGCTTCCAGCTTTTCACAACTTGAAGAAACGGACGGAAGCATGCGACTCAAGAAGCTCGGACTTTTCAGTGCAGTGCTCGCCTTGGCGGCCGCCACGCTGGTCGGCGCGCCCGCCGCCCAGGCGCAGAAGACACAGGCGTTGCTGAACGTCTCGTACGATCCCACGCGGGAGCTCTACCGCGCCATCGATGACGCCTTCATCAAGCAGTACAAGGACAAGGCCGGCGTCACGCTCGCCATCCGTCAGTCGCACGGCGGCTCGGGCAGCCAGGCACGGTCGGTCATCGACGGCCTGGAAGCCGACGTGGTGACGCTGGCGCTGGCCTATGACATCGACGCGATCTCGGCGCGCGGGCTCCTGCCTGCCGACTGGCAGAAGCGCCTGCCGAACAACAGCTCGCCCTACACCTCGACTATCGTGTTCCTGGTGCGCAAGGGCAATCCCAAGCAACTGCGCGACTGGGACGACCTGCTGAAGGACGGCGTGCAGGTCATCACCCCCAACCCCAAAACGTCTGGCGGCGCCCGCTGGAACTATCTGGCGGCCTGGGCCTATGCGCTGGAGAAGAACGGCGGCAGCGAAGAGAAGGCCCGCCAGTTCGTCGGCGATCTGCTCAAGCACGTGCCCGTGCTCGACAGCGGCGCGCGCGGCGCCACCACCACCTTCGTCGAGCGCGGCGTGGGCGACGTGCTGCTGGCGTGGGAGAACGAGGCCTTCCTGGCGCGCGAGGAACTGGGTCCCGACAAGTTCGACATCGTGGTCCCATCGCTGTCCATCCTGGCCGAGCCGCCGGTGGCCGTGGTCGACAAGGTGGTCGACAGGAAAGGCACCCGCGAGGCCGCGCAGGCCTACCTGAGCTACCTTTACACGCCCGAGGCGCAGGAGATCATCGCGCGCAACTTCTACCGTCCCACAGACAAGACCGTTGCCGCCAGACATGAAAACCGCTTTCCCAAGCTGAAGCTCGTCACCATCGACGACCCGATCTTCGGCGGCTGGCAGGCCGCGCAGAAGAAGCACTTCAGCGACGGCGGCACGTTCGACCAGGTCTACAAGCCGCAGCGTTGACAGGCGATACGAAGATGCAGCCATCCGAGGGACGGGCCGCCCCACTGCGCGGCATGAAGGGGCACACATGATTGCGGCGAATCCGGCAGGCGCGCAGGCGCCTGTCCGCCCACGGCGAAACCGGCCCGGCGTGCTGCCGGGTTTCGGTCTTTCGATGGGCTACTCGGTCTTCTATCTTTGCGTGCTGGTGCTGATACCGCTGGCCGCGCTGCCCATGAAAAGCGCCGGACTGGGGTGGGGCGGGTTCTGGGAGACGGTGACTTCGCCCCGCGTGGTGGCCTCGTACCAGCTCACGTTCGGCGCCTCGCTGCTGGCGGCCTTCGTCAACCTGGTGTTCGGCTCCATCGTGGCGTGGGTGCTGGTGCGCTATCGATTCGCCGGCAAGCAGATCATCGACGCGCTGGTCGATCTTCCTTTTGCGCTGCCCACCGCGGTGGCTGGCATTGCCCTGACGGCGCTGTACGCGCAGAACGGCTGGCTGGGCAAGCCGCTGCAGCAATGGTTCGACCTGAAGGTGGCGTTCACGCCGCTGGGCATCGTCATCGCGCTGATCTTCATCGGGCTGCCCTTCGTGGTGCGCACGGTGCAGCCGGTGCTGGAAGACGTGGAACGCGAGCTCGAGGAAGCCGCCGCCAGCCTCGGCGCCGGGCGGTGGCAGACCCTGCGCCGCGTGCTGTTGCCGGCGCTGCTGCCCGCGCTGTCCACGGGATTCGCGCTGGCCTTCGCGCGCGCGGTGGGCGAGTACGGGTCGGTGGTGTTCATCGCGGGCAACATGCCCATGGTGTCCGAGATCACGCCGCTGCTGATCATCGTCAAGCTCGAGCAGTTCGATTACGCCGGCGCGGCCGCCATCGCCACCGTGATGCTCGCCATTTCGTTCGTGCTGCTGCTGTTGATCAATCTTCTGCAGGGTTGGCAGTCGCGACGCGGCGGGAGGGCCCGATGAGCGCCGTGCCGCGTCCGCCCCACCTTACCGAGCCGCGCTGGATCCGCGGGCTGCTGATATCTGTGGCGCTGGGCTTCCTGGCCCTGTTCCTGCTCGTGCCGCTGGCCGCGGTGTTCGCCGAGGCGCTGCGCAAGGGCTGGGACCTGTACCTGGCCGCCATCGTCGAGCCCGACGCGTGGGCCGCCATCAAGCTCACGCTGCTGGTCGCCGCGATCGCCCTGCCGCTCAATCTGCTGTTCGGCGTGGCCGTGGCCTGGGCCGTCACCAGGTTCGAGTTCCGCGGCAAGCAGATACTGGTCACGCTGATCGACCTGCCGTTCTCGGTGTCGCCGGTGGTGGCGGGCATGGTGTTCGTGCTGCTGTTCGGTTCGCAGGGATGGTTCGGCCCATGGCTGCAGGACAACGACCTGAAGATCGTCTATGCGCTGCCTGGCGTGATCCTCGCCACGCTGTTCGTCACGTTTCCGTTCGTCGCGCGCGAACTGATTCCGCTGATGCAGGCGCAAGGCAGCGAGGAAGAGCAGGCCGCCCTGACGCTGGGCGCCAGCGGCTTGCAGATCTTCTGGCGCGTCACGCTGCCCAACATCCGATGGGGCCTGCTGTACGGCGCGATCCTTTGCAACGCGCGGGCCATGGGCGAATTCGGCGCGGTGTCGGTGGTGTCGGGCAAGATCCGCGGATTGACCAACACCATGACCCTGCACGTCGAGATTCTCTACAACGAGTACCAATTCGCGGCGGCATTCGCGGTGGCCTCGCTGCTGGCGCTGCTGGCGCTGGTCACGCTCGTGGCCAAGAACCTGGTGGAGTGGCGCGGTGCGCGGCAGGCGCGCTCTGCTCCTGTCGCCCGGCCTTCCGGCGCATCGCCCGCGGCGTTGCCCGCACGTCTCGAGGAAGCGGCATCATGAGCATCGAAGTCAGGAATCTCCACAAGCAGTTCGGCGCATTCCGCGCCCTGGACGACGTGTCGCTGCACATCGACACCGGCGAACTCGTGGCGCTGCTGGGGCCCTCGGGCTGCGGCAAGACCACGCTGCTGCGCATCATCGCCGGCCTGGAGACGCCGGATACCGGCAGCGTGCTGTTCTCGGGCGAGGACGCGACCGACGTCGACGTGCGCCAGCGCCAGGTCGGCTTCGTGTTCCAGCATTACGCGCTGTTCCGCCACATGACCGTGTTCGAGAACGTCGCGTTCGGCCTGCGCGTGCGGCCGCGCTCGCAACGGCCTTCCGAAGCGCAGATCCGCGCCAAGGTGCACGAGCTGTTGAACCTGGTGCAGCTGGACTGGCTGGCCGACCGTTATCCGGCGCAACTGTCGGGTGGGCAACGCCAGCGCATCGCGCTGGCCCGCGCGCTGGCGGTGGAGCCGCGGGTATTGCTGCTGGACGAGCCGTTCGGCGCGCTGGACGCCAAGGTGCGCAAGGAACTGCGGCGCTGGCTGCGGCGCCTGCACGACGAACTGAACGTCGCCAGCGTGTTCGTCACGCACGACCAGGAAGAGGCGCTGGAAGTGGCCGACCGGGTGGTGCTGATGAACGCCGGGCGGATCGAGCAGGTTGGCACGCCGCGCGAGGTCTGGGAACGTCCCGCCACGCCGTTCGTGCACGGCTTCCTGGGCGATGTGAATACGCTGCACGGCCACGCGGCGCGCGGGCTGTGGCAGGCCGACGGCATCACGCTGGCCGCGCCCGGGCTCGACCAGGACGAGCGCCTGCCGGCCATCGCCTACGTGCGCCCGCACGACATCGACCTGGTGCGCGACGAGGGCGGCGCGTCCGGCGGCATACGCGTGCGGGTAGGGCACGTCTACATGGCCGGACCCAGCGCCTGCCTCGAGCTGCAACGCCTGGACCAGGACGCCATCATCGAGGCCGAGCTGCCCGAGCCCCTGTATCGCGGGCTTGGGCTGAAACAGGGCGACGTGCTGCTCGCGCAGCCGCGCCGGGCCGCGGTGTACGCCTCGCAAACAGGGGCTGCGCGATGAGCGGGCAGTCTTTCGGGCCGACCGAGCAAGCCGCGCCGGCGCTTTCCGCCGCCGTCGCGGCGCGCTGGCGCGCGTTGCAGGACAGCCTGGCCGCGATAGCGGAAAGCCATCCCGATGCCGTCCTGGCTTCGTCGCTGGCCGCAGAAGACATGGTGCTGACCCACGCGATTTTCCGCGGGGGACTACCGCTGCGCGTGTTCACGCTGGACACAGGGCGGCTGCATGCCGAGACCCTGGCCATGCTGCCGCGCATCGAGACGACGTACGGGCGCGCGGTGGACGTGTGGCGGCCCGATGCGCAGGCCGTCGCCGCGCACGTGGCCCGGCACGGCGCCTATGCGTTCTATGAAAGCGTGGAGCTGCGCAAGGCCTGTTGCCAGATCCGCAAGGTCGACCCTCTGCGGCGCGCGCTGGCCGGGCACAGCGCCTGGATCACCGGCCAGCGCCGCGAACAGGCTGCCACGCGCGGCGAGTTGCCCGAGTCCGAGCACGACCCGGTGTTCGGCCTGCACAAGTTCAATCCGCTCGCGGCCTGGACCGGGGACGAGGTCTGGCAACTCATCCGCGTGTTCGACATCCCCTACAACCCGCTGCACGACCAGGGCTATCCGTCGATCGGCTGCGAGCCCTGTACGCGCGCCATCCGCCCCGGCGAGGACGTGCGCGCGGGGCGCTGGTGGTGGGAGTCGTCCGACTCGAAAGAGTGCGGCCTGCATGCGGGCAACCGCGTCATACCGGTGACGGCGCGTTGAGGCGCGGCGCCGGGGCATTCGATACACACTGAGGAAATTCCATGTCCATCGTGACCCATCGCAGCCATCTCGATTGGCTTGAGTCGGAGGCGATCTACATCCTGCGCGAGGTGGCCGCGGAATGCGCGCGCCCCGTGCTGCTGTTCTCGGGCGGCAAGGATTCGGTGGTGCTGCTGCGCCTGGCCGAGAAGGCCTTCCGGCCGGGCCCATTTCCTTTCCCGCTGATGCACGTCGACACCGGCCACAACTTCGACGAGGTGATCGCGTTTCGCGACGCCCGCGCGGCGGAGCTGGGCGAGACGCTGATCGTGCGCAGCGTCGAGGATTCGATCCGCCGCGGCAGTGTGGTGCTGCGCCATGCGAACGATTCGCGCAATGCGGCGCAGGCCGTGACGCTGCTCGAGGCGATCGAGGAATTCGGCTTCGACGCGTGCATCGGCGGCGCGCGCCGCGACGAAGAAAAGGCGCGCGCCAAGGAGCGCATCTTCTCGTTCCGCGACGCGTTCGGGCAGTGGGATCCGAAGGCACAGCGCCCCGAACTGTGGAACATCTTCAACACCCGCGTGCATCCGGGCGAGAACATGCGGGTGTTTCCCATCTCCAACTGGACCGAACTGGACGTGTGGCAGTACATCCAGCGCGAGAGCCTGGCGCTGCCCTCCATTTACTACAGCCACGCGCGGGACGTGGTGCGCCGCAAGGGACTGCTGGTGCCCGTGACGCCGCTGACGCCGCCCGCCGAGGGCGAGACGGTCGAGCGGCTGGCGGTGCGCTTTCGCACGGTGGGCGACATCTCGTGCACCTGCCCGGTGGCATCCGAGGCGGCCGACCCCGCCGCGATCATCGCCGAGACCGCCGTGACCGACATCACCGAGCGCGGCGCCACGCGCATGGACGACCAGACTTCCGAGGCGTCGATGGAACGGCGCAAGCGCGAAGGCTATTTCTGAATGCGGGCAACGCCGCAGAGGGCTGCATGAATACCATCAACGATTCGTTCCTGGGCGGGGCCGACAACGGCGTGCTGCGCCTGATCACCGCCGGCTCGGTGGACGACGGCAAGTCCACGCTGATCGGCCGGCTGCTGTACGACAGCAAGGGTGTGTTCGCCGATCAGCTGGATGCCATCGCGCGCGCCAAGTACAAACGCGTGGCGGGCGACGGCATCGACTTCTCGCTGCTGACCGACGGCCTGGAGGCCGAGCGCGAGCAGGGCATCACTATCGACGTGGCCTACCGCTACTTCTCCACGCCGCTGCGCAAATTCATCATCGCCGACGCGCCGGGGCACGAGCAGTACACGCGCAACATGGTCACGGGCGCGTCCACGGCGGATGCGGCCATCATCCTGATCGACGCCACGCGCGCGGCCGACGGCAATCTGTTGCCGCAGACCAAGCGCCACAGCACGATCGCGCGGCTGCTGGGCATCCGGCACATCGTCGTGGCGGTGAACAAGATGGACCTGGTCGATTGGGACCGCGCCGTGTTCGAGCGCATCCGCCTGTCCTACGCCGAACTCGCGGGCCGCCTCGACCTGCCGGATTTCCACATCCTGCCGCTGTCGGCGCTGAACGGCGACAACGTGGTGAGCGTCTCGGCGCACACGCCGTGGTACCCGGGCCCGCCGCTGCTCGCGCTGCTGGAGACCCTGGCTGTGGCCGATGACGGCCGCGGCCTGCCGCTGCGCCTGCCGGTGCAATGGGTGCTGCGGCATGGCGGCGATCGCGCCGACGATTTCCGCGGCTACGCGGGGCGACTGGCCAGCGGTGTGCTGCGCGTGGGCGATGCCGTGGCCGTGCAGCCCTCCGGGCAGCAGGCGATTGTCAGCCGCGTGCTGCGCGGCGGGCGAGACGTGGACGAGGCGGTGGCCGGCGATTCGGTGGCCGTGGTGCTGGACCGCGACGTGGATGTGTCGCGCGGCGACACGCTGTCGCATCCCGGCGCGCAGGCGCGGACCGCCCGGGAGTTCGAGGCGGAGCTGTGCTGGCTCGATGCGCAGCCGCTCAACCCGGCGCGCCGCTACCTGCTCAAGCATGGCGCCCGGCTGACCTCGGCCAGGATACGCGCCGTGCATACACAGCGCGACATCCACGAACTTCGCGAGATCGCGAACGAGGGCGGCACACTGGCGATGAACGACATCGGCACGGTGTCGCTGCAGACGCGCGAGATGCTCGCGGTGGATGGCTACCACGCTTTGCCGGCCAATGGCGCCTTCATTCTCATTGACGAGGCCACTCACCAGACCGCGGCCGCCGGAATGCTGCGTTGAGCCCTTGTTGTTTTTTGGCAAAACCCAACGCCGGCGCGGGTTTGCAGGCGGTGCCAGCGGCCTTTCGTCCGCTGTGCCGGCGGCGATGCGACGCGGCGGCCGTCTTGGAGTAAATTGAGGCGTCGCCAGAGGCGTTACGGGGCTTGTCAAAAGTACTGTGTTTTTGTACAGTACTTTCATGGCACGCACCGAACAATCTTTTTCCGCCGGTTCTGGGTCCCCGGCTGCCGCCCCCGCCGCCTTGCGCGGTCGGGGTGCGGTTACTAATGTTCGGCATCGTTTCCAGCAAACCGAGCGCCAGGCGTCGGCCGATGCGGTCGACATGTTCGCCGACACCGCCCCGGTCGGGCTGCGCACCGAGGTCAGGGCCGAACAGGCCCGCTCCATTCTTTCCCGCAACGATTCCCCCGACGTTCCTTTCGACGTCGCCATCAACCCCTACCGTGGTTGCGAGCACGGCTGCGTGTATTGCTTCGCCCGGCCTACCCATGCCTACCTGGGATACTCGCCGGGGCTCGACTTCGAAACCAAGCTGGTGGCCAAGGCCAATGCGGTCGACGTGCTGCGTGCCGAACTGTCGCGCCCCGGTTATCGGGTGTCGCCCATCAACCTGGGTTCTGCCACCGACATCTACCAGCCAATCGAGCGCAACTGGCGCCTGACGCGCGGCATTCTGCAATTGCTGCTGGAAACCGGGCATCCCGTCACGCTGGTCACCAAGAACGCGCTGGTCGAGCGCGACATCGACCTGCTGCGTGTCCTGGCCGAGCGCAATCTGGTCATGGCGTTCGTCAGCATCACCACGCTGGATGCCGAAATGGCGCGCACCCTCGAACCGCGCGCTTCCGCCCCGTGGCGCCGGCTGCAGGCCGTGCGCACGTTGGCCCAGGCGGGCGTGCCGGTGGGCGTGCTGGCCTCGCCGCTCATCCCTTTCATCAACGACGAATTCCTCGAAGCCATCCTCGAAGAAGCCGCCAATGCCGGCGCTCGCTTCAGCGGCTACACCGTGGTGCGACTGCCATGGGAAGTGAAAGACGTCTTCGAAGAATGGCTGCAGGCTCATTTTCCCGATCGCGCCCAGCGCGTACTGCACCGCATCGAAGACATGCGTGAAGGCCGCCGCAACGATCCCGAGTTCGGCACGCGCATGCGCGGCACCGGCATCTGGGCTGACCTGCTAAGGCAGCGCTACACGCTTGCGGTGCGCAAGTACGGTCTCAATGCCATGCGGCCGCAGCTTGACTGCAGCCAATTCGTTGCGCCTCAGCCGCCGGCGCGTACGTCCGGCAATAGCGCCTCGCCTAGTGCCGTGCCAGTGCGCTTCCACGAAGGCGGCCGCCGCGTGGCGGCCGCAGCCCTGGCCGTGCAGGCGCAGCGGGCAGGGCAGTTGTCGCTGTTCGACTAACGCTTACCACCGATCTGTTCAACGGACGCCCGCGTCTCGCCGCTTCGTCGTCCAGCCGTTCCGTACGCATACCGACATACCCATCGCCAGTCCTACCAATCTCGCCGCATCGCCCAGGAGCCCGTCATGACCATCGCCACGCTTCCCTCCGTTTCCGCGCCGCTTACCGGCGCCGCAGTGCGCCGACTGTTCCCGGGCTGGGGGCGCCGCTTCGCACGGGCTCAGGCCACGATGCAAGGCGGGGCTTTGGCCGGGATGTCCGAAGCTGCATTCGGCTCGATTCCCGCGCGCAAATGGCCTTTCCCGCCGCAGCAGCCGGCGGCTCAGCTGCCGGTCGATGGCGGCAAGGGGCAGGCGGCGCCCACCCCGGCAGAGGCCAAACGCCCGGCGGCGTCCGATGGCGGCCTGGCCGATGTGCGCAGCCTGTCCACCGTGCAGGCGCTGGGCATGCGCCGCATGGTCATCGACGTGCTGCTGGTGGCTGTGTGGGGCGCCCTGATCCCCGCACTGATGTGGCTGGGCGCGGCAGCCGGGTTCTGACACGACGTGCGTTACCGGCGCTTTTGAAGTAGAATGCCTGGTTTGCCAAATCTCATCCTCTGCTTGCGGCAACAACACGGTGGCAACAACGCGGTGGCAACAACGCGCTGTCACTTCTTCCCGAAGAATCATGCTGGCAAAAATTTCGGGAAAACTCGCGCGCAAAGACATGATGACCAAGGAGTTTTCGTGAATCTCATCGCTATCCTCGAACAGGAAGAAATCCAGCGCCTGACCGGCGGCAAGGCTTTCCCTGACTTCAACCCCGGCGACACCGTCGTGGTCAACGTCAACGTGGTCGAAGGCACGCGCAAGCGCGTCCAGGCCTACGAAGGCGTCGTCATTGCCAAGCGCAATCGTGGCCTGAACTCGTCGTTCATCGTGCGCAAGATCTCGTCCGGCGAAGCCGTCGAGCGTACGTTCCAGCTGTACTCGCCGCAGATCGCTTCCATCGAAGTGAAGCGCCGTGGTGACGTGCGTCGCGCCAAGCTGTACTTCCTGCGCAACCGTTCGGGCAAGTCGGCTCGCATCAAGGAAAAGCTGGTCAGCAAGGCTGCCAAGGCGGCATAAATTGCTCGAGGCCGCATACCGGGCTGTCGTACGCTTTGCGTGCCGGCCCGCTGCGGCCCGCCCGGTGGGCACCAGAGGCACCTTTCGAGGTGCCTCTTCCATTTCTGGCCCCGGTTACTGATTCCGCCCATTCCCTACGGTATGTCGGATACTCCTTCCTCTCGTCCCCGCCGCCCGTTGGTTCGTCCCGGCTTCGATCCGGCCGCCCAGCCCTGGCAGGCGGCCGACCAGGGGCTGCCCGCCATTCCCGCCGAGCGGCTCACCGCCGATGCGCTGCGGCACGCCTGGCAGGCGCAAGCCCCCTGGCAGCTCGATCCCGTGGTGGCAAGCGAATTGCGCTATCCCGGACGCGAGGGCGCGCCGGTGCTGGCCGCCGTGCTGATTCCGATGGTGCTGCGGCCCGACGGCGTGCGGGTCATGCTGACGCAGCGCGCGGCCCATCTGCACGACCACGCCGGGCAGATCAGCTTTCCGGGCGGGCGGATCGAGACCGATGATGCCTCTCCGGTGGCGGCAGCGCTGCGCGAGGCGCAAGAGGAAACCGGGCTGCCGCCCGAATATGTGGACGTGCTGGGCACCATGCCCGCGTATGTCACGTCCACGGGGTTTTCGGTTACGCCCGTGGTGTCGCTGGTGCGACCCGGCTTCACGCTGGTGGCCGACACCTTCGAGGTGGCCGAAATCTTCGAAGTGCCGCTTTCGTTTCTGATGAATCCCGCGCACCATCGCCTGTACGAGGCCACGCAGGACGACGGCCGGGTGCGGCAGTACTACGCCATTCCCTGGGAGCGCTATTTCATCTGGGGTGCGACGGCGGGCATGCTGCGCAACCTGTACCACGCCTTGCGCGCGGCGCTGCGCTGATGCCGCCGGCCGCCGGGCTGCCCGGCTCGGCCGTCGATAATCAGTAACGCTGCTGGCCCGCCTCGTTTTCCTCGAGGATGCGGCAGTACAGCGCATAGCGCCCCGCATCTATCCGACCGGCCTGCAAGGCGGCCACCACGCCGCATCCCGGTTCGTGCCGGTGGCTGCAGTTGTAGAAGCGGCAATACTCGATCGGCTCGAGGAATTCGGGGAATCCCCGCACGATGTCTTCCCGCGTCAGGTGCTGCAGGCCGAAGGCCTGGAAACCCGGCGAATCGATCAGGTCGCCGCCCGGCGCAGGCAGGTGATACAGCCGCGTGCTGGTCGTGGTGTGGCGCCCCATGTCCAGGGCGGCCGAGTATTCTCGCGTGGCCGCCTGGGCCTCGGGCGCCAGCGCGTTGAGCAAGGTGGACTTGCCCATGCCGCTTTGACCCAGCAGCAGGTTCACCTGGCCGGCCAGCAGCGGCGCCAGGCGTTCGCGCGCGCCGTGGGTGTCGTGCGCGCTCAGTTCGATAATGGGTACGCCCAGGGCGCGCACCGGCGCCAGGCGCTCGCGCGCGGCCGCCAGCCCGGCGTGCAGATCGGTCTTGTTGAGCACGATCAGCGGCTTGATGCCGGCGCTCCATGCGCCGGCCAGCGCGCGGCCGGTCAGGTCGTCGGAGAAGGTGGGCTCGACCGCCACGACGATCAGCAACTGGTCGACGTTGGCCGCGAACTGCTTCGTGCGCATTTCGTCGGAGCGGTACAGCAGATTGGTGCGAGGCAGCACCGCGTCGATCGATCCCTCGTCCCGCCCCTGCGGCGTGATGCGAACCCGGTCTCCGACGGCAGGGCCGGTCTTCTTGCCGCGCGGATAGCATTGCCGCAACGCGCCGTCGGCCATTTCCACCATGTAGTGGCGGCCGTGCGCGGCGATGATGCGCCCTTCGGTGTCGCTGTCTTTACCGACCTGCATGCTCATGCAGTCGTCAGATGGCGGATGCGCACGGCGGCGGGAGGGTGGCTGTCGTAGAACGCGGAATGCACGGGATCCGGAGTCAGGGTGGCGGCGTTGTCATCGTACAGTTTGACCAGCGCCGAAACCAGCTGATTCGATGAACTTTGCTGCGCGGCGTAGCGGTCGGCCGCGAACTCGTCGCGACGCGAGTACCAGCTTGCCAGCGGCGTCAGCATGAAAGTGAACACGGGTACGGCCAGGAAGAACAGGATCAGCGCCATGGCATGGTTGGGGCCGTCCAGGCGCGGCAGCACGCCCAGGCCGTCGTAGAACCACGGCTGCTGCGCCAGCCAGCCCAGCACCGCGAAGAACAGCAGCGCGCCCGCGAAGCCCAGCACGACGCGCTTGATGATGTGCCTCAGCGCGAAGTGGCCCAGTTCGTGTGCCAGCACGGCCTCGATCTCGTCGGCATTCAGACGGGCCAGCAGGGTGTCGAAGAACACGATGCGGCGGGTCTTGCCGAAGCCGGTGAAATAGGCGTTGCCATGCGCCGAGCGCCGCGAGCCGTCCATGACGAACAGCCCGTTCAGCGCGAAACCGCAGCGCTGCGCCAGGCGCTGGATGCGCTCGGCCAGCGCCGGGTCGGACAGCGGCGTGAACTTGTTGAACAGGGGCGCGATGAACGCGGGGGCGATGAACAGCAGCAGCACGTTGAACACCATCCACAGACACCACGCCCACAACCACCAATAGGCGCCCGCCTCGGCCATCAACCACAGTATGGCCGCGGCAAGCGGCACGCCCAGCACGAGCCCGACCGCGATGCCCTTGACCGCGTCGACGGCAAACAATGCCGGCGTCATGCGGTTGAACCCGAAGCGGGCTTCGAGCCGGAACTGGCGCCACAGCGTGAAGGGCAGCCCCAACAGGCCCAGCACGGCGAACACGGCAACCATCAGCAGCAGCTGGCGCAGCATGTCGTCGTCGACCAGCCGCGCCACGGCCAGGTCTATCCATTGCAGGCCGCCCATCAGCGTAAGGCCGATCAGCACGACGGCGTCGAACACCCGTTCGACCATGCCCAGGCGGACACGCGCGATGGTGTAGTCGGCCGCGCGCTGGTGGCTGGGCAGCCCGATGCGCGCCGCGAACTCCGGCGGCACGTGGTCGCGGTGGCGCGCCACGTGGCGGATCTGCCGCGAAGCCAGCCACAGGCGCACGCAGATGTCGGCGAGCAGCAGGAAGACGAACAGCAGGGTGAAGAAGGGCAGGGAGTGGGGCACGACGTGGGTATGAGAAAATGGCGTGTTTTCAAAGGCAAATTATATGGCTGCGAACGAGAATCGCCTGGTCTGGCTCGACATGGAAATGACGGGGCTCGATCCCGAGAAGGAACGCATCATCGAGGTGGCCGTCGTCGTGACGGAGCCCGACCTGAGCGTCGTGGCCGAGGGTCCGGTGCTGGTGGTCCACCAGCCCGACAGCCTGCTGGACGCCATGGACAACTGGAACAAGTCCACGCACGGCAAAAGCGGCCTGATTGACAAAGTCAGGGCGTCCACGCTTACCGAGGCGCAGGCCGAGACCGAACTGCTGGCCTTCCTGTCCCAGCACGTGCCGGCCGGCAAGTCGCCGCTGTGCGGCAACACCATCAGCCAGGACCGGCGCTTCATGTACGCGTACATGCCCAACCTCGAGCGCTTTTTCCACTACCGCAACCTGGACGTCAGCACGCTGAAGGAACTGGCGCGCCGCTGGGCGCCCACGGTGTACAAGGGCTTCGAGAAGAAGAGCCGGCACGAGGCGCTGGCCGACATCTACGAATCCATCGACGAACTGAAGTACTACCGCGAACACCTGCTCAAGGTGTAGGCGGACGTCCGGGGCGCTCATGGAACTGCCCGTGGACCGGATCCGGCGCATCGAGCGCGACGCGTTGGCCCGCGGCGTTCCGCTGATGCCGCGTGCCGGGCTGGCCGCGGCGCATTTCGCGGCCGCGAAACTGGGGGCGGCAGGCATGAGACCCATGGGCGCGGCCCCGGGCATGGCGGCAAGCGTCGCACCGACATCTGCGGCTGACACACCGACCCGCCCCGTCGGAGATGTCGCGGCAGGCACAGTGCTGGCGCTGGCGGGGTCCGGCAACAACGGCGGCGATGCCATGGTGGCGGCCACCTGGCTGCGCCGATGGGGCTACCGGGTACAGGTGGTCCTGTTCGGTGATCCGGACCGCCTGCCATCGGATGCCCGGCAGGCGCTCGACGGCTGGCGCGACGCCAGCGGCCCGCTGCTTTCCGATCTGCCCGCCGATCCACCCGCAATGGTGCTGGACGGACTGTTCGGCATCGGCCTGAACCGTCCCCTCGACGCCGCCTGGCAATCCCGCATCGACGCGGTCAATGCCTGGGGCATTCCCGTGCTGGCCTTGGACGTGCCCAGCGGCCTGGATGCCGCCGCGGGCCGCCCGCTGGGCCGGCCGATATGGGCTACGTGGACGCTGTCATTCATCGCGTCCGCGCCTGGCTTGCGCCAGGGCGTCGGACCTCAGGTTAGCGGGGAGTGCCATCTCGATGAACTGGGGCTGAATGTCGCGGATCCGGCATCGCCTAGCCATGCACCGACCCATGCGCCGGCGACCGCACCGGCCCCCACCCCGCCCGACGCGGCGTCCGGCGACGACGCTCAGGCGCCGTAGTCCCCCGCCGCCTCCGGCTGGTAGACGATCTCGGCCAGAACCGCCTCGTGGCGCACGCGGTCCGGCCCCTGCCAATGCATGGACTGGCCGGCCCTGTGCCCCAGCAGGCCCAGGCCCAGCGGCGACATAACCGAGATCTGGCCTGTCGCCGCGTTGCTTTCCGCGGGATAGCACAGCACGACAGTCATGTCCTCGCCATCGGCGGTAACCAGCCTGACGCGCGAGCGCATGGTGGCGACGTCCGCGGCGACCTCGCGGGCGGGCACGGTGACGACTGAATCGAGCAGTTCCTGCGCGGCTTCTTCGACGCCGGCGGGCAGGCCGTCATTGGCCATGCGGGCAAGCAGGCTGCTCAACCGGGCATGGTCGAGTTCGGTAAGAATACGTTCCTGGTCCAGGGTAGGCATGAAACACTCCGGTGTGCCGGGCGCCGCGGGTGGCGACGCCATGGTGGTTTGCGCGGGGTGGCCCGACGACCTGGGTAATGCGCTTTGAATGAAAGAGAAGGTGGCGGTCGCCGGGCTCAGGCATGTGCGGCGAGAGCCGCTGCGTGTCCGTGTGCGCTTGCCTGAAGCCGGCTCGCGCGCGCACCCGTGCGGCGCCGGAAAAGGCGGCCGTACGAAGCAGGTATGCGCGCGGCGGGGCGGGGTGTCATGAAACGATTGTAGGCGCGTGCCCGCGGATCGCCAACCCGAACGGCGGGCGGCATGCCGCAGCGCGCGGCAGCCCCCGTCAGTCCGCGTCCGGCCGCCCGCCGAACCGATCCAGCGCCGCCGGGTCCAGTTCGCGATAGCCCGCGTTCTCGCGGCCGGCCAACCCAGCCACGTGCGCTTCCGACGCGTCGAAGAGCTTCCAGTACAGGCGCCCGCACAGGTCGCGCGCCGGATGTCCGGGCCAATTGTCGGGCAGCATGGGCGCGGGCAGCTGCGGGTCGTGCAGTGCGATGCGCCGCCAGCTGTGCAGCAGCAGCACCCGCGCCGCGAAGGCCTGGTCGGGCGAGGCCGGCGCCTCGTCCAGCAGTTTCTCCAGCGGCCCGAAGTTGCGCGTGAACTGGCGGTACTGCTCGGCCACTTCGTCCAGGTTCCAGCATTGCGTGGCCAGGCTGGCAATGGGCAGGCCGCCCGCGTCGGCCAGGTCGCGCGCCGACAGCACCAGCGCCTTGTCGGGGATGCCCAGCTTGTCCAGGATGGCGTGAGCGGCGCGCGCCTCGGTTTGCGGATGCGCGAACAGGCCCGGCGCCACCATGCCGAAGCCCTCCCACAGCAGTTCGCGGCGCAGCTCCGCCCGCTCGGCCAGGCCATTGTTGCCGTTGCGCGGCAGGGCCACGAGGGTCCATTCCCCGTTCCACTGGCGCGCCGGGCCCTCGTAGATGCGTTGCGACGCGCGCGCCGTGTCGCGCAGGCCCCGTTCGGTCATCAGGTACAGGCTGCGGCGGCCGTGGCGCTCGGACCGCAGCCAGTCCTGCGCCACCAGGCGGAACACGCTGGTGCGCAGCAGGCGTTCGTTGATGCCCACCGGGGCCAGCAGCTCGATCAGGTCGCCCAGCCAGATCGCGCCGCCGTGCGGTGCCAGCGCATCGCCCAGCAGGCTGACGCACAGGGATTTGGCACGGGGCGGGTCCTGCTTGAGCAGGCGGGCGAGGAAGCGATCCAGCGAATTGGGGGCAGTTGCCATACGAAAGCCGGAAGCCGGCGGCTAGGGTGGGTACGCCGCCGCCCGCGCCCGACAAAAAGGCGCGGCAGGACTGCGTCGCGACCGTCCCGCGGAAGGGCCGGGCCGGTCATCCGTGACATGATACATAATTCGAACGTGATACGGAATTTCGTTTGACAATCGTTTTTCTGTATTAAATAATGATCTCTATCGAGCGGCATCCGGCCGCGGGCGCAAAGCCCGCGCAGCCGCCCAGCAAGGAGACAAACCATGTACGCGCAATTGGTCGAAACCGGCGTCAAGCGGGTGCGCAGCGTCGACGAGCTCACCGGGCCCGAACAGGCCTTCCAGCAACGCATCGACGACGGCGTGCGCATCGAGCCCAAAGACTGGATGCCCGAGGCCTATCGCAAGACGCTGGTGCGCCAGATCTCGCAGCACGCCCACTCCGAAATCGTCGGCATGCTGCCCGAGGGCAACTGGCTCACGCGGGCGCCGTCCCTCAAGCGCAAGGCCATCCTGCTCGCCAAGGTGCAGGACGAATGCGGCCACGGGCTGTACCTGTACAGCGCCGCCGAAACGCTGGGCGTGTCGCGCGACGAAATGGTGGCCGACCTGCACGCGGGCAAGGCCAAGTACTCCAGCATCTTCAATTACCCCACGCTCACGTGGGCCGACATCGGCATGATCGGCTGGCTGGTCGACGGCTCCGCCATCATCAACCAGATCCCGCTGTGCCGCTGCTCCTATGGTCCCTACGCGCGGGCAATGGTGCGCGTCTGTAAAGAAGAGTCCTTCCACCAGCGGCAGGGCTACGACCTGCTCATCCAGATGTGCCTGCACGGCACGCCCGAGCAGAAGGCCATGTGCCAGGACGCGCTGAATCGCTGGTGGTGGCCGGCCCTGATGATGTTCGGTCCTCCGGACGCCGATTCGCCCAACAGCGCGCAGTCGATGCAGTGGAAGATCAAGCTCTTCTCCAACGACGAGCTGCGCCAGAAGATGGTCGACCAGAGCGTGCCGCAGGCCGAGTATCTGGGCCTGACCGTGCCCGATCCCGACCTCAAGTGGAACGCCGAGCGCGGCCACTACGACTTCGGCGAGATCGACTGGAGCGAGTTCCACGCCGTGCT
Source organism: Bordetella genomosp. 13 (assembly GCF_002119665.1). NCBI lineage: Bacteria > Pseudomonadati > Pseudomonadota > Betaproteobacteria > Burkholderiales > Alcaligenaceae > Bordetella > Bordetella genomosp. 13. Next base: position 3,507,768 of record NZ_CP021111.1, on the reverse strand, counting down.
GAAGGGCAACGGCCCGTGCAACCGCGAGCGCCTGGCCGCGCGCGTCAAGGCGCACGAAGAGGGCGCCTGGGTGCGCGACGCGCTTGTCGCCTACGCCGACAAGCAGGCCCGCCGCAAGGCAGCCTGATTCCGTCCCATCGCGGGCGGCCGGCATGCGCCGGCCGCCGTCCGATATCCGTCATGCCGGGCGCGCGGCGCCCCAGGAACGCATCATGAGCAAAGAGTGGCCCCTGTGGGAAGTCTTCATCCGCAGCCAGCACGGGCTGGCGCACAAACACGTCGGCAGCCTGCATGCGCCCGACGCCGAGATGGCCATCAACAACGCGCGCGACGTGTACACGCGCCGCAATGAAGGCCTGAGCATCTGGGTGGTGCGCGCGGCAGACATCGTGGCCAGCAGCCCCTCCGACAAGGAACCGCTGTTCGAGCCGGCCAACAACAAGGTCTACCGGCATCCCACCTTCTTCCCCATGCCCGACGAAATCAAGCACATGTAAGGCGGGGTACCATGGATAAATCCCTGTTCGAATACGTGCTGCGGCTGGGCGACGGCAACCTCGTCCTGTCGCAGCGGCTGGTGGCCTGGACCGGCCACGGCCCCATCCTCGAAGAAGACCTGGCGCTGACCAACACCGCGCTGGACCTGCTGGGGCAGGCCCGCCTGTGGCTGACGCTTGCCGGCGAGATCGAAGGCGCCGGGCGCGACGAAGACGCGCTGGCCTATCTGCGCGATGCGCCGCAGTTCCGCAATCCGCTGCTGGCCGAGCGCCCCAACGGCAACTACGCCGACACCATGGCGCGCCAGTATTTCTACGACGTCTGGCATTACTACCTGCTGCAGGGCCTGCAGCACTCGGCCGACGAACGCGTCGCGGCCATCGCCGCCAAGTCCATCAAGGAAGTCACCTATCACGTGCGCCGTTCGGCCGACCTGGTGGTGCGCCTGGGCGACGGCACCGACGAAAGCCATGCGCGCATGCAGGCCGCGGTGGACGAGGCATGGCGCTACACCGGCGAACTCTTCTCCGACGACGACGTCGACCGCGACGTGGCGGCGCGCGGCATCGGCTGTGAACTGGCCGCGCTGCGCGAGCCCTGGCTGGCGCACGTGCGCGAGGTGCTGAGCGAAGCCACGCTGTCCATCCCCGACGAGGCGCAGGCCTTCCATGCCGCGCAGCGCGGCGGACGCCAGGGCCGCCACACCGAAGAACTGGGTTATCTGCTGGCCGAGATGCAGCACCTGCAGCGCGCCTATCCCGGAGCCGCGTGGTGAACGCGCCGCACGCTTCCAACGCGGCGCCGCATGCGCCGGCCGGGCAGGTGATGCACTGGCTGCACGACGTGCCCGATCCCGAGATCCCCGTGCTGTCGGTGGTGGACCTGGGCGTGGTGCGCCAGGTCGACTGGGACGGCGACACCTGCGTGGTCACCATCACGCCCACGTATTCGGGTTGCCCGGCCATGCGCGAGATCTCGCAGGACATCGAGCGCACCTTGACCGCGCGCGGCGTGCCCAGCGTGCGCATCGAGACGCGCCTGGCGCCGGCCTGGACCACCGACTGGATGAGCGAACGCGGCCGCCAGGCGCTGGCACGGTACGGTATCGCGGCGCCGGCGCAGCGCGCCATCGACGTGTCCGGCATCAGCCGCCGCGCCGCCCAGCCGGCCGTGGCATGTCCGCTCTGCGGCTCGTCCAATACGCGGCTGGTCAGCAATTTCGGCTCGACGTCGTGCAAGGCGCTGTACCGCTGCGGCGCCTGTCGCGAGCCCTTCGATTACTTCAAGACTCACTGAGCGGGCCCGCTATGAGCCAGACTGCCTTCCATACGCTGAAAGTGGCGTCCGTGGCGCGCAACACGCGCGACGCCGTCGTGGTCACCTTCGACCTGCCGCAAGACCTGGCGGGCGACTTCGCATTCCGGCCGGGGCAATACCTCACCCTGCGCACGCAGCTGGCCGGCGAAGAGATCCGCCGCTCGTACTCCATCTGTTCGGCTCCCGATGACGGCGTGCTGCGCGTGGCCATCAAGAAGGTGGACGAGGGCGTGTTCTCCAGCTGGGCCAACCATCAGCTGCAGCCTGGCCAGACGCTGGAGGTCATGCCGCCCGCGGGCAACTTCACCGTCGACTTCGATCCCGCGCAGTCGCGCCGCTACGTGGCGTTCGCCGTGGGTAGCGGCATCACGCCGGTGCTGTCGCTGGTGAAGACGGCGCTGTCCACCGAGCCCGACAGCCGCTTCACACTGTTCTTCGGCAACCGTGCGTCGTCGTCGGTGCTGTTCCGCGAAGAGATAGAAGACCTGAAGAACCGCTACATGGAGCGCTTCTCGCTGGTCTACATCATGAGCCGCGAGACGCAGGACATCGAGCTGTTCAACGGCCGGCTGGACGGCGAGAAGGTCGACCAGCTGCTGCGGGTATGGATGCCGCCGGGGCAGATAGATTACGCTTTCGTGTGCGGCCCGCAGACCATGATCGAGAGCGTCGTCGAGCATCTGCAGGCCCAGGGCATTCCGAAAGACCGCATCAAGTTCGAGCTGTTCGGCGCGCCCAAGGGACCGCGCGCGCTGCGCACCGGCCGCGAGGTCGCCGCCGCCCCGGGCAAGGGGCAGTGCGAGGTCACGGTGGTGCAGGACGGCCACAGCCGTACGTTTTTCATCGACAAGAACAAGGACAGCGTGCTGGACTCCGCGCTGGCGCAGGGCATCGAGCTGCCGTACTCGTGCAAGGGCGGCGTGTGCTCCACCTGCCGCTGCAAGGTCATCGAGGGCGAGGTCGACATGGACGCCAACTTCGCGCTCGAAGACTACGAGGTCGCGCGCGGCTTCGTGCTCAGCTGCCAGAGCTATCCGGTCAGCGACCGGCTGGTGATCGACTACGACCAGGAAACCTAGAACCCGATTCCGTCCGCCGCCTAGCGCCGCGGACATTGCCGTACAACAAGCATGCGGCCTGCCGGCCGCATCGCCACTACTGGAGAGCGCCCCGTGTCACAGGATTTCTTCGAACGCCATCAGGCCGTGCTGGAACAGGCGCAGCGCGCCGCCGCCGAGCGCGGCTATTGGAGTCCGCACGCCGAATCGCCCAGCCCGCGCAACTATGGCGAAACCGCCGCGGCCGACGGCCAGGCCGCCTTCGAGGCGCTGCGCGGCAAGCCGTTCCCGCTCGATCTTCCGCTGGCCGACGGCAGCGTCGGCGGCGAGGTGTCGCCCTTCGGCTTCGCGCTGGACATCACGTATCCGCGCGTGCGCCCCGACGCGCTGATCCAGGCCGGCACGCGCGCCCTGGAAAAATGGCGCCGCGCCGGTCCGCGCGCCTGGGTGGGCGTGTCCCTCGAAATCCTGCACCGCGTGAACCGTCGCAGCTTCGAGATCGCCCACGCCGTGCAGCACACCACGGGCCAGGGCTTCATGATGGCCTTCCAGGCCGGCGGCCCGCATGCGCAGGACCGCGGCCTCGAGGCCGTCACGTACGCCTGGCAGGAAATGTCGCGCGTGCCCGGCAGCGTCATCTGGGAAAAGCCGCAAGGCAAGAACGACCCCATCCGCATGGAGAAGCGCTTCACGATCACGCCGCGCGGCATCGCGCTGGTGATCGGCTGCTCCACCTTCCCGACCTGGAACGGCTACCCCGGCCTGTTCGCCAGCCTGGCCACGGGCAACGTGGTCATTGTCAAGCCGCATCCGGGCGCCATCCTGCCCCTGGCCATCACGGTGCAGGTCGCGCGCGAGGTGCTGGCCGAGGCGGGCTTCGATCCCGACGTGGTGCAGCTCGCCGCGCATGAGGCCGGCGACGACACCGCGCAGGATCTTGCGCTGCGTCCCGAGGTCAAGATCATCGACTTCACCGGCAGCACCGCCAACGGCGACTGGCTCGAGGCCAATGCGCGCCAGGCGCTGGTCTATACCGAGAAGGCCGGCGTGAACCAGGTCATCATCGACTCCGCGCCCGACCTGAAGGGCGTGGCGCGCAACCTGGCGTTCTCGCTGGCGCTGTACTCGGGCCAGATGTGCACGGCGCCGCAGAACATCTACGTGCCGCGCGACGGCATCCGCACCGCCGAGGGTCAGGCCAGCTTCGACGACGTGGCCGCGGCGCTGGGCACCGCGCTGGAAAAGCTGCTGGGCGATCCGGCCAAGGCGGTGGAAGTCACCGGCGCCGTGCAGAGCGAGGCCACCGCGGCGCGTATCGAGAAGGCGCGCGCGCTGGGCCTGCCCATCGTGGCCGACAGCCGCGAACTGCAGCATCCCCAGTTCGCCCAGGCCCGCGTGCGCACGCCGCTGGTGCTGCGCGCCGATGCGGGCAACGACGCGCTGCGCCAGGAGTGGTTCGGGCCGATCGCCTTCGTGGTCGCCACCGATTCCACCGAGCACAGCGTCGAACTGGCTCGCGAATCCGTGCGCCAGCATGGCGCGCTGACGCTGGCTGCCTATACCACCGATGATGACGTGGCCGCGCGCGTGCAGGACGCCGCCGAGGTGGCCGGCGTGTCGCTGTCGCTGAACCTGACCGGCGCGGTGTTCGTGAACCAGACCGCGGCATTCAGCGACTTCCACGGCACCGGCGCCAACCCCGCCGCCAATGCGGCATTGTCCGATGCCGCCTTCGTCGCCAACCGCTTCCGCGTCGTGCAGACGCGCTGGCACGTCTGAGCCCGTAGGGGCCGTCCCGCGCTGCCGGAAGGCGAACTCGCGGGCGGCCCGCCATCGACCACGCCTGCAACGCATAACGAGAGACAAGCCGCCATGGCCTATGAAGACATTCTGTTCACCCTGGAAGGCGGCATCGCGCGCCTGACGCTCAACCGTCCCGACAAGCTCAACAGCTTCACGGCGCGCATGCATGGCGAAGTGGCCGACGCGTTGACGCGCATCGAGACCGAAGGCGCGCGCGTGCTGGTGCTGACCGGCGCGGGCCGCGGCTTCTGCGCCGGACAGGACCTGAGCGAGCGCCGCCCGGCTCCCGATGGTTCGCCGCCCGACCTGGGCGAGACGGTCGAGAAGTACTACGCCCCGCTGGTGCGCCGCCTGCAGGCGCTGCCGATGCCGGTGGTGGTGGGCGTGAACGGCGTGGCCGCGGGGGCTGGCGCCAACCTGGCGTTCTCGGGCGACATCGTCATCGCCAAAGAGTCGGCCACCTTCATCCAGTCCTTCTGCAAGCTGGGCCTGATCCCGGACACGGGCGGCACGTACGCGCTGCCGCGCCTGGTCGGCCGCGCCCGCGCGCTGGGCCTGGCGCTGCTGGGCGACAAGCTGGGCGCGCGGCAGGCGCAGGAGTGGGGCCTGATCTGGCAATGCGTGGCCGACGACGAGTTCGACGCCACGCTGGACAATCTGGCTCGGCATCTCGCGCAGGCGCCCACCAAGGGCCTGGCCTTTACCAAGCGGGCGCTGCAGGCCAGCCTGGGCAACGACCTGGCCACGCAGTTGGATCTGGAACGCGACATGATGCGCGAGCTGGGCCGCAGCGCCGACTACGCCGAGGGTGTGGCGGCTTTCCTGGACAAGCGCGCGCCGCAGTTCAAGGGGCAATGATGAGCAGCACCAGTCTCTCCGCGGGCGTGCCCGCCGATCCCCAGGCGCTGGCCGAGGCCGTGCGCGAAACGATGTACGCGAACGACGCGGCCTCGCAGGGCCTGGGCATGGAAGTGGTAGCCATCGCGCCGGGCCATGCGCGCGTCACCATGAAGGTGCGCGCCGACATGCTCAACGGCCACAAGACCTGCCACGGCGGCTTCATCTTCGCGCTGGCCGACAGCGCCTTCGCGTTCTCGTGCAATTCGCGCAACGTCAGCACCGTGGCGTCGGGCTGCTCCATCGACTTCCTGGCACCTGGGTTCGAAGGCGACCTGCTCACGGCGGAGGCGCAGGAGCGTTCGCTGGCGGGCCGCACCGGGGTGTACGACATCACCGTCACCAACCAGGACGGCCGGCTGGTCGCGGTGTTCCGCGGCCGCTCGTACCGCATCAAGGGGCAGGTGGTGGGCGAGGCCGCCGACGCCGCGCAGCCCTAGGATCACGTCCGGGCGGCGGGCGCCGCCCGGGGAAATTTCAGGAGAGAGACTTCATGTCCAACACCATGAGCAAGCCGGGGCTCGATCCCATCGAGCATGCCAGCCGCGACGAGATTGAGGCGCTGCAACTCGAGCGGCTCAAGTGGACGCTGAACCACGCCTATCAGAACGTGCCGCACTACAAGCGCGCATTCGATGCCGCGGGCGTGCATCCCGACGACCTGAAGCAGTTGTCGGACATTTCGCGCTTCCCGTTCACCGTGAAGCAGGACCTGCGCGACAACTATCCGTTCGGCATGTTCGCGGTGCCGCGCGAGCGCGTGTCGCGCGTGCATGCGTCCAGCGGCACCACGGGCAAGCCGACCGTGGTGGGCTACACCACGCGCGACCTGGACAACTGGGCCAACCTGGTGGCGCGCTCGATCCGCGCGGCGGGCGGCAAGCCGGGCGACATCGTGCACGTGGCCTATGGCTACGGCCTGTTCACGGGCGGGCTGGGCGCGCACTACGGCGCCGAGCGGCTGGGCTGCACGGTCGTGCCCATGTCCGGCGGGCAGACCGAGAAGCAGGTGCAGCTGATCCAGGACTTCCAGCCCGACATCATCATGGTCACCCCTTCCTATTTCTGCAACATTCTCGAGGAGCAGCGCCGGCAGGGCATTGATCCACGTCAAAGTTCGCTGCGGGTGGGCATCTTCGGCGCCGAGCCGTGGACCGGCCAGATGCGCGCCGACATCGAATCGCAGGCCGGCATCGACGCGGTGGACATCTACGGGCTGTCGGAAGTGATGGGGCCGGGCGTGGCCAGCGAGTGCGTCGAGACCAAGGACGGCCCCGTGGTGTGGGAAGACCACTTCTACGCGGAGATCATCGATCCCGTCACGGGCGAGCCCGTGGCAGACGGCGAAGAGGGCGAACTGGTGTTCACCTCGCTGTCGAAAGAGGCCATGCCGGTCATCCGCTATCGCACGCGCGACCTGACGCGCCTGCTGCCGCCCACCTCGCGCAGCATGCGCCGCATCGGCAAGATCACCGGCCGCAGCGACGACATGCTGATCGTGCGCGGCGTGAACCTGTTCCCCACGCAGGTCGAGGAACTGGTGCTGAAGGTGGCGCAACTGGCCCCGCACTACCAACTGGTGCTGACCAAGGCCGGCAACCTGGACGAGCTCGAGATCCTCACCGAGGTCCGCCCCGAGTTCTCAGGCCTGGCGGGCGGCGAGCGCGAGGCGCTGGCCAGGCAGTTGCAGCACGCCGTGAAGGCCTACATCGGCATCAGCGCACGCGTGCAGGTGGCCGACACCGGCTTCGTCGAGCGCACGCTGACCGGCAAGGCGCGCCGCGTCGTGGACAAGCGTCCGCGCGGCTGACGCAAGCGCCCCATGCGGGGCGGATGTTGCCGGCCGCCGCCACTGGTCGCCGCGAGATGCCGCGCCGACCGGGCGGTCGGGAACCAAATACGGGGCCGCCCCTGTCCAAGGGGCAGGGTGCCCGCCTGGCGGGCGCCTTTTTCGCGCCCCGGCCGCACCCGCGACGGCCGGCGGGTATTCTTCCAGAAGCCGCGGGCTTTCCGCGGGTTCTTCCCTAGGTTGTGACGATCGCCCCGATGACGGACTCTCCCGAACTCCGGCCGCGCGTGCGCGCGGGCCTTGCCTCTTCCGTGCGCCTGGGCCTGCGCATGATGCTGCGCGACGCGCGCGCCGGCGAACTGCGCCTGCTGGTGCTCGCCCTGGTGGTGGCGGTGGCCGCCATCACCAGCGTGGGCTTCCTGGCCGATCGCGTGTCGCGCGCGCTCGAGCGCGACGCCAGCCAGATGCTGGGCGCCGATCTGGTGCTCGAGGCCGACGAACCGGTGCCGGCCAGACAGCTCGACGAGGCCCGCGAACGGGGCCTCACGGTGTCCTCGGCGGTGCAGTTTCCGTCCATGGCCAACGGGGGCGGGGGCGCGCAGCTGGTGTCGCTGAAAGCCGTCGAGCCCGGCTATCCGCTGCGTGGCACGCTGCGCGTGGCCGACGAAGCCTATGGACAGGATGCCGCCACGCGCGAGGTGCCCGAGCCCGGCACCGTGTGGGTCGATCCGCAACTGCTGTCCCTGCTGGGCATCAAGGTGGGCGATACGGTCGGCCTGGGAGACATGCGGTTTCGCGTGTCCAAGGTGCTGACCTACGAGCCCGACCGCGGCATGCAGTTTGTGAACGTTGCGCCGCGCGCCATGATCCGGCTGTCCGACCTCGAAGCCACCGGGCTGGTCACGCTGGGCAGCCGGCTGGACTACTTCATGCTGGTGGCGGGCCAGCCGCCCGCCATGGGCGAATACTCGGCCTGGCTCAACCAGAACCTGCAGCGCGGGCAAAAGGTGGCCACCGTCGAATCGGGCCGTCCCGAGGTGCGCCGCACGATGGACCGCGCGCAGCGCTTCCTGTCGCTGGTGGCCATGCTGGCGGTGATGATCTCGGCGGTCGCGGTGGCGCTGGCGGCGGGCCGCTTCATGCTGCGGCACCGCGACGGCATCGCCGTCATGCGCTGCCTGGGCGCGCAGCAGGGCGACATCGCGCGCATGCTGACGGCCGAGTTCGCCATGGTGGGCCTGCTGTCCTCCGCGGCGGGCGGGCTGCTGGGCTATGGCGTGCACGAACTGCTGGTGGCGGTGCTGGCCGGCCTGATCGACACCACGCTGCCCGCTCCCTCGATCGTTCCCGCGTTGCAGGGCCTGCTGACCGGCCTGCTGATGCTGCTGGGCTTCGCGCTGCCTTCGCTGGGCCAGCTGCGCCACGTGCCGCCGGCCCGCGTGTTGCGCCGCGATGCCGAGGGATTGCGGGTGCGCAGCGCCGGCGGCTACGCGCTGGGCGCGGTGGGCCTGGCGCTGCTGATCTGGTGGTTCGCCGGCGATGCCCAGCTGGGCGCCGTGGTGGCCGGCGGCTTCCTGGCCGCCTTTCTGCTGTTCGCGCTGGCCGCCTGGGCCTGCGTGCAAGGCCTGGCGCGCGTGCGCCGCGCGGCCCAGGGCCTGCCCGCGTTGCGCTTCGCCCTGGCCGGTGTGGTGCGGCGGCGCACGGCCACCATCACGCAGGTGTGCGCGCTGGCGATCGGCCTGATGGCGCTATTGCTGCTGACCCTGACGCGCACGGACCTGATCGACGGCTGGCGCGGCACGCTGCCCGACAACGCGCCCAACCGCTTTCTCATCAACGTGCAGCCCGACCAGCGGGAAGAAGTGCAGCGCCAGATGACGGCCAACGGGCTGGGGCAGGCCCGGCTGTGGCCCATGATCCGGGGGCGGCTGGTCGCCATCAACGAGCGCCCGGTCGGCCCGGCGGACTACGAAGACCCGCGCGCCAAGCGCCTGGTCGACCGCGAATTCAACCTGTCGTACGGCGAGACCCTGCCCAGCTCGAACCGCGTCGAGCAGGGCCGCTGGATGGAGCCCGGCAGCCAGGGCGAGGTGTCGATGGAGTCGGGCCTGGCGACGACGCTGGGCGTGAAGATGGGCGACAAGCTGAGCTTCGACGTGGCCGGACAGATGGTCGAGGTGTCGGTCACCAGCCTGCGCCGGGTCGACTGGGACTCGATGCAGGTCAACTTCTTCGCCATTCTTTCGCCGTCGTCGCTGGCCGATGCGCCGCAAAGCTGGATCACCTCGTTCCACCTGCCGGCCGACAAGACGCCGGTGCTGCGCGAGCTGGTGGCGCGCTTTCCCAACCTGACCGTGTTCGACGTGGGCGCCATCCTGCAGCAGCTGCAGACCGTGCTGGACGAGGTGTCGCGCGCGGTGCAACTGCTGTTCCTGTTCACGCTGCTGGCCGGCGTGCTGGTGCTGGCCGCCGCGCTGACCGCCACGCGCGACGAGCGCATGCGCGAGGCCGCCGTGCTGCGCGCCCTGGGCGCGACGCGGGCACAGCTGGCGCGCGCCCAGCGCATCGAACTGCTGGCGGTGGGCGGCCTGGCCGGCCTGCTGGCGGCCGCGGGCGCCACGGCGGTGGCCTGGGGCCTGGCCACGTATGTGTTCCATTTCGCCATGACGTATAGTCTCTGGCCCTGGCTGGCGGGCCCCGCCGCCGGCATGGCCGGCGCATGGGCGGGCGGCGCGCTGGCCCTGCGCGGCGTGCTGCGCACGCCGCCCCTGGTTACCCTGAGAGAAGCCTGATGACCGCAACCACCCGGGTCGAACCGATCTTCGAGCCGCTGGACACCAGCAAGACCCTGTACGAACTGCTCGGCGGCGAACCCGCCGTGCGCGCCATCGTCGAGCGTTTCTACGACCTGATGGACCTCGAGCCCGATTTCCGCGAACTGCGCGCGGCGCACGGCCCCAGTCTGGACGACGCGCGCCAGAAGCTGTTCCTGTTCCTGTGCGGCTACTTCGGCGGCCCCAATCACTACATCGAGCGCTACGGCCACCCGCGCCTGCGCGCGCGCCACCTGCCGTTCTCCATCGGCGAGATCGAGCGCGACCAGTGGGTGGCCTGCATGGGCCGCGCGATGCAGGACGAGGGCGTGCCGCCCGAACTGCTCGACCGCCTGCTGCATTCGTTCTTCGGCGTGGCCGACTGGATGCGTAACCGTGCCGGCTGAGCCGTCATCCCAAGCGAAAGCGCGCCGCCAGGCGTGGCCCGCGCCCGCCACCGGCGCGATGCTGTGGAACGAGGCGCGCCTGGGCGATGCGCTGCCCGTACGCTGGTTCGACCCGGCCGCATACGGGCAGCGGGCGCGCCCGGTGCAGGCCGGCGGCCGGCAGGCGGCATGGTTCGTGGCGGGGCAGGGCTGGGAAGGCGTGCTGCGCGCCTATCGGCGGGGCGGGCTGGTGGCGCGGGTCAGCCGCGACGCCTACTTCTGGCAGGGCGAGGACCGCACCCGTAGTTTCCGCGAGTACAGGCTCCTGGCCGCGTTGCACGACAAGGGTTTGCGCGTGCCCGCCCCGTTGGCGGCGGGCTACTGGCGCCAGGGCGTCGCGTATCGGGCCGCCATCCTGGTCGAACGCATCCCCGAGGTGCGGCCGCTGGCCCAGGCGCTGGACGCGCCGGCCGACGAAGTGGCCGGCGCCATCGCGCGCATGCATCGCGCCGGGGTATGGCATGCCGACCTGAACGCGTACAACGTCCTGCTGGATGCCGACGGCCGGGCGTGGCTGATCGATTTCGACCGCGGCACGGCCGGAGGGCTGAGCGACCGCGCCCGGGCAGGCAACTTGCTGCGCTTGCGGCGGTCTCTGCGCAAGGTGGCGGGCGAACGGGGCGAGGCCTGCTGGCAAGGGCTGCACAAGGCGTACGAGCGCGCCTGGTCGGCCGGTGGCTGAAGCCGGCTGGCGGCATCGGCCTCGATGGCGCCCGATGCGCCAATTGTCGCGGAACCGCGCTATCTCGCGGCTAAGCCGTCTGCATCTCACTGTGAAAAGGCTTTATTATTTTGCCTTTTGGTTTCCATCACGCGTTTTGGCAAGGGGTACGCGATGAAATTCTCGGCGGGGGCGCGGCTGGCGCTGGGTGTGACGCTGGCGGCGGCCGCAGGCGGCGGGGCCATCCCGGCCCAGGCGCAGGACGGCAAGGTGGTCAACGTCTACAACTGGGCCGAGTACACGGCCCCCGACACGATCCCGGGCTTCGAGAAGCAAACCGGCATCCGCGTCCGCTACGACGTGTATGACAGCAACGATACCCTGCAGGCCAAGCTGCTGACCGGCAAGTCGGGCTACGACGTGGTGGTGCCGTCCACGCATTACGCGTCGCGCCAGATCGAGGCCGGCGTGTTCCAGAAGCTGGACAAGTCCAAGATCCCCAACTGGAAGTACCTCGATCCCGACATCATGGCCCTGGTGGCCACCATCGATCCGGGCAACCAATACGCCATTCCATGGGGCTACGGCACCAACGGTCTGGGCTACAACGTCACCAAGGCGCGCCAGGCGCTGGGTCCGGACGCCGACCTGGGCAGCTGGGACATGCTGTTCAAGCCCGAGAACGCCGCCAAGCTGCAGTCCTGCGGCATCTCCATGCTGGACGAGGCCGCGCAGGTCTTCCCCGCCGTGCTGCACTACCTGGGCAAGGATCCCAACAGCGACAAGCCCGACGACTACAAGGCCGCGCTCGAGGTCCTGAAGAAGATCCGTCCGTACATCCGCCAGTTCAGTTCGTCGGGCTACATCGACGAACTGGCCTCCGGCGACCTGTGCATGGTGTACGGCTTCTCGGGCGACGTGATGATCGCCCGCCGCCGCGCGCAAGAGGCCAAGCGCACCGACGAGATCAACTACTTCATCCCGAAGGGCGGGGCGCCCGCGTGGTTCGACGTAATGGTCATTCCCAAGGATGCGCCGCATCCCGAATCCGCGCACGCGTTCATCAACTACATCGAGACTCCGCAGGTGCATGCGGCCATCACCAACACCATGTACTACCCGAACGCCAACAAAGAGGCGCGGAAGTACGTGAGCAAGGAAGTGGCCGACAACCCGATGATCTACCCGCCGGCCGACGTGTCCAAGACGCTGTTCGTCATCAAGGCGCAGCCCCTGCCGGTGCAGCGTCTGCAGACGCGCATGTGGAACGAGCTGAAGTCCGGAAGATAAGCACCATGAGCGATAGCCGGTATTCGGCGCCGCACGGCGGCGACGCGGACGCGTTCGTCAAGGTCGTCGACGTCGTCAAGATTTTCGGCGACGTGGTCGCCGTGCAGTCCACCAACCTGTCGGTACGCCGCAACGAGATTTTCGCCTTGCTGGGAAGCTCGGGCTGCGGCAAGTCCACGCTGCTGCGCATGCTGGCGGGCTTCGAAGAGCCGACCTCGGGCCAGATCCTGCTGGACGGCGAGGACATCACCTCCGTGCCCCCGTACCGGCGGCCGGTCAACATGATGTTCCAGTCGTACGCGCTGTTCCCGCACATGACGGTCGAGGCCAACGTGGCCTTCGGCCTGAAGCAGGAAGGCGTGCCGCGCGTCGAGATCCACGACCGCGTGTTCGAGGCGCTCGACCTGGTGCAGATGGCCGGCTATTCGCGCCGCAAGCCGCACCAGCTGTCGGGCGGCCAGCAGCAGCGCGTGGCGCTGGCTCGCAGCCTGGTCAAGCGGCCCAAGCTGCTGCTGCTGGACGAGCCCATGTCGGCGCTGGACAAGCAGATCCGCCAGAAGACGCAGATCGAGCTGGTGAAGATCCTGGAGAAGGTCGGCGTGACCTGCATCATGGTCACGCACGACCAGGAAGAGGCCATGACCATGGCGCATCGCCTGGCCGTCATGACCGAAGGCCAGATCGTGCAAAGCGGCACGCCGCAGGACGTCTACAACTTCCCGAACTCGCGCTTCGTGGCGGGCTTCATCGGCAACACCAATCTGTTCACCGGCCCCATCGTCATCGACGAGCCAGATCACGTGGCCATCGAATGCGAAGACCTGGCGCGGCCGCTGTACGTCAGCCATGGCGTCAGCGAACCCCTGGGCATGCAGGTGCACGTGTCGGTGCGGCCCGAGCGCCTGGTGGTCTCGCGCGAGCAGCCGCAAAGCCAGTACAACTGGGCGCGCGGCGTGGTAAGCCACATGGCATGGATGGGCGGCTACGCGCTTTACCAGATCCGTCTCGATTCGGGCAAGTCCATCGAGGCCAGCGTGCCCAGCCTGGTGCTGGCGCGCATGGACGCCCCGGGCTTCGACGAAGAAGTGTTCGTCAGCTGGGACGCCGACAGCGCGACGGTGCTGGCGTCATGATGCGCTTGCCGCTGCGCCGACTGGCGCCCTCTAGCCGCGCGCTGGCGATCATTCCGCCCTACGCCTGGCTGGTGCTGTTCCTGCTGGTGCCGTTCCTGCTGGTGCTGAAGATCAGCTTCGCGGAACTGCAGTTCGGCATTCCTCCGTACACGCCGCTGGCGCAGTTCGAGGAAGAGGCGCTGCAGATCAGTATGCACCTGCGCGGCTACGTGCTGCTGTTCACCGACAGCCTGTACGTGGCCACCTACCTGAACTCGGTGAAGATGGCCGGCATCACCACGCTGTGCTGCATCCTCATCGGCTATCCGGTGGCCTATTACATCGCGCGTTCGTCGCCATCGGTGCGCAACGTGCTGCTGCTGGGCGTGATACTGCCGTTCTGGACCTCGCTGCTGCTGCGCGTGTATGCCTGGGTGGGTATCCTGCGCAACGACGGGCTGCTGAACAAGGCGCTGATGTGGCTGGGCGTCATCTCGTCGCCGCTCGAAATCTACCGCACCGACCTGGCCGTGTACATCGGCATGGTGTACGCCTACCTGCCGTTCTTCATCCTGCCCTTGTACGCCAATCTGGTGAAGATGGACCTGCGCCTGCTCGAGGCCGCCTACGACCTGGGCGCGCGGCCCTGGCAGGCGTTCTGCCGCGTCACGGTGCCGATGTCCATGCCGGGCGTGATCGCCGGTGCCATGCTGGTGTTCATCCCCTGCGTGGGCGAGTACGTCATCCCCGAGATGCTGGGCGGCGCCAACACGCTGATGATGGGCCGCGTCATGTGGAACGAGTTCTTCAACAACGCCGACTGGCCCATGGCCTCGGCCGTGACCTGCGTGATGGTGCTGTTGCTGCTGGTGCCGCTGGCCCTGTTCCAGTACAACCAGATGCACAGCCAGGGCGCCGGAGGCCGCCGATGAAAGGCCCGAACAAGACGCTGCGCCTGCTGGCGCTGGCGGTGGGGTACGGATTTTTGTACATCCCCATCCTCAGCCTGATGGTGTTCTCGTTCAACGATTCGGCCATGGTCACCACCTGGAGCGGTTTCTCGTTCCGCTGGTACGGCCAGCTGCTGCAGGACGACGCGCTGCTCTCGGCCGCCTGGCTGTCGCTGCGCATCGCGCTGCTCACGGCCACCGCCGCCGCCATCATCGGCACCTGGGCCGGCTACGTGCTGGCGCGCATGCGCCGCTTCCGCGGCTTCGCGCTGTACGTGGGCATGCTCAGCGCGCCGCTGGTCATCCCCGAGGTCGTGCTGGGCATCTCGCTGCTGCTGATGTTCGTGGAGCTGCGCGGGCTGATGGGCTGGCCGGCCGAGAACGGCATGTTCACCATCTGGATCGGCCACGTGACGCTGTGCATGGCGTTCGTGGCGGTGGTCATCCAGTCGCGCGTGCGCGACCTGGACCGCTCGCTCGAAGAGGCCGCGCTCGACCTGGGCGCCACGCCGCTGCGCGTGTTCTTCACCATCACGCTGCCGCTGATCGCGCCCGCCGTGGTGTCGGGCTGGCTGCTGGCCTTCACGCTGTCGCTGGACGACGTGGTGGTCTCGTCCTTCCTGTCCGGACCCGGCTCGACCACGCTGCCCATGGAAGTCTTCTCGCGCGTGCGCCTGGGCCTGAAGCCCGAGGTCAATGCCCTGGCCACGCTGTTCATCCTGGCCGTCGGCACCTGCGTGATCGTGGCCAACCGCATGCAGTGGGGCAAGGAGGCCCGCAAATGACCCAACCGACCCTGTACGGCCTGGCCAAATGCAGCACGTGCGTCAAGGCGCGCCAGTGGCTGGACCAGCATGGCGTGGCCCACACATTCGTCGACTATCGCGACCACCCCGTGCCGGCCGTCACGCTGAAGCAGTGGGCCGAGAGGCTGGGCGGCTTCGAGAAGCTGGTCAACCGCACCTCCATGACCTGGCGCGCGCTGTCCGACGACCAGAAAGCCGCGTCCACCGACGCGCAATGGACGATGCTGATCGCCGAATACCCCGCGCTGGTGCGCCGCCCCGTCACCGTCACGCCCGACGGCGAGGTGAGCGTGGGCTTCTCCGAGAAACGCTACGGCGAACGCTTCGCCTGAGCGCGGACGGCGCGGCATGGCTGGCGGCAACCGCTCAGCCCCCGACCCTGCCGTCCGGCAGCCGCAAGGCGCACTCGCGGCCGATGCGGCGGCCACGCCCGGCCGCGCGCTGTCCGACGCCTTCTTCGACCGCGACGCGCGCCTGCTGGCGCGCGAACTGATCGGCAAGGTGCTGCGGCGGCGCCTGGGCGGTCTGTGGCTGTCCGCCCGCATCATCGAGACCGAGGCCTATTACCTGGACGAAAAGGGCAGCCACGCCTCGCTGGGCTACACCCACAAGCGCCGCGCGCTGTTCATGGACGGTGGCGTCATCTACATGTACTACGCGCGCGGCGGCGACTCGCTGAACTTCAGCGCCGGCGGCCCCGGCAACGCCGTGCTGATCAAGTCCGGCCATCCCTGGCTGGACGCGATGTCCGGCCCCGAGTCGCTGGCGCGCATGCAGCAGCTCAATCCCGACGCCCGCGGCGAGCCACGCCCGCCCACGAAACTGTGCGCGGGCCAGACCCTGCTATGCCGGTCCCTGGGCCTGAAAGTGCCCGACTGGGACGCGCGACGTTTCGATCCGCAAGAGTTCTACGTGGAAGATCTGGGCCACACGCCGGACCGCCTGGTCTGCACGCCCCGGTTGGGAATTCCCGCGGGCCGTGACGAACACTTGTTCTACCGGTACGTGGACCCCGCTTATGCCGCCTTCTGCACCCGCAATCCGTTGCGGCGCGGGCAGGAGGCGGGGCGGGACTATCTGTGGGTGGACCTTTCCGGAGCGGTGCTGGTTTAACCCTTGTTGCCGCACTGCCGGTTCGGCGCGATGCGCCTAAGTCTGCATTCTTCTGCCGCCGCGTCCATACCTGCGACGTCCCGTCCTCGCGCTGGCGCGCTGCGGGCGCGACTTCTCCGGCACGGACGCGGCTCAGATCAACGAAGTGAGACGATCGTTCGCGTCTGCACGGTGCGCATTTCCCGCTGCGAGCCTGCCTGATCGACGCATGACGAAACCTTGAGCCTGGTCCATGGCGGAGGGTTCGCGCCCGCAGCGCGCCAGCGCGAGGACGAGAATCCGCAGTCATGGACCAGGCGCTCAAGAACTCGACTCCCGCCCCGCATCAGGCAGGCGGACCCTCCGCAGTCATGGACCAGGCGCTCAAGAACTCGACTCCGTCCCGCATCAGGCAGGCGTCTACGGCGCCACCGCCGTCAAATCGATCGAGTACACCGCCCGCCCCGAACCGTCGTTCGCCGTTTCCAGGCTGATCTCGCTCAGTCCCGCGTCCTGCGCCACGTCGATGGCGTTCAGGCCGGACTTGAACAGGACCTTGCCGGCCATGGAGGGCTGCTCCGTGAAGTACCAGCTGCGGGCCGAGCCGTTGGCCGCACGGGTGATCGTCGGGTTCGCCTTGATGTAGTTGATCACCACGTCGCGGTTCGCGTCCGGCGAGGCATAGACGATGTCGAAGCTCTTGCCTTCGCCCAGGATGAAGCGGGCGCTGCTCTCCGCGCGATAGTTGTTCGTCGCGACGATGAACTCCATGCCGCTGGTCACCGGGGCGCCCATGTACTGCAGGTTGCGGATGCGGTCGTTCTCGGCACGCGTGACGTCGATCTCGTACTGAAGGTCGGGCGTGGTGAACATGTCGAAGTTGTAGCCCGCGAACGCCGACTGGCCGGCCGGCACCATGCCGGTCTGCGTGTCCTTGATCAGCCACTGGTCCGCCGTCTCGGTCGGATCGATCCGGTTGAAGCGCTTGGCGGCGTTCTCCAGCCACAGCTTCAGCTCGTCGCCGTTCACCTTCACCGCGTATACGGTGTTGGGGTACAGGTACAGGTCGGCCGCGTTGAAGATGGCGACCGGGCCCTGGGCCACGTCGGTGTAGTCGGTGCCGCTCTGGAACCCGGCCTTGAATGGCGCGCTGATCGACAGCACCGGCAGCGACGCGTGCTGCGGCAGGTTGTCCTGGATGTACTGCGACACATACGCGGCCTGCGCCTGGTTCACCAGCTGGATCGCGGTGGGGTCGCCCACGTCGGCGAACAGCGTGCTCATGCGGAAGTCGGACTCGCCGATTTCCTCCTGCACGTACTCGACCGCGGCCTCGTGCTGCGCCTGTACCGCTTCGGCGACGGCGGCGTCGGCGGCCACATACTGGGTGGAACCATCCTGGCCGGTGGTCTGGATATTGCGCAGCTCGACCTTGGTCTGGGCCTTGTTCACCTCCCAGTCCTGGGCCTGGGCGTTCCAGGTCAGCGAGTAGTCGATCACGCCCAGCGCCTTGCCCCACGAGCTGGCCATCACGGCCGGCACGCCATGCACGGTGCCGGCGGTGTTGTCCACGCCCAGGTAGGTGTAGGCCGGCGAACGGCCGCGGTCCGGGAAGACGCCGTGCTGGTGGCCCATGACCAGGCCGTCCACGCCGGGGATCTGCGCGATGTACAGCCCGGGGTCATCCATGGTGGTGGAGTAGGGGGCGTCGCTCATGCCGCCATGCAGCAGCACGAAGACCAGGTCGGCGCCGGCTTCGCGCGCCTGCTCGACCGACTGTTGCGCGGCCTCGCGGCTGTCGCGCATCTCGACCTTGCCGTCCAGGTAGCGCTTGTCCCAGTTCATGATGCCGGGGGTAGTCAGGCCCACCACGCCGATCTTGATGGGCAGCGTGACCGCGTCGCCGTCTTCCTGCGTGGCGCTGACCTCGCGGTCCAGGATCACGTACGGCGGCAGCAGTTCCTTGTCGGTCTTGGTGCTGGTCACGTTAGCCAGGGCCATCGGAAAGCCCGGGCCCGCGCACGTCGCGGCCGGGTCCACGCCATCCACGTCCAGGCCGCCGCCCAGGACCTGGTTCAGGAAGGGCAGGCCGTAGTTGAATTCGTGATTGCCCAGGGTGCCGGCGTCGAACTGCAGCACGGACATGGCCTTGTACATCGACAGCTGCTGCGAGCACGGGATGGGCGCGACCTGCGCCTCGTAGTCTGCCAGCGCGGTGCCCTGGATGGTGTCGCCGTTGTCGACCAGCAGCGTGTTGGGATACTGGTCGCGCGCCTGGCGGATCAGCGTGGCCGTGCGTTCGAAGCCGAACGAGCGGTCTTCGGCCAGCTTGAAGTAGTCATAGCTGCGCACGTTGTAGTGCAGGTCCGTCGTGGACAACAGCGCGAGCTGGGCGGTGGCGTTCTCCTGCGCCGCGGGGGGCGGGGTCGAGCCGTTGTTGTTGTCATCGTCATCGTCGTCGCTGCCTCCGCACGCGGACAGGGTGACCGCCAGGCCCAGGGCCAGCGCGGCGTAGAGCATGCGAGGACGGAACGTTCGGGTCTCGAAGGGCGACGCAGGGGCGGACATCGTGGCTCCTAAGTACAGGGGAAAGCGACCGATTATTCCGACGCGCGCTTTCCGGCCCATGACGAGGCTGCGTAGCAAATGACGACCATGTGTAGCAAAACATGCCTCCCTCTGAAGCGGCGTCCATGAGGTCCCGATACGTTGCGTGCAGGCCACGCATACGCGGCCGGTGACCCGCCATGGGCGCCGTCCGGCGGCCTTTAGAATTGGCGCTTTGCGGAGAACTGCTTGGAACCCATGATCCTGCTTTGGGTGGCCGCCTGCGCGTCGTGCGCGGCGCTGCTGGCCAGTCTGGTCGCGCTGTGGCGCCAGCCCGCGCGCGCGGAGCCCGTGTCCGACACGCTGATGCGCCTGGAGCGCGCGATGCGCGCCGAGCTGGCCGACAGCCAGCGCAGCCTGCGCGACGAACTGGCCGAGTCCATCCGCGGCCTGCGCGGCGAGCTGGCGCAAAGCCACGAAGAACTGCGCGCCGCCCTGGCCCGCGATGCGCGGGCCGCACGCGCGGAGCACGGTGAGTCCCTGGCACGCTTCGCCAGCCAATTCGGTGAACGCCTGCAGGGCCTGGTCGAGTTGAACGACCGGCGCATGGCCGAGGTGCGCCATACGGTCGACCAGCGGCTGCAGGCCCTGCAGGCCGACAACGGCGAACGTCTCGAGGCCATGCGGCGCACGGTCGACGAGCAGCTGCATGCCACGCTCGAGCAGCGCCTGGGCGAATCCTTCCGACTGGTGTCCGAGCGCCTGGAGGCCGTGCACAAGGGCCTGGGCGAGATGCAGGCGCTGGCGGCCGGCGTGGGCGATCTCAAGCGCGTGCTGACCAACGTGAAGTCGCGCGGCACCTGGGGCGAAGTGCAGTTGGCGCGCCTGATCGAGGACGCGATGACGCCCGAGCAGTACGGCCGCAACGTCAAGCCGATACCGGGCAGCGACGCGGTGGTGGAGTTCGCCATCCGGCTGCCGGGCAGGGCGCAGGACAGCGAGCCGGTGTGGCTGCCCATCGACGCCAAGTTTCCGAAAGAAGAGTACGAACGCCTGGCCGACGCGCACGAGGCCGCGGACCCCGAGGCCGCGCGCGCCGCCGCGCAGGCGCTGGGCCGGGCCGTCGAGACGCAGGCGCGCCTGATTTCGTCGAAGTACGTCGCCCCGCCGCACACGACCGACTTCGCCATCATGTTCCTGCCCACCGAAGGCCTGTACGCGGAGGTGCTGCGCCTGCCGGGCCTGCACGATCGGCTGCAGGCCCTGCGCGTGAGCGTGGCGGGCCCGGGCAACCTGGCCGCCATGCTGAACAGCCTGCAGATGGGCTTTCGCACCTTGGCCATCGAGCGGCGCTCGTCCGAGGTGTGGCAGGTGCTGCGCGCGGTGAAGACTGAGTTCGGCAAGTTCGGGGCCGCGTTGGCCAGTGTCAGGAAAACACTGGACAGCGCCAGCAGCAAGATCGGCCAGACCGAGGTGCGCACCCGCGCCATGCTGCGCAATCTGCGCGAGGTCGAGGCCCTGCCGGACGCGCAGGCGGCCAGTCTGCTTGGCGCGGACGATGTGGACGATGGCGACGACGGGAACGGCGGAGAGAACCCGGCGCCCGCCGGCGCGCCGGACCCGTCGGATCGCCGAAGTGGCTGAAGAACGCGGCGGATTCGGGCGGGATTCCGGCCATTTCGGGCGGCAAGCGTTGACACTTTTGCGCGCCGGTTGTTAGCCTAGCGCCTATCTGTATACAAGACGGAGGTCGCGTGGCGACCCGCAAGGACGATTCCGAAGGACCTTTGGCCAACCAGGTGTTCGATCACCTGCTCGACGCCATCTATCAGGGCAGGCTGCTGCCCGGCAGCGTGGTCAACGAGGTGGCGCTGGCACAGGAGTTCGGCGTCAGCCGCGGACCCGTGCGCGAGGCGGTGCGGCGGCTGCAGGGCATTCAGCTGATCACCCGCGAGCCCTACCTGAAGGCACGCGTCGTGTCGCTGTCCGCCGAATCCGCGCTCGAGCTTTTCCAGATGCGCATGGCGCTGGAAGGCATGGCCTGTAACCTGGCCACGCGCTACATGAGCGACGACGAGATCGCGGTGCTGCTGTCCGAGCTCGAGCAGGATCGTCATTCGCAGATCCTCGGCGAAGGCAATGCGCGGCCGCGCATCTTCGACTTCCATGAGCGCATCGTGCGCGCCAGCCGCAACCAGCGCATCATCAACACGCTGTGCGGCGACCTGTACCACCTGCTGCGCATCTATCGCCGCCATTCCGGCACGGTGCTCGAACGCAAGGACGACGCCTATGCCGAGCACTGGCAGATCCTGCGGGCCATCAAGGCCCGCGACGCCACGCTGGCCGAATCGCTGATGCGCTCGCACATCGAGCGCGCCGCCAATCACCTGTTCGAAAACCTGATGGACGAGCCGGTGCGCGCAGGCGTCGCGACGCGCCAGGGCTAGGGCTGGCGCCGAAATAAATCGGCCGCCGCCGTTCCGTGGAACGACGGCGGCCGAGGCCCTCCGGCGCCGCTTTTTTTTGTCATGCGGACATGCCTGCCCGCAATGCGGCTGCCTTGGTCGGCGCCCTGACGGGCGCCATGACTGGGTGCGCTTCGCCGTGCTTGCCCAGTATTCGTTGAACCTATGCCGCGCGCATGTCGCGCACTGCGGCGCGGCCGGCCAGATATCCCAATCCCAGAGCCGACAGCAGCCCGTTGCCCGACATGTACCCCGTGCTGCCCTGGTTGCCGCTGATGCCGGCTGCCGCGCCGCCGCCCGCATACAGGCCGGGTACCGCGCTGCCGTCGGCGCGCAGTACGCGCCCGTCATCGTCCACGCGCAGGCCGCCCTGCGTGTGGAACAGCGCCGGGCCGATGCGCGTGGCGGTGTAGGGCGCCTGCAGGGCGCCCAGGCCCCAGTGGGTGCGGCCATGCGGATCCTCGGCCTCGCCGCGCGCAGCCGCCGCGGCGGCAGACAGCGTATCGGCCAGCGCATCGCCGGGCAGGCCTAACCGCGCGGCCAGCGCGTGTGCATCGTCGGCCTGCAGCACGCCGTTGTGAGCCACCAGTTCCGCGTACTCTTCCTGGCCCGCGGCGGTAAGGTCGCGCACGCGGGTATCGGCCACGACGTAGAACGGGCCGGCGCGGTCCAGTTCCAGTGCGGCGAAGGCGGAGTAGCCCATGCTCTCGTCGCCGAAGCGCCGTCCCTGGGCATCGACGACGACGCCGCCTTTCTCCACCACGGTCCAGGTCACCAGCGAACCGTGCGGGTCGGCCAGGCTGGCATGCGCCTGGTAGGCGCCCATGTTGGCCAGCGAGGCGCCGAGCGCCTCGCCCCATACCACTGCCTCGCCTTCGCTACCCGTGCTGCCGCCGTATGGCGCCGCCGCAAGTTCGGGGCAGAAGCGCGCCAGCAGCGGCCGGTTGGCGCCGAAGCCGTTCGAGGCCAGCACGACCGCGCGCGCCGCGATGACGGTACGCACGCCATCCGGTGTCCGGGTGATCGCGCCTTGCACCGCGCCGTCCGGACCGGCCAGCAATTCGACGGCCGGGTTGCCGAAGGCCAGCGGGATGCCGCGCGCGTCCAGCGCGCGCGCCAGGTCGTCCATCAGGTCGGCGCCGCGCCGCGAGGGGGGCGAATGCAGCCGATACTGGCGATGGCCGATGTGCTTGTAGGTTTCGACCAGCGTGAGCTCGACACCGGCGGCATCGACCAGCCATTCCACCAGCTCGGCCGAGATGCCTGCCAGGCGCGCGGTCAGCGCCGGCATCTCGTGCGGACCCGCGATGCGCTGCAGGTCTTCCACGAAGTCGGCCGGGCTGTCCGCCAGGCCGGCCTGGCGCTGCATGCGCGTGCCGGCCGCCGGGATGGAACCGCTGGACAACATGGTGTTGCCCTGCAGGCGTTCCGCTTTCTCGACCACCGCCACGGACACGCCGTCGCCCGCGTCGTGCGCGGCCACCGCCGCGGCCAGGCCGCAGCCGCCCGCGCCGATCACCAGGACATCGAACTCGGCGTCCGGCACGACGGAATCGGAAGAGACGATGGCCATCGTTCAGTCGACCTGCGCGCCGGAGATCTGCACCGCCTCGCGCCACTGCGCGATCTGCCTGGACAGGAACGCCGCGAACTCGGCCGAGGTCGTGGGCTGCACTTCCAGGCCCAGCTTGTGCATTTTTTCCTTTACGTCGTCCTGGCCCAGCACCGCCGCCAGGTCGGCCGACATCTTGTCGACGATGGCCTTGGGCGTGCCCTTGGGCGCGAAGATGCCCGAGAACGCGGCGGTGTCGAAGCCGGCGAATCCCTGGCTGGCGATGGAGGGATAGTTGTTGCCGCTGTAATCGCGCGCCGACGTGATGGCCAGCAGTTTGAGCTTGCCGGACTGGATATAGGGCGCGGCGGAGGGCAGGCCGGTGATGCCGACGGGCACGGTGCCGCCCAGCAGATCGTTGAGCAGCGGCGCGCTGCCCTTGTACGGGATGTGCGTCATCTCGATCTTGGCCTGCGCCTTGACGAGCTCCATCGACAGGTGGCTGGCCGCGCCGTTGCCGTCCGAACCGTAGGCGTACTTAGCGGGCTCTTTGCGAGCCAGGGCGACCAGCTCCTGCAGCGTATTGGCGGGCACGCCGGGGTTGGCCACGATCGCGTTCGCGTAGATGGCCGCCATGCCGATCGGTTCGAAATCGGTCTGCGGGTCGTACGGCAGGTTCTTGTACAGCCACTTGTTGATGGCGTGCGAGCCGGTGACGCCGAGCACCACGGTGTAGCCATCCGGCTGCGCCTTGGCCACCATGGCCGAGCCGATGTTGCCGCCCGCGCCGGGACGGTTCTCGATGATCACCGGCTGGCCCCACTTCTTGGCCAACGCCTCGCCGATGATGCGGCCGGTGAGGTCGGTCGGGCCGCCGGGCGTGTAGGGCACCACCAGCGTGACGGGGCGCTTCGGAAATCCGGCGGCGGCATCCTGCGCCCAGGCGGACGCAAATGGCGCCAGCGCCAGGGCGGTCACGCCGCCGAGTACGGCGGTACGGCGGGAAAGATTGAAAGCGGTGCTGCGGTACGTCATCGAACTCCCCTGTTTTAGTGTTAACACTCTAGGCCGACGGGTCGATGAAGTCAAACCTCTGCCGCCCGTCTGCCTGCCGAAAATAGCTTGAATTAGGGAAAATGCTGAGATCGCGGTTGGGAGATCACGTTGCGTATGTCACCCCGCGAGCCAAAACTGTTAACAATCTAGCTGACCGCCGATTGCGATGCCGAGTTGCTGGCATCCGGGTCCAGCACGGCCATCGAATCGCCGATTTCCTCGGCCGACATGTCCTGCGCGATGACCACGATGGCGGTGGCTGGCGCGTCCCGCTTTGCCGGCCCCAACGCGTGAGGAGGGCTGAACAGGTGCCGCACGCCATGGATGGCATAGCGCTCGCCGTCGGCGAAATCCAGGATCGCCTTCACGCGCAGCAGGCGGTCCCCGCCGTGCCGCTGCAGATGCGCGACCCAGCGTGCGTAGGCGGACCATGTCACAGGCCTGCTCACGTGCAGGATGTACGACGCGATGCCGTAGCGCAGCACGTGCGCCAGCGGCGTGGCGAGGCTGTTGCCGGCGGACGGCTCAGGCATGCGTGGCGCGGCCTGGATGCCCGCGAAGAAGTCCGCCTCGCCTTCCGACGTATCGGCCGTGGCCAGTCGCACCTGGGCGGTGCCGTTCAGCCCGCCCAGCGCCGTGCGCACCTGCGCCACCTGTTCCGGCGCGCACAGGTCCGTCTTGGTGATGATCAGCACGTCGGCCAGGGCCGCCTGCGCCGAGGCTTCGCGATAGGCGTCGAGCGTGGCCGGTCCGTTGACGGCATCGACCGTGGCGATCACGCCGGCGAAGCGATAGTGACGCGCCACCGACGCGTCGCCGGCCAGGGTGTTGATCAGCGGCGCCGGATCGGCCAGGCCCGAGGTTTCCACCACCATGCGTGCGTACGGCGGAATCTCGCCGCGCACGCGTCGGTAATACAGCGATTCCAGGCCGTCCTGCAGCGAGCTGTTCAACGCGCAGCACAGGCAGCCCGAATCCAGCAGCACGGTGTCCTCGTCGCTGGCCTTGCCCAGCAGGCGATGGTCGAGCCCGACCTGGCCGAACTCGTTGATGATGACGGCCGTATCCGCGAACGCCGCGCTGCGCACCAGCCTGGACAGCAGCGTGGTCTTGCCGCTGCCCAGGAATCCGGTCAGCAGGTAGACCGGAATGGGGCCCGCCGGGATATTCGTCATGATCGTGCCGTGTTCCGACGCGCCCCGCTTATTCTGCCTTGGCGGCGGGCGCGGGCAGGCTGGCCAGGTACTCGCCGACTTCCTTGCTGGGGATGACGTCCGCGTACTTGCAGTTCAGGTCGAACAGGTTGATGGCGTGGCTGGCCTGGAAGCGGTCGAACGCCGCTTCCTCGGGGATGATGACCTTGAAGTTGTACGAGTACGCATCCACCGCCGTGGCGCGCAGGCAGCCGGAACTGGTGCAGCCCACCAGGATCAGCGTGTCCACGTCCAGGAAGTTCAGGTGGCTCATGAAGATGGTGCCGAAGAAGCACGAGGGCTTCTGCTTCGAGATGCGGATGTCCTGCGGACGCGGCGCCAGCGGCTCGACGGTCTGCGTGGCATGCGTGTTGGCCACCACGGTCTTCTCGCCGCCGCGGTGGTTCTTGCCCACCTGCACGCCGCTGTCCAGCAGGTCGGGACGGCGGCCGCTTTCGGTGTAGAACACAGGGATGTTCTTCTCGCGCGCCAGTTCCAGCAGCGGCACCATGTGGGCCACGGCGTCCCAGGCTTCCTTGCCGCAGTGCGTGCGGTACTGCTTCAGGCCCTCGAGGATGTCCTCGGGCTTGTCGCCGCAGAAGTTGTACTGCACGTCGATGATGAACAGGGCCGGGCGCTTGCCGAAGCCGCCGCGCTTGCCGTAGCCGGCCTGGGCCAGCACCAGCTTGTCGCGCTCGGTCAGGAAGTCGTCCCAGATTCGTTTGTTGTCGCTCATGAATTTCCTCTTCGGATGATCGGTGCGGATGGGCGCTCAGCGGCGCAGGAAACGGCCGCCGGGGTTGGTTCGGGCGTCGTCGGTGATGCGGCCGTCCTGCATGACGGTGCGGCCTCGCACCAGCGTGCGGATCGGCCAGCCCTTGAGCGTCATGCCTTCGTACGGCGAATAGTCGGCGTGCGACTCCAGCGTGGCCGGGTCCACGGTGCGCTCCAGGTCGGGGTCGACGATCAGCAGATCGGCGTCCTTGCCGACCACGATGCCGCCCTTCGAGGGCATGTTGTAGATGCGCGCCGAGGTGCCCGAGGCGATCTCCATCAGCCGCTCCAGCGGCACGCCGCGGCGGTGATATCCCTCGTGCAGCAGGATGGGCAGGATCATGCCCGTGCCGGGGAAGCCGTTGCTGGCGGCCCAGATGTCCTTGTCCTTGGTCTCGCGCTTGCGCGGCACGTGGTCCGAACCCACCGTGGTGATGGAGCCGTCCAGCACGCCTTCCCACATGGCCTCGACGTCGTCCTGCCCGCGCACCGGCGGATTCACCTTGGCGTAGGGGCCGGCCGGCGATTCGTCGTTCAGGAACAGGTAGTGCGGGCAGGTTTCGACGTAGATCGGCGCCGTGCTGCGGCGGCGGTGGCGCCGCACTTCGTCCAGCGCCTCGCGACTGCTCAGGTGCACGATATTGACCGGGGTCTGCGTCTTGGACGCGAAATAGCACACGCGGTGCACGTTCTCGGCTTCGAGAAAGTCGGGGCTCTGTTCGTTCCACGCCTTCAGGTCGTCGCGCCCGGCGGCGCGCAGCGGGTCGCGCAGCACCGGGATCACCTCGACGTTCTCGCAGTGCACGCCCAGGATCGCGCCGGGAATGCGCGCGGTGGCGCGCAGCGCCTCGAACAGCAGGCCGTCGTCGATGTCGGTGAAGCCTTTGGACAGGCCAGCCGCGCCCTTGTACATCATGTACAGCTTGTACGAGGTCACGCCGAACTGCTTCGAGATCGCTTCGAGCGTCTCGACGTGCAGGTGGCTGGTGATGCCGAAGTGAAAGCCGAAGTCGATGCAGCTCTGGCTCTCGCCGCGCTCGCGCGCCGCGTCGCAGGATTCGCGGATGTCCTTCGAGCGATGGAACGACAGCACCGAAGTCGTGCCGCCCAGCACGGCCGTGCGCGCCTCGGTCTCGAAGTCCGTCTCGGGCGATCCGAAGCCGAAGTGCACGTGCGGGTCGATGACGCCGGGCAGCACCCACAGCCCGCCGCAATCGATGATTTCGGCGGCCGTGAGGTCGGCGCCGTGCTCGGCGATGACGGCGATGCGGCCGTCCTTCACGCCCAGCGTGCCCAGGGTCAGGCCCTGTCCGGGCAGCATCATTCGGGCGTTGGTCAGTACGAGATCCAGGGACATGGGATTGGGGTCTCTGCGCGGTTGATGAAGGAGTCGATAACGGGATATTGGATCAGACCGCGGCGCCTTCGTGCGCGCCGGCGGCCAGGAAATGCTGCAGGACCTGTGCCGGGATGCCCCCGTCGGCCAGCAGTTCGCGCTCGGCCTGCGTCAGCACCTGAGGCACGGCTTCGAACTCGATGCGGCCGTTTGCGCCTTCGGCCGCCACCCGCACCGGCGTGCCGTCGCGCAGGGCCTGCGCCACATTGCTGAACGTATAGGTTTCGGTGCCGCTCAGGCCCAGCTGACGCCATCCCTGGCCCGGCAGGAAGGCCAGGGGCAGGATGCCCATGCCGACCAGGTTGGCGCGATGAATGCGCTCGAACGATTCGGCGATGACGGCGCGCACGCCCAGCAGTGCCGAACCCTTGGCGGCCCAGTCGCGGCTGCTGCCCGTGCCGTACTCCTTGCCGGCCAGCACGATGGTGCTGACGCCATCGGCCTCGTAGGCGCGCGAGGCGTCGAAGATGGACATCTGGATGCCTTCTTGCCGGGCAGCTGGGGCCTCGCCTTCGGCACGATCGGAAGGGGCGGCCTCGGCCCCACGCGGGAAATAGCGCGTGACGCCGCCCTCGACCTCGGGCACCAGCAGGTTCTTCACGCGGATGTTGGCGAAGGTGGCGCGCGTCATCACCTCGAAGTTGCAGCGGCGCGCCACATAGGTGTTGAAGTCGCGCGGCGCAATGCCGGCGTCCATCAGGTAGCGGCCCGCCGGAGAGTCCTGCGGGATCTCGCCTCCGGGCGAGATGTGGTCCGTGGTGAGCGAGTCGCCGAAGGCGGCCAGCACGCGCGTGCCGCGCAGCTGGCGCTCCAGGCGCGACAGCGCGTCGCCGTCGTCCGCCGCTTTGAAGAAGGGCGGCTCGACCAGGTAGTACGACTGCGGATCCCACGGAAAACGCAGGCCCTGCGGCGCTTCCATGTCGCGCCACAGCTTCAGGTCGTCGTTCTCGTCCGACGAGGCCGTGTACGTCTGCAGGAAGGCGGTGCGCTGCTGCGCCAGGGGCAGCAGCGCCGCGATCTCTTCCGGCGTGGGCCAGATGTCGCGCAGGTATACGGGCTGGCCGGACTTGTCCGTGCCCAGCGGGTCGTTGTCCAGGTCCAGGTCGATGCGGCCGGCCAGCGCGTAGGCCACCACCATGGGCGGCGACGTGATGTAGTTGGCGCGGATCAGCTTGTGGATGCGCCCTTCGAAATTGCGATTGCCCGACAGCACGGCCGCGGCGACCAGTTCGCCGGACTCGATGGCCTGCGGCACGCCCTCGGCCAGCGGACCCGACTTGCCGCCGCAGGTGGTGCAGCCGTACCCGATGACGTAGAAGCCCAGCGCCTCGAGTGCGGGCAGCAGGCCCGCCTGCTGCAGATAGCCTGTGACCACGCGCGAGCCCGGGGCCAACGAGGTCTTGACCCACGTCGCGGGCGCGAGGCCGCGGGCCACGGCCTTCTGCGCCACCAGCCCGGCAGCCAGCATGACAGCGGGGTTGGAAGTGTTGGTACAAGAAGTGATGGCCGCCAGCACCACCGAGCCGTGATGCAGCGGTCCCGACGTGACGCCCGGCGTGGCGTTGAAGCCGCCTTCTTTCAGCGGCAGCGGCAGGCGCTCGGCGAAGTCGGCGGGCACGCGCCCGATGGGCATGCGGTCTTGCGGACGGCGCGGGCCGGCCACGCTGGGCTTGGCGGCCGACAGGTCGATCTCGATCACGCGCGAATAAACTGGATCGGGCGACCCGGGCGCGCGGAACAGGCTGTTGGCGCGGCAATAGGCCTCGATCAGCGCCACATGTTCGGGGCTGCGGTCGGTATGGGCCAGGTAGGCCAGCGTGCTCGCGTCCACGGGGAAGAAACCACAGGTGGCGCCATACTCGGGCGCCATGTTGGCCATGGTGGCGCGCTCGGGCACGCTCAGCGCGGCCACGGCCGGGCCGAAGAACTCGACCATGCAGCCCGCCACGCCCGCGCGCCGCAGGGTTTCGGTAATGAGCAGCGCCGCGTCCGTGGTGACGGCGGGCGCCGCGATGCGGCCGGTCAGTCGCACGCCCACGACCTCGGGCACCGGGAATGTGTAGGCCTGGCCAAGCAGCGCGGCCTCGGCATCGATGCCGCCCACGCCCCAGCCCAGCACGCCCAGCGAATTCACCATGGGCGTGTGCGAGTCGCCGCCGATGACGAAGTCGGGATAGGCCCAGGCCTGGCCGTCGCGCTCGGCGCGCACCACCACGGGGGCGATGTGCTCGATGTTGACCTGGTGGATGATGCCGGTGCCCGGCGGAAACACGCGCAGGCCGCGGAACGCCTGCTGCGCCCACTTCAGGAAGCGATAGCGCTCGGCATTGCGTTCGAACTCGCGCCCCAGGTTGCGGGCCACGGCCTGGTCGCTGCCCCAGTGGTCCACCTGCAGCGAATGGTCGACGATCAGGTCCACCGGCAACTGCGTATTCACCGCGGCGGCGTCGCCGCCCTGGCGCGCCACCGCGTCGCGCAGCGCTGCCAGATCCTGCAGCACCGGCAGTCCGCTGGAGTCGGGCAGGATGACGCGCGCCACGCGCAGCGGCAGGTCGGCGCCGGTGCGTTGGTTCCAGGCCGCCACCGCGTCGATCTCGGCGTCTGCCACGGGCAGACCCCATTGCTGGTTGCGGCCCAGGTTCTCCCACAGCACGCGGATGACGTAGGGCAGCGTGGCGATGTCCAGTCCGCGGTCGCGAGCCGCGGCAGCGATATCGAAATAGCGGATGGCGTCGCCGGACAGGTGGAATACAGAGAGCATTGAATCGATGGGCAGTATGGAAACGGCGATTGGATAGTAAGTCTGCCTGATTTTACTGTCAACACTTATACCGTTTTTCTAAGATCATCGCCCGGTGGATGAAACCTGCCTTCGGCGGCTTGGCGGGGCACCGTCTCGCATGCCGAGTTCTCCATGTAGAACGATGCTGCGCTGCATCGTGCCGCGGCCTCTCCGCCCGGTGGCGCAAGCCTCGTGAGGATGTCCGCGCCGCGTATCGTTCTATCCAAAAGAGTTGACACTTTTGACGCGTGTTTGTTAGGCTACCCATCATTCGGCCCGGCTGCGGCTGTCGCGCCGCCGTACTCGACCAGGCTTTTCAATTGGAGCAAGCAATGACCAGCGCACAGAAATTCCGCCAACTGCTGCAGAGCGGAGAGTTCATCGTCTCGCCCGGCGTCTACGACGGCTACAGCA
Source organism: Bordetella genomosp. 13 (assembly GCF_002119665.1). NCBI lineage: Bacteria > Pseudomonadati > Pseudomonadota > Betaproteobacteria > Burkholderiales > Alcaligenaceae > Bordetella > Bordetella genomosp. 13. The sequence goes on along the minus strand of NZ_CP021111.1, from coordinate 3,477,054 downwards.
TCCGGCTGGTCGAAGCCGCCGGCTTCAAGACGGCCTGCACCAGCGGCGCCGCGGTGTCGAACGCGCTGCTGGGCGTGCCCGACATCGGCGTCATGGGCCTGACCGAGAACGTCAACCACTGCCGCAACCTGGCGCGCTCGGTATCGATTCCGCTGACGGCCGACGCCGACACCGGCTACGGCAATCCGGTCAACGTGTTCCACACCGTGCGCCTGTTCGAAGAGGCCGGCGTGGCGGGCGTCAACCTCGAAGACCAGGTCAGCCCCAAGCGCTGCGGCCACATGCCGGGCAAGGACGTGGTGCCCCAGGAAGAAATGGTCCGCAAGATCGAGGCTGCGTGCCAGGCGCGCCGCGATGACGCCTTCGTCATCGTCGCCCGTACCGATGCGCTGGCCGTCGAAGGCATCGAGGGCGCGGTGCGCCGCGCCAAGGCCTATGCCGCCGCGGGCGCCGACATGCTGTTCCCCGATGCCGTGCGCAGCGCCGACGACATCAAGCGCATCGTCGATGCGGCCGGCATCCCGGTCAGCATCAACATGGGCTTCGGCATCCGCAACCGTCCCACCACGCCGCTGATTCCGCTGCCCGAACTCAAGGCCCTGGGCGTGCGGCGCATCAGTCTGCCGCGCATGCTGCCGGCCGCGGCCATCCGTTCGATGACGCAGGCCCTGCAGGTCATGCGCCAGGTCATGGAGACCGGCGAGCCGGCCGACCGCCCCGACCTGCTGGCCAGCATCGAGGACATCATGGAGCTGATGGGCTACAAGGATGCGCGCGCGCTGGAAGCGCGCCTGCTGAACTGAGTCCGCGCGGGGCGCTTGCCTGACGGCGGGCGCTGCTGCTAGCGTGTGGTTTCGGGCCCGTCGGACGCAGCCGCGCCGTACGGGCCGGCCAGGGAGGGCCCATGCACGCTTTCAGCACGCATCAGGTGGTGAACCAGGTCCCGCCGCTCGAAGACTACTCTCTGTACGACACCGATCCGGTGCTGCGCGAGGCCGTGCTGCGTGAAGGCGCCGCCGCCTGGCAAGAGGAACTGCGCGAACACGGCGCCTGGCTGGGCCGGGCCCAGACCCTGCAGGCGGCCGAACTGGCCAATCGCCACGGCCCCATCCTGCATGCCTACGACCGCACGGGCCAGCGCGTCGACCGCATCGAATTCCATCCCGCCTGGGCGCAACTGATGCACGGCATCGCGGCGCGCGGGCTGCACAGCAATGCCTGGCTGCAGCGCAAGCCGGGGGCCCACGCGGCGCGCGCCGCGGCCTATCTGATGCAGGGCCAGGCCGAGGCCGGCACGCTTTGTCCCACCACCATGACGCATGCCGCCGTGCCGCTGCTGATGCGCGAGCCGGCCGGCGCGCTGGACTATGCGCACGAGTGGCTGCCCGTGCTGTTCACGCACGAGTTCGACGGCGGCGATGTGCCCTTGGCCGGCAAGCGCGGCGCGCTCATCGGCATGGGCCTGACCGAGAAGCAGGGCGGATCCGATCTGCGCGCCGTGGCCACCACGGCGGAACCCGTCGGTACGGCCGGCCGTGGGCAGGCCTATCTTCTTACGGGCCACAAATGGTTCTTCTCGGTGCCGCAGGCCGACGCGCATCTCGTGCTGGCGCGCGTGGACGCGGGCCCGTCGTGCTTCTTCGTGCCGCGCTGGATTCCCGAAGGGCCGCGCAACGCCGTGCGCATCCGCCGGCTGAAGGACAAGGTCGGCAACCGCAGCAATGCCAGCGCGGAGGTCGAGTTCGAACAGGCTTGGGGCGTGATGCTGGGCGAGCCCGGCCGGGGGCTGGCCGTGCTGCTGGAAATGGCCGCCGCCACACGGCTGGATTGCGTGCTGGGCAGCGCCGCGCTGCTGCGCCAGGCGCTGGCCCAGGCCTTGCATCACGCCACCCACCGCCAGGCTTTCGGCCGCAGGCTGCTGGACCAGCCCGTCATGCGCGGGGTGCTGGCCGACCTGGCGCTCGAAAGCGAGGCGGCCACCGCGCTGGCCATGCGCCTGGCGCGGGCGGTGGACCATGCCAACCAAGCGGGCGAACGCGCGCTGTTGCGCGTGGGCACGCCGGCGGCCAAGCTGTGGGTATGCAAGCGCGCCATCGTCGCCGCTGCCGAGGCCATGGAGGCGCTGGGCGGCAATGGCTACGTGGAAGAGGGCCCATTGGGCCGCATCTACCGCGAGGCGCCGGTGAACTCCATCTGGGAAGGCTCTGGCAACATCATGGCGCTGGACGTGCTGCGGGCGCTGGCGCGCGAGCCCGAGACCCTGCCGGCGCTGCGCGCCGAGCTGGATGCGGCGCGCGGCGTGCTGGCTTCGTACGATCAGGCCATGGATGTCTGGCTGCGCCTGTTGGACGATCCAGCGGGCGCCGAGCCGTTGGCGCGCCGCGTGGCCGCGGGGCTGACGCGGCTGTGGCAGGCGGCTCTGCTGATCCGCCATGCGCCCGCGCCGGTCGCCGCCGCCTTCGCGGCGACCCGGCTCGCGCAGCCGGCCGGCATCGTCGGCGAATGGCCCGAGGGCCACGATACGGGCGAGGCGCTGGCGCGCGCCTGGCCGGGGCTGGGATAGCGGCGACCGCGGGACAGTAGTGCGGACGCATCTGCTACATTGCCGGACTGGCTTTCCGTTTTACCGATTTGCGCGGCGCGCGCCGGACATCACATCATGCTTACTCAGCAGGAACTCAAGCAGCAGGCGGCCGATGCCGCCCTGGAATTCGTCGACGCCGTCGCGGCGCCCGACGTGGTCATCGGCGTGGGCACCGGCTCCACGGCCGACCTGTTTATCGACGGCCTGGCGCGCTTCAAGGGACGCGTGCGGGCCACCGTGGCCAGTTCCGAGCGCAGCGCGGCGCGGCTGGCCGGCCATGGCCTGGCCGTGCTCGATCTCAACGATGTCGAATCCATGCCCATCTACGTGGACGGCGCCGACGAGATCGATGCCAATCTGCACATGATCAAGGGCGGCGGCGGCGCGCTGACGCGCGAGAAGATCGTGGCCTCGGTTGCCGAGCGCTTCATCTGCATCGCCGACGAGTCCAAGCTGGTGCAGCGGATGGGCGCCTTCCCGCTGCCCATCGAAGTGATTCCCATGGCCCGCGAGGCAGTGGCCCGGCGCATGGCCGCGCTGGGTGGGCGGCCCCGCCTGCGCGAGGGCTTCGTCACCGACAACGGCAACGTCATCCTCGACGTGGCAGGTCTGTCCATCGCCGATGCCAGGGCGCTGGAAACCGACATCAACGGCATGGCGGGCGTGGTGACCTGCGGCCTGTTCGCGCTCGCCGGGGCAGACGTGGCGCTGCTGGCCACGCAGAGCGGCATCCGGCGCCTTGACAAGCCGGCCTGACCGGCCGGGCGGCCCGCTGCGCTTCACATTGCTGTCATATACAAGTCATAAGCTGGCGGGCCGAATAGGTTTCCCTTGGGGCGGTCGCGGTCGCCCCTTGTGATTACGCAGCCCGCGGGGCACTATTATCCAGGCGACGTGCCTGCTCATAACCACGCAAGGAATCCGGATGACGGAGCACACCAACAAGCAGTTTGACGCCGACCTTGAACACGTACGCTCGCAGTTCCTGCAAATGGGCGGCGTGGTCGAGGCCATGATCTACGAGGCCGTCGAAGCGCTGTCGTCCCATGACCCGCAACTGGTCGAAAAGGTCCGCGAGCGCGAGAAAGAGGTCAACCGCTACGAGGTCGAGATCGACGAGCGCATCAGCCTGCTGCTGGCGCGCCACCAGCCCACCGCCATCGACCTGCGCACGCTGCTGGCCGTGTCCAAGATGCTGACCGACATGGAACGCTCCGGCGACGAGGCCGACAAGATCGCCACCACCGTGCGTCGCATGCAGGACACCGACCGCCCGCAGATCCAGCTGGTCGAACTGCGCCACATGGCCGACATGGTCGGCAACATGCTGCGCCTGTCGCTCGACGCATTCGCCCGCCTCGACGCCGTGCAGGCCGCCAAGGTGGTGCGCAGCGACAAGGAAGTCGACAAAGAGTGGAAGGCTGCCCTGCGCAACCTGATCACCTACATGATGGAAGATCCGCGCACCATCTCGCGGGCCATCGACATGGTGTTCATCGCCCGCGCGCTAGAGCGCATCGGCGACCACGCGAAGAACATGTCCGAGCGCGTCATCTACATGGTCAAGGGCGCCGACGTGCGCCACACCGGCGTGCGCAACACCGAGCGCCAGGCGCGTGGCGACGAGGAAGGCGAGGCCGCGGAAGGCTGAGCTTTCGCTCTCATGGATTGCCGCCCTCCGCGGCGGCATGTCGGACAAGGACCCGCAAGGGTCCTTTTTCTTTTCGGGCCGAATGCATCAACGTTGTAGAGAGGGCACGGTTTGATGCTAGCCATGTCAATATCAATGAGAATGATTCTGTTTTTGCTATCATCGCCCCTTGCTTTGCAGTTCCTATTTCTCTACACCCCCGAACCGTCGCATGAAACTACGTCCCCTGGCTTACCTGATCGCCACGCTGCCCTGCATGGCCGCCCCCGTCCACGCTCAAACTCCGGCCGCGCAGCAGAACAGCGCTCCGATCACAACGCTGGAGACCGTGTCGGTCGAAGCCAGCGCCGACGCCTCGGCCGAAGGCTTGGCGCCGGCCTATGCAGGAGGGCAGGTCGCCACTGGAGCCAAACTCGGCATCCTGGGCACCAAAGACAACATGAGCGCGCCCTTCAGCGTGACCAGCTACACCAACGAGCTGATCCAGGACAAGCAAGCCCGCAGCGTCGCCGACGTGTTGCTGAACGATCCCAGCGTGCGCGTGGCGCGTGGCTTCGGCAATTTTCAGGAAACCTATTTCATCCGCGGCCAGGTTCTGTATTCGGATGACGTGGCCTACAACGGCCTGTACGGCCTGCTGCCCCGCCAGTACATCGCCAGCGAATTCTTCGAGCGGGTCGACGTGCTGCGCGGCGCCTCCACCTTCCTGACTAGCGCGCCTCCGGGAGGCAGCGGCGCAGGCGGCGTGGTGAACCTTGTGCCCAAGCGTGCTTCCAACGAGCCGCTGACGCGCTTGACCACCGGCGTGGGCAACGACGGGCAGGGCTCGCTGTCCACCGACATCTCGCGCCGGTTTGGCCCCGACGACAGCGTGGGCATCCGGCTGAACGCGGTCGCCCGCGGCGGCGATGGCGCGGTGGACGACGAGAATTCGCGCCTGGGCGGTGGGATGCTCGGTCTGGATTGGCGCGGCGACCGCCTGCGGCTGTCAGCCGACGTGGGCTGGCAGGAAAACCGCCTGAAGCGCATCCGTCCCAGCGTAGATGTGCTAGATATGTCCGGCCTGCCTTCCATCCGCGATGCCGAGCACAACTGGGCACAGCCGTGGACGTACTCCAACGAGCGAGACGTATTCAGCACGCTGCGCGGCGAGTACGACATTTCCGATAACGTCACGACCTGGGCCGCGTTCGGTCTCCGCGACTCCACCGAAAAGAACCAACTGGCCGGCATGGACGTGACCAATTCGTCTACCGGCGACGGCTACATCTCTCGCTTCGACAATAAGCGCGAGGAGTTCGTGTACACCGGCGAGGTGGGCATGCGCATCAAAGGCCGCACCGGCCCAGTCGGCCATGAAGTGGTGTTGTCCGCGACCTACTTCGACAAGAAAGAGAAGAACAACTATGCGATGACGTTCTCGAATTCGTGGCCCAGCAATCTGTACCATCCCACCATGTACGATAGCAGGGATGTTGCCTACGAGTTCCAGGGCGGCGATCTGGACAATCCCTTGGTGCGCAACCGTGTGCGCACCAGCAGCTTTGCCATCGGCGACACGCTGTCCTTGCTGGACGACAGTGTACTGTTCACGTTGGGGCTGCGGCATCAGCGCCTCGCGATGCGCACGTTCGACTATGACACCGGCGAACTGATCGACGGCGGCGACTACAAGACCAGCCGCGATTCTCCGGCGTTGGGTCTAGTGGTCAAGCTGAATCCGGCGTTCTCTGTCTATGCCAATTACATCGAACAGCTGGCGCAGGGCTCGGTGGTCGGTGATCGCGACGCCGACAACTATGGCGAGATGCTGCCGCCCTATGTGGCGCGCCAGCGCGAGGTCGGGATCAAGTACGATGGCGGCCGGATCGGCGGCGGCCTGGCTTTCTTCTCCACCAATCGCCCGCACGGAACTCGCACGTCCGACAACCGCGTCGCCATCGCTGGCGAGGACCGTTACCAGGGCATCGAACTGACCGTTTTCGGCGAAGCCGCGCGCGGCGTGCGCGTGCTGGGCGGCGTCACCTGGTTCAATGCCAAGCAGCGCGACACCGGCACTGCCAGCATCGACGGCAACCGCGTGGTCGGCGTGCCCCGCTACCAGGCCAACATGGGTGTCGAGTGGGACCTGCCCGGTCTGGACGGGGTGACCATCGACGGCCGGATGGTGTACACGGGTTCGTTCTATGCCGACGACGCCAATGAATTGCGCGTGCCATCGTGGACGCGCTTCGATGCCGGCGCGCGCTATGTCACTGAGGTCGGCGGTCGCATGCTGACCTTGCGCGCCCGCGTCGAGAATATCGCCAACAAGGCCTATTGGGCTTCGGCAGGTGGGTATATCGGATCCGGTGCCACCTCCGGCTACCTGGTGGCCGGCGGACCGCGCACATTCTGGCTGAGCGCCAGCATGGATTTCTGATTCCGAAGCCGGCAGTTCGGCAGCCGGCAAACGCCGACCTCGCCGAATTGCCTGCGGCGAGAACGAAGAAAGGCCCCCGATGGGGCCTTTTTTGCGCGCATCGCGTGTGCGTGCTTCGTTTGCCGGGCGCAAAACATCTCATGCATCGCCCAAGGGATCGGAGCGATCCAAGGCCTTTGTGCTTCCGGCGGTGAGCAGGCCATTGCGGCCCGCTGTCGCTTTAGTTCGCTACCGTCACGAACACCGGATTCGAGTAGAACCACAGGTCGTTGTAGTTCCGAGCGTTGATCGCGTTGAAACGCGCGACGTTGTCGGCGAAGTTGATGGTCTCGTCGGCCAGCGGCTCGCCGTCGGCCATCTCGTTGGCGACGTCCACGCCCAGGTTCGTGCCGCGCAGGCGCAGGTATTGATTGCCCGAGACCGTCATGCGGTACTTGATGACGTTGTAGCCTTCCTCGTCCACGGTCCAGTCGTCGCGGTCGAAGCGCGCCAGCACTCGGGTCGAAGGATTCGTGGCGGCGGCATACTCGGGCGTGCCGGCTTCGGCGCGTTCGCCCACGTCACCCACGATCAGGTCCACGTGATCGACCGTCGGCTTCACGTACGTCGGGTTGCCGCTTTCGATCGGGTACTCGTAGTTGTTGCGCTCGGGGCTGCGGAAGCGGATGGTGACTTCGACTTCCTCGCCGGCAGCGGCCTGCAGTTCACCGCCCATCTGGGCGGTGCCGGCCGCGCTGGTGGCGGAGAAGTCCAGCGCGTCGATCAGGTCGCCGAACACGCCGAACACGCGGCCGCTCTTCAGCCCCGCCACCACGGCCGCCATGTCGTCGCCGTCCTTGTGTACGTAGGTCTTCGAGTACTCGCCGGGGGCGTAGCCGCTGCTGTACAGGCCCAGGCGGGTGCGGAAGTGATAGTCGGAGTCCGCCACCGTCCAGATGCGGCGGCCTTCGCCCAGCAGCGAGTCCCAGATGCCGCCCAGTTGCGCGACCATGGGGTCCGCGCCGCCATAAGTGCGCGCCGGCGCCACGTAGCCGCCACGATCGGGTTCCATCTGGTTGCCCACCATGCCTTCGATGGTGAAGAACTGGTCGGGCGCCAGGTCATGCATCTCGCGCACGTTCTCGGCGCTATAGCGGCCCACATAGCGCAGTGGATGGTTCAGCAGCATGTAGCTGTCGGGATGGTTGTCGCGCAGCCAGGCGAGCGCGGTCAGCGCGTCGGCATGCGTGGTATAGGCGCGCGTCTCGCCGCTGAGGCGATCGACCAGCACGGGGTCGAACAGGGCGGGGGCGCGATTGGTGAACAGATATTCGAACTCCGCCACCGCCTCCAGCGATTCGGCCGACATCGGATCATTTACGCCGATGCCGATGTTGACGTGGTCATGCGTCGGCATGTCCCATTCGAAGGACGAGAAGATGATCTTGCCTTCGTACCGGCCGAGATCTTGCTGCTGCTTGATGAACGGTACTTCGTACTCGGCCATGCCGCGCGAAAAGGCGATCGGGCCGCCGGCGATGGTGGCGCCGGTATGGTCGCGGGTCGACGTACGCAGGTGATTCGAGATGGACGCCCAGTCCAGTTCATAGCGATCGAAGGCCTGATCCAGTGCATGTTCCAGGCTCACCTGTGCGTCGTCCGACTGATAAGTGTGCACGTGCAGGTCGCCCTTGCTCCAGGCTCCGGTCTCGACGGGCTCGGGCTCGGGCGTGTTCTCCGGCGGCGTTTCAGGAGCGGGCTGTTCCGAAGCGGGCGGCGCCGGCTTGTCGTCATCGTCGTCGCTGCCGCATGCCGACAGCAGGGTTGTGCAGGCGAGGAGGGCGGGCAGGAGTGCCCGGCGAAGCTGGCTTAGGCCGTACTGCAATGTCATGGCTTGAGAGTCCCCATGGGAAGGCGGCCGGGGTGCCGCCTTTTGAAGAGGCGCCAGTATGGTCAGCAGTAATGACTCGATCGTGACATAGTGTCGACAGATTTTGCGGTTGTGAGGCGAATGTTATGAGATAACATTCTATAGTGTAGACAGTTGGTCAGAAATGCAGAAGGCCTCGGATCGCTCCGAGGCCTTCTGTCCGAGTGCCGGAAGGGCGGCGGTCGCCGCCTTTGCCTTACACCTCGATCACGTCCGCCACGTCCTTGTAGTCGGCGATCTTGTCGAAGTTCAGGTACTGGTAGATCTGGTCGCCGCTCTTGTTGATGACGCCCATGTCGGCCATGTACTCGTCCTTGGTCGGGATGCGGCCCAGGCGCGAGCAGATGGCGGCCAGTTCGGCCGAACCCAGGTACACGTTGGTGTTCTTGCCCAGGCGGTTCGGGAAGTTGCGGGTGCTGGTGGACATCACCGTCGCGCCTTCGCGCACCTGCGCCTGGTTGCCCATGCACAGCGAGCAGCCCGGCATCTCGGTGCGCGCGCCCGCCGTGCCGAACACGCCGTAGTGGCCTTCCTCGGTCAGTTGCTGCGCATCCATCTTGGTGGGCGGCGCTACCCACAGCTTGACGGGGATGTCGCGCTTGCCTTCCAGCAGCTTCGACGCCGCGCGGAAGTGGCCGATGTTGGTCATGCAGCTGCCGATGAACACTTCGTCGATCTTGGCGCCGGCCACGTCCGACAGGGTCTTCACGTCGTCGGGATCGTTGGGGCAGGCCACGATGGGTTCGTGGATGTCGGCCAGGTCGATCTCGATGACGGCGGCGTACTCGGCGTCGGCATCGGGTTGCAGCAGCTGGGGATCGGCCAGCCAGGCTTCCATGGCCTTGATGCGGCGGCCCAGCGAGCGCTCGTCTTCATAGCCGTTGGCGATCATCCACTTCAGCATCACGATGTTGCTGTTGATGTATTCGATGATCGGTTCCTTGTTCAGGTGCACCGTGCAGCCGGCGGCCGAGCGCTCGGCCGAGGCGTCGGACAGCTCGAACGCCTGTTCCACCTTCAGGTCGGGCAGGCCTTCGATCTCCAGGATGCGGCCCGAGAACACGTTCTTCTTGCCTTGCTTGGCAACCGTCAGCAGGCCCTGCTTGATGGCGTACAGCGGAATGGCGTTGACCAGGTCGCGCAGCGTGACGCCGGGCTGCATCTTGCCCTTGAAGCGCACCAGCACCGACTCCGGCATGTCCAGCGGCATCACGCCCGTGGCGGCGGCGAAGGCCACCAGGCCCGAGCCCGCGGGGAACGAGATGCCGATGGGGAAGCGGGTGTGCGAGTCGCCGCCGGTGCCAACTGTGTCGGGCAGCAGCATGCGGTTGAGCCACGAGTGGATCACGCCGTCGCCCGGGCGCAGCGAGATGCCGCCACGCGTGCTGATGAACTGGGGCAGCGTGTGGTGCGTCTTCACGTCCACTGGCTTGGGATAGGCGGCGGTGTGGCAGAACGACTGCATCACCAGGTCGGCCGAGAAGCCCAGGCAGGCCAGGTCCTTCAGCTCGTCGCGGGTCATGGGGCCGGTGGTGTCCTGGCTGCCCACCGAGGTCATGCGCGGTTCGCAGTAGGTGCCCGGGCGCACGCCCTTGCCTTCGGGCAGGCCGCAGGCGCGGCCGACCATCTTCTGGGCCAGCGTGTAGCCGCGGCCGGTGTCGGCCGGGTCCTTGGGCAGGCGGAACAGCGTCGAGGGCGGCAGGCCCAGCGCCTCGCGGGCCTTGGCGGTCAGGCCGCGGCCGATGATCAGCGGAATGCGGCCGCCGGCGCGCACTTCGTCGAACAGCACGTCGGACTTCACTTCGAAGGTCGAGATGACTTCGCCGTTCTTCAGGGCCTTGCCTTCATAGGGACGCAGCTCGATGACGTCGCCCATTTCCATCTTGGACACGTCCACTTCGATGGGCAGCGCGCCGGCGTCTTCCATGGTGTTGTAGAAGATCGGGGCGATCTTGCCGCCCAGGCACACGCCGCCGAAGCGCTTGTTGGGCACGAAGGGAATGTCCTCGCCCGTGAACCACAGCACCGAGTTGGTCGCCGACTTGCGCGACGAACCCGTGCCGACCACGTCGCCCACGTAGGCGACCAGGTGGCCTTTTTTCTTCAGGTCCTGGATGAACTGCACCGGACCGCGCTTGCCGTCTTCCTCGGGCTGGAACGCCGCGCCTTCGCGCTTGTTCTTCAGCATGGCCAACGCGTGCATCGGGATGTCGGGGCGCGTGGTGGCGTCGGGAGCGGGCGACAGGTCGTCGGTGTTAGTCTCGCCGGGCACCTTGAAGACCGTAATGGTCAGGCTCTGCGGCAGTTCGGGACGATCGGTGAACCACTCGCCATCGGCCCAGCTCTGCATCACGGCGCGCGCATTGGCGTTGCCCTTGTCCGCCTTCTCCTTCACGTCGTGGAAAGCGTCGAACATGAGCAGAGTCTTCTTCAGCGCGTCGGCCGCCACGGTGCCCACTTCGGCATCGTCCAGCAGCTGCACCAGCGGTCCGATGTTGTAGCCGCCCAACATCGTGCCCAGCAGCTCGGTGGCCTTGGCGCGGCTGATCAGCGCACACGATTCCGTGCCCAGCGCGATGGCGGCCAGGTACGAAGCCTTGACCTTGGCGGCGTCGTCCACGCCAGCCGGCACGCGGTGGGTCAGCAATCCCAGCAGGTTCTGCTCTTCGCCGGCGGGCGGATTCTTCAACAGCTCGATCAGGTCCGCGGTCTGTTGGGCCGAGAGGGGAAGGGGAGGAATGCCCAGCGCGGCGCGTTCCGCCACGTGTTTGCGATAGGTTTCCAGCATGGTGCCTGCCTAAGTAGTCGGGTTGGCGTGAAGGTACGGCGGCGATTGTAGAGGCAACGGGGCCATGAGGGCAAACGTCTTATATCTTATATAAGAGTTGCAATCGACTCGCATTCTCTGGTCGCCCCGGTGGCGGCTTGGCGACTCGGCGGGCACGCCGCTTGCGATGGCCAGGCTCTTCCAAAATTGGCCGTGTCCTACCGCGGTCCTCACCTTCGAAGGAGCCTCGCATGACCTACGACTTCTGGTATTGGGACGGCATCCCCGGACGCGGCGAATTCGTCCGCCTGGCGCTGGAAGCGGCCGGCATCGACTATCGCGAACGTGCCCGCGAACCGGGCGCCACGGCCAAGACGGTGGTCCAAGACATGAAGTCGGATCGCGCGCAACCGCCGTTCGCCCCGCCGTATCTGCAGGCTGGCAACATCACGCTTGGCCAGACCGCAAATATTCTGCTGTACCTGGGCGAGAAGCACGGCCTTGCGCCGGATACGGTCGCCGGCCGTTATTGGGTGAACCAGTTGCAGCTGACCATCGCCGACCTGGTGGCCGAAACGCACGACGTGCATCACCCGATCGCCGCCAGCGAGTACTACGAAGATCAGCGCGACGAGGCCGTGCGGCGCGCCGCGAATTTCCGTGAAGAGCGCATACCGAAGTTCCTGGGCTATTTCGAGCGCGTGCTGAACGGCTCCGATGGACCATGGCTGGCGGGCGGCCAGCGTTGGAGCTACGCCGACCTGTCGCTGTTCCTGGTGGTGGACGGCCTGCTGCACGCGTTTCCGCGGCGCATGTCCACGGTTGCCGCGCGCTGCCCCAAGGTGATGGCGCTGCACGAACGCGTGGCCGCCTTGGCCGAGCTGCAGGATTACTTCGCCAGCGACCGTAGGCTGCCCTACGGCGACGGCATATTCCGCCATTATCCCGAGCTGGACGCGGAATAGCGGCAAGGAACGAGCCGGATCACGGCCGGGCTGGCAATCGAGAAACAGGGCGCGGCATGGTGATGGCAGGGCCGCGCGGGCTGCGCGATCCGGCCGGCCTACAATGGCCGTTTTCGCCCACCGTCCGCCGCGCATGGCCTACTACCGTCGCCGATACTCCACGCCGAATCCCTACGCCGGGGCCTACGCCGATCCGTATTCGCCCGTGGCGGCCGACCCCGCTCACGTACCGGCCATGCTGCCCGCGCGACCCGCGCCCGTGGCGCGCCAGGCCAGCGCCGCGCTGCGTGCGCTGGGCGCTCCGTTCGCGGTGGCCGACCTGGAAACCACCGGCCTGTCCTGTTCGTCTTGCGAGATCCTGGAGTTCGCCGCGGTGCGCGTGTCGGCCTGTGGCGAGGTCGAGCGCGAGTACACGCAGGTCGTGCGCCTGCGGGGCCGCCTGCCTCCGTTCATCTCGCGGCTCACGGGAATCACGCAGGCCGAGGTCAATCGCGACGGCATACCGATGCAGGATGCCTTCAGCGGTTTCCTCGACTTCGTGGGCGACGTGCCCGTGTTCTTCCATAACGCTTCGTTCGACCGGCGCTTCCTGCTGGCCGCGTCCGAGATCACCGGCATGTCGTTCGCCAATCCCACGCATTGCACCTTGGCGCTGGCGCGCAAGGCCTGGCCCGAACTGCACTCGCACAAGCTGGGCATCCTGGCGCAGCACCTGGGCGTCAGCGCGCCCACCCACCGCGCGTTGGCCGACGTGCGCACCACCGTGGCCGTCGCCCTGGCGGCGCGTACACGTCTGGCCACCGATTGATGGCCAAATGTTGCGGCGGCGCGGCCGCTATTTCAGTGGATTTCCAGCCCCTTCCGCAACCTGACGCGATCCTTATACTGAAGTCTCCCTGATTCGTATGAGGACGTGCCATGTACAAACGCTTGCTCGCAGCCGCGCTCAGCTGCTCGCTGCTGGGTGTCAGCTCCATGGCCTGGGCCGATGACCATCGCGGACGGGATCGCGACCGCCATGAACATCGCAAGGAACACCGGCACGAACATCGCGGCGATCGCCATGACAAGCACGACCGCAAGGAGTGGCGCCGCGACGATCATCGCGACGACCGATGGCACCATGCGCGCCGCGGCCCGCCACCTCGCGTCGTGGTCGAGAAGCACTACCACGCGGCGCCGCGACCCCATCACCGCTGGTCGCGGGGCGAATATGTGCCGCGGATGTATCGCGGCGGCCATTACGTGGTGGCCGACTATCACGCCTATCACCTCGCGCCTCCGCCGCGCGGCCATCACTGGATCAATGTCGGAGCGGATTATTTCCTGATCGGCGTGGCCACCGGAGTCGTGCTGCAGGCCGTACTGGGCGGCTGAAAATACCGAAGGGGCCGGGGGCGTCGCGTGGCGGCGCCCCGTCATTCTCCCGATCGCGGCGCGCAGGTATGCAGGCGGGCTGGCATGGCGTTAGCATGAACATACCCTGGCTCGCCCACCGCGGCAGCCGCGGCCGCATATGTCCGCCATCATCGACCCTCCCGCCAACCTGGATGCCCTCATCGCCAGCTGTCGCCGATTCGAGGCGGAGCTGCGTTCAGGCACGGCCGGCGGGCTCTCCGACATTCCGCGCCCCGTCCGCGATTTCTTCCCTCCGGACAATCCCTATCCGCGCCTGCCAGGTATGTGGGCGCCCTTGATGTGGCTGCTGTCGTGCTCGCTGGCCCTGACGGGCATCGACGCGATCATCCTGCAGGTGATGCCGCGGCCATTGGGCGACGCTTCCGGCAGGGTGCTGTTGATCATGCTGGTCAATGTGCTGGCTGCCATCGCGGCGGTGGCCGGCATCGTCGGGGCCGCGCGCGCATCGAGCCAGGCCTTCGATGGCCTGCGCCGCATGACGCAGGGCATGCTGCTGGTGGCCGCGAGCACGGCGGTGCTGGGCGCGCGCGCCGGCCTGTTCTGGATGTTTCCCACCATGACCATGCTGGGTGCGCTGCTGATGTGGCTCACGCTGAATTCGCGGCCGTTCTGCCTGTGGGGCGGGTACCAGCTGGCGGGACGGATGGTGCGCACGCTGCGCATACAGGCGCGGCGCGCCTGAGCGGCCATGCGCGCGGCGCGGCATGCCGCGCGCCCGTAGCCTGCTACCAGCCGGCCGCCGCGCCGTCGCTGCGCGGATCGTTCCCGCCTTCGAACAGTCCGTCCGCATGGCGCACGATGGCGCCGGCGTGGCCCATGGTTTCGTCGTAGCCGTGCAGCACTTCCACCGGATGGCCCAGTGCGCGCAGCGTGTCCACGGTGGCCTGCGGGAAGCGCGACTCCAGCTTCAGCGTCTCGCTGCTGTTGCCCCAGGTGCGTCCCAGCAGCCAGCGCGGCGCATCGATCGCCGCCTGCGGATTCATGCCGAAGCGCGCGATGCGGCTGAACACCGCGGCCTGCGATTGCGGCTGCCCGTCCCCGCCCATGTTGCCGTACACCATCGTGCGGCCGTCGGAAAAGCGCGCCAGCGCGGGGTTGAGCGTATGGAACGGCTTGCGTCCCGGCGTGAGCGGATTGCGCGCCTCGGGATCGAGCGAGAAGCTGCAGCCGCGGTTCTGCCACTGGATGCCGGATTGATCCAGCACGATGCCGCTGCCGAACTCATGATAGATGCTCTGGATGAAGCTGACCGCGACGCCGTTGGCGTCGATCACGCCCATCCACACCGTATCGCCGGGGCCCTTGCCGCCCGCCCACGCGCCGGCAAGTCCGGGCCGCACGCGCGCGGCCAGCGTATCGAGATGGTCGGCTTGCAGCAGCTGCTGCGGATCGATGCTCATGTACGCGGGATCGGTGATGTCGCGGTCGCGTATGGCAAAGGCCTGCTTGGTGGCCTCGACGCAGGCATGCACGAACGGCGCGCCCAGCGGGTCCATGTCCGGCGTCAGCAGGCGGTCCAGTTGCCCCAGGATCAACAGCGAGACCAGCCCCTGCGTGGGCGGCGGCATGTTGTAGATCGTGCCCAGCGAGTGCGTCAGCGCGAGCGGCGTTTTCCATACGGCCTTGTGCGCCTGCAGGTCGGCCAGCGTGAGCGGGCTGCCGGCCTGCTGCAGATCCTGCGCGATGCCGTGGGCCAGGTCGCCCTGGTAGAAGTCATCCAGTCCCTTCAGCGCCAGGTGTTCCAGCGTGGCGGCCAGTCGCGGTTGGCGAAAGCGGCTGCCGACGGCCGGCACCGCGTCGTCCGGAAGAAAGGTGCGCGCGAAGCCGGGCACCGCGGCCAGCTCGTCACGCTTGGCGGCGATGCAGGCCGACAGGCTGCGCGATACCGGGATGCCGTCGCGCGCATACGCGATGGCGTCTTCCAGCAGACGCGCCACCGGCATGCGGCCGCGCAGCTCGTTGCGCGACCAGCCATAGGCGGCGTCCCATCCCGACACCGTGCCCGCCACGGTGTTGGCCGCCAGCCCGCCGCGAAACGGAATGCTGGACAGGCCCAGTGCGCGATAGGACTCGATACTGGCCGCGCCCGCCGCGGCGCCACAGGCTTCCAGGCCGATGGGCGCATGGCCCGGCCGGCTGATCAGCCAGAAGCCGTCGCCGCCCAGGCCATTCATGTGCGGGTACACGGCGGCAATGGTCGCGGCCGCGGCGATCATGGCCTCGACGGCGTTGCCGCCTTCGCGCAGGACAGCCAGCGCGCTTTGCGAGGCGAGGGCGTTGGGAGCGGTTGCCATGCCGCAGGTGCCGCGCACGGGATGATTGGGATGCTGCATGGAAGGACTCACGAAGCGGGCGGCGCCGCGGCGCCATGTCGATGAAAGGGTCGCGGCATTGTAGGCCGCCGCTATATCCTGCGCCGGCGCTACAGGACCTGCTGCTCGTGGTGCACTTCGGGAGGCTGCTCGAAATGCTCGCCCACCAGCTTGCGCCATTCCTGGAAATCCTCCGATTGGCGGAAGTCGACCATGTGGTTGTCCACTGTCTCCCAGTCCACCACCAGCGTGTACTGCAGGGGCTCCTCGATGCTGCGGTACAGCTGCATGCCATGACAGCCGCGGGCGCGCAGGAACAGCGGCTTGGCCTTGGCCACGCCGGCTTCGAAGTCGGCTTCGTGTCCGGCACGGACGCGGATGCTGGCGATTTCCTGGATCATTGTGTGTCTCCGATGATGCCGGGCCCGGAACGGCGCCGGTCAGTCCGCCAGTATGGCGCAACCGGCCCGGCCGCGCGACGACCTCCGCGTTTATGATGATGCGCCTGCGCATATTCCTTTGCGCGAGGAGACCGCCATGCATTTCCTGCTGTTCTACGACGTAGTGCCCGATTACGTGGTGCGGCGCGCCGCCTGGCGCGATGAGCACCTTGCGCTGGCGCGCCAGGCTGTGCAGCGTGGTGAGCTTGTGCTGGCCGGCGCGTTGGCCGATCCGGCCGACGGCGCCGTCCTGCTGTTCCAGGGCGACACGCCCGCCGCCGCCCAGGCGTTCGCCGCCGCCGACCCCTACGTGCGGGAAGGCCTGGTCACCCACTGGCGCGTGCGCCCGTGGATGACCGTGGTGGGCGAGGGCGCGGCGCATCCTGTTCCCTGAGTCCATCGCGCCGCAATTCAGCCGGCATGCCATGCCGGCTTCGGTACACTCTTGCGTTTCCCGGGCGTACCGCCATGCCCACGCCGTTCCCTTTGTCCTGACATGCCCTTATCCCACCTGCTGCTGGCGTTGTCCGTCGTCTTCGTATGGGGCACGAATTTCGTCGTCATCAAGTGGGGGCTGGACGAGTTCCCCTCGTTCCTCTTCTCCGCGCTGCGCTTCGTGCTGTCGGCGTTGCCGTGGGTCTTCCTGCTCAAGCGCCCGGCCGTGCCGTGGACCCGCATGGCGGCCCTGGGCACGCTGTTGAGCGTCGGCCAGTTCGGGCTGCTGTACTGGGCCATGCGACACGACATCTCGCCCGGACTGGCGTCGCTGGTGGTGCAGGCGCAGGTCTTCTTCACCATTCTGCTGTCCATGGCGATCAGCGGCGAGCGGCTGCGGCCCCTGCAGGTGCTGGCGCTGGGGCTCGCCGTGGCAGGCTACGTCGTGGTGGCTTGGCACAGCATCATCGATCCGGCCGCCGCGGTCACGCTGGCGGGGCTGGCCATGGTGCTGTCGGCGGCTTTCTGCTGGGGATGCGCCAATACGCTGGTGCGGACGGCGGGGAAGGTCAACATGCTGGCGCTTACCACCTGGAGTTGCCTGTACGGTTGCGTGCCGGTGCTGGTCCTGAGCCTGTTGGTGGACGGCCCGCAGGAGATCGCGCATGCGCTGGCGAACGCGACCTGGCATGGCTGGCTCGCGGTGCTGTGGCAGGCGCTGGGCAATACCACCTTCGCCTTCGGCGTATGGAACTGGCTGATGGCGCGCCATCCCGCTTCCACGGTGGCCCCCACGGCCTTGCTGGTCCCGGTGTTCGGCATGCTGTCGTCAGCCTGGCTGGTGGCCGAGCCGCTGCCCGACTGGAAACTGTACGCGGCCGTTCTCGTGCTGGGCGGCCTGGCGTTGAACCTGTACTCCGGGCGCCTCGCCGCGCGGCGCCACGCCTGATTGTCCGCGGCGAACCTCAGGCCCTGGGCGGAGGCGGAGGACCCATGTCGGCCGAGCCCGACGCCTGGGCCGCGAGGTCGTCGCGGGGCGGCGGCACCGCGCTGCTGCCGGGCGGCTGCGCGGCCTCGGCCTCGTGCCGCGCATCGCGCAGCAACATGGTCGCCTGCGGTGCCATCTCCAGTCCTGCGGCGGCCAGGCGCTGCAGAATCTCGAACAGCAGCTTGCTGCGCACCACATAGGCCGCGCGCGGCGAACTTACATAGCCCACGGCGTTGAATATCAGCCGGTCGCCTTCGATGCCGTCCAGGAACACGTCGGCGGCGGGCGTCTCCAATATCTCTTCGCGCTCGGAGAAGGCCGACAGCATCAGGTCGCGCACCTCGGCCGCATGCGTGCTGAGCGGCATGGGCAGGCGTATCTGCACGCGCCCCAGCGGATTCGAGTGCGTGACGTTGCGCACGGTCTTGGTGATGAATTCCGAGTTCGGCACGATCACCGTCGAACGGTCGCCCATCTGGATCTCGGTCGCGCGCACGTTGATGCGCTGGATGTCGCCCTCGATGCCGCCCAGCGATACCCAGTCGCCCACGCGCACTGGCCGTTCGGCCAGCAGTATCAGCCCCGACACGAAGTTCTGCACCACCGCCTGCAGGCCGAAACCGATGCCCACCGACAGGGCGCTGGCGATCCACGCGACCCGCTCCAGTCCCAGGCCCAGCACGGACAGCGACAGCGAGACGGCGAACACGATGCCGGCATAGCCAAACAGCGTGGCGGCCGAGGTCTGCATGCCCGGGTCGAAATTGGTGGTGGGAAGATAGCGTTCGGTCAGCCAGCGCTTGAGCACGCGCACCGCCAGCACGCCTAGGGCCAGCGCCATCAAGGCCTGCACCAGCGACCCGGGGCGCAACTGCACCTCGCCGATCTGCAGGCCGCGATGCAGCAGCCCCAGGCGATGGATGAGTTCGCTCGGCCCTTCGCCGAACGGGCTTACCAGCAGCACGGCAGCCACCGCCAGCACGGCGATGCGGCTGGCGCCCGACAGCAGCACCGCGGCCTGCTGGCGCAACTGCGACTGCGGCGTCTTCTCTTCCTGCTGCTTGCCGGCCAGCACCGTGGTGAAGCCGTCCTCCAGCAACAGCGAGATGAGGTAGGCCGAGGACAGCACGATCAGCACCCACAGCACCTGCCCGATCACGAAGCTGCCGAACGCGGCGTATCCGATCAGCAGTCCCGCCAGCCCCACGATCAGAGCCGCCCACGCCAGGTTGGTGGCGACCCCGACCCAGAACGGCCGCGGCGGCGTGGGCTGATCGGCATCGGCGGGCGCCGCCGCCGCTGCGGCCTGGCGCCGCAGCCGTTCGCCCCGCCGCAGCGCCACGACCAGTACCACGCCGAGCGCGGCGGCCGCGAGATTATTGAGCGCGATGGTGGTGGTCAGGCTGACATTGAGCAGGGCAGGCAGACGTTGCGACAGCCACACCGCCACCGCCAGTATGGCCAGGCTGCCGGGCAGCCAGCGCAGCCCTTCCGCCACGGCATCGGGCAGCGGCAGCAGGCGCCACGAGGGCCGACTGGCCGACAGCAATGCGTAGCCCATCCCCGCGATATAGCCAGCCAGACAGATGACGCCGACCAGGTCGGCAAGCAGGGTCTGCGTTGCGTCGGGCAGCGCGCCGTTCCAGGTCAGGCCCACATTGATCAGCGCGGCGACCGCGCCGGGCACCGCCGCGCCCAGCAGCGCGAACGCAGCCGCCAGGAAGGAGCGGCGCAGGCGGCCGGGCGGAACCCGCGTGCTGGTCAGCTTCAGCAGCAGGGCCCGCAGCCATCGCCGCACGAACAGCAGTGCGGCCAGCAGTGCCGCCAGCGCCAGCCATGCCCAGGCCGGCGTGCCGCGCATGCCGGCCAGCAGGTCCCGGCCCAGGTTGCCCGCACGGCTCAGGTCACGCGGCATCTCGCTGCGCAGATCCCGCCAGAAGCCGCCGGAAAGAAAGGTGCCGCGTCTTTCGCCCAGCGTTTCCTGGAATTGTGTGCGCCGTAGCGCGGATATGCGCTCGGCGGTCTGGCCGGCTTCTACCGACAGTAGGCGCGCCAGCTTGATCTGCGCGTCGATGCTGCTGCTGGACTTGCCCAGTTCGCGCCGTTGCTCGGCCACGTCCGGCGCTTCCTTCACCTCTTCGGACACGGGGCCCAGCTGGTTCAGGCGCGCCGTCACGTCCGCCAATTGCGGCGTCAGCGCCTCGGCGAGCGCGTCGGCCTGCGACTGGACCTTCTGCACGTCGGCGCGCCATTGGTTGAGGTCGCTATCGCTGGGTTTGCCCTCCAGACCCTTGCGGATGGTGTCGATGCGCTCGCGTGCCTCGGTCAGCTTGGCCTCGGCGTCGGCCACGTCTTCCTGCTGCGCATGGACCGCGCCGGCCGCCATGAGGGAGGCCAGCGCCAGGCAGCAGCACAGCAGCCAGGCATACAGGCGGTGGGAGCGACGGAAGTGGGAGAAGGTCATGCAGCACGATCAGAGTCTTTGCGATCGCGGCAGCATAGCAATTCTGGATGGGGGCGGTTGCGACAAAATCTGTCGCTGCGCGGCGGCGATCCGGATCGTCCGGACGCCGATGAGCGGGTCGAAGAAGAAAGCCGCCGCGCGCTGCGGTATGGGCCCTGTGAAGCTGGACGACGATCCGGCTTCGAAAGGCCCCCACCAGGGCGACTGCACAGCGGCGGCTGGGCGTCCGATCAGGTCGCCGGGTCCACGATCACGTCGGGAGTACCGGCGGCGATCCGCAGAATGGTCTCCGACTCGACGGCCGGCGAGGCGGGCGCGCGGTCGCCGTCCAGCGGCTTCAGCCTCTTGAAGCTGCACACCAGCTGGCTCGGCGTCAGCGTCACCACGGCAAAGCCCTGCGCGTCGGTCTCGATATAGCGCAGCCAGTTGGAGTTGAACTGCGTCAGCGTGTCGTTGAACGCGTTGGTGATCACGCCCGCGGCTTCGCTATAGATAAGCGGTTTGGCCGCCGAGAACACCGGGTTGCTATCCACCACGTTCTTGAAGTAGCTGAAGAACGAGTTGCTCGACACGCCCGCCGTGACCAGGTCCACCATCACGGGAACGGGCGTCGCCGCGTCGTAGTCGTCCATCACCGGCCCGGCGAAGAAGGCATGGATGTCGCCCGTCAGCGCCACCAGGTTCTGGATGTTTTCGTCGCGCACGAACGCCATCATGTCCTTGCGCTCGGCATTGAAGCCGTCCCACTGGTCGGCATTGAGCAGATACTCGTCCAACAGGATCGACGGCGGCAACTGGCCGTCCAGCGCGGCCGTGATGACGGCAATGTTCGCCGGCGGTACGTTCAGCGGAGGGGCGGCGAGCAGTGCGGAAAGGTTGGGATAGGTCGTCACAGGCTGCGCCCCGGTCTTGTCCGCGGCGGCCAGGTCCAGCACCAGTGCGGTAAGAATCTGGCCTGCCGCCGAGGAGAGGGCCGGCGTGGAGGCAACCAGCCCCTGCGTGAGAAGCGCTGCCACGGCCTGGATGCCGTTGAACTGCATGCGCAGCAGCGAGACTTCATTGCCCCAGAGATTCCATGTCGTGGTGCTGTCGCGCAGCTGCGTCTTCCACCACGCGCGCTGGGTATCGCCCAGGATCGACACGGGCGTCAGCGTGCCGCCCGCGGCGCCCATTTTCATCGCTTCCACGCCCGCCAGCGTTGCCTTGGGCACGAAATAGCGGCTGCCGATCTCGCTGCCGGCTTCCTGCTCCGGAAGAACGTGGTCGCTGCGATACAGGCGCTCGTCGGTCATCACCAGCGTGGCAAGGCTGCCGAAGCGGAAGGCGCGGTAGATCTGGATGTTGTCGAAGGACGGATCGTTCAGGTCCAGGCGCACGTCGGCCGGCATGAACTCGAACCAGGCCTGGTTCGCGCTGCGGCGGCGGCTGGTGCGCGGCGTCTCGTCCTCGCCCACCGCGTATGTCTGGCGGTCTTCCCAGCAATCGTCCGAGAACTCGTGGTCGTCCCAGATCGCGATCATGGGAAAGCGCGCATGCAGCGCCTGCAGGCGCGGATCCGAACGGTAGCTGCGGTACAGCGTGCGATAGTCGGCCAGCGTGGTCGCATAGATCGCGCCATCGTCGCGGCGCGTGCCATCGGGCAGCGTCAGCGCGCCATGGGCGCTTTCGACGACGCCGGTCTGGAAGGCCGCGTCCACCGTCTCGTACACGTAGTCGCCCAGGTGCACGATGAAGTCCAGGTCTTCCTTCAGCATCTCATCGAACGCGGCCCAATGGTTCACGCTCCAGTCCTGACAGGAGATGAAGGCGAAGCGCAGCTGCGCCACCGCGGCGCTGTCGGCGGGCGCGGTGCGCGTGCGGCCGATGACGCTCGCGTTGTCGCCGGCCACGAAACGGTAGTAGTAGTTCGTGCCGGCATCCAGGCCGGTGACCTTGTGGCGCACGGTGTGATCCCAATCGGGCTCGGCGCTGATGCGTTCGTTCACCAGCAGTTGCGTGAAAGCTTCGTCGCGCGCCAACTGCACGGTCACCGGAACGGCTGCGCCATCCTCGCCGATCACGCGGGTCCACAGGATGATGCCGTCCGGCCGCGGGTCGCCCGAGGCGATGCCTTGCGGATAGGTGTAGCGGGTCGAGCCGCCGCCAGCGCCGCCGTCGCCATTGCCGTTGTCATCGTCATCATCGTCGCTGCCGCCACAGCCCGCCAGGCCGGTGGTGGCGACGGAGACGGTGAGGAAGCTGCCCCATTTCAGGAATTTTCTGCGGTCCATGGATGTGTGCCCGATGTGATGGTCGATGAAGACGGGGCCGGCGCGTGGCGCGGCGGCCCGTTGCTGTATGTTTCCAAGCGCGGGTATTACCGCACCGACCTATTGCATCGGCGTGACAACAAAGGGCAGCCTACCCTGATTCGGGCATATGGCGCAGTTTGGTTTGCGCGGCCCGCAGTTCCTGCCGCAGCCAGAGGCGCAGGGCCCGCAGCGGAGGCCAATCGCGCAGCTCCGGCCTGTACGCAAGGTGGTAGGTCTGCGTGTCCTCATAAGGTACGGACAGGGGTGACAGCCGCACCAGCTTGCCGGCGGCCAGTGCGTCCGCGGCCAGTAGTTCGCGCGTCAATGCCAGGCCGATCTGCTGTTCCGCGGCTTGCAAAAGCAGCCCCGCATCGTTGAACACCGCCACGGGCTTCACTTGAGCACGTACGCCGGCCGCCTTGAACCACGCATGCCACAACTCGTCCTCGCCCAGCAGGGGTTCGCGCGTGTAAGCCTCCGGCGGTGCACCCAGCAGCCTGCGGGCGGCCGAGGGCGAGCCGACCACGATCCAGGGCAATGGGGCATCCAGCAAGGGCTCCGACTCGAGTCCATGCCATGGGCCGCGCCCATAACGTATCGCCGCGTGCAGCCCCGCGCGGTGCAGGTCCACCAAGTTTTGCGAGGCATCGATCTCCAGAGCCAGATGCGGATGCTGTGCGCGCCAGTCGCCCATGCGGGGCAACAGCCAGCGTTGCGCGAAGGAGGGCAGGACAGTGATGCGCAGCCGCTGCTCGGTGCCGCTGGCCACGGCGGCGGCCGCCTGCATGCCATCCTCCAGCAGGCCCAGTGCCGGCTGCACGCTGCGCAGCAGTGCTTCTCCCGCCGCGTTCAGCACCACGCCGCGGCCGCGTCGATCGAACAGCGCGAAACCGAGCTGCGTTTCCAGCGTCTTGATCTGCTGGCTGACGGCGCTATGCGTGAGATGCAGCGCCGCCGCGGCCGCGCGCAAGTTCTGCATTTCGGCCACGCAGCGGAAGACGGGCAGGGTGCTCAGGGGAAGACGCATATTGGTAAGGTTTCTCGACCGATATGGACGGAATATATCGATTTTCGACGCGGAAGTGGATGGATATTCTGACCAATAAGCCGCTCAGGCTACAGATCGAGGAGATATCCATGTCGACCGACCCCATGACCAGCACACCGCTGATCGCCATGCCTTGTCCCGAGCGCGGCGCTGCTCCGCGTCTACGTTCGCGCCTGGGCCGTTGGTGGGGGCGTCTCTGGGCCTTTGGCGATGGAGCGGGCTGCCACCGTACAGAGGTCCTGCATATGGACGACAGGCTGCTGCGTGACATCGGCGCGCCCAGTGACATGCGCGATGCAGCGTCGAGCGCGCGTGACAGGGCCGGACGCATCGGATGGGATGTGCAGCCGTGGTAGTCCCGGGAGTGCGGTATGCCAAAGAGGGCGGTATGTCAGGAGTACGGTATGCCAGGAATGCTGTATGCGGAGTATGCGAGAGAGGACACCATGCGTCTGACGCGTTGGTCGCAGGATGTCGTCGTGCCTACCATGAGGCACCGACAAGGCGTTCCGGCGCGATCCTGCGGCGCAGATAGGGCGTTGTTGCGTATGCATGGGGCCCCATTTGCATCCGCCAAAGCAGTTGTGCTATAGTTTCTGGCTCGGCAGTTGATTGCGACATGCATGCGCAGGTCTGAAGAAATTCAGATGCAGGCGCGGCGGTCAGGTTGGCAAGCCGAGGGTTGTGAAGTAGGTCAGGTCAGCGGTTCTGCGCAGTAGGGGCAGGGCGGCTTGGCGAAGCAGGGTCGGGTGGCGCGAGGCGCGGCCGGATCCGGTGGATGAAAGATCCGCCCGCTTCGCGAAGCGAAACAAGCTGATTTGACACGCTGAAAAAACTTCTTCATAATCTCGTTTCTCTGCTGCTGACACAGCAGCGGAGGCGAAAGTAGAAAGTGAAGTAGGCAAGACCAAGCAACAAACCCGCCGGTGGCGCGACGCAGCGATGCGATGTGTAGCCGGGCAGGCGCAGGCAGTACCCGCTCTTTAACAATTGAACAACCGATAAGTGTGGGCGCTTGATGCGTGTGCGCGGTACGGGCAACTGTACCGAAGCAAAAGTATCATCAAGCGCTCATATAGAAGTAAGGTTTTTAATAAACCTCACTTCCTTTGAGAAGCTAGCGAAGTCGTCTTGTGTTTTGTCTACGGATGGGATGCAAGGCGCGAAACAGAGATTGAACTGAAGAGTTTGATCCTGGCTCAGATTGAACGCTGGCGGGATGCCTTACACATGCAAGTCGAACGGCAGCACGGACTTCGGTCTGGTGGCGAGTGGCGAACGGGTGAGTAAAGTATCGGAACGTACCCAGTAGCGGGGGATAACTACGCGAAAGCGTAGCTAATACCGCATACGCCCTGAGGGGGAAAGCGGGGGACCGAAAGGCCTCGCACTATTGGAGCGGCCGATATCGGATTAGCTAGTTGGTGGGGTAAAGGCCTACCAAGGCGACGATCCGTAGCTGGTTTGAGAGGACGACCAGCCACACTGGGACTGAGACACGGCCCAGACTCCTACGGGAGGCAGCAGTGGGGAATTTTGGACAATGGGGGCAACCCTGATCCAGCCATCCCGCGTGTGCGATGAAGGCCTTCGGGTTGTAAAGCACTTTTGGCAGGAAAGAAACGGGCCCGGTTAATACCTGGGTCAACTGACGGTACCTGCAGAATAAGCACCGGCTAACTACGTGCCAGCAGCCGCGGTAATACGTAGGGTGCAAGCGTTAATCGGAATTACTGGGCGTAAAGCGTGCGCAGGCGGTTCGGAAAGAAAGATGTGAAATCCCAGAGCTTAACTTTGGAACTGCATTTTTAACTACCGGGCTAGAGTGTGTCAGAGGGAGGTGGAATTCCGCGTGTAGCAGTGAAATGCGTAGAGATGCGGAGGAACACCGATGGCGAAGGCAGCCTCCTGGGATAACACTGACGCTCATGCACGAAAGCGTGGGGAGCAAACAGGATTAGATACCCTGGTAGTCCACGCCCTAAACGATGTCAACTAGCTGTTGGGGGCTTCGGCCCTTGGTAGCGCAGCTAACGCGTGAAGTTGACCGCCTGGGGAGTACGGTCGCAAGATTAAAACTCAAAGGAATTGACGGGGACCCGCACAAGCGGTGGATGATGTGGATTAATTCGATGCAACGCGAAAAACCTTACCTACCCTTGACATGTCTGGAATCCCGAAGAGATTTGGGAGTGCTCGCAAGAGAACCGGAACACAGGTGCTGCATGGCTGTCGTCAGCTCGTGTCGTGAGATGTTGGGTTAAGTCCCGCAACGAGCGCAACCCTTGTCATTAGTTGCTACGAAAGGGCACTCTAATGAGACTGCCGGTGACAAACCGGAGGAAGGTGGGGATGACGTCAAGTCCTCATGGCCCTTATGGGTAGGGCTTCACACGTCATACAATGGTCGGGACAGAGGGCTGCCAACCCGCGAGGGGGAGCCAATCCCAGAAACCCGATCGTAGTCCGGATCGCAGTCTGCAACTCGACTGCGTGAAGTCGGAATCGCTAGTAATCGCGGATCAGCATGTCGCGGTGAATACGTTCCCGGGTCTTGTACACACCGCCCGTCACACCATGGGAGTGGGTTTTACCAGAAGTAGTTAGCCTAACCGCAAGGAGGGCGATTACCACGGTAGGATTCATGACTGGGGTGAAGTCGTAACAAGGTAGCCGTATCGGAAGGTGCGGCTGGATCACCTCCTTTAAGAGCTTAAGTGCGCGTGTTAAGCGTCCACGCTTATCGGTTGTTCGAGAAATGACTGCCCGGATTGCTTTAGGGGGTCTGTAGCTCAGTCGGTTAGAGCACCGTCTTGATAAGGCGGGGGTCGTTGGTTCGAATCCAACCAGACCCACCAGTCGATCAAAGGGGGATTAGCTCAGCTGGGAGAGCGCCTGCTTTGCAAGCAGGATGTCGTCGGTTCGATCCCGTCATCCTCCACCAAGACCTTCAGGCGCGTGAAGCCAGGCATAAAGCGCAACGATGAATGCTGTGAATCAGTATTGATCGTTGGGTTTTACACCAACAGTCATTTCGTTCTTTAACAATGAGGAAGAAGCACAACGTAAAGTGTTTCCGAGTAATCAGAGCCCACCAGGGGTGATGATGAAAGGGGATACGGGTTGTGATTGCATGATTTTAGTTCTCAAAAGTCTCAAAGTCGGCCAGTAGCAGGCAGTACCGGGGGGAAGCTTCCGGGGGTGGCGAAGGTCGATGAGCTTTGAATGAACGGCACAAGCGCGAACTCAGCACCTATAAGACTTTAGTGTTATAGGATCAAGCGACTAAGTGCATATGGTGGATGCCTTGGCGATCACAGGCGATGAAGGACGTGGTAGCCTGCGAAAAGCTGCGGGGAGCTGGCAAACAAGCATTGATCCGCAGATGTCCGAATGGGGAAACCCACTGCGCAAGCAGTATCCCTGGCTGAATACATAGGCCAGTGGAGGCGAACCGGGTGAACTGAAACATCTCAGTAGCTCGAGGAACAGAAATCAACCGAGATTCCGAAAGTAGTGGCGAGCGAAATCGGAAGAGCCTTTACGATTTAGCATTTTATCTAGCCGAACAGTCTGGAAAGTCTGGCCGTAGCAGGTGATAGCCCTGTAGGCGAAAGGTAGAGTGTGGAACTAGGCGTAAGAGAAGTAGGGCGGGACACGTGAAATCCTGTCTGAAGATGGGGGGACCATCCTCCAAGGCTAAATACTCGTGATCGACCGATAGTGAACCAGTACCGTGAGGGAAAGGCGAAAAGAACCCCGGAAGGGGAGTGAAATAGATCCTGAAACCGTATGCATACAAACAGTCGGAGCCTCTTTATGGGGTGACGGCGTACCTTTTGTATAATGGGTCAGCGACTTACATTCAGTGGCGAGCTTAACCGGATAGGGAAGGCGTAGCGAAAGCGAGTCCGAATAGGGCGTCCAGTCGCTGGGTGTAGACCCGAAACCAGATGATCTACCCATGGCCAGGTTGAAGGCACGGTAACACGTGCTGGAGGACCGAACCCACTAGTGTTGAAAAACTAGGGGATGAGCTGTGGATAGGGGTGAAAGGCTAAACAAATCTGGAAATAGCTGGTTCTCTCCGAAAACTATTTAGGTAGTGCCTCAAGTATTACTGCGGGGGGTAGAGCACTGTTATGGCTAGGGGGTCATGGCGACTTACCAAACCATGGCAAACTCCGAATACCCGCAAGTACAGCTTGGGAGACAGAGCACCGGGTGCTAACGTCCGGACTCAAGAGGGAAACAACCCAGACCGCCAGCTAAGGTCCCGAATTATCGCTAAGTGGGAAACGAAGTGGGAAGGCATAGACAGTCAGGAGGTTGGCTTAGAAGCAGCCATCCTTTAAAGAAAGCGTAATAGCTCACTGATCGAGTCGTCCTGCGCGGAAGATGTAACGGGGCTAAGCGATAAACCGAAGCTGCGGGTGTGTACTATGTACACGCGGTAGGAGAGCGTTCTGTAAGCCTGCGAAGGTGGCTTGTGAAGGCTGCTGGAGGTATCAGAAGTGCGAATGCTGACATGAGTAGCGATAAAGGGGGTGAAAAGCCCCCTCGCCGTAAGTCCAAGGTTTCCTGCGCAACGTTCATCGGCGCAGGGTGAGTCGGCCCCTAAGGCGAGGCAGAGATGCGTAGCTGATGGGAAGCTGGTTAATATTCCAGCACCGTCGTACAGTGCGATGGGGGGACGGATCGCGGAAGATCATCAGGGTGTTGGATGTCCCTGTTGCTGCATTGAAGAGGGCACTTAGGCAAATCCGGGTGCGTGACTCAAGGGTGTGGCGCGAGCGAGCATAGCTTGCGAAGTGATTGGAAGTGGTTCCAGGAAAAGCCTCTAAGCTTCAGCTGTACGAGACCGTACCGCAAACCGACACAGGTGGACGGGATGAATATTCCAAGGCGCTTGAGAGAACTCGGGAGAAGGAACTCGGCAAATTGATACCGTAACTTCGGGAGAAGGTATGCCCCGGTAGTGTGAAGCGCCTGCGCGCTTAGCATGATGGGGTCGCAGAGAATCGGTGGCTGCGACTGTTTATTAAAAACACAGCACTCTGCTAAGACGAAAGTCGACGTATAGGGTGTGACGCCTGCCCGGTGCCGGAAGGTTAAGTGATGGGGTGCAAGCTCTTGATCGAAGCCCCGGTAAACGGCGGCCGTAACTATAACGGTCCTAAGGTAGCGAAATTCCTTGTCGGGTAAGTTCCGACCTGCACGAATGGCGTAACGATGGCCACACTGTCTCCTCCCGAGACTCAGCGAAGTTGAAGTGTTTGTGATGATGCAATCTACCCGCGGCTAGACGGAAAGACCCCATGAACCTTTACTGTAGCTTTGCATTGGATTGTGAACCGGCCTGTGTAGGATAGGTGGGAGGCGCAGAAACCCAGTCGCCAGATTGGGTGGAGCCGTCCTTGAAATACCACCCTGGTTTGTTTGCGGTTCTAACCTTGGTCCGTTATCCGGATCGGGGACAGTGCATGGTAGGCAGTTTGACTGGGGCGGTCTCCTCCCAAAGCGTAACGGAGGAGTTCGAAGGTACGCTAGGTACGGTCGGAAATCGTGCTGATAGTGCAATGGCATAAGCGTGCTTGACTGTGAGACTGACAAGTCGAACAGGTGCGAAAGCAGGACATAGTGATCCGGTGGTTCTGAATGGAAGGGCCATCGCTCAACGGATAAAAGGTACTCTGGGGATAACAGGCTGATACCGCCCAAGAGTTCATATCGACGGCGGTGTTTGGCACCTCGATGTCGGCTCATCTCATCCTGGGGCTGTAGCCGGTCCCAAGGGTATGGCTGTTCGCCATTTAAAGAGGTACGTGAGCTGGGTTTAAAACGTCGTGAGACAGTTTGGTCCCTATCTGCCGTGGGCGTTGGATACTTGACGGAGCCTGTTCCTAGTACGAGAGGACCGGAATGGACGTACCGCTGGTGTACCGGTTGTCATGCCAATGGCATTGCCGGGTAGCTAAGTACGGAAGAGATAACCGCTGAAGGCATCTAAGCGGGAAACTCGTCTGAAGATTAGGTATCCCTGGGGGCTTGACCCCCCTGTAGGGTCGTTCAAGACCAGGACGTTGATAGGTCGGGTGTGCAAGTGCAGTAATGCATTGAGCTAACCGATACTAATTGCCCGTGAGGCTTGATCCTATAACTCTACAGTCTTGGGCAGGGAACAATCCCTGCCCCGGTGCAGCGCGCACCACGTGCCGGCGAGAACGCCGTGCAACACAACCCCATACACACACACTGTGCTTCTTCTTCAGAGCGGTTGACCCCAGCGTCAACGGCTCAACCCCTTACGCCTGACGACCATAGCAAGGCGGTCCCACCCCTTCCCATCCCGAACAGGACCGTGAAACGCCTTAGCGCCGATGATAGTGGATGTACATCTGTGAAAGTAGGTCATCGTCAGGCTCTTATCCCCAAAACCCCGTAGGCACCGCCTGCGGGGTTTTGTCTTTGCGGCGCCAGAACAGGCAGCCCCACCGCTACGCGGCATCACTAAGCGGCATCACGACGCGGCATCCACTGCTCGCGCCATCAGTGGGCAACTCGCAACCGCGCGGGAAGCCCCCGGTCCGATAAACCGCGGATCTGACAAGCACCAAGTAAAAGGCCATTCTCTCGAATAAAAGGCCATTCTCTCGAATGGCCTTTGTTGTCTGAGCGCAGTCCATGTCGGATGGCACTCTCAGTGCAGACCATGTTGATGCCCTCTCATTGCGCTCTCGACCAGCCCTTGGTCGTCTGTTGCGCGCGCAACGCCGCGCCGCAATGTCATCAGTCGTCCGCGCGGTCGGAGCGGGTTCCAGACGGCGTCGGCTCGGCATACGACTGCCGATCGATCCCATGCTTACGCAGCTTGTCGTAGAAGGTCTTGCGGGGCAGGCCTAGCGCCTGCAATGTGGCGCGGACGTCGCCGCTGTTTTCGGCCAACGCCTGGCGGATCAACTGCGCCTCGTACCGTTCGACGCGCCGGTTGAGGGGGAGGGGCGCCTCTTCGGGCTGGTCGTCCGCTTGCGCCTCAGCGGGCAATACGCCCAGCACGAACCGCTCCGCGTAATGCGCCAGTTCGCGGATATTGCCGGGCCAGTCATGCCGTTCCAGATGAGCTCGCACGGCGGCCGACATGGGTGGAATCTCGCGCCGGAAGCGGCGCGCGGCCTGGCCCACGTAGTGGGCAAACAGCAGGGGGATGTCGTCCCGGCGCTCGCGCAGCGGCGGCAGCGGCACCGTGACGACGTTCAATCGATAGTACAGGTCGTCGCGGAACTGGAACTGGGCGCGGACCGCGGCGTCACCCAGGTCCACCTTCGCCGCGGCAACCACTCGAAGGTCCACGTCGCGAACCTCGTTGGTGCCCAAAGGCGCCACTTGGCGATTTTCCAGCACGCGCAGCAACTTCACCTGCGCCGAGGGCGGCATGCTCTCTATCTCGTCCAGGAACAGCGTGCCGCCGCTGGCGTGCTCGATGCGGCCGATGCGCTTCTTCTGGGCGCCGGTGAAAGCGCCCGCCTCGTGGCCGAACAGCTCGCTTTCGATCACCGTCTCGGGCAGGGCTCCGCAATTGATGGCGACCAGCGGATGGTCGCGGCGCGGGCTGAGCTTGTGCAGCACGGTGGCGACGACTTCCTTGCCGGTGCCGGTTTCGCCTTCGATCAGTACGTCCACGTCCGCGCTGGCGACGTGGCGCAGCATGCTCTTGATCCGCTGCATGGCAGGCGTGGCGCCGATGAAGGCGAGATCGTCGAACTCGGATTCCAGCGCCGCCTGGCGCAGTCGCCGGTTCTCGAGCAGCAGGCGGCGCTTCTCCGCGGCGCGGCCCACCGCGGCCAGCAGCATATCCGCCGGATAGGGCTTGGCCAGGAAGTCGTAGGCGCCGTCGCGCATGGCCTGCACGGCCATGCCAATGTCGCCATGACCCGTGATGAGGAGGACGGGGATCTCGGCGTCGATGCCGCGCACGCGGCGAAAGAGTTCCAGGCCGTCCATGCCAGGCATGCGTACGTCTGTCACCACCACGCCGGGATAGGCATCGTCGAGCTGTTCCAGGGCCTGTTGTGCGTCGGCATGGGCGTGCACCTCGTATCCATGCAAGGCCAGCGTTTGCGCCGTGGCGCGCAGCAAATCGACGTCGTCGTCGATAAGCACGACGGGACAGCCGGATGGAAGAGGCGGCGCAGTCGCCGAGGATGCGTGGTCAGCGGGTAATGTCATTCGGTTCGGGCCCTGGCGCTGCCGCCAGCGTGACGGTGAATATGGCGCCGTGCGGCGTGGCATCCGCGGCATGCAGCGCCCCGCCGAATTCGGTAAGGATGTCGCGCGAGATGATGAGCCCCAGCCCCAACCCTTCGGGTTTGGTGGTCTGGAATGGCGTGAACAGGCGCTGGCGCAGATGCGGCGCCAGGCCGGGGCCGTTGTCCTGGATATGCACGAGCACGGCCGCCGCTCCCGAGGCCTCCGCCGCGGATGGCAAAGCGTCTTCCGTGCCGGCGCTGAAGCGCGTGGGCGCGGGCTCGCCTGCGCCCGCCGCGCGGCATCGCGGCGCTTCGACGATGATGTCGATACGCGGCTCGTCGGCTTCCAGCAATGCGTCCAGTGCGTTCTGCAGCAGGTTCACGAACACTTGCTCCAACCGCATGCGATCGGCCACCACCCACAGATCGGGCACGACGCCGGACTGGTGCAGTCGCACGTTCTGCCGCTTGATGCGGGGGCCGACCAGCAACAGCGCGCCCTCGAGCGCATCGTTCAGCAGCGTGGGCGCGATGCTGGCCGAGGCCTTGCGCGAGAAGGCGCGCAGCTCGCCGGTGATGCCGCCGATGCGGTCGGTGAGCGAGCCGATGGCGCGCAGGTTCTCCATGACCGCGGCATCCTGGCCGCGTCGGGCGAATTCGATCGTGTTGTCGGCGTAGGCGCGGATGGCGGCCGCCGGCTGATTGATCTCGTGAGCCACGCCCGCGGCGACCTGGCCCAGCAGCGCCAGCTTGTTGGCCTGCACCAGCTCGTCCTGCATGCGGTGCAGCCGCGCTTCGGCCTGCTGGCGTTCGTCGATCAACGTCTGCAGTTCGACGTTTGCGCGCCGCAAGTCCGCGGTACGCTGCAGCACCTGGCTTTCCAGCTCAGCCTGTACCGAGGCCTGAGCCTGCGCGCGTCGGCGCGACCGGCCGCGCAGGTAGATGACGAGGCTGGCGGCCAGGCCGAAGGCGATCAGGGCCAGCAGTGTGGCCAGTTGAGCATTGGCCGCGGCACGTTCGACGGCCGGTTGCACGGCGGATAGGGTGTGCAGGGTCCAGCCGTCCGACCCAGCGATCGGCCGGGCCGTATGCAGCAGGCTGGCGCCGGCAGGCTGCGCGCGGACGGGCTCGGCCACTCGCACGACGGTGCCGGCATCGTGTTGCCCGGATGGCAAGGCCGCGGGCACAAGATCGAAAGGCGCGTCGCCGAACTGCTGCTGCTCGCGCATGGCTTCGGTGGCCTCCGCCGGCAATGGGGCGGTGGCGCGATAGCGCCAGGCGGTGACATTGCCCATGAGCACGACGCCATTGCGGTCGGTGACGAACAGGACTTCGTCCAGCGCCTGCCAGTCCCGTTCCAGCGTGAGAAAGTCCATCTTCAGCACAATCACGCCCAGCAGACGCTCCGCCTGGCCGGAGACGCGGCGCGACAGGTACAGCCCGGGTTCGTGGCTTACGGTGCCCAGGGCGAAGTACTCGGCCTGGCCCTCGTCGACCGCGCGGCGGAAGTATGGGCGGAACTGATAGTCCACGCCGACGAAGGTGGCGGGCTCGTTCCAGTTGCTGGCCGCGATGGCCGTGCCGGAAGTATTCAGCAGATAGATCGCCGAGGCGCCCACGCCTAGGCTGAGCGCCTGCAGCTTCTGGTCGAGCTGCAGGATCCTGGCGGCGTCCGGCGCGGCCAGCGTGGCGCGGACTTCAGGATCCTGCGCCAGAACGAAGGGCACCGAGCGGAACTTGTCCAGACTGCTGCGCAGCGCCACGGTGTTCATCTGCGCCGACGCTTGCGCCTGAGTGGCGGCCTCGCGCAAGGCGCGTGCTCCGCCCCATTCTCCCGCCAGCGCCAGCAGGCCGAGCGCCGCGCCCGTCGCCAATGCCGCCGCGACGCTGCGCCCCAGCCAGCGGCGCACGGCGGCCCCCGGGCCGGCGCGCCTGGTAGCGGTGGCAGATCGGAGCGGGGTGGCAGAGGTATCCGAGGACGTCTGATGCGCGGCGGGAGGCGGGGGGATGTCTGAAGTCATGCGGTGCAAGCGCGCGCGGCCGGCCGATGCAGTCTCGTGCGGCTTATGGATGCCGGCGCTGAGGCGCACTGGGCCCCACGTTGTGCGGAATTTCTCACATTTTACACGTCGCCGTGCGGAGACCCGCCCAACGGCGTCATCGACGGCCGCGCACTAGGCTTCGAATATCTTTATTTCTCAAGGGTTTGTGAACCATCAACCGCGGATGGCAAAGCTGGCATGGACCTTGCATGGTGGTTCGGGTTGCCGCGCCCGCCGTGCGGCAGGATTTCAGAAGAAACGTCCGGATCGGCCCTGGCCGGCAGACCGGTTTTTGGTGGGGACACTCCCGATGCTAGACGCAAGCCAGGGCGCCGCCGCGCCCGTACGCAAACAAAAGTTCTACCAGATCCTTTACGTGCAGGTCCTGTTCGCCATTGCGGTGGGCATTCTGCTGGGGCATTTCCACCCGGTATGGGGCGAAGCCATGAAGCCGCTGGGCGATGGCTTCATCAAGCTGGTGAAGATGATCATCGCGCCGGTGATCTTCCTGACGGTCACTACCGGCATCGCCGCCATGAGCGACCTGAAGAAGGTCGGACGCGTGGTCGGCAAAGCCATGATCTATTTCCTGGTGTTCTCGACGCTGGCCCTCATCGTGGGCATGATCGTCAGCCACATCGTGCAGCCCGGGGCCGGCCTGCACATCGATCCGAAGTCGCTGGACTCGCGCGCGGTGCAGGACTACGTGACCAAGGCGCATGATTCCACCATCACCGGGTTCCTGCTCAACATCATTCCCAACACCATGGTCAGCCCGTTCGTGTCGGGAGACATCTTGCAGGTGCTGTTCGTCGCAGTGCTGTTCGGGATCTCGCTGGCCATGGTCGGCGAGCGCGCCCGGCCCGTGACGGCCTTCCTGACCACGCTGGCGCAGCCGGTGTTCAAGCTGGTCGCCATCCTGATGCGCGCGGCGCCCGTGGGCGCGTTCGGCGCCATGGCATTCACCATCGGCAAGTACGGCATCGGGTCGGTGGTCAACCTGGCCATGCTGGTCGCCACGTTCTACGCGACCTCGCTGCTGTTCGTGGTGTTCGTGCTGGGCGCGGTGGCGCGCTACAACGGGTTCTCGATCCTGCGCCTGATCCGCTACATCCGCGAGGAACTGCTGCTGGTGCTGGGTACCAGCTCGTCCGAGGCGGCGCTGCCCACGCTGATGCAGAAGATGGAGCGCGCGGGCTGCGCGAAATCGGTGGTAGGCCTGGTCGTGCCCACCGGGTACTCGTTCAACCTGGACGGCACCAACATCTACATGACTATGGCCGCGCTGTTCATCGCGCAGGCGTGCGACATTCCGCTCTCGCTGGGCGACCAGATCCTGCTGCTGCTGGTGGCGATGCTCAGTTCCAAGGGCGCGGCCGGCGTGACGGGCGCTGGCTTCATCACCCTGGCCGCCACGCTGTCCGTGGTGCCCACCATTCCGGTCGCCGCGATGGCGCTGATCCTCGGCGTGGACCGCTTCATGTCCGAATGCCGCGCGCTGACGAACCTGGTGGGCAATGCCACCGCCGCCGTCGTCGTGGCGCGCTGGGAAGGGGAGCTGGACAAGGATCGCCTGGATGCCGCGCTCAGCGGCCAGGCGTTGCCGGATGGTGCTGACGTGGCCGCCGATCACGGTCATGGCCGGGCGCACGCGCCCGCGCATTGACGCGAACGGGGCGACACGACCGATATCGCCATATGGCGGCCAGAGGTGAAAAGAATGAGCCGGGGTATCCGGCTCATTTTGCTGTCCAGCGCGATGGGGCCCGCGGCGCGGTATCGATCAATCTTTCGCCGATGGCTGTGCATCAGCTGCCGGCAGGGCTGTCGCAAGTGGCGGGATGTCCCGGAAAGATCGGCTCGACGCGATCTCAGGGCACGTGGATGCCGGCGCGGCCCAGCAGGGCCGTGGTCTCGTACAGCGGCAATCCCATCACGCCGCTGTAACTGCCGGCGATATGCGCGATGAAGGCGCTGGCCAGGCCCTGGATGCCATAAGCGCCCGCCTTGCCATAGGGTTCCCCGCTGTCGCAGTAGCGTTCACGCTCGCCTGGCGTGGTGGCGCGCATGCGGACGCGCGTCACGGACACCGCTTCGTGCAGCTGGTCTGCCGTGGCGAGCACGACCGCGGTATGCACCTCGTGTTCGCTGTCGGAAAGCGCCTGCAGGATGCGCAAGGCGTCGTTGCGGTCGGCCGGCTTGCCCAGTACTTCGCCGTGCAGGATGACGGTAGTGTCCGCGGCCAGCACGGGCAACACGGACAGGCCCTGGTCGCGCATCCACTGCTCGCCGCGCTGTGCCTTTTCGCGCGCGGTGCGGCGTACATAGTCATCGGCGCTTTCGCCGGCAAGCCGCGGCTCGTCCTCGCCGGGCGGCGCCGGCACGCGCAGCACCTCGTGCGCCAGGCCGATCTGCAGCAGCAGTTCGCGGCGCCTAGGGCTGGCCGACGCCAGATACAGGCGAGGAGAGGCGGAGGAGGTCGCGTCGGACATCGTACTCAATGGAGCGCGTCAGGCCCGGTGATAGGGGTGATTCGTCATGATGGCCCAGGCGCGGTACAGCTGTTCGGCCAGCAGCACGCGCACCATGGGGTGGGGCAGCGTCAGCGAGGACAGGCGCAACAGGCCATCGCACGTGGCCTTGAGCCCGGCGTCCAGCCCGTCCGGGCCGCCCACCAGAAAGGCCACGTCGCGTCCGCCGCCGCGCCATTGCTCGAGCTGTTGCGACAGGGCCATGGTGGTGAGGTCGCGTCCGCGCTCGTCCAGGGCCAGCTTCAGGGAGCCGGAGGGCAGCGCGGCCTCGATGCGGCGGGCTTCCGCCGCCATCATCTGCGCGGGCGTCTTGCCCGTGGTGCGGGGTTCGGGCTTGATCTCGCGCAGTTCCAGCGCACAGTCCGCCGGCAGGCGCTTGGCGTAGTCGTCCCAGGCGGTCTCGACCCAGCCGGGCATGCGCGTGCCCACGGCAAGCACGAAGAGCTTCATCGGGGCGCGCCGGCCTCAGGCCGGGTCGTCGCTGCTGAACACGGCCGGGCGGGCGCCCGATTCGGGAAGCAGCTTCACGCGTACCGGCTTGCCGCCCCAGATCTCTTCCAGGTTGTAGTACTGGCGGATGGCCGGCTGCATGATGTGGACCACGATGTCGCCCAGGTCGACCACCACCCATTCGCCCGTGTCCTCGCCTTCGACCGTGATGCCCGTGAGCTTCAGGGCACGGCCGCGGTCGGCCACGCTGGAGGCCAGGGCGCGGGTCTGCCGGTTCGAGGTGGCGGTGGCGAGCACCACGCGGTCGAACAGGCTGGTGAGATGCGTGGTGTTGAAGACCTTGATGTCTTGCGCCTTGACGTCTTCGAGGGCATCGATGACGTTGCGCTGCAGTTTCTGTATATCCATGTTTTCCAAATATAACCCCCGCGGCGAGCCCGCGAGGCGTCGGACATTGGGGACAGCTTAACGGTAAAGGCCGTGCCGCGCGATGTAATCGGCCACGGCAGGGTTCAGCAAATGCGATGCCGAGGCGCCATGGGCGAGGCGATCGCGGATATCGGACGCGGAGACGTCCATGGGCGCGAAGGGCACTTCTCGCAGCGGGCGCTCGTGGGCGGCCAGCCACTGCGCCAGTTCGTCGGGCACGCGCAGCGCGGTTCCCGGGCGCACGGCCACGGCCAGGTCGACGCGCGTGGCGATTTCCTGCCAGCCGCGCCAGGTGCAGAAATTGGCCAGCTGGTCGGCGCCCAGCAGCCAGACATAGTGGCCGGGCGGCAGGGCGCGCAGCGTATCGAGGGTATAAGTGGCGCCGCCGCGGGAAATTTCAATGGGATTGACCGACAGCCCCGCGTGACCGGCCACCGCCAGTTCGAGCATGCGCAGGCGGTGCTCGGCGGATGCCTTGAGCGGTTCGCGCTGCCAGGGGTTGGCCGCGGGGATCAGCTGCACTTCGGAAAGCGCGAGCGCCTGGAGGGCGGCCTCGGCCAGGGCGATGTGCGCCTCGTGCACCGGGTCGAAGCTGCCGCCGAGCAGCCCGATGGCCGTCGCGCGGCCGGACGGGCTCATGCCCAATCCCGCGGCGTCAGGTAGGCCGCCAGTTCGCCCTCGGGCGTGCCGGGCTGCGGCTGCCAGTCGTAGCGCCAGCTGGCCAGCGGGGGCATGGACAGCAGGATGGATTCGGTGCGGCCGCCGGACTGCAGCCCGAACAGCGTGCCGCGGTCGTAGACCAGGTTGAATTCGACATAGCGCCCGCGCCGGTAAGCCTGGAAGTCGCGTTCCCGTTCGCCGTAGGGCAGGTCGCGGCGCCGCTGCACGATGGGCATGTAGGCGTGCAGGAAGGCGTCGCCCACGGAACGCATCAGCGCGAACGAGGCGTCGAAGCCGGGCTCGTTGAGGTCGTCGAAGAAAATGCCGCCCACGCCGCGCGTCTCGTTGCGATGCTTGAGGAAAAAGTACTCGTCGCACCAGCGCTTGTAGCGCGGATAGTAGTCGACGCCGTGCGGGGCCAACGCATCGCGGCAGACCTGGTGGAAGTGCCGGGCGTCTTCGGCATGGGGGTAGTAGGGCGTAAGGTCGATGCCGCCGCCGAACCAGAAGACGTCTTTCTCGTCATGGCCCGGGCGCGCCGCGGCCAGAAACATGCGCACGTTCATGTGCGTGGTGGGCACGTGCGGATTGCGCGGATGCAGCACCATGGACACGCCCATGGCCTGCCACGGACGGCCGGCCAGCTCGGGCCGGTGCGCGCTGGCCGAAGGCGGCAGGCGCGTGCCCATGACGTGGCTGAACAGCACGCCGCCGCGCTCGAGGAACTGCCCGCCCTCGATCAGCCGCGAAATGCCGCCGCCGCCTTCCGCGCGCTGCCATACGTCGGTGCGGAAGGGCTCGCCGCCGGCCTGCTCGAGCGCTTGCACGATGCGGTCTTGCAGACCGGTGAGGTAATCGCGGACGGTTGCGGCGGGGACGGCTTCGATCATAAAGCGGAGACGAGGATTACGAGCGCGGCTTCTGCTGCGACGGCTTCAGTGCGCGCCAGCCGATGTCGCCGCGGTACTGGCGGCCATCGAAATGGATGGCCGACACGGTTTCATAGGCGCGGTCGCGCGCGATGCGGATGGAGTCGCCCAGCGCAGTGACGCAGAGCACGCGGCCGCCCGAGGTCTGCACCTGGCCGTCCTTGCGCGTCGTGGCGGCATGGAAGACCATGCGGTCGTCGGCGTCGGCGGGCAGGCCCGTGATGGCATCGCCGGTGCGTGGCGTGCCCGGATAGTTGTGTGCGGCCAGCACCACGCCCAGCGCGGTGCGGCGGTCCCAGACGATGTCGGCCTGGTCCAGCGTGCCCTCGACCGCGTGCTCCAGCGCGTCGAGCAAGTCGCTCTTGATGCGCATCATGATGGGCTGGGTTTCGGGATCGCCCATGCGGCAGTTGAACTCGAGCGTCTTGATGGGACGGTCTGCGCTGTCGCCCGGCGCGATCATCAGGCCCGCGTACAGGAAGCCGGTATACGGAATGCCATCGCGCGCCATGCCCTGCACGGTGGGCAGGATGATCTCGCGCATGATGCGGTGGTGCAGTTCGGGCGTGACGATGGGTGCGGGGGAATAGGCGCCCATCCCGCCGGTGTTGGGACCGGCGTCGCCGTCCTGCAGCCGCTTGTGGTCCTGGCTGGTGGCCAGGGCCAGCACATGGCGGCCGTCGCACATGACGATGAAGCTGGCTTCTTCGCCGGTAAGGAACTCTTCGATGACCACGCGCGCGCCGGCCTCGCCCAGCGAGCCGTCGCCCAGCATGGCGTCGATGGCCGCATGCGCCTCGTCGGCGGTCATGGCCACCACCACGCCCTTGCCCGCGGCCAGGCCATCGGCCTTGATGACGATGGGCGCGCCTTGCTGGTCGATGTAGGCGTGCGCCTGCGCCGGATCGGTGAAGGTGGCGTAGGCGGCGGTGGGAATGCCGTGGCGCGTCATGAACGCCTTGGCATAGTCCTTCGAGCTTTCGAGCTGCGCCGCGGCGCGGGTCGGGCCGAAGATCTTCAGGCCGCGGGCGCGGAACACGTCGACCACGCCGGCGGCCAGCGGCGCCTCGGGGCCGACGACCGTGAGCGACACCCCCGATTTCTGGACGAAATCCGCCAGCTCCTCGGCATTGGTCAGGGGCACGTTCTCGAGCAGGTCGCCCGCCTCGGTGCCGCCGTTACCCGGCGCCACGTAGACCTTGTGCACGCGGGGCGAACGGGCGAGCCGCCAGGCGAGGGCGTGTTCGCGGCCGCCCGAGCCGATAACCAGGAGTTTCATGAGGATATTGTGATGGTTCTGGAGGTTGCCACTTCGGCCCGCAGTGGAATAGGTGCCAGGCCGGCACGCGCCGGCAAGGCAGGTCCGCCGGCGTTGCGCGGCGACGGATGCCGCTGCAGCGCCGCCCGCTTCATTGCGCTTCGTCGAAGACGACGTTGGTGTAGACGTCCTGCACGTCGTCCAGGCCTTCCAGGGCGTCGAGCAGCTTCTGCATCTTGACGGCGTCCTCGCCGGTGAGTTCGGTTTCGTTCAGGGCCTTCATGACGATGCCGTCGACTTCGGCCTTCAGGCCGGCCGCGTCGAACGCCTGGCGCACCGCGGCATAGTCCGCCGGGGCGCACACGACTTCGATCACGCCTTCCTCGTCGGTGGTGACGTCTTCGGCGCCGGCCTCGAGGGCGGTCTCCATGACCTTGTCCTCGGACGTGCCGGGCGCGAATACGAACTGGCCGCAATGCTTGAACATGAACGCCACCGAGCCTTCCTGGCCCAGGTTGCCGCCGTTCTTGGAGAAGGCGTGGCGCACTTCGGCCACGGTGCGGGTGCGGTTGTCCGTCATGCAATCGACGATGACGGCGGCGCCGCCGACGCCGTAGCCTTCGTAGCGGACTTCCTCGTAGTTGTCGCCGTCGGCTCCGCCAGCGCCGCGCTGGATGGCGCGCTGGATGTTGTCCTTGGGCATGTTGGCGTCGGTAGCCTTGTCCCAGGCCAGGCGCAGGCGCGGATTGCTGTCCGGATCGGCGCCGCCGGCACGCGCGGCGACGGTGATCTCACGGATGATCTTGGTCCAGAGCTTGCCCCGCTTGGCGTCTTGCCGGCCCTTGCGATGCTGGATATTGGCCCATTTACTGTGTCCGGCCATGGCTACTCTTATCTAATAATGGTGTCAAAGGCGGTTATTTTAGCCTGCCAGCCCTGGGCGCGCCGCGCGATGTGTGTCACGCGCGCCACGCCGCAGACCCGCGCCAGAGGCTCTACACTTGCGCAACCATCGCTCGCCCGGAGACCCGCCGCCATGATTTCCCCGCTCATCGTCGCCAGGAACGCCCACGCCGAACTGGCGCTGCTGCCCGCCCTGGCCAACCGCCACGGCTGCATCACCGGCGCGACCGGCACGGGCAAGACAGTCACGCTGCAGGTGCTGGCCGAGGCCTTCTCTCGCATCGGCACGCCGGTCTTCATGGCCGACGTGAAGGGCGACCTGACCGGCATCTCGCAGGCGGGCGCCAGTTCGCCGAAGCTGCAGGAGCGCCTTCAGCGGCTGGGCCTGGCCGAGCCGGCCTGGGGCGCGAGCCCTGTCGCGCTGTGGGACGTGTTCGGCGCGCAAGGCCTGCCGGTGCGCGCGACCGTCTCCGACATGGGGCCGCTGCTGCTGGCCCGCATGCTGGAACTGAACGATACCCAGGAGGGCGTGCTGACACTGGTGTTCCGCGTGGCCGACGACGAGGGACAACTGCTGCTGGACCTGAAGGACTTGCGGGCCATGCTGCAGGACGTGGCCGATCGCGCTTCCGAGTTGAAGACGCGCTACGGCAACGTGTCGGCCGCGTCGGTGGGCGCCATCCAACGCAGCCTTCTGCGGCTCGAATCCGAGGGAGCGGACCAGTTCTTCGGCGAGCCCATGCTGGACGTGGCGGACCTGATGCGCACCGACGCGCAGGGCCGCGGCATCGTCAACATCCTGGCGGCGGACAAGCTGATGCAGGCGCCGCGCCTGTACGGCGTGTTCCTGCTGTGGCTGCTGGCCGAGCTCTATGAGATGCTTCCCGAAGTGGGCGACGCCGCCCAGCCCAAGCTGGTGTTCTTTTTCGACGAGGCGCACCTGCTGTTCAAGGACGCGCCGGACGCGCTGCTCGAGAAGATCGAGCAGGTCGTCCGTCTGGTGCGATCCAAAGGCGTAGGCGTGTACTTCGTCACCCAGAATCCGCTGGACATCCCGGACACGGTGCTGGGGCAGCTGGGCAACCGCATCCAGCATGCGCTGCGCGCCTTCACGCCTCGCGACCAGAAGGCCGTGCGCACGGCCGCGCAGACGATGCGGCCCAATCCGGGCCTGGACATCGAGGCCGCCATCACCGAACTGGGCGTGGGCGAGGCGCTGGTGTCGCTGCTGGACGACAAGGGGCGTCCGATGCCCACCGAGCGCGCGTGGGTCGTGCCGCCCGGCAGCCGCATCGGTCCGGCCACGGATGCCGAACGTCAGGCGCTGCGCCAGGGCAACACGCTGGCGGGCAAGTATCAGAACGCGGTGGATCGCGAATCCGCGTACGAAGTGCTGACGGCGCGTGCCGCGACGGAAGTGGCGCAGGCGCCCGAGTCCAAGGCGGGTGGCAGGAACGGTGCGCCCGCGGGCGCCGCGCCGCAGCAGGAGCAGGGGGGCCTGATGCAGAGCGTCAACGAGGTCCTGTTCGGCTCGGTAGGGACGCGTGGCGGACGCCGCGATGGGGTGGTGCAGTCGGTGGCCAAGAGCACGGCGCGATCCATCGCGCGCGAACTGGTGCGCGGCGTGCTGGGATCCCTGCTGGGTTCGCGCCGCCGGCGCTAGCCGCCTGTCCTCGGGGCGCATCGGGGGCGCTCGAAACGCTGCTCGATGACCTCTGTGCCCCACCGCTTGCCAGGAGCCTGTTCCACCAGTACGAAGCCCGCCCGTTCGTATAGCGCGCGCGCCGCGTCCAGGCCCTGGAAGGTCCACAGATACGTCGTCTCGAAGCCCTGCGCATCGCAGAAGGCGAGGGCCTGCTCCAACAGGCGACGCCCCACGCCGGCGCCGCGCAGGCCGTCGTCGACGATGAACCAGCGCAGATGCGCATGGTGTCCCGCGGCGCCATCGATGGCTACGGATGCCACGATGCGGCCCAGATGGACCGCCAGCCACAGGCCGTTGCCAGGCTCGTCCAGGCGTGTGCTGAATTCGGCCACGC
Organism: Bordetella genomosp. 13; assembly: GCF_002119665.1. Lineage (NCBI taxonomy): Bacteria > Pseudomonadati > Pseudomonadota > Betaproteobacteria > Burkholderiales > Alcaligenaceae > Bordetella > Bordetella genomosp. 13. The sequence goes on along the minus strand of NZ_CP021111.1, from coordinate 3,433,872 downwards.
CTTCGGCGACCTGCCGCTCGAAGTATGCCCCGAAGCCGTTGGCCCGCGCGTAGTAGCAGGCGTGCATTTCGGCGATGCGGCCGATGGCGCCCGGCTGGTAGCCCGTCACGATGGCGGGGGCGGCGGCGGGCGGGACGCTGCCGCCCTGGCGGCCGGCCGCCAGCGCCTGCGCATAAGCCGACAATCCCTCACGCACCGCCAGGCGCTGCGGCTCGTCGAGCTGACGCAGCGCGGTGCGCACCTGGTTGCGGCCATAGGCCTGGATGGCCGCATACGTGCGCCTGCCCTTGCCGGTGAGGGACAGCAGTTTGGCGCGGCCGTCCTGCGGGCTGGCGGCCTCGGCGATCTCGCCGGCCTGCACGAGCTTGGCGATCATGCGGCTGACGCTGGACTTCTCCAGCCCCAGATGCGCGCTGAGGTGCGCCGCGGTGGCCGTGCGGCGCGCGCCGATCTCGAGCAGCGCATGCACGAACGATGGCGGATACGTGGTGGCGGCCAGCGTGGACTGCATGAAGCCGAGCTCGCGCACCATCTGGCGGGAGGCGGTCCGGATGTCGTCGACCAGCGCGGAATCGGATGAGGGCATGCGGCACCTTTGCGGAAAGGTTGTATGATACAACCAAATGGCGGTTCGCGGCGGCCGGCACGGTGCGCGGCGGCGACATCGCGGGATGCGTACGATGGACCTTTCCGTGGAAGCGGGATGGAATGGCGGCCGTCCCCGGCTGCTGGCCGGGCGCGTATGCCTGGTGACGGGCGGAGGCTCCGGCATCGGGCGTGCCGCGGCCCTGCGCATGGCGGCCGAAGGCGCCCGCGCGGTGGTCATCGCCGGGCGGCGCGTGCCGCAGGGCGAAGCCGTGGCCGCCGCATGCGCCAAGCAGGGCGCCGAGGCGCTGTTCGTGGCCGCCGACGTCACCGACGCGGCGCAGGTCGAGCGCCTGTTCCGGACGGTGGCGCAGCGCTACGGTCGGCTGGATGCCGCGTTCAACAACGCGGGCTATCAAGAACCGCGCGCGCCGATCGAGCAGCAGGGCACAGAGGCCTATCAGCGCGTGTTCGATGCCAACGTCAGGTCGGTGTTCCTGTGCCTGCGGCATCAGGTGGCCTTGATGCGCGCCCAGGGCTCTGGCCGCATCGTGATCAATACGTCGGTGAGCGGGATGCGCAACCCGAATCCGGGGCTGGCGCTGTATTCGGCCTCGAAGGCGGCGGCGATCTCGCTGACCCGTTCGGCGGCCAGCGAGGCGGCGCCGCATGGCATACGCATCAACGGCATCGCGCCGGGGCGGGTCGACACGGCGATGCTGCGCGGGTCGGGCATCGCCGACATGGATACGGTGGCGGCCGGACTGCCGATCCGGCGGCTGGGACGCCCCGAAGAAGTCGCCGCCGCGGTGGCCTGGCTGCTGTCCGACGAGGCCTCGTTCGTCGTCGGCCACGTGCTGGCGGCCGACGGCGGTTTTCTCGCGGCGTAGGGCGGGGCCGAGGGCCGCCTGCCTGGCCTGTGCGGCCTGGCGGACGGCCTCAGGCCACGTGTTTCGCCACGTCTTCGAGCGTGCGCTCGAAGCGATCGACCATGTCGCGCACCTGTTCGGGCTGGATGATGAGCGGCGGGCAGAAGGCGATGGTGTCCTGGATGCCGCGGATGATGAGGCCGTGGTCGTGCGCGCGTTCGTAGGCATACGCGCCGGCCTTGCCCAGCGGATCGAACTGCCGCTTGCCGGCCTTGTCGGCCACCAGCTCGACGCCGGCGATCAGGCCCACGCCGCGCACTTCGCCCACCAGCGGATGGTCGGCATAGGCGCGCAGCATCTGCTGCATCTGCGCGCCGACTTCGTCGGCCTGTCCGATCAGGTTGCGCTCGTCGATGATCTTCAGGTTTTCCAGCGCCACGGCCGTCGCGACCGGATGGCCGCTGGCGGTGTAGCCGTGTCCGAAGCTGCCCAGCTTGCCGCTGTGCTCGGCCACCGGGCCCGCCACGCGGTCATTGATGAGCACCGCGCCCAGCGGCTGGTACGAGGAGGTGATCTGCTTGGACAGCACCAGGATGTCGGGCTCGATGCCGAAGCGTTCGTAGCCGAAGCGCGTACCCAGCCGCCCGAAGCCCGTGATGACTTCGTCGGCGATGACCAGCACGTCGTGCTTGCGGCACACGGCCTGGATCTTTTCCCAATACGTGCGCGGCGGCACGATGACGCCGCCGGCCCCCATGACGGGTTCGCCGATGAAGGCGGCGACCGTATCGGCGCCCTCTTGCTGGATCAGCGCGTCGAGTTCGCCGGCCAGGCGGGTGGCGAAGTCTTCTTCGCTTTCGCCGGGCAGGGCATTGCGGTAGTGGTGCGGACAGGCGGTGTGCCGCACCTGCGGCAGCGGCAGGTCGAAATCGGTGTGGTTGCCGGCCAGGCCGGTCAGGCTGGCGGACGCCACGGTGACGCCGTGATAGCCGCGCTGGCGCGCGATGATCTTCTTCTTGTCGCGGCGGCCCAGCGCGTTGTTGTAGTACCAGACCAGCTTGATGACGGTGTCGTTGGCCTCGGAGCCCGAGTTCGTGAAGAACGCCTTGGACATGCGTCCTTCGGTGTAGCCGATGAGGCGTTCGGCCAGTTCGATGACGGCCGGATGCGACTTGTGCGTGAACGTGTGGTAGTAGGGCAGACGGGCGAGCTGGCGCTGCGCCGCCTCGACCAGGCGCGGCTCGCCGAAGCCGACCGCCACGCTCCACAGGCCCGACATGCCTTCGAGATAGCGGTTGCCCTGGTCGTCGTACACATAGATGCCCTCGCCGCGCTCGATGACGCGCGGGCCGACGGCGCGGTGCTTGACCGCGTTGGTGTACGAATGCAGGTGGAACTGGACGTCTTGCTGCTGGGCGGGACTGAGCGGAGGCATGGCGAGGTCTGGAATGGGACGGTGGGGGAAGCGCGCCGCGTCGCAGGCCCGGCGCACATGTCATCACGCATTATCCGCCAATTGCCCGCCGTGCTGCAGCGCCGGCCGTGTTTTCCGTATTCAGTAGCCGCGCGCTCGCCCGACCACGCCGGTGATGGCTTCGCCGCGCGCCAGCGCGCGGATCTTGGTGCTGATCTGCGCCACCGTCTCGCGCCGCAGGCTGGCCGCGCCGATGTGCGGCGTGATGGCGATGCGCGGGTCGGTCCAGAACGGATGGCCCGCGGGCAGCGGTTCTTCGCGGAACACGTCCAGCGTGGCGCCGGCCAGGCGGCCGCTGTCCAGCAGGGGGATCAGGTCTTCCTCGACCAGGTGCGGCCCGCGCCCCAGGTTGATCAGGTACGACTGCGGCAACAGCTGCGACAGCGTTTCGCGGCGCAGGATGTTTTCGGTGTCCGGCGTGAGCGGCAGCAGGTTCACCAGCACCCGCGTGCGGGCCAGGAAGGCGGGCAGGGCGTCGATGCCGCCGTAGGCCTCGACGCCCTCGGGCGCCTGGCCGCTGCGCGACCAGCCGGCCACCGGGTAATCGAGCGCGGCCAGCGTGCGCGCCACGCTGGCGCCCATCGCGCCCATGCCCAGCACGCCCACCGGCCACTGTTCGCGGCGCAGCTCGGGCAGCGCCTGCCACTTGCCGGCACGCTGCTGGGCGGTGTAGTCCTCGAAGCGGCGGCTGGCCCGCGTGAGGAAATGCACGACGTATTCGGACATCTGCACGGCCATGCCCGCGTCTTCCAGGCGCACCACCGGCAGGTCGGGCGGCAGCGTCGGCAGCTTCAGCAGGGCGTCCACGCCGGCGCCCAGGTTGAACACGGCGCGCAGCCCGCGTTCGCGCTCGAACAGGCTGGCCGGCGGGCGCCACACCACCGCCACGTCGGCATCCTGGGTCGGCAGGTCTTCGTGCCATTCGATGACCTGGGCCTCGGGCAGGGCCTGCGACAGGAGTACGGGCCAGACGTCGCGGTCCGGCAGCGTTTGCGAGCAGCAAAGGATTTTCACGTGGAGTCTTCTGCGGAGGGTTGCTTGAAGCCGGCGGCGCCTGTGTATCGGGGGCGCCTGACCAGCATGATGCCTGCCGCGGCGATCATCGCCATGCCGGCCATGGCGAGTATATCGGGCGGGCGCTGGAAGATCGTCGCGCTCAGCAGCACGGCCATGAGCAGCTGCAGGTAGTTCAGCGGCGCGAGCGTGGCGGCGTCCACGTGGCGGAACGCCGCCAGCATCAGCATCTGGGCCGCGCCGTTCAGCGCGCCCAGGCCCAGGATGAGGCACCAGTCCAGCAGCGGCGGCCACTGCTGCGGCGGAAAGAGCAGGGCGGGCGGCAGCGTGGCGGCCAGGCAGATGAGGGCCGTGCAGACATACTGCACCGTGGCGTCGACCTTGCCCGCCAGCTTGCGGGTGAGCAGCTGGAACAGGGCATAGCACACCGCCGAGATCACCATCAGCACGGTGCCCAGGGGCGGCAGGCTGCCGCCGGGCCGCACGATGAAAAGCATGCCGCCCAGTCCGATGGCCACCGAGATCCACTGCGCGCACGAGACGCGTTCGCCCAGCAGCCAGGGCGACAGCGCCACCATGATGAGCGGCGCCGTGAAGTAAATGGCCGTCGCCTCGGACAACGGCATCCAGATCAGCGCGGTCATGAAGCAGGTGCCCACGACGGCCAGCGCCAGCCCGCGCGCCAGCAGCAGCGGCTGTGCGCGCAGCATCGACCAAGCCGGCCACTTCCCCTCGCGCAGCACCAGGAATACGCCCAGTGCGGTGACGGTGCCGTAGCGCATCACGTTCAGGAAAGGCGCCGGATAGCTGGCCAGCAGATGCTTTGCGCCCGCGTCGAACAGCGCGTTGGCCGACAGCGCCAGCAGGAAGCACGCGATGCCCGTATGCCGCGCGGAAGCGGACCAGGAGGGCATGGGCGGTCAGGCGATGCGGGCCAGGCGCAGCATCGCGCCCAGCAGCACGTTGGCGCCGGCCTCGAGGTGCGCCGGATCCGCGTCTTCCACTTCGTTGTGGCTGATGCCGTCCTTACAGGGCACGAAGATCATGGCGGTGGGCAGCACGCTGGCGATGTGCACGGCGTCGTGCCCCGCGCCGGTGACGATGTCCATGCAGGAGTATCCGCGCGCGTGTGCCTGCTCGCGCACCGCCGCGACCAGCTCCGGCGCGAACGGCGTGGGCGGAAAGTACGCGGTCTGGCGCAGCGCGACGGGCATCGGGTGGCCGGTGGTGACGCCCGACTGGACCCGGGCGATGGCGTCGAGCAGGCGCCCGTTCATCTCGGCCAGCTTGGCGGCGTTCTCGTGGCGGATGTCCACCGTGAAGGTGACCGACCCCGGGATCACATTGGGCGAGCAGGGATGCACCTGCACCGAGCCCACCGTGCCGCGCCCATGCGGCGCGTAGTCCAGCGCGATGCGCACCACCTCCTGCATGAGGAAGGTGGACGCATACAGCGCGTCGCGCCGCAGCGGCATGGGCGTGGGGCCGGCGTGCGCTTCCATGCCGGTTACGGTGACCTCGTACCAGTACATGCCCAGCGAGCCCGTGACCGCGCCGATGACGGTGTTCTCGGCCTCGAGTATGGGACCCTGTTCGATGTGCGCCTCGAGGTAGTGGCCGAAGCGGTCCTGGCCGACCGGCTCGGCGCCGGCATAGCCGATGCGCCGCAGTTCGTCGCCGACCCGCTTGCCGTCGATGTCGGCGGTGGCCAGTGCGGTTTCCAGCGGCAGCTTGCCGCAGTACACCGCCGAACCCATCATGAAGGGCACGAAGCGGCTGCCCTCTTCGTTGGTCCAGATGGCGAGTTCCAGCGGGGCCTCGGTCTGTATGCCGCGGTCGTGCAGCGTGCGCATGATCTCGAGCCCGGCCATCACGCCGAAGCAGCCGTCGAAGCGGCCACCCGTGGGCTGAGTGTCGATGTGGCTGCCCGTGCATACCGCGGGCAGCGCGGGATTGCGGCCGGGGCGGCGGCCAAATATGTTGCCGATCTGGTCGACCGTGATTTCCAGGCCGGCCTCGCGCATCCAGCCGGTGACCAGATCGCGCCCCTGCCGGTCCAGGTCGGTCAGGGCCAGCCTGCAGTTGCCGCCCTTCTGCGTGGCGCCGATGCGGGCCAGGTCCATGAGCGACTGCCACAGCCGCCGTCCGTCGATGCCGATGCCTTGCAGGTCGTTGGTGTCCATTTCCGTCTCCCTTGTCGTGTGCGTGATGCCGGTCAGGCCGCGGCCATGCCTTGCAGGAAGGCGTCCAGCGCCAGGCCGATGCTGTCCACCTGGTATCCGCCCTCCTGCACCACGACGGTGGGCAGGCCCAGCCTCTGGATGCCGTGGCCGATGTGGCGATAGGTGTCGAGATCGAAGCGCAGTACGCTGATGGGATCGTCGCGATAGGTGTCGAAGCCCAGCGCTAGCACCAGGGCGCGCGGGCGGTAGGCGCGCAAGGCGGCCAACGCCTGGTCGAGCACTGCGCGATAGGCCGTGCCGTCGGTGCCGTGCGGCAGCGGCAGGTTGAGATTGCAGCCCGCGCCCGCGCCTTCGCCGCGCTCGCCGGCATGGCCCGTGTAGAACGGGTAGTAGCCCGCGGGATCGGCATGCGTGGACACGGTATAGACGTCGTCGCGCTGGTAGAAGATGTTCTGCGTGCCGTCGCCGTGGTGGGCATCGACGTCCAGCACCGCCACGCGGCCCAGCTCGCGCACCAGCCGCTGCGCGGCCGCGGCCGAACTGTTCAGGTAGCAGAAGCCGCCCGCGCGATCGCGATGCGCGTGGTGGCCCGAGGGCCGGCACAGCGCATAGGCAGGTTCGCCGGTCCGCAGCACGTGCTCGGCCGCCGCGACGGCGTCGTGCGTGGAGCGCAGCGCCGCGCGCCAGGTGTGCGGGCCCACGGGGCAGGACAAGTCGCCCAGGTAATAGCCGGCCTGGGCGATGACGGATGGCGCGGGGCAGGGCGGCCGTCCGGCCTGGTCGGTGCGTCCGCTGTAGTACGGAGAGAGATTGGGCAGCACCTCGATGCCCGGCTCCGGCCCTTGGCCGCGCAACGCCTGCCAGCGCTCGTACGCGTTCTCCAGGAAGTCCAGGTAATCGGCGCTGTGCACGCCTTCCAGCGGCGCGCGCCCGAAGTCGGGGGGCGCTTCGACCGCGATGCCGCGGGCGGCCAACATGGCGCGCAGCGTCTCGGCGCGCGCCGGCACATCGGTAGGCTTGCTGATGCGGCCGACCCGCATGAACTGCTGGGGGTCGTGCAGCAACTGATCTTCGGAGAAGAAGGCCTTCATGTCTCGGGTTCAGGGTGGTTGTCGGGTTGCTTTGCTGCTGAGGTATTGCGTTGCGTAGTGTGGTTTGGTGTTTGGTGTTTGGGATTGGGTTCTGAACACGCCTCTGTCCGTCGGCTGGGGCCGCGCCGGCCAAGTCGTCGGGCTCGGGCGCGCCATCAGGCGCCCTCGGTCCCCTGCGGGGACTTCCCCTCCTCCAATTGGCCGTCGCGTCCCCATCCGACGGACAGAGGCTTGCATCGAATCAATGCCGCGCGACACCATGACAAGCCGAGGTGCATGGTGGAGATGGCGACGACCGGGGGGCGGTTGTCGAGGCGAAGCCACGGCTTAATTGCAATGCCGCTCACACGGAGAGTGTCTTGCGGTCGTTCGCCTGCCGCTGGTGTGAGTCCTCTGTGCGGCTGGGGCGTGCGGGACGGGCAATTGGAGCGAGGGGAGCCCCCGTAGGGGGCCGAGGGCGCCTGATGGCGCGCCCGAGCCGAGCGACTTGCCCGGACCGCGCGCCTCAGCCGCACAGAGGACGCCTTCGAGCGACAACGCCCGCAATCACCCCCAGCCGCACCCGATGCCATGACGATCAGCCTCTCTTCAACTCGATCTCGACGAACACGAACTCGCCATCGCCAGGATTGACGACGTTGTGCTCGACGCCCACGGGCCTGCTGTATGCCACACCTGTGGTCAGCTGGCTGCGCACTTCGCCCTGCGGCGTCTCGAGCAGAAGCTCCCCGGTCGTCTGCGGCACGACTACGTAATGCATGGCGTGCCGATGCCAGCCCGTCTCGCCGCCCGGCGGAAAGCGCCATTCGGTCACGCGGACGTGTTCGTCGTCGATCTGTACGGTGGGGATGGCGGCGGGGCGCTTCATGATGGGTGGCTCGATGGCGTCAGGCCGTGCGGGCCTGGGTGGGATCCCAGTGCTGGCCCGGAATGGCGGCGATCAGTTGCTGGGTGTAGGGGTGCTGCGGCTGATCGAAGATCTGCGTCGGGCTGCCGTGCTCGACCACCTTGCCGCGATGCATGACCAGCACGGCGTTGCAGATCTGCGCGGCCACGCGCAGATCGTGGGTGATGAAGATCATGGCGATGCGCAGCTTCTGCTGCAGGTCGTGCAGCAATTGCAGCACCTGCGCCTGCACCGAGACGTCCAGCGCCGACACCGACTCGTCGGCCACCAGCAGTTGCGGTTCCAGCGCCAGGGCGCGGGCGATGCCGATGCGCTGGCGCTGGCCGCCCGAGAACTGGTTGGGATAGCGGTCGAAGGCCGACGGGTCCAGGCCCACCAGCTCCAGCAGTTCACGCGTGCGCGCGTCGGCCTGCTGGCGCGACCGGCCGTTGGCCACCGGTCCGTCGCTGATGATGCGCCCCACCGTCTGCCGCGGATTCAGCGAGGCGAACGGGTCCTGGAAGATCATCTGGATCTCCTTGCGGATGGGACGGAACTGGTTCTCCGGCAGGCCCGCGATGTCGCGGCCGTCGAAGATCATCTCGCCGCCGTCGATGCCCACCAGCTTCAGCAGGCACTTGCCGATGGTGGACTTGCCGGAACCCGACTCGCCCACGATGCCCAGCGTCTCGCCGCGGCGCACCTCGAAGCTCACGCCGTCCACGGCATTGACGGTGCGCTTCCTGCCGAACCAGCTCGAGCCCACCGTGTAGGTCTTGCGCAGGTCGCGCACCCGCAGCACGGGCTTGTCGTGGAAGACGTCGGCGCGCGCTCCCTCGCGCTGGTGCGGCACCGCCGCGATCAAGCGTTGGGTGTAGGGATGCCGCGGCCGGTTCAGCACCTCGTCGGCGCTGCCCTGTTCGACCAGCACGCCTTTCTCCATCACGGCGACGCGATGCGCGATCTCGGCCACGACGCCGAAATCGTGCGTGACGAACATCACGCCCATGCCCTTTTCCTTCTGGATGCGAGCGATCAGCGCCAGGATCTGCGCCTGCGTGGTCACGTCCAGAGCCGTGGTGGGCTCGTCGGCGATCAGCAGGGCGGGCTCCAGCGCCAGCGCCATCGCGATCATCACGCGCTGGCGCTGGCCGCCGGACAGGCGGAACGGGTAGGCATGCATCAGCGTGGCCGGGTCGGGCAGGCCGACGAAGTCCAGCAGCTCGAGCACGCGGCGCTCGCGCGCCGCATGCCGATTGAGGGGGCGCCCGCCGCCGGGCCGCCCCAAGGCGGGCGCGGCCCCCTCGGGGGATGAGCCCGGACTGGGTACAGTCCTTGAGGACTGTACCCAGCCTGGCGAATCCGAGCGGCTTGCAAGCCGCGAGGTGGACAGCAAGCCCGATGGGCGCGGCGTGGGGGCACTCCCATGCACACGCATGACCTCTGCGATCTGCTCACCCACCGGCATCAGCGGATTCAAAGCCGACAGCGGCTCCTGGAAGATCATCGCGATGTCCTTGCCGCGCAGCCCCAGCAGGCGCTCTTCGGTCATGGACAACAGATCGTTGCCGCGAAACAGGATCTGGCCCGCCTGCGGTTTCAGGTAGTCGGGCAGCAGTCCCATGATGGCGTTGGCGCTCATGGACTTGCCCGATCCGGACTCGCCCACGATGCACAGGATCTCGCCGGCATGGATGTCGTACGAGACGTCCTGCACCGCGTACGGACGGTCGCCTCCCGCGGGCAGGGCGATGCTGAGGTTGCGTATCGACAGCAGCGCGGGCCGCGCGGACCCGGAATCCGTGTTCATCCGTGGTCTCCTTATTCGCCGCGCTTGCGCAGCTGCGGGTTGAGGGCGTCGTTCAATCCCTCGCCCATCAGGTTGATGGCCAGCACGGTCAGCAGGATCGAGATGCCGGGCCACACGCTCATCCACCAGGCTTCGCGGATCATGGTGCGGGCCGCGCCGATCATGAAGCCCCAGCTCATCATGTTGGGATCGCCCAGTCCCAGGAACGACAGCGAGGACTCGGTGAGAATGGCGGTGGCCACCATGAACGACGCCGAGACGATGATAGGCGCCATGGCATTGGGCAGGATCTGCGACCACACGATGCGCCCCGGCGTCTGGCCGATGACGATGGCGGCCTGCACGAACTCGCGCTGCTTCAGCGTCATGAACTCCGACCGCACCAGCCGCGCGGCCGGCGGCCAGGACACCACCGCGATCGCGCCCATGATGGAGTACACCGAGGGCCCCAGCACGGCCACCAGCACCACGGCCATCGCCAGCTGCGGAATAGTCTGGAAGAACTCGGTGAAGCGCATCAGCGCGTCGTCGATGCGTCCGCCGCAGTAGCCGGACACCGTGCCGACCAGGATGCCGAACAGCAGCGCCACGCCGGTCGACAGCAGGCCGACCAGCAGCGAGACGCGCGCGCCCCATACCAGTCCGGCGGTGATGTCGCGGCCCAGCATGTCCGTGCCGAAGGGGTAGGCCATGTCGGTGAAGGGCGGGATCAGCGGCGAGGCCACCATCATCCAAGGTGATTCCTCGTAGAGCAGGGGCGCTGCCAGCGCCACGGCGATCACCGCGGCGATGATGACCAGGCCGATGACGGCGCCGCCGTTGCGGGCATAGCGTCTGGCGAAATTCCTCATGCCGTGGCTCCCTGTCCGCCCGCGGCGATGCGCGGGTCGACCCACCGGTACACCAGGTCGGTGATCAGGTTGAACACGACCACCATGATCGAGGTCGCCAGGAAGATGCCCAAGAGCAGCTGATAGTCGCGCTGCAGCAGCGCGTCGAACATCAGGCGGCCGATGCCCGGCCACGCGAACACGGTTTCGGTCAGCACCGCGCCGCCGGCCATCTGGCCCAGCTGGATGCCGGCGAAGGTGATGACGGGCAGCAGTGCGTTCCGCAGCACGTGCGCGCGGATCACGCGGCCCGCCGGCACGCCCTTGGCGCGCGCCGTCTTCACGAAGTCCATGCCTATCACTTCCAGCATCGACGCGCGCGTCAGCCGCACGTATACCGCCATGAAGAAGCAGCCCAGCGTGACGGTGGGCAGGATCAGGTGCTGGGCGATGTCCCAGGCGCGGTCCCAGCCCTGCAGATTGGCGCCCACGCTTTCCATGCCGAAGGCCGGCAGCCAGCCCAGGAACACCGAGAACAGCAGGATGCCCATCAGCGACAGCCAGAACAGCGGCGTGGCATACAGCAGCAGCGCGCCGGTCATGATGGTGCTGTCCATCCAGCGCCGCTTGTTGGCGTAGCGCGCCTTGGCCGCGGCCACGCCCAGCAGCACGCCCAGCACCAGCGAGAAGACGAAGGCGCAGGCCATCAAGAGGAACGTGGCCGGCAGGCGTTCCAAGATGAGATCCAGCACCGGCAGCTGGCTGCGGTACGAGAAGCCCAGGTCCAGCGTCAGCACGCCCTTCAGGTACAGGCCCAGCTGCACCAGCACGGGCTGGTCCAGCCCGAACTGCTGGCGCAGCTGTTCCACGAAGGCCGGGTCGCCCGCGCCGGCCTGCCCCGCCAGCACCTCGGCCGGGTCGCCCGGCGCCAACCGGATGAGGAAGAAGTTGATGACGACCACGCCCAGGACGACCATCACGGCCTTGCCCAGGCGCGCGGCCAGGAACGACAGATTGCGCACGGCTTATTTCTCGATGTAGACGTCGTCGAAGGATTCGTTCAGCCCGATGGCCGTCTTCACGAGGTTCTTGACCTTGCCGCGATACAGCGTCGGGAACTCCAGGTCGAGCAGATAGCCGTTGGCCACTTCGGCGACCAGGGTCTTCTGGATCTCGCTGTACATCTGCTGCCGCTTGGCGGGGTCCACCTCGGACGCGGCGGCCGTCCACAGCTTGTCCGTCGCGGGGTTGCTGTAGCCCTGCACGTTGGCGAAGGGCGAGCCCTTGACGATGTTCGACGAGATGAACAGGCGCTGCACGCCCAGCGCGGGGTCGCCGTACTGGTACGTGAAGTTGGTGGTCAGGTCGAAGTCCCAGTTGCCGGTGCGCGAGGCCCAGCCGCCCGCATCGGTCGATTCCGTGGTGACCTTGAAGCCCAGTTGTTCCAGTACCTGCTTGGTGTACTCGCCCAGGCGGTCCCAGGTGGATCCGTACGGGAAGCTGAGCTGGCGGATGGTGTAGTCGCCCGGCTTGATGCCGGATTCCTTGATCAGTTCGCGCGCCTTCTTCATGTCGAATGGAATGGCGGGAATGCTCTTGTCGAAGAACATCTCGCTGGCCACGAACGGGCTGGTCGACACGCGCCCCAGGCCGAAGAAGATGTTGTCGGCCACCAGCTTGCGGTTCATGGCGTGCATGACGGCCTGGCGCACCTTGACGTTGTCGAACGGCGGCTTGCGCTGGTTGAAGATCAGGTACGACTGCGGCGAGAACATCTCCCAGCCCTGCGTGGTGAACTCGGTGCCGGCCACGGCGCGCAGGCGCTTGATGTCCACGTTGTCGACGTCGCCTCCGCGCAGCACGTCCACGCTGCCGCGTTCGTAGGCCACGGCGCGCGAGGCCGAATCGGGAATCACGTTGAACACGAGCTCGTCCAGATAGGGCTTGCCTGCTTTCCAGTAGTTGGGGTTGCGCTCGAGCTTGATGTACTGGCCGCGCTTCCATTCCTTGAACATGAACGGGCCGGTGCCGATGGGCTTCTGGTTGGCCGGGTTGGCGGCGTAGTCGGTGCCCGCGTAGACATGCTTGGGCATCATGGGGGCGAAGCCCGGCTCGAACATCAGCATGAAGGCCGGAAAGGGCGACTTCAGCGTGACGATCACCGTGTGGTCGCCTTCCTTCTCGATCTTGTCGATGAAATTGCCCAGGATGACCTTGGCGCGCGCATGCGTCTTGGGCAGCATCTCGCCCAGCGAGAACACCACGTCGTCGGCCGTGAAAGGCTTGCCGTCATGCCACTTCACGCCTTCCTGCAGCTGGAAGGTGTACTTCAGGCCATCGGGCGACGCGGTCCACGACTTGGCCAGGCCGGGCTGCGGCTTCAGGTCGAAGGTGTAGGTCAGCAGGCTTTCGTAGATCTTGCCCGCCACGAACTGCGTGGGACCCTGCTGGTTCAGCGCGGGCACCAGGATGGGCGGCTCGGGCTGCACGATCATGTTCAGCGTGCCGCCGCGGGTCTGGGCGACAGCGGAGCCCGAGGGCAGGGCGGCGGCCAGCATCACGGCGCAGGCGGACAGTTTCAGGATTTGCTTGAACTTCACGATCAACCTCCGGACTGGGAGAAAACGAACGATGAGTCGGGTCGCGCGGGCGGCGCGCCCGGCGGCTTCAGCGGGTGGCGGGTTCGACGCCGCACCAATCGACCATGAACTGCGCCATGGACGCGGCCACGCGCTTCATGCTGGCGATGGACACGGCCTCGTCGATGCCATGGATATTGCGGGCCTCGGGCCCGTAGCAGGTGACGGGTATGTCGGCCTGCCTGAAATGCTTGGCGTCGGTGGTGGCCGTGCAGGCCAGCGTCGCGGGGGCGGCGCCGGTGACCTTTTCATGCGCGCGGGCCAGGGCCTGCATAGGCGGCGCATCCAGGTCGAACAGGCAGGCCTCGGCATACTGGCCCTGGTAGTCGATGCGCACTTGCAGCGTGGCGTTGGCTCGCTTCGCGGCCGCGCGGATGCGTTCGGAAACGATGGCGCGCGCCTCGGCCGGATCCATGCCGGGATAGAAGCTGATGCGTATGCCCAGCGTGCAGGTGCAGGGCACCGACGAATGCCATTCGCCGCCCTGGATGCGCCCCAGGTTGAAATTGATGGGGTGAGGTTGGGCCGCGAAGGCGGGATGCTTGAACGACGGCGCGTTCCATTCGGCCTCGAGCTGCTTCAAGTCTGCCATGATGGCAATGCCCGCCTCGATGGGATTGACCCCGCTGCCCATGTACGCCACGTGCGCCGGCACGCCGGTCAGGTGCACCGTGAGCCAGCACACGCCGACCTGGGCCGACAGCAGGGCCTCGCCGAAGGGTTCGGGTATGACCACGGCATCGAAGTCCGACAGCCGGGCCTGCGCCATGGCGTTCTGCAGGGCGTGCACGGTGGCCAGCGTGCCGTTGCCGGTGTTCTCCTCGTCCAGCACGGCGTTGAAGCCCACCGTGCCGGCGGGCTGCACGCCGAGCTCGCGCAGAGTCTTGTACGCCACGAGCGCGCACACCAGCCCGGCCTTCATGTCGCCGCTGCCGCGGCCATGCAGCCAGCCATCCACCACCGCGGGCTCGTACGGCGCGCGCGACCACATCTCGTGCGGGCCGGTGGGCACCACGTCGAGATGGCCGTTGAACAGCACCGACCGGCCCTGCGCCTGGCCCGATGGCAGGTGGCGCGCCAGCAGATTGCTGCGTCCGTTGTCGGGCGAGCAGGGACAGGCGTAGTAAGGCATGGCCTCGAGCTGCGCGCTGTCCAGCACGATGCGTTCGGGCGCCAGGCCCAGGTCGCGCAGCGCGCCCTCGAAGAAGGCGGCCGCCGGTTCCTCGGCGCCCGAAGGGCTTTCGGCCCGTACGAAGTCGGCCAGCGTCCGGAGCATATAGGGCTCCAGCGCATCGACCGTTTCGGTGATGCGTTGCGTGTCAGGCTGCAAGTTTTTCCCCTTGCCTGTCTGGTGGGCGGATTCCCGCCGCGTTGTATGTACGCCGGGTCGGGCCCGGGCGATACACAAGTGTCACCCCATACGGCCGATGTGCAAAATTCGCTTTTTCAATTCCAAGTATTAGTGCGGTTTATGCTTGACCGCTGTGCATATAGGCAAGCAATATGCACGAACGCGTGCATGCCGCCCCTCCGCAATTTCCCCGACTCTTTCCCGAAGATGAAAGTCCCGCCTGGCACCGATCGGCCCGATACCCTGCTGAACGACCGTCTGGACTGGAACCTGCTGCGGACCTTCCTGGCAATCGCGCGCGAACGCAGCGTCAGCCGCGCGGCCATGCGCCTGCACCTTACGCAGCCCGCCGTCAGCCAGGCGCTGCGCCGTCTCGAAGATCGCCTGGGCATGCGCCTGGTCGACCGCCACGGGCCGCGCATCGAGGTCACCCAGGCCGGCATCGAGGTGCAGAAGATCGCCGAGGAAATCTACGGAACGATCTCGCGCCTGGCGCTGGCCGACGTCGACCGCGAGCACGACATCTCGGGCACGCTGCGCATCGGCTGCTGCAGCGGCATCGATTTCCCGGCCTACGATGAATTCCTGTCGCAGTTCCATCGCACCTATCCGCGCATCGAATTCGAGATACTGGTGATGCGCAGCACCGACGTGGTCAACAGCCTGCAGCAGAAGGCGATCACGCTGGGGCTGACGCCGCGCCGCACGCTGCCGGCCAACATCGAAAGCCGGGTCTTCCTGCGCCAGCGCTATGCCCTGTATTGCGGCCAGCACCATCCGCTGTTCGGCCGCGACGACCTGCGCATCTCCGACATCACGGGCTATCCGCTGGTGTCGTTCAACAGCGACCGGGTGGGCGGGCACCTGTCGCCGCTGGCCATCTTCCGCGACGAGATGGGTTTCACCGGGCGGGTCATGGGCTCGTCGTACAGCATGGCCGAGATCAAGCGGCTGATCTACGCGGGCATCGGCATCGGCTGCCTGCCCGAGCACACCGTCCACGACGACGTGCGCAGCGGCCGCTTCCAGCGCCTGCCGCCGGACCAGGGCGTGGCCGACGTGGACGTGCATCTGCTGTGGTCGCCCAACCGCAAGCTCAGCGTGGCCGAGACCGAGTTCATCGCGGCCCTGCATGCCTTCATCGACAAGCAGGACACGATGACGGGACTGGTGGTGAGGCGCGGCGCGGCGTGATGCGCGCGCGGCCGATGGCCCGCGCGCCGTCGCGGCGCACGAGGCCGCGTCAGCTTCGGTAGTCGGAGGCCGGGTCGTCGACCAGGCGCAGCGCGGCCTGCCAGGCGGTGTTCATGATCTCCGCCGACTCGTCGCGCGAGAACTGCGCGGCGACGCGCGTGCGCACTTCCTCGGGCGGAAAGACGAGTTTCGCGCCGCCCGACATGGCCTGTATCTGCGCCTGGCAGGCGCGCTCCAGGAAATAGATTTCATGGAAAGCTTCGGCGGCCGTGGCGCCGCCTGCCAGCAATCCGTGGTTGCGCAGGATCATGGCCTTGTGCCGGCCCAGGTCGCGCACCAGGCGCTCGCGCTCGCCCAGGTCCAGCGCGATGCCCTCGTACTCGTGATAGGCCAGCTTGCCGTAGAACTTCAGCGCATGCTGGCTGATGGGCAGCAGGCCGTCTTCCTGCGCGGATACCGCGATGCCGGCCGCCGTGTGCGTGTGCACGACGAAGTTCAGGTCATGTCGGGCCATGTGTATGGCCGAATGGATGGTGAAGCCCGCGGCGTTGACGCGAAAGCGCCCGGGGTCATGCAGCGCCCGCTCGTCCACGACGTTGCCGGCGTGGTCGATCTTGACGAGATCCGACGCGCGCATCTCGTGGAACAGGATGCCGTAGCGATTGATGAGAAACGTGGGCTCGTCGCCCGGCAGGCGCGCCGAGATGTGGGTATCGATCATGTCCGTCATGCGGAAATGCGCGACCAGGCGGTACAGCGCGGCCAGCTCGGTGCGGATGGCCCATTCCTGCGCGGGGATGTCGGTGCCGGCGGGCGCGGCGTCTGCGTGCGAAATCAAGATCTCTCCGTGTCGATGCGGGCATGAGGAGAGTGAGTGTTCGGCCGCCGCGGCACCCCGGTCAATATCTTTGTACTAATACTTTCCATTACTGCCGTGAATACTCGCGGCGGCCCGTGCCGCGTGCACCGCATCAGTGCGCGCCGGCCGCCGCCTCGGCCGCGCCGTCGTCCTTGCCCTTGTTCAGCTTCGGCTTGGCAAACCACACCAGCACGGTCAGGAACAGGAAGATGATGGCCGATGCGTGGAACACGTCCACCGCCGACAGCGTGGCGGCCTGCGTGTTGATCAGCCTGTCTATCATGCTGAGCGCCTGCTGCTGCGTCACGCCCAGCGTGTGCTGGAAAGTGTCCATGAACTGGTCGAAGGCCTGTACGCCGGGCTTGGCCACCTCGGTCAGCTGCGCGTGATGCAGCGTGGTGCGGTTCTCCCAAAGCGTGGTGGCGATCGACGTGCCGAAGGCGCCCGCCGTCAAGCGCGCGAAGTTCGACAGGCCCGACGCCGCCGGAATGCGCCAGGGCTCGAGACCCGACAGCGTGATGGAGGTGAGCGGCACGAAGAACGCTGCCATGGCGGCGCCCTGGATGATGGTGGGGATCATCAGTCCGCGCACGTCCACGTCGGTGTTGAAGCCGGAGCGCATGAAGAACACCAGCGCGAAGATGATGAACGACACGGTGACCAGCTGCCGCGGATCGCGCGAGGCCAGCAGCTTGCCCACCACCGGCGTCAGCACGATGGCCAGTATGCCCACCGGGGCGGTGACCAGGCCGGCATAGGTGGCGGTATAGCCCATGTTGCTCTGCAGCCAGAGCGGCAGCAGCACCACGTTGCCGAAGAACACGCCGTACGCGACGGCCAGCGTGACCGCGCCCACCGTGAAGTTGCGCAGCTTGAACAGCCGCAGGTCCACGATGGGATGCGCGTCGGTCAGCTCCCAGATCAGGAAGAACACGAACGTGACGAAGGACACCAGGGCCAGGCCCAGGATGACGGGGCTGGCGAACCAGTCCAGCTCCTTGCCCTTGTCCAGCATGATCTGCAGCGCGCCGACCCACACCACCAGCAGCACCAGTCCGACCTTGTCGATGGGCAGCTTGTGCGTGACGGACTCGCGGTCCTTGTAGATGGACCAGCTGATCCACGCGGCCAGCAGGCCCACGGGCACGTTGATGTAGAAGATCCAGGGCCAGGTGTAGTTGTCCGAGATCCATCCGCCCAGCAAAGGTCCGGCCACGGGCGCCACCAGCGTCGTCATGGCCCATACCGCCAGGGCCATGCCGGCCTTCTCCTTGGGAAAGCTGGCCAGCATCAGCGTCTGCGACAGCGGAATCATGGGTCCGGCGACCGCGCCCTGCAGCACGCGAAACGCGATCAGGGCCTCGAGCGAGGGCGAGAAGCCGCACAGCCACGAGGCCAGCACGAACAGCAGCGTGGAGATCAGGAACAGCCGCACCTGGCCGAAGCGCTGCGTCAGCCAGCCGGTCAGCGGCACGGTGATGGCGTTGGCCACCGCGAACGAGGTGATGACCCAGGTGCCCTGGCTGGTGCTGACGCCCAGGTCGCCCGAGATGGTGGGAATGGACACGTTCGCGATGGACGTGTCCAGCACGTTCATGAACACCGCCGTGGACAGCGCCACCGCGCCCAGGATGCGCTTGCCGCCTTCCAGCGGCGGATGGGCGCGCGGCGCGGGCGGCTGCGAGGAGGCGGGCGCGGAGGCCTGGGTATCGTCGCTCATGGCGGGTCGGGCCTATTGAAGGTTGGCCTGCACGATCGTGGCGATGCGGGCGTCGGCCTCGCCGTGCGGGGGCTCGAAGGCGCGGGTCGACCACGCGGGCTCGGTGCGCGCGGCCTGCGTCAGCGATACACCGTGCTCCTGGTCGCTGAGATCGACCTCCACGTTCATCGACAGGCCCAGGCGCAACGGATGCCGCTTCAGTTCCTCGGGGTCCAGCGCGATGCGTACGGGCACGCGCTGCACGACCTTGATCCAGTTGCCGGTGGCGTTCTGCGCGGGCAGCAGGGCGAACGCGCTGCCCGTGCCGGCGTCCAGGCCCACCACCTTGCCGTGGTAGGCGACCGAATCGCCGTACAGGTCGGCGGTCAGCGTGGCGGGCTGGCCGACGCGCATCTTGCGCAGCTGGCCTTCCTTGAAGTTGGCCTCGATCCAGATCTGGTCCAGCGGCACCACGTTCATCAGTACGGAACCGGGGGCGACGCGCTGGCCGACCTGCGCGCTGCGGCGCGCCACCATGCCGTCGACCGGCGCGGGCAGCACGGTGCGCGACTTGTCCAGCCAGGCGCGCCGCACCGCGGCCGCCGCGTTGAGCACGTCGGGGTGATGGGCCACGTCGGTGCCCTGCGTGAGCGCCTGGTTCGTGGACAGCTCGGCCTGCGCGGCGGCCAGCGCCGCGCGGGCCTGCGCCAGACCGGACTGTGCGCTCTTGAGCGTGGTCTGCGCGTGCAGGATCTCTTCGCCGCTGACGCCGCCCGAGCGCGCCAGTTCCTGGCGGCGCTTCAGGTCGCTCTGGGCGCGGTTGAGATCGGCCTGCGCGCGCTCGATCTCGGCCTGCCGCACGGCGACGTTGGCCGCCAGCGAGTCGTTCTGCACGTAGCGCGTGCGCACCTGCCGCACGGTCTGCGCCAGCTGCGATTCGGCCTGCTGCAGCGCCACGTCGGCATCGGCGGGATCGATGCGCACCACGGGCTGGCCCGCCTTGACGGTCTCCGTGTCGTCGGCCTCGATGGCGATCACCGTGCCGGCCACCTGCGGCGTGATCTGCACCAGGTTGCCGTGCACGTAGGCGTCGTCGGTGCTCTCGTAATGCGAGCCGACCAGCGCCCACCACACGGCATAGGCGATGGCAAACAGGATGAATACACCTGCCGCGATCAGCAGCAGGCGCTTGCGCTTGGGATTGGGAGTTGCGGTTGTCATGGCGTCGAGGGCGGGGTTGTTCTTGGGATATTCGGTATCTGGGATCAGCGGATCGGCGCGGCGTCCGCTTGCGCAGTCTCGGCCTGGGAGGCGCGATAGCCGCCGCCCAGCGCGTAAGCCAGGTCGGCGTCGAGCTGGTAGGCGCGGGCCTGCAGGTCCGTGTCCAGGCGAGCCTGGGCCAGCACGCTGGTCTGCGCGATGAGCACGGACAGGTAATTGCCCATGCCGGACTTGTAGCGCTGCACTGCCACCTCGTAGGCGGCTTCGATGGCTTCGCGCGCCTGGCGTTGTTCCTGCTTCTCGCGGTCGATCAGGCGCAGCGCGTCCAGCGCGTCGGCGGTCTGCTGCACGGCGGTGAGCACCGTCTGGTTGTAGTCGGACACGGCCACGTCGGCGTCGGCGCGCCGGCCCGCCAGGTTGGCGTTGAGCTCGCCGCCATGGAAGATCGGCAGCGTGATGGCGGGACCGATGCCGGCCGCGCGAGATCCCGCATCCAGCAATTGGCCGGTACCCAGCGACTGGAGCCCGGCGAAGGCCACCAGGTTCACGTTGGGATAGAACTCGGCCTTGGCGGCGTCGATCTGGTGGCGGGCGGCTTCGGCGCGCCAGCGTGCGGCCGCCACGTCGGGGCGATGGCCCAGCAGGTCCAGCGGCAGCGCGGCGGGCACCACGCCGGAAGGCGCGGTCAGGCGCACCGGCTGCACCGACAGGCCGCGCGCCGGACCGGCCGCGGCCAGGGCGGCGACCTGGTTGCGCAACTGGGCGATGGTGGTCTCTTGTTGCGTCAAGTCGACCCTGGCCGCCGCCAGCGACGATTCGGCCTGCTTGACCTCGACCTGGGTATCGAGCCCGGCGCGTTCGCGGCCGCGCGTCAGATCGAGCACGTCGGCGCGCTGCTTCACGGTGCGTTCCAGCACTTCGCGCTGCGCGAAGCCGTTCTGCAGGTTCAGGTAGCTGCGCACCATGGCGCGCGCCAGCATGTTGCGGGCAGCCTGCGCATCCGCCGAGGCCGCGTCGCGCTGCGATACGGCCGACTTCAGCAGCGCGCGGTTCCTGCCCCAGAAATCGAGCTCGTAGCTGAAGTCCAGCGCCAGGCGGTTGTCGCTCTGCACCGAACCGCCCAGCGGGGCAGGATATATGTAGTTCTTGGGCAGGTGCTCGCGCGTCAGGGTGTAGTTGGCGTCGACCCGCGGCAGCAATGGCGCCCGCGAACGCGACACCGCCGCGTTGGCCTGTGCCAGCCGGGCTTGCGCCGAGGTCAGCGAGGGATTACTGGCCAGCGCCTCTTCGACCAACTGATCGAGCTGCGCATCGCCATAGCGGCGCCACCACTGCGCATCGGGCCAGGTCACGTCCTGCTGCGCCAGGCCCAGGCGGGCGCCGTCGATTTCGGCGACGCTCGGCGGGGCGGGATCCATCAGCGCGCATCCGCTCAGGGCAAGCGCCAGGGCGGTGAGTATTAGCCGTTTCATTCTGACGATTAGCTGAAAGTAGTTGATTAAGCTGTATTTGACTAGGCAGATATATAGCCCAAAAAAACGGGCCTGGCCCGGGCAACCTTGCTGACCGCAGGGTTGCCCGGTGCGTCAGGATCCGTCGTCCGAGCCGTTGGCCAGCATGCGCCGCAGCAGGTGGCGCAACTGCGACACTTCCTCGGGAGAGAAGCCGCGCAGATGATGATTGAGCACCTTGGCGATGTAGCCGGGAATCTGCCGGCCTTTCTCCTTGCCCATGTCGGTGAGTGCTATGCGTATGACGCGCCGGTCTTCCTGGCTGCGCGAGCGGCGCACCAGGCCTTTGGCCTCGAGGCGGTCGAGCGTGCGCGTCATGGCGCCGGTATCGACGCCGGTGAGGCGGGCAAGCTCGGCCGGGGTGTCGGCGCGGCCCTTGCACAGCAGCGCCAGCGGCCGCCATTGCATGGCGGTGAGATCCAGCGGAGCCATTTCCTGGTCGAGCATGCGGTTGAGCGAGTTGTAGACCAGCTTGACCAGATAGCCGGTGTTGTCGTCGCTAAGGTGCTGCTGGGTGTCGCTGCGGTAGTGCGACACGCCGTCGGAGGAGGGAGCAGGCGCGTTCATGGCGCGCAATTTATCTGACTAGGCAGATATTGTCAATGCGACTTGCGCAAGCCCGACCACACGATGGCGGCAATGATCAGCAGGCCTCCCGCCAGCATCCGCAGGCTGGGCTGCTGGTTGAACAGCACCCACGCGAAGGCGACGGCATAGACGGGTTCCAGCGCGATCACCAGACCGGCGGTGCGCGCGTTCAGCCGCGTCAGGCTGGAGACGAACAGATAGTGGGACAGCCCCGTGCAGAACACGCCGAGCAGCGCCAGCCACAGCCAGTCGACGGCCGCCATCGCGGGCAGTTGCACCGCCGCGGCCGGCAGCAGCGCCAGCACCACCACCACGTTCTGATAGCACGCGACGCGTATGGGGTCCATGCCGGCTGCCGCCCGGCGGTTGGTCACGGCCAGCAGGGCAAAGCTGAGTCCGGACAGCAGGCCCCAGGCCAGGCCGATCGTGCCCTGGTCGGCCAGGTCGAACGACGGGGTGACCAGCACCAGGCCGGCCGTCACCATGGCCAGCACGATCCATTCGGCCATGCGCACGCGTTCACGGAACACCAGGCCTTCGATCAGGGTGATGAAGGCCGGGAAGCTGGCGAAGCCCAGCGTGGCGATGGCGATGCCGCCTTCCTTCACCGAAATGAAGAAGGTCACCCAGTGCCCCGACAGCAACAGGCCCGCGATGACGAGCACGAACAACTGGGCCGGCGCCAGGGGATCGAGCAGCGGCCTGCGCTGGACGCGGGCAAAGAAGACCAGGGCCATGACCGCGAACAGGGCGCGGCCCAGCGTGATGGCCGCCGCGCCCGCCTGGATCAGTTCGCCGAAGACGCCGGTAAGGCCGAACAGCACGGCGGCGAAGTGGATCTGGAGCAGGGCGCGTCGATGGGTCATGGGCTGCGCCGGCGCGCGAGGCCCGGCCTGTGTGAGGATGCGGCGGCAAGCGGCGCGCGCCGCCAAATATAAAATGATCGCATGAATCCCACCGCCCAATCCCCGCGCACCGCTTTCGGCTCTCCAGCAACCCAGGCGCTCGCGGGCTTTCTACTGGCGGGATTGGGGGCGATTCTGTTCGCCGGCAAGGCCATCGTGGTCAAGCTGACGTATCGCTACGGCGTCGACGCGGTCACGCTCATCGCCTTCCGCATGCTGTTCTCGCTGCCGTTCTTCGCGGCCATCGCATGGTGGCAATCGCGCAAGGCCGATCGCGGCGAACTGCCCGTGCTGACCTGGCGCGAGCGGCTGCAGATCTGCCTGCTTGGCCTGCTGGGGTACTACCTGTCCAGCTTCCTGGATTTCCTGGGGTTGCGCTACATCACGGTCAGTCTCGAGCGGCTGATCCAGTTCCTGTCGCCCACCATGGTCGTGCTGCTGTCGGCCGCGCTGTTCCGGCGTCCGGTGCTGCGGCGCCAGTGGGGCGCCATGGGGCTGTCTTACCTGGGCGTGGTGCTGGTGTTCGCGCACGACCTGGCGCAGGGTGTGGGATCCGACGTGTTCACGGGGTCTTTCTTCGTATTCCTGTCGTCGCTCAGCTATGCTGTGTACCTGATCTGCTCGGGCGAAATCGTCAAGCGTGTCGGCGCCACGCGTCTGGTGGCGTACGCGATGACGGTGTCGTGCATCGCCTGCCTGATCCAGTTCCTGTTCGTGCATCCCGCGTCGCTGCTGCTGGCGCAGCCGGCGGGCGTGTACGGATATTCCATCGTCCACGCCACGCTCAATACGGTGCTGCCGGTGTTCATGCTGATGTGGGGCGTGGCCCTCATCGGCGCGCCCACCGCGGCCCTGCTGGGCATGGTGGGGCCGATATCGGTGCTGTTCCTGGCGGCATGGTTCCTGGACGAGCCCATCACGGTCTGGCAGCTGGCCGGCACCGCGCTGGTGCTGGCCGGCGTGTTCGTGCTGTCGGGGGGATACCGGCGCGCCGCCTAGGGCGTGCCGGCCACGTAATCGTGTGTGCCTACGGCCGCCGGGCGGCCAGGGCGCTTTGGCGTTTCCATTCAGAAAAAGGAGGCCGGCAATGGCCAGCAATCTCGTGAAGGCGGTCCGCATCGAAAAGCATGGCGGACCGGAAGTCCTGCAGGTCGTCGAGGTCGAGGTGCCCGCTCCGGCGCCCAACGAGGTCACCATCCGCCAGCACGCCGCCGGGCTGAACTTCATCGACATCTACTACCGCACCGGCCTGTATCCGCATCCGCTGCCGCATGGCCTGGGCTTCGAGGCGGCCGGCGTGGTCGAAGCGGTGGGCGCCGAGGTCGGGCACCTGAAGGTGGGCGACCGCGTGGCCTATGGCCAGAGCCCGCTGGGCGCCTATGCGCAGGCGCGCAACGTGCCGGCGGCGCAGGTGGTCAAGCTGCCGCGCGGCATCGAGTTCGACGAGGCCGCGGCGTTGATGCTCAAGGGCCTCACCGTGCAATACCTGTTCCGCCAGACCTATCGCCTGCAGGGCGGCGAAACCATTCTGTTCCATGCGGCCGCGGGCGGCGTCGGCCTGATTGCCTGCCAGTGGGCCAAGGCACTGGGCGTGAAGCTGATCGGCACGGTGTCCAGCCCCGAGAAGGCCGAGCTGGCGCGCGCCAACGGCGCCTGGCAGACCATCGACTACTCGCGCGAGAACGTGGTCGAGCGCGTGCTGGAGCTGACCGGCGGCAAGAAGGTGCCGGTGGTGTATGACGGCGTGGGCAAGGACACCTGGGAAACCTCGCTCGACTGCATCGAGCCGCGCGGCCTGATGGTCAGCTTCGGCAACGCCTCGGGCCCGGTCACCGGCGTGAACGTCGGCATCCTGAACCAGAAGGGCTGCCTGTACCTCACCCGTCCTTCGCTGGGCGTGCACGTCAACACGCAGGAAAAGCTCAAGGCGGCCGCCGACGAACTGTTCGGCCTGGTGGCCAAGAAGAAGATCAAGGTGCGCATCGACCAGCGCTACACGCTGGAAGAGGCCGGCGACGCGCAGTCGGCGCTGGCCTCGCGCAAGACCACCGGCGCCACGGTGCTGACGCTGGACTGAGGCGACGCACGCGCCGCCCCCGCAAGGGCGGCGCAAGGCGCTTCAAAAGCAATCGGGCCGGACTGCCATGAGGCGGTCCGGCCCGATTCACTTGCGTATCGCCCGTGTGCCGGGATCTGCCAAGGGGGGGGGGCCCGCGGACTGCTGCGGCCCTGTGCCACCCGCACGATTACGGGGCGCGGTTTTGCAGGGCCGCGATGCGCGCCTGGATGGGCGGATGCGAGGCGAACAGCGCCGACACGGCGCCGCGGCCCGAGATGCCCGACGCTTCGAACGACTTGGGCAGGTCGCCGGACTCGAGGCCGCCCAGGCGGGCCAGCGCGCGGATCATGGGTTCGCGAGAGCCCATCAGATGCGCGGCGCCCGCGTCGGCGCGGTACTCGCGCTGGCGCGAGAACCAGGCCACGATGATCGAAGCCAGGATGCCGAAGATGATTTCACAGACCAGCACCGTGATGTAGTAGCCTGGCCCAATGCCGCGTTCGTTCTTGAACACCGCGCGGTCGATGAAGTAGCCCACCAGGCGTGCCAGGAATACCACGAAGGTGTTGACCACGCCCTGGATCAGCGTAAGCGTGACCATGTCGCCGTTGGCGATGTGCGCCACCTCGTGGCCCAGCACCGCGGCCACTTCTTCCTCGGTCATGCTTTCGAGCAGGCCGGTGGACACGGCCACCAGCGAATCGTTGCGGAACGCGCCGGTGGCGAAGGCGTTGGGCGCGCCCTCGTAGATGGCGACCTCGGGGCGGCCGATGCCGGCGCGGTCGGCCAGTTGGTGCACGGTTTCCACCAGCCAGGCCTCGCGGTGGCTGGCCGGCGCGTTGGGGTCGATGACCCGCGCGCCGGTGCTCCACTTTGCCATGGGCTTGCTGATCAGCAGCGAGATGATGGCGCCCGTGAAGCCGACCACCGCCGAGAACACCAGCAGGGCGGACATATTGATGCCCTGGGCCGTGATGTAGCGATCGACCCCCAGGATGCGCAGGGTGGCCGACAGCACGACCAACACCGCGATGTTGGTCATGACGAACAGGAAAATGCGCTTCATGCTTGTTATGTTCCTATGCGAGCGGAATGACCCGTTGGACTGCCCGCCGGGCGCCGGGTTCCCCGCGGAACGCGGTGCGCCGGCCGGGACGGGCCGTGGGGGGGAGTATAGTATCGCTTTCCCTTATTTCTATATTCTCAGCGGCTGTCCCCATGCAGGCTCTCTGGATGTTATTGGCGTCCGCGATGTTCGCCATCATGGGGTCGTTCGTGAAGCTGTCCACCGATCACGGCGCCAGCCTGCCCCAGATCGTGCTGTTCCGTGGGTTTCCCTCGGTGGTGCTGCTGCTGTTGTGGGCCCGGGCCGGGCGCCAGTCCATCGTGCCCACCAGCTGGAAGCTGCACTTGTGGCGCAACCTGGCCGGGGTGTCTTCCATGTGGCTGGGCTTCTTCGCCCTGTCGCACCTGCCGCTGGCCACGGCCACCAGCCTGAACTACACCGCGCCCTTGTTCATCGCCTGCTGGATGCTGGGCTGGGGCGGCACGCAACGCGACCCGGTGCGCATCGCGGCCGTGGCGGTGGGCTTTCTGGGCGTGATCGCCGTGCTGCGTCCCAGCATCGGTGAAGACCAGTGGCTGGCCGCCAGCGGCGGCCTGGTGGCGGGCGCCATGTCGGCCATCGCCATGCTGCAGATCCGCCAGCTGGGCCGCATCGGCGAGCCCGAGTGGCGCACCGTGCTGTTCTTCTCGGTGGCCGTCTGTTTCAGCAGCGTTGCGGGGCTGGGCATCGAAGGATGGGGGCACGCCGACCTAGCCGGCTACCTGTCGCTGGTGGGCGTGGGCACGGCCGGGCTGTTCGGGCAACTGGCCATGACGCGGGCCTTCGGCCATGGTTCGGCGCTGCTGACGGCGGCGCTGCAATACTCCACCATCATCTTCGCCGCGCTGATCGGCATGGCGTTCTGGGGCGACACGCTGGACGTGCTGGCCTGGGCCGGCATGGGCATGATCATCTGCGCCGGCCTGCTGTCGGTGTGGCGGACGATGCGCGAGCCTGCGTCCGCCAAGTAGTCCGGATACACTGGCCGACGCGGGCCGGCCGGCATGCGCCGCGCCCGTCCGACCAGGAGCTTCCCATGACCATGACACTGATCCCGGTTTCCGAACTGTCCGCGCGCGTGGCCGGCGGCGATGCCGAAACCGGCGCGCTGCGGATCTTCGACGTCCGCCACGATCTCACCGACCACGCCGCCGGGCGCCGCGCCTTCGAGCAGGGTCACGTGCCGGGCGCGCGCTACCTCGACCACGAGGCAGAGCTGGCCGCGCCCAAGACCGGCCGCAACGGACGCCATCCGCTGCCCGACCGCGACCGCTTCGCCGGCCTGATGGCCGCGCACGGCGTGCAGCCGGATACCGTGGTGGTGGCCTACGACGCCAGCGGCGGCATGTTCGCCGCGCACCTGTGGTGGATGCTGCGCTGGCTGGGCCACGACAACGTGGCCGTGCTGGACGGCGGCTGGCAGGCCTGGAATGCGG
The DNA here is from genome assembly GCF_002119665.1 of Bordetella genomosp. 13. NCBI lineage: Bacteria > Pseudomonadati > Pseudomonadota > Betaproteobacteria > Burkholderiales > Alcaligenaceae > Bordetella > Bordetella genomosp. 13. The sequence goes on along the minus strand of NZ_CP021111.1, from coordinate 3,406,563 downwards.
CGGGACTGCCGGTGCAGGCCGGTCCGGCGGCACCGCTGGCGCCGCTGCCCGGCGTGTCGGCGGGCCAGCCGCGTGCCGGCTCGGTGGATGCGGCGGCCGTGCTGGCCAATATCGAGCGGCCCGAATTCGTCGTGCTGGATGCACGGGCGGCCAATCGCTACCGCGGCGAGGTCGAGCCCATGGACCCCGTGGCCGGCCACATCCCGGGCGCGCTGAACCGGCCCAACGGCGAGAACCTCGAGGCCGACGGCCGCTTCAAGGCGCCGGCCCGGCTGCGCGCCGAATTCGAGTCGCTGCTGGGTGGACGCGACCCGTCGGCGGTCGTGCATCAGTGCGGGTCCGGCATCACGGCCTGCCACAACCTGCTGGCCATGGAAGTCGCGGGGCTCGGCGGTTCGCGGCTGTATCCCGGCTCGTGGAGCGAATGGGTCTCCGATCCCGCTCGGCCCGTCGCCAAGGGCTGACGCCCTAGTGCCTGTCAACAGGCCCTAGCGATGCAAGGCCGGAACGCGGGAGACGCTTTCGGCCACCATCAGGAAGTGCTCCAGCGGTTCGGTGCGCATGTCCGCCGACTTGGCCTGGTCGTCCCAGCGGCGCAGCCGGATCGCGTCCGGCGCGCCGGGCAGGGCGGCGAACTCGGTGGCCTGGTCGGCATCGAAGCTGCCGCCCTGCAGTATCAGGCTGCGCCGCGAATCGGGCGACAGCCGGGTAAGGTAGCCCGGTTCGACGAAGCCAAGATAGCGCTTGGCCTCGACGTGCAGCCGGATGGGTTCGAGCACCTCGCTGCCGAACAGTCCGCGCAGGAACGGCAGCACGAAATACTGGTGTTTGTCGTCGATGCCTTGCAGCGTGGGGGTATCGGGATGATCGGCCAGCAGGTGTCCGAGGTCGTGCAGCAGGCAGGCCGTGACCAGCTCGGCGCCGGCTCCGGCCTGCTCGGCCAGCGTGGCGGTCTGCAGCGCGTGACGGAGGTGGCTGACGGGTTCGCCGTCATAGGCGCGGTGGCCGCGCTCGAGGAAAACCCGTTCGATGTCGCACAGGCTCAGGGCCATGGTATTACTCCTTTCAGCCGGTGCTTCCCGTGTCGGCGGCGGGCGCCATCTCGAGGAAGCGGGCGATCAGCTGCGCGGGCTGGCGCTCGCGCAGGCAATAGAGATACTCGTGCATGAGAATTTCGGGGCCTGCCACCGCCAGGGTGGCAAGTTCAGTATGCGCCGGTATTTCGCGCGTCGGAATCAGGCTGATCCCCAGGTTCACCAGCACCGCCTGCCGGATCGACTCGCGGCTGCCGATCTCGAGCGTCCGCCTCGGGCTGACGCCCGCGTCCCGCAAGGCCTGCTCCGTCAGTTGCCGCGTCATCGAGCCCGGCTCGCGAAGCAGCAGGGTGTATTCGCCGATCTCGGCCAGGCTGGCCGACGCCCGCCCCGCCAACGGATGCGAGCGATGCACCACCACGCGCAATGGATCGACGGCGATGTGGCGGCGGTACAGGTGCGCGTCCTGCATCAGGAACGAGGAGGTGGCGACCTCGATGCGGTAATCGTGCAGGGCCTGCAGCATGGATTGCGAGTTGCCGATGGTCAGCGCAAGGTCCACGCCGGGGTAGCGCTGGTTGTAGCGCTGCACGGTGTCCATGATGTAGTACGGGCCCGTGGCGCCGACGCGCAGCAGGCCCTCGCGCAGGTCGCTGGCGTCGCGCAGCCGGAACTCGATCTCGGTTTCCTGCTGCACCAGTTTCTCGACCAGCGGCATCAGCCTTCTGCCGGCCTCCGAAAGGTGTAGGCCGCGGCCCTGGCGGTGGAACAGCTCGAGACCGTAGCGCGATTCCAGCTGGCGCAGCTGGGCCGTGACGGTGGGCTGGCTGACGCCCAGCTGGGCGGCGGCCTTGGTGACGGTGCCGCAGCGCGCCACGGCGTAGAAGGATTTCAATTCGGCGACCAGCACGGTACGCGGGACCTGTCGTGAGAATGCGAGCCGGCCAGTTCACCAAAATTCCTTGATGGTTTCATTACTGCACTTTCGAGAAGTGTAATAAATGGTGCATGCGCAGCTCCGATACTGCTGGGTACTTGTTCTGGCGCGAAAGGAGTCGTCATGCCACATCACGAGCAGGCGTTCCTGTCGGTGCGCAACCTGGTCAAACGATACGGCGCCCAGCTTGCCCTGTCCGACGTGTCGCTCGACATTCACGCGGGCGAGCTGGTGTGCCTGCTGGGCCCGTCGGGCTGCGGCAAGAGTACGCTGCTGCGCGCCATTGCCGGGCTCGAGCCGCAGGACGGCGGCGCCATCGTCCTGGGCGGGCGCGATATTTCCACCGCGCCGCCGCAGGCGCGCGACTACGGCATCCTGTTCCAGTCGTACGCGCTGTTTCCCAATCTCACCGTTGCCCAGAATGTGGGCTACGGGCTCAGCGGGCGGCTGACTCAGCGCGCCAGGGTGGTGGCCCGCGTGGCCGAGATGCTCGAGATGGTGGGGTTGGCCGGCATCGCCGGAAAGTACCCCGGGCAGATCTCGGGCGGCCAGCAGCAGCGGGTCGCGCTGGCGCGCGCGCTGGCGCCCGCGCCGTCGCTGCTGCTGCTGGACGAGCCCATGTCGGCGCTGGACGCGCGCGTGCGCGACCATCTGCGCGGCGAGCTGCGCGCGCTGCAGCGCCGCCTGTCCATCACCACGCTGATGGTCACGCACGACCAGGAAGAGGCCATGGTGATGGCCGACCGCATCGCGGTGATGCGCGCGGGCGTGATCGAGCAGGTGGGCACGCCGCGCGAACTCTATCGCGCGCCGAAGTCCGCGTTCATCGCGGACTTTGTGGGCGAGGCGAACTGGCTGCGCTACGAGCGCGTCGAGTCCCATCGGGCGCGCGTGGGACGGCACGTGCTCGCGGTCGCGCAGCCTCTGGACGACGCGGCGGGCCGGCTGTTCCTGCGGCCGGAGTCGGTGCGCGTCAGCGCGACGCGGCCCGAAGGCGCTGCCAATGCCATGCTGGCCGATGTGCTGGACGGCGTGTTCCTGGGTCGCGGCTACCGCATGTCGCTGCAGCCCGAGGGCATGCCCGGCACCACGCTGCATTCCATCGTTTCCGCTGAAACCGGGGATGCCCTGCTGGGCGCCCACGCTGCCGGCCGTTGCTGGGTGGAGCTGCCGCATGACGCGCTACGTGCCTACGCTTGATACGCGCGACATCGCGGATGCGGCAGCCGATGCCGCCGCCGACGGGCGCAGGCGGGCTTGCGCAAGCACGATCGCGGCCACTCCTGCCGCCACGCATTCCGTACCCGCCCGCCGGCCTCTGCCGGGCTGGGCATCGCGCCACGGCGCGCCGGCCGGGCAGTCGGTGTATGCGCTCTTGCTGACGCTCTTCCTGGCGCTGCCGCTGGCCGCGATCCTGTTCCGTGCTTTTGGCGGCGGCGAGGGCGTCGGCCTGGCGGTGATCGCCGGCATCGTCAGCGATGCGGCGTTCCTCGGCATGGTGGGCCGCAGCCTGGCGGTCGGGGCGACCACGGTGCTGCTGGTGGTGCCCTGCGCCTACGTCTATGCCTACGGACTGATGCGCACGCGACTGCCGGGCAAGGGCCTGCTGCGGCTGGCGGCGCTGCTGCCGCTGCTGGCGCCCTCGCTGCTGCCCGGCATCGCGCTGATCTACCTGCTGGGCAACCAGGGGCTGTTGAAGGAACTGGCGGGAGGCGCCACCATCTATGGCTTCTGGGGCATCGTTGCCGGCGAGGCGTTCTACACGTTTCCCCACGCGCTGATGATCCTGCTGACCGGTCTCAGCCTGGCCGACGGCCGCCTCTACGACGCGGCGCGCGCCATGGGCGCGGGCTCGCTGCGCACGTTCTTCACCGTCACGCTGCCCGGTACGCGCTACGCGCTGTTCTCCGCCTGCTGCCTGGTGTTCACGCTGACCGTCACCGACTTCGGCGTGCCCAAGGTCGTGGGCGGGGACTACAACGTGCTGGCCATGGAGGCCTATAAGGCCGTGGTGGGGCAGCAGAACTTCGCGAAGGGCGCGGCCATCGGCATCCTGCTGCTGGTCCCCGCCGCGCTCACGTTCCTCTGCGATCGCCATCTGCGGGCAAGGGCCGGCGCCCAACTGGGCGGCAGGGCGCAGCCCTATGCGCCGGCTCGGCATCGGGGGCGCGACGCAGGGTTCGTGGTCGTGCTGGCGCTGCTGGCGCTGCTGATCGTCGGCATCGTCGGCGTGGCCGTGTGGGCCTCGTTCGTGAAGATGTGGCCCTACAACCTGTCGCTGGGCCTGCGCTCGTACGACTTCGACAACATGGACGGCGGCGGTTGGCTGGCGTGGCGCAACAGCGTGCAGCTGGCGGCGTGGACGGCCGTGCTGGGCACCGCGCTGGTGTTCACGGGCGCCTGGCTGCTCGAGAAGCTGCCGTCCCGTGGCGGCCCAGCCCAGGCGGTCCGTGGCGCGACACGCGCCCTGGCGCTGACTCCCATGGCGGTGCCGGGACTGGTGCTGGGCCTGGGCTACATCTTCTTCTTCAATCATCCGGGCAATCCGCTGGCTGCCCTGTACGGCACGCTTCCGCTGCTGGTGGCGTGCACGGTGGTGCACTTCTACACCAGTGCCCATCTGACGGCCACCACCGCGCTGAATGCGCTGGATCCCGAGTTCGAAGCCGCGTCCGCCTCGCTCAAGGTGCCTGCGCCGGTCACGTTTCTGCGCGTGACGCTGCCCATGTGCCTGCCCGCGGTGGTCGACACCGCGCGCTATCTGTTCATCTCGGCCATGACCACCGTGTCGGCCGTGGTGTTTCTCTACAGCCCTCAGACCGTGCTGGCCTCGGTGGCCGTGCTCAACATGGACGACGCGGGCTTTATCGGACCCGCCGCCGCGATGTGCACCGTGATCATGGCCACCTCGGCCGTGGCCGCACTGGTGCTGCACCTGGCCAGCCGCGCCCTGGTGGCGCGCAGCCAGGCCTGGCGACGGCCCGCGCTTTCCTGACTGGACCTCAGCAATGACGACTAAGCATTTACCTGTCCGCCTCGAGGCGGTGATCTTCGACTGGGCCGGCACGCTGGTGGATTTCGGCTCGTTCGCGCCTACGCGCGTCTTCGTCGATGCCTTCTCCGAATTCGGCATGACGGTGTCGCTGCAGCAGGCGCGCGGCCCCATGGGCATGGGCAAGTGGGACCACATCCGCACGCTGTGCAACGACGCGGGCATCGCGGCGCAGTACCGCGAGCGCTTCGGCCGCACGCCCACCGACGAGGACGTCACCGCCATCTACGAACGCTTCCTGCCGATGCAGATAGAGAAAGTGGCGCGTTATTCCGCGCCCATTCCGGGCGCGGCCGACGTGCTGCGGACGCTGCGCGGGCAGGGCTTGAAGCTGGGCTCGTGCTCGGGCTATCCCGCCAGCGTGATGCGTCACGTGCGCGAGCGCGCCGAGCCCGAGGGCATCCGCCTGGACTGCGTGGTCGCCAGCGACGAGGTGCCGCGCGCGCGGCCCGCGCCGGCCATGGCGCTGCACAACGTGGTGGCGCTCGGGCTGGCCGACGTGGCCGGCTGCGTCAAGGTCGACGACACCACGCCCGGCATCGAGGAAGGCCGCCGCGCCGGCATGTGGACCGTGGGACTGCTGCTGTCGGGCAACGCGGCCGGCCTGTCGCTCGAGGCATTCCTGGCGCTGGACGAAGCCGGCCGCGAGGCGGCGCGGCAGCGCGCCCGCGTGGAGCTGGCCGCGGCCGGGCCCCATTACCTGATCGACACCATCGCGGACCTGCCCGCCGTGCTGGCGCAGATCGACGCCCGCCTGCAGGCCGGCGAGCGTCCGCAGCAGTCCTGATTTCTTGCTTTGCGTCATGCCGTTACCCGCCACACCAGAACAATCCATCCCAGGAGTCTCTATGAAGCGATACGCCCTTACTCTCGTCGCGCTGGCCTTGGCCGGCGCCGCCGGTGCCGCGGCCGCGGACACCACGCTGACCGTCTACACCGCACTGGAAGCGGACCAGATCAAGGCCTACCAGGCCGCCTTCGAGAAAGCCAACCCCGACATCAAGATCCAGTGGGTGCGCGACTCTACCGGCATCGTCACGGCCAAGCTGCTGGCCGAGAAGAACAATCCCAAGGCCGACGTGATCTGGGGCCTGGCCGGCACCTCGCTCGGCTTGATGGCCAAGGAAGGCATGCTCGAGCCCTACGCACCCAAGGGCCTGGACCAGATCGACCCCAAGATGCGCGATTCGGCGCAGACGCCCAGCTGGGTCGGCATGGACGCCTTCGCCGCCGCGGTATGCGTGAACACCATCGAGGCAAAGAAGCAGAACCTGCCCATCCCCAGCTCGTGGCAGGACCTGACCAAGCCGGTGTACGCGGGCAAGATCGTCATGCCCAACCCGGCATCGTCGGGCACCGGATTCCTCGACGTCAGCGCCTGGCTGCAGATCTTCGGCGAAGAAAAGGGCTGGGCCTTCATGGACGCCCTGCACAAGAACATCGGCAGCTACACGCACTCGGGCTCCAAGCCGTGCAACATGGCGGCCGCCGGCGAGTTCCCCATCGGCGTGTCGTTCGACTATCGCGCCGCCAAGCTGAAGGCCGACGGCGCGCCCATCGAGCCCGTGTTCCCGGCCGAGGGCCTGGGCTGGGAGGTCGAGGCCACGGCCATCGTCAAGGGCACGAAGCACCTGGACGCGGCCAGGAAACTGGCCGACTTCTCCGCCAGCCGCGAGGCCAACGAGCTGTACAAGACCAACTTCGCCGTGCTGGCCATCCCGTCGGTGGCGACGTCCAACCCCAATCTGCCGGCCGACCTGGGCAAGCGCATGATCGAGAACGACTTCGTGTGGGCAGCGACGAACCGCGACAAGATCCTGGCCGAGTGGACCAGGCGCTACGACGGCAAGTCCGAGCCGAAGAAGAAATGAAGACGTATGACGTTGTCGTGGTCGGCGCCGGCATGCTCGGCGTCGCCCACGCCTGGGCCGCGGCGCGCCGCGGGCTGTCGGTGGCGGTGGTCGAGCGCAGCCGCAGCGCGCATGGCGCCACCGTGCGCAACTTCGGCCAGGTGCTGGTGACCGGGCAGGCGCCCGGCCTGATGGCCCGGCATGCGCGCCAGGCGCGCGAACTGTGGCTGCAATTGGCCGCCAAGGCCGGCTTCCACGTGCGCGCCAATGGCTGCCTGGTGTTGGCGCGCACCGCCGAAGAAGAGGACGTGCTGCAGGAGTTCGCGGACACGCGCATGCACGCGGAGGGCTATCGCGCCGAGATGCTGTCGGGCCGCGAACTGGGCAGGCTGTACGAAGGACGGCTGGACCATCACCGTTCGGCGCTGCGCGGCCTGGACGACCTGCAGATCTACTCGCGCGAGGCGCTGCCGGCGATCACGTCGTATCTGGCCGAAGGCCTGGGCGTGCAGTTCTTCAATGCCACGCTGGCGCGCTGCGCGACCGCAGGCGAGATACACACCTCGGCGGGCGAGCTGCGCGCGCGCCATGTCTTCGTGTGTCCCGGCCATGATTACCTGACGCTGTATCCCGACCTGTTCGCGCCGCTGAAGCTGGAGGTGTCGCGCCTGCAGATGCTGCGCGCCCGTTTCGAGACGCACGCGTTCGACCTGGACCGTCCGTTGCTGACGGGGCTGTCCTGCGTGCACTACGGTGCGTTCTCGGACCTGCCGTCGGCGCAGGTACTGCGCCGTACGCTGGAACGCCGGCATCCCATGCTGCTGGAGAACGGCATCCACCTGCTGATCAGCCCCACGCCGCACGGCGACCTGATCATCGGCGATTCGCACGCCTATGGCGAGGACGCGCCGCCCTTCAACGACGAGGCGGTCGACGATGCCTTGCTCGACTTGGCCGCGCAGACGCTGGCCTGCCGGTTGCGCGTCGTCGAACGCTGGCAGGGCGTGTACGGAGCCCATGGCCCGGCGCCATTCTCGGTGCTGCAAGCGGATCCGCAGACCACGGTCGCAGTGATGCACTCGGGGGTGGGGATGACCGTCGGGTTGGCGATAGGCGAGAATGCGGTGGCTGCCGTGTTCGGGTAAGGTAATGGGCGCTGGCGACGTATCACGTATGTGATTCTGGCCTATGCGTTTTGCTGGGGCGTTATGTTTGGGTTCTTTAGCCGCCGCCGCATGTCCTGCCGGGCCGCGCCGGCCAAGTCGTCGGGCTCGGGCGCGCCATCAGGCGCCCTACGGGCGACTGCCCCTCCTCCAATTGGCCGTCACGGCCCGGCAGGACATGCGGCGGCTGCAAGATCTCAAGCCTCCACGCCATTGGACGAGACCGTAAAAACCGCTCATGCGAAGCACAGCAGCGCAGTGAACTTGCGGACTCGCGCATGCCGCTGCAGTGAGTCCTGGTGGGCTATCGGCGCCCGTGCCGGCCAATTGGAGGGAGGGCAGCCCCCGTAGGGGGCCGAGGGCGCCTGATGGCGCGCCCGAGCCGACCGACTTGGCCGGCGCGGGCGCCGATAGCCCACCAGGACGCCCTACAACGACACGATCCGCACCAAGAACACCCCCGTCGCCATCACGACGAAGGCTCGTCCATCACCCTCCGGTACCACTCGTGGAAGTGTTGCATGCCGTCTTCCATGGGCGACTGGTAGGGGCCGGATTCGGTGGTGCCGCGTTCCATCAGCGCGCGGCGGCCGGCGTCCATGCGTTCGGCGATCTCGTCGTCCTCGATCGCCGTTTCCATGTAGGCCGCGCGTTGCGCCTCGACGAATTCGCGCTCGAAGGCGACGATTTCCTCGGGGTAGTAGAACTCGACCACGTTCACCGTTTCCTGTGGGCTCTTGGGATAGAGCGTCGACAGCACCAGCACGTGCGGATACAGCTCGATCATGTGGGTGGGAAAGTACGTGACCCACACGGCGCCGAAGTCCGGCGCCTTGCCGGCGCGGAAGTCCAGCAGGCGGTCGTGCCATTGGCGGTAGACGTCAGAGCCCGGCTGCGCCAGGGCCTGGTGCACGCCCACCCGCTGCATGCTGTACTGCTCGCCGAATTCCCAGCTGAGGTCGTCGCACGTGACGAAGCGGCCCAGGCCGGGATGGAACGGTCCCACGTGATAGTCCTCGAGGTAGACCTCGATGAACGTCTTCCAGTTGTAGTTGCACTGGTGGATCTCGACGTGATCCAGCACGTAGTCGCCGAAGTCGAACTCGGGACGAGCGAACAGCGGCGCCATGTCGGCGGCCGGATCGCGCGGGCCCTCGAACAGCAGGCCGTGGCAGTCGCGCAGGCGGAAGCGCTGCAGATTCATGCAGGGCGTGGCTTCGAACTGGGGCGCGCCCAGCAGTTCGCCGCGATTGTTGTAGGTCCAGCGGTGCAGCGGGCAGACGATGTTGCCGCCGGTGGCCTTCAAGGTGCCGTGCGTGTTGACGTTGCCGCTGACGTTGCCCGCGGCGCCGCCCAGCATCAGCGCCTGGCGATGGCGGCAGACATTTGAGATGAGTTCGACGCCGTGCTGGTTGCGAACCAGTGCGCGCCCTCCGTTCTCTTGGACCAACGTACGCCAGTCGCCCACTTCGGGCACGAGTTTCTCGTGGCCGACGTACAAGGCAGACTGCTTGAAAATGCGCTCTTGCTCGCGCGCAAAGCGGGCTTCGTCAAAATAGGCATTGACAGGAAGCTGGGTGCGAGCTGGCACGACGTGTGCCATCCGACCAATGTCGGTCATGATTCCCTCCGCACGGATCAAAATGCCAGGTCGGGGGCGCGGCGCGAATAATCTACAGCCACCCGCGTATGCGAGCTTGCTGCAATAGCGAGTGGTCGTGAAACGAGGCTATGGAAGGACTATCGATGCGAGCGGGGTGGATCTTGCTGCCCCAGTCGCGCTTGCCCGCCTATCCATTCGCCAACTTAGCCGCTAGCCGTGCTGCCTGCCTGGCGCGAAGAAAAATCGGACTGGCCGATACCAAACGTTAGATTGTACCCCATCCAAAAATAGGGTGCCCGCGGATCGGGGAAGAGGGCAGAGGCTAAGCTTCGGCATGGTTCACACCAACGCACGAGTGGCCGGCGTCCGGCGCAGCAGCCAGCTCATCAGCGCCGATATCGCAAACACGGCGGCGGCAATGAGGGGCAGCTGCCAGGCCTGCGCCGCGCCGGCCGTATACAGCCCGGCACGTTGCGCGAGGTCGAGGAATACCGGATGGATCAGGTACACGCCGAAGGTCAATGGGGCCAGCCGCGGCAGGGCCGGAATGCCGGGCGAGTCGACGATCCACTGAAACGTCGCCAGCGACATCAACGGCACGGTGAGACTGAAGTAATCGTAGAAGTACAGGTTCAGCGCTTCGCCGCTGGACAAGCCATACACGCCGGCCGCCGTCGCCGCCATGCTGCCCAGCGCCAGCAGACCAGGGCGGGGCAGCCGCAGTTCGCCGTCGAAGATCATCCGGCCCGCGACGAAGTAGCCCAGATACGGCAGGCACCACGTCAGGAAGAAGCCGCTGCTGATGTCCAACGCCTGGCGATACAGCGCGTCCAGCACGGCCACCCCCAGTACGCCCACCACCCACAGCTGGCGTCCCTCGGGGCTGGTGCGCGCATACAGGATGCGCACGAGCGGGGCGAAGAGGTACAGCCCCACGATCATGTACAGGTACCACAGGTGATAGTAGGGGGCGCCTTCCGCCACCTTGCGCGGCCAGTACGAGACGTCCAGCGTGCCGTCGGTCCACCAGTCCAGCGCCGTGCGCCATGCCAGGTAGAACACAGTCCAGAATGCCAGCGGCGCGCAGATGCGGGCTACTCGCCGGCCGTAGAAATCCCGGATGCCTTGTTCGCGTGCCGGATCCAGCAGCAGGGCGCCGCTGACCATCACGAATACGGGCACGCACCAGCGTACGGCCGAGTCGTACAGGTTGGCCGCCAGCCACGCATCGCTGCCATAGGATGCCGCGTCGGATACGGTTTGCGCCGCGCTGTGCAGCAGCACCACGGCCAGCGCTGCCAGCCAGCGGGCAGCGTCCAGTCGGGTGTAGCGATCGGTGGTGTCGGGCATGGTGTTCATGGTGGCGCGGCCTGGCGTCGGCCCGCGTTTCGTCCATGATCACCTTAGCAGCGGCCGCCGTGTAGCCGCTGTTTCGAGCTGTTAGCCGCCGGGGCGCGCGCCGCGGCGGGCGCGCGTCCGTCCCAGGGCGCGCGCTTGCGCACGTCTTGTTACTGCACCTGCACGTTGGCCTGCTTGATCAGCTGGCCCACGATCGGTTGCTCGCTCTTCATCTGTGCGACCAGTTCCTCGGCCGTGCCGCTGCGCGGGTTGATGCCCATGTCGAGCATCTTCTTGCGCACGCCCTCGTCCTTCAGCGTGGTCTGCAGGGCCTGCTGGAGACGCGCCACCACGTCGGCGGGCGTGCCCTTGGGGGCCACGAAGCTGAACCAGGCCGTCATGTCGAACTTCGGATAGCCCTCTTCGGCCAGCGTGGGCAGGTTGGGCAGCGTGGGCAGACGCGTCGGGCTGGAAATGCCGAACACATTGACCTTGCCCGCGTCGGCCTGCGGCATGCCGGTGGCGACCATGTCGAAGAAAATATCCACGTCGCCGCTGATCAGGGCCGGGAGGGCCTGGGTGGCGCCCTTGAAGGGCACGTGCAGGATGTCCACGCCGGCCTGCGACTTGAACAGTTCGCCGGCCAGGTGCGACGAGGTGCCCGAGCCGAAAGTGGCGAACGTCAGCTTGCCGGGATGCTGCTTCGCGTAGGCGACCAGTTCCTTGGTGTTCTTGAAGGGCGCCTTGGGGCTGGACAGCAGCACCAGCGGGCCGATGCCGACCATGCCGATGGGAGCGAAGCCATCGGGGTCGTACGGCAGTTCCTTGTACAGGAAGCGGTTGGTGACCAGCGTGGAGTTGGTCGCCATGAGGATCGTGTAGCCGTCCGCCGCGGCGCGCGACACGTAGGCGGCGCCGATGTTGGTGCCCGCGCCGGCCTTGTTCTCGACGATCATCGACTGGTTCAGTTCCTTGGCCATGCGTTCGGCCAGCACGCGCGTCAGCGCGTCGGTGGCACCGCCGGCGGGAAACGGCGAGACCACGGTGATCGGGCGTTCAGGATAGCCCGCGGCCAGGGCAGCGGTGGCGCTGGCGGCGGACAGCAGGGTGGCGGCCAGAAGTTTGATTCCGTAGCGAAGCATGATTTTTCCCTTGTGTTGCGTGTGTAGCGGACTGACGTTAAATTCCATAGCGTGGAATTCAATTTTGTTATTCGAAACAGACTATAAAAAGCTTGCGAAGGTGATGCAACCCTTTTCTGAAAGCGACGAGGATTCGCCACAGTCCACCGGACCGGCGCGCCGCAAGCGGGCCGCACCCGACAGCGACGCACCCGGCCGGCCCGATTTCGTCACGGCCCTGGCGCGCGGGCTGGCGGTCCTGCGCTGTTTCCAGCCTGGCGTGCGCACGCTGGGCAACCAGGAATTGGCGCGCCTGACGGAGCTGCCCAAGGCCACGGTCAGCCGGCTCACCTTCACGCTGACGGAACTGGGCTATCTGCGCTATCACGCCGACACGGGCAGGTATTCGCCGGGTTACGGCGTGCTGGCGCTGGGCTTCGGCCTGCTGGCCGGCCTGGAGGTCCGCGAGCTGGCCCGCAACGCCATGCAGCAACTGGCACGAAAAACGGGCGGGGCGGTCGCGCTGGGCGCGTTGGACGGCGATGCCATGGTCTACCTCGAGGCCGTGCACGGCTCCTCCGCGCTGTACCTGCGCCTGCCAGTGGGGTACCGGGCCAGCCTGGGCACGGCGATGGGCCGCGCCCACCTGGCCGGCCTGCCGCGCGCGCAGCGAGACGCCTTGCTGGCCGGGCTGGGGCAGGCCGCGCCGCCGGCCGCCGCGGTGGCGCGCGCCGTCGACGAGCTGGCCAACGAAGGCTGTTGCTATGCGGTCGGTGAATGGCAGCCCGGCATCAATGCAGTGGCCGTGCCGTTCACCGCCATCACCGGAGAAGGCCGTTTCGTGCTCAGTTGCGGCGGTCCGGACACGCTGCTGCCCGAGGCTGAACTTCGAGGGCGTATCGCCGGCATGCTGCGCCGTACGGCCGCGCAACTGTCCGGGCCTGGCGGCGCCTGAATCGCGCGGGGCGGGCGGCGGCGGCCGTCGCCCGCTATCCCGTACAATCCCGGATTACCCTCCCGACTTTTCGCGCCCCGGAGATCCGTTTGGCCTCGACGAAGCAAGCCGATCCGCAGAACCCCGACGACCGGCCCCTGCCGCAGGACTTCGAAACGGCACTGGCCGAGCTGGAAGCCCTGGTGGCCGCCATGGAAGACGGCGCCCTGCCGCTCGAGCAATCGCTGGCGGCGTACCGCCGCGGCGTCGAACTCTCGCGCGTCTGCCAAGAACGCCTGGCGCAGGCCGAGCAGCAGGTCAAGGTTCTCGAAGGCGACCTGCTGCGGCCGCTCGATCCGGCCGCGCTCGACGACGAATGAACGGATGAAGCAGAATCACCTCGCCTTCGCGGACTGGCTGCAGGATTGCGCCACGCATGTCGAGCAAGTGCTCGACGAACTGTTGCCCGCGGCCGACACCGCGCCCGCGCGCCTGCACGAGGCCATGCGCTACGCGGTCCTGGGCGGCGGCAAGCGCGTGCGCGCCGCCCTGGTGTATGCCGCCGGCCAGGCGTGTCCGATCAGCGGCAGCACGCTGGCGGTCGATGCCTCTTTGGACCGCGCCGCTGCCGCGGTCGAACTGATACACGCGTATTCGCTGGTGCATGACGACCTGCCTTGCATGGACGACGATACGCTGCGCCGCGGCCGTCCCACCGCCCATGTACGGTTCGACGAGGCGACCGCCATGCTGGCGGGCGACGCCATGCAGCCTCTGGCCTTCGAACTGCTGGCAGAGATGCCCATCGCGCCGGCGCTGGCGCTGCAGGCCAGCCGCGTGCTGGCCCGCGCGGCGGGCAGCCTGGGCATGGCGGGCGGGCAGGCCATCGACCTGGACAGCGTGGGGCGCTCGCTGACGCGCGACGAACTGCAGACCATGCACAGCATGAAGACGGGCGCCATGCTGGCGGCCAGCGTCTCGCTGGGCGGCATCGTGGCCGGCGCCAGCTCCAGCGTGCGCCAATCGCTCGACACCTATGCGCAGGCCATCGGCCTGGCGTTCCAGGTGGTCGACGACATCCTCGACGTCACGGCCGACAGCGCCAGCCTGGGCAAGACCCCCGGCAAGGACGCCGCCGACAACAAGCCCACCTATGTTTCCCTGCTCGGCCTGGATGCCGCGCGCGACTTCGCCCGCGAACTGGGCGCCGCCGCGCACCAGGCGCTCGAGCCGCTGGGCGAGGGCGGGGCGCGGCTGGCCCAACTGGCCGACTTCATCGTACTCAGAGACCGTTGACAACCTCGCGCGGCGGCCACGCGCCGCGCGCCCCGGATATCCCGATACGCACCGGTATGACCACAGAAATTTTGGACCGCATCGCTTCCCCTGCAGATCTCCGGCGCATGGATCGCCGCGAGCTCAAGCGCCTGGCCGACGAACTGCGCGGCTTCGTGCTCGAATCGGTCTCGCGCACGGGCGGCCATCTGTCCTCGAACCTGGGCACGGTCGAACTGACGCTGGCGCTGCACTACGTCTTCGACACGCCGCACGACCGCATCGTCTGGGACGTCGGCCACCAATCGTATCCGCACAAGATCCTGACCGGCCGGCGCGAAGGCATGGCGCACCTGCGGCAGCAGGGCGGCATCTCGGGCTTTCCCAAGCGCAGCGAGTCGGAATACGACGCCTTCGGCACCGCGCACTCGTCCACCTCCATCTCGGCGGCGCTGGGCATGGCGGTGGCCTCGCGCAACGCCGGCATTCCGCGCCAGCACATCGCCGTCATCGGTGACGGCGCCATGTCGGCGGGCATGGCCTTCGAGGCCATGAACAACGCGGGCGTCACCCCGGACGTGAACCTGCTGGTGGTGCTCAACGACAACGACATGTCGATCTCGCCGCCGGTGGGAGCGCTCAATCGCTACCTCGCGCGCCTGATGTCGGGCCGCTTCTACGCCACCGCGCGCAACGTGGGCAAGGCCGTGCTGCAGCACGTGCCGCCCATGCTCGAACTGGCGCGCCGCTTCGAAGAACACGCCAAGGGCATGGTCACGCCGGCCACGCTGTTCGAAGAACTGGGCTTCAACTACGTGGGCCCGATCGACGGCCACGATCTCGACGCCCTGGTGCCCACGCTGCAGAACCTGCGCGCGCTGCAGGGCCTGCAGTTCCTGCACGTGGTCACGCGCAAGGGGCAGGGCTACAAGCTGGCCGAGGCGGACCCCGTGCTGTATCACGGTCCGGGCAAGTTCGATCCCGCGGTCGGCATCCAGAAGGCCAAGACGCCCGCCAAGAAAACCTACACGCAGGTGTTCGGCCAGTGGCTGTGCGACATGGCGCAGCAGGACGAGCGCCTGGTCGGCATCACGCCGGCCATGCGCGAGGGCAGCGGCCTGGTCGAGTTCGAGCAGCGTTTCCCGCAGCGCTATTTCGACGTGGGCATCGCCGAACAGCACGCGGTCACGTTCGCTGCCGGCCTGGCCTGCGAAGGCCAGAAACCGGTGGTCGCCATCTATTCCACCTTCCTGCAGCGCGGCTACGACCAGCTCATCCACGACGTGGCGCTGCAGAACCTGGACGTGACCTTCGCGCTGGACCGCGCCGGCCTGGTGGGCGCCGACGGCGCGACCCACGCCGGCAACTACGACATCGCCTATCTGCGCTGCGTGCCCAACATGGTGGTGGCCACGCCCTCCGACGAAAGCGAGTGCCGCCAGCTGCTTACCACCTGTTATCTCCATCCCGGCCCGGCCTCCGTGCGCTATCCGCGCGGCGCGGGCATCGGCGCCGAGGTCGGCGCGTCGCTCGAAGCGCTCCCGCTGGGCAAGGGCGTGGTGCGCCGCGAGGGTCGCCGCATCGCCATCCTGGGCTTCGGCACGCTGGTGCATGCCGCCCTGCAGGCTGCCGAGAAACTGGATGCCACGGTGGCCGACATGCGCTTCGTCAAGCCCATCGACCGCGACCTGCTGCTCGACCTAGCCTCGCGCCACGAGGCGCTGGTCACGGTGGAAGAGGCCGCGATCATGGGCGGCGCCGGCAGCGCCGTCACCGAGGCGCTGAACGAGGCCGGCATCAGCCTGCCCGTACTGCAGCTCGGCCTGCCCGACGTGTTCATCGATCACGGCGACCAGGCGGCCCTGCTGGCCGGCATCGGTCTGGACGCGGCCGGCATCGAGGCGTCGATCCGGGCCCGCTTCGGCGAGCCGGCGGCCTGAGGCACGCGGCGGCCCGCGCGCAATGGAACAGTCCGTTGCGGCCGCACCACCTACGCGCAAAAGGGTTTTCCCGGGCCCGGGCAATGATTTCGGCGATAATGGCCCTCCAGTTTTGTTTCCGGAGCGCGTGCGTTCGCACGTCCTGACTAGGTAAGCGACATGAATTCCCCGATCGATCCCGCCATTGTGATGCCCGATGTGCAGAGTTCCGCGGACACGCGGCACATCCCCATCCAGCGCGTCGGCATCCGCGGCGTGCGCCACCCCATGCTCGTGCAGGCCGCCGACGGCGCCGCGCAGCCCACGGTGGCCAACTGGACGCTGACCGTGGCGCTGCCGCCGGAAGAGAAGGGCACGCACATGTCGCGCTTCGTCGCGCTGCTCGAGAAATACCGCGCCATCCCCATGACGCCGGCGCTGTTCGCCGATATGGCGCGCGAGATGCTGCCGCTGCTGCACGCCGAGCGCGGCGACATCACGGCGTCGTTCCCGTACTTCATCAACAAATCCGCGCCGGTGTCGGGCGTGCAAAGCCTGCTCGACTACGAAGTCCAGTGGATCGCACGGGCATCGGGCCAGGACGTCGAGTTCGAGCTCGTGGTCCAGGTGCCCGTCACCAGCCTGTGCCCCTGTTCCAAGGCCATCTCCGAATACGGCGCGCACAACCAGCGCTCGCACGTCACGGTGTCGGCCATCCTGGCGGGCGAGATCGTCATGGACCAGGTCATCCGCCTGGTCGAGGACGAGGCGTCGTGCGAGTTGTGGGGCCTGCTCAAGCGCCCCGACGAGAAGTACGTCACCGAGCGCGCCTACGACAATCCCAAGTTCGTCGAAGACCTGGTCCGCGACGTGGCCGCGCGCCTGCACGCGCATCCGGGCATCGTGCGCTTCCGCGTCGAGGCCGAGAACTTCGAGTCCATCCATAACCACTCGGCCTACGCCGTGGTCGAGGGCTGATCGGGCGGGGCGCCGATCCGCAACACCCGCCGCTTGCGAACCGCGGGTAAATCAGCAATAATCGCAGGCTTTCTTGCTCGACCGCCAGAATTCTTTGGCGGCGGGCTGCTGGAAAGGCGAACCCAAGGGTGGGTAGAAACCACGCAAGGGCATAGCCGTTTCAGGCATCCTCAAGGAGTTTTACCCTATGCGCCACTACGAAGTAGTGTTTATCGTCCATCCCGACCAGAGCGAGCAGGTGCCCGCCATGGTCGAGCGCTACCAGTCGCTCGTCACGGGCCAGGGCGGTGCCGTGCACCGTCTGGAAGACTGGGGCCGTCGTCAACTGGCCTACCCGATCCAGAAGCTGGTCAAGGCCCACTACGTCTGCATGAACATCGAGTGCGGCCAGGCTACCCTGGACGAGCTCGAGCACTCGTTCCGCTACAACGACGCCGTGCTGCGCCACCTGGTCATCAAGACCAAGAAGGCCCCCGCCGCCGCCTCGATCATGATGAAGTCGGTCGAGCGTGAAGAGGCCCGCAAGGCTTCGGCGGAATCGGCGCCCGCGGCTCAGGCCGCCGAGTAAGCAGGAACGACGGGCCGGACCGTCGGCCGGTTGTGGAACGCAGCATGAATACCGTGGAGCTGGACGCGCGCGTCATCGAACGCGAGCCTCTGCGCCATACGCCAGGCGGACTGCCGGCGATCGAAATGCTGTTGTCCCATGAATCGGACGTCGTCGAGGCAGGACATCCGCGCCGAGTCTCGCTCACCATTGCCGCGGTGGCATTGGGCGACCTGGCGATGCTGCTGGCCGATATCCCGCTGGGCACCGACCTGCGCATACAGGGTTTTTTGGCCCCCGTACGCAAGGATTCGGTAAAGCTCAGGCTGCATATGCAGCGGGCGGGCAGGATCGGCGGCAGCGCCGGAGGCGACCCTCCGGTGGCGTGACGGCGGTTCGGACAAATACAGATCAGGGCAGGCGAGACGGTTGAACGGCTCGCCCGGCCAAGCAAACAAAGGCATACATCATGGCTTTCGGAAAACGCAAGGAAAAACGTAAATTCACGCAGCAGAACCCGCTCTTCAAGCGCCGCAAGTTCTGCCGCTTCACCGCCGCCGGCGTTGAAGAGATCGACTACAAGGATCTCGACACCCTGCGCGATTTCGTGCAGGAAAACGGCAAGATCATTCCGGCCCGCCTGACGGGCACCCGGGCAATCTACCAGCGCCAACTGGATACGGCCGTCAAGCGCGCCCGCTTCCTGGCCCTGCTGCCCTACACCGACAACCACAAGTAATCGGGGGCACTGACATGCAAGTAATCCTGCTCGAAAAAGTCGTCAACCTCGGCAACCTGGGCGAAGTCGTCCGCGTTCGCGATGGCTACGCTCGCAACTTCCTGATCCCGCAGAAGATGGCGCGCCGCGCCACCGACGCCGCCCTGAAGGAGTTCGAGGCCCGTCGCGCCGAACTGGAAAAGGTCCAGGCCGAGAAGCTGGCCGCCGCCCAGGCCCTGGGCGAGCGCGTCAACGGTTACCAGCTGAAGATTTCGCAGAAGGCCGGTGTCGACGGCCGCCTGTTCGGCTCGGTCACCAATGCCGACGTGGCCGACGCGCTGCGCAAGGCTGGTTTCGAAGGCATCGAAAAGGCGCAGGTGCGCCTGCCCAACGGCCACCTGAAGGCCGTCGGCGAATACCCGCTGCAAGTCGCCCTGCACCCCGACGTGATGGTCGACGTCACGGTTCAGGTCGAAGGCGAAATGGCCTGAGGCCTTTCGTACCGTACCGCTGCGTGGCGGCGCTGGCAGACAGCTCCGCCACCGACTACAAGCCGGCCCATGCCGGCTTTTTTCATCTGTTCCATCGTCAAGCCTCGATGGCGCCCGTATCGCGGAGGAGCGGCGCGCAAGGCGCGGCCAGCGGCCCGCCGCCTCGGTCGCGGATCCGGATCGGGTATCCATGGCATGCCCCGGCGGATACCCTGAGGTTACTATTGCATCCATGAATACTCCTGCCGATTCCCAGCTCGAATACCTGCGTGTCCCACCCCATTCCGTCGAGGCCGAGCAGTCCGTGCTGGGCGGGCTGCTGTTGGACAACGCCGCCTGGGACCGTATCGCCGACGTGCTGGTCGAGGACGATTTCTACCGGCACGACCATCGCCTCATCTGGCAGCACATTGCCCGCCTGATCGGACTGGCGCGTCCCGCCGACGTGATCACGGTGCACGAGTCGCTGCACAGCGCGGGCAAGTCGGAAGAGATCGGCGGGCTGGCCTACATCAACGCGCTGGCGCACAACACGCCTTCGGCGGCCAACATCCGCCGCTACGCCGAAATCGTCCGCGAGCGGGCCATGCTGCGCAAGCTGGTGTCGATCGCCGACGAGATCTCGTCGGCGGCCCTCAATCCGCAGGGCAAGGAAGCCCGCCAACTGCTGGACGAGGCCGAGTCCAAGGTGTTCAAGATCTCGCAAGAGGGCGAACGCGGCTCCGCCGGCTTCCAGGAAATCCAGCCCCTGCTCAGCCAGGTGGTCGAGCGCATCGACGAGCTGTACCACCGCGACAGCGATTCCGACGTCACGGGCGTGCCCACCGGCTTCGACGACCTGGACAAGATGACCTCGGGCCTGCAGCCGGGCGACCTCGTCATCGTGGCGGGACGTCCGTCCATGGGCAAGACCTCGTTCTCGATGAACATCGGTGAACACGTCGCCATCGAGCAGGGCCTGCCCGTCGCGGTGTTCTCCATGGAAATGGGCGCCGTGCAGCTGGCCATGCGTATGCTGGGCTCGGTGGGCATGCTGGACCAGCATCGCATGCGTACCGGCAAGCTGCTGGCCGAGGATTGGCCGCGCGTCACGCATGCCGTGCAGCTGATGCAGGACTCGCAGGTCTACATCGACGAGACGCCCGCGCTCAGTCCCATGGAAGTGCGCGCCCGCGCGCGCCGGCTGGCGCGCCAGTGCGGCCAGCTGGGCCTGATCATCATCGACTACCTGCAGCTGATGTCGGGCAACGGCGGAGGCGAGAACCGCGCCACCGAAATCTCGGAAATCAGCCGTTCGCTGAAGGGCCTGGCCAAAGAGTTGAACTGCCCGCTGATCGCGCTGTCGCAGCTCAACCGAAGCCTCGAACAGCGTCCCAACAAGCGTCCCGTGATGAGCGACCTGCGCGAATCCGGCGCCATCGAACAGGACGCGGACCTGATCCTGTTCATTTACCGGGACGAGGTCTACAACCCCGACTCGCCCGACAAGGGTACGGCCGAGATCATCATCGGCAAGCAGCGTAACGGCCCCATCGGCACCGTGCGGCTCACCTTCCAGGGCATGAGCACGCGCTTCCTGAATTTCGCGGCGGCGCCGCAGTACTGAGGCCGCGGTGCCAAAGCCGCGGCACCGAGTTCTTACTCGGCGGTTTCAGGGCGGCGCGCATAGCGTGCCGCCAGCACGGCGCACACCATCAGCTGGATCTGGTGGAACAGCATCAGCGGCAGCACGATGGCGCCCACGGCCTGTCCGGCGAAGATGACCTGCGCCATGGGCACGCCGGTGGCAAGGCTTTTCTTCGAGCCGCAGAACAGCAGCGTGATGCGGTCGGGCAGGCTGAAGCCGAACAGTTTGCCCAGCAGCTGCGAGCCCAGCAGCGCCAAGGCCAGGATCACCGCGCAGCATGCCACCAGGCCCAGCAGCGCGGGCAGCGGGGTGTTCTGCCACAGGCCTTCGTTCACGGCTTCCGAGAACGCGGTGTAGACCACCAGCAGGATCGACCCCTGGTCGACCCATTTCAACAGCGCCTTGCGCTTGTGCACCCAGGCGCCGATCCAGCGCCGCGCCAGTTGCCCCAGCACGAAGGGCAGCAGCAGCTGCAGCATGATCTTGATCACGGCGTCGAACGAGATGGGGGCGCTGGCCGCGCTGGCCACCACGGTGCCCACCAGCAGCGGCGTGACGAAGATGCCGAGCAGGCTGGAGGCCGACGCGCTGCATACCGCGGCCGGCACGTTGCCGCGCGCCATCGACGTGAACGCGATGGCGGATTGCACGGTGGCGGGCAGGCAGCACAGGAACAGGATGCCCACGTAC
Organism: Bordetella genomosp. 13; assembly: GCF_002119665.1. Taxonomy (NCBI): domain Bacteria; kingdom Pseudomonadati; phylum Pseudomonadota; class Betaproteobacteria; order Burkholderiales; family Alcaligenaceae; genus Bordetella; species Bordetella genomosp. 13. Next base: position 3,385,286 of record NZ_CP021111.1, on the reverse strand, counting down.
AGCTGCGGCGTCACCAGCGGCTCGAGCACCGGCTTGAGCAGCACGCCCAGGATGGGGAACATCAGGAACGTGGCCGAGAAGATGGTGGCGTGCAGGCGCCAGTGCGTGATGCCGGCCACGATAGCGTCGCGCGACAGCCGGGCGCCGTGCAGGAAGAACAGCAGCGCGACCGCCAGGTTGGTGATCCAGCCGAACGCGACAATGCCTTGCCCGTGCGCGGGGACGAGGCTGGCGATGATGACGGTGGCGATGAGGAGGAGGGTGAAGCGGTCCGGCAGAAAGCGGGCAAGGCGTGACATGATGACTGGGGCGGGCTGAGTGCGGCGCCTATTGTAGTACCGCGGCCAGCGCCGCCCTGATGGGCCGCGATCGCGCGTCGCGGCGTTCAGCGGCTTGCAAGCACCAGGTCGGCGTAGGCCTTGCCCTTGCCGATGATGTGGTCGCGCATCGCGTCGCCGGCGGTTGGCGCATCGCCGTCACAGATCGCCTGCACGACCAGGTCGTGCTCCGCGTGCGAAGTCTGCAGGCGGCCGGGGCGGTCGAACACATTGCGTCGGAAGGCCGCCAGGCGGCGCCGCGCGTTGGTGATCTGTTCGAGGATGACGGCGTTGCCGCCGCCATGGTGGATCGCGGCGTGGAGCTGCAGGTTGGCGGTTTCGTACGAGCCGCGATCACCGCGCCGGGCCAGTTCGGCGCACTGCGCATGCAGTGCCCGCAACTGGTCGCGCTGGTCCGAGGCCATGCGGCTGGCGGCCAGCCGCGCCGCCAGGCCTTCCATCTCGCCCAGGCACTCCAGCAACGCGATCAACTCGTCGGCCGCCGGCCGGTGCACGTAGGTGCCCGAGCGCGGCACGATCTTGACCAGCTTCTGTGCCGCCAGCATCAGCAGCGCCTCGCGCACCGGCGTGCGGGACACGCCATAGCTGCGTGCCAGGGCCTTCTCGTCCAGCGGCGAGCCAGGCAGCAGTCGGCCCTGCTCGATCTCCCGTTCGATCAGCACGCGGATGCGTTCCGGCGTATTGACTTGCGGGCTTTGCGCGGCGGCGGCATGGGTCACGGGGTATTCGCGAGCTTGTGTAATTACGGAGGGCGTGTAAATTTTTTACGAAATTCTACAGTTCCCTCAACGGTACCACAGGAGACACCATGCGCCCTTACGCGCGCTTTGCCGCAGCCTTGCTTGGTCTTGTCGTTTCTGCCCCCGTGCTGTCGCAGTTTCCGGAACGGCCCATCGTCGTGACGGTGCCCGTGCCCCCGGCAGGCATTATTGACCAGGTCACCCGCATAATTACACCGGCCATGTCCAAGAGCCTGGGGCAGACCATCGTTGTCGAGAATCGGCCCGGCGCCAGCGGCAACATCGCGGCCAACAACGTCGCACGCGCGAACCCCGATGGCTACACGTTGCTGTCCGGCTACTCGATGTTCCACGTCGGCAATCCGGTGATGTTCAAGAACCTGGACTGGGACCCCGTGCGTGACTTCGCGCCGGTGGCCATGCTGGTAGTGTCGCCTCATGTGGTCGCGGTGCATCCGTCGGTGCCCGTGAAGACACTGAAGGAATACGTCGAGTACGCGCGCGCCAATCCAGGCAAGCTGAACTACGCCACGTCGGGCAACGGGTCGGTTCCGCACGTGGGCATGGAGCTTTTCAAACAGACCAACAAGATCCAGGTGGTGCACGTGCCCTACAAGGGCGCGGGCCCGGCGGTGCAGGACGTGCTGGCGGGCAATGTCGAGAGCATCGTTGCGACGCTGCCGTCGGTGGCCAGCTTCGTCAATGCCGGCAAGCTGAAAGCCCTGGCGGTGGCCAGCAAGACGCGTTCCCCCTTGCTGCCTGACGTGCCGACCGCCGCCGAGGCCGGCTTCCCGGGCTTCGAGCTCGAGGCCTGGGTGGCATTGTTCGCGCCCGCCAAGACGCCTCAACCCGCGATCGACAAGCTGTCGTCCGCGGTGCGCGACGCGCTGAAGGATCCTTCCGTGGTGCGCTCGCTGGACGCGGCCGGCGCGCAACCCAGTTACCTGTCGCCGGCCGACCTGGCCAAGCAGGTGGACGCGGACATCGCGCATTGGCAGCCGGTCATCCGAAACGCCAACATCAAGGTCGATTGACCACCCATCACGGAGCCTTCAGCCATGACCACCCAAGATCGCAACGTCGCCCGCGCCGCCGAACTCGACTGCGCCGCGCTGAGCGACGCGCTCGACCGCCTATGCATCGCCGGGCAGTGCTACAAGATCAAGCCCTGCGATCCGTCCTTCCGCATGACGGGCCGCGCGTACACGGTGCAGTACGAGCCGGCCACGAGCTCCGAGGGGCACGTCGGGGAGTACATCGACGACGTCGAGCCCGGCAGCGTCATCGTCATCGACAACCGCGGCCGCGACGACGTCGGCACCTGGGGCAACATCCTTACCGAAATGGCGCATCGGCGCGGAATGGCCGGCACGCTGATCGACGGCAATTGCCGCGACGTGGCGCTGTCGCGCGGCATCGGCTATCCGATTTTCAGCCGCGACTGGTGGATGCGCACGGGCAAGGGCCGTATCCAGCTCAAGGCGCTGCAGGTACCCGTGACCATCGGCGGCGTGGTGGTCAGCCCTGGCGACATCGTGCGCGGCGACGCGGACGGCGTGGTGGTGCTGCCGCGCAGCCGCGAGACCGAGCTGCTCGACATCGCCGAGGACATCTCGCGCAAAGAGGCGGCGATCCGCGACGCCATCCGTGCCGGATCGCGACTGGACGAGGCCCGCAGCAAGCACCAGTATCACGCGCTGCAAAGCCCCGACTACAAGGAAAAGTAGGCTGCCGCCCAGGCGCCGCGCGGTTCAGCCCTGCGGCGTCATCGCCAGCGCCAGGTCGAACGCGGCCACCAGCGACGCGTGGTCCGCCACGCCTTTCCAGGCAATGTCGAACGCCGTGCCATGGTCCACGCTGGTACGTACGAAGGGCAGGCCCACGGTGACGTTGACGCCGTGGTCCACGCCCAGGTACTTCACCGGAATCAGGCCCTGGTCGTGGTATTGCGCCACCACGATGTCGAACTCGCCGCGGCGCGCACGCATGAAGATGGTGTCGCCCGGCCAGGGGCCGGACACGTCCAGTCCCTCGGCGCGGGCCTGTTCGATCGCGGGTGCGATCACGTCCAGGTCTTCGCGCCCGAACTTGCCGTCTTCGCCGGCGTGCGGGTTCAGGCCCGCCACCGCGATGCGCGGCCGCACGATGCCCATCTGGCGGCACGCCCGGTCCGCCAGCCGGATGGCGCGCACCTCGGCCGCCTGCGTGATGCGCGCCGGAACTTCCGACAGCGCCACGTGGATGGTGACCAGCAGCACGCGCAGCTCGTCGTTGGCCAGCATCATGGCGTAGTCGGCGGTGCCCGACTTCTCGGCCAATATCTCGGTATGGCCCGGCTGGTCGATGCCCGCCAGGTGCATGGAGTGCTTGTTCAGCGGCGCGGTGACGATGGCGCGCAGCGCGTCCGACCGGGCATCGTCTATGGCGGCGCACAGATAGCCATAGGCCGCGGCGCCTGCGGCGGCGTTGACCTTGCCCGCGGGCAGGTCGACGGGCAGGGCGGGGGCGCAGGCCACGACCTCGATACGGCCCGCCGTACCGCGCGCCTGCCGCACCGAGGCGATCTCGGCCACTTCGACGCGCGCGCCGAGCAGTTCGGCGGCGCGCCGCAGCGTGCCGGCATCGCCGTAGACCACCGCCGGCGCCCGCAGCCCCTGGGCGCAGGCCTTGACGATGATCTCGGGGCCGATGCCAGCGGCATCGCCCATGGTGATGCCGACGGGCGCGCTGTGTGCCATGGCGCTACAGCACGTCGCCCGCGTAGTCGGCCAGGCGCGAGCGCTCGCCGCGTTGCAGCGTGATGTGACCCGAATGCGGCCAGCCCTTGAACCGGTCGACCACGAAGGTGAGGCCGGAACTGCCCTCGGTGAGGTAGGGTGTGTCGATCTGCGCCACGTTGCCCAGGCAGACCACCTTGGTGCCCGGACCCGCGCGCGTGACCAGGGTCTTCATCTGCTTGGGCGTGAGGTTCTGCGCCTCGTCGATGATGAGGTACTTGTTCAGGAAGGTGCGCCCGCGCATGAAGTTCAGCGACTTCACCTTGATGCGCGAGCGGATCAGGTCCATGGTGGCCGCGCGGCCCCAGTCGCCGCCGCCTTCGCCGTCGCCCATGTTCAGCACGTCGAGGTTGTCCTCGAGCGCGCCCATCCAGGGCAGCATCTTTTCTTCCTCGGTGCCGGGCAGGAAGCCGATGTCTTCACCGACCGGCACCGTGACGCGCGTCATGATGATCTCGGTATAGCGCTTGGTTTCCAGCACCTGCGTGATGCCGGCGGCCAGCGCCAGCAGCGTCTTGCCGGTGCCGGCCTGGCCCAGCAGCGAAACGAAGTCGCACTCGGGATTCATCAGCAGGTTCAGCGCGAAATTCTGCTCGCGGTTGCGGGCGGTGATTCCCCACACATTGTTCTTGCCGTGCGTGTAGTCGCGCAGCGTGGCCAGCACGGCGGTCTTGCCGCTGACTTCGCGCACCTGCGCATACAGCGGCATCTGGCCTTCGAAGTACACGAACTGGTTGACCACGAATTGCGCGCACAGCGGGCCGCGGATGCGGTAGAACGTGGTGCCGCCCTGCTGCCAGGATTCCACGTCCTTGCCGTGGCGGTTCCAGAAGTCCTCGGGCAGCTGCATCACGCCCGTGTACATCAGGTCGCTGTCTTCCAGGACGTGGTCGTTGTAGTAGTCCTCGGCCAGCATGCCCAGCGCGCGCGCCTTCAGGCGCATGTTGATGTCCTTGGACACCAGCACGACTTCGCGCTGCGGATACTTTTCTTGCAGGGCGCGCACCACGCCCAGGATCTGGTTGTCGGCCTTGCCCATGGGCAGGTCGGACGGCAGCGTGCTGTGGATGGCCGTCGTCTGGAACATCAGCCGGCCGGTCGCGTCCTTGTTGCCCAGCGCGCTGAGCGCCAGGCCCTCGTCCAGGTCGGCCGCGTCCTGCACCAGCGAATCCAGCGAGCGGCTGACCTGGCGCGCATTGCGCGCCACTTCTGACATGCCCTTCTTCTGGTGATCGAGCTCTTCCAGCGTCATCATGGGCAGGAAGATGTCGTGTTCTTCGAAGCGGAACAGCGAGGACGGATCGTGCAGCAGCACGTTGGTGTCCAGCACGAACAGCTTGCGAGAGGCCGTCTGGGCGCCTGCCTTGGACTTGCGCGACGCGCCCGTCGCGGCTGCCTTGCCGGCGCGCGGCGCACCCTCGGCGCGAGGTTGGGCAGCCGGCTTGGCGGCGGGCAGCGGGGTTGGCGCCACGGACACTTCGTCGTCCACGGGCGCGCGCAGCGGCGTCAGGCCGGACAGCTCGGGCTGGACGGAAGACAGGTCGGCGGGCGGCGTCGCGGGCTTCTCGACCCGCGCCGGCGTTCGGGCGGCTTCACCCTTGGGAAAGGTCAGGATGGCTGCGGGGCGGGTGGGCAACTTCGGAAGCGGCATACGCGTCACTCTCCTGTGTGGGCCGTGAGGCCCGGGCGGCTACGAGACCTTGATAACGGGACCTGCAAGGATTCAGCCGATGCTGCGGGCGGCCTGCAGGACCTCCTTGGCATGATTGGGCACCTTCACGCCGCGCCATTCCTGGACCAGCATGCCGTATGCGTCGATGAGGAAGGTGCTGCGTTCGATGCCGCGCACCAGCTTGCCGTACATGTTCTTCTGTTTGATGACGCCGTACAGATTGCAGACCGCCTCGTCGGTGTCGGCGATGAGCGGGAAGGGCAGTTCGTACTTGGCGCGGAAGTTCTCGTGCGACTTCAGCGTATCGCGCGAAATGCCCACCACCACCGTGCTGGAAGCCAGGAAATCGCCATGCAGGTCGCGGAAGTCCTGGCTTTCCGTGGTACAGCCCGGCGTGTTGTCCTTGGGGTAGAAATACAGGACGACGGCGCGGCCGCGGCATTGTTCCAGGCTCAGCGGACCGATGGTGCTTTCGGCCACGAACAGCGGGGCGGGCTTGCCTATCAGGGCGGGCATGTCAGGCATCTTCTCCGTGGGTAGGGATGAGGGCGACGACCACGCGCCGTCCTTCGGCCATCAGGATGTTGTAAGTGCGGGCGGCCGCTTCGGTGTCCATGGACTCGACGCCGATGCCCATGGCCAGCAGCGGCCGCAGCGTGTCGGGCGGCAGCATGCGCTGGCGGCGGCCGGTGCCCACCAGCAGCACTTCGGGCGCATCGGCCGGGCGGGCGGGAGTCAGCTCGGGTTCGTCGAGGAACGCCAAGGGGTCGCGCGCGGCGGGCTCGATGCCGGCGGCCTGCTGCAGAAGGGCGGGGGTGATGTCGGCCGGCGTATGAGCCGGCCATTCGGTGACGGGGCCTTCGGGACCGAAGGCGACCGAATGGGAAAAGCGCACCTGGTTGACCTCGATATAGCCATCACCGTATGCGGTGACGGTATTGAGCGCCGTCGCAGGATCGTTATGCAGCTTCAATAAAAAACTCCGCTAGACGGCCCGATAATAGCGCATCGGATGACGCAGCGCCGCAGGGAAATATGGGGGCAGTGAACGGATTGTTCCCATTTGCCGCCCAGCCGGGCTTGCGCTAGATTACAGGGTTTCCCTGCGCGATCCGTGCTGCCCGCGTCCTTGCACGCGCCTTCTCCTTCGCGTGCCCCTATCCCAGGATCGATCCCATCATGAGGAAGTTCTCTCGCATCGAGCGTCTGCCGCCGTACGTGTTCAACATCACCGGCGAGCTCAAGATGGCGGCGCGCCGCCGCGGCGAGGACATCATCGACATGTCCATGGGCAATCCCGACGGGCCCACGCCTAAACACATCGTCGACAAGCTGGTCGAGGCCTCCACCCGCCCCACCACGCACGGCTATTCGGTTTCCAAGGGCATCCCGCGGCTGCGCAAGGCGATCTGCGACTGGTACCAGCGCCGCTATTCGGTAGAGTTCGATCCCGATTCCGAGGCCATCGTCACCATCGGTTCGAAGGAAGGGCTGGCGCACCTGATGCTGGCCACGCTGGACCAGGGCGACACGGTACTCGTACCCAATCCCAGCTACCCCATCCACATCTACGGCGCGGTCATCGCCGGCGCCAACATCCGCTCGGTGCGCATGACGCCGGGCGTCGATTTCTTCGAAGAACTCGAACGCGCGGTGCGCGAGTCGATCCCGAAGCCCAAGATGATGATCCTGGGCTTTCCCAGCAATCCCACCGCGCAGTGCGTCGACCTGTCGTTCTTCGAGCGCGTGGTCGCCCTGGCGCGCGAGCACGACATTCTGGTGGTGCACGACCTGGCCTATGCCGACATCTGCTTCGACGGCTACGTGGCGCCGTCCATCATGCAGGTGCCGGGCGCGCGCGACGTGGCGGTCGAGTTCTTCACCATGAGCAAGAGCTACAACATGGCCGGCTGGCGCATCGGCTACATGGTGGGCAACCGCGAGCTGGTCAACGCGCTCGCGCGCATCAAGAGCTATCACGACTACGGCACGTTCACGCCCATCCAGGTGGCGTCCATCGCCGCGCTGGACGGCCCGCAGGACTGCGTTTCCGAGATCGTCGAGCAGTACCGCAGCCGCCGCGACGTGCTGGCGCGCGGCCTGCACGAGGCCGGATGGGACGTCGAAGTGCCCAAGGCCTCCATGTACATCTGGGCTCGGATACCCGAGCCATACCGTGCGATGGGCTCGCTCGAGTTCGCCAAGCGCGTGCTGTCCGATGCCAAGGTGGCGGTCTCGCCCGGCGTGGGCTTTGGCGAATACGGCGATGAATACGTGCGCTTCGCGCTTATCGAAAACGAGCAGCGCACCCGCCAGGCGGTGCGCGGCATCAAGGATATGTTCCGCAAGGATGGACTGTTGAAATGAACCAGGCTGTAAAAACGCTGCACCCGCAATCGGCCGCCCCCGCGGCACAGGGCATGCAGCCCATGAAGGTCGGCCTGCTGGGCCTTGGCGTCGTCGGCGGGGGCACCTGGTCGGTGCTGGCGCGCAATGCCGAGGAAATCGCGCGGCGTGCGGGCCGCCGCATCGAGGTCGCCCGCATCGCCGTGCGCGACGTGGCCAAGGCGCGCAGCCGCGTGGGCGACGGCATCGAAGTCTCCACCGACGTCCAGGCGCTGGTGCGCGATCCGCAGATCGACATCGTGGTCGAACTCATCGGCGGCGATACCCTGGCGCGCGAGCTGGTGCTCGAGGCCATCGCGCAGGGCAAGCACGTGGTCACCGCCAACAAGGCGCTGCTGGCCAAGCACGGCAACGAGATCTTCGCCGCCGCCTCGGCGCGTGGCGTGATGGTGGCCTTCGAGGCCGCGGTGGCGGGCGGCATTCCCATCATCAAGGCGATCCGCGAGGGCCTGACCGCCAATCGCATCCAGTGGGTCGCCGGCATCATCAACGGCACCACCAATTTCATCCTGTCCGAAATGCGTACGCGCGGACTGCCGTTCGCCGACGTGCTGGCCGAGGCTCAGCGGCTGGGCTACGCCGAAGCCGATCCCACCTTCGACGTGGAAGGCGTGGACGCCGCGCACAAGCTGACGCTGCTGGCCTCGCTGGCCTTCGGCGTGCCGGTGCAGTTCGAGCGCGCCTACGTCGAGGGCATCTCGCAGCTGGCCCGCGAAGACATCGAGCACGCCGAGCGCCTGGGCTATCGCATCAAGCTGCTGGGCATCACGCGCCGCCGCGCCGAAGGCATCGAGCTGCGCGTGCATCCGGCGCTCGTGCCGGCCGAACGGCTGCTGGCCAACGTCGAGGGTGCGATGAACGCCGTGCTCGTGTATGGCGACGCCACCGGCCCCACGCTGTACTACGGGCAGGGCGCGGGCGAAGAACCCACCGCTTCGGCGGTGGTGGCCGACCTGGTCGACGTCACGCGCCTGCATACGGCCGATCCGGGCAACCGCGTGCCGCACCTGGCCTTCCAGCCCGACGCCATGGCCGATCTGCCCATCCTGCCGATCGAGCAGGTCAGCACCTCGTATTACCTGCGCCTGCGCGTCGACGACCAGCCCGGCGTGCTGGCCGACATCGCCCGCATCCTGGCCGACCGCAGCATCTCCATCGGCTCCATGATCCAGCAGCCATCGCACATCGGCGGGGCCGACATCATCTTCCTCACGCACGAGGCCCTCGAGGGCGACGTCGACCTGGCCATCGGCCAGATCGAGTCCATGCCGTTCGTGCGTTCCAAGGTCACGCGCCTGCGCGTGGAGCATCTATGAACTACGTATCCACCCGCGGCGGCATGGCCCCGCAAGGCTTTTCCGACATTCTGCTTGAAGGTCTGGCGCCGGACGGCGGCCTGGCCGTGCCCGAAGCCCTGCCGCGCGTCGACGCCGCCACGCTCGAATCGTGGCGAGGCTTGTCGTACGCCGACCTGGCCTTCGAGGTCCTGTCCCGCTTTGCCACCGACATCCCCGCCGACGATTTGCGCACCTTGACGCGCGCGGCATATCGGCAAGGTGTGTTCAACAGCGAAGACATCGTGCCCCTGCGTCCGCTGTACGACGGGCTGCACCTGCTGGGCCTGTCCGAAGGCCCGACGCTGGCGTTCAAGGACATGGCCATGCAGTTCCTGGGCCAGGTCTTCGAATACGTGCTGACGCGCCGCGGCACCACGCTCAACATCGTGGGCGCCACGTCGGGCGATACCGGCTCGGCCGCCGAGTACGCGCTGCGCGGCAAGCGCGGCGTGGCCGTGTTCATGCTGTCGCCGCATGGCCGCATGAGCGCCTTCCAGCGCGCCCAGATGTACTCGCTGCAGGACGAGAACATCCACAACATCGCGGTGCGCGGCGTGTTCGACGAGGCCCAGGACATCGTCAAGGCCCTGGCCGGCGACCTGGAGTTCAAGACGCGCTGGCGCCTGGGCGCGGTCAACTCCATCAACTGGGCGCGCATCGCGGCCCAGGTCGTGTACTACTTCCACGGCTGGCTATGCGCCACGACGGGCCGGGGCCAGCAGGTGTCGTTCGCGGTGCCCTCGGGCAACTTCGGCAACATCCTGTCGGGCCACATCGCGCGCCGCATGGGCCTGCCCATACGCCGACTGGTGCTGGCCACCAACGAGAACAACGTGCTCGAAGAGTTCTTCCGCACGGGTCTCTATCGCCCGCGTGGGCCGGCGCAGACGTATGCCACCTCCAGCCCCTCGATGGACATCTCGCGCGCCTCGAACTTCGAGCGCTTCGTCTACGACCTGGTGGATGCGGACGCGGAACGCGTGAAGGCGCTGTGGGCCCAACTGGCGCGCGACGGGCAGTTCGACCTGTCCGCGCAGCTGTCGCGCTTCGATGCCGAACATGGCTTCGTGGCGGGGGTCAGCACGCATGCCGACCGGCTGTCCACCATCAAGTCCACGTACGACACCTGCGGCGTGCTGGTCGATCCGCATACTGCGGACGGCGTAAAGGTGGCGCGCCAATACATGGAGCCCGGCATACCGATGCTGGTGCTCGAGACCGCGCTGCCCGCGAAATTCTCCGAGACCATCGAGGCGGCCCTGGGCCAGCCCGCGCCGCCGCCCGCGGCGCTGGCCAATCTCGAATCGCTGCCGCAGCGCGTCACCGTGATGGACTGCGACGAAATGTCGGTGCGGCGCTACATCGAGGCGCACGCCAAAGTGTAAGAGTTCCGTACGCGGGCCGGTGTCTGCGAGCTTTGGGAAACAAGGCCTGACACAGCCCGCGCGCGCTTTACATTTTCAAGACATTCGGTCATGCGCCACGGCCAGCGGGCCTCTACAGTGAAGTCACCCTCATGACAACACGGAGGTCTTATGAGTCCGAAGAATCTGATGATGGTAATCGCCGCCACCAGCCTGACCGCACTGGCCGGCTGCTCGACACCGACCACTATCCACAAGGCCGACGGCACGCAGGTCCATACCGCTGACCGCCCGGACTACGACGAGGATAGCGGCTTCTACAAGTACGAGAAGGGCGACCGCGAGATCCGCGTCAACAAGGACGACGTCAAGTCGATCGAAGACGTCGACGACTGATGCGGCCTGGCCAGCGGCTGCATGCCGCCGGCCGCCCGGATGCCTCGCGGCACGCATCCGCAAGAGAGTCATCCGGCGCAGCCGCCCGCGTGGCTGCAGTCGAACCCAGCAGGACTACTTCTGCGCGGCTGCCTCGGTGTGGTAGCGGCCGACGCGTTCCACTTCGTTCTTCGACCCCAGGATCACGCTGACGCGCTGGTGCAGCTTCTCGGGCTGCAGGTCGAGAATACGCTGCGTGCCGTTGATGGCCGCGCCCCCCGCCTGTTCGATCAGCAGGCTCATGGGATTGGCTTCATACATCAGGCGCAGCTTGCCAGCCTTGTCCGGTTCGCGGGCGTCCCAGGGATACATGAAGATGCCGCCGCGGGTCAGGATGCGGTGCACGTCGGCCACCATGGACGCGACCCAGCGCATGTTGTAGTCCTTGCCGCGCGGGCCGGTGGAACCGGCCAGGCACTCGTCGATATAGCGGCGCACCGGCGGCGCCCAGTGCCGCATGTTCGACATGTTGATGGCGAACTCTTTGGTGTCTTCCGGCACGCGCATGCTTTCGTGCGTCAACACCCACGAGCCCATTTCGCGGTCCAGCGTGAAGCCGACCACGCCCTTGCCCACGGTAAGCACCAGCATGGTCTGCGGACCATACACCGCATAGCCGGCCGCGACCTGCTGGCTGCCGGGCTGCAGGAAGTCCTGTTCGGTGACGGCGGTGCCCACGTCGTGCGGCGCGCGCAGCACCGAGAAGATGGTGCCGATGGACACGTTGACGTCGATGTTCGACGAGCCGTCCAGGGGATCGAACAGCAGCAGGTACTCGCCCTTGGGATAGCGGTTGGGAATGTGGTGGATGGTCTCCATCTCTTCGGAAGCCATCGCCGCCAGGTGGCCGCCCCATTCGTTGGCCTCGAGCAGGATCTCGTTGGACAGCACGTCCAGCTTCTTCTGCACTTCGCCCTGGACGTTCTCGCTTTCCAGGCTGCCCAGCACGCCGCCCAGCGCGCCCTTGCTGACGGCGTGGCTGATGGCCTTGCAGGCGCGCGCCACCACTTCGATGAGCAGGCGCAGCTCGGGTTGCAGCAGCTGCTCGGAGCGCTGCTGCTCGACCAGGTATTGAGTAAGCGTTTTGCGTTTCAAGGAGTTCTCCTATGCCTGTGCGGCGAATTCCAATGCTTTCGAGGTGATTTCCAGTACGTTGCGCGACAGGCCGGGATGCGCGCTGACGCGTTGCAGCGCCTGCTGCATGGGCTGACGCAGCGCCGGCACGAAGCGCGACCAGTTGTCCAGCGCGCGCGCCAGGCGGGCGGCGACCTCGGGATTCAGGGCGTCCAGCGCGATGACCTGCTCGGTCCAGTAGGCATAGCCCTCGCCATCGGGCCGATGCATGCCGCGCGCGTTGTTCAGGCAGAACTGGAACACCAGCGCGCGGGCGCGGTTCGGATTGCGCAGCGTGAAGGCGGGGTGCTGCATCAGGCCGCGTATGGACTCGACGGTGGCCGAGCGGGCGGTCGCCTGCAGCGTGAACCACTTGTCCACCACCAGCGGATCGTGCTGCCAGCGGTCGTAGAAGGCCGCGAGGGCTTGCGCGGGCGCATCGCCCGTGCCGTAGTTGAGCAGCGCCGACAACGCCGCCATGCTGTCGGTCATGTTGCCGGCCGAGGCGTACTGTTGCTGCGCGAGTTCCTGCGCGCCGTCGGCGCCGGCTGCCATCAGGTGCGCCAGCGCCTGGTTCTTCAGGGCGCGCTTGCCGGCCGGTCCGGGAGCGGGGCTGTACTCGCCGGGTGTCTGGCTGGCATCGAAGGCCGCATGCCATTCCGCGCGCAACTGCCTGCCCAGTTCGGCGCGCAGGAAGTCGCGCGCGACGGCCAATGCCGGCGGATCGATCTGTTCCATGCGCTCGGCCAGCGTCTTCTCGGACGGCAAGGCCAGCGTGCGCGCGCGATATGCCGCGTCCAGCGCCGGATCGGTCAGCAGCGCGCGCCAGGCCTGCACGAAGGCGTCGTCGACCCGCAGCGGCTGGTCGCCCTGATGCTGCCGCACGAGCGCAAGGATCTGCCGCGTCGCCAGTTCCTGGCCCGCTTCCCAGCGAGCGAAGGGGTCGGTGTCATGCGCCGACAGCAGCGCCAGGTCGGCATCGCTCCAGCCATATTCCACGATGACCGGCGCCGAGAAACCGCGCAGCAGCGAGGGAACGGGCGCCGACGGTATGCCTTCGAACACCCATTGCTCGCGTGCCGTGGTGAGCTCGAGCAGTACGGTCTCTTGCTCACGGCCGTCGTGGTGCAGCAGGATGGGGTTGCCCTGGCGGTCGAGCAGGCCCATGGCGAAAGGGATGTGGAACGGCTGCTTGTCCAGCTTGTCGGCGCGGCGCTCGACGCCCACGGGCCGGCACTGCTGCGCCAGCGTGATCGTGCAGCGGCGCGCCGCGGCATCGTAGTCCAGCGTGACGCTGACGCGCGGCGTGCCGGCCTGGCGATACCAGTTGCGGAACACGTCGAGCGTGCGGCCGGGGTGTTGCTTCACATAGACGGACTCCATGGCCGCGACGAAATCGTCGCAGGTGACGGCCTGACCGTCGTGGCGTCGGAAGTACTCGTCCATTCCCGCGCGGAAACCCTCTTCGCCCAGCAGCGTGTGCTGCATGCGGATGACCTCGGCGCCTTTCTCGTACACCGTGGCGGTGTAGAAGTTGCCGATCTCCTGGTAGCTGTCGGGGCGGATGGGGTGGGCCATGGGACCCGCGTCTTCGGGGAACTGCGCCGCGCGCAGCGTGGCCACGTCGTCGATGCGCTTGACCGCGCGCGCGCTGGCGGCCGCGGCAGGATCGAGGCCGCGGGCCATCATGTCCGCGCTGAACTCCTGGTCGCGGAATACCGTCAGGCCTTCCTTCAGGCTGAGTTGGAACCAGTCGCGGCAAGTGACGCGATTGCCCGTCCAGTTGTGGAAGTACTCGTGCCCGATGACCGACTCGATGGCTTCGTAGTTGGCGTCGGTGGCCGTGTCCGGGTCGGCCAGCACGTAGGCGGCGTTGAAGATGTTCAGGCCTTTGTTTTCCATTGCGCCCATGTTGAAGTCGCGCACGGCGACCACCATGAAGCGGTCCAGGTCCAGTTCGAGACCGAAGCGGGCTTCGTCCCATTGCAGCGAGCGCACCAGCGAATCCAGCGCCCACTGGGTGCGCGATTCGGAGCCGGGGTCGCTATACACCTGCAGCAGCACCTCGCGGCCCGTGGCGGTCTTCACCCGCGTTTCGCGATGGGTGAGACGCCCGGCCACCAAGGCGAACAGATAGCAGGGCTTGGGGAAGGGATCTTCCCAGCGCGACTCGTTGCGGCCGTCGGGCAGCGCGCGCGTGTCCAGCAGATTGCCGTTGGACAATAGCACCGGATAAGCCGCCGGCGCGCGCAGTGTGACGCGATAGCGCGACATGACGTCGGGGCGGTCGGCGAACCACGTGATGCGCCGGAAGCCTTCGGCCTCGCACTGCGTGAAGAAGCTCTCGCCGGATACGTACAGGCCCATCAGCGTGGAATTGGCCGCGGGATGGCAGCGGCTGACGGTTTCGACCTCGGCGCGTTCGGGCAGGCCGGAGATGACCAGCGCATGCGCTGACACCGTGTACTTGGAGTCGGGCCACGGCTGGCCGTCGACGTGCAGGGAAACCAGTTCCAGCGCTTCGCCGTCGAGGTGCAGTTCGGCATCCGCGCCGGCATCGGCACGGCGTTCGACCTGCATGGTGCAGCGAACCGTGGTGGTGTCCGGATCCAGGTCGAATTCCAGCGCCACCTGCGGAATTGCGTACGGATAGGGCCGGTAATCCTTCCGGTAAATCGTCACGGGCGTGTCGGTACGCATGGGGTTTCCACGATGCAAAGGGAAGACCGGGTTATTGTAGTGGCATGCCGCGCGAAAACTTTCCGGGCCGCGCGCTGTCTGTATCTGCATGTCGCCGAACGGCGCGAAGGAACTCAGTCATGTCTCCATTCTCCTGGTCGCGCAGCCTGCGCATGGCCGGGGCGGCCATGGCCTTGGGCAGCGTGCTGCTGACGGGCTGCGCGGCGCCCACGGTCTCCACCCACGTCACGTCGTTCCAGCGCTGGCCGCAGGGAGTCGAGGGACAACGCTACGCGTTCGCCGCCGTTCCTCCCGAGCTGGCCAATAATCTCGAGTACCAGTCATACCGCGACACCATGCGCGCCGGCCTGGGCGCCACCGGCCTGGTCGAGGCGACGCAGAGCCAGCCGGCGCGCTTCACGGTTTCGTATCAGTACGGCACCACGCAGACCACGATCATGGTGCGCCAGCCCTATGACCCGTACTTCTACGGCGGGTACGGCGGCTTCTACGGCCCGCGCGGCTGGGGTTATGGCGGATACTGGGGCCCGGGCTTCTGGGGGCCCGAGTGGATCGACGTGCCGGCCGTGGCATATCGGCACTACCTGAACGTCAAAATCGATGACCGCGAAAGCGGCGGGGCCGAAGTCTATCGTTCGTCGGCGTATACGCTCGGACGTACCGACAACCTGCTGCGCGCCATGCCCTACCTGGTGCGAGCCATTTTCGACGGTTTCCCCGGCAACAACGGCAGCGAGCGCCAGATCGAATATCCCGTGGGCCGCTGAGGCGGGCCCGCGCATTGGGGCCGCGCAAATGAAAATGGCGCGCCGCGGCGCGCCATCCGGTACGACGGATCGCGATTATTCGGCGATCAGGAAGCTGGCGCGATCGGCGCCCGCGGCTTCCTCGGCGGCCAGCCAGCGCGGCGCCTTGCCGCGGCCGCTCCAGGTTTCGCCGGTCTTGGGGTGGCGGTACTTCGGGGCCACGGCGCGCTTGGTCGCCGTGCCGTTGGCCGCGGCTTTGCGGCGCGCCCCGGCAGAGGGCGTGCGAGCGGGCTTGGCAGCGCCGAACGCGGCGGCGATTTCCTCAGGAGTAATATCGTAGTCGCGCATCGACTTGACGATAGAGGCGAGCACCGGCTTGCGGCGCTTGGTCAGCAGTACCTCGGCTCTCTTCTGGAGCTTGTTGATCTCCTTCTCGATCTTGGCCTGCTGTACTGCGTAAGACTCACGGGGCATGGTTTTAATTCCTGATTATCAATAGTTGATAGCCTTCGCCGGCTGATGAACAACGCGTTACTGTTTTTGTGCGTGAATAATACTAGCTTATTCCGTTGAAACTGTATCCGAGCGGAGACAATTTTGTATCATGACTGAAATGCAGCCGAAAGAATTGTCGGGGCCGTGGCGGGTAGCCGCCGTTCAGATGGTAAGCACTCCCGACCTACGGGAAAACCTGAAACAGGCGGGTGAGTTAATCCAGAAAGCCGCCGAATCGGGCGCCCGTCTGGTTGCGCTGCCCGAGTACTTTTGTTTCATGGGACAGCGCGATACCGACAAATTCGCGATTAAAGAGACGGAAGGCGCCGGCCCGATTCAGGAGTTCCTGTCAGGCGCCGCCCAGCGCCATGGCGTCTGGATCGCCGGAGGCACGCTGCCACTCGCGTGCCCGGACCCCGGCCGGGTATTCAATACGGCATTCGTGTATGGCCCCGACGGCAAGCAGCGGGCGCGATACGACAAAATCCACCTATTCAATTTCCAGCGCGGCGCCGAGTCATACGATGAGTCGATCGCCATTCATCCCGGAAAAACCGTCCAGGTTTTCGAGGCGCCGTGCGGGCGAGTGGGGCTTTCCACCTGCTACGACCTGCGCTTTCCGGAGCTCTACCGTGCCATGGGCCAGGTGAGCCTGATGCTGGTGCCGGCGGCATTCACGTATACGACCGGCAGGGCGCATTGGGAAATCCTGCTGCGCGCACGGGCCATCGAGAATCAATGTTACATATTGGCGCCCGCCCAGGGCGGCAAGCATCCCAATGGCCGCCGCACCTGGGGACACTCCATGCTGGTCGACCCTTGGGGCGACATCGTGGACGTGCTGCCGGAAGAGCCGGGCGTGATCAGCGGTACGATAGAGCCTGATCGCCTCTCCGAGGTGAGGGCCGCGCTGCCCGCCCTGCGTCACCGAGTCCTGTAGACCGCCACACTCATGAAATTGATCGATCCCGCCATCCAGTCCCTGGCCACCGCCAAATCCCTGCTGCTGGACCCCTGGGGCCTCACCGAAGCCGACCTGGCCCGGGCCCTGGGTGAAATATTCACGCACCGCGTGGATTATGCAGACCTGTATTTCCAGTACACGCGCAGCGAAGGCTGGAGCCTGGAAGAGGGCATCGTCAAGACCGGCAGTTTTTCCATCGGCCAGGGCGTCGGCGTGCGCGCGGTCAGCGGCGAAAAAACGGCGTTCGCCTATTCCGACAGCCTGTCGGTCGACGCACTGCTGTCTGCGGCCGATACGGTGCGCGGCATCGCGCGCCGCGGCGCGGGACGCGTCAAGGTCTCGGCCCACGTGCCGCAGGACGACAGCCGCAGCCTGTACGCCGACATCGACCCGCTTGCCACGCTCAGCGCCGCCGAGAAAGTCGCGCTGCTCGAGCGTGTCGAGCGCATGGCGCGCGCGGCCGATCCGCACGTGATCCAGGTGATGGCCGGCCTGGGCGCCGAATACGACGTGGTGCTGATCGCCGGCAGCGATGGCCGCCTGGCCGCCGACGTACGGCCGCTGGTGCGGCTCTCGCTCACCGTCATTGCCGAGCGCAATGGCCGGCGCGAGATGGGACACGGTGGCGGCGGCGGGCGCACGGGCCTGGATTTCTTCACCGACGATCGGTTGCAAGAGTACGTGGACCGCGCCGTGCACGAGGCCCTGGTCAATCTCGAGGCTCGGCCCGCGCCCGCCGGCGAGATGACCGTCGTGCTCGGTTCGGGATGGCCCGGCATCCTGCTGCACGAGGCGGTGGGGCATGGCCTGGAAGGCGACTTCAACCGCAAGGGCTCGAGCGTCTTCTCGGGCCGCATCGGCGAGCGCGTGGCGTCGCCGGGCGTCACGGTCATCGACGACGGTACGCTGCCGGATCGCCGCGGTTCGCTGAACGTGGATGACGAAGGCAATGCCACTCAGCGCAACGTGCTGATCGAGGACGGCATCCTGCGCGGCTACATGCAGGACACGCTGAATGCCCGGCTGATGAAGACCGGCGCCACCGGCAACGGCCGGCGGGAATCGTTCGCGCACCTGCCCATGCCGCGCATGACCAACACCTACATGCTGGCCGGCGCCACGCCGCCCGAAGAGATCATCGCGTCGGTGAAGAAGGGGCTGTACGCCGCCAACTTCGGCGGCGGGCAGGTCGACATCACCAACGGCAAGTTCGTGTTCTCCGCGTCCGAGGCTTACATGATCGAGGACGGCAAGATCACGTACCCGGTGAAGGGCGCCACGCTGATCGGCAACGGCCCGGACGCCATGAATCGCGTCAGCCTGATCGGCAACGACATGCGGCTGGATTCGGGCGTGGGCACGTGCGGGAAGGATGGCCAGAGCGTGCCTGTGGGGGTGGGGATGCCCACCGTTCGCATGGACGGGCTCACTGTGGGTGGCACTGCCTGATTGCCGTAGCGCTTCAGGTTCTTGAGTCGCCTCCGTCCGTCAGCCGGGGCCGTGCCAGCCAAGTCAGTCGGCTCGGGCGCGCCAGCAGGCGCCCTCGGCCGTTGCGCGGCTTCCCTCCTTCCAATTGGCCGGCACGGCCCCGGCTGACGGACGGAGGCTGGCTCCGAGCCATGCCGCGTTTCTGAAACCGTGGACGCCCGCCATCGGGTCATGCCGATTGTTATCCGTGTCGACTCCGACTATCGCTCATACGAAAGATCTCTGTCATGACACATCCCGCTTTTTTGTGCTAGAGTCGCCGACATGAACTTTCCGCGTCCCGCCTCGTTTTACTTTTATTTTTTTGCTTTTCTGAAGCCGCTGGCGGAGGAAGGGTCGCGTTCAAACTGAAAAGTCGCAGAATCCCTCAAAAAAGCCGCCAGCAAACCTGGCGGTTTTTTTTTGGCCGTCAGCCGGCGGGTGTTCCAGGAGCCGTCCCGTGTCCCACAATACCGATGACCTTCGCATCCGCGAAATCAAAGAACTGAATCCCCCCGCGCACGTCATGCGCGAATTTGCGTGCACGCGCGAGGCGTCCGATACGGTGTATGCCGCGCGGCAGGCGGCGCATCGCATCCTGCACGGCATGGACGATCGGATGATCGTGGTGATCGGGCCGTGCTCGATCCACGATACGCGCGCGGCGATGGAGTATGCGCAGCGCCTGCGGCAGGCTCGCGAGCGCCACGCAGGCGAACTCGAGATCATCATGCGCGTGTACTTCGAGAAGCCGCGCACGACCGTGGGCTGGAAGGGACTGATCAACGATCCCGACCTGGACGGCAGCTTCAACATCAACAAGGGCATCCGCATGGCCCGCGAGCTGCTGCTCGAGATCAACAGCCTGGGACTGCCCGCGGGGTGCGAATTCCTGGACATGATCACGCCGCAGTACATCGCCGACCTGGTCTCGTGGGGCGCCATCGGTGCGCGCACCACCGAAAGCCAGGTGCATCGCGAACTGGCCTCGGGGCTGTCTTGCCCGGTCGGGTTCAAGAACGGCACGGACGGCAACATCCGGATCGCGGTCGATGCGATCAAGGCGGCCTCGCAGCCGCATCACTTCCTGTCCGTCACCAAGGGCGGACATTCGGCCATCGTGTCCACCGCGGGCAACGAGGACTGCCACGTCATCCTGCGCGGCGGCAAGACGCCCAACTACGACGCGGCAAGCGTCGAAGCGGTGTGCCAGGACATGGCCAAGCTGGGCATGGCACAGCGCGTGATGATCGACGCCAGCCACGCCAACAGCAACAAGAAGCCCGAGAACCAGCCCTTGGTGATCGACGACGTGGCGCGCCAGATGGAGCAGGGCGAGTCGCGCATCGTGGGCGTGATGGTCGAGAGTCATCTGGTGGCGGGACGCCAGGATCTGGTGCCGGGCAAGCCGCTCGCGTATGGCCAGAGCATCACCGATGGCTGTATCGATTGGGAGGCGTCCGAGCAGGTGCTGCAGCGTCTGTCCCAGGCCGTACAGGAGCGCCGCCGGGTCGCGCTGACCAGCGGCAAATAGGACTTCTGCCGGCTTGCGCGGTCCTGAGGGGGCGGGCGTAAAATCCCGCCATCTATCACCCTTACGGGCCTCAGCCATGAATGCTCCCTTGCAAGCCGAAACGCTGCGCCGCGAAATCCCTGCCGCCTGCCTGCAGTCGCTGCAGGCCCTGCTGGGCGACCGCCTGTCCGTGGCCGCCGCGGTGCGCGAGCACCATGGCCGCGACGAATCGCCATATCCCGCCATGCTGCCCGACGCGGTGGTGTTCGCCGAAAGCACCGAAGAGGTCGCGGCCGTGGCGAAGCTGTGCAACAGCCATGGCGTACCGATCATTCCCTACGGCGCGGGCTCTTCGCTCGAAGGCCATCTGCTGGCCGTGCAGGGTGGCGTCAGCATCGACCTGTCCCGGATGAACGCGGTACTGGCGGTCAACCCCGAAGACCTCACCGCCACCGTGCAGGCCGGCGTCACCCGCAAGCAGCTCAACGAAGCGGTGCGCGATACGGGGCTGTTCTTCCCCATCGATCCGGGCGCCGATGCCAGCCTGGGCGGCATGGCCGCCACGCGGGCCTCGGGCACCAATGCCGTGCGCTATGGCACCATGCGCGAGAACGTCATGTCGCTCACGGTGGTCACGGCCGATGGGCGCGTCGTACGCACCGCCGGCCGCGCCCGCAAGTCGTCGGCCGGC
Source organism: Bordetella genomosp. 13 (assembly GCF_002119665.1). NCBI lineage: Bacteria > Pseudomonadati > Pseudomonadota > Betaproteobacteria > Burkholderiales > Alcaligenaceae > Bordetella > Bordetella genomosp. 13. Next base: position 3,364,528 of record NZ_CP021111.1, on the reverse strand, counting down.
TACGATCTCACCCGCATCTTCGTGGGCAGTGAAGGCACGCTGGGCATCATCACCGAAGTCACCGTGCGGCTGTATCCGCAACCCGAGGCCGTGTCCGCCGCGGTGTGCAACTTCCCGACGCTCGACGACGCCGTGCGCAGCGTCATCGAGATCATCCAGATGGGCGTACAGGTGGCGCGCGTTGAGTTCATGGACGCCGCCGCGGTGCGGGCCGTCAACCTGCACAGCAAGCTGAACCTGCGCGAATCGCCGCTGCTGCTGTTCGAATTCCACGGCAGCCCGTCGGGCGTGCAAGAGCAGGCCGAAACCGTGCAGGCCATCACCGCCGAGCATGGCGGCATGGACTTCGACTGGGCGGAGCGCCCCGAAGACCGCAGCCGCTTGTGGACGGCGCGCCACAATGCCTACTTTGCGGGGCTGCAGCTGCGCCCGGGCTGCCGCGCCAGCACCACCGACGTATGCGTCCCCATCTCGCGGCTGGCCGACTGCGTGCGCGAAACCGTCGACGACCTGGACCGCGCCAGCTTCCCATACACCATCGTTGGCCACGTCGGCGACGGCAACTTCCACGTGCAGATGTTGCTCGATCCGGACAGCCAGTCCGAGTGGCAGGAGTCCGAGGCGATCAGCCACCGCCTGGTCGAACGGGCCATCTCGGCAGACGGCACATGCACGGGGGAACATGGCGTGGGCCTGCACAAGATGCAATTCATGGAGCGCGAACATGGCGCCGAGGCCCTGGCGCTCATGCGCAGCCTGAAGCATGCGTTCGATCCGAACAACATCCTCAATCCCGGCAAGATCATCGCGTGGTAAGCGGCGTGGGCTGCTCACGCGGCCGCGCCATATCCTTCCCGCACCGGGCAGGTGCGGGTAAATCCGGTCGTGTGCACCGCTTAGGCTCGCGCTATTGTTGATTCATGAACACCCTGGTCGAAACTGGCCTGGCCTCCAGCGGCCAGGAGGCCTACTCCGCAAAACCCGTGATCGATGCACTGTGCGCCATACTGCCGGCGCACAGCGTGTTGTATCGCGAGGAAGACACGCGGCCGTACGAGTGTGACGGACTTTCGCTGTACCGCTGCCTGCCGGCGGCGGTCGCCTTGCCCGAGACCGAGGCGCAGGTGCAGGACATCATGCGCCTATGCAAGCGCTTGAACGTGCCGGTGGTGGCGCGCGGCGCCGGTACCAGCCTGTCGGGCGGCGCCATGCCGCATGCGCGCGGCGTGCTGCTCGGCATGTCCAAGTTCAATCGCATCAAGCGGGTCGATCCCCAGGCATGCACGGCGGTGGTCGAGCCCGGCGTGCGCAACCTGGCCGTGTCCGAGGCGGCAGGCGTGCATGGCCTGTATTACGCGCCGGATCCCTCGAGTCAGATCGCCTGCACCATCGGCGGCAACGTGGCCGAGAATTCCGGCGGCGTGCACTGTCTGAAGTACGGGCTTACCGTGCACAACGTGCTGCGCGTGCGCATGGTCACCATCGAGGGCGACGTGGTCGAGCTGGGCTCCGATGCGCCCGATGCGCCGGGGCTGGACCTGCTGTCGGTCTTCGTGGGTTCAGAAGGCATGCTGGGCATCGTCACCGAGGTCACCGTCAAGCTTGTGCCAAAGCCGCAGTCCGCGCGAGTGGTGCTGGGCAGCTTTCCCAGCGTGGAGGCCGCGGGCAACGCGGTCGCGCAGGTCATCGGCGCCGGCATCATCCCGGCCGGCCTCGAGATGATGGATCGTCAGGCCGTACACATGGTCGAGCCTTTCGTCCAGGCCGGCTACGACCTCGATGCCCAGGCGCTGCTGTTGTGCGAATCCGACGGCACCCCTGAAGAGGTCGAGCACGAGATCGGGCGTGTCGAACAGGTCTTTCGACAGGCCGGGGCCACGCGCCTGCAGGTCTCCACCAGCGAGGCCGAGCGGCTGCGCTTCTGGGCCGGCCGCAAGAACGCATTTCCCGCCGCGGGCCGGGTATCGCCCGATTATTACTGCATGGACGGCACCATTCCGCGCCGCCACTTGGGCCGCGTGCTCAACGCCATCGAACAGATGGAGGACGAGTACGGCCTGCGCTGCGCCAACGTATTCCATGCCGGAGACGGAAACCTGCATCCGTTGATCCTGTTCGATTCCAACAAGCCGGACGAGATCGAACGCGCCGACAAGTTCGGCGCGGCGATACTCGAACTGTGCGTGCAGGTAGGAGGCACCGTGACGGGCGAACACGGTGTGGGTATGGAGAAGATCAATCAAATGTGCGTGCAATTTTCGCGAGACGAGCTGGACGCCTTTCTTGCCGTGAAGCGGGCTTTCGATCCGCCCTTGCTGCTCAATCCTGAAAAGGTCATTCCAACGCTGGCGCGCTGTGCCGAGTACGGCAAGATGCACGTGCACGCCGGAGAAATGCGCTTCCCTCAGTTGTCCCGCTTCTAGGGAACGTCGATGGAATTCGTTCTGTCGGAACTGTGCGATCAGGTCCTGACCGCGCGCGCCGGGCACAAGCCTTTGTTCATCTGCGGCGGCGGCAGCAAGTCGTTCTATGGCAATCATCGTGCGCTGACGCCGCAGGATGGCCATTGCCTGCTCGACATGACGGCCTATCGCGGCATCATCAATTACCAGCCCTCCGAACTGGTCGTGACGGCGCGCGCGGGCACGCCGCTGGCCGATCTCGAGGCCGAATTGTCCGCGCAGGGCCAGATGCTGGCTTTCGAACCGCCGCATTTTGGCGGCAGCGCCACGGTGGGCGGCTGCGTGGCGGCCGGCCTGGCGGGGCCGCGCCGCATGGCTGCCGGCGGCGTGCGCGACTTCGTGCTGGGCGCGCGGCTGCTGGACTCTCATGCCCGTATCCTGTCCTTCGGCGGCGAGGTGATGAAGAACGTAGCGGGATATGACGTCTCCCGCCTGCTGGCCGGCTCGCTGGGCATCTTCGGCGCCATCCTCGAGGTGTCGCTGAAGGTGCTGCCCAAGCCCATGGAAGAGCGCACGCTGCTGCTCGAATCCACGCAGGAAGAGGCGCTGGCGGCGTTTTCGCAATGGCGAGCCAAGCCCATGCCCATCTCGGCCTCGTGCTGGGTGCCGCACGAGGACGGTCGTGGCCGGCTGGCGGTCCGCCTGTCGGGCGCGCCGCCAGCCATCGTCGCCGCCGCGGCACGCATCGGCGGGGAAGTCCTGGACAACGCCGACGCGTGGTGGCGCGATCTGCGCGAGCACAGCCATCCGTTCTTCGATGGCGCGCGGCCGCTGTGGCGCGTATCGGTGCCGCCCACGGCGCCCGCCATGGCGCTGGCGCCCATGTTGCTCGAATGGGGCGGGGGCCAGCGCTGGTACAGCGGCGCCGCCGATGCGCGGGTGCTGCGCGAGGCCGCGGCGCACGCTGGCGGCCATGCCACGCTGTTCCGTGCCGCGCGGTCTACACCGCCCGCGGACGGCGTATTCCATCCCCTGGCGCCCGGCGTGGCCACCCTCACGCGGCGCCTTAAGCAAGAGCTCGATCCGGCCGGCCTGTTCAATCCGGGCCGCCTGTACCCGGAGCTATAGACCATCCTATGCAGACGAATCTGGCATCCTGGGTGCAGGGCACGCCCATGGGGGAAGACGCGGACGCCATCCTGCGGCGTTGCGTGCATTGCGGCTTCTGCACGGCCACCTGTCCCACGTATCAGGTGCTGGGCGACGAACTCGACGGACCGCGCGGCCGCATCTATCTGATCAAGCAGGTGCTCGAGGGCGTCGAGCCCACCCAGGCCACGCAGCAGCACCTGGATCGTTGCCTTACCTGCCGCAACTGCGAGACCACTTGTCCTTCGGGCGTGCAGTACGGGCACCTGGTGGACATCGGCCGGCAAGTCGTGGACGAGCGGGTGACGCGCAGCTGGGCCGACCGCATGCGCCGCCTGTTGCTGCGCAAGGGCATGAATTCGCCGCTGTTCGCGCCCGCCATGCGGCTGGGCCAGGCGCTGCGGCCCATGCTGCCGCGTGCCTTGAAGCTGAAGGTGCCGCCCCGTCGCGCCGCGGGCCGCGTGCCGGATGCGTCGCGCCATGCGCGCCAGGTGTTGCTGCTGGCCGGATGCGTGCAGCCGGCCATGATGCCGACCATCGACGCGGCCACCATCCGCGTGCTGGACGCCATCGGCATCGGCGCGCGCGTGGCGCCTGCCGCCGGCTGTTGCGGCGCCATCAACTTCCACCTCGACGCGCAAGATGACGCGCTGGCGCAGATGCGCGCCAACATCGATGCGTGGTGGCCGCTGGTGGAGCAGGGCGGGGTGGAGGCCATCGTGATGAATGCGTCCGGCTGCGGCGCCATGGTGAAGGAGTATGCGCACCACCTGCGGCGCGATCCCCGCTATGCCGAGCGTGCCGCGCGCATCGTCGCGCTGGTGAGGGACGTGGCCGAGATCGTCGCGCCGCACGCCGCCGAACTGCGCTCGAAGCTGGCCGCCGTGCCGCGCGCGGTCTTCCATCCGCCCTGCACCCTGCAGCACTGGCAGGGGCTGCGTCCGCTGTCCGAGCAGATGCTGACGGCACTGGGCTTCGATCTGCAGCCGTTCAACGAGACGCACCTGTGCTGCGGCTCGGCGGGGGCGTACTCGGTACTGAACCCGGGCATCTCGCAGTCGCTGCGCGATCGCAAGCTCGGCAACATCGCGCGTGCGGAACCGGAGATCATCGTGTCCTCCAACATGGGCTGCATCGGGCATCTGCAGGGCGGCACCGACGTGCCGGTGCGGCACTGGATCGAGGCGGTGGACATGGCGCTGGCGCGCTGAGGCGCAGGAGGGACGGCACTCAGACCCTCATCCGGCCGTTGCCATGTCCAGCCGCGCATGCGTGGAGCGAGTCGGCCGCGCCGGATGAGCAGTGCGATACGCGTCAAGCCGATCGCGACTGTGGAAACTACTGCTGCGGCTTCTGCGTATATCGTCGAGGCACTGTTTTCGGTATCTTGATTCCTGCTTAGTGCGGTGATTATCCGACCAGTCCGATTGGTCGCTCACCTCGTGCCGCGCTACGATCCTTGGCATCAGGACTCCATCGATGAACGACATGGTCATCCCCTTCGATACCCTTGAAATCACCGAACGCCTCGAGCGCGGCGGCTTCACGCGCGAACAGGCCAGGACGCAGGCCGCGGTCCTCGCGGACGTGGTCAACGTCGATCGATTGGGCATCGTCACGCGCGGAAATCTGCTCGACACGGAACGTGCGCTCCGTGGCGGCTTCGACCGCGCCTGCAATGAAATCCGGGGCGATTTTGACCGCACCTGCAATGAAATCCGGGGCGATTTTGACCGCACCTGCAATGAAATCAAGGCTGATATCGCCAGCGTCCGCAGTGAAACCAAGACCGAGATCGCCGGCGTCCGCAGTGAAATCCAAAGCGTACGCAGCGAACTGAAGACGGAAATCGCTGATGTTCGCCACGAACTGAAGGCCGAGATCCAGGGCACGCGCAGCGAATTGAAGGCAGACATCGAGGGCGTTCGCAGCGAACTGAGTGTCGGCCTCGCCAACGTCAAGGGCGAAATAACCCGGCTGCATTGGGTACTGGGTGTCGTGGTAACGGGGCTCGGATCCGTGATTTACAAGCTGTTCCTCGGCTCGGCGCCCCTTCCATGACCGTGAATCAGGGGCTTGCCATGCACGATGAAGAATTTGAAAAAACGATGCGCAAAATCAGGTCGAATTTCGCCTGGATTTATTGGTCGCTTGGCTTCATTTCAGCCTGTCTCCTGTTGGTGAACTGCAAGCTTTATTTCGGCTGACTTTGTTTCGGCTGACCTACTGTCCTGCCAGCGGCCATTTCACTCAACCGCTTTCACCATGTCCTCCAGCACCTTCTTCGCATCGCCAAACACCATCATCGTCTTGTCCAGGTAGAACAGTTCGTTGTCCAACCCGGCATACCCGGCCGCCATCGATCGCTTGTTAACGATCACCGTACGCGCCTTGTAGGCTTCCAGTATGGGCATGCCGGCAATGGGCGACTGGGGATCGTTCTTCGCCGCCGGGTTCACCACGTCGTTGGCGCCCAGTACCAACACCACGTCGGTCTGCCCGAATTCGCCGTTGATGTCGTCCATTTCGAACACTTGGTCGTAAGGCACCTCGGCCTCGGCCAGCAGCACGTTCATGTGGCCCGGCATGCGGCCCGCCACGGGGTGGATGGCGTACTTCACCGTGATGCCTTTCTCGCCCAGCTTGGCGGCCAGCTCCTTCAGTGCATGCTGGGCGCGAGCCACGGCCAGGCCATAACCCGGCACGATGGTCACGGATTCGGCGTTGCTCATCAGGAAGGCCGCGTCGTCCGGGCTGCCCGACTTCACGCTGCGCTGCTGGCCGTCACCAGCCGCGCCGGCGCTGCCGCCCTGGCCGCCGAATCCGCCCAGTATCACGTTGAAGAACGAGCGGTTCATGGCCTTGCACATGATGTACGACAGGATGGCGCCCGACGAACCCACCAGAGAGCCCGCGATGATCAGCATGGGGTTGTTCAACGAGAAGCCGATGCCCGCGGCCGCCCAGCCCGAGTAGCTGTTCAGCATCGACACCACCACCGGCATGTCCGCGCCGCCGATCGGAATGATGATGAGCACCCCCAGCACGAAGGCGATGGCCGTCATCAAGACGAAGGGCAGCCATTGCTGAGTGACCATGAACCAGAGGCCGCAGCCCAGCATGGCCAGCGCCAGCGCCAGGTTGAGCATGTGCTGGCCGCTGAACACCACGGGGGCGCCTTGAAACAGCCTGAACTTGTAGCGACCCGACAGCTTGCCGAACGCGATGACCGAACCCGAGAACGTGATGGCGCCCACGAAGGTGCCGATGAACAGCTCCAGCCGGTTTCCCGTGGGGATGGGCATGCCCGCGGCCGCGATGCCGAAGGCGTGCGGCTCGGCTACCACGGCCACGGCGATGGCCACCGCCGCCAGACCGATCATGCTGTGCATGAAGGCCACCAGTTCGGGCATCTTGGTCATCTCGACGCGCTTGGCCATCAACGTGCCGATGGTGCCGCCCACCAGAAGGCCCAGCAATACCCAGCCCAGTCCCATGGCCGCGGTGCCCTGGCGCGCTAGGCCCACGATGAGCGCGGCGGTGGTAAGCACCGCGATGGCCATGCCTATCATGCCGAACGCATTGCCGCGTCGCGAGGTGGTCGGGTGCGACAGCCCCTTCAGCGCCTGGATGAAGCATACCGAGGCGACCAGGTACAGCAGTGTGACGACGTTCAGGGAGACCGTCATGGCTGTTTCTCCTGCGCCGGCGCCGGCAGCTTGCGCTCTTTCTTCTTGAACATCTCGAGCATGCGGCGCGTGACCAGGAAACCGCCGAACACATTCACCGCGGCCAGCGCCACGGCGGCCACGCCCATGCCGCGCGCGAGGCCGCCTTCGGTCAGCGCCGCCGCCAGCATGGCGCCCACGATGATGATGGCCGAGATGGCATTGGTGACGGCCATCAGCGGCGTGTGCAGCGCCGGCGTCACGTTCCAGACGACGTGGTAGCCCACGTAGATGGCCAGCACGAAGATGATCAGGTTGATCAGGGTGTGGTCGATGCCTTCCATCGCTATGTCCTTTATGCCTTGCGCGTGGGAGAGCCGTTTTCGCACAGCAGGCAGGCGGCCACGATCTCGTCGTCGCGGCGGATCGCCAGCCTGCCTTCGGCGTCGGTGATCAGTTTGAGGAAGTCGAGCAGGTTGCGCGCGTACAGCGCCGACGCATCGGTGGGCACCAGGCCGGGCAGGTTGGTCAGGCCTACCAGCGTCACGCCATGCTTTTCGGCCACCTGGCCTTTGTCGGTAAGCGGGCAGTTGCCGCCGCGCTCGATGGCCATGTCCACCACCACCGAGCCGGGCCTCATGGCCTGTACGGTTTCGGGGGTTAGCAACAGCGGGGCGGGCCGGCCGGGGACCAGCGCGGTGGTGATGACGATGTCTGCCTGCCTGCAGCGCTCGGCCACCAGCACGGCCTGCCTTGCCATCCACGCGGGTGGCATGGGGCGGGCGTAGCCGCCCGTGCCCTGCGCGATCTCGCGCTCCTCGTCGGTTTCGTAGGGCACGTCGATGAACTTGCCGCCCAGCGACTCGATCTGCTCGCGCGCGGCGGGCCGGACGTCGGAGGCCTCGACCACCGCGCCCAGCCGGCGCGCCGTGGCGATGGCCTGCAGGCCGGCCACGCCCGCGCCCAGCACCACCACGCGGGCCGCCTTCAGCGTGCCAGCGGCGGTCATCATCATGGGAAACAGCCGGCCGTAGTACTGGGCCGCCAGCAGCACCGCCTTGTAGCCGGCCAGGTTGGCCTGCGAGGACAAGACGTCGAGGCTTTGCGCGCGCGTGATGCGCGGCGCGGACTCCAGGGCGAAGGCCACCAGGCCGGCTCGCGCCATGGCTTCCACGCCTTCGGCGTCGTAGGGGTCGAGGATGCCGGCCAGCACGGCGCCCGGCTTCATGTGCCGGAGTTCGTCGGTGGAAGGCGCACGCACCTTCAAGACCAGTTCACTGCCCAGCGCCCCGGCGGCATCGCACAGCTCGGCGCCGGCGTCTTGATAGGCCTCGTCCGGATAGCGCGCGGCCATGCCCGCGCCGCGCTCGACCCGTACCCGGTGATGGGCCGCGGCATAGCGCTTGACTGTCTCCGGCGTTGCTGCGACACGGGTCTCCCCGTCTCGGGTTTCTTTGGGTATCCCGATCTGCACGACGCGTCTCCTCGGAAGGGTGCGCATAGTTATACACGAAGCCCTACCAAGGGCTAGAGGGGGATATACCGACCTGCGCGCGAACCCCAGGGGACCAGATGAGCATGTCGCGACGATCGGCGTGACCAAAAAAAGCCCCCATGGCGTGGTCTCCATGGGGGCTTGCGCCCAGCGGACTGCGGGTAGTCCGGCGAGCTGGCGCGCGCAGGCGCCGGCCTGCTACGCGTGTATCAGGTCACCTGCGCGCGCGTCCAGTCGACCAGCGCGGCGGTCAGGTCGCGCAGGTCCTGCTTCAACCTGCCGTACTGCGCCGTGGGGCGCAGCGACACTTCATCCATGTACAACTTGCGGTTGATCTCGATCTGCAGGCTGTTGCGGCCTTCGGCCGGACGGCCGAACTCGCGCACCAGCTCGACGCCCTTGTAGGGATCGTTGATGGCGACGTCGTAGCCGCGGGGACGCAGGAAGTCGGCGACGAATCGGGCGAACGAGGGATCGGCGGTGGTGCCGTCACGGTCGCCCAGCACGAAGTCGGGATGCACCAGGCCGGGCTTGTCGGTGGCGAACTTGCCGGCCACGCTGGGCATGGAATGGCAGTTGATGTGCCAGACTTTGCCGAAGCGCGCGTGGGCCTGGTCCAGCAAACGGCGCAGCGCGTCATGATAGGGCTGCCAGCATGCTTCGATGCGGTGGCGCACTTCGTCGACGCTGAGCTTGCGGTCGTACAGCGGCGTGCCGTCGTCCAGCATGCGCCAGATCAGGCCCTTGCCAAGCTTGATCTTGGGCGAGCCCGAGAGGGGGCCGGGCCAGGGCGCGTCGAGCATGTCCGGATCGATGTCGGACGGGCTGCGGTTGCAGTCGATGTAGCTGCGCGGGAAGGTGGCGCCCAGCAGGGGCACGCCCAGTGCGACGGCGTCGCTCCACAGGTCATCGACCCAGGTGTCTTCGGCGGTGCGCAGGACGCCTGCTTCGATCACCGACTTGAAATCGGGAGGGTACGTCGTGCCGCTGTGCGGAGAATCGAGCACCAGCGGCGCCGACCCGGCTGCGGTCGGATAATCGGCGGGCAGTTCTAGGCGGTAAGAAAGTGGCTGCTGAATGGACATAAAGGGTTGCTGCGGTTTGGGATCGCGGCCCCGCATCGAGAGGCGGGGCCCTGGGTCAGCGAGACTCAGTCGATCTTGACGTTGGCTTCCTTGGCGATGCGCTTGTTCTTCTCGACTTCGGCCTGGATCTGCTTGGCGTAGTCGGCCGGGCTGTTGGCCACGGGGGAGGCGCCCAGGCCTTCCAGCTTGCTCTTGACGTCGGCTTCGGCGCTGACTTCCACCACGGCCTTGTACAGCTTGTCGACGATGGGCTGCGGCAGCTTGGCCGGGCCCACCAGGCCGAACCACGACGAGTCGTTCACGGGCGCCAGGCCGACTTCGGCGAAGGTCGGCACGTCGGGCAGCGCGGCGACGCGCTTGGGCGCGGCCACGGCCAGCGCCACCAGCTTGCCGGCCTGCGCGTGCGGCAGCGACGAGGGCAGGTTGTCGAACAGGATGTCGACCTGGCCGGCCAGCGTGTCATTCAGGGCCGGGCCGACGCCGCGGTAGGGCACGTGCATCAGGTCGGTGCCCGACGCCATCTTGAACATCTCGCCCATCATGTGCGAGACCGAGCCGTTGCCGGCCGACGCGTACGTCAGCTTGCCGGGCTCGCTCTTGGCCAGCTTGACGAAGTCGGCCATCGTCTTCGCGGACACCTTGCCGGGGTTGACGACCATGACGTTCGGCACAGCCGCCAGGTTCGAGATCGGCGTGAAGTCCTTGGTGACGTCGAAGGGCAGGTTCGGGTAGATGGCCGGGTTGATGCCGTGCGTGCTGACGGTGGCGATGCCCAGCGTGTAGCCGTCCGGCTGGCTGCTCGCCACGAAGGCGCTGCCGATCGAACCGCCGGCGCCGCCGCGATTCTCGACCACGACGGTCTGGCCCAGCGCGCGGGTCAGCTTGTCGGCGAACAGGCGGCCGACGATGTCGGTGGTGCCGCCAGGCGGGAAGGGCACGATCAGGCGGATCGGCTTGGTGGGGTAGTCCTGGGCATGGGCCAGGCCGGAGGTCAGCGGCAGGGTGGCGAGCGCGGCGGCCAGCGACAGACCCAGAATGGCATTGCGGCGTTGCATGGGCTTCTTTCCTGTGGGTTGTTCTAAGAGGTAACGATGCAGAGGTGGATAAATGCTAGGTACAACCGCCGATTCTTGCCCGCGTCGGCGGTTTGCACAAACGAAACTTTCTCCGTAACCTATTCCTTTTTGTCATGCTTGACCCTGCGGCCGACACGCGCCCAGTCTGGTCTTCTCCGCCCCTTTTTTCGTACCGGTGCCCGGTCTCCCGCCGGCCACCCGTTTCATGCGCCGCTTCTGCCCCTCTCTTACCGACCTGCAGGCCTTCGAAGTCGCGGCCCGCCACAGCAGTTTCACGCGCGCCGCGCAAGAGCTCTGCGTCACGCAGGGCGCCGTCAGCAAGCAGGTGAAGCACCTCGAGGAATTCATCGGGGTCCAGCTATTCCTTCGCATCCGGCAGGGGCTGGTGCTGACGGAGGCGGGGCGCAGCTATCTGACCAAGATCCAGGCCGGCCTGGGGCAGATCGAGGCCGCCACGGTGGAACTGATGGCCCACCAGGGCCGCGGCGGCACGCTGCACCTGACTTGCATGCCCACGTTCGGCGCGCGCTGGCTGATCCCGCGGCTGACGGCCTTCATGCGGCTGCGGCCCGACATCCACGTGGAGTTCCTGCCGCATCGCCAGGGCTACGATTTCTCCACGCCGGAACTGGACGCGGCGGTGCGGTTCGGCGAGGGCTTCTGGCCGGGCAGCGGGGCGGACTATATCGTGGGACGCGACGTGGTGCCGGTGTGCAGTCCGCGGCTGATGCCGCGAGCCGGCGTGCAGGCCGCGGACCTGCTGAGCTATCCCTTGCTGCACCATACCTCGGCGCTCGAAGGCTGGACGGACTGGCTGCAGCAGGCCGGCTGCGACACGCGGCGCAGCCGGGAAGGCGCGCGCTTCGACCAGTACTCGCTGCTGACGCAGGCGGCCGCCGCCGGCTTCGGCGTTGCGCTGATCCCGCGCTGCCTGATAGGCGACGAGCTGAACGACGGATCCCTGGTCGAGCCCGTGCGGCTGCCCATACGCGCTCGCCAGGGCTATTACCTGTGCTATCCCGAGCAGAAGGCCAGCCTGCCCATTCTGCAGGCATTCCGCACCTGGCTGATGGAAGTGTCGCGTGCCGCGGAGCCGCGTCCCGATGGAGAGTCCTAGTCCGCGTCTAGCCCGGCCCGGCGCGCCCGGCCGGCAGGCGTAATGCGCGGCACGAAGGGCATGCCGCGGTCCCTTCCCGCCGCAGTCTAAAATACCGCCCATCATGTCCGTATCCACCACCAAGCCTGGCCGCGTCGTCGTCGGCATGTCGGGCGGCGTCGATTCTTCCGTCACCGCCTGGCTGCTCAAGCAGCAGGGCTATGAGGTCGTCGGCCTGTTCATGAAGAACTGGGAAGACGACGACGACTCCGAGTATTGCTCCACCCGCCAGGACCTGCTGGACGCCGCCAGCGTGGCGGATCGCGTCGGCGTCGAGTTCGAGTACGTCAATTTCGCGTCCGAGTACAAAGATCGCGTGTTCGCCGAGTTCCTGCGCGAGTACGCCGCCGGCCGCACGCCCAATCCCGACGTGCTGTGCAACGCCGAGATCAAGTTCAAGGCTTTTCTCGACCACGCCATGGCGCTGGGCGCCGAGCACATCGCCACGGGACACTACGCGCGCGTGCGGGCGGTCGACGGTCCCGAAGGACGCGAATACCAGTTGCTGAAGGCGCTGGACGGCAGCAAGGACCAAAGCTACTTCCTGCACCGCCTGAACCAGGCGCAGCTGGCCCGCACGCTGTTCCCGCTGGGCGAGCTGCACAAGACCGAGGTGCGCCGCATCGCCCACGAGATCGGGCTGCACAATGCCGCGAAGAAGGACTCCACGGGCATCTGCTTCATCGGCGAACGCCCGTTCCGCGAGTTCCTCAACCGCTATCTGCCGACGGCGCCGGGACCCATCCTGACGCCCGAGGGGCTGGGGGTCGGCCGGCACCATGGCCTGTCGTTTTACACGCTGGGCCAGCGCAAGGGGCTGGGGGTGGGCGGCGTCAAGGGCCGCCAGCGCGACGATGGCACGGCGGAGGCGTGGTACGTGGCGCGCAAGGACCTGGAGCGCAATGTGCTGTACGTGGTGCAGGGCCACGATCATCCCTGGCTGTTGTCCGGCACGCTGAAGGCGCAGGACTCCAGCTGGATTGCCGGCCGCGCGCCAGCGCCCGGCGCGTACGGAGCCAAGACACGGTATCGCCAGGCCGACGCGGCTTGTGCGCTGGCCGATGCCGATGCCGAGGCCGGGACGTTCGCGCTGTCGTTCGACCAGGACCAATGGGCCGTCACGCCGGGGCAGTCCGCGGTGCTGTACGACGGGGACGTCTGCCTGGGAGGCGGTATCATCGCGTGACCGCGCCCAGGGGGATGGGCGCATCAAGGTATGCATCAGCGAGCCGGATCCGCCGGCCGCCATAAGTTTCCAAAGAAAGAGGAGTTGAGCGTGGACATTAGTGTCGTACTGTGCCTGTTGGCATTGGGCGCAGTGGCGGGCTTTGCAGCCGGCCTGCTGGGCATAGGCGGGGGCATGCTGCTGGTGCCCTTTCTGACGATGGTCTTCACCTGGCAGCAGTTGCCGCCCGACCTGGTGGTGCACGCGGCGATCGCCACGTCCATGACGTCCATCCTGTTCACCTCCCTTTCCAGCATACGGGCTCACCAGAAGAAGGGCACCATCCAATGGCGCATCGTCGCCATGATGGCCCCGGGCATCATCATCGGCGGCCTGCTGTCCGGTGGCGCGGCGTTCTCGTTCATCAGCACCGCGTGGCTGTCGCTGTTCTTCGCCGTGTTCGTGGGCTATTCGGGCTACAACATGCTGCGCAACGTCAAGCCCAAGCCCACCCGCCAGATGCCTGGCGTGGTCGGCACCAGCGCGGCGGGCGTGGGCATCGGCTTCATCTCGGGCCTGGTGGGCGCCGGCGGCGGCTTCCTGTCGGTGCCGTTCATGGTGTGGTGCAACGTGGCGCTGCACAGCGCCGTGTCCACCTCGGCCGCGCTGGGATTCCCGATCGCGCTGGCTAACAGCGCCGGCTATGTGATCTCGGGCCTGCGCGAAGACACCATGCAGCCCGGCATGATCGGCTATATCCACTGGCCGGCGCTGCTGGCGCTGGTCTGCGCCAGTGTGCTTACCGCGCCGTTCGGGGCCAACATGGCGCATCGCCTGCCGGTGGCCACGCTCAAGCGCGTGTTCGCCTTCCTGCTGTTCGCCCTGGCGGCCTACATGCTGGTGAAGGCCTGGCAGGCGTTCGCATAGTCGTTCGCAGCGCACGCTGCAAAGAAAAAGGCGGGCCGCTGGCCCGCCTTTTTCATGTCCGGTGACGTCGCCTTTCGGGGCGGCAGAGCTGGCGCGCCTCAGGCGGCCGGCGGCGCGGTGTCGACGAACGACTGGCGCGTGGACAGCTTGTCGTAGTGGCGGGCCAGGTTGGCGTGGTTGGCGCGCCAGTCCAGGTCGGGGAAGCGCAGGTCGAGATAGCCCAGCGCGCAGCCCAGTGCGATGTCGGCCAGGCTGTAGTTGATGCCCATACAGTGCGGATGTTCGCCCAGGCTCTTGTTCATGGCGTCGAGGCTGGCCTCGATCTTGCCGTACTGGCGCTGGATCCATTCGTCGCTTTGCTGCGACTCGGGGCGCTGACGCTCTTTCACGATGATGATGCCGGCATCGAGCAGGCCATCGGCGATGGCTTCCCAGCACTTGACCGCGGCGCGCTCGCGGCCGGACTGCGGCAGCAGCCGCGCCACGGGCGACAGGGTGTCGAGGTATTCGACGATGACGCGCGAGTCGAACAGCGCGCCGCCGTCTTCCATGACCAGGCAGGGGACCTTGCCCAGGGGGTTGAACTTCTGGATCTGCGTGTCGGCAGCCCAGACGTTCTCGAGCTCGAGCTTGTAGTCCAGCTTTTTCTCGGCCATGACGACGCGCACTTTACGGACGTAAGGACTGGTAAGCGAGCCGATCAGTTTCATGGAGTCACGGAAAATGCGAAGTCGGAAAGCGGCCGAAGTATAGCAGGCCGGGCCAGGGCCCCGGCTTTGTCAGCCCAGGGGCGATGCGTGGTTGCGACAGTGCTGCAGGGGCCGCGATGATAAAATCGGGCCCGCCTTTGGTGCCATGCCCCTAAGGTTACGCCCCCCATTTTTCCTCCGCCATTTCGCTACGCCATCCAGGCGCCGCTTTATCGACGGTGCCGCTTACTTTATCTCCACACCATCATGCAGATTGCCGATCAGCTTACCCAACTCAATGCGCTTTCGCCACTGGATGGACGTTACGCGTCCCGCGGCGACGCGCTGCGGGGGCTGCTGTCCGAGGCCGGTTTCATGGCGCATCGCGTCGAGGTCGAGGTGGCCTGGCTGGTGGCGCTGTCGGATGCCGGCCTGCCGGAACTGCCCGCCTTCAGCCAGGACGCCCGCGATCGCCTGGCCGCCCTGGTGCGTGACTTCTCCGAGGCCGACGCCCGCCGCATCAAGGAAATCGAGCGCACCACCAACCATGACGTCAAGGCCGTCGAGTACTGGCTGAAAGAGCGGGTGGCCGATCATGCCGAACTGGCCGCCGCCGCCGAGTTCATCCATTTCGCCTGCACCTCCGAGGACATCAACAATACGTCGCATGCGCTGATGCTGGGCCGCGCCCGCACCGACGTGCTGGTGCCGCGCCTGCGCCAACTGGCCGACAAGCTGGCCGGCATGGCGGCCGCCTACGCCGACCAGCCCATGCTGTCGCGCACGCACGGCCAGCCGGCCAGTCCCACCACGCTCGGCAAGGAATTCGCCAACGTCGCGGCCCGTCTGCAGCGCGCCATCGCGGCCGTCGAGGCGGTCGAGCCGCTGGCCAAGCTCAACGGCGCCACGGGCAACTACAACGCGCACCTGTCCGCCTATCCCGAGATCGATTGGCCCGAGTTCAGCCGGGGCGTGCTGGCCGGCCTGGGCCTCACGCAGAACCGCCACACCATCCAGATCGAGCCGCACGACTGGATGGCGGCGCTGTTCGACGCGGTGGCCCGCGCCAACGTCATCATCCTCGACCTGGATCGCGACATCTGGGGCTACGTGTCGCTGGGCTACTTCAAGCAGCGCCTGAAAGAAGGCGAGGTCGGTTCTTCGACCATGCCGCACAAGGTCAATCCCATCGACTTCGAGAACTCCGAAGGCAACCTGGGCCTGGCCAACGCCGTGCTGCGCCACCTGTCCGAGAAACTGCCGGTCTCGCGCTGGCAGCGCGACCTGACCGACTCCACCGTGCTGCGTAACCTGGGCGTGGGCCTGGGCTATTGCCTGGTGGCCTGGGATGCCTGCCTGCGCGGGCTGGAAAAGCTCGAGGTCAATGCCGCGGCCATCGACGCCGACATCGACGCATGCTGGGAAGTGCTGGCCGAGCCGGTGCAGACCGTCATGCGCCGCTACGGCCTGCCGCAGCCCTACGAGCAGCTCAAGGCGCTGACCCGAGGCAAGGGCATCACCCAGGAAGCGCTGCGCGAATTCATCACCGGCCTGGAACTGCCCGACGACGCCCGGCAACGTCTGCTCGACATGACGCCGCGCTCTTATCTGGGTTTGGCCGCGAACCTTGCGCGACAGGTATAGTCCAAGCGGGGCGCGCCGCTGCTGCCATCGCTCCTGAAGCCGCCGCAGCGGTGCGCTTGCGACAAGCGCTCACCGCTAGAACATTCACTCCAGGAGTTCATACATGAAGAAGTTGTCCGCGGCTGCCGCCGTGCTCGCCTGTATGGGCGCGGCGTTCTGGGCGGCGCCGTCCTCCGCGCAATTCGCCAAGCCCGAAGACGCCGTCAAGTACCGGCAATCGGCCCTGAGCCTGATCGCTTCGCACTTCGGCCGCATGCAGCCGGTGGTGCGCGGCCAGGCCCCGTACGATGCAGCCCAGATCAAGGCCAACGTGCAGGTGCTGCAGACCCTGTCGGCCTTGCCCTGGACGGCGTTCGGCGCCGGCACCGAGGGCGGCCATGCGCGCCCCGCGGTCTGGAGCGGCGCCGCGGACTTCAAGCAGAAGCAGGACGCCTTCCGGGCCAATGTCGGCAAGCTGGCGGCGGCCGCGGATTCGGGCGACCTGGCGCAGCTGCGCGCGGCCTATGGCGACGTGGGCGCCAGCTGCAAGGCCTGCCACGACTCTTATCGCCAGCGGCCCTGAGGCCTTGAAAGCGGCGGCCGGTTCTGGTCGCCGCGCGGCGCTTCAATAGGAAAAGCTCGCCGCCGCTTCCAGCGACTGGATCCACCAGATCAGTCCCGCGGCGCAGGCGGCCAGTACGATGGCCCTCAGCCACACGGCCGGGCCGTCGTCACTGGAGATCGCATCGTCGGCCAGATGGCCGGCCGGCATGTTGCCGGTGATCATCGCGCCCACCAGCCGCTGGCGGCGCACCAGCGCATACCAGATGATGGCGGCCAGGTGCAGCGCCACCAGCGCGATCATGATCCATTCGTTGGTGTGGTGCACCCACGCCATCAGGTTGGACGTGGACTCGTCGACCCGGCCGAACAAGGGGCCCTGCACCATGATGTCGTCGGTGATGAACAGCCCGGTGGCTGCCTGTACGCCGATCGCCAGCAGCATGGCCAGCACGGACAGCGCCCCCAGCGGGTTATGGCCGCCCCGCGTGGCGGCTCCGCGCAGATAGGCGACAACGGCGCGAGGACCGCGTACGAAGTTGAAGAATCGGGCGTGATGCGGGCCGATGAAGCCCCAGACAATCCGGAACACCACCAGCCCCAGCGCCGCAAGACCTAACCGGACGTGCCAGTCCATGTACAGGCCGCCCAGCTTCACGCAGACGTAGGCTCCGACGACACAGGCGGCGAACGCCCAGTGGAACAGGCGGGTCGGCAAATCCCAGACGTGCACCGGGTGGCGGGTATAGGACATGGCGTGAGCGGAGATACGGACGACCGGCGCACTTTATCACGCACCCGGCGCGAGGCCGCCGGCCGGCCGACCGGCGCCCGCGATCAGGCGACGGCCGCGCGGCGCCGTGCGGGCTCGATGCGATGCACGTGCTCGTGGCGGAAGCGGATGCGCGTCTTGTTGCCGCTGTCGCCGCCGGCGCAACGCACCAGGTCGGTGGTGTAGGTGACCTGGCCATTCAGCGGCGCGTTGTAGATGACCTGCGCGCGAATGGCGGGACCATCGGCCGGCTGCAGATGCACGATGTCGCCCACGTGGATGGGCGTGTCGTCCAGCGCGATGTGCTGCGGACGGCGCAGCAGGGGGGTAGTCAATTTGCTCATGTTTTCTCTCTTTGCGTTGTAGTTATGGGAACTGCTTGTGCCCCGGAGAACCGGAGCGATGGCACGGACCACTATGGCCCGAGTGCATTGCAGCTGCGTGACCGCACGGCGCCGTCGGCGCCATGCGTCAGCGGGCTCTGGACGGGAGCTGGCATGCGCGACGTCGGCGGAATTCGCGGACGGGTTGAGCGGATGCTGGACCAGAAGGAGCCAAGCCTGTGCCTGATGGCGCAGGCGGCGCATGCTTGCCGACTAGCGTTGGAAACCCGGGGATCGATTGCCAGCCCAAGCCTTGCTAGGCGGGGTGGCGAGGACAAACCTGGAAGAGACCTGCTCGGGGCGCCGCAGCTGTTTTGCGTAGTTATTCTGTGGCCGCGTCGGCGAAGTTTCAACACTATAAGCGTAACCGCTTGTTTTGTCAAGATAATTTGTCGCCGTCCTGTCACAGGCCGCTTCGATGGCAACAAAATCCGAGGGTGGCGGCTTGTTCGGCAGGGTATCGGATAAGCTGCGCAACCAGAGCAGCCATGCAGGAGGACGGCAAGTCGATGGGATTTTTCTACCGCCTGTCCTGCCTATGGCTGTTCGCCGGCGTGCTGGCCCTGGCCGGCTGCGTCGACCGCGAACCGCAGCAACGGGCGGCGTTCATCCATTTCCTTCAGACGCGCGTGCTGGATGCCCCCGGCGCTCTGGCGCCTCGGCTTTCCGACCACGAGCGCGAGGAACTGGGTGACTACGACGAGCACTACGAAGTCATCGAAGCGTTCCAGCAGGCGCTTGGGGCCGGCATGGACGAACTGGACCAGGCGCTACGGACGCTGAGCCTGCACAGCTTGGGAGAAATCGCCGAGCGCGGCGCACAGTTCGAAGCGCTGCGCGGGCGTCTGGAGCAGCGCCGCCGGGACTTGATGCAGGCGCTGGCGCGGGCGGACGAGGCGCGCGCGACGCTGTTGCAGGCCGACGACTTGAAGCAGGCCTATGCGCCTGCCTATCACCATGCGGTGACCGAGCCGGCGGCTGCGCTGCTTGCCGTCTACCCCGCCATATTGGACACGCTGGCCGATGCCCATCGCGTCGCGCAATTCGCGCAGACGCATGCGGGGCAGTTGCTGATCGACGGGCCGCTGGCCCAGGTGCGCGACCCATCGGTCCAGGCCCGGTTCAACACACTGCTTACCCAACTGAACGGGCGTTCGGGCGACATCGACGCGGCGGCGCGGCAGCTGCAAGCGTTGCGCTCGCCCACGCCCTGAGCGGTTCGGATACCAGTACCTCTCTGTACAATGGCCCGTCTCGCGGTGGCCGCGGCCTTATGGATGGCTCATGACCAAGTCCAGCTTGATGCACGACAGAACCTTCCATTACCTGCTGATCGTGGTGTCCGTGGCGTTCGCCTGGGTGCTGCTGCCGTTCTGGGGCGCGGTATTCTGGGGCGCCATCCTCGCCATCATCTTCGCGCCGGTGCACCGCCGCATCCTGACGCGCGTGGGAGGGCGGCGCAATGTGTCCGCGTTGCTGACTCTGCTCATCGTGTTGCTGCTGGTCATCCTGCCCATGACGCTGATCGCCGCGTCCTTGGTGCAAGAGGGCGCGAACCTTTACCAGAGCATGCGGTCGGGCAATCTGGATTTCGGCGTGTACTTCCAGCAGGCCATCGCCGCCTTGCCCACGCCCGTGCAGAACCTGCTGGCCCGCTTCGACGTGGGCGACGTCAAGGGCATCCAGGACAAGCTGACGTCGGGCGCCATGCAGGCGAGCCAGTTCATGGCGACGCAGGCCTTCAACATCGGCCAGGACACGTTCCAGTTCCTGGTGAGCTTCGGCGTGATGATGTATCTGCTGTTCTTCCTGTTGCGCGATGGTTCGGCGCTGTCGCGCCGCGTGCGGCGCGCGGTGCCCCTGAGCGACATGCACAAGCAGCACCTGTTCCGCAAGTTCACCACCGTGATCCGCGCCACCGTCAAGGGCAACGTGGCGGTGGCCGCGGTGCAGGGCGTGCTGGGCGGCATCATCTTCTGGATACTGGGCATCCAGGGCGCGCTTTTGTGGGGCGTGGTGATGGCGTTCCTGTCGCTGTTGCCAGCCATCGGGGCTGGGCTGATCTGGGCGCCGGTGGCGGTCTATTTCCTGCTGACGGGCGACACGTGGCAGGGCATCGTGCTGATCGCGTTCGGCGTGCTGGTCATCGGAATGGTGGACAACGTGCTGCGCCCGCTGCTGGTCGGCAAGGACACGAAGCTGCCCGACTATGTCGTGCTGATTTCCACGCTGGGCGGCATGGCGCTGTTCGGCCTGAACGGCTTCGTCATCGGGCCGCTGATCGCCGCCTTGTTCGTGGCGTGTTGGGACCTGTTCTCGCCGCCGGACGATACCGACACCGGTATCCCGCCGCGCAACGTGTCCTGAGTTCGTTGCGCGACGCGCTTGCGCGGGGCGCTGTGGAGGAGGTGCTGTTCAGCGTGACGCGTTCAGTGCGACGCTATTCAGCGGGACGCTATTCAGCGCGACGCCGGTTGCAGGCCGATCAGGGCCATGCCGGCCAGCGCCAGGACTGCGCCGGCCAGGTCCCAGCGTGTCAGCGCGACGCCGTCCACCACACGCAGCCATATCAGCGCCATCGCGATGTACATGCCGCCGTAGGCCGCGTAGACCCGGCCGGCCGCGGCGGGATGCAGCGTCAGCAGCCATGCGAAGAGCGCCAGCGAACCAGCGGCCGGCAGCAGCAGCCATGCGCTGCGATGCTGGCTGACGACCAGCATGGCGAGCCAGCAGCCCACGATTTCGGCTACGGCGGTGACGGCATACAGGGCGGATAGTTTCAGCAGGGGCATGGGTATGGGGCCTGGGTCGAGAGCCGCATTGTAGGCATGGAAGGGCGCCGCCCCTGGTGGGAACGACGGTTGCTGATCGGCGCGATCGTTCTTCCATACAGGAGCCGATCATGGCCGATTCGATGGCACGTACACACATATTGCATATCACCCTGGCAGCCGCCGCGGCGGCGTTCGCCGCCACGGGCGCCAGCGCACAGCAGGCTCCCGCGCAGTCGGGCGCCGCGTCGCAGCAGGGGCAGGACAAGGAGCGGCAAACGCGACAGCCCGGCCAAGCCAAGCCGCCGGCCGACGATTCCATGACCCAGCGTGCGGGCAGGCCCTCGACCAAGGAGGCCGCGCAGAATCCGGCCGCGGGGAACAAACCGGGCGCCGCGATGGATGGCCAGGGACAGCAGAAGAAGCCAGGGCAGCAGGGGCAGCAGAAACAGCAGGGGCAACCAGCGCAACAAGGACAGCCGGGACAGCAGGGGGCACCGGGACAGCAAGGCACGCCGGGGCAGTCGGGGCAGGGAACCGCCACGCCGACGGCCCCGTCGCAGTCGAGCGCTCCGACCCAGCCTTCGGCCGGACAGGGCACTGTGCAGGGCTCGACGGCAAATCCGGTTCCGGACGGCAAGATGCCGGCGGGGCAGGCTGGATCGGCGGGGCACAAGGCTGGGGCGGGCCGGTAGATCCTCTCAGGCTGCCGGCTGCCAGGCCGGCCGTCACCAGGCCGGCCGTCACCAGGCTGGCAGTCATCAGGCTGGCAGTGATCAGGCTGGCAGTGATCAGGCTGGGGTCATCAGGCTGGCCGTCATCACGTGTGGGTGGCCAAGCGGCGCCTGCCGATCGGCAGGCTGCGCGTCGTCGCGGTCCGGGTCGCCGGGACGCAGATTGGCGGGAATAGAAGCGTCGTGAAGACGCCGCATTCCGTGCCCACATATGCAAACTCGCATTTCGTCTGGAACGTTTGCGGCGGCCGCCGTATATTCCCGCGCATGACACAGACACACGACCCCAACGTTCCTGCCACCGCTGGCCTGCTGAACGCGCGTTATGGCGAAGAGATCGGCCACGCATACGACCTGATCGACAACGCGATCACCCGCCACATCCTGAATCACCGCTCGGTGCGGGCGTTCTCTCCCCGCGCGCTGCCGGCCGACCTGCTGCCCACACTGGTGGCCGCCGCGCAGTCGGCCTCCAGTTCATCCAATCTGCAGGTGTGGAGCGTCGTGGCCATCCAGGATCCCGACCATAAGGCACAGCATGCGGTGTGGGCGAAGAATCAGGACTTCGTCAGGCAGGCCCCGCTGTTCCTCATCTGGCTGGCCGACTATTCGCGCGCGCGGCTGGTGGCGCAGCAACAAGGGGCGCAGGTGAACGGTGCGGACTACGTGGAGTCGGTGGTGTTGGCAGCAGTGGATACCGCGCTGGCCGCCCAGAATGCCGTGCTGGCCGCCGAGTCGCTGGGCTTGGGCGCCGTATACGTAGGTGCGATCCGCAGCAACATACGGCCCATCGCCGCGGACCTGAAGTTGCCCCCTTACGTATTCCCGGTGTTCGGCATGGCCATCGGCTATCCGGCGGACGGATTGTCCACGCACGTCCGGCCGCGGCTGCCCCAAGAGAGCGTGCTGCATAACGAGTACTACGATGCCGCGCCTCATGCCGAGGCGGCCGAAGTGTACGACCGTGCGTTGGACGCGTTCTGGAAGAAGCAGTCGATCGATCATCCGCTATGGACGCGCCACATCGTCAACCGGTTGACGGCCGATCCGCGCGATCAGCGTTATGAGTTGGGCGACGTGCTGCGGGAGTTGGGCTTTCCGCTCAGATAATGGCATCGAGGCGGAAAGCGTCCATCGATGTAAGCTACCGCTAGAGTTGGGTTCGGCCCGATTGCACGTCGTCGATGGTGTGCAGCGGGTCGTTCATGGACCTGATGGAAACCGCGAGCGAGACGCTTTCTTCCTGGATTTGCCGAGTAAGCGCGATCACCTTGCTCTGAACCTCCAGCATCTTCCGAGGGTCGGATTGCATTGCGCCGGCCTTTGTCAGCTCCGCTTTTCGCCGCATAAGGGCGCTCAGCTCTTTTGCAGCGCAGTATTCCTGTCCATCTTGTCGGTCAGGTATTGCTGCAGACCTTCATCCCGCCTCAGCAAAGACGCAGCAACGACTTCTTTCGTGCTCTGCTGCCCATCGGCTAGCGCGCTAGCTTGATTGATGCTGCCCGTAGTAAGGCCGCCCGTAATCGGACTTGTCGACATTTTCGGCTCCTGCAGCACCAGGCTGTTCAAGTGGGTAACGGAAAGCCGACGTAGTTGCCGCATGACTTCCCCTCCTGGGGGCGTGGCCCCTCAATGCGCGTGAACTCACCACCTATACTCGAGGGGTGGCATCTCAGGGCCGGGGCCGTTGATGCTCTCCCAGGGGAAGGCGATCCCGTTTCGATGGGCGTACCGCTCGCCATCAGCGGCATGTCGAGTAATTGCCGTTGGCGTGCGCCGCAGTATTGAAAACCAGGGCCTCGGCGCCTTCCACCTGCGCGTCGGCCTGGCGCGCCTGACTGCTGCAGGTGCTCCACGCGCACGCCGATTATCTCCGAAGCGTCGCAGGCAGCGCCGCGGCGCTTTTTATTGTGCTAGCGCAGAGGCGGATTCCCCAGCATCTGGATGTGCGAAGGGGCGTTGCCGCTCGAGATAAAGACATGAGCGTCCCAGGTGAGTCGCCAATAGCCTTGGCTGACACGCTGGAGGTAGCCTGCGTCAACGAGAATGTCGAGATGGTGCTCCATAACGTGCGTCGTCACCGTCACGCCCGTTGGCTTCAGTTTCGTCAGGACCCATTCCAGAATCGAGTCGAAGTCCATGGAACTGTGGGTGTTCTCTTCCAGCGCGGCCAGTATGGCCAACCAGACTTTATATTGCCGTTTCATGACAGCGCTCCTGTTAGCTGAATGCCTGCGAATCTATACGCTCGCGGTGGCAGGCAGATAGTAGCCGTTCGGCAGGACCATCCCCAACCCCAATGACTCCCGTATCCTGTGCCGAACCCGGGTGCAGCGCAGCCCTGCGCGCTTGATACGCGCAGGCTCCGTGGCGCGGCGCTGAACCCGATGCAGTTGAAGTTCGTGCAGTTGTATGTGTCGGCTGGGGAGAAGAACGAAGGCGGCGTACATGGCGGCGGGCTACAAGTCGACAGCAATGCGGCCGAGGTGAGTGTCGGCCAGCTTCAGGTGCAAGCTGCGCTGGAAGCAGCGGCCCGTAAGGCGGCAATGGCCAAGCTGGAGGTGACCAAGGAGCGGATCATCGGCGAGGTGGTTACGCTGGCGTTCTACGACATGGGCGACTTGGTGCTGGACGATCCGGAGCGCCCTGGCGAATTCCTGGGGCATCTCCAGCCCGAAGGACATCCGCAAGCTGCCGGAGCGGATCCCGAAATGCATTACCGGCTGGTGGTGGGACAAGCAGGGCAACGTCGTGCTGAAGCTCGCGGACCGCAACGGATCGCTATGCGAACTCTCTGCCTGCTGGCTGCCGCCCTGATGTTTTTCGGGTGCGCACCCTCACAGATTCAGTATGTGCCGCGCGCGATGCCGCCGCTGGACAGCGACTGCTGGCGCCGTGCCCGCCGATCCCCGACCCGCCACAGGGCCCTGCCAACTACGACGCCTGGCAGGCCTGGGCGCAGGACCAAGTGCTTGTGCTGTGAGGGGGTGTGCCGCCCGGCATCGGGAGACGGTAACCGCATGGCCTAACTGACTGGGCTCGAAAGCACGCGCGGCCGTAACGTCGCCAGACGGGCGGCTTGCATTATTGGTCTTGAGTAGAAGTGTCACGACAATCCAAGGGGTCGGCTGGCCAAGCGGACTCATAGCTAGTCGTTCGAATGGTAAAGGGCGCTTTCGAGCGCGCTTCTGGCCGAATCGAGCTTTTGGATTGCGCGGCTCAGATGGGCGCTCTGCTCGTTGGGCAGTTTGTCGCTCAGGCGTCGCAGGTCGTGAAGGACACCTTCGACCTCGCTTTTCGCTTCGTAGATGTAACTCTTGGCAGACATGGCGCTGTGGATCTCCGTTGTTATCTATGAGTCTACTTGCTGTTGTCGCCGCCAGCACCCCGGCACGAATCGTGCAGGCGGCGCGTCGGGATGCGCCCACCCGCTTGGGCCACGTCGGAGTTGTGGCACACGCCCATGCGGAACAACTTCTCGCGGGCTTTGATGCGCTGTTAGTGCCTGCACATCTCATGCCCCTAGCGTTGTCGGCCAACGCCCAGCATAGCCTTGGGAATTGGAGAATTGCGGAGCAGACGGGGAATTGCGGAGCAAAAACAAAACGGCCCGCATCGCTGCGGGCCGCATGAATACTTGGTGGCGCATCCCTGATTCGAACAGGGGACCTGCGGATTATGATTCCGTCGCTCTAACCGGCTGAGCTAATGCGCCATGCATCTGACGATGCGCGCTTCACCGCGCCAAAGAAGTGCCGTGAAGCGAAGAACGAAATTCTAGCACGGTAAAACGCGGCGCTGCAAGCCGATGCGACCCAACGGCAAACCCGAGCCAGACCGCCCCGACCCCGACCGTCGTAGGCCAAGCCCGGCTCAGACATCCCGCGCCAGCCGTATCCCCGAAAACTGCCACCGCGCATCGGCCGGGAAGAAGTTTCGGTAGCTCGCCCGGATGTGATCCCGCGGCGTGACGCAGGACCCGCCGCGCAGCACGTACTGATTGCACATGAACTTGCCGTTGTACTCGCCGACGGCGCCCTCGGGCGGTGCGAAGCCGGGATAGGCCTCGTACGAGCTGCAGGTCCATTCCCACGCGTCGCCGTACATCTGGCTGGGGTGGGCCGCATCGGGCGCCGCGGCGGGACGCGGGTTCAGGTGCCCGGTATCCAGCATGTTGGCGCGAGTCCCGGCCAATGCGCCGCCCGAATCGGCCAGCGC
This sequence comes from Bordetella genomosp. 13, assembly GCF_002119665.1. Taxonomy (NCBI): domain Bacteria; kingdom Pseudomonadati; phylum Pseudomonadota; class Betaproteobacteria; order Burkholderiales; family Alcaligenaceae; genus Bordetella; species Bordetella genomosp. 13. The sequence continues at coordinate 3,338,654 of NZ_CP021111.1, read as the reverse complement.
GGCCTCGCGCAAGCGCGCGGCGTGTTCCCATTCCGCCTCGCGAGGCAGGCGGGCGCGCGCCCAGCGGGCGTACGCATCCGCCTCGAAATAGCTGACATGCGTGACCGGCGCGTGCGGATCCAGGGGCTGCATGCCGTGCAGCGTGAACACGCGCCACTCTTCCTGATGTTCTTCCCAATACATCGGCGCGCGCCATTGAGCGCCGTTCACCATGTCCCAGCCCAGCGACAGCCAGAACTCGGGCCGGCGATAACCGCCGTCCAGCATGAACTCGAGGTATTCACCCTGCGTGACCAGGCGGTCGGCCAGACAGTACGGGCGCAGCAGCACCTCGTGCGACGGTCCCTCGTTGTCGAAAGCGAAGCCTGTGCCCTCATTCCCCACACGCACGATGCCGCCGTCGTAGCGCGTCCAGCCGGCGGGCGTGGCCGGCGCCGCCGAGACGCCCGCCGGCTTGTCGAGATACGCCGGCCGCAGCGGGTTGCAGGACAGCAGGTGCTTGAGATCGGTGAGTATCAGCTCTTGATGCTGCTGCTCGTGATTCAGGCCCAGCACGACCAGGGCCTGGAATTCGGCATCGTCGGCATGGCGCTTCAGCAGCGCCTGCATGGCGCCGTCGACGTGTTCGCGGTAGCGCAGCACGTCGGCCAGCGGCGGACGGGTCAGCAGGCCGCGCTGGGGGCGCGGATGCTTGTCGCCGATCGCGTTGTAGTACGAATTGAACAGCATCCGGTATTGCGGATGGAAGGGTTCGCGGCCCGGGTCGTACTTGCCCATCACGAAGGTTTCGAAGAACCATGTGGTGTGCGCCAGGTGCCACTTGACCGGACTGCAGTCCGGCATGGACTGCGCCTGGCAATCCTCCGGGCTGAGCGGCCGGGACAGCTCCACGCTGAGGGTGCGCACGGCGTCGTAGCGCTGCGAGAGCGTGCGCTCGGCCGCCGCTGGCCTGGACCGCGCGCCGATGGGCTGCGGCGACTGGTAAACGGTATCCATCGTGGCTCCTGGATGGGTCGTGCGGCGCTCTTTCAGGCGCGCGCGCTGAACACGGAAAACCAGTCGCGTCGATCCGACCAGTGCTGGATCTTGCCGAATCCGGCGCGTCGCAACAGGTCGGCAAAGCCGTCCACCGTGTACTTGTACGAGCATTCGGTGTGGATGCTCTGGCCGCGCGCGAAGTGGCGCTCGCCGCCGGGCCATTTCACCAGCACGTCGGCGGCGGCGCGCAGGTGCATTTCCACGCGCGATTCGGTCTCGTTATAGCGTGCCTCGTGCCGCCAGTCCTCGACCCGAAAGTTGCTGCCCAACAGCGTATTCACGTGACGCAGCATATTCAGATTGAAAGCGCCGGTCAGGCCCAGCGCGTCGTCGTATGCCGGCTCGAGCACGCCGCGCGGCTTGACGCGATCGACACCCACCAGCAGGCCGCCTCCGGGGCAGAGCGCATGGATGCGCTGCAGCAGCGCCAGCGCTTCGTCGGGCGACAGATTGCCGATGCTCGAGCCGGGATAGAAGAACAGGCGGTTCTCGGCAGGCACGCTTTCGGGCAGATCGAATGTGTGCGAGAAGTCGCGCCCCAGCGCGCGAATCTCCAGGCCGGGATGCGCATGGCGCAACCGCGCCACGGCATCGTTCAGGTAGTCCGCCGAGATGTCGATCGGCACGTAGCGCGTGGGCTGCAGTACCGGGAACAGTCTCTCGGCCTTCACGCAGTCGCCCGCACCCAGGTCGATCAGCGACTCGACGCGTCCTACGTGATACGCAATGCGCGAGGCCTGCTCGCGCAGGATCTCGGCTTCGCAGCGCGTGGGGTAGTACTCGGGAAGCAGGGTGATGGCGGTGAACAGGCTGGAGCCCAGCGAGTCGTACAGGTACTTCGGGCTGATGGTGGGGACGGCGGCCATGAGGCCGGCGCGCAGTTCTTCGTCGGCGGTGCCGCCGCGCGATACCTGGGCCGGGGCGGCCGAGGCGAGGGAAGTCAGGGAGCGTGCCATGCGGTCTTGTCCTTCCTTGTCGGCTGTGGAGCGGGGCGCGTGGTGCGAGCCATCTTCTTTATGCCGCGTGGGGCAGCTTCTTATTCTCTGGCGTTATTGTGCCCGCGCGCGGGCCGCGGATGTCAATGCGCGCGCTCCGGATTGCAAAGGACTTTTACGAAATGCGCGTCCGGACGCCTGGCGGCGCCACCCAGAAATACCGTGCTACGGCTCGTTGCCAATCATCAGGGCGGCCGTCGACCGCATTGGTAAGAATACGGTCATGTCGTGGCGCCGCCGCGCTAGCCTGGGAGGTCCGCATGTCCACCATTGTCGTTGCTCGCTTCGATAGCCTCGCCTCGGCGCGTAGCGCGGCGCATGCCTTGGTCGCGGACGGATTCGCCGAAGAAGCCGTCAGCATGTTCCATGGAGAGTCCTCGGTAGGCGATACGGCCGAGAACGCGCTGCGCAATGGTCCGGATCTGGGCACGGCGGCTGGCCGCAAGGGCGCGGTGTCGGTCGTGGCCGCCCTGTCCGCGCTGGGGGCGCTGGTCGGCGCGGCCCTGTGTTCCCTGCCGCAATGGAGCGACGGCATGGCGCTGGCCGCCGGAGGCGCCGCGGGGGCATACCTGGGCGCATTGCTGGCCTCGTTGTGGATGGTGGGCGGCTTGCCCGGCCAGGCCGGCGGGCTGAGCAGCGGCCTGTTCGGCAAGACCATCCTGGTCGCCGTGCAGGTGCACCCCGCGGGCGTACCCATGGTGACCGCGCTGCTGCATGATGCCGGCGGCGTGCACGTGGCGCAGGCCCGTGGGCCGTGGCAGCTGGCCGAACACTACACCCCGCCCGCTCCGGTGCAAGCGCCCGCATGGCGCCGAGCCACGGCCGGCGCCCGCCCCGCGCCGGCGCGTCGCACGCAATGGCAGCCTTGAATGTCCCTCGTGCCCGCCGATACCTGAATAAACTGGCGCGCTGCGGCGCGGCCGGGCTGGCGCTGCTGCTCGCGGCATGCGCCAGCGTGCCCGACACCACGCTGCTGCGCCAGCGCGGCGAGCAGGCGGCGCGGTCGGCGGACGCGGGCTGGCGAAGCTACGAGCAGGGCCGAGACCTGGCGGCACGGCACAATGAGCAGCGCGATTTCCTCGCCTATCACCTGGAAGTGGAAGAGGCCATCAGCGGCACGCCGCTGGTACCGGGCAACCAGGTGCGCCTGCTGGTCGACGGGGCGAGCGCCTACGACGCCATGCTGCAGGCCATCGACCAGGCCGAACGGTTCGTGCACATGGAAACGTACATCTTCGACGATGACGAAGATGGCCGGCGTTTCGCCGACGCCCTGATCGCGGCCCGCGCGCGCCACGTCGAGGTGGCGCTGATGATCGACGCCGTCGGCACCATCTCCACGCCCGACGCCCTGTTCGAAAGAATGCGCCAGGCGGGCGTGCAGGTGACGGTGTTCAATCCCGTCAATCCCGTCGAGGCTCGCGCCGGCTGGTCGATCAACGAGCGCAATCACCGCAAGGTGCTGGTCGTGGACGGCCATGTGGGCTACCTGGGCGGCATGAACATCAGCAGCGTGTATTCGTCGAGTTCGAGCGGCTTGGTGGTCAGCGCGTCGTCCGCTTCGGGCTCCGATTCCGAAGCGGAGAAAGAGCCCGAGGCGCCATGGCGCGATACGCACATCGAGATCCGCGGCCCCGGCGTGGCGCAGCTGGAACAGGTGTTGCGCGACGGGTGGGAATCGCAGAAGGGACCGCCGCTGACGGAATGGATCACGGCCTCGCCGCCGCCGCGGCAGGGCGACCTGGCGGTGCGCATCCTGGCCAACCAGCCGGACGAGAGCGATGGCTATACGGTGTACCTGACGATGATGTCGGCCTTCGCCAGCGCGCGCCGCTCGATTCACATCACCATGGCGTACTTCGCGCCGGACCCGGCCTTCGTCCAGGTGCTCGCCGATGCCGCGCAGCGGGGCGTCGAGGTAGTGATGGTGCTGCCGGGCTTCAGCGATTCGTCGCTGGTGCTGTATGCCGGCCAATCGCACTATGAAAAACTGCTGCGCGCGGGGGTGAAGATTTATGAAAGGCGCGACGCGCTGCTGCACGCGAAAACCGCGGTGGTGGACGGCGTGTGGTCCACGGTGGGTTCCAGCAACATGGACTGGCGCAGCTTCGCGCTGAACTACGAGGTCAATGCCGTGATCCTGGGCGGCGATTTCGCCAGCCAGATGGAAGAGATGTTCCAGCAGGACGTGGCGCAGGCCACGCAGGTCGACCTGCAGGCCTGGGAGGACCGCGGCTTGGGCGATCGCTTCATGGAAGGCTTCTCGCGGCTGTTCGAGCGCTGGCTTTGATGGTTCACGCCGCCGCCGGCTGCAGGGGGCGCGCGGCCTCGGCGGGACGGTTCAGTTCGGCCAGGGCCGAGGTGATGTCGGTGGCCGGCTGGAACGAATCCGCGCGCGCCATGCCCCAGCCCACCCGGTACACGTCGTGGCGGAATTCGCCTCGCAGCAGTTCGCCGGGCGCCAGCTCGGGAAACAGCGCGGACAACAGCTTCACCTCGGAAGACGACACGCGCCGAGCGATGTGGTGCGGGCGCAATTGGCCGGGATGCGTCAAGCCGGCCGCGCCGATCAGTTCGGCCAGCGCGTGCAGCGTATTGCGATGGAAGTGCGCTACGCGCTGCGCCTTGTCGGGCACCACCAGCGCGCGCTGGCGCAGCGGGTCCTGGGTGGTGACGCCGGTGGGACACTTGCCCGTATGGCAGGCCTGCGCCTGGATACAGCCGATGGCGAACATGAAGCCGCGCGCGGCGTTGCACCAGTCGGCTCCCATGGCCATGACGCGCGCCATGTCGAAGGCAGTGATGATCTTGCCGGATGCGCCCAGACGGATGCGGTCGCGCAGGTTCACGCCGATCAGCGTGTTGTGCACCAGCCGCAGGGCCTCGCGCAAAGGCGTGCCGACGTGGTCCACAAACTCCACGGGCGCGGCCCCCGTGCCGCCCTCCGCACCGTCGACCACGATGAAATCCGGCGTGATGCCGGTCTCGAGCATGGCCTTGACGATGGCGAACCATTCCCAGGGATGGCCCACGCAGAACTTGAAGCCCACCGGCTTGCCGTCGGACAGCTCGCGCAGGCGCGCGATGAAATGCATCAGCCCGATGGGCGAATCGAACGCGCTGTGGCTGGACGGCGAATTGCAGTCGCGCCAGGGCTGCACGCCGCGCGCCTCGGCGATCTCGATGGTGACCTTGCCCGCGGGCAGGATGCCGCCGTGGCCCGGCTTGGCCCCCTGCGACAGCTTGATCTCGATCATCTTCACCTGCGGCAGCCGGGCATTGCGCATGAAGGCCTCATCGGAGAACGCGCCGTTTTCGTCGCGGCAGCCGAAGTAGCCCGAGCCGATGTTCCATATCAGCGCGCCGCCCGGCTCGCGGTGATAGCGGCTGATGCCGCCCTCGCCGGTGTCGTGCGCGAAATTGCCTTGCCGGGCGCCGTCGTTCAGCGCCAGCACGGCATTGGCCGACAGCGCGCCGAAGCTCATCGCCGAGATGTTGAAGGCCGACATGGAATAGGGCTGCCGGCAGTCGACGCCGCCCACGGTGACGCGGAAGTCGGGGTCCGCCACGTGCGCGGGCGTCATGGAATGGTTGATCCATTCATAGCGGTCGCCGTACACGTCTTCCTGGGTGCCGAAGGGGCGCTTGTCGATCTCTTCCTTGGCCCGCTGATACACGATGGAGCGCTGCGCGCGCGAGAACGGCGCGGCCTGCGTGTCGTCCTCGAGGAAATACTGGCGGATCTCGGGCCGGATGAACTCGAACAGGAAACGCAGGTTGCCCAGCACCGGATAGTTGCGGCGGATGGCGTGGCGCGTCTGCACCAGGTCGTAGACGCCCAGCAGCGACAGCATGAGCAGCGGCGCGGCCGCCAGCAGCCACCATGGCGATTGCGCGACGGCCAGCGTTAGCGTGACGGCCGCGCCTGCCAGGATCAATACGAAGGCCGTGAATCGGCCGGCAATCCAGCTCATCCCATTTCTCCGGACACGAGAGTCGGCGTCACGTTAACAGAAGCGCGTCGCCGCGGTCATGAATGGCCCCGCCGCGACGCGCCGGTCAGGGCTGCAGCCGCCACGCCAGCGCGGCCAGCGTCACCAGCAGCACCGGCAGCGTCAGCACGATGCCCACGCGGAAGTAATAGCCCCATCCGATCGTCAGGCCCTTGCGTGCGAGTACGTGCAGCCACAGCAGTGTCGCCAGGCTGCCGATGGGCGTGATCTTCGGGCCCAGGTCGCTGCCGATGACGTTCGCGTAGATCATGGCCTCGCGCACGGCGCCCGTGGCGCTGGTGTCCGCGATGGACAGCGCGCCCACCAGCACGGTGGGCAGGTTGTTCATCACCGAGGACAGGAACGCGGTGATCAGGCCCGTGCCCAGGGCAGCGCCCCACACGCCGTATTCGGCGCAGCGGTCCAGCAAGCCGGTAAGGTAGGCGGTCAGGCCGGCATTGCGCAGGCCGTAGACCACCAGGTACATGCCCAGCGAGAACACGACGATGTGCCACGGCGCGTCGCGCATGATGCGGCGCGTGCCGATGATGTGCTGGCGTCCGGCCACCAGCAGCAGGCCCGCGGTGCCGGCCGCGGCGATGGCGCTGATGGGGATGCCCATGGGTTCGAGCACGAAGAAGCCCGCCAGCAGCAGCGCCAGCACGATCCAGCCGGCGCGGAAGGTGACAGGGTCGCGAACCGCGCTGCGCGGCTCGGGCAACTGCGACAGGTCATATCGCCGCGGGATGCCGCGCCGGAAGAACAGCATCAGCACCGCCAGCGTGGCCGCCACCGCGGCGACGTTGACCGGCACCATGACCGCGGCGTACTGGCCGAAACCGATGCCGAAGAAGTCGGCCGACACGATGTTGACCAGGTTCGAGACGATGAGCGGGATGCTGGCGGTATCGGCCACGAAGCCCGCGGCCATCACGAACGCGAGCGTGGCGGCCGGCGCGAATCCCAGCGCCAGCAGCATCTCCATGACGATGGGCGTGAGGATCAGCGCCGCGCCGTCGTTGGCGAACAGCGCCGTGACCACCGCGCCCAGCAGGACGATCAGCACGAACAGCCTGCGCCCGCGGCCGCGGCCCCAGCGCGCCACGTGCAAGGCGGCCCATTCGAAGAAGCCGGCCTGGTCCAGGATCAGGCTGGTGATGATGATGGCGATGAAGGTCGCGGTGGCGTTCCAGACGATCTGCCATACCTCGCCGATGTCGGTCCAGTGGACCACGCCGGTCAGCAGCGCCAGCCCCGCGCCGATGCAGGCACTCCAGCCTATGCCCAGGCCGCGGGGCTGGGCGATGACGAGTACCAGCGTGAATATGAAGATGGCGACGGCGAGCGGCATGGCGGGCGGGGGTTCGGCGAAAGCGCGATGGTACCCGTTTCGCCTGTCACGGTGGCCTCGTGCCCAGTGCCCGCTTCAATAGCCCGATGCCGCCTCGCGCGCGCGCTTGACCTCCAGCGGCGTCACGCCGCCGGCCGCATTGCCCCAGCTGTTGCGGATGTACGAGACCAGCAGGGCGGTGTCGTTGTCGTTCAGGATCTGGCCGAATGGCGGCATGCCGTGCGGCCGCGGGTTGGACGCCGTGGCCGGCGCGAAGCCGCCTTCCAGCACCATGCGGATGGCGTTGGCGGCGGACGGCGCCGTCACCGTGGGGTTGCCGGCCAGCGGCGGCCAGGCCTCGCCGCTGCCTTCGCCGGATGCCTGGTGGCATTGCGCGCAGTGCTGCCCGTACAGTTTGCCGCCCAGTTCCATCGCGCCGGGCGCCGTCGCGCCGGGCGCCGTTGCGCCGGCGCGCGGCGCGGGCGACGCGGCGGGCAGGCTCTTCAGGTAGGTGCCGATGGCCAGGGCATCGGCTTCGGTCAGGTGCTGCGTGCTGCCCTGTACCACCTCGGCCATGGGGCCGCTGGCGGTAGAGTGCGCCGACATGCCGGTGCGCAGCAGCGCGGCGATGTCCTGGGCCGACCAATTGCCCAGTCCGGACGCGGCGTCGCCATTGAGCGGCGGCGCATACCATTCCAGCATGGGGATGAGGCCGCCGCTCAGGCTGGCGCCGTCCACGGTGGCCCCCAGCCCGTTGCGCGGCGCGTGGCAGGCCGCGCAATGCCCCGGGCCTTGGGTCAGATAGCGCCCGCGGTTCCATTGCGCCGACTGCCCCGGGTCGTCCTCGTGCACGCCGGGGCGGAAGTACAGCGCGCGCCATGCCGCCAGCAGCACGCGCTGGTCGTAGGGAAAGCGCAGCTCGGGGGCGAGGCTGGGCTGTCGAACCGGTTCGACGGTGCGCAGGTAGGCATAGAGGGCGTCGGCATCGGCGCGCGAGATGCGCGTGTATTCGGTGTAGGGGAAGGCGGGATACAGCAGCGTGCCGTCGCGCGACTTGCCATTGTGCAGGGCGTTCCAGAAGTCGGCGGCGCTCCATTCGCCGATGCCGGTCTGCGTGTCGGGCGTGATGTTGGGGCCGTACAGCGTGCCGAACGGAGTGGGTACCGGGGTCCCGCCCGCGTAGGCCTTGCCGCCCTGCGCCGTGTGGCAGGCCATGCAGTTGCCCGCGCTGGCCAGGTAGCGGCCGCGCTCGATCTGCTGCGCCGGATCGCCCGCGACAGCCGGCGCCGCCGGTCCGGCGTCCTCGCGTGTGCCCATCCAGTACAGCGCGGCTATGGCCGCCGTGCCCAGCAGCAGCAGGGTCAGGAGAATGCGTGATATCAGTTTCATGGCAGCACGGCGATCAGCGTTGGGCCTGGCTGCCGCACGTCAGCGGCAGCGTGGTCGAGCCGGCCGGCTCGGCGGCGTACGCCGCGGGCACGGGCCGCGAGGCCAGCCAGGCCGACACGGCGCTGAGGTCTTCGGGCGTGAGCCTGGTCGCCACCTCGGCCATGCAGTCGGGCGCCAATGCCTGGCGCCGGGCGTTCTGCCATGCGCCTACTTGCGACACCAGGTAGTCGCGCGGCAAGCCCAGCAGGCCCGGGATCGCGGGCAGCATGCCGCCCAGTTCGGCGCCGTGACAGGCCGCGCAGGCGGGCAGCCCGCGCGCCGCGTCGCCATGCAATGCGAGCACGCGCCCCTGCTCGAGCAATGCTGGCGAGGCGTTGGCCGGGACGGGCGGAGGGTAGGGCACGTGCTGCTCGGCGAAATAGCCGGCGATCTCGCGCAGATAGTCGTCGGGCAGGTTGACCAGCAGGTGCTGCATGGGGCGGTATTGGCGCCGGCCGTCGCGGAAGTTCAGCAGTTGCTGGTACAGGTATTCCTGCGGCTTGCCGGCCAGGCGCGGATAGTAGCCGTCGTTGCCGGCGCGGCCCTGTTCGCCATGGCATGCCGTACAGGCCGCGACCCGGGCGTCCATGGTGCCGGGCTGCAGCGCGGCCCGCTCGGCCGCGCGCGTACCGCCGGTGGGCGCCGCGGCGCCGGCCAGCGTCAGCGCCAAGGCTGCCCACGAAAGACGGATGGGAATCGTCATCTGCGTTGTCTCGGTATTGTCGTTATGCCGCCCGATCGCGCGCGGACGGGCCCGTGCCTGCAGGCTTGCAAGCATACGCTGCCTGACGATCAGGCGCACAGGCAAGGGCGCGCGCCGGCGCGAGGTCGTGCCGCGCGGCCGCGTATTGCGGTCACGACGACATGCCGGCGGCGCCCATCGCCAGCCGCAGCAGATAGGCAAGCGCGCCCAGGCCGGCCACGCTGGCCGCCCATATCAGCACCAGCCACAGCATGCGGCGCGCCCATTTGCGTTCGGTGGGGGGATCGGTCGGCTGCATCAGTGGTAGCCCTCGCCAGCGCGGACCTTGCCGCGAAATACGTAATACGACCAGGCCGTGTACATCAGGATCACAGGAATGATCAGCAGCGCGCCCACCAGTGCGAAGCCCTGGCTTTGCGGCGGCGCGGCGGCGTCCCAGATGGACAGCGACGGCGGCACGATGGATGGCCAGAGGCTGATGCCCAGGCCGCTGTAGCCCAGGAACACCAGGCACAGTGACAGCACGAACGGCCACGCATGGGGCCTGCCGCGCAGCTTGTGCAGCAGCATCCACCCGGCCGCGGCCACCAGCACGGGCACCGGCGCGAACCACAGCACATTGGGCAGGCTGAACCAGCGCCGCGCGATGTCGGGCTGGGCGAGCGGCGTCCACACGCTGATGACGGCGATCACGGCCAGCAGCGCATAGGTCAGCGGTCGGGCGTGGCGGCACATGCGCTGCTGCAGCTCGCCTTCGGTCTTCAGTATCAGCCACGTGCAGCCCAACAGGGCGTAGGCCACCACCAGCCCCAGCCCCGTGAACAGCGGAAAGGGCGCCACCCAGTCCAGCGGGCCGCCGGCGTAGGCGTCCTGCGCCACGGGAATGCCCTCGATATAGGCGCCCAGCGTGACGCCCTGGAAGAACGCCGCGACGAATGAGCCCCACGTGAAGGACCGGTCCCAGAATGGGCGATGGCGGTCATTGGCCTTGAAGCGGAACTCGAAGGCCACGCCGCGAAAGATCAGTCCCAACAGCATGGCCAGCAGGGGCAGATGCAGGGCGTCGAGTATCACCGAGTACGCCAGCGGAAACGCCGCGAGCAGCCCCGCGCCGCCCAGCACCAGCCAAGTCTCGTTGCCGTCCCAGACGGGCGCCACGGTGTTGACCATCACGTCGCGGTCTTCGGTGTCGGGCGTGAAGGGAAACAGGATGCCGATTCCCAGGTCGAATCCGTCCATCACCACGTACATCATGATGCCGAACAGGATGATCACGGCCCAGATCAGCGCAAGGTCGACTCCCATGGTCACGCTCCTTCGCGGGACGGCGCGGCCGCGCCGTCGGTGGACGAGGCGCCCGACAGCGGGCGCATGGGCTGGCGCGGCTCGCCCGGACCGCCGGACAGCGGGGCATGGCCCGCGGGCGGCGTGGGACCGATGCGGATCAGGCGCAGCACGTACGAAATGCCGGCGCCGAACACCAGCAGATAGGCGACCACGAACACGGCCAGCGTCACGCCCACGTCCACGGTGCTGTGGGGCGTGGCGGCATCGGCGGTGCGCATCAGTCCATACACCACCCAGGGCTGGCGGCCGATCTCGGTGGTGTACCAGCCCGCCAGGATGGCGATCACGCCCGCGGGCCCCATCCACAGCGCGAAGCGGTGCAGGGCGGCCGAGTGGTACAGCTTGCCGCGCAGCCGCGCCCATGCCGCCCAGGCGCCCAGCGCGATCATCAGCAGGCCCAGCCCCACCATCACGCGGAAGGTCCAGAACACGATGGTGGCATTGGGCCGGTCTTCCTTCGGGAAGGACTTCAGGCCGGCGAACTGGCCGTCCCAGCTGTGGGTGAGGATCAGGCTGCCCAGGCGCGGCACCTGCACTGCGTAGCGCGTGGTCTCGTTCTCCATGTCGGGAATGCCGAACAGGGTCAGCGGCACGCCCGCGCCGGGCTCGTTCTCCCAATGGCCTTCCATGGCCGCGATCTTGGCTGGCTGGTGCTTCAGCGTGTTCAGGCCGTGCAAGTCTCCGACCACGGCCTGCAGCGGCGCCACCAGCACCAGCATTCCCATGGCCATGGCGAACATCTTGCGCACTGCCGGGCTGCGGTCCCCGCGCAGCAGGTGCCATGCGCCCGATGCGCCCACCATCAACGCCGTGGCCAGGAAGGCGGCGATGCCCATGTGCACCAGCCGGTACGGGAACGAGGGGTTGAAGATCACCGCCAGCCAGTCGGTGGGCACGACGCGGCCGTCGACGATCTCATAGCCCGCCGGCGTATGCATCCAGCTGTTGGAGGCGAGGATCCATGTGGCCGACAACAGCGTGCCCAGCGCCACCATCACCGTCGACATGAAGTGCAGGCCCGGCCCCACGCGCGACCAGCCGAACAGCATCACCCCCAGGAACCCGGCCTCGAGGAAGAAGGCCGTCAGTACCTCGTAGGCCAGCAGCGGCCCGGTGATGCTGCCGGCGAAGCGCGAGAAGCCGCTCCAGTGCGTGCCGAACTGATAGGCCATGACCAGGCCCGACACCACGCCCATGCCGAAGTTGACCGCGAAGATGCGCAGCCAGAAGTGGTACAGGTCGCGGTACACCGTATCGCGGGTGCGCAGCCAGCACGCTTCCAGCACCGCGAGATAGCTGGCCAGCCCGATGGTGATGGCCGGGAAGATGATGTGGAAGGTGATGGTGAAGCCGAACTGAATGCGGGATAGCAGCAGCGCGTCGCTGTCCATTGCGTATGCTCCAGTGTGTGCGGCGCGGGTTGCGGGTGCGGCCGCAGGCGCACGGCCAGCATTTCGCGTGCCCGAAGCGGCAAGGGGCAATGGATGGGGGGGTAGAGGCGCCGCGGATGCGGCACGATGGAGCCGAAAAGCAAAAAAGCCACGCTTGCGCGTGGCTTCATGCTGTTTGCCGGGGTTGCCGACGATGCTGCGAGACCTGAAGTCTATGAGACCTAAAGCGGTGGTGCCCAGGAGAGGACTCGAACCTCCACACCTTGCGGCACATGGACCTGAACCATGCGCGTCTACCAATTCCGCCACCTGGGCACTGTGTTTTCCGCAAAACGGATCGCTGGGTCGCTGGATGTGCCCTGCCGGGCTGGTCCGTTGATCTGCGATTCGCTGTACTCAACAGCAGAGAAGCGAGATTATGCACATGTTTTTTGGATCGTGCAAGCGATTTGCGGGGGCCGTCATCGGCACGAGTCACCGCACGGGCCGTCGTCGCGGTCATTTATAGTGCCGCCATGTCCCGCTCCGCCTGTTCCCGCTGCGTCCGGCCCGCCACGCACTGCCTGTGTCCGTTGATTCCGGCGCTGGCAAGCCGCACTCGTGTGGTGGTGCTGCAGCATCCCGCCGAGGCCCGCCATCCGCTGAATACCGCGCGCCTTGCGGCCCTGGGGCTGTCCAGCGCGCGCGTGCTGGTCGGCGAGCGGTTCGAGCCGGCGCAGTGGCAGGTGCCGGGTCATGCCCCGCACCTGCTGTTTCCGGGTCCCGAGGCGCGGTCGCTGGCGCCGGGCGGCAGGTCGGCGTCGGACCTGCCGCTGCTGCTGGTCGTGCCCGATGGCACGTGGCGGCACGCGCGTTCGCTGCTGCATCGCAATCCCGAAGTGGCCGGGCTGCCGCGTCTGGCGCTGCCGACGGGCACGGGTGCGCGCTATCGCGTGCGCCATGCGCGCGAAGAGGGAGCCCTGTCCACGCTCGAAGCCATCGTGCATGCGTTGAATGCGCTGGAGGCGCCCGCCTGCTACGACGCGTTGCTGCGGCCGTTCGACGCGCTGGTGGAAGGCCAGATCGCGGGCATGGGCGCGGAGGTGTACGAACGCCATCACGTGCGGCGGCAGGGCACGCGATGATCCAGCGCGGCCGTCCCTATCGCGTGCTGCGTGAACTGCTGTGCGGCTTCGTGCGCTTCCTGGTCGGCGCCTATCCCAGCGGCGACATGCCGCCCGCCCATCGGCAGACGCTGTACTTCGCCAACCACACCAGCCATCTCGACACCCTGGTCATCCTCGCGGCGCTGAAGTTGCGCGCGCGATCGCGCGTGCGTCCGGTGGCCGCGCGCGACTACTGGTGCAAGACGGCGCGGCGCCGCTGGGTGGCCGAGCGGATCCTGAACGTGGTGTTCATCGACAGGCAGCGCAGCAACGGCGGCGATCCGCTGCAGCCGGTGCGCCAGGCGCTGGAAGAGGGCGCTTCGCTGATTTTCTTTCCGGAAGGCACGCGCGGCGACCAGGCGCTGCCTGGCGCCTTCAAGAGCGGGCTGTTCCGGCTGGCGCAGGATTTCCCGGCGCTCAGCCTGGCGCCGGTCTACCTGGAGAACCTGCATCGCATTCTGCCCAAGGGAGCGCTGCTGCCGCTGCCCTTGATCAACAAGGTCCATTTCGGTCCCGTCCTGGCGCGCGTCGACGGCGAGACCAAAGAGGAATTCCTGGAGCGGGCGCACCGCGCCGTCAGCCAGCTCGCACCCGGCCATTGAACGCATGAACACTGATTTCTGGCTGCTCGCCCTGGGCGTCGTCGTTTTCCTGTCGGTCTCTTCCGTGATCAGCCACGTGCTCGCGTGGCGAGCGGGCCGCGGCGACGCCGTGCTGAACAACCTGGCCGAACGCGTCGATGCCTGGTGGCTGCTGGTGGGCATCGGCATTCCTGCCATCGCCGCGGGGCGCGGCGCCGCGATCGTGCTGTTCGCCATCGCCTCGTTCCTGTCGCTGCGCGAATTCCTGTCGCTGACGCCCACGCGGCAGGGCGACCGCCCCGCCATGTTCGCGGCCTTCTTCATCGCCATTCCGATGCAGTACGTGCTGGTGGGCGTGGACTGGTATGGCCTGTTCGCGATTTTCCTGCCGGTGTATGGCTTTCTGGCCATCTCGGCGCTGACCGCAGTGGCCCAGGACACGCAGCACTATCTCGAGCGCAATGCCAAGCTTCAATGGGCGGTGATGGTGTGCGTGTACGGCATCAGTCATGCGCCGGCGCTGATGTTCCTGGACATCCCCGGCTACGACGCGGCCGACGGCGTGCTGCTGGTGTTCTTCCTGTTGGTGGTCCAGGCGTCGGAAGTGCTGCAGTACGTCTGCGGCAAGCTGTTCGGCCGGCGCAAGCTGGCCGCGGCGCTGAGCTCGCACAAGACCTGGGAAGGGCTGGTGGTCGGCGGCCTGCTGGCCACGGCGGTGGGCACGAGCCTGTATCCGTTCACGCCGTTCCGGCCGTGGCAGGCGGCGCTGCTTTCGCTGGCGATCGTGGTGGCGGGGCTGTTCGGCGGACTGGTGCTGTCGGCGGTGAAGCGCTCATTGGGCGCGCAGGACTGGGGATCGAGCCTGTCCGGCCACGGCGGCATGCTGGATCGCATGGACTCGATCGCGTTCTCGGCGCCGATCTGCTTTCATTTGACGCGGTTCTGGTTCGCGTAGATTGCAGGCCTCAGGCCGCGCAGCGTGTCGTGACGCAAGCGGTGCGGCAAAGCAAAAAGCCCGCATCGGCGGGCTTTCTCGTACTCAAGTAGCTGGTGCGAGGCCGGCTGGCTTTGCGGGGAAGGCGCGGTCATGTTCGCACATGGCCGTTGGTAGCCGCCTTCCTAAAATCTGTGGTGCCCAGGAGAGGACTCGAACCTCCACACCTTGCGGCACATGGACCTGAACCATGCGCGTCTACCAATTCCGCCACCTGGGCACTGCTGTTGCACCTGCTATAACAACTGCTGTTATACCCGTTGTTATAGCAATACTGCCTCGTTTCACACAGTTTGCCGCACGCGGTAGTTGCACGCACTTGTTGCACGCACTTGTTGCATGCAGTTAGTACACGCCGTTAATGCAATCAGCGCGCAGCGGGCTTTGTGATACGCTTTCCGTTGAATTTGCGCTACTGGATAGCCCAGAGGCAAAACAGAAGCTCGGCATTATATACGGGATTTTCACCTTTGGCAAAACGACCGAATAACGACTCGAATAACAACCGCTCCACGTCCGTCTTGCCCGATGCGCCGCCCGACTTCGATCCCGATGTTCCATCGCGCGAAGCCATTCTGACCGCATTGCGTTCGGCCGCCGTACCCCTGTCACCGGAAGAGCTGGCGCAGCGCATGGGCGTCGAACGGCCGGCCACGCTGGTCGGTTTCGAGCGCCGCCTGGGGGCGATGGAGCGGGACGGCCAGTTGATGCCCAACCGCAAGGGAGTCCTGCTGCTGGCCACCAAGCTCGACTTCGTGGCCGGCAAGGTGCAAGGGCATCGGGACGGCTTCGGTTTCCTGCTGCGCGACGACGGCGGCCCGGACATCTTCCTCGCCACGCGCGAGATGTCCAAGGTGCTGCACGGCGACCGCGTGCTGGTCAAGCCCACCGGCGAATACCGCGGCAAGCCCGAGGGCACCATCGTCGAGGTCATCGAGCGGCGCACCAACCGCCTGGTGGGGCGCTTCCTGCACGAGCACGGCCTGTCCATCGTGGTGCCCGAGGACCAGCGCATCAAGCACGACATCCTGATCCCGCCCGGCGACACCAATGGCGCGCAGCATGGCCAGGTGGTGTCGGTGCAGATCATGGAGCAGCCCACCCGCCACACGCAGCCGCTGGGCCGCGTGTACGAGGTGCTGGGCGAGATCGACGATCCCGGCATGGAGATCGAGATCGCCGTGCGCAAGTTCGATGTGCCGGTGGACTTCAGCGAGCCCGCGCAGAAGCAGGCCGCCCGCCTGCCCGACAGCGTGCGCAAGACCGACCTGAAGAACCGCGTCGACCTGCGCGACGTGCCGCTGATCACCATCGACGGCGAAGACGCGCGCGACTTCGACGATGCCGTCTATTGCGAACCCGTCGACCTTGGCACCGGCCAGCGCAAGCGGCCGGGCTGGCGATTGCTGGTGGCCATTGCCGACGTCAGCCACTACGTGCGCAGCGAGGACCCGCTGGACGTGGATGCGTTCGAGCGCGGCACCAGCGTGTACTTCCCGCGCCGCGTCATCCCGATGTTGCCCGAGTCGCTGTCCAACGGGCTGTGCTCGCTGAATCCCCACGTCGACCGCCTGGTGCTGGTGTGCGACATGGTCATTCCTGCCAGCGGCGCGAAGGCCGGCACGGTCACCGCCTATCAGTTCTACAACGCGGTCATGCACTCGCATGCGCGCACCACCTACACCAGCATCTGGGAAGCGCTGCAGCAGCCCGGCGGCCCCGCGGCCAACGCGCTGGGCCCCGTGCTGCCGCACGTGCAGCACCTGTACGAGCTGTACCAGCTGCTGGCCCAGTCGCGCCGCAAGCGCGGCGCCATCGACTTCGAAACGGTCGAGACCAAGATCGTCTGCAACCAGCTGGGCCGCATCGAGCAGATCGTGGGCGTGGTGCGCAACGACGCGCACAAGCTCATCGAGGAATGCATGCTGGCCGCCAACACCTGCGCGGCCGACTTCATGAGCCGCAGCAAGCATCCCGGCCTGTATCGCATCCACGAAGGTCCCACGCCCGAACGCCTGCAGTCGCTGCGCGAATTCCTGCGCACGCTGGGCCTGTCGCTGGGCGGCGGCGACGAACCCACCGCCAGCGACTATGGCGAGTTCCTCGACAGCGTGCGCGGCCGTCCCGATTTCCCGCTGCTTCAGACCATGTGCCTGCGCTCGATGCAGCAGGCCATCTACAGCCCCGACAACGTGGGCCACTTCGGCCTGTCGTATCCGGGCTATACGCACTTCACCTCGCCGATCCGCCGCTATCCCGACCTGCTCACGCACCGCGTGATCAAGGCGCTGCTGGTGGCGGAGCGCTACGTGCCCAAGCTCGAGGACCAGCCCATCATGGTGGGCGGCACGAAACACGAGCACGAGCACGCCATCTGGGAAAAGATGGGCCTGATCCTGTCGGCCAGCGAGCGCCGCGCGGACGAGGCCTCGCGCGACGTCGAGGCCTGGCTCAAGTGCTGGTTCGTGAAGGAGCGCGTGGGCGAGGACTTCAGCGGCACGGTCACCGGCGTGGCCAGCTTCGGCATCTTCGTCACGCTGGATACGCTGCATGTGGAGGGACTGGTGCACGTGTCCGAACTGGGCGGCGAGTACTTCCAGTTCAACGACGCGCTGCACGAATTGCGCGGTGAGCGCACCGGCATGCGCTACCGGCTGACCGACAAGGTGCAGGTGCAGGTGGCGCGGGTCGACCTCGAGGCGCGTCGCATCGAGTTCCGCCTGGTCAAGGGCACCAGCTTCGACGCGCTGCGCAAGCAGGCCGCCAAGAATCCCGACGAGCCGCGCCGTGTCAAGCGGGCCGCGGCGCCCAAGCCCCTGGCGTTGAAGGGCACGACGGCCAAGCAGCGCCGCGCCGAGGCCAAGCGCGCCAGCAAGCCCGCGAAACAGGCGCGCCCGGCCAAGAAGGCTCCGCGCGCAGGCCGCTAGACGGCATCGCGGCTACCGCACCCCGGCCACCGGAGGCACGCTCCGGTGGCCGGGGTGTTTTTCATTGCGCGCCACCGGGCGCGGCAGCGGGCGGCGCATGCGGGCCCGCTCGGCGGTAACATTGCGGAAACGGCGCCGTGGCGAACCGCGCGCTGCTCATCTTTCATCAGAAGGTATCTGCTCTATGGCTTCGGCCCAAGTCCTGGCGGGGTTCCATGCGGTCATCGCGCGCCTGCGCCATGCCCCCGAATCGGTCAAGGAAATCTATGTAGAGGCCTCGCGGCGCGACAGGCGCATGCAAAGCCTGATCGAACAGGCCGAGCGCGCCGGGCGCCGCGTGCATCCCGTGGCGCCGGACCGGCTGGACGGCCTGGCCCGCGGCACGCGCCACCAGGGCGTGGTCGCATTGGCCGACGAGCGCCAACTGGCCGTGGACGTGGACGAGGTGCTGGACGTCATCGAAGGTCCGGCCCTGCTGCTGATACTGGACGGCGTGACCGACCCGCACAATCTGGGCGCCTGCCTGCGCACGGCCGATGCCGCCGGCGTGCACGCTGTGATCGCGCCGCGCGACCGCGCGGTGGGCCTTACCAGCACCGTGCAGCGCGTGGCCTGCGGCGCGGCCGACACGGTGCCCTACGTCACCGTCACCAACCTGGCCCGCACCATGCGCAGCCTGAAAGAACGCGGCGTCTGGCTGATCGGCACCGATGACCAGGCAAGCGACAGCATGCACGCAGTGGACGCGCGCCAGCCCATGGCCTGGGTGATGGGCGCCGAAGGCGAGGGCATGCGTCGCCTGACGCGCGAGACCTGCGACCAGCTGGTGAACATACCCATGCTGGGCTCCGTCGAGAGCCTCAACGTCAGCGTCGCCAGCGCGGTGTGCCTGTACGAATCCGTGCGCCAGCGCCAGGCCTGAGCCGCACTTCCATTTCCTTTTCGCGAACCGACACCATGCATCAGAACGGCTTCACCACCGCCATCCTCCATTCCGATCGCACGCAGGCCGTCGAACACGGCGCCGTGCACAAGCCCATGCATCCTTCGTCCGAATACGCGTACGAGGACGCGCGCGAACTGGCCGCGGTGTTCCAGGGCAAGGCGGGCTTCACGTATGCGCGTCAGGGCACGCCCACCACCACGGCGCTCGAGGCCAAGATCACGCGGATGGAAGGCGGCAAGAACTCGGTCAGCTTCGCCACCGGCATGGCCGCGCTGGCAGGCATCTTCAATACGCTGCTGCGGCGCGGCGACCACCTGATCTCCAGCCAGTACATCTTCGGCAACACCAACAGCCTGCTGGGCACGCTGACCGACCTGGGCGTCGAGGTCACCACGGTCGACGCCACCGACGTGGAGCAGGTAAGGGCCGCCTTGCGTCCCGAAACGCGCATGGTGTTCACCGAGACCATCGCCAATCCCGGCACGCAGATCGCCGACCTGCAAGGCATCGGCGAACTGTGCCGCGAGCGCGGACTGGTGTACGTGGTCGACAACACGCTGACCTCGCCGTGGCTCTTCCAGCCGCGCGTCGTGGGCGCCTCGCTGGTGATGAACTCGCTGTCCAAGTACATCGCGGGGCACGGCCATGCGCTGGGCGGCGCCGTCACGGATACGGGCCTGTACGACTGGGCGGACTACCGCAACATCTACGAGGCCTACCGCAAGGGGCCGTCCACCGGCTGGGGTTTGACTCAGGTCAAGAAGAAGGGATTGCGCGACATGGGCGGCACGCTGGCCGCCGAACCCGCGCATCGCATCGCGATCGGCGCGGAGACGCTCGCGCTGCGCATGGACCGCCATTGCAGCAATGCGCTGGCGCTGGCGCGCTTTCTGAACGGGCACGCAGGCGTGGCCAAGGTGCACTACCCGGGCCTGCCGGGCCATCCGCAGCACGAGCGCGCGGCCACGCTGTTCGGCGGCCGCTTCGGCGGCCTGCTGGGCGTGGAGCTGGCCGAAGGCATCGACTGCTTCGACTTCCTCAACCGGCTGCGCATCGTGTTGATGGCCACGCATCTGGGCGACACACGCAGCCTGGCGCTGCCGGCCGCGCACACCATCTACTACGAGATGGGACCCGAGCGGCGCAAGCAGATGGGCATCGCCGACAGCCTGATCCGCGTGTCGGTGGGCATCGAGGACGAGGCCGATCTGCTGCACGATTTCGATCAGGCGCTGCAGGGCTGCATGCGCTGATTCGCGTTGCGCGCGGCATGCCGCCGCAGCCCGCTCGCGCATTGCCTCCAAGGCCGCAAACCCAGTAACGACGCGGCTTGTAAAGCTGTTTATGCTTGACAGCCGCTGTGGCCCGATGCCTAATACGTGTCTACGCCGCAGCGGCCTACATGGCGCTTGAAGCAGCAAGCAGTCGCGACGTAGCAGTCAATTCGTTGTGCTTTGCAGCGCAAAAAACAAGCCATTCCACTCGTCAGTTCTACCGTCGCCGACGCAACGGGCGCGTTCTGTCGCCAGCGCGGTCGACACATATTTTGTGAGGGGTATTCCTGAATGAATAAAACCGAACTCATCGATCACATCGCCAGCAAGGCTGACATCTCCAAGGCGGCCGCCGGCCGTTCGCTGGATGCCCTGATCGGTGCCGTCAAGACTACGTTGAAGAAGGGTGGCACGGTAACGCTGGTGGGCTTCGGCACGTTCGCCGTGTCGGCGCGCGCTGCCCGCACGGGCCGCAATCCGCGTACCGGTGAGACCATCAAGATCAAGAAGGCCAAGGTGCCGAAGTTCCGTCCCGGCAAGGCCCTGAAGGACGCCGTCAACTGATGATGGCCGCGGGTGCGCGGCAAATGCGAGGACGCTTCCTCAACGCGAGGCCCCTCGATTTGCCCACCCGCACGGTGGTCCGCTATACTCGCGAATCGCGTCAGGCAGTGGCCCCCACGAAAGGCACGGGGTGCTTAGCTCAGCTGGTAGAGCGGCGCCCTTACAAGGCGTAGGTCGGGGGTTCGAACCCCTCAGCACCCACCAACCAACGCAATAGCAACGCAACAGCAACGCAACACCAAGCGCATCATCAAGACGGCTGCTATCACGCAAGCCGTTTTTTTATTTCCGATCGGTTCGTCGCCGTTCGTCGATTTCCACGCCATTCCCGTACGCGCCGGCCTGTGCGGCATTGCGCCGCTCCGTGCATGCGGCCGCATCAGCATCATGCATCAGCAGTCGGCACGCTTGCCGCTAGCTCGCGCTAGACTTGCGAATCATTCGCATTTATTTTATCCTGCTGGATTCCGAATCCGCCGGCAGGCGGGCGCCGCCGTTGCAGGCGGCGCCGCGCGCTGGCCTGATAGTCCATAGTTTCTCGGCTGATTCATGCCTAGCCCTCAACGCGGTCGGTACGCTTCCTCTTCACCTTCATTCGTCTTGCGTGCCGGAGCCGGCGCCGTCGTGGTCGCGCTGCATGCGGCGGTCATCGCCGCGGTCATGTTCGCCAAGACCGAACAACCCCAGCTGCTCGAGCAAGAGCCTGTGATGGTCAGCGTGATCGAAGCGCCCGAACCGCAGATGGCGCAGGCCCAGCCCGAACCCGAGCCCACGCCGCCGCCGCCCGTCGAAGAGCCGCCTCCGCCCGAGCCTCCTCCGGTCGAAGAGCCGCCTCCGCCCGAGCCCGAACCGCAGGTCGAACCCGAGCCCGAACCCGAGCCGATCGTCGAGAAGCCGCCCGAGCCCGCGCCCAAGCCCAAGCCGAAGCCCAAGCCCAAGCCGCAGCCGAAACCGCAGCCGAAACCGCAGCCCAAGCCCGAGCCTCAGCCCAAGCCCGAGCCGCGGCCGCAGACGCCGCCGCCCGCGCCGGTGGAAGGCAACCAGCAGGTCACGCAGGCCCCGCGCGCGGCGCCGCAGCCCACCGAGCCGGTGATGCTGACGAACGTCGAATACCTCGGCGCGCGTCCCATGCCCAACTATCCGATGGTGTCGCGCCGCATGCGCGAAGAGGGCCGCGTGGTGGTGCTGGTCGACATCAATACCCAGGGTCTGGTCGACCGCGCCGTCATCGATGCTTCGTCCGGCTTTTCCCGGCTTGACGAGTCGGCGCTGGCCGCCGCGCGCCAGGCCCGCTTCAAGCCGCTGATGCGCAACGGCGTGGCCTTGCCGGCGCGCGCCCGTATTCCATTCGATTTCACGATGAGGAACTGAGATGTCCAACGCGATCCAACACGCCACGCTGCTGGCTCAGGCGACGACGGGCGCACCCGCCGCACCCGCCGCTCCAGCCGCCGCCGCGCCGGTACAGCCCGCCGCCGAAGCGCTGGGCGCTGCCGCCGCCAACGCGCCGCTGCCCGCGCCCGACATGGGCTTCATGCACTTCATCGCGCAAAGCGATTTCGTCGGCAAGACGCTGTTCCTCATCCTGATCGTGATGTCGCTGGTGACCTGGTACCTCATCGTGGTCAAGGCCTTCAGCAACATGCGCATGCGCAGCCGCACCAGCACCTTCCTCGCCAAGTTCTGGAACGCGGGCTCGCTCGAGCAGGTCGAGAACGAGATCGCCACGCATGGCGCGCACGACCCGTTCTCGCACCTGGCCAGCCACGCCATCCATGCGCAGAGCCATCATGCCCGCTACGGCGCCACCAAGCTCGAAGAGGTGGGATCCAACGGCGAATTCGTCACGCGCACCATGCGCAAGGTCATCGACGAGGAAACCGCCAAGCTCGAGAACGGCCTGACCGTGCTGGCCTCGGTGGGTTCCACCGCACCCTTCGTGGGCCTGTTCGGCACCGTGTGGGGCGTGTATCACGCGCTGGTGGGCATCGGCCTTGCCGATGGCGTCACCATCAACCGCATCGCCGGTCCGGTGGGCGAGGCGCTCATCATGACGGGGCTGGGCCTGGCCGTGGCCATTCCGGCAGTGCTGGCCTACAACGCGTTCGTGCGCAACAACCGCGTGTACCTGTCGCGCCTGGACGCCTTCGCGCATGACCTGTTCGCGTTCCTCACCACCGGCCAGCAGGTCGCTCTGCCCAACGGCAAGGTGCGCGCGCTGCGCGGCCAGGCGCCGGTGGCCGGCGCGCCCCGCGGGAGGGAATGATGGCGTTCGGCGGCTTCGACAACAAGGGCTCGGGCAGCCACACGGTCTCGGACATAAACATGGTGCCGCTGATCGACGTCATGCTGGTGCTGCTGGTGATCTTCATCATCACGGCGCCGCTGCTGGCGCACTCGATCCGCATCAACATGCCGCAGGTCAGCGCCGAGCAGATCCAGGAAGATCCCAAGACCATCGACCTGGCCATCGATGCCAACGGCGCGCTGTTCTGGAACGAACAGCCGGTCGCCATCGACGACCTGCCCAATCGTTTCCTGACGGTGGCGCGCGACAAGCCCCAGCCCGAGGTGCGCATCCGCGCCGACCAGAACACGCGCTACGAGACCCTGGCCAAGGTCATGGCCTCGGCGCGCCGGTCGGGCATGTCGCGCATCGGCTTCATCACCACCCCGGCGCCCGGTGCGGCGCCTGCCCAGCCGGGCGCCGCGGGCGCGGGCTCTGCCCCCGCCAGCCAGCCGGCTGCCGCCGTTCGCTGACGGGGCGCTTACCGTCTGCTGACCGCCGGCTGACGGCCTCTCGAGCAAGCGTGATCCCTGCCGTCGGACCCCACCGCATGGTCCGGGATCGCGCTAGAATCGCGCCATGCGAGTTCTAGTCATCGAAGACGACACCACCCTGGGGCATGCTCTCCAGGAATTCCTGTCCGACCAGGGGTATGCGGTCGACTGGCTTACCGAGGGCGACACGGTACAGGGCGCCATGGTGGGGCAGTCGTACGAACTCATCCTGCTCGATCTCAATCTGCCGGGCGTGGGCGGCCTCGAAGTGCTGCGCCAACTGCGCCAGGACGGCAATCAGGTTCCCGTGCTCATCCTCACTGCGCGCGACGGCCTGGACGACCGCGTGGCGGGCCTGGACGCCGGCGCGGATGACTACGTCACCAAACCCTTCGACCTGCCCGAGCTCGCCGCCCGCGTCCGCGCCCTGGCGCGACGCCGCACCGGCGTGGCCCAGCCGCTCATCGAGGTCGGTCCGCTGGTGTTCGACACCGTGGGCCGCGAAGTGCGCGTCAACGGGCAGCGCCTGTCTCTGTCGGTGCGCGAGCTCTCCGTGCTCGAGATGCTGATGCAGCGGGTCGGACGCGTGGTCACCAAGCGCCAGATCGTCAACTCGTTGTCCGCCTGGGATGCGGACTTCAGCGAGAACGCGGTCGAGGTCTATGTCTACCGCCTGCGCAAGCGCCTGGAGGGCACGGGGGCCAGCATCCAGACCGTGCGCGGCTTCGGCTATCTTCTGGAAGTGGGATCGGACGCGTGACGCGCCCGGCCCGCCGCCCGCGGCCGCACGGCAGGCCAGTCCTGCCGCCCATCCTGCCATGCCTCAACATCCTTCCGCCACGCCGCCCGTGATTGCGCCCGGCGGCCGATGGCTGCCCGTGGGTTCGCTGGCGCGCCATCTCGTCATCCGGCTCATGCCGCCCATCCTGGTGCTGGTGCTCCTCGACCTGGCGGCCACGTGGGTCATCACGCACAAGATCGAACTGTCCATGTGGATGCTGGAAGACTTCTTCTGGCTGATGGTCGTGTGCCAGGTGCTGCTCATCGGCTTGTTCGCCGGCGTCATCATCCAGGGCGTGCGCTCGGGCCTCAGTTCGGTCAATCACCTGGCCGACGAGATCAGCCAGCGATCCATCGACGACATGCAGCCCATGGCCGTGGCCGACCTGCCGGCCGAGATCGCGCCGCTGGTCACCCACATCAATGACCTGCTGGGCCGCCTGGACGCATCGTTGAAAGCGCAGCGGCGCTTCATCGGGCACGCGGCGCACCAGCTGCGCACGCCGCTGTCCGGCCTGCGGCTCGAATCCGAACTGATGCTGGCGCGGCCGCTGCCGGACGACGTGCGCGCCCGGGCCGAACGCATCAAGGTGGTCAGCGACCGCATGATCCGCCTGGGCCAGCAGCTGCTGGTGCTGGCGCGCGCCGACCCCGATGCGAGGCCGCAGGACCGGTTCGTGCGGCTGGACCTGTGCGAGTGGGTGCGCGTGAGCGGCGCCGAATGGCTGCCGCGCGCGATGGCCCTGCAGGTCGAGGTGGATCTGGTCGCGCCCGACTTTCCGGTATGGATCGACGGCGACCCGCTGCTGCTGGACGAACTGCTCGGCAACCAGATCGACAACGCGCTGCGCTACGGCAAGCCGCAGGGGCGCATCACGCTCACCGTCGGCGCCAATCCGCCGTCGCTGACCGTAGAGGACGATGGGCCGGGCATTTCGCCCGAAGAGCGCGAGAGCGTGTTCGAGGCCTTCTACCGTTCGCCCACCGCCGCGGCCGGCGGCTCGGGCCTGGGGCTGGCCATCGTGCGCGAGATCGCGCACGCGCACGGCGCATGGTGGAAGCTGTCCAGCCGCCCAGAGTATCCCGGCACGCGGTTGTCCGTGGTGTTCCCCGGCCCGCGCAAGGGCACGCAATTGAACCGGCACGAGCGTAGCGCATGAGCGCGCCGGGCCGCCCCAAGCGCGAATCCGTAGTGCGCAGCACGGAGGATATCCCTATCGGCGCGCCGGGCCGCCCCAAGCGCGAATCCGTAGTGCGCAGCACCAAGAAAATCCCCATCGGCGCGGCGCGCCCGCAGCACACGAGAGTACCCCAATGAGCCTTCCCAATCCCGCCAACGGCTCTGCCTCGTCCAGGCGCGTGCTGATCCTCGGCGCGCTCGGGGTCGTCTATGGCGACATCGGCACCAGTCCGCTGTACACGCTGCGCGCCTGCCTGACGGCCTTCGACGAAGTCCAGCCCGGCCACGTGCTCGGCATTCTGTCGATCCTGTTCTGGCTGTTGATGCTGGTGGTGTCGTTCAAGTACGTGTCGCTGGTGCTGCGCGCCGACAACCGCGGCGAGGGCGGCACGTTGGCGCTGCTGGAGCTTGCCGTGCGCGGCCGGCAAGGGCGCAGCCGTGCGGTGCTGATCGGGCTGGGCATCTTCGGCGCGGCGCTGTTCTACGGCGACAGCATGATCACGCCCGCGATCTCGGTGCTGTCGGCGCTGGAGGGCATCGGCGTGGTGTCGCACCGGCTCGATCATTGGGTGGTGCCGATGGCCATCGTGGTGCTGGTGCTGCTGTTCGGCATCCAGTCGCGCGGCACGGGCACCATGGGCCGGCTGTTCGGCCCGATCATGGCGCTGTGGTTCGGCACGTTGGGCGTGCTGGGCGTGTGGCAGATCGTGCAGACGCCCGAGGTGCTGGCGGCGCTGAACCCCTTGCTCGCAATGCGTTTCGTGCTCGACCATCCCGGCGCCAGCTTCCTGCTGCTGGGCGCCATCGTGCTGGCGCTGACGGGCGCCGAGGCGCTGTACGCCGACATGGGCCATTTCGGCCGGCCGGCCATCCGCACCGCATGGTTCTACATGGTGCTGCCCGCGCTGACCGCCTGCTATTTCGGGCAGGGCGCGCTGCTGCTGCGCGATCCCGCGGCGTTGCGCAATCCCTTCTTCCTGATGGCGCCGGACTGGGCGCTGGTGCCATTGGTGGCGCTGGCCACGGTGGCGACCGTGGTGGCGTCGCAGGCCGTCATCTCGGGCGCTTATTCGGTCACGCGCCAAGCCGTGCAACTGGGCTTCTGGCCGCGCATGCAGATCCTGCACACCTCGGCGCTCGAGAAGGGCCAGATCTACCTGCCGCAGGTCAACGCGCTGCTGCTGTGCGCGGTGCTGGTGCTGGTCCTGATGTTCCGCAACTCCGAGAACCTGGCGGCGGCGTACGGCTTCGCCGTCACGGGCACGATGCTCACGACCTCCGTGCTGGCCTTTTCGGTACTGCCGGGCGTGATGGGCGGGCGTCGCGTGCTGTGGCTGGCCGTGCTGGGCGTGCTGCTGGTGGTGGACGTGCTGCTGTTCAGCTCCAACGTGCTGAAGGTGCACGAGGGCGGCTGGCTGCCGCTGGCGGTGGGGGTGGTGGTCTATGTGCTGATGATGACGTGGCGCCGCGGCCGGTACCTGCTGGCCGAGCTGCAGGCGCGCGATCGCCAGCCGCTGCCGGAGTTCATGAACCAGCTCGAGGAATATCCGCCGGCGCGCGTGGACGGCACCGCGGTGTTCATGACCTTGAACCCGGGCTTCGTGCCACCCGCGCTGCTGCACAACCTGAAGCACAACAGGGTGCTGCACGAGCAGGTGCTGTTCCTCAGCATCTGCGTGGCCGACGTGCCGTATGTCGCGCCGGACGAGCGCTTCAAGCTGGCGCGAATCAGCCACTCCAGCTGGCAGTTGGCGGTGTACTACGGCTTCAAGGAAGATCCCGACGTGCCGGTATCGTTGCGCGAGGTGGCGGAAGCTTATCCCGAGCTGGACCTGGAGCCCATGCGCACCTCGTTCTTCCTGTCGCGCCAGACCGTGGTGGCCGGGCATCGGCCCGCCATGTCGCGCTGGCGGCGCGCGGTGTTCGCCTTCATGGCGCGCAACGGCACGCGCAGCACCAGGTTCTTCAAGATACCGCCCAACCGCGTGGTGGAGATGGGCATGCAGGTGGAGCTGTAGGGCAAAGCCGTGCCAGGCAGCGCGGGCGCGCCTGTCGAGCCGGCCTGCCCCAGCCCTTCTGTCGAGCCCGCAGCCGACGCGTCAGTCGTGCCGGGACGTCACCCGTTGCACCGCGGCCACCATGTCGTCCAGCGCCATGGGCTTGCGCAGGAACGCCGCGTAATTGCGGCAGTCCCGCGGCACGTCGTCCTCGGAACGCCCGCTCATCAGGATGACGGGCGTATCGGCCAGGTAGGCGTTTTCCTGCATTGCGGTCAGCATGGGCACGCCGCCCATGCTGGGCATCATCAGGTCGGAGATGACCACGTCGGGCCGCAGCGTCAGCATGGTCTGCAGCGCATCCAGCCCATTGTGCTGGAT
This sequence comes from Bordetella genomosp. 13, assembly GCF_002119665.1. Lineage (NCBI taxonomy): Bacteria > Pseudomonadati > Pseudomonadota > Betaproteobacteria > Burkholderiales > Alcaligenaceae > Bordetella > Bordetella genomosp. 13. The sequence continues at coordinate 3,310,880 of NZ_CP021111.1, read as the reverse complement.
GACCACCTCGAAGCCTTCGGCCTCGAGGCGGTCTTGCAGCATTTCAGCCACCAGCGGCTCGTCGTCGACGATGAGGATCTTGGTCATTGCGCCTGCGCCGTCCGGGCCATGCTGATTCAAGGCTTCTTCTTGCCGGACGCGCCGTCCTGCAGCTGGGGCAGGGCGGCGCCGCCGGAGGAGGCCAGGAGCCCGGTCTTGACGTAGGTGAAGAGCTTTTCGCGGGTATCGACGATGTCGAGGTTGCGCATGGTGAGCTGGCCGATGCGATCGGCTGGCGTGAACGGCGCGTTCTCGACCTTTTCCATGGACAGGCGCTCGGGCGCGTAGGTCAGGTTGGACGACACCGTGTCGAGGATGGAGTAGTCGTTGCCGCGGCGCAGCTCGACCGTGACCTCGCCGGTGATGGCGCGCGCCACCCAGCGCTGCGCGGTTTCGCGCAGCATGATGGCTTGCGGGTCGAACCAGCGGCCCTGGTACAGCAGGCGACCCAGCTTGCGGCCGTTGTCGCGGTACTGCTCGATGGTGTCTTCGTTGTGGATGCCGGTGACCAGGCGCTCGTAGGCGATGAACAGCAGCGCCAGTCCCGGGGCCTCGTAGATGCCGCGGCTCTTGGCTTCGATGATGCGGTTCTCGATCTGGTCGCTCATGCCCAGGCCGTGGCGGCCGCCGATGCGGTTGGCTTCGGCCAGCAGTTCGACGGGGTCGGCATACTCGACGCCGTTCAGCGCCACCGGCTGACCTTCCTCGAAGCGCACGGTGACTTCCTCGGCGGCCACGGCCACGTCGTCGCGCCAGAACGCCACGCCCATGATGGGCTTGACGATGCGGATGCCGGAGTTCAGGTTCTCGAGATCCTTGGCCTCGTGCGTGGCGCCCAGCATGTTCGAGTCGGTGGAGTACGCCTTTTCGGCCGACATCTTGTAGTCGAAGCCGGCGCGGCGCATGTACTCGGACATCTCGGCGCGGCCGCCCAGTTCGTCGATGAACTGCTGGTCGAGCCAGGGCTTGTAGATCTTCAGCTCGGGGTTGGTCAGCAGGCCGTAGCGGTAGAAGCGCTCGATGTCGTTGCCCTTGAACGTGCTGCCGTCACCCCAGATGTTGACGCCGTCTTCTTTCATGGCGGCCACCAGCATGGTGCCGGTGACGGCGCGGCCGATGGGCGTGGTGTTGAAGTACGTGATGCCGGCCGTCGAGATGTGGAAGGCCCCGGCCTGCAGGGCCGCGATGCCTTCGGCCACGAGCTGCGCGCGGCAGTCGATGAGCCGGGCGTTCTCGGCGCCGTACTGCATGGCGCGACGAGGAATGTCGTCGTAGTCGGGTTCGTCGGGCTGGCCCAGGTTGGCGGTGTAGGCGTACGGAATGGCGCCTTTCTCACGCATCCAGAGCAGGGCGGCGCTGGTATCCAGGCCGCCGGAGAAGGCGATGCCGACCTTCTGGCCGGTGGGAAGGTTCGGGAGGATAGTGGTCATTGCTCGACAGTGAACGCCAACGAAAAAGCGGCAGGCCGCCGCCACACGGGTGTAACACGTGATTCTAGCGCGTTTGGACGACCCGGACCTCGAAGCGCCGGACCGCTACGTCCGCCTGCGGGCGGATGCGGCAACCATTCAGCGGATATATCCAAATGCAAATCTAAACGTTCGTCCTCGGGCCATCCATGCGCAGAATCGCTAGTTCGATTTTCATGGCGCAGTCCCGCCTCGGAGCGTTTTCCCATGTCTACTACCGTCCTGCGCCGGCTGGCGCATCTGGTCATGCTGGCCGTGCTGCCCCTGGCGCCCGCGGCCCACGCCGTGCAGCCCTATCCCGCCAAGCCCATCACGCTGGTGGTGTCGTACCCGCCGGGCGGCAGCGTGGACGTGGCGGCGCGCATTCTCCAGGCGCCGCTGGCGAAGTCGCTGGGCCAGCCCGTCGTGATCGAAAACCGGGGCGGCGCGGGCGGCACCATCGCCACCCGCCACGTGGCGGAGGCCGCGCCCGACGGCTATACCTTGCTGATCACGCTGTCCTCGCACACCATCAACCCCGCCATCTACGCCAACCTGCCGTTCGATACCTTGAAGGATCTGGCGTCGGTCTCGCTGGTGGCTTCGGCGCCGCAGGTGCTGGTGGCCAATCCCAATGTGCCGGCCGATACGCTGGCCGAACTGATCGAGTACGCGGGCAGGCAGCAGCAGCTGCCCTATGGTTCGGCGGGCACCGGTTCGCCCAGTCACATCGCCGGCGAGCTGCTGCGGCTGCGTACGCAGAAGCCGCTGCTGCACGTGCCCTATCGCGGCGGCGGTCCGGCCACGGTGGACGTGCTGGCCGGGCAGATTCCGCTGCTGTGGGTTTCGCTGCCCTCTGTAACGGGCCACATCAAAGAGGGGCGCCTGAAGGCGCTCGCGGTCTCCACCGCCAAGCGCACGCCCGTGCTGCCCGACGTGCCGGCCGTGGCCGAGACAGTGCCCGGTTTCAATGTCGATTCGTGGTACGCGGTGTTCGCGCCGGCCGGCACGCCGGCGGCGGTGGTGGACAAGGTGCAGGCGGCGCTGGCTGCCGCGGCCCGCGACCCCGCCGTGCAGAAGGCCTTCCTGGAACAGGGCGCCGTGGCGGTGGGCAGCACGGCCAAGGAGCTCGACGACGTCGTGCACGCCGAAGTGCCGGCCTGGCGCAAGCTGGCGAAGGAAGCGGGCATCAGCGTGCAGTAGCGCCTAGCCCGGCGCGCCGCGTGATGGATCAGTCGGCGATCTGGCCCAGCAGCAGGAACTCCATCAGCGCCTTCTGCACGTGCATGCGGTTCTCAGCCTCGTCCCACACCACGCTTTGCGGGCCGTCGATGACGTCGCCCGTGACTTCCTCGCCGCGGTGGGCGGGCAGGCAGTGCATGAAGATGGCCTGTGGATCGGCAGCCGCCATCATGTCGGCGTCGACGCACCAGTCGGCGAACGCGGCGCGGCGCTCTTCGTTCTCGGCCTCGTAGCCCATGCTGGTCCACACGTCGGTGGTGACCAGGTGCGCGCCGCGGCAGGCTTCCATGGGATCCTTGAACTGGCGCAGCGTGCCCGCCGGCGGCGTGCCGATGCGCGCCGGCTCGAGCTCGTAGCCCGACGGCGTGGACACGTGCAGCGTGAAGCCCAGCAGTTCCGCCGCCTGCAGCCACGTATAGGACATGTTGTTGGCATCGCCGACCCATGCCACCGTCTTGCCGGCGATGGGGCCGCGGTGCTCGATGTACGTGAAGATGTCGGCCAGGATCTGGCACGGATGGTATTCGTTGGTGAGGCCGTTGATGACCGGCACGCGCGAGTGCGCGGCGAAGCGTTCGATGCGCGTCTGCTCGAAGGTGCGGATCATGACGATGTCGACCATGCGCGAGATGACGCGCGCGGTATCTTCGATGGGTTCGGCGCGGCCCAGCTGCGAGTCGGTGGACGTCAGGTTGATGACCGAGCCGCCCATCTGGTACATGCCCGCCTCGAACGAGACGCGGGTGCGCGTGCTGGCCTTCTCGAACACCATGGCCAGCGTGCGGTCGTGCAGCGGCATGTGGGGTTCGTAGCGTTTGAACTTGTTCTTGATGAGACGGGCGCGCTCGAGCACGTACGTGATCTCGGCGGACGACAGGTCTTTGAACTGCAGGAAATGCCGCAAGGGGCCGTTTTGATTCGCAGGAGGAGTCATGGTGGTTTCGCGGTGCTTGGAGCCGCGGAGGGCGCTCGTGACGCCGCTCCGCGCGGGAATTATGCCTGGTCCGCCAGGAACTGCGTGATCAGCGGCACAAGCAGGCGGACGATCTCGTCGGCCTCGGCGCGGCTGAGGATGAGCGGGGGCAGCAGGCGCACCACGCGCTCGCGCGTCACGTTGATCAACAGCCCGGCGTGCATGGCGCGGGTTGCCAGGATGCCGCAGGGGCGGTCGACCTCGATGCCCAGCATCAGGCCGCGGCCGCGCACTTCGGTGACGCCGGGCACGCCGGACAGCGCCTGCGACAGGGCGTCGTGCAGATAGGCTCCGACCTCGGCGGCGTTATCGAGCAGGCCTTCGTGTTCGAGCGCGTCGATGACGGCCAGGCCGGCCGCGCAGGCCAGCGGACTGCCGCCGAAAGTGGTGCCATGGCTGCCCGGCGTCAGCACGCCGGCGGCCGGACCCGCGGCCACCATGGCGCCGATCGGCACGCCGCCCGCCAGGCCCTTGGCCAGCGTCATCACGTCGGGCCGGATGCCGGCCCACTGGTGAGCGAACCACTTGCCGGTGCGGCCGATGCCGGACTGCACTTCATCGATCATGAGCAGCCAGCCGCGCGCATCGCACAGTTCGCGCAGGCCGCGTACGTATTCGAGGTCGGACGGGCGGATGCCGCCTTCGCCCTGCAGCACCTCGAGCAGCACGGCCACGGTGCGTGGTTCGTCGTCGCCGGCGCGGCGCACGGCGTCCAGGCTGTTGTACGGCACCTGGATGAAGCCGGCCGGCAGGGGTTCGAAACCCTTGCGCGCCTTCTCGCTGCCCGTGGCGGCCAGCGTGCCCAGCGTGCGGCCATGCCACGACGAATCCATCGAGATGATGTGCGGCAGGTCGTTGCCGCGCTGGTGGCCGTAGTAGCGCGCCAGCTTGATGGCCGCCTCGTTGGCTTCGGAACCGCTGTTGGCGAAGGCGACTTCCTCCATGCCCGACAGCTCGGCCAGACGCTGCGCCAGCGCGGCCTGCTGCGGAATCTCGTAGATGTTCGAGGTATGGATGACGCGCGCGGCCTGTTCGGCGATGGCGGCGACCAGGCGGGGGTGGCCGTGTCCCAGGCACGAGACGCCGATGCCGGCCAGTCCATCGAGATACTTGCGACCCTGCGCATCGAACAGCCATACGCCCTGGCCATGCGTGAACGAGACGGGCAAGCGGGAATAGATGTTGACCAGTGGCGATGACATCGCGGGTACTCCGTGAGGGGAACCGCGCTGCGCCTGCGCGGGGCCGCCGGCGTGGCGGGCGAATTCCTGCGGGCGGCGCGGCGGCAATGGGCGCGGGACGAGCGAGCCGGCCGTCGGCCGCTCGCCGCGCGCAACTCGCCGCGTACGCGTGTTTCCGGTTTATTGGGGAACGAAGCGCGGGGCGAAAGGATCAATCATATACAATTCGCGGCGCGGGTCGCTTTTTTGTCGGGGAGCCGCTCCCAGGGCAAAAGCGCCTCTCAGGGGCAGCAAGTCGAAGACGCGGCCGATCCCGGCGTCCCATGCGCGGCCCGCATTGAAGAATCCATGGCAAATCCTGTCAGACAATTCATTATCCACGGCGTCACCGAAAGCGGCGCCCGATTCCGTCCCAGCGATTGGGCCGAGCGCCTTGCCGGCGTGATGTCGCAGTTCAAGCCGCCCGGCTGCGGCGGCAACCACCTGACGTATTCGCCCTATGTGCTGCCCGTCGTCATGGACGGCGTGCGCGGCATCGTGGTGGACCAGCGGCTGCGCGAACTGGAGCCGCTGGCCTACAAGTTCGTGGTCGAGTTCGCGCGCGACAATCAGCTGAAGACCGAGGAACGCGAAGTCTGACGCCGCGGGCGGCAGGCCGTTGCGGCCCGTGCGCCCGCGCATGCTCACTCCACTGGCGTGATGACCTTGCCGGTCTCGAAATACGCCTTCACGTTGTCCAGCATCAGGTTCTCCATCGCCAGACGCGTTTCATAGGTGGCGCTGCCGATGTGCGGCAGCAGCACCGTGTCGTCGTGCTGCTTCAGGGCATCGGGCACCTTGGGTTCGTGTTCGAACACGTCCAGCGCCGCGCCTCCCAGCTTGCCGGCCTGCAGTGCCGCCACCAGCGCCGCCTCGTCGATGACCGGGCCGCGCGCGATGTTCACGATCAGGCCCTTGGGACCCAGCGCTTCGATGACCTGCTGGTCCACCAGGTGGCGCGTGCCGGGGCCGCCCACGGTGGCGACCACCAGGAAGTCGGACCAGCGGGCCAGTTCGACCAGCGAGGCCTCGTAACCGTACGGCACGTCGTCGCGCTGGCGGCGATTGTGATAGCGCACCTCCATGTCGAAGCCCTGGCCGCGGCGTGCGATGGCCTCGCCGATGCGGCCCAGCCCGATGATGCCGAGCTTCTTGCCGCTGACGCGCGTGCCCAGCGGGATGCTGCCGTGCACCTGGCCCCATTTGCCTTCGCGTACGAAGCGGTCGCCCAGGCTCATGCGCCGGGCACCAGCGATCATCAGGCCCCAGGCCAGGTCGGCCACGCAGTCGGTGAGCACGTCGGGGGTGTTGCTGACCTGCACGCCGCGTTCGCGCGCCGCGTCCAGCGCGATGGTCTCGAAGCCCACGCCCCAGCTGCAGATGGCCTTGAGGGACGGCAGGGCGTCGATGAGTTCGGCGTTGGCGCCCATGTTGGCCGAAGTGACCAGCACGGTGATGTCCTGGGCATGCTCGGCCAGCGCGCGTGCGCGGTCTTCATGCTTCCATAGTTCGAATACGTCGTACGTATCGGCCAGGCGCGCGTTGGCAGAGGGGGATCCGGCCAGCGATCCGACTTGGAGAATGCGGGGTTTGGTCATGGTTGCGGTGTGGAGTGAGGGCGAAACAGATGCTACTTGATTCCGCGGCCGGCGGCGTGCGCGCCGGCCGCGGCTGAAGCGTCACTGCAGCTCGATGCCGGCCTTCTGAATGACGTCCTTCCAGCGCTTCACTTCGGCCTGCTGGAACTTCGCGAACTCTTCGGGCGAGCTGGCGACCACCTCGAAGCCCAGTCCCTGCAGCGTCTTCTCGACCTGCGGATCGCGCAGCGTGGTGCGCAGCGCATCGGAGAGCTTCTTCACGACGGGTTCCGGCGTGCCCTTGGGCACGGCGAAGCCTTGCCACGAGTACACGACGGTATCGGGAATCCCGGCCTCGGCGAGGGTCGGCACGTTGGGCAGGTCGGGCACGCGCGATTCGCCCGTGACGGCCAGGGCCTTCAATTTGCCTGCCTTGACGTGCGTCAGCACCGCGCCCAGGTTCTGGAACGATACGTTGACCTGTCCGCCGATCAGGTCCGCGATGGCGGCGGCGCCGCCCTTGTAGGGCACGTCCACGCCGGTGGTGTTGGTGCGCTGGCGGAACAGGATGGCCGACAGGTGGTCGGACGAGCCCGTGCCCGACGAGGCATACGACACCTTGTCCGGATTCTTCTTGGCGTAGGCGACCAGTTCAGCCACCGTGCTGGCCGGGAAGGACACGGGCGCGACCAGCAGGTTGGGATTGCGCACCGCCTGGGTGAGGTACGTGAAGTCCTTGCTGGGGTTGTACGGCAGCGACTTGTACAGGGCCTCGTTGATGGCGAAGGTGCCGATCGAGCCCACCATCATGGTGTAGCCATCCGGCGTGGCGCGCGCCAGGGCCTGCGCGCCGATGGCGCTGTTGGCGCCGGCCTTGTTCTCGACCACGAAGGTCTGGCCCAGGAGCTTGGCCAGGCCGGGCGTGACCGAGCGTCCCGTGATGTCGGACGAGCCGCCCGGCACGAAGGGCACGATCATCGTGACCGGCTTGTCGGGGTACTGCTGGGCCTGGGTGGGGGCGGCCGCGCCGAGCAGGGCGCAGGCCATGGCGATGACGCTGGTCAGTCTGTACACGATGTCTCCTGGTGCGCGTGTGTCGTTGTATCGGGCGCCGCCGGCCGCGCGTCGCGACGACGTCCTCTGAGGCCCGCCATGCTGCGCGAGCCGGGTCTGGTGTGCGTCCGGCGCCTTCAGTCCACCTTGGCGCCCGACTGCCGGACCACCTTGGCCCACTTGTCGGTTTCCTGCGCCATGAAGGCCTTGAAGGCGGCGGGCGTGATGCCCGAGGGCTCGGCGCCCTGGGCCTGCAGCTGACGTTTCACATCCTCCTGCTGCAGCGCGCGCGCCACGTCGCGCTGCACCTTGTCGATGATGGCGGGCGGCGTGCCCGCCGGCGCCAACAGGCCGAACCAGCTGGACGCCTCGTAGCCCGCGATGCCGGCCTCGGCCATGGTGGGCACGTCGGGCAGCGCGGGCGAGCGCTTGGCGGTGGTGACCGCCAGCGGCCGCAGCTTGCCCGCCTTCAGGAAGCCCATGGACGAGGGCAGGTTGTCGAAGATCAGGTCGGCCGAACCGGCCATCACGTCGGTCAGCGCAGGGCTGCTGCCCTTGTAGGGAACGTGCGTCATCCGCGTGCCCGTCATCGCCTGGAACAGCTCGCCCGACAGATGCGTGGAGGTGCCGTTGCCGGTGGACGCCATGTTGACCTTGCCCGGGTTCGCTTTCAGGAACGCCACCAGGTCGGACACGCTGCGGATGTTGTTCCGGTCGGCGAAGGCAGGATTCAGTTCGAGGATGTTGGGCACCGGTATCACGAGAGTGACCGGGTCGAAGTCTTTCACCGGGTCGTACGGCAGCTGGGCGTACACGGATTGATTGATGGCATGCGTGCTGACGGTGCCCATCAGCAGGGTGTAGCCGTCAGGCTTGGCGCGGGCGGCTTCGCCCGTGCCCACGTTGCCGCCCGCGCCGGCCTTGTTGTCGACCACGACCGGCTTGTTCCAGGCCTTGCCGAGTTCGGCCGCCACCACGCGCGCGGCGATGTCGGTGGTGCCGCCGGCCGGAAAGGGCACGAGGATGCGGACCTCGCGATCGGGGTAGCCCTGGGCGTTCTGGGCGTGAGCGGGCATGGTCAGGCAGGCGCCCGCCACCAGGGCGGCGCAGGCGGCGCGCAGGCGTAGAGGTACGACAAGCATGGATTCGTCTCCTGGGTGTGCGCGTGACCGCGCATCTATCGTCGAACTGCTGGCCGCGCCGGCATATCCCGCGTGCCGGCGGCGGAGTGGCGTAGGCCTTGCGTATGCTTGCTTGTAAGACAATATAGGTATAGAGTTTTTACTTGTCAATCAAGTAAACGGCTGCCGAGCCAGTCATCAGACAACGGGCCGTGTCGGCTGTCGGGCCGCGTCCTGTGCGCGGTGCCGTGGGTCTTTCCTCCGCGCTTTCCAGGAGCCTGCCTCTCCATGAAAACCACCCCGGTCACCGCCGCAGACCTGCGGCGCTCCGTCATCGCGGTGCCGCCGCTGGCGCGCAGCGCCGACCTGTCGCTGAACGAGGCGGCCAATCGCGCGCTGCTGCGCCATCTCGAAGATGGCGGCGTACGCAGCGTCATGTACGGCGGCAACGCGAACTTCTACAACGTGGGCGTCAGCGAGTACGCCCGGCTGGTGGATTTCCTGGCCGAGGCGGCCGGCGCGGACACCTGGGTGCTGCCTTCCGCGGGGCCCGATTTCGGCAAGCTGATGGACCAGGCCGCGATCCTGCGCACGCGCGAATTTCCCACGGCCATGCTGCTGCCGATGTCGTTCCCGTACACCGACGCCGGCCTGGCCGACGGCGTGCGTCGCTTCAGCGATGCGCTGGGCAAGCCGGCAGTGGTCTACATCAAGAGCGCCGACTATCTGGCGCCTGCGACGGTGGCGCGCCTGATCGAAGAAGGGCGCATCGCCGCGCTGAAGTACGCGGTGGTGCGTGACGATCCGGCGGACGATCCCTACCTGTCGGCGCTGCGCGAGGCGGTCGATTCGCGCTGGATCGTCAGCGGCATCGGCGAACGTCCGGCCATCGAACACATGCGGGGTTTCGGACTGCAGAGTTTCACGTCCGGTTCCGTCTGCGTGGCGCCGCGCGGCTCGATGCGCCTGCTCGGTCTGCTGCGCGACGGCCATTACGAGGAAGCCGAACAGGTCCGCCAGGCCTATCTGCCGCTGGAGGATTGCCGCGATGGCATCAGTCCCATCCGCGTGCTGCACGACGCCGTGACGCTCTCCGGCGTGGCAGACATGGGGCCGATGCTGCCCCTGCTGACCGGTCTGTCCGAGTCCGAGCGCCAGCGTGTCGCGCCGGTTGCCCGGGCCCTGCTCGAATGGGACCGCGGCGTGGCGCCGGCCTGAGCCAATGCGCGAATGAACCGGCCCGCCGAGCGGTTCCGCGCGCCGGGCCGCTCATGACTCATCGCGGGTCATGCCGCGACCCCTGCAACGGCGCGACGACGCCGCCGCTTCGAACGAGGAGACACGCATGCATGAAGCAGATCGGCCGTCCGGCGACTTGCCGGTGCACGCAACATCGAGGTCCATGAAACACAACGTCAGCGCGGGGCGGCGCACGGTGTTGCGCGCCGCGGGCGCCGCGGCGCTGTTGCCTGGCATGGCGCACGCCTGGCAGCCCGCGCAGCGCTATCCCGACCCGGCCATCGTGTCGCTGGACCCGGCCTTCGACAAGTATCGGCTGTTCAATGCCGCGGTCGAGCAGCTCGCCACGGGCATGCGATGGTGCGAAGGTCCGGTGTGGTTCGGCGATGGACGCTATCTGCTGTGGAGCGACGTGGCGGCCGATCGCATCATGAAGTGGGACGAGGAAACCGGGCAGGTGAGCGCGTTCCGCCGGCCGTCGAACTATTCCAACGGCAACACGCGCGACCGCCAGGGGCGGCTGCTGACGTGCGAGCATCTCACGCGGCGCGTCACGCGCACGGAATACGACGGGTCCATCACCGTGCTGCTGGATCGCTATGAGGGCAAGCGCCTGAACTCGCCGAACGACATCGTGTGCCGCTCGGACGGGTCGGTGTGGTTCACGGATCCGCCCTTCGGCATCGGCGGCAATTACGAGGGGCGCGCGGCGCAGTCCGAGCTGCCGCAGTCGGTGTACCGCATCGACGGCAAGACCGGCGCCGCCACCGCCGTCATCACCGACCTCAAAGGCCCCAACGGCCTGTGCTTCTCTCCCGACGAAAGCAAGCTGTACGTGGTCGAGGGGCGCGCCACGCCGCATCGCCTGATCCACGTCTACGACGTGCTGGACGGCGGCACGCGGCTGGGCAACCGCAACGTATTCCTCGAGGCCGTCGACGCCACCATCGACGGCATGCGGTGCGACGTGGACGGCAACCTGTGGTGCGGCTGGGGCATGGGCGAGGGCAAGGACGGGGTGATGGCGGTGTCGCCGCAAGGCAAGCTGCTGGGCCACATCAAGCTGCCCGAGCGCTGCGCCAACCTGTGCTTCGGCGGTCCGCAGCGCAACCGGCTGTTCATGGCGGCCAGCCGCTCGGTGTATGCGGTATACGTCAACACGCAAGGCGTGGCGGGCGGATGAGGGCGGTGCGGCGGCGAACGGGCTACCATAGCCCCGCCACACGCCGCCATGCTGCATAAGGAAGACAGGTGCCCCCCAGAAAAGCCCCGATAGCCATGCCCACCGAGCGGGGCCGCGACGAGGCCGTGCGCGCGCTGGAACGGGGCCAGCGGGTGCGGCTGGCCGACCAGCTGTATGGCCAGATATTCGACCAGATCGTCGAAGGCCGCCTCAATGTGGGCGACAAGCTGCCCTCGGAACACGAAATCTGCGAGATGTATGGCGTGTCGCGTCCGGTGGTGCGCGAGGCCCTGCTGCGGCTGCGCGCCGACGGGCTGGTCATGGCGCACCAAGGCCTGGGCACCTTCGTCAGCCACCAGCCGGCGCCGCGCCTGAAGACCTTCGATGGCGTGCAGAACGTGGCTGCCTATCTGCGCGCGCAGGAGGTGCGGCTGGCGCTGGAGGCCGACGCCGCCCGCCTGGCCGCGCTGCGCCGCACCGACGACCAGCTGCGCCGCATCGTGCAGGCGCACAATGCCTTCATCGACGCCTTGCAGAGCGGCCGCGTGTCGGCCTCGGCGGACCTGGCTTTTCATGCCGCCATCGCCGAGGCCAGCGGCAACGATTACTTCCTGGGGGTGCTGGAGAGCATCCACGAATCCATCAGCGGCTTCATGCGCCTGACGCTGAACCTGACGCGCACCGGCTCGCGCCAGCGCGCGCAGCGCGTGGCGGACGAGCACGCGGCCATTCTGGACGCGATCCGCGAGCAGGACTCCGAGCGCGCCAAGGTGACCATGCAGTTCCACCTGGGACAGGCGCTGCACCGGCTGGTGGACCGCGAGCGCGACGATTAGCAGAGCGAGGTACCGCCGCGCGGCCGTGCCGCGGCGTGGCGGAAGAACACGAGCACGCGGGCGGCGACCCGCATGGGAGACAGGCAGTGGCAGGCGATCCGGCAACGACGGCGTGCGTGCGCATCGAGGCGGTGCGAGAACAGATACTGATGGTGCTGACGGCATGGGGCATGCCGCGGGACCTGGCCGATACGGCCGCCGGCCTGATGGCCGAGACCGATCTGCTGGGGGTGGATTCGCACGGCATTTCCATGCTGCCGAGCTATGAGGACCGGCTGCGCGCGGGCACGCTGCGCATCGACGCCAGGCCGCGGCTGGCCCGCGACGGCACCGCCAGCGCGCTGCTGGACGGTTGCGGCGGACTGGGCCATCCGGTGTCGGCGCAGGCCATGGAGCTGGCCGTGGACAAGGCGCTGGCGCATGGCGTGGGCGCGGTGGCGGTGCGCAATTCGCATCACTTCGGCGCGGCGGGCGTGTATGCGCGCCTGGCGGTGCGGCGCGGCCTGGTGGGGCTGGTCACCAGCAGCGCCACCACGCTGATACTGGTGCCCACGCACGGCGCCATGCCCGTGTTGGGCACCAACCCCATCGCCTTCGGCGCGCCGGCCGAACGCAACGAGCCGCTGGTGCTCGACATGGCCACCACCACCGTGGCCGCCAACAAGGTCAAGGTGTACGACTTCCATGGCAAGGCCCTGCCGCCCGGCTGGGCCGTGAACGGCGCGGGCGCCAGCGTCACCGATCCGGCCGAGGCCATGCGCTACATCTTCCAGCATGCCGAGGGCGGCCTGACGCCGTTGGGCGGCACGCCGGCCATGAGCAGCCACAAGGGCTACGGGCTGGCCCTGCTGGCGCAGGTGCTGGGCGGCACGCTGGGCGGCAGCGCGCTTGCGGCGCGCCATGCGCGGCGCCGCAAGCCGGGCGACCCGGACGACATCGGCCACTTCTTCCTGGCGCTGGATCCGTCGGCGTTCCGCGAGGCGGGCAGCTTCGCGCAAGACATGGACGAGCTGATCGACACCATGCACGAGACCCCGCCCGCCGATGCGTCCCAACCCGTGCTGGTGCCGGGCGATCCCGAGGCCGCGGAACGCCAGCGCAGGCTGCGCGACGGCGTGCCCATTCCCGAGGCGCTGGCCGCGCGCCTGCGGCCGCTGTGCGAGCGCTGCGGCGTACCCTATCTGCTGTCGCAGGGCTGAGCCCCATACGCCGCGCTCCGTCGCGAAGCCGCGCGCCGGCCCCACACGCCATACAAGGACAACGAGACATGACCACTTCCCGCAAACGCAAACTGCCCGAGGAACTGCGCAGCCACCGCTGGTACGGCGTGCAGGACCTGCGCGCCTTCGGCCATCGCTCGCGCACGGCGCAGATGGGCTATCACCGTTCCGACTACGCCGGCAAGCCGGTGATCGCCATCATCAACACCTGGAGCGACATCAATCCCTGCCACAGCCACTTCAAGCAGCGCGTGGAGGAGGTGAGGCGCGGCATCTGGCAGGCCGGCGGCTTCCCGGTGGAGATGCCGGCCATGAGCCTGTCCGAGCCCTTCCAGAAGCCCACCACGATGCTGTATCGCAATCTGCTGGCCATGGAGACCGAAGAGCTGCTGCGCTCTTATCCCGCTGACGGCTGCGTGCTGATGGGCGGCTGTGACAAGACCACGCCCGCGCTGATCATGGGCGCGCTGTCCATGGACCTGCCGACGCTGTTCGTGCCGGCCGGCCCCATGCTGCGCGGCAACTGGAACGGCAACACGCTGGGCTCGGGCTCCGACACGTGGAAGTACTGGGCCGAACTGCGCGCAGGCAACATTACCGAGGCCGACTGGCAGGGCGTGGAGGACGGCATCGCGCGCTCGCCCGGGCACTGCATGACGATGGGCACGGCCTCGACCATGACGGCCGCCGTCGAGGCGCTGGGGCTGTGCCTGTCGGGCTATTCGTCGATTCCCGCGCCCGACTCGCGCCATGCGCAGATGGCGAGCCTGTCCGGCAAGCGCATCGTCGACATGGTCTGGGAAGACCTGAAGCCCAGCGACTTCCTGACCGCCGCCTCGTTCGACAATGCGGTGCGCACGGTGCTGGCGTTGTCGGGCTCGACCAATGCCGTGGTGCACCTGATCGCCATGGCGCGTCGCGCGGGCCACGCGCTGGACCTGGAACGCTTCGATCGCCTGGCGCGCACGACGCCGGTGCTGGCCAACCTGCGGCCGGCCGGCAAGTACCTGATGGAAGACTTCTACTACGCGGGCGGCCTGCGCGCGCTGCTGGCGCAGATGGGCGACCTGCTCGATGCCTCGCAGCAAACCGTGGACGGACGCACGCTGGGCGAGAACATCGCGGGCGCGCGGGTCTTCAACGACGACGTGATCCGATCGCGCGAACAGGCGCTGGTCGAACGCGACGGGCTGGCCGTGCTGCGCGGCAACCTGGCGCCGGACGGCGCGGTGATCAAGCCGCCCGCCATGGAGGCGCGGCTGCAGCGGCATACGGGCCGCGCGGTGGTGTTCCACGACTACAACGACATGGCCGCGCGTATCGACGACGCGGATCTGGACATCGACGCCGACAGCGTGATCGTGTTGCAGAACGCGGGACCGCAGGGCGCGCCGGGCATGCCGGAATGGGGCCAGCTGCCGATCCCGCAGAAGCTGTTGAAGCAGGGCGTGCGCGACATGGTGCGGATCTCGGATGCGCGCATGAGCGGCACGAGCTACGGGGCCTGTGTGCTGCATGTGGCGCCCGAATCGTATGTGGGCGGCCCGCTGGCGCTGGTGCGTTCGGGCGACCGCATCGCCCTGGACGTGCCGGCGCGCCGCCTCGATCTGCTCATCTCCGACGAAGAGATGGCGGCGCGCCGTGCCGCCTGGCAGCCATCGCCGCCGCGCTTCGAACGAGGCTTCGGGGTGCTGTACCTGAAGCACGTGGGGCAGGCCGACACCGGCTGCGATTTCGATTTCCTGCAGACCCGCGGGTCGCAGCAGCCGGCCGGCGAACCCGAGATTCACTGATTCCCGCCGCGCATTGCGCGCGTGCGTCCCGCCTTCAGATCGTTTTGCCAGGAGCTAGTCTTTCCATGACCTCACCCATACCCAACCGCTTCCGCCAGCGCATCCTGGCGCGCGACCGCCAGGTCGGCTTCTGGCTCAGCATGACGAGCCACATCACCACCGAACTGGCCGGCCTGGCCGGCTTCGACTGGCTGCTGCTGGATGGCGAGCATTCGCCCAATGACGTGCCGCTGTTCGTGCACCAGTTGCAGGCCCTGCAGGGCAGCCAGAGCGCCGCGGTGGGCCGGCCAACGTGGAACGATCCCGTCGAGATCAAGCGGCTGTTGGACATCGGCTTCTACAACCTGCTCATTCCCTTCATCGAATCGGCCGAGGACGCACGGCGCGCCGTGGCGGCCACGCGCTATCCGCCTGCGGGCATGCGCGGCGTGGCTGGCCTGCAGCGCAGCAACCGCTATGGCACCGTGCCCGAGTATCTGCGCGAGGTGAACGACAACATCTGCGTGCTGCTGCAGATCGAAAGCCGCCCCGGCGTGGAGGCGGTGGACGCGATCACGGCGGTGGAAGGAGTGGACGGCATATTCATCGGCCCTTCGGACCTGGCCGCCGCGCTGGGCCACCTGGGCAATCCCGGCCATCCCGAGGTGCAGGAGACCATTGCCCATCTGTACCGGCGTGTGTCGGCGCAGGGCAAGGCGGTGGGCATCCTGGCTCCGGTGCCGGCCGACGCGCAGCGCTACCTGGACATGGGGATCCAGTTCGTGGCCGTGGGCACCGACCTGGGCGCGTTCAAACAGGCCGTATTCGGGCTGCGCCAGGCGTTTCCCAGCTGACCCGCTGACCGCCGCCTGGCGGCCAAGTGGCGTGCACCCAACGCAAAAAGGATGCCCTGGGGCATCCTTTTCACTGGCCGGACATCGCGATCGCGCGGCGCGCAGGGCGGCTTCGATGCGAGGCAGGCAGGGCTACGGCGCCGCATTGCGCGGTGCCGGACGTTGTAGCGGGCTGCGTGGCGCGGGCCCGCGAGGCACTATCAGGCCAGCGCCTTGACGGCAGCCGACAGGCGGCTCTTGTGGCGAGCGGCCTTGTTCTTGTGGATGATGTTCTTGTCAGCCACGCGGTCGATGATGCTGGTGGCCTTTTGCAGCGTTTCCGCGGCGGCAGCCTTGTCGCCGGTGGCGATGGACTGGCGAACGCGCTTGATGGCGGTGCGCAGCATCGAGCGCAGGCTGGAGTTGTGCTTGTTGCGTTCGACCGACTGACGGGCGCGCTTGCGGGCTTGGGCGGTATTGGCCATAAGGAATAGGACTCTTACTTGATGACTGGGTCTGTCCCGGCGACCCGTCGACGGTTTCGACGACAGGGTCTGGCCCGGATTCGATTATTGGTGCAGCGACTCAAGCCTGGGCGCCTGTACGAAAGACATCCACGTAGTTATCCACACGGTTATCCCACGTAGCGAGCCTGCCTTTCGCAGCCCGCCTTTGCGCCGTCGCTTAAGCTTTCAGCCGGGTATTCCAGCAGAGTAATTCCGCTATATACCGCAGCTGGCCTGTAAATTCGGCAAAGTCCAACATTGTATCAGCTTGGCCTGCGATTGCAAGGGAAACAGCTTTGTGGTGGATATGCGTGGCGTCCGGGCCGCAGCCCGGCAGGCCGTGCCTCAGGCGCTGAGTACGTTGATGGACACGAACCACGGGGTGACGCGCGACACCTTGATGGGCATGCTGTTCTCGAGCGCGCGCAGCGCGGCGTCGGAGTCGTCCAGCGGGTAGGTGCCGCGCACCGGCAGGCCGCCGGCGGCCATGGACACGCGCAGCGTACCCTGGCGATACGGCCGCAGGGATGCCACCACCTCGGCCAGAGGGCGGTCGTGCGCCTCGATCCAGCCGTTTTCCCAGGCCGCGTCCGAGACCAATTCGGTGCGCGGCAAGCCGATACGGGCGTCGTCGAAGCGGGTGCCCGTGCCGGCGGGCACCAGCGCGCGGGCGCCGGAGCGGGTTTCGATCTCGACGTCGTTCTGGTGCACCACGACCAGCGTGCGGCGGGCCTGCTGGCGCACCATGTAGTGGGTGCCCAGCGAGCGCACGACGCCTTCGGCGGTGCGCACCAGAAAGGGCCGGTTGGGATCAGCCTGCACGTTCACCGAGATGGCCCCCTCGCGCAGGTGCAGCATGCGATACGTGGCCGTGTACTCGAGATCGACGCGGCTGCGGGCGTCCAGCAGCAGCTGGCTGCCGTCGGCCAACAGGTAGCGGCGGCGTTCGCCGGTTTGCGTGGCCGCGTCGGAGGCGAGACCGTTAATGGGGTAGTAGGCGTTGCCCACATAAGCCGCGGCGGCCAGCCCGCCGCCCACGGCCAGCGCGCCGGTGAGGAAATGGCGGCGGCCGAGGGAGACTCCGGCGCTGGCGGCCGCCAGTGCGGGAAGGGCGCTGTCGGGTACCGGCGGCTCGGCCTGGCCCGTGTAGCCCGACGGATAGGCGTCGCTGAGGCGGCCCGCCGTGGGGCCGCCCAGCACCCCGGTGAGTTGCTGCCAGGCGTTCTCGTGCTGCGGGTGAGCATCGCGCCAAGCCAGGAAGTTGGCGTAATCCTTGGGCGTGGCGCGCCCCGACCGCAGCAGCACCAGCCATGTCACGACCTGGTCGGACAAAGGCGGCTGGGGGGCAGCGTTCAAGTCGGGTTCCACGCTAGGCCCTATGGGTACCTGGGTTGCAAACTGCAAGATGGCGGTTTCGGCGAAGTCGGCCTGCGTTTCCGCAGATGGTTAGACAATACGGATCTTTACGAAAATTTACCTTAAAGAAACGTCAATTGTCGACCCCGCCAAAGAGTTTTGGCTTTATATCGGACAGAAAAGGCGAAAAAGTCGGGTATTTAGGCGCGGATGGCGCGACGGCCGAAGTCGCGGGGACGAAAGCCGCAGGCAAACAGTCCGCCAAAATAGGCCAATCCGCTGGCCGCCAGTACGCCAAACAGATACAGACCGCGCAGTGCGGGCTCCGTCTGCAGGCCGACCCAGTCGATGCGCGCGTCCGCGTAAAGCAGTACCGCGCCCAGCGCGGCCAGCGCGGGCACCACGCGCAGCAGAAAGACGCCCCAGCCCGCGGCGGGGCGGTAGATGCCGCGCCGGCGCAGCCCGAACAGAAGCGATCCGGCGTTGATGCAGGCGCCCAGCCCGATGGCCAGGGCCAGGCCGGCATGCGCCAGCACGGGCACCAGCACGGCGTTCAGCAACTGGGTCAGCACCAGGACCATGACGGCGATCTTCACCGGCGTGCGGATGTCCTGCCGCGCATAGAAGCCAGGCGCCAGGATCTTCACCGCCAGCAGGCCGATGAGGCCCACCGAATACGCCACGACCGCCACGCGGGTCTGTTGCACGTCCCGTGCCTCGAAGGCGCCGTAGTGAAACAGCGTGGCCACGAGGCCATCGGACAGCAGCATCATGCCCAGGCTGGCCGGCAGGCCCAGCAACAGCACCAGGCGCAAGCCCCAGTCGAGCAGGCCGCTGTAAGCGGCCTGGTCCGAGCGCGCGTGCGCCGCGGACAGGCTGGGCAGCAGCACCGTGCCCAGCGCCACGCCCAGCAGCGCGGTGGGAAACTCCATCAGCCGGTCGGCGAAGGACAGCCACGTGACGCTGCCCGGCGTCAGCCAGGTGGCGATGTTGGTGTTGATCAGCAGCGAGATCTGCGCCACCGAGACGCCCAGGGTGGCGGGCGCCATCTGCTTCAGGATGCGCTGCACGGTCGGGTCGCGCCAGGCGGTGGCGGGGCTGGCCGACGGACGCGGCGCCATGCCCAGGCGCGCCAGCGCGATCCACTGCACCGCCAGTTGCGCCACGCCTCCCGCCATGACGCCGATGGCCAGACCGTAGATCGGCGTTTCCAGACGCGGCGACAACCCGATGCAGGCGGCGATCATGCACAGGTTGAGCAGCACCGGGGTGAAGGCGGGCACGGCGAAGCGCCGCCATGTGTTGAGCACGCCGGACGCGAAGGCGATCAGCGACATGCAGAGGATGTACGGAAACATGATGCGCGTCATCACGACCGCGCTGGCGAACTCGCCGCCGCGCCCGGGGTCGCGCAGGCCGCTGGCCATCAGCGTGACCACGAAGGGGGCGGCCAGGATGCCCACCATCGTCAGCAGCATCAGGGCCGCGGTCAGCAGCACCGCGACACGGTCCAGCAGTGCGCGCACCTCGTCGTCGCCGCGATCGTTGCGCGCCGCGCCCAGGATGGGCACGAAAGCCTGCGAGAAGGCGCCTTCGGCGAACAGGCGGCGCAGCAGATTGGGAATGCGGAAGGCGACCCAGAATGCGTCGGTGAGCGGACCGGCGCCGAACGCGCGCGCGATCAGGATGTCGCGCGCCAGGCCGGTGATGCGCGACAGCAGCGTGAAGCCGCTGACGGTGGCGGCCGATCTGAGCAAAGCCATGCGGATTTTCTTGGAGGGCGCGGCGGCCGCGGCCGCCGGGTATCGAGCTGCGCGGCGGCAGGCGCCGCGGCTTTCCGTTTACTTCGGCGGCATGCGGATCGCGCCGTCCAGGCGGATCGTCTCGCCGTTCAGCATCTCGTTGGTGACGATGCTGTACACCAGCTTGGCGTAGTCTTCGGGGCGGCCCAGGCGGGCAGGGAAGGGGATGCTGGCGGCCAGCGAATCCTGCACTTCCTGGGGCATGCCGAAGATCATCGGGGTGCCGAAGATGCCGGGGGCGATGGTCATGCAGCGGATGCCGGTCTTGGCCAGGTCGCGCGCGATGGGCAGCGTCATGCCGGCCACGCCTGCCTTCGAGGCCGCATAGGCCGCTTGGCCGATCTGGCCGTCGAACGCGGCCACGGAGGCCGTGTTGATCAGCACGCCGCGCTCGCCGGTGGGCTCGGGGTCGTTGGCGCTCATGGCCTCGGCGGCCAGGCGCATCATGTTGAAGCTGCCGATCAGGTTGATCGACACCACCTTCTGGAAGAGGTCCAGCGGGTGGGCGCCGTTCTTGCCGACGATCTTGGCCGCCGGCGCGACGCCCGCGCAATTGACCAGGCCGAACAGCTTGCCCAGCGACTTGGCCTCGGCCACCACGCGCTGGCCGTCCGCTTCCTGGGTGACGTCGCAGTGCACGTAGCGTTGGCCGAGTTCCTCGGCAAGCTTCTGGCCCGGCTCGTCCTGCAGGTCGGCGATGACGACCTTGGCGCCATGCTCGGTCAGCATGCGCACGGTGCCGGCGCCCAGGCCCGATGCGCCGCCCGTCACGATGAATACCTTGTTCGCGATTTCCATGTGTGCTCTCTCGATGTGGGACTGTATGCGTTCCGGCCGCCATGGCGGCGGCCGGTCGGTCGATCAGCTTTGCAGGGCCTGCGCCAGGCGGGCCTTGATTTCGTCGACCGCGCCCACGCCCGAGATCTTGCGGTACTTCGGCGCCTGGTCGGCGTCCTGCCGAGCCCAGCCGGCGTAGTAATCGACCAGCGGCCGGGTCTGCTGCTGGTAGACCGACAGGCGGTGGCGCACGGTTTCCTCGCGGTCGTCGTCGCGCTGCACCAGCGCTTCGCCGGTGACGTCGTCCTTGCCTTCGACCTTGGGCGGGTTGAAGCGGACGTGGTAGCTGCGGCCGCTGGGCTGGTGTACGCGGCGGCCGCTCATGCGTTCGATGATGTCGGCGTCGGGCACCTCGATCTCGACCACGTAGTCGAGCTTGACGCCCGCGCTCTTGAGCGCGTCGGCCTGCGGAATGGTGCGGGGAAAGCCGTCGAACAGGTATCCCTTGGCGCAGTCGTCCTGCTTGAGCCGGTCTTGCACCAGGCCGATGATGATGTCATCCGATACCAGGCCCCCCGCGTCCATGACCTTCTTGGCCTCGATGCCCAGCGGGGTGCCGGCCTTCACGGCCGCGCGCAGCATGTCGCCAGTGGAAATCTGCGGAATGCCGTAGTGCTGGGTCAGAAAGGCGGCCTGGGTACCTTTGCCGGCGCCGGGCGGTCCGAGCAGGATGAGACGCATAGTTGCTCCTGAAGAGAGTTTAGTTTTTGTGGTCGGGGGCGATTATGCCGCAATGCAGCATCCGCTGCCGGATCGCGAGACGGAAGAAATCTTATAACCGATTTGCGTACCACGCCCGCACGCGGGCGAGGTCGGCGGGCGTATCGACGCCCGCCGCCGGCGCCTGCGCGGCGCGGTGCACCACGATGGCGTGGCCGTGCTCGAGCGCGCGCAGTTGTTCCAGCGATTCGAAGCGCTCGAGCGGCCCTTGCGGCAGCGCCGGAAAGCGGCGCAGGAAGGACACCCGGTAGGCATACAGGCCGATGTGGTGCAGGGCCGGCAGGCCGGGGGCCAGCAGGCGCTCGCCGCCAGCCAGCGCATCGCGCGCCCAGGGTATCGGCGCGCGCGAGAAATACAGCGCACCGTCGTCGGCGCCGCATACGACCTTGACGACGTTGGGATTGAACAGCGCTTCGGCATCGGCCAGCGGGCAGGC
The DNA here is from genome assembly GCF_002119665.1 of Bordetella genomosp. 13. Lineage (NCBI taxonomy): Bacteria > Pseudomonadati > Pseudomonadota > Betaproteobacteria > Burkholderiales > Alcaligenaceae > Bordetella > Bordetella genomosp. 13. Next base: position 3,289,467 of record NZ_CP021111.1, on the reverse strand, counting down.
GCAGGTGGCGATGTCGGCCCGCGGGGCAGCCAGCAGCTTGGCAGCCACGGCGTCGATCAGTTCGGGTTCGATCAGCGGCTCGTCGCCCTGGACGTTGACGACCACGGCGTCGTCGGGCAAACCGAGCTGCTGTACCGCCTCGGCCAGCCGGTCGGTGCCGGTGGCGTGGTCTGCGCGGGTCAGCAGGGCCGAATAGCCATGCGACTGCGCGGCCTGGCGCACGCGGTCGTCGTCGGTGGCGACGTGAACGGCCGATGCGCCGGATTGCGCGGCGCGCTCGGCCACGCGCACCACCATGGGCTTGCCGGCGATGTCGGCCAGGGGTTTGTCGGGCAGGCGAGTGGAAGCGGCGCGGGCTGGGATGAGGGCCACGAAGCTCATCGGTACTCGCCCTTGAGGCGGCTCGGCACCCTCATGGCGCAGCCGGAGGGGCGGGGGCGGGGTCCAGGTCGCGGGCCTCGGATTCGAGCATGACGGGGATGCCGTCGCGCACGGGGAAGGCCAGGCGGTCTGCCTTGCATATCAGTTCGGCGTGCGGGCGGTCGAATTCGAGTCGACCCTTGCACAAGGGGCAGACGAGGATGTCGAGCAGGCGGGATTCCATGCCGGAATTCTAGAACAGAACGCGGTCCCTCGGGCCGCCCGTGTGCTGTAGTGGAAAAGTCGCGGGCCTCGCCGTGACCTGCGCGGCTTGCGGCCTGCAATGTGAGCTCGAAGGGCTGCGCAGTGACGCGTCTACGCGGACTTTCCCGGCTGTGTGCGCGCCGAACGCAGCGTCGTCGCCAGCCAGCCGGCGAAGTCGCCGCTGAAATGCGCTGCCACATGCACCTCCCACAACCGAGGTTCTTCCAGGCCGGCGCATTTGATGGCGTCTTTGGGGGTGATCAGGATGTGTTCGCCCGGCATCGCGACGAAGGGCGAACGGGCATAGTCGTAGTGATCGGGCAGCGGCAGTTCGGTGGCCGGCGCGATGCCCGCATCGCGCAGGGTCTGAAAGAAGCGCTGGGGGTTGCCGATGCCCGCAGCTGCCGCGACCCGCCCGGTTCGAGGCGCCTGGGCGAACCACGACAGCGGCTGGTGCGCGCCGTCGATCAGGCGTCGGGCGCCGGTCGGCTCGAGACGCATCTGGAAGCGGCGCGGCGTGTCGGCGTTCGGCGTGCCGGCGTGTGCGCCGTCGAGGCGGTGCACGTTCGTGACGATTGCGTCCACTTCGTCCAGCCGCGCCGCGGGTTCGCGCAGCGGGCCTGCGGGCAGCAGCCGGCCGTTGCCCACGCCGCGCTCGTCCTGCACGACGATTTCCACGTCCCGTGCCAGCTGCAGGTGCTGCAGCCCATCGTCGGAGACGATCACGTCGACCTGCGGGAACTCGCGCAGCAGCGCCTGCGCGGCCAGGGCGCGTTTTGGATGCACCGCCACCGCAGCGCCTGACGCCCGCGCGATCAGGGCCGGTTCGTCGCCGAACTCGGCAGGCGCCAGCTCACCCTGGCCGACGCGCGGCGCCCCGCCCACGTCGACGCCATAGCCGCGGCTGACCACGCCTGGCGTCCAGCCATGCGCGCGGAGGCCTTCCACCGCCGCGATCACGACCGGCGTCTTGCCCGTGCCGCCCACGTACAGGTTGCCCACCACCACCACCGGCACGGGAGCCCGCCAGGCTTGGCGCCGGCCGTCGCGATACGCGGCGCGCTTGTGGCGCACGGCCAGCGCGGTGACGGCGGACAGCGGCGCGAGCAGGGTCGACAGCCAGCCGCCGTGCCGCCATTGCCGGTGCAGGAAGGCCAGCAGGGGGGATGGAGCGGTCACCGCGCGGTCTGGGCTGCGAAGTTGACGCGGCCGATGCCCGCCTGCCGCGCGGCTTCCATGACATTGACCACGGACTGGTGGGTGGCCTGGGCGTCGGCGTTGATCACCAGCACCGCGTCGGGCCGGCCCTGCGAGGCGTGGGCCAGGGCCGCGGCGATGTCGGGCGGCGACACGGCGTCCAGCAGCGTGCCGTTGAGGGCGTAGTGGCCGTCCTGGCTGACCGCCACCTCGAGGGCGGCGGGCGCCTCTTGTTCGGCAGCGGCCTGCGGCAACACGACTTTCAGCTGCGTATAGCGCGCGAACGAGGTGGTGGCGGCCAGGAAAATGAGGATCACCAGCAACACGTCGATGAGCGGGATCAGGTTGATGTCCAGCTCATCGCGCCCCGCATCGCGTCCGCGGAAGTTCATGCGCGGGGTCCCCCTGCCCGGGGTTCCACGGCGCGGTATTCGCCGGAACGCGGCTCCGTGGCATGCGGTTCGGCCCCGACGTGGCGAGCCAGGCGGCCGGCCATCTGCTCCATGGTGGCCAGATACCCGTCGACGCGGGCCCGCAGCCAGCGGTGCGCGATCATGGCGGGAATGGCGATGAGGATGCCGAATCCGGTGTTGTACAGGGCGATGGAGATGCCATGGGCGAGCTGGGCCGGATCGCTGGCATCGGGAGCATAGGCGCCGAAGATCTCGATCATACCCACCACGGTGCCGAACAAGCCCATCAGGGGCGCCACGACGGCAATGGTGCCGATGGCGGAGATGTAGCGGTTCAGGTCGTGGGCGACGGCGCGGCCGGTGTCCTCGACCGCCGCGCGCAGTTCGGTACGCGGCAGGTGGCGCTGGCGCAGCACCTCGGCCAGCACCCGGCCCAGCGGCGAGTTGCGCTCGAGCCGGGAAATCGCGTCGGGGGTGTCCTGGCGGGTGCGCAGCATTTCCGCCACCTGTTCGGTCAGCCCGCGCGGCAGCACCAGTCCACGGCGCAGCGACAGCAGGCGCTCGACGATGAGGGCCAGGCCGAGCACGGACGTGGCGAGCAGCGGCCAGATGGGCCAGCCCGCGGCATGGATGATGGCTAACAAGACGGCGTACTCCGGACGAAGTAGGGCGGGGAAAGGGCTCGCCCGCGACTCCTGGCCGAGACTGTAACGGCGCGCCTGGCCCCTGGCAAGCCAGCCAAAATATCCACAGAAAATGTGGATAATTCTGTGTAGAACTTCGCCGCAAGCCGTTCCTGCGTTGGCTTCGGGCTGGGTCGGGGTTCCGGCCGATATATGGGGCTCTATGATTTATTTATATAAAACAGGGGCTTGCACCGAATTTGCTGGCTCTCCGGGCTGCGAGGGGCTTCAGGCGGGTTTGCGGTATCATGCACGCCCGCTCCATGCGGCCTGTGGACATATACCTGCCCGGAAAGCCTCATGACAACTGGATTCTCCGTCACAAACGACGTATTCGCGCGGGATATCCTCACGGTTGCCCAGCTCAACCAGGCTGTAAGCCAATTGCTGGAGCGCACCATCCCCGCCCTGTGGGTGCGCGGCGAAGTTTCCAATTTCACGCAGGCCGCGTCCGGCCACTGGTATTTCACGCTGAAGGACAGTCGCGCCGCGGTGCGCGTCGTGATGTTCCGCAGCCGCGCGAGCCTGGTGGGCTTCGTGCCGCGGCCGGGGGACCAGGTCGAGATCCGGGCGCGCGTGTCGCTCTACGAGGCTCGCGGCGATTTCCAGCTGCAGGCCGACGGCATGCGCCGAGCCGGGGTGGGGAACCTGTACGAGGCCTTCCTGCGGCTGAAGACGCAGTTGGCTGACGAGGGCCTGTTCGATCCCGCGCGCAAGCGCGATCCGGTCCGCCTGCCGCGCGCCATCGGCGTGATCACCTCGCTGCACGCGGCCGCGCTGCGCGACGTGCTCTCCGCGCTGGCGCGGCGCGCGCCGCAAGTGCCCGTCATCATCTACCCCGCGCCCGTTCAGGGCGCCGACGCGGCGCCGCGCCTGGCGGCGCAGGTGGCGCTGGCCAACGCGCGCGCCGAGGTCGACACTCTGTTGCTGGTACGGGGCGGCGGCAGCATCGAAGACCTGTGGAGTTTCAACGACGAGGCGCTGGCGCGCCAGGTGGCGGCCAGCCACATCCCGGTGATCAGCGGGGTGGGGCACGAAACCGATTTCACCATCGTCGACTTCGTCGCCGACCTGCGTGCCCCCACGCCTACCGCGGCCGCGGAGCTGGCATGCGTGCCGCGCTCGGAACTGCTGCGCGCCGCGGACCACGCCGCGGGAGCGCTGGCGCGTGCGCAGCGCCGCCGGCTCGATCAGGCCGCCCAGCGCCTGGACCGCGCGGCGGCCTGCCTGGTGTCGCCGGCCCAGCGGCTGGCGCATCAGCGCGAGCGCCTGGCGTCGCTGCGGCATCGCCTGCTGGCCGCATGGCGCGCCCCGCAGGCGCGGCGCGGCGCGCGGGTCGAGCTGCTGATGCAGAGGCTGGCGCATCGCGCGCCGCGCGTCGCGCCTGCGCAGCAGCGCGTGCAGGCGCTGGTCGAGTATCTGCGGCGTGCTCATGCGCGGCTGCTGGCGGCGCGCCACAGCAGCCTGGCCGGCGCCACGGGGCAGTTGCGCGCCTTCGATCCGCACAACACCCTGGCGCGCGGCTACGCCATCGTGCGCGATGCCGAAGGCGCCATCGTGCGAGACGCGGCGCAGCTTGCCGTGGGCCAGCGCCTGGAGCTCAGCCTGGCGCATGGCGGCGCCGCGGTGGACGTGGCGCAGGTCCGCAAGCCCGACGCGTGACCAGCCGCGCGCGGCATGCCGCGGCCGCCGTTAACCCCGCGCGGCTGCCGGGTTAAAGCGGGTGGGCCCGGAAACAGCCGATACAATGCAGTGGCTTGATCGCGTATACCCAACAAAGAAGGAACCGACACATGGCACATACTCTTCCTCCCCTGCCTTACGAGCTCGACGCGCTGGCGCCGCACATCTCGAAAGAGACGCTGGAGTTTCACTACGGCAAGCATCACCAGACGTATGTCACCAACCTGAACAACCTGATTCCGGGCACCGAATTCGAAAACGCTTCGCTGGAAGACATCGTCAAGAAGTCGTCGGGCGGCGTGTTCAACAACGCGGCGCAGGTCTGGAACCACACCTTCTATTGGAACAGCCTGTCGCCCAAGGGCGGCGGCGAGCCCACCGGCAAGCTGGCCGACGCCATCACCGCCAAATGGGGCAGCTTCGACGCCTTCAAGGAAGCCTTCAACAAGTCCGCCGCCGGCAACTTCGGTTCGGGCTGGACCTGGCTGGTGAAGAAGGCCGACGGCTCGGTGGACATCGTCAACACCAGCAACGCCGCCACGCCGCTCACCACCTCCGACGTCGCCCTGCTGACCTGTGACGTGTGGGAGCACGCCTACTACATCGACTACCGCAACGCGCGTCCCAAGTACCTGGAAAACTTCTGGGCGCTGGTCAACTGGGAATTCGCCGCCAAGAATTTCGGCTGATCGCCGCCGCAAGCCGGCTCGCGGCCGGCATGCCGCACGTACGAGCCCTCCCTGGTGGAGGGCTTTGTTTTGGGCGGAAGGGGGCGTGCGCCAGAACGCCTGTGTCCATTCTGCGTACGAATTATTCGTCCGTACAATGGACATTTAGAGGCCCTTTGCGGCGTCCGGCAAGGCCCTGCGATAACATCGACGGGTCAACAATTCTTCCTAGACGACGAGACGAGCTTCCCATGACTGTGCATGCCTTCATCTGCGACGCCATCCGCACTCCCTTCGGCCGATATGGCGGCTCGCTGGCCTCGGTGCGTACCGACGACCTGGCCGCAATTCCCATCAAGGCGCTGATGGCGCGCAATCCCGGGGTGCAGTGGGACGAGCTCGACGACACGCTGTACGGCTGCGCCAATCAGGCCGGCGAGGACAACCGCAACGTCGCGCGCATGGCCACGCTGCTGGCCGGCCTGCCCGTCGAAGTGCCCGGCGCCACGCTCAACCGCCTGTGCGGCTCGGGCCTGGACGCGGTCGGCAGCGCCGCGCGCGCCATTCGCGCGGGCGAGGCCCGCCTGATGCTGGCGGGCGGGGTCGAGAGCATGAGCCGCGCGCCCTTCGTCATGGGCAAGGCGAACACGGCCTACGCGCGCGACGCGGCCATCTACGACACCACCATCGGCTGGCGCTTCGTCAACAAGCTGATGAAGGCCCAATATGGCGTGGACTCGATGCCCGAAACCGCCGAGAACGTGGCCGATGATTTCGGCGTCAATCGCGAGGACCAGGACAAGTTTGCGCTGGCCAGCCAGATGAAGACCGTCCGCGCCCAGCAGTCCGGCTTCTTCGATGCCGAGATCACTCCCGTCTCGATCGCCCAGAAGAAGGGCGAGCCGATCGTCGTATCCAAGGACGAGCATCCGCGCGAAACCAGTCTGGAAGCGCTCGCCAAGCTCAAGGGCGTGGTGCGCGAGGGCGGCACGGTCACGGCCGGCAATGCCTCGGGCGTGAACGACGGCGCGGCCGCGCTGCTGCTGGCCGACGAGCAGAGCGCCGCGCGCCATGGCCTGACCCCGCGGGCCCGCGTGGTAGGCATGGCCACCGCCGGCGTCGCGCCGCGCATCATGGGTATCGGCCCCGCTCCCGCCACCCGCAAGGTGCTGGCGCAGACCGGCCTGACGCTGGAGCAGATGGACGTCATCGAATTGAACGAAGCCTTTGCCGCGCAGGGCCTGGCCGTGCTGCGCCAACTGGGCATCGCCGATGACGACGCGCGCGTCAACCCGAATGGCGGCGCCATCGCGCTGGGCCACCCGCTGGGGGCCAGCGGTGCGCGGCTGGTCACCACCGCCGTCAACCAGCTGCATCGCGCCGGCGGCCGCTACGCACTGTGCACCATGTGCATAGGCGTGGGGCAGGGCATCGCACTGGTGATCGAACGCGTCTGACCGGCGAACCGCCGCGGATTGCAAAATAGGGAGCCCTCGGGCTCCCTATTTCATGGGTGCGCGGCCCACGGCTCGCCCCGTCGCGCGCAGCTGCTGCCACTGACGCTCGTCAGGGCAGCCCGTCGAACTTCGCGCCGGCCTTGATGCCGCGTTCGGCGAACCAGCCCTGGGCCATCTCGAGCACGTAGCGTACGGGCTTGCGGCTGCAGTGGGGGGTTTCGGTGCGCGGCGCCATGTCTTCGATGTTGACGATCGTGCCGTCGTCCGAAATGAAGGCCACGGACAGCGGCAGCAGCGTGTTGCGCATCCAGAAGCACTGCAGGTCGGGCGCCTCGAACACGAACAGCATGCCGTCGTTGCCCGGCAGTTCGGTCCGGTACATCAGGCCCACACGCCGTTCTTCGGGTTCGTTCGCGACTTCGGCATGGACGACGTGGATACCGGTGGACAATTGCGTGACCGGCAGCTTGTCCTGGGCGCGCCCTTCGCCGGGGCCCTGCGCGGCGGCCGGCAGCAAGGGCGCCGCGGCCAGCGTGAAAAGAGCGACGAGGCGAATAACGGCATGGTATGGCGTGCGGCGTGCGCGAGAGGTCGGCATGGGGAAGCGAAACGACGGAAAATAAAGGACGAGAAAAAGAAAATATGGATTAAGCCGAAAGGGCGGTGGCCCATTCATCGCTCGAAAATGCCGGCAATCGGCAACGCCGGACAGTAGCAGGCCCGCAAAATGCGGACAACAAAAAAGGCGGGGATGTTTTCCCCGCCCCGCATGATACCGGCGGCCTGCGCCGGCGTGTAGGCTTGCCTGGATTGAGCCGCTTCGGTCGGTCAACCTGGGCGTGCCAACGTGGCCCAACCCGGTCTGGCCGGCCGACGCGCCCCGGTCAGGCCGACGTAATATTGAGAGCCTGCTTGCCTTTGGGACCCTGAATGATCTCGAACGAGACTTTCTGCCCCTCCTTCAGTGTCTTGAAGCCATTCATTTGTATGGACGAGAAATGCGCGAACAGGTCTTCTCCGCCGTCATCGGGCGTGATGAACCCGAAGCCCTTGGCGTCGTTGAACCATTTGACGGTGCCCGTCGATTTTGGATTGTCCCCTTGGACAGTAGTAGCGGTCGTATCAGACATGCGGACTGCCTCATTGAATCGTATGTTGATAGAAGGGCATATATGCCCCTTCCCTCCCAGGCGTCCGGTGCGGCCACAGCGATTTGCAAGCATCCGGAATGCGCTGATAATGCGCCGCTTTTCTTTGTCACGTCAAGTATGGAAACTACGCATGTCTGTTTGTAATTTTGCGTAATTGCAGCGATCGCGATGCACCGTTTAACTAGAATAGCCGCCCTATGAGTTCTACCGATATCCATCATGATCAGGTTGTCGAGAAGGCACCCGCGCGCACCGCGCCGCCTCCGATGTACCAAGTCGTGCTGCTGAACGACGACTACACCCCGATGGAGTTCGTCGTGAAGGTCCTGCAGAAATTCTTCGGCAAGAGCCACGAAGAGGCTACCCGCATCATGCTGCAGGTCCATCACGAAGGGCGCGGCGTGTGCGGCGTGTATCCGCGCGACGTCGCCGCGACCCGCATCGCCCAGGTCGCCCAGTACGCCCGCGCCAGGCAGCATCCCCTGCAATGCGTGATGGAGCCGGTATAAGGGCCTGCTCCCGTCTTTTCCGGGATCGGGCATAGCGTTGCCTTTCTGCAAGTGAGCGGCGCGCAGCCTCGGGCAGGTCGGCTGACGCGAGAATCAGAATCGATGTCGCCGTAGAGGTGTGCTGTGTCGGGAAAGAGGAAGGGGGCCGGTCTGGCCCTGGGCATGGTGCTGGTCGTCGCCGCGGCGGCAGGCCTGGGATGGTGGGCCGGCCGCAGCGGCAGTCAGCAGACCGATCGACAGGCGCCGCCCGCCGCCACACAGCAGACACCGACCGCCCAGGCGCCGATCCGTCCTCCGGCGCCCGTCGCACAGCCCGCTGCGCTGCCAGCCAGCGCCGTGGTCGGCCAGGCGGATCCGTTCGCGGCCCTCAGCTGCCACGAGCGCGAGTACGGCGACGCGCCGGCGCTGGCCGTGACGTTCACGCAGCCGGTCGACCGCCGCGCCAACCTGGATTCTTATCTCGAGGTGATTGAAACCGCACCGTCCGCCGACCGCTCGTCGCAATCCGACGACGTGGCGCAGGCCGCGGCCGACGGTTCCGATGCGCCCGGCGCCGTCCAGTCCGGCGACCCGGGCGCGAAGGGCAAGACGGCCCAAGGCCGCTGGATCGTGGGCGACAACCCGCGCGTGGCCTATTTCCCCTATGTACAGCCGCAGCGTGCGTATACCGTGCGCCTGCGCGCCGGCCTGCCCGCGGCAGCGGAGAAGGTCACCCTGCCGGCCGCCGGCTACTGCCAGGTGGACACCCAGGCCATGCCGCCTTCCTATTACTTCGCCAGCCGCGGGGTCGTGTTGCCGGCTGGCCAGAACGGCGGTTTGCCTGTGGTCACGGTCAACCAGCCCGAGGTGGACGTGCAGTTCCTGCGCGTGCCGCCCGAGCGGGTGCCCGAGTTCTTCGGCGATGTGCTGCGCGTCGGTCCGGCGACGGCGCAACCGCAGGACGGCGATTCCTCCGACGACGACGGCGAAGACGCGGTCGATTGGGAGTACTCGGACAACCGCGGGCTGAAGGGCCTGGTCAGCAACTGGGAGCTCGATCGGCTGCACGCGCTGACGCAGAGCGTCTACCAGGGCCGCTTCATCACGGACGCCACGCCCAACCGCCGGCACGTGACCTTCCTGCCCGTGGAGCAGATCGCCGAACTGAGGCAGCCGGGCATCTACGTCGCGGTGATGAGCCAGCCCGGGCGCTTCCGCTATGAATCGCAGGTCACCTATTTTTACGTCAGCGACATGGGCCTGATGGCGCGGCGCTATCCGTCGCGCCTCGAAGGCTATGTGGTGTCGCTGAAATCCGGGCAGCCGGTGTCCGGCGCGACGGTCGAATTGGTCGACCAGGCCGGCAAGGTGCTGGCCAAGGCCGGCTCCGATGCCGAGGGCCACGTCCGCTTCGAAGGCGCCCACAGCGCCGCGCGCTTGATCCGCGCGGTGCGCGGCCAGGAAATGACGGTGCTGGCGCTGGGCGAGCCCTCGCTGGACCTGTCCGAGTTCGACGTCGGCGGCCATCCCTCGCGCAACAACAACCTGTTCGTGTATGCCGGCCGCAATCTGTACCGTCCTGGCGAGACCTTCACCGTGTCCGTGCTGCCGCGCGATCCGGATGGGCGTCCGCTGCCATCGGCGCCGCTGACTGCCACGCTGAAGCGGCCCGACGGCCGCGTGGCCCGCACCGCGCTGTGGCATCCGCATGCCGACGCGCCCAACTATCTCGAGCAGTCCATCGACATGCCCGTCGACGCGCAGACCGGCACCTGGTCGCTGGAGCTGCGCGTGGACCCGGCCAGCCGCGTCGCGGACGCCTCATGGTGGTTCCAGGTCGAGGAGTTCCTGCCCGAGCGCATGAAGCTGGTCCTGACCTCGCCGGAAGGACCCGTGGCGCGCGGCGAATCGTGGCGCGTCGACGTGCAGGGCGACTATCTGTATGGTGCGCCGGCCGCGGGCAACCGCCTGCTGGGCAGCGTGGCGGTGCGGCGCAACCGCAACGCGCTGCCGCAGCAATGGCCCGGCTTCGTCTTCGGCGACGTGGACGACGACGGCAAGCGCCAGTTCCAGACGCTGCCGGAAACCGAACTGGATGACGAGGGCAAGGCCTCGCTGGACATCGACGACCTGTCGCAGGGCGCGAACTCTCCGATGCTGATGCGGCTGTCGGCGAGCCTGCTCGAGTCGGGCGGCCGTCCCGTGGTGCGTTCCCTCGAGCGCACCATATGGCCTGCCGACAAGCTGATCGCGGTGCGGCCGTTGTTCGACCGCGACGTCGCGCGCGAGGGCGCTCCTGCGGGCTTCGAACTGATCCGCGTCGACGCGCAGGGCCGCGACGTTCCCCTCAAGCAGGCGCAGATGCGCCTGTACCGCGAGGATCGCCGCTATTACTGGCGCTATGACGACCAGCGCGGCTGGAACAGCGGCTACATCCTCAACGACGAATTGAGCGACTCGCGCACGCTGGACATCGCGGGCCGGACATCGTTGACGCTGGCGGTGGGGTGGGGCACGTATCGTCTTGAGATCGCGGATCCCGAGACGGGCCAGACCCTGCGCTACCGCTTCTATGCCGGCTGGGGCGCACAGGACGCGGAGTCGGTGGGCAACCGGCCGGACCGCGTGCAGATGAAGCTGTCGGCCGTGCCGGCCAAGCGGGGCGATACGGTCAAGCTCACGCTGACGCCGCCGCACGACGGCCAGGCGCTGATCACGGTGGAAGGCGACCGCATGCTGTGGTCCAAGTGGGTGAGCGCCAGCACCGCGGGCACCGAAGTCGACATTCCGCTCGATCCATCGTGGAAGCGCAACGACCTGTACGTGTCGGCCACCGTGCTGCGGCCGGGCAGCCAGGGCGACCGCGTCACGCCGGCGCGCGCCGTGGGCCTGGCTTATCTGCCCATGGCCAATGATGATCGCAAGCTGGACGTGCGGCTGAGCGCGCCGGCCAAGATCAAGCCCGAGACGCGCGCGACGGTGCGCGTGAAGGTCGACGGCGCGCAGGGCGGCCAGGCCATGGTGACGCTGTCGGCCGTGGACGTGGGCATTCTCAACATCAATCAGTACGCCACCCCCGACCCCTTCGATTTCTTCTTCGGCAAGCACCGCTATGCGCCCGATCTGCTGGACATGTATGGCAAGCTGATCGAGAAGATGGACGGCACCGCGGGGCGGCTGAAGTGGGGCGGCGACGCAGCCATGCGCGGGGACAGCCGCAGCCTGCCCAAGAAGGTCAAGCTGGTCGATCTGTATTCCGGGCCGGTCAGGCTGAACGAGCGCGGCGAAGCCGACATACCGCTGGACGTGCCCGATTTCAACGGCACGCTGCGCCTGATGGCCGTGGCCTTCACGGCCGAGCGCTATGGCAGCGCGGATGCGCAGATGCAGGTGGCCGCGCCCATCGTGGCCGAGCTGAACACGCCGCGCTTCATCACGCCCGGCGACCATGCCGCCATCGCGCTCGACCTGACGAATCTCAGCGGTGCGCCGCAGAAGATCACGGTGAACCTGCAGGCGCTCGATCCGCTGGCCATCGCCGACGGCACGCGCACCGTCACGCTGCGCGACAAGCAGCGCACGACGGTGCGCTTCACCGCCACGACCACCGGCTCGTATGGATTGGGAATGATGCGCCTGTCCGTCAATGGCGATGGCGGACCCGAGCCCGTGCGCATCCTGCGCGAGTCCGTGCTGCAGGTGCAGCCCGCGTACTCGCCCGAGCGCAGCGTGCGGCGGCTGCGGCTTGCGCCCGGCGAAACGCTGGCCGGACAGGCCGACTGGCTCCGCAATTACTTCCCGGATTCGGTCAGCGTCAGTCTCACGTTGTCGAACCGGCCGCCGTTCAACGTGAACCGCCTGGTCGACGGCCTGCTGAACTATCCGTATGGCTGCACCGAACAGACCATCAGCGCGGCGCTGCCATGGGTACTGATCGACGAGGCCACGGCCAAGCGCTTCGGGCTGAAGGCTCGCACCCAGAAAGAGCGCCAGGACAGGATCGCCGGCGCGCTGCAGCGCCTGTCGGGTATGCGCGGGGCGACGGGCTCGTACTCGTTGTGGGGCGATACCTCGACGCGCGACGTGTGGCTGACGGCCTATGCGGTCGGGTTCATGCAGGACGCGCGCGACCAGGGCTTCGAGGTGCCGCAGGCCTCGTTCGAGGGCTCGCGCAACTGGCTGCTGACGCAGGTGCAGCAAGCCTCGGGCGACTTCGGCACGTGGTCGCCGAACCTGCAGCGCAACGCCGCCGCGGGCCGCTTCGACAGCAACGATGCCGAGATCCTCAGGCGCGATCATCAGCGCTTCGCGGGGCTGGCCACGGCGGCACTGGTGCTGGCGCGAGACGGCAAGGTGCCGCTGTCCGCCGTGCGCCTGCTCTACGACAACTATGGCGAACGCGCGCGCTCGCCGCTGCCCTTGATGCAGCTGGCCGCGGCGTTCAAGCTGCTGGGCGACGAAGGGCGCATGAAGTCCGCGCTGAACGACGCCATGACGCGCGCTTACGGCCTGGGCCGGCAGGGCGGCAGCTATGACGACTGGCTGGGCGACTACGGCAGCGGCGTGCGCGATTACGCGCTGGCCTATGCCATCGCCATGCAGCACGGCCTGCGCGACGCGCGTGCCGAGACGTTGCTGGACCAGGTCGCGGCGCGCCTGGGCGGACGCTCGTATATGTCGACCCAGGAACAGATGGCGCTGCTGCTGGCCGCCCGCTCCACCGGCAGCGGCGGCGCGTGGCGCGCCGCACTGTCTCGCGGCGCCGCGGGCGCTGGCGAGCAGGCCTTGAGCGGTTCGACGGACCAGACGCTGTCGGTCGCGCCCGCCGAATTGGCTGGCCTGCAGCTGCGCAACACGGGCGAGCAGCCGCTGTATGCCGAACTCGATGTCCAGGGTACGGCGCTGCAGCCGCCCGCGCCGCGCGGCGACGTGATCCGCCTGGCGCGCCGCTGGTACACGCCGGATGCCAAGCTGTGGAACGGCGGCACGCTGCGCACCGGCGACATGCTGGTGGTGCGCATCCAGGCCGATGCGCGCCAGTTGGTGCCCGATGGCCTGATCGTCGACCGCGTGCCGGCGGGCTTCGAAGTCGAGAACCTGAATCTCTCGCAGGGCGAGAACATGCAGGACTGGACCATCGGCGGGCGCCGCGTGGCCGAGGCGCTGGCGGATCCCAACATCAAGCACCGAGAGTTCCGCGACGACCGCTACGTCGCCGCCGTGTCGCTGGGCCGTGGACAGGTGGACGTCTTCTACCTGGTGCGCGTGGTCACGCCGGGCCGCTACCGCGTGCCTTCCACAGTGGCCGAAGACATGTACCGGCCTGAAGTCCGCGGGGTGGACACTCCGTGGAGCGACATCCACATACTCGATCGCGGGGCGCCCGGGTCGTGATCCAGAAAGCCGGCCGTCCCGCGGACGGCCAGCCATCCGGCTGGCGCCGCGGCGCGCGCCGGATGGCCGCGATGTCATTCGGCGCGTTGCTGTTGCTGATCGCCGCCGTGCTGGTGCTCGATCGCCTGATGCCCCTGCCGCGCATCGGCACGGCGGGCGCCGCGGTAGTCGTGGCAGCCGACGGCACGCCGCTGCGCACCTATCCCAGCCGCGACGGCGCGTGGCGCTATCCGGTAGCGCCCGCGCAGGTTTCGCCGCTATACCTGCAGGCGCTGCTCACTTACGAAGACCGCTGGTTCTACTGGCATCCCGGCTTCAATCCGCTGGCGATGGCGCGCGCGGGCTGGCAGTGGCTAACCGAGGGCCGCATCGTGTCCGGCGGTTCCACCCTGACCATGCAGGTGGCGCGGCTGGCGGATCCGGCGCTGGCCGGCCGTCCGTCACGTTCCATGGGCGCGAAGCTGCGGCAGATCTGGCGCGCCGTGCAGCTGGAACTGCACTACGACAAGGACGAGATTCTCTCCATCTATCTGACGCACGCGCCCATGGGCGGCATCGTGCAGGGGGTGGAGATGGGTTCGCGCCTGTGGCTGGGCAAGTCCGCCACGCAGCTGAGCCGGGCCGAGGCCGCGCTGCTGGTCGCGCTGCCGCAGGCTCCGTCGCGATTGCGCCCCGATCGTCACCCCCAAGCAGCGCAGGCCGCGCGCGACAAGGTGCTGGAACGCATGGCCCAGTTGGGCGCTTGGGACGCGAACGACGTGGCCGATGCGCGTATCGAGAATGTGGTGGCGCCGCCGCTGCGCGCGCGCTGGCTGGCTCCGCTGGCCGCACAGCGGCTGATGGCAGCACATCCGCGCGCGGCAGGTTCCGCGGTCGTGCGCTCCAGCGTGGATGCCGAGATGCAGGCGGTGGTGGAGCAGATGCTGCTGGACCGCATCGACGCGCTACCGCCGAAAGTGTCGATGGCGGCGCTGGTCATGGACAACGACACCCTGGAGGTGAAGGTCTACGCCGGTTCGGCGGACTTCGCCGACGATTCCCGATACGCCCACGTGGACATGGTGCGCGGCGTGCGTTCGCCGGGATCCACGCTCAAGCCTTTCCTGTATGCGCTGGCGCTGGACGATGGGCTGGTGCATTCGGAGAGCCTGCTGATGGATGCCCCCATGTCGTTCGGGGGCTATGCGCCGGGCAACTTCCAGGCGTCGTTCTCTGGCCCGGTGAGTGTGGCGCAGGCGTTGCAGCGTTCGCTGAACGTGCCGGCCGTCGACCTGCTGGACAGGCTCGGACCCGCCCGCTTCGCATCGGTTATGCTGGGGGGCGGTGTGCGCCTGCGCATGCCCGCCAGCACCCAGCCGAATCTGAGCTTGATTTTGGGCGGGGGCGGCACCACATTGGAAGAACTGGTGGGCGCTTATCGCGCCCTGGCGCGCGGCGGACTGGCCGGGCGGCCCCGGCTGGATCCGGCCGATCCGCGCGTCGAGTCCCGTATGATGAGTGACGGCGCCGCCTGGATCGTGCGCGATATTCTCGAATCCGGGGGCGATCCGGAACGGCCGTTTTTCCAGTCCGCGTCGCCGGGACGGCGATTGGCCTGGAAAACCGGCACCAGTTTCGGTTTCCGCGATGCCTGGGCCGTGGGGGTCACCGACCGATGGACCATCGGGGTCTGGGTCGGCCGTCCCGACGGCACGCCCAACCCCGGGTTCTTCGGCGCCAACGTGGCCGCGCCGCTGTTGCAGGACATCGTGGCGGCGCTGCCGCCCGGTCCGCAGATGGCTCGCGTGCAGCCTGCTTCGGTGCGATCCGTGCTGACCTGCTGGCCGCTGGGTTGGCGCCAGGAAAGCGCGCCCGGCGGCCGCTGCCCCGAAGCGCGGCGCGCGTGGGCGCTGGACGACACGGTGCCGCCGTCCTTTCCCGGATATGCCGACGTCGCGCAAGGTCCGTTGCGCATCGAGGGCGTGGCCCAGGGTTCGGTGCTGCGGCCGGTGCCGGGCCGGCATGAAGTAACGCTGGACGTCCGCGCGCAGGGCGCGCGCGGTGAAGTATGGTGGATGTTGGACGGCCGGGTGCACCGACAGGGCGCAGCCGGCCAGCAGCAAAGTTTGTCCCTGACTCGCAATGGACGGTACACACTTACCGTCATGGACGAACAGGGTCGGTATGCCGGTCTTGCATTTGAAATCTCTGGCGTTACGCCATGATCGGCATAGAATATGAATCGTGTACGTGACCGCTTCGATGCGTTACGGAGGAAGCGTGATTTCCCAAGAGCTTGAAGTCAGCCTGCATATGGCATTTGTCGAGGCTCGCTCTGCCCGGCATGAATTCATCACCGTGGAGCACCTGCTGCTGTCGCTGCTCGACAATGCATCGGCGGTGGAAGTGCTGCGCGCTTGCGCTGCCAATCTGGACGACCTGCGCCGCAACCTGCGCCAGTTCGTCACCGAAAACACTCCGGTCATCCCCAGCGGGGCCGAAGTCGATACGCAGCCCACCCTCGGTTTTCAGCGCGTCATCCAACGCGCCATCATGCACGTGTCCGCCGGCGGCACCGGCAAGAAGCCGGTCACCGGCGCCAACGTGCTGGTCGCCATCTTCGGCGAGAAGGATTCGCACGCCGTCTATTACCTGCAGCAGCAGGGCGTGACGCGGCTGGACGTGGTCAATTTCCTGTCTCATGGGATCACCAAGCAGCCCCAGGAGGAGACCTCCGCCGTGCAGAAAGAACAGCAGACCAACGGGGAAGAGCAGAGCGAAAGCCGGCAGTCCCCGCTCGACCAGTACGCAACCGATCTCAATGCCGCCGCCCTGGCTGGCCGCATCGATCCGCTCATCGGCCGCGAACACGAAGTCGAACGCGTCATCCAGGTGCTGTGCCGCCGCCGCAAGAACAATCCGCTGCTGGTGGGCGAGGCGGGCGTGGGCAAGACCGCCATCGCCGAAGGCCTGGCGTGGCGCATCACGCGCGGCGAGGTGCCCGAGGTGCTGCAGGCCGCGCAGGTCTACGCGCTCGACATGGGCGCGCTGCTGGCCGGCACCAAATACCGCGGCGACTTCGAACAGCGCCTGAAGGGCGTGCTCAAGCAGGTGCGCAGCAATCCCGATTCCATCCTGTTCATCGATGAAATCCACACGCTGATCGGCGCGGGTTCGGCCTCGGGCGGCACGCTCGACGCCTCCAACCTGCTCAAGCCGGCGCTGTCGTCGGGCCAGCTGAAGTGCATCGGCGCCACCACGTACACCGAATATCGCGGGGTCTTCGAGAAAGACCACGCGTTGTCGCGCCGCTTCCAGAAGATCGACGTGCCCGAGCCCAGCGTCGAACAGACCGTGCAGATCCTGCGCGGCCTGAAGAGCCGCTTCGAAGAGCATCACAACGTGCGCTATTCGGCCGCGGCGCTCAGCGCCGCCGCCGAACTTTCCGCGCGCTACATCAACGACCGCCATCTGCCCGACAAGGCCATCGACGTCATCGACGAGGCCGGCGCGGCGCAGCGCCTGCTGCCGCGCTCGCGGCAGAAGAAGGTCATCGGCAAGGGCGAGATCGAGAACATCGTCTCCAAGATCGCGCGCATTCCGCCGCAGTCGGTGTCCAACGACGACCGCAGCAAGCTGGCCACGCTCGAGCGCGACCTCAAGACCGTCGTGTTCGGCCAGGACCAGGCCATCGAAGCGCTGGCCGCCGCCATCAAGATGGCGCGCTCCGGCCTGGGCAAGCCGGACAAGCCGATCGGCGCCTTCCTGTTCTCGGGTCCCACCGGCGTGGGCAAGACCGAAGTGGCCCGCCAGCTGGCGTTCACGCTGGGCGTCGAGCTGCAGCGCTTCGACATGTCCGAGTACATGGAACGCCATGCCGTGTCGCGTCTGATCGGCGCGCCGCCGGGATACGTAGGCTTCGACCAGGGCGGGCTGCTGACCGAGGCCATCGCCAAGCAGCCGCACTGCGTGCTGCTGCTCGACGAAATCGAGAAGGCGCATCCGGACATCTTCAACATCCTGCTGCAGGTCATGGACCACGGCACGCTCACGGACAACAACGGCCGCAAGGCGGACTTCCGCAACGTCATCATCGTCATGACGACCAACGCGGGCGCCGAGACGCTGAACCGTCCGTCCATCGGGTTCGCCAACAGCCGCGTCGCGGGTGACGAAATGGCGGAAATCCGCCGCATGTTCACGCCCGAGTTCCGCAATCGCCTGGACGCCATCATTCCGTTCGGCGCGCTCACGCGCGACATCATCCTGCGCGTGGTCGACAAGTTCCTCATGCAGCTCGAAGACCAGCTGCACGAGCGCCGCGTGGCAGCCGTCTTCACGGAGAAGCTGCGCGACCACCTGGCCAAGGCCGGCTTCGATCCCGTCATGGGCGCCCGGCCCATGCAGCGCCTCATCCAGGACACGATCCGGCGCGCGCTGGCCGACGAGCTGCTCTTCGGCAAGCTGGTCGACGGCGGCAACGTCACGGTCGATCTGGACGAGGGCGACAAGGTCGTTCTGCGTTTCGACGAGGACAGGTCCTCGGACGATCCGGCCGCCAAGCAGGAAGTCGCCCTGGCCGAATAAGCGCAGCACCAAGTGTTGGATCGCGAGCCGCTCATCGCCTGCGAGCACTGTGCCAGCGTCTATCGCCGGCACGCGCTGCAGCGCGATGAGGCCGCCACCTGTTCGCGTTGCGGCACGCTGCTGTGGCGTTACACCAGGTTGACGCCTTCCGAGTGGCTCGCGCTGGTGATGGCTGCGCTGGTCGTGTTTGTCGTGGCCAACGCGTATCCCGTGGCCAGTCTCAGCGTACAGGGTGTGGAGCAGCGCGCCACGCTGCTGGACGCCGTGCTCATCACATGGCAGCAGGGGCACCAGGCCGTCGCCATCATGACCGGGCTTGCCGGCTTCGCGCTGCCGCTGCTGCAGATGGCCACGCTGCTCTGGGTATTGGCGCCGTTGGCGCAGGGCCGCCGCGCACGGGGCATGTCGCTGGCCATCCGGCTGCTGGGCTGGCTGCGGCCCTGGAGCATGGTGCCCGTGTTCCTGCTGGGCGTGCTGGTGTCCGTCGTGAAGCTGGCCGGCATGGCGGCGGTGCAGCCCGAGATCGGGCTGGCCGGCTTTGCGTTGCTCACGGTCCTGTTGACCATGCTGGGCCGCCTCTCGCCGCACGCGTTGTGGCGTTATGCCGAGGCCTGCGGCGCCGCCCCCGTGCACGTGCCCAAGCTGGGGCAGGGCGAGGTGCTGGCCGGCTGTCACGTCTGCGGGCAGGTGCAGGCGCTGCCCGATCTCCCCGGACACGCCGGCGATGCGCATTCGTGCGTGCGCTGCGACGCCACGGTACATCTGCGCAAGCCCGATCACCTGGCACGCACGTGGGCCCTGCTCATCGCGGCTTCCATCCTGTACATCCCCGCCAATCTGCTTCCCGTGATGAACATTTCGTCGCTGCTGGGCGACAGCGAACACACCATCCTGGGCGGCGTGGTCGAGCTGTGGGACGGGGGCTCGTGGGACATCGCGCTCATCGTCTTCGTGGCCAGCGTGGTAGTGCCGCTGACCAAGCTGCTGGCGCTGGTGGTGCTGCTGGTTTCGGTGCAGCGTCGCAGCGCGCGCAACCTGCGCGCGCGCACCCGCATGTACGAGCTCGTCGAATTCATCGGCCAATGGTCCATGCTCGACGTCTTCGTGGTCATCGTGCTGGCGGCACTGGCCGACTTCCAGGGGCTGATGCAGATCAGCGCCGGCACGGGGGCCGCCGCGTTCGGCCTGGTCGTCATCCTTACCATGCTGGCCGCCATGAGCTTCGATCCCCGGCGCGTCTGGGACCACGCCGCCCCGGGCGACGACGAGGAGCCTTCCGCGTCGGCCCATTCCCATGAGCACTTCCAGGCTGGCCCGCTGCCAGGCAAGCCGGCCACGGCTCCGGTAGGATATGGGTCTCATCCCGACCGAGAGTCCTAGTTCCTATGGCCGACCCGACGCCTGACCAGACGCCCGAGCGGCGCCCGCGCACGTCCGTCAGCGTGCCCGACGTAGCAAGGAAGAAGCAGCGCCGCATCTCGTGGATCTGGCTGGTGCCCGTGGTGGCCGCGTTGGCCGGGCTGTCGCTGGTCGTCAAGACCTGGATGCAGGCGGGGCCCGAAATCACCATACAGTTCGATACCGCCGAGGGGCTGGAGGTCGGCAAGACCCAGGTGCGCTACAAGGACGTGGTCATCGGGGTGGTCAAGGGCGTGGGGTTCAACGAAGACCGCAGCAAGGTCATCGTCGAGGCCGCGCTGTCCAAGGACGTGGCCGATCTGGCGCGCGAAGGCACCAACTTCTGGGTGGTGCGGCCGCGGCTGGGTTTCACCGGCGTGTCGGGCCTGGGCACGCTGCTGTCCGGCGCCTACATCGGCGTGGACGCGCCGGAAGGCGAGGGCGGCAACGGCGGCAAGCCCCAGAAACTGGCCTTCGTGGGGCTCGAGACGCCGCCCGCGGTCACGCATGACCGCTCCGGCAAGCGCTTCCTGCTCAAGGCCAGCAACCTGGGCTCGCTCGACATAGGCTCGCCCGTCTATTTCCGCCGCATCAGTGTGGGCCGCGTGGTGGGGTACGCGCTGGACGAGAGCGGCAAGGCGGTCAACATCGAAGTGTTCATCGATGCGCCCAACGACAAGTTCGTCACCAAGGGAACACGCTTCTGGAACGCCAGCGGCGTGGATGTGTCGGTCAATGCCGACGGCCTGAAGATGCGCACCCAGTCGCTGGTCTCGCTGGCCATCGGCGGCATCGCTTTCGAAAATGTGTCCACGCGGGGCAGCGTCGAGCCCGCCCCGGCCGATTCGAATTTCGACCTGTATCCCGGCGAGGCGGATGCCAAGGTCAATCCGGACAGCAAGCCGTTCCGCATCCGCATGCGTTTCGATCAGTCGATACGCGGGCTGGCGGTGGGCGCGCCGGTCGACTTCCAGGGCATCACGCTGGGCGACGTCACCGCCATCACCATCGACTTCGATAGCGAGAAGAAGCGGTTCTTCGCGATCGCCGACGCGACGCTCTATCCCGAGCGCCTTGGCCCGGTGTACGACAAATTGCGGGCCGCGGAGGACGAGCACCAGTTCGCGGGCTTCAAGCTGATGGGCACGATGATCAAGTACGGCCTGCGCGCGCAATTGCGGTCGGCCAACCTGCTGACGGGGCAGTTGTATGTCGTACTCGATACCTTCCCCAATGCCAAGCCGGTCGAGTTCCATCCCAGCGACCCGGCCATGATCCCGACGGTGCCCGGCCAACTCGATCAGTTGCAGGAGCAGATCGGCAACATCGTCACCAGGATCGAGAAGATCCCCTTCGACCAGATCGGCAAGGAACTGCGCAACACGCTGGCCAGCACCTCGAGCCTGGTGAGCCAGATCGACAGGCAGTTGGCGCCCGATGCGCGCAAGGTGCTGAAGCAGGCGCAGCAGTCGCTGCAGCGGGTGGACCAGATGCTGGCGCCCGATGCCTCGATACCGGTCAATGCCGACCGCGCCATGCAAGAACTGGCTCGTGCCGCGCGTTCGCTGCGGGCGCTTTCCGAGTTCCTGCAGACCAATCCCGAGTCGCTGCTGCGCGGGCGCGGCGAAGATCCCATCCCGGGCGCGGGGCCCGTAAGGAACTGACATGACGACCACCCTGGCGCTTGCCTCGCTGCGTTCCTATCCCCGCCGGGCGGCTTCGGCAATCATGGCGGCCTCGATGGCCGCCGCGCTGGCCGCCGCGCTCGCCGGCTGCGCGGATTCGCCGCCGGTACGCTATCACACGCTGGTGGCGCCGCCCCAGGCGCCTGCCGGCAATGGCGGCGCCGTGGCGGCGGCCAACTACATGATCGAAGTGCTGCCGGTCAGCGTGCCGCCCCAGGTAGACCAGCCGCAGCTCATGCTGCGCAACGGCACCGGCCAGCTGACGGCCGTGTATTCCGACCGCTGGAGCGCGCCGCTGGCCGACGAGATGCGCGACGCCCTGTCGGATGCGCTGACGCGTCAGTTGGGTGTGCCCGACGTGCGCGTGGTCAAGCCGCTGGGGTCCACGCCCGTGTGGAGGGTGCTGGTCGACATGCAGCGCTTCGAATCCACGCCGGGGTCCTCGGCCGTCATCGAGGCCACCTGGCGCGTGCGGCGCGATGCGCAGGGCGAGGCCAAGGTCGCGGGCCTGCTGTGCCGCTCCCGTGTCGACGTGCCCGTGTCCGGCGGCGGCGGAGCCGAGCCCTCGGCCGCGAGCGAATCCGACGCCGTGGTGCGGGCTCACCAGCAGGCCATCGCGCAACTGGGCTCCACCATCGCCTCGGCGATACGTGCGCAGGGCCAGGGCGCCACGCCGGCCTCGGACCAGGTGCAATTGCTGGGTTGCGTCGCGGCCTAGGTCCAGGTTCCAGGCCGAATGAAGGGTAAACCCTTAAAGGTTAACCAGTATTACAAATCGGTTGCTACTTCCTTAGTATCGCGGTTTACCGATAGTAAGCCGCGTTCTTTTTCACGGTTCCTGCCGTGGCGCGGTTTCCGCACTAAGGAAACGTCTTGGCAACCACCGCTACGCCCGTCATGGGCGCCGATGCGCCGGGCGCCGCCGCGCCGGCTCCCGTCCGGCGAGGCCGCTTCCCCCTTGCGCGCATCCTGCATCGCGCTTTCGTCGTCCTGATGTACTTCTTCATGCTCTGCCCGCTGATCTTCGTGGTCTGGCTGAGCTTCTTCAAGGACGCCATTCTCTACTTCCCGCCGTCCGGCTACACCACGCAGTGGTACGTCAAGGCCTGGGCCAACGAAGCGTTCGCCAACGGATTCCTGTTCAGCCTGCAGGTGGCCGTGCTGGCCGCGGTGTGCGGCGTCATCATGGGCGTGCTGGCCGCGCTGGGCATCATCCGCTACCGCTTCGCCGGGGGCAAGCCGGTGAACACGCTGTTGCTGTCGCCGCTGCTCATTCCGGGCATCGTCGCCGGCATCGCCATCTACCTGTTCTACCTGGCCGCCGAAAACTACCTGGACATGGACATCGTCGGCACCTACGGCGGGCTGGTCATCGCCCACGTGTGCCTCACCATTCCTTGGACAGTGCGGCTGGTGTCGGCCAGCATGGCCGGCCTGGATCCCTCCATCGAAGAGGCGGCCCGCAACCTGGGCGCCAGCGGCCGCGTGGCCTTCATGCGCGTCACGCTGCCCATGCTGCGGCCCGCCATCGTGGCCGCGGCCCTGTTCAGTTTCGTGGTGTCGTTCGAGAACCTCGAACTGTCGCTTTCCCTGGTGGGACCGGGCAACACGACCCTGCCCATCGCAATCATGCAGTACCTCGAATTCAATCTGGACCCGACTATCGCCGCGGTGTCGTCGGTTCAGATCCTGCTGTTGGGCATCATCATGCTGGTGACCGACCGCTTCGTGAAACTCAGCCAGGTGGTGTAAGAATAATGGCCAAGGTCTCCATCGAAAGACTCAAGAAGCAGTTCGGCAACTCGGTTGCGGTTGCGGATTTCTCCCTGGACATCGCGGACGGCGAACTGGTGGCCTTCCTCGGCCCCAGCGGCTGCGGCAAGACCACGACGCTGCGCATGATCGCGGGCTTCATCGAGCCCACGGCGGGCACGATCCGCATCGGCGACGTCGACGTCACGCCGCTGCCCGTGCACAAGCGCGACACCGGCATGGTGTTCCAGCGCTATGCGCTGTTCCCGCACATGACCGTGGCGCAGAACGTGTCCTTCGGCCTCGAGATGCACAAGGTGCCCGCGGCCGAGCGCGACACCCGCATCCGCAACGTGCTGGACATGGTGCGCATGACCGAACTGCGCGACCGCTATCCGCGGCAGCTGTCGGGCGGCCAGCAGCAGCGCGTGGCCATCGCCCGCGCGCTGGCCATCCAGCCCAAGGTGTTCTTGCTCGACGAACCCTTGTCCAACCTGGACGCCAAGCTGCGCCTCGAGGTGCGCGAAGAGATCCGCGCGCTGCAGCAGCGCCTGGGCCTGACGACCATCTTCGTCACGCACGACCAGGAAGAAGCGCTGGCCATCGCCGATCGCATGGCGATCATGCACGACGGCAAGGTGCAGCAGGTCGGCGCGCCGCAGGCGCTGTACGAGCATCCGGCCAACCTGTTCGTGGCCGACTTCCTGGGCAAGATGAATTTCTTCCGCGGCGGCCTGGAAGGTTCGAGCTTCGTGACCGAGAAGGGCACGCGCATCGCCGTGCAGAGCGACGTGCGCGAGGCGCGCCACCTGGGCGTGCGGCCCGAGCGGGTCCGCCTGGCAACCAGCCAGGTGCATCGCAATGCGCTGCCGGGCGTGGTCGAGTCGGCCGTGTACCTGGGCTCGCTGCTCGAGGTGCGCGTGAAGCTGGACAGCGGCGAGGTCGTCACCAGCCAGGTGGCCAACGGCGCCGAGCGCCTGGACGCGCCCATCGGCAACGGCACCCGCGTGCACGCGTGCTTCCAGCCCGCCGACTGCGTGCTGTTCTCGGAATGACGGCCATGAATACCGCTGTCGCCCGACCCAGCCGAGAGTCGCGCCTGCTCGGCCCCAGCATGGCCTTTCCGGCCTCGCTGGTGGTGCTGCTGATCATCATGGTGCCGATCCTGCTGCTGTTTCGCTACAGCTTCAACAGGTTCGACCCGAACGAGATGATGCAGGAAGCGTTCACGCTGCAGAACTACGTGCGCTTCTTTTCTGATCCGTACTACCACGACGTGTTCGTCGACACCGTAGGCGTGGCGGCGCTGTGCACCGTGCTGGCCCTGGTGCTGGGCTTTCCGGTGGCCTACTTCCTGGCCAAGACGCAAAGCCGCTACAAGAGCCTGTTCATCATCCTGCTGGTGTTTCCGCTGATGGTGGGCAACGTGGTGCGCGCGGCCGGGTGGATGGTGATCCTGGGCAACGCGGGAGCGCTCAATTCCCTGCTGAAGTCCCTGGGCCTGATCACCGAATCGGTGCAGTTCATGTACACGCCCACCGCGGTCGTCATCGGCACCACGGCGGTGGTCATGCCCTATCTGATCCTCACGCTGCAGAGCGTGCTGGAAGGCATCGACTTCTCGGTGGAAGAGGCCGCGCAGAATCTGGGCGCCAACTTCTTCACCACGTTCCGCCGCGTGGTCCTGCCCATCGCCGCGCCGGGCGTGGCAGCGGGCACCATGCTGGTGTTCATCCTGTGCATGAATGCGTACGCCACGCCGGTGCTGCTGGGCGGCACCGGCCTCACCATGATGGCTCCCGCGCTGTATGACCAGATCACGCGCGCCTCGAACTGGCCGTTCGGTTCGGCGATGGCGCTGATCCTGGTGCTGGCCACGCTGATCATGGCGATGCTGTCCAACTGGCTGATCCATCGCCGCTACGTCAAGACGATGGGCTCTTGATTCCTTCTTCCGACTCATCACACATAACGATACGTACGGAGCAACCAGAATGACCGCTGTACTGTTCAAGAACGCCGCCTTGCTCGATCCGCTGCAGCCCGAGCTGCAGGAGGGCTTCCACGTGCTGGTGGAGGACGGGAAGATCAAGGAGGTCTCCGATCGTCCGCTGTCGGCCTCGTCCGCGCAGGTCATCGACGTGGCCGGCAAGACGCTGATGCCCGGCCTGATCGACCTGCATGCGCACGTCATGGCGACGCAGCTCAACCTCAGCTCGCAGGGCGTGCTGCCCGACGCGCTGGTGATGATGCGCGCCGTGCCCATCATGGCGGCCATGCTGCGTCGCGGCTTCACCACCGTGCGCGACGCGGGCGGCGCGGGCTGGGGCCTGAAGTGCGCCGTGGAAGAGGGCACCGTGGCCGGACCGCGCCTGTTCATCTCGGGCCGCGCCATCAGCCAGACCGGCGGCCACGGCGATCCGCGGCCGCGCTCCGACCACCTGCGTCCCATGAGCTTCTGCGGCTGCTGCTTCCGCGCCGGCGACATCGGCCGCGTGGCCGACGGCATCGAGGACGTGCGCAAGGCGGTGCGCCAGGAACTGCAGATGGGCGCCGACCAGATCAAGATGATGGCCTCGGGCGGCGTGGCGTCGCCCACCGACCCCATCGCCTCGTTCGGCTATTCCGAGGACGAGATCCGCGTCATCGTCGAAGAGGCCGCGGGCCGCCAGACCTATGTGATGGCGCACTCGTACACGGCCGACGCGATCGAGCGCGCGGTGCGCCTGGGCGTGCGCACCATCGAGCACGGCAATCTGGTCGACGAGCGCGTGGCCGGGATCATGGCCGAGAAGGGCGCCTATGTGGTGCCGACGCTGGTCACGTACGAGGCGCTGGCCAATGAAGGCGCCGACTACGGCCTGCCGCCCGACAGCGTGGCCAAGATCGCCACGGTGCGCACGGCCGGCCTGCATTCGCTCGAGATCTACAAGAAGGCCGGCGTGAAGATCGGCTTCGGTTCCGACCTGCTGGGCCCCTCGCAGCGCCTGCAGAGCGATGAATTCCGCATTCGCACCGAAGTGCTGTCGCCCTGGGAAGTGATCCAGAGCGCCACCACGACCGCCGCCGAGGTGCTGCGCATGGAAGACCGCCTGGGCCGCCTGGTGCCCGGCGCCCATGCCGACGTGCTGGTGGTCGATGGCAACCCGTACCGCGACGTGTCCTGCCTGCTGGGCCAGGGCGATCACATCCCCCTGGTGATGAAGGACGGCACGATCCATCACAACGAACTCAAGGCCTGAATCCGTCATGGTCAGCACAACTCTGGGCGTCAAGGTGGACGACGCCTTGCGTGACCGCCTGAAGGCGGCCGCGCAAAAGCTCAACTGCACGCCGCACTGGCTGCACAAACAGGCGCTGCTGGCTTACCTCGACAAAATCGAGCGCGGCCAGCTGCCCGCGGAAATGTCGCACCTGGCGGCCGACGATTCCCAGAGCGAAGACTCCGATACCGTGGCGGGAACCGCCATGCCGCCGTTCTTCGAGTTCGGCCAGGACGTGCAGCCGCAGTCCGTGCTGCGCGCCGCCATCACGGCGGCCTACCGGCGCCCCGAGCCTGAATGCGTGCCCTTGCTGCTGGGCCAGGCGCGCATGCCGAACACCGAGAAGATCCACGCCATGGCCGCCGGCCTGGTGCAGACCCTGCGCGGCAAGCGCAAGGGCGGCGGCGTGGAGGGACTGATCCAGGAGTTCTCGCTGTCCAGCCA
Source organism: Bordetella genomosp. 13 (assembly GCF_002119665.1). Classification (NCBI taxonomy): domain Bacteria; kingdom Pseudomonadati; phylum Pseudomonadota; class Betaproteobacteria; order Burkholderiales; family Alcaligenaceae; genus Bordetella; species Bordetella genomosp. 13. The sequence goes on along the minus strand of NZ_CP021111.1, from coordinate 3,262,601 downwards.
GGAAGGCGTGGCGCTGATGTGCCTGGCCGAGGCGCTGCTGCGCATTCCCGACCGGGCCACGCGCGACGCGCTGATCCGCGACAAGGTGGCGCGCGGCGACTGGAAGTCGCACCTGGGCGGGCGCCAGTCGCTGTTCGTGAACGCCGCCACGTGGGGCCTGATGCTGACCGGCAAGCTGGTCGCGGTGAACAGCGAGCAGACCTTGTCGCGCGCGCTGACGCGCCTGATCGGCAAGGGCGGCGAGCCGCTGATCCGCAAGGGCGTGAACCTTGCGATGCGCATGATGGGCGAGCAGTTCGTGTCCGGCCAGACCATCTCCGAAGCGCTGGCGAACAACCGAAAGATGGAAGCGCGCGGCTTCCGGTATTCGTACGACATGCTGGGCGAGGCGGCCACCACCGCGCAGGACGCGGATCGCTATTACGCCTCGTACGAGCAGGCCATCCACGCCATCGGCAAGGCCGGCGCGGGCCGCGGCATCTACGAGGGCCCGGGCATCTCGATCAAGCTGTCGGCCCTGCATCCGCGCTACGCCCGCGCGCAGCGCGAACGCGTGATGACCGAGCTGCTCCCGCGCGTGCGCGCGCTGGCCGTATTGGCGCGCAGCTACGACGTGGGCCTGAACATCGACGCCGAAGAGGCCGATCGCCTCGAGATCTCGCTGGATCTGCTGGAGGCGCTCTGTCACACCCCCGAGCTGGAAGGCTGGAACGGCATCGGGTTCGTGATCCAGGCTTACCAGAAGCGGGCGCCTTTCGTCATCGACTTCGTCATCGACCTGGCGCGCCGCAGCCGCCACCGCATCATGGTGCGGCTGGTGAAGGGCGCGTACTGGGACACCGAGATCAAGCGCGCCCAGATCGACGGCCTGGAAGGCTATCCGGTCTACACGCGCAAGATCTACACCGACGTGGCCTACCTGGCCTGCGCGCGCAAGCTGCTGGGCGCGCCGGAGGCGGTCTATCCGCAGTTCGCCACGCACAATGCCTATACGCTGTCCGCCATCTATCAGCTGGCCGGCCAGAACTACTACCCCGGCCAGTACGAGTTCCAATGCCTGCACGGCATGGGCGAACCGCTGTACGAGGAAGTGGTCGGGCCGGTGGCGCAGGGCAAGCTGAACCGTCCGTGCCGCATCTACGCGCCGGTCGGCACGCACGAAACCCTGCTGGCCTACCTGGTGCGGCGCCTGCTCGAGAACGGCGCCAACACCTCCTTCGTCAACCTGATCGGCGACGAGAGCGTGCCCGTGGAGCAGCTGGTGGCCGACCCCGTCGAGGCCGCCTCGCGCGTGGTGCCGCTGGGCGCGCCGCACGAGAAGATTCCGCTGCCGCGCGAGCTGTATGGCGCGAACGGCAACGGCAATGGCAATGGCCCCGCCGGCGGTGCGCGCCTGAATTCCGCCGGCCTGGACCTGACCAACGAACACCGCCTTAGTTCGCTGTCGGCCGCGCTGCTGGCCAGCGCCGCCACGGCATGGCGCGCCGGCCCCATGCTGGGCGAGGCGGCGCCGTGGGACGAATCGCGCGCGGCCGACGTGCGCAACCCGGCCGACCATCGCGACCTGGTGGGGCGCGTGATCGAGGCGGACGCAAGCGAGGTGGCGACCGCGCTGCGCGAAGCCGCCAATGCGGCGCCGATCTGGCAGTCCACGCCGGTCGAGGCGCGCGCGCAGTGCCTGCGCCGCGCCGCGCAATTGCTCGAAGAGCGCATGCAGGGCCTCCTGGGCCTGATCGTGCGCGAGGCCGGCAAGTCGCTGTCCAACGCCATCGCCGAGGTGCGCGAGGCGGTGGACTTCCTGCGCTATTACGCCGACCAGATCGAACGCGAATTCGGCAACGACACCCATCGGCCGCTGGGCACTGTGCTCTGCATCAGCCCATGGAATTTCCCGCTGGCGATCTTCACGGGCCAGGTGGCCGCCGCGCTGGCGGCGGGCAACACCGTGATCGCCAAGCCCGCCGAGCAGACGCCGCTCATCGCCGCGCAGGCGGTCGAGATCCTGCGCGAGGCCGGCGTGCCGGCCGGCGCGGTACAGCTGCTGCCGGGCCGCGGCGAGAGCGTGGGCGCGGAACTGGTGGCCAGTCCGGGCGTGCACGGCGTGATGTTCACGGGCTCGACGGAAGTGGCGCGGCTGATCGCGCGCGCGCTGGCCGACCGGCTGGACGACGCAGGCCGCACCATACCGCTGATCGCCGAGACCGGCGGCCAGAACGCCATGATCGTCGACTCGTCGGCGCTGGCCGAGCAGGTGGTGGCCGACGTGCTGAACTCCGCATTCGACTCGGCCGGCCAGCGCTGTTCGGCGCTGCGCGTGCTGTGCGTGCAGGAGGACAGCGCCGACCACGTTCTTACCATGCTGCGCGGCGCCATGCGCGAACTGCGCGTGGGCAACCCCGACCAGCTGTCCACCGACGTGGGCCCGGTGATCGACGCCGAGGCGCGCGCCGGCATCCAGCGCCACGTCGAGGCCATGCGCACCGCCGGCCGCCGCGTGGACCAGGTCGAGATGGATCCGCGCGCGCGCTACGGCACGTTCGTACCACCCACGCTGATCGAGATAGACAGCCTCAGCGAACTGACGCGCGAAGTGTTCGGCCCCGTGCTGCACGTGCTGCGCTACGCGCGCGACGACCTGGACGGCGTGCTGGAACAGATCAACGCCACGGGCTATGGCCTGACCTTCGGCGTGCACACGCGCATCGACGAGACCATCGTCAAGGTCACGTCCACGGTGCATGCGGGCAACATGTACGTCAACCGCAACATCGTCGGCGCCGTGGTGGGCGTGCAGCCCTTCGGCGGCGAAGGGCTGTCGGGCACCGGTCCCAAGGCCGGCGGCCCGCTGTACCTGTACCGGCTGCTGGCCGTACGGCCCGCCGGGCTGCCGGCCTGGATGGATGCCGCCCAGGGCCAGCCGCCCACGCTGGTGCTGCCCGGCCCGACCGGCGAGCAGAACAGCTATCGCCTGCTGCCGCGCGGCCGGGTGCTGGGCGTGGCCGCCACGGCGGCCGGCGCGCAGGCCCAATGGGCCGCCGCGCAGCTCACGGGCAATTCGCTGCTGCTGCTGGACACGCCGGCGGCACGCCAGTGGCGCGCCTCGCAGGACGAGGCCACCCAGGCCCGCATCGCGCTGGCGCAGGACGCGGACATCGACGGCGCCGACTACGACGCGGTATTGTTCGAGGGCGACAGCGATGCCTTGCGCGAGCTGAACAAGCGCGTGGCGGCGCGCCCGGGTCCGATCCTGTCGGTCCAGGGCCTGACCTCGGATGCGCTGGCGGCCGGCGCGGCCTACGTGCCCGACCGGCTGCTGACCGAGTGTTCCATCAGCATCAACACCGCCGCCGCCGGCGGCAACGCCAGCCTGATGACCATAGGCTGATTGCAGGAGATCCCCATGCCGGTAGACAACCCCCACGCCCATGCCGAGGTCGGCGAGGAGTCGCGAGACCTCAACGCCGCCAAGGGCTGGCATCCGCCGCACGCGGCCAGCACGCGCGACCGCGGCGACGGCCCGTTCAAGCGCCTGGTGCTGCGCGGCGCCACCATCATCGACGGCACCGGCGCGCCGCCCTGGGGACCGGTGGACATCGTGGTCGAGAACGACCGCATCGTGGCCATCGTCAACGTGGGCACGCCGCACAAACCCATCAATCCCGACCGCCGGCCCGCCGCGGGCGAGCACGAGATCGACTGTCACGGCAAGTACGTCACGCCGGGCTTCATCGATTCGCATGCCCACATCGGCACGCCGTATCACTCGATGAGCGGCGAGGTGCCGCCGGCCGACTACATCTACAAGCTGTGGCTGGCGCATGGGGTGACCACGATCCGCGAGATGGGCTCGATCAACGGCCTGGGCTGGAACCTGGAACAGAAGCGGCTTGCCGCCAGCCACCAGATCGCCGCGCCCAACATCGTGGCGCACGTGGCGTTTCCTGCGGTCAACGATCGCGTCAAGACCATCCACACGCCGGAGCAGGGCCGCGAGTGGGTGCGCAAGCTGCATGCGCGCGGCGCCGACGGCATCAAATTCTTCGGCGCGCCGCCGGCCATCATGCAGGCCGCGCTGGACGAAGCCCGCAAGCTGGGCCTGCGTTCGGGCTGCCATCACGCGCAGATGGCGGTCACGCGCGTGAACGCGCTGAAGTCGGCCGAATGGGGCCTGACCAGTTCCGAGCACTACTACGGACTGCCCGAGGCGCTGTTCGAGACGCGCGTGGTGCAGGACTTCCCCACCGACTACAACTACAGCGACGAGTACTACCGCTTCGCGCTGGCCGGCCAGACCTTCATGCAGGCCGCGCAGCCCGGCAGCGCCAAGTGGCGCGAGGTCATGGACCGCTTCCTGGAACTGGGCCATACCTTCGTGCCCACGTTCAACATCTACGACGCCAACCGCGACCTGATGCGCGCGCGCCGCGCCGACTGGCACGACGACTACACCTGGAAGGCCATCTGGAAGTACTTCCAGCCGCAGCGCGGCGGGCATGGCGCCTACTGGTATCGCTGGAGCACCACCAACGAGATCGAGTGGAAGCAGAACTACCGGCTGTGGATGCAGTTCGTCAACGAGTACAAGAACCTGGGCGGGCGCGTCTGCGCGGGCAGCGACTCGGGCTTCATCTTCCAGATCTATGGCTTCGGCTTCGTGCGCGAACTCGAACTGCTGCAGGAAGCCGGTTTCCATCCGCTGGAAGTGCTGCGCGCGGCAACCTCGCTGGGCGCCGAGCTGCTGGGCATCGACGAAGACACCGGCTCGGTGGACGTGGGCAAGCGCGCCGACCTGCTGGTGCACGACCAGAACCCGCTGGAAGACTTCAAGCTGCTGTACGGCACGGGCGCCATGCGCCTGAACGACGACAACGGCCAGGTCGAGTGGAAGCGCGCGCTGCGCTACACCGTCAAGGGCGGCGTCGTGTACGACACCGAGCAACTGCTGGCCGACGTGCGTGATCTGGTGAAAGGCAGTTGGCAAGGAGATCCGGATGGTCCCCCCCACGCCCGTTGACCTGGTCATCCTGTCCGGCTTCCTGGGCAGCGGCAAGACCAGCCTGCTGGTCGACTTCCTGGAGGGGGACGATGCCGCCGACACGGGCGTCATCGTCAACGAGGCGGGCGAGATCGGCATCGACGGCGCCATCGTGGCCGACAGCAACGACAGCGTGCGGATGACGCTGCTGGCCAACGGCTGCGTGTGCTGCTCGCTGCGCAGCAGCCTGGTGCATACGGTGAACGCGCTGCTGGACGCGCCGCGTCCCGAAGGCCATGGCCCGCTGAAGCGCATCATCCTCGAGACCAGCGGCCTGTCGCGGCCGGGGCCCATCATCGCGTCGCTGGCCGATCCGGAGCTGGCCTCGCGCGGGCTGCGCCTGACGGTGGTCACCACCTACGACTGCCAGGCGGGCGCGCTGCGCGACGAGCAGTTCGAAGAGGCGGCCGCGCAGTTCGCCGCCGCGCAGCGCATCGTGCTGACCAAGACCGATCTGGTGCCGGCCGCCGAACTCGACGCGCATCGCGCGCGGGCCCAGGCGCTCAATCCGCTGGCGCGCATCGTCGCCGAAGCCGATCGCGCCGTCGCGGTGCGCGAAGCTTTTGCCGCGCTGCCCGGCGCCCAGGCGGTGGACCTCGCGCTGCAGGCGCTGCGCGATGCGGGGGCCGCGGGGCCGTTGCGCCATCCCCGCATCCGCGTGTGGACCGGCGGCGCGACGCAGGCGCTGTCATGGACCGATTTCTCGATGTGGCTGGACGATCTGGCCGGGTTCTGCGGCGATCGCCTGCTGCGCGTGAAGGCGCTGCTGCGCGTGACCGATTGCCCGGAACCGGTGCTGATCCAGAGCGTGGGCACCACCTTCGGCATGCCGCGCCGCATGGCTTCGGCGCCCGCCGACCGCGACGTGCTGGTGGTGATCACGCGCGATCTGGAACTGGAAGACCTGCAGGCCATGGCGCCGGACGCGCCGGTGCGGCTTCAGGCATTGGCATAGCGCGCCCGGCGGATTTGTCCCGCCCACGCGCGGCACGAAGGGCAATCCCTAGGCAGGGTTATCGGTAGTACCGGTAAGGTGCTACCGAGAGCAGAATACGGGTTGTACAAGGCAGTTTTCTCGTCACACGCAGTACCTACGTTCGTAAAGAGGACAAACATGGACCGTCGCAGCTTTCTGAAAACCGCATCCGGCCTGGCGCTCGCGCCCGCACTGCCGATGATTCCGGGCATGGCCCATGCCGCCGGCGGCAACGTGGTAGTGGGCACCTGGGGCGGCGACTACCAGAACCTGCTGCAGCAGTACATTTCTCCGATCGTGCAGAAGCAGGGCGTCGAGGTGGTGTTCGACACCGGCAACGCCGTGCCGCGCGTGACCAAGCTGCGTGCCGAGCGCAACTCGCGTCGCGGCAGCATGGACGTGGCGTTGCTGGGCGAGGTGGACATGTTCGACGCCTCGCTGTCCGGCGCGCTGGCCCCGGTAGAAGAGAACGCCAAGTTCCTGCCGAACCTGGGCAACGTGCTCGAGCAGTTCCGCACGCCGTACTCCATCCCGCACATCTTCAGCGCGATGACCCTGGTGTTCAACACCGAGAAGTTCCCCACCGCGCCGGATTCCATCGAGGTCATGCTGGATCCGAAGAACAAGGGCCGCGTCGGCTTCTCGGACATCCTGTACCAGTACAACGGACTGTTCGTGGGCGCGGGCGGCAGCGGCGGCCGGCACAGCAGCTATGATCCCGCGAAGAAGTTCCTGGACCAGCTGAAGGGCAACGCGCCGCGCATCTATCCGTCCAACGAGGCCGTGGCCGCTGCCTTCAAATCGGGCGAGATCTGGATCGCCGCCATGTGGAAGGCGCGCGCGCTGCAGTGGCGCGACGCCGGCCTGCCGCTGGGCTTCGTCATTCCCAAGGAAGGCACGATACCCGTGGCCTTCGAGGCCGCCGTGGCCAAGAACTCGCGCAACGCCGAATCGGCGTGGACCTACCTCAACGCCATGCTCGACCCGGCGGGCCAGATCAACTTCGCGCGCGGCATGGGCTATGCGCCCACCGTGCGCAACGCCAACCTGCCCGAAGACCTGCGCAAGCGCGTGAGCTTCACCGATGAAGAACTGAAGCGCATCTATCCCTACGACCTGCCCAAGCTGGCTCCGGCCAAGGCCGACTTCCTCGACTACTGGACCAAGTCGTTCAAGGCCGGCCTGTAGTCGGGGCATGTTCCGCGGCGGGCCTGGCGCCCGCCGCAACGCCGCAGACGGCCCGCCTCGCGCGGGCCGTTTTTCGTTGGCTCGCTCGCTCGCAGGCCATTATTTCCATCGCATGTCAGCCCGGGTTATCGCCAATATCGACCCGGTTCTACCCAGGCGCAAAATCCCGGTGCAACTTGACCGCCCGGTCAGGCGGGCGGCCGCACCACAAGTGGCGGGACGACCGGTACCCTCCCTCACACCCTGGAGGCAAGCAATCATGTACGCACTTCACCGACGAGTTCTGGCGGCCGGCATCGCGGCCCTGTGCCTGGCTGGCGGCCCGCACGCTGCCGCGCAAGCGGCGGAAATCCGCTTCGGCTATGCCGGGCCTTTGACCGGCCCGCAGTCGCACTACGGCGAAGACATGCAGAACGGCCTGACGCTGGCGCTCGAAGAGGCCAACAAGCAGGGCATCAAGATAGACGGCGACACGGCGCGCTTCGTGCTCGTCTCGCGCGACGACCAGGCCGATCCGCGCGTGGGCGTGCAGGTGGCGCAGCAACTGGTCGACGAAGAGGTGGTCGGCATCCTGGGCCACTTCAATTCGGGCACCACCATTCCGGCATCGCGGGTCTATCACGAGGCCGGCCTGCCGCAGATCGCCATGGCCACCTCGCCGGAATACACCAGGCAGGGCTACGAGACCACGTTCCGCATGATGACCAGCGACACCCAGCAGGGCGCCGCGGTCGGCAAGTTCATGGTCGAGACGCTCAAGGCGAAGAAGATCGCCATCATCGACGACCGCACCGCCTACGGACAGGGCCTGGCCGACGAGGTCGAGAAGGCCGTGAAGGCGGCCGGCGGCACCGTGGCGCGCCGCGAGTACACCACCGACAAGGCCACCGACTTCAATGCCATTCTCACCAACGTGAAGGGCGTGGCGCCCGACGCCATCTTCTACGGCGGCCTGGACGCGCAGTCCGGACCCATGAAGCGGCAACTGGTCTCGCTGGGCATCAAGGCGCCGCTGGTGTCCGGCGAGATGACGCGCAGCGACACCTACCTGAAGCTGGCGGGCGACGCCGCCGAGGGCACCTATGCCTCGCTGGCCGGCGTGCCGCTGGAGCAGATGAGCGCCGGCAAAGAGTTCGCCCAGCGCTACGAGGCGCGCTTCAAGAAAGCGCCCGGCGTGTACGCGCCGTATGCGTACGACGGCGCCTGGACCATGATCACCGCTATCCAGAAAGCCGACTCCGCGGATCCTTCCGACTACCTGCCCGAGCTGGCCAAGATCGACCGCAAGGGCGCCACCAGCGAGCACATCGCCTACGACAAGAACGGCGACCTGAAAGAGATCTCGGTCACCATCTACCAGGTGCGCGACGGCAAGTGGCAGATGGTGCAGACCATGGTCAGCCAGGCCAACTGAGTCCTGCCCAGCCGTATCCGTCCATCCGGCGCATCGCGCCGGATGCGACGCCGCCGCGCCGCTGCCGCGACCCCCATACCTTTTCATGAAGCTTCGGGCCGCATGGATATCTTCGTTCAGCAACTCATCAACGGATTGACCCTGGGCAGCGTGTATGCCCTGGTGGCCCTGGGCTACACCATGGTGTACGGCATCATCGGACTGATCAATTTCGCGCACGGCGACGTGGTCATGCTAGGCGCCATGGTGGCCACGATGGTGGCCGCCGCCCTGGTGGGCGCGGACCCCTCGGTATCGGCCTATGGCGTCATCGGCCTGGGCCTGGCGGCCGCCGTGCCGCTGTGCATGGCGGTGGGCTGGACGGCCGAGCGCGTGGCCTACCGGCCGCTGCGCCGCGCGCCCAGGCTGGCGGCGCTGATCACCGCCATCGGCGTGTCCATCATCCTGCAGAACCTGGCCATGATGATCTGGGGCCGCAATTACCTCAACTTCCCGCAGGTGCTGACGCCGCGCGTGCTCGAACTGGCCGGGGCGCGCATCAGCACGCTGCAGATCGCCATCATGCTGATCGCGGCGGCCATCATGGTGCTGCTGCTGGTGGTGGTGCATCGCACGCGGCTGGGCACCGCCATGCGGGCCACGGCGCAGAACCGCGAAGTGGCGGGGCTGATGGGCGTGAACATCAACACCGTGATCTCGGCCGCGTTCCTGATCGGTTCGGCGCTGGCCGCGGTGGCCGGCATGATGGTCACCACCTACTATGGCGTGTCGCAATACACCATGGGCTTCATGCTGGGCCTGAAGGCCTTCACGGCGGCGGTGCTGGGGGGCATCGGCAACCTGGCCGGCGCCATGGCCGGCGGCCTGCTGCTGGGCATCATCGAGGCCATGGGCTCGGGCTACATCGGCGACCTTACCGGCGGCTTCCTGGGCAGCCACTACCAGGACGTGTTCGCCTTCGCGGTGCTGGTGCTGGTGCTGATCTTCCGCCCGTCCGGCCTGCTGGGCGAGCGGGTCGGAGATCGCGCTTGAGGCGGAAATACCAATGACGGATACACGCAAACGCGCATGGGCGCCGCGCCAGCTCGCGGCCATCGTAATCATCGGCGTGGTGCTGGCGGTGTTGCCCTTCGTGGTGGGCCTGGCCGGCCAGGGCTGGGTGCGCATCATGAACTTCGCGCTGCTGTACGTGATGCTGGCGGTGGGATTGAACATCGTGGTGGGCTTCGCGGGCCTGCTCGACCTAGGCTATATCGCCTTCTATGCCGTGGGCGCCTACACCTGGGCGCTGCTGGCCTCGCCGCATTTCGGACTGCACCTGCCGTTCTGGGCCATCCTGCCCATCAGCCTGGGCCTGGCCGCGCTGTTCGGCGTGCTGCTGGGCGCGCCCACGCTGAAACTGCGCGGCGACTACCTGGCCATCGTCACGCTGGGCTTCGGCGAGATCATCCGCATCTTCCTGAACAATCTCAACGCGCCGATCAACATCACCAACGGTCCGCAAGGCATCAACCGCATCGACCCGTTCCGGCTGGGCGATTTCTCGTTCAGCCGCACGCAGACCCTGCTGGGGGTGCGAGTGACCGGACCCGAGAAGTACTACTACCTGCTGCTCGCGCTCACCTTGTTGATCCTGCTGGTGTGCGTACGCCTGCAGAATTCGCGCATCGGCCGCGCCTGGGAAGCCATACGCGAGGACGAGATCGCGGCCAAGGCCATGGGCATCAACACTCGCAACGTGAAGCTGCTGGCCTTCGCCATGGGCGCGTCGTTCGGCGGCGTGGCGGGCGCGCTGTTCGCCTCGATGCAGGGCTTCGTCAGTCCCGAGAGCTTCAGCCTGACGGAATCCATCTCGGTGCTGTGCATGGTAGTGCTGGGCGGCATGGGGCACATTCCGGGCGTGATCCTCGGCGCGCTGATACTGGCGGCGCTGCCGGAGTTCCTGCGCGCCGTGGTCGAACCCGCACAGCGCCTGCTGTTCGGCGAAGTGGTGCTCGACCCCGAGGGCATCCGCATGCTGCTGTTCGGCCTGGCCATGGTGTGCGTGATGCTGTTCCGTCCGGCCGGCCTGTGGCCGTCGGCGGTGCGCCGGCGCGAGCTGGCCGGCAGCGAGGCGCGGCAGTCATGACGACCATTCTGCAAGCCCAGGGATTGAGCAAGCGCTTCGGCGGCCTGCAGGCCTTGTCCGGCGTCGCCTTCGACATCCAGGCCGGCGAGATCTACGGCCTTATCGGCCCCAACGGTGCAGGCAAGACCACATTGTTCAATGTGCTGACCGGGCTGTATGTGCCCGATGCGGGCCAGTGCCTGTTCGACGGCTGGTCGCTGATCGACCGCAAGCCGCACGAAGTGGCGCACGCCGGCCTGGCGCGCACGTTCCAGAACATCCGGTTGTTTGCCAATCTCAGCGCCATCGAGAATGTGATGATCGGCCGCCACGTGCGCACCCGGGCCGGCGTGCTGGGCGCCGTGCTGCGCACGCGCGCGCAGCGCGCCGAGGAAGCGGCCATCGAGGCCCGCGCGCACCAACTGCTGGAATACGTGGGCATCGGCGCGCGCGCCAATGACCTGGCCCGCGCGCTGTCGTACGGCGACCAGCGGCGCCTGGAGATCGCGCGCGCGCTGGCCACCGAGCCCAAGCTGCTGGCGCTGGACGAGCCCGCCGCCGGCATGAATGCCTCGGAAACCCGCGTGCTGCGCGGCCTGATAGAAAAGATCCGCGCCGACGGCGTGACGGTGCTGCTGATCGAGCACGACATGAAACTGGTGATGGGGCTGTGCGATCGCGTGCTGGTGCTGGAATACGGCAAGGTGCTGGCGATGGGACGTCCGGCCGAGGTGCAGAAAGACCCGAAGGTGATCGAGGCGTATCTGGGCTCGGGCGCCGCGGCGGCCGGCGCGCAGGTGCCGACAGGGGAGGCAGGCGCATGAGCCCGGCAGCGACCAACGAGCCGCTGCTGGCGCTGAACGACCTGCAGGTCACGTATGGCGGCATCCGCGCGGTGCGCGGCGTGACCCTGCACGTGAATCGCGGCGAGCGCGTCTGCATGATCGGCGCCAACGGCGCCGGCAAGAGCACCACGCTGCGCGCCATCTGCGGCCTGGTGCCAGTGGCCGGCGGCGACGTGCATTACGACGGGCACGCGATAGCCGGGCGGCCCCCGTTCGAACTGGTGCGCCAGGGCCTGGTCATGGTGCCCGAAGGGCGCGGCATCTTCGGTCAGCTCACCATCGAAGAGAACCTGGCCATGGGCGCCTATGTCCGCCGTGACGCGGCCCAGGTGCGGCGCGACATCGAACGCGTGTTCACGCTGTTCCCGCGCCTGGCAGAGCGCCGTCGCCAGGCTGCCGGCACGCTGTCCGGAGGCGAGCAGCAGATGCTGGCCATCGGCCGCGCCATGCTGGCGCGTCCACGCCTGTTGCTGCTGGACGAGCCCTCGATGGGCCTGGCGCCGCTGATGGTCGAGAAGGTCTTCGAGGCGGTGCGCACCGTCGCCGCGGAAGGCGTGACCATACTGCTGATCGAGCAGAACGCGCGCCTGGCGCTGGAACACAGCGACCGCGGCTACGTGATGGAGTCCGGCGAACTGACCTTGTCGGGCCCGGCGACGGAGTTGCTGAACGACCCCAAGGTGCGCGCGGCCTACCTTGGGGAATAGCCGCCGTCGCCCGCGATGCGAATCGCAGGGTCGGCGGCAAGTCGGGCGGGCTGGACACGAACCGCCCGGCATACGCCGTCATTCTGCGCTTGCGGCCTCGGCCTCGTCGGCCCGCGCGCCCCGCGCCGCGCGGACCTGTCCGATGCGCAGGCCGTCGCGCCGCGTGATCTCGAAGGTCCAGCCGCCCCACTCGATGACTTCGCCGGCCTCGGGCAGACGGCCGCATACTCGCAGCAGCGCACCGGCCAGCGTGGCGTCCTGCGCCGGCTGCACCATGTCGGCGCCGTCCAGCAGCATTCGCACTTCCTCCACCGGCATGTCGGCGTCCACCAGCCACGCGCCGTCTTCCAGGCGCGTGGCGCGAGGCGCCTCGCTGCTGCTTTCGGGCAGCTCGCCGCCGACGGCCGTCAGCACATCCAGCGGCGTGACCAGGCCCTCGCAGCTGCCGTGCTCGTCGACCACGATCAGCATGTGGTCGCGCGACTGCCGCAGTTCGTCCAGCACCTTCAGCACGGGCACGGTCTCGAGGATGTAATGGGGCCTGCGCGCCAGTTCGATCAGGTCGATGGGGCCGGGCGCCTGCAGCTTCGGCATCACGTCCTTGAAGTGCAGCACGCCGATGACGTTGGACGCGTCGCCCTCGCACAGCGGCAGCCGGGCGTGGCCCGATGCGAACTTGCGCACCACGGCGTCCGTCGGGTCCTTCACGTCCAGCCACACCATCTCGCCGCGCGGCACCATGATCGAGCGCACGTCGCGCGAGCCCAGGCCGAGCACGCGCTCGATCAGGCTGCTTTCCTCGGGCGCGAACGCCGGCGCGTCGGTCACGCCATCGACCAGCGCGGCCACGTCCTCGACGGGATTGTGCAAATCGCCTTCCCTGCCGCCGCGCAGCAGACGCAGCACGGCCTGGGCGGTGCGCTGGCGGCCGGTCAGGCCCTGGGTGCGGCGGCTGCGATTGCGGCGCGCCAGCTGGTTGCACATCTCGACCACGATGGAGAAGCCGATGGCCGCATACAGATAGCCCTTGGGCACGTGAAAGCCCAGGCCTTCGGCCACCAGGCTGAAGCCGATCATCAGCAGCAGGCCCAGGCACAGGATGACCACGGTGGGATGGCGTCCCACGAAGGCCATCAGCGGACGGCTGGCCAGCATCATCACCGCCATGGCAACCACCACGGCGATCATCATGATGCTCAGTTCCTGCACCATGCCGACGGCCGTGATCACGGAATCCAGCGAGAACACGGCATCCAGCACGATGATCTGCAGGATCACCTGCCAGAACACCGCATGCTGGACCTTCTGCGTGCTGCCGTGCGCGCGCCCTTCGACGCGCTCGTGCAGTTCCATCGTGCCCTTGAACAACAGGAACACGCCGCCGAAGATGAGGATCAGGTCGCGGCCGGAGATCTCTGCGCCGAACACGGTGAACAGCGGCGCGGTCAGCGTCACCACCCAGGCGATGCTGGCGAGCAGGCACAGGCGCATCAGCATGGCCAGCGTCAGGCCGATGACGCGCGCGCGATTGCGCTGCTCGGGCGGCAGTTTGTCGGCAAGAATGGCGATGAACACCAGGTTGTCGATGCCGAGGACGATTTCAAGAACGATCAGCGTCGCCAGGCCAAGCCAGGCGGTGGGGTCGTTCATCCAGTCGAAAATCATGGAGTATCCCGATGAGGGCGATAGCGAACGTCAAGGCGCGCGGCGGCCGTGACGATGAAGGAATGCGGAAGTTCGGCGGGATGGGCGGGCGCCGGGCGGGGCGCGCGACGCGACGCAGGCGTCCCCATGCAGGGACGCCACGCGCAGCGGCGATGTGGGCGGCGGCGCCGCAGCGGGCTTGCCGTGCCGGGGTAGAGGCTGCGCGGGAAGGGCAGCCTCGCGGAGGAAGCGCCACGGACCTGTGGGACGTGGCGCGGTGGTACTGGGAGGTTCGGTGGTCATGGGCGAGGACGGTGCCGCCGCGTGGTCGGCGGCGGCCGGAAATGCGGAACCGTCCTTTTCTTACGGAAAGCTGAATAGTACAGGAGGGACGCCGATTTGCAATGGGCGTCCGGCGGCGGGACGCCGGCTCAGGCGGGCTGCGTCTGCGCTGCGGGCCGGCGCCGGACCAGCAGCGCGATCACCGCGGCAGCCAAGCCGGTGATGCCCGCCAGCACGAAGGCCGTCAGATAGCTGCCCGTGGTCTGGCGCACGAAGCCGCCCATCCACGCTGCGCTGGCCGCGCCCAGCTGGTGTCCCGCCACGATCCAGCCGAACACCACCGGAGCGTCGCGCTCGCCGAAGGCCTCGGTGGTCAGCCGTAGCGTGGGCGGCACGGTGGCGATCCAGTCCAGGCCGTAGAAGATCGCGAAAATCGACAGGCTGTAGAACGAGAAATCGGAATAGGGCAGGTACATCAGCGAGAGCCCGCGCAGCGAGTAATACACGAACAGCAGCTTGCGCGGGTCGTAGCGGTCGGTCAGCCAGCCCGAGGCGGTGGTGCCCACCAGGTCGAAGATTCCCATCAGCGCCAGCAGGCCGGCCGCCTGCACTTCGGCGATGCCCTGGTCGCCGCAGAGCGCGATGAGGTGTGTGCCGACCAGGCCGTTGGTGGTGAAGCCGCACACGAAGAAGGTGGCGAACAGGTACCAGAACACGCGCGTGCCGGCGGCCCGCCGCAGCACGCCGAATGTGGCGGCCACCATGCCCGTGCGTAGAGCGGGCGCGCTGGGCGCCGCGTCCGGCTCGCTGCCGTAGGGCGCCAGGCCCACGTCGGCGGGACGGTCGGGCACCAGCAGCCAGGCCAGCGGCACCACGGCCAGCGCGCCCGCCGCCACCATCCACACCACGCGGGTCCAGTCGCCGGACGCCGCGAGGGACGCCAGCACCGGCAGGAACACGAGGTTGCCGGTGGCGGTGCTGGCGGTCAGCAGGCCCATCATCAGGCCGCGGCGCTTGACGAACCAGCGGTTGACCACGGTGGCGCCCAGCACCACGGCCACCGCCCCGGACGCCATGCCGGAGAACAGGCCCCAGGTGGCGAGCAGGTGCCAGGTCTCGGTCATGTAGGCGCTGGCCGCGCTGGAGGCCGACATCACCAGCAGGGCGGTGATCAGCACGCGGCGCAGCCCGAATCGCTCCATGGCCGCGGCCGCGAACGGCCCCATCAGTCCATAGAAGAAAATGCCGATGGCCGCCGACAGCGAAATCGACGAGCGGCTCCAGCCGAACGCTTCTTCGAGCGGCACGAGCAGCACGCTGGGGGTGGATCGCAGCCCGGCGGACACCAGCAGCGCGAGGAAGATGACGGCGACGACCACGAAGGCATAGCGCTGGCCCAGGCGGGGAAACACGGAAGTACGAGGGGAGGGAGTCATGTTACTGACCGGTACGTATCAGGAGAGGCGTATAATACGTACCGGTCAGTAACGTCGTCAAGACGCCAGATCGTCTTTTTTTCGGAGTCGTCCATGTCGAGCAAAACGCCATCCACTGCCGAGGCCCGGCCGGCGCCGGCAGCCGACCGCATCCGCCGCAGCGCCCGCGAACTGTTCTATCACCAGGGCATACGGGCGGTGGGCGTGGACGCCATCGTGGCGGAGGCCGGCGTCACCAAGCCCAGTCTCTATCGCAGTTTCTCGTCCAAGGACGAGCTGGCCGCGGCTTACCTGCGCGACTACGAGGCCGAGTTCTGGGCGCGCCTGGACCAGGCCGCGGCCGAGCACCCGGACGACCCGCGAGCGCAGATCCTGGCCTACTTCCAGGGGCTGTCGCAGCGCGCCGCGCGTGGCGGCTCGTACCGGGGTTGCGGGCTGAGCAACGCGGTGGTCGAGTATCCCGAGGCGGACCATCCGGCGCGGCTGGTGGCGGTGGCGCACAAGCGCGAACTGCGTACGCGGCTGGTGGCGCTGGCCCGCGACATGGGCGCCCGCGATCCCGACGTGCTGGGCGACGGCCTGCTGCTGCTGCTCGAGGGGGCCTTCGTGTCGGGCCAGATATTCGGCAAGGGCGGTCCGGTGGTGCATCTGCGCGAGGTGGCCGATCGCCTGATCGCGGCAAGCCTGTAGCGCGACAGCCCCGGCTGCAGCGGCATGCTTTGCCGGTGCGGCCGGGACGGTGCATCCCAGGCTGCCCAATGCAGGACTATTCGCCCGCGGCCTCGCGCCGCTCTTCGAACAGTTCCGCCAGCACCTGCGATGCCGAGATGGCGCGCGGGAACCCCGCCGGCACGGTCACCAGATAGATGACCTCTTTCAACTCTTCCTCCGTCACGCCGATGTTCAGCGCGTAGCCCGCGTGCACGCGCATCGTGCCGGTCTCGCCCAATGCGGCCATGGTGGCCACGGCGACCAGTTGGCGCGTGCGGTCGTCCAGGCCGGGACGGCTCCAGACGTCGCCCAGCGCATAGGCTTCCGTGGCTTCGGCCAGGAACGGGAACTCGCGCCGCATCGCCTCGAGGGCCGGCTGCTCCTTGCCCTTGTTCAGGTGGCGGATGACGTCCGCGCCGCGCTGGGCGCGGGCTTCGACGGTGGTGGCCTGGGCCAGGCCCGAAATGCCGGCGGCCAGCGCCAGCGCAGTCAGTGTGGACAGCAGTCGCTTCATCGGGTTCTCCATCCGGAAAGGGGGCAGGCCTTACACGCAGGCCGTCGGGCGCACCACGATTTCGCTGGTGTCCACGTCGGCCGGCTGGTCGATGACGTGCGCGATCGCGGCGGCGATCGCCTCGGGCTTGAGCGCGATCTGGCGATAGGTGCGCATGGCTTCGGCGGCGGTCTCGTCGGTGATGGTGCTGGCCAGCTCCGACTCGACCACGCCCGGATAGACGCAGGTCACGCGCAGCTTGTCGTTCTCCTGCCGCAGGCCGTCCGAGATGGCGCGCACCGCGTACTTGGTGGCGCAATACACCGCGGCGGTCGGCACCACGTACAGTCCGCCGATCGACGACACGTTGATGATCTGGCCGCTGCCCTGCCCGTGCATGGTGGGCAGTACGGCGGCCACGCCATGCAGCACGCCGCGGATGTTCACGTCGATCATCCGGTCCCATTCGTCGACCTTCAGCGAGGCCATGGGCGACAGCGGCATCACGCCGGCGTTGTTGACGATGACGTCGATGCGGCCGTGGCGCTGCAGGGCGAAATCGGCGAAGGCCTGCACGTCGGCACGGCTGGTCACGTCCAGGGCGCGATACTCGACCTGGCCGCCTTCCGCGCGCAGCGTTTCGGCAAGGGCCTGCAGCCGGTCGGTGCGGCGCGCGCCGATCACCAGGCGATGGCCGCGGGCGGCGAGCATGCGGACGGTGGCGTCTCCGATGCCGCTGCTGGCGCCGGTGACGAGGATGACTTTGGATGGTGCGGACATGGAGGTCTCCTGAGCGGGGACGGCCGGTGGCGCGGGATGCGCCGCAGCGGTGCTCGTCCATGGCTTCCATGGTAGGAAACGAGGCCGGCCGCGCGAAGGTCGGTTTCTCTCCGAAGCTTGCCTAAAAATATCCTGAAGCCGACAAACGGTGCGCCGTCCTGCTATCTTCTGGCCTATTGCTGGCATTTCTACAGGGCACGCGATGGACCAGGCCACGTATATTCCTTCCGCGCGGCAGGCGCGCATGGTCGAGCTGCTGAAGCAGCTCGCGCCCACCGAGGGCTACACGCGCTCGATGTTGGAAGGCGTGTTGTACATGCGGGCGAACCGGCCGGTGGCGCGCACGCCGGCGCTGTACGAACCGAGCATCGTGCTGGTGATCCAGGGCTGCAAGCGCGGCTTCCACAACGGCAACATGTACGTGTACGACGCCCAGCATTATCTGGTGCTGTCCGTGCCGCTGCCCTTCAACACCGAAACCGAGGCCAGCCCCGAAGCGCCCATGCTGGGGCTGGCGCTGCGCATCGATCCGGTGATGACGGCCGAACTCGCCATGGGCCTGGACGAAGGGCCTGCGCGCGCCGAGTCCGCGCCGGTGGCGCTGTATGCCACTCGCATGGAGGACAAGCTGTCGGACGCCACGCTGCGTCTGCTCGAGGCCCTGGCCTCGCCGGCCGAGGCCCGCCTGCTGGGCCCGTCCATCCTGCGCGAGATCACGTATCGCGTGCTGACCGGCGAGCAGGGCGGCGGCCTGCGCGCGGCCATGCAGCAGGGCAGCAGCTTCGGCAGGATCGCGAAGGTGCTGCGGCGCATCCATGCCCAGTACGCCAGCAACCTCGACGTGAGTTCGCTGGCCGACTACGCCAACCTCAGCGTGCCGGCGTTCCATGCCCAGTTCAAGGCGGTGACCGCCACCTCGCCGATCCAGTACATCAAGGCCATGCGCCTGCACGAGGCGCGCCTGATGATGATCCGCCAAGGCGTCAGCGCGGCCAGCGCCGCCGGCCAGGTCGGCTATGAAAGCCCGTCGCAGTTCAGCCGCGAGTTCAAGCGGATGTTCGGCCGCAGCCCCAGCGAAGAGGCGCGCAGCCTGAAGGAGTTGCTGGCGCTGTCGTAGGCCGCCAAGAAAGGGCCGGTGTCGAGCCATGCGTGCAAAATACGCTGGGTTTGAAAGCCTATACGCGGCGATAAGTCAGCTCGTGCCCTCTGCGTAGGAGCCGTCGTTGTGGGCCGCCACTTACTTCAGGCAGAACTGCAAGATGGCGTCCGCGACTGATTGCCCCGCTTCGCGCTGCGGGAAATGCCCCACGCCATCGAGCACCTGCCGCTCGTAGCGGTCCTGGAAGAACGCCTCCCGCCCCTTGGAACTGTCGGGGTGGTTGCAGGTGTCGGCGCCACCGTGCAGCACCAGCGTCGGCACCGACAGCACCGGCGCCGGATGCAGGCGCGCCTCATCCCCAGCGTAGGCCGGATCGCCCTCGGCGAAGCCCCAGCGGTGGCGGTAGGAGTGCAGCACGATCTCGGCCCAATCCTTCCCCTGGAATGCGCGTGCCGCTTCGTCGAAATCGGCGGGGTCGTACCAGCCCGCCGGCGCCCAGGTGTCCCACATCATCCGGGTGAATGTCTCGCGCTCGTCCTGCACCACGCGGGCGCCGCGCGGCGTGGCCATGTACCAGTGATACCAGTAGTTGCGCGCCTGCGGCAGCGCCAGCGGCTGGTTCGGATCGTTGGTGCCGTAGCCCACCGACAGCATCACCAGATGCGAAGCCACGCCATCGCGCAGGCCGCAGGCGTTGGCCGCCGCGCGTGCGCCCCAGTCATGGCCGATCAGCGCCGGGCGCTCCAGCCCCAGCGCGTCGATGAAGTCGAGCAGGTCGCGGCCCAAAGCGGACAGCTGGCCGCTGCGGGGCGTGGCGGCGTCACGGAACCGCGTCGGCGCGAAGCCGCGCAGCGCCGGCGCCAGCACGCGATGGCCGGCATCGGCAAGCGCTGGGGCGACGGTCTTCCAGCACTCGGGGCTGTCCGGCCAGCCGTGCAGCAGGATGGCGGTTCGCGCTCCCTGCGGGTTCCATTCGAGATAGGCAATGTCGAGCCGTTCGGTCGCAGCGAAGTGGTAGTTGTGCACGGGCTTTTCCTCATCATGACGCTGGGTCAGCGTAGCTGGACGGCTCAATTCGATTAGAGAATAATCATTCATCATTGATGATTTTTCGCGTTGAATGTCCGGATGAGCACATACCGCGACGCCGATGGCCCGCCGCTGGAGACCGTGCTGTTGCGCACCTTCCTCGAGATCGTGGACAGCGGCAGCTTTGCCACTGCCGCCGAGCGGCTGGCGTTGACGCCATCCGCGGTCAGCGGCCACATGCGCCGCCTGGAGCAGATCACCGGTGCCAGCCTGCTGGCCCGCACCACGCGCCGCCTGGAGCTGACCCAGGCCGGCGACACCTTGTATGCCTATGGCCGCAACATCCTCGATCTGGAGCGCGAGGCCCGCGCCAAGCTGCGGGGCACGCCGCTGCGCGGTCGGCTGCGTATAGGCGCCTCGGAGGACTTTGCCGGTGCCTGGCTGCCCCAGGTGCTGCAACGTTTCCGGCAATCGCACCCCGAAGCTACGGTCGAGCTGAAGGTGGGCATCACCGCCAGCCTGCTGCGTCAGCAGGAACGTGGCCGGCTGGATCTTGTTTTCGGCAAGCAATGCAGCCGCATCGAAGGCAGCGGCACGCTGCTATGGGAAGAACCGCTGGTCTGGGCTTATGCGGCGGATCAGCCCCTGACGGCCAGCGAGCCGCTGCCGCTGGCCGTCTTCCCCGAGCCGTGTGTGTACCGCGAGTCGGCCGTGACCGCGTTGGCCCAGACGGAGCGCACCTGGCGCATCGTCTTCGAGAGCAGCAGCATGGCTGGGTGCCTCTCGGCCGCGCGTTCGGGCTTTGCGGTCACCGTCATTGCCGACAGCCAGCGCAGCGAAGGCTTGCGCGTGCTGGGCAGCGAAGAGGGACTGCCCGCCCTGCCGGCGGCGCGCTTCTACGCTTTCACCAGCAAGGACAGCCCGGCCAGCGCGGCGCTGATCGAGGCGGCCCGACGCGCCGGCCAGGGCCGCTTCACTGCGCGCGCGCTTCGGGACTGACGGACGCCGAGACGGCGTTCGCGGATCGCTGTCGACTGCTGTAGCGGGCTTGGGCGTAGTCCAGCGACATGCCGAGCTGGAGTCATCGTGAGACAAAAAACGGCGCCGCATGTTGCGGCGCCGTTCGTACTGCCAGCCTTTGCGGCTTTTTTCCCCCGGGGGTTGCAGGGCGGGCGTATCGTGCCCGCCTCTGTCGTCGTTCTCAGCTGTGGTAGGCGGATTCGCCGTGGCTGGTGACGTCCAGGCCTTCGCGCTCCTGGTCTTCCGGCACGCGCAGGCCGCACAGCATGTCCGCCACCTTGTAGGCGATCCAGGCCACCACACCCGACCACACGATGGTCAGCAGCACGCCTTCGAGCTGCACCCACACCTGGCCGGCGATGGCGCCCACGCTGTCCAGGCCCGGGCCGCCCAGGGCCTTGGCGTTGAACACGCCGGTCAGCAGGGCGCCGACGATGCCGCCCACGCCGTGCACGCCGAACACATCCAGCGCATCATCGGCACGCAGCATGCGCTTCAGGCCGTTGACGCCCCACACGCAGATCACGCCGGCGGCGATGCCGATCACCAGCGCGCCCACCGGGCCGACCAGACCGGCGGCCGGGGTGATGCCGACCAGGCCGGCGATCGCGCCCGAGGCAGCGCCCAGCATCGAGGGCTTGCCCTTCAGGGCCCATTCGGTCAGCGTCCACGCCAGCACGGCGCCCGCGGTGGCGATCATGGTGTTGAAGAAGGCCAGCGTGGCGCCTTCGTTGGCGGCCAGCGCCGAGCCGGCGTTGAAACCGAACCAGCCCACCCACAGCAGCATGGCGCCGATGAAGGTCATGGGCATGTTGTGCGGCTGCATGGCTTCGCGGCCGTAGCCCACGCGCTTGCCCACCACGTAGGCGCCCACCAGGCCGGCCACGCCGGCATTGATGTGCACCACGGTGCCGCCGGCGAAGTCCAGCGCGCCCTGGGCATTCAGCAGGCCGGGCGAGGTTTCGGAAATGAACCACACCATGTGGGCGATGGGCACGTAGGCGAACGTGAACCAGATCGCCGTGAACACCAGCACCGCCGAGAAGCGCGCGCGCTCGGCGAAGCTGCCCACGATCAGCGCGCAGGTGATGCCGGCGAACGTGGCCTGGAAGGAAGCGAACAACAGCTCGGTCAGCGTGGCCGACATGGCGTAGGTGCCATCGGCCGGTGTGAACATGCCTGAGAAGAACACTCGCGAGAAACCGCCGAAGAAGGCGTTGCCTTCGGTGAAGGCCAGCGAGTAGCCGTAGATGAACCACAGCACGATGCCGAGGGCGAAAGTGCAGAGCACCTGCATCAGCACCGACAGCACGTTCTTGCTGCGCACCAGGCCGCCGTAGAACAGCGCCAGGCCAGGGACCGCCATCATCAACACCAGCAGTGTCGAGACCAGCAACCAGGAGATATCCGCTTTATCCATTTCCAATGGGCTCCAATGAGTCTTTCTCTTATTGCTTTACAGCGCAGCTTCCCCGGATTCGCCGGTTCGGATACGAATGACTTGCTCCAGCGGAGCGGTGAAGATCTTGCCGTCCCCGATCTTGCCGGTACGGGCGGCCTGCTCGATGGCTTCGATGACCTGGTCGACCAGGTGGTCGGGCACGGCGGCTTCCACCCGCAACTTGGGCAGAAAGTCGACGGCGTACTCGGCGCCGCGGTACAGCTCGGTGTGGCCTTTCTGGCGTCCGAAACCTTTCACCTCGGTGACGGTCAGTCCCTGGACGCCGATGCCGGACAGAGCCACCCGCACTTCGTCGAGCTTGAAGGGCTTGATGATGGCGATGACGAGTTTCATGGCTTTTCCTCTCATGGTTGCGCGTAGGCATCGGCAATCAAGCAAGATCCATGCCATGTTTGCCTCGTCGACTCGCGCGGCAAGGAGCACCCGTCGTGCGCCGCGCTTGTGCATGACTTGGTGCACATGTGCATCGATATGGGGCATTGCCGCCCGTTGCTCGCACCAAAATGGGCCTGCGCGCATCGACACGTTCGAATGTTTGCAACCAAGTATGATTCGCGCCCGAAATTTGTAGCAAATTGCTGGCACCCTACGTCGGGCGCGTCCAGGCGCTGATACGCGGCATTACAGCTGGCGCTTGTGAGGGCAGGGCGTCTCGTGAAGAATCAATGACACGTGGTCGCAGCGATGCGCCGCGTTCGGTCTGGGCAACCGGACCGACCAGGGGTGTGCCTGATGGCAGCTTCTAGGAATCGCTACGGCGATTCGGTTTTTCTCCTGTGCTTTTGAAAGGCGGCATCGCTTCGGCGGGCCGCTTTCTTTTTGCCCGGGCCCTGCCGCTGCGGCGCAACGCGCAAGGCTCTACACTGACGGGTGTACGCCAGTATTCGAGGAACAAGGCCATGATGAATCGCACGCAATGGATGGAAGACCTGCAGAAGAACCTGTCCGACCTGATCGCGCGCAGTCCCGCTGCCGACCTCGAGCGCAACGCGCGCGCCATGATGACGCAGGCGTTCTCGCGCCTGGACCTGGTGACCCGCGAAGAGTTCGAGGTGCAGACCGACCTGCTGGCGCGCGCCCGTATGCGCGTGGACGAGTTGTCCGAGCAGGTGCAGCAGCTGCAGGCGCGGCTGGACGCGCTGGACGCGCGTAGCGGTCCTCAGGGCTGAGCCACGCGGAAAGAAAACTTCACGCGGCCCCGGGCCGAAGCGCA
Organism: Bordetella genomosp. 13; assembly: GCF_002119665.1. NCBI lineage: Bacteria > Pseudomonadati > Pseudomonadota > Betaproteobacteria > Burkholderiales > Alcaligenaceae > Bordetella > Bordetella genomosp. 13. The sequence continues at coordinate 3,239,160 of NZ_CP021111.1, read as the reverse complement.
CCGGACGGTCGCCGGGCGGTAGCCGTCGGTCCAGCCGACGCGCCGCCTCGCCCGATTGCCATCTCTCCACGCACTACCTGATCTGGCAGGCGTTCAGCGTGACGTTCCCGTCACGCTGCGGGCAGCCGAGCGCCTGCCGGCCGCGCATACTGGCTCGCTCACATCCCCGAGCGAGCCCTCAGATGACCCTAGCCGTATTCGCCAGCCGCGCCTTGTCGGGGCTGGACGCGCCCGCCGTGCGGGTCGAAACCCATCTGGGCACCGGCCTGCCGTCGTTCAGCGTGGTGGGACTGCCCGACGTCGAAGTGCGCGAGAGTCGCGAACGCGTGCGCGCGGCGCTGGCCAATAGCGGTTACGAGTTTCCGCCAGGCCGCATCACCGTCAACCTGTCGCCGGCCGACCTGCCCAAGGCGTCGGCGCGTTTCGATCTGCCCATCGCGCTGGGACTGCTGCTGGCATCCGGACAGTTGAGCCTGCCGGCGGACATGCCCGCGCACACGTTGGCCGACGTGATACTGGCGGGCGAGCTGTCACTGACTGGCGCGCTGGTGCCGGTGGCTTCGCCGCTGCCCTTGGCGCTGGCCGTGGCGCGCGAGCGCCCCGGCGCGGTGCTGGTGCTGCCGGCGGGCAGCGCGGAGACGGCGGCATGGGTGCCGGGCCTGCGCGTGCTGGCCGCGCGCACGCTGGCCGAGGTGGCCGCGCACCTGGCAGGCACGGCGCCGCTGCCCGAGGCGCGGCCCGCCGCCTGGCCCGCCGCGGCGCCGCCGCCGTGCCTGTCCGACGTGCGTGGGCAGCCGGCCGCGCGGCGCGCGCTGGAAGTGTGCGCCGCCGGCATGCACAGCCTGCTGATGGTGGGGCCGCCCGGCGCGGGCAAGAGCATGCTGGCGCAACGGCTGCCCGGCCTGTTGCCGCCGCTGCGGGTGACCGAGGCGCTGGAGACGGCGGCCATCGCGGCGCTGGCCGGGGGCGCCGTGCCGCTGGGCCAGCCTCCGTTGCGCGCGCCGCATCACACCGTGTCTGCCGTGGCGCTGGTGGGCGGCGGCGGCAAGCCGCGGCCGGGCGAGATCAGCCTGGCGCACCATGGGGTGCTGTTCCTGGACGAACTTCCCGAGTTCGGCCGGCGGGCGCTGGAATCGCTGCGCGAGCCGCTGGAGACAGGCAGGGTGGCCATCTCCCGGGCGTTGCACCAGGTCGAGTATCCCGCTCGGTTCCAACTGGTGGCGGCCATGAATCCCTGCCCGTGCGGCTGGCGCGGCCATCCCACGCGTCCGTGCCGCTGCAGTCCCGAGCAGGTGGAGCGCTACGCCGGCAAGGTCTCGGGACCGCTGCTGGACCGCATCGACGTGCACCTTTCCATTCCACCGGCCGACCTGCGCTGGCTGGATGAACCGCCTGGCGAGCCTTCGGCGGCGGTGCGCGAACGCGTCATGCGATGCCGGCAGCGTCAGCTCGACCGGCAGGGCATGCCCAATGCCGGCCTGCAAGGCGCAGATCTGGAACGGTACTGTCCCATGCCCGTCGCCGCGCGCAATCTGCTGCAGCAGGCCATCCGCAAATTGGACGGGTCGGCACGCGCTTTGCACCGCGCGCTGCGGGTGGCCCGCACGCTGGCCGATCTCGAGCAGGCCGACCAGATCGACGCCCGGCACGTCGCCGAAGCCGTCCAGTACCGCCGCGCATCCGTATAAGTGCGCCTTGCATTTATGATTTCCGTATACGAAAATATTTTTCATCACACAGAAAAAGGAGTCACCATGCCGAGCACTCCCCGCTGGCTGGTACGCGAGGCCGACGTGCCGGGCTATCACCCCGCCAACCACACCGGCACGCTGAACCGGCGGCTCATTGGCCCGGCCACCGTCGGGTCTCGCCATGTCGAGGTGCTGCTGGGCGTCATCGAGAAAGGCAGCGGCGCGCTACCGCACGCGCATCCCGGCATCGAGCAGGTCTGCTATCTGCTCAGCGGCACGGCGCGGGCGCAGGTGGGCGACGAGTCGGCCGACATGGCCGCCGGCGACTGCTGCTATTTCCCTCCCGATGTGCCGCACGTGTTCACCGTCACCAGCGACACGCCGGCGCGGCTGCTGGTCATCTACACCCCGCCTTACGAAGAATCGCCCGACCGGGTGATACGCGGCGCCGCATAGCGCCGGTTTTTGCCGCTGCTGAAACCGGCGGCTCTATAACGACATACAGGAGACAACATGCACTTGCGAACCTTGCTCGGCGCTGCCGCGCTGGCCGCCGCCGCACTCTGCGCGGGGCCGGCCGCCGCGGCCGACGCCTATCCGTCGCGCCCCATCACGCTGGTCGTGCCTTTCCCCGCGGGGGCCGGCACCGATGCCGTCGGCCGCATCTTCGCCGGCGAACTCGGCGCCATCCTGGGACAGCAGGTGGTGGTCGAGAACCGGCCGGGCGCCAATTCCACCATCGCGGGCAACTTCGTGGCGCGCGCCAAGCCCGACGGCTACACCTTGTTCGTCACCACCAATACCTCGCACTCGGCCGCTCCCTGGCTGATGAAAAGCATCCCGTACGATCCCGTGAAAGACTTCACGCCGATCGCGCGCGGCGGCAACCTGCCGTTCATGCTCGTGGTCAATCCCAAGCGGCCGTACAAGAGCGTGGCCGAACTGGTCGAGTACGCGCGCAAGAACCCGGGCAAGGTCACCTATGCCAGCGGCAACAGCACCGGCATCGTGGCCGGGGCCACGCTGGCGCGCCGCACCAACACGCAGATGCTGCACATTCCGTACAAGGGCACGCCGCAGGCGCTGACCGACGTGGTGGGCGGACAGGTCGACTTCATGTTCACCGACCTGACCTCGGGCATGCCCTTCGTGCAATCTGGCCAGCTGCGCGCGCTGGCCGTGTCCACCGCGCAACGCAGCACCATCGTGCCCGACCTGCCTTCGATGCGCGAAGCTGGCGTGGCCGACTTCGACCTGAACTCCTGGAACGGCTATTTCGGCCCGGCGGGCATGCCGCCCGAGGTCGTCGCGAAACTGAACCAGGCCATCAACCAGGTGGTCGCCAAGCCCGAGGTGCGCCAGCGGTTGGCGAGCCTGGGTTTCGATGCGTTCAGCGGTACGCCGCAAGAGTTCGCCGCCTTCGTGGGCCAGCAGCTCGAGCTGTGGGGCAAGCTGATCCGCGACGCGGGCATCCAGCCGGAATGATGGACGCAACGCTACCCGAACCGGGCCAGGCCGGCCCGCTGGCCGGCCTGCGCGTGCTGGATCTCAGCGCGGTGGTCATGGGACCCTACGCCACGCAGATGCTGGGCGACCTGGGCGCGGACGTCGTCAAGATCGAGCCTCCTGCCGGCGACAATCTGCGCGCCGTGGGACCCATGCGCAATCCCGGCATGGGGCATCTGCACCTGCACCTGAACCGCAACAAGCGCTCGCTGGTGCTGGACCTGAAGACCGAGGCCGGACGCGATGCCTGCCTGCGCCTGGCCGAGGGTTGCGACGCGCTGCTGTACAACATCCGGCCGCAGGCCATGGCGCGATTGGGTCTGTCGTATGAGGCGGTGGCGGCGCGCAACCCGCGCATCGTCTACGTGGGCGCCTATGGTTTCAGCGAGGCCGGCCCGTACGCGGGGCGGCCCGCCTACGACGATCTCATCCAGGGCCTGGCAGGCCTGGGCGACCTGTCGCGGCGCCAGGGGTCCGACGTGCCGCGCTATGCGCCGTTGACGCTGGCCGACCGCAGCGTCGGCCTGCAGGTGGCCATCGCCCTGCTGGCCGGCGTGCTGCACGCGCGGGCCACGGGCCGCGGCCAGGCCGTGGAAGTGCCCATGTTCGAGGGCATGGCCCACATGGTGCTGGGCGACCATCTGGGCGGCGCCACCTTCGATCCGCCGCTGGGACCCACCGGTTATGCGCGCCTGCTGGCCGAGCATCGCCGGCCCTACGCCACGGCCGACGGCTACATCTGCCTGCTGATCTACAACGACAAGCACTGGCGCGCCTTCTTCGACCTGATCGGGCGGCCCGAGCTGCGGCAGGATCCGCGCTTCTGCAACCATACGGCGCGTGCCGCGCATATCGACGAGGTCTATGCCTATGTGGCGCAGGTCATGCTCACCCGCGGCAGCAAGGCCTGGCTGGACGAACTGACGCGCGCCGACATTCCCGCGGCGCCGCTGTACTCGGTGGAAGACCTGATCGGCGACGCACACCTGCAGGCCACCGGCTTCGTGCGCAGCGTGGATCATCCCACCGAAGGGCGCCTGCGCACCCCCGCGCCGCTGGGCCGCTATGCGGCCACGCCCACCGCGCTGCGGCGCCCCGCGCCGCGCCTTGGCGAGCATGGCCGCGAGATCCTGCGCGAGGCGGGATTCGACGACGCGGCCATCGATCGCCTGATCGCCGAACACGTCACCATCGGAGACGCATAGATGGATTTCGAGCTTTCCCCCGACCAGACCGCGCTGTGCGACGCGATCGCCCGCGTCTGCGCCCGCTACCCCGACGAATACTGGCTCGAGCGCGATCGCGACGGCGGCTTTCCCCATGACTTCCATGCCGATCTGGCGCGCGACGGCTGGCTGGGCATCGCCATGCCGCCGGAGTATGGCGGCGCCGGCATGGGAATGACCGAGGCCGCGCTGATGATGCAGGCCATCGCGGCGTCGGGCGCCGGTTTCACGGGCGCCTCGGCGGTGCACATGAATATCTTCGGGCTCAACCCGGTGGTGGTGTTCGGCTCGGATGAGCAGCGGCGCCGCTGGCTGCCGCCCCTCATCGCCGGCGAGCACAAGGCCTGCTTCGCCGTCACCGAGCCCGATGCCGGCCTGGACACCACCAAGCTGACCACCCGCGCCATGCGCGAGGGCGACGCGTATGTGGTGCACGGCCGCAAGATCTGGATCTCGACCGCGCAGGTCGCGCACAAGATGCTGCTGCTGGCGCGCACCACACCGGTGTCCGAGGTGGCCAAGCCCACGCAGGGGCTGTCGCTGTTCTATACCGACCTCGACCGGGAACGCGTCGAAGTCCGCGAGATCGACAAGATGGGCCGCAAGGCGGTGGACTCGAACATGCTGTTCATCGACGGGCTGCGCATCCCCGAGGAAGACCGCATCGGCGAAGAGGGCAGGGGTTTCGAATACATCCTGCATGGCCTGAACCCCGAGCGCATCCTCATCGGCGCCGAGGCCGTGGGCCTGGGGCGTGCAGCGCTGGACCGCGCGGTGCGCTATGCGGGCGAGCGCTCGGTATTCGGCCGGCCCATCGGCCAGAACCAGGGCATCCAGCACCCGCTGGCGCAGGCCTGGATGCAGCTCGAGGCGGCCAACCTGATGGTGATGCGCGCCGCCAGCCAATACGACGCGGGGCTGCCCTGCGCGCCCAGCGCCAACGCCGGCAAGTACCTGGCCGCGGAAGCTGGCCACAACGCCTGCCAGACGGCCGTGCTCACGCTCGGCGGCATGGGCTATGCCAAGGAATATCACGTCGAACGCCTGCTGCGCGAAAGCTACATTCCGCGCATCGCGCCGATCAGTCCGCAGCTGATCATGTGCTTCATCGCCGAGAAGGTGCTGGGGCTGCCCAAGTCGTACTGATCCGCGCTTCTACCGCGGCCGCACACTACCCCGCCCACGTGCCTGCGGGTCTCCACCGCCTCGTGTGCCGGATCGCGCGGCGATGGATCGGGCGGATCCCGATCCCGGTTCGAGGCTAGCGGCTGGGCAGACCCAGCACGGCCTTGGCGACGATGTTGCGCTGGATCTCGCTCGAACCGCCGTAGATCGTCGTGACCAGCGACTGCAGAAACGGCGCGCAGGGCACGAGTTTCGTGCCGTCCGCCATGGGCATGCCCTGCCATGTCGCACCGGCCTCGTCGGCCCAGTGGACGATCTCGCGGGCGATGCGCACATAGGTCTCGGTGGCCAGCACTTTCAGCGCGGAGACCGACGGCGGCAGTAGTTCGCCGCGTCGCACGATGTCCGCATAGCGTCCGTACAGGGCCTCGAGTTCGCGCACCGCGCCCAGCAGTTGCCCATAGACCTGGCAGAACTCGGGCAGGTCGTACAACGCCTGGCTTTCGGCCAGTTGTTCCAGATGGTGCAGCGCCTGCCTGGACTGTTGCGGGCTGCCGGCGAAGATGCGTTCATAGCCCAGCAGGTCCTTGGCGATGCTCCATCCCTGGTTGGGCGCGCCCACCAGGTTGGCCCGCGGCACGCGCACGTTCTCGAAGAACACCTCGCAGAATTCCTCTTCGCCGATGATGTTCGTAATGGGCCGGATCGTCACTCCCGGCGTGGCCAGGTCGATCAGCAGGAAGCTGATGCCGGCCTGCGGCTTGCCCGTCTTGTCGGTGCGGACCAGCGCGAAGATGTGGGTGGCGTCGTGCGCCAGGGTGGTCCAGATCTTCTGGCCGTTGACGATGAAGTCGTCGCCGTCGGGTATGGCCTCCGTCCGCAGCGAGGCCAGGTCCGATCCGGCATTGGGCTCGGAGTAGCCCTGACACCAGATGTCCTGACCGGACAGGATGCGCGGCAGATAGCGTTCCTGCTGTTCGGGCGTGCCATGCTTGATCAGCACCGGCCCCAGGTTGATGATGCCCTGGTCCGGCAGTCGCGCGGCGCCCCAGTTCTCCATTTCTTCGAAGAAGACCAGGAGCCTGGCCGGCGAAAGCGCCATGCCGCCGTGCCGGCGCGGCCAGGCCGGGGCCAGCCAGCCCCGCTCGGACAGCTTCATGTACCAGTCGCGCACCTCGTGCAGCCGCAGGCGGCGCGGCACGTGGCGCAGCTCCTGCGGGTAGTGCTCGCGCAGGAAGGCGCGCAGCATCAGGCGGAACCCGTCTTCCGACATGGCCTCGTAGTCGTCGCCCTCCGCGGCCGGACCCTCGGGCTGCACCGGGCCACCCTGGTGCTGGGCCAGCGCCAGGTGGCGGGCCTGCAAGGTGCGGGGGCTGCCCAGCCAGCTGGCCAGGTGCAGCGCGCGTTTCAGGTACAGGCCCACGTCGTACTCGTCGGTGTAGCCGATGGCGCCGTGCAATTGCACGGCCTCGCGGCACAGCGCGATGACGCGTTCGGCGATGCGCGACTTGGCCAGCGCGGCGGCGCGCGGCAGGGCGGCGGGTTGCGCGGCGACGTCGTGATAGGCCTGGTCCAGCAGGGCGCCGCAGACCATGACGCTGATGTAGGCGTCGACCATGCGATGCTGCAGGGCCTGGTTCGCGCCGATGGGTTTGCCGAACTGCACCCGCGTGTTCAGGTAATCCAGCGTCATCGTGTAGACGCGGCGCGCGATGCCGTACAGCTCGCTGCATTGCAGCAGGCGCACCGACTCGATGGCGTGCTGGCAGGCACGGTCCACGTCGGGACCTTGCGCCAGCAGGCGTTCGGCGGGCAGGCAAGTGTCGATGTGCAGCGTGCACAGCAGGCTGCCGTCCGCGCGCGCCTCGGTATCCACCGTCACGCCCGCATCGTCCGGCTGCACCCAGACCAGCGTGGGCAGGGCGCCCAGGCGCGCATGCAGAAGCCACCCGTCGGCGCCCGCCGGCGCGACCCAGCGTTTCGCGCCCACCACGTGGATGCGCGAGCCGTCGCGGCTGACCGAGGTCGATACCGAGGTCGGTACGACCTCGCCCGGGTCTTCCTGCCAGGCCAGGCCCAGTACGGTGGCGCCCGCGAGGACGTCCCGCAGCAGTCCGGCGGCGGTCGGCTGTCCCGCGATGGCGGGCAGCACCAGGGCGGCCATCACGCCGCCGCCCAGGTAGGGCTCGGGCAAGGGGGAGGCGCCCACGGCGGTGGCGATGGCGCCCCAGGCTTGCAGGTCCAGGCCCAGGCCGCCTTGCGCCTCGGGCACGCCCGCGGCGATCCAGCCCGCCTCGGCAAGGTCGCGCCACGTCTGGCGTTCCCAGCCTGGATTCGTCGCGCGCAACTTGCGCAGCCGGCCCAGGGGCGAAAGCCGGCCAAGCAGGTCTGCGGCCGCGTCCATGAACTCGGCATGGCGGGACAGGGGGCCGAACAGCGTATGGGAGTCGAGTGTCATTGAGATCCTTCCTGGATGCATGCGGGAAGCATTGCCTGCGTGGCGGAATTCTAGGTAGGAACCGGTGGGCGGTTCATAACGGAAAGCTAAGGACTGCTATCAGGAATTCCATGTCTCCACATGGCGGCGACTCCTTAGAATTCCCCATGGATTCAGAACAGCCGCATAGGCGAGGAGACAAAGGCGATGGGCACCTGGAAGACATGGCTGGCGGCCGGCATCGGCGGGCTTGCATTGAACCTGGCTTGCGCGGCGGCATCCGCGCAAGCGGCCGATTCCGCGGACGCGCAAGTGGAGCGCATCGTGGTGCCCTATGCGGTGGGAGGCATCACGGATCTGTACGGACGCGTGCTGGCCGAGCAGCTGCAAGAGGGGCAGAAGCAATCCGTCCTGGTCGACAACCGGGCCGGAGGAGGGGGCGCCATCGGCACTGCCTTCGTCGCCAAGAGCAAGGGCGACGGCCGCACGCTGTTGTTGGGCAGTGTCGGCACCGCCACCAACCCCGCCATGATCAAGGCCCTGCCGTACGAGCCGCGCGATATCGTGCCCGTGGCGCAGGTCGCCATCAGCCCGTTGATCCTGTACGTGCGATCCGGCCTGCCGCAGGATCTGCCAGGGCTGATCGCCTATGCGAAGCAGGAGCCGGGGCGCATGACGTTCGCCAATTCCGGCGTCGGGTCGAGTCCCAACCTGGCTGCCGCGTTGTTCGCGCGGCAACTGGGCCTGCGTGTCACGCATGTCAGCTATCGCGGCACGTCCGCCGCGATCAACGATTTCCTGGGCGGCCAGGTCGACGCGTACTTCGACACGGCGCAGGCGATGCCGCACGTGCAGTCCGGGCGCATCCGCGCCATCGCGGTGGCGGCCCCCGAACGCCTGGCCGAGGTTCCGGACTTGCCGACGCTGGACGAACTGGGCGTGCGCGGTGTCTATGCCTCGAGCTGGTGGGGCATCTTCGTGGCCGCCGGGACGCCGCAACCCGTGGTGCAGGCCTTGCAGTCCCGCTTGCGCCAAGTGGTCGAGAACCCCGTCGTGAAGCAGCGCGCCGCCGACATGGGCGCGGTGGCGATCTACCGCGACCAGGCCGCATTCCGGGCGTTCTTCGACAGCGAGGTCGAACGCTGGAGCGCCATCATCGCCGCCGAGAAACTGTCCGCGCAGTAAGCCCATGGCCAAGACCAACGAAGTCCAGGGCTGGGACTTGCGCGCGCTGCGCATCTTTGCCCGCGTGGCGCGCAGCGGCAGCATCACGAAGGTGGCGATCGACCTGGGCGTGAGCCAGCCCGCCGTCAGCCGCTACCTGTCCATGCTGGAAAAGCAGTGCGGCGGCTATCTGTTCACCCGCAACGGCCGTGGGGTCGGCCTGACGGAACTGGGCCAGCAGGTGCTGCCCGTGGCCGAACAGGTGCTGGCCGGCGCGGACGCGCTGAGCGACGTCGTGGCCGCGGCTCATGGACGCGTAACCGGAACGGTGCGCATCGGCACGCTCCCGTCGCTCAGCGAGGCGCTGATCGTGCCGCTGCTGCTGCGCGTGCAGAAAGAGTATCCGGGCATCCACATGCAGATCGTCGAGAGTGCGGCCGGCCAGATCGAGACCTGGCTGCAACGGCGCGAGATCGACATCGGCCTGCCGTACCGCAGCCACGATGCGCTGGGCAGCGACGAGCAGGTGCTGCTGCGCCTGCCTTCGTACCTGATCGGACCGCCGGGCGACCAGGTGACGGCCGGTCCGCAGGTGCCGTTCGTCCGGCTCGACGGCCTTCCGCTGGTGCTGTCCCGCAAGCCGTCTTCGGTGCGCATGATGCTCGACGAGATGGGACGACGCCACGACGTGGACATCCGCGTCCCGGTCGAGGCGGACTCCGGCTTCATACAGAAGCAGATGGTGGTCAGGCGGGCCGGCTACACCGTGCTGCCCTGGCACACGGTCTGCGCCGAGGTCGAGCGCGGCGAGCTGCAGGCTGCCGAGATCGTGCAGCCCAGCGTGCTGCGCATGGTGTCGCTGATGCTGACCGACCGGCCCACGCAGGCGGTGAAAGTGGTGACCCGGCTGTTGCACGAGGTCGTCGAGGCTTCGCTGGCCAGGCTCGATGCGCTGCCGCCCGAGCATGACTGAACCATTTCCAGATATCACAACGAGCCTGCGACCGCGGGCATGCACCGAGGAGACAACCATGCTTAGATTCCTGATGCGCGTCTGCGTGCTGGCGCTTGTGGCCGGCGCGGCGCACGCGGCGTATCCCGACCGCCCGATCCGCATGATCGTGCCGTTCGCGCCCGGCGGCGGCGCCGACCTCACGGCCCGCGTGGTGGCGGACACCCTGAGCAAGAAACTGGGGCAGCCGGTCATCATCGAGAACAAGGCCGGCGCGGGCGGCGTGATCGGCGCCGCCGCCGTGGCGCGTTCGGATCCCGACGGCTACACGCTGCTGTACACCACGCCCGGCCAGCAGATGACGCTGCCCTATCTGATGAAGAACATGCCCTACGATCCGGCCGATCTGCGCCCGGTGTCGCAGGTGTCGCTGGCGCCCAGCGTGCTGGTCGTGAACAAGAAGCTGGGCGTGACGTCGCTGCCCCAGCTGATCGAGCTGGCAAAGAAGCGGCCGGGCGAACTGAATTTCGTCAGCGCGGGCATAGGCGCCTCGAGCCACCTGAACGGCGAACTGCTGCAGATGCTGGCGGGTATCAAGCTGCAGCACATCCCGTACAAGGGCACCGGCGATGCGGTGAAGGACCTGGTGGGCGGCAACGGAGACATCGCCATCGACACCGTGGGCATCTACACGGCGTTCATCAGCGACGGCCGCCTCGTCCCGCTGGGTGTGACCACCACCGAGGAACTGCCGATGCTGCCCGGCGTGGCGCCGATTTCGCGGGCGCTGCCGGGCTACGACGCGTCGCCGGTGAACTACATCACCGTGCCCAAGGCCACGCCGGAGGCCGTGGTGCAGAAGCTTGCCGGCGCCCTGCAGGCCACCATCGCCGAACCCGAGGTCAAGAAGCGCATGCTCGAGCAGGGAATCCTGGCCATCGCCAATACCCCCGAGCAGATGGCGGACCTGCTGCGCAAAGAGCAGGCCCGCTGGCGCGGCGTGATCGAGAAAGCCGGTATTCAGAAACAATGAGCGGAGTCCCCAGCACCATGCCGTCCCAGCAGCCTCATCCCTTGTCCCACATCCGCGTGCTCGACCTGAGCCGCGTGCTCGCCGGTCCATGGGCCAGCCAGACCCTGGCCGACCTGGGCGCATCGGTGACCAAGATCGAACAGCCCGGCGTGGGCGACGATACGCGGGCCTGGGGCCCTCCGTTTCTGCGCAGGCCCGATGGGGAGAAGTCCGGCGAGTCTGGCTACTACCTGATCTGCAATCGCGGAAAGCGCTCGGTGACGATCAATCTGAAGTCGCCGCGCGGCCAGGCGCTGGTGCGGCGCATGGCGCGCGAGGCGGACGTGGTGCTGGAGAATTTCAAGGTCGGCGTGCTGGACGGCCTGGGCCTGGGCTACGAGCAACTGCGGGCCGAAAATCCTCGCCTGGTCTATTGCTCGATCACCGGCTTCGGCCAGACCGGGCCGCGCGCCCGGCAGCCCGCCTACGACTTCATGATTCAGGCGATGAGCGGCCTGATGAGCATCACCGGCGAATCGGATGATCGCCCAGGCGGCAGCCCGATGAAGATCGGCGTGCCCATGGTCGACCTTATCACCGGCCTGTACTCGGCCACGGCCATCCTGGCCGCGCTGGCGCGGCGCGAGGTGAGCGGCGAAGGCGAGTACATCGACATGTCCATGCTCGACGTGGGCGTGACGCTGCTGGCGAACCAGGCCATGAACTACATGCTGAGCAATCAGGTGCCGCCCCGGCGCGGCAACCGTCATCCCAATATCCAGCCGCAGCGGGTCTATCAGTGCCGCGACGGCAGCATCATCATGGCCGTCGGGTCCGACGCGCAGTTCGAGAAGCTGTGCCGCGTGCTGGGGCAGCCCGAGATGGCGCGCGACGAGCGCTTCCGCACCAATGCCGGCCGCGTGGAGAACCTGCCGCTGCTCGACCAATGGCTGGACGAGCAATTGATCCAGCACGACAAGGGCGCGCTGCTGGCGGCGCTGGAGCGCGAGGGCGTGCCGTCCGCGCCGATCAACGACATCCGCGAGATCTTCGAGGATCCGCAGGTCCGGCATCGCGAGATGCGTTTTTCCGTGCCGCACCCGGACGGCATGGACATGCCGCAGGTGCGCAGTCCGTTCCGCTTCCGCCATGCCTCGCTGCGCCTGAGCGACGGTCCGCCCACACTGGGGCAGCACACCGACGAGGTGCTGGCCGAACTGGGGCTGTCCGACGCCGAGATCTCCGACCTGCGTGCCGAGCAGGCAATCTGATTGCCGGTCGTGGCCGCGGCCACCCGGTGTCCATCCGCAATCCATCATCGCTGCCGACAGAGGAACGACATGTCCGACACGCCCGATTACCGCTTCGACACCCTGCACGTCGAATTGAAGGACCATGTGGCCACCGTGTGGCTGGATCACCCGCCCGTCAACGCCGTGAACACGCAACTGCTGCTCGACCTGACCCTGGCCATGGACCAGTTCGGCCAGGACCCGGCCGTGCGCTGCGTCGTGCTCACGGGTCGCGGGCGCGTATTCTGCGCCGGCGCGGACCTGAAGAACCGCGGCCAGATGCTGGATGCACCGGGCGGGCTGGCGCAGCACTCGCGTCGCACGCGCGAACTGTTCCATGCCATCCGCGAATGCCCCAAGCCCGTCATCGCCGCTTTGAACGGGCCGGCCCTTGGCGCGGGCCTGGGCATCGCGGCATCGTGCGACATTCTGCTGGCCGCCGAAGGGTCATGCCTGGCATTGCCCGAGGTCGACGTCGGCCTGCTGGGCGGCGTGAAGCACGCGCAGCGCCTGTTCGGCCATTCGCGGCTGCGCCGCATGATGCTGACCGGCATGCGCGTATCCGGCGAAGAGTTGTATCGCCTGGGCGTGGTCGAGGCCTGCGTGCCGGCCGATCGGCTGTTGGAAGAGGCCGCGTCGATTGCCGGCCAGATCGCTGCCAAGAGCCCGGTGTCGGTGCAGCTGATGATCCAGACCGCCAACGCGATCGAGGACATGAGCCTGCGCGACGGCTATCGCTACGAGCAGGACATGACGGCGCAGGTGGCCCGCAGCGAGGATGCCCGCGAGGCGCGCCAGGCTTTCCTGGAGAAGCGGGCGCCCGTTTTCAAGGGGCGTTAGGAATGGCGGGGGGGTTCTTTCCAGGTCATGTCGGACCGGAAAGGCTTGGAGGCGTTCTGGAAAGGCTTGTAGTGTGTGCGCAGCGGCATTTCTTTAGGATGCTGGGTTTCGCTGTCAGCCCACGTGCCCATGCTCCATCTGCGACGGATTGCTTCATGCCTGCCACGCTTCATCGTATTGGTCCTGCTGTACGGCGCGGGTGGCCTGGCATTCGCGGATACCGTATGGCTGAACAACGGTGACCGCATCTCGGGCACCATCCGGTCGCTGGATGCGGGCAAGCTGCTGATACATACCGATTACGGCGGCGAGATCCGCATCGCCATCGAGAAGGTCAAGACCATGCAGAGCGATGGCGAGCTGGTCTTGCGCGACGAAGAATACGAGCGCGCGTACCGGGCGACGCTGAAGCCGGCGCAGGCGGGATCGGTGGTCGTGTACGGCGCCCAGGGCGATGGCGATGGCGATGGCGATGGCGATGCGGTCGAGGCCCCGCTCGGCGAGCCGCTGCCGCTATCGTCGCTCAACAGCGCCGTGCGGCCTCGCCCCTTCCTCAATGATGCGCTGTTCACGGGCCGGCTGGACCTGGCCGCGAACCTCAAGAGCGCGTCCACCGACACACAGGATTACTCGGCTGCCCTGCAGGGCGGGTTGCGGCACGGGCTGTGGCGGCACGCGCTGAACGCCACTTACGCCCGCAGCGAGGAAGACGCCAGCGTCAACACCGACAACTATGGCGTCGACTACACGCTGGACCGATTCCTGTCCAAGCAAGCCTTCTGGCAGGGAAGGGTGCTGCACAGGCGCGACTGGGTGGAAGACCTGAACCGCCAGACCGCCTACGGCACCGGGCCGGGCTATCAGTTCTGGGACGACGAGCGCGGCGCTTTCTCGCTGTCGGCGCTGTTCGGACGCGTGCACTATGGCTACTCGGACGGCGGCAGCGACAACAGCTATGCCTACAGCCTGAGATGGGATTACGTGCACTATTTCAGCGGCAAGCAGTTCGAGCTGTTCGCGCGCGGCGAGCTGCTGCGCCCGTTCGACGGCGACGCCGACGTGTCGGTCTCGGGCGAAATGGGCGCGCGCTACAACATGAACAGCTGGCTGTCGCTGTACATGAAGTACGCCCGCAACCAGGTCAGCAGTTCAAGAGAGTCGCTGAACGAATCGATCTACAGCACCGGCATCGGCGTGCGCTGGTAGGGCTCACTGCAGCCGCCGCAGCCGCAGTCACAGCCACAAGGCGCGGGTCAGGCGGGCTGGCCGCCGCGCTAGCCGCCGCGCTAGCCGCCGCGCTGCTCCAGCGCCGCGCAGGCCTCGCGCAGCAGCGCCGCATATTCTTGCTGGCGGGGTTCGATGCGCTGCACCGGACCTCCGATGGAGATGGCGTAATGCTCGCCCGACAGCGCCACCGGCCAGGCGACGGCTCCGACGTCGGCGATGGACTCGCCGATGTTGGCGAACCAGCCCCTGGTCCGCGAGCGCGCCAGTTCGTCCTCGATGGCGTCCACGCTGACCAGCGTGCGGTCGTTGTAGCGGGTAAGCGGGCGGCGCGACAGCAGTGCCCGGCGCCTTTCCTCCGTCAGCGTGGACAGCAGCGCCTTGCCCAGCGAGTTGGCATGCGCCTCGCGGAACTCCCCGGCCATGGCCACGTAGCGTATGGTGTGCGGCGAATCGAGTACGTCCAGATACACTACGCGTCCCTCGGCGTCGAGCTTGGCGATCACCACGGTTTCCTGCGTGGCCTCGCGCAGCTGGGCCAGCCGGGGGTAGGCCCGGTCCAGCACCGGATCGGCGCGGGCGATGGCCTGCGCCATGGCCAGCAGGCGCGACGTGGGGTAATAGCCCTGGCGGCGGCCGGTCTCGTACAGGTAGCCCAGGTCGGTCAGCGTGCGTATCAGCGCCAGGCAGCTGGACACCGGCACGTCGGACAGGCGGGCCAGCTCCGACAGCGACAGCGGGCGTTTCTCGCGCGCGTAGATTTCGATGATTTCTATGACTCTCAGCGCGGTTTTGACGCTCATGGCGGGGAAAAGGGTCGACAGGGCGGCCCAGCGGGGCTGCCGCCGGGATGGTTGCGGGTATGGTACCTGAGGGGCGGCGGGGGGCTCCCATGCGCGCCCGGCCGCCCATGCCCCGCGGCGATTCGACACCACTGGCAAAATTGCCATATAATCAAAGACTTTTCCGGATTTGCCGCAGTTGATTCGACCATTGAGTCGCCAGCCGCGGTCGCTTTGCCTGGAAAAAACCAGAAGTGGCGCAGGTTCGACAAGTTTTGCCTCGGGGCTTTTTCATCCGCTGCAAGCACCTGTCTGCCATGCAATATCAACACACCCAGGAATCATCATGCCCAAGATGAAAACCAAGAAAAGCGCTGCCAAGCGCTTTCAGGTTCGCGGCAGCGGATCGATCAAGCGCGGTCAGGCGTTCAAGCGTCACATCCTGACCAAGAAGACCACGAAGAACAAGCGCCAACTGCGCGGTTCCGCCGCGGTCCACGAAACCAACGTCGCCTCCGTCAAGGCGATGATGCCGTTCGCTTGATAGGAGATCCCACATGCCTCGCGTCAAACGCGGCGTAACTGCCCGCGCCCGTCACAAGAAAGTCCTCAACGCCGCCAAGGGTTACCGCGGCCGCCGCGGCAATGTCTTCCGCATCGCCAAGCAGGCGGTCATGCGTGCCGGCCAGTACGCCTACCGCGACCGCCGCAACAAGAAGCGCACCTTCCGCGCCCTGTGGATCACCCGTATCAACGCCGCCGTGCGTGAACAGGGCATGAGCTACAGCGTGTTCATCGCCGGCCTGAAGAAGGCTGCGATCGAACTCGACCGCAAGGTTCTGGCCGACCTGGCCGTGCGTGACAAGGCTGGCTTCGCCGCCATCGTCCAGCAAGCCAAGGCCGCTCTGGCCGCCTGATCGCGTTCTATCGCGCATCGCGCTTGCAAACGGGGCTGTCATGGCCCCGTTTGCGTTTTGAAGGCTGACACGCCATGACTCAACAGCTCGACGACCTGGTTTCCCAGGCGCAAGAACGCTTCGCCTCGGCCAGGGACGCCGCGGCGCTCGAGAACGAAAAGGCTCGATTCCTCGGCAAGGACGGCGCGCTGACCGTGCTGCTCAAGGGGCTTGCCAAGCTCGACCCCGAGCAGAAGCGCGTCATGGGCGCGCAGATCAACCAGGCCAAGCAGAAGGTCGAGGCGCTGCTGGGCGAGGCGCGCGCCGCGCTGGCGCAGGCAGAGCTCGACGCCCGACTGGCCGCCGAGACCATCGACGTCACGCTGCCGGGCCGCGGCAAGGCCGCCGGGGGCATCCATCCCGTCATCCGCAGCTGGGAACGCGTCGAAGAGATCTTCCGCTCCATCGGCTTCGACGTGGCCGACGGCCCCGAGGTCGAGAACGACTGGACCAATTTCACGGCCCTCAACAACCCGCTGGACCACCCGGCGCGGTCGATGCAGGACACCTTCTACGTCGACATGAACGACAGCCAGGGCCTGCCCCTGCTGCTGCGCACGCACACCAGCCCGATGCAGGTGCGCTACGCGCGCATGCACAAGCCCCCCATCAAGGTGATCGCGCCTGGCCGTACGTATCGCGTCGACAGCGACGCCACGCATTCGCCGATGTTCCACCAGGTCGAGGGCCTGTGGATCGACGAGAACATCTCGTTCGCCGACCTGAAGGGCGTGTACACCGATTTCCTGCGTTGCTTCTTCGAAAGCGACGACCTGGTGGTGCGCTTTCGTCCGTCGTTTTTCCCCTTCACCGAGCCCTCGGCCGAGATCGACATGATGTTCACGTCGGGTCCGAATCGCGGGCGCTGGCTCGAGATCTCCGGCTCCGGCCAGGTGCATCCGCAGGTGGTGCGCAACTTCGGCCTGGATCCCGAGCGCTACATCGGCTTCGCCTTCGGATCCGGCCTCGAGCGCCTCACCATGCTGCGCTACGGCGTCAACGACCTGCGCCAGTTCTACGAAGGCGACCTGCGCTTCCTGCGCCAGTTCAACGAATGAATAGGGCCCACCCCCTACGCGCTTCGCGCGCCCCCTCCAGGGGGCGACACCGACGGACCGGCGGAGCCGGATCCGTGGTGTCCTCGATGCCCGAGGTTCTTCTGATCCATGAAGTCCTCGATGCCCGAGGTTCTTGACTTCAATTCGTTTTGGATGGCGCCTTGAGCGCTATGGCAGACTGACATGCAAATCCCCGAATCCTGGCTGCGTTCGCTGGTCAATCCGCCGATCGCGTCCGAAGAGCTGGCTCACCGGCTCACGATGGCCGGCCTCGAAGTCGAAGACACCGCCACGGCCGCGCCGCCTTTCAGCGGCGTGGTGGTGGCCCGCATCGCCGAGATCGCGCCGCATCCCGATGCCGACAAGCTGCGCGTGTGCCAGGTCGACGATGGCTCAGGCCAGCTGCTGCAGATCGTCTGTGGCGCACCCAATGCGGCGGCCGGCCTGACGGTGCCGTTGGCCCGCGTCGGCGCCGAACTGCCCGGCGGCATGAAGATCGGGGTGGCCAAGATGCGCGGTGTGCAGTCCTCGGGCATGCTGTGCTCGGCCCGCGAGCTCGGCCTGTCGCAGGACCATGCCGGCCTGCTCGAGCTGCCCGGCACGCTCGCGCCCGGCCAGGACATCCGTCAGGCCCTCGACCTGGACGACACCGTCTTCACGCTGAAGCTCACGCCCAACCGCGCCGACTGCCTGTCCATCCTGGGCGTGGCGCGCGAGGTGGCGGCGCTGGCGGGACTGCCCGTGTCGCTGCCCGGCTTCGAGCCGGTGCCGGTCACCATCGACGATCGCCTGCCGGTCACGGTGCAGGCGCCCGAGCTGTGCGGCCGCTTTGCCGGCCGCGTGATCCGCGGCGTGAACGCGCGCGCCGCCACGCCCGCCTGGATGAAGTCGCGCCTCGAGCGCGCGGGCCAGCGCTCGATCTCGGCGCTGGTCGACATCTCGAACTACGTCATGCTTGAACTCGGCCGGCCGTCGCACGTGTTCGACCTGGACAAGATCCAGGGCGACATCGACGTGCGCTGGGCGCGCGAGGGCGAGACGCTGGAACTGCTCAACGGACAGACCATCACGCTGGACGGCCGGGTCGGCGTGGTGGCCGCGGGCGACCAGGTCGAGAGCCTGGCCGGCATCATGGGCGGCGAGGCTACCTCGGTCACCCTCGACACCCGCAACATCTATCTCGAAGCCGCGTTCTGGTGGCCCGGCGCCATCGCCGGCCGCGCGCGCCGTTACAAGTTCAGCTCCGACGCCAGCCACCGGTTCGAACGCGGCGTCGACTACGCCAGCATTCCCGAGCACATCGAACGCATCACCCGCCTGATCGTCGACATCTGCGGCGGACAGGCCGGCCCATTGGACGACCAGGTCGTCAACCTGCCGACCCGCGAGCCCGTGCGCATGCGCCTGGCGCGCTGCCACCGCGTGCTGGGCGTGGCCGTGCCCGCCGAAGAGGTGGCGCGCATCTTCACCAGCCTGGGCCTGCCATACACCCGCGAAGGCGACGACTTCGTGGTGCAGCCGCCTTCGTACCGCTTCGACCTGGTCATCGAAGAAGACCTGATTGAAGAAGTGGCGCGCATCCATGGCTTCGAGAACATCCCCAGCGTGCCGCCCGTGGCGCGCGCCAAGATGCATTCGCGGCCCGAGGCGCGCCATGGCCTGCACGGCCTGCGCCGCCAGGTCGCCGCGCGCGACTACCAGGAAGTGGTCAACTACAGCTTCGTCGAGGCGGACTGGGAGCGCGATTACGCCGGCAACGAGACGCCGGTGCGCCTGGTCAATCCCATCGCCAGCCACCTGTCGGTGATGCGATCCAGCCTGATCGCCGGCCTGGTCTCCATCATCCGCCACAATGCCAACCGCAAGCAGTCGCGCGTGCGCCTGTTCGAACTGGGCCGCGTCTTCATGCGCGATGCGCAGGCGCAGGATGGCGAACTGGCCGTGGCGGGCCTGACGCAGCCCCTGAAGCTGGCCGGCGCCGCCTGGGGCCCGGCCGTCGCCGAACAATGGGCCGAGCCTGTGCGCCAGGTCGATTTCTACGACGTGAAGATGGACGTCGAGGCCTTGTTCGGCGCCCGCGCGGCCGACCTGCGCTTCGTGGCCGACCGCCATCCGGCCTTGCATCCCGGCCGCGGGGCCCGCATCGAACTGGACGGCCGGGTCATCGGCTGGCTGGGCGAGCTGCACCCGCGCTGGGTGCAGCAGTCCGAGCTGGCCCACGCACCGGTGGTATTCGAACTCGACATCGAGGCGCTGCAGGCCGGCCGCCTGCCGCAGGTGCGCGAACTGTCGCGCCAGCCCGTGGTGGTGCGCGACCTGGCCCTGTGGGTGTCGGCCGACGTGCCCGCGCAGGACCTGCTGGACACGGTTGCCGAGATGCGCCGCACCGGTAAGCTGCCGCTGGTGCAGGACGTGCGCCTGTTCGATGTGTGGCGCGAGAAGCCGCGGCAGGGCCACACCGACTCCGCGGGCGAGGGCGCCGCCGAACGTTCGGACAAGAGCCTTGCCTTCAGATTCTGGCTACAGGACACTGAAGTCACGCTGGACGAGGCGAGGGTGTCGCAGTGCATGGACAGCATCGTCTCGAGGCTCGAAACCTTGCACGCCGCCCGCCTGCGCGATTGACCATGGGGACCGCTATGATTGCCGAACCGCGCACGTTGACCAAGGCCGAACTGGCGGAGCTGCTCTTCGAGCGGGTCGGCCTGAACAAGCGCGAAGCCAAGGACATCGTCGACACTTTTTTCGAGGAAATCCGCGAGGCGCTGGCGCGCGGCGACGCGGTGAAGCTTTCGGGCTTCGGCAATTTCCAGGTAAGGGACAAGCCGCCGCGTCCCGGCCGCAACCCGAAAACCGGCGAGACCATTCCCATCGCGGCGCGCCGGGTGGTCACGTTCCACGCCAGCCAGAAACTGAAAAGCGTGGTCGAGCAGGCCCCGCCTGGGGCGGAGCCGGAAACGGATGCCGAACCCTAGTCGCAGTGATACGCTTTGTCGGCAATTGTCATCGGTCTCCACGGAATCAGCGGCATAAAATCTCTCTATGACACGTTCCGAATCCACCGCCGTCGTTGTTCTTCCTCCCATTCCTGCCAAGCGCTATTTCACCATCGGTGAGGTCAGCGACCTCTGCGGCGTGAAGCCGCACGTGTTGCGCTACTGGGAGCAGGAGTTCACGCAGCTCAAGCCGGTGAAGCGGCGCGGCAATCGCCGCTATTACCAGCACCACGAAGTCCTGCTCATCCGCAAGATCCGCTCGCTGCTTTACGAGCAGGGGTTCACCATCAGCGGCGCGCGCAATCGCCTGGGCGATGCGCGCGACACCGTGGCCAACGATCCCGAAGCCGCGGTACGCCTGTCGCCCGCCGAAGTGCAGGCGCTGCGCGCCGAACTGGGCGGGATCTCGGCGATGCTGGGCGAGGCGCTGGCGCCGCGGTCCTGACGGGCGCCGATAAGGGCCGTCGAAGGCCCGGTCGCTATCTGTCGTTTACCGTCTGGTGAATCACGGTGCCTGCGCCGATGAGAGAGCCCGGGCCGGTGCCCATGCCCCGGTTGCTCGTGCCGGCGCCCGGGCCGCCGCGAGGCCTGATTTCCGGAGTGGCCGCCCCCGTCTGGCTGCCGGACATGGTCGAGCTTGGCGCCTGCTCGACGGACGTATTGGCGACCAGCGCGGCCCGTACGGCGTTCAGCCGAGCCAGCTGATTCGCGTCCGGGCTCTGCAGTGTGTTCAGCGCCTTGTATTCGTCCAGTAGCGCCGCGAGTGACTTCGTGCGGAAATCCAGGCGGGCGCCCAAGTCTTCCTTGCAGTGCTGTGCGGCGATCGAGTTCGTCTGGCTCGAGTCCCGGTACAGGCTCAGGCATACGCTGACTGTCTCGTCCGACTGCATGGCGGCCAGCATGATCTGATGCACGGCCGTCACGGCCGCGGCCACGAGCGCATCCCGATCCGGATTGCCCGCATCGAATACCTCCACGGTGGCCTTGCCTCCGGTTGCCGCGCCCTGCATGTTTTTCAGCGCCGCGCCCAGGTCTTCCCGATTTTTCTTTTCATCCGTAATCTCCTGCGCGACCTCCGCCTTGCGCTTGTCCGAGAGGTTTGCCCCCTTGCTCTCTTCATCGAGCTGCGCCAGCCTGGCATCGATGGCGGCGAGTTCTTTCCGTACCTTCGGAATCGACAGCGCCGCGCTTGCCTGGCTGTCGGTCGAAATGGCCATCGGCGGCGTGCGCACGATACCGGTCAACTGCTCTATGCCCATCAGCGCCACCATGTACTTCTGATATCGGCGCATGTCCGTATCGAACTGATCGGCGGTCAGGGCCTTGTTCATGTACGCCTCGCACAGCCGGTACATCCCGTCGCGCAGCAGCTGTATCGTGTGTGTGCGATTGCCGATATAGGCCGCGGCCTCCTGCGACGCGGCCGCCAATCCCGCCGCCACGCCGCTGGGCGTGTCGACGTTCGCCGCCAGCTCGGCCGCGTATGCCGACATCGCGTCTGGACTGACTTCCGCGCATACCACCGGGTAAGGAACCGCGCCGGCCGCTTCGGTGCGCGATGCGACCAGCACCGCTCGCTGCTTGACGTCCACCATCACGCTCTGGCGGTCGTCGACGCTGAAGGTGCGGTAGACGCTGTTGAAGTTTCCGCAGCCTGCCGCGGCGAGCAGCAGAGGCAGGGCGATGGTGGCTTTCACGGCGCTTTTCATTGTTCTTTCTCGGTTGTGCGGATGGGTACGAGGAGCCGGAAAGCCCGGAGCTGTTGCGGCGCTCGGCAGTGTATGTAGGGCTTATCGCTTCCGCATCAGCCAATCGGATGAGAAGTGTCGAAGCGCGAAGAGTCCTCACACTCGGGGACAAAACCTGATATACTTTCGTTCTTTCGGGGCGTAGCGCAGCCTGGTAGCGCACTTGCATGGGGTGCAAGGGGTCGCGAGTTCGAATCCCGCCGTCCCGACCAGCAGTTCCAAGGCCGCTAGTGATGCAGATCACTAGCGGCCTTTCTCATTGGCCTTTCTCTTTGTGGGCCTTTTTTCTCTTTGGCCTTTTCTCTCTGCGGCGCGTCCGTCTCTCCGGTTTTTTTACCGCTGCGGTTCTCATCGCGCCTTGTAAGCGAGCTTCGCGCAAGATTTTGCCCGCTGTATCCGCCGTGTATCAGGCGCTCGCGCGCGGCATGCCGGCCGCCATTGCGCCGAAAGCCGCTTGCAGCAACGCTTTGCCGCCGACGGCGAGCGCTTCCGCGGCCCGTGCCGTCCGCATCCCGACGGCGCCTTTTCCCTGGGAAAAGACCCGGCAGCCCCGGATCCGTCAAAAAAATGGTTCTTGTAACCGAGTCTGGGAAAGCCATTCCCCCGCGGGCCGTTCCGGAATTAGGATGCATCCGTGCCCCGGCGTGATGCGACAACGATCCACGCCGTGGCGTCCCAGCACCACATGACGAGAAAGGAGACGACCATGGATCCGCTGTTCACGACGTTCCTTCAGTTCCTGGGTTTCTGGATGGCATTGATGGTGGCGGTCGCCATACTGGGGCCGCGCCTCGCGCAGCTCATCCGCCAGCGGATGCTGCGTCCCGCGCCCATCGCGGTCCGCGTGACCCGTCCGGACGACCGCACGCTGTCCTGAGCCTGCCCGGGCCAGCTTGCCGCCGGCGGCGAGTCCGGCGCGTCGTGCTATCGTCGGGGTTCTGCATCATCGCGCTTCACACGACACCATGACCGCCGCCCGCATCCAGCAAGGAGAACTGGCCTACTGGCTCGGCATCCTGGCCGCGGCACGCGAGCCGCGCTCCGGCGCCGCCGCCGAATCCGCACACGACATGCCGTCTCACATCGCCGAGGCCCTGCAGATCCTGCGCTGCATCGAAGCGACCGACGATGGCTTTCGCCTCACCGACAAAGGGCGGCTGGCACTGCGCATGGCCGACCCGGCCGCCATTCACCTGCACTAAGCCAGGCAGCAGTAGGGGGCAGCTCCGCCCCGCAACAGCGTAATCCACTGAAACCGGCATGCCGCAGGCTGAATTGCCGGAACTGAACTCAGGCCCATGGCCCGGGTCCAATTTTGACAACGACGGGTCGTACGCTGCCCGCCGACGTCGCGTGGAACGAATCACGCGCCTATGTAGCAACCGACTGGGAGGGCGCCATGCAGCATCATGACCAGGAAGTTCTGATCGACGTCTCCACCGCCGCCATGGATACCGGCGGGTACGGCGTACTGTTGACGGTCACGGCCGAAGGCGGCACGGAAGTCGATGCCGCGTTCTCTTATCTGGGCGCCTGCGCGTCCCTGGACGAGGCGCGCGATCGCGCCGAAGCGTTCGCGATGGACTGGCTGCAGGAGAATGTCTATCGGTGATGCCGCGCCAGGCGCACCGCGGCCCGCGCCGCGGCTGCCTGCGGCGTTTCGGGTTATCGTTGCGCGAGCGCGCGCCTGCGCCGCCGCTCCAGGCGGCCGGCCGGCGTGCGTGGCCGTCCCTCGCGAACAAACGATTTCATGCCTCACCCCCTGGCCGACACCGTGCGCGCGCTGCGCCGACATTACGATGACGTGATCCTGCCGCTATGGCGCGGCGCGGGCTTCAATGCCGCGCTGGGCCTGCCGCACGAGGCGTTGTCCCAGGATGGCGTGCCGCTGCCCGACCAGCGCTATCGCGCGATGGCCTGCGCCAGGCAGATATACGTGCATGCGCGGGCGGCGGGCGACGCCGGTCCCGCGCACGCCGGCGCGCTGTTCGATGCCATGCTGCGCCATTTCCATGACCCCGCGGACGATACGTGGCACTTCAGCGTCGACCCGCAGGGCCTGGCGCTGGACCGCACCCAAGACTTGTAC
The DNA here is from genome assembly GCF_002119665.1 of Bordetella genomosp. 13. NCBI lineage: Bacteria > Pseudomonadati > Pseudomonadota > Betaproteobacteria > Burkholderiales > Alcaligenaceae > Bordetella > Bordetella genomosp. 13. The sequence goes on along the minus strand of NZ_CP021111.1, from coordinate 3,215,062 downwards.
ACCTACGCTTTCGTCACCCTGGCATGCGCGGTGTACTTCGAGCGCACCCGCGAACCGCGCGCCCGACAGGCTTTGCTGGCCACGGCGCGCCTGATCGAGAAGCGCTTCCGCCGTGCCGACGGCGGCTATGACGCGGCCTTGCGGCCCGACGGCGGGCCGTTGCGCGGACCCGAGCAGAATCCGATCATGCACCTTACCGAGGCCTACCAGGCGGCGGCGCGCGTGGCTGAGCCCGCGTGGTTTGCCGGCCTGCTGCGCGACATCGCCGAAGACGTGGCCGCGCGCTATCTCGACCCCGCTACCCAGTGCATCGCGGAGTTGCCGCTGGCGTCGGTTGCGCTCCGCGCACCCGATACCGGCTCCGGCGGCAACCGGCTGGAGCCCGGGCACCAGTTCGAATGGCAGTCGCTGCTGTTGTCCGCTTTGCAGGTGTACGACGGGCTGGCGCTCTTCCTGGCCGTGCCCCGAGGCTGCGCCTGGGCGCGAACCGCCGGTGTGGACCCGCTGACCGACGGCGTGTGCGCCGCGCTGGACGGCGACGGGCGAGTGCGCGATCCCGCCCAGCGCATCTGGGCCCAGACGGAATATGCGCGCTATCTGGCGCTGACGGGCGACCATGCCGGCCTGGAGCGACAGCTGCAACACTTTCGCGACCGCTTCCTGCACGAGGGCGGCTGGCGGGAGGTGCTGCAATCGGACGGCGCCCTGGCGCGCCCCGACATGCCCTCCACGACGCCCTATCATCTTGCGACGTGTTACGAAGCGCTGGAAAACGTGGCGACCAAAACGTCCGTTTGAACAACATGCGTGGGAAATTTGACGCAACAAGTGACTTCAGGCGTTCGAATTTGACGAAACCCCTTACAATTCGTTGGTTACGCAATTGGGGGTGAGTCGTGAGTGTGATGTGTCCATCGTGCCGAGCCATTTCACCGGGCCTGTCCGGTGTCTCGCCACATCCCGAACTCGGCTACCAAGGTTTCACCAATCCCACGCAACAAGGTCGCGAGCAGAACCGGGTCGAGCATTTCCGGTGCGTACGCTGCGAGGCCAAGTGGTTGCGCGAGACGGATCGCTGGGGCTTCGACCTGGGCTTTCGCCTGGCCCCCTGATCGTCGCGGGCGTCCTCTGCCTGGCATGTCGCGGCACCACCCGCCCGGCAGCAGGCTTCTTAAGCGCGTGGTATTGCCTGTCGTTACCGGTCAGTAGTGTGCCGCGCATGGCGGCGAGAATGGGATGCCAGCATGTCTTCGAAAGTACTTGATGGTTTCAACCTCGTTGCCTACGCGACGCACCCTGAAGGCGGCGTGCCGCCGCGTGCCTTCATAGAATCCAGGCCGGCCCAGGGCGAGGGCGAGCCGCAGGTGTTCGAGATCTTTATTTCCCGCCGTTTCCGCAGCACTGTCGAAGCCATGTCGGCCGCGCGCAACGCGCTGGCCGCGGTACGCTCGGTTGACTCCCAGGGCGTGCCTGACCACCTGCCCGGATAGCGCCCAGGCCTTTTCAGCGCGCCGTCAGGCGCCCTGCGCTTCGGCGCGGGCCAGTTCCTGCTGCCGCGCCCACAATCCCGCATACACGCCGCCCTGTGCCAGCAGCGCATGGTGGCGGCCGCGCTCGACGATACGGCCATCGCCCAGCACCAGAATCTCGTCGGCGTCCGCCACGGTGGACAGGCGATGGGCGATGATCAGCGTGGTGCGGCCGCGGCTGACCTCGCGCAGGTTGGCCTGGATCTCGCGTTCGGTGTGCGTGTCCAGTGCGCTGGTCGCCTCGTCGAACAGGAAGATCGCCGGATCTTTCAGTATGGTGCGGGCGATCGCCACGCGCTGCTTCTCGCCGCCCGACAGCTTCAGGCCGCGTTCGCCGACCACGGTGTCGTAGCCGTCCGGCATGGAAAGGACATGCGCATGGATGTGCGCCAACCGGGCCGCATCCTGGATCTCGGCGTCGCCGGCGCCGGGGCGGCCATAGCCGATGTTGTAGCGGATCGAGTCGTTGAACAGCACCGTGTCCTGCGGCACGACGCCGATCGCGGCGCGCAGGCTTGCCTGGGTCACCTGGCGGATGTCCTGCCCATCGATCAGAATGGCGCCCGCGTCCGCGTCGTAGAAGCGGAACAGCAGGCGCGCGAGCGTGGATTTGCCCGCGCCCGACGGGCCCACGACCGCCACGGTGCGTCCCGCAGGCACGCTGAAGCTGACCCCCTTCAGGATGGGACGGCGCGGATCGTAGCCGAAGTGCACGTCGCGGAATTCGACGGTCGCCCCGTCCACGCGCAATGGCAGGGCGCCGGGCGCGTCGGCCACCTCGCGCTGCTGGCCCAGCAGTTCGAACATGCGTTCCATGTCGACCAGGGACTGCTTGATCTCGCGGTAGATGAAGCCAAAGAAGTTCAGGGGCTGGTACAGCTGCAGCAGATAGGTGTTGACCAGCACGAAGTCGCCCAGCGTGTAGCGGCCGTCCACGATGCCCTTGGCGGCCATGGCCATCACCAGCGTCAGGCCGGCCGAGATGATGACCGCCTGGCCTACGTTCAGCAGCGACAGCGTGACCTGGCTGCGCACCGCGGCGCGCTCATAGCGCTGCAGCGAGGCGTCGTAGCGGGCGGCCTCGTGCGCCTCGTTGCCGAAGTACTTCACCGTCTCGTAGTTCAGCAGGCTCTCGATGGCCTTCGTGTTGGCCTCGGAGTCGGTGTCGTTCATCTGCCGCCGGAATTTGGTGCGCCATTCGGTGATGGCCAGCGTGTACGCCAGGTACAGCGCCACCGTGCCGGCGGTGGCCAGCGCCAGCCAGACGTCGAACATGCGCCACAGGATCACGCATACCAGGGCGATCTGGAAGAAGGTGGGCAGCACGCTGAACAGCAGGTACGACAGCAGCGACTGGATGCCCTTGGTGCCGCGCTCGATGGCGCGCGTCAGGCCGCCGGTCTGGCGGGCCAGGTGAAAGCGCAGCGCCAGCGCGTGCAGGTGCTGGAATACCTGTAGCGCGACCGACCGGATGGCATGCTGGCCGACGCGCGCGAAGACGGCGTCGCGCAGTTCGGAGAACAGCAGGGACAGCACGCGCGCGGCGCCGTACGCCAGGATGATGCCCAGCGGCACCGTGGCGAGTGCCGGCGCCGGCACGTCCAGGTGGTCGACGGCATGCTTGTACAGAATGGGGACATAGACCTGGGCCACTTGGGCCGCCAGCAGGCTCAGCACGGCCGCCACGACGCGCCAGCGCAAATCGCCGCGGCCGGCGGGCCACAGGTACGGCAGGAGTGGCCGCAGGGCCGAAAGGCGTCCGCGCCCGGAGGGAGATTCGGGGTGGTTCATGGGGGAGTTTTCAGGGATGTCGCAGGGGGCTCGCGGCCGCTTCGGCACGCATTATGCTTTACGAGGCTATCATTCAGCTGATGTCCCGTCGCCGTAGCAGGCCAGGACGGGCCATTTCTCCAGTCTCACGTGCTGCATTCGCGGACCGTCGGCAGGGCGCTTTCCTGCCGCGCAGGCACGGTCTCGTACGCGGCAACAAGTTTTCAGGGAGGTTGTATGGCGCAAGTCCCCTCATTCAAGTTGAACGACGGCAATACGATGCCGCAGCTGGGTTTCGGCGTATGGCAGGTTCCCAATGATCAGGCCAGCGCCGCGGTGCAAGAGGCGCTGGCGGCCGGCTACCGGTCCATCGACACGGCAGCCATCTACGGCAACGAGCCGGGCGTGGGCGAGGGGCTGCGGGCCGCGCGTCTGGCTCGCAAAGACCTGTTCATCACCACCAAGCTGTGGAACGACAAGCACGGCTACGACGAAGCCCAGCGCGCGATGGACGAAAGCCTGCAGAAGCTGGGCCTGGCTTACGTGGACCTGTACCTGATCCACTGGCCGGTGGCGGGCAGCGACCGCTACGTCGACGCGTGGCGCGCCATGGTGGCCATGAAGGAAGACGGGCGCGTGCGCTCGATCGGCGTATCCAATTTCACCAAGCCGGCCTTGCAGCGCCTCATCGACGAGACCGGCGTGGTGCCCGCGGTGAACCAGGTCGAACTGCATCCCGGCTTCGCGCAGCGCGAACTGCGCGCCTTTCATGCCGAGCACGGCATTGCCACCGAGGCGTGGAGCCCGCTGGGGCAGGGCGGCTCGCTGCACGACGAGACCATCGCCGGCATCGCGCGCAAGCATGGCAAGACGGCCGCTCAGGTCATCCTGCGCTGGCACCTGCAGAGCGGCCTGATCGCCATTCCGAAGTCGGTCACGCCCGAGCGCATCCGGGCCAACATCGACCTGTTCGGCTTCGAGCTGACGGCCGAGGACGTGGCGGCGATCGACGCCATTCCGGACAGCGGGCGCCTGGGTCCCGACCCGGAAACCTTCAAGTAAGACGCGTATCGCGTCCGGTGGCGCCGGTATCGATGCCGGCGCCACCGGACGGGCGGAACTCAGCGCAGTGCGTGGTTCGGCCCCGCCGTTTTACAAGCCAGGCGCGCGGCCATGACGCCGCGCGCCTGATAGCAGCCTGCGCGCCTACTCGCGCCTGAGCGGACGCATCCAATAGCGCGCGATCACCACGAGCAGCCACGCCAGGGACAGCCAGGAAGCCCAGTGCCAGATGCCGGTGCCCAGCAAGGCGGCCAGCAGGCCGAAGACGCTGAGCGCGCCCAGGGCCAGCGGCATGCCCCATACAAACATGAAGCGGGAGCGCTGCGGGGCCGTCATGCGGGGCTCCGCTGCGGTTGGGCGGCCTGGTGGCGGCGCACCAGTTCGGCCACGCGGGCGTCGGTGGCCTTGCGGCGCGCCACCCACAGGTACAGGCCGCTGCCCAGCACCACGATGGTGATGAGGTCCAGCAGAGCCCACAGAATCTTCAGCGGCATGCCGGCGTAATCGCCGAAATGCAGCGGCCGCGAGAGTTCGAGCGCGGTCAGGTACCACGGCATCTGGCTGACCTTGGCCAGTTCACCGGACACCGCGTCGACCAGCACCGGCGTGTTCAGTTTGGAAGTAAGGGGCGTATCGCCGCGCAGCCACACCAGGTAGTGGTGCGGGCTGCCGTAGGCGTTGCCGGGATAGACCAGGCTGGTGAGCTCGCGGCCGGGCACGGCCTTCAGCGCGGTGTCCACGGCCGCCTGCGGGGCGGCCAGTTCGGTGGGCACGGGACGGCCCTGGTAGGGCGCCAGCAGCGGCGGCAGCTCGGTCGATTGCCACATCCGGAACATGGGCGTGGACAGCTCGTTGATGACGCCGGTGACGCCCACCACGAAGCCCCACACCAGGGTGACGATGCCCAGCAGGTTGTGCAGGTCCAGCCATTTGACGCGCGTGGAACGATCGGCGCGCACGGTGCCGAATTCCAGCTTCTTCATGAAAGGGCCATATAGCACCACGCCGGATACGATGGCCACGACGAAGAGCAGTCCCATGAAACCCAGGAACAGTTCGCCCGCCAGGCCGGCGTACATGTCGGTGTGCAGCGCCAGCATGATGCCCATGAAGCTGAACCGGTCGTCCGAATACAGCGGGCCGTCGTCCAGCACTTCGGTGGTGCGGGCGTCCAGGCGCACGGCGTGGCCGGAGTTGACGCCGTCGCCCAGCTTGGGCGTCATCCCCACCCACACCTGCGGCTCGTGGTCGTCCATGTACACGTAATCGATGTACTCGGTGGGATAGAGGGACTTCGCCTTGGCCACGTAGGCGTCCATCGACGCATTCGGCGTGCCGGCCGGCAGTTCGGCCACGGGCTTGGCATCGCTGAGCATGTCCTCGATCTCGTGGTGGAACACCAGAGGCAGGCCGGTGATACAGATCACCAGGAGGAACAGGGTGGAGATCAGGCTGGTCCATTTGTGGACCAGATACCAGGTCTTGATCTTGGCGGCGGTGCTCATCGGGATGCGGCTCGGCTGGGCAAAATGCGCGAAAAATAGCAAGAATAATAGTTATTCTCAGCGATTGGCGCAAATTCCCTTACGCAGACCTGAGAGGCGGAGCCGGAATGTACCGGGGAAGCCGCGGTGTGTGGCCCGGACAACGGGCAGCCCGGGCGCAGTGGACGGCGATGCCGCCCGCTGCGATGGCTTGCGACGGCTACAGCGGTCGCGCGCTGCTCGAACCCACAGGCGCTACCGGGCGGGCGCGTATGGCGCCGTCCGACAATTCGGGCGGCGCGGCGGCCGGCAGCGCGGGCGCGGTCTGGCCCGGGTTCCGGCCGGCGGGCAGCGCAGGCGCCATGGCGCCGGGCGCCTGGCCCCGGCCGACCGGCTGCCCCGCCAGCGGCGCGGCGTACGAGCCCAGATCGGCGCTGGGCACGGGGATGGGCGGAATGGGCGCCTGGCCGCCGGGCGAAGGAGGGGCCTGCCCGGGCTGGATGACGCGATTCGGCGAGTCGTCGCTGGGACGATAGTTGTTCAGGAAGTCCTGCAGCTGGTCGCCCGTGGACAGGTCGAGCGCGGCGACAGCCTGGCCGGGCGGAAATTCGTCGAAATAGTATTCGCCGTCGGCCACGATGAGCCCCTTCGGTCGCGGCGCCTGCGGCGTCTGCGGCACGCCCTTCAGCGCCGGTTGCATGTAGTCGAGCCAGGTGGACAGGGCGAGGCCGCTGCCGAATTCGTTGGTGCCCAGGGAGCGCGGCTGGTCGAAGCCCATCCACACGGTGGTGGTCAGGCCGGGCGTGTAGCCCGAGAACCACACGTCCGCCGCGCCGTTGGTGGTGCCGGTCTTGCCGCCGACGTCGTTGCGGTTGAGCGTGCGGTGCGCGCGCGCGGCGGTGCCCTGCGTGGCGACCCCGCGCAGGATGTCGTCCATGACCCAGGCGGTGCGTGGATCGACCACGCGCACGGCTTCGTCGCCCGCCTTCACGGGCTGCGCCTGCATCAGCACCTTGCCCGAGCGATCGGTGACGTGGTCGATGAGATAGGGCGTGAGGTGATAGCCGCCGTTGGCGAACACGGAGTAGGCGGTGGCCACCTGCAGCGGCGTGGCGCTGCCGGCGCCCAGCGCCATGGGCAGCACCGCTGGCCAGCGGTCCTTGTCGAAACCGAAGCGGGTCAGATAGTCCTGTCCGTACTGCGGCGTGATGGCCTGCAGGATGCGGATGGAGATCATGTTCTTCGACTTGTACAGGCCCTGCCGCAGCGTCAGCATGGGCTCGTAGCGGTCGCCGTCGTTCTTGGGGCTCCAGTCGCGAGAGCCGGTCTGCGCGGCGCTGAGGAAGAAGGGCTGGTCGGAGACTTGCGTGGCCGGCGTCATGCCGCGCTCGAGCGCGGCGGCGTAGATGAACGGCTTGATGGTGGAGCCGGGCTGGCGCCAGGCCTGCACCGCGCGGTTGAACGAGCCGCGCCCGAAATCGAAGCCGCCCACCATCGCGCGGATGGCTCCGTCCTGAGGCGACAGGGAGATCAGCGCGGCCTGCAGCGCCGGCATGTTGATGATTTCCCAGTTGTCGCCGTTCTTGCGCACGTAGACTACCGAGCCGCGCCGGATGCGCAGCTCGGGCTTGGCGCGCTGGCCCAGCGCGCGCGCCACCACGGCCAGCGACTTCTTGTCGTCGATGGTGATGATCTGGCTGGCGCTGCGCGCCACCTTCACCTCGGTGGGGCTGGCCGACAGCACCACGCCGGACAGCAGGTCGTCGCTGTCGGGAGAGCCTTCCTGCACGGCGTCCAGCACTTCCTCGAATGCGGCGCTGTCGTTCTCGATGCCCTCGGGCAGGTCGATCTGGTCTTCAGGACCGGGGTACGGCGCGCGCCGCGTGTAGTCGAGCACGCCGGACCGCACGGCCTGATACGCGGCCTGCTGATCCTTCGAATCGATGGTCGTGTACACGTCGATGCCCTGCGTGTAGGCATCTTCCTTGAACACGCCGTACATCAGCTGGCGCACGAGCTCGGCGGGATAATCGCCGCGCACGGCATAGCCGCGGCCCGGGCCGCCTTCGGAGCCGCGGATGACCAGGGGCTGCGCCAGCGCGGCCTGCACCTGCTCGGCCGTCAGGGTGCCGAGCGACTGCATGCGGCCCAGCACGTAATGCTGGCGGGTGCGGGCGCGTTCCAGGTTGGTGATGGGGTTGGCGCGCGACGGGGCCTTGGGTATGCCCGCCAGCAGCGCGGCCTCTGCCGGCGTGACTTCGGACAGCGGCTTGCCGAAGTACGTGCGCGACGCCGCCGCGAAGCCATACGCGCGATGCCCCAGGTAGATCTGGTTCATGTACAGCTCGAGGATCTGGTCCTTGGTGAGCTGCGATTCGATCTTGAAGGTAAGCAGCAGTTCGTAGAATTTGCGCGAATAGGTCTTGTCGGACGACAGATAGAAATTGCGCGCCACCTGCATCGTGATCGTGCTGGCGCCCTGCGACTTGCGCATGTTCACGATGTTGGTCAGGCCCGCGCGCAGCACGCCCGCCCAGTCGATGCCGCCATGCTGGTAGAAGCGGTCGTCTTCCGCCGCCAGCACCGCGTCCTTCATCACCTGCGGGATTTCATCGGAGCGCAGCACGTTGCGGTGCTCTTCGCCGAACTCGCCGATAAGCACGCGGTCGGCCGTGTAGACGCGCAGCGGCACGCGCGGCCGATAATCGGTCATTGCGTGCAGTTCGGGCAGATTGGGCCAGGTCAGGCCGATGGCCAGGCCGACCAGCACCAGGCCGCACAAGCCAAGGCCGGCAAGCACCACGCCGGCCCGTACGAGCAGGCCACGCACGCGTTCACGCCGCGTGACGGAGGGGGATTCGGAATTCTTCATCGGAGCCGATTTTAGGGGGTGGACCCCAGGACCCGGAAATAGACATGGTGACGGCAATAAGGTTTCCGTAACCAAATCTGGCGATTTGGGGGCGCCTTTGTCTCTTCTTGCGGTCGGCGTCCGTCCGTGGGGGGCAGGTTCCGGTCATGGGGAGGGTTCCGTTCATGGCTGCGTTTTGGGTTCTTGAGGCGCCGCGGCCGTACCTGCGAAGTCTCGTCCTCGCGCTAAAGCGCTGCGGGCGCGACTTCTCCGGCACGGCCGCGGCTCACAGTACCGCTATACGGGGCATGGATGGGCTCGTCCAGGTGTCGTGAGCGGCTGGGCGGATCGCGTAATTGGCAGGGCGGTCGTGGTGGCGATGGCAATCGCGGTTGCAACTGGAGGGCAGGGGCGTGCAACTTGGGGGGGCTGCGGCAACTGGCAGTGGCGATGGCAATCGCGGTTGCAATGCTGGTGATGGCGGCCGTTGCAATGGCAGTGGATGCGCGGCCGTGGCATCGCGTTATCGTGAGCCTGGAACATGGCGGAGGACTCGCGCCCGCAGCGCTTTAGCGCGAGGACGAGAGTCCGCAGTCATGGGCCAGGCGTCTCAAGAACGCCGACTGTCCAGGAGAGGCGAATGTCGATCAGCAATGATCAGCGACCAACGACCAACGGCCAACGACCGACGACCGATATCGACGAACGAGGCATCGACGATCGATCGTTTCGCCGGCGACGATGCGGTCGGTGGTCAGTATCGTCTACGGCTTCAGGTGCTCGATGAAGAACTTCTCCATCGCTGCGTAGAACTCGAACTTGTTCTCGTCGTTGTGGAATCCGTGGCCTTCGTTTTCTTTCACCATGTATTCGACCTCGACGCCGCGCTTGCGCAGGGCTTCGACCACCTGGTCGCTTTCGGCCTTGTTCACGCGCGGGTCTTTTGCGCCCTGGGCGATGAAGAGCGGCGTCTTGATGCGGTCGACGTGCAGGGCGGGAGAAGTTGCGGCCAGGCGTTCCTTGTCGCGTTCGGGGTCGCCCACCATGTCGTGCATCTTGGCCAGAAGCGGCTTCCAGTAGGGCGGGATCGTGTTCATGAAAGTGAACAGATTCGAGACGCCCACGTAGTCGACCGCCGCCGCGTACAGGTCGGGAGTGAAGGCCACGCCGGCCAGCGTGGCGTAGCCGCCGTAGCTGCCGCCGTAGATGCCCACGCGCGCGGGATCGGCGATGCCCTGGCCGATGAGCCACTGCACCCCGTCGGTGATGTCGTCCTGCATCTTCAGGCCCCACTGGCCGAAGCCCGCTTCCCAGAACTTGCGCCCGTAGCCGGTGGAACCGCGGAAGTTCATCTGCAGCACGCAGAAGCCGCGGTTGGCCAGGAATTGCGCTTCGGCGTTATAGCCCCAGCCGTCGCGCGCCCACGGGCCGCCGTGCGGATTGACGATGCAGGCCAGGTTGCGCGGATCGCGGCCCACAGGCAGCGTCAGGTAGCCATGGATGGTGAGGCCGTCGCGGCTGGTGTAGCTGATGGGCTTGACCGGCGCCATGTCCTTTTCCGGAATGGCGGGATTGATGTCGGCCAGCTTGTGCAGCGTGTCGGTCTTCATGCTGTACAGGTAGCGCGAGCCCGGCGTGCGGTCGTTGTAGGCCGCCACGATGAAGGTGTCCTCGTCGCGGTTCCATCCTTGCAGCGCGAAGTCGTAGCCGGGCAGCAGCTGGCCCAGGCGCGTGTACAGCAGCTCGGTCTGCTTGTCGAAGAAGTGGTAGCGCGGCTTGTCGGTGTGATAGGCCGCCACCGTCAGCACCTTGCGCTTGCGCGAGTAGCCCGCCGCGTCCAGGTCCACGGTCTGCGGTTCGTAGATCAGTTCTTCCTGCTCGGGCCTGGCGGGGTCGAGAACCACTAGTGCCAAGCGATCGCGGCCGCGGTTGCTCAGCGCGTACATCCTGCGGTCGTCGAAGGTGAACAGGGCCGGACTGACGCTGGTGCGGTAGTCGGTGGTAAGCAGCGGGCGGAACTCGTCCTTCTCGTCGTCGCGGTACAGCAGCGTGGTGTTCAGGCCGTCACTGGTGACGGCGGCGCGCACGCGGCCGGCGTGGTCGGTCTGCCATCCCACCACGTTGCCGGGGTTCTGCGCCACCAGGTCGGACTGGCCGGTGCGCACGTTGACGCGGTAGACGTCGAACACTTCGGGGTCGCGGTGGTTGTGGCTGATGAGCACGTGGTCGGGATCGTCGGGCAGGTCGTCCTCGATGTGGGCCCGCGCGCCGTCGAAGGGCGTCAGGTCGGCGATGGCGCCGGTGCGCGCGTTGACCGCCAGTACGTGGAAGTTCTCGTCGCCGCCGAAGTCCTTCTGGTAGAGCACGATGTCCGAGCCCTTCCAGAAGAAGTTGCTGATGTCGCGCTCGGTTTCGGCGGTGAGGCGGCGCGGCTCGCCCACGGGCTTGCCGTCGCGCAGGTCCTGCACGTGGATGTTCATGCGGGCCGGATGGCCTTCGATGCCCACGGGCTGCATGAAGCCCAGCGTGGCGCCGTCATCGGCCAGCCGGAAGAAGCCGCGCTCGGGGTTGCGGAAGAAGTCCTGCAGCGGATAGATGCGCGGCGGCGGGGCGGCGGCGCCGGCGCTGGCGGCGGTGAGGCTGGCAGCCAGCAGCGTGCGGAGCGTGAATTTCAGCAAAAGAGTCTCCGGAGGAGTCGCGGAAAGCCGAGGCGCGGCGCGATGCGCGCGCGGCCGGGGAGTCGCTGTCGATCATGCCACACGGCTTGCCGCGGTGTCGAACCGCGCGGATTGCGGGATAATCGGCGCCATTACCGATGGAGGAATCATGGCTGGAAATTGGATGGCGGCGGGCATGGCCGCGCTGGCGCTGGCGGGCTGCTCGGTGGGCACCGCGCCCGGCGGCGGCGACCTGTCCGGCAGCTTCGACGCGGCCGTCGGCCTGCAGCGGGCCTACCAGGCCAGCCGCCAGCAGGCCGAGCGCTGCCTGGTGGGCGACGGCGGCTACGAAGTCGTGAGCAACCTCGACCAGTCGGCCAGCCGCGGGCATCTGTATGTGCGCCCCAAGCTGGTCGAGGGCGAGGTGGCGCGCGTCGAACTGTCGGCCATCGATGCCAACCGCACCCGCGTGCAGGTCAGCATGTGGGGCAAGAGCATATGGAACGAAGGCGCCATGCGCGCGATGCATGATGCCGTCGTGTTCGGCGTGCCCTCGTGCACCACCTACATGCCTACGGACAAGGACAGCAACAAGAATTCCTGGTTCATGCAGGGCAAGTAAGAGGGCAAGTAAGCACTAGACTCAGTCGCCGCCCGGGCGGCGCCGCACCGCCTTGAACGTGGCGGTGGCGCGCGCCACCAGCGTGCCCTCGGCATCGCGCGCCTCGCCCTCACAGAAGGCGATCGACTTGCCGCGCCGCAGGCAGCGCGCGCTGAAGCTGAGGTCGCCGCGGCCCGGCGACAGGAAGGTGGTGTTCATGTCGATGGTAGCCATGCCCAGCTCGCGATCCAGGCCGCGGGCCGCGGCGCTGAGCGTGAAGTCCAGCACGCTCATCAGCGTGCCGCCGTGGATGTCGCCGCGGCTGTTGGTCAGCTCGACGCGCCAGGGCAGGAAGGTACGGGCGCTGTCCGCGTCGACGTGCTGCGGCACGAGGCCCAGCAGTTCCATCAGGGGAATCGTCAGGCCGAAGTAATCGGTGGGGGTGGAAGCCATTGCAAGGGTCCGCGCGACGGCGCGGGTGTAGTAGCGGATAGCGCGCCATAATAGGGGGTTTTCGCATTCCCCGTCGTCCAAGTTCCAGTATGGACCCATCCGTGGCCTCAACCACGTCCGAAATCGCGTCCGAAGCCACGGTGCCGGCCGGGCCGCATGCCGAGCGGGGCGATGCCCGCACCGCCCGCAAGATCGTCCACGTCGACATGGACGCCTTCTACGCCTCGGTCGAGCAGCGCGATCGCCCCGAGCTGCGCGGCCTGCCGGTCGTCGTGGCCTGGACCGGACCCCGTTCGGTGGTGTGCGCGGCCTCGTACGAGGCGCGACGCTATGGCGTGCATTCGGCGATGTCCGCGATGCGCGCGGAGCGGCTGTGCCCCGGCGCCGTGTTCGTGCCGCCCGACTTCAATCGCTATCGCGCCGTGTCGCGCCAGGTGCGCGAGATCTTCGCCCGCCACACCGACCTGGTCGAACCGCTGTCGCTGGACGAGGCCTATCTCGACGTGACGGCCAACAAGCGCGGCCTGGCCACGGCCACCGAGGTGGCGCAGGCCATCCGCGCGGAGATCCGTGCCGAAACTGACCTGACGGCCTCGGCCGGCGTGGCGCCCAACAAGTTCCTGGCCAAGATCGCGTCCGACTGGAACAAGCCCGACGGGTTGTTCGTCATCAGGCCGCATCGCGTGCTGGAGTTCCTGCAGGACCTTCCGGTGCGCAAGATCCCCGGCGTGGGCAAGGTCACGCAAGGGCGGCTCGAAACGCTGGGCATCCGCACGGTGGGCGACCTGCGCCAGCGCGCGCCCGCGGAGCTGGAACTGCATTTCGGCCGCTACGGCTACCGGCTGCACGAACTGGCGCACGGCATAGACGAGCGCGAGGTCGAGCCCGATCAGGTGGCTCAGCAGGTGTCCGCGGAGACCACTTTCAGCACCGATCTGCGGCTGGACGAATTGGGGGAGACGCTGGACCGGCTGGCGCTGAAGGTATGGGAGCAGGGGCGCCGCAAGGGGATGATGGGGCGCACCATCGTGCTCAAGCTGAAGACCGATCGCTTCCGCATCCTGACTCGCAGCCTGACCCAGCCGCAGTCGCCGGCCTCGGTCGAAGAGCTGGCCGCCGTGGCGCGCGCGCTGTGCGCGCGAGTGCTGTTGCCGGCGAACACGCGCTATCGGCTGGCGGGAGTCGGCATGAGCAATTTCGCCGATCCGCAAGAGGAGGGCAGGCAGCCGGACCTGTTCGCGCACATTCCAGATCTGTCGAGATAAGACGCCACGAGGCTGCGCAGTCACCGCGGTTCAGCCCGCACGCTGTCGGAGCGAGCGGGTCCGGATGTCGCGATCGAGCATCATCGACGCCTCGTCGGCGGATGTCTGATCCAGACACGGGCGGACCGCAATACGGTCGCGCGCCAGGCCTGCGTGCGGCCGGCACGCGCGCCGTCGACGAAGGGCGGCTCAGGTCAGGACAGGCGCGCCTTCAGCTGTTGCGACACGGCGGACATGTCGGCCTTGCCGGCCAGCGAGGCCTTGAGGATGGCCATGGCCTTGCCCATGGCGGGCGCGCCGCTGACGCCCTGTGCGGCCACTTCGGCCAAGGCCGCATCGATGGCGGCGGCGATTTCCTCGGGGCTGGCAGCCTGCGGCAGGAACTCCTGCAGCACGGCGACCTCGGCCTTTTCCTGATCGGCCGTTTCGGTGCGGCCGGCCTGTTCGAAGGCGGCGATCGACTCGCGGCGCTGCTTCACCTGCTTTTCGATGATGGCCGTGATCTCGCCGTCCGTCAGGTCGCGGCGCTCGTCCACTTCCTTCTGCTTCACCGCGGCCAGCAGAAAGCGCAGGGTGGCCAGCCGGGCGCTGTCCTTGGCGCGCATGGCGTCCTTGACGGAGTCGGACAGACGGGTCTTGAGCGTGGCAGTGCTCATGGTGTGGATCCTGAAAAATGTTGCTGCAAAGCCGGTGTTTTAACCGCCGCGCGGCCATGGCGGCAAGTTGGCGAACGGATGTATGCGGTCTCGATCCGTACGTGCCTGTCCGCGTGCGTCACGGCAGGCCGGCCTGCACCGACAAGGCGGCGGTGAGGACCGTGCAAACGGCTCGACGTCGCTTGGACGCGGTCGTCGTGTAGTCAGCGCCGGCGTGGTGCTTTAAAGATGTATAATTAATGCATCTTATGTCCGGCAACTCAGGAGTTCGCATGCTCAGCGATACCGTCCGCGCCCAGGTCAAGGCCACGGCGCCCGTCCTCCAGGTTCATGGAGAGACCTTGACGCGTCACTTCTACCAGCGTCTGTTCAAGGGCAGCCCGCATCTGCGGCAGTTGTTCAACCAGGGCCATCAGCACAACGGCCAGCAGCAGCAGGCGCTGGCGATGGCGGTGGCGGCCTATGCGCAGCACATCGACGACCCGTCCGTGCTGATGCCGGTGCTGGAACGCGTGGCGCACAAGCACGTCAGCCTGGGCATCCGGCGCGAGCACTACGACGTCGTCGGCTTCCATTTGCTGGCCTCCATCCGCGAAGTGCTGGGCGAGGCGGCCACCGACCAACTGGTCGATGCCTGGGCGCAGGCCTATGGGCAACTGGTGGACGTGCTGGCCGGCCTGGAGGCTTCGATGTATGCCAGTGCGGTGGCGCGCGAGGGCGGCTGGACGGGCTGGCGCGCCTTCCGCGTGGTGGGCAAGGTGCCCGAGAGCGCCGAGATCACGTCCTTCTATCTGTCGCCGGCCGACGGCGGCCCGGTGCCCGACTATCTGCCTGGCCAATACCTGTCGGTGCGCGTCTTCGTGCCGGAGCTTGGCATCATGCAGCCCCGCCAATACAGCCTTTCCGATGCCCCCGGCACTGGCCGGCTGCGCATCTCCGTCAAGCGCGAGAGCGCGGCCAGCGGCCGTCCCGCCGGCCAGGTCTCGAACCTGCTGCACGATCGCTACGACGAGGGCGACATCCTGGACGTGGCGCCGCCACAGGGCGAGTTCACGCTGGATGTGGAAGGCACCAACCCGATCGTGCTGATCAGCGGCGGGGTGGGCCTGACGCCGATGATGTCCATGCTCAACACCGTGGCGGCGCGCCGCGACGGCCGCCAGGTGCGCTTCATCCATGGCTGCCGCGAAGGGTCGGTGCACGCCATGCGCGAGCATCTCAGTTCGCTGACCGGGCGCCTGCCCAACGTGCGCAGCAAGGTGTTTTACGAGCGCGTGGGCCCGGCGGACCGCCAGGGCGTGGACTATCATCACGCCGGCCGCATCGACCTGCATGCCATCCGCGACGACGTGCTGCTGGACGACGCTGATTACTACCTCTGCGGCCCCGTGCCGTTCATGCAGGCGCAGCGCCAGGCGCTGCGCGACCTGGGCGTGGCGCCGGAGCGCATCCATGCCGAAGTGTTCGGCACCGGCGGCATGGACGCGTAAGGCGCGCCGGCCCGCAAACAGCGCGGGCGGCAGGTGTATTCTTGCCGCTTGCGCCGCCAGCGAGCCTCAGCAATGCAACTGAACCGTTTCACCGACTTCGGCCTGCGCGTCATGATGTACCTGACGCAATGCCAGGATCGCGCCAAGCCCGTGACCATACCCGAGATCGCTGAGCGCTTCGGCATCTCGCGCAATCATCTGGTCAAGGTGGTGCATTTCCTGTCGCAGCAGGGCTGGGTGGCGGCCACGCGCGGCAAGGGCGGCGGACTGGCGCTGGCGCGGCCGGCGGATACCTATCGCGTGGGGCAAATGGTGCGGGTGCTCGAGCACCAGGGGCCGCTGATCGACTGCGCCGAACCGCCCTGTGCGCTGAACGGGGCGTGTCGGCTGGCGGGCGCGCTGAACGAGGCGTTGAACGCGCTGGTCGATACGCTGGACCGCCATACGCTGGCCGACCTGGTGGTGGCGCCGACGGCGGCGGCCATCATAAAGCTGCACCGCGCGGCGTAGCGCCGCGTCCTGCCGCCGGGCATCGAGCGCCCGGACTCCTTCTTCGCATGCGGCCGGACCGACGATCCGCCGGTACCGCCCGGGCCATAGACCAAGGTTATGGGTGCTGCCGGACTGCTCATTGGCGCCGCGCACGAGGGCGGACCAGAATAGGGGCTTGTGCAATCAGGGATCGGGATCGGGCATGCGTATCTGCGTCGTCGGAGCCGGTGTGGTGGGCGTGACATCGGCATATTTCCTGGCCCGCGACGGTCATGAGGTGGTGCTGGCCGATGCGCGGCCGAGGCCGGCCGAGCTGGCCAGCTATGCCAACGGCGGCCAATTGAGCTATAGCTACGTGGCCCCGCTGGCGGGTCCGGGCGTGCTGTCGAGCGTGCCCGGCTATCTGCTGCACAGCGATTCTCCGCTGCGTTTCCGGCCGCGGCTGGATCCGCATCAATGGCGTTGGTGCCTGCAATTCGTGGCGGCCTGCCGGGCTTCGGTGGCCCAGGCTTCGACGGCGCAGCTGCAGGCGCTGGCCTATCTCAGCCGCGACACGCTGCATGCGCTGCTGCGGCACGAGCCGCTGGAGTTCGGCCACGTGCGCAACGGCAAGCTCATCGTCTATCGCGATCCCGCCATGCTGGACAAGGCGCGTGCGCTGGCCGCCTACCAGGCCACGCTGGGCGCCCGGCAGCAGGTGCTGGATGCGGAGGGCACGCTGGCACTGGAGCCTGCGCTGGCCGGCATGGGTTCCGCGCTGGCGGGGGCGGTCTACACGCCCGGGGAAGAGGCGGGCGACTGCCTGCGGTTCACCGAAGGCCTGTACGAGAGATTCTGCAAACTGCCTGGCGCCACCGGCAGCCTGGGCAATCCGGTGCATGGCCTGGTGCGCCGTGGCGGCCGCATCGCGGCCGTGCGTACCGAGGCCGGCGAGATCGAAGCCGATGCCGTGGTGCTGGCCACGGGGCTGGGCACGCGCGCGCTGCTGCGTCCGCTGGGCGGCGACGTGCCCATCTATCCGCTCAAGGGGTATAGCCTCAGCGTGCCGCTGGCGGCCGAAGACCGCACGGCGCCCGCCATCAGCGTGACGGACTATCAGCGCCGCATCGTGTATGCGCGCATCGGTTCCGTACTGCGCATTGCCGCCATGGTCGATATCGGCGCGGAGGCGGGCATCGATCCCGCGCGCATCGCGCTGTTGAAGCGCCAGGTGCGAGAGGCGTTTCCCACGCTGGACCTGGACCAGGCCGTGGCCTGGGCCGGGCAGCGCCCGGCCACGCCGGGCGGCAAGCCGCTGATCGGACGCAGCCGGGTGGCGTCGAACCTGTGGCTGAACGTCGGGCAGGGCGCGCTGGGGTTCACGCTGGCGTGCGGCAGCGCGGCGCTGCTGACGGCGCTGATGGACGACGCGCCGCCGCCGCTGGATCCGGGGCCGTTCGCGCCTTGAGCCATCGGGCCTATTGAAAATTCCGGCTGCGCGCCGGCAGATCCCCCAGCAATTCCGTCAGGTCGACCAGCCGCTGCGCGATCAGGTGATGCACTCCATCCCGGCTTTGCCAGGTGCCGTAGATGCCCAGCAGGGTGGCGCCCAGCAGTTCGCGCCGCTGGCGTTCGATCAGTTCTAGGCGTACCACCGCGTTGACCGGGCCGGTCTCGTCTTCGATGGTGACGAAGATGGTGCCCTTGGCCGTCTGCGGCCGCTGGCGCACGGTGACGATGCCGCAGGCGCGCGCCGGGCGCCGGTCGGGATAAGTGTTCAGCACGTTGGCGGGCTGGAAGTTGCGGGCGGCCAGTTGCGCCCGCAACAGCGCCACGGGGTGGGTGCGCAGCGTCATGCGCAGGGTGCGGTAGTCGGCCGCCACGTTCTGGCCTTCCGAGGGCGCTGACAGCTCGGGGATGGTCGGTTCGGCGAGCGGCGCCGCGCGCAGCAGGTCGCGGCTGGGCACGGCGCCGGCGGCGGCCCAGCTGGCGTGGCGGCGATGGCCGGCCAGCGTGCGCAGCGCATCGGCGGCGGCCAGGGCGTCGAGCTCTTGCCGGTTCAGCTGGGCGCGCAGCGCCAGGTCGCGGGTATCTGCATAGGGCTGCGCCTCGCGGGTCTGCGCGATGCGGCGGGCGGCGTCTTCATTGAGGCCTTGAACCATGTTCAGGCCCAGCCGCACCGCGGGCCGTGCCGAGCCATGCACAGGTTCCAGGGTGGCTTCGTAGTCGCTGACGATGACGTCGGCGGGCAGCACCTCGACGCCGTGGCGGCGCGCGTCCTGCACCAGTTGGGCGGGCGCGTAGAAGCCCATGGGCTGCGAGTTGAGCAGCGCCGCCAGGAAGGCCTCGGGCTCATGGCACTTGATCCACGAGCTGGAATACGCCAGCAGCGCGAAGCTGGCCGCGTGGCTTTCAGGAAAGCCGTATTCGCCGAAGCCCTCGATCTGGCGGAACAGGGATTCGGCGAACTCTTCGGTATAGCCGTTTTTCCGCAGGCCCTTGATGAGCTTGTCGCGGTGCTTCTCGATGCTGCCGTTGCGCCGCCATGCCGCCATCGAGCGGCGCAGCTGGTCGGCCTGGCCCGGCGTGAAGTCGGCCGCCTTGATGGCAATCTGCATGACCTGTTCCTGGAAGATGGGCACGCCCAGCGTGCGTTCCAGCACTTCCTTGACGGCGGGGCCGGGATAGGTGACCAGGGCCTTGTTCTTGCGCCGCTCGAGATAGGGATGCACCATGCCGCCCTGGATGGGCCCGGGCCGCACGATGGCCACCTGCACCACCAGGTCGTAGTATTCCTGCGGACGCAGGCGCGGCAGCATGCTCATCTGCGCGCGCGATTCGATCTGGAAGACGCCCACGGTGTCGGCCTTGCAGATCATGTCATACGTGGGCTTGTCGTCCTGGGGAATGTCCTGCATCGTCATCTTGCAGCCGCGCCGCAGGGATATCAGTTTCAGGGCGCGCTGCAGCATGCTGAGCATGCCCAGCGCCAGGATGTCCACCTTCAACAGGCCCAGCGCGTCCAGGTCGTCCTTGTCCCACTGCACCACGCTGCGGTCCGGCATGGCGGCGTTCTCGATGGGCACCAGGCGCGACAGCTTGTCGCGCGCGATGACGAAGCCGCCGGGATGCTGCGACAGGTGGCGCGGAAAGTTCATCAGGGTCTGCGCCAGTTCCGCCCAATGGCGCGACACGGGCGCGTCGGGATCCAGGCCGGACGATTTCAGCGTGCGCAGCAGGGACTCCTTGCCGTCCCACCATTGATGCGCGCGCGCCACCGTGTCGATGATGACCGGGTCCACGCCGAGGGCCTTGCCGGTGTCGCGCAGCACGCTGCGCGGGCGGTAGCTGATGACCACGGCGGTCAGGGCCGCGCGATGCCGGCCGTACTTTTCGTAGATGTACTGGATGATCTCTTCGCGCCGCTGGTGCTCGAAGTCGACGTCGATGTCGGGCGGCTCGCCGCGTTCCTTGCTGATGAAGCGCTCGAACAGCAGGCTGCTGCTTTCGGGACGGACTTCGGTGATGCCCAGGCAGAAGCACACGACCGAGTTGGCCGCCGATCCGCGGCCCTGGCAGAGAATGTCCCGCCTTCTTGCCTCTTTCACGACGTCGTAGACGGTGAGGAAATAGGCTTCGTACTTCATCTCGGCGATCAGCTCGAGTTCCTTCTCGATCTGCGTGAGGGTGGACGGGGGCACGCCTTGGGGATAGCGCCGCTTCGCGCCCGCCAGGGCTTCGCGGCGCAGATAGGACTGGGCGGTGTAGCCCTTGGGCACGATCTCGTTGGGATACTCGTACTTCAGTTCGTCCAGCGAGAACCTGCAGCGGCGCATCACGACCTGGGTCTGCGCCAGCGCCTCGGGCGGATAGAGATTGGCCAGGCGAATGCGCGTGCGCAGATGGCGTTCGGCATTGGCCGCCAGGTCGTAGCCGCATTCTGCCACGCTGCGGCCTGTGCGTATGGCGGTCATGGTGTCGTGCAGCGGCTTGCGCGAGCGCAGGTGCATCTGCACGTCGCCCACCGCGACCACCGGCAGGTCCGTGGCGCGCGCGGCCTGCTCGATGGCCGCGCGGTGCAGGTCGTCGCGCGGGCCGTACAGCAGCGTCAGGCCCAGCCAGGCACGCCGGGGAAAGGTGCGCGCCAGCCAGCGCGCCTGTGCGATGAGGGTGTCGGCGTCCATGCCGCAGGCAGGCGCCAGGATGGCCAGGCATTCGGGCAGGTTGCGCAGCGTCTTGAGGTCTTGCGCATCGAGCCGGTATTCGCCCTTGGCGGCACGCGTGCGGCCAAGGGTGATGAACTCGGACAGGTTGCCATAGCCTTCGCGGGTCTGCGCCAGCAGCACCAGCCTGATGTCGGCCGCGCCGGGCCCGGCCCGCAGCGTGAAGCTGGCGCCGATGATGAGTTGCAGTTGGTGGTTCAAGGAGGCGTCGCGCGCCGCCTCGTTGAGCCGCCTGGCCTGGGTGTGCGCGCGCACCACGCCGGCCAGCGAGCATTCGTCGGTGATGGCCAGCGCGGCATAGCCCAGCTCGAAGGCCTGGTCCACCAGCTCTTCGGGCTCGGACGCGCCCTGCAGGAACGAGAAGTTGGATTGGCAGTACAGCTCGGCATACGGCGGCAGTACGGCGGGAGCGGCGGTGGCGTTGTCAAACATGATCGAGCTTCAGGCATAGCGGCCGTGCAGGAACCAGCGCGCGTCCTCGCTGTCGCGCTCGCGAAAAAGCCAGTAGCGCGCGGCGCCGGCGTCCTCGGCCACGAAGTAGTCGCGCAGGGTCAGGCCGCCGTCCCACCAGCCGCTTTCGATGCGTTCGGGGCCGCGTATCAGGCGCAGGGCCTGGCCGCCGTAGACGGGACGGTTGCGTTCGATGCGCAGCGGCACCGGCGGATTGCACAGCCAGAAGGGACGCTCGAGGCCGGGCGGCAATTCGGGTGTGCGAAGCGTGGCGCCCGCGGCCTGCGCCTGCTGCCACCCATTGGCTTCTTCGGGCCGATGATCGGCCTTGGGCTGCGGGCGCAGCACGCGTTGCGCGCCCAGCCGCGCCGCCAGCAGATCCAGCAAGCGTGCATGGTCGGCGGGTTGGCTGGCGGGATCGGGGAACAGCGTGGCGCTGGCATCCGGACGCTCCACGGTTTGCGGGGCGTGCAGCGTGACGGCGATGACGGGCGCCGGCAGTTCGAACCGGCCCAGCCGTTCGCGCAGCAGCTCGATCAGGTGGCCGCCGTGCCAGGCCGGCTGGGCCAACGCCAGCGGCAGTTCGGTAGGCGGGCGGGCATGGCGGCCGCGTTCGTGCGAAAGCTCGAGCGTGATGTGCCGCACCGCGCGCTGGTGCGCGGCCAGCCAGCCGCACAACTGGTCGGCCAGACGGCGCGCCACGGCCAGCAGGGCGTCGGCATGCTCGATGTAGTCGGGCAGTTCGATGCGTTGGCGAAAGCTGGGGGGCGGGATGATCCAGTGATGCAGTTCGGGCGTCGCGCCATAGGCGGTATCGAGTGCCTGCAACAGCGCGCCGCAGCCGCGCCGCTTGAGGCCCGCGCGCGGCAGGCGCCGCAACTGGCCGAATGTCTGGCAGCCCAGGTCGTTCAGCCAGTCGAGGCGTTCCTGGGCCTGCGGCAGCAGGCGCAGCGGCAGGCCGTCGAGCATGCGTTCGAGGCTGGCCAGGCTGAGCGCGGCACGCCGGGGCGCGCGACGATGCGGCGCATCGGCGACCGCATCGGCGGCCATGCCGCTATCGCGGCGCGGCGGCTGGTGAGCCAGCAGCCAGGCGCCCAGCGCGGTAGGCGCCACGCCCAGCGTGGCCTGCACACCCTGATCGGCCAGCGTGGCGGCCACCCGGCGCGCCAGCGCGCGCGGGCCGCCGAACAGCTGCAGGCTGGCGCCCACGTCCAGCAGCAGGGCGGACTCGTCGGGGATGGCCAGTTGCGGCGTGTATTGAAGCAGCGCGAACGCGGCGCCTTGGCGCACCTGGGCTTCGGTGGCCGGCTGGCGCTCGGCCTGCGCACATTGCGGCGCGATGGCCGTCAGGCTGGCGCGACGCATGCCCACGTGCGCGCCGGCCCGCCGGGCCGCCGGGGTGAGGGCGACGACGCGGGCCGCTTCGAGCACCGCGCAGCCCGCATCGCCGTCGTCAAGGCACCAGTGCGGGCGCACGGCGTCCAGCGGCAGGCTGTGCAGGAACACGGCGATCCAGAGGCGCATGGGGAACGGGCAGGCTGCCCGGCTCGAAGGGAATGAAAAACGGGGTATCGGATACCGGACCGCGGCGCTTGAGCACGCGCACCGACAGGCCCGCCGGCGCGCTGTCCAGCGCCAGCCGCAGCGGCGCGGGCGAGGCCTGGCGCGCCGCCGTGGCCGGCCGCAGGGCGAAGCACAGCGTGTCGCTGCCCGCCGCGGCCAGGTGCAGGCGACGCAACGCCTCGTGCCGGGCGCGCGGCAGCCAGCACAACACGGCGCCGCAGGTGCCATGGCGCAGGATCTGCTCGGTCGCCCACAGCGCATCTTCGGGCGTGGCTGGATCGACCCACAGCAACTGCGCGGGATCGAGCCGCCATTGGCTCCAGCAGGCGATGTGCGGCACATAGGGCGGCTGCACCAGCGCGATGGCGCGCGGACCGTCGAGCCGCGCCAGCGCGGGTTGCACCAGGCGGACCTCGCCGATGCCGGGATGCGGTTGCAGCAGCTCGATGAGCGCGCCCAGCGGCCAGCCGCCGCCGGGCAACTGGCCGGCCAGGGCGGCATGGCCCGTGGCCACGCAGCGCGCGGCGCCCTGCGCCAGTTGCGTGGCGCGCCAGAGGGCGGGGTGGATGTGTTCGGGGCGCATCGTGGACAAACCAGAAATCTACTGTACGAATATACAGTATTTTGGTGGGGCGGCGCCGATGCCGAATAGGCCATCATGCGGGGATCTTGCGCCCCATTGTCTGGCTTTGGTGCCCCATTGTGGTGCGTACAACAGATGCCGTCAGCGTGCCTCGCCATGAGGGCCTTTCCGTCGGCACAAGTCCAACCACCCCGTCCGAATCTTCCTTCGCAATGACCTGGCACGCATCCTGCTTGATCGACATCAAGACTGTCTCCTCGTCCAACTCTTTGCCGTTCGAAAGGAGCAAGCAGCATGGCCCATCATCCCGAAATGATCGTCGAGTTATCGCGCCGCGTAGAGAAGATTTCCAACGAGAAAATCTCGAACATCGTCGACATCAACCAGCAAGCCAAATACCTTTCCCTGAATGCCCGCATCGAGGCCGCGCGTTCGGGCGAGGCGGGACGCGGCTTCGCGGTGGTGGCCAACCAGGTGCAGCAGGTGTCCGAACAGATCACGCACATCGCGGATGCGCTGAAGATGGAGCTGGCCGGTTCCATCGCCGACCTGATCCGCCTGGGCGAGAACACGCTGGAAGAGATCCGCGGCTACGAGGGGCGCCGGCTGGGCGACCTGGCCCTGAACATGATCGAGACCATGGACCGCAACCTGTACGAACGCTCGTGCGACGTGCGCTGGTGGGCCACCGATTCGTCATTGGTGGATCTGCTGCAATCCCCGGACGACCAGGCCGCGCGCCATGCCAGCCAGCGACTGGGAGTGATTCTGGACAGCTACACGGTGTACCTGGACTTGTGGGTGGCCGATGCGCAGGGCCGCGTTGTGGCCACGGGGCGTCCCGACCGCTATGCGCACGCTTGCGACGCGAATGTCGCGCACGCCGAATGGTTCCGGCGCGGCATGGCCACGGCCGATGGCGGCGATTACGCGGCGCTGGACATCTGCCATGAACCCTTGCTGGATGGTGCGCAGGTCGCCACCTATGCCACTGCCATCCGGGCAGGGGCCGAGCGCGATGGCAAGCCGCTGGGCGTGCTGGGCATTTTCTTCGACTGGGCCAGGCAGGCCGAGACGGTCGTGCGTTCAGTCGGGCTGAGCGACGAGGAATGGGCGCGCACGCGTTGCCTGCTGGTCGACAGCCGGCAACGCGTCATCGCCGCTTCCGATGGCGCCGATCTGCAGGAGCGCTACGTCCTGCTCGATACCGATGCCCAGGCGCGCGGCTTCTATCGCGCGGGCGAGCGACAGGTCGACTACGCCCTGACGCCGGGCTATGAAACCTATCCGGGCCTGGGCTGGTACGGCGTCATCGAACAGCAGCCGCGCCGCTACTTCGAATGATCCCGCGCCCACTGGCCGGAGCGACGCGCCGCTGGGGATAGAATGGACCATGGATACCGGGCCGGACAGATCGCCCGGTGCGTTTTTCGGAGTCCTGCCGCATGCCCGCATCCAATTCCATCGAATTCTGGCCCAACCCCGGCACCGAGGTGCGGCAGCTGTTCGTGCTGCTGCACGGCGTGGGCGGCACGCCCGATGGCCTCGAATCGCTGGCGCTTGCGCTGCGCGTGGCGTTTCCGGGCGCGGTGGTGCGCATTCCCGAAGGCTTCGAGGCCCACGACGGCAGCGGAACGGGCCGCCAGTGGTTCTCGGTGCGGGACATCACCGAAGCAAATCGGCCCGAACGGGTGGCGCAGGCCCTGCCGGCATTGGTGGAGTACGTGCAGGCGGCGCAGTACAGCCTGCGGCTGAAGTCGGCGGACACCGCGCTGGTGGGGTTCTCGCAAGGCGCCATCATGGCGCTCGAGGCCGTGCAGGCCCATCATCGCCTGGCCGGCCGCGTGCTGGCCTTCTCGGGGCGCTATGCGACCCTGCCCGAGGCTGCACCGCCATACACCACCATCCATCTGCTGCACGGCGCCGACGACGCCGTGATGCCGGTCGCCCATGCGCAGGCCGCGCAGGGCCGCTTGGCCGAACTGCACGGCGATTCCACCATCGACGTGGCCTCGCGCGTGGGCCACGAACTGCATCCGGTGCTGGTGCAGCGGGCCATCCATCGTTTGCAAACATGCGTGCCGCTGCGCAGCTGGGCGGCGGCGATGGCGATGGATCCGGCGCCGCCCGAGGGGACGTCGCTGCATTGATCGGAAGACCGCTCTTCAGCCCTGCGTGAGGTCATGTGCCAGCCATGGATGGCGCACCATGGGTGCGATGCGCGATGTTTGCGCCACATGCGACAAATCGATCCGATTTCGCTGGCAGATGGTTGTCATTAGAGTGTTGCCGGGCATAGTCCAACACCCGGGATACATGCTTTGACGTCTTCCGCTTTCCTTCAACGGCCGCGCCGCCTGCAGTTGTCCAACGATGTCGTCTTCAAGGCACTGTTCTGCGGCCATCCGCATCTGCTATCCGACCTGATCGATGCCGTGCGTCATCCGGCCACGCCTACCTCCATCGTTCGCATCCTGAATTCCGACATCCCGCCCGAAGCGCCCCAAGGCAAGGCGATCTCGGTGGACATCCTCGCGCAGGACGCGGACGGCCGTTATTACGTACTCGAGATGCAACGGTTCGGCCAATGTCACTGGCCCGCCCGCAACATGTATTACCTGGCGCGCAATCTGGTCCGTCAATTGCGCAGGGGAAACGACTACGACAGCCTGCAGCCGGTCATCGGCATCAGCCTGCTGGGACAAAATCTGTACCCCAAATTGTCGGATCAGGCTGATTGGCGCTTCGCCATGCGAGATGGCTGCCGGCCCGCCATAGAGTTCGATGACAGGCTGCAACTGCATATCGTCGAACTCGACAAGGCTGAATCGCTACCGTCGCCTGCTCTGCGTGCGTGGGCCAGTTGCCTGCGCGATAGCAACAATGAGGCACTCATGAGCCAGATCACCCATCCGCCCGTACTCGAGGCGTTGCAACTTCTTGAAGACATGCAGGCGGACGACGTATTGGCCTATACGGCCCTGTCGCACGAAATCGCCTTGATGGACCAGCGGGTCGCATTCCGCCATGCCCGCAAAGAGGGGCGAGCAGAAGGACGAGAAGAAGGACGAGAAGAAGGGCTGGAGGAAGGCCGAGCGAAAGGTCAGGCAATGGGCCGGATCTCCTTGCTCGAACGCCAGATCGCGCATCGATTCGGTACCGTGCCGCCCGATGTCCTGGCGCGCCTGCGTGAGGCCGATGCCACCCAGGTCGAGTCCTGGGCGCTTCAGTTGCTCGATGCTCCCTCGCTCGACGCGGTCTTTCGCTGATTCTTTGTGGCTATGTCCGGGCGGCAACCGCTCCGGGTTGAACCTCAGCGGCCGGCAATCTTCGCCGTATCCTGCCAGCCTCCCCCCAACGCCAGGAACAGCGCCACCTGGTCGGTCGACAGCGCGGCGCGCGAAGCCGCCAGCGCGCTTTCCGCCCCGGCCAGCGTGCGCTCGGCATCGAGCACCGTCAGGTAATCCGTCTTGCCCGCCTGGAACAGGCGCCGCGCCTGGTCGGCCGCGGTGGCGCTCTGGTCGCGCGCGGCCTGCAGCGAGGCGTCGCGATCCAGCTGGCGCGCATAGCTCACCAGCGCGCTCTCGGTTTCGCGCAGCGCGTTCAGCACGGTGGCGTCGAACCTGGCCAGCGCGCCTCGCGTGCCGGCCTCGGCCTGCGCGATGCGCGACTGGGCCGCGCCGGTGTCGGGCACGGTCCATGAGATCAACGGCGCGATGCTCCAGCTGAAGGTGCCGCGGTCGCCGAACATCGAGGCCGGGCCCGCGGAACCGCCATTCAACCCCAGCGTGATCTTGGGATAGAGATCGGCGGTGGCCATGCCGATGCGCGCCGTGGCCGCGGCCAATGCGCGTTCCGCCTGCCGTATGTCGGGCCGCCGGCGCAGCAGCGAAGCGCCGTCGCCTACCGGTATGGCCTGCGCCAGCCGCGGCGGTTGCGCACACGTCAGCAACGACTGCGGCATCTCGCCGGGCGCATGGCCGGTCAGGGCGGCCAGCTGGTACAGCGCGGTGCGCTGGCGCGCCTGGAAGGGCGGCACCTCGGCCTGCAACTGCTCCAGCTGAGCGCGGGCGCGCGAGACGTCCAGCGCCGTGCCGCGGCCCGCGGTCTGCAGACGCCGCACGGCATCGAGGGATTGGCGCTGTACGTCCGCCGAATGCCTGGCCGATGCCAGCTGCATGCCGGCCGCGCACAGGTCGGCATAGGCGCGCGCCGTCTCGGCCACGACCGTGACGCGCGCGGCGTCGTAGGCGGCCTGTGCGGCCTGCGTGTCCGCGTCGGCGGCTTCGACCGCGCGGCGTATCTGGCCGAACAGGTCCAGTTGGTACGACACGCTGATGCCCGAGGAATAGCTCCACTGGTTGCGCGGCCTCGCATCGGGCTGCAGTTCCTGTATGCCCGACACGTGACCGTATGACGGCGAGGCATTCACGCCCACGCCGGGCCGTTGCTGCGAGCGCGCCTCGTCGGCCACGGCCCGCGTGCGTTCGAGGTTGGCGGCCGCCTGCCGCAGATCGGTGTTGGCGGCCAGGGCCTGGCCGACCAGCGCGTCCAGCCGCGGGTCCTGGTACAGGCGCCACCAGTCGCCGGGCGGTTCGTCCTGCACGAACCGTTGCGCATCGCCGGAGCCGGAGCCCGCCTGGGCGAAGGGCGCGGCGGCGGCCGGCTTGCGCACCGCGGCCTGCTCGGGCACGGCATAGTCGGGGCCCACGGCGGCGCAGCCGGCAAGCGCCAGGAGCAGGGGAACGAGAGAAAACAATCGGGTAGTCATGGCATTGGCGAAATCGTGATTCACGAGCGCGCGGGCTGCGGATGGCCGGCCGCGGCCGGTTCCGCGCCGTCTACCGACACCGTGGCCGTCTGGCCCGCCACCAGGCGCACGCCTTCGGGCACGCTGTCGATCTTCACGCGCACGGGGATGCGCTGCGCCAGGCGCACCCAGTTGAAAGTGGGATTGACGTTGGGCAGCAGATTGGCGCCGGTGCTGCGGTCGCGGTCGGCGATGCCCAGGGCGATGCTTTCGACGTGGCCGGTGATGCGGCGGTCTTCGCCCATCAGCAGCACGCTGACGGCGTCGCCTTCATGGATGCGCGGCAGCTTGGTTTCCTCGAAATAGCCCTCGACGTAGAACGAGTTCGCATCCACCAGTGCCATCACGCCGTGTCCCGCGGTGGCGTACGAGCCTGTCCGCAGATCCAGGTTGGTGATGCGGCCATCGGTGGAGGCCACCACGCGGCTGCGTTCCAGGTTCAGGCGCGCGATGTCCAGTTGCACTTCGGCCTGGGCCAGGTCGGCCGCGCTTTGCTGCAGCCGGGTCTGGCTCTGTTCCACCACTTCGGCGGCCACCAGCTGGCCCAGCGCGCGGTTGCGCTTCACGTCGCGCTGCGCCTGGGCCTGGGCCACCTTGCGGGCCTCGACCGCGGCGCGAGCCTGGTCGTACGCCAGCTGGAAGCGCGCGCGGTCGATCTCGAACAGCACGTCGCCGGCATGCACGTCCTGGTTGTCGTGCACGGGCACGGCCGTGACCAGGCCGGACACGTCCGGCGCCACCTGCACCACGTAGGCCTTGACGCGGCCATCGCGCGTCCAGGGCTCCATCTCGTAATGGACCCACAGCTGCCAGCCCGCCCAGGCGGCGGCCGCCACCACCACCGCCGTCAGAACGAAGCGGCCCAGGGCGGCGGGACGGAGCATGTCGGGAAGTTTGCGAGTCATGATGCTATCTCTGCAGAAAATAAGGAGCGGCCAGCGAGGTGCCATACAACAGCACCATGAACAGCGCCAGGTCGAACAGCGCCGGGTGCCAGACCAGGCGATAGAAGCCGGCGCGCGCCAGCACGCGCCGCAGCGCCCAGTTGGCGGCCCAGGCGATCACGCCCAGCACCAGCAGCCAGGGGAAATAGATGCCGTAGAAACTGAATTCGCCGATCATGGCGCGGACTCCGAAGCGGGGTGGCGTGCGGCGGACGCCTGGGGATACAAGGCCCGGCGGATGCCTACCAGCGCCACGGCGGCGCGGCTGCGCGCGGTCGCCGCGCCATCGGCGGCGGCCACGCCGGCCAGCGCCCGGTCGATGTGCGCCAGCAGCTCGGGCGACTGTTCCCGCCGGCCGGTGCGGCGCGCGCGGAAGAATTCCGCCAGGGCGCGCAGCACCTGCTGGATGGCCGCATCGGCCACCGGCAGCTGACGCCGCGCGTGCTGCAGTTCGACGATGTCCTTGCCCACGCGCAGGTCTTTCAGTGCGTCGGCGGCCAGCAGGTCGTCGCGCCGCGTGGCCATGGCCAGGCGCGGCTGCAGCAGCCCGATGCGGTCCAGCAGGCGCGAGGCATACGCATAGGCATCGCGGTCCGAGCGCGCCTTGGGCGAGGCGGCCAGTTCGGCCAGTTCGTCCCAGTTGGCGGCCTGGATGCGGCGCGCGCTCCAGTCGGCGCTGGCGGTGCGGAAGATCGCGGCGACGATGGCCGCGGTGGCCACGCCGAGGATCTGCCCCACCGTGGCATCCAGGAATGAAACCAGGTCGGCGGTATTGGTGTCGTGCAGCGCCAGGGTGC
Organism: Bordetella genomosp. 13; assembly: GCF_002119665.1. Classification (NCBI taxonomy): domain Bacteria; kingdom Pseudomonadati; phylum Pseudomonadota; class Betaproteobacteria; order Burkholderiales; family Alcaligenaceae; genus Bordetella; species Bordetella genomosp. 13. The sequence goes on along the minus strand of NZ_CP021111.1, from coordinate 3,185,403 downwards.
CGGTGACGCCGAACAGCAGCGCCATGCCCTGCAGCGTGTACTCCGGCCGCGCGATCAGCGCGCCCAGCACGAAGGCGACCGGAAACAGCGTCAGCGCCAGCATCTCGAACGAATGCACGGCCGGCAGAATGCCCAGCAGGTACAGTGCCGACAGCGGGATGGAATATACGGTGAACTTCAGGAACTGCATGATGCCGGGCACGGGGTTGTCCTGCGCGGCGAAGAAGCAGCTGAACACCACGGCCATCATCGCGGCGGTGGAACCGTTGGTCCACGCGGTGCCGATCCAGAACAGGCAGCACACGGCGATGGCGATGCCCGCCGCCAGCGCCGACCACAGCGCGATGCCGCGGTCGCGATGCAGCACGGGACCGCGCGTCAGCGGCCGCATGCGCAGCGCCGAGCGCGGCGCGCCCCGCAGGCCGTCGTGGATGTCCTCGCGCAGCAGCAGGCATTGCTCGAAGGCGTCGATCAGCTCGCCCACGCGCGTCAGCAGGCTTAGCTGCAGCAGGCCCGGCCAATCGGTGCCGTGATCCAGCGGGGGCGTAAGCGCGGCCAGCTCGCGACGCAGGCTCGCGGCCTCGGCGGTGGTGGCGTTCTTGCCCTGGCCCACCCAGGCCGAGATGCGCGCCAGCAGCTCGGCCACCGGCTGCGGCAGCGGCTGGCCGGCCTCTTGCAGGGCCTGCAGGCGGTCTTCCACGGCCGATACCGACGGCGTCAGCGCGGCCAGGCGATCCTGCATCACGCGCAGCGCGTTGGCGGTCCAGCGGATGTTGCCGGTGTCGAAGGGCACGTGCGTGGACATCAGGCGCAATTGCGTGATGTCGTTGGCCAATTGGCGGCGGTCCTGTCCCTGCCGCGCGGCATCGCCATCGAGCACCGCGCGCACCCAGTCGCGCGCGTCGCGCAGGGTGGCGTCCAGCCTGCCGATCACCGCGCGGCCGATGCCCTGCGGCAGCACCACGCTGTGGACCAGCGAGGCGCACAGGATGCCCAGCGTGATTTCCTCGACGCGGGCGAGCCCCGTGTCGAACACGGTGGACGGGGCCGTCACGCTGGGAAAGCCGATGAGCGCGGCGGTATAGCCGGCCAGCATGAACAGGTACGAGCGCGGCGTGCGGTCGAGCACCGAGATGTACAGGCAGATGCCCACCCACAGGGCCATGGCCAGCGTCATCAGCACTGGATAGTTGGCCAGGCGAGGGACGGTGTACACCACCATGGCCGAGCCGAAGAAGGTGCCGCCCAGGCGGTACAGCGCCTTGGATCGCACCGCGCCCGACCACGGTTGCGACACGACGTACGCGGTGGTGACGGACCAGAAGGGGCGCGGCAGCCCGATCGAATACGACAGGTACAGCGCCAGCATGGCCCCCGCGTAGCACTTGGCCGAGAACAGGTATTCGGCGGCGGAGGGCAGGCGCTTCATGGCTGCGCGTCCTTGCCGGCGGCGGCGTCGATGTCGTCCGGCATCGGGACGCCGCGCGCCAGGGCGGCGGTCAGCTGTTCGAACACGCGCAGGCAGGCCTCGATGTCATTGCCGTCGATGCCCTTGAACAGCTCGCGCCGGATGCGGGTCAGTACGTCTTCGAGCTTGGCGCGCAGCGCCTGGCCGGACTCGGTCAGATGCAGGGTACGGGCGCGCCGGTCGCTGGGATCTTCGCGGCGCTCGATCAGGCCGGCCGCCACCAGATGGTCGAGCAGGCGCACCAGCGACGGGCCTTCGATGCCCAGGGCGTCCGCCAGCGCACCCTGGCGCACGCCGTCGCCCAGTCGGCCGGCCAGGACGACCGGCCATGCGGTGGCCTGGGACAGGCCGTAGCTGGCAAGCACCTTGTCGGCGGCGGAGCGATAGGCGCGCGCCAGCACGGGCAGGGTGGTGGAGACGGCCAGGAGCTGGCGATCGGTGGGTCGTTTCATGGAATCGATTGTAGCCTATCTATTAGGAAGCTAACAATCGAGAATGGCTACGGCCCCGATAGCCTTGAAGGCCTGATCGATAATGCCGGCGTGTCTGGCGGCTAGGCGTCCGGCGCGTCGCAGTCCGCCCAGCAATTGGGCGTTTCGTACAGCCGCACACGCTGCAGGCGCAACGCATGGCCGTAGTGGCCGCGATAGTGCGGCGACAGGGTCTCGAATGCTATGGCCGCCAGGTTCTCGACCGTGGGAATGCGGTCGAGCACCACGGTTTTATGGCCGGGCAGGGTGTCGAGAAAGCCGCGCACGGCCGTGTCGCCCGCATACACCAGAAAGGCGTGGTCCCATACGTTGACCACGTGCGTCTGCGCGATGGATTTGATTTCGGAGAAGTCCATCAGCATGCCGTTGTCCGAAGCGCCGGGCGCCTGCACGATGTCGCCGCACAGGGTGACTTCGAGCACGTAGCGGTGCCCGTGCAGATTGCGGCACTGGCTGCGGTGATCGGGGATGCGGTGGCCCGCGTCGAATTCCAGCCTGCGGGTAACGGAGATCATCGGGCGCCTCGCGCGGGGCGGGGGTGCATCATGGAATGCCTATGTATTTGTGGGTTTGCAGGCTGAGGCGCCATTGCGGATGCTGCATGCAGTACTGCACCGCGCGTTCGGTGTGGGCGCCGCGCGCGGGGCCGTCCATGGGCTGAAGGAAGAAATGCTGGAAATCCAGGTGCGCGTAGGCCTCGGGCGGGGCATCGGCCTGGGGGTAGACCAGTTTGAGCTCGTTGCCGCGTTCAATGACCACGGGCGACTTGCCCTTGGGGCTGACGCAGATCCAGTCCACGCCCGCGGGCGGCGTCAGCGTGCCGTTGGTCTCGATGGCCACGGTGAAGCCGTGCGCGTGCACCGCCGCAAGCAGGGCGTCGTCCAGCTGCAGCAGCGGTTCGCCGCCGGTGAATACGACGTAGCGGCGCTCGGCCTGGTCGCCCCAGGTGGCGGCGATGGCATCGGCCAGTTGCGCGGCCTGCGCGAACTTGCCGCCGCCAGGGCCATCCGTGCCGATGAAGTCGGTATCGCAGAAGGTACAGGCGGCGGTGGCGCGGTCGCTTTCGCGGCCGCTCCAGAGGTTGCAGCCGGCGAACCGGCAGAACACGGCCGCGCGGCCCGCGTGGGCGCCTTCGCCCTGCAGCGTCTTGAAGAGTTCTTTGACGGCGTAAGTCATGGGGCACCGCCGGCATCGGCCGGGGCGGGAGAGGGAAATCGGGGAAGACGTCATTTTACCGGGCTTTTGCGGCCGGCCCCGTCGCGGCCGGACTTGCAGCGATGGCGGGCCGGGGTAGACTGCCCGGATGCTGCACGTCTCCGGCAATCTCTATCTCGACGAACGTGAGATCACGTTCACCATGGTGCGCGCGCAGGGCGCGGGCGGACAGAACGTCAACAAGGTGTCCAGCGCCGTGCACCTGCGCTTCGACGTGCGCGCCTCGTCGCTACCCGATCGCGTCAAGGACGCGCTGTGCGCGTTGGGCGATTACCGCATCACCAAAGAGGGCGTGGTGGTCATCAAGGCGCAGTCACACCGCAGCCAGGAGCTGAATCGCGCCGAGGCGATCGAGCGTCTGCTGGATATGGTGCGCGTTGCCGCCCGTCCGGTTGTCCTGCGCCGCGCCACACGGCCCACGCTGGCGTCGCAGCGGCGTCGCGTCGAGGGCAAGACCCAGCGAGGGGCGATCAAGCGCCTGCGGGGGCGGGTAAGCGACGGCTGATTGTCGTGGCCTCGGACTGGCGTCAACCAGGACCGGAGTGGCGGCTGGCCGGCTACGCTGGCGTGTCCTGCCCGGACTAGGCTGCCGTCCAGGCGAAGGCGAGGTCTGTCTCCCCCGTCGCCTCGCCGCGCGGATCGAAGCGGCGTTCGTGCAACTCGCCGCGGCCGTCGGCGTGCAGCGCCATGATGGTCGAAGACCGCGTGCCATAGTTCGGGCTGACGATGAACGGGCTGCTCAGCATGCGCTCGCGTTCCAGGCCTACGCCGGTGTCCGGCAGCTCGACGTCGGCGGCGGGCGCGCGGTCGGCCAGGGCGGCGTACAGGGCCGGCAGGTCCGGCTGCGCGGCCTGTGCGATCACCTGCGCGAAGGCCGCCTTGGTGCGCGCCAGCTTGGGCCACGGCGTATCCAGCAGATGATTGGACAGCGCATAGATGCCGGGCCGCAGTTCGTGCGGCGCGGCGCCACGGTTGCCGTAGTACCAGGCGCTGTCCGTATCCCCGACGATCAGGTTGAAGCCGTTGTAACGCTGGCCTTCGCGCGCCACTCGCGCCAGGTAACCCCCGGGGCGGTCGGCGCCGCGCAGATAGGCTTCGACCAGCGCGCCGCGCGAGGGCGCGTCGGCGATCAGCGACGTGGGGTCGCGAAAGTTGGTCACCACCGCATAGCGGCCGTTTTCGTTCACGCCCATCCATGTGCCGCCCGCCTGCAGGTCGCGGCCGGCATAGACGGCCGGCCCGTCGCCAGGCCAGCGCGCCGCGGCCGCGGTAGGGCGGGCATGGAACTCGTCGCGATTGGCGGCCATGAGCACGGGCAGGCCGGGAACGTGGCGCAGGGCCAGGACAGCGAGGCACATGGTCAGGAGCGGATGATGGTGGCCTGGTCGGGCCGGGCCACGCGGAAGTAGTCTTCGGTGCGCATCAGGATGGAGGCGTCCAGCCGGCCCGCGTTGAACACGATCTCGTCGTGCCGCGTGCGCAGCGTGGGGTCCACCACCAGCGCCAGTTCGGGATTGAAGGAGAAGGGCGGGATCGCCCCGATCTCGCAGCCGGTCAGTTCGCGCGCCACGTCGTGCGGCACCAGCGAGGCCTTCTTGCCGCCCACCGCCGCGGCGATCGCATCCAGGTCGGCCTGGCGATCGGCCGGAAACACCGCCAGCACGTTGCGGCGCTGGGTCGACGTGATCTTCACGCGGCATACCAGCGCCTTGGCGCCCTGGCTGACCTCGGTGCCGCGGATGGCGGCCACTTGCACCGACCGGCCCTCGGCATGGTGTTCCAGCAGCTTGTACGTAATCTGATGGTCGGACAGCAGTCGTTGCAGGCGGTCGAAGACGGTCATGGGGCGGACGGGACGGCAATTGACCGCTGCATCATACGCCGTCACGCCGCGGGATGCCCCCGAGCCGGACGCTGTAGTAGAGTGGATCTGTTCGCCGCCCGGGCGGCCAGACGCACGGAGTCCGCATGAAGATCCTGATGATCCTGACCTCGCACGACACGCTGGGCAGCACCGGCCGCAAGACCGGCTTCTGGCTCGAGGAATTCGCCGCGCCGTACTACGTGTTCGCCGATGCCGGCGCGACGGTGACGCTGGCGTCCCCGCTCGGCGGTCAGCCGCCGCTCGATCCCAAGAGCGACGAGCCGGACGCGCAGACCGACGCCACGCGACGCTTCCGCGGCGACGCGCAGGCCCAGGCGCGGCTGGCCGCCACGCTGCCTCTGGACGAGGTGCGCGCCGCCGACTACGACGCCGTGTTCTACCCCGGCGGCCACGGCCCCTTGTGGGACCTGGCCGAAGACCCGCGCTCGATCGCGCTGATCGAAGCCATGCTGGCCGCGGGCAAACCCGTTACCGCCGTCTGCCATGCGCCGGGCGTCCTGCGCCACGTCAAGGCCTCCAGCGGCGATCCCCTCGTCTCGGGACGCAAAGTCACGGGCTTCAGCAATACCGAAGAAGAAGCCGTGCAGCTGACCGACGTCGTGCCCTTCCTGGTCGAAGACGAACTGAATCGCCTGGGCGCGCGCTATGAACGCGCCGCGGACTGGCAGTCGTACGTGGTCAGCGACGGCATGCTGATCACCGGGCAGAATCCGGCTTCATCCGAGGCGGCGGCGCAGGCTTTGCTCGAATGCCTGCGGCAGCGATGAGGCGACGGATGTCGCGGCTTGGCGTGACGTGAGGGTAGCCGCGCGTGTCCGGTCATGGTGCATGCCGGGGATTCGTCCGGCTGTCACGATCCCGGGTTCTTCTGGCCGCCGCCTCCGCACCTGCGAAGTCCCGTCCTCGCGCTGGCCGCGCTGCGGGCGCGACTTCTCCGGCAAGGATGCGGCTCAGGACAACGTAATGGGACGGTCGTGCAAACCTTGCTTTGAAGCGGTCGCGATGCCAGTGCCTGCGCCTGCACCAACCTTGGAAAGCAGGCACACATCCCGTGGATCGTGACGCAGCGCCTCTCGCGCCACGATAACGAATCGAACGGACGTCCGGCATTGGGGATGTCTGAACCGTGAATAATCGGAAACTTGAGCCTGGACCAGGGCGGAGGGTTCGCGCCCGCAGCGCTTCAGCGCGAGGACGAGAATCCGCAGTCCTGGTCCAGGCGCCTCAAGAACCCGATAACCCCACAAAACAAACACCATCGAGGTCCCGCCGAGACGACCGATTCACTCCAACCGATATTGCGCCGCCAACTCCCCGAACGCAGCCACTTCCCGCTGCTGCCACGCGGCATCCAACGACAGCTCTTCACCCATTACGCGAGCCACCTCCGGCGCCGCGAGCAAAGCCGCCTCGACGTCCAGGAACAGCGCCCGGTTCCGCCGGGCAAGTACGTCTTCCACGGTGCGCGCCATCTCGTACCGCACGGCATAGCGCACGTGGGCTTCCGACAGCCCGGTGGCAGGCGCCAGCATGCGGTCCGCGCCGGGCAGCGCGCGCAGCGCCGGCAGGTCCGTTCCGTAGTAGGCGTCCGGCGTGCCCGGCGGCACTCCAGACGCCACGCCGTCGTCAGGCGCCCCGTGCAGCCGCAGCGTTTCGGTGCGGCAGTGCGCCGCCGGCAGCAGCTGGTTCGCCACCGCGGTGTTCAGCACGTCCTGCGCCATGCGGCGATAGGTGGTCCACTTGCCGCCGGTCACGGTAAGCAGCCCCGAGGGCGACAGCGCGATGGTGTGCTCGCGCGACAGGGTCTTGGTGGCGGCGTCGCCGGTGGCGCGGACCAGCGGGCGCAGGCCGGCCCATACGCTGGTGACGTCGGCGCGCGTGGGCTTGCGGCTGAGGTAGCGCGCCGCGGTCTGCAGGATGAAATCGACGTCGCGGTTCTCGGCGCGCGGCTCCAGCGGCAGGTCGTTGCGCGGCGTGTCGGTGGTGCCGACCAGAGTGTGGCCGTTCCAGGGCACCACGAACAGCACGCGGCCATCGTCGGTCTTGGGGATGAGGATGGCTTCCCTGCCGGGCAGGAAGTCGCGCGGCAGGGTCAGGTGCACGCCCTGGCTGGGCGCCACCATGCCGGTGGCCGACGCGTCGTCCAGGCGGCGCACCGCGTCGACCCACACGCCCGCGGCGTTGATCACGCAGCGCGAGCGGACCGCGAAGGACGCATCGCCCAGCGCATCCCGCAGCACCACGCCGTCGAGGCGGCCGCCCTTGCGTGTAAGGCCGCTGGCGCGTAGGTAGTTCACCGCCGTTCCGCCCAGGTCTTGCAAGGTGCGCATCAGGGCGAGCGCCAGGCGGGCATCGTCGAACTGGCCGTCGTAATACAGCACGCCGCCGCGCAGCGTGCGGCCGCCTACCATGGTCGACAGGGTGGCCGCGCGTTCCAGGGTCTCGCGTCGTGTCAGCCAGCGGCTGGGCGCCAGGTTCGACTGGCCGGCCAGCATGTCGTAGACCTTCAGGCCCGCGCCGTAGAAGGGCTGGTCGAACAGCCCGTAGGCGGGCACCACGAAGCCCAGCGGCCAGGTCAGGTGCGGCGCGTTGCGCGCCAGCAGTCCGCGTTCGTGCAGGGCCTCGCGCACCAGCGCGATGTTGCCTTGCGCCAGATATCGCACGCCGCCGTGCACCAGCTTGGTCGCACGGCTGGAGGTGCCCTTCGCGAAGTCCGCCGCCTCTATCAGCAGCGTGCGGTAGCCGCGCGCCGCCGCGTCCACCGCCGTGCCCAGCCCGGTGGCGCCGCCGCCGATCACGACGATGTCCCACTCGGTGTCGGGCAGGCTGGCCAGCAGGGCGGCACGGTCGGCGGTGGGTGCGATGGAGGCAGGCTTCATGAGGCTTCTGGGCGCCGCGCTGGCGGCCATTGGTTGCGATGGCCGCATGGCGCGCGGGGGCGGGTGCGAAGAGTCATGGGCGCGGCGGGCGAATCAGACGTCGGGCAGCACGATATCGGAGGTATGCGGCCGCACCCAGCGTGCGCACTCGCGCGTGGCGTCGATGCAGCCGCCTTCCTCGTACACGCCCTGCGGATCGCGGATGCGCAGCATGCGCGCCAGCACGCGCGCGGTTTCCTGCGGATCCGCCAGGGTGGCGGCGCTGCGCGCCTCGACCACGGACTCGTCCATGGCGAGCTTGCCGTCGGCGGTTTCGTAGGCGCCATGCCGCCAGTGGTAGATCTCGACGCACTTGGCGGTCAGCGTATAGGGCTGGTCGCGCTTCCAGAAGTTGTTGAACAGCCCGCTGCCCAGATAGAAAACCCACGAGCCTTCGTAGCCTTCGATGTTCGACGAGCGCGCATCGGGATTGCGGAACCACAGGCGGTCGCCGGGCACGTAGTAGCCGGGGGGCAGCGGCTGGTCGAGCGACCCGTACTCGCGCAGGAATACCTCGTGGAAGCGACCCGACATGATGGCGCGCGTTTCCCATTGGCGCTGCAGAGCGTCGTAGAGGCCGGGGTTGACCTGTTCGAGCTCCTGCGCGATGCCCAGCACCGTGACGTACTCGGTTGCGCGATAGCACGAGAACGCGTACAGGCGGCCCGAGTCTTCGGGCTGGGTGGCCTGCTGCAGGGCCTTGATGAAGGACTTGCCCGGCAGGATGGTGAAGCCGCGCTCGGTATCGTAGGTCCAGTAGCCGGGCGGGCGTTCGGCGGCTTCGGTGTCGAAGGCCAGCGCGGTGCGCCGCGCCGCCTGCACGATGCGGCGCCGGATGCGCACGGCCGACAGCAGCTCTTCGAAATCGGGAAACTCGAATGCCACGGGGCAGGCCAGCATGGACAACAGGATCTCGCGATCCAGGTCGGCCTCGGATTCGGTGGTGCGCAGGCCCAGCGTGTCGGCCAGGTCGATGGTGCCGCCCGCGTGCAGCGCACGTTCCCACAGCGATTCGCTGGGGGCCAGCGTAATGGTGGCGTCGCCGTCCGCGTGCCGCTGGACGATTTCGTGTTTCAGGTCCAGCGACGCGATGTAATGCCGCAGCTCCTTCAGCGAGACGGCGGCCAGGGCAGGGGTGGGGGCGGCGATGCGGATGCCGCCTTCAAACTCGGTGTTCATGGAATAGGACGTCATGGCAGTGGCGACAGGGCCGCGGCCGCCGGGCAGGCGCGTCAGCGGTCCACGGGCAGGTACAGCGTTTCCTTGATTTCTTCCATCACTACGTAGCTGCGCGATTCGGCGGAAGCCGGAAGGCGCTTCAGTATTTCGCCGAGCAGGCGGCGATACTCGTTCATCTCGGACAGGCGGGCCTTGACCAGATAATCGAAATCGCCGGATACCAGGTGGCATTCCATGACCTCGGGCACATACAGCAGCTCTTTGCGAACCTTGTCGAACACGTCGCCGGACTTGGCCGACAGCTTGATCTCGAGGAACACCAGCAAGGTCTTGCCGAGCGCGGCCGGGTTCACGCGAGCATGGTAGCCGGTAATCACGCCTTCGCGTTCGAGGCGCTTCACGCGCTCGGAGCACGGCGTGGCGGAAAGGCTGATGCGCTCGGCCAGTTCGGTGATGGCAATGCGGCCTTCGCGCTGCAGGACATCGAGGATTTTGAGGTCGACGCGATCGAGTTGGCGCATTTCACTTCCCACTAGGCGCTTATGCCGGATGTCGGCAGGTATATTCGCTACCAGATAGACTTATTTTAGTGATTTTCCATGCATATGGGCTCATAGACTACCCGAATCACTTAGACGTTCGAGTTAAAGCGGGGCATCCATGCACGTCATCGTCCTGGGCAGCGGAGTGGTCGGCACCACCACCGCCTATTATCTGGCCCGCCAGGGCGCCCGGGTCACCGTCCTGGACCGCCAGGCCGGGCCCGCGGCCGAGACCAGCTACGCCAACGCGGGGCAGGTGTCGCCCGGCTATTCCACGCCCTGGGCCGCGCCGGGCATTCCCCTGAAGGCGGTGAAGTGGCTGTTTCAGAAACACGCGCCGCTGGCCATCCGCGCCGATGGCTCGTGGTACCAGTGGCGTTGGCTGGCCGCCATGCTGGCGAACTGTTCGGCCTCGCGCTACGCGGTCAACAAGGCCCGCATGCTGCGCCTGGCCGAATACAGCCGCGATTGCCTGCGGCAATTGCGCGCCGACACCGACATCCAGTATGAACAGCGCATGCAGGGCACCCTGCAGGTGTTTCGCACCCCGGCGCAGCTGCATGCCGCGCAGCGCGACATCGAAGTGCTGGAAGAGTGCAAGGTGCCGTACGATCTGCTGGACAGCAACCGCCTGGTGACGGCCGAGCCGGCCCTGGCGCGCACGCGGCACAAGCTCACCGGCGGCCTGCGGCTGCCCAATGACGAAACCGGCGATTGCCGCCGCTTCACCCTGGCGCTGGCCGAACTGGCTCGCGCCAGCGGCGTGGAGTTCCGCTTCGGACAGTCCATCGACGGCGTCGAGCAGCGCAACGGGGAAATCACCGGCCTGCGGATGGGCGGCGAGATGCTGCGCGCCGATCACTACGTGGCAGCATTGGGCAGCTACACGCGCGACCTGATGCGACCGCTGGGCCTGGACCTGCCGGTCTATCCGCTCAAGGGCTATTCGCTGACCATTCCGCTGATCGACGAAGGCGCCGCGCCCACGTCCACCGTGCTGGACGAAACGTACAAGATCGCCATCACGCGCTTCGACAATCGCATCCGCGTGGGCGGCATGGCCGAGGTGGCTGGCTACGACCTGAGCCTGCGCGAGGCCCGCCGCCGCACGCTGGAATTCGTGGTCTCCGATCTGTACCCGGGCAGCGGGGACCTGCCGCGCGCCGAGTTCTGGACGGGGCTGCGTCCCATGACGCCCGACGGCACGCCCATCATCGGTCCCACGAGCTACCGGAACCTGTTCCTGAACACCGGCCACGGCACGCTGGGCTGGACCATGGCCTGCGGGTCCGCGAAGGTGGTGGCCGATCTCATCACCGGATCCCGGCCGGAGATACGGGCGGACGATCTGGCGTTGTCCCGATATCGCCGCGGGGCGGCGCCGGTGCGGCGTACGCTGGTTCCCGCGGGCTGAGCTTCGTTCCGTCATCGGGATGGGTTTGCGGTGTAGGTCGCGGGGTTGCGGTGGCAGGTTTGCGGTTTTCGGCGCAGGTTTGCGTTCTTAAGTCGCCGCAGCCATCCCTGCGAAGGCTCGTCCTCGCGCTACTGCGCTGCGGGCGCGCCTTCTCCGGGATGTCTGCGGCTACCACCAACGAAATGCGTCGAAGCCACACGCCGAAGCGGGGTTGACAGCATGGCGCAGCAACGGGCTCCACATCGTGGCGCTGAAGCGGTCGGGCTCCAACCGCATGTTGCAGTGGGCGGCAGGAATGCATCCGCATCGAGATCGATGCGTGATGCTGACCCGGGATTGGAGACGATGTCAGCCGGGGACATGGCGGAGGACTCGCGCGCGCAGGCGGCCAGCCGAGCACGAGAGTCCGCAGTCATGGCCGCGGCGGTTCAAGGACTCCGACCTGTGCCAGCGACAGAAAACGACGTCACATCGTATCGCCGGGGTGCCTCCCGCTTCGTCTATCCTTACGGGTTGCTATCGATACCATTCGGGTTCGACATGACTGTTGTCGCCAAGCCGTGATCCGCTTTCTCCATACCGCCGACTGGCAGATCGGCCGCCAGTACGGCCAGTTCGAACAGGAAGATGCCGCCGTGCTGGCCGAGGCGCGCTTCGATGTCGTGGCGCGCATCGCCGAGCTCGCCGCTCGGCAGAGCGTGGGCGCCGTGCTGGTGGCGGGTGACGTCTTCGATACGCAGGCCGTGTCCGATCGCACCATCCGGCGGTTGTTCGGGGCGATGCAGGCTTATGGCGGGCCGTGGGTCATGATCGCCGGCAATCACGATGCCATGCTGGCCGACAGCGTGTGGACGCGCGCCCGGCAACTCGATTGCATCGGGCCCAACGTGCGCGTGGCGTCGCAGTGCGGCGTCATTGAACTGCCCGAGGCCGGGCTGGCCGTGCTGGCCGCGCCGCTCACGCAGCGGCATACGTATGACGACGTCACGCAGCCTTTCGACGACCTCGACACGCCGCCGGGGCTGGCGCGCGTGGGCCTGGCGCACGGCAGTGTGCAGGGTCGCCTGCCGGGCGATGCCGATGCCGCCAACCCCATTGCCGCGGACCGTGCGGCGCGGGCGCGGCTGGACTATCTGGCGCTGGGCGACTGGCACGGCTGCCTGTCGGTGGACGCGCGCACCTGGTATGCGGGCACGCCCGAGCAGGACCGCTTTCGCGGCAACGCGCCTGGCTACGTATTGGATGTGAGCATCGCCGCGCCGGGCGCCGAGCCCGAGGTGCGGCAGGTGCAGACGGGCCGCTACCGCTGGTCGCTGTGGACCGAACGGCTGGCGCTGGACAGCGATGCCGAGGCGCTGGCGCGGCGCCTGGACGAGGTGCAGGCCGATGCGGTGCTGCGCCTGGTGCTCGAAGGCGAGACCACGCTGGCGGCCTGGGAGCAGCTGCAGCAGGCGATCGGCCGCGCCGCGGCGCGCGCCAGGGCTCTGCTGTGCGACAGCACCGCCCTCAGCCTCGAGCCCCAGGCGGCCGACCTAGCGGCCCTGCAGGCGGGCGGCTATGTGGCCGACGTGGCGGCCCGGCTGCAGGCCATGCAGCACGACGCGGCGCAGGCCGACGTGGCGCGCGAGGCCCTGCGCCAATTGCTGCGCCTGCAGCGCGAGACCGGCGCGGGGGCGGCATGAAGATCGACCGCATCGCGCTCGAGTCCTTTCGCCGCTTTCGCGAACCCGTCTTCCTCGAAGGACTGGACGAGGGCCTGAACATCGTCGCGGGCCCCAACGAGGCGGGCAAGAGCACGTATGCCGCCGCCATACGCGCGGCCTTCCTGGAACGGTACAAGACCGGCACGGTCAGCGACTTCGCGCCCTGGGGCATGGCCGGCGCGCGCCCTGGCGTGGAACTGGCCTTCAGCCACGGCGGACATGACTATGTGCTGCGCAAGCACTTCCTGGTGCGCCAGCGCTGCGAACTGGTGATCGACGGCGGCGCACAGCGCCTCGAGGGCGAAGAGGCCGAGAACGCGCTGGCCGCGCTGCTGGGATTCGAGTATTCCAATCGCGGCCAGAGCAAGCCCGAGCATGCCGGCGTGCCGGGGCTGCTGTGGATATCGCAGGGGCAGGGCCAGGACCTGCTGGAGCCTGCCGCGCATGCCGCCGTGCATCTGCGCGAGGCGCTGACTCGACTGACCGGCGAACTGGCTGCCGGCGACGGCGACCGGCTGTTCGAGCGGGTGGCCGATGAACGCGCCGCGCTGCTGGACGCGCGCAGCGGCAAGCCCAAGGGCGCCTGGCGGGAGGCCGAGGACGCGCATGCGCGCGCGGCGCAACGCTGCGTCGAACTGGAGCAGGCCAAGTCCCAGCTGGATGCCGACGTGGACCGGCTGGATCGCCTGCGTGCCGAACACGCGCGTGCGCAGCGCGAGGCGCCGTGGGCAGAACTGGACGCCCGCGCCGCGCAGGCGCGCGAGCGCCTGGCATCGATCGCCCGAGAGCGCGATGCGCTGGCCGGCTTGCGTCGCGAACAGGAGCAGGCCGCCGGTACGCTGGCGCTGCTGCAGGAGCAGGCCGCGCGCGACCAGCGCGACGCGCAGGCGCTCGCCGCGCTGGAGGCGCAGGTCACCGAGGCCGATACGGCGGCGCGCCAGGCGGCGGAAGCGGCGGCGCGCCTGCGCGAGACGTCGCAGGCGCATGCCGGGAAGGTCGAGACGGCCCGCGCGGACAAGGCTCGCGCCCAGGCCGCGGCGTCGCGCCGCGATCTGGACGAACAGCATGCGCAGCTCGAGCGCGAGCGCGCCCGGCTTCATGAAGCATGGACGCAGGCGGACCGGCTGGCCCGGCGGGCGCAGGCGCTGCAGGCCGAACGGGTGCGCGACGAAACCGATCCCGCCGAATTGCGCCGCCTGCGTACGCTGGAACAGACCCTTGCGACGCTGCGCGCGCAGCAGCAAGCCGTGGCCACCCGGCTGCGCCACCGGCTGGAACCCGGCATCCGGGCCGAACTGAACGGCGCGGCGCTGGCGGACGAAGGCGAAACCCTGCTGACCCATGCGGCCGAACTGCGCATCGCCGGCGTGGGCGTCTTGCGCATCGAACCGGGCGGCAAGGACCTGCCGGCCCTGATGGCCGAATTGACCGCGCGCCAGTCCGAGCGCGAGGCCTGTCTGGCCAGGCTGGGTGTGGCGGATCTGGACGAAGCCGAGGCGAGAGCGCGCCGCCACGAACGCAGCGGCCATGACCTCGACGCCCTGAACCGCGAGCTGGCGATCCACGCGCCGAAAGGGCGCGAAGCCCTGCGCGCCGCCCTGGACGAAACCACGCTGCGCCTGCAACGCCTGGCCGAGCGCCGCGCGGCGCTGCCCGCCGACACCGCACGGACCACCGTGGCCGACGACCAGGCCCAGGCCGAGGCGGACCACGGCGAGTCCGGCGCCGATACCCCATCCGGTGCCGCGGCGGCCGATGCCGCGCCCGCCGATGCGGCCTCGGCCGCCGCGGCCCTGGCCCGGGCCAGCCAGCTACTGGACGAGGCCGAGGCGGCCGCGCGCCAGGCCGATGCGGCATTGGCCTCGGCCCAGGCCACGCTTCAAGCCCGCCAAGCCCAGGCCAGGCTGCTGCAGTCCCAGCTCGACGCGCTGCGCGCCGAAGCTGCCGACCCCGCGCGCCTCGCCCAGCGCCAGGCGCGCGATGCCCGCCTGGCCGACGCGCAGCAGGCGCGCGACGCGCTGCGCCTGCGGGTGGAGCAGGCCGGCGAGGCGCTGGCACGGCAGCAGCCCGAACTGGTCGAGCAGGACCTCAAGCGCTTCGAACGCTCGGCCGCGTTCGAGCGCGAGGCCCAGCAGGCCCGCCACACCGAGTTGCTGCAGTTGCAGGGCAAGCTGGAGCAGGCCGGTGCGCAGGGCCTGGGCGAGAAGCTGGCGGAAGTCCGTGCCGATGCCGAGCGGCTGTCGCGCCGCCGCGCCGAGTTCGCCCGTCGTGCCGAGGCCCTCGACCTGTTGTGGCGCCTGCTGGGCGAACATCGCGCCGCCGCCACCCAGCGGCTGCTCGAGCCGCTGGCTCGCCGCCTGGGGTACTACCTGGGCCTGTTGATGCCGGGCGCCCAGCTGCGGCTGGACGAGGCCCTGTTGCCCGCCGCCCTGCGGCGGGGCGCCGACGAGGACCCGCTGGCCTCCCTGAGCTTCGGCACGCGCGAGCAGCTCGGCGTGCTGGCCAGGCTGGCGTATGCCGATTTGCTGCGCGAGGCCGGGCGGCCGACCCTGCTCATCCTCGACGATGCGCTGGTGCACGCCGACGACGGCCGGCGCGACCTGATGAAGCGGGCGCTTTTCGACGCGGCGTCGCGTCATCAGGTCCTGCTGTTCACCTGCCATCCCGAACACTGGAAGGACATGGGCGTGGCCATCCGGCGGTTACCCTAGTCCCGCGAACGTGTCGGCATCGTGCACGGAACGGGGCAGAATGCACAAGCTTCATGCATGAATAGAAATAATCTGATATTTTCCGGGTGATACCCCCGGAGTCCCATGCTGCTAGCTCTGATCCTCGCGTTGCCGTTTGCCGGCAGCCTATGTGCCGCAATGCTGCCCGCCAACGCCCGCAATGCCGAGTCCTGGCTGGCCGGCATCACGGCGCTCAGCTGTACTGTCCTTACCGCCGTGTTGTACCCGCGCGTCGCCGCCGGCGAGGTCATCCGCCTGGACCTGCCTTGGGCGCCCGCGCTGGGGCTGCATTTCACCCTGCGGATGGATGGCTTCGCATGGCTCTTCGCGTTCATCGTCGCCGCGATGGGCACGCTGGTGGTGCTGTATGCGCGCTACTACATGTCGCCGAAAGATCCGGTGCCGCGCTTCTTCTCCTTCTTTCTCGCCTTCATGGCGGCCATGCTGGGGCTGGTGCTGTCCGGCAACCTGATCCAGCTGGTGCTGTTCTGGGAAATGACGAGCCTGGCGTCGTTCATGCTGATCGCCTACTGGCACCATCGGCAGGACGCCCGGCGCGGCGCCCGCATGGCGCTCACGGTCACCGCCGCGGGCGGGCTGTGCCTGCTGGCGGGCGTGCTCATCCTCGGCTATATCGCCGGCAGCTACGACCTGGACGTGGTGCTGCAGTCCGGCGCGCAGGTGCGGGCCGACGCCTGGTACCCCGCCGTGCTGGGCCTGATCGCGCTGGGCGCCCTGACCAAGAGCGCGCAGTTCCCGTTCCAGTTCTGGCTGCCCAATGCCATGGCCGCGCCCACGCCGGTGTCGGCCTACCTGCATTCGGCCACCATGGTGAAGGCCGGCGTGTTCCTGCTGGCGCGTTTCTGGCCGGTGCTGTCCGGCACCGACGAGTGGTTCTGGATCATCGGCGGAGCGGGCCTGTGTTCGCTGGTGCTGGGCGCGTACGCCGCGATCTTCCAGCGCGACATGAAAGGCGTGCTCGCCTATTCCACCATCAGCCACCTGGGCCTGATCACGCTGCTGCTGGGCCTGAACAGCTCGCTGGGACTGGTGGCGGCCATCTTCCACATGGTCAACCACGCCACCTTCAAGGCCTCGCTGTTCATGGCGGCCGGCATCGTGGACCATGAAACCGGCACGCGCGACGTCACGCGGCTCAGCGGCCTGTACCGCGCCATGCCGATCACCGCCACGCTGGCCATGGTGGCCGCGGCCTCGATGGCCGGCGTGCCGCTGCTCAATGGCTTCATCTCGAAAGAGATGTTCTTCGCCGAAACCACCTTCATCAGCGGCGATTCCATCATGCAGGTCGGCTTGCCGCTGCTTGCCACGCTGGCCGGCGCCTTCAGCGTGGCCTATTCGCTGCGCTTCATCCTGCAGGTCTTCTTCGGGCCGCCGCCGTCCGAAGACCTGCCGCGCGCGCCGCACGAGCCGCCGCGCTGGATGCTGCTGCCCAGCGCGCTGCTGGTGTTCGTTTGCCTGGTGGTGGGAGTGCTGCCGGCCGTCACGCTGGGCCCCATCCTGGATCTCGCCGCGCGCAGCGTGCTGGGCAGCGACATGCCTCAGTACGACCTGGCCGTCTGGCACGGCTTCAACCTGCCGCTCATCATGAGCCTGGTGGCGCTCGGTGTCGGCATCGTGCTGTATCTGGCGCTGCGCGCGCACCAGCGGCGGCATCCGGGGCGAGTGCCCTTCATCTACCGCCTCGACGGCCTGCGTACGTTCGAGTGGCTACTGGAGAACTCGAGCGTGGGATCGGCCTGGCTGCTGCGCTACGTCTCGTCGACCCGCCTGCAGGTCCAGATGCTGCTGATCGTGGTGGGCACACTGCTGGTGGCCTGGCTGCCGCTGCACGACGGGGGGTGGCTGGATGGCGGCATGTCCCTGTCGCCGCCGGACCCGGCATTCCTGGGCCTATGGGTCGTGGGCGGCGCGTGCGCGCTCGGCGCGGCCTACCAGGCCAAGTACCATCGCCTGGCCTCGCTCACGCTGGCGGGCGCCGCCGGGCTGTCGGTGTGCCTGACCTTCGTCTGGTTCTCGGCGCCCGACCTGGCGCTGACGCAGCTGGCCGTCGAAGTGGCCACCGCGGTACTGCTGCTGCTGGGCCTGCGCTGGCTGCCGCGCCGTGTCCAGGACGTCGATCCCGAGGCCGGGCGCGACAGCCGCGCGCGGCTGCGCCGCGTGCGCGACCTGGTGCTGGCGGTGCTGGCCGGCACGGGCATGACCGCGCTGACCTATGCGGTGCTGACGCGCCCCATCGGCGACACCATCTCGGCCTTCTTCGTGCGCCAGGCGCTGCCCGAGGGCGGCGGCACCAACGTGGTCAACGTCATCCTGGTCGACTTCCGCGGCTTCGACACGCTGGGCGAGATCACCGTGCTGGGCATCGTCGCGCTGACGGTGTACGCGCTCCTGCGCCGTTTCCGGCCCGCGCCGGAAAGCATAGACATGCCGCTCCAGCAGCGTTCCGATCCGGACGGAAAGCCGATCGACAAGCTGCCCGATCCGCGCCGTCCCATTCCCGACGGCTTCATGATGGTGCCCGCCGTGCTGGGCCGCCTGCTGCTGCCGATCGCGGGCCTCGTGTCCATCTACCTGCTGCTGCGCGGCCACAACGAGCCGGGCGGCGGCTTCGTCGGCGGACTGGTGATGGCCACCGCGATCATCCTGCAGTACATGGTGGGCGGCGTGCACTGGGTCGAGACCCGCAGCCGTCTCAATCCGCAATACTGGCTCGCTTTCGGCCTGTTGTCGGCGGGCGGCGCGGCGGTGGTGGCCTGGGCCGCCGGCCGGCCCTTCCTGTCGGCCCTCGCCGCCGATCTTGCCCTGCCTCTCATCGGCCACGTGCACCTGTCCACCGTGCTGGTGTTCGACCTGGGCGTGTACATGCTGGTGGTGGGCAGCACGGTGCTGGTGCTGGTGGCGCTGGCGCACCAATCGCTGCGCGCGCAGCGCAAGGCGGCGGCCGATGCCCAGGCCGCCGCGCAACCCGCAACGCAGGGGCATGCCTGATGAAACGATTGCCAAGCTCACTGTACTTCCCGCGACACGCATGGGCGTCCGTTTCCCGCGCGCGACGGGCCGGAGGCTGACATGGAGATGATCTATGCCATCGCCGTCGGCGTGCTCGCGGCCTCGGGAGTCTGGCTGGTGCTGCGGCCCCGCACGTTCCAGGTCATCATGGGCCTGACGCTGCTGTCGTACGCCGTCAACCTGTTCATCTTCGGCATGGGCCGGCTGACCGTCGGCCGTCCGCCCGTGATCGATGCGGCCGCGCCCGCCGACCCGGCCGCGCTGGCCGATCCCATGCCGCAGGCGCTGGTCCTGACGGCCATCGTCATCGGCTTCGCCACCACCGCGCTGTTCCTGGTGGTGCTGCTGGCCTCGCGGGGCCTGACCGGCACCGACCACGTCGATGGACGGGAGCCCCGATCTTGATGTCCGCGTTGTTGAATCACCTGCCCATCCTGCCCGTTGCCATACCCTTGCTGGCGGGCGCGGCCATGCTGCTGATGCCCGAAGGGCGGCGCGGCCTGCGCGGCTTCGTCGGCGTGACGGCCGCGCTTCTGCAGCTGGCCACGGCCATCGCGCTGCTGGCGGCCTGCGGCGGCATCCTGCCGATCTGGCCCACCGGCATCGGCGTGTATCTGCTGGGCGACTGGCCCGCGCCCTTCGGCATCGTCGTGGTGGTCGACCGGCTGGCCGCCGTCATGCTGGCGCTGACTTCGGTGCTGGGCCTGGCCTCGCTGATCTACTCGCTGCCGCGCTGGGAACGCTCCGGCGTGCATTTCCATCCGCTGTTCCAGTTCCTGCTGATGGGCCTGAACGGCGCGTTCCTCACCGGCGACCTGTTCAACCTGTTCGTGTTCTTCGAGGTGCTGCTGGCCGCGTCGTACGGCCTGATGCTGCACGGCTCCGGCACGGCCAGGGTAGGGGCGGGGCTGCACTACATCGCGGTCAACCTGGTGGCCTCGTTCCTGCTGCTCATCAGCATCGCGCTCATCTACGGAGTCACCGGCACGCTCAACCTGGCCGACCTGGCGGTGCGGGCGGGATCGCTGGTGGACGGCGACCGACGCCTGTTCGAGGCCGGCGCCGCCATCCTGGGCGTGGCCTTCCTGGTGAAGGCGGGCGCCTGGCCCCTGAATTTCTGGCTGGTGCGCGGTTATGGCGCGGCGGCCGCGCCCGTCGGCGCCGTGTTTTGCATCATGACCAAGATCGGCATCTATGCGGTGCTGCGCATAGGCTCGCTGCTGCTGCCCACCGGCGCGCCGGCGGCCTTCAGCCTGGACTGGATGTACGCCGCGGGCCTGGCCACGCTGCTGTTCGGCGCCATCGGGCTGCTGGCCACGCAACAGCTGGGCCAGCTGGCAGGCTACTGCGTGATCGTATCGGCCGGCACCCTGCTGACCGCGCTGGGCATGCCGGGCGTGACGCTGACCGGTCCGGCGCTGTTCTACCTGATCAGCTCGGTGCTGGCCACCGGCGCCATGTTCATGCTGGCCGAACTCATCGAGCGCACGCAGTCGTTCGGCGCGAACGTGCTGGCCGTCACCATGGACGCGTTCCATCTCGATGACCCGATGTCCGAGAACCGTTCCGACGACGTGGTGGGCGTGGCGATTCCCGCAGCCATGGCGTTCCTCGGATTGGGCTTCGTGTCCTGCGCGCTGCTCGTCATCGGCCTGCCGCCGCTGTCGGGCTTCGTCGCCAAGCTGTCGCTGCTGTCGGCCGCCGTGTCCGCAGCCAACGACCAGGTGCGCCACATGGACGCATGGATCCTCGTCGCGGCCGTGCTGGTGTCGGGCCTGGCCGGCATCATCACGTTCGGTCGCGCCGGCATCCGCATCTTCTGGAGCGCCGACGACCGCACCACGCCGCGCCTGCGCTGGAGCGAGGCAGGGCCGGTGGGCGTGCTGATCCTGTTGTGCGTCGCGCTGTCGGCCGGGGCCGGGCCCGTGTCCGCCTATCTGGACGCGGCCGCGCAGTCGCTGGACCAGCCTTCCGCCTATATCGACGCGGTGATGGGCGAACCCGTGGTGCGTCCGCTGGGCGCGGGAGGGCACTGATGCGCCGCGCCTACCTGATACTGCTGCCGCTGTTCCTGCTGGGCCTGTGGCTGTTGCTGAACCGTTCCGTGTCGCCCGGCCACATCGCATTGGGCGCCGCGTTGGCCATATGGCTGTCGTGGGGTTCGACGCGGCTGCGCCCGCTGCGCGCCAAGCCGCACCGCCTGTGGCTGCTGGCGGGGCTGGCGGCTCGTCTGCTCGTGGACGTCACCCGGTCCAACCTGGCGGTGGCGAGGCTGGTCTGGCGGCCGGGCCGCGACCTGAGCCCGGGCTTCATGACCATCCCGCTGAAGCTGCGCGATCCGCATGCGCTGGCGGTGCTGGCATGCTGCCTGACCTATACGCCCGGCACGGTCGTGGTCGACATCAAGCGTGGCGAAAGCGTGACGCTGCACGTGCTCGACCTGCAGAACGAAGAGGCCTGGGTGTCTTTCGTCCAGGACCGCTACGAGCGTACCCTGCTGGAGGTATTCCAATGAACACTTTGCTTGTACTGGCGGCGTGGTTCGCGCTGGTGTGTTTCGTGCTGGGCATGGCGTGCGCCGCGCTGCGCATGCTGCGCGGACCCGCCGCGCAGGACCGCGTCCTGGCGCTGGACGCCTTCTACATCAACGGCATGCTGGCCATGCTGGCGCTGGGCGTGCGCTCGGGCACCGAGGTGTACTTCGACGTGGCCCTGCTGATCGGGCTGTTCGGCTTCGTGGGCTCGACCGCCATGGCCAAGTTCCTGCTGCGCGGCGAGGTGATCGAACCATGATGAACGACATTCCGATGTGGGCGGCCGTGCCGGCCGCGATCCTGCTGGTGCTGTCAGGCGTGCTGGCACTTACCGGCTCGATAGGGCTGCTGCGCTTTCGCACTTTCTACATGCGCATCCACGCGCCCACGCTGGGGTCGACGCTTGGGCTGGGCTGCATGCTGGGCGCGTCGGTGCTGGTGTTCTCGGCGCAAGCGGGGCGCCCGATCTTCCACGAGATCGCCATCGCGCTGCTGCTGATGCTGACGTCGCCCATCACGGCAATGCTGCTGATGCGCGCGGCGGCTTATCGCGCGCGGCGTCGCCAGGCAGGCGCGCTGGAGCAGACCGAGCCGCCGCGCAACTGAAGCGCCGCCAGGCCATGGTTTACCCTTTAGCGGAGCTTGTAACATTTCCAGGCGGAGGTTGTCCGCGTAATCCCTTACCGTAGTGTTCAAGTGGTGGCGACATCCCGTGCCGCCGCGCGTTTTTCAGGAGGGAACCATGCAGACTTCCGCAATCTCGCGTCTTACCTCGCTGTGCGGTGCCCTGGCACTGGGCGCCGCCCTGCTGCCGGCCGCGTCGATGGCCCAGTCGGCCGCCAAGTCCGCCCAGGAGCAATACAGGCTCGACGTACAGCGCTGCAATGCCGGCCAGACCAACCAGGACCGCCGCACCTGCCTGCAGGAAGCCGGCGCCGCACTCGAAGAGTCGCGCCGCAACCGTCTCGACGACAAGCAGCAGGGCCGCTACGACCAGAATGCCCTGAACCGCTGTTCGGCACTGCCCGCCGCGCAGCAGCAGGATTGCATGACGCAGATGCAATCGCCGACCCGCGTGCACGGCAGCGTGATGGGCGGCGGCGTGCTGCGCGAGACCATCATCCAGGTGCCGGCCGGTACGCCGGGCTCCACTCCGTCGTCGGGCTATGCGCCCGCTCCGGCCGCGGCGCCCGGCTCGGGCTACGCCCCGGCTCCGGCCCCGGCCTCGGGTTATGCCCCCCCGCCGAACCCCGGCTATGCTCCCGCCCAGCCCCCGGGCGTGGTGCCTGCTCCGGGTGGCGGCCTGACCCCCGCGCCGGCGGTGCGCTAAGCAGAAAGCCTCACGCAGCCATCTCGCAAGGCCGGGCGCATGCCCGGCTTTTTCATGGGCGCTCCATGCGCGGCGGCCCGTCGCGGCGATCGCGGACCAAGCGTGACGTCGCAAAAACGTTACCAATTTTGGTGGGCGACGCCGATCAGGCAAAATGGCGGCTGTTTCCCGAATCCGCTTCCCGCCATGTCCGACGTCATCGCACTGATCTTCGATTTCGACGATACGCTGGCTCCGGACAGCACCACCGGCTTTCTGGACAGCATTGGTGTCGACACCAAGGCCTTCTGGAAAGAGTCGGTGGACCCGCTGCTGCTGCAGCAGGACTGGGATCCGGTGCCTGCCTATCTGTACCGCATGATCGAGCTGTCGCGCGGCGGCGCGCACGGGCCCATCACGCAGGAACGCCTGCGCCAATGGGGCGCCAGCCTGCCGCTGCACGACGGCGTCACCACGCTGTTCCAGCGCCTGCGCGACGCGGTGCGAGCCGATCATCCCAAGATCCAGCTCGAGTTCTACCTGATCTCCAGCGGCATCGGCGACGTGGTGCGCGCCACGCCCATCGCCAAAGAGTTCACCGAGATCTGGGCGTCGGAATTCATCTATGACGACGACGGCGGCATCAGCTTTCCCCGCCGCATCGTCAGCTACACCGACAAGACGCGCTACCTGTTCCACATCCAGAAGGGCATCATCGGCCGCGAGTACCGCGGCAAGCCGTTCGAAGTGAATCGCAAGATTCCCGAAGACCGTCTGCGCGTGCCGTTCGACCAGATGGTGTTCGTCGGCGACGGCTATACCGACATCCCATGCTTCTCGCTGATACGCCGCGCTGGCGGCTTCGCGTTCGGGGTCTGGGACCCGCGCCACAAGGACAAGCGCAGCCGGGCATGGGGCTTCATCGAGGAAGGCCGCGTGTCCAACCTGAACCAGGCGCGCTACGACGAGAATGCCGAGCTCTATCAATGGCTGGAAGAGGCCGTCACGAGTCAGGCCAGCCGCATCGCCCTGAAATCGCGTGTTTACCGTGGCTAGGAGAGCGCAATGACCGCAGGCATGGACGTGACGACGGACCCGGCGGCCGAGGCCGCGCTGGCCCGGGCCGAGTTCGACGAACGCATGATGAACCTGGCCCTGGAGCAGGCGCTGACGGCGGCGGGCGCCGGCGAGGTGCCGGTGGGCGCGGTGGTGGTGGATGCGGCCGGCAATGTGCTGGGCGCCGGCTACAACCGCACCATCACCGACAGCGATCCCACGGCCCATGCCGAGATCGTCGCGCTGCGCCAGGCGGCCGCGCGCATGGGCAATTACCGCCTGCCGGGCCTGAGCCTGTACGTCACGCTCGAACCCTGCGTGATGTGCGTGGGCGCGATGCTGCATGCCCGGCTCACGCGCATCGTGTACGGCGCACCCGATCCCAAGACCGGCGCGTGCGGCAGCGTGCTCGACGTGGGCGCCATCGCCCAGCTGAATCACCAGACAGACATCCACGGCAATGTGCTGGCCGAACCATGCGGCAGCATCCTGCGCGGATTCTTCCGCGAACGACGTCGCAAGGACACCAGCGTATGAGCAAGAAGAAAGCGGGCAAGAACGCCGGCGCCAGCCACGATTGCGGCGAGCATTGCGGACACGAGCATGCCGATCATGGCCAGGCGCAACAAGCGCACGATCATGAGCACGCGCATCACACGCACCACACGCCCGACGCGAGCGGCATCTACATCGTCTCGCCGTCCTCCGCCGTGCAGGATCCGGCCTCCATCGAGCTGGCCTGCCAGCGCCTGGCCGCCGAGGGTTTCAAGACGCGCGTGGACCGCGGCGCGCTGTCGGTGCACCAGCGCTTCGCCGGCACCGACAAACAGCGCCTGGCCGGCCTGGACCGCGCCATCCGGCAGAAGCATCCCATCGTGCTGGCCGCTCGCGGCGGCTACGGCCTGGGCCGCCTGCTGCCGGCCATAGACTGGAAGGCCATGGCCGACAGCGGCAAGCGGTTCGTAGGCATGAGCGACTTCACCGCGTTCAACCTGGCGCTGCTGGCCCGCACCGGCGCCGTAAGCTACAGCGGCGCCAGCGCCGTGGCCGACTTCGGCTGCGCCGAGGCCGACGAACTGACCACCGCGCTGTTCGGCGAGATCATGCGCGGCGAACTCGAGATTCTCAGCTTCGAGACCGCCGATGCCGATCCGGTGGATTGCCGCGGCGTCCTGTGGGGCGGCAACCTGGCGGTCTTGTGCTCATTGATCGGCACGCCTTATTTCCCCAAGGTGCGCGGCATTCTGTTCCTGGAAGACGTGGCCGAGCACCCCTACCGCATCGAGCGCATGCTGATCCAGCTGTGGCAAGCCGGCGTGCTGCAGAAGCAGAAGGCCATCGTGCTGGGGCATTTCTCCAACTACCGCTTGGCTCCCCACGATGCGGGCTTCGATCTGCCCGAGGTGGTGAAGTGGCTGCGCCGCACGGTGAAGGTGCCGGTGATCACCGGCCTGCCATACGGCCACGTGCCCACCAAGGCCACGCTGCCCGTCGGGCAGAAGGTGGGGATCGCCACCGAGAAGGGCATGGCGCACCTGGTCATCGACGAGCATGTGCACTGAACGCGGCGCGTCGGCGACGCCGTCGCCTTCGCGGCAAACGCGCATGCCGTACGGACGGTGATACTCAGCGGTCTTCTTCCCATTGCGGCACCCAGCCCGGCACGCGCTTCTCGAGAAACGCGGTCATTCCCTCCAGCGCATCGTTGCTGGCGCGACGCGCCGCCAGGCGGGTGGCCGTGTCTTCCATCAATGCGTCGTCGATGTCCGCGCCGGCCACGTCGCGCACCAGGCGCTTGCATTCGGCCACCGCCTCTGGCGAGGTCATCATGAACGCGCCCAGCAACTCGTTGACGAGCAGGTCCAGTTCGTCGGCCGGACTCAGTTCGTGCACCAGCCCCAGCCGCCAGGCTTCGGAGGCTTCGAACAATTCGCCGGTCAGGAACCAGCGGCTGGCGGCGCGCGCGCCGATGGCCCGCATCACATAGGGCGACACCATCGCGGGAATCAGGCCCAGCCGCGTCTCGGACAGGCCGAAGCGCGCCTCGTGCGAGGCCACCGCGATGTCGCAGGCCGCCACCAGGCCCACGCCGCCCGCCAGACAGGCGCCATGTACGCGCGCGATGGTGGGCTTGGGGCAGGTGTGGACCGTCTGCAGCAGCGCGGCCAACGCCAGCGCGTCGGCGCGGTTTTCGGCGGGCGGGGCGGCCGCGCTGGCACGCATGTGGTTCAGGTCGGCGCCCGCGCAGAATGCCTTGCCGCGCCCGGCCAGCACGATGGCGCGCACTTCCCCGTCGCGGCCCAGCTCATCGAACACCTCGGTCAATTCGGCGATCATGCGCGGATCCAGCGCGTTGCGCTGGTCCGGACGATTCATCCAGACTACGGCGGTCTGTGGGCCGTAGGCCACTTCCAGGGTTTGCAGCATGGCGGGTGTCCTGTACGAATCCATGAATCACCGGTATAGCACCGTCGGCAGCCACATGCCGATACCGGGAAACATGTAGAGCAGGAAAATCGCCACGAGCTGGATGCCCATGAACGGCATCATGCCCAGGAAGATCTGGTTCAGCGTCACGTGCGGAGGCGACACGCCCTTCAGGTAGAAGGCCGACATGGCCACGGGCGGCGACAGGAACGCCGTCTGCAGGTTCAGCGCCACCAGCAGGCCGAAGAACAGCGGATCGATGCCGAAGGCGTTGAGCAGCGGCACGAAGATCGGCATGAAGATCACGATGATCTCGGTCCATTCCAGCGGCCAGCCCAGCAGGAAGATGATGACCTGCGCCAGCAGCATGAACTGCAGGGGCGTGAGGCCCAGCGACAGCACCCATTCCTCGATGATGCGCTGTCCGCCCAGCAGGGCGAACGCCGCCGAGAAGATGGACGAGCCGACGAACAGCCAGCACACCATGGCGCTGGTCTTGGCCGTGAGGAACACCGATTCCCTTAGTACCGGCAAGGTCAGGCGCCGGTAGGCCAGCGCCAGCAGCGCGCCGCCCATGGCCCCCATGGCGGCGGCTTCGCTGGGTGTGGCCAGGCCGAAGGCGATCGAGCCCAGCACCGCGGCAATCATCACCGCCAGCGGGAAGAACGAGCCCAGCAGCATCTTGAAGATTTCCAGGCGGGCCCAGGTCAGCAGTCCGTAGAACGCTGCGAGCACGGCCACGCACACGCCCAGGAAGATCCAGAAGCCCTGCGGCGCGGCGGGACGTTCTTCATCGACGCCCGTGTCCGCGGCGGCCTTGGCCGCGGCCGCGCTCGTGCCCGCGGGCTCGGCAGCGGCGGCGGGACGCGGCGTGCCGGGCGGCTCGGCCAGTCCGCCCTCGACCGGCGGTTCGGCGAGGCCGCCTTCGACCGGCGGTTCGGCCAGGCCGCCTTCGAGCGGCGGTTCGGCGAGACCCGAATCGAATCCACCGGAGCCCAGCTGCAGCTCGGCCGGAATGTCGTAGACCTCGTCGGGTTGCGTGACCGCGCGGTGCACCGTGCCGGCCAACGCGAAGATCACCAGCAG
Source organism: Bordetella genomosp. 13 (assembly GCF_002119665.1). Taxonomy (NCBI): domain Bacteria; kingdom Pseudomonadati; phylum Pseudomonadota; class Betaproteobacteria; order Burkholderiales; family Alcaligenaceae; genus Bordetella; species Bordetella genomosp. 13. The sequence goes on along the minus strand of NZ_CP021111.1, from coordinate 3,158,411 downwards.
CGGCACCAGCGCCAGCACGAGGTTGCGGGACACGTAGCCGCGTTGCACGCCCGCCGGGCGCCGCCCGCCGAACAGCGCGGCCAGCATGCCGGGCACCGCGTTGCGCGGTCCCGAGGCGGCCAGGGCGGCGCTCTGCGGCGGCAGGGCCACGCCGCGTTCGTTCTCGGGCAGAGGCGGCGCCATGTCGGGCCGCAGCTTGGCGATGAGGATCACGTACAGCATGTACAGGGCGGCCAGCATGATGCCGGGAAACAGCGCGCCGGCGTACAGCTGCACCACCGACGTGCCGGTGGTGGCGCCGTACACGATCAGCATCACGGACGGCGGCAGCAGGATGCCCAGGCAGCCGCCGGCCGTGATGGCGCCGGCCGTCAGCCGCACGCTATAGCCCGCCTTCAGCATGGCCGGCATGGCCAACAGGCCCATCAGCGTGACCACGGCGCCGACGATGCCGGTGGCGGTCGCGAAGATCGCGCACGTCGCCAGCGTGGCCACGGCCAGCGCGCCCGGCACGCGCGCCAGCGCCAGGTGCATGGAGCGGAACAGCTTTTCGATCAGGTTGGCGCGTTCGACCAAATAGCCCATGAACACGAACAGCGGGATCGAGATGAGCGAGTCGTTGGTCATGGTGGCGTACGTGCGCTGCACCATCAGGTCCAGCGTCTGTCCCAGTGACCGTCCCGCGTCCGCGCTCTGCATGTAGTAGGCGAAGAAGGTGAACAGCACGCCCATGCCCATCAGCGTGAAGGCGGTCGGAAAGCCCAGCATGATGGCCACCACGATCAGCGCCAGCATCAGCAGGCCGATGTGTCCTGTCTCCAGACTGCCCCACGGCGTGAGGAAGGCGATCATCATCAGCACCAGGCCGATGCAGGAAAGGCCGAACCACAAAGCCTTGTTGATCTTCATCGGGCATGCTCCCCGTTGGTGACGTAGCGGTCCAGCTTGGCGATGTCTTCGTCTTTCACTTGCACCATTTCCTTGAGCTTGTCGACGTCGACTTCCTCCACGTCCTCTTCGCGGGACGGCCACGCGCCGTGCTGCAGGCACAGCACGCAGCGCAGGATCTCGGCGATACCCTGTACCAGCAGCACCGCGCCGGCCAGCGGGATGAAGGCCTTGAAGGGATAGATGGGAGGTCCGTTGGCCATCAGGGACGAGTGCTCGCGGATGGCGATGGAATAGCCGGCGTAGTACCAGCCGGCCCAGACCAGGGCCACCACGCCGGGGATGAAGAACACGATGTACAGCACGAGGTCCAGCGTGGCCTGCACGCGAGGGGGCAGGAAGCCGTACAGGATGTCGCCGCGCACGTGGCCGCTCTTGGCCAGGGTGTAGGCGCCGGCCATCATGAACATGATGCCGTAGTACATCATCTGCATGTCGAAGGCCCAGGCGCTGGGCTGGTTCAGCAGGTAGCGCGCGGCCACCTCCCAGCAGACGTGCAGGGTCAGCACGACGATCAGCCACGCGAAGGCCTGGCCGACCCACGTCGAGATGCTGTCTATGAAGCGTATGAATCGAATCATCGGACGTCCTGGTGAAGACGCGGGATCGCACCGCGCGCGACGCATGGCGTGCGGCTGGGGGCGAGCAGGGCAGGGGGGCTATGCACGCAGCGGCAACGTGCGCCGGTCCGCGCGCCGCGGCCGCCCGTCCGTGCGACGGCACGGACGGCGTGTGGCGGACGGAACCGAACGAGGCCTACGCGGCCTTGTTGCTGCGCGTGAAGTAGTGGTTGAAAGCCATCCGGTAATTGACCATGGTGTCGCCCTGCCAGCGGCCCGTGCGTTCGGCGAAGGCGCGCTGCGAATCCAGCACCTTCTTGAACAGCGGGTTTTCGGCCGAGCGCTTGGCGATCATGTCGTCCCAGATCTTCAGCTGCTGCTGCAGGATGGAGTCGGGCGTCTTGTAGAACTTGACGTTGTGCTCGGTCTGCAGCTTGATGTAGTCCTGCGAGTAGCGGTGCGCGGCTTTCCAGGACATGTCGGCGCTGCTGGCCTGCGCGGCGTAGCGCAGCAGGTGACGCAGGTGTTCGGGCAGGCTGTCGTACTTGGCCTTGTTGAACATGATCTCGAACTGTTCGGCGCTCTGGTGGAAGCTCTGCAGCATGCAGACCTTCGACACGTCGGCGAAGCCCAGCGAGAGGTCGGACGAGGCATTGTTGAACTCGGCTCCATCGAGCAGGCCGCGGTCCAGCGCCGGCACGATCTCGCCGCCGGGCAGGGCGTTCACGGCCGCGCCCATGGCGCTGTACATGTCGATGGCCAGGCCCACGGTGCGGAACTTCAGTCCCTTGACGTCTTCGACCTTGGTGATAGGACGCTTGAACCAGCCGAAGGGCTGGGTAGGCATGGGGCCGTACATCAACGACACCACGTTCACACCCATGGCCTTCTGGATTTCCTGCAGCAGCTCCTTGCCGCCGCCGTACTCGTGCCAGGCCAGCAACATGTTGGGGTCCATGCCGTATGACGGGCCCGAGCCCCACAGCGCCACCGCGGTGTTCTTGCCGTACCAGTAGGCCACCACGCCGTGGCCGCCATCGAGCGTGCCGGCCGACACGGCATCGAGCAGGTCGAAGGCCTTGACCACCGCGCCAGCGGGCAGCACTTCGATCTTCAGTTGGCCGCCCGCCATGTCGTTCACCTTCTTGGCGTAGTCGGTGGCGAATTCGTGGAAGATGTCGTTGGCGGGCCAGGTGCTCTGGAAGCGCAGGCTGACGGGCGTTTGCGCGCTGACGATGGCCGGGAATCCCAGCGCTGCGGTGCCCGCGACCGCCGTGGCGCCGGAAATGAACTTCCGGCGTGATTGCGTAACGTGTTGCATGGTGTGTTGTCTCCTGATTGGACTACATGGACCAGCTTGTTGTTACTGCTTTCTGTTATGCGAGACGTGCTGCGGGCGCCTCGTGCGAACCCGGTTTTTATCGATGCATTGAAGCAATGGGTCATCGCACGGAGATTAAACCTGCCTGAATTAATCCTGACAATCAAAACGGCGTCCGGAATAACCCTAGCCGCAGCATGTTTTGCGTTGTCGGCATGTGAGTGGATGCGGTTGCCGGTTTTGGGTGGGCCTTCGTTTTGTGTTCTTCTGGCGCCGCATTCGTACCTGCGAAGTTTCGTCCTCGCGCACAAGCGCTGCGGGCGCGACTTCTCCGGCACGAATGCGGCTCGGAGCAACGCAATGCGAAGGTCGTCAAACTCGCCGTTCGACACTGATGAATCAAATGCGCGGCCAGGGATGCGACGCCAGAATTGCTGCGCCGCAAATCGTTCGGCCTTTTTGACGCTACAACGATTTCACGAACGCGAATATCGCCCATATCGCCGATGCTCGAATCGGACACAGTGAATGAGGTAATTCGAACGACGGAACTGGAGAAACTCGAGTCTGGGCCATGGCGGAGGGTTCGCGCCCGCAGCGCGGAGCGCGAGGACGAGAATCCGCAGTCATGGCCCAGGCGCGCAAGAACTCAACTCGCCGCCACGAATTACGACACTCGTTCCACGCGTCGCGACCCACCCCGAAGCAGCGCCCGACATCCCTCCTTGCTACACTGTTGTGTTTCGCCCCGCGGAAAGAGTACGCCTGCAATCGCGCGCTCGCGACAATCCGCCCGGGCCCAACGGCGTCCCCAACCGCATGGCCGACGCCCAGCCACATTCCAGCATCGTGATCTCCACTGCCAATCTCACCATCCAGTTCGGTCCCAAGCCCCTGTTCGAAAACGTCAGCGTCAAGTTCGGAGAGGGCAACCGGTATGGCCTGATCGGGGCCAACGGGTCGGGCAAGTCGACCTTCATGAAGATCATCGGCGGCGACCTCGAACCGTCCAGCGGCAACGTGTCGCTGGAGCCGGGCGTGCGCCTGGGCAAGCTGCGCCAGGACCAGTTCGCATACGAAGACGTGCGCGTGCTGGATGTGGTGATGATGGGCCACACCGAGATGTGGGCCGCCATGTCCGAGCGCGACGCCATCTACGCCAACCCCGAGGCCAGCGAAGACGACTACATGCGCGCGGCCGACCTCGAGGCCAAGTTCGCCGAGTACGACGGCTACACCGCCGAAGCGCGGGCCGGCGAGCTGCTGCTGGGCCTGGAGATCGCCGTGGACCAGCACAACCTGCCCATGCGCGAGATCGCGCCGGGCTGGAAGCTGCGCGTGCTGCTGGCCCAGGCGCTGTTCTCGAATCCCGACGTGCTGCTGCTGGACGAGCCCACCAACAACCTGGACATCAACACGATCCGCTGGCTGGAAGACGTGCTCAACGGCTACCAGAGCACGATGATCATCATCAGCCACGATCGCCACTTCCTGAACCAGGTGTGCACCCACATGGCCGACCTGGACTTTCGCGAACTGCGCGTGTATCCGGGCAACTACGACGACTACATGCTGGCCTCGACGCAGGCCCGCGAGCGGCTGAACGCCAACAATGCCAAGGCGAAGGAGCGCGTGGCCGAACTGCAGGATTTCGTGCGCCGCTTCTCGGCCAACAAGTCCAAGGCTCGCCAGGCCACCTCGCGCCTGAAGCAGATCGACCGCATCAAGGCCGAGCAGGTCGAGGTGAAGCCTTCGTCGCGCCAGAACCCTTATATCCGCTTCGAGCAGGCCAAGCCCATGCACCGCCTGGCAGTCACGGTGGAAAACCTGTCCAAGTCGTACGACGCGCCCGTCATCCGGAATTTCTCGGCCATGATCGAGGCCGGCGAGAAGATCGCCATCATCGGCGCCAACGGCGTGGGCAAGACGACGCTGCTGCGCCTGCTGGCCAACGACCTGGAGCCCAGCGGCGGTACGGTGAAGTGGTCCGAGAACGCCGACCTCGGCTACATGGCGCAGGACGTGTCCGACCAGTTCCTGCAGACGGACATCAACCTGTTCGACTGGATGACCGATCATCGCCAGCCGGGCGACGACGACCAGGCCATCCGCTCGGCCCTGGGCCGCCTGCTGTTCTCCAGCGACGACCTGCCCAAGGCCCCCAAGGTGCTCTCGGGCGGCGAAAAGAACCGCATGACCTTCGGCCGCCTGATGCTGGGCCGCCACAACGTCATGCTGCTGGACGAGCCCACCAACCACCTGGACATGGAGTCGATCGAATCGCTCCAGTTCGCGCTGGAAAAATACCAGGGCACGCTGATCTTCGTCTCCCACGACCGCGAATTCGTCTCCGGCCTGGCCACCCGCGTCATCGAAATCCTGCCAACCGGCGAAATCGTCGACTACCGGGGTACGTACGAGGAATACCTTGCGTCGCGCGGGTTGTCCAACTGACGAGCAGATCTGTTCGTCGGGGGATCGTTGTGTCTCTGGGCGGATATTTGAGTTCTTGAGCGCCCGGTGCATGACTGCGGATTCTCGTCCTCGCGCTGGCGCGCTGCGGGCGCGAACCCTCCGCCATGCACCGGGCTCAAGCCTTCCCATACCCCCGGGTCCATAGTTCATTGGATCCCTGTCCGCTGCAGCTTATTCGCCATTGAATCGCGCGCGGATAAAGGGGAAGGGGGTTGGATTCCTGCGGATCTGAATTGTTGTGAGCCGCGGCCGTGCCGGAGAAGTCGCGCCCGCAGCGCGCCCAGCGCGAGGACGCGACTTCGCAGGTACGGCCGCGGCGCCAGAAGAACGCAAACCTCCGACAGCAATCAAAAACCTAGCTCTATATTTCTAAAAGCTATTAAAACATTCGATAAATATAGTTCGGATTCATATGAACGTTAAGTAGAGTACGCGGTGCCTTACTTCGTCCATTGCGTAGCCCTGCCCATGAATCTGACTTTCGACCACGTCCACAAGAGCTTCGGCTCCCTTCAGGTAGTGGATGGTTTTTCCAGCGAGTTCAAGACCGGAGAGCTGGTCGCGCTGGTAGGTCCCTCGGGCTGCGGCAAGTCGACCCTGCTGCACCTGGCCGCGGGCCTGGAAAAAACCTCGCAAGGGCGTGTGCTGGCCGATGGCCAACCCGTGCAGGGTCCGCATCCCAGCCGCACGCTGGTGTTCCAGGAACATGCGCTGTACCCCTGGCTGACCCTGCGAGACAACGTCTCGCTGGCGCTGGAATTCCAGCGCGTTCCCAGGTCGCGTGCGCGCCAGCAGGCGGTGGCCTGGCTGGAACGCGTGGGCCTGGGCGGCTTCGAGAACTACTATCCCCACCAGGTTTCGGGCGGCATGCGCCAGCGCTGCGCGCTGGCCCGCGCCTTCATCGCGCAGCCGCAGACGCTGCTGATGGACGAGCCGTTCGGCGCGCTGGACGCGCTGACGCGCCTGAGCCTGCAGGACGTGCTGCGCCAGCTGATCCAGCAGGAAAAGCCCACGGTGCTGCTGGTCACGCACGACGTGGACGAGGCGCTGTTCCTGGCCGACCGCATCGTGGTGTTCAGCCCGCGCCCCGCGCGTGTGCTGCGCGAGTTCAACCTGGCGCATCACACCAAGACGCACGATCTGTCCGGCCTGGCCAACGAAAAGCGCGAGATCCTGCGCCTGCTTGGCATCGCCGTCGACGATCATGGCGGACAGCCCGCGCACGGCGACGCCGCGCTCACCGCCTGACGGCCCGCCGCCACCGGACTTTCGTCTCCCCATTCAAGCATCCGCACGCCGCCACCCGGCATGCCCATCCATCACCCTGGAGTCCCCATCATGAAGATCAAGCATTGGCTGTCCCTGTCGTTGGCGGGCGCGCTGCTGGCCGCCGCCCCGGCCATGGCCGCCGAGAAATTCCGCGTCGGCTACCTGCGCGTCATGGACGATGCGCAGGCCATCGTGGCCCAGGAAGGCGGCTATTACCAGAAGGCCGGCCTGGACACCGAACTGGTCGAGTTCAAGTCCGGGACTGACCTGATCAAGGCGATCGTCGGCGGCCAGCTGGACATCGGCGTGCTGGGCTTCACCAACGCCGTCGCATGGGCCTCGAAGGGCGCCGACCTGAAGGTGGTGGGCGGCGCGCAACAGGGCTATCACTCGCTGGTGGTGCGCGACGATTCGGGCATCAAGGACATCGCCGGCCTGAAGGGCAAGACGCTGGCCTCGCAAAGCGAAGGCAGCACGGCCGACGTGGTGTTCAAGGGCGTGGTGCTGAAGCAGGGCAACCTGAGTGCCGAGGACGTCAACATCATGGGCGTCAGCCCCGCCGTGGCGGTGCAGTCGCTGGTGGGCAAGCGCGTGGACGCGGCCTTCCTGTTCGAGCCCTACGACCGCATCGCGCAACTGGTGGCGCCGGTCAAGCAGATCTATGAGGTGGGCCAGTCGTGGCCGTTCCCGTGCATGGTCGTCATCACCTCGGGCGAAGTGCTGGCCAAGCGCAAGGATGCCGTGTGGAAGGCGCTGGACGCCCAGCACCAGGCCATCGAACTGCTGCAGCAGAAGCCGAACGACGCGGCCAAGCTGATCGCCTCGTACTTCATCGCCGAGCCCACCCTGAAGACGCTGACGCGCGGCGAGCTGCCCCGCGAGACCGTCATCAGCGAAGCCATCAGCACCCAGGTGTTCACGCCCAAGCTGACCGACAAGGACACCGCGCGCATGCAGGAGATCGCGGACATCCTGCAGGCCCAGGGCGCGCTGAAGACGCGTGACGGCAAGCCGTACGACGTATCCAGCATCGTCGACCTGTCGTGGCAAGAGGCGCGCAAGCTTTGAGCGCTTCCACTCGCGTCACCGGCGCACGCAAGTACCTCGCCGGAGTATTGGGCGTCGCCTTCATTTTCCTGCTGTGGCAGTCGGCGGCATGGGTGCTGCCCGACTTCCTGATGCCGGGCGTGCCGGCCGTGATGGAGCGCCTGGCCGAAGAGGTGTCGAAGGACTCCTTCCACCAGAGCCTGTCCGGCACGCTGGGCCGGCTGGGCATAGGCTATGGCCTGGCGCTGGCGGCCGGCGTGGGCTTCGGCCTGATCGCCGCGCTGCTCTACTTCTTCCGCGAAGTGCTGCGCAGCGCCATCGTCATCCTGCAGGCCATTCCGTCCATCGCCTGGGTGCCGCTGTTCCTCATCGTCATGGGCTTCGGCAACGCGCCCATCATCATCGTGGTGGCGCTGTCGGCATTCTTCCCGGCCGCTCTCAGCGTGATGAACGCCACCGAGTCGGTGCAGCGCGTGCACGTGTCCGCGGCCCGCGTCATGGGCGCCACGCCGTGGGACCTGGTCAAGCGCGTGTACCTGCCCGCCGTCATGCCCGAACTGATCACCGGCGCGCAGCTGGCATTCGGCAACGCCTGGCGCGCGCTGATTTCGGCCGAGATGCTGATCGGCTTCGGCAAGGGCCTGGGCCGTTCGCTGGCGTACTCCGGCGAGATCGCCGACATGACGGGCGTGATGGCCAACATCCTGGTCATCGCCGTGCTGGCCGCGCTGATCGACCAGTTCGTGCTCGAGCGCCTGAAGCATCGGCTGCTGCGCTACCAGTACGTCTGAGGCGAAAGGCATGGCGCGCGCGCGATTCGTCAAGGGCAGGGCCGGCGGCCGCCGCGTGTTCGCGGCTGCCTTGCTGGTCTTGGCGTTGGCCGGCGCAGCCGAGCCGGCGACCGAGGCCGCGCCTACGCCTGCCGATCGCACCGCCGACAACACAGATTCATCCGCCGCGCCATTCCTGCGTGCGCGCGCACGCGGCACGCTGGTCATCGGCATACCGCATCTGGCGCCGCCACCCGCGCCCGGCGCCAAGATACGCACGCCGGAACGCCTGGATACTCCTGTCGCCGAGCGACTTGGTGCGGCGTTGGGCCTGCCCGTGACGCTGCGCCAAGTGGCGCCCGGCGAGGCGGCCGCACTGTTGGCCGCGGGTGAGGTCGACGCGGTGCTGGCCGACCAGGTGGAGGGCCAGTCCGCTGCGGGTGCACGGGCACCCGACGTGGCGCGCGTGCCCACCGGCTATGTCGTGCGGCCGCAGGCCGTCATACGCAGCGATACGCCCATGCGACGCTGGCAGGACGCGGCCGGGCGCAGCGTCTGCATGGCCGGTGCGGCCGCGCACGCGCAGGAACTGGCCGCCCGATGGGGCGCCAAGGTGCGGACATTCCGCGTGCCGTCCGATGCGCTGGTGGCCGTGCGCGAAGGCGCTTGCGACATCGGCATGATTGACGACGCCGTCTGGGCGCCGTTGATGCGCTTTCCCGAATGGAAGAATTTCTCGGCCACCTTGCCGCTGGACGGCCCTCTCGCCGAACGCGTGTGGCTGGTGGCCGGACAGGGCGGCCAGGCCGAGTGGCTGGAACGCCAGATGCGCCAGTGGCGTCGCGACGGCGCCTGGAAGACCATGACGGACCAGTGGGCGCGCGACGTGGCGTTCGACGTCTACCTGGACCAGGAAGTGCCCGACTGCCACGGCTGAGTGCGCCACGTTCGACGCCGACCCGCTAATGAAGGCGTGGTATGTCGCGGTTCTCCGCGCTCGCCGCCGCTTACAATCCGCGCCATGACCCACACGCTGGCCGCCCTCTGCACCCACGAAGAAGAAATCAAGAAAAGCCGCTTCCTGGCTTTTGCGGGGCCAGCAGCTTCGATCGACGAAGCCATGGCCCTGATCGCACGGCATAGCGACCCGGCCGCCACGCACAACTGCTGGGCCTACCGCATCGGCAACGAATACCGCAGCAACGACGACGGCGAACCTGGCGGCACGGCTGGCCGCCCCATTTTGCAGGCCATCGATGGACTGTGCCTGGACCGCGTGGCCGTCCTTGTGGTGCGCTGGTATGGCGGCATCAAGCTGGGCGCGGGCGGCCTCGTACGCGCCTACGGGGGCTGCGCAGCCAATTGCCTGCGGCAGGGAGAGCGCGTCGAACTGATCGACACCGTCGCCGCCTGGTGCCGGTGCGATTTTGCGGACCTGCCTCTCTTGCGGGCAAGACTGGCGCAGGCGGGAGCTGTGGTCGAGTCCGAGAACTTCGACGAGCGCGGGCCGGAACTGGTCCTGCAGGTGCCTCGGTCGCAGTTGTCGGAGCTGGAACAGGTGGTGGCCAACGTGACGCGCGGGCGCGGGGATTGGCGGATTCACGATGACAGGCAGTGAATTTGCCGTACGGACGCTTAGCCGTTGCGTGGTTCGTCTGAAGGCGTAGCCGATCGGTTGCCAGGCGTCTGGGGCGGGTCAGTCAGCTGAGTCGGTGAGGTATCTGGGTTCTTGCGCGCCTGGTCCATGACTGCGGATTCTCGTCCTCGCGCTCCGCGCTGCGGGCGCGAACCCTCCGCCATGGCCCAGGCTCAAGACATCTCGATGCCTCGCAGACCAAGCATCACTGTCACGACACTCCGGGACAATGATCGTGTGACCGCCGACGGTGCGCCATGGCACTGAACGGCCAGTGGTCTGCGCGGCCGACCCCGCTACGAGAGGTGACTGCCGCATTGCGTTGCGAGAGGCGACCGCCGCATTGCGTGGATCTGAGCCGCGCCCGTGCCGGAGAAGCCGCGCCCGCAGCGCGGCGCGCGAGGACGGGGCTTCGCAGGTACGGGCGCGGCGCCAGAAGAACTCAATCGCCATCGCCCGCACGCAGCGACGCGGCGCCAGAAGAACTCAATCGCCCGCGCGCCGGCCGTCACGCGCACGCGCCCCGTTCCTTCACCCGACGGTGCTGTCGCCGCCCGCCCCGTCAGACTTCGCGCGCGCGTCGGCGATGTCCTTGTGTACCTGCGCCATGTCCACTTCCTTTACCTTGGTCAGCAGTTCGTTCAGCTGTCCCGCGCTCAACGCGCCCGGCTGCGAGAAAAGCAGCACCTGTTCGCGGAACACCATCAGCGTGGGAATCGAACGGATGCCGAGCGCACCGGCCAGTTCCTGCTCGAGGTCGGTGTTGACCTTGGCGAACGTGACGTCCGTGTGCTCGGTGGCGGCCTGCTCGAACACCGGCGCGAAGCCCTTGCACGGGCCGCACCAGGGCGCCCAGAAATCGACGATCAGCGTGCCGTCGGGGGAAATGGCATCCTGGAAGGAGTCCTTGGTCAGTTCTACGATGCTCATAAAGCCTTCCTTGCCGCGCCGGGGCGCGGAGCTTGCAGGCCGGTGGGGGCCGGCCTCGGTTGAGCGCGGCGGACTGCGGCGCGCCGCGCTAGGTGCCGCAACCGGCGTGCCTGCCCGGTGCGGTGCATGATGAAAAAGGGGCGACAACGCGCACCGACGCCGCCACGCGCATTGCCCCGCAGGCGCGCGACGCCAGCGCGACGCTCAGGCTGCCTGCGCCGCGGGCGCGCCTTTCAGTGACGCCACGATCTCGTACGAACGCAACCGGTCTTCCAGGCTGTAGAAATCGGAGACGATCATCACTTCGTCCGCCTCGGTCTGCGCGATGAGCGCTTCGAGTTTCTGCCGTACGGTTGCGGGGCCACCCACGATGGAGGCGCCCAGCTTCTGCTGCACGGCCTGGCGTTCCCACTCGTTCCAGTGGCCGTCCATGCTGTCCACCGGCGGCTGCAGCGCCAGGCGGTTGCCGCGCACCAGCGACAGGAACTTCAATTGCTGCGTGGTGGACAGGCGGCGCGCCTCTTCGTCGGTCTCGGCGGCGATGATGGGCACGCCGATCATCGAGTACGGCTTTTTCAGCGTGTCCGAGGGCTTGAACAGGTGGCGGTACAGGCGCATCGCCGCCATGCCTTCGGGCGAGAAGTGGCCGGCGAACGAAAACGGCAGGCCCAGTTCGGCCGCCAGCCTCGCGCTGAAGTCGCTGGAGCCCAGCAGCCAGATGGGGATGCGCCATAGTCCTTCGCCGGGAATCGCCCGCACCTGCTGGCCCGGCTGCGCCGGCTCGAGGAAGGCGCGCAGTTCGTCCAGCAGGGCGGGGAACTCTAGGCCGCTGCGCGGCCCGCGGCGCAGCGCGTGCTGCGTGGCCCCGTCGCTGCCGGGCGCGCGGCCCAGGCCCAGGTCGATGCGGCCGGGGTACAGGGTTTCGAGGGTGCCGAACTGTTCGGCGATGATCAGCGGGGCGTGGTTGGGTAGCATCACGCCGCCCGAGCCCACTCGCAGCGTGCTCGTGTGTCCGGCGACGTGGCCGATGAGTACGGCCGTGGCGCTGCTGGCGATGCCGGTGATGTTGTGGTGCTCCGCCAGCCAGAAGCGGTTGTAGCCGAGTTTCTCGACGTGCTGCGCCAGCGCGACCGTATTGCGGAACGCGTCCGCGATGCTGCCGCCCTCGACGATGGGGGCGAGGTCGAGCACGGACAAGGGCACATTGGCCAGGACGCTCATGAATACCTCTGCAAAAAACGTGCGGGGCATGACGCCCCGCCTGTTACGTATATGGAGAGTGTATCGGCGAATTCAACCACGGACCGCAGCAACCTTGCAGCCTTCCGGGTCGATAGGCTGAGTATATGAAGGGGATGGGCGCGCCCAACGGCACGGCCTGGCGCCCGATCCCTCGGCCGAACGGCACGAACCCGATGTATCGGCCCGCACCTATTCCGGAAAGAATGCGAACCGTACGACGAACAGCGCCGCCACCAGCCACGTGGCCGGATGCACCTCGCGCACGCGCCCGGTGCAGGTCTTCAGCACGGCATAGCTGATGAAGCCGAACGCCAGGCCATTCGCTATGGAATACGTGAACGGCATGATCAGCGCGGTCAGCGCGGCCGGCGTGGCCTCGGATACGTCGTCCCAGTCGATGTCGATGAGCTCGCGCATCATCAGCCCCGCCACGTACAGCAGCGCGGGCGCGGTGGCGTAGGCCGGCACCGAGCCGGCCAGCGGCGAGATGAACAGCGCGGCCAGGAACAGCAGCGCCACCACGAGAGCGGTCAGCCCGGTGCGGCCGCCGGCCTGTACGCCCGACGCGCTTTCGACATAAGCGGTGGTGCTGCTGGTGCCCAGCAGCGAGCCGCCCACGATGGCCGTGCTGTCCGCGAACAGCGCGCGGCCCAGGCGGTTGGGGCGGTCTTCGGGGACCAGCCCGGCACGCTTGGCCACGCCCATCAGCGTGCCGGTGGCATCGAACACTTCCACCAGCACGAACACGATGATCACATGCAGAAAGCCGGTGTGCAGCGCGCCCATGATGTCCAGCTGCAAGAACGTGGGCGCCAGGCTGGGCGGCGCGGCGAACACGCCGCGGAACTCGTTGTAGCCCAGCAGCATCGACAGCACCGTGACCGCCAGCACCCCGATCAGGATGGCGCCGCGCACGCGCAGGGCATCGAGGCTGGCGATGATGAAAAAGCCCAGCACGGCGAACAGCGGTCCCGGCTGGCGCAGGTCGCCCAGCGCGACTTTGGTGGCGGGGTGGTCCACCACGATGCCCGAGCTGGACAGCGCGATGATGGCGAGGAACAGGCCGATGCCCGCCGCGATGGCGCTGCGCAGCGAATGCGGGATGCCCTTGATCAGCCAGGCGCGCACGCCGGTCAGCGTCAGCAACAGGAAGATAACCCCCGAGATGAACACCGCCCCCAGCGCCTGTTCCCACGTGTAGCCCATGCCCTTGACCACGCCGAACGCGAAGAAGGCGTTCAGCCCCATGCCGGGCGCCATGCCGATGGGCCAGTTGGCCACGAACGCCATCACCAGCGTGCCCAGCGCCGCGGCCAGGCAGGTGGCCACGAACACCGCGTTGCGGTCCATGCCGGTGGACGCCAGGATGTCGGGATTGACGAAGATGATGTAGGACATCGTCAGGAACGTGGTGATTCCGGCGATGATCTCGGTGCGCACGGTGGTGCCGTGTTCGCGCAGGCGGAATAGCTTCTCTAGCATGTGGTCAGGTCCCCTTCGTTCCTGGTGATGTTTGGCGTGGCCGGAAGCGCCCGGCTGTCGACTTCGTTGCATGGCCGATGTGGCGACTCGGCCGCGATGCCCGCCAGGCGCATGGCGCAGGCAGCAAGCGGACGGCCGAGATCCGCCATTTTCGCACCGGTTGTAAACTTCGCTGCATGATCATCCTGGGATTCGAAAGCTCGTGCGACGAGACCGGCGTGGCCGCGGTCTGTACCGAGCGCGGCCTGCTCGCGCACGCCCTGCATACACAGATCGCCATGCACCAGGACTATGGCGGCGTGGTGCCGGAGCTTGCGTCGCGCGACCATATCCGGCGCGTGGTGCCGCTGACCCGCCAGGTGCTGAATGAAGCCGGCCTGCAGCTGTCCGACGTGGACGCCGTGGCCTATACCGCGGGGCCGGGCCTGGCGGGCGCGTTGCTGGTCGGCGCCAGCGTGGCGCAGGCGCTGGCCTGGTCGCTGGGCCGTCCGGCCATCGGCATCCATCACCTCGAAGGCCATCTGTTGTCGCCGCTGCTGGCCGACCCGCGGCCCGACTTTCCCTTCGTGGCCCTGCTGGTGTCCGGGGGCCATACCCAGCTGATGAGGGTCGACGGAGTGGGCCGCTACGAACTGCTGGGCGAGACGCTGGACGACGCGGCCGGCGAGGCTTTCGACAAGTCTGCCAAGCTATTGGGCCTGGGTTATCCGGGCGGCCCGGCGCTGTCGAAGATGGCCGAACGGGGCGATGCCAACCGCTTCGAACTGCCGCGCCCCATGCTGCACAGCGGCGACCTGGACTTCAGCTTCAGCGGCCTGAAGACCGCGGTGCTGACACGCGTGAAGGCCGCCGAGCAGGCCGGCGGGCTGGACGAACAGACCCGGGCCGACCTGTCCGCGGCCACGCAGGCGGCCATCGTGGACGTGCTGGCCGCCAAGGCCGTGCGCGCGCTGCGCAAGACGAAGCTCAAGCGTCTGGTCGTGGCGGGCGGGGTAGGGGCCAACTCACTGTTGCGCTCGCGCCTGGCGCGCGAACTGGCTCCGTTGAAGGCGCAGGCCTACTTTCCGCCGCTGTCGCTGTGCACCGACAACGGCGCGATGATCGCGTTCGCGGCGGCGGAGCGGGTCAAGACGGGCCTGGCGCAGCTGCGTGAAGACGACCACGCCTTCACGGTACGCCCGCGCTGGGACCTGGCCGAGATCGGCTCGGCGTAGCGGCCGGCAGGCCTTGCGCTACTTCTTCTTTCCGCCGATCCGGCTTTCCTTGCCCTCGATCAGCCGCTTGATGTTGGCACGATGCCGGTAATACAGCAGCACGCTCATCACCACGATGGCCACCACCACCGGCGGCCGCGCCACCCAGGCCACACCCGAGCCGAACACGTAGTACAGCGGCGCGAAGAAAGCCGCCGCCAGCGCGGCCAGCGACGAATAACGCGAGAACACCGCCACGATCAGCCAGGTGGCGATGGTGGCCACCGCCAGCCACGGCTGGATGGCCGCCAGCACGCCCAGCGCCGTGGCCACGCCCTTGCCGCCCTGGAAGCGCAGGAACACGGGATACAGGTGCCCCACGAACACCGCCACGGCCGCCACCGCATACACGGTCCACGACAGCCCCGGCGCCAGCGCCTGGGCCAGCCACAGCGCGAACCAGCCCTTGAAGGCATCGCCCAGCAGCGTCAGCACCGCGGCGGCCTTGCTGCCCGAGCGCAGCACGTTGGTGGCGCCCGGGTTCTTCGAGCCATAGCTGCGCGGGTCCTGCAGGCCCATGACTCGGCTGACGATCACCGCGAAGGAAATGGACCCGATCAGGTAGGCCATCAGGACCAGGGCGGCATTCAGGGGCAGGGAAGGAGCGGCTTCGACCATGGAGGGATCCGGCAAGGGTTGAGGCTGCGGATTCTACCGCCACCGGTGGGCGGCGGCGGACCGTCCGCCTGCCGTACAATCGGTTGCCTCTCGGCGCGGTCTGTCAGACAGTGGAAGGATTGATGCGTATTCTGGTTTCGAACGACGATGGTTATAACGCCCCCGGGCTGCAGGCGCTGGTCGACGCGCTGGCGGGCCTGGGCGAGCTCACCGTGGTCGCGCCCGAAACCAATCACAGCGGCGCTTCCAACTCGCTCACGCTCAATCGCCCGCTCACGGTGCGCACCGCGTCCAACGGCTTCACCTACGTCAACGGCACGCCGTCCGACTGCGTGCACGTCGCGCTTACCGGCGGCCTGATGGAAGGCCGCCCGGACCTGGTGGTGTCCGGCATCAACAACGGCGCGAACATGGGCGATGACACGTTGTACTCCGGCACGGTCGCCGCCGCCACCGAAGGCTATCTGTTCGGCATTCCGGCCATCGCGTTCTCGCTCATCGAAAAAGGCTGGGAGCACATCGATTCCGCGGCCCGCGCCGCGCGCCAGGTGGTCGAGCGCCAGCTGGCGAAGCCGCTGGCCGCGCCCGTGCTGCTCAACGTCAACATTCCCAACCTGCCGTTCGAACAGCTGACCGGCTTCCAGGTCACGCGGCTGGGCAAGCGCCATCCTTCCGAGCCGGTGGTGCGCACCACCACGCCATACGGCGATCCGGTCTACTGGATCGGGCCGGTGGGCCTGGCGGCGGATGCCGCGCCCGGCACGGACTTCCACGCCGTGGCGCAGGGCGCCGTGGCCATCACGCCGCTGCGGCTGGACCTCACTCACCATGGCCAGCTCGACGAGGTGCGCGCGTGGGCGGAACCCCTATGAACACCAGGCGACCCTCATCCGGCCCGCCGCGCTACGGCAGCAGCGGCATGGGCGGCATCACGCCCGCCAACAGCAATACCCGCATCTCGTCGGCCACCCTGCAGCGTCCCGATGCGCAGCGCGGCGCCGTGGCGTCCGGGCCCAATCTGGGCCTGAACTCCGACCGGCTGCGCCAGGCGATGGTGCAGCGCCTGCGCGAGCAGGGCATCACCGACGAGCGCGTGCTGGCCGCCATGGGCGCGGTGCCGCGCCACTTGTTCGTCGACGAGGCCCTGGCCAGCCGCGCCTATGAAGACGCCGCGCTGCCCATCGGCCACTCGCAGACGATCTCGCAACCATGGATCGTGGCGCGCATGCTGGCGGCGGTGTGCGAAGACCGCGAGCCCACCCGGGTGCTCGAGGTCGGCGCGGGCTGCGGCTACCAGGCCGCGGTGCTGGCGCAGTTCGTGCGCGAAGTCCATGCCATCGAGCGCATCCGAGGCCTGTTCGAGCTGGCGCGCACGCATCTGCGCGCCCTGAAACTCGCCACGCGCGTGCGGCTGGTGCATGGCGACGGCATGCTGGGCTTGCCCGGCGTGGCGCCGTTCGATGCTATCGTTGTGGCTGCGGCGGGCCTGAGCATTCCTCAGGCCCTGCTTGCGCAACTGGCGCCGGGCGGCCGCCTTATCGCGCCAGAAGGCGGCGCCAGCCAGCGGCTGGTGCTGGTCGAGCGCACCGGCACGGCCAGTTGGAATCGCCGCGAGCTCGAAGCCGTGCGCTTCGTGCCTCTGCGAGCTGGAATACAAACTTGAGCAACAGGAGAATCGTATGCTCAACGGGCAGTTGCCACTGACCGCTGCAATATCCTCGCGCGCGCTCGCGCGTCCGTCCGGCCGGGTCCTGCAGGCCACGATGGTAATTCTTGCGCTGGCGCTGGCCGGCTGCACCAGCACCCGCCAGGCGCCCATCGTCGACATGTCGCAGCAGCCCGCGGGCGACAAGGCCGCTCCCGGCGGCACCTATGTGGTCAAGCCGGGCGACAGCCTGTATCGCATCGCGCGCAGCAACAATGTCGACGTCGACAGCCTGCGCCGTTGGAACAACATCACCGATCCAAACCAGATCTCGGTGGGGCAGGTGCTGAAGCTGTCCGGCTCGGCCGCGGGCGGCTCCGGCGCCGCGCCGTCCACGCCTCCCAGCGCTCCCCAGCCCATCGCGACCGCGCCCAGCAAGCCTTCCGAGCCCGTGCCGCTGGATGCGCCGCCCGCCGATCCCGACAAGCCGGCCACCCCCACGGACGGCGGCACGCCGCCCGCGGCCACGCCGGCCACCCCGCCCGAGACGCCCAAGCCCGCCACCCCGGCGCCGCCGCGCGCTTCCGATGCCAACGTCATCGCGTGGGGCTGGCCCGCCAGCGGCGCGATCATGCAGCAGTTCAACTCCAACACCAAGGGCATCGACATCGCCGGCGCCGCGGGCGACCCGGTGGTCGCCGCCGCCGACGGCAAGGTCATGTACAGCGGCAACGGCGTGCGCGGCCTGGGCAACCTGGTCATCATCAACCACCAGAACGGCTTCATCACGGCCTATGCGCACAATCGCGCGCTGCTGGTGAAGACGGGCCAGGACGTCAAGCGCGGCGCGAAGATCGCCGAGATAGGCCAGACCGACACCACGTCGCCCAGGCTGCACTTCGAGATCCGCCGCCAGGGCACTCCCGTCGATCCGCTGCAGTACCTGCCCGCGCGATGATCGCCGCGCGCCACATCGAACCGCACATCCCGGCCCGGCCATGACGCCCACCCTCGTCTTCGACCTCGAAACCCTGCCCGACGTGGCCGGCCTGCGCCGGCTGCACGGCTGGGGCGCCGACGTGCCCGACCTCGAGGTCGCCGAGCGCGCCTTCGCCGCGCGGCGCGAGGCCGTGGGGCATGATTTCCTGCCGCTGCACCTGCATCGCGTGGCGGTGGTGGGCTGCGTGTTCCGCGACGACCAGGGCTTTCGCGTGAAGTGCCTGGGACAGCCGGACGATCCCGAACCCGCGCTGTTGTCGATGTTCTTCAAGACCATCGAGCGCTATACCCCGCGCCTGGTCAGCTGGAACGGCTCGGGCTTCGACCTGCCCGTGCTGCACTACCGAAGCCTGATCCACGGCGTCCAGGCCCCGCGCTATTGGGACATGGGCGAGGAAGACCGCGACTTCAAGTACAACAACTACATCAGCCGCTATCACGCCCGCCATTGCGACCTGATGGACCTGCTGGCCAAGTACAACGGCCGCGCCAACGCGCCGCTGGACGAGCTGGCCAAGCTGTGCGGTTTTCCCGGCAAGCTGGGCATGGACGGCAGCAAGGTGTGGGAGGCCTGGAACAACGGCCAGGCCGATGCCGTGCGCGCCTATTGCGAGACCGATGTGGTGAACACCTGGCTGGTGTACTGCCGCTTCCGCTTCCTGCGCGGCGAACTCGACCACGCTGCGTACGAGGCCGAGATCGCGCTGGTGCGCGACACCCTGGCGGCCAGCGACGCGCCGCACTGGAAAGAGTACCTGGCGGCCTGGGACGCGGCCTAGCCGCCATGCTGCCCCGCCGGGCGCGCGCATCCCGCCGCGCCCGCTCCCATTCTTCCCCGACAGCAGCACCGCCCGACCCGCCGAAGCGGCGCCGCGGCGGGCATGCGCATTCGAGCCGCGAAAACCGTATATCGGCACGGGTGGCGCATCTTGCCTGCGACAGCCGTCGTTGCGCTCCTCTCTCATCTTCGCACAATCGGCCATGACGCCCGGCTCGGCCTAGTCGCCGACCAGATGCCCGAGGCATGGGCGCGGGCTACGCCGATTGAAAACTTCCGTAGCGTATAGCGACGATTTCGCGGCGGTATTGACCGCAACGAGCTAAGCATCCGGGCGGGGATCGGCGTAGCCATTTCACGCATATGGCGGATGTCGTTCCGCGAATCCCGTATGCCGCTCGTCCCTTCCTCGGTGTTTCGTCCTAGGGCCGACGCTCGATGGCTGCGGGCGCGCTCATGGCGATACGTTACGGTCAATCGGAGACGCGCATAAGGACGGATGTCCGAGACTTTCGAGGAGACTGAAAGTGATGAGCCAGGAGAACGGAATGATCGAAGACGCCGCCGTGCTGTCCGACGAGGAAACGTCCCTGTACCGCCGTCAGGGATATCTTTCGGTCGAGGAGATTTGTCCCAGGGATGAGGTGCATCAGATACGGACGATTCTCTTGAAGCTCTTCGAGGAACGCACGGGCTACGAGGAGGGCGCCCAATACGACTTCGCCAGTCGCGACGACCCGTCGGCGCCGCCCAAATTCCCCAGTCTGCACGACCCGCGGCATTACGCGCCGGAACTCTTGAAGACCCAGTATTTCCAACGGGCCACGGCGCTGGCGCGCCAACTGCTGGGCGACGAGGCGGCGTTATACGGCGAGCATGCGCTGCTCAAGCCGGCCTTCATCGGCCCGGAGACGCCATGGCACCAGGACGAGGCCTTCCGGTCGCCGGATTTCGAGTACCGCGAACTCAGCATCTGGCTCGCGCTGCAGCCCGTGGACGAGACCAACGGATGCATGCAGTTCATCCCGGGGTCGAACCGGTGGGACGTGCTGGAGCACCGCTCGCCCGGCGGGGACAAGTCGCTGCACCCGCTGCAGTGCTGCGGCGAGTTCGATCCCGGCCAGGCGGTGCCGGTGCCGTTGCGGGCGGGCGACTGCACCGTGCACGACGCTCGTACCTTGCACTACACCGGGGCGAATATCTCGCCGAATCCGCGCCTGGCCTACATCATGATTTTCAACACGCCGCCCGTATACAAGCCGGGGCGGCGCGAATCGCCGTGGCTGGTCGGGCGCTGGACCGACAGCCAGACGCGCAAGAGGGAATGGCATCGGCGCGGGGGCATCGCGGTCGAGGCGATGCGCCGACTGCCCGCGGCGCGCTGGACCAGCCCGCGCTGGGTGGCGTGGGCCACGATACGCGCGATGTCCAAGCTGCGATTCAGCCGATGAGGTCCGGCGTGCGGTACCGCGTGGCGCCGTGCCGCATGCCGCATCGGACCTGACTGATAGGCGCCCTCACACTGCGCGATGCGCGCAACGCAGCCCTAGCATTTCTGCAAGGCCGCGTCACAACCCTGTCGATGACACCATGAACCCTATCCGCCGTCCTGCCTTGCCCTCGGCCTCCGAACCTGCTGAAGTCGTATCTTCCGTGCAGCCGCCGCGGGTCGATGCGTCGCGGCGCCATGCGGCATGGGAGGACGAGCAGGCGGCCTTGCGCTGCGCGCGCGAAGGAGGGCGGTCCAGCTTCATGGAACACCTGATCGCACAGTGTTTTGGCACGGTGTCGGCGCAACTGCGCGACCGCCTGCGCACCGCCGACCAGGTACAGCTTGCGGCCTGGGGCCTTTGCGGCATCGACGCCCGCGCCATCGCGGATCTCCTGCAAAAACGCGGGCAATCGACTGAAACAAGCGGGACGCGCGCGAAACTCGACTGAAACCGGGCTCGACGCACAATGGCCTCGCGTTCCCACCCTCAGGAGATTCCTCATGTCCCGATACGCACTTCGTTCCACCCTGGCCGGCCTCGGCATGGCCATCACCGCGGGCCTGCTGAGCGCTCCGTCCATCGCCGCCACGGCCGACAGCGCCGCGCCGTCCGCCACCCAGCAGTCGACCGCGCCGGGCGCGTCCGAGGCCAAGAAAGAGCATCGCGGCCATCACCGCCGCCATGGCCACATGGGCCGCGACGGCCTGCTGATTCCTGGCCTGGGCCCGGTATCCAAGGCTCAGCTCGAATCGCTGAAGCTGGATGCCAAGCAGCAGGGGTTGGTCGAACAGGCCCGTACGGCCCAGCGCGATCTGTTCAAGTCGCGTCACGAAGCCGGCGCGGACCGCCGCTCTCTGCTGGACAAGCAACTGGCCGACGGCAAGCTCGATCCGCGCGCGTTGATGGCTTCGTCCGAAAGCGGTCGCGAGCAGTTCCTGGCACAGAAGGGCCAGGTGCGTGACAAGTGGCTGGCCGTGTGGGACAGCCTGAACGACACCCAGCGCGGCCAGGTGGCCGAACTGATCAAGGCCCGCCAGGCCCGCATGAAAGAGCGCCATGAGCAGCGCGCCGAGCGCGTCCAGCAGCGGCGCGCGCAGCATCAGCAGGCCACGCCGTCGTCGGCCGGCTGACGCCAGATCTCTCCCGTCTCTCTCGCCACGCCGCCATCGTTCTGCCGATGGCGGCGTTCGGCCGTTCCAGGCTCGTGTGCAGGATGGCCGCTCGTTTCCAGCGGGCCAGGCCGGCCGGTTCCGTGCCGAACCGGGGCAGGCGCGCCCTCAGCAGCACCACAGCGGTGCACACATCCGGGTCTCCGTTCGCGTCTTCCGTACCAAATCGGTGCGGCAATCGCCTCTTCGGTGTAGCGCGTGCTAGCGAAGAAAGTTGGCATGGTTCGTGCTTCAGGTTTTGCAAGCTGGTAGCGAATCTGACGATTCGTATCCGGTTCGCAGGGCATCTGGAGCCTGCCCTTACTCCATTCTTTCGCTCAGGAACGTACTCATGAAGAAGACGCTGCTTGCCTCCTCATTCGCCATCGCCGCCGCGTGCGGGGCCCCGTCGGCCGTGCACGCCGAACCCACCGATCTGGGCGCAGGCTTCTCGCTGACCGGCAACGCCGCAATTGTCAACGACTACCGGTTCCGCGGCTTCTCGCAGACCGACTTCCGTCCGGCGGCACAGGTGGGCATCGATCTCACGCACAGTTCCGGCTTCTACCTGGGCAACTGGAACTCGAACGTGTCCGATTTCGTGATCGCCGATGGCAACCTGGAAATGGACTTCTACGGCGGCTGGCGCGGTCCCATCGCGGGCGACCTGGGCCTGGACGTCGGCGCGCTGCATTACTACTACCCGGGCTCGACGGCGCCCAAGGACGGCGACAGCATCACGAACACCGACATCTACCTGGGCCTGACCTACAAGACGTTTTCGCTGAAGTACTCGTACACGCCCAGCGATTTCTTCGGCGTGGACGACACCAAGAACACGTGGTACCTGGACGCCAGCGGCACCTATGACCTGGGCGACGGCTGGGGCCTGGTCGGCCACGTCGGCTACCAGCGCCTGAAGGGCGCCGTGTCGTACACGTCCGAAGGCGAGCACATCAGCGGCTACGTCGACTACAAGTTCGGCGTCACCAAAGACCTGAAGGGCTGGGTGCTGGGCGCGGCGGTCGTGGGCGCCAACCACGACGACTGGCTGCCCACCAAGAACGGGCATCCGTCCGGCCGCATCGGCGGCGTGTTCTCGGTGTCGCGCACGTTCTGAGGCCGAGACGGCCGCGTCCGCGGTCTCATCGCACCCCTGGCCCGGAATCGCCCGGCCCAGGGGCGTTTTTCATCGCCGACGCACAA
The DNA here is from genome assembly GCF_002119665.1 of Bordetella genomosp. 13. Lineage (NCBI taxonomy): Bacteria > Pseudomonadati > Pseudomonadota > Betaproteobacteria > Burkholderiales > Alcaligenaceae > Bordetella > Bordetella genomosp. 13. Next base: position 3,135,591 of record NZ_CP021111.1, on the reverse strand, counting down.
CTCTTACAATGCCGGGTTGCCCGTGAATCTGGATTGCGTGTAAGAGATGTCCGACGTATTGAAAATCGAGTCCCTGGACCTGGAAGCCCGGGGCATCGCCCGCCGCGACGGCAAGGTCGTGTTCGTCGAGGGCGCCCTGCCTGGCGAACGCGTGGCCACGGCCACCGTGCGCCGCAAGCCGTCCTACGAGATCGCGCGCGTCGAGTCCGTCCTGACGCCGTCCTCGCAGCGCGTCGTGCCGCGCTGCCCGCACTTCGGCGTGTGCGGCGGCTGCGCCATGCAGCATCTCGAGCCCTCCGCGCAGGTCGCCATCAAGCAGCGCGCGCTCGAGGACACCTTCTGGCACATCGGCAAGCTGCGTCCGTCGCGCATGCTGCCTCCGCTGCACGGGCCCACGTGGGGCTATCGCTATCGCGCCCGCCTGTCGGTGCGGGTGGTGCCCAAGAAGGGCGGCGTGCTGGTCGGCTTTCACGAACGCAAGAGCAGCTATGTGGCCGACATGCGCGAATGCCACGTCCTGCCGGCGTCGGTCAGCGCGCTGCTCATGCCGCTGCGCGCGCTGATCGCCAGCATGTCGGCGCCCGACCGCATGCCGCAGATCGAGGTGGCGCTGGGCGATGCCGTGACCGTGCTGGTGCTGCGTCATCTGCTGCCGCTTACCGACGGCGACGTGTCCTTGCTGCGCGCCTTCGCCGACAAGCACGGCGTGCAATGGTGGCTGCAGTCCAAGGGGCCCGATACGGTGCAGCCGCTCGAACCCGCGCACGCCGACGCGCTCGCCTATTCCATGCCCGAGTTCGGCTTGCGCATGCCGTACCGGCCCACCGATTTCACGCAAGTCAACCATGCCATCAACCGCGCGCTGGTGTCTCGCGCGCTGACGCTGCTGGATCCGCGGCCCACCGACCGCGTCGCCGACCTGTTCTGCGGCCTGGGCAATTTCACGCTGCCGCTGGCCACGCGTGCGCGCGAGGCCGTGGGCGTGGAAGGCAGCAAGACGCTGACCGACCGCGCCATGCAGGCGGCGCGCCAGCACGGCCTGCAGGACAGCACCAGCTTCGCCACGCTGAACCTGTTCGAGGTCGACGTGGAGTGGCTGCGCGGCCTGGGCCACTTCGACCGCATGCTGATCGACCCGCCGCGCGAGGGGGCGCAGGCGGTGGCGCAGGCGCTGTCGCAACTGAGCCATGCCGAGCGGCCCGTGCGCATCGTGTACGTCTCCTGTAATCCGGCCACGCTGGCGCGGGACGCGGCCATCATGGTGCACGAGGGCGGCTATGCGCTGCGCGCGGCGGGCGCGATCAACATGTTCCCGCATACCGGCCACGTCGAGTCCATCGCGGTATTCGAATCCCTGGACGAGCAGGCCGTCGTGGCGGCGCAGACCCAGGCGGCGCAGAAGCGGCTGGCGGAGGGGGCGGATCAATCGCCCGACGGCATGGACGCGGCTGCCTGACGGCGCGGCCGCGCCTAGGACGCCGCGATCCCGCGCCTCAGTGCCCCACCACCATCATTCAGGCCTGGACCACAGCCAGCACAGCACCACCGCCATGCTGATGCATGCCGGCCACACCACCCAGGCGTGCGGCAGGGTATAGATCATGAGCAGCGCCGCGGCCGCCATGGAGAGCGCGGCGGCGATCTTCGAGCGGCGCGCCACGCGGCGCCCGTCGCGCCAGTCGCGCAGCATCGGTCCGAACACACGGTGCCGGTGCAGCCACGCATGCAGCCGCGGCGAACTGCGTGCCGAGGCCCAGGCCGCCACGAGCAGGAAGGGCGTGGTGGGCAACCCCGGCAGAAAGACACCGATGATGGCCAATGCCAGGCTGACGCCCGCCAAGGCGATGAGCAGCGCGCGCTGCCATGCGCTGCGGGTCGGCGGCATGGGCGGCATGGATTCCGGCCCGGCGCCGGTAGGTTCGGGCGTCGAGGCCGGCGCGGACTCGACCTTGGTGGGAGCGGACTCGACCTTCGCGGGCGCGGGATCGGCCGTTTCGGGCATCATGCCGCCAGCTTGAAATGGCGGACCAGCAGGTCGCCGAAACGGTCATAGGCCGCGTGGGCGCCGGCTACGACCGCGTCATGCGCGTCGCGGCTGAGGGCTTCGCTGTCCAGTGCGGCCACGAAGCGGCGCCACGCCACCGCGCGGCCCTCGGGATAGGCGGCCAGGTTGCGCGCGCCGAAATCGGCGGACAGGCCCAGGCGCGCCTGCGCTTCCTTGTACAGGAAGGCCGCGCCCAGCGTGGAGCCTTCGGACACATACAGCCAGCCCAGGCTCTGGGGCATGCTTACCTCCCTGCTGGCGATGTCCTCTTGCGGCACGGGCGCGCCCAGGTCGCGCAGGTCCTGCAGCGAGGCCTCCTGCCGGCCCCGCACCGCCAGGTCGGGCACCGCGGCCCGCACCGAGGCGTCCTGGAACAGATGTTCGACGTCGCGCTGGAACAGGTACTGCGCGGCCACGAAGCGGGCATAGGCCTCGCGGCTGGCCATCGGGTCCGCGCGCTCCATCAGTGCGTGCATGCGCTCGTGCTGGACCGCGGTCTCATGCTTCAGGCGTTGCGACAGCGTGAGGCGTTCGGTGGTGTCGGTGTTCATGGCGGGATGTGATGCATCGATGCGGCTGAGGCGATGCGGCGGCGCGGCCACAGCGGAAGATCGGCCTCATGATAACTAACGGCGCCGCGCCAGGCTTGCAGGCGCACCGGACCCCGCGCCGTGGTCAGGCGTGGTGCGCCGTAACGGCCGAGCCGCTGAGTTCGTCGATGATGGGGCAGTCCGGCCGCTTGTCGCCATGGCAGTGCCGCGCCAGGTGCTTCAGCGTATCGGCCATCTGTTGCAGTTCGGCGGCCTTGCGCTCGAGTTCCTCGACGTGGCGCAGCGCCACGCGCTTGACGTCGCCGCTGGCGCGGCTGCGGTCGCGCCACAGCGCCAGCAGTTCGTGCATCTGCTCCACCGAGAAGCCCAGGCCGCGCGCGCGGCGCACGAAGCGCAGCGTATGCACGTCGTTGTCGCTGTACACGCGATAGCCCGCGTTCGAGCGCTGCGCGGGCCCGATCAGGCCGATGCTTTCGTAATAGCGGATCATCTTGGCCGAAATGCCGCTGGCTTGCGAGGCTTGTCCGATGTTCATGGCATAGAATTCCGGAATGTGTGCGGAGGGCTTTCTAGCCGCGCGGATCGGCTGATCGCGGCCCGGCGGATCGCGGGTCGCCGCGTCTGCGTCCGGCCATCGCGAAGGTCTTCAATCGCAGCGCGTTGCCCACCACGAACACGCTGGACAACGCCATGGCGCCGGCCGCGAGCATCGGCGACAGCACCATCCCGTAGGCGGGATAGAGGGCGCCCGCCGCCAGCGGTATCAACGCGGCGTTATAGGCGAAGGCCCAGAACAGGTTCTGCCGGATATTGGCCAGCGTGGCGCGGCTGAGCGCGATGGCGGTGGGCACGCCGCGCAGGTCGCCGGTCATCAGCACCACGGACGCGGCCTCGATGGCGACGTCGGTGCCCGTGCCGATGGCCACGCCGACGTCGGCGGCGGCCAAGGCGGGCGCGTCGTTGATGCCGTCGCCCACGAACGCCACCTTGCGGCCGCCGCTGCGCAGCGCCTCGACCGCGCGCACCTTGGCGTCGGGCAGCACCTCGGCGCGCACGTCGTCGATGTCCAGGCCGCGCGCCACGGCCTGTGCGGTGTCGCGGTGGTCGCCAGTGATCATGGCGGTGCGTATGCCTTGCGCATGCAGGGCCGCGATGGCCTGCGCGGCCGAGGGCTTGACGGGGTCGGCCACGGCCGCCATTGCCGCGGCGCGGCCGTCGATCGCCACATAGATCGGTGTCCAGCCCTGGCGCGCCCAGTCGGCCGCCTGGGGGCCGAAGCCGGACACGTCCACGCCATGGTCCGCCATCAGGCGCGCGGCGCCCGCCGACAGCGCGTGCCCGGCCACTCGCCCCTGCACGCCCGCGCCCGATACGGCGCGGAAGTCCTCCGCGGGCAGCAGGGCAAGCCCGCGTTCCGCGGCAGCGGCGACGATGGCTTGCGCAATGGGATGTTCCGAGCGCGCCTGCAGCGAGGCCAGCCAGCGCAGCAGTTCATCTTCCGTGGCGGCGGCCGCGCCCGTGGCCAGACGCAGCGCGGCCAAGGCAGGGCGGCCCTGCGTCAGCGTGCCCGTCTTGTCGAACGCCACCACGTCCACGTCGCGCAGCGCCTGCAGCGCGTCTCCATGGCGAAACAGCACGCCGAGTTCAGCGGCGCGGCCCGTGCCCACCATGATCGACGTAGGGGTGGCCAGGCCCATGGCGCAGGGGCAGGCGATGATCAGCACGGCCACGGCGTGCACGAGCGCATGCGTCAGCGCGGGTGGCGGTCCCCAGACCAGCCACGCCACGAAGGTGAGCAATGCGGCCGCCATGACCGCGGGCACGAACCAGCCGGTGATGCGATCCACCAGCGCCTGCACCGGCAGCCGCGCGCCTTGAGCGTCCTCGACCATGCGGATGATGCGCGCCAATTGCGTATCGGCGCCGACGTGCGTGACGCGCAGCGTGAAGCCGCCGGTGGTGTTCAGCGTGCCGCCCGCCACGTTGTCACCGGCCTGCTTCTCCACCGGCACGGGTTCGCCGGTGAGCATGGATTCGTCGACGTAGGAACTGCCTTCGATGATCTCGCCGTCCAGCGGCACCTGTTCGCCGGGGCGCACCAGCACGCGGTCGCCGACCCGCACGTCGGCGATGGGCAGGTCCATGGGCTGGCCGCCGCGCAGCACCCTCGCGCTGCGCGGCTGCAGCGCCACCAGGCGACGGATGGCCGCGCCGGTCCGGCCCTTGGCGCGCGCTTCCAGCATGCGGCCCAGCAGGATCAGCGTGACGATGACGGCTGCGGCCTCGAAGTACACGGCCCGCGCGCCGGCGGGCAGCCATTGCGGCACGAACGTCGCCACCGTCGAATAGCCCCATGCCGCGCCCGCGCCCAGCGCCACCAGCGAGTTCATCTCGGGCGCGCGGCGCCACAACGCGGCCAGGCCGATGGTGAAGAAGTGGCGGCCAGGCCAGGCCAGCACGGCCGTGGTCAATACGAACTGCAGCACCCAGCTGTTGCGCTGGCCCAGCGTCGCATCGATCCAATGGTGCCAGGCCGGTACCAGGTGGCCGACCATCTCGAGCAGGAATACCGGCAGGGTCAGCGCCACGGCCACGGCCAGCGCCCGTTCCAGTCGGCGCGCCTCGGCGTCGCGCGCTTCGGCCTGGCGGTCGGCATGGTCGTCGTGCGGCGCGATGGCATGCGCGGCATAGCCTGCCTTGCCGACCGCGGCCAGCAGCGCCTCGGGCGCCGCCGCATCGGGGTCGTAGGATACTTGCGCGCGCTCGGTGGCCAGGTTGACATTGGCGACGTGCACGCCGGGCACGTTGGACAGCGCTTTTTCGACGCGCCGGACGCATGAGGCGCACGTCATGCCTTCCACGGAAAGGTCCAGTTGGGCGAGAGTAGGGGTAGCGGCGGTCATCGAGCCGTCCTGCCATTGATGTTGGAAACGTTTGCAGTATCAGCCTTCCCATCATGGGAAGGTCAAGCGGGATTGTAGGCTTGACCTTGCCATGATGGGAAAGTTTAAGCTTCCGTCATCCGGGTCGCGACGGCCCGTGCTTTCACAGGAGCGACAGCAATGACCATTGAATTGACGGTGCCCGACATGACCTGCGGCCACTGCGTGAAGACGATCACCGAGGCCGTGCGGGCCGCCGCGCCGGAAGCTCAGGTGCAGGCCGACGTGGCTACGCATCAGGTGCGCGTTAGCGGCACCCAGCGTGGCGAGGCGGTGCGTGCGGCGATACGCGAAGCGGGTTACGACGTGCAGGGTTGAGCAGCGGGACGGCTGGCGGACGGCGCCTCGCAGACCGCGTGGCGCCGTCGTCTGCCGGTGGCCGATTATGATAGATATAAAAAATCACTAAACTTCTGTATAAAGGTTTTGCCTATCAATAAGTTTGGATAATTAAATTAGATCAATTGATAGCTGGTGTTTATGATTCTTCTTCATGACGGCGCGCATCCAGCCGCCGATACCCCCGAGGAGAATTACGAATGCTGCAATCCCGCGAAGGCCAACGCGTTCCCGACGTCACTTTCCCCGTCCGTGACGGCAATACGTGGAAGACGCTGACCAGCGACGACCTGTTCAAAGGCAAGACCGTGGTCGTCTTTTCGCTGCCGGGCGCGTTCACGCCCACCTGCTCGTCCTCGCACCTGCCCCGCTACAACGAACTCGCCCCCGCCTTCCGCGCGGCCGGCGTCGACGCCATCGTCTGCGTGTCGGTCAACGACACCTTCGTGATGAACGAGTGGGCCAAGGACCAGGAATCGGAGAACATCGTGCTGCTGCCCGACGGCAATGCCGACTTCACGGACGGCATGGGCATGCTGGTCGACAAGCGCAACCTCGGCTTCGGCAAGCGCAGCTGGCGCTATTCGATGCTGGTGCGTGACGGCGTGGTCGAGAAGATGTTCATCGAACCCGAAAAGGACGGCGATCCCTTCGAAGTGTCGGACGCCGACACGATGCTGAACTACGTCGCCCCGCAGGCCAAGAAGCCCGACCAGGTCGTGGTGTTCTCCAAGCCCGGCTGCCCGTTCTGCATCGAAGCCAAGGACCTGCTCGAATCGCGCGGCTACTCGCCCGTCGAGATCCCGCTGGAGCACAAGGTGCGCGGCCGTGTGATCGGCGCCGTGTCCGGCAAGGGCACCGCACCGCAGGTGTTCATCAACGGCACGCTGGTGGGCGGTCTGGAAGACCTGAAGGTCTACCTGGGCTGATGCCGCAGCCGGCGGCGCGCGGGCAGTCCGCGCGCCGCGCCACGAACCACGAGGGATGGAAATGAAGACTTTGCATACCGATGTCGCCGTGATCGGCGCCGGCACGGCCGGCCTGGCCGCCTATCGGGCCGCGCGCGCCGCGGGCAAGCGCGCCCTGCTGATCGAGGGCGGCGTCTACGGCACCACCTGCGCGCGGGTCGGCTGCATGCCGTCCAAGCTGCTCATCGCCGCCGCCGAGGCCGCCCATGCGGCTGCCCACGGCGCGCCGTTCGGCGTGCACGTGGACGGCACGGTGCGCGTGGATGGCGCCGAGGTGATGGCGCGCGTCAAGCGCGAGCGCGACCGCTTCGTGGGATTCGTGCTGGAAGGCGTGGAGAACATCCCCGCCGAGGACAAGCTGCGCGGCCACGCGCGCTTCGTCTCGGACTCGGTGCTGCGCATCGACGGTCATACCGACGTGCACCCCGCCAGCGTGGTCATCGCCAGCGGTTCGTCGCCGTCGATACCCGGTCCGCTGCGCGGCCTGGGCGATCGGCTGGTGGTCAACGACGACGTGTTCGCCTGGGACGACCTGCCGCGCCGCGTGGCCGTGTTCGGTCCCGGCGTGATCGGGCTGGAACTGGGCCAGGCGCTCTCCCGGCTGGGCGTGCAGGTGCGCGTCTTCGGCGTCAGCGGCAGCCTGGGCGGCATCACCGATCCCGCGGTGCGCCAGCGTGCCCGCAAGGCCTTCCAGGAAGAGTTCTACCTGGACCCCGATGCGCGCGTGCTGGAAATCGCGCGGATCGGAGACGAGGTCGAGGTCCGCTACGTGGCGCTGGACAATACCGAGCGCACCGAACGCTTCGACTACGTGCTGGCTGCCACGGGCCGGCGTCCCAATGTGGACGGCCTGGACCTGCAGAACACCACGCTGGCGCTGGACGCGCGCGGGGTACCCGTCTATGACCGCGTCACCATGCAGGCCGGCCAGTCGGCGATCTTCATCGCGGGCGACGCGAATGCCGATGCGCCGCTGCTGCACGAGGCCGCCGACGAAGGCAGGATCGCGGGCGACAATGCCGCGCGCTTCCCGGACGTGCGGCCAGGCATGCGCCGCGCGCCGCTCGGGGTGGTGTTCTCCGATCCGCAGATCGCGCTGGTGGGCGCCTCGTACGCGCGCCTGGAGCCGGGCAGTTTCGTGGCGGGCGAGGTCGACTTCGGCGACCAGGGCCGCTCGCGGGTCATGCTGAAGAACCGCGGCATGCTGCGCGTGTATGCCGACATCGAGACCGGCCGCTTCCTGGGGGCCGAGATGGTGGGGCCGAGCGCCGAGCACATCGGCCACCTGCTGGCCTGGGCGGCGCAGCAGGAACTGACCGTGGCCCGCATGCTCGAGATGCCGTTCTACCACCCTGTGGTTGAGGAAGGGCTGCGCACCGCGCTGCGCGACGCGCAGGCGAAGCTGGCCCAGGCGCAGGAGCGCGCACGCGCCGAGGCGCAGGCAGCGGTATCGGCCGCGCAGGTCTGAGGACGGGCAGGCCGGCCAGACGGGGCGATTCATCTGGCCGGCGTTCGATTCGATAGGCTGCCATGCCACCTGGCGAGAACAACAGGCGCTTGTGACGGTAATCGGCGCCGGGCGTACACCGGTGTCGCGGCGGCGATTCCGGAGCGATAATGGCCGGCAACCCGGTCCGTAGACCGGAACTGCCCGTCGAGGATATCCGGATGCCCGCCACCGCGTACCTGAATCTCATTGCCACGCATCTGAACGCGCCCTACGGTGCCGTCGTGCGTCCGCAGGACGTAGCCGCCGCGTTCAGGACGGGCAATCTCGATTCAGTGTTCGCCAGTGATTTGGCGAAAGAGCTGCTTGCAACTATGTTCGTCGAACTCTCGCCCGAGATCGTCGGCCGTGCCTGCTTCGAGGCGGGCGTGCGGCTGGAAGAGGCTCAGGCGCTGTACGAACACGTCCGGAAAGAATGGGACGGTCCGAGGTCGCTCACCTGGGAGGAAGCGCTGGAGGGCGTGCTGTGATGGCCGTTTCCATGCAGCAGATCCTCGATCGACGATGGCCGTCGGCATGGCGGCGAATCTTTCTCGCCTGCCCTGGGGGGCGGGACGCGCCTGATGCTCGCCCTGAACCATCGCATCAGTGACGATATCGATCTCTTCGTCGACTCTCCGGGCTGGTTGCCCTTCGTATCGCCGCGTCTGAACGATCGCTTCGACGACGAGATCAGGGGCTATAACGAGGACAATATCCACGTCAAGCTGCGCTTCGCCGAGGGTGAGATCGATTTTGTCGTCTCCGCGCCGCTCTTGGTCGACGCGGACCTCTGGAACCCCCCGGCGGCCGAGACGTTGCTACCTCTGGAGCCACCCGCAGAGGTCCTGGCCAAGAAGCTGTTTCTCCGCGGTTGGGCCCTCACCGCGCGAGACCTTTTCGATTGGGTCATGCTTCAAAATGAAGGACCCGTGGAAGCGGTACCCGAACAGGAGCTGGCGGTGTTGCTTGCCGCCAAACTGGACGGCATCGACGAGGCGCTGGATCATTTGGGCAAGCGGCCGACCCAGTCTCACGCCTGGGCCAATATCCGTTCGCCGTTTCAGCCGGAGTTCGATTGGGCGATACGATGGGCGCGCGACAAGGTCGCGGCGTGGAAGACGATCGCGCAAGCCCCGCATTCGAGTATCCATCGTCTGCGACAGGCATCGAAACCGCGGCCGCCCCGCTAGGAATCCGCACGTCCCAACGGGCCCGATCCCACCGCGCGACGCATCACGCCGCGCGATGATCCAGCGTGAATCCCGCCCGGTCGTCCTGCGCCAGTTCGCGCGCCAGGAACGGCATGGCCGTCTTCAATGCGTCGTGCAGCGTATACGGCGGATTCACCAGGAACATTCCGCTGCCGTGCAGCCCAAAGCCATCGGACGCGGGCTTCTTCACGGCCAGCGTGACGTTCAGCCAGTTCTTGACCTGCAGGTGCTGCAGCTGGCGCGCCAGTTCGCCCGCCTCGACGCGCTGCACCAGCGGGTACCACACGACATATGTGCCGGTGGCGAAGCGCTTCAATCCTTCCTTCACCGTGAGCAGCGTGCGGCGATAGTCGCGCTTGTCCTCGTACGACGGATCGATCAGCACCATGCCGCGGCGGGTGGGCGGCGGCAGCAGCGCCTTCACGCCCTCGAAGCCGTCGGCTCCGAACACCGTGGCCTGGCGCAGAGACACGCGGTCGCGCTTTTCCAGGTTGCGCACCAGCACGTCCGATTCGGTGGGATGCTGTTCGAACATGCGCAGCCTGTCGCGATCGCGCATGGCGTCCAGCGTCAGCCAGGGTGAGCCCGGATAGTGGCGCAGCCGGCCATCGGCGTTGTAGTCGCGCACGCGCGCCACATAGTCGGCGAGGATGGGAGGCAGGTCGGTGCGGTCCCACAGGCGCCCCACGCCATCGGCATGTTCCGCGTTCTTGGAAGACCAGTCGCTGTCCAGCAGGTACAGGCCCGCGCCCGCGTGCGTGTCCACCACCCAGTACGGCGCGTCCTTGCGATTCAGGTAATCCAGCGTGTGGACCAGGATGGCGTGCTTGAGCACGTCGGCATGGTTGCCCGCGTGGAAGGCGTGTCGATAGCTGAACAAGGCGGTTCCTAGGCGGCCGGACGGATGGCGGCCAGTTCGTCGGTAAAGATGGCGTCCACGCCCCAGCCCAGCAGTTGGCTGGCGCGCTCGGGGTCGTTGATCGTCCAGAGGCACAGCCGGTAGCCGGCGTCGTGCACGGCCTGCACCACCTGCGGCGTGGCGTTCTTGTGATTGATGTTGAGCGCCACGCAGCCGTGCTGCCGCAGGCGCTCGGCCCAGTCGGCCGGCACGGCGTCCACCAGCAGGGCGCGCGGCAGGTCGGGCGCGGCGTGGCGGGCGGCGGCCAGCGCGGTTTCCGAGAAAGAGGACAGCAGCGGCGGCAGCGCCGCGCCGCTCCACAGCCGTTGCGCCAGGCGCGCGACGGCCTCGCCCGTTTCGGCATCGCGGCCGGGGCATGGCTTGATCTCGACGTTGCATGCCAGCCCGGTGGCGCGCGCATGCCGCGCCACGGCCTCGAACGTCGGCACCGGTTCGCCCGCATACTCGGCGCTGTGCCAGCTGCCGGCATCCAGCCGCGCCAGTTCGGCATAGTCGCGCGCCGCGGCGGGGCCGTGGCCGTTCGTGGTGCGGTCCAGGTCGTCGTCGTGCAGCAGCACGGCCACGCCGTCGCGGCTGAGCTTCACGTCGAACTCGGCCATGCGGTAGCCGTGATGCCGGCCGACGCGCAGCGCGGCCAGCGTGTTTTCGGGCGCCAGGCGTCCGCCGCCGCGGTGCGCGATGTGGGTCGGGTAGGTCCAGGAGAATGGGGCGGTCATGAGGCGGGCGCGGTGCCGCACGGATTGCGGCGACGGGCGTTTCGGACTTGCAAGCATACCAGCGAGGGGGGGTCGACGATGGCGGGCATATGGACGGCGCTATCGAGGTCCTTATGGCCCGTTTGGCGATGCCGCGGGGCATCTGCGCAGCGGGCGTAACACGGCGACGGGAATGGTAAACTCCGCGCACTTGGCAAGGGTGGCCGCCCGCGCGGCGCACGTGCTTTTGCCGCCCGGGCGCCCAGGCATTGCAAGCCGAAGGCGCCGCAACAACGTAGCTTCATCCACATGCCGCCGGGCCTTCGGCACGCGAACCGAAGTATGGTGCGGCTTTTGATCGTTTTCTCGAAGTCCGGGGCGGCTGCGCCGGACGCGGCAACAGGGATTCCATGTTCGATTTCATTCGCACTCACCGTCGCTGGATGCAATTCATCCTGCTGCTGTTGATCGTGCCTTCTTTCATGGTCGTCGGCGTCTCCAGCTACGAGACCTTCGTCAACCGCGAGCCCGAACTGGCCGACGTCGGCGAACAGCAGATCTCGCGCGCCGAGTTCGACGCCGCCCACCGCAATCAGCTCGAGCAGATGCGCCAGCGCCTGGGTTCGCGCTTCGACGCGGCGCTGGTCGACACTCCCGCCATGCGCCGCCAGCTGCTGGACGACCTGATCGACCAGCGCCTGCTGGCCCAGGTGGCCGCCGACAACCGCTTCTCGGTGTCGGACGGCGCGCTGCGCAACACCATCGCCGCCATCCCGCAGGTGCAGGACAACGGCCGCTTCTCGCCCGAGCGCTATCGCCAGGTGCTGGCCGCGCAGGGGCTCACTCCCACCTCGTTCGAGGCCGGCCTGCGCCGCGACCTGGCCGTCTCGCGCGTGCTGGATCCGGTGTCCGCCACCTCGCGCCTGCCGGCCTCGGTGGTCGACGGCATCGAAAGCGCCTTCGTGCAGCAGCGCACCGTGCAGACGCGCGTGTTCGCCGCGGCCGACTACCGCGACAAGGTGCAGGTCTCGCAGCAGGATATCCAGGCCTGGTACGACGCCAACAAGCAGCAGCTCGAAGTGCCCGAGCAGGTTCAGGCCCAGTACCTGGTGCTGGACGAGGCCGCCGCTTCGCAGGGCGTGACCGTCAGCGATGCCGACGTCGACAGCTACTACAAGCAGAACCAGTCGCGCTTCGGGCAGCCCGAACGCCGCCGCCTCAGCCACATCCTGATCCAGGTCGCGCCGGGCGCTTCCGAGGACGACCGCAAGCAGGCGCGCCAGCGTGCCGACCAGATCGCCAAGCAGGCCGCGGCCAACCCCGCTGGCTTCGCCGATCTGGCCCGCAAGGAATCGCAGGACGCCGGCTCGGCGGGCCAGGGCGGCGACCTGGGCTGGGTGGTGCCGCCCACGCTGCAGCAGGCGGCCGGCGCGCTGTCCAAGGACCAGGTCTCCGGCGTGGTCGAGACCCCCGCGGGCTTTCACGTGCTGAAGGTCACCGACTTCCAGGCCGGCGCGGTCAAGCCGCTGGCCGAGGTGAAGGACCAGATCACGGCCGAGATCCGCAAGCAGCTGGCCTCGGCGCGTTTCGCCGACATGGCCACCAGCCTGACCAAGCTGGTCTATGACCAGCGCGACAGCCTGCAGCCGGCCGCCGACGCGCTCAATGTGAAGCTGCGCACGGCCTCGGGCATCACCCGCACCGGCCTGCTGCCCGCAGGCCAGAGCGGCGCCGATGCCGCCTCGGCCAGCCCCGACGCCGCGCTGCTGGACAATCCCCGCGTGCGCCAGACCCTGTACTCGCCCGAAGTGCTGCGCGACAAGGCCAACTCGGGCGTCATCGAACTGGCTCCGGACACCATGCTGGCCGTGCGTGTGCAGCAGGTGAAGCCGGCGCACGTGCCGCCGCTGGCCGAGGTGCAAGACAGCATCCGCCAGCGCCTGGTGTCCGAGCGCGCCGCCCAGGCCGCGCGCCAGGCAGGCGAGGCCGCGCTGAAGGCGCTGCAGGAAGGCACGCAGGCAGGCGCCGCGCCCGAGGGCTTCGGCGAGGCTCGCACGCTGTCGCGCCAGGACCCGGGCCAGACGCCGCGTCCGCTGCTCGAAGCCATCATGGGCATGACGCCGCCCGCCGAGGGCAAGCCCGGCTACGCGGGCGTCGCGATGGGCCCCGATTACACCGTGGTGCGCCTGGAGCGCGTCGCGCCCGGCACAGTGTTCTCGCCCGAAGATCACACCATGCTCAGCAGCCAGCTCAGCAGCGCCTGGGGCGCGGCCGAGCAGGATGCCGTGGTGAAGCTGCTGCGCCAGCAGTACGAGGTGAAGGTGCTGCCCGCGGCCGAACCGCTGATGCAGGCGCAGACGCCCGACGCGGGCTAAGCACGCAGGCCGCTACAGCAGCGGCTTCAGGTGCGGCCAGACGTTGTCCAGCAGCCTCGGCTGGGCGTCTTCGTTGGGGTGGATGCCGTCGGCCTGGAACATCCCGCGGTCCGCGGCGATGCCGTCGAGCAGGAACGGCACCAGCGGCGCCGACTCCTCCTTGGCCACCGTGGCGAAGGCCTGCATGAAGCGCTCGGTGTATTCGCGGCCATAGTTGGGCGGTATGCGCATGCCCACCACCAGCACCTTGGCGCCGGCCTCTTTCGCGCGCTGGGCCATCGTGCGCAGGTTCTTCTCGGTCATCTCGAGCGACAGCCCGCGCAGGGCGTCGTTCGAGCCCAGTTCCAGCAGCACCACCGCGGGCTCGTGCTGCTTGAGCAGGGCGGGCAGGCGCGTCACGCCGCCGCTGGTCGTGTCGCCGCTGATGCTGGCATTGACGACACGATAATTGGGGTATTGTTCGGCCAGCCGTCGCGACAGCAGCGGCACCCATCCGGTGCCGCGCGCGATGCCGTATTCGGCCGACAGGCTGTCGCCTACCACCAGCACGCTGCGGGTTGCGGAACCCGCGGCGGGCGGGCTGGTCTGAGCCTGGGCGGTGGAAAACAGTGCGACCGCGGTCGCGGCCAGAAACACACGGGAAAGTAGGCGCATGGATAGCATCAATTCGATCGAGGTGAAAGGGCTGGGCAAGCGCGTGGCCGATGCCGGCGGCGAGCTTTCGATACTCGATGGTATCGAATTCAGTGTTGCAGCCGGCACCGCGGTGGCAATCACCGGCAGCTCGGGCTCGGGCAAGTCCACGCTATTGGGACTGCTGGCGGGGCTGGACGTTCCCTCGTCGGGCAGCGTGCGGCTGGCCGGACAAGACCTGTTTTCCCTGGATGAAGACGCGCGGGCCCGCCTGCGTGCCAACCACGTGGGCTTCGTGTTTCAGTCCTTCCAGCTCTTGCCGAATCTCACGGCCCTCGAGAACGTGATGCTGCCGCTGGAACTGGCGGGCCAGGCCGCGCGCGAGCCGGCGCAGGCCATGCTCGAACGCGTGGGCCTGGGCGAGCGACTGCATCATTACCCGCGCACGCTGTCCGGCGGCGAGCAGCAGCGCGTCTCGCTGGCGCGTGCCTTCGTCGTGCGGCCCGGCCTGTTGTTCGCCGACGAGCCCACCGGCAGCCTGGACGCCGCCACGGGCGAGACCGTCATCGATCTCATGTTCGAATTGCACCGCGAACATGGCGCCACGCTGGTGCTGGTCACGCACGATCCGGAACTGGCCGCGCGCTGCGGCCGGCAACTGGTGCTGTCGGCCGGCCGGCTGATGGCGTAGCCGCCGCGATCCAGGCGGCGGCCGCGATCCGACTCAGGCCCTGCCGGCCGCCCGCGAACGTCGCCACTCGATCATCCCGATGGCGATGCCGCTGGTGCAGATCACCGCGATGCCCAGCCAGGTCAGCGCATCGGGAAAGTGTCCCCACATCAGCCAGCCCACCGTCGTGGCGCTGATGATCTGCAGGTACGTGAACGGCGCCAGCGTCGAGGCCGGCGCGTTGCGATAGGCTGCAATCTGCAGCAGATGGCCCAGCGCGCCGGATACGCCGGTGGACAGCAGGGCCAGCCAGGTCCATACGTCGAGTTCGCGCAGCACGGGCAGGGCCGGCGGCAGCGTCAGCGGCAGGGCCAGCGTCAATGCCACGGTGCCCACCGCGCCGCTCCAGACCAGCGAGGTATACGGATCGTCGCGCGCCACGCGGCGCGTCAGGACGTACTGCGCCGCGAAGCAGAAGGCCGTCAGCAGGCCGGAAACCACGCCGATGAAGGGCAGGCCGCCGCCCGGCCGGATCACGATCAGCACGCCGGCGAAAGCCACGCCGGCCGCGACCCAGCGCGACAGGCGCGGCGGTTCGCGCAGCACCCAGGGCGCGCTGGCCAGCACGATCAGCGGCGCCAGGAAGTTGATGGCGGTGGCCTGGGCCTGGGGCAGATAGCGCAGGGTGGTGAAGAACATCAGCGTGGCGCACAGCATGGCGGCGCCGCGCAGGATCTGGTCGCGCGGGCCCACAGAGCGCACCACGCCCCAGCCGCGGCGCGGCACCATCAGCGCCAGCACCAATACCAGGTGCACGGCATAGCGGACCCACGACAGCACCAGCAGCGGCACGCCGGCGGCCATGACCCATTTGCCGCTGCCATCCAGACAGGACAGCGTGAACAGCGACAGCACCAGCAAGCCTATGCCTGCCAGGGGGCGTGTGATGGGCGCGGCCGAGGCGGGCGCGGCTGGGACGGAACGGGCCCCGTGCATGCGGGTCTCCTGGAGGTCTTTGGTCTTGTTCGGGCCGCGCGCGGCGGCCGGCAGGGCGACATGATACGCCGCTCGCCGGTGCGTCCGGGCGCACCGCGGCCGTACGCCCGGCCCGCAAGGGCCAGGCCGGCGTGCTACCCTCGTGGCCTGTCCGCACGCAAGCCATGATCGACCTACGCCATATCGAGACTTTTTTCTGGGTGGCCTCCCTGGGCAGTTTCCGTGCCGCGTCCGAGAAGCTCAACACCACCCAGCCCGCGATCTCGCAGCGCATCGCCTCGCTCGAAAGCGACCTGGGCGTGCGCCTGTTCGAACGCGACGCGCGCGGGGTCACGCTGACGGGCAAGGGCCACGAACTGCTGTCGCATGCCGAGCGCATGCTGCAGGTGCGGCGCGACATGATGCAGGCCGCGCGCGAGCAGAACGTCATGAGCGGCACCTTGCGCATGGGCGTGGCCGAGACCATCGTCCAGACCTGGCTGCCCGCGCTCATCGAGCACGTGCATGCGGCCTATCCGGCGCTGGTCCTGCAGATCGAGGTGGACACCACGCACGTGCTGCGCGGCCAGCTTCTGGCGCGCCAGATCGACCTGGCCTTTCTCATGGGACCCGTGCGCGAGGCCCGCGTCGAGAACGTGCCGTTGTGCACGTACCCGCTGGCATGGGTGGCCAGCCCCAGGCTGGATCTCGGTCCCGAGCCGCTGACGCTGGCGCGTGTGGGCCAATTGCCCGTCATCACGTATCCGTCCAGCAGCAGTCCGTATCGGGCGGTGCAGGACATGCTGGTGCGGGCCGGCGTGGCGCCCCGCATGTACGGCAGCGCCTCGCTGTCGATGGTGGTGCGCATGACGCTGGACTGCATCGGCACCAGCGTCATCGCGCCGGTGTTCCTGGGCAAGGAGCTGGCCAGCGGCGAATTGCGCCTGCTGTCGGTGCAGGCCGACCCCTTGCCCGACCTGGCGTTCACGGCGACGTGGGTGGAAGGACCGGACAGTCATGCCGCCCGCGCAATCGCCCGCCTGGCGCAGCGCGCCGCCGCGGATCACGAACGCCAGCGCGACGCCGCGCAAGGCGGCGAAAGCGCCTCCCGCCAGGCCTCCTGAAGCGTGGCCGCACCCTAGGAATTACCCTTGCCCGCCGTGCGCACACGGCGTGCCGCGGCCCCATCCAAGAGTCTGCGCGCAACGGGCCGACCGCCCGGAAAGCCGCGTCGCCATTGGCTCTGCGGCCAGTCTCTTCATGCGCGCCAACCAAGACTTAAGCAGAATTTATACCCCTCCATCCGAACATTCGATTGGACGCAGTTCTTGCAAGGGGATGGAATGCGGCCATTGGTCATTTACTTATAACGACGCAAGGGGAGAGCCCGCGCAGCCGTGCGTGGCGGGGCGACTCTTTGCTGTTTCCACGGCGTGCCGCCAGGGTGACGGGGCCCGGCGCGCCGACGCGATCCCGCCTCTGCCAGGAGTTTTCGATGCACAAGCCTTACGCCCATATTGCGCTGGCCGCCGCGCTAGCCGCCGCGCTGTTCGCCGGTGCGGCCCATGCCCAGGAACTGCCCAAGACCCAGCTGAAGGTGGTCGGTGGCCTCAGCAACCTGACGGCCTACCAGGACTACGAAGTGCCGTTCTGGACCAAGACGATCCCTGAACTGTCCAAGGGCCAGGTCAAGGCCGAGATCAAGGGCTTCAACGAGATGGGCCTGAAGGGCCCCGAGCTGCTGCGCCTGATGTCGCAGGGCGTGATCGAATTCGGTACCGCCACGCTGTCGTACTTCGCCAGCGACAACCCCATCAACGAGGCCATCGACCTGGCCGGCATGGCGCCGGACGTGAAGACCGCGCGCCAGGTGACCGACGCCTTCGCGCCGGTGTACGCGCGCATGTATGGCGAAGGCGCCAACGTGAAGCTGCTGGGCATCTCGACCTATCCCGCCCAGGTGCTGTTCTGCAATGCCACCATCAATGGCCTGGCGGACCTGAAGGGCAAGAAGGTGCGCACCAGCAGCCGCACCACCGCCGAGTTCGTCGAGGCGCTGGGCGGCACCAGCGTGACCATGGCGTTCGGCGAAGTGGTGCCGGCCCTGCAGAACAAGGTGGTGGATTGCGCCATCACCGGTTCGCTGTCGGGCTATTCGGCCAAGTGGTACGAAGTGTCCACCCATCTGGTGGCGCTGCCGATCAACTGGAACCAGCAGATCCACGCGGTCAACCAGAAGGCCTGGGACAAGCTCGATCCCAAGGTGCGCGAGTTCCTGCAGACCAACATCAACAAGCTGGTCTCGGACATCTGGGACGCGGCCGCGCGCCAGACCCAGCAGGGCTATGACTGCAACACCGGCGCCGCGGCGTGCACGCTGCCGGTGAAGGGCAAGATGGTGCTGGTGCAGCCCAGCGACGCCGACCGCCAGCTGCTGAAGAAGGTGCTCGAGGAATCGGTGCTGCCCAAGTGGGCGGCGCGCTGCTCGGCCCAGTGCGTGAACGACTTCAACGCCACCATCGGCAAGCAGCTGGGCCTGGTCGCCAAGAAGTAAGCAGGCCCGCTTTGCAATCCCATCCGGCATGGCGGCACCGCGTACGGCGCGGGCCATGCCGGCTACAGGATCCATCATGACTCGTACCGAACATTTCCGAACGCTCGGCGCGCTGTTGCGGGGCGCCGAGGCGTGCTCCCGCGTGGCGGTCTGGGCGGGCGGCGCGCTCACCATCGCCAGCGTGCTGTTGATTTCCTTTGACGTGCTGGCCCGCAAGTTCGTCGGCTACACCGTCGGCGGGGCCGACGAGCTGTCGAGCTATGCCTTCGCCATCAGCACGTCATGGGCGCTGGCCTTCGCCACGCTGCAGCGCGCCAACGTGCGCGTGGACGTGGTCTACCAGTACCTGCCGGTACGCCTCTCGGCCATCGTCGACTGGATCTCGCTGGTCGCACTGGGCGTCTTCATGGTCGTGCTCACGCGCTACGCCTACGACATGGTCGACACCTCGTGGACGCAGCAGTCCGCCGCCAATACGCCGCTGGCGACGCCCCTGTGGATTCCCCAGGCGCTGTGGCTGCTGGGCCTGGCATGGATGTGCATCACCGTCGCGCTGATGCTGGTGCGCGCCAGCGCCGCGCTGGTGACCGGCGATGTGCAACTGGTCAAGGCCATCTGCGGCGTGCGATCCGCCCAGGAAGAGGCCGAGGAAGAAGCCGCCGCAGGCGAGCGCATGGTCAAGGGAGACGCCGCATGATCGCCACCGCACTGATACTGCTGCTGGTCCTGATCGGCATCTCGATCCCGGTGGGCGCCGCCCTGGGCGTGCTGGGCCTGATCCTGGACCCGCTCTATTCGATGCTGCCGCTGACGCGCGCCATCGGCGAGCTCGCCTGGAGCACGAACAACGAGTTCCTGCTGGTCGCCATCCCGTTGTTCATCCTGCTGGGCGAAGTGCTGCTGCGCTCCGGGTTCGCCGAGAAGATGTACGGCGCCATGAGCCTCTGGCTGTCGTGGCTGCCCGGCGGCCTGATGCACGCCAACATCGGCGCGTCCACGCTGTTCTCGGCCACGTCCGGTTCCAGCGTCGCCACCGCCGCGACGGTGGGCACGGTGTCCATCCCGCAGATCCGCAAGTACGGCTACAACGAACCGCTGTTCCTGGGCAGTCTCGCCGCGGGCGGCACGCTGGGCATCCTGATTCCGCCGTCGATCAACCTGGTCATCTATGGCGTGCTGACGAACTCGTCGGTGCCGAAGCTGTACCTGGCCGGCATCATTCCGGGCTTCGCGATGGCCGGGCTCTTCATGCTGACCGTCATCGTGGCCTGCCTGATCCGTCCGGCCTGGGGCGGGCGCAAGATCCACGCGTCGTGGGGCGAGCGCCTGGCCAGCCTGGTGCACCTGGCGCCTCCGCTGGGCATCTTCCTGCTGGTGGTGGGCTCAATCTACGCCGGCCTGGCCACGCCCACCGAGGCGGCCGCGCTGGGCGTGCTGGGCGCGTTGATACTGGCGGCCTGCTTCGGCCGGCTGACGCTGACCATGCTGCGCGAAGCGGTCGAGGGCACGATGCGATCCACCGCGATGATCATGCTGATCGTGCTGGCGGCGGGCTTTCTCAACTTCGTCATGTCGGCCACGGGCCTGACCGACGCGTTGACGCAATCGATCAGCGGCCTGGGGCTGTCGCCGGCCTGGATGCTGCTGATCGTGGTCGTGTTCTACCTGGTGCTGGGCTGCTTCATGGAAACCCTTTCCATGATGATCACCACCATTCCCATCGTGGCGCCCATCATGATCGGGCTGGGCTACGACCCGATCTGGCTGGGCATCCTCATCATCATCCTGGTCGAGGCCGCGCTGATCACGCCGCCCGTGGGCCTGAACCTGTTCGTGGTGCAGAGCCTGCGCAAGAGCGGATCGATGAGCGCCGTGATCAACGGCAGCCTGCCTTTCGTGCTGGCGATGTTCGTGATGCTGTTGCTGCTCGCGCTGTTCCCCGGACTGGCGCTGTGGCTGCCGCAGGCATTCAGTTGATGTTGCGCGCCGGCCGCCGGCCGGCGCCTTTTTGAAGC
This sequence comes from Bordetella genomosp. 13, assembly GCF_002119665.1. Taxonomy (NCBI): domain Bacteria; kingdom Pseudomonadati; phylum Pseudomonadota; class Betaproteobacteria; order Burkholderiales; family Alcaligenaceae; genus Bordetella; species Bordetella genomosp. 13. The sequence goes on along the minus strand of NZ_CP021111.1, from coordinate 3,115,211 downwards.
AGGGCACTATCCATGAAAACCGTATTCCAGATCGAGACCGCCGGCGCCGTGCGCACCGCAGAGGTGGACGTTCGCAACCTGGTGGTGGCCGGCTGGGCCGGTCGCGACCGCGCCGCCATCGAGCACCACATCGAGGAACTGGCCGCCATCGGCGTGCCGCGTCCCAGCAGCGTGCCGCTGTACTACCGCGTCGCCTACAACCAACTGACCCAGGATGAGCGCGTGCAGGCCGTCGGCGATGCCTCGTCGGGCGAGGTCGAGCCCTTCGTGTTCATGCTGGACGGCGAGCTGTACGTCAGCATCGCGTCCGATCACACCGACCGCAAGCTCGAGGCCCACAGCGTGGCGCTGTCCAAGCAGCTGTGCGTCAAGCCGGTGGCGCGCCACGCATGGCGCTACGCCGACGTGGCCGGCCACTGGGACGAACTGGTGCTGCGCGCCCACATCGTCGAGAACGGCACCGAAGTGCTGTATCAGGAGGGCGCGCTGTCCGCCCTGCGCACGCCGCTGGAGCTGATCGAAGGCTACACGCAGGGCGGCCGCGCGCTGCCCGACGGCACCGGCATGACCTGCGGCACGGTGTCGGCGATCGGCGGCATCCGCCCCTCGACCACCTTCATCATGGAACTGCACGATCCGCGCCTGGGCCGCACGATCCGCCATCGTTATGATGTCGAGGTCCTGCCCGAAGTCGCCTGAGACCACCATGTCGATCCCCTCACTGCATGAACAGCGCGCGGCCTTGAACGAAGGCCGCGCCACCTCGCTCGAACTGACCGAAGCCGCGCTGGCGCGCGCCGCCGATCCGGCCGGCGAGGGCGCCCGCGTATTCACCAAGCTGTACGCCGAGCGGGCGCGCGCCGCCGCGAGCGCTTCAGATTTGATGCGAGGCGCGGGCCTGGTGCGCTCCGCCATCGACGGCCTGCCCGTGTCCATCAAGGATCTGTTCGACGTGGCCGGCGAGGCCACGCCGGCCGGTTCGATGGTGCTGCGCGATGCCGCACCCGCCGCCGCCCATGCGGTGGTGGTGCAGCGCCTGCTGGCCGCCGGTGCGGTGCTGGTGGGCCGCACCAACATGACCGAGTTCGCCTACTCCGGCCTGGGCATCAATCCGCATTACGGCACGCCGCTGAACCCGTGGGACCGCGCCACGGGCCGCATTCCCGGCGGATCGTCGTCGGGCGCCGCCGTGTCGGTCACGGACGGCATGGCCGCCGGCGCCATCGGTTCGGACACCGGCGGCTCGGTGCGCATCCCGGCCGCGCTGTGCGGCCTGGCCGGCTTCAAGCCCAGCGCGCAGCGCGTGTCCATGGAAGGCGTGCTGCCGCTGTCCGTCAATCTGGATTCCATCGGGCCGCTGGCGCCCACGGTGCGCTGCTGCGCCGCGCTGGACGCCGTGCTGGCCGGTGAAACTGGCCCGCTGCCCGGGCCCGCGGCGCTGCGCGGCCTGCGCCTGGCGGTGCCCACCACGCTGGCGCTGGACGGCATGGACCAGCAGGTCGGCGCCGCGTTCTCGGCGGCCCTGGCACGCCTGTCCGCGGCCGGGGCACAGGTAGACGAGATCGAGACGCCCGAGTTCGCACAGCTGGCCGCCATCAACGCCAAGGGCGGCTACACCGCGGCCGAGGCCTGGGCCTGGCACCGCGACCTGATCGCTCGCGCGGCCGACGGCTACGACCCGCGCGTGGTGTCGCGCATCCGCCGTGGGCAAGAGATCACCGCGGCAGACTGGATCGACCTGATGGCCGCGCGCCGCGCCTGGGTGGCCGCCGTCGAGCGGCGCATCGCGGGCTACGACGCCGTGCTGATGCCGACCGTGCCCGTCGTGGCGCCGGTGCTGTCCGAACTGGTCGAGTCCGACGCGGCCTACACGGCCGCCAACCTGCTGATCCTGCGCAACCCCACGCTGATCAACTTCCTGGACGGCTGCGCGCTGTCGGTGCCGTGCCATGCGCCGGGCGCCGCGCCGGTGGGGCTGATGATCGCGGGGGCCAATGGCGCCGACCGTCGCATCCTGTCCATCGGCATGGCCGTGGAAGACCTGCTGGCCGCGCGTTGACGCGAAAGACGTCGCGCCGCGCGCGGCGTCGCCCGCTACCGCACCCATGGCACCCACCGCGCCGCGCCCGCGGCGCCAGGGTGTGCATACACACGAACACGAAGAGGTAACCCATGACGCAGCACGTCGACGCCGCCTATCAGGCGCGGCTGGACGCCCGCAGCGGCAAGCTGTCGGGTCCCACGGCCAACCTGGCTCCCGGCCACGTACAGGCCAACCTGGCCATTCTTCCTCGCGCGCTGGCCGCGGATTTCCTACACTTCTGCCAGCGCAATCCCAAGCCGTGCCCCTTGCTGGCGATGTCCGAGCCCGGCGATCCGGCGCTGCCCGAGCTGGGCCGCGACATCGACATCCGCACCGACCTGCCGCGCTATCGCGTGTGGCGCGACGGCGAGCTGGTGGCCGAGCCCACCGATGTGCGCGACGTGTGGCGCGACGACCTGGTGTCGTTCCTGATCGGCTGCTCGTTTTCCTTCGAAGAGGCCATGCTGCAGGACGGCCTGCCGGTGCGGCACATCGAGCAGGGTCGCAACGTGCCGATGTATCGCACCAATATCCAGACTCATCGCGCGGGGGTGTTCGGCGGTTCGCTGGTGGTGTCCATGCGGCCGTTGAAGGCGGCCGACGCGATCCGCGCCGTGCAGGTCACGTCGCGCTTTCCGGCCGTGCATGGCGCGCCGGTGCACCTGGGCGACCCCGCGCAGATCGGCATCGCGGACATTGACACGCCCGACTATGGCGATGCCGTCGAGATACGCGAGGGCGAGATCCCGGTGTTCTGGGCCTGCGGCGTGACGCCGCAATCGGTGGTGGCCGCGGTGCGGCCCGAGTTCTGCATCACGCATGCGCCGGGGCACATGCTGGTGACCGATCTGCTGAACAGCCGCATGGCCGTGCTGTGATCATGCCGCGGCCGGCGGCGCGACTGCCGCGCCGCCGGCCGCGTTGCGCCTCGCTAGCGCATCTGCATCGGCAGCCAGGTGGCGATGCCGGGCACCCAGTACAGCAGCAGCACGGCCGCGATCATCAGGAAGAACATCGGCATCGACACGCGGGCGACGTAGGGCAGTTCGCGGCCGCTCATGCCGGACAGCACGAACAGGTTGAAGCCCACCGGCGGGGTGATCTGCGCCATCTCGACCACGAAGACCACGAAGATGCCGAACCAGATCAGGTCGATGCCGGCCGCCTGCACCGTGGGCAGCAGCACGCCCATGGTCAGCACCACGATCGAGATGCCGTCCAGGAAGCAGCCCAGCACGACGAAGAACACCATCAGCGCCATGATCAGCCAGAACTGCGACAGCCCCAGCCCGCCGATCCATTCGGCCAGCGCGCGCGGCAGACCGATATAGCCCATGGCCAGCGTGAGGAACTGCGCACCCGCCAGGATCAGGGCGATCATGCAGTACAGGCGCGTGGCGCCCAGCAGCGATTGCATGAAGCTGGCACGTGTCAGCGAGCGTTGCAGCCCCGACAGAAGCAGTGCCCCCACGACGCCCACGGCGGCCGCTTCGGTCGCCGTGGCGAACCCGGTGTAGATCGAGCCCAGCACCGCGGCGATCAGCAGCATCACCGGAATGAGGTGGCGCGACTGATGGAGTTTCTGCGGCAGCGACAGATGGGCGTCGGCCTTCGGCACTTCGTCGGGATTGCGGATGGCCCACCACGCGATGTAGCCCATGAACAGCAGCGCCAGCACGATGCCGGGCACGATGCCCGCGATGAACAGCCGCGAGATGGACACGTCGGCCGCCACGCCGTAGACGATCATGATGATCGATGGCGGGATCAGCAGGCCCAGCGTGCCGGCGCCCGACAGCGTGCCCAGGATCTTGGACTCGGGATACCCGCGGCGTTTGAGCTCGGGAATGGTCATCTTGCCGACCGTGGCGCAGGTGGCTGCCGATGAGCCGGACACCGCCGCGAAGATGGCGCAGCCGATCACGTTGGTGTGCAGCAGCCGGCCGGGCAGGCGGTTCAGCCACGGAGCCAGCCCCTTGAACAGGTCTTCGGACAGGCGCGTGCGGAACAGGATCTCGCCCATCCACAGAAACAGCGGCAGGGCCGTCAGCGTCCAGCTGGAGGACGCGCCCCAGATGGTGACGGCCATGGCGTCGCCCGCCGGGCGGCTGGAGAAGATCTCCATGCCGATCCATGCGGTGCCCGCCAGCGTGAGGCCGACCCACACCCCGCAGCCGAGCAGGGCGAAGATCGAGACGACCAGCATGATAATTACCAGGATTTCATTCATGGGTTTGCTGCGATGAGGGCGCGGGCTTGCCGCGCAGGCGGCGCACCAGTTCGTCGACGATGGCCACCAGGAACAGGACCGTGCCCACCGCCATGGTGATCTGCGGGATCCATAGCGGCGTGGCGTCGTTGCCGGTGGAGACGTCGTTGTAGAGCCACGAATCGTGGGCGAGCTTGATGCTGTAGTAGGCGAACGCCGCGCCAAGCACGGCGGCCACGGCCAGCGCGAAGACGTCCAGCCGCCGGCTGCCGGCAGGGGGCAGCGAATTCAGCAGCAGGGTGACGCGGATGTGCTCGCCGTGCTTGAACGTGCTGGCCAGGGCCAGGAAACCCGCCGCGGCCATGAAATAGCCGGCATAAGCATCCGTGCCGGGCAGGTTCAGGCCGAGTTGCCGGGCGGCGATGCCGCCCAGGATCGCGAACAGCACGCCCACGGTGCACAGACCGGCCAGCAGGCCGGCCGCGCCGTACAGGCAATCCAGAAAACGGCGCATGGCGGTTTACTGCTTCCGGTACGCGTCGATCATGGCCTGGCCGTCCGCGCCGGCCTTCTTCAGCCAGTCGTCCAGCATGCGCTTGCCGATCGCGCCCAGGCCCTCGCGCAGCTCGGGGGTGGGCTTCACGATCTCCATGCCGTTCTTCTGCAGCTGCTCGAGGTACCACTTGTTCTTTTCCTCGGACAGCTTCCAGCCGCGCTCTTCGGCTTGCGCCGCGGCCTTCTTCAGGGCCTCTTGCGCGGCCGGTTCGAGGGCGTCGAACGCGCGCTTGTTCACGATGATGGCGTTCTTGGGCAGCCAGGCCTGCGTGTCGTAGAACTTCTTGATGTACTCGAAGGTCTTCGTGTCGTAGCCGGTGGAGCCGGACGACATGTACGAGTCGATCACGCCGGTGGCCATGGCTTGCGACAGCTCGGCCTGCTGCACGGTGACGGGTTGCGCGCCGACCAGTTCGGCGATCTTGGCCGTGACCGGGCTGTAGGCGCGCCACTTCAGGCCGGCCATGTCCTTGATCTGGCGCAGCTCTTTGTTGGCGAAGATGCCCTGGGGCGGCCATGCCACGGCGTACAGCAGGATCATGCCCTGCGAGGCCAGCTTCTTTTCCAGGTAGGGCTTCTGTGCCTGGTACAGCTTGTACGAGGCCTGGTAGCCCGAAGCCAGGAAGGGCAGGCCGTCCAGTTCGTAGACCGGGTCTTCGTTGGCGAAGTTGCTGAGCAGGATCTCGCCCGCCTGCGCCTGGTTGCCCTGCACGGCACGCTTGATCTCGGGCGCCTTGTACAGCGAGGCGTTGTTGTGCAGCGTGATCTTGAGCTTGCCGCCGGACAGGGAGTCGACGTCCTTGACGAAATTGGTCAGGTTCTCGACGTGGAAGTTGCTGGCGGGATAGGCGGTGGGCAGATCCCATTTGGTCTGCGCGCTGGCAGCCGTGCCGAAGGCCAGCGCGGCTGCGCCGGCCAGTAGGGTGACTCGCTTGTACATGGGGGATGTCCTTGATGATGAAGGAAGAAAGCAGAAGCGCTGTCGTAGGCGCGCGGCGTCACTGAAGCCCAGCAATTCTACGGCGCGTGCGGGCCGGAGAGCCGCATGGGCAGTGGGTTTACGGGTAATCACTAGGGCTGTTCGGCAACTGTCTTTGCCGCATGCAGGTCGTCGGCGCGCAGGTCCCACAACAGGTCGAAGGTGCGCGCCTGCGCGGCGGGCAGGCCCAGGCCGTGGGCCTGCTGATGTATCGCGTCGGACGCCGCTGCGCCCGATGTGGCCTCGACCAGCAGCACCGGCTCGAGCACGCGCGTGGCGAGGTCTTCCGAGGGCAGGGGCGTGGACAACGCGGGGTCTGGCGTGAGCACGCGCAGCGCCAGCACGCCGTCGATGCGCAGCGCGGCCTCGGCCAGGTCCGCCGCGCGTCGCGCCTTCGCGATGTCGCCCAGGCACAACAGGCCCAGGGCGCTGCCGGTGCCGGCGCCGCCCAGCGGCGACACCGTCATCACGCGGCGGCGCGTGTCGCGCATGCGGGCGAAGTTGGCGTGCGACCATTCGGTCTGCTGGCCGAAGGCCTGCCGGTAGGGCTCGCTGTGGAAGACGTCGAGCGACTCGGTGCGATACAGCGCCAGGTACGGACGTACGCCCGCGGCGGCGCGATAGCGGCGCGACCACACGAAGCCCGGGATGGCCGCGCGTTCGGCCATGTGCTCGCGGTCGTACCAGCGGTTGAAATCGGTTTCGTGCGCCGGGTCGATGTCGGTCCAGATGAACAGCTCGCCCATGGCTGCGCGATCGGTTCGGATGGGAGGGGTCATGTGGGCACCTGCTGCCTGAAGTCCTGATGGCAGCAGATTCTGGGCGGGCCGCCGCCCGTGCTCAAACGGTTTATTGTGGTTCGGCGGATTAAGAAAAACTTATCTCGCGCTCAGCCCGCGCCGCTGCGTGGCCTCGGGGCGGGCTGGACGGGCTGGACCGGGGGAAAACCCCGAAGGCGCGCCGCGGGTTCGTCGGCGTGCTACAGCGCCATCACGCCGCTGTCCAGCGGTGGCGCCGCGTCGGGGCACTGCTCGGCGTAGACGCGCGCCTCGTCCAGCGCGAGGCGGACCACCGCTTCGGCCAGCCCCGATACCGGATCGGGCCGCCAACTGGCCACCAGCCTCATGTCGGGCAGCACGTCGGGCGAATCCACCCATTGGAAGCGGCCGCTGTCGATGCCGTCGCGCACCGCGGCCACGGGCAGGGCGGCCACGCCCAGTCCGGCCTCGATGAACTGTATGGAGGCCGAGATGGAAGACACGAAATGGATGCGGCCCTGGCGCACGCCGGCCTGCGCAAGCACGTCCAGCAATTGGAGATGCGGCTGCGAATGGCGCGGAAAGGTGATCAGCGGATGGCGCGCCAGTTCGGCGGCGGTGGCCCGCTGCGGCACGCCCGCCTTGGGGCTGCATATCCAGGCCATGCGCAGCGTGCCCAGGTCGCGATTGCGCACGTCCTCGGCCACGACGGGATCGGTCTGCAGCGCGGCATCCACATTGCCCTGCTTCAACATGTCCTGCAGGCGGCGCGTGGAAGCCGCCGTCATCTCGATGTCCAGTTCGGGATGGGTGTCGTACAGCCGCCGTATGAAGGGCGTGAACCAGGTGTGGACGATGGATTCGACCACGCCCAGCCGCACCACGCCGCGCAGCACCGGCGGTCCCTTCAACGCCTGGCGCATCGACTGGTCGGTCTCGAGCATGTGCTGGGCATAGTCGAGCAGGGTGCGGCCCGCCGCGGTCAGCCGTATGTCGCGGCCGCGCTCGAACAACTGTTCGCCCAGGTCGCTTTCCAGGGCGGCGATGCGGCCCGAGATGGCGGCCTGAGTCAGGTTCAGCTTGCCGGCCGCGGCCTTGAAGCTGCGCAGGCGTGCCGCCCACAGGAATGTCTCGAGAAAGCGGATGTTCATGATTTCCCCTGGCCGGCGCACTACGGGAAACCCCTGTGCCGTCCGGCGGTATTCGATGCGTTTTTTTGTTGATGAAATATAGATAAATTATTAGTATTTCGTCCACAAAAACTTGCCAAGCCATCATGGCCAAATCAAACCCCATCGCGTCGTCCGCCCATCTCGTCAGCCCTCGCGCGCCGGACCTGTCCGAGGTCGAGTTCGGGCTGATGATCGCCAGCCATGCCTTCGACCGCTGGACGGTGCGGTGCATGGCCGCCGCCGGCTTGCCGGATCTCACCGCCACCGACATCATGGTCCTGCATCACGTGTACCACCGGCAGCGGCCCAAGAAGCTGGCCGACATCTGCTTCACGCTCAATGTCGAGGACACGCACATCGTGAACTACGCACTCAAGAAACTGGAGCGCCAGGGGGTGGTAAGCGGCGAGCGCAACGGCAAGGAAGTGTTCTACAGCGTCACGCCGCAGGGCGCGCGCTACATCAAGCGCTACACCGAAGTGCGCGAGCAGTGCCTGATCGACGGCCTGGAGGCCGGCGCCGCCGGCGGCCTGGAGTTCTCGCGCCAGCTTGCGCACACGCTGCGCTCGTTGTCCGGGCTGTACGACCAGGCTGCCCGCGCCGCCACTTCGCTTTGATCCATTCTTTCCCTGCGCGCCGCACCTGGCCCGAAACGCCGCCGCGCCGCGCATGCACAACCCTGTTTTCGAGGTATTCATCATGAAGTGGCAATTCTGGGTCGACCGTGGGGGCACGTTTACCGACATCGTGGGCCGCCGTCCCGATGGCGGCACCGTCACCGCGAAGATGCTGTCGGAGAATCCCGAGCAGTACCGCGACGCGGCGGTGGCGGGCATCCGCAAGCTGCTGGGCCTGCCGGCCGGCGAGCCGGTGCCCGCCGAGCAGGTCGAGTGCGTGAAGATGGGCACCACGGTGGCCACCAATGCGCTGCTCGAGCGCAAGGGCGAACGCACGCTGCTGGTGGCTACGCGCGGCTTTCGCGACGCGCTGCGCATCGCCTATCAGAACCGGCCCCGCCTGTTCGACCGCAACGTGGTGCTGCCCGAAATGCTGTACGAATCGGTGGTCGAGGCCGACGAGCGGCTGGACGCGTCGGGTGCGGTGGTGCGGCCTCTGGACGAGGCGGCGCTGCGCGCCGACCTTCAGGCCGCCTACGACCAGGGCCTGCGCGCCGTGGCCATCGTTTTCATGCACGCGTGGCTGCAGCCCGCGCACGAGCAGCGCGCCGCCGAACTGGCCCGCGCCATCGGCTACACGCAGGTGTCGGTCTCGCATGAGGTCAGCCCGCTGATCAAGTACGTGTCGCGCGGCGACACGACGGTGGTGGACGCCTATCTGTCGCCCATCCTGAAGCGCTACGTGGACCAGGTCGCATCCGAACTGCCCGGCATCCGACTGATGTTCATGCAGTCCAGCGGCGGCCTGACCGACGCCTACCGCTTCCGCGGCAAGGACGCCATTCTTTCGGGCCCCGCGGGCGGCATCGTCGGCATGGTGCGCACCAGCGAACAGGCGGGCTTTCAGCGCATCATCGGCTTCGACATGGGGGGCACGTCGACCGACGTGTCGCACTACGCCGGCGAGTTCGAGCGCGAGTTCGAAACCCGCGTGGCGGGCGTGCGCATGCGCGCTCCCATGATGAGCATCCATACCGTGGCCGCCGGCGGCGGTTCGGTCCTGCACTTCGACGGCGCGCGGCTGCGCGTGGGCCCGGACTCGGCCGGGGCCAATCCGGGGCCCGCCTGCTATCGGCGCGGCGGACCGCTGGCCGTGACCGACTGCAACGTCCTGCTCGGCAAGATCCAGCCCGATTTCTTCCCCCGCGTGTTCGGCCCGCAGGCCGACCAGCCGCTGGACCGCGATGCCGCGGCCCAGCGCTTCGCCGCCATGGCGCAAGAGGTGCGCGAGGCCACCGGCCGCGAGATGACGCCGGAACAGCTGGCCGAGGGCTTTCTCGAAATCGCGGTGGGCAACATGGCCGAGGCCATCAAGCGCATCTCGGTGCAGCGCGGCCACGACGTCACCGGCTATGCGCTGACCGTGTTCGGCGGCGCCGGCGGGCAGCATGCCTGCCTGGTGGCCGACGCGCTGGGCATGAGCACGGTGTATGCCCATCCCCTGGCGGGCGTGCTGTCGGCCTATGGCATGGGCCTGGCCGACCAGAGCGAGATGCGCCAGAAGACCGTCGAGAAGGTGCTGGAGCCCGCGCTGATGGAGGAACTGTCCGCGCTGCTGGACGGGCTGGCCGGCGAGGCCGAGGCCGAGCTGCGGCGCCAGCACGTGCCGGCCGAGGCGATCCGCGTGCAGCGCCGCCTGCACCTGAAGTATCGCGGCACCGACACCGCGCTGGAAGTCGCATTCGGCACGCTCGACGAGGCGCGGGCCGCGTTCGAGGCCGCCTATCGCCAGCGCTATTCCTTCCTGATGCCGGGCCGCGAGCTGGTGGTGGATACGGTGTCGGTCGAGGCCACGGGCGGTGGAGAGACCGGCGCCGAGGCCGTCGTGCCGCGCGAGCGCGCCGCGCCGCTGGCCGCGCGCCGCGTCGTCAGCATGTACAGCGGCGGCGCATGGCGCGACACGCCCCTGTACGTGCGCGAAGACACGCTGCCCGGCGACGTGATGGCCGGTCCGGCCATCATCTCCGAGCCCAACCAGACCACCATCGTCGAGCCCGGCTGGCAGGCCGAAGTGACGGCGCTGGACCACCTGGTGCTGCGCCGCGTGGAGGCCCGTCCCGAGCGGCGCGCCATCGGCACCGACGCCGATCCCATCATGCTCGAGGTCTTCAATAACCTCTTCATGTCCATCGCCGAGCAGATGGGCTATCGGCTGCAGAACACGGCTTACTCGGTCACCATCAAGGAACGGCTGGACTTCTCGTGCGCCATCTTCGATGCGCAGGGCAACCTCATCGCCAACGCGCCCCACATGCCGGTGCACCTGGGGTCGATGGGCGAATCCATCAAGACCGTGATGCGCGCCAACGCCGGAAAGATGCAGCCGGGCGATGCCTACGTGGTCAACGACCCGTACAACGGCGGCACGCACCTGCCGGACCTCACGGTGATCACGCCGGTGTTCGACCGCGAGGGCCGCGAGATCCTGTTCTACGTGGGCTCGCGCGGCCACCATTCCGACATCGGCGGCACCACCCCGGGCTCGATGCCGCCCGACTCGCGCACGGTGGACGAGGAAGGCGTGCTGTTCACCAACTTCCAGATCGTGCGCGGCGGCGAGTTCCGCGACGCGGCCGTGCGCGAGGTGTTGGGCTCGGGCCGCTGGCCCGCGCGCAATCCCGACCAGAACATCGCCGACATCCACGCGCAGATCGCCGCCAACGAGAAGGGCGTGCAGGAACTGCTGCGCATGTGCGACCAGTTCGGCCTGGACGTGGTGCGCGCGTACATGAACCACGTGCAGGCCAATGCCGAAGAGGCGGTGCGGCGCGTGATCTCGGTGCTGAAGAACGGCAGCTACGAATACCCGCTGGACAACGGCGCGGTGATCAAGGTGGCCGTCAGCGTGGATCACGAAGCGCGCAGCGCGGTGGTGGATTTCACCGGCACCTCGGCGCAGCTGGACAATAATTTCAACGCGCCCGGCGCCATCTCGGTGGCCGCGGTGCTGTACGTGTTCCGCACGCTGGTCGACGACGAGATCCCCATGAATGCGGGCTGCCTGAAGCCGATCGAGATCATCGTGCCCGAGGGATCGATGCTCAAGCCGCGTCCGCCGGCCTCGGTGGTGGCGGGCAATGTCGAGACCTCGATGTGCGTGGTCAATGCGCTGTACGGCGCGCTGGGCGTGCTGGCGGCCAGCCAGGGCACCATGAACAACTTCACGTTCGGCAACGCGCGCTACCAGTACTACGAGACCATCTCGGGCGGCACCGGCGCGGGACCCGTGCGCATCGACGCCACCGGACCCGACGACGAGGGCTTCGCCGGTACCTCGGTGGTGCAGGCGCACATGACCAACTCGCGGCTCACCGATCCCGAGGTCCTGGAGTTGCGCTTCCCGGTGCGGCTCGAGTCGTACGAGATCCGGCATGGCTCCGGCGGCGCGGGGCGCTGGCGCGGCGGCGACGGCGGCGTGCGCAAGGTGCGTTTCCTGGAGGACATGACGGCGGCCATCCTGTCGAACAACCGTCGCCATGCGCCGTTCGGCCTGGCGGGCGGCGGGTCGGCGCAGATGGGGCGCAATTATGTCGAACGCGCCGACGGCACCGTGCAGGAATTGGGCCCGCAGGACAGCGCGCAACTGCGCGCGGGCGACGTGTTCGTGGTCGAGACCCCGGGAGGAGGCGGATACGGCAGGCAGTAAGGCGTGCGCGAGGGCGGCCGCTGGACGAGCGAGGCACCGCCGTCTCGCTGTCATGTCGCTGTCACTACGTTTGGCTACCTTGCGCGTTCGCCAAATTCACGCCCGCTCTGCCGCGGGCGGCCCTGCCGGCATGTATCCACTGTCAGCTTCCTCGCTACGCGTATGGCCCGCTACCGCGCAACGCGCGTCCTGGCGCGGTTGACCGTGGCTGGCGCGGCGGTGGCGATGCCCGCGGTGTCCAAGGCGCAGCCAGCCATCCCGCAGCCGGCTCCCATCGAATTCAACATCCCCAGCCTCGCGCTGCACGAAGCCCTGCAGCGTTACAGCCGGGCTACGGGGCTGTCGCTGCTGTATGACGGCGAGCTGGTGCGCGGCAAGATGTCGCCAGCCCTGCATGGCCGCCATACGGCGCCGCGGGCCTTGGCCCGGCTGATCGAGGGCACGGGCATGACGGCCCGCTACACCTCTCACGATGCGCTGGTGCTGGTGCCCGATGACAGGGCGGCGCCAACGCCGGGCGCGCTGCCCGCACCCGGTCCCGAAACGCTGCGGCGCCGCTATTACGCGCACGTGCAGCGACAGGTGCTCCAGGCGCTGTGCCGGGATCCGGCCACGCGGCCCGGCGGCTATCGCACCGCGCTGCGCTTTCGCATCGATGACGCACATGCCGTCGCGCAACTGGAAGTCCACGCGCAGGACCGTCCCGAGCTGGAACAGCAGATAAGACAGCGCCTGAGCGGCCTTTCCCTCGATGCGCCGCCGCCCGCCGGCGTGGCCCAGCCGCTGACGCTGGTGGTGCTGCCGGCGCCGCGCGGCGGGTCCGGGAGTTGCGATGCGTACTGAACCGAGCGACGCGCCATGAGCACGGGCGGACTGGCCGAACTGCGTCGCCTGCTCGTCGAGCGTTACGACACGATCAAGGCGCAGCTCACGCGCCGGCTCGGCAGCGCCGAGTTGGCGGGCGACGCGTTGCACGACGCGTGGTTGCGCCTGGCCGCCAAGGACAGCCTCGAGGAGGTGCGGTATCCGCAAGCCTACCTGGTGAACACCGCCATGCACGCCGCCATCGACCGCATGCGCGGCCAGGCGCACGAACTGAACGAAGGCGAGGTGCAGGCGCTTTTCGACCTGGCCGACCCCGGCGCCGGTCCCGCCGCCGCCGCGCAGGCCAGGCTGGAACTGGCGCGCGTGGTGGATGCCATGGAGTCCTTGCCGCCGCGCCAACGCGATATCCTGTTCTCGATGCGGGTCGAGGGCGCGACGCGCGAAGAGCTGGCCAGGCGCTATGGCATATCGGTGCGCATGGTCGCGCGCGAGCTTCGTACCGCCCATGAGTACTGCGCCAGGCAGATGCGGCGATGACGCGGCACGATCATTCCTTGGAATCCGCGTCCGACGCGGTCTCGGCCGCGCTGGACGCCGAGGCGCGCGCCTGGGTGCGCCTGCTGGCCACGGGCCGTCCCGATTCGGACGACGCGCAGGCTTTCCGCCAATGGCACGCCTGCAGCGCCGCCCATGCACGGGCGTGGACTCGCGCCTGCCGCGAATGGGACGACGTGGGCCAGGTGGCGCACGCCTTCCGGGCACGCCATGGCCATGCGTCCGCCGCGGCCGCATGGCCACCGCGCTCGTCCGGACGCCGCTGGTTTCTGGGCGCCGCGGCATCGGCCGTGGCGGCCTCGGCGGCGGTCGCCGTGGTGCGTCCGCCATTCGGGCTATGGCCCTCGTGGTCCGAACTGGGCGCGGACTACCGCACGGCCACCGGCGAGCAGCGCGACATCGCGCTCGAGGGCGAGGTCAGCCTTGCGTTGAACACGCAGACCAGCGTGGCCGTCGCCAGCCTAGACGGCATGCCCCGCATCGAGCTGATCGCGGGCGAGGCCGCGGTGCGCAATCCCGGCCTGCGGCCGCTGGAAGTGGTGGCGGGACCCGGCCGCATCCGCCTGGCCGATGGCGGCGTCGAGGTACGCCGGCTGGCCGCGGGCGACATGCGCGTGCGCTGCACCGCCGGCGGCGCCCAGCTGTGGCATCCGCTGCGTACGGTGGCGCTGCGCGAGCATGACGAGATCGCGTACGACATGCGGTCGATCGGCACGCCCACGCGCCGGACCGCCGCGGCCGGCTCGGCGTGGCGCCAGGGCATGGTCGTCTTCGAGGACACGCCGCTGTCGGCCGCCGTGCAAGAGATCAACCGCTATCGTCCTGGGCGCGTGGTGCTGCTGGACGACGAACTCGGACGCCGGCGCCTCAGCGGGCGCTTTCGCATCGATGCGCTGGACCAGGCCATCGAGCAGTTGCAGCAGCTGTACGGCGCCCAGGTGCAGCGGGTGGGACAGGTGGTGCTGCTGAGCTGAGGGCCAGGCATTGGCTCGCGGCGTGCGAGGCGCCAACGCGCTGTAAGAAAAACATCACGAAAAAACTGGTTCCCGCCGTCGCGCCGGCGGTCGTCTATAGGGGGAAGCCGCCCGCTTGGCGTCTTTCTACCTAACGCCGCAACCGTCTCGCCAGGGATCTCCAGTCATGATGCGCTCGTCCGTACCGCAGCTCCGCCCGACCACTTCCGCCTCGCCAGCCCGATACGGCGAGAGCGCCGCGCTGCGCCTGACGCCCGTGGCCGCGGCGATGGCGGCGTTGCTGCTGGCCGCCGGCGCGGCCGCGCCGCAGGCCGTCGCGGCGCCCGGCGGCGGCGCGTGGTTCGCGGCGCAGGGCCAGGCCAAGGACCAGGCTGGCCGCTCCGCAGCCGCCATGCATGCCGCGCGCCAGGGCTCGCTGCAGGCGCAGCGCCAGCAGGCGCAGACCCAGCGCAACCTGCAGCGGTCCCTGGACCACGTCAACCGTTCGGCAGCCGCCATCGCCGCGCACCAGGCGGCGCAGCGCGCGGCACGCGACGCGGCAAACGCCGCGCCGTCCGACATCCCTGACGGCCTGGCGCAGGGCGGACTGGAAGCCGATGCGGCCGCGATCTGGCTGAACGCCCAGGCGCCGACCCAGCGCCAGAGCGGCGGGCGAACCGAGGTCACCATCCGGCAGACCGACAGGAAGGCCATCCTGAACTGGAAAACCTTCAACGTCAGCCGCGACACCACCGTGCGCTTCGACCAGAGCGGGGGCAACGACGCCAAGACGGGCAACACCTGGTCGGTGCTGAACCGGATCGACGATCCCAGCGGCAAGCCCAGCCGCATCGCGGGGCAGATCCAGGCCGAGGGCGCCGTCTACCTGGTCAACCGCAACGGCGTGGTCTTCCATGGCGGCAGTCAGGTCAACGTGCGCACGCTGATCGCTTCCAGCCTGAAGCTGACCGACGACCAGTTCATGCGAGGCATCGCCGCGCCGAACATGATCGAACTGCCCGGCGGCACCGGCATCGCTCGGCCCCAGTTCGGCGAGTCCGCCGAGGAACAGCACTTCTATGTCGGCGAAAAGTTCGTTCCCGGTCCCGCGCCGGGCAGCGTGTCGGTCGAGGCGGGCGCCTTGCTGACAGCCCATTCGGCCGGCAAGGTGATGCTGTTCGGCCCCAAGGTGCGCAACGCGGGCGAGATCTCCGCGCCCGACGGCCAGGTGATTCTGGCGGCGGGCGAGAACGTCTTCCTGAAGGCGCCGCGCCCCGAGGATCCCGATGGGGGGCGCGGCCTGGACGTGGCGGTGGCGGCGCCGGCGCCGCGCCTGTACAGCTACTTCCAGCTCACCGACGCCTTCTTCCGCGGCGGCGACCCGAATGCCAAGCTCATCATGGACACCGACGTGCTGCCCGGCATGCGCGCGCGGGCCGCCGAGGTCGGCTACGAGGCCGTCAACACCGGCATGGTGTCGTCCGACCGCGGCAACATCACCATGCAGTCGCTCAACGTGACGCAGGGCGGCGTGCTGCAGGCCACCACGGCGCTGAACAACCGCAACGGCTCCATCGTGCTGCGCGCCTGGGGGCAGGGCACGCATGCGCGCAGCGCCGATCTGGACAAGATGAGCAGTTGGGATTCCGGAACGCTCACCCTGGCCTCGGGCAGCGTCACGCGCATCCTGCCCGATGCCGGGGATACCGGCGAGATCGAGCTGGCCGCCCTGGCCACTCGCTACGAGCCCGGCCGGGTGACGCTGTACGGCAAGGTGGTCGACGTGCGCAGCCAGGCCAACGTATGGGTGCCGGCCGGCAACATCGACGTGCAGTCCGCCGCCAATGCCTTCTACATCCAGGAGAGCGCGTACCGCGACGCCGTCAGCAGCCATGCGCCCGACGGCAATCGCATCTACATCGACGCCGGCGCGTTCCTGGGCGTGGGCGGACTGCGGGACGTCAGCGTGCCCATGGAGCGCAATTTCATCGAGGCGGAGTTCCGCATCAACGAACTGCGCGATTCGCCGCTGCTGCGCGAATCGTGGCTGCGCGGGCAGAAGGTGGTGATCGACCGCCGCGCCGGCGGCACGTTCACCGACGGTCCCATGGCCGGCGTGCAATGGGTCACGGATGCGGACGGCAAACCGGTGCCGGGCGCGTGGGTCGGCACGCGCCTGGGCGACATGAGCGGCTGGGTGGGCGTGGGCGCCACCGACCTGCAGGAGCTGTCCACGCAAGGCGGCAGCATCTCGCTGGTCACCCAGAACGGCGACGTCATCACGCGGGCCGGCTCTTTCATCGACGTCTCGGGCGGCTCGGTGCGCTATGCCGGCGGCTTGAACACGTCGACCGTGCTGCAGGGCGCGGACGGGCGCTATTACCGCATCGGCAGCGCGTCGCCCGACATGGTCTACGTGGGCGTCGCGGGCGAGTATGTGCGCGAGCACGCCCGCTGGAACGTGTCCACGACCTGGAAGAATCCGCTGATCGGCCCGCGCTACGAACCGGGCTATGCCGAGGGGCGCGACGCGGGTTCGCTGGAGATCAAGGCCGGGCGCAACATGGCGCTGGAGGGCGACCTGTGGGGCGGGACCATCGCGGGCGACCAACGCGCCGATTCGGCGGGGCCGGCAGGCGGCAGCCTGGTGGTGGGCGGCAGCGCGGTGTCGGACACCACGTGGTCGCCGGGGCGCGTGTACATCAGCGCGGCGCCGACCCTGCTGCCCGCCGATTTCACGGTCGACTCGCCCGAGAACGGCGCCTGGTTCCGCTACCTGAGCCCCGACGAGACGGGCACCGGCGAAGACGCCAGCATCAAGCAGACGTGGCTGTCCGATTCCGTACTCAGCGGCTCGGGCCTGGGCGAGATCAACCTCTTCATCACCGACCATGCGCACATCGAGGAGGGCGCGCGCGTGGAGCTGGCGCCGGGCGCATCGCTGGTGCTGTCCCGCGTCGAGAACTCGGAGATGGACATCCACGTGGCGGGCACGCTGCGCGCGCCGGGCGGCCGTATCGTTCTGGACAGCGGCGGCGGCGTGGTCACGCTGGCGGGGACCGCGCGATTGGACGTCGCCGGCGAGTGGATCAACGCGCGTCTCGATGGGTCCGGCGCCGTCGCGCCGGCGCTCGACGGCGGGTCGGTGATGATCAACGGCGAGCTGCCTCGCGGCCCGCTGGTGGCCCGCGCGGGCAGCGTCATCGACGTCTCGGGCGGCGGCCTGGTGCGCGGCGGCAGCGCGGGCGCCGGGCTGCAGGCTGGGGACGCCGGCAGCATCGTACTGGGCGGAGTGGACGCGCGAACCGGTCTGGATCAGCTGGACCTGCGCGCGCATGCCGCAGGCTCCGGCGGATCGCTGCAACTGCTGGCGGACGCCGATGTGCAGATAGGCGGCGCGGGCACCGACGAGGGCGCAGATGCCGACACGCTGGTGCTGCCCGCCACGCTCTACGGCGAGCGCGGCTTCCGTTCGGTCGAGGTGCAGGCCGGCCCGCACCGCATCCGGGTGCCGGAAGGCGTCACGGTGCGGCAGCGGCCGGCGTCGATGCTGCTCGAGCCCGCCGCCTACGTCGACGCGCCCACCGGTTCACGCGTGGCCGACATGGGCGCGCCGGCTGCCGCACCGCTGCAGCAAGCCCTGGACCGGGCCCCCGCGCAATTGACCTTCGGAGCGCATCACATCGAGATCGGCGCCGGTGCATCGCTGACCACCGATGCGCGCGGCAGCCTGACCCTGGCGTCCGATGGACTCGGGGGAAGCATAGCCGTGCACGGCACGTTGGAGGCGCCCGCCGGCGTCATCGCTCTGACGGGCGAGACAGTGCGCCTTCATTCCGGCGCGCAGCTGCTGTCGCGGGGCGCGGCCGCCATCTACATGGGCGCGCATGGGCGCCGCACCGGCCAGGTGCTGGGCGGCGGCAAGGTCAGCCTGAGCGGCATGTCGGTCGACGTGCCGGCCGGAGCCCTGATCGATGTGTCGGGCGCCGCGGGCTGGATCGACGCGCCGGCCGGCGGGCTGGGCGGCGGATCGGCGTTGTCTCGACCGCTGCGGCTGGCGAGCGATGCGGGCTCGATCTCGATCTCGGGCACCGGCACGGTCGCGGGGCGCCTGGTAGGGCATGCGGGCGGGCCGGGCGCGGCGGGCGGCACGCTGCAGGTCGACTATGCCGTTTCAGGCGCGGGCGAGCCTGCACTGCTCGATCAGATTCTCGAGATGCTCAGGAGCCTGGACCCCGACTGCTACGGCCTGGCGGGCAATGGCGTCTGCGCCTTCGACGATCCATGGGAGGCCGTCGGAATCGACTGGGCGCCGCTGGTGCGCGACGGTTACGGCGTGCCCGTGGATGATCCGATGATCATCACGCGCGAGTTCCTGGCCCGGCTCGAGGACGTCAGGCGCTTCGCCGTCTCCGAGCGGGTCGAGGGGCCGAAGGGCCTGGTTCCGCCGCTCGATCCCGCCGACTTCGGGCTGACACCGGCGGCGCTGGACATGTTCCGCGACTATCTGCTGTCCACCGACGTCCTGCGCGAGGCGGCCGCGCGGCCGGGACAGAACTATACGCTGGCGCTGCGGCCCTCGGCATTCGCCGATGGCGGCTTCGCCGACCTGGGCCTGAACGGCGGCGACAAGATGCCCATCGAGATCGATCCGGTCAATCTGACGTTGGGCCGCTCGATCTCGCTGAACGGCACGCTCACCTCCACCGGCGCGGGCGAGGTGCTGCTGCGGGCGCCGTATGTGTCGTTGTCGGGCGGCGCGCCGGTCGCGCCCGCCACCGACGGGCTGTCCGGCCGCCTGTCCGTCGAGGCCGCGCTGATCGACGTCGCGGGCGTCCCGTTCGTGAGCGGCGAGGGCGTGCACATCGCGGGCTTTGAGGACACGCTGCTGCAGGCGCAGGACCTGCGGCTGGGCAGCCGGTACGGCGAGATCGTCACGCTGACCGTCGACGGCCGCCTGACGATGCGGGCCGGACAGGTGTATCCCGCCACGGCCGTCCGGGCCGATGTCCGCGCGGGGCAGGCCATCCGCCTGGAGCGCCTGGGAGAGGCGCAGGCGCCGCTGTCGGCCGGCGGCACGCTGCGCCTGGAGGCGCCCGTCATCGAACATGCGGGCGTGCTGCGCGCGCCGGCCGGGCAGATCGTGCTGGCGGCGGGAGAGCGTCTCGGCCTCGAAGCGGGCAGCATCACTTCCGTGTCGAGCGCGTGGACGGTGCCCTACGGCACGCTGAGCAACAACGAATACTGGCTCGATCCGGCGCTGCGGCAGGAGCAGGGCGAGACGCCCAGCGACTACCAGCTCGCCGCGCCGCCCGAGAAGCGCATTCTGTTCGAGTCTCCCGAGGTATCGATGGCGCACGGTTCGCTGGTCGACATCTCGGGCGGGGGCGACCTGCATGCGTGGGAGTTCGTGCCCGGCCCGGGCGGATCGCACGATGTGCTGGCCCAGCCGGGCATGTACGCGGTGCTGCCGGGCTATCGCGGTGTGTCGCCCGTGGTCGGCGCGGCGGCGGGCGCCCAGGTGTGGCTGGCGGGCGGCAGCGGCCTGCAGGCCGGCTGGTACACGCTGCTGCCGGCCCGCTATGCCCTGCTGCCCGGCGCCTACGCCGTGCAATCCACCGGCAGGGCCTGGACCAGTGCGGGGCGGGCGCCGGTGCGCCTGGCCGATGGCGGCGCGATCGCTCAGGGCCGGCTGGGCAATGCCGCGGCGGGCACCCGGGACGCGCTGGACACTGCCTGGCGCGTCATGCCCGGCTCGGTCGTGCGCCGCTACACGGAGTACAACGAAGCGCATGCCAACGTGTTCTTCGCATCCGACGCCTTCAAGCGCTCGCAGTACAGGCTGACCGGCCAGGACGTGGTTACGCCGCGCCTGCCGCGCGACGGCGGCGCGGTGGTCTTCAAGGCGGACCGGCAGCTGGTGCTGGACGGCGGCCTGCAATCGCACGCCGCACCGGGCGGCCGCGGGGGCATGGTGGACATCGCCAGCAGGAAGATCGCCATTGTGGGGCCTGGCCGGGACGAGGCGGCCCTGCGAGCCGACGGATACCTGATCATCGATGCCCGCAGCCTGACGGGCTTCGGCGCGGGCAGCCTGCTGGTGGGCGGCATGCGGCAGGGCGATCCGCTGGGCACGCGCGTCGACGTGACGGCAACGGACATCCTGGTGCGCAACGGCGCCGATTCGGTGTTGAGCGGGCCGGAGATCATCCTCGCCGCATCGGATGAACTGGCCATCGCAGAGGGCAGCCGCATCTCGGTCGCGCAGGGCAGCGCGGCGGGCAGCGATACAGTCATCGTGCAGCCGCAGCGCGCGGCCGTGTACACGGATCCCGACGGCGTCCTGGACGACAACTGGGACGGCGTGATCGACGATTTCGATGCGCAGGACGACGTGCTGACCGAGCCCGCGCGCGACTGGGGCGCGCTGGTGCGCCTGTCCAGCGGCTCGGCCGCGCGCGTGGTGCGTACCGGCGTCGACACCGGCGTGGGCGGCCGCGTCAGCATCGGGGCCGATGTCCGTCTGGATGGCGGCGCCGCGCTGTTGATCGACGCCACGCGCACCACCGACCTGGCCGCATCGGCCCGACTGGCCGGAGATGACCTGTCGGTGGCGTCGGGCCGCATCGGCTTCGGCGGTCCGGAGGGCGGCATGGTGCTGGACCAGAACGCGCTCGCCCAACTGGCCCGCTCGCGGCAGCTGACGCTGCGCAGCTACTCCACGTTCGATTTCCACGAGTCGGTGGACCTGTCCGGTGCGGGCCTGCAATCGGTCGTCCTGGACGGCGCACAGCTGGTGGGCCATGGCGCACATGACGTGCGCGTGGCTGGCGGCACGATCACGCTGCAGAACCTTACCGGTACGGCCGGCGGCGCGGCGACGGCCGGCGGCGGCACATTGACCCTGGAGGCCGACCGGCTGGTGCTGGCCGCGGGCGAGAAATCCGCATCAGGGCTGGGCGCCGTGGTCCTGGCGGGCAAGAGCGAGATCGTCGTGGAGGGCGGGGGCACATTCGATGCGGGCGACAGCGCGCTGACGCTGCGCACGCCCATGCTTACCGCCTCCGGCGCGGCCAACCATACCGTGCGCACGCGGGGGGCGCTGCAAGCGCTGTCGGAGCCGGGTGCAGCGGCCGGCGCCGGGCGCAACAGCCTGGGTGCCAGTCTGGCGCTGTCCGGCGGCGAGGTGATGTTCGCCGGACGCGCCGGGCTGCAGGGCGGCGTGCTGGCCTTGACGGCCACGCGCGGCGACCTGGTGGTGGCCGACGGTGCGCACATCGCCGTGGGCGGCTCCGCCCGCGCCATCTACGACCAGACGGAGTATGCCGACGCGGGGCGTGTGGAGCTGACCGCCCTGGCCGGCGACGTGCGGCTGCAGCCCGGCAGCCTGCTCGACCTGGCCGCCCATCCGGACGGCGGCAATGCCGGACGGCTGGCCATCGTGGCCGAGGGCGGCGGCACGGTCGCGCTGGACGGTGCCATCCACGCATTGGCGGGCCGGGGCGGGCTGGCCGGCGCCTTCTCGCTGGACATCGACGCGCTGCCGGACTTCGGCGGCCTGGCCACGCGGCTGAACGAGGCCGGCTTCGCTCGAGCGCGTCACTTCCGCGTGCGCGAAGGCGACGTCGTGATCGACGGCCTTACCCGGGCGCAGGATTTCGTGCTGACGGCCGATCGCGGCGCCGTGCTCGTGCGCGGTTCCGTGGATGCCCGTGCCCCGTATGGCGGCTCGATCCGGGTGACGGGCGGCGACGGCGTGGCCACGGACGCGGCTGCCCGCCTGCTGGCCGGCAGCACCGGGGAACTGGGCAGCGGCCGGGTGACGCTGGAGGCGGCCGGCGGCTGGCTGGACGCGGGCGCCGGCCTGATCGACGTGGCGGGCGGCGAGGGCGGCGTAGTGCGCCTGCGCGCGCCGCGTACGGCGGACAATCACGACCTGTCGGCGCGACCGGTGGGCGTGCGGGTGGACGGCGCGCGGCTGGCCGTGCTCGAGGGCATGCGGGTCTACCTGAGCGACACGGTGGAAGCGGTGAGGAACCCGGCCGTCTCCGACGCGCTGGACTTCGCGGACCATGCGTCGGCCATCGCGGCACGGGTAGGCGGCGGCCTGGCCATCATGCCGGGCATCGAGATCCGCAGCGACGACGACCTGTCGATGCGCTCGGACTGGAACCTGTACGCCGACCTGGGCGCCGCGCGAGCCGGCAGCCTGACCTTGCGCGCCGCGGGCAACCTCAACCTGACCGGCCACCTCAGCGACGGCTTCGATATCGCGGGCCGGGAAGGTTCTCTGCAGACCGGCGATTCGTGGAGCCTGCGTCTGGTCGCGGGCGCCGACCTGGCGTCGGCCGACGTACTGGCGCTGCGGCCCATGGCGTTGCTGGATGCGGGGCAGGGCGCCATCACGCTGGGCACGGTGGACAGCAGCGACGATGCGGCCGATGGCGTGGGCAACCTGGTGCGCACCGGTACCGGCGACCTGATCGTGCGGGCCGGCCGCGACCTGCGCCTGGTTCACAAGGACTCGGCCATCTACACGGCCGGGCGCCGCGACACCACCACCTGGAGCGATTTCACCACCGCGGCGCCCGATGCCGTCTATGGCGTGCACGGCGGTCACGTGGACGTCATCGCTCAGGGCAACGTAGAGGCCAGGCATTCCGGCCAGCGCTTCGTCGAATGGTTGAAGCGGCAGGGCAATATCAACGAAGAGGGCTACTTCGGTCCTTTCCTCGCGGGCCGCAACCAGTTCATCGACGAGCCCCCGTACGTGCTGCCGCTATACGAGGATCCGCAGCAGTCGAGCTGGTGGATCGACTTCGGCGGTTTTCGCCAGGGCGTGGGCGCGCTGGGTGGCGGCAACGTGTCGCTGGCCGCGGGCGGCGACCTGGACAACCTGGTCGTGGCGCTGGCCACCAACATGCGCATGCGCGGCGGCCGCACGGCGACCGAGACCATGCGGATGGAGCTGCGCAACGGTGGCGCCATGACGGTGGACGCGGGCGGGGCCATACGCGGCGGCCAGTATTACGTGGCGCGCGGCGCCGGCCGCATCGACGCGGGCGAGACGGCCATCGGGCATCGCGTGGTGATCACCCACGAAGTCAACATGACGAGGCGCGAGTACGACATCGCGCCGGTGCTGGCGCTGGGCGATGCCGAGCTGACCCTGCGCACCTCGGGCGACTTGCGTCTGCAGGCCATCATCGACCCGCTGCTGGTGCGCCCGACTTACGATGGCACGGGCACGCCGCCCGAGCCCGACGAGCTGGGACCGTACGGCGCCTACATGAGCGGCTATACCGACCGCACCTCGCTGCGGCTGGTGTCCACCGGCGGCGACGTCACGCTGGTCAACCAGGCCGATTTCGTCTTCCGCGACGTGACGATATACAACTACACCACCCCCACGGATGACCTGGTGGGGGCGGGTGGCAACCTCTATCCCGCGCTGTCGCGGGTCGTGGCCCTGGACGGCGCGCTGGCGGTGCAGGGGCCGATGTACGTCATGCCGGCAGCGCGGCAGGACCTCGGCCTGCTGGCGCAGCAGGACCTGCGTTTCGAGAACATCGACGTCGAGGCGATGCAGCAGTTCCTGTTCCACCAGCGCATGCCGATGGCAGAGGTGATCCTGTCGGCGGCCACGCCGGCCATGTTGCCCTCGCCCTACCGGCCAGCCGCCAGCTGGGGGGCGGCCGATATCGAGTTGCGCAACGCGCCCAACGGCGCGCACCATACCGACCCGAGGCTGGTGGGACGCACCAATCCGTCGGAACTGCCGCAAGCTGCCGACTTCGAGCCCAGCCGCATCTATTCCGCGCAAGGTTCGATCACCGGACTGAACCTGGACGCGTCCGAGCAGACCTGGGTGCGCGCCGGCCGCGATATCCGCAGCTTCAACGTCCAGGCTCGCAACGTGCGCGCCAGCGACGTGACGCTGCTGGAGGCGGGCAACGATATCGTCGCCCTGCAGCCCGTCTATGGCTTCCTGGTGCCCAATGGCCTGCGCGCGCTGGGGCCCGGCCTGGTTTTGCTCTCGGCGGGACGCGACGTCTACGCCGGCGACCTGGAAATCCAGACGCTGGGCAACCAGTACTACGACGGAAACAACCGCCCGCTGCCCAACACCCAGGTGCTGGGCCTGCCGCAGCAGGGCGCCGCCATCACGGTGATGGCGGGCATGAACCAGCCGGCGGCCTACGACGCGTTCGCGCAAGCCTATCTGGATCCGGCGTACGTGTCGGCCATGCCGGATCACCTGAAGGATTCCTCGTCGGGGGCTTTGCTGCCCATCTATCTGACCGACGCGGTGGAAAGCCGCGCGGGCGGGCTGGAGAAGACCGTGCGCCGCGGCCTGGTCTCCTACGTGGCCGCGATGACCGGCGAGACGCTCGAGCCCCTGGCTGCCTGGCAGCGCTTCGGCGAACTGCCGGCGTTGGCGCGGCAGCAGTTCCTGCGCCAGGTCTTCCTGCACGAACTGCGCGATGCCGGCCGCGACCAGAACCACCCCGGCGCGGATGGGCTGCCGCGCAACGGCGGCTACAACCGCGGCCATGTGGCCATCGATGCGCTGTTCCCGGGCGACCAATGGCGCGGCGACGTGGCGGCCAACAGCCTGTCGCTGCGCACGCAGGCGGGCGGCGACATCCAGGTTCTGACGCCCGGAGGCGGTGTGCAGGTGGCCGCGCTGGGCGCCACCATCGCGCCAGGCGCGGGGCTGGTGACGCTGGCCTCGGGGCACATCAACATCTACGCGCACGAGGACGTCACGGTGAACCGTTCGCGCATCCTGTCCTTCGTGCCCGAGACCACGCGCCAGGGCAGCGACCAGATCATCTGGTCCACGCGCGGCGACATCGACGCGGGACGCGGGGCGAAGACCGTGCGCGTGCCGTCGGCGCCGGACATCGTCACCGACGACGACGGCAACACGCGCATCCTCGAGCGTTCGGACATGAGCGGTAGCGGCATCGGCACGGTGGGCGAGGGCGACGTGGACCTGGTGGCGCCGGAAGGCACGATCAACTTCGGCGATGCCGGGGTGCGGGTCGCCGGCAATTTCAACGTGGCGGCGCTGCATGTGCTGAATGCCGCGAACCTGCAGGTGCAGGGCGAGACCACTGGCATGCCGGAGATGGTGAGCGTGAACGTCGGCGCGCTGACGGCAGCCAGCTCGGCCAGCACCGCGGCGGCGTCGACCGCGCAGGACCTGCTGGCGCGCCAGCGCGGCGAGGCCCGCCGCAATCTGCCTTCGGTCATCAGCGTGCAGATCCTGGGCTTTGGCGCGGAGCCCTCCGGATCGCGAGCGGTGGTTCCCGCGGCAGGAGCGAGCGGGCCCGCAGATCGCGCCGATCCCCTGGCATACCGCACCGAGAGCCCGGTGCAGGTGGTGGGCGACGGCGCATTGAGCGCGGCGCAACTGGCGCGGCTGACGCCGCAGGAGCGGCGCCGCTTCGGGCTGTAGGCCCAGTCCGGCAGGGCGGCCTTGGGCGCCGCCCGCCACCTCATACGATAGGCAGGCTGGCCACTTCCTTGCCGCGGTCGTACAGATGCAGCGACAGCCCGCCGTCGCGCATCTCGAACAGCGCGGTGGCCAGCGTGTTCTCCCCGTCCGGGTCGTTGGCCGAGTGCCGCAGCACGGGGGCGTCGCCCTCGGTATCCTGCAGCGCCGCCAGGATCTGCTGCGCGCCGCTGTCCGCGTCCCATTGGTCCATCAGGTTCTCGACGCGCCGCTGGCGCGCGCGCGATGAGTCGGTGACCGCCTGGCGCATGGTCGCCGCGCCGGAGTGCACCAGGTGGTTGGTATGCGCGGCCCCGCGCTCGATGGACGCCACCGAGCACAGCCCCGGGGCGCTTTCCACGCCGAGCAGGCGCGGATCGTTCGCGGCGCCCAGCAGGTGATGGAGGCCGCCGGCGCGCGGATGCGTCTGCAGCATCTGCACGGCGTCGTCCAGCGTTTCGCAGTCGAGCACGGCGCGCGCCAGGAACAGCCGCGGCACGCCGGGCCGGCGCGAGCGCATGCGCACGCTGTCGATGGCCTGCACCAGCCCGGCATGATTGGCGCCGAAGGCATGGCCCGGCAGCGAGCCGGGATAGGCGAAGGCCACATACCCAGGGGCATCGCCGGGTCGCACGTCCACCATCGCGCACTTGCCGTGCAGATAGGCATCCCCGTCTTCGTTGTGCCCGATCCAGCGGACGCCGTCGCGGCCGCGCCAGGCGATGGACGTGCAACCATCCGCGGCGGGATGCAGCAGGTCGCCCCTGCATTGCCACAACAGCAGGTCCGTGGGCGCCATGCGCAGGCCCTCGGCCATGCCCTCGAACTCTTGCCAGATTGCGGGCAGCGCGCTTTGGGCGCGCCCGGCGAGCTCGTCCAGATAGGCATGGCCGCACCATGGGCGCAACGCGGCCCACAACGGACTTTGGTCCAGGTACGGCTCCAGCCGACCGCGGCCGAGCTTGCCGAGCTCGATGCCGACGCGCCGCCGCGTACCGGAAATGCTCACGGGTTTGGGCCACATGGCAGCCTCCAGATTCGCTTGATTGTAGGTGTGGGGCGCGCAGTCGCAAGCGGCCCTTCTGGCGACAAAAATTTACGGCCATGGCGTAGGCGGGGACACATTGCTAAGATGCCCCCAGCCGTGCCGCCCGCGATCCCTGGACGGCGCGCCGCGGGCCTCTACCAAAAACAGGCGGCCGGCCACGTTGCGCGCGGGTATCCAACCAGGATCCAGAACGAGAGGAGCAACTTCATGATCAAAGCCAAATTCGCCGCCGTCCTGGCCGGCATGTCCATGGCCCTGTGCGCTCTGGCGCCATCCGCCTCGGCCCAGAACCGCGAACTCATCGTCGCCACCGACACCGCCTTCGTCCCCTTCGAATTCAAGCAGGGCAATACCTACACCGGCTTCGACGTCGAGCTGTGGGCGGCCATCGCCAAAGAACTGAACCTGAAGTACCGGCTGCAGCCGATGGACTTCAACGGCATCATCCCGGGCCTGCAGACCCGGAACATCGACGTGGCGCTTGCCGGCATCACGATCCGCGACGACCGCAAGAAGGTCGTGGACTTCTCCGATCCCTATTACGAAAGCGGCCTGGCCATCCTGGTCAACACCAAAAGCGACGTCAAGCAGGCAAAAGACCTGGCCGGAAAGACGGTGGCCGTAAAGACGGGTACCGCCACGGTGGACTTCATGCGGGACCAGGTGCCGGACGCCAAGCTCAAGCTATTTCCCAATATCGACAACGCCTATCTCGAACTGGCCACGGGCCGCGTCGATGCCGCCGTGCACGACACGCCCAACGTGCAGTACTACGCCAACACGGCCGGCAAGGGCCGCGTGAAGGTGGCCGGGTCGGTCAAGAGCGGCGATTTCTACGGCATCGCCTTCCCCAAGGGCAGCGAGCTCGTGCCCCAGGTGAACAAGGCGCTGGCCACGCTGAAGTCCAACGGCCAGTACGACGCGCTCTACACCAAGTGGTTCGGCCAGAAGCCCTGAACCGGCTTCCCACGTTTTAGGGAGCGACCGTGGAATTCGACTGGTCCGTAATCTGGGGGGCGCTGCCGAGTCTGCTCGATGGCACACTGATGACCATCAAGATCACCGTATGGGGTCTCGTGGGCGGCTTCCTGCTGGGCGTGCTGGCGGGCGTGGCGAAGACGTATGGCCGCGCCGGCGTGCCCGACGCGGCGCTGCGGTACGGCCGGCGCGTGACGGCGCTGCCCTGGGTACTGATCGCGGCGCTGGCGGCGTACTTCATCTGGATCTACGGCGCCGCGCCGTTGGTGCAGCTGGTGTACTGGGCGGTCGTGCTGGCGGTGGCGGCCGCGATGCTCGCGCCGGCGCTGCGGGCGGCCGGCCCCGCCGTGCTGGCCGCGCCGTTCGCAATGCTGGCCAGCGACGTGGCAAGCCTGTATGTGGCCGTCATGCGCGGCACGCCCATCGTGGTGCAGGTGATGTTCATCTACTTCGCGCTGCCCGTGCTGGCCGACATACGGGTCGAGGCCGAGCCCGCGGCCATCGCCACGCTGATCATCAATTCGGGCGCCTACATCGCCGAGATCGTGCGCGGCGCGCTGCAATCGGTGCACAAGGGCCTGCGCGAGGCGGGCCAGGCCATGGGGCTGCCGTTCCACAAGATCCTGCTGCACATCATCGGGCCCGTGGCGTTCCGCCGCATGATTCCGCCGCTGGGCAACCAGTGCATCATCAGCCTGAAGGACTCGTCGCTGTTCATCGTGATCGGCGTGGCCGAACTCACCCGGCAGGGCCAGGAAATCATGGCAAGCAACTTCCGCGCGCTGGAGATCTGGACGGCCGTGGCCATCATCTATCTCGTGCTCACCGGCCTCATTGCCCTGGGGCTGCGGCTGCTGGAGAAACGGATGCGCATACTGTGACCCGTACTCGGGAAAGCGGCGTGCAGCGACAGGAGACAACTCAATGAGCATGGTCGAATTCCGCGACGTCATCAAACGCTTCGGCACGTCCACGGTGCTCGACGGCATCACGCTGGACATCGAGGCGGGCGAGGTCGTGGTGGTGGTGGGACCGTCGGGCTCGGGCAAGTCCACGTTCCTGCGCTGCATCAACGTGCTGGAGACCATCCAGGAAGGCGATCTGCTGGTGGATGGCCTCAGCGTGCGCGGCTCGGCAGGGCAGGTGCGCGAGATCCGCCGCGAGGCGGGCATGGTGTTCCAGCAGTTCAACTTGTTCCCGCAGATGACCGCGCTGCAGAACGTGATGTTCGGTCCGGTCCACACGCGCGGCACGTCCCGCGCCCAGGCCCGCGAGATCGCCCGGGAACTGCTGGACAAGGTGGGGCTGGCCGAACGCATGGACCACTATCCCTCGGAGCTGTCGGGCGGGCAACAGCAGCGCGTGGCCATCGCCCGGGCGCTGGCCATCCGTCCCAAGCTGATGCTGTTCGACGAACCCACGTCGGCGCTCGATCCCGAACTGCGCCACGAGGTGCTGAAGGTGATGCGCGACCTGGCCGAATATGGCATGACCATGATCGTGGTCACGCACGAGATGGAGTTCGCGCGCAAGGTGGGCAGCCGGCTGTTGTTCATCGACGGCGGCAAGATCGCCCACGACGGACCGCCCGCCGAACTGCTGGCCAATCCGCCCAGCCAGCGGCTGAGGGATTTTCTGCAGCACGTGGCCTGAGCAGCGGATAGGCCCCGGAGTGTGGGCCGGCGATCGGGCGAATCAGCCCTTCACGCGTACGATTTTCTGCACCTGCGGCACGTGGCGGATGGCGCGGATGACCTGTGCCAGGTGCTTGCGGCTGTCCACCTGCACGGTCAGATGCAGCGACACCGTGGATACGGCATCGTCGTGCATGGTGACGTGCACGATGTTGGCATCGGCGGCGGTCACTTCTGCCGCCAGCCTGCCCAGCACGCCGCGTTCGTTGCGCGTGACGATGTCCAGGCGGGTCGGCAGGTGCTTGGCGGTGTGGGCGTCCCAGGCCACCGGCACCCAGCGCTCGGGTTCGCGCGCCTGCGCGCGCGTGGCGATGGGACAGTCGGTGGTGTGCACGACCACGCCCTGGCCCAGCCGCATGCCGGCGATGATGGCGTCGCCGGGCAGCGGGCCGCAGCACGGCGCCAATTGCACGGCCTGGCCCTCGTTGCCCTGGATGAGGATGGGGGCGGCGCGCGCCGAGGTGATCTCATCGACCGCCGCGGCCGTGGTGGCCACCAGCGGATTGTCGGGCGCGAAGCGACGCGCCACCACGGCCGCCAGGCGCTTGCCCAGGCCGATGTCGGCCAGGATCTCGTCGCGGGAGCTGGCGCCCGTGCTGCGCGCCAGCTTCTCCCATTGCGGGTCGTCCGCGGACGGCAAGGTCAGGTGCAGCGACTGGAAGGCCTGCGTCAGCAGGCGCTCGCCGAAGGCGACCGACTCTTCGTACTTGACCGTGCGGAGGTAGTGGCGGATTTCGGACCGGGCGCGGCCGGTGCGCACGTAATTGAGCCACTGTGCGTTGGGACGCGACGCCGGCGAGGTGATGATCTCGATGGTGTCGCCGCTTTCGAGTTCGGTGCGCAGCGGCACGAACTCGCTGTTGATCTTGGCCGCCACCGCCTGGTTGCCGATGTCGGTGTGGATGGCGTAGGCGAAGTCCACCGGCGTGGCGCCGCGCGGCAGTGAGATGATCTTGCCGCGCGGGGTGAACACGTACACCGCGTCGGGGAACAGGTCGACCTTGACGTGCTCGAGGAATTCGCCCGAATCGCCGGTCTGGCTTTGTATGTCGAGCAGCGACTGCAGCCATTGGTGCGTGCGCTTCTGCAGGTCGTTCAGGCTGAGGTCGTCTTCCTTGTACAACCAGTGCGAGGCCACGCCTTCCTCGGCGATGTGGTGCATGTCGCGCGTGCGGAACTGGAACTCGACCGGCGTGCCGTAGGGGCCCACCAGCGTGGTGTGCAGGGACTGGTAGCCATTGACCTTGGGAATGGCGATGTAGTCCTTGAACTTGCCCGGCACGGGGCGGTAGAGCTGGTGCAGCGTGCCCAGCGCCAGATAGCATTCGGGCAGCGTGTGCACGATGACGCGAAACCCGTAGATGTCCAGCACTTCGGAGAAGGACTTTTTCTTCTCCTGCATCTTGCGGTAGATGCCGTACAGCGTCTTCTCGCGTCCGCTGACCTCGGCCTCGATGCCGGCGGCGGGCAGGGCGGCGCGCACGGCGTCCTCGATCTTGCCGATGACCTCGCGCCGATTGCCGCGCGCAGCCAGCACGGCGCGGTACAGCACCTGGTAGCGGTTGGGGTACATGGCCGCGAAACACAGGTCCTGCAGTTCGCGGAACAGCAGGTTCAGGCCCAGTCGATGCGCGATGGGCGCGTAGATGTCGAGCGTTTCGCGCGCGATGCGGCGGCGCTTCTCGCCGCTGACCGCGTCCAGCGTGCGCATGTTGTGCAGGCGGTCGGCCAGCTTGATGAGGATGACGCGTACGTCGCGCGCCATGGCCAGCAGCATCTTGCGAAAGCTTTCGGCCTGCTGCTCGGCCTTGGTGGCGAAGTCGAGCCTGTCCAGCTTGGACAGGCCGTCGACCAGTTCGGCCACTTCAGGACCGAACTTCTCGGCAAGCTCGTGCTTGGCAATGCCCTGGTCTTCGATGACGTCGTGCAGCAGGGCGGCAGACAGCGCATTGGCGTCGAGCTTCCAGCCGGCACAGATCTCGGTGACCGCGATGGGATGGGAAATGTAGGGCGACCCGCTGGCGCGGAACTGGCCCAGGTGGGCCTGGTCGGCGAAGCGGTAGGCTTCGCGCACCCGCTCGACCTCTTTGGGGTCGAGGTAGCTGGCGATGATCTCGGTGAGCGGCGCCAGCGAGGCGACCGGCGAGACGGCGGGTTCTTCGGCCGGCGCCTCGGCATGGGCGCCCGCGGCGGCATTCTTGCGGCCCGATCGGCGGCCCAGCCGCGATCCGGCGCGAAGCGCGGCCAGCAGCCCAGACGATGCGTATCTCAGTCCGGGAAATGCCATGCCGCGCCTCGAGTCCCGATCAGGTCGGGACTTTACGCAGCATCTCCAGGCCGGTCAGGCCAGAGGCGATTTCGCGCAGGGCCGTGACCGTCGGCTTGTCCTTGGTGTCCAGACGCGGGGCGTGGCCCTGCGCCAGTTCGCGCGCACGGTACGTAGCGGCCAGCGTGAGCTTGAAGCGGTTGGGGATCTGGTTCAGACAATCTTCGACGGTGATACGGGCCATGGACGTTACCTGGATGAATGCTGGGGGAAGGGATGACTGCGAGCGGAGGAGAGGACTAATGCGCCGCGGGGATGCCCAACTGGGCGAACAACTGGGCATTGCGCGACGCCTGGGACGCAAAACGCAGCCGCGCTGCGCTGACGATCTGGCCCAGTTCGGCTAATGCCACGCTAAATTCTTGATTAATAATAACATATTCGCATTCCGGCGCATGCGCGATCTCGCCGCCGGCCGCCAGCAGCCGGCGCGCGATCACAGCGTCCTCGTCCTGGCCGCGCGCCTTAAGCCGACTGGCCAGTTCCTCGATGGAGGGCGGCAGGATGAAAATGCCGATTGCCTGCGCAAAGCGCTGCTTCACCTGCCGCGCGCCCTGCCAGTCGATTTCGAGCAGGACGTCGTGGCCGGCGCGTGTGGCGGCGTCGATGCGATCGCGCGGCGTGCCATAGAAGTTGCCGTGGACCTCGGCCCACTCGAGCAGTTCGTCATTCTGGCGCATTTGCGCGAATGCTTCGTTTGTGACGAAACGGTACTCGCGGCCGTCGACTTCGCCGGGCCGCGGCGCGCGCGTCGTGCACGAAATCGACAGCACGATCGACGGATCCCGGTCCAGCAAGGCGCGAACCAGGCTGGATTTGCCGGCGCCGCTGGGCGCGACGACCATGAAGACGTTTCCGGGCGTATGAGTCATGAGTTTGCAACACGGACAGCGAGACACGAAGAATAGCAAATCGGCAGGCCGTGTTGCGGATTGTCCGTCGGTCTTGCGCCATTGCTCTGTTAGCATCCTCCGGTTCCTTGCCGCAGAATAAGGAGATGGCATGCAGACGAACGAGCAACCGGCCAAGGTCGCGCTGGTTACGGGTGCAGGTACCGGCATCGGGCGCGCCGTGGCGCTCGAATTTCTGGCGCGCGGCTACCGCGTCGTGCTGGCAGGGCGTCGCCGCGAACCGCTCGAGCACACGCGGATCGCCGCCGGCGAGGACAGCGCCCGCGCGCTGGTGGTGCCCACCGACGTCACGCGCGAAGCCTCGGTTCGAGAGCTCTTCGACGAGACGCAGCGCTCGTACGGCCGGCTGGACGTCCTGTTCAACAATGCGGGGCGGGGCGCGCCGGCGGTGCCGATCGAGGAACTGCCCATCGAGACCTGGCGCGAAGTCGTGGACACCAACCTGACCGGCATGTTCCTGTGCGCCCAGGCCGCCATCCGCCTGATGAAGGCGCAGAACCCGCGCGGCGGGCGCATCATCAACAACGGCTCGATCTCGGCGCATGCGCCGCGGCCGTACTCCATCGCTTATACGGCCACCAAGCACGCGGTCACGGGCCTCACCAAATCCATCTCGCTGGACTGCCGCAAGGACGACATCGCGTGCGGCCAGATCGATATCGGCAATGCCGCCACCGACATGACCGAGCGCATGGCAGCGGGCATTCTGCAGGCCGACGGCAGCACGCGGGTCGAGCCGCGCATGGACGTGGGTCACGTGGGACGGGCCGTCGCCGACATGGCGGCGCTGCCGCTGGACACGAACGTGCAGTTCATGACCATCATGGCCACGACCATGCCGTTCGTCGGGCGCGGCTGAGATCCGCGCCGTCCGCGTCGGGGTCAGGGATTCCCGGCGCGGGCCACCAGCGTCTCGCTGCCCTTCAGGTAGCGGCGCGCGCCCGCATAGGTGCGCTTCCAATAGTGGTTGTCCAGGCGGTCGACACGTACCGATTCGCCGCGGCTGGGCGCATGCACGAACTCGCCGCGGCCCACATACAGGCCGACGTGCGAGATACCGCCGCGGCGTCCGCGCGTGGTGAAGAACACCAGGTCGCCGGGCTGCAGCTGGTCGCGCGCGACCGTCTTGCCGGTCTTGCGTTGCGCGCGGGCGGTGCGAGGCAGTTCCATGCCGGCGGTTTCGCGATAGACGAACAGCACCAGGCCGCTGCAGTCGAAGCCGTCGTCGGGATCGTCGCCGCCCCAGGTGTAGGGCGTGCCGATGGCGTCCAGGCCGGCGCGTACGACCATGTCACGCAACGTGGGAACAGTGGCTTCGCCGATGAGGCGCAAGCCGTCGAGGCTCGCGCGTGCGGGAGTGGACGACAGGGTGGCTTGCGCGGGGGCGGCGATGAGGCTGAGCGCGAGAGCCGAGGCGGCGAGTACGGAAGAGGAGATCAGTATCGTGATTGGTTTTTTTCGCTGGGGCGGGGTCATGGACGTCGTGAATAAGGCGCGGATGACAGAGGCTAGCCAGAGGAAGCCGGCGAAAAAGAGCGAGATGACGGCGGCACGGGACCGAGGCGTCGGAAAATTTGCGACGATTATAGTGGGATAAAGTTTCATTGTGATCGTCATATTTCATGAATTCTTTCAGAAATATGTCGGTTGTCACGATTGAAATGCCTCTTTCCGGGGCGTTTGCGTCGTGCGGGCGGGCGCGCGGCGGCGGCGTTGCGGCGGGCGCTGGGGCATAATCGACGGCAGGCATCGTCACGGTGCACGGCGCCGGCGGGCCAGAGGAGCCGAACGATGATGAACGCAGTCCCCGGGCCTTCCGCGGTGCGCAGGCCCGATTTCCTTCCGTTCCAACCTTTTGACGAGGCGGGCGCGGCGGTAGATCGGTTGATCGAGATCTACACGCGCAATACCGCCTTCCTGCGGCAGGCATTCCAGGACGTGCTGGAGGGGCGGGCCATCTGCCGCGCGCGGGCATGCTATCCGGCGGTTCGCATCACTGTTGTCACCCACGACCTGGTGGACTCGCGGCTGTCGTATGGCCAGGTGGCCGAACCGGGCGCCTACCAGACCACCGTCACGCAACCGCTGCTGTTCCGCGACTACCTGGTGCGGCAGATAGGACTGCTGCTGCACAACCACGGCAACGTGGTCGAGGTCGGTGAATCCGACACGCCCATCCCGCTGCATTTCGCGTTTCCCGACGGCGCCTACGTCGAAGGGGAGCATCTGCAGAACATCGGCCGGCCGCTGCGCGACCTGTTCGACGTGCCCGACCTGGCGGTGACCGACGACGCCATCGTGAACGGCACCTGGCGCGGCCAGCCGGGCAAAGTGCGGCCGCTGGCGCCGTTCACGGCCACCCGGGTGGACTACTCGCTGCATCGGCTGCAGCACTACACCGCGACGGCGCCGACGCATTTCCAGAACTTCGTGCTGTTCACGAATTACCAGTTCTATGTGGACGAGTTCTGCGCGAGGGCGCGCGCCATGATGGCGGCGGGCGAGGGCGACTACGACGCGCTGGTCGAGCCGGGCAACCGCATCCTGCTGCGCGGCCAGCCCGAACCGTCCACGCCCGGACTGGCCCGGTTGCCGCAAATGCCGGCTTATCACCTGGTGCGGGCCGGGCATTCCGGGATCACGCTGGTCAACATCGGCGTGGGGCCGTCCAACGCCAAGACCATCACCGACCACATCGCCGTGCTGCGCCCCCATGCCTGGCTGATGCTGGGGCATTGCGCCGGCCTGCGCGATTCGCAGCGTCTCGGCGACTACGTGCTGGCCCACGGCTACGTGCGCGACGACCATGTGCTGGATGCCGACCTGCCGACCTGGGTGCCGGTGCCGCCGTTGGCGGAGGTGCAGGTGGCGCTGGAGCAGGCGGTGGAAGAGGTGGCCGGTCTGTCGGGCTGGGACCTGAA
The DNA here is from genome assembly GCF_002119665.1 of Bordetella genomosp. 13. Taxonomy (NCBI): domain Bacteria; kingdom Pseudomonadati; phylum Pseudomonadota; class Betaproteobacteria; order Burkholderiales; family Alcaligenaceae; genus Bordetella; species Bordetella genomosp. 13. The sequence continues at coordinate 3,079,421 of NZ_CP021111.1, read as the reverse complement.
GCGCATCATGCGCACCGGCACCGTGGCCACCATCGACAATCGCAATTGGGAACTGCGGGACCAGGGCGAACTGGTGCAGCGCTTCGCGCAATCGCGGGCCATCGCCTTGGACATGGAGTCCGGCACCATCGCGGCCAATGGCTTCCGTTTCCGGGTGCCGTACGGCACGCTGCTGTGCGTGTCGGACAAGCCGCTGCATGGCGAGTTGAAGCTGCCCGGCATGGCCAGCGCTTTCTACCAGCGGCAGGTCAACCAGCATCTGGAAATCGGCATCCGCGCGCTGGAACTGCTGCGGGAGATGCCGCCCGAGCGCCTGCACTCCCGGAAGCTGCGCACCTTCATGGAGACGGCATTCCAATAGTGGGCGGTCGGTCTCCGATGTGGCATTAAAGTAGTTTTTGTACGAAAAATACTACTTTATTGCTATTTTTCTATCGCCGAATGTGGCAACATAGTAGTGGATCGATCATAAACACTACTTTGCTGCCATGAATACCATTCCAAGCCTGTCCGCCCAATTGAAGGCGCGTCTGGCAAGCCAGGGCTGGACGCAGGCGACCCTGCGCGAGGCCGCGGGCGTATCGCAGCGCACACTCACGAACGTGCTCAGCGGCGAGCAGGATTTCAAGATCAGCACGCTGCTGGCCCTGGCCGACCGCATGGGGCTGGACGTGGTGCTGGTGCCCAAGGGGGCGCGGGCCGCACTCGACGAGGGCGGCGCGGCCACCCCCGCGCGCATTCCCACCAGGGTGCAGCGGGCGCTGCGCCGGCTGCGCGGCGCCGATGACGACCAGGAGCCGCGATGAACCTCAGGGCGCTGGCCATCATGCTGGGAGCTCGGCGTGTCGGCGTATTGTTCCAGTACGCCATGCCTGGGGCCGAGGCCGTCACGCGCTTCGTCGCCGAGTCCGGCTATGCGCGCGACGCGGCCGCGCCGGTACTGTCGGCGGCGTACGTAGCCGACACCGTGGACGAGCAGGCCGCATTCTGGGCCGACGTGCGCGCCGAACCGCTCAATGGACGGCATTCCGCGCACAACGGGTGGCTGCTGCCCGCTTTCTTCCAGAATCTGCTGCCCGAGGGCGTGTTCCGCGACCATGTGGCGCGTCTGCGCGGGTGCGATCCCAAGGACCATTTCGAGATGCTGGCGGCCTGCGGCGCCGACCTGCCAGGCAACGTCTACGCGCGACCCGTCGAGCTCTCGCGCGATGAACTGGCGGTGTACGTCACGCAGAACCAGGACGCGCTGGAAATGACGGTGACCGCCGACCCGATGGAAGACGGCGTGTCGCTGTCGGGCGTGCAGCCCAAGGTGGGCGTGATCGCGGCGGGCGGGCGCTACGTCGGTCGCACGAAGGACCACGACACCCACATCATCGCCAAGCTGCCGGTGGTGGGGCAGCCTCTGCTGCCCGAGCTCGAGGCCCTGTCTCTGTCGCTGGCCCGGGCGGCGGGCGTCACGGTCTGCGAGGCCCGACTCGAGCCGCTGCGCAAGCTTCAGGTCGAACATGGATACGACCTGGGCGATGCCGGCGAAGACACGCATTTCCTGGCCGTGATCCGTTATGACCGCCAGGCGGGCACGCGCGTGCATTGCGAAGACTTCGCGCAGATCCTGGGCGCCATGCCCGAAGAGAAATACTCGGCGGCCAGCTACCTGGACGTGGCCGCCGCCATGCTGGCCTTTCCGTCGATGGGCGAGGACGCCGTGCACGAGCTGCTGCGCCGCATTGCCGTCAACGAGATGCTGGGCAATCCCGACATGCATCTGAAGAACCTGGGGGTCATCTATCCCGATGGTCGGGACCCGCGGCTGGCGCCGGCCTACGACGTGGTGGCCTATTCCGCATATCAGCCCTGTGCCGGCCACGCGCTGCGCATCGTGCCCGCGGGGCTGGAGCCGCGCGGCGCTCAAGCCGGCGGCGGACGCAAGCCCAGCCTCACGCCCGCCATGCTGCGCGTCTTCTGCGCCGAATTGGGGATCCCGGAAAAGCCGGCCTCGCGGGTCGTGCGCGAGTGCGCGAAGGCGGCCTGGCAGTCCTGGCCCGGCATGATCGAAAGCGCCACGCTGACGCCCCGGCAGCGCGCCAACCTGCAGGCGCATTTCATGGCGCAGCCCATGGTGCAGTCGGTGGCGCGTCGCGCCGCGGGCGCTTGAATGCGGACTACGCGATCATTGCCGGGTAGAGTTGCCTGCAACTGTCGCGCAGCGCGGCGGCGAACAGCCGCTCGGCGGCTCGCGGCGTCTCGTCGGCACGCGTGAACAGCGCGATGGGCGGCGGATTCCACGCGAAGGTGTAAGGCACCACCGCCACGCCGGCGACCCGCACCAGTTCCTCGGCGATGTCGGCGGGCAGGATGGAGATGGCGCGCTCGCTGGCGACGATCATCTCGCCGATCAGGCGCGGCGAGCCGCTTTCGGCCAGGGGCAGCGGGGCGGCGATGCCCGCGCCCAGGAAGATGTCGGTCAGTTGCGCGCGCATGCCGGTCTGCGGCGCGCCCAGTATCCAGTCCAGTTCGGCAAGCATGCGCCAGTCCATGCGCTGCCGCCCCAGGCGGGCCGCCAGCCGGCGGCTGGCGATCAGGCGCGGCGGCTGGCGGTACAGCATCTCGAAGCTCAGTTGCGCCAGGTCCAGTCCCGAGGTGGCCGGACCCACCACCAGGTCCAACGCATGGCCGCGCAACTGCGGCAGCAGGTCGGCCACCGCGCCTTCGTGCAGGGTAAGGGTCAGCCGGCGGCCGTCGGGCTGCGCCTGGTGTACCGCCGTGGCAAGAATGCGCCCCGGAATGAAGGGCGTGACGCCCACGTGCAGGTGGGCGGCGTGCCCCGAAGCGACCGCCTCCATGTCGTCGACCAGGCGCTGCAGGTCTTGCAGCATGGCCTGGGCGCGGGCCAGCACCACCTCGCCCAGGGCGGTGGGGGCCATGCCGCGCACCGAGCGGTCGAACAGCGGTGCGCCGAACATGGCTTCGAGCTCGGCCAGGGTGTTGGTCAGGGCGGGCTGGCTGATGGCCATGCGCTCGGCCGCGCGCGTCAGCGAGCCGTGCTGGCGGATCTGCAGCAGCAGCGCCAGGTGCCGCATCTTGAGGCGGGAGGCCAGGCGCCTGGCGGTCTCATCGGACTGAAAATCGGCCATGCGGGCAATGAGGAATAAGGTTTTTCTTATGGGAGCATAGCAAATCCGAATAATTGCCTTATGGCAGGCGCGTAGGATGTCACCGGTTCGTCATCTCACTTACACAATCGGTACGCAATGAACACGAATAACCGCCAGGCCGCCCTCGATTACCACGAATTTCCCAAGCCCGGGAAAATCTCGGTCAACGCCAGCAAGCCCCTGGTCACCCAGCGCGACCTGGCGCTGGCGTATACGCCCGGCGTGGCGGCTGCCTGCGAGGAAATCGTTGCCGAACCGATGGACGCGTTCCGCTACACCGGCCGCGGCAACCTGGTGGGGGTCATCACCAACGGCACGGCGGTGCTGGGGCTGGGCAACATCGGCGCGCTGGCGTCCAAGCCGGTGATGGAAGGCAAGGCGGTGCTGTTCAAGAAGTTCGCCGGCATCGACGTGTTCGACATCGAGATCAACGAATCCGATCCGGACAAGCTGGTGGACATCATCGCGGGACTGGAGCCCACGTTCGGCGGCATCAACCTCGAGGACATCAAGGCGCCGGAGTGCTTCACGGTCGAGCGCAAGCTGCGCGAGCGCATGAAGATCCCGGTGTTCCATGACGACCAGCACGGCACGGCCATCACGGTCTGTGCGGCCTTCATCAACGGCCTGAAGGTCGTGGGCAAGGACATCTCGCAGGTCAAGGTGGTCACGTCGGGCGCGGGCGCGGCGGCGCTGGCCTGCCTGGACCTGATGGTGGACCTGGGCCTGCCGCTGGAGCATGTGTGGGTGACCGACATCGAAGGCGTGGTCTACGAAGGCCGCACCACGCTCATGGATCCGGACAAGGCGCGCTACGCGAAGCGGACCGATGCGCGCAAGCTGGCCGAGGTGATCGAAGGCGCCGACGTGTTCCTGGGCCTGTCGGCCGGCGGCGTGCTCAAGCCCGAGATGGTGGCCAGGATGGCCGCGCAGCCGCTGATCCTGGCGCTGGCCAATCCCAATCCCGAGATCCTGCCGGAACTGGCGCATTCGGTGCGCGACGACGTGGTCATGGCCACGGGCCGTTCGGACTATCCGAACCAGGTCAACAACGTGCTGTGCTTTCCGTACATCTTCCGCGGCGCGCTGGACGTGGGGGCCACCACCATCACGCGCGAGATGGAGATGGCGGCGGTGTACGCCATTGCCGGCCTGGCGCAGGAAGAGCAGAACGAGGTGGTCGCCGCCGCGTACGGTACCTACGATCTGTGCTTCGGCCGTGAATATCTCATTCCCAAGCCCTTCGATCCGCGCCTGATCGTGCGCATCGCGCCGGCGGTGGCCCGTGCGGCCATGGAAGGCGGCGTGGCCACGCGGCCGCTGGCCGATCTCGACGCTTACGTCGAGCAGCTGCAGCAGTTCGTGTACCACTCGGGCGCCTTCATGAAACCGCTGTTCGGCGCGGCCAAGCGGCTGGTGCGCGAGGGCGCCAAGGCTCGCATCGTGTTCACCGAAGGCGAGGACGAGCGGGTGCTGCGCGCGGTGCAGGTGGTGGTGGACGAAGGCCTGGCCAAGCCCATCCTGGTGGGCCGCCCGTCGGTGCTGTCGGCGCGCATCGAGAAGTTCGGCCTGCGGCTGAGGCTGGGCCAGGACGTGGAAGTCACCAACCCGGAATACGACGAGCGCTTCCATCAGTACTGGACCACGTACTGGGAACTGATGTGCCGCCGCGGCATCACCAAGGAAATGGCGCGCGTCGAGATGCGCCGTCGCCTGACCTTGATCGGCGCGATGATGGTGCGGCTGGGTGACGCCGACGGCATGATCTGCGGCACGGTGGGCGCGTACCACGACCACCTGCGCTTCATCGACGAAGTGATCGGCAAGTGCCCCGGCGCCAACACCTACGCCGCGATGAACATCCTGCTGCTGGACGAGCGCACGGTGGCGCTGGTGGACACGCACGTCAACGACGACCCCACGGCCGAGCAGATCGCCGAATTCACCGTGGCCGCGGCCGACGAGATGCGGCGCCTGAACCTGGCGCCCAAGGTCGCGCTGCTGTCGCGCTCGAACTTCGGCACGGGAAACTGGACCTCGGGCACGAAGATGCGCCGCGTGCTCGAACTGGTGCGCGAGGCCGCGCCCGAACTCGAGATCGACGGCGAGATGCATGGCGACTGCGCGCTGGACGAGGCGCTGCGCCTGCGCATCCTGCCGTCGTCCACGCTCAAGGGCGAGGCCAACCTGCTGGTGTGCCCCAACGTCGATTCGGGCAACATCGCGTACAACCTGCTGAAGACCGCGGCCGGCGGCAACGTGGCCGTCGGCCCCTTCCTGCTGGGCGCCCGCGCGCCGGTCAGCATCCTGACCTCCAGCGCCACCGTGCGTCGCATCATCAACATGACCGCCTTGACGGTCGTCGACGCCAACACGCCGCGCTAAGGACGTGACATCCGGCTTGCCGGTCCTGCAGCGGCCCTCGTCCAGGTCGACCGGCCTGGTGCTGACAGGGGGCGGCGCGCGCGCCGCCTACCAGGTCGGCGTGCTGGCCGCCATTTTCGATATCCTGGATCCGGAGCAGCGGCCGGGCTTCGTCAATCCTTTCCCCATCATCTGCGGCACGTCGGCCGGCGCCATCAACGCCGCGGCGCTGGCGTGCCGCGCGCACACGCCGCAGCGGGCGGTGCGGCGCATGCGGCGCCTGTGGGAGACGCTGGAGACTTCGATGGTCTATCGCGCCGACGCCTCCAGCCTGGCGCGCACCGGCGTGCGCTGGCTGGGGCTGCTGTCGCTGGGCTGGATGATGTCCGGCAAGGCCGCCAAGCGCCCCAGGTCGCTGCTGGACAATACGCCGTTGGCCGAACTGCTGACGCGCGTGGTGAACCTGCATCGGCTGCAGGTCAATCTTCAGCGCGGCTTCGTATCGGCGCTGGCCGTCACCGCATCGGGCTACACCAGCGGCGAGCATCTGACGTTCTACCAGGCCGGCCGGCCCATCGAGCCGTGGCATCGCTTCCTGCGCCGGGCCGTGCCCACGCCCATCACCGTCGATCATTTGATGGCCTCCTCGGCGATTCCGTTCGTGTTCCCCGCCCGTGCGGTGCGGGTGCACGGCCAGGTCGAGTGGTGCGGCGACGGCTCGATGCGCCAGCTGGCGCCCATCAGTCCCGCCATCCATCTGGGCGCCGACCGCGTGCTGGTGATCGGCACCGGCTACCGCGACGATACGCATCCCGAAGATCGCACCGACGAACCGCCGTATCCCTCGCTGGCGCAGGTGGCGGGGCATGCCATGTCCAGCATCTTCCTGGACAGCCTTGCCGTGGACGTGGAACGCCTGGAACGTACCAACGCGCTGCTGGAGCATGCCATGCTGCCCAACGGGTCCGCCACGCGGCGCGTGGACGTGCTGACGCTCACGCCGAGTTGCTCGCTGGATCAGCTCGCGCTGGACCACCTCGATGACCTGCCGTCGGAGGCGCGCACGCTTTTCCGCGTGCTCGGCGTATCGTCCGAACCGGACAGTCCAGGGGGCGGCGCATTGATGTCCTACCTGCTGTTCGAAGCTGGATACACACGGCGATTGATCGAACTGGGTTATGCCGATACGATGCGGCGTATTGATGAAGTCGCCAGGTTTTTCGAGGAGGCCCGGGCATGACGCGGAATGGCCAATCTACTCTGCTGCGCCAGTTGCGACGTGGTGGTGCCATCGACCACGATGGCGTCGAAAAACAGGCCATGGTCGATGCCGCGCAAGAGCTCGGCATGACGCTGCAGGTGGCTGACTGCGACCGCGCGCGCAGCCGCTCGGCCGTGCTGCGGGCCATCGCCAAGGCGGTGGATTTTCCCGAGTATTTCGGCGGCAACCTCGATGCCCTCTACGACTGTCTGTGCGACACCGTGCTCGATCACAAGGAAGGCGTGGTGCTGTGGCTGTATCGGCTGCATTCGGGCGACCCCGCCCTGGCCGAAGATGCCGCCAGCATCGAGGGCGTGTGCGCCGACGCGGCGGAATTCGCGCGCGAGAACGGGCGCCTGTTCTGCTATGTGGTCGAGCATGCGGGACGCCATCCCGATCCCGAGCCCGGCGTGGCCGCGGCGCCCTACGGCGAGGCCTGAGCCGCCGACGACGCCTCAATCATTGAGCTACCAACCGAGCAGGGCCGTGGCGGCGGCGATCAGCGCCAGGCCCGCGGTCTCGGTGCGCAACACCCGCGGACCGAAGCGCACCGCCTGTACGCCGGCCTGCCGCGCGGCCTGAAGCTCGGCGTCCGACCATCCCCCCTCGGGGCCTACCAGCAATTCCAGATGCGCCGGCGCCGGCCGTACGGACAGGGCCGTGGCCAGCGTGTCGGCGGCCTCGGGATGGCACAGCAGGCGCAAGCCCTGCGGCGGCTGGCGCAGCCATTCGGCCAGGGCGCAGGGCGTGTCCACCTGCATCAGACGGTTGCGCCCGCATTGTTCCGCGGCGGACTGCGCGATGCGTCGCCAGTGCGCCAGCCGCTTGTCGGCCCGCGCGCCGGCCAGCTGCACCACGCTGCGCTGTGCGCTGATGGGCGCGACGCGCCCCGCGCCCAGCTCCACGGCCTTCTCGACCACCCAGTCCATTTTGTCGCCGCTGGGCAGGCCCTGCACCAGCGTGATGCCGCCTTTCAGCTCCGCCTCGCGCGGCAGCAACTCGCCCAGCTGCGCGCTGGCCTGGCGCCCGTCGACATGCAGTACCGCGGGGTATTCGCCGCCCGTTCCGTCGAACAGCACCAGTCCGTCGCCGTCGCGCAGCCGCAGCACGCGTACCGCGTGATGGGCCAGCGCTTCGGGCAGCGGCAGCAGCGCGCCGGAGGCCAGCGGAACGTCGCAGAAGAAGCGGGGAAGGGACATGGGCGGAATGCGGGACAGGGGGTCGTGGCGGGCAAGCCTACCATTTTGCCGTGCGCGGGGCGCGTCCCGCGGTCCGGCCGGGCCGTCCGCGCCCGGGTGCTAAAATCTTGAGCTTTTGCAGGCCTGCGCCTGGCGCCAGCCGCTGCGTTCAACCCGCTTCGATCAAGAGCCCGTCGAATGAGTCTTTCCTCCGCCCCCAACCCCTTGGCCGACGCCCTTCGCGTACTCGCGATGGACGCCGTGCAGCAAGCCAATTCCGGGCATCCCGGGGCGCCCATGGGCATGGCTGAAATCGCGCAGGCGCTCTGGACCCGAAACCTGCGCCACAACCCCGCCGATCCCGCCTGGGCCAACCGCGACCGCTTCGTGCTGTCCAACGGCCACGGCTCGATGCTGATCTACGCGCTGCTGCACCTCACCGGCTACGACCTGCCGCTCGACGAGATCAAGCAGTTCCGCCAGCTGCATTCCAAGACCCCAGGCCACCCCGAAGTGGGCATCACCCCGGGCGTGGAAACCACCACCGGCCCGCTGGGCCAGGGCCTGTCCAACGGCGTGGGCATGGCGCTGGCCGAAGCGCTGCTGGCCGCCGAGTTCAACAAGCCCGGCCACACCATCGTCGATCACAGTACATACGTGTTCGTGGGCGACGGCTGCCTGATGGAAGGCATCTCGCACGAAGTGTGCTCGCTGGCCGGCACGCTCAAGCTGTCCAAGCTGGTCGTGCTGTACGACGACAACGGCATCTCCATCGACGGCCACGTCGAACACTGGTTCGCCGACGACACCGCGGCGCGCTTCGAAAGCTACGGCTGGAACGTGGTGCGCGGCGTTGACGGCCACGACGTCGACGCGGTGGACGCCGCCATCAAGCAGGCGCGCGCGCAGTCGGCCAAGCCCACGCTCATCGTGTGCCGCACCGTCATCGGCAAGGGCTCGCCCAACAAGGCCGGCACGCACGACGTGCACGGCGCCCCGCTGGGCAAGGACGAGATCGCCGCCACGCGCGCCGCGCTGGGCTGGCACGGCGAACCCTTCTCCATTCCGCAAGAGGTCTACGACGGCTGGAATGCGCGCGAGTTCGGCGCCGAATCGCAGGCCGACTGGCAGGCCGCCTTCGACGCCTATGCCGCCGCCTATCCCGCCGAGGCCGCCGAGTTCACGCGCCGCATGCAGGGCGACCTGCCCAAGGGCTTCGCCGACAAGCTGCAGGCCTACGTGGCCGCCACCGTCGAAAAGGCCGAGACCGTGGCCTCGCGCAAGGCCTCGCAGTTCGCCATCGCCGCGCTGGCTGAGGTGCTGCCCGAGATGCTGGGCGGCTCGGCCGACCTGACCGGCTCGAACTTCACCGACTGGAAGGGCGTGGCCCCGGTGCGCGCCGGTGAAGGCGCCATCAACTTCGGCCGCCACATCAACTACGGCGTGCGCGAGTTCGGCATGGCCGCCGTCATGAACGGCGTGGCCCTGCACGGCGGCTACCTGCCGTTCGGCGGCACGTTCCTCACGTTCTCCGACTATTCCCGCAACGCCATCCGCATGGCCGCGCTGATGAAGCAGCGCGTGGTGCACGTGTTCACGCACGACTCCATCGGCCTGGGCGAAGACGGTCCCACGCACCAATCCATCGAGCACGCGGCCAGCCTGCGCCTCATTCCCAACCTGTCGGTCTGGCGTCCTTGCGACACCACGGAAACCGCGGTGGCATGGGGCTCGGCGGTAAGCCGTCCCGCCAGCATCGGCATGACGGTGCGCGACGGCGGCCCCACGGCGCTGCTGCTGTCGCGCCAGAACCTGCCCTTCGTGCCCCGCGACGCCGACACGGTGCAGGCCATCGCGCGCGGCGGCTACGTGCTGCGCGACGCCGAGGGCGCGCGCGCGGTCATCATCGCCACCGGCTCGGAAGTCGCGCTGGCGCTGGATGCGCAGGCGCAGCTGGCCAAGGAAGGCATCGCCGTGCGCGTGGTCTCCATGCCCAGCACCGACGTGTTCGACCGCCAGGACGCGGCCTGGAAGGCCTCGGTGCTGCCGAAGGGCCTGCCGCGCGTCGCGGTCGAGGCCGGCGTCACCGCCTTCTGGCACAAGTACGTGGGCCTGGAGGGCGCCGTGGTCGGCATCGACCGGTACGGCGAATCGGCCCCCGCGGGCGCGCTGTTCAAGTTCTTCGGTCTGACCGCCGACAAGGTGGCCGAGACCGTCAAGCAGGTTTTGCAATAAAACGAGGAGCTTCAGTCATGACCATTCGCGTTGCCATCAACGGGTACGGCCGCATCGGCCGCAATGTCCTGCGCGCTCACTACGAGGGCGGCAAGAAGCACGACATCGAGATCGTCGCCATCAACGACCTGGGCGATCCCAAGACCAATGCGCACCTGACGCGCTACGACACCGCCCACGGCAAGTTCCCGGGCACCGTCGAAGTCGACGGCGACTACATGGTCGTCAACGGCGACCGCATCCGCGTGCTGGCCAACCGCAATCCGGCCGAGCTGCCCTGGGGCGAGCTGAAGGTCGACGTGGTGCTCGAGTGCACGGGCTTTTTCACCACCAAGGAAAAGGCCGGCGCGCACCTGAAGGGCGGCGCCAAGAAGGTGGTCATCTCGGCCCCCGGCGGCAAGGACGTCGACGCCACCATCGTGTACGGCGTGAACCACGGCGTGCTGAAGGCGTCGGACACCGTCATCTCCAACGCCTCGTGCACCACCAACTGCCTGGCCCCGCTGGTCAAGCCGCTGAACGACAAGCTGGGCGTCGAGTCCGGCCTGATGACCACGGTGCACGCCTACACCAACGACCAGGTGCTCACCGACGTCTACCACGAAGACCTGCGCCGCGCGCGCTCGGCCACGCAAAGCATGATCCCCACCAAGACCGGCGCCGCCGCCGCGGTGGGCCTGGTGCTGCCCGAACTCAACGGCAAGCTGGACGGCTTCGCGATCCGCGTCCCGACCATCAACGTCTCCATCGTCGACCTGTCGTTCATCGCCAAGCGCGACACCACCGTCGAGGAAGTCAACAGCATCCTGAAGGCCGCCTCGGAAGGCGAACTGAAGGGCATCCTGGACTACAACACCGAACCCCTGGTCTCGGTGGACTTCAACCACAACCCGGCCTCCAGCACTTTCGACGCCACGCTGACGAAGGTGTCCGGCCGCCTGGTGAAGGTCTCGTCCTGGTACGACAACGAGTGGGGTTTCTCGAACCGCATGCTCGACACGACCGTGGCGCTGATGTCGGCCAAGTAATCGCCGCAGGGTTACGGCGTAGGGGCAGATTCGTTTTCCGCTTTCATGCGGGGAAGGGTCTGCCCTTTCTTATGGCCAGTTCTCATGTGCCGTGCGCCATGCTGGTTGCAGTATCGTGCGGGCGGACGATGGCGTTGTCGGGAAGTCATCGGTAGGTTGATTGGCGTTCTTGCGTGGGATTCGTGCTTGTGGGGAGGCATTCTGTGTTCTGAGGCGTCCTCTGCCTGTGCCATCGGGCCGCCCCGGCCAAGTCGGTCGGCTCGGGCGCGCCATCAGGCGCCCTCGGCCCCCTGCGGGGGCTGCCCTCCCTCCAATTGGCCGGAGCGGCCCGATGGCACAGGCAGAGGACTCAGAGCAGCGGCATGCGCGAGGCCGCGGCATGCGACGGTATGCGTGTTGTCCTCCGCATTACGCTGACGGCGGCCCAAGGCGTACGCGGCTTTGTGTAGTTGCAGCCTCTGTATGTCGTGCGTGGCCGCGCCGGCCAATTGGAGGAGGGGAAGTCCCCGAAGGGGACCGAGGGCGCCTGATGGCGCGCCCGAGCCCGACGACTTGGCCGGCGCGGCCACGCACGACATACAGAGGCGGTTCAAGAACTCAAAAACGCCCGGAAGCGAAGAGAAACCCCTGTCACAACAGAACCCTGCCACCATTCAGCCCGGCGCGGCGAAGAATTCCGCATTATCTATTTACATCGAAGAATCGAACAACCAGGAGCATCGATCAATGTCCAAAGTCAATACGCTGTCCGCGCTGGCCAAGGCCGGCCAACTGTCCGGCAAGCGCGTGTTCATCCGCGCCGACCTGAACGTGCCGTTCGACGATGCCGGCAACATCACCGAGGACACCCGCATCCGCGCGTCGGTGCCTGGCATCAAGCTGGCGCTGGATGCCGGCGCCGCCGTGATGGTCACCTCGCACCTGGGCCGTCCCACCGAGGGCACGCTGGGCGAGGGCGATACGCTGGCGCCCGTCGCCAAGCGCCTGTCCGAGGCGCTGGGCGCGCCCGTGACGCTGGTGCAGAACTGGGTTGACGGCGTCGACGTGGCGCCCGGCCAGGTCGTGCTGCTGGAGAACTGCCGCGTCAACGTCGGCGAGAAGAAGAACGACGAGGCCCTGTCCCGCAAGCTGGCGGCCCTGTGCGACGTCTACGTCAATGATGCCTTCGGCACCGCGCATCGCGCCGAGGCCACCACCCACGGCATCGCGCGCTTCGCGCCCGTGGCTTGCGCCGGTCCGCTGCTCGAGGCCGAACTGGACGCCCTGGGTCGCGCGCTGAACCAGCCCAAGCGTCCGCTGGTGGCCATCGTCGGCGGTTCCAAGGTGTCGACCAAGCTGTCCATCCTGCAGTCGCTGGCCGGCCAGGTCGACCAGCTGGTGGTGGGCGGCGGCATCGCCAACACCTTCATGCTGGCCGCCGGCCTGCCCATCGGCAAGTCGCTGGCCGAGCCCGAACAGGTCGAGCAGGCCCGCGCCGTGATCGACCTGATGGCCAAGCGCGGCGCCGCCGTTCCCATTCCGGTGGACGTGGTGTGCGCCAAGTCGTTCGGCGCCGATGCGCAGGCCACCGTCAAGGCCGCGGCCGACGTGGCCGAGGACGACATGATCCTGGACATCGGTCCCAAGACCGCCGCGCAACTGGCCGACGTGCTGAAGCAGGCCGGCAGCATCGTGTGGAACGGTCCGGTGGGCGTGTTCGAGTTCGACCAGTTCGCGCATGGCACCGAGGTGATCGCGCGCGCCATCGCCGACGCGGACGCGTTCTCGATCGCGGGCGGCGGCGACACGCTGGCCGCCATCGCCAAGTACGGCATCGGCGACCAGGTCGGCTACATCTCGACGGGCGGCGGCGCCTTCCTGGAATTCCTGGAGGGCAAGACCCTGCCTGCGGTGCAGGTGCTGCAGGAACGCGCCGCCTGAGTCGGCGGACGCGGCTCAGGCAGGGGCGGCAGCCCCTGCCGTGACTTCCCCGATCGCCCGCAGCGCCTCTGCCACGTCCAGGTTCCACACCGTGCGCGTGTCGTCGTAGTCGGGAATGAAACAGGTCGAGCGGTGCGACCTGGCCATCGCCACCACGGGCACCCGCAGCGCGGCCGCGATGTGCATGGGCCCCGAGTCGGGAGTCACCAGCACGCTGGCGCGTTCCAGCATGGCCGCGAACTCGCGCAGCGGCCGGGTGCGGCACAGCCGGCCGTGCGGCAGGGCCGCCAAAGCCTGCTCGATGCGCGGCGCCAGGGCCTGTTCCTCGGGGCCGACGAACACCACGAAGCGCCGCTGCCCGCCGTCCAGGCCACGGAACAGTTCGGCCCAGAACGAGGCCGGGCACACCTTGTCATCGTGGCCGCCCACGAACACCGCCACGAAAGGTTCCGTCCGTCCGTCCCGCGCCGTGGCCAGGCCCAGCGACTCGAGTTGCGCGGCGGCCTGGGACCTCTCTCGAGGGCACAGGACCAGTCGCGGACGGGCGGGGCAGCCCACCACGCCCAGGGCGCGCGAGAAGACCGAGGCGGTGTCGTAGGCGTGCGTCACGTCCTGGCGGACGTTCACGTCGTACCAGCACGCGTCCCCCTTGGGCTTGCCGATCACGTAGCGCGCGCCGATCGCGCGCGAGATCAAGAGGCCGGTCAGCGATCCGTCTTCCAGTTGCACGGCCAGGTCGTAGCGCCCGCGCCGCAGCTGCCGCAGCAGCGACACCATGCGCCACGGGCGCGAGATGGCGGCGCGCGACAGCGCGGCCACCGTGCCCACGGGCAGGTTCCGGAACACCGACGTGGTCTTGTCCGTGGCCAGGAAGTCGATGGTGGCGCCGGGGTACTTCAGCTGCAGCGGCTCGAGGATGGAAGTGCTGATGACCGCGTTGCCGATGCGGTAGTTCGGCCGGATGACGATGATGCGCGAAATACCGCGCAGCTCATCGATGTGTTTTTCGGTGCGGCTCGAGTCGCGAAAGGCCAGCAGTTCGAGCAGGCGGCGTTTGGTGGAGCGTTCTGCATGGCGGGCCGCCTTGCGGATGGCGCCGCCGGCCGCGAGGGCCTGGCGCATCAGGAAGTTGCCGCGCGCGGACGTGCTGCTGGGTACCATAGGCCGCCGATGATCTCATTCGTGTTCAGCGGTTGGCCGCCTGGGACGTCCAACCGTCGGGCCGAAGGCATTCCGGCCGGGCGCTGCCCGCTTCAGGCAGCTGCTCGAGTATGGCTGGCGTCTATGACAGGAAATGGCGCGGTCTTGCTATCTGCCGTTCTGGCGGCCGATGCACGCGGCGGGCGCAAAAAAACGCCTGGCCCCTCGCGGGGCCAGGCTGGGGTAAGCCGTTCTCGTCCGGGTGGCGTCAATCTTCCCGGGCGAGTACTGCTTGCACGGCTTTCTGCAAAGCCGGGTGGCGGCGCACATGGCCGTCCACCTCGGCTACGTACCTGTCATTCGCCCGCCAGCACATCGTTGCGCGCGGCGGCCTGCGCCACGAACGGCGTGTCGTTGGGTTCGACGTTGGACAGCTCGCCAGTCCGGCGGGCCTGGGCGGCCTCCGCCTGGACGTCGGCGCGGCTCGCGCCAGCCGAGGCCGAGGCGCCATACGCCGCCTGGAAGGGAACGTCGTTGGGCTCGACGTTCGTCACCAGCCCGGCAGCCTTGGCCTGAGCCAGTTCCGCCTGCACCTGGGCGCGGGTCAGGGCGCCGGGTTCGGATTGGCCGTACACGCCCTGGAACGGGACGTCGTTGGGTTCGATGTTCGAGCCGGCAAAAGCGCTGGCGCTCAGCAGGCCAGCGGACATCATCAGGGCAGCAGCAAGGGTCTTCATGATCGATCTCCTGGATTCGGTCTAGGGAGCGAAACCGGCGGAGGATTCCGTCGTTATCTGGGTTTTGTTTCGCGGTGAAGACATGGTGCGCCTGAGCGACCCTAGGAAAAACCCTTAGATGGGAAAATATTTTTCCATGAGTGGTGAAATGACAAATTATTAAGCCCCAGAGTTGCAGACTTGGCGTAATGGGTTGGGCAGTGGGCACCTGCTTGGCGGAAGCCCTATGCGCCAGTGCACGGATCTCCCCGAGCAAGCCGCGCGCATCGCATCAACGAAAAACCCCGCCGCGGAAAAGCCGGGCGGGGCGCGGATTCAGCGTGACGGGGGCTGGATCAGGTCTTGCTGCGGCGCGCGCTGCGCGCGCGTCCCGTCTTGGCGGCCGGCACTGTCCGGTCCGTTTTCTTCGCCACGGCCTTGTTCGCGGCAGCGCGCTTGGTGGGCGCCTTGCGCGCGGCGGCCGCCCGCTTGCGAGGCGTGGTCGGCGCCTGTTCGTCGTTGGCGCTTTCCAGGGGCTGCGTCGCCGAGGCACGCGCCACGGCCTTCGATTCCGCCGCGGGGGAGGTCTTCACGGGCAGGGCCTCGGCGGCCTGGGCCGCCGGCGCATCGGCGGGCGCCTGGGGACTGCGCCCGGCGCGGCGGCGTCCGGCGCGTTCGGCCTCGCGCGCGGCCGTTTCGAACAGCGCTTCCATCTCGCGCAGGCTGTTCTGGGCGCGCTCGCTGAGCGGCTGGGCGGCTTCCAGCACCTGCTTCATGTCGGCCAGGCTGGCGCGGATTTCCGCGGCGCTCGAGCGCTCCAGCAGCGTGGGCATGGCGCGCAGCGCGCCTTCCGCATCCAGGCGCATCACCAGCGCCTGTTCGCGCACCACGTCCTTGAACTGCTGCAGCGACAGCACGTGATCCTTCTCGGCGCGCATGCGGCGGATGCCGGCGAAGCTGCGCTCATCGATGCCGCCTTTGGCGCCGGCCACGTACAGCAGCATGCGGATGGCGGCTTCGCGCAGTCCGCCCACCGACATCAGCGAGCGCAGTTCGGCGTTGCGGTCTTCCATGAAGCTGCGGTGCTCGGGCGAGACGCCCGGATGGCGGCGCGGAGCGTCGGCCTTGGCGCCGAGCCCGGCCCAGTCCTGCACCAGCGGCGAACCGTACACGTTCATGAACAGCGCTTCCTGCGACCAGTCGCGCAGCTCCTGGTAGATCTCCAGGCTGGTCTCGATGGTCTTGGCCATCATCTGCTGCGCCAGCAGGAAAGGATTGTCGGGCGACACTTCCTGGCGATGCTCGCGCACCTGCTCGGCCACCTGCGCCACGGGCGCAATCATGGGGTTGCGGTCCGACATCAACTCGTACGGCAGGCGCAGCGGATGCATGCGCTGCATCCATTCCGCTGACTGCGGCGTGACCGTGGCCCGCACCCAGGGCTGCAGGAAGGTGCGATACAGGCCCAGGTTGATGTCCGAGATGCGCGCCACGGCAGCGAAGCGTCGATCGTCGTCCTGGCGCTGTTCCACGATGTCGCGCACGTCGTCCAGGCGACGGCCCTCGAACGACAACACATAGTCGCCCTGCACGAGGTCGGCGTTGATGGTCTCGGGTGTCTTGTCGGCGATCTCGGCCTGATAGATGCCGGGCGGCAGCACGTCGATCATGTCGATGTTGCTGGTGAACTCGTGGTGCTCTTTGCGCGCCACGCTGCCCGACACGAAGATGCCCAGGTGGCCGATGCTTTCATGCACGGCGTAGACGATGGTCTGGCCGTGGGCGCGCACTTCCTGGTCGTTTTGATACAGGTCGGTGATCCAGCCCAGCGCCTGCGGCGGCGGCGTGATGTTGTCGCCGCGCGAGCAGAACACGATGATGGGCGACCGGATGTTGCGCAGATCGATGCGGATGCCGTCGGAAGTGACCAGCCCCGCGGTGGCCAGGCGGTTGCCGATGAAAAGATTGTCGACGATGTACTGGATCTCGGGGCCGTTCAGATACACGTGCCCGCCCCACCATTTCTCGAAGCCCAGATAGCGGCGGGCTTCGGTGTCCACCTTCTCGTACAGGTTGTACTGCTTGGTCCACAGCGTGTTGGCCGGATTCAGGTTCTCGAAGTTCTGCACCAGCCAGGCGCCGTCGAACTTGCCCGCGCCCAGGTCGCTGGTCATGGCGGTGAGCCAGCTGCCGCCCAGAAGGCCGCCCGCATAGCGCATGGGATTCATGCCGCGCCAGCCCGCCCAGTACGACAGCGGGGCGCCCGCGATGATGATGGGGCCGAACAACTCGGGCCGCATCGCCGCCGTCATCATGATCTGCCAACCCGCCTGACAGTTGCCCACCGCCACGGGCTTGCCCTCGGCTTCGGGATGGCGCGCGATGATCTCTTCCATGAAGCGGGCCTCGGCGCGCATCACGTCTTCCACGGTCTGCGTGGGCATCGGATGCGGCAGGAAGCTGGCGAAGTAGCAGGGGTGGCCGGCTTGCACCGCCACGCCGATCTCGCTTTCCGGCTTGAAGCCGCCGATGCCGGGCCCGTGGCCCGCGCGCGGATCGACCACCAGGAAGGGACGCTTTTGCGGATCGACCTCCATGCCCTCGGGCGGCAGGATGCGCAGCAGGCCATAGTTGACCGGGCGTTCCAGCTCGCGGCCGTCCAGGATGAGCTCGGACTTCATGCTGAGCACGTTCGGCGCGCGCTTGGCGATGTGGCGGTGATACTGGTTGCCGCGCTGGCGCATCACGTCCGTGTACAGCACGCCGCGCTGCCAGGCATCGACGGCGTATTCGTAGGCCGCGGCCCACGGGTTGAAGGACAAGGTATGGAGTGGCGTGGGGGATTGATCGGCGGCGGATGCTGCCATGGCGATCTCCTCGTAGGGGACTTCCGGCCCGGTAGGCTGGCGCCGCCCGTCGCGGGCGGCAGGGCGATCTCGTCATTACACCGCATTGTATGTTGCAGTGCAACAACAGGATTATGACCATTCCTTGCCAAGCTTTGCGTTCAAAAAAAAGCAGGCCGGAAGTTTGTCAAGGCTTCCGCTAAAGAAAACGCCTGTCCGGCCGATAAGCTACGTAGCCGGGTAGTCATGGCCGTGTCGCATCGTTCGCAAATAGCGCGCCCCCGATGGTGACCAGCGCATGCCGGGATGCACGTCTTCGGCAGCGAAATCCTGCTCAGGATGGTTCAGCAACACTGGCCGCAGCCGTCGCTCGCGGCCCAGCGGGATACGCACGACATGGGTCACTCCCATAGCTTGTTCATCGATTCTTCCAGCGATGTGATGTACCTGCACGGCGCCCACAATCCCGGGCTCGTGCTGCTTTCGGTCCTTGTCGCGGTGCTTACCTCCGGCATGGCGCTGCAGACCGCGCACATCGCCCGCTCGGCCGATACGGTGCGCCACCGCAACCTGGCCATCGGCAGCGGCGCCATCGCGCTGGGCGGCGGCATCTGGACCATGCATTTCATCGGCATGCTGGCCTTCGAGCTGCCGACGCTGGTGATGTACAGCGCCTCGCTGACGCTGTTGTCCAGCCTGCCGGGTTTCGCCGCCGCATGGCTGGCCCTGCGCATCCTGTCCCGTCCCGACGTATCCGGCTGGCACCTGATGGGCGCGGGCGTGCTGGTGGGCCTGGGCATCGGCGCGATGCACTACAGCGGCATGGCGGCCATGCAGATGGTCGAGCTGCGCTATGAACCGCGCCTGTTCGCGCTGTCGCTGGTCGTCTCGGTGGCGCTGGCCACGCTGGCGCTGTGGATACGCTTCGGCCTGAATCGCACCAGCCTGGGACCCACGCGCCGGCTCGCGCTGGGCGGCATCGTGATGGGCCTGTCAATCTCCGGCATGCACTACACCGGAATGGCGGCCGCGCGCTTCACCGGCGAGCCGGGTACGCAGCAGCACCAGATCGCGCTGGATCCCGTGTTCGTGTCGCTGGCGTTGTCCACGTTCACGCTGACGGTGGCGGTCCTGGTCACGGCCGCCAATGGCTTGATCCGTTATCGTGACCTGTTCCGCAAGCTCAGCGAGAACGAATCGCGGCTGCATGCCATCGTCGACACGGTGGTCGACGCCGTGGTCACCATCGACAGCCGTGGCATCGTGCAGGCCTTCAACCGCTCGGCCACGCGCATCTTCGGCTGGGAGGCCAACGAGGTCATCGGCCGGAACGTGCGCATGCTGATGCCCGAGCCCGACCGTTCGCTGCACAACGACTACATCGACAACTACCGCTCTTCGGGCCAGCCCCGCATCATCGGCTCGGGCCGCGAGGTGACGGGGCAGCGCAAGGACGGCAGCCTGGTGCCGATACGGCTGGCGGTGGGGCAGGTCGAGCTGCGCGGCGAACCGCTGTTCGTCGGCATCATGACCGACATCACCGACCGCCACGCCATGGAGGCCTCGCTGCGCGAAGCGGCCGAGCAGGCGCGCCAGGCGGCCGAGGCCAAGAGCGCCTTCCTGGCCAACATGAGCCACGAGATCCGCACGCCGATGAACGCCATCATCGGCTTCACCGAACTGCTGCTCAAGGAAGACCTGACGGCGCTGCAGCGCAGCCACCTCGGCACCATCCGCCAGTCGTCGCGCTCGCTGCTGGCGCTGCTCAACGACATCCTGGACACCACCAAGCTCGAGAAGAATTCGCTGGAGCTGGAAAGCATCGATTTCTCGCTGAAGGAGCTGGCGGGCCACATCGAGGCCTCGATGTGCCTGAGCGCGCAGTCCAAGGGCCTGACGCTGGATACCGACTATCCGGACGGCATGCCGCAGTACTTCAAGGGAGACCCGCTGCGCGTGCAGCAGGTGCTGACCAACCTGATCGGCAATGCCATCAAGTTCACCGAACAGGGCCATGTGAGTGTGATCTTCCGCCACGAGGGCGGCCAGGTGCACGTGCAGGTGCGCGACAGCGGCATCGGCATGAGCCCCGAACAGCTGCAGACCATCTTCGCCCCGTTCTCGCAGGCGGACGCTTCGATCAGCCGCCGCTTCGGCGGCACGGGATTGGGCACCACCATCGCGCGCCAGCTGGTGGAACTGATGGGCGGCACGATAGACGTGGAAAGCACGCTGGGCGAGGGCAGCGTGTTCCACGTCCGCCTGCCCCTGCTGCCCGGCAGCAAGCCCGGCGCGCCGGCGCCCGAGGTCGGCACGGCATCGCTGCCGCCGCTGCGCATACTGATCGCGGACGACGTGCCGCAGAACGTGGAGCTGCTGAAGCTGATGCTGGAAGGACGCGGCCACCAGACGGCGACCGCCCGGGACGGCGACGAGGCGGTGGAAATGTATATGGCCCAGTCGTTCGACCTGGTGCTGATGGACATGCACATGCCGCGCACCGATGGCCTGCAGGCCACGCGCCGCATCCGTCAGTACGAGCAGGCCAGGTCGCTGCCGGCCATCCCCATCATCGCGCTCACCGCCAGCGTGATGGAGTCCGACCGCCGGTCGGCACGCGATGCGGGCATGAGCGGCTTCGCCACCAAGCCGCTGGATACGCCGCGCCTGCTCAACGAGATGGCGCGCGTGCTGGGCCATACCTCGGCCGGCGCCTACGGCGGCCGCCAGGCGGCGGGCATGGTCGCCAGCCACCGCACCCTGATCGACTGGACCTCGGGCGTCGCCTTGTGGGGCAACAAGGCCAGGCTGGCGCAGGCCTTGCAGACCTTCCTGGCCGAGGCGGCCATGCGACATCCGCTGCCCGCGGAGGACGCCGCCGAGATCGACTGGGACGCGACGCTGTTCAGCCTGCACGGGCTGCGCGGCGCCGCGGGCAATCTGGCGCTGCCGCAGGTCACCGAGCTGGCGGCCTCGCTGGAGGAAAGCATCAAGCTGGGTTCGCGCGACGACGTACGGCCGCGCCTGGCCGAGCTGCGTCGGCTGCTCGCCAGCGCGGCGGAGGAACTGCGCGGCTCCGGGGCGCTGGCCGCCAGCGTGCCCCCGCCGCAGCAGGCGGCGCCCAGCGAGGACCTGCAGGCGCAGCTGCGCGAGCTGATCGCCGGGCTGGAACGCAGCGAACTGCCCGCGCCCGCGCTCGACGCGGTCAGCCAGCATCTGCGCGCGCAGGGCCAGCATGCGCTGCACGACGCGCTGCATCACGCCATAGACACCTTCGATTTCCACAATGCCAGGCTGCTGTTGTCGCAGCTGCAGGCCGGCGGTTCGGCCGGAGCGGGCTCCGCATCATGAGAAAGATCGTCGACGCGCGCCCCACTCTGCTATTGGTGGACGACGAACCCACGAACCTGCAAGTGCTGCGCCACACGCTGCAGGACGACTATCGCCTGTTCTTCGCGCGCGACGGCCTGAAAGGGATGGAGCTGGCGCGCATGGAACAGCCCGACCTGATCCTGCTGGACGTCATGATGCCCGGCATCTCAGGGTACGAGGTCTGCGCCGCGCTGAAGCAGGACACCGCCACCGAGACCATACCGATCATCTTCGTCACCGCGCTGGCCAATACGATGGACGAGCAGTATGGCTTCGACCTGGGCGCGGTGGACTACATCACCAAGCCATACAGCCCGGCGATCGTGAAGGCGCGCGTGCGCAACCACCTGTCGCTGGTGCAGGTGCAGGTGCTGCGCGACACGCGGCTGCAGATCATCCAGCGGCTGGGCGCGGCGGCCGAGTACAAGGACAACGAGACCGGCCTGCACGTCATCCGCATGAGCCACTATGCAAAGGTGCTGGCGCTGGCGGCCGGTTACAGCGCCACGGCCGCCGAAGAGGTGCTGAACGCCGCGCCCATGCACGACATCGGCAAGATCGGCATTCCCGACGCCATTCTGAAGAAGCCGGGCAAGCTGACCGATGAAGAGTGGGTGGTGATGCGCCGGCATCCGATCATCGGCGGCAAGATCATCGGCGATCACCGGTCGGGCCTGTTGCGCATGGCCCGCATCATCGCCGAGGGCCATCACGAGAAGTGGGACGGCACCGGTTATCCGCGCGGGCTGCGCGGTGAACAGATCCCGCACGTGGCGCGCATCGTCGCGCTGGCCGACGTGTTCGACGCGCTGACCAGCGAGCGCCCGTACAAGGCCGCCTGGCCGGTGGACGAGGCGGTCGCCCACATCGTCAAGGAAAGCGGCACGCACTTCGATCCCGAACTGGTGCCCCTGTTCGTCGAGTGCCTACCCGAGCTGCTGGCGATCCGCGACCAGTGGGTCGACACGGACGCCAGCCGGATCCCGCTGTTCTGATCCGGCGCCCTGGCGCTGGCGGCCGTCGTCGCCGCCGACGTGGGGCAGCCACAGGTTGAGCAGCCAGCCGTTGGCCATCGAGGTTTCCTCGACCCGGTATACGCTGCCGTCGTGCATGGCCTGCAGGAAGCTGCGATGCGGCTCGCGCCTGCGTCGGGTGTCGGCGATGGACAGCCAGGTGCGCACGCTGGGCATGTCGATGCGCGGGCCGCAACGCAGCCGGTGGCAGTTGTGCATGATGTCCGCGAAAGTGCGCGCCGAGGGCGGCACGCAATACAGCCGGCGGAACGCCTCGTTGGCCCAGGCCAGCCGGTCGGACGGATCGAAGATCGCGGCGGCGATGCCGCCCAATTCAAGACCCACCATCAGGCGCCGTTCCAGCGGCAGCAGCGGCTGCATGGCCGCGCCGAGCGCGTCGGCCTGATCGGACTCGTCTTCGCTCTCGTCCCCCGCCACCGCCACGCGGTTGCGGCCCTGGTCCTTCGCGCGATAGAGCGCCGCGTCGGCCTGCTTCACCCAGGCGGTATGGCTTTCCAGTTCGGGCGCCAGGCTGGCGATGCCGATGCTGATCGTCACGCGCCGTTCCTCCAGCAGGGGCTCGTCGTGCAGGTTCTGCTGCAGCCGCTTCATGAAGCGGCTGGCGTCGCGCGCGGTGGTGTGCGGCATCAGCACCACGAATTCCTCGCCGCCGTAGCGGCCGGGCGTGTCCGAGTTGCGCAGGCTCATGCGCAGGCGCTTGCCGAAGCGGCGGATCGCCTTGTCGCCCACGGGATGGCCGAGGTCGTCGTTGATGCGCTTGAAATGATCGAAGTCGATCAACACCAGCGTGGCCGGCTCGCCGTGGCGCAGATAGCGCTGGTACTCGGCGTGGATCACCGCGTCCATGTGGCGGCGATTGTGCAGACCGGACAGCGGATCGTGCAGGCTCAGCTGCGACAGGTCTTCGCGCTGTTCGCGCAGCTCATCCAGCGCCCGGTATGCGACGCGCCCGGCGACCGGCGGATACAACAGCAGCAGGGGCAGGCAGGCCCAGATCTGTTCGGGAGACGAGACCGGCAGCCAATGGAGCCCGAACACGAGCAGGCCGGCAAGCGCGCCGGCGGCGTGCAGCCCCAGCCCGCGCAGGAATTGCCGCCAGCCGCCGGCGATCATGCTGTCCATCAGCAGCAGGGCCAGCATCAGGATGGCGGGCAGCGCATTGAAGGCAATGGCGGCGGTCCACATGCCCGCCCCGAAATGATCCACGAGCAGGTGCCGGCGATTGGCGTCGGCAGGCGGCGCGGCGCGTCGCGACAGCCGCCAGGCGAGGTACGGCCACAGAAAAGCGTGCAGCGCCGGGCCGATCCAGTACCACAGGGGCGCGTCGTGCTGCAGCAGCACCGCGCCCACCGCCGGAAACATGAGCCCCAGCGCCAGCGCCCGAGAAGGGTAGCTGCCACGTAAGAAGCTCTCCCATGCCTTGCTCGTCAGGACAGGCACGCACACCTCGCGTGGGCACGCGGGCAGGAGTGTAGTGCGTCGTGTCTGACATCGGAGGGCATGGGGAGACGACCGTTGGTCCTGCTGTTGTTGTTTACGTTCGCTTACCGGGCAGCCCGCGATTATAGACACGTAACACGGTGGTGGTGTTCAGCCGCTCGCGGCGGCGTGGTGCCGCACCCATTGCTGGACGGAAGGGCGCTGCCACTGGGCCGCGGCATAGCCGCGCAGCTCGGCGGGCAGTTCGTCGCCGCTGCTGGCCAGCCGTTGCAGCATCAGGGCCAGGTCCACGTCGGCGATGCACCAGCTTCCGAACAGGTGGGGACCTCCGTGCGTCAACAGCGTCTGGGCGACGCGGATCAGTTTGGCCGCGGCCGCGTGGGCGGCATCGCTGAGCGGCGTATCGCTCGGCTTGTCGAATACGGAAGCGGTGGGGCGTTCTTCGCGCAGCGCCAGCAGGTCCGAGCGCAGCCAGGACTGCAGTTGGCGCGCCTGGGCGCGCTGGCGCACGCCTTCGGGATACAGCGCGGGGTACTGCGGGGGCGGGAAGGCGTCTTCGAGATATTGCGTGATCGCCGAGGATTCGGTCAGGTGGAAGTCGTCGTGCGTCAGGGCAGGCACCTGGCCGGTCGGCGAGCGCATCAGGTACGGACGCATGCGCTGCTCGCCGCTGTCCAGGTCCACCGGCCGCAACTGTAAGGGCAGGCCTTTTTCGACCAGCGCGACAAAGGCGGACATTGCGTAGGGACTGAGAAAGGCGGCGTCGACGTAGAGGGTGAGAGGGGCTGCCACGAAGCATCTCCGGCAATGCGGCGCGAACAGGCCTTTCCTGCCGCGCAGCAGGAAGGGTAACAGTAATTCAGCGGCGGCGCGGTTCGCCGGCCGGCTGCCGTGTCGCGGTCGCGACAGGGCGGTCCGGGCCGATGCCGTCCCGTGGCGGCGTGGCGCCGCTGTCGGCGAGCGCCGGACCGGCGGATTCCGTCCAGCACGCGGCGCCCGCCATGAGGGCGGCCAGCACCAGCAGCGCCGCCGCGCTGCCCGCCATATCCCAGATGGCGCCGAACAACGGCGCTCCCGCCGTCTGGCCCAATGCGATCATCAGAAAGGGCAGGCCCAGGCCCATGTCGGGCCGATCGGAATAAATCCGGATGCCCCACAGCAGGAAAGCGCCGCTCGATACGATGTATGCCACGCCGAACAGGCCCATCACGGCGTAAGCCAGCATCGGCGCAAGCGGCGCGGCGGCAAGCCCGGCAATGGCCAGGGCCATGGCGAACACGGCGGCGCGATGGACCGTGCCGATGCCGTAGCGCGCGCTGAGCAAGCCCGTGCCCATGCCGGCGAGGCCGGCCGCGCCCAGCACGATCCAGCCCAGCGCGATGGCGCCGTCCTGCATGCCGAGTTCCTCGCGCATCAGGTTGGCGCCGAAGGTCCATATGGCGGTGCTTGCGGCGCCCATCAGGAAAGCGCTGGCGCAGAGTCCGGCAGCTCCGGCCCGAGCCATCCCGCGTGCCGACAGGCGTTCGCCCATGCGGTGGCCACTGCCCTTGGGCATGGCGACCCACAGCCACGCCGTCACCGCGGCCCCGATCGCGGCGAAGCCGCCGTACAGCCCGCGCCACTGCCCGGCGAAAGCCATGACCGAGATGCCGGAAAACATGATGCCGGCGGCCGTGCCGGCATTGATCGCGCCGTTCGCTTTCGGGCGGGCCGTGCCGTCCAGCCACCGGCTGACCGCGGTGGCAAGCGGCGGCGACGTCAATCCCGTGCTGAGTCCGCCCAGCGCGATGGCCAGGCCCAGGCCGAGGCCCGATGCCGCCATCGATACCAGCGCCAGGGAGCACGTGGCCGCCAGGCCGGCCGCCACGGTCAGGCCGCGCTCGCCCAGCCGTGCTGCGCCCATGATCGCGAAGACGATGCCGAAGCAATAGGCGGCGAAGGCGCTGCCCGCGACCCAGCCTGCCGCGGTCGCGCTCAGCGAGAGTTCGGCCCGTATGTCGGGCAGCAGCAGCCCATAGGCGAAACGCGCAAGGCCATAGCTGAGCGCGGTGAGGGCGAACGCCGCGGCGACGAGGTTGAGGCGGCCGCTCATCGCGTTCGCCCCCGGGCCGCCATGACCAGCACGGCGGCCGCGCGCCTGGCCGCGGCGACCACCGACAGATCGGCAACGCTCGCCGCCGCCGTGGCGCCCTCGAACAGCAGCCATATCTGCGTGGCCAGTCCTGCATTGGCGCGGCCCAGCACCGCGCGGACGCGCCGCGCGATCTCGCGCTCGAACTCTTCTTTCTGCCCGCGCACCAGGGCGACGATGTCCTCGTTGGCGGCGGCATATTCGCTGCGCGCGCGCAGCAGCAGGCAGCCTCGGGCGCCGTGTTCGACCAGCCATCGCTCCAGCACGTGGAACAGCTGGGCGACGGGATCGCCGGTCTCGCCGCGCGCGTGCAGCCGCTGCATGAAGTCGCGGTGCCGCGCCTGCAGTACCGCGAGCACGAGCCCGTCGCGCGAGCCGAAGTGCTTGTACAGCGTGCGGGTGGATGCCCCGGAGGGAGCCAGGACCTCGTCGACACCGATGCCCCGGAATCCCCGGGCCTCGAATGCCTGCGCCGCCCCGTCGATCATGTCTGTGCGCCTGTCCATGCCCCCAGTGTAAAACAATCGTTTTACACCGCAAGGCCGATGGCGCGACCGGCCTTCAGTCGACGATGAAGAGCTTCGCGCCGGTAGCGGTGGACGAGCGGTGCGGTTCGGCGCCGTCCGCGACCTGATAGCTCATTCCGGGCCGCAGCGTGTAGGTCCGTCCGTCCTCCAGCTCGGTGTGCAGTTCGCCTTCGAGGCAGAACAGGATGTGCCCCTTGGTGCACCAGTGGTCGGCCAGGTAGCCCGGCGTGTACTCCACCATGCGCACGCGTACTGCGCCGAACTGCCGAGTGCGCCAATAAGCCGTGCCGGTCTCGCCGGCATGCTGCGTAGGTTCGACCTCGGACCAGTCGGTGGTGCCGAAGGGGATGTCCTGCATGTGCATGTAGATGCTCCGTATGAATGCGGCCGTTGTTCAGCTGGGCCGCGACTGGTCGGGTATGCGGGCCGGCAGATCCGTCAGGCCGCCAGCTTCTTCTGCCAGAATTCGGCGCGGCCGTTCCCATCCTGCAGCGTATACGCCTCGTAGCCCATCTTGCGGTACAGCGCCCGCGCGGGCAGGTTGCCCTCGAGCACTTCCAGCGTCAGCTTGCAGCAGCCCAGCCGCAGCGCGGCCTGCTCCAGCGCCCACAGCAGCGCCTGGGCGATGCCGAGGCCGCGATAGCGCTCGGACACCATGAAGTCGTGCAGATTCAACAGCGGCTTGCAGGCGAAGGTCGAGAAGCCCTCGAAGTAGACGGCCAGGCCGGCTGGCTCGCCGTCCACCCGGGCAAGCAGTGCATGCGCCCAGGGCCGCGCGGCCAGTGCCGAAGGCAGGTCGCGGCGCGCTGCCTCGGGCAGGGGCTCGCCGCTGCCCATGTCGCCGCGCGCGTACTCGTCCAGCAGGCCGACCACGGCGCGCGCGTGGGCCGGGTCATTGAAATCGACGTCGATGATCTCCAGCATGAGGAGGCGTCCTGTGTGCGGGGCCGCGGCACGCGGCGGGGGTGACGCAGCAGTATAGAAGCAGACGTGCACAGCCTCGTGCGGCACGATGACGTGGCCGAAAGCACTGCGCCGTCGTACCGGCGGCAGGGCAGCCGCCCTGGCCCGTATATTGAAAAAGCCGCCTGCCGCCCCCATCTGCAGGGCATCCCGGGCCGGCGACGCGCCAGCGGCGTGGCCGCCCTTCACACCCTACACAAGAGAGCCGTTCATGGAGTTCAAGGACTACTACGGCATCCTCGGCGTGGCGCGCACGGCGTCGAACGACGACGTCAGGCGCGCCTACCGCAAGCTTGCCCGCAAGTATCACCCCGACGTCAGCAAGGAACCCGACGCCGACGCGCGCATGCGCGACATCAATGAAGCCAACGAAGTGCTCGGCGACGCCGCCCGGCGCGCCGCCTACGACCAGTTGCTGGACGGCGTGTCCGTTGGCGACAACCGGCAGCCTCCGCCCGGCTGGGAACGCGGTTTCGCATTCCACGGCGCCGAGCCCGGCGCGGACGGGTTCAGCGAATTCTTCTCGTCGATCTTCGGCGGTCGTGCCGCGGGCGGCCAGCAGGGCTATCGCGCGCGCGGCGAAGACCATCACGCCGTCATCGAGGTCGACCTGGAAGATGCGCTGCATGGCGCCACGCGCGAGATCAGCCTGCGCGCCATGGAAACCGACGCCCACGGCCTGCCACAGATCCGCACGCGCACGTTGAGCGTGCGCATTCCGGCCGGGGTGCGGGAAGGGCAGCAGATCCGCCTGGCCGGGCAGGGCCTGCCCGGCGTGGGCGGCGCCGCCAACGGCGACCTGCTGCTTGAAGTGCGCTTCCGGCCGCATCGCCTGTATCGCGCCGAAGGACGCGACCTGTACCTGACGCTGCCCGTGGCGCCCTGGGAGGCCGCGCTGGGCGCGACGGTGCATGTGCCCACCCCCAGCGGCACGGTCGAAGTCTCCGTGCCGGCGGGATCCCGCAATGGCCGCAAGCTGCGGCTGAAAGGGCGCGGGCTGCCCGGGCGGCCGGCCGGCGACCTGTACCTGGTGCTGGACGTGGCGCTGCCGCCGGCCGACACGCAGCGGGCGCGGGAACTATACGAGCGGATGGCGCGCGAACTGGCCTTCGATCCGCGACGGGCGGCGTTCGGAGGCTAGCGCCGGGCCGCGCTGCCGGCGCGCGTGGCCGCCATGCGTTTGCGCGGCCCGAGCCGGCCGGCGGACGAGTGGTCTCGGGCTCGCTCAGGTCCGCATGAGCCCGATCCGCAGGTCCACGCCGGTGATGTATCCCACGGATGCGCCGTAGCCATCCTTGTAGTTGTGCTTCACCAGCGGGTCCAGTTTGTCCCGGACCTGCGCGTGCAGCTTGCTCCAGTCGCCCGCGTGCTGGAAATTGCTCATGATGTAGGTCCAGCCGTTGATCTCGTCCACGGCATGCAGGCCGGTGGACTCGGCGCCGGCCGGGCACGACAGCACGCGCGACAGTTCCCTGGTGTCCACGTGGTAGGCCCACAGGAAATTGTTGACGTGGTTGCCGCTGTCCTCGCCGATGAACAGCGTGCGCAGCTTCTCGGAGAACTTCAGGTTGTCGGGGCTGGCGATGTGGTCGGGATGCGCGGTGTTGCCCAGCGCGTCGGCGGCGATGTCGCGGCCGGTCAATAGCGTGGACGACTCGGTGGGCACCCATTCGCTCGGTATGGGCTGTCCCGAGGTGTCCTTCTGGCCGCCTTCCAGCCTGTGTGCCAGGATGGCGCCCGCCTGCAGCTTCTTGTCCAGGGCGATGCCGCTGCCTTCATACCAGCCCTTGCCGCCCTTCACCATCGAGTCGACCACATTGGCCAGCGCCGAATAGGCGATGCGGTCGCGGGCGTTGACGGTGGTGCCTTCGTTCTTGCTCAGCGCCATGCTGCCGCCCACATAGGCCGCATAGCGATGTGTCTCGAGAAAGGCCGCGGCCTTTTCCATGCCGGGCTTCACGCGGATCCAGTTCGGCTTGCCGTTGCAGTGGATGAACTTGTAGGTGTCGTCCGCGGGATCCTCGGTGAGCAGGTCCAGGATGTCGCCGATAGTCAGGCGCGCCGCCATGGCGCGGATCTCGTCGCTGGCGGCATGGCCCAGCCGTATCCATTGCAGCGTGCCCGCTCCCGCGCCTTCAGCCGAGGTCTGGTTCCACCGCGCGACGTACAGCGTGCCGGCCGACAGGTCGGCTGCGCGGTCGGCCACGAACATGAACAGGCCGCCGTTGGTGGCGTCGTCGCCCATCAGCGCGGTGCGCTGGTCGGGCATCACCTGGATCAGCTCGTGCGAGATGCGGCCCAGGCAGTAGTGCTTCCTGATGCTGCCCGTGCCGTCCGGGTGGACGACGACCTCGGGCAGGTGGCCGTAGTCGTAAGGATTGGCCATGCGGTCGGCGGCGCCGTACAGGCTGGCACTGAACGCCTTCATCTGCGCACTGGCGGGCGTGGCGGCGTCGGGCTCGTACTCTTCGCTGGCCAGGTGCGTGTTCCACGGCGACAGGCTGGCGCCGCAGGTGATCCACAAGCCCTGCACGGAAGACGTGTCGACGTTGTGGTACTTCACCAGCTTCAGCGCCCCGGTGTCGGGATCCTGGTCCAGTGTCAGCACGGCGATGGGCGAGGGCAGCCGGCCGTACATCTCGTCGCCTCGCAGGTTGCGCGAGGCGTACTCGAACTGCACCACCGCGAACACGGTGTTGCCCTGCACGCCCGGCACGCTCGCCCGCGGAAGCCGGATAAGCGAGCTGCCGTCCGGACAGTCCGAATAGAACTGGCGCGGCGCGCTGCCCGAAGTGTCGATGATGGGTCTGTTGTGGATGTCGTAGTAGCCGCCGGCCAGGATCGTGCCGCCCTTGCCGTCGGGAACCATGTCGCCGGTGACGAAGAAAGGCTCGTAGCCCAGCCGGTAGGTCTGCTTGCTGCCGTCGCTGTAGGTCACTTCCAGCGCCGACTTGACGGTGGTGGCCGCCATCTCGGCGGGATCCGCCAGCGTGGGGGCGTCCATCGAGACGAAGCGCGCGGAGAGGAACGTGGCGCCGTCGGCGCGCGCGGCCAGCGCCGGCTGCGTCACGCCGAAGGCCCCGATGGGCAGCAGCGGTGCGCCGGCAAGCAGCTTCAGCGCGCGGCGGCGCGAGGCGGAGGTCGTATCAGGCATGTCGAGGTCCGAGGCGTATGGAGGCGGATGGGGCCCGCCCATGCACGACCCGGCAGGCTACGCCATGTTCGACCGGCAGGATGAAGAAAACGTGACAGGAGTGTCCGTCCCCCGAGACGCACGCCAGTGGTTCTCTGTGCCCGCATCGGGCGTCCGTTCGGTGCCACGCGGTCGCCGCGTCAGGCCGCGGAAGACGGGTGTCCTGTCTCAGGCCTATCCTGCCGCACGAAAAAAAGCGCCCGCGTCGCGCATCGAGCCTGCAGGAGGGCAGGCCGATGCACGGCGCGGGCGCGCCGGATGCGGGGCCGTCGAGAGACGGCCCGCAAGCGGATTACTTGTTTTGCATGGTCAAGCCGGTGATGTAGCCGACCGAGGCAGCGTACTTGTCCTTGTAGGCCGCGTTGATCAGCGGATCCACGGCGTCGATGACGGCGTCGGCAGTGTCACGAGTGTAGTCGCCCGCGTGCTGGAAGTTCGTCATGATGTAGGTCCAGCCGTTGATCTCGTCCACGGCATGCAAGCCGGTGGCCTCGGCGCCAGCGGGGCACGACAGCAGGCGCGCGAACTGCTTGGTGTCGACGTTGTAGGCCCACACGAAGTTGTTGACGTGGTTGCCGCTGTCTTCGCCGATGAACAGAACGCGCAGCTTTTCCGAGAATTTCAGGTTGTCGGGGCTGGCGGGCAGCTCGGGGTCGCAGGTATTGCCCAGTTCGTCGGCGGGGATGTCCGTGCCCACGAACAGAGTCGAGTACTCGAAGGGCACCCATTCGCTGTTGATCGCGCTGCCAGCGGTGTCGGCCTGGCCGCCAGCCATCTTGCTGGCCATGACGCCGCCGGCGTTGATCGTCTTGTCGACGGCGGGGCCGCCTGCGGGGTTGCGGCTATCGCCGGCGACCATGGAGCTGTTGATGTTGGCCAGCGCCGAGTAGCAGATCTTGTCCTGGGCGTTGACAGTGGTGCCTTCGTTCTTGCTCAACCACATGGTGCCGCCCATGAGGTAGGCATAGCGGTGCGTTTCCAGGAATGCCGCGGCCTTCTCCATGCCCGGAATGACGCGCACCCACTCCTCGGCGCCATTGTTACGGATTTGCGTGAAGCCGGGATCGCCCGCAGCTCCCTTCTCCATGATGTCTTCGAAGTTCAGGCTGGCGGCCATCGCGCGGATCTCTTCGCTGGTGGCATGCCCGAGCTTCACCCATTTCAGGGTGCCCGCGCCCGCGCCGGCTGAGCCGACGGCGCCGCTAGCTTGGGTGAATTCCGCGACGTACAGCGTACCGGCCGACAGGTCGGCTTCACGGTCGGCCACGAACATGAACAGGCCGCCGTTGGTGGCATCGTCGCCCATCAGGCAGGTGCGCTGGTCGGGCATGACCTGGATCAGCTCATGCGAGATGCGGCCCAGGCAGTAGTGCTTCTTGATGGTGCCCGTGCCGTCCGGGTTCACGATGACTTCGGGCAGGTGGCCGTAGTTATACGCACGGGCACGCGCGCCCGAGTTCGCGTACAGATAATTGCCGAAGGCTTCCAGCTGCGGGTTGCTGGCCAGCGAGGCATCGGGCTCGTACTCTTCGCTGGACAGGTGGGTATTCCAGGGCGACAGGCTGGCGCCGCAGGGAATCCAGATGCCGTTGACCGAGGAGGTGTCGACGTTGTGGTACTTGACCAGCTTCAGTTCGCCGGTCTCGGGATTCTGGTCCAGCGTCAGCACGCCGTACGGCGAGGGCAACTGGCCGTAAGTGCTGTCGCCCGCCAGGTCGACGTCGTTGTACTCGAACTGGACCACCGCGAACACGGCGTTGCCGGTGACGCCGGGGACGTTCGGGTTCTCGAGCTTCAGCAGCGACGTGCCGTCAGGGCTGCCCGAGAAGAACTGGCGATGCGTCGCCGTCGAGCGGTCGATGATGGGGTTGTTGTTGATGTCGTAGTAGCCGCCGGCCAGGATGGTGCCGCCGTTGCCGTCCGGCACCATGTCGCCGGTGTTGAAGAAGGTGGCGTAGCCCAGCTGGACGGTTTCGACCGTGCCGTCGTCATAGGTGATTTCCATGGCCGACTTCACCGAGGTGGTGGCCATTTCGGCGGGGTCGGCCATCGAAGGCGCAGCCATCGGAATGAAGCGGGCCGACTGGAACTGCGCGCCAGGAGCCGGCGTGGTGGGCGGCGTCTCGGGCGACTCGTTCTCGTCGTCATCGTCGTCGCTGCCGCCACAGGCCGCCAGCAGGGCGGACGCGCCGGCGGCGGTGCCCAGGGGCAGCAGGGGAGCGCCGCTGAGCATCTTCAGAAGGCGGCGACGGGAAATTTGAGTCAGGTCGGTCATGGTCTGGTCCGATGGCTGGTTGTAGGGAGCGTGAAAGCATGTGTCGCCGTTGCAGGCTGGCGACAGGTGAGGAAAGGCGTGCGGGGACTTGAGGCGCAACTGGAAACTGCCGGCATGATGAGATGTAAAAATGAAAGTTGAATGACATCTCGCTGTCGCGCAGGTTAAGCACCACGTCATCATGCGGTAGCATTTCGCTGTTGCCGCGCGCGTGCCGCGCGATCGGCCCATTACGTTCCCAAAGCCATGACCGACGCCGTACGCCTTGTCCGCCGCTATCCCGACGAACTGCTCGTCGGCCTCGTCTCCATCTCCGATCGCGCCTCGTCGGGCGTGTATCAGGACCAGGGCCTGCCGGCCCTGCACGCGTGGCTCGATGGCGCGCTGTCCTCGCCGTGGCAGGATGTGCAGCGGCTCATTCCCGATGACGCCGCGGGCATCTCCGCCACCCTGGCCGAACTGGTCGACGTGTGCGGCTGCGACCTGGTGCTGACCACTGGCGGCACCGGACCCGCGCGCCGCGACGTCACGCCCGAGGCCACGCTGGCGGTCGCCACGCGCGAGATGCCGGGCTTCGGCGAGCAGATGCGCCAGATCAGCCTGCGCTTCGTACCTACCGCGATCCTGTCGCGCCAGGTGGCCGTGATCCGCGAAACGCCCGACCACGCGGCGCTCATCATCAACCTGCCCGGCCAGCCCAAGGCGATACGCGAGACGCTGGAAGGCCTGCGCGGCGACGACGGCGAAACGATCGTGCCCGGCATCTTCGCGGCCGTGCCTTACTGCATCGACCTCATCGGCGGCCCGTATGTCGAGACGCGGCCCGCGGTGGTGCGCGCGTTCCGTCCGAAGTCCGCGCAGCGGCCCGCCGCGGCCTGAGGGCGCGCGCCTCGCGTCCGCGCCTGCGTCGCCCGCGAGGCGCGTTCCATGCGGCATGGCGCCGCAGGCCGCGGCGGCCGGTCCGCTTGCCGCACTGCGCTATAGTGGTCGGCGTTTTTCCAAGAACAGCAAAGAGTCCTTCCCATGAGAATCCGTATCGCCGCCATGCTGGCGCTGGGCCTTGTCGTCACGGCCTGCGCCAGCGTCGAAGCCGTCAGCAAGCTCGAGCCCTCCTTCTTCGGCAGCACGCCGCGCACGGCGCAGGACTACAGCGACTGCGTGATGGCAGCGTGGGAAGGGCAGGGCAACACGGTGCAACGCCGTCCCATCCAGGACGGCTTCCAGGTTTCGGCCAGCAGCAGCATCAGCGTGGAAGGCGTGCTGACCGTGATCACGTATCGAGGCAAGACCGACGTCAAGATGTCGACCCGCCTGCAAGCCCGAGCGCAGCCGCTGATCGAGGCGGCCAACCTTTGCATGTGAGGCCGGCAATGCAGGCTTTGCGACGCATGCTGCGCGCCGCCGTCTTTGGCGCCTTGGGATTGATGGCCGCAGCCGCGGCCCATGCCGAGGGCTATATCTCGCGCAAGCTCAACGCCGCGGTGCCGGGCGGCGTCGCGGTGGTCGCGCTGGGCGAGGGCGCCCAGGCGCCCCAGGCCAGTTTCGGCGGCCATCGCGTGCTGGTGGTGCGAGAGGACGGCCGGCGCTGGGTGGCCATCGTCGGCATCCCGCTGGACGCCAAGCCGGGGCAGGCCGTGCTGCAGGTGCGCGATGCGGAGGGCTCGCGCGGCGTGTCCTTCGCGGTAAGCGACAAGGAATACGTGGCGCAGCACATCACGCTGAAGAACAGGCGGCAGGTGTCGCCCGATCCCGAAGACCTGAAGCGCATCCAGCGCGAACTGGACGAGCAGATGGCGGCCTACGCGGTCTATCGCGCCGACGTCACTCCCAGCAACGTCATCCTGGACCGTCCCGTGGACGGCGGCCGCCTGTCCAGCCCGTTCGGCCTGCGCCGATTCTTCAACGGCGAGGCGCGCAATCCCCATTCGGGACTGGACTTCGCGGTTCCCGCGGGCACGCCCGTGACCGCGCCCGCGGCGGGACGCGTGGTGCTGGTGGGCGATTACTTCTTCAATGGCAGGACCGTGTTCGTCGACCACGGGCAGGGCATGATCAGCATGTTCTGCCATCTGTCGGAGATCGATGTGAAGGTGGGCGACGAACTGGCGCGCGGAGCGCCCGTGGGCAAGGTGGGCGCCACGGGGCGCGCCACCGGTCCGCATCTGCATTGGAACGTGAGCCTGAACAATGTACGGGTCGACCCCGCCATTTTCATCGGGGCGTTCAAGCCCTGAACGGCCGGGCGCTCAGGCGTCGCCGGAATTGCGCTGCAGTTCCTGGCACATCGACTGGTACAGCCGTTCGGCGTATTGCAGGCGATGCATTTCCTGCTGGTGGATGCGCTGCTGCTCGTCCACGCAGTTGTCGTATTTGGTGCGAGCCTGCGCGTAGGTAAGGCCCGTATTGCGCAGGCTGTGTATGAATGCCGTGCGCGAGCGGCGCAGCAGCATCAGCCCTTTTTCGCCGCGTTCGAAAGCGCGCCGCGCCTGTTGCAGGCGGTCCGCGGCTTGGCGAAGTTCGGTGCTGGGATCTGACATGGGCCAATCTGTACGGAGCGGGGCTCGCGCCTGACGTGCATGTACTACGGCAGCGGCCGGCGCGAATTTTACCCCGCTCGACAGATCAGCGGCGGTACTGCGACGGACGGTTGGGCGGCGGGGCGCCGCGTTCGTCCTTGTGGCGGAAATTGATGCGGCCCTTGGTCAGGTCGTAGGGAGACATCTCGAGGGTGACGCGGTCGCCGGCCAGGATGCGGATGCGGTGCTTGCGGATGCGTCCGGAGGCATAGGCACCCACCTCGACGCCGTTGTCCAGCTTCACGCGATAGCGGCTGTCGGGCAGCACTTCGTCGACGATGCCGTCCAGTTCGATCAATTCTTCTTTCGCCATGATGACTCCTTGGTAGTAAGGCGCAGGCCCGCGAGGCGGATGCGCCGGATGCCCAGGCGGGGCGGCCGGCAGCGCAGGGGCATGCCGGCCGGCAGGGGTACGGGTCGTGGCCCTGGGAAGGGGAGGGACGGGTACCCAGGCCGCTGGGGCGGTGGGCTGGCGGAACGGTGCGCGCCTGAAGATCTCAGGCCGTCGCCGCCTCGGTGTTCGGTAAAACCAGGTGGACAGGACAGGCTGGGCCTGCGAAGCATGCGCGGCAATGCATGCGCACGGCGTAAGGCTTCATCAGCCAGGGGTTTTACAGTCGGACCTTGCAGTCAGGCTGCAGGGGGTGGGCGCCGGCTGGAGCGTGCCAGCCGGAAATAGCAGCTGAACCACTACAGCTGAGCAACCGCACCGCGTTTTTGCTTGCGCGTTTTGCTTGCATTATATTCAATTGCCGCCCTGGTTTGGGCAGAAAATGACTATAACCCATTATCGGGCCGCGTGCCAGTATCCAGATCGGCGCCTTCGGGATATTGCGGCAGCGCGTCCGTGATGTCGTGCCAGGGCGCCTTGCTGGCCACGTGCATATGGCCCTGCGCCTTCACGCCCGGGTCGTCGTCCAGCGCGCCCAGCGGCAGGCCGTAGACCTCGGGGGTCTGGTCGAAGCGGGTCAGCAGGGGTGTGCCGCACGCGCTGCAGAAGCCGCGGTAATTGCCGGGTGACGAGGCATACCAGGTGACGTGGTTCTCGCCGCGAATCCAGGCGAAGTCCTGGGCGTTGATCGTGGCGCGTGTGCGGAATGCCGCGCCGTGCGATTTGCGGCACACGCTGCAATGGCAGTTCAGCACGCTGGTCAGGGGGCCGTTTACCGTATATGCAATGCGGCCGCACAGGCAGGAACCGTTAAGCATGGAAATCCGGAAATGACAGGGATTCCCGACTATATACCCGTGGACGTAACGGTTCCCCATTCACTGCAACCGCGGCTACAATTGCTCCGGTTTTTTTACATGTGGCTACCGCGACGGGGCCCGTACCAGAAGCCCCGGGCCCAAAGTCTGCCGGGGACCGACTGCAATAGGTATGCCGGGCAGTGACGCATGCGGTTTGCAGATTGACTACCCAGAACCGGTTTTCCGAATCGGATACAGGCGGGACGTCGGAACGATGTTGAACGGCAGCTACGACTTGGCAACGGTGGCCGTGTCCATTCTGGTCGCGGCCTTTGCTTCTTTGACTTCCTTCGAACTGGCAAGCCGCATCGACAGCGCGCACGCGGCGGCCGGCCGCTATTGGCTGGCGGGCAGCGGCTTCGTGCTGGGCCTGGGCATCTGGTCGATGCACTTCATCGGGATGCTGGCCTTCAGCCTGCCCATTCCCGTGGGCTACGACGTGACGCTGACCGTGCTGTCGCTGCTGGTCGCGGTGGTGGGCGCGCTGCTCGCGCTGCACATCGTCTGCCGCCCCGAGCTTCGGCCGGCCATGCTTCTTCTGGCCGCCCTGCTGATGGGCGGGGCCGTGCTGGGCATGCACTTCACCGGCATGGCCGCCATGCGCATGTCGCCCGCCATCGTCTACGCGCCGGCCCGGCTGGCCGCGGCCGCGCTCATCTCCATCGGCTGTTCGGCGGTGGCATTATGGATGGCCCACTGGATCTGGCAGGCGCGGCGCGGCCTGCGCTATCGGTTTGCGGCCGCCAGCGTCATGGCGGCCGCGGTATGCGGCATGCACTACACGGGCATGAGCGCGGCCATGTTTCCCGCCGGCAGCGTCTGTATGGCGGCCGGGGCAGGGTTGTCCGTGGAATGGCTTGCGGCGGCGGTGGCGGTCGTCACCACCGGCATCCTGGCCATGGCACTGGTGGTGGCGGTGCTGGACGCCCGGCTCGAATCGCGCACGGCGGTGCTGGCCCGCTCGCTGGCGGGTGCGAACGAAGAACTCCTTCGTCTGGCCCTGCATGACAACCTTACCAAGCTGCCCAACCGCATCCTGCTCGAGCAGCAGGTGAAGCAGGCCATCGAGACCGCGCGCCGCTCGCGCGGCACGTTCGCGCTGCTGTTCCTCGACCTGGACGGTTTCAAGGCGGTCAACGACGCCTATGGCCACCATACCGGCGACGCGCTGCTGGTCGAGCTGGCCGGCCGCATTCGCCGCCAGCTGCGCGGCGCGGACACGGCCGCCCGCCTCGGCGGGGACGAGTTCGTGGTCATCAGCGAGGTCGCCGAGCCCAACGACGCGGCGGCGGTGGCGCAGCGGCTGATCAAGGTGTTGTCGCGGCCGGTCACCGTCATGGGCCACCGGGTGGCGGTCTCGGCCAGCGCGGGCATCGCCCTGTACCCCGCCAACGGCGACAACGCGCGCACGCTGATGCGCAACGCCGATGCCGCGATGTACCACGCCAAGCGCATGGGCCGGGCCCGCTTCAGTTACTTCGAGCCTTCCATGAACAGCAACGCGCAGGAGCAGCTGGCCATGCTGCACGACCTGCGCCAGGCCCGCGCACGCAAGCAGCTGGTGCTGCATTACCAGCCCAAGTTCCGGCCCGACGGCGGCATCATGGGCGCGGAGGCCCTGATCCGCTGGCTGCATCCCGAAAAGGGCCTGATTCCGCCCGACCGCTTCATTCCCCTGGCCGAGCGCTCGCGGCTCATCGTGTCCATCGGCGAATGGGTGCTGGACGAGGCCTGCCGGCAGCTGCACGAATGGCACAACGCGGGCCATACCGACTGGACCATGTCGGTCAACCTGTCCACGGCCCAGTTCGTGCACGAGGGCCTGTACGAGCTGGTGCGCCAGGCGGTCGAGCGGCACGCCCTGCCGCCGCGCAGCCTGATACTCGAGATCACCGAGTCCACCGCCATGCGCGACGCCGAAGCCACGCTGGCGCTGCTGCGCCGGCTGGTGAGCCTGGGGGTGCGCATATCCATCGACGACTTCGGCAGCGGCTATTCCAGTCTGCTGTATCTGAAGCGCCTGCCGGCCACCGAACTGAAGATCGGCCGCGGCTTCGTGGGCCAGCTGCAGGGCGACAGCGAGGACGCGGCGGTGGTGTCGGCGATCGTCGCGCTGGGCCAGAAGCTCAAGCTGAAGGTGGCCGCTGAAGGCGTGGAGACGGCCGAGCAGCAGTCCTTCCTGACCGCGCTGGGCTGCGACTCGCTGCAGGGCTTCCTGCTGGGCAAGCCCATGCCGCCCGACCAGTTCGAAGGCAGCGTGGGCGGGGCCTGAGCCCGCCCCGCGCCTTACGCCGCAAAGACCGCGACGCCGCTAGCGACCCCGCGCCATCAAGCGCCCGACTTCTGGCCGACTGCCTCCGGGCGAGGGCTGCAACGGATGCTCACAAGGCCCGCCCGGCATTCCCGTAAAATCCCGCTGTTCTGCATGACTTCAATTCGATAACACAAGTCCAGGAGGTCCCCCATGGCCCTAGTTTCCATGCGCCAATTGCTCGACCATGCGGCCGAGAATGGCTACGGCATTCCCGCGTTCAACGTCAACAACCTGGAGCAGGTGCAGGCCATCATGGAGGCCGCGGCCGAAACCGACAGTCCCGTGATCATGCAGGCGTCGGCCGGCGCCCGCAAATACGCCGGCGAGGGCTTCCTGAAGTACCTGATCCAGGCGGCCGTCGAGTCCTATCCCAACATCCCCGTGGTCATGCACCAGGACCACGGCCAGTCGCCGGCGATCTGTCAGGGCGCCATCGACCTGGGATTCTCCAGCGTGATGATGGACGGCTCGCTGAAGGAAGACGGCAAGACCATCGCCGAGTACGAGTACAACGTCGAAGTCACCCGCAAGGTCGTCGAGCTGGCCCACAAGGTCGGCGTGTCGGTCGAAGGCGAACTGGGCTGCCTGGGCTCGCTGGAAACCATGAAGGGCGACAAGGAAGACGGCCATGGCACCGACGACACCCTCACCATGGACCAACTGCTCACCGACCCCGAGCAGGCTGCCGACTTCGTGCGCCAGACCCAGCTCGACGCGCTGGCCATCGCCATCGGCACCAGCCACGGCGCCTACAAGTTCACGCGCAAGCCCACCGGCGACATCCTGTCGATCTCGCGCATCAAGGAAATCCACGCCCGCCTGCCCAACACCCACCTGGTGATGCACGGCAGCTCCAGCGTGCCGCAGGAACTGCTGGCCGAGATCCGCGAATTCGGCGGCGACATGAAGGAAACCTACGGCGTGCCGGTCGAGGAAATCCAGGAAGCCATCAAGTTCGGCGTGCGCAAGGTCAACATCGACACCGACATCCGCCTGGCCATGACCGGCGCCATCCGTCGCTTCCTGTCCGAGAACCCCGCGAAGTTCGACCCGCGCGAGTACCTGAAGCCCGCGCGCGCCGCGGCCAAGGCCATCTGCGTGCAGCGCTATCAGCAGTTCGGCACGGCGGGCAACGCCAGCAAGATCAAGGCGGTGCCGCTGACCGACATCGCCAAGCAGTACGCCGCCGGCCAGTTGAAGCAAGTGGTCCGGTAAATCCGTCGCGGCCGGCCGCGTCAATGCCGCGCAGGGCTGCCGTAGGGATCGGCAGCCCTTTTTTCCGGCCATTTGCAGTAAGCTTCCCCTTTGTCCGCGGAAGCCGGCTGCAGCCCGCTACCGCCGCCTCCGGATTCACCCAGATTCCCGCCACGGCGGGAATCGTTCATTCTGTTCAGGCCATCCCGTGACCTCCGCTCTGCACCAATCCACCATCAAGTCCTTGCCGCTGCTGGGCCGCGGCAAGGTGCGCGACATGTACGCCGTGGGCGACGACAAGCTGCTGATCGTCGCATCCGATCGCATCTCGGCGTTCGACGTGATCCTCGACGATCCCATTCCCGGCAAGGGCCAGGTGCTGACCGAACTCACCGAGTTCTGGCTGAAGAAGCTGGCGCACGTGCTGCCCAACCACTCCACCGGCGTCGCGCCCGAGGACGTGGTGGCGCCGGACGAACTGGACCAGGTGCGCGGCCGCGCGGTCGTGGTCAAGCGCCTCAAGCCCATCCTGGTCGAGGCGGTGGCGCGCGGCTATCTAATCGGTTCGGGCTGGAAGGACTACCAGGCCACCGGCTCGGTTTGCGGCATCGCGCTGCCGGCCGGCCTGCAACAGGCCGACAGGCTGCCGCAGCCCATCTTCACGCCGGCGGCCAAGGCCGAGTTCGGCAACCACGACGAAAACGTGGACTTCGCCCACGTGGTGGCCGAGGTGGGGCAGGAGATGGCCGAACGCATCCGCGACGTCACCCTGCGCCTGTACAGCGAAGCCGCGGCCTACGCCGCCACCAAGGGCATCATCATCGCCGACACCAAGTTCGAGTTCGGCCTCGATGCCGACGGCACGCTGCACCTGATGGACGAAGTGCTGACGCCGGATTCCTCGCGCTTCTGGCCCGCGGACGGTTATCGCGTGGGCATCAGCCCGCCCTCGTTCGACAAGCAGTTCGTGCGCGATTGGCTCGAGACGCAGGTGTGGGACAAGACCCCGCCCGCGCCGCGGCTGCCCGCCGAGGTGCTGGAAAAGACCGCTGCCAAGTACCGCGAAGCGCTGGACCGCCTCACCGCCTGAAGCCTTGCATGGCAAGCCCGCCGTCACGGCGGGCCGCTTGCGATACGAACTGCGCGCTTTTGCGGAAATCGTATCCTTTGTATTGCTTCAATTTCGAATTGTTACCTATACTTCGTCCCGTCGATTCAACGGGAGCGAAACCATGGCGATGATATTGCCGTTCTTGGCCGGCGCCGCGGCCATCTGGTACGGCATGCTGGGCAGGCGCCCCGCCTGTTTCGCGCTGTGGGTGGTCACCTTCGGCCTGCTGTTCGCGGCAGCGCATCCGCACATGGCCGGCAGGCTGCCCTTCGTGCTGTAGGGGGGGTACATGCTGTTCGTGCACAACGCCGGCGGGCGCTCGCGCCTGGGCAACATCCTGGCGCTGCTGGTCGTCTCCGCCGTGCTCATCCTGGCCGTGGCCTGGCAGCTGCTGCACCGCCTGCCGGCCTGCCCGCTTTGCATCCTGCAGCGCGGCGCGCTGCTGCTGGCCGGCGTCGGCCTGATGCTCAACGTGCGGCTGGGCCCGTCGCCCATGCACTATTCCATGGTGATCGCGGCCTCGCTGGGCGGGCTGGCGGTCGCCCTGAGGCAGATCCTGCAGCAGGTCATTCCCGGCGCCGCCGTGACGGCGGACACCTTGCTGGGCCTGCGCTGGCCGACGTGGAGCGCGCTGGGCTTCCTGGCCCTGACACTGTTCTCGCTGCTGATGCTGATCATCGACCGCAAATGGGGCGACAACGCGCTGAAGCGGCC
Source organism: Bordetella genomosp. 13 (assembly GCF_002119665.1). Lineage (NCBI taxonomy): Bacteria > Pseudomonadati > Pseudomonadota > Betaproteobacteria > Burkholderiales > Alcaligenaceae > Bordetella > Bordetella genomosp. 13. Next base: position 3,037,480 of record NZ_CP021111.1, on the reverse strand, counting down.
GGTCGGCATGCCGGGCGCCATCGTCATGGGCTTGTTCGCGTTGGCGGTGCTGGCCGCGCTGGCGGGCGCCGCTTTGCATTGCGGCGCGGGCGACTGCCCGGCGCCGCACGTGGCCGGGCCGATGCCGGCGGCCCGCGCCTAGGGCACCAGCGTGGCGGCGTGGCGCGCCGCGATCCATTCCTCGTTGGTGGGCTCCACGGCAACCACCACCGCACTATCGGGCTCGCTGATCACCGCGGCATGCGACCCGTTCGCCGTTGCGTCCAGCCGCAGGCCGATGAAGGACAGGTGCTCGCAGACGCGCCGGCGTATCTCGGCGCTGTGCTCGCCCACGCCGGCGGTGAACGCCAGCAGGTCCACGCCGCCCATCACGGCCACCAGCGCGCCGATCTCGCGCACGATGCGGCGCACGTAGAGATCCAGCGCGGCGCGCGCGCGTTCGTCGTCCGCCTCCCGCGCCAGCAGCACGCGCGGTTCCGACGAGATGCCGGATACCCCCAGTAGCCCCGACTCGTGGTACAGCACGTGGCCGACTTCCTCGAGACTGAGCTTCTCGATCTCCATCAGATAGATCACCGCGCCTGGGTCCAGCGAGCCCGTGCGCGTGCCCATCATCAGGCCGTCCAGTGCCGAGAAGCCCATGGTCGTCGCGATGCTGCGGTGGTCCTGCAGCGCGCACAGGCTGGCTCCGCTGCCCAGGTGCGCGGCGATCACGCGGCGGCCGGCCAGCGCGCCGTGGCGCTCGGCCAGGGCCACGGACAGGTACTCGTAGGACAGGCCATGGAACCCATAGCGTCTCAGTCCGCGTTCCCACGCCGCATGGGGCAGGGGCAGCATCTGCTCGACCTTGGGCAGCGTGGCGTGGAAACCCGTGTCGAAGCAGGCTACCTGCGGCAGGTCGGGCCGCGTGCGCAGCAGTACCTCGATGGCCTCTAGCGCGAAGGGCTGATGCAGGGGCGCCAGTGGAATATAGGACTTCAGGTCGGCCAACACGGCGGCGTCGACGCGCGCGGGCGCGAAGTATTTGCTGCCGCCATGCACCACGCGATGGGCGATGGCGCGCAGCCGCCGTCCGTCCAGCCGCGCCAGCGCGCGCTGGCGGATATGCTCCAGCGCATCGTGATACGGCTGCCTGGCATCCAGTGTCAGCGGGACTGGAGCCATGTCCGACTCGACGAAGGTCGGGTCCGGACCGCCGATGCCCTGCGCCTTGCCCTTCCACTCGGGCTCGCGCGGCAACGGCAGCGTGCCCGCATCGAACAGGGCGAACTTGATGCTGGACGAGCCGCAGTTCAGCACCATGACGAGATCGCCGCGCGCGGCAGGAGTGGGGTTCATGGAGGGCTGCTCCGGAAGTGGTGGGCAAGCATCTGCGCGATGGCGCAAGAGGCCAGGCGGGCCTGGCGCGAGTCCGCGCGGCTGGTCAGCACGATGGGCACCCGGGCGCCCAGCACGATGCCCGCGCTGCTGGCGTCGCCCATGTATTCCAGCTGCTTGGCCAGCATGTTGCCGCTTTCCAGGTCGGGCACCACCAGGATGTCCGCCTGGCCCGCCACGGGCGAGACGATGCCCTTGATGCGCGCGGCCGCGGGCGAGACGGCGTTGTCGAACGCCAACGGCCCGTCCAGCCGCCCGCCCGCGATCTGTCCGCGATCCGCCATCTTGCACAGCGCGGCCGCGTCCAGCGTGGCCGGCATGCCGGGATTGACGGTCTCGACGGCCGCCAGTATCGCCACGTGCGGGTCGTTCACGCCGATGACGTGCGCCAGCTCGATGGCGTTGCGCACGATGTCGGCCTTGGTATGCAGGTCCGGCGCGATGTTGATGGCGGCGTCGGTGATGATGAAGGGGCGGGGATAGGCGGGCGTCTGCATCAGGAAGCAATGGCTGATGCGCCGCTTGGTACGCAGGCCGCCCGCGGAGGCCACGACCTCGGCCATCAGCTCGTCGGTGTGCAGCGCGCCTTTCATCAGGGCTTCCACGTCGCCCCGCGCGGCCATCTGCACGGCGCGCGCGGCCGCGGCATGGCTGTGCGGCACCTCCTCGATCTCGAATCCCGAAAGATCCAGCCCGGCCTCGCTCGCCACGGCATGCAGCTTGGCGGGCGGCGCGACCAGCACCGGCACGATCAGGCCGGCCCGTCCGGCCTCCAGCGCCGACGACAGGCTCAACGCGTCGCAGGGATGGACCACGGCCGTGCGCACCGGGGGCAGTCCGCGCACTTTCTCACGCAGGCCGTCCAGGCCCTCGCCCGCGGCATGCAGGCGGATCTCGGGCAGCGTGGCGTTGGGCAGCTCGACGGGCTCGCGCGGCGCATGCACCTGCGCCTCGCCTTCGATGACGACGGCGCCATGCTGGTTGACGCCCGAACAGTCGAACGTGACGATGCCGCTGCCGCGGTCGATGGCGCTGACCGTCACGGAGATCGTCAGCGTGTCCCCCACGCGCACCGGCTGCACGAAGCGCAGCGTCTGGCTGTGATACACCGTCCCCGGACCCGGCAGGCGCGTGCCCAGCACGGCCGAGATCAGCGCGCCGCCCCACATGCCGTGCGCCACCACTCCCTGGAAGCGCGTGGACGAGCCGTACTCGCGGTCCAGGTGCTGGGGGTTGACGTCGCCCGACATGATGGCGAACAGCTGGATGTCTTCGTAGCTGAGGGTGCGCGACAGGCTGGCGGTATCCCCGATGGCGAGTTCGTCCAGCGTACGGTTGCGCGTGGTCTGCAAGGCGTGGCTGACGTCGGAAAGCGAAGAAGGACTCATCGTTGGCGGACTCCGGTGGCGGAACACGATGGTAGAGCGGGGCTGGGTGCTGCCCGTTTGATGTGCATCAAACCGCACGCCCGGCGGCCGCGGGCGCGGCGCGGCACGGCGACGACGGGGCGGCCCGCGCGGGATGAGGACGGGCGCGGTTCGCGCGGCAGGACCGACGTCTCGCGCGACAGGTAAAATTCCCTTTTTCCTGCCTGCCCGGACCGGCGCGCCGGGTTTCTCGCGAATTTACTGAAAGCTTATGACAGCCTCAATGCCAAACTCGTCTCCGGATGCGCCGCTGGTCGGCGTGATCATGGGCTCTTCCAGCGACTGGGATGTGATGCAGCACGCGGTGGCCATGCTCCATGACTTCGGCGTGGCATACGAGGCGCGCGTCATCTCCGCGCACCGCATGCCGCACGACATGGCCGAGTACGGCGCCGCCGCGCACGCGCGCGGCCTGCGCGCCATCATCGCCGGCGCGGGCGGAGCGGCACACCTGCCGGGCATGATGGCGGCGCTGACCGACGTGCCGGTGTTCGGCGTGCCGGTGCCGTCCAAATACCTGCGCGGCGAAGACTCGCTGTTGTCCATCGTGCAGATGCCCAAGGGCGTGCCGGTCGCCACCTTCGCCATCGGCGAGGCGGGGGCGGCCAACGCCGCCCTGCACGTGGTGGCCAACCTGGCCACCACCGATGCGGCGCTGCGCGACAAGCTGCTGGCCTTCCGCGCGCGGCAAACCGAGGCGGCGCGAGCCATGCAGCTGCCTCCCGCCGGAGCGCGCGCATGAGCCGTACATCGCACGATTCCGCGACGGGCCTCGCCACCATCCCGCCCGGCAATTGGCTGGGCCTGTTGGGCGGGGGCCAGCTGGGACGGATGTTCTGCCATGCCGCGCAGGCCCTGGGCTACAAGGTGGCCGTGCTCGACCCGGCTTCCGACGGGCCGGCCGCCATGGTGGCCGATCGCCATATCCTGGCGGCCTACGACGATCCCGACGGCCTGGCCGAACTGGCCTCGCTGTGCCGCGCCATCACCACCGAGTTCGAGAACGTGCCGGCCGACAGCATGCATGCGCTGTCGGCGCGCTGCCGCGTCAGCCCGGCCGCGCAGGCCGTGGCCATCGTGCAGGACCGCATCGCCGAGAAGGACTTCATCGCCGCGCAGGGCATCGCCGTGGCGCCGCATGCGGCCATCCGCAGCGCGGCCGAGCTGCGCGCCGCGCCGGACAGCCTGTTCCCCGGCATCCTGAAAGTGGCCCGCCTGGGCTATGACGGCAAGGGCCAGGCGCGGGTCCGCACGCTGGACGAGGCGCTCGAGGCCTTCGCCGGCTTCGGCGGCGTGCCTTGCGTGCTCGAGGCCCTGCTGCCGCTGGATTACGAAATCTCGGTCGTGCTGGCGCGCGGCTTCGACGATTCCGTGGTGGTGTTTCCGGTGGCGCGCAATGTGCACCGCGACGGCATCCTGGCCGTATCCACCGTGGCCGACAGCGCCAGCCACGCGCAATACCATGCCGCCGCCACGCACGCGGCGCAGACCATCGCGAAGGGCCTGGGCTATTACGGCGTGCTGTGCGTCGAGTTCTTCGTGCTCGCCGACGGCAGCCTGCTGGTCAACGAGATCGCCCCGCGGCCGCACAACAGCGGCCACTACACCATGAACGCGTGCGTCACCAGCCAGTTCGAGCAGCAGGCGCGCGCCATGGCCGGGCTGCCGCTGGGCAGCGCGCGGCTGCTGGCGCCGGCGGTCATGCTGAACATCCTGGGCGACATCTGGTTCCCCGGCGACGTCACCGCGCCGCGCGAGCCCGACTGGGCCGCGGCGCTGGCCGCCGCACCCAACGCCAAGCTGCATCTGTACGGCAAGCGCGACGCGCGCCGTGGCCGCAAGATGGGCCACATCAACATCGTGGGCGATACGCTCGACGAAGCGCAAGCCGCCGCGGCCCGCGTGGCGGCCGTGCTGGGCATGCCCGCGCCGCAATAGCGATCCGTCCGCAGCCATGACACAGCAAGCGACGCATCCGGCAGTGTCCGCCGCTGCCATCGAAGCGGCCGTGCGACGCCTGCTGGATGGCGGCCTGGTGGCCTTTCCCACCGAAACGGTCTACGGGCTGGGCGCCGACGCCGAGAATGACCGCGCGGTGGCCGGCATCTACGCGGCCAAGGGCCGGCCGTCCAATCATCCCGTCATCGTGCACATCGCGCCCGAAGGCGATCCGGCCTACTGGGCCGCCGAAGTGCCGCACGAGGCCCGGCTGTTGATGCAGGCCTTCTGGCCCGGCCCGCTCACCTTGATCCTGAAGCGGGCCGCGCACGTCGGCAGCGCGGTCACGGGCGGGCAGGACAGCGTCGGCCTGCGCTGCCCCTCGCATCCCGTGGCGCAGGAGCTGCTGCGCGCCTTCGCCCGCGCTCGGCCCAACGGGCAGGGCGGCCTGGCCGGGCCCTCGGCCAACAAGTTCGGGCAGGTGTCGCCCACGCGCGCCGAGCACGTGCGCGCCGAGTTTCCCGACGAAGTCTCGAAAGGCATGCCGGTGCTGGACGGCGGCGCGTCCGAGGTCGGCATCGAGTCCACCATCATCGACCTGTCGCGGCTGGACCAGGGCGTGGGCGCCGTGCTGCTGCGCCCGGGCCACATCAGCGCGGCGCAGATCGCCGCCGTGCTGGGCGCTCCGGTGGCGCAGCCCGACCGCGCCGCGCCGCGCGCGTCCGGCACGCTCAAGGCGCACTATGCGCCGCATACGCCGCTGGAACTGGTCGATGCGGCCCGGATGCAGCAGGCGTTGCGTGGCGTAGGCCTGCCCGCCGGGCGCGTGGCGCTCGTGGCCTATGCCGGCCAACCGGCTTCGGCGCCCGGCGCCGGCGCGACGGACCAACTGCATTGGCATGCGGTGCCGGACGACCCGGCGCGCTATGCCCAGGCGTTGTATGCCACCCTGCGCGAACTCGACGGCCAGGGCTATGCGCGCATCCTGCTGCAGGCGCCGCCCCGCGCGCCCGAGTGGGACGCCGTCAATGACCGGATCGGCCGGGCCGCCGCCGCGTTCAGCTTGGATACGACCGGACTGGCGTAGCACGGGATCAGCGGTGGCGCGGCCCACGGATGTCCGCAGCGAACCTCTTGCCGACGCGTGAGCGTATACCCCTAGGCTGTCATGCATCGGACAGCGATATAGTTGGCTCGAGATGCGCTACGCTACGCGCTTTCGTCCACGTCGCGCCATGTCCACCGCTTCCTACGAAGACTCGCCCCTGTTCGTTTCCGCGCTGGCTCGCGGCATTTCGCTCCTGCGCGCGTTCAGCGAGAGCCGGCCCGCCATGACGCTGCCCGAACTGGCCGAGGCCACGGGCCTGACCAAGAGCGCGGTGCAGCGCTTCGCGCACACGCTGTGGACGCTGGGCTATCTGCGCAAGCATCCCACCAGCAAGAAGTTCTCGCTTGCCCCGTTGTCTCTGGAACTGGGCATGCGCTACACCCAGACCAGCTCGTTGGTGCTGGGCGGCAATCCCTTTCTGCATTCGCTGAACCGCACCAGCCAGGAAACCTGCAGCCTGGCGGAGCCGGACGGCACCGACATGGTCTACGTGGCGCGCTTCGCCACGCACAAGCAGATGTTCGTGCACATGCCCGTGGGCATGCGCCTGCCGCTGTACTGCACCGCGGCCGGCCGCGCCGTGCTGTCGCGGCTCGATCCGGCGCGCGCGCGGGCCTTGCTTGAACGCTGCCAGCGCGTGGCCTACACCGCCTCGACCATCACGGACATGGACCAGTTGATGCAAGAGCTGGAGTTCGCGCGCCGGCACGGGTATTCGCGGTCCGACGGCGAGTTCTATCCCGGCGACATCACCATCAGCGCGCCCGTGCTGGACGCGGGCGACACGCCCGTGGGCGCGGTCAATATCTCGGTGCCCTCCAGCCGCTGGACGTTCGCGGAAGCCCAGGCCGTATTCGGGCCGCAGGTGCTGGAGACCGCGCACGCCATACGCGCCTCGCGCACGCTGGGGCGTTCGCATCCGTTCTACGAAATGGCCGCACCGACGGCCATGGACGCGGCCGCCTAGGCAGCGCTGCCGCACCACGCCGCGGCACGCGGGGCCGACAAGGCGCCCATCGCACCCGGGCTGTGCAGTCCGCCTCAAAACCCAACTAATCCGCTCAGGTTTAAAAGACCGGCTCAGGGGCTTTCCCTAGCTTGTATGGGGATTGGCGCGTTGATAATCTGTTTACGCCATGATCGTATCGCACAACGATACAACGACGTGTGCGGCGCCAGCCCCGTCGCCGACGCCGAATCCACCCCGGGAGTCCTTCTTGCAGCAGTCCGACCAGCCTCTTTTTTCGCCCACGCTGACGTTCATGGGCCTGCCCGCCAGCCGTCCCGCGCAGGACGGCGCGCCGCGGGCATGCGTGGTCGGCATTCCGTTCGACTGCGGCACGCACCCGTTCCGCGTGGGGTCCCGCCAAGGGCCGGATGCCATCCGCGAGCAGTCGCGTCTCCTTCGTCCGTTCGATCTGTATCGCCGCGTGGGCGTGGACAATCCTTCCGAGTTCCTGCGCGCCGTCGACCTGGGCAACGTGATATGCCAGCCCGGTGACGTCGACGCGTCGTATCCCCGCATCGAGGCGGCCATCGCGCAGGTGCTCGATGCCGGCGCCATCTCGATCTCGATGGGCGGCGACGGCGCCGTCACGCTTCCTCAGCTGCGCGCCGTGTCGCACCGCCATCCCGGCTTCGTCGTGCTGCACATCGATTCGCATACCGACACCTATCCCATCCCCGGCTACAACACCGCCACCACCTTCACGCGCGCCGCGGAAGAGGGGCTGCTGGACGTCGGCGCCAGCTATCACGTGGGCGCGCGAGGCCAGTCGTTCATGGGCGGCGTCATCGAATACGGCCGCGAAGTGGGCTACACGGTGATGCCGTTCGACGAGTTCATGGCGGACCGCCACGCCGCCATCGAGACCATCAAGCGCAGCATCGGCGACCGTCCCGTCTACCTGTGCTTCGACATGGACATCTTCGACCCGTCCTGCGCGCCCGGCGTGTGCACGCCCGAATGGGGCGGCCTGTCGCCGCGCGAGGGCCTCGAGCTGCTGCGCAGCCTGTCGGGCCTGAACTTCGTCGCGTTCGACGTCAACACGGTCTCGCCGCCGCAGGACGTGCAGGGCGCCACTGCCTTCCTGGCCGCCACCGTGCTTCAGGAATGCTGCACCCTGGCCGCCGCAGCGGTCCAGGCCTATCCGCAAGACCGGCCCGCCTGAACCGCTGGCCGCCATACTCACAAGGGGAATACACATGACGTTCAAGACGATCGCCGCCGGCCTGCTGGTCGCCGGCCTGCTGCTGCAGCCCGCCGCCGCGCGCTCGCTCGACGAGGTGCGCGCCGACGGCACGCTGAAGGTGGTCACCACCGCCTCGGCGCCGCCGCATGGTTTCAAGAATCCGGCCTCCAACCAGCTGGAGGGCATCATGGTCGACGTGGCAGCCGCTGTGGCCAAGCACGTGGGGACCAAGGTGGCGTTCACGGAAGTGCCGTTCGCGGGCCTCATTCCCACGCTCACCTCGGGCCGCGCCGACCTGATGTCCGGTCCTCTGTTCATCACCGAAGAGCGCGCCAAGGCCGTCGACTTCACGGCGCCCGTGTACGAGTGGGGCGAGGGCGTGGTGGTGTCCGAGAAGTCGGCCCAGCCGTACACCCGCATCGAGGACATGCAGGGCAAGCGCGTCGGCGTGCTGGTCGACTCGGTGCAGTTCAACATGATCAAGGACATGCCCAAGACCCGGGTCTCGACCTATCCCGACTATGTCACGCTGCTGGCGGACGTGCGGGCCGGCCGCATCGACCTGGGCGTGGTCGATCCTCCCAGCATCGTCTACCAGATCAAGAGCAAGGGCATCCCCGGCGTGAAGCTCGACGCCGCCTATCAGCCGCAGAAGAAGTGGCAGGTCGGCATGGCCGTCGAGAAGGGCAACGCCGCGCTGCTGCAGGCCGTGAACCAGGCGCTGGCCACGATGAAGAGCAACGGAGAGCTGGTCGAGATCGGGCGCAAGTGGGGCGTGCCCGAGCTGATGAGCAAGTAAGGCCACGGCAGCACGCGGGAGCCCTCAATGACCCTCGACACCTTGCGCATGTATCTCACGCCGCTAGCCGAAGGCGCCACGTGGACGCTGGCGCTGTTCTTCTGCTCCGCTTTCCTCGCCGTGGCGCTGGGCCTGCTGGTCTGCCTGTGCCGCATGTCGCGTTCGCCGGTGCTCAGCCGCGCGGCGCGCGGCTACATCGAGATCATCCGCGGCACGCCGCTGCTGCTGCAGCTGTTCTACATCTATTACGGCCTGCCCGAGCTGGGCATCGTCATCGATGGCTTCGCGGCCGGCGTGCTGGGCCTGTCGCTGAACTTCGGCGCCTACCTGGCAGAGCTGTTCCGCAGCGGCATCCAGTCGGTGGACGGCGGCCAGTACGAGGCGGCGCGCGCGCTCGGCCTGAACCGGCGCCAGCGCCTGCACCGCATCGTGCTGCCCCAGGCGCTGCGCACGATATTCCCGGCCCTGGGCAACTACACGCTGGTGCTCATCAAGGAAACCTCGCTGGTGGCCGTGATCAGCGTCTACGAACTGATGCGCGCGGGCGAGATGCTGGCCGGCGCGACGTTCCAGGCGCTGCCGGTGTACACGATGGTGGGCCTGATCTACTTCGCCATGTGCAGCGTGCTGTCCTGGCTGTTCCGCCGCTCCGAGAAGCGGCTGACGGTGCCGGGCTACTGGAGCGGCGCCGGCGACAACCACGACGTCAGCAAGGCATGAACATGGACGGTACTCGCAACATGGCCGGCAAGCCGATGATCTCGCTGTCCGGCGTCTGCAAATGGTATGGCCAGCACCAGGTGCTGCATGACGTGACGCTGGACGTGCATGCCGGCGAACGCCTGATCCTGTGCGGCCCGTCGGGGTCGGGCAAGTCCACCACCATCCGTCTCATCAATCGCCTGGAAGAGCACCAGCGCGGGCGCATCGTGGTCGACGGCATCGAGCTGGGCGAGGACACCTCCAGCGTCGAGCGCATCCGCGCGGAGGTGGGCATGGTCTTCCAGCACTTCAACCTGTTTCCGCACCTGACCGTGCTGGAGAACTGCACATTGGCGCCGCTGCTGGTCAAGCGGCTGCCGGCCGAACAGGCGCGCGAACGCGCGATGCAGTACCTCGAACGCGTGCGCATTCCGCAGTTGGCGGACAAGTACCCCGGGCAGATCTCCGGCGGGCAGAAGCAGCGCGTGGCCATCGCGCGCGCGCTGTGCATGCAGCCCAAGGTGATGCTGTTCGACGAACCCACTTCGGCACTCGATCCCGAGATGGTGAAGGAAGTGCTGGAGACCATGGTCGAGCTGGCGCGCGACGGCATGACCATGATCTGCGTGACGCACGAAATGGGCTTCGCGCGCGAAGTCGGCGACCGCATCGTGTTCATGGACCAGGGCAGGGTGGTCGAGGCCGACTCGCCCGAACGGTTCTTCCAGTCCCCCTCCACCGAACGGGCGCGCGCCTTCCTGGGCCAGATCCTGGCCTGACGCCGGCGCCGGCGAGGCATCGCCGGATCGGCGCGTTCTTCCTGCCGCCGCGGCGCATGCAGGGCGCTGCCCCTGGCGGCGCGTGACGCGCCATTTTTTTGATCCCGGAACGCAACAGAGAACGGCGACGCCGCGCTCTGCGCATCGCCATCGAGCTTGCCTCGACGTACGCCAGTAGTGCCACGTGCGGAGCCCCGCATTGCGTGGGCGGTCCGGCAGGCGTAAATTGCCCCCGTCCGTAAACATCGGACGTCATGTCGCAACCGTCCTATCCGGACGCGCGCGGCCTATCCATATTCAGGAGATCAGTGCTATGAAGCGGCAATTTGCCATGGTGGTGGGGGCGCTCGCGCTGGCGTGCGGCATGCAGGCGGCGCACGCGGGCCCGACGCTGGATGCGGTGAAGAAAAAGGGATTCGTGCAGTGCGGCCTGACCGACGGCGTTTCCGGCTTCAGCGCGGTCGACAGCAAGGGCGTCTGGTCGGGCATGGACGTGGACATCTGCCGTGCCGTGGCCGCGGCCGTGTTCGGGGATTCCGAGAAGTTCAAAGGCCTGGCCCTGTCCACGCAGCAGCGCTTCACCGCACTGCAGTCCGGAGAAGTCGACGTGCTGCTGCGCACCGTCACGCTGACGCAGACGCGCGACACCTCGCTGGGCCTGGCCGCCGTGGCCCCCAGCTTCTATGACGGCCAGGGCGTGCTGGTGCGCAAGGCATTGGGCGTGAAGAGCGCCAAGGAACTGAACGGCGCCACCGTGTGCGTGCAGCCGGGCACCACCACCGAACTGAACCTGTCCGACTGGTTCCGCGCCAATGGCATCAAGTTCACGCCCGTGGTCATCGACAAGGTTTCCGAAGTTGTGCGTGCCTTCGAATCCGGCCGCTGCGATGCCTTCACCGACGATGCCTCGCAGCTGGCCGCGGTGCGCGCCACGCAGGTGTCCAAGCCCGACGACTTCGAGATCCTGCCCGAGCGCTTCTCGAAAGAGCCGCTGGGGCCCATGGTGCGCCAGGGCGACGAGAACTGGCTGGGCATCGTGCGCTGGACCCTGTTCGCGCTGATGGAAGCCGAGGAGTACGGCATCAACCAGAAGAACGTCGACGAGATGTTGAAGAGCAGCAACCCCAACGTGCTGCGCATCCTGGGCGTGACGCCCGGCGCCGGCAAGAACATGGGGCTGGACGAGAAGTGGGCCTACAACGCCATCAAGGCGGTGGGCAACTACGGCGAGATCTTCGAACGCAACGTCGGCAAGCAGAGCAAGCTGGGCCTGGCGCGCGGCATCAATGCGCTGTGGAACCAGGGCGGCGTGATGTATCCCTGGCCGGTGCGTTGACGCACTGAAGCCGCGCACGTGCAGGCGGGCCGTGCACCACGCAGGTGCCCGGCCCACCCGCGCCACGCAGGCCCGGGAATGGTTCCATGCGCCGGCCTGCCAATGGTTCTAGCGCGGGTCGCCTTCTATCCCTATCATGCCCACAGGCACGGGCGGCCGCACGGCCGCCTTTTTCTTTTATCTTCCGGACATCGCGATCTTCCATGAACGGCGCCGACAGCCTCTGCGACACCCTGCTAGCCAACGACATCGACGTCTGCTTCGCCAATCCCGGCACCTCGGAAATGCACTTCGTCGCGGCGCTCGACCGCAAGCCGCGCATGCGCTGCGTGCTGGGCCTGTTCGAAGGCGTGGTCACCGGTGCGGCCGACGGCTACGCGCGCATGGCGGGCAAGCCCGCCGCCACGCTGCTGCACCTGGGCCCCGGCCTGGGCAACGGCCTGGCCAACCTGCACAACGCCAAGCGCGCCCGCACGCCCATGGTCAACGTGGTGGGCGATCACGCCACCTATCATGTCCAGTACGACGCGCCGCTCACCAGCGACGTCGACGCCGTGGCGCGCCCCATGTCGCATTGGGTGGGCCGCATCAGCGACGCCGCGTCGCTGTCGGGCCAGGCCGCCGAGGCCATCCGCGTGGCGCGCCAGGCGCCGGGCAACGTCACCACCCTGATCCTGCCGGCGGACGCCGCCTGGACCGACCTGCCCGCGGATGCGCCGGCGCCGGTCGTGGTGCCGCAAGAAGCGCCGAAGGCGCCCGACGCGCAGGCCATCCGAGCCGCCGCGCAGGCCATCCGCAGCGGCCAGCCCGCCATGCTGCTGCTGGGCGGCGCCGCGCTCCAGGGGCGCGCGCTGGCCGCGGCCGGCCGCATCGCGCAGGCCACCGGCGCGCGCCTGGCCTGCGAAACCTCGAATCGCCGCATCGAACGCGGCATCACGCGCACGCCGGTGCCCCGCCTGCCGTATCCGGTCGACCAGGCCGTGCAGTTCCTGGCCGAGGTGCGTCAGCTGATCCTGATCGGCTCCCGCGATCCGGTGGCGTTCTTCGCCTACCCCGGCAAGGTCAGCAAGCTCGCGCCCAAGGATTGCAATGCCATCCAGATGGCCACTCCCGAGCAGGACCTGGCGCATGCGCTGGAATGGCTGGCCGAAGAACTGGGCATCGCGGCCGATGCGCCGCAGCTGCGCGCGCCCGACACCAACGTGGCCGAGATTCCCGTCAGCGGCAAGCTGACCAGCAGCGCCATCAACCGCATCACCGCGCACCTGCTGCCTGAGCACGCCATCGTGTGCGACGAGTCGATCACGCAGGGCCGAGAATTGGCGATGTACAACATCTCGGCCCGTCCGCACGACTGGCTGCAGCTGACCGGCGGCGCCATCGGCATCGGCCTGCCGCTGGCCGTCGGCGCCTCGGTCGCATGCCCCGACCGCAAGGTCGTCACCATGCAGGCCGACGGCAGCGGCATGTACACGGTGCAGGCGCTCTGGACACAGGCTCGCGAGCGCCTGGACTGCCTGACCATCGTCTACGCCAACCGCACCTACGCGACGCTGCACGGCGAAATGAAGAACGTGGGCGTGCAGCAGATGGGCGAAAACGCCCGCCGCATGCTCGACCTGGACGATCCCAGCCTCGACTGGGTGCATCTGGCTCGCGGCATGGGCGTGGAGGCGGTACGCGTCGACACCGTCGAAGCCTTCACCAAGGCCTTGCAGGATGCGTTCTCGCGCAAGGGGCCTTACCTGATCGAAGCCCTGATCTGAGCGCCCGCCAGGCATGACGGACGGCGCCGCGTCCACCTGCCGCGACGCGGCGCAGGCAGGACGGCGCCGTTTGGTCTATGCTGAATGCTGCACTGCAATGTAGACAGGTGCCGCGCGCTGGCGTCCCACCCGGCGCAGGCGAGCGCCGCCATAGGAAGGAAGACAGCGATGAAATTCGCCGAGTTGCGCGAGGGCATGGTCATCAAGGGCGGCCCGCTCAAGGTCACCCAGGAAGATATCCTCGAATTCGCCCGCAAGTACGATCCGCAGTGGTTCCATACCGACGTGCAGCGGGCCGCCGAGGGCCGCTGGGGCGGCCTGATCGCCAGCGGCTGGCACACCTGTGCGCTGGCCATGCGGATGGCGGTGGACAGCATCCTGCACGATTCCGAGTCGTTCGGCTCGCCCGGCCTGGGCGAAGTGCGCTGGCGCGTGCCCGTGCGGCCCGGCGACGAACTGCGCCTCGAGGCCCGCGTGCATGCCGCGCGCATCTCGTCCTCGCGCGAAGGCCTGGGCATCATCACCTGGGCATGGATCATCTACAACCAGCACAATGAAGCCGTGCTCGAGCTGGACGCCACCAGCCTGTTCGACCTGGCCGACAACTGACGCGGCGCGCCGGCTTCCTGCAAGCTGCATAGCCGGGCACGGGCGCGCGGCCCCGTGCGTCGTCCAAAACCCCAATGAAAACGCGCCGCGGGCATGCTGCCGGCGGCGCGTGCGGCTGGCCAAGCGCCGGGCGCGATGCCCGGCGCCGCGTCAGGCGATGATCAACTGAACGCCTGGATGCCGGTCTGGGCGCGGCCCAGGATCAGCGCATGCACGTCATGCGTGCCTTCGTAGGTGTTCACGACTTCCAGGTTCACCAGGTGGCGGGCCACGCCGAACTCGTCGGAGATGCCGTTGCCGCCCAGCATGTCGCGCGCCAGGCGCGCGATGTCCAGCGCCTTGCCGCACGAATTGCGCTTCATGATCGAGGTGATCTCGACGGCGGCGGTGCCCTCGTCCTTCATGCGGCCCAGGCGCAGGCAGCCCTGCAGGCCCAGCGTGATCTCGGTCTGCATGTCGGCCAGCTTCTTCTGGATGAGCTGGTTGGCGGCCAGCGGACGGCCGAACTGCTTGCGGTCCAGGGTGTACTGGCGGGCCGTGTGCCAGCAGGCTTCGGCCGCGCCCAGCGCGCCCCAGGCGATGCCGTAGCGGGCCGAGTTCAGGCACGTGAAGGGGCCGCGCAGGCCCGACACGCCGGGCATCATCTGTTCGGCGGACACGTCGACTTCGTCCATCACGATCTCGCCGGTGATCGAGGCGCGCAGGCCGACCTTGCCGTGGATGGCGGGGGCCGACAGGCCCTTCATGCCCTTTTCCAGGATGAAGCCGCGGATCTTGCCGTCGAACTCGCCGCCCACGCACTTGGCCCACACGACGAACACGTCGGCGATGGGCGAGTTGGTGATCCACATCTTGTTGCCGCTGATGCGATAGCCGTCGGCGGTCTTGACGGCGCGGGTTTCCATGCCGTTGGGGTCGGAGCCGTGGTTCGGCTCGGTCAGGCCGAAGCAGCCGATCCATTGGCCGGCGGCCAGCTTGGGCAGGTACTTCTGCTTCTGCGCTTCGCTGCCGAATTCGTTGATGGGCACCATCACCAGCGACGACTGCACGCTCATCATCGAGCGGTAGCCCGAGTCGATGCGCTCGACTTCACGGGCGATCAGGCCGTAGCTGACGTAGTTCAGGCCGGCGCCGCCGTACTCGGTGGGGATGGTGGCGCCCAGCAGGCCCAGTTCGCCCATCTCGGCGAAGATGGCCGGGTCGGTCTGTTCGTTGCGGAACGCGTTCAGCACGCGCGGGCCCAGCTTGTCCTGGGCGTACGCCGCGGCGGCGTCGCGGATCATGCGTTCTTCGTCGGTGAGCTGCTGATCCAGCAGCAGGGGGTCTTGCCAGTGGAAAGAGGGCGTCGAGGACATGCGGGTGACTCCGTGAGAATTCGGAAAGTTTAAATCTAAAGTGTTCGGTGCGGCCCGCGGCAGGGATGCGGGCCGCGCAGGCTCAGCCTTGCGCCTTCAGGGCGGCGGAGCGGATCTTTTCCAGCGTGGTGCTGGGGCTGATGGTTTCGGGATCGATCAGGCAATGCAGGATGGCGGGCTTGCCGCTGGCCAGCGCGCGCTCGAGCGCGGGGGCGAACTGCTCGGTGGTCTCCACGCGTTCGCCGTGGCCGCCGAAGGCCTGCGCGTACGCCGCGAAATCGGGATTGCGCAGTTCGGTGGCGGACACCCGGCCGGGGTAGTGCTTCTCCTGGTGCATGCGGATGGTGCCGTACATGCCGTTGTCGATCAGCACCACCAGGATCGGCAGGTCATACTGCACCGCCGTCGCGAATTCCTGGCCGTGCATCATGAAGCAGCCGTCGCCCGCGAAGCACACCACGGTCTTGTCCGGCTGCACGCGCTTGGCGCCCACCGCGGCGGGCAGGCCATAGCCCATCGAGCCCGAGGTCGGCGCCAGCTGCGTGCCGTAGCGGGTGAAGCGATGGAAGCGATGCAGCCAGGTGGCGTAGTTGCCGGCGCCGTTGGTCATGATGGCGTCGGCGGGCAGGGTCTTTTCAAGGTGGGCCATGACGGCGCCCAATTGCAGCTTGCCCGGCGTCTGGATGGCGGCGGGATCGCTCCACTTCAGGTACGACTGGCGCATGGCCTGCGTGTCGGCGGCCCAGGCGGGCGCGGCGGCCGGTGCGGGCAGCTCGGACAGCGCCTGCGCGAAGGCGGTGGGCGAGGCGTTGATGGCCAGATTGGCGCGGTAGACGCGGCCCAGCTCGGCGGCATCCGGATGCACGTGGACCAGCTTCTGGCGCGGCACGGGGATGTCGAGCAGCGTGTAGGCCTGACTGGGGCTTTCCGACATGCGGCCCCCGACCAGCAGCACCAGGTCGGCTTCCTCGACCCGCTTTAGCAGGGCGGGATTGATGCCCAGGCCCACGTCGCCGATGTAGCAGGGATGGTCGGCCGGGAACAGCATCTGGCGACGGAAGGACACCGCCGTCGGCAGCGCGTGGCGCTGCGCGAAGTCGGCGAACTGCTGCACCGCGCGGGCATCCCAGCGCGTGCCGCCCAGGATGGCGACCGGCGAGCGCGCCGCGGCCAGCATGCGGCCCAGCGACTCGATCTGGCTGGCCGAGGGAGAGGTCTCGATGACTTCGTAGCGCGGGGCGTCGGGCACGCTGGCCGTCTCGGTCAGCATGTCCTCGGGCAGCGCGATCACCACGGGGCCGGGCCGGCCCGAGGTGGCGACGTGGAACGCGCGCGAGATCAGTTCGGGAATGCGTTCGACCTGGTCGATTTCCGTGACCCACTTGGCCTGCGTGCCGAACACGGCGCGGTAATCCATTTCCTGGAAGGCCTCGCGCTCGCGCATGCCGCGCTCGATCTGGCCGACGAAGAGGATCAGCGGCGTGGAGTCCTGCATGGCGATGTGCACGCCGGCCAGCGCGTTGGAGGCGCCCGGCCCGCGCGTGACCATGCAGATGCCCGGCTCGCCGGTGAGCTTGCCGTGCGCGTCGGCCATCATGGCCGCGCCGCCTTCCTGGCGGCACACCGTGATGTCGATGTTGGCGTCGTGCAGGCCGTCCAGCACGGCCAGGTAGCTTTCGCCGGGGACACAGAAGACGTGCTTGACGCCGTGGATGGCCAACTGGTCGACCAGGATGTGTCCGCCCAGGCGGGCGGTGTGCGCGGAAGTGGAGGTCTGGGTCATGGCTGAACGGTATGAGAGCGTTCGAGCATAGTGTGCCTGGCGAGCACAATGCAATTGATAAAATTGCACAACATCTTGACCTGCGCGAACGTCGATCGCGTGTTGCGCCGCACCACCGGCAAGGCTCTACGCCCCATGAGAAACGGCATTCCCAACCTTAGCGCGCTGCAGGCCTTCGAAGCCACCGCCCGGCTCGGCAGCTTCTCGCGCGCGGCCGAAGAGCTGGCGCTGACGCACAGCGCCGTCTACCGCCAGGTGGCCAGCCTCGAGGCCCGCCTGGGCGTGCAGCTGTTCACGCGGGTGCGGCGCCGCATCGTGCTGACCGACCATGGCGCCGAGTACGCCGGACGCATCCGCCATCACCTGGACCAGATCGAGAAGGACACGTTCGGCCTGGTCAGCCGCACCGGCATGGGACGCAGCATCCACGTGGCGGTGGTCCCGACGCTCGCCACCACCTGGCTGATCCCGCGGCTGGCCGATTTCCAACGGCTGCAGCCCGACATCACCGTCAGCCTGTCGGTGCGCACGCTGCCCTTCCAGTTCAAGGACCAGCCCTTCGATGCCGCGCTGTATCACGGCGACGGGCTGTGGCCCGGCACGCAGGGCGTGCTGCTGTTTCCCGAGCGCGAGCTGGTGCCGGTGTGCGCGCCGCACCTGGCCGAAGGCGGCAAGCGGCCGCGGGCCGGGGCGCTCGCGCTGCCGCACCTGCACCTCAGTTCGCGTCCCGATGCGTGGCGCCATTGGTACGAGGCCAATCAGCTGCCCTACGGTCCCAGTGCGGCCGGCGGCCCCCGCTACGAACTCTTCACCATGGTGATGGCCGCGGTGCAGGCGGGGCTGGGGGTCGGGCTGATACCTCGTTTCCTGGCCCAGCCGGCGCTGGACGCCGGCATGCTGGCCATGCCGGTGCCGCAGGCGCTGGCGGTGGAGCAGGGCTACTACTTCGGCTACCCGCGGCGCGACGAACGCTCCGAGGCGCTGAAGGTGTTCGAGACCTGGCTGAAGTCCACGGCGGCCACGCCGTAGAATGCGGCATCGGCCCAAGGCCGGCGCCCGCGCGGCGCGGGCGGGCCCACAGGGCCTCTTTCACGCGACATGTCCGTCTCCGCAACTCCGCTGGCCTCGCAGGCCGATATCGACGCATTCATCGACGCCGTCTGGCTGGAAGACGGCCTGGCGGCCAACACGCTGGCCGCGTATCGCCGCGACCTGACGGCCTTCGCAGCCTGGATCGAGACCCCCGCGGCCAGCGGCTGGCCCGCGCCCGTGCCGCTGGCGCAGGCCGAGGCCGCGCACATCGAGGGCTGGTTCGCCGCGCGCCACGAGGACAGCCGGCCCACCACCGCCAACCGCAGGCTGGCCGCATTGCGGCGCTTCTATGCCTGGGCGCTGCGCGAGCGCCGCAGCCCGCGCGATCCCTGCCTGACGCTGGTGGCCGCGAAGCAGCCGCCGCGCCTGCCCAAGACCTTGTCCGAGGCGCAGGTGGATGCGCTGCTGCGCGCGCCCGACCTGGACACGGCGCGCGGCCTGCGCGACCGCGCCATGCTCGAGACGCTGTACGCCACGGGGCTGCGCGTCTCCGAGCTCGTGGGCCTGCGCGCGCTGGACGTCAGCCTGAACGAGGGCGTCGTGCGCGTGGTGCTGGGCAAGGGCGGCAAGGACCGCCTGGTGCCGCTGGGCGCCGAGGCGGCGCACTGGATCGACCGCTATCTGCGCCAGGCCCGGCCCGAACTGGCGGGCGCGCGCGTCAGCGACGCGCTGTTCATCACCGCGCGCACGCAGGCCATGACGCGGCAGGCCTTCTGGCAACTGGTGAAGAAGTATGCGCTGCAGGCCGACATCCGCGCGCCGCTGTCGCCGCACGTGCTGCGCCACGCCTTCGCCACGCACCTGCTGAACCACGGCGCCGACCTGCGCGTGGTGCAGATGCTGCTGGGCCATGCCGACATCTCCACCACGCAGATCTACACGCACGTGGCGCGCGAGCGCCTGAAGGCCCTGCATGCGGCGCATCATCCAAGAGGTTGATGCGGCGTCGCCTACACTTGCTGCCGTGAACGCCGCCCGCGCCGACGCGGACGACAGCTTTCAACCGATCGCGCCATGAGCAAAGCCCGCCACGTCTCCGAAACGCCCGCCACCCAGTTCCTGAAGCAGCACAAGGTGGACTACACCGAACACCCCTACGACTACGTCGACCACGGCGGCGCCAACGAGTCGGCGCGCCAGCTGGGGGTGGACCCGCACATCGTGGTGAAGACGCTCATCATGGAAGACGAGGACGCGCGGCCCCTGGTGGTGCTGATGCACGGCGACCGCGAAGTCTCCACCAAGAACCTGGCCCGCCAGGCCGGCCTGAAAAAGGTCGCGCCCTGCAAGCCCGAGGTGGCCCAACGCCATTCCGGCTACCAGGTAGGCGGCACCTCGCCCTTCGGCACCCGCAAGCGCATGGCCGTCTGGGTAGAAGCCACTGTCCTCGAATGCCCCCGCATCTACATCAACGGCGGCCGCCGCGGCTACCTGGTCAACATCGACCCCAAGGTACTGGTGGCGCTGCTGGATGCGAAACCGGTGAGCGTGGCGCTGGAGTAGTTTCCTCTCTCCTCTGCCTGCCTTTGCTCCGAATTGCGTTGCTGACAGCGGCAGGCGTGCCGGAGAAGTCGCGCCCGCAGCGCTTCAGCGCGAGGACGAGACTTCGCAGGTGCGCCTGCCGCGGCCAGAAGAACACAACCCTCCGCAGCACACGACAACGGCTACAAAGTCCGCGAGGCACATAGCGGAGGCGACCAACGGCGGCAAGAGGTATCCACATACCACCTATCCATCCCGCTGCCCAAGCACAATGTCCCCGCGACAACACCAATAACAATCGTGACACTCTGCGGCCGGATGGTCCGCGCCGCGCCCTTTTGCGGAGACGACATGAGCAAGACACTGCTGATGCTGGTCGGCGACTACGCCGAAGACTACGAGACCATGGTGCCGTTCCAGACCCTGCTGGCAGTCGGCCACGCGGTCCACGCCGTGTGCCCCGACAAGAAGGCCGGCGACACCGTGGCTACCGCCATCCATGATTTCGAAGGCGCGCAGACCTATAGCGAAAAACCCGGCCACCGCTTCAAGCTGACCCACGACTTCGACCAGGTCGACCCGAAGTCCTACGACGGCCTGGTCATCCCCGGCGGACGCGCGCCCGAATACCTGCGCCTGAACGAGCGCGTGCTGGACATCGTGCGGCACTTCGATCAAGCGAAGAAACCCATCGCCGCGATCTGCCACGGCGCGCAGCTGCTGGCCGCGGCCGGCATCCTGAAAGGGCGCACGTGCTCGGCCTATCCCGCCTGCGCGCCCGAGGTGCGCCTGGGCGGCGGCACCTACGCGGAGATCGGCATCGACCAGGCGCACACCGACGGCAACCTGGTCACCGCGCCCGCGTGGCCGGCGCATCCCGCCTGGATGGCGCAGTTTCTCGAAGTACTGGGCACGCGCATCTCGCACTGAACCTGGCCCCGGTCTCGCTGCGCTGTCCCGGTCTTCCTCCGTGAGGGAACGCACCGAGGGGCAGACCGGGCCGTCCCGGCGCGGCGGACATCGGCCGGTGGGGGGCCGCCTTGCCGCGCGGGCCGCGATGATCGTACATTGGCCGCAGCGCTCGCCACCAGGAGACTGCCATGTGCGAAATCTTCATCCGCGCCGACCCGGATTCTTACGCGCCCGAGTCGCGCTCGCTGCGGCTGCACGGCGCGGCCACCAGCGTGCGCCTCGAGAAGCTGTTCTGGAACGTGCTGCAGGAGATCGCCGCCCGCGACGGCATGCGCGTGACGCAGCTGATCGAGCGCCTGTACGACGAACTGGTCGCCCACCGCGGCCAGGCCGCGAACTTCACGTCCTTCCTGCGGGTGTGCTGCCTGCGCTATCAACTGCTGATCGCTCAGGGCCGCATCCCGGCCGATGCCGGCGTGCCCATACGCGGGCTGGACGTGCGCGAGGTGCTGAGGGGATTGCCCGAGGGGCTGTACGACGAGGCGCCCTCGGCGCGGGCCGCGTAGCGTCCCGACAGGCGCCGGCCCGCCGCGGCGGCCGGCCGATCCGCATCAAAGCATCAGAGCATTGCCACCTGGTTCTGCAGGATGCGGCGGATGCGCACAGCATCGCCGATGCGCGACAGCTTGCCTTGCGAGTCGAGCAGCACGATGGCCAGGTCGCGGCCGTCGATGCGCGCCATCATCACCAGGCATTCGCCGGCTTCGCTGATGTAGCCGGTCTTGGACACCTTGATGTCCCAGTCCGGCTTGCGCACCAGCAGGTTGGTGTTGCGGAAGGTCTGGGTTCGGGTCTTGACCTCGACCTCGTACTCGGTGTCGGTGGAGTAGCGGTGGATCAGCGGGCGCTGCGAGGCGGCGCGCACCATGCGGGCCAGGTCGCGCGGCGAAGAGACGTTTTCGCTGGACAGGCCGGTGGGTTCGACGAAGTGCGTGCTGGTCATGCCCAGCGCCTGCGCCTTTTGATTCATGGCGGCCACGAAGGCCGGCAGGCCGCCCGGATAGTGGCGGGCCAGCGCGTGCGCGGCGCGGTTCTCGGAAGACATCAGCGCCAGGTGCAGCATGTCGCCGCGGGTAAGCTGCGTGCCCACGTCCAGGCGCGAGCTGCTGTGCTTGAGCACGTCGACGTCTTCTTCCGAGATCTGCAGCACCTCGTCCATCGGCAGGTTGGCATCCACCACCACCAGCGCGGTCATCAGCTTGGAGATGGAGGCGATGGGACGTACCACGTTCTCGTTCTTGGCGAAGAGCACGTCCGACGTTTCGAGATCCTGGACATAGGCGGTGCTGGAACGCAGCGCGGCGATGTCTTCGCGCGGATCGGAAACGGCGGCCAGCACCGTGGGGTCGGAAACGACCTTGCGGGCGGCGGCACGCGAGCGTTCGCGCGCCGCGGCCTTGGCGCTGCGCTTCTGGGCGGCCGTTGTCTTGGCACTGGCCTTGGCCGTTCTGGAGGACTTGGCGCTGCTCTTGGCCGCGGACTTGGACGACGATTTGGCGGAGGACTTGCCCGACGTCTTGGTGGCCGATCTGGCGCCGCTCTTGGCGGAGGCGGTCTTGGAGGATGACTTGGCCGCGGCCTTGGACTCGGACTTGGCGGTCGACGCTTTCTTGCTTGCGCTCTTGGTCTCGGTTTTCTTCGCGCCGGTCGACTTGGCGCTGGCCTGCTGTTTCTTGCACGCCGCGGACGAGGGTTGGCTCTTGCAGGGATTCGCGGCCGCGTACGCCATGGGCGCGGCCAGCACGCCCGCCCCTATCGCCAGGGTAGCCGCCGCCACGGTTGCGCGGATCCAGTGTAGAGCCATGGTGTAAGCAGATCCAGAACTTGTATGGGGATATTGCGCCGTGCCGATTCGAACGGTGCTAAAAAAGCCCAGCCAAATTAGTGAGTTACGTGCGGAAATTAAACAGACTTTTTAGCTGCTTCGCAAGCATGCCGCACATCATTGCACAGTTTTAATTAGGTCCGTATTGCAGATGCGGCAAAAACACCCAGGCAAACCAACATCGTCGGTGCTGCGGGGCGCGGGACAGGCTGGAGGGGAAAGGACAACGGAGGCGATGGCCTCGCCGGGTGGAATCGAACCACCAATTGACCCTTAGGAGGGGCCGGTTATATCCATTTAACTACGGCGAGACGCTTTCCGCCGCGGCGGGCGGAAAGACCGTAAGTCTACCAGTACGCGCCGTCCGGCGGCGCGCGCGGCGGCGCCCTCGCGTCGACAGCGCGTATGATGACGGTCGCCTCGCGCGCCGGGGCCGCCCCGAGGAGGGGGCGCCGCCCATCACAACACTCATAAGGCCGGTTCCATGCCGCAATCCGAATCCGCTTCCATGCGCATCATCGCGCTGGGCACGCTCGTCGTGCTGCTCGCCATGGGCGTGCGCGCCACGTTCGGCCTCTTCATGCCGCCGATGGGGCTGGCCCACGGCTGGGGGCGGGACGTGTTCTCCATGGCCTTCGCTTTGCAGAACCTCGTGTGGGGCCTGGCCTGCATCCTGATGGGCATGATGGCGGACCGTTATGGTTCCGGCCGCACCATCGCGCTGGGCGCGGTGCTGTATGCGCTGGGCATGATAGGCACGCGCTACGCCGGCGACGAGCTCACCCTGTATCTGACGGCCGGCGTGCTGGTGGGCCTGGGCCAGGCGGGCACCACCTTCCCCGTGATCCTGCCCATCGTGGCGCGCGCCGTGCCGCCCGCCCATCGCAGCACCGCCATGGGCATCGCCAGCGCGGGCGGCTCGATGGGCCAGTTCGTCGTCGTGCCGTCGGGTCAGGTCCTGATCGACGGCCTGGGATGGCAGTCGGCGCTGTGGGCCTTGTCGCTGCTGATCGCCACGGCGGTGCCGATGGCCTGGTACCTGCGCGGCCGTGTCGCGCAGGCGGCGGCAACGGGCGCCACGCAATCGCTGGGCGCCGCCGTGCGGCAGGCGGTGGGGCACCCGTCTTTCCATTTTCTGTTCTGGAGCTATTTCGTCTGCGGCTTTCACACCGCCTTCATCACGCTGCACCTGCCCGCCTTCGTGCAGGACAACGGCATGAATGCGGGCCATGGCGCCACCGCCATCGCGCTCATCGGGCTGTGCAACGTGTTCGGCTCGTTCTATGCGGGCAAGCTCGGCGGAAAGTACAGCAAGAAGCGGCTGCTGGCGGGGATGTATGCCCTGCGCGCCGTGGGCATCGTGCTGCTGCTCGCGCTGCCCTTGTCGCCGCCGGTGCTGTATGCGTTCGCGGCGTGGATGGGTTTCTTCTGGCTGGGCACGGTGCCGCTCACGCAGGGCCTGATCGGCCAGATATACGGGCTGCGCTACGCCGCCACGCTGTCGGGCATCGTGTTCCTCGGCCATCAGGTCGGCAGCTTCAGCGGCGTGTGGCTGGGCGGCTTTGTATATGCCCGCGATGGCAATTACGATCTGGTGTGGTGGGTGTCCGTGGCGCTGGCCGTGGCGGCCGCCCTGCTGTGCCTGCCGGTGAAGGAACGCCCGGTCGGACAGCCGGCGGCGCAGGGCGCCTAGTTCCCTGATCGAGGAGCCTCGCATGATGACGCGAACGTGGCGCTGGATAGGCGGATTGGCGCTGGCGGCGGTGCTGGGATTGGCCTTTCTGGGCTACCGCAGTCCGCAGATGCGCGCCAGCTGGGAAACACTGGCCGCGATGTGCGGTTTCTGAGGCGGCGGCGGACGCTATCCTAGCGCCTTCGTGATCGCTCATTCGACCCGCGCGCCGGCCTCGGCGCGCTTGCATCCATGATCCAAGAATCCTCCGTGCGTGCGGCCATCGCGCTGCCGGACGTGGCGGCATTGCCCGCGGCCGGCACGCTGGTGCTTACCGTCAACAACCGCCTGGCGCGCCGGCTGGTGCTCGACCTTGCGCAGCAGCTGCGTCGCGAGCGCCAGGTCAGCGAACTGCCGCGCGTGGTGCCGCTGTCGGCCTGGCTCGGCGAGGCGGCCGACGAACTGGCCTTCGAGCCCGGGGCCGACCTGCCTGCCTATCGACTGGATGCATTCGCCGCGCAGATGTTGTGGGTGAGCGCCATCTCGGAGGAAGAATCCGAGCGCGTGCTGCTGGACACGGCGCAGGCCGCCCGGCTGGCCGTCGATGCCGACGCGTTGATGGACGAGTGGCGACTGCGGGTGCCGGCGGGCGGAGAGACCGACGAGTACCGCGGCTTCTCGCGCTGGCGAGCGCACTATCGGCGGCGCCTGCGCGAGATCGATGCCGAGGATGCCAGCCGCGTCTACGAACGCGTGCTGTCTGCGTTGCAGCAGAGAACGCTGCGCGCGCCGCCCCACGTGGTGCTGGCCGGATTCGCCGAGGTGTCTCCGCGCTTCGAGTCGCTGCTGCAGGCCTTGCGCGACGGCGGCGCGCAACTGGCCTGGCTGACCGACGGGCAGCGCGATGCGGCCGTGCCGCAGCGCTACGGCGCGCACGATCGCGGCACCGAATGGCGCTGTGCGGCACAGTGGGCGGCGCAGCGGCTGGCCGAGCATCCCGAGGGCCGCTACGCCATCGTCTCCGCTCAGCTCGAGGACGAGTCTCCCTTTGCCCGCCGCGTGCTGGGCCGCGCGCTGGCCGAGGGCGGTCATGCGTACAACGTGGCGGTGGGCCGGCCGTTGTCCGAATGGCCGGCCGTGCGCGCGGCGCTGGCCTGGCTGGACGCGCTGGCGTGCATGGCCCAGTCGGGCCGCGCCGAGGCGTCCGTCATGGGCGGCGCGCTGCTGGCCGGGCATTGCGCGGGCGACGTGCGCGATGCGGCGCGCCTCGCGGCCGCCGATGCGCGCTGGCGCCGGCGCGGGGCGGCCACGCTGGCGCAGTCGCGTTGGCTGCGCGACCTGGCGGGCACCGCGGTGGCGGCGGCGTGGCCGCAGGCCATCGAGGCATGGCGGGCGCTGAACGGACAGGCCGCCACCGACGCATGGATGCCTGTCATGCGCGCGACGCTGGGCGCGCTGGGCTATCCCGGCGAACGTCCGTTGGACAGTGTGGCGTACCAGGTGGTGGGCGCGTTCGGCGAACTGCTGGGCCGGTACGGCGCGCTGGCGCCGGCCGCGGGTCCGCTGGACGGACGCGCCGCGGTGCGCCTGCTGGCGCGTGCGGCCGAGGCCACCACCTTCCAGCCGCAGCGCGATCCGCTGGCGCGGCTCGACGTGCTGGGCCTGCTCGAGGCCGAAGGCGGTTCGTGGGACGGCATCTGGCTGCTGGGCCTGACCGACGACGTGCTGCCTGCCTCGCCCAAGCCCAATCCATTGTTGCCCTTGGCCGTGCTGAAGGCCGCGGGCGCCCCACGCGCGACGCCCGAGCGCGAGCGCCAGTGGGCCGAGACGCTCTACGCGGCCTTGTGCACCTGCGCGCCCGAGGTCATCGTCAGCCACGCGCACACCGAGGGCGAGCGCGAACTGCGGCCCTCGCCGTTGATCGCCGACCTGCGCGAGACCGAGTGGCGGCCTTCCGTGGCGACAGCCGCGCCCGCATTGCCGCAACAGGTGCTGGACGACGAACGCGGCCCGCCGCTGCCGGCGCCCTCCGGCGACGGGCACGCCGTGGGCGCAACCGGCGGTCTGGATGTGCTGGACACGCAGGCGCGCAATCCGTTGTGGGCCTTCGTGCGGCATCGCCTGGGCGGACGCGCGCTGGCCGACTACGCCGACGCCGCGGCCATGAGCGTGCGCGGACAGTTCCTGCACCGCGCCCTCGAACTGGTGTGGGGCATGCTGCCCGACCAGGAGCGCCTGCATGAAGCGATGGAGCAGGGCCGCCTGGCCGCGCTGCTCGAGCAGGCGATCGCGCAGGCCTCCGACGATACGCTGGCCGACTACCCCGCGGCGCTGCGCGCGCTGGAGTGCGGCCGCGCGCACTCCGTGCTGCGCGACTGGCTCGATCTCGAGGCACAGCGCACCCCGTTCGAGATCGGCCAGGTCGAGGCCGAACATCAGTGGACGCGCGGCGCGCTGTCGCTGACGGTGCGGCTGGACCGCATGGACCGCCTGCCGGATGGCAGGGCCGTCATCGTCGATTACAAGACGGGCATGAGCCCGTCGAATCCGGAATCCGACTGGTCGCGCGCGCGTCCGGTGAACCTGCAGCTGCCGTTCTATGCCGCGGTGCTGGCGGACGAGCAGCCCGAGGCGGGCGTGGCCGCGCTGGTGCTGGCGCAGATCCACGCGCGCCAGGTCGCGGCGCAGGGGCTGGCCGATGCCGACCTGGGCCTGGCCGGCGTGTCGCCCGCCGAAGCCACCAAGGCTTTCGAAGGCGTGGCGTGGACCGACCTGCTGGCGCGCTGGCGCGGCGCCATCGAAGGCCTGGCCGACGAATACGCCTCCGGCTACGCGGCCAACTTTGCGGCGCGGCCCGACGACCTGAAGTACTGCGATGCCATGCCGTTCCTGCGGCTGAACCTGGAGGCCGAGGACGAGGAATGACGAGCATGACAGCGAATTCCGGAAACTCCTGCGCGGGAGCGCGGCGATGAGCGCCCAGCAGCCTTCCGACCACGCCGCCCGCGCCCGCGCGCTGGACCCCTTCCATTCCTTCCTGGTGCAGGCTCCGGCAGGTTCGGGCAAGACCGAACTGCTGACCGACCGCATCCTCGCGCTGTTGGCCACGGTGCAGCGGCCCGAGGAAATCGTCGCCATCACGTTCACGCGCAAGGCCGCATCCGAAATGCACGCGCGCGTGCTGGGCAAGCTGCGCGATGCGATGGGTCCCGCGCCCGACAGCGAGCATGGCCGGCGCAGCTGGGAACTGGCGTGCGCGGCGCTGGCGCGCGATGCCGAGCAGGGCTGGAAGCTGTTGCGGCATCCGGCCCGGCTGGCCATCCGCACCATCGATTCGTTCTGCGCCGGCCTGGTGCGCGGCATGCCGTGGCTGTCGGAGCTGGGCGGCATGCCGCAGATCGCCGACGACGCCGGCGCGCATTACGAGGCCGCGGCGCGCGCCACGCTGGACCTGGCCGATGACTTCGAAGCGGTGCGCATCCTGCTGTCGCACCTGGACGTGGACACGCAGGCCGCGCGCGAGGCCCTGGCCGGCATGCTGGGCCAGCGCGACCAATGGCTGCCGCTGCTCGAGCACGGCACCGACCGCGAAGCCCTGCAGGATGCACTGGCCGAGGCCATCGCCGAGGATCTGCACGCCGTGCATTCGGCCATGCCGCTGGGCTGGCAGGAGGCGCTGCGCGGGCCCGCGCGCATGGCGGCCGCCGCGCTCGACGAAGGCGGGCCCGCACATCTCCTGGCGGCCCTGCGCGACTGGGACGACGAGCTGCATCCGCACGCGGCCATGCTCGATCGCTGGCAGGCCCTGGCGCACCTGCTGCTGACCGGCAAGGGCGAGCTGCGCAGCTCGCGCGGCGTCAACAAGAACCTGGGCTTTCCGCCCAAATGCGAACACAAGGCGCCCTTCGCGGACTGGCTGGACTCGGCCGACGTCACGGGACGCTGGATCGGCCTGCTGCATGCGTTGCGCAACGCGCCGCCCGCCCAGTTCAGCGACGAACAGTGGCGCGTGCTGGGCGCGCAGCTGATGACCTTGAAGCTGGCCGTGGCGCAGCTGCACCTGCGCTTCGCCGAAACGGGCGAGGTCGATTTCATCGAGATCGCGCAGCGCGCTTCCCTGGCGCTGGGCAGCGCCGAGGACCCCGGCGAACTGCTGCTGAAGCTCGACGCCTCCATCCGCCACCTGTTGGTGGATGAGTTCCAGGACACCAGCCTCACGCAGATCCGCCTCTTGTCCACGCTGACGGCAGGATGGCAGCAGGGCGATGGCCGCACGCTGTTCCTGGTGGGCGACCCCATGCAGTCCATCTACCGCTTCCGCAAGGCCGAGGTGGGATTGTTCCTGCAGGCCGCCGAGCGCGGCGTGGGCGAAATCCTGCCCGACTTCCTCAACCTGGCCGACAACTTCCGTTCGCAGGCGGGCGTGGTCGACTGGGTCAATGCCACCTTCCGATCGCTGCTGCCGGCGCGCAACGACGCGGCGGCCGGCGCCATCGCGTATACCGACTCGCAGGCCTTCAACCCCGAGCTGCCCGGAACCGCGGTGCGCTTTCACGGCGCCTTCGGTCTGGCCGGCACCGGGCAATCGGACGCCGAGGCCGAACGCCTGGTGCTGGACCTGGTGCGCCAGGCGCTGGACGAAGCCGGCCCGCACAGCCGTCATCCCGTGGCCATCCTGGTGCGTACGCGCAGCCACCTGGGGCAGTTGGTGCGGCGCCTGACGCAGGAAGGCATCGCCTGCCGCGCCGTCGAACTGGTGCGGCTGGCGCAGCGCGAAGTGGTGTCGGACCTGGTGCAACTGGTGCGCGCGCTGTCGCATCCGTCCGACCGGCTGGCGTGGTTGTCGGTGCTGCGCGCCCCATGGTGCGGGCTGACGCTGGATACGTTGCATGCCTTGTTCGGCCACGATCTCGAGACGCCGATTCCGGTGCTGTTGGCCGAGGCCCTGCGCGAGGACGTCGCGCGTCCCGCCGCGGCCGCGCGCGACGATGCGCCGCAGAGGGGATTGTTCGACGACCCGGCGCCCCAGATGGGTTTGTTCGACGAACCTGCGGCGCAGCCCGGCCGCGCGCGGCAACTGCTGCCCGAGGCCGAGCTGCGCCGCCTGCTGCACGCGGCCGATGTGTTGCTGGACGACACCAACCGCGCGGGCGCGCTGCCGCTGGCCGCGTGGATAGAGTCTTTGTGGCGGCGGCTGGGCGGAGCTGCGCTGTATGCCGATGCCAGCGCCGCCGAGGACGCCGAGAGCCTGTTTGCGCTGCTGGAACGCCTGGCCCCGCACGGCGGGCTGGATCCGGCCAGGCTGGACGCCGCGCTGGCGCGCCTGTATGCCGCGCCGGCGCCGGCCACGGAGGGGCAGGGCGGCACGGTCGAGATCATGACCATGCACAAGTCCAAGGGCCTGCAGTTCGACACGGTGATCCTGTACGGCCTGCACCGGTCGCCTCGCGGCGACCGCGCGCCGCTGGTCATCTTCGAGCAGCGCGGCGAGCGCGTGCTGTTCGGGCCGGTCAAGCCGCGCGCCGAGCGCGAGCCCGATCCGATCTCGCGCTACCTGATGCAGCGCGAGCAGCGCCGCGCCGCCTACGAGACCGATCGCCTGTTGTACGTGGCCGCCACGCGCGCGCGCCATCGCCTGCATCTGGTCGGCAACGTGACCGTGGACCCCGAAACGGGCAAGGCCAAGCCTCCCGTGGCGAGCAGCCTGCTGGCGCGCCTGTGGGATGCCCTGCCCGAAGCAAGCCGCCAACCGCCGCCCGACTGGCGCGCCGACTCGGCGGACGATGCCGACGCCCGCAGCGCGGTGCGCGGCCGCCCGCTGCGCCGCCTGGCCGACGAATCCGTCACGCGCCTGGCGGCGCAGCCCGCCGCGTGCGCGAACCCCGGCTTCGCCATGCCGCCGGCCGGCGCCCGCCAATGGAACCAGGGCGCCGACCATCCCGCATGGCAATTGGAGGCGGCCTACGATGCCGCCATCGGCACGCTGGCTCACGCGTGGCTGGCCCGCATCGGCCAGGACGGCCCGCAGGCCTGGCCCGCCGACGCGCTGCGCCAGCGCCTGCCATTGCTGCGCAAGCAACTGACGCGCGCCGGCGTGCCGGCCCGCCTGGCGGGCGATGCCGCCGACGCGGTACTGGAAACCCTGGTCGCCACGCTGACGCACGAGCGCGGGTTGTGGCTGCTCTCCCAATCCGGCGCCCGCCGCGAATGGCCCCTGATCGACGCGACGGGCCGCGTCTCGGTGATCGACCTGGCGCTCAGCACGGAAGACGGCTGGCTGATCGTCGACTACAAGACGGGCCGCCCGCGGCCCGGCGAGCCCGAGGCGGCCTTCGCCGAACGCATGCGCCAACGTCACGGCGACCAGCTCGAACGCTACTGCCGCCAGGTCACGGCGCTGGACGGCCGCGCGGCGCGCGCGGCGCTGTATTTTCCACGCGCGAAAATGTGGCTGGACCTGTAGACGGGCCCGAGGGCTGGCGGGCGCCATGCGCCCCACGCCGCCCGCCAGCCACTTCTCCAGCCAGCAAAAGCTCCCAAACCCTGGCGCCAACCGCCCCTCCACCCAAGCAAAAGCCCATCCCCCCTGGCGCCATGCGCCATCCTGCTCCCGCCAGCCACCCCTCCCGCTAAAGCAAAAGCCCCAAAACCCTGGCGCCATGCGCCACCCCCTCCCCCTCGGGGGGAGGGCCGGCGAGGGGGCGCACATACAGGCCCCCCGGGGCCCGCCGACTTGCATCCGTCGCAGAACGGGCGTCCAGCCCGTTCTGCTAGAATGCAAGTCGACGGGCCCCTTCGCATGGTTCGGCGGTGAACCTGGTCAGGTCGGGAACGAAGCAGCCATAGTCGTTTAGGATCAGTGCCGAAGTCAGGCTCGTCATCGGTTTCTCCAAAAGGGGCGCCGCATCCGGCGTGTAACGCGATTCCACGAATCCGCTTGCATGCCGGACGCGGCGCCCCTTTTGAGTTTGCGCTGGCTTGTTTCATGGCAATGCAGCCCCACCATCGTGGGGACATGTCCAGGCATCAGCGTGCCTGTCGGCGCGTGCAACTGGTTCTACAATCCGCCCATGACTTATCTGGTACTGGCCCGCAAGTGGCGCCCGCGATCGTTCGAGACCCTGGTGGGACAGGACCACGTGGTGCGCGCCCTGACTCACGCGCTGCAAACTCAACGTCTGCATCACGCCTGGCTGTTCACCGGCACTCGCGGGGTAGGCAAGACCACGCTGTCGCGCATCCTGGCCAAGTCGCTCAATTGCGAAACCGGCATCACGCCCACGCCTTGCGGGCAATGCCGCGCCTGTACCGAGATCGATGCGGGCCGCTTCGTCGACTACCTGGAACTCGACGCGGCCTCGAACCGCGGCGTCGAGGAAATGACCCAGCTGCTCGAGCAGGCGGTTTACGCACCGGGGGCGGGGCGCTTCAAGGTCTACATGATCGACGAAGTGCACATGCTCACCGGGCACGCGTTCAACGCCATGCTCAAGACGCTCGAAGAGCCGCCGCCGCACGTCAAATTCATCCTGGCCACCACCGATCCACAGAAGATCCCGGTCACGGTGCTGTCGCGCTGCCTTCAGTTCAACCTGAAGCAGATGCCGCCCGAGTCCATCGTCGGTCACCTCCAATCGGTGCTGGCCCAGGAATCCATTCCGTTCGAAGTGCCCGCGCTGCGCCTGGTGGCCCAGGCCGCCGCGGGCTCGATGCGCGATGCGCTGTCGCTTACCGACCAGGCCATTGCCTATAGCGCCGGCAACCTGACCGAAGACGCCGTGCGCGGCATGCTCGGCACCATCGACCAGCGCCATCTGGTGCGCCTGCTCGAGGCCCTGGCCGGCGGCGATGCCGGCGGCGTGCTGTCGGTGGCCGACGAGTTGTCCACCCGCGGCCTGTCGTACGCCGGCGCGCTGGCCGACCTGTCGGTGCTGCTGTCCAAGGTGGCCATCGCCCAGCGAGTGCCCGGGGCATTGCCCGCCGAAGATCCTCTGACGCAGGACATCGTGCGCTTGGCCAGCGTGCTGCATCCCGACGCGGTGCAGCTGTTCTATTCCGTTGCCGTGCACAGCCGCGGGGAACTCACCCTGTCGCCGGACGAGTATGCCGGCTTCGTCATGGCCTGCCTGCGCATGCTGGCGCTCAATGGCGACGCGGGGCCCGCCACGGCGCCGCAGTCGCCGGTGGCGACGCCGCAACCGGCGGCGGCCGCCGCTGTTGCCGCAAGCGCGGCTCCGGCCTCGGCGTCTGCCGCGGTGCAGGCCGCCGCGCCGGCACCTTCGCACGTGGCCGCCGGCGGCGCTGCACCGGCGGCGGTCCAGCCGATGACGGCACCGGATGCCGCAGCGTCGGCGGGCGCCGCCTCGAATCACGCAGCGCAGGATCAGGCAGCCCAGGATCAGGCAACCCAGGATCAGGCAACCCAGGATCAGGCAACCCAGGATCAGGCAGCGCCTGGCGGTCCCGCGCCGACCCCCGCGCCACCGGCGAACCATCAATCCGCGTCCGCATCGGCGCAGGCGGCTGCGACGGCATCCGCGCCAGTATCGGCGCAGGCGGCTGCAATGGCGCCCATTTTCGCAGCGGCCCCGGACTCTACCGCATCCCCGGCCAGTGTCCCGCAGCCTGACACTGCGGTAGCCACGCCCGCACCCGCGCAAGCCGGCCACCAAACTTCGGCGTCTGTCGCGCCAACTGGCCTCGAATCCGCGGCTCCTGTCGCGCCGGCGCCCGCGCCCGCACGCGAATCCGCGGCACAGCCTGCCGCCTCCGCCGCCTCGCCGGCCAGTGTGCCGCCGTGGGAAGACAGTCCGTCGCCAGCCTCGGCTACGTTCGCGCCCGCCCCGTCCGACGCTCCGCCGCCCGCCGAAGCCTTCTCCGACGAACTCGTGGCCGCCCAGGACGACGGCCCGCCCCCTTACGACGACGGCCCGCCCACGTGGGTCGACGAAGACATCCCGTACGACGCCGACGCCTACACCCCCGATCCCGAAGACGACTTCGAGACGCTGGCCGTAGCAGGCGCGGCCTCCGAACCGCGGGAAGCCCGCGCGCCCGCCGCCGCGCCGCGTGCCGCGCGCAAGCCGAAGGGCACGCCCACCGCGCGCCTGTCCGACATGTCCGCCGCCAGTTGGCCGCAACTGGCAGCGCGCCTGCCCGTCACCGGGCTGGCCGCCGAGCTGGCCAAGCAAAGCGAATGGCTGGGCGTGCAGGGCGATGCCGTCGTGCTGCGCGTGGCCGTGAAAACGCTGGCCGAAAGCGAAAGCCGCGTGCGCCTGCAGACAGTGCTGTGCGAACATTTCGGCCAGGGCCTGCGGCTCGAGATCGAAGTCGGCGCCACGGGAGACGGCACGGCGCATGCCGTGGCCAAGATCGAACGCGCCGCCAGGCAGCAGGCCGCGGAAGAGGCGGTGCAGGCCGATCCTTTCGTGCAGGCGCTCATCTCGCGCTTCGGCGCCCACGTGGTGCCGGGCTCCGTGCGCCCCTTCGACGCGACGCGCCTCCACTAGGCGCCGCGGTCCCGACGCAACTGTTCCCCCATACAAGGAATCACGATCATGATGAAAGGACAACTTGCCGGTCTGATGCGCCAGGCGCAACAGATGCAGGAAAACATGAAGAAGGCGCAGGAAGCGTTGGCCGACATCCAGGTCGAAGGTGCCTCCGGCGGCGGCCTGGTGAAGGTCACCATGACCTGCCGCAACGACGTCAAGCGCGTGGCCATCGATCCCAGCCTGCTGGGCGAGGACAAGGACATGCTGGAAGACCTGGTCGCGGCGGCCTTCAACGACGCGCTGCGCAAGGCCGAGGCCACCGCGCAGGAGAAGATGGCCGGCGCCACCGCCGGCATGCCCATGCCCCCCGGCATGAAGTTCCCTTTCTAAGCACGCGTCGCACGCGCGGCAGTCCTGCGCAATGGAATCACAACTTCCCGAGCCCGAACCCCTGGTCGCGCTGATCGAGGCGCTGCGGCGCCTGCCCGGCGTGGGCGTGCGCTCCGCGCGCCGCATGGCTTACCACTTGCTGCAGCATGACCCGCAGGGCGCCGACCTGCTGGGCCGGGCCCTGGCGGGCGCGGTGCAGAACCTGCGCCATTGCGCGCGCTGCAACGGCTTCACCGAAGACGAAGTCTGCGCCACCTGCGCCAATCCCAAGCGCGATCCCACGCTGCTGTGCGTGGTCGAAACGCCGGCCGACCAGAACATGATCGAGTCCAGCCACGGCTATCGCGGCCTGTACTACGTGCTGATGGGCCGCGTGGCGCCGCTGGAGGGCGTGGGGCCGCGCGAACTCGATTTCCAGCGGTTGATCGAACGGGCGTCCGATGGCGTGGTGCAGGAGGTCATCCTGGCCACCAACTTCACCGCCGAGGGCGAGACCACGGCCCATTTCGTCAGCGAAGCGTTGGCGGGGCGCGGCCTGAAGGTCACGCGCCTGGCGCGCGGCGTGCCGGCCGGCAGCGAACTCGAATACGTGGACGCGGGCACCATCGCCTGGGCGCTGATGGAGCGCCGCGAGTCATAGCGCAGACCGCCAGCATGTCCCCCGGCTAGGGGAACATCCCGACGAGAAGCCCCACGGTGCTGGGGTATGATGCTGCGGCGATTGCAAAGCCGACGTAGAGCGGCGCATCGAAGACATGCAGTCCCCGCGGGCCTGGCCCCGGGGCACGTGCAGCAGCGCGCGGCCACGCCGCGCGCGCATTGCCGCCTCGTGCGGCCATAACGGAGACAACGTCCATGTCAGTCACTCGTCGTGAACTGCTGAAGCTGGCGGGCGCCGCCGGCACGCTCAGCCTTGCCCCCGCCATCGTGCGCGCCCAGAAACTCGAAAAGTCCAAGGTCCAGATCGCCGTCGGCGGCAAGGCCCTGGTCTACTACCTGCCGCTGTCCATCGCCGAGGCGCGCGGCTACTTCAAGGACGAAGGGCTGGACGTCAGCATCGCCGATTTCGCCGGCGGATCCAAGGCGCTGCAGGCCGTGGTGGGCGGCAGCGCCGACGTCTGCTCGGGCGCCTACGAGCACACCATCAACCTGCAGTCCAAGGGCCAGTTCTACCGCGCCTTCGCGCTGCAGGGCCGCGCGCCCATGATCGTGCTGGGCGTCTCCAAGAAGCTGGGCTACAAGACCCCGACCGACCTGAAGGGCAAGAAGATCGGCGTCACGGCGCCGGGTTCGTCCACCAGCATGCTGGTCAACTTCTTCCTGGCCAAGCACGGCATGAAGCCCAGCGACGTGTCCTTCATCGGCGTGGGCGCGGGCGCCGGCGCGGTCACCGCGCTGCGCACCGGCCAGATCGACGCCATTTCCAATCTCGACCCCGTCATGTCCGCGCTCGACACGGCGGGTGACGTCCAGATCGTCGTCGATACGCGCAAGCTGAAGGACACGCTGGACGTGTTCGGCGGCAACATGCCCGCCGGCTGCCTGTACGCCTCGCAGGACTTCATCAGCGCCAATCCCAACACGGCGCAGGCCCTGGCCAACGCCATCGTGCGCGCCGACAAGTGGATCCAGAAGGCCAGCCCGGACGAGATCGCCAAGGCCGTGCCGGCCAGCTATCTGCTGGGCGAGCCCGAGGTCTACAAGGCCTCGCTCACCAAGAGCAAAGAGGGCATCTCGCCCGACGGCTCCTTCCCCGCGGACGGCGCCGCCACGGCCCTGAGGGCGCTGCAGAGCTACGTGCAGCTGGACGAGTCCAAGCTCGACCTGTCCAAGACCTGGACCAACGACTTCGTCAAACGCGCCAACGAGAAGTATGCCAATGGCTGAAGCAGCACTGTCGCTCGAGGGCATCACCTGCACGTTCGCGGCCAGGGATGGCCGCGGCCAGCGCTACACGGCCGTGCAGGATGCCTCGCTGTCCATCGCCCCGGGCGAGTTCGTCTCCGTGGTCGGACCCACCGGCTGCGGCAAGTCCACGCTGCTGAACGTCGGCGCCGGCCTGCTGGCGCCGTCGGCCGGCCAGATCAAGGTGTTCGGCAAGCCGCTGTCCGGCATCAACGAGCGCGCCGGCTACATGTTCCAGGGCGAGGCCCTGCTGCCGTGGCGCAGCGCGCTGGACAACGTCACGGCGGGGCTCGACTTCGCCGGCGTGCCGCGCGCCGAAGCCCAGCAGCGCGGACGCGAATGGATGCGCCGCGTCGGCCTGGGCGGCTTCGAAGACCGCTATCCGCACCAGATGTCCGGCGGCATGCGCAAGCGCACCATGCTTGCGCAGACGCTCATCCGCGACCCCGACATCATCCTGATGGACGAGCCGTTCTCGGCGCTCGACATCCAGACCCGCCAGCTGATGGAGAACGAGGTCCTCGACCTCTGGATGGCCAAGCGCAAGGCCGTGCTGTTCATCACGCACGACCTGGACGAGGCCATCGCCATGAGCGACCGCGTGGTGGTGCTGTCCGCCGGCCCGGCTACGCACCCCATCGGCGAGTTCGTCATCGACCTGCCGCGCCCGCGCGACGTGGCCGAGGTGCGGATGCAGCCGCGCTTCGTCGAGCTGCACGCCGCCATCTGGGACGTGCTGCGTGAAGAAGTCCTCAAGGGCTATGCCCAGCAGAAGCGAGCCTGAATCCATGTCCAAGTCGTTGAAATCGGGCCCCGCCATCCTGCGGGTCTACCAGGCAGGCCTGTTGGCCGCCATCCTCGCCATCTGGCATGTCGCGTCCGCCAATCCGCGCGTGGCGTTCTTCTTCGGCCAACCCGTCGAAGTGGCCGGCCGCATCTGGAACTGGTTCGTCGCCACGGGCGACATCTACGCCCACCTGTGGATCACGCTTACCGAAACGGTGCTGGCCTTCGTCATCGGCACCGTGGCAGGCCTGGGCGCCGGCCTGTGGCTGGGCCTGTCGCGCCGCACCAGCGCCGTGCTCGATCCCTTCATCACCGCGGCCAACTCCATGCCGCGCGTCATCCTGGCGCCCATCTTCGGCATGTGGTTCGGCCTGGGCATCTGGTCCAAGGTGGCGCTGGCGGTCACGCTGGTGTTCTTCATCGTGTTCTTCAACGTGTACCAGGGCGTGCGCGAAGTCAGCCCGACCCTGCTGGACAATGCCCGCATGCTGGGCGCGCGCCGCCAGCAGCTGCTGCGCCACGTGTACCTGCCTTCGGCCACCAGCTGGGTGTTCTCCAGTCTGCACACCTCGGTGGGCCTCGCCTTCGTGGGCGCCGTGGTCGGCGAATACCTGGGCTCGGCCAGCGGCGTGGGCTACCTCATCCTGCAGGCCGAGGGCACGCTGGACGTGAACACGGTCTTCGCGGGCATCATCGTCCTGACGGCCTTCGCCCTCGTGCTCGACTACATCGTGTCGGTGGTCGAGAAGCGCTTGATGAAGTGGCAGCCGAAATCGGGCGAGACCGAGAAGCTCTGAGCCGAAACCGGCGGGCGCCGCTGCGCGCCGCATGCTTTCGATAGCCCCCTGCCCAGGGGGCTTTTTGCTGGCCGTGAGGACGCCGACGCGGGCCCCGAAAGCGTCGTCCAGGAATCTCAGTGCTTGGCGTTCAGCGCCTGCGCGGCGCTGATTACCAGCGGCCCGAACCGCTGGGCGAATTCCTCCGGCGTCCACTGCGACAAGAGCCCGTAGATGTGGACCGCGCCCACTGGCAGGCCCGTGCGGTCAAGCACCGCGGATGCCACCGCGAGCTCTCCCATCAACGACTCCTGCGCCGTCAATGCGAATCCGTTGGCGCGCGCCTGTGCGACCTTCTCGCGTATCCCCTGGGGATCCACGATGGTATGGGGCGTGGCCGCCACCAGGTCGGAACGCGCCAGGATGTCGTCGACGCGGTCATCGGGCAGGTGCGCCATGATGGCCCGTCCGGCACAGGTCCGGTACACCGGCATGGTGCGGCCCACCAGGGTGGCGTAGTAATAGTGGCGCCGCGTCTGCCGCCGCAGCGCATAGACGATGTCCAGGTCGTCGTGCAGGCTGAGGTCCACGCCCTCGCCGCACTCCTGCTGCAATTCGATCAGCACCGGGTTGGCGCGCTCGATCAGCGGGTTGCCGCGCAAGTAGTCGAAGGTCCGGTGCAGGATCTTCTTGCCCAGCACATAGCCCCGCTGGTTGGGCCCGCGTTCCAGATAGCCCAGCGCCACGAGCGTGTGCAGCATGCGCAGCGTCGAGTTGCGATCCAGGTTCGAGATCTCGATCAGTTCGGTCAGACTCAAGGGGCCGGGACGCACGCCGAAAGCTTCGAGGATGTCGAACGCCTTGGCGACGGATTGATTGAAACGGGTGTCCACGCTGGCCATGAATTATCTCTGTCGGATGTGATCGGGGGCCGGCCGCCAAGGTGCCGGAACACCCTGACTTGTCCTTGCCCAAGCCGCCACTTTAACGGCCTTTCCCGATCGATCTTAGGGAAACCACCCCTTTCCGGAATTCCGTCCGGGGTTGATAGTCACTCCTATGATATCAATCATAGCCTCGTAAGTATCAATATTTGATACTTATTGGCGTGAATAGATTCCGGCCGCCTGTGCGGGCGGATGCCAACCCGTTATTTGCCGAGCGCCTTGCCCGCGTGGCGAGGCCTGGAGGGACGAGATGAGCGAAGTACAGGTGCGCACGTTGAGCGCGAGCGAGATCGAGGCCGCGGTCGAGGGGCTGGAGCATTACATGACCGACACGCTGTCGCGCTTCGTGCAATGCCGCAGCCTGCCCGGCCAGGAGACGCCGGCCGCCGAATTCATGGAAGCCGAACTGGCCAGGCTGGGCCTGCAGAGCGAGCGCATCGCGTTGCGCACCGACGCCATCAAGGACCTCCCCCTGTATTCCCCCGCGTGCTGCCCGGACGGCGGCCGCTACAACGTGCTGGCCTGCCATCAGCCGCAGCGGCCCACCGGACGCTCGGTGCTGTTCAACGGCCACCTCGACGTGGTGCCTACCGGCCCGGAAGCGTTCTGGACCGAATCTCCGTTCAAGGGCGGCCTGCACGACGGCTGGCTGTACGGACGCGGCGCGGGCGACATGAAGGCCGGCATCGTATGCGCGCTGGCCGCGTTCAAGGCCCTGCAGAGCCTGGGCGTGCAGCCGGCCGCCATGGTCGGCTTCAACGGCGTGCTCGAGGAAGAGAACACGGGCAACGGCACGTTGGCGACGGTGTCCGCGCTGCAAAGCGCCATCGGCGCGGCCAAGCTGACGTCCTTCGA
The DNA here is from genome assembly GCF_002119665.1 of Bordetella genomosp. 13. Taxonomy (NCBI): domain Bacteria; kingdom Pseudomonadati; phylum Pseudomonadota; class Betaproteobacteria; order Burkholderiales; family Alcaligenaceae; genus Bordetella; species Bordetella genomosp. 13. The sequence continues at coordinate 2,998,113 of NZ_CP021111.1, read as the reverse complement.
TGCGGTGCTGATTCCGGAGCCGACGCAGGAAGGCCTGATGTCGGCACAGGTCGGCGTGTTCTGGATGTATGTGGATATCGTCGGCAAGCCGGCCCATGCATCGTTGATGACCACCGGCATCAATCCCGTGGACATCGGCCTGCGCGTGATGGAAGCGGTCAAGAAGATCGAGCATGAATGGAACCTGCCCGAGAACCGCCACCCCGCCTACCGCGAGCACGCCCATCCCATCAACTTCAACCTGGGCCAGATCCATGCCGGCGACTGGAATTCGTCGGTGCCTAGCGTATGCACCCTGGGCCTGCGCCTGTCGTGCTATCCGGACATGCCGATCGAGACCGCCAAGGCGCGCATCGAAGCCTGCATCCGCCAAGTCGAGCAAGACGTGGCCCAGCCCGACACCCGGTTCAACATCCGCTACGAGGGCTTCCATGCGCCGGGCTGCGAATACGACCTGGACGTGCCCGCGCTGCAATTGCTGGCCGATGCGCACCAGCGGGTGGCCGGCGAGCCGCCCAGGCCCGTGGCGCTGACCGGCACCACCGACGGTCGCCATTTCCATTTCATGATGGAAGCGCCCGTGACGTGCTACGGGCCCATCGCCCGCAATTATCACGGTTTCAACGAAAGCGTCAGCGTGCAGAGCATGCTGCGCGTCGCCAAGACATATGCGCTGTTTCTGCATGACTGGTGCGGCGTCGAGCCCAGGCTAGCCTGACGCCGCCCATCCATACACGTCGTCAACAGGGGGAATCATGCCGTTGGTCAATCAGGCCCGCCGGGCCATCGTCAAGTGCGCGTTCGCCGTGGCCGCCGCAGCCACGATCCTCACCCACTCCGCGCAGGCGGCCGAGACGCCGCAGTACGGCGGCGTGCTTACCGCCATCCTGCACCCCGAGCCTCCCAGCCTGAATCTGGCGGTGCAGCAGGTGGCCGGCACGCAAATGGTGGCCGGCAAGATCTTCGAGAGCCTGCTGACCTACTCGTTCGATCTGAAGCCCATGCCGAGCCTGGCCAGTTCATGGGATGTGTCGGACGACAAGCTCACCTATACCTTCCATCTGCAGAAGGGAGTCACCTGGCACGACGGCAAGCCGTTCTCATCCGAGGACGTGGTGTTCTCCTACGAGAAGGTGTTGTCCAAGACGCCGCGCACCCGCGGCCTGATGGACAACGTCGCTTCCCTCACCGCGCCCGATCCGGACACCGTGGTCTTCAAGTTGAAGGCGCCGTATGCGGCATTCCTGTATGCGTTCGACATCGGCGGTGGCGCGATCCTGCCCAAGCACCTGTACGACGTGGATACACCCATTGGACAGAATCCGGCCAATGCCCACCCCATCGGCACCGGGCCGTTCAAGTTCAAGAAATGGGAGCGCGGAGCCTACATCGAGCTGGTGAAGAACGAGAAATACTGGAAAGAGGGGCGCCCGTATCTGGATGGCATCACCTACCGCGTGATCCCCGATGCCGCATCCCGGCGCGTGGCGATCGAGCAGGGCACGGTGCTGCAGGCGTGGCTGCAGGACCTCGAGCCGGTGGACGCGCCGCGCGTGGCCAAGCTGCCCCACATCAACTACACCAACAAGGGCTACGAGTACTGGTCGACCATGCAGTGGCTGGAGGTGAACAATGCCCGTCCGCCCTTCAACGACAAGCGTTTCCGCCAGGCGATGATGCATGCGATCAATCGCAAGTTCATCGCCGAGAAAATCATGTTCGGCCAGGGCGTGGTCGCCACCGGGCCGATCCACCACAACACGCGCTTCTACGACGCCAACGTCAAGAAGTACGACTACGATCCCAAGAAGGCCATTGCCCTGCTCGACGAAATGGGCCTGAAGCCCAACGCCGACGGCGTGCGGGCGACCATCAGCCTGATTCCGCTGCCGTACGGCGAGATGCCGCGCCGACGCGCCGAGTACATCAAGCAGAATCTGTCGAAGGTCGGCATCATGGTGAATCTCGAGGCCACCGACGTGGGCGGCTGGGTCTCGCGCGTGGGCAACTGGGATTTCGACATGGCCGGCAACGGCGTGTTCCAGTACGCGGATCCGGCCATCGGCGTGTCGCGCACCTACTTGGGCAGCAACATCCGCAAGGGCGTGATGTTCAGCAACACCTCGCAGTACAACAACCCGAAGGTCGACGAGCTGTTCAACCTGGCCGCGCAGGCCGGCAGCGATGCCGAGCGCCAGAAGTACTACTCGGAAGCGCAGCGCATCCTGGTCGAGGACGTGCCGCTGTTGTGGCTGATCGACACCAACTATGGCACCCACCTGAACAAGCGCGTGCACGATGCCATCACGACCGGCCTCGGAGCGGCGGGCAACTACGCCGACGCCTGGCTGTCGAAAGAATGAACAGGATCGCCGCCTTCCTGGGCAGGCGGATCGTCAAGAGCATCCTGGTGCTCTTCATGATCGCCTTGTTCAACTTCTTCCTGGTGCGCGCCGCGCCGGGCGACCCGGCCGAGATCCTGGCCGGACAATCGGGCGCGGCGGATGCCGAGTACATCGAGAAGCTGCGCAAGGACTTTGGCCTGGACCAGCCCCTGCCGGTGCAGCTCGCGTCCTATCTAAAGCACGTCGCCGTCTTCGATCTCGGCTATTCGCATCGCCAGCAGGCGCCGGTGTCCACGCTGATCCTGAATCAGCTGCCAGCCACCCTGTTGCTGGCGCTGACCTCGTTCGCCTTCGCCCTGCTGGCCGGCATGGCGCTGGGCATCCAGGCGGCGCTGCGGGTGGGCAAGTGGGGAGACACCGTCATCACCACGATGGCCATGCTTGCGTACGCCACACCGCTGTTCTGGGTGGGGCTGATGCTGGTGCTGGTGTTCTCCGTGCAACTGCAGTGGCTGCCGGCCTTCGGCTATGAAAGCGTGGGGTCGTCGCTCTCCGGCTTCGCGCGATTCATCGATATCGCCCGCCACCTGACGCTGCCCGCCATCACGCTGGGCCTGTTCTACATGGCCGTCTATACGCGCCTGACGCGCGCCTCGATGCTGGAGATCCGCCAGCTCGACTTCGTGAAGACCGCCCGCGGCAAAGGCCTGTCCGAACGCACCGTCATCACGCGCCACGTGCTGCGCAACGCCTTGCTGCCCGTCATCACGTATGCGGGCATCCAGGCGGGCCACCTGATCGGCGGCGCGCTGCTGGTCGAGACCGTGTTCGGCTGGCCGGGCATCGGCCGGCTGGCGTTCGACGCGCTGGTGCAGCGCGACTACAGCGTGCTGCTGGGCGTGTTCTTCATGGCTTCCATCGTCGTCGTGGTGGTCAACCTGATCACCGACATCCTCTACACGGTGGCCGATCCCAGGATCGAACTGAAATGAACGACTTCTTCCACGCATTCCGCCGCCACAAGGGCGGCATCATCGGCCTGGCCGCGCTGGCGCTGGTCAGCGTGATGGCGATCTGCGCCGGCTGGCTGTTCCCCGACAGCCCATGGGACATCGTCAACGCGCCCTACATGCCGCCGTTGTCCGACGACGCCTTGCTGGGCACCGATACCCTGGGCCGCGACATCGCCACGGGCATCGCGTACGGCGCGCGGGTCACGCTGGTGCTGGCGGTGATCTCCACCGCGGTGTCCATCCTGGTCGGCATCACCGTCGGCGCCATCGCAGGCTTCTACGGCGGCAAGGTCGACCAGGCGATCGTCGGGTTCATCGAACTGTTCCAGACCATTCCCGGATTCTTCCTGGCCGTGGTGCTGGTCGCGATTCTCACGCCCACCATCGGCACGGTGATCCTGGCGATCGCCCTGGTGTCGTGGCCGCCGCTGGCGCGCCTGGTGCGCGCCGAGTTCATGAGCATGAAGCATCGCGAGTTCGTGCAGGCCGCCGTGCTCAGCGGGCAGTCCAATACCCGCATCATTCTCACGCAGATCCTGCCCAACAGCCTGTCGCCGGTGATCGTGTCGGGCTCGCTGATGGTGGCCAGCGCCATTCTGCTGGAGTCGGCCCTGAGCTTTCTCGGCCTGGGGGACCCCAACGCCATGACCTGGGGCTACATCATCGGCGCCTCGCGCAGCGTGCTGCGCGATGCCTGGTGGATGAGCGTATTCCCCGGCGTGGCCATCCTGGTGACGGTGCTGGCGCTGAACCTGGTGGGCGAAGCGCTGAACGACGCCCTGAATCCCAAGCTCGCGCGCAAGAGGACAAGCTGATGGCCGCACTTCTGGAAATCCGCGACCTGGTGGTGTCCGTCGTGCAGGACGGTCCCGATGCGCCCGTCGTGAACGGCGTGTCCTACGAAGTCAACCAGAACGAAATCCTGTGCGTCGTCGGCGAATCGGGCTCGGGCAAGTCGGTGACCGCGCACGCCTTGATGGGCCTGCTTCCCGAAGGCGAACTGCGTGTGAGCCGCGGCAGCATCCGCTATCGCGGCCGCGAACTGGTCGGACTGTCTCGCAAGGAATGGTGCGGCCTGCGCGGCAAGTCGTTCGGCATGGTGTTCCAGGAGCCCATGACGGCGTTGAACCCCATCATGCGGGTCGGCCGTCAGGTCGACGAGGTGCTCGAACGCCACACCGACCTGGGCGCCGAGGCCCGGCGCGGCAGGGTGCTGGCCCTGTTTCGCGACGTCATGCTGCCCGATCCCGAGCGGCTCATCGACGCGTATCCGTTCCAGTTGTCGGGCGGCCAGCGCCAGCGGGTAGTCATCGCCATGGCGCTGGCCATGGAGCCGGACATCCTGATCGCGGACGAGCCCACCACGGCGCTGGACGTCACCACGCAGGCGCAGATCCTGGCGCTCGTCAAGGACATCCAGGCCCGCATGGGCATCGGCGTGATCTTCATCACCCACGACTTCGGCGTAGTGGCGGAGATCGCCGACCGCATCGTGGTGATGCGCCATGGCGCGGTGGTCGAGCAGGGCGCGGCCGCCGACATCCTGAATCGTCCCCGGGCGGCCTACACGCGCCAGCTGATCGCCGCGGTTCCGCACAAGCCCGAGGGCAAGACGGCCGCGCTGCCCGCGCCGCCGCTGATAGCCGTGGACAAGCTGGGGAAGACGTTCCGGTCGGCCAACGGCCGCGAGGTGGACGCGCTCAAGGATATCTCGCTGACCATCCAGCAGGGCGAGACCCTGGGGCTGGTGGGCGAGTCGGGATCCGGCAAGTCGACCCTGGGCCGCACGCTCGTCGGCCTGATCCGGCCGGACCGTGGCAGCGTGAAGCTCGAGGGCCAGGAGCTGGTCGGCCTGTCGTCCGCGCAATGGCGCGAGCATAGACGCCATATCCAGATGGTGTTCCAGGACCCGTACGCATCCCTGAACCCCCGCCACCGCATCGTCGATGCAGTGGCGCAAGGCCCGATCGCCTTCGGCGAGAAGCGCGGCAAGGCCCTGGCCGACGCGCGCGAACTGCTGGAGCTGGTGGGGTTGGGCGGGGATGCCGGCGACCGTTATCCGCACCAGTTCTCGGGCGGCCAGCGCCAACGGGTGGGCATCGCCCGCGCGCTGGCGCTGCGGCCCCGCCTGCTGGTGGCCGACGAAGCCGTGTCGGCGCTGGACGTGTCCATCCAGGCGCAGGTGCTGGACCTGCTGAAGACCGTCAGCGGGCAGTTCGACCTGTCGATCCTGTTCATCACGCACGACCTGCGGGTCGCCGCTCAGATCTGCGACCGCATTGCGGTGATGCGGCAGGGCGAGCTGGTCGAACTGGGCCGCGCCACCGACGTCTTCTATCGCCCCCAACACGAATACACCCGCCGGCTGATCGATTCGATTCCCGGCAAGAAATGGTCCAAGCCCGATTTCTCCCAACTGGATGGCGTCGAAGGAGCAGCAATTCATGCAGCATGAAGAGTACGAGTCCCTGGATGGCCTGGCGCTGGCGCAACGGCTGGCGTCCGGCGAAACCACGTCCGAGGCGCTGATGCGCTGCGCGGTGGAACTGGCGCGAAGCCGGGCGCCGGCGCTCAACGCGCTGTGCTACGAACAGTACGAGGCCACCATCGAGCTGGCGAAGGCCTGGCGGTCGCGCGGCGCGTTCGGCGGCATTCCGTTCCTGCTGAAGGATTCGGGCCTGCCGTCCAGGCGGTTTCCGTCCAGCCTGGGCTCGCGCCTGCTCAACGACACCACCTACGACATCGACAGCACGCTGACCCGGCGCTTCGACGAGGCCGGCCTGATCCCGTTCGCGCGTTCCACCGTGCCCGAGTTCTGCATGGTGGCGACCACCGAAGCGGTGCGCAACGGCGGACCCACCCGCAACCCCTGGGACTTGACCCGTTCCGCCGGCGGCTCCAGCGGCGGCGCCGCGGCGGCGGTGGCCGCGCGCATTGTCCCGATAGCGCACGGCAGCGACGGGGGCGGGTCGATCCGCATCCCGGCTGCCTGCTGCGGCGTCTATGGCCTGAAAGCGTCGCGCGGGCGGGTGCCGATGGGGCCGCTGCGCGGCGAAGGCTGGGGCGGCATGGCTACCGACGGCGTGCTGAGCCTGACCGTTCGGGATACGGCCGCTGCCATGGACGCCATCTCGGGCTACGAGGCGGGCGCGCCCTATGCCGCACCGCCCAAGGCCGGTCCCTATCTCGAAGCCATCGCCCGGGCGCCGGCCAGGCCCTTGCGCATCGCGGTGTGGCGCTCGGCCTGGAACGACATCCCCGTCGCCGCGGAACCGCTGCAGGCCGTCGACCATACGGCGGATCTGCTGCGCGCCCTGGGGCACACTGTGATCGATTCCGCGCCGCCCGCCATCGACTACGACGGTTTCGTCAACGCGCATGCCCGCATCCTGGCCAGCAACATCGTGCTGTACGTGGATGCCCGCGTAGCGCTGACCGGCAGATCCTTGCAGGCGGACGACCTCGAACCCGTCATGCGGTCCGGCTACGAGTTCGGCAGGGGCCTGATGGCCACCGACTACGTCGCCAGCATCAATCGTCTGCACGCGATCAGCCGCGCGATGGAGGCCTACATGGAGGACTTCGACCTGGTGCTGGCCCCGGCGCTGACCGAGCTGCCGCTGAAGCTCGGCGAGCTGTCCATGCAGCGCGGCACATTCATGGACCTGCGCAAGCGGGTGTCGCGTTACGCCACGTTCATGGCGGTGTTCAACGCGTCGGGCCAGCCGGCCGCGAGCCTGCCCCTGTATGCCACGCCCGAAGGCGTACCCGTGGCCACGCAGCTGATCGGGCGGTTTGGAAGAGAAGACCTGATCCTGCAGGTGTCCGCGCAGCTTGAAAGCGCGGATCCGTGGCGGGACCGCAAGCCAGCCTTTTAAGGCGAAGGCTGGCTGCCGGCCAGACCGGCCGCCAGCCGGCTCAGGCCCGCGCCGCCTCGATCAACGCATCCAGCTTCTTCGCATCCGCCACGAATGCGCGGATGCCTTCGGCCAGCTTCTCGCCCGCCATCGCATCTTCGTTCAGCAGCGTGCGGAAGCTGACCTCGTCCGTCGGAACGCGCTCGACTGCCTCGCCGGCCATGCCGGCCTGCAACACCGGCTGGACGGTGCCCTCGGCGCCCGCCAGCTCGGTCAGCAGCTCGGGGCTGATGGTAAGCAGGTCGCAGCCCGCCAGCGCCAGGATCTGGCCCGTGTTGCGGAAGCTGGCGCCCATCACCTCGGTCTCGATGCCGAAGCGCTTGAAATAGCGGTAGATGCGCGCCACCGACTGCACGCCGGGGTCGTTGACGCCGGCCCGCGCGGCCTCGTCCCACGATGCGCCGGCCGACTTCTTGTGCCAGTCGTAGATGCGGCCGACGAAGGGCGAGATCAATTGCACCTTCGCGTCGGCGCACGCCGCGGCCTGCGGCAGCGAGAACAGCAGCGTCAGGTTGCAGCGAATGCCCTCGGCCTGCAGCGCGCGCGCCGCCTGTATGCCTTCCCAGGTCGCGGCGATCTTGATCAGCACGCGCTCGCGCGTCACGCCGGCCGCTTCGTACATGGCCACCAGGCCGCGGGCGCGTTCGATGGTGGCGCGGGTGTCGAAGGACAGGCGGGCGTCCACCTCGGTGGACACGCGGCCGGGGACGATGGACAGGATCCGGGTGCCGAAGGCCACCAGCAGCCGGTCGGCCAGTTCGGCGGTGGACGCGCCGCGATGGGCGCGCGCCGTCTCGGCCAGCAGCGGACGATAGGCGTCCTGCTGCACGGCCTTCAGGATCAGCGAGGGGTTGGTGGTGGCGTCGGTCGGGCGCAGCGTGCGAATGGCGTTGAAATCGCCGGTGTCGGCAACCACTGTGGTGTACTGGCGCAGGGAATCGAGCAGGCTGGTCATGGATGCGGAGGGGATCGTTGCGGAAAACCCATCGGCCGCGCGCTTGCCGCGCGGACCGGGCGGGACGCCCGCCCGGCAGGGATAGGGTACCTCAGCCGCGTGACCGCCTGGCCGTCGCCGGCGCTCCGGTCGGGTCGCCCAGATGGCCTATCTGGCCTTATCTGGCGCGGTTTTCCGGGGAAAACGGCCGTCCAGGGTATAATCGAAAGGTTTAATTATCGATTTTGAAACCGGGGTTTACTGTGCTGCCGCAACTTTTTCCCGAGGGGGCTGATCGCTTCAATCGCTTCCCTCCCGCAATCCTGGCTTTGGCGGACGGTACCATTTTCCGGGGCGTATCGATAGGCGCGCCAGGCCACACGGTGGCCGAGGTGGTGTTCAACACCGCGATGACCGGCTACCAGGAAATCCTGACCGATCCCAGCTACAACGGCCAGATCGTCACGCTGACCTATCCCCACATCGGCAATACCGGCGTCAATCCCGAAGACGTCGAAGCCGGCCGTGTGTACGCCGCCGGGCTGGTGGTCCGCGACTGCCCCGCGCGCGTGTCCAATTTCCGCGCCACCCAATCCCTGCCCGAGTACCTGGCCCAGCAGGGCATCGTCGCCATTTCCGGCATCGACACCCGCAAGCTCACCCGCATCCTGCGCGACAAGGGCGCCCAGGGCGGCTGCATCCTGGTCGGCGATGACGCCGAGCGCGCCGTCGAACTGGCGCGCAGCTTCCCCGGCATGGCCGGGCAAGACCTGGCCAAGGTAGTCTCGCTGAAGGAAAGCAAGCCCTGGACGGGCGGCACCTGGCAGCTGGGCTCGGGCCACGGCACGCCCGAACAGAACCGCTTCCACGTCGTGGCCTACGACTTCGGCGTCAAGCACAACATCCTGCGCCTGATGGCCGACCGCGGCTGCCGCATCACCCTGGTGCCGGCGCAGACGCCCGCCGAGGAAGTGCTCAAGCTCGATCCGGACGGCGTGTTCCTGGCCAACGGCCCCGGCGATCCCGAGCCCTGCGACTACGCGGTCGACGCCACGCGCGTCTTCCTCGAGCGCAAGCTGCCCACCTTCGGCATCTGCCTGGGCCATCAGCTGATGGGCCTGGCCGTGGGCGGCAAGACGGTCAAGATGAAGACGGGCCACCACGGCGCCAACCATCCGGTGCAAGACCTGCAGAATGGCCGCGTGTTCATCACCAGCCAGAACCACGGTTTCGCGGTCGATGCGGCCACGCTGCCGGCCAATACCCGCGTCACGCACGTGTCGCTGTTCGACGGCACGCTGCAGGGCTTCGAGCTTACCGACCGCCCCGCGTTCTGCTTCCAGGGCCACCCCGAGGCCAGCCCCGGCCCGCACGACATTCTGGTGCTGTTCGACAAGTTCATCAGCCTGATGTCCGGCCCGCAGCAATAAAAGATTCCACGATATGCCCAAGCGTACAGACATAAAGAGCATCCTGATCATCGGCGCCGGCCCCATCATCATCGGGCAGGCCTGCGAGTTCGACTATTCCGGCGCGCAGGCGTGCAAGGCGCTCAAGGCCGAGGGTTACCGGACCATCCTGGTCAACAGCAACCCCGCCACGATCATGACCGACCCGGAAACGGCCGACGTCACCTACATCGAGCCCATCATCTGGCAGGCCGTCGAGAAGATCATCGAGCGCGAGAAGCCCGATGCGCTACTGCCCACCATGGGCGGCCAGACTGCGCTGAACTGCGCGCTCGACCTGGCCCGCCACGGCGTGCTGGCCAAGCATGGCGTCGAGCTCATCGGCGCCAACGAGCACGCCATCGAGAAGGCCGAAGACCGCCAGAAGTTCAAGCAGGCCATGACCGACATCGGGCTCGAGTCCGCCAAGTCGGGCGTCGCCCACAGCATGGACGAAGCCTGGGAAGTGCAGCGCCGCATCGCGGCCGAGATCGGCACCTCGGGCTTTCCCGCCGTCATCCGCCCCAGCTTCACCATGGGCGGCTCGGGCGGCGGCATCGCCTACAACGCCGAAGAATTCGAGACCATCTGCCGTCGCGGCCTGGAAGCCTCGCCCACCAGCGAGCTGCTGATCGAAGAGTCGCTGCTGGGCTGGAAGGAATTCGAGATGGAAGTGGTCCGCGACAGGGCGGACAACTGCATCATCGTCTGCTCGATCGAGAACCTCGATCCCATGGGCGTGCATACCGGCGACTCCATCACCGTGGCGCCCGCGCAGACGCTGACGGACAAGGAATACCAGATCATGCGCAACGCGTCGATCGCGGTGCTGCGCGAGATCGGCGTGGACACCGGCGGATCGAACGTGCAGTTCGCGGTCAATCCGCAGAACGGCCGCATGATCGTCATCGAGATGAACCCGCGCGTTTCGCGTTCGTCGGCGCTGGCCTCCAAGGCCACGGGCTTTCCCATCGCCAAGGTGGCCGCGCGCCTGGCCGTGGGCTACACGCTCGACGAGCTGCGCAACGAGATCACCGGCGGCGCCACGCCGGCCTCGTTCGAGCCCACCATCGACTACGTCGTCACCAAGGTGCCGCGTTTCGCGTTCGAGAAATTCCCGCAGGCCGACGCCCGCCTCACCACGCAGATGAAGTCGGTGGGCGAAGTCATGGCCATCGGCCGTACGTTCCAGGAATCCTTCCAGAAGGCCCTGCGCGGCCTGGAAGTGGGCGTGGACGGACTGAACCAGAAGACCACCGACCGCGAGAAGCTGCAGGTCGAGCTGGGCGAACCCGGTCCGGAACGCATCTGGTACGTGGGCGACGCCTTCGCCCAGGGCTTCACGCTCGACGAGGTGCACAACCTCACCAAAATCGACCCGTGGTTCCTGGCCCAGATCAAGGAAATCGTCGACATCGAGCTGGCGCTCGAGCAGAAGACGCTGGCCGACCTCGACTACGCCACGCTGTGGGAGCTGAAGCGCCGCGGCTTCTCCGACCGCCGCCTCGCCTATCTGCTGGATTCGGCGGAATCCGAGGTGCGCAAGCTGCGTCACCAGCTCAACGTGCGTCCGGTGTACAAGCGCGTGGACACCTGCGCGGCGGAATTCGCCACGCGCACGGCCTACATGTACTCCACCTACGAGGAAGAGTGCGAGGCCCAGCCCACCGACCGCAAGAAGATCATCGTGCTGGGCGGCGGTCCGAACCGCATCGGCCAGGGCATCGAGTTCGACTACTGCTGCGTGCATGCCGCGCTGGCGCTGCGTGAAGACGGGTACGAGACCATCATGGTCAACTGCAACCCGGAAACCGTGTCCACCGACTACGACACCTCCGACCGCCTGTACTTCGAGCCGCTGACGCTCGAGGACGTGCTCGAGATCGTGCACAAAGAGAACCCGGTCGGCATGATCGTGCAGTACGGCGGCCAGACGCCGCTGAAGCTGGCCCGCGCGCTCGAGGCCAACGGCGTGCCCATCATCGGCACCAGCCCCGAGTCCATCGACGTGGCCGAAGACCGCGAGCGCTTCCAGAAGCTGCTGCACAAGCTGGGCCTGCGCCAACCGCCCAACCGCACCGCGCGCACCGAGAACGAAGCCCTGGCCCACGCCGCCGAAATCGGCTATCCCCTGGTGGTTCGCCCCAGCTACGTGCTGGGCGGCCGAGCCATGGAGATCGTGCACGAGCAGCAAGACCTCGAGCGCTACATGCGCGAGGCGGTCAAGGTCAGCAACGACTCTCCGGTGCTGCTGGACCGCTTCCTGAATGACGCCATCGAGGTCGACGTCGACTGCCTGGCCGACGGCGAAACGGTGTTCATCGGCGGCATCATGGAGCACATCGAGCAGGCGGGCGTGCACTCGGGCGACTCGGCGTGCAGCCTGCCGCCGTACTCGCTGTCGGCCGAAACGGTCGCCGAGATCAAGCGCCAGACCACGGTGATGGCCAAGGCGCTCAACGTCAGCGGCCTGATGAACGTGCAGTTCGCCATCCAGAACGGCGACGTGTACGTGCTCGAGGTCAACCCGCGCGCCTCGCGCACGGTGCCCTACGTGTCCAAGGCCACCGGCCTGCAGCTGGCCAAGATCGCCGCGCGCGCCATGGCCGGCCGCACCCTGGCCCAGCAGGGCATCACGCGCGAAGTGGTGCCGCCTTACTTCTCAGTGAAGGAAGCGGTGTTCCCCTTCGTCAAGTTCCCGGGCGTGGACACCATCCTGGGCCCCGAGATGAAGTCCACCGGCGAGGTCATGGGCGTGGGCACCAGCTTCGGCGAGGCCTTCGTCAAGTCGCAGCTGGCCGCCGGCGTGCGCCTGCCCGAGTCCGGCACGGTGTTCATCAGCGTGAAGAATCAGGACAAGCCGCGCGCCGTCGAGGTGGCCCGCGGCCTGCACAACCTGGGCTTCAAGCTGGTGGCCACGCGCGGCACCGCCGCGCAGATCGAGGCCGCGGGCATCCCCGTCCAGGTGGTCAACAAGGTCACCGAAGGGCGTCCGCACATCGTCGACATGGTGAAGAACGGCGAAGTGTCGCTGGTCATCAACACGGTCGAAGAGCGTCGCAACGCCATCGCGGATTCGCGTACTATCCGCACTCAGGCGCTGAACAACCGCGTCACGTTCTTCACCACGATCGCCGGCGCGCGCGCCGCGGTCGAGGGCATGCAGTTCATGCGGCAGGGCCTGGGTCTGCAGGTCTATCCGCTGCAGGAACTGCACGGCGCGCTGACGAAGCAATAAGCAAGTACCGGGCGGGCGGCCATTCTTCCGGCAGGAAGGGGCGCCCGCAGTAGCGGAAAGCGCTGGCCGTGGTGCAGGCCGGCGCCCGCGCAGTACGTCGCATCGGGCCTGTTGCACGCACGGCCGGCGCGGCAGGGAAGCGGCTATCTCCGGGTAGGGCCGGGCTGCCGATTCGCACGGAGTCATTCGCTCATGAAATGGTTCGTCCTTGCGTTGTTCGTGGTGTCCGCCACCGTGGTGCATTTCCGCGGAAGAGTCCGACACCGGTTCTCCCGCCAGGCGCTCGACCATTCCACCTTCACCGCGCCCATCAACGTCTTCATGTACGCGTTCTCGCGCGTACCCAACCAGCCGTACATCGACCTGGACGAGTTTCCGCAGCTGGCTCCGCTGATGGCGCGCTGGCAGGACATCCGCGCCGAGGCCGAACAGCTGTTCGGCGATGGGCACATCAAATCGTCCAGCCGCTACGACGACGCGGGATTCAATTCGTTCTTCAAGAGCGGCTGGAAGCGCTTCTACCTGAAGTGGTACGACACCGACCATCCCTCGGCCCGCGCGCTGTGCCCGGTCACCACCGAACTGCTGGCCGGCATTCCCGGCATCAAGGCCGCCATGTTCGCGGCCCTGCCGCCGGGCAGCAAGCTGCCGCGCCACCGCGATCCGTACGCGGGCTCGCTGCGCTTTCACCTGGGCCTGATCACGCCCAACAGCCCCGAGTGCTACATCAACGTCGACGGCCAGAGCTATCACTGGCGTGACGGCGAGGCCGTGGTGTTCGACGAGACCTACATCCACTTCGCCGAGAACCGCACGGACCAGAACCGCATCATCCTGTTCGCCGACATCGAGCGTCCGATGAAGTTCGGCTGGGCGCGGGCGGTCAACCACTTCTTCGGCAACGTGCTGCTGCGCGCCGCGTCCTCGCCCAACCAGGAAGGCGACCGCACCGGCGGCATCAACCGCATATTCGGCGCCGTGTATGCCGTGCGCCGCGTGGGCAAGTCGATCAAGAAGCAGAACAAGACCCTGTACTACATCCTGAAGTGGGCGCTGGTGCTGGCCATCTTCGCGCTGATCTTCCTGTAAGTCTCATCACTCAGGAACCCGCCGCATGACGCAGAACATCTTCATCACTGGCGCCAGCAGCGGTCTGGGCATGGCGCTGGCGCGGCGCTATGCCGCGGGCGGTGCCACGCTGGGCCTGGTGGGTCGACGCGCCGACGCGCTGAACGAGCTGGCCCGGTCGCTGCCGGGCGCGCATCAGTGCTATGTGCTGGACGTGCGCGACCGCGCGGCGCTGCACGAGGCGGCCCGCGACTTCATCGCGCGTTGCGCGGGCAAGGTGGACGCGGTGGTGGCCAGCGCCGGCATCAGCGCGGGCACGCTCACCGGCCACACCGAAGACTACGCCGTGTTCGAAGCCATCTTCGCCACCAACGTGCTGGCCACCATGGCCACGTTCGAACCCTTCATCGAGCCTATGCGCGCCACGCGCTCGGGCAAGCTGGTGGGCATCGCCAGCGTGGCCGGCGTGCGGGGTTTGCCGGGCGCGGGCGCCTACAGCGCCTCGAAATCGGCCGTGGTCACCTATTGCGAAAGCCTGCGCCTGGAACTGGCGGAAAGCGGCGTGCAGGTCGTCACCATCACGCCGGGCTACATCAAGACGGCGATGACGGCGCACAACCCCTACCGCATGCCTTTCCTGATGGAGGCCGACGACTTCGCGCTGCGCGCGCAGCAAGCCATCGATCGTGGAGCCTCGTACACGGTCATCCCGTGGCAGATGGGCGTGGTGGCGAAGTTGATGCGGCTGCTGCCCAACGCGGTCTATGACCGCCTGGCGCGCAACGCGCCGCGCAAGCCCAGGCGGCCGGGAAGCGAGGGCTGAGGCCCTGGTTGCGTGCCTGCGCGTTGCGTGTTGAAGCGGGCCGGTTCAAACGATGTCGTCGCGCGCCAGTTCGGCCATGTGCGCAACGTCGCCCCAGTCCAGCACCTGCCAGCGTCCGTCGGCCACCGCCACGCGGTTGATGCTGGCGTTCAGCATGGCCGCATCGCGCGGCGCGTTAAGCGGAACTCCGCGAGCATGCCGCCAGATGATGTCCAGCACGCCGCCGTGCGTGAAGGCGAGCACGCGTTCGCCGGCATGGCGCGTCGCGATGTCGTCGATCGTGGCCACCACGCGGGCATGGAACTGGCCCAGGGTCTCGCCGCCTTCCAGCAGCCGCAGCGGATCGCGGCTTTTCCATGCCGCGGCCGCCTGCGGCGCCAGCGTGTCCAGGTGCTCCATCTCCAGCCCTTCCAGCACGCCGAAGCCGCGCTCGCGCAGTCCCGGTTCTGAACGTACGCGCAGGCCCAGCCGCTCGGAGGCGGGCAGAGCGGTATGGTGGCAGCGCTGCAGGTCGCTGCTGTAGATGGCGTCGATGCGCGTGTTGCGCGCCTCGACTTCGAGGCGCTTGGCCAGCAGCCCGGCCTGGCTAGCGCCCAACTCGTTGAGCGGCGTGTCCTGCCATCCCTGCAGCCGGCGCTGCTTGTTCCACCCGGTTTCGCCGTGGCGGATGAACCAGAATTCAGTCATGCAAGATTGTCCGTGCGGGGATGGGATGCTGCGGCCCCGCCATGCCGCGCGTCGCGCCTGTCGCGCCGCATCCGGCAGCTTAGCGCCTGCGCCCGTGGGTGCCAACACGTCAGCGCCGGCGCCTCAGCCCCGCGCCGCTGCGCTCGCGGCCAGCGCGGCCAGCTTTTCGCCCATCAGCTTCTGGATCGATCCCTGGATGGTGGCGGCCTGCGCATTCAGCGCCTGCAGCTGGCTGGCCTTCTGTTCGGGCGTGGCGCCGCTGTTGCGCACCCGCTCCATCTGCCGCTGGACGAGCCGAAGTTGCCGCTGCAGTTCCTTGATGGCCTTGTCGGTCGGGTCTTCGTTCTGCGAGGCGCGCGAGGCGGCTTCTTTGCGGGCCGCGGCGAAAAGCCCGGGCGTCGGCACGTCGAGGAGGCGGGACAGCGGCGAAATGGCCATGGCGGTTCCAGTGGGTGGATGACGCTACTACGGCGTCGCCCCGATCAACTTAACCCTGCCTGTCGACGGGACGCAACGCCGCCCGTGCCTGCCCTCATCCGGCTTTAGTGCCGGCCCCGATTAGCCTTTACACTGGCGCCCGCCTGTCACCTGGAACCGAGAATCAACGAGGGGGCTCATGTCCAATTCCTATTTCCCGCGCTGGCGCGTGGTCGACGATGCCGCGCCCGGCGCCGTCATCGCGCCCGACGAGCGCCTGTCCTGGCCCAAGAACGTCGCCATGGGCGCACAGCACGTGGTCGCCATGTTCGGCTCCACGGTGCTGGCCCCGCTGCTCATGGGCTTCGACCCCAACGTCGCCATCCTGATGTCGGGCATCGGCACGCTGATCTTCTTCCTGTTCGTGGGCGGCCGGGTCCCCAGCTACCTGGGATCCAGCTTCGCCTTCATCGGCGGGGTGGTGGCCGTGACCGGCTACGCGGGCGGCGGCGCCAACGCCAACATCGGCGTGGCGCTGGGCGCCATCATCGCCTGCGGCCTGGTGTACGCGCTGATCGGCCTGGGCGTGTCGGCGGCCGGCGCGCGTGCCGCGGGCTGGATCGAGGCGCTGATGCCCCCGGTGGTCACCGGCGCCGTCGTGGCGGTGATCGGCCTGAACCTGGCGCCCATCGCCGCCAAGGGCGCCATGGGGCAGGGCAGCTTCGACGCGGCGATGGCGCTGGTCACCATCGTGTGCGTGGGCGGCATCGCGGTCTTCACGCGCGGCATGGTGCAGCGCCTGCTGATCCTGGTCGGCATGCTGTTGGCCTGCGTCATTTATGCGGTGTTCGCCAACGGCATGGGCCTGGGCAAGCCCATCGATTTCTCCGGCGTGGCCGCGGCCGCCTGGCTGGGCCTGCCGAGCTTCTCCGCGCCGGTGTTCCGCGCCGACGCCATGGGTTTGATCGTGCCCGTGGCCATCATCCTGGTTGCCGAGAACCTGGGCCACGTCAAGGCGGTGGCCGCCATGACAGGCCGCGACATGGACCGCTACCTGGGGCGCGCCTTCATTGGCGACGGCGTGGCGACCATGGTCTCCGGCGCGGTGGGCGGCACGGGCGTCACCACCTATGCCGAGAACATCGGCGTGATGGCGGTGACCCGCATCTACTCCAGCCTGGTGTTCGTGATCGCGGCTTTCATCGCCATCGCGCTGGGCTTCTCGCCCAAGTTCGGCGCGCTGATCCAGACCATACCCGGCCCGGTGCTGGGCGGCATGTCGGTGGTGGTGTTCGGCCTGATCGCCATCGCGGGGGCGCGCATCTGGGTGGTGAACCGCGTGGATTTCAGCGACAACCGCAACCTGATCGTCGCGGCCGTCACGCTGGTGCTGGGCGCCGGCGATTTCACGCTGAAGCTGGGTGACTTCATGCTGGGCGGCATCGGCACCGCCACCTTCGGCGCCATCCTGCTGTATGCGCTGCTGCGCGTCGGCGCGCGCCGCATGGAATAGAGCCGCGCACGGAAATTCCGCAGGTCCGGGCCGGCTTGCAATTCGGGCCGAGTTTGCCCACAATGACGTTTGATCAGCCCCGGTTCCGACCCGAGCCGGGGTTTTGTTTTGGTCGACGCACCGCCGCCTGTCTGCTGGTCCGCCCGTCCGTAGGTACGCAGGTCCATTTTCCTGGGGCCGTGTGCCCGGACTGTCGTGCAGACCGTTACAAGGGACTGCTCGCAGGCCTGTTTTCTTAAGCCTGTTCCCAGGCTTATCGCGGCCCGTACGATCCATAAAGGGGAGACAACACGTAGCTGCGGGCGGTATGCCCGCGCTTTCTCCTTTTTGGATCGCCAGTCCGGCATCACCGCCGGTTTCCTGCGGAAACCGGCTTGGCGGTTTGCTCGACCTTTCACCCAGAAACGCTCCGTTGGGGGCGTTTTTCTACTTTTGTTTGGGAAACGACATGGCTGCCATTCCTTTGACCGTGCGCGGGGCCGAGCGCTTGCAACAAGAGCTGCATCGGCTCAAGACCGTGGAGCGCCCCTCCGTCATCAATGCCATCGCCGAAGCGCGTGCGCAGGGTGACCTGTCCGAGAATGCCGAATACGATGCCGCGCGCGAGCGCCAAGGCTTCATCGAAGGCCGCATCGCCGAGCTCGAGGGCACGCTTTCCAATGCCCACATCATCGACCCGACCGCGCTGGACAGCGAAGGCCGCGCCGTGTTCGGCGCCACGGTCGAGATCGAAGACCTGGATTCGGGCGACCGCCTGACCTACCAGATCGTGGGCGACGTCGAGGCCGACATCAAGTCGAACCTGATCTCGGTTTCCAGCCCGGTGGCGCGCGCGCTCATCGGCAAGTCCGAGGGCGACGTGGTGGAAGTGCAGGCCCCGTCGGGCGTGCGCGAATACGAAGTGATCAACGTGCGCTACATCTAAGCGCCGCATGGGCGGGGCGTCCGTTGGCGGCGCCCGGCCCGGCTGTCAGCCCGGCGTTGCGCCGGGCGTCTTGCGGGGCAGGGCAGTTGCCCCACCGCTCCGGATATCATTTCTTGACGGTCCTGCTGGTCTTGCGGGCGGGGCCGGTGGCGCGCCGCGCGCCGGCGCGCAGGCTAAGTGCGCTGCCCGCACGGCGCGGCACGCCATGGCTGGAAGCGGCCTTGCGCGTGCTGGGGCGTGGCGGCCGTCCGGCCTGCAGCGCGTCGCGCGCGGGCCGGGCCGGGCTGGCGGCCTCATCCTCGGTGCGGCGCGGGGCGCGCGTCTTGGTGACGCGCTTGCCCTCGGCGGCCAGCTTCTTGGGCGTGTAAGGTTCGGACGCCTTGCGCTTGGGCGCGGCGTCGGTCTTGGCGGCCTGCACGTTGCCTGGCTGGCGGCGATACAGGATCAGCGTCTTGCCCAGGTGATGGACCGGCGCGCAGGACAGAGTGTCGCAGATGGTGGCCAGCATGGCTTCGCGCGCATCGCGGTCTTCGCCGCCCGCGCGCACCTTGATCAGGCCGTGGGCGTTCAGGGCCGAGTCGATCTCTTTGAGAACGGCTTCGGTCAGGCCGTTGTCGCCGATCAGCACGACCGGGCGCAGCGGGTGGGCCGCCGAACGCAGCTCGCTGCGTTCGCGAGAGGTAAGTTCTAATATAGGCATGCGTGGAATTGTACGGGAATGGCCAAGAATAAATTCTCCAAAGACTGGATTCACCAGCACATCAACGATCCGTACGTCAAACTGGCGCAGCAGAAGGGCTACCGGGCGCGGGCGGCATTCAAGCTGATCGAAATCCTGGATACCGAGAAGCTGATGCGGCGCGGTGACGTCGTGGTCGACCTGGGCTCGGCGCCGGGCAGCTGGTCGCAGGTGGCTCGCGAGCGCCTGGCCGGTCCGGGCGGCGTGGTCGACGGTCACATCATCGCGCTGGACATCCTCCCCATGGAGCCCGTGGCCGGGGTCGAGTTCATCCAGGGCGACTTCCGCGAAGAGACCGTGCTGCGCCAGCTCGAGGAAATCGTGGGCGAACGCGCGGTGGACCTTGTGATTTCGGACATGGCCCCCAATCTGTCCGGAGTCGGCGTTGCGGATTCGGCTCGCATCCAGCATCTGTGCGATCTGGCGCTCGAATTCTCGTGCGCGCATCTGAAGCCCGACGGCGCCCTGATCGTGAAGGCTTTCCATGGCAGCGGTTTCTCGCAGATCGTGGAGTCCTTCAAGCAGCGGTTCCGCCGGGTGGTCGAACGCAAGCCCAAGGCGTCGCGGGACAAGTCGTCCGAGACATTCCTGGTCGGTCGCAACCTGAAGCAGCACGCGTAGCCGGGCGCGCGCCGTCGTCCGAAATGTAACTTGCCTCGAGAGGTCATCTTCCGGGTCCGCCCCGGTTACACGCGTACAACAGCGTGGAAACGCGTTCTTTCCCGACAGGGTAGAATGAGTCATTCACATTAAAAGTGGCTGCGCCGCGGGGCTTTCCGGCCCGGGGCATACCAGATATCGATCGCAGCCACCGGTCGGAATCGAGAGCAGGAGATCGACCTTGAACAATTCGTTTTCTAAAGTCGCGGTCTGGATGGTGATCGCACTGGTGCTGTTCACGGTATTCAAGCAGTTCGACGGACGTGCACAGAGCCAGGACGGCGTCACCTACACCCAGTTCATGGACGACGCCAAGGCGGGCCGCATCCGCAAGGTGGACGTGCAGGGCGATGTCCTGTATGTCACGCCTGACGCCGGCCGCCAGTACACGCTGACGTCGCCCGGCGACCTCTGGATGGTGTCCGACCTGCTGAAGTATGGCGTGCAGGTGTCGGGCAAGGCCCGCGAAGAGCCGTCGCTGCTGATGAGCATCTTCGTCTCGTGGTTCCCGATGCTGCTGCTCATCGGCGTCTGGATCTTCTTCATGCGCCAGATGCAGGGAGGCGGGCGCGGCGGCGCGTTCAGCTTCGGCAAGTCGCGCGCGCGCATGCTCGACGAGAATACCAACCAGATCACCTTCGCCGACGTCGCCGGCTGCGACGAGGCCAAGGAAGACGTGCAAGAGCTGGTCGACTTCCTGCGCGACCCCAGCAAGTTCCAGAAGCTGGGCGGCCGCATCCCGCGCGGCGTGCTGATGGTGGGCTCGCCCGGTACCGGCAAGACGCTGCTGGCCAAGGCCATCGCCGGCGAGGCCAAGGTGCCGTTCTTCAGCATCTCGGGTTCCGACTTTGTCGAAATGTTCGTCGGCGTGGGCGCGGCCCGCGTGCGCGACATGTTCGAAAACGCCAAGAAGCACGCGCCCTGCATCATCTTCATCGATGAAATCGACGCGGTCGGCCGCCAGCGCGGCGCCGGCCTGGGGGGCGGCAACGACGAACGCGAGCAGACCCTGAACCAGATGCTGGTCGAAATGGACGGCTTCGAGTCGGGCCAGGGCGTCATCGTCATCGCCGCCACCAACCGTCCCGACGTGCTGGATCCCGCGCTGCTGCGTCCGGGCCGCTTCGACCGCCAGGTCGTGGTGCCGCTGCCCGACATCCGCGGCCGCGAGCAGATCCTGAAGGTCCACATGCGCAAGGTGCCGCTGGCCACCAACGTCGACGCCACCATCCTGGCGCGTGGCACGCCCGGCTTCTCGGGCGCCGACCTGGCCAACCTGGTCAACGAGGCCGCGCTGTTCGCCGCGCGCCGCAACGGCCGCACCGTCGACATGTCCGACTTCGAAAAGGCCAAGGACAAGATCATCATGGGCGCCGAGCGCCGGTCGATCGTCATGCCCGAAGAGGAACGCAAGAACACTGCGTACCACGAGTCTGGCCACGCCATCGTCGCGCGCATGCTGCCCAAGACCGATCCGGTGCACAAGGTCACCATCATCCCGCGCGGCCGCGCGCTGGGCGTGACCATGCAGCTGCCCGAGAACGATCGCTACAGCATGGACAAGACGCGCCTGCTGTCCACCATCGCGGTGCTGTTCGGCGGCCGTATCGCCGAAGAGCTCTTCATGAACCAGATGACCACCGGCGCCTCGAACGACTTCGAGCGCGCCACGGCCATCGCCCGCGACATCGTCACGCGCTACGGCATGACCGACGAACTGGGCCCCATGGTCTACGCCGAGAACGAAGGCGAGGTCTTCCTGGGCCGCAGCGTCACCAAGACCACGCACGTGTCCGAAGCGACCATGCAGAAGGTCGATTCCGAGATCCGCCGCATCATCGACGAGCAGTACGGCGTCGCACGCAAGATCCTGGAAGAGAACCGCGACAAGGTCGAAGTCATGACCTCGGCGCTGCTCGAATGGGAAACCATCGACGCCGACCAGATCGACGACATCATCAACGGCCGTCCGCCGCGTCCTCCCAAGACGCCGCAAGGCCCGTCCGATTCGCCGGACTCGCCCCCTCCGGGCCTGGCC
This sequence comes from Bordetella genomosp. 13, assembly GCF_002119665.1. Lineage (NCBI taxonomy): Bacteria > Pseudomonadati > Pseudomonadota > Betaproteobacteria > Burkholderiales > Alcaligenaceae > Bordetella > Bordetella genomosp. 13. The sequence continues at coordinate 2,976,348 of NZ_CP021111.1, read as the reverse complement.
GCCGGCGGCAACACGGCCGCCGCAGTCTAAGCGCCGCGCGCCGCGGCCGGTCTGCCGGACAAATGGCAAATACGTTCCTGTGCGGGCGCTTCGAGTTCGATCTCGAGCGCCCGTTGGTCATGGGCATCGTCAATGTCACGCCGGATTCGTTTTCCGACGGGGGCGAGCATGACGATGCCGATTCGGCCGTCGCCCACGCCCGCCGACTGATCGCCGACGGCGCGCATATCCTCGATCTGGGCGGCGAGTCCACCCGGCCCGGCGCCGAGCCCGTGTCCGCCCAGGACGAGCTGCGCCGGCTGCTGCCGGTCATCGAGGCCCTGCGCGACTGCGGCGTGCCGTTGTCGGTCGACACCTTCAAGCCCGAGGTCATGAGCGCGGTGCTCGATGCCGGCGCCGACATGATCAACGACATCTACGGTTTCCGGCAGCCGGGCGCCATCGAAGCGGTGGCGCAGTCGCGCTGCGGCGTGTGCGTCATGCACATGAAAGGCGAACCGCGCACCATGCAGCAGTCGCCCGAATATTCCGACCTGCTGGGCGAGATCGGCATGTTCCTGGGTTCGCGCGCGCAGCGGCTGCGCGCCGCCTGGGTCGACCCCCGTCGCATCGTGCTCGATCCCGGCTTCGGGTTCGGCAAGACGGCGGAGCAGAATTATCAGTTGCTGCGCAGGCTCTCCAGCCTGCGTGTTTCAAGCTATCCGCTGCTGGTGGGCCTGTCGCGCAAATCCATGATAGGCGCGGTCACGGGGCGTCCCGTGCAGGACCGCCTGGCGGGCAGCATCGCGGCCGCTCTGGCCTGCGTGGCGCGCGGCGCTGCCATCGTACGTGTGCACGACGTGGCAGAGACCGTCGACGCGCTCAAGGTCTGGCAGTCGGCCGAACAAGGAGCCATACGTTCATGAGTCAACGCAAGTATTTCGGTACGGATGGTGTGCGCGGCGAAGTGGGGGGACCGGTGATCAACCCGGGCTTCGCGCTGCACCTGGGCTATGCCGCGGGCAAGGTCCTCGCGCGCAAGCAGGCGATCCGCGGGGGCGGGCGGCCACAGGTCGTCATCGGCAAGGACACCCGCATTTCCGGCTACATGCTCGAGTCCGCCCTCGAGGCAGGGCTGTCGGCGGCCGGCATCGACGTGCTGCTGGCCGGTCCCATACCCACGCCCGCCGTGGCCTATCTCACGCGCGCGCTGCGGCTGGTGGCGGGCATCGTCATCAGCGCCTCGCACAATCCCTACCAGGACAACGGCATCAAGTTCTTCTCGGCGCAGGGCATGAAGCTGCCCGACGAAGTCGAGGCCGAGATCGAAGCGGAACTCGAGCAGCCGCTGGGCTGCGTGCGCTCCGAGGAACTGGGCCGCGCGCGCCGGATGCAGGATGCCCAGGGCCGCTACATCGAATTCTGCAAGAGCACCTTCCCGTCCGACCTCGACCTGAACGGCATGCGCCTGGTGGTCGACGCCGCGCACGGCGCCGCCTACCACACCGCGCCGCACGTGTTCCGCGAACTGGGCGCCGAGGTGCACACCATCGGCGTCTCGCCCGACGGTTTCAACATCAACGACGGCGTCGGCGCCCTGCATCCGGACATGCTGGTGCGCGAGGTGCGCGCCCGCAACGCGCACCTGGGCATCGCGCTGGACGGGGATGCCGACCGCCTGCAGATGGTCGACGGCGATGGCCGCATCTTCGATGGCGACGAGTTGCTGTACGCCATCGTCCGCGAGCGCCTGCAGCGCGGCCCGGTGGCCGGGGTGGTGGGCACGTTGATGACCAACTACGGACTCGAACGTCAGCTGCAGAAGATGGAAGTGCCCTTCGAGCGGGCCAACGTGGGCGACCGCTACGTGCTCGAGCAACTGCTCGAGCGCGGCTGGCTGTTCGGCGGCGAAAGCTCCGGCCACCTGCTGTGTCTCGATTGCCATACCACGGGCGACGGCATCGTCGCGGCCCTGCAGGTGCTGACGGCGCTGCGCCGCGGCGGCCAGCCGCTGGCCCAATGGGTGGGCGACCTGCGCCTGTATCCGCAGAAAATGATCAACGTGCCGCTGGCGCCGGGCTTGGACTGGAAAACCCACGCGGGATTGGGCGGCGCGCGCCAGGCGGTCGAGGCCGAGCTGGCCGGCCGCGGCCGGGTGCTGATCCGCGCTTCGGGCACCGAGCCCAAGCTGCGCCTCATGGTCGAGGCGGAAGACGAACAACTGGCCGCGTCCTGCGCCCAGCGCCTGGCGGACGCCCTGTCCGCTTGACGATACGCGGCGGCGGCCGCAATGGCCGCCGCATTCACCCCGTCCAGGCCGCACCAGCACCAGTGTCGGTGGCATCGTATCAAAGGGTTACTTTGCCCTAAGCCTGCACCCGCTCGGGTCTCTTCGGGCATAAACTTCACAATCACGTAACATATCAGTCAGATTACTGACATGACGCGCGTCCAAACTGGCAGGATATTTAGGAGTTCCGCGCAATGCTCGAACTAGCCCGCATCGATACCGCTCCCGAAAACACCCAGGCTTGGTCCGGGGCCGCCCAGCGCGGGCTTGCCGTGGGGCTGGCGCGCACCACCGAGGAAGTCGAACAGATCCAGCGTCTGCGCTACACGGTCTTCACGGAGGACATGGGCGCCGTGTTCCCCGACGCCCAGGACGGCATCGAGCAGGACCGCTTCGATCGCTGGTGCGAGCACCTGATGGTGCGCGAACTGGATACGGGCCGCGTCGTCGGCACCTATCGCATCCTCACCCCCGAGAAAGCGCGCGAGGCCGGTGGATATTACTCGGAATCCGAATTCGACCTGTCCGGGCTGGGCAACCTGCGCGACCAGTTGGTCGAAGTGGGCCGCTCTTGCACGCATGCCGACCACCGCAACGGCGCGGTCATCATGCTGCTGTGGTCGGGCCTGGCCGAGTTCCTGCGCCGCGGCGGCTACAGCTATCTGCTGGGCTGCGCCAGCGTCAGCCTGCGCGACGACGGCGTCACCGCCGCCGAAGTGTGGCGCACCGTCTCCAAGCACCTGCAGGATCCCACCCTGCCGCGCGTCAAGCCGCTGCACCGCTATCCGGTCGAGCGCCTGAACAGCACGCTGCCGGCACGCGTGCCTCCGCTGATCAAGGGCTACCTGAAGCTGGGCGCCAAGGTCTGTGGCGAACCCGCCTGGGATCCGGATTTCAACGCCGCCGACTTCCCGGTGTTGCTGACCATGGCCGGCATGGACGAGCGCTACCGGCGCCACTTCGGCTTCGATCGCGCCGCGGAGCGCTGAACATGCTGAACCTGCTGCGTCGCGCCAAACACCGGCTGATGCAGCGGGTCAGCCGGCAATTGCTTCTAGAGCTCGAGCAGCTCGAACGAGAAACCGACCTTGCGCCATTCTGATTCTTCGGAACGCAAGGTGAAATCGCTCAGGGGGTGGCTGGCCAGCCACTCGCCATCCACTCGCACCACGATCGAATCGCCCTTCACCGACACGCGCAGCGGAATGGGCGAAATGTCTTCGCGGCGGCGGAACAGCAGCGCCGCCAGCCGCAGGCACAGAATCGCGATCCACTGATCGCGCCGCGGCGACAGGATCTCGAGCTTGGACAGCTTGCCCTGGTGGCCCAGCGCCAGCATCGCCATCAATTGCTGGTCGGCCCGCGAAAACCCCGGCATGTCGGCGTTTTCCAGCACGTAGGCCGTGTGTTTGTGGTATGTGTTGTGCGCGATCGACAGTCCGACCTCGTGCAGGTCGGCGGCCCAGCCCAGCGCATGGCGCAGGTCGGCGCTTTCGTCGGTGGATTCGGTCACCAGCCCGTCGTAGAAGCCCAGCGCGGCCTGGCGCACCCGGCGCGCCTGGTTGACGTCCACGTGGTAGCGCTTCATGAACAGCCGCACCGATTCGTCGCGCTTGTCGTGCGCATCGTCGCGGCCCAGCAGGTCGTACAGCACGCCCAGGCGAAGCGCGCCGTCGCCGGTATACATGACGTCGATGCCCAGTTCGTCGAACAGGGCGCTCATGATGGCAAGCCCGCCGGGCAGCACGTCGGCGCGCTCGAGCTTGATGCCCGGCAGTTCCGATGGGATGACCCGGCCGGACCGGATGATGCGGTCTTTCAGCTTGTTCATGCCGGCGCGCGTGATGCCGGTCTGCGAGAAACCGCATTCCGTCAGGATGGCATACAGCGCCTTGGCCGTGCCTGACGAGCCGTAGGCTTCCTTCCATCCGGTCTTGCGGTATTGCTTGGCGATGACTTCGATCTCGCGGCGCGCGGCCAGTTCGGCCAGCTTCATCTGGTGGGCGTCCACCGAGCCGTCGCCGAAGAACTGGCGGCTGTAGCTGACGCAGCCCATGTATAGCGACGACATCAGGTTGGGCTCGAAGCCCTTGCCGATGATGACCTCGGTGGAACCGCCGCCGATGTCGATGACCAGGCGCTTTTCGGACGAGGGCGGCAGGCTGTGCATGACGCCCAGGTAGATCAGGCGCGCTTCTTCGCGGCCGGCGATGACCTCGATGGGAAAGCCCAGCGCGGCCTCGGCCTGGGGCATGAATTCCTGCGTGTTGCGGGCCACGCGGAACGTGTTGGTGGCGACTGCTCGCACCCGGTTGGGATGGAAGCTGCGCAGGCGTTCGCCGAAGCGCTCGAGCACGGCCACGGCGCGCTGCACGGCTTCGGCGTTCAGACGCTTGTCGGCGTCCAGTCCGGCGGCCAGGCGTACGGTTTCTTTCAGGCGGTCGATCTGGTAGATCTGCGCGACGCCGTCCTGCTGGACGACGCGTCCGATCGAGAGACGGAAGCTGTTGGACCCCAGGTCCACGGCGGCCAATAAATGGTCCATGCGGCTCGTTTGAAGCTGTCGATTAGGCAGAATTATAGTTAGGCCACGGCGCGGGGCCGTTGTGGTCCCATTTTCTGCTTGCGGAACAAAGGCTTGCCAGCGCAGCGAGCCGAATTTGGCGTACCCTTATGAATTGCCTTGCCGTTTAAGACAGGAACGCACAGTAGTCCCATGACAGATCAGGATCTCGACCGCAGCACCGGAACCGAAACCACCGCCGATACTGCCGAGGCCGGCACCGCCGCCGATGCGGCGGCCCCGCTCGCAGCGCCTGCACCGGCCGATCGCGGCCCGGCCGAGCCACGGATGCTCAATCGAGAGCTGTCGCTGCTGAAGTTCAACGAGCGCGTGCTGGCCATGGCCGAGAATCCGCGCGTGCCTATCCTGGAGCGCCTGCGTTATGTCTGCATCGTCAGCGCCAACCTGGACGAGTTCTTCGAGATCCGCATTTCGAGCCTGAAGGAACAGCAGCGCCTCACCCCCGGGGTCGTGGGCTGCGACGGCCTGACGCCAGGCGAAGCCTTCGAACGGGTGCAGGCCAAGGTGCACGCCCTGGTCGAACGCCAGTACGAGCTGCTAGACAGCCAGATCCTGCCGAGCCTGCAGTCCGAAGGCATCGTGCTGCTGCACGCGTCCGAGTGGAACGGCCAGCAGCAGGAGTGGGCGCGCGACGTATTCAGTCGCGAGGTCATGCCGCTGCTCACGCCGATCGGCCTCGATCCCTCGCATCCATTCCCCCGCGTCTACAACAAGAGCCTGAACTTCATCGTGGCGCTGTCCGGGGCGGACGCGTTCGGCCGCCGCGCCTCCATCGCGGTGGTGCAGGCGCCGCGCGCGCTGCCGCGGCTGATCCGCATGCCGGCCGAGGTGTCGGGCCATCCCGACGGCTACGTGCTGCTCACGTCGCTGCTGCGGGCCTTCGTGGGCGAGCTGTTCCCGGGCCTGGAAATCCTCGGCTGCTACCAGTGGCGCGTCACCCGCAACAGCGACCTGTTCGTCGACGAGGAAGAGGTCACCAACCTGCGGCTGGCCCTGCAGGGCGAACTCTCGCAGCGCAATTTCGGCGCGGCGGTGCGGCTGGAGATCGACCGCATGACGCCGCCCGATCTCGAGGCCTACCTGCAGCGCGAGTTCTCGCTGACGCCGGTGGACACCTATCGCGTCAACGGCCCGGTCAACCTGTCGCGCCTGATGCAGCTGTGCAGCACCGACACGCATCCCGACCTGCTGTTCCCGCCGTACCACGCCGTGGTGCCCGAGCCCTTCGCGCGTCTGCGCGACAAGCCGGCCGAGCTGTTCGCCGCCGTGGCCGAGCGCGACCGCCTGCTGCACCACCCCTACCAGTCGTTCCAGCCCGTCATCGACTTCCTGACCGCCGCGGCGCTGGATCCTGACGTGATGGCCATCAAGCAGACGATCTATCGCACCGGGGAAGACTCCGAGCTGATGAAGATACTGCTGGCGGCTGCGCGGGCCGGCAAGGAAGTCACCGTGGTGGTGGAGCTGATGGCGCGCTTCGACGAACAGACCAACATGAACTGGGCGGCGCGCCTGGAAGAGGTGGGGGCGCACGTGGTGTACGGCGTGGTGGCGCACAAGACGCACGCCAAGATGGCCCTGGTGCTGCGACGCGAGCACGGCCGCCTGCGCCGCTATGCCCACCTGGGCACCGGCAACTATCACCCGCGCACCGCGCGCCTGTATACCGACTTCGGCCTGCTGACCGCCGACCCCGACCTGTGCGAGGACATGGACAAGGTCTTCGGGCAACTGACGGGGCTGGGCGCGCGCCGCACGCTCAAGGCGCTGTTGCAGTCGCCGTTCACGATGCACGATTCGATGGTGGCCGCGATCCGTGCCGAGGCGGACGCCGCGCGCGCCGGACGTCGCGCGCACATCATGGCCAAGATGAATTCGCTGCTCGAAGAGCAGGTCATCGACGAGCTGTACAAGGCCAGCCAGGCCGGCGTGCGCATCGACCTGGTCATCCGCGGCGTATGCACGCTGCGGGCGGGCGTGCCGGGCCTGTCCGAGAACATCCGGGTGCGTTCCATCGTCGGCCGGTTCCTCGAGCATTCGCGGGTGTTCTATTTCCACGCCGACGGACAGGAAACCGTGTACCTGTCGTCCGCCGACTGGATGGACCGCAATTTCTTCCGCCGCGTCGAAATCGCCTTTCCGGTGCGCAACAAGGCGCTGAAGAAGCGCGTCATCGACGAAGCCTTCACCTACGCGCTGCGCGACAACCAGTTGGCCTGGCAGCAGCAGCCGGACGGCACCTACGCCCGGGTGCGCACCCGCCGCGAGCCCTTCGACATGCACGATCATCTGATGCGCACGCTGGGGCAGTAACCAGCGATCCGGCCTGCAGAGGAGGCGCCGATGGGCGCCTTTCTTTTGTCCCTATTATGTGTTTGCTGCGTTGCGGCATCGCGCCTACAATTTGCACCAGCGCAGGGCGTAACGCGTCAAATGCCCCGTCCCCATAAAGAATCGTCAATTCCATGTGCCCCGGCAAGGCCATTTGTGACTGTCACTATCCTGTCATTTTTGACTTCTAAGATGCGCCTGTCGGTCGAGACCAAGCATCTTGACCCTCGCCGGAATTCCTCAACAAGCACAGAAGGAACCACGATGTTCAAACGTGTCTTCAAGCAAGTTTCCCTGAGCGTCGCCCTGAGCGCCGCTGCTTTCACCGCTCACGCCGTCGACATCACCGGTGCTGGCGCTTCGTTCCCGTACCCGATCTACGCCAAGTGGGCGTCCGACTACAAGGCTGCCACCAACAACGCAGTCAACTACCAGTCGATCGGTTCGGGCGGCGGCCAGCAGCAGATCAAGGCCAAGACGGTCGACTTCGGCGCGTCGGACGATCCCCTCAAGGCTGAAGACCTGGAAAAGAACAACCTGCTGCAATTCCCCGCCGTCATCGGCGGCACGGTTGCCGTGGTGAACCTCGACGGCGTCAAGGCCGGCCAACTGAAGCTGTCGGGCAAGGTCCTGGGCGACATCTTCCTGGGCAAGATCAAGAAGTGGGACGACGCCGCCATCAAGGCGCTGAACCCCGACGTCAAGCTGCCCTCGGCTGACATCGTCGTGGTGCACCGTTCGGACGGTTCGGGCACGACCTTCGGTTTCACGAACTACCTGTCCAAGGTCAACCCCGAGTGGAAGTCGTCGGTCGGTCAGGGCAAAGACGTCAAGTGGCCCACCGGCCAGGGCGGCAAGGGTAACGAAGGCGTCGCCGCCTACGTTGGCCAGCTGAAGAACTCGATCGGCTACGTCGAGTACGCCTACGCCAAGCAGAACAAGCTGTCGTGGACGCAACTGCAGAACGTCGACGGCAAGTTCGTGCAACCCGAACAAAAGGCCTTCGCCGCCGCTGCTGCCAACGCCGACTGGAAGAGCGCTCCGGGCATGGGCGTGGTGCTGACCAACGAGCCGGGCGCCGACTCGTGGCCCATCACCGCCGCCACCTTCATCCTGATCCACAAGTCGCAAGACAAGCCCGCCCAAGGCAAGGCTGTCATGGACTTCTTCGACTGGGCCTGGAAGAATGGCGCCAAGTCGGCCGAAGCCCTGGACTACGTGCCGCTGCCCCAGAACGTGACCGACCAGATCCGCGCCCAGTGGAAGTCGGAAGTCAAGTCGGCTGACGGCAAGGCCGTGTGGCAGTAAGCAGTTAACGACCGCGGTTGTCCGGGTGGAGGCGCTTTACCCGGGCGCGATGACCGCAAATCGGCGCCGGCCCCAGGCCGGCGCCAGAAGACTCGGGGGGCGCACAGAAGCTGGGCGCCCCTTTTCATCTCCTGAGATTTCCAAGGAAAGCCTATCCATGAGCGCGGTAATGGACAATAGCGCCTCGATTCCGTCGGACAGAGCGACACCGACGCCGGTCATGACGGCCGGCAACCCAACGCCCGCCAGTCCGAACAACAAAAACGCCCTGATGGATACGCTGTTCAAGAATCTCACGCGCACGTTCGCGTTCCTGGTGTTCATCCTGCTGGCGGCGATCATGGTGTCGCTGATCTACGGCAGCCATGAATCCCTCTCCAAGTACGGCCTGTCGTTCCTGTGGCTGAACGACTGGGATCCCGTCAACCAGGTTTATGGTGCGGTGGTGCCCATCGTCGGCACGCTGCTGACCTCGTTCATCGCCCTGATCATCGCGGTGCCGGTGTCCTTCGGCATCGCCATGTTCCTGACCGAACTCGCGCCTGCCTGGCTGCGCCGCCCGCTGGGCACCGCCATCGAGATGCTGGCCGCCATCCCGTCGATCATCTACGGCATGTGGGGCCTGTTCGTGTTCGTGCCGGTCTTCCAGCAGTATGTGCAGCCCCTGATGATCTCCGTGCTGGGCAGCATCCCCGGCGTGGGCATGCTGTTCCAGGGGCCCGCATTCGGTATCGGCATCTTCACCGCCGGCCTGATCCTGTCGATCATGGTCATCCCGTTCATCGCGGCCGTCATGCGCGACGTGTTCGAACTGGTGCCCGCCATGCTGAAGGAATCCGCCTACGGCCTGGGCAGCACCACCTGGGAAGTGATGTGGCGCGTCGTGCTGCCCTATACGCGTTCGGGCGTGATCGGCGGCATCATGCTGGGCCTGGGCCGTGCGCTGGGCGAGACCATGGCAGTCACGTTCGTCATCGGGAACGCGTTCCGCCTGTCCGAGTCGCTCTTCGCCCCCGGCAACTCGATCGCTTCGGCACTGGCCAACCAGTTCAACGAAGCGTCGGGCATGCAGCGTTCGGCGCTGCTGGAACTCGGGCTGATCCTGTTCCTGATCACCACCGTGGTGCTGGCCATCTCCAAGGTCATGCTGCTGCGCCTGTCCGCCTCCGAAGGCACCAAGTCCTGAGTCCGCAAGGAATATACGCAATGGCTCAATCGGTACTCAACATGGGCAACGCCGTCTACCGGCGTCGCCACCTTACCAACAAGGTCATGCTGACCTTGTCCATGGTCACGCTGGTGTTCGGCCTGTTCTGGCTGTTCTGGATCATCCTGACGCTGCTCACCAAGGGCGCTCCCGCCCTGTCGTTCGCGCTCTTCACCGAGATCACGCCGCCTCCGGGGCAGCAGGGCGGCCTGCTGAACGCGATCCTGGGCAGCGCGATGATGGCGGCCCTGGGCACGCTCATCGGCACGCCGATCGGCATCCTGGCCGGCACCTACCTGGCCGAGTACGGCCAGAAGGGCTGGCTGGCTCCGGCCACGCGCTTCCTGAACGACGTGCTGCTGTCGGCGCCGTCCATCATCATCGGCCTGTTCATCTATGCCGTGTACGTGGCGCAGGTCGGTCACTACTCGGGATGGGCGGGCGCCTTCGCGCTGGCGATCCTGGTGATCCCGGTGGTGGTGCGCACCACCGACAACATGCTGCTGCTGGTGCCCAACAGCCTGCGCGAAGCCACCGCCGCGCTGGGCTGCCCCAAGTGGCGCATGATCATGCTGATCTGCTATCGCGCCGCCAAGACCGGCATTCTCACCGGCATCCTGCTGGCCATCGCCCGCATCTCCGGCGAGACCGCACCGCTGCTGTTCACCGCGCTGTCCAACCAGTTCATGACGACCAACATGAACGCGCCGATGGCCAACCTGCCCGTGGTCATCTACCAGTACGCGGCCAGCCCCTTCAAGGACTGGAACGACCTGGCCTGGGCCGGCGCCACGCTGATCACCCTGCTCGTGCTGGGTATCAACATCATCGCCCGCAACCTGTTCCGCAAATGATCGCAAGCCGGCGCGCCGAGCGCCGGCACTAGGAAAGCCAAATGGACACCACCGCTACCGCTACCAAAGCCAAGCTCGAGGTCAGGAACCTCAACTTCTACTACGGCAAATTCCACGCGATTCGCAACGTGAATATGTCGATCCGCGAGAACAAGGTCACGGCCTTCATCGGTCCGTCGGGCTGCGGCAAGTCGACGCTGCTGCGCACGTTCAACCGCATGTTCGAGCTGTATCCCGGCCAGCGCGCCGAGGGCGAGATCCTGATGGACGGCGAGAACCTGCTCACCTCCAAGACGGACATCTCGCTGATCCGCGCGAAGGTCGGCATGGTGTTCCAGAAGCCCACGCCGTTCCCGATGAGCATCTACGACAACATCGCCTTCGGCGTGCGTCTGTTCGAGAAGCTCAGCAGGGGCGAGATGGACGAGCGCGTCGAATGGGCGCTGTCCAAGGCCGCGCTGTGGAACGAAGTGAAGGACAAGCTGCATCAAAGCGGCAACGGCCTGTCGGGCGGCCAGCAACAGCGCCTGTGCATCGCGCGCGGCGTGGCCATCAAGCCCGAAGTCCTGCTGCTGGACGAGCCCTGCTCGGCGCTGGACCCGATTTCGACCGCCAAGATCGAGGAACTGATCGCCGAACTGAAGAACGACTACACGGTCGTCATCGTGACGCACAACATGCAGCAGGCGGCCCGTTGCTCGGACTACACCGCCTACATGTACCTGGGCGAGCTGATGGAATTCGGCGAGACCGACCAGATCTTCGTGAAGCCGGCCCGCAAGGAAACGGAAGACTACATCACCGGCCGCTTCGGCTGATCGATGCGCGGGGCAGGGCGGGCCACACGTCCTGCACAGCCGCCGCCCGGCAGTATCACCCACGGCGGGCCTACGGCCCGCCTTTCACATTCTTCACGATGCAAGCCAGCAAGTTGGCGTTTCCGGCGGTTGCGCCGATGGTATCCCGGCGCAGGCTGCTGGCCGCGCTGTGCATGGCGGGCTGCGCGCCGGCGTGGGCGGCGCTGCCGCCGGTCGTCGACGGCACGCCCTTGCCCTCGCTGGCGCCCATGCTCGAGCAGGTCACGCCTTCGGTGGTCAGCATCGTGGCGCAGGGCGGCAATCAAGAGGTCGCCGGTTTCGGGCGCATGCCCGGCCGCGGACGGCAGAACTCATCGGGCTCGGGCGTCATCGTCGACGGCGCGCAGGGCTATGTGCTGACCAATCACCACGTGGTGCGGGGCGCGCAGTCCATCCAGATCACCCTGCAGGACGGGCGCACGCTGCCCGCCCAGGTGCTGGGCAGCGATCCCGATACCGACATCGCGGTGCTGCGCGTGCAGGCCGACCGCCTGCAGGCCTTGCCGTTGGCCGATTCCAGCGGCGTGCGCGTGGGCGACTTCGTGGTGGCCATCGGCAATCCCTTCGGGCTGGGACAGTCGGTGTCGTCCGGCATCGTGTCGGCGCTGGACCGCTCGAGCCTGCGCGCGGCGGGCTACCAGAACTTCATCCAGACCGACGCGTCCATCAACCCGGGCAATTCCGGCGGAGCGCTGGTGAACCTGCGCGGCGAACTGGTGGGCATCAACACCATGATCTACACGCCTTCGGGCGGCAACGTGGGCCTGGGCTTCGCCATCCCGTCCAACCTGGCCGGGGACGTGATGCGCCAGTTGCTTGCGCATGGCCGCGTGCTGCGCGGCACGCTGGGGCTGGACGTGCTGGACCTGACGCCCGCGCTGGCGCGCCAGTTGGGACTGGCGCCGAATGCGACGGGCGTGGTGGTGACGCGCATCAGCGACGGCACGCCCGCGCAGCAGGCGGGCGTGCTGGCGCGCGACGTGATCGTGGCGCTGGACGGCAAGCCCATCTCCACCAGCCAGCAGCTGCACAACGCCGAAGGCCTGCTGCCGGTGGGCCAGCAAGTGCGCCTGACGCTGCGCCGCGCGGGGCGGCAGATGGAAGTGACGCTGCGCATCGAGCCCGAACGCGACGAACGCCTGCACGCGGGCAGCCTGGACCCGCGGCTGAACGGCGTGGAATTCGCCGAGATGCCGCTGGCGCAGCGCCGCCAGGGCAACGACGGCCTGCTGGTCACTTCCACCTATCCCGGGCGCAGCCCCGCCGCCTCCAACCTGCGGCGCGGAGACATTCTCATCGGCATCAACCAGCGCCCCGTCAGCCGGCTGGGCGACCTGCGCAATCTGCTCGATCTGCTGGACGGCCAGCCGATGCTGCTGACGCTGATACGCGGACGCGGCATCTTCTACATGCAGGTCCGATAGGGCGGCCGTCGCAGGGCTACCACTGGTAGCCCATGCCCACCGTGCCGCCCAGGTCGCCGCGCGACGTGGCGTTGGCGGCCGCGCGCAGCACCCATCGGCCATTCGGCACGATGTGCGATACACCTACCGCATAGCCGGTCTCGCCGTTCCATGCGCCGCCGGCCACCGACACCATGCTGCGGCCCGGCAGATAGGCCTGCGGCAGGCCCGCGGTGGCCATGGCCGCCGCCACGCCGCCGCGCAGGCCGCGTTCCATCTGCTGCACGTCCGAGCGCAGGCGCGACAGGCCCTGTTCGTTCTGCGTCAGGCTGCTGCGCAGCTGTTCGTTCACCGAGCGCAGCTGCGCCACGTTGACGGCATCGCCGTCCTGGCTGCCCGCCGCCACGCCCGTCAGCTGGCGTCCGCCCACGTTGACCTCGCCGGCCGAGGACTGCGGCGCCTCGCTGGCGTAGGCCTGGTATTCGGCCTGCGCGCCGCGCGTGGCCTGCGAACCGGCGCCCAGCGCCACGCTGCCGGCGGCGGCCACGCTGCCCGTGCCCACGGCCACGCCATCGCTGCCCGCCTGCGTGCCCGCGCCGATCGCGACCGCGCGATCGGCCACGGCGCCGCGGTTGGCTTCCGAACCGATCGCCACGTTGTCGCTGCCCTGCATTCCGATGGCCGCGCCGGTGCCGCTGGCCACGTTGTCGCTGCCCGCCACGTTGCGGCCCGCGCCCATGCCGGTGGCGATGTTGTTGTTCCCGGTCACGCCGGCGCCCGCATACGAGCCGCTCGCCATGTTGTTGTCGCCGGTGACGCGCTGGCCGGCGTTGGTGCCGTGCGCCTGGTTGCCGTTGCCGCGCACCTGCGCGCCGGCGTACGAGCCGTCGGCCAGGTTGTTGTTGCCCGTCACGCCGCGGCCTGCCTCCTGGCCTACCGACTGGTTGCCGTCGCCGGCGACGTCGCGCCCGGCGTTCGATCCGATCGCCGTGTTGTTGTTGCCGCGCGTATCGGTGCCGGCCCAGAAGCCGATGCCCTGGTTGTAGTCGCCGCTGACGTTCTGGCCCGCGCTGCGGCCGAAGGACTGGTTCCACCCGCCATTGACGTTGGTGCCCGCGTAGTAGCCGATGGCCTGGTTGGCGTTCTTGCCGCCCACGTTCGAACCCGCGCCTTCGCCGATCGCCGTGTTCCAGTTGGTGGTGACGTTCTGCCCGGCGCCGTTGCCCAGGGCCTGGTTGTTGCTGCCCGACACGTTGCGGCCCGCGTTCGAACCGATGGCGTTGTTCTGGCTGCCGGTGACGCCCGTGCCGGCCCAGAAGCCGATGCCCTGGTTGTAGTCGCCGGTCACGTTCTGGCCCGCGCTGCGGCCGAACGACTGGTTCCAGCCGCCCACCACGTTCTGGCCGGCGTTGAAGCCGATGGCCTGGTTGGCGTTCTTGCCGGATACGTTGACGCCGGCGTCCTCGCCGATGGCGAGATTCCATTTGGTCGAGACGTTGGCGCCCGCACCGTCGCCGATGGCGACATTGGAGGGATCCGGAACGGGCTGCGACTGCGCGGTCGAGCCCAGCGCGGCCAGCAGCAGGGCGAACACGCCCGCGCCCATGCGCGACCCCTGCGGGGCCGTGTGGATGTGCTTCATGGAAAGTCCGATTAGGAGGAGGGTCGACGGGCCGGCCGGGCCGGCCCGTCGCGGATCGTCAGGAGGGAAGCGCGGCGCCCATGGCCGGATCGCTGACGCTGGGCTTACCGGTTTCGACGCGTCCCGCGAAGCGGCGCGACAGCCCGTTTGCGCTCAGCGTGAAGTCGTACCAGTTGCCGCTGTCGGCCAGGTTCCAGTGCTGTTCGGCGACGCCGCCGGCCGGCACGTCGAGCGTCCACGGGCCGTCGCCGCGATACGCCTCGGCCTGCAGCGAGGCCTGGGCGGCCGACGTTCCGCGGTTGCTGACCTTGGCGTACACCGAACCATTGGCGACGTCGTAGCAGACCTGCAGCTCGAGCGCGGCGCCGCTGGCGGTATTGCCGCCGAAGGTGCGCACGAATCCGTTGGTGCTGTAGACCCACAGGTCGTAGTCGCCGCCGTCCACGGTGGCGTCCCATACGTCTTCCAGGGACTTGCCGGCTTCGACGGTGTAGCGCCTCGGGATCAGGTCCAGGTGCTTCTTGTCGTACACGTGGAAGACCGCGCCGGCCGAGCCGGTGTTGCTGAAGATCAGCGTGACCTTTCCGTCCGCACCCACGCGCGCGCTCGTGTGCAGTTCATAAGGCAGGGCGCGCGACGGACGCGTGCCGGTCTCCTGGTACAGAGGCTGCGGCGTGGCGGGCGCGGTGGTCACGGGGGCCGTCGGCAGCAGCCTTTGCGCGGCATTGACCGCGGGGAAGTTGCTGGTGTCGGGCAGCGTGGGAACGACCGGGTCGTTGGGGCTGGCGAAGTCGAAGCAGGACGTCAGGTCGCCGCAGACCGCGCGATGCCACGGGCTGATGGCCTCCACGGTGATGCCGAAGCGCTTCTCCAGGAACATGCCCACCGAGGTGTGGTCGAACACCTGCGAATCGACCCAACCGCCCTTGCTCCATGGCGACACCACGTACATCGGCACGCGGGAACTCAGTCCCCAGGGGCGGATGGTGCCGCTGATGGTGTCGTTGGCGCTGAGGTAGTTGCCCACCGAGGCGTCGAAATACTCGCCGTCCAGCGGCACGGTGGACTTGCCCATCAGCTTGCCGTTGACGTCGTACGACGGCACCGCCGGCATCGCCAGATGATCGAAGAAGCCGTCGTTCTCGTCGAAGGTCACGAACAGGGCCGTCTTGCTCCAGACCTCGGGATTGGACGTCAGCGCGTCCAGCACCTGGGCGATGAAGTCCGCGGCGCCGGCAATGCCTTCGCTGCTGCCGGGATGCTCGGCCAGGGCCTGCGTGGGCAGCACCCACGAGACTTGCGGCAGGGTGCCGTTGGCCACGTCCTGCCTGAGCTGGGCCAGGAAGTTGACGGCGCCGTCGTCCCGCTCGGGGCCGCCCGTCAGGCCGTGCTCATAGATCGGCGAACCCGGCTGCGCGGTGCGGAAACTCTCGAAGGCCAGGCAGCCGTGCATGGCGCCCGTCCAGTTGTTGTTCATGTTCTGGTAGATGTGCCAGCTGACCCCCGCCTCCTGCAGCACGTCGGGCAAGGTCTTCCACCGGAAGGCGGTGTTGGTGTACCGGTAGTTGTAGGCGCCCGTATCGGGGTCGATCTGCCCTGAACCATCCGTTTCCTGCGGCCTGCCGGCCACCCAGTTCGACGGGTTGGGCCAGCAGCGCGAGTTGACGGGTTCGGAATCGGCGACCGTGCTGTTGATGCCCAGCTTGGCCAGTTCCGGGTTGAAGTTGGAGCCCGACCAGAACACGATGCGGTTCGGGTCGGTGCCGGTGAGGATGGAGCAGTGGTAGCCATCGCAGATCGTGAAGGCGTCGGCCAGCGCGAACTGGTACGGAATGTCCTCGCGCAGGAAGTAGCCCATCGTCGCCTGGTTCTTGAACTGGATCCAGCGATCCATCTTGCCCTGGGCCCACGCGGCCTGCTGGTCGGGAAAGTTGTGCGGCGTGCCGGATCCGATCAGCGCATTGGCGATGCTGGAATCGCGACGGAAGGGCGAGATGTCCTGGCCGCCGTTGGGATTGGGCTGGAAGAACACCGACTTGCCGGTGGCCAGCGGAATCGGGAAGCGGTCGCCGAAGCCCCGCACGCCGCGCATGGTGCCGAAGTAGTGGTCGAAGCTGCGGTTCTCCTGCATCAGGATCACCACGTGCTTGATGTCCTGGATGGTGCCGGTTTCCACGCTGGCGGGCACGGCCAGGGCGCGCTGGATCGAGGCGGGCAGCAGGGAGGCGGCCGTGAGGGCGCCCATGGCGCCGGCCGACTTGCGCAGGAAGTCGCGGCGGTTGGCGTTGTCCGGGGCGCCGGGATGCGTATGGTTCATGATGGTCTCTCTCGGTGATGTCTGGACGTGGGTCAGGGCGCACAGCGCAGCTGCGGTGCGGGCTGCGGCTCTCCGGGATCGCCGGGTTCGCCGGGCGGGTTGGGCTGCGACGGCGTGTCGTCGTCGTCGCTGCCGCCGCACGCCGCGAGACTGAGGCTGATCAACAGGCAGGCGGCAACCGCCCGCCCGCGCGAGAGGGAAATAGGCATTGAGGTCTCCTGGGAGGGACTGGCGACCGGTCCGGGAATGGACCGGCGGGATCAAAGAACGGCGCCTTCCGCGCAAAGCGGACGGCGTGAAATCAGCCGATCCGCCGGCGCAGCCGCGCGGCAAGCTGGTCGAGCACGAATACAGCGATGAAGATGGCCATCAGGATGGTTCCCACGTGGCCGTACTGGTACATGTCGTAGCGGCCCTTCAGTTCCTGGCCGATGCCGCCCGCGCCGACCAGCCCGACCACCGTGGCCATGCGCATGTTGCGATCGAGCACGTACAGCGTGTAGGCGATGAATTGCGGCATGACCTGCGGACCCACCGCGTAGGCCAGCACGCGCAGCTTGCCGGCGCCGATGGCGCGCAGCGCTTCCTGCGGCTTGGGATCGGCGGTCTCGATGTCCTCGGCGTAGAACTTGCCCAGGAAGCCCATCGTGTGTATCGCCAGGGCCAGCACGCCGGCGATCGGGCCGAATCCGTATGCCAGCACCAGGAACAGCGCGGTGACCAGTTCGGGCAGCGAGCGGAACAGGCTGACCAGGCCGCGCGCCGCGACGTAGGCGGCCCTGCCGGGCGTGTAGTTGCGCGCGCTGAAGTACGCCAGCGGCAGGCTGCCCATCACCGCGAGCAGCGTGGCCCACAGTGCGATCTCGAGCGTCTCGACCATCTTCAGCGCCACGTGGCCCACGTAGCCCAGCGGCTCGACCAGGTATTCCTTGCGCACCACCTCGGTGTCCATCCGCAGCGTGTCGGGATTCAATCGCTGCTCGCGTGTCTCCTGCGTCTCGATGCGCGCCAGCCAGGGCAGGTCATTGCGGTCGAAGTTCTCGATGCGCGCCACTTCGGTACGTTCGGAGACCTGGATGGGAAACAGGCTGTGCGCCAGCTTGCCCAGGCCCGATCCCACCTGCGACTGCTCGCGCAGTCCCGCGGTGGCGAGCACGCCGTCGGCGGACAGGCTCAGCATGCGGTCCATCTCCACACGATGGCCGGCCGCCAGGAAGACCAGCAGCGCGACGATGGCGATGGCCACGGCGCGCGGGCCATAGGGCGGGTCGATGCGCCAGGCCGCATTGGATGTGGTGGAGGGATTCATGCATGCCTCACTTGCAGCGGCGCGGCCGCGCGCGGGGGAATGCCGTGGTCAGGCCACGCGGCCGCCGCCGTGGGCGCGGCGCCGTACAGCGCTTGCGCCGCGGCGTCGTCGAACGCATGGGCGGGACCGTCGAAGGCGACCTGGCCGTGGCGCAGCGCCACGATGCGGTCGGCGTACTCGCGCGCCAGGTCCACCTGGTGCAGGCTGCACAGCACCGTGGCGTTCCGCTGGCGCGCCTGCGCCTGCAGCAGATCCATGATGTCGCGGCTGATGCGGGGGTCCAGGCTAGCCACCGGTTCATCGGCCAGCAGCAGGGCGGGGGCCAGCATGAAGGCGCGCGCGATGCCCACGCGTTGCTGCTGGCCGCCCGACAGGTCGCGGGCGCGGCGCTGCAGGTGCTCGGGCTGCAGCCCCACGGCGGCGATCAGTTCGCAGGCCCGTTCCCGCATGTCCGCCGGAAAGCGCGCCAGCAGCGCGCGCCACGCCGGCAGCACCGGCAAGGCGCCGCACAGCACGTTGGTGGCGACCGTGGCGCGCGGCACCAGGTTGAACTGCTGGTGGACCATGCCGATGCGGGGGCGCAGCGCCTGCAGCGTGCGCGGCCCCACCTCGATTCCGTCCACGCGCACGCTGCCCTGCGTGGGCGCGACCAGGCCGTTGACGGTGCGCAGCAGCGTCGACTTGCCCGCGCCCGACGAGCCCAGCACCACGCAGAACTGGCCGCGCGGCACGTCGAAGCTGACCGATTTCAGCGCGGCGGTGCCGTCCGCGTAGCGCACCGCGATGGATTCGAAACGGATCATGTGCGTTTCCGTGTGCGGGCGGCTCAGCGCTGCGCCGACTTCTTCAGAATCTCGCTCTTCACCTCGTCGGTCAGCAGCGCCATCTTGCCGGCCGGACCGGCGAATTCGTCGTCGGAGAAGGTGGTGTCGTAGCGCTGCACCTTGGCGCCGCCGTAGCCGCGGATCATCTCGGGCGTGATGCCGGGCGCCTGGTGCACGCCGGCGAATGCTTCCTTCAGGCGGGTCTTGAGCGCCTCGGGCAGCTTGGTGTTCATGGCCAGCGGCGGGTTCGGGATGGGCTCGCTCTTGAAGATCACCTTCACGGTCGACGGATCGACCGCGCCCTCTCGCACGGCCTTGTCGAACGAGTCGAACGAGAGGGCCGCGGCGTCGACCTGGCCATGCACCAGCGCAGCCAGGCTGGCGGCGTGGCTGCCCGTGAGGTTCAGCGCGGCGAGGTCGCGCGCCGGGTTCATGCCCTGGTCCAGCATCGAGGCGATCTGGAAGGTGAAGCTGGACGTGGAGTTCACGTCGCCGAACGCGGCGCGCTTGCCCTTCAGGTCGGCCAGGTTGGAGACGGGCGAATCTTTCTTGGCGAACATGCCGGCGTAGTAGATGGACTTGCCTTTTTCGACGCTGACCGCCAGCAGCTGCGCGCAGCCGCGGTCGCGCGCCTGCACGTACGACACGGGACCGAAGAACGCGATGTCGGCGAGCTGGCTGCACATGCCCTCGACCACCGCCGAGTACGATTGGCCGACCTTCAGGTCGAACTTCAGGCCGGTGCTGCGCGAGATGGCGTTGAACACGGGCTCGTAGTCGGCCTTGGTGCCGGATTCGGTGCCGCCGTCAGCGGGAATCAGCATCACGCGCAGCGGGCGCGCCTCCGAGCCGTCGGCGACCTGCGCGCCGGCTTGGCCGGCCGCCAGCAGAGAGGACAGGATCAGGGCGAGGGGAATCAGGCGGGACGGCTTCATGGTTCGGAAGTCCTTGCGGAAGGGCGCACGGGGCGCGTGTTGTGGATCGCTTCGGACGCAAGTTTGGGCAGCGAAGATGACAGGCAAATGAAATTTACTCAATTAAAAAATTGGATTCGATTGAGCGTTATTCAATTAGAATGCCGGGCTTACGCTGCCGATCCTCGTTTCCATGACCTCTCTTTTTGCCCGCACCCTGACCCGCTTGCCCGCGACGCCGCCCGCCGAACCCTGGAACGCCGGTCATCCCGGCCTGATCCTGGACCTGGACGGCACGCTGATACGCGAGCACGAGGCCATCGAGGGCGCGGCCGAACTGCTGCGCGTCTTCCATGACCGCTACGTCGTGGTGTCGAACAATTCGACCCATACGTCGTCGCAGCTCGCGCGCCGGCTGCGCGCCGCCGGGCTGCGCGTGGATCCGCAACGACTGGTGCTGGCCGGCGAGGTCGCGGTGCAATACCTGCGCGACCGCCATCCCGACGCCCGTGTGCTGATGTGCGCATCGGCGGGCCTGAAGCGCTATGCCGCGCACCTGGGCTGCCGCATGGTCGACGAGGGCGCGGACATCGTGATGCTGGCGCTGGACAAGCGCTTCGGCTATGGCGCGCTGGAGAGGGTGACGCAGGAGCTGGCGCGCGGCGCGCGGCTGGTGGTCAGCAACACGGACGCCACGCATCCGGGGCCGCTGGGACGCATCGTGCCCGAGACCGGCGCGCTGCTGCAGGCGGTGCTGGCCTGCTCGGCCGATGCGCCGCTGCACGTGGTCGGCAAGCCCGAGACGGCCATGTTCCAGGAAGGCCTGCGGCGCCTGGGCCGGGAGACCGGCGGGGTGGTGGTGATCGGCGACAACCCCGATACCGATGCGCTGGGGGCGGTGCGGGCCGGGCTGCGCTATGTGCTGGTGGGCGGCAGCGCGCACGCCGACGCGGCGACCGTAGGCGAACTGATGCGATGCGCCGTCGCGGCGCGCCGCGAGCTGCCGCGGACGTCCGCCGCCGCGGCATGAAAGGCCGCCGGATGCGGATCAGTAGCGCTTGAGCGACAGCACGTCGAACGTGCTTTTCAGCGTCGCCACCGACGTGTCGTAGTCGGTCAGCGCCAGGCAGGCGATCAGCGTGTCGATGATGGCCAGCTGCGCCAGCCGGCTGGTCATGGCCTCGGTGCGAAAGCGCGTTTCGCGCGCCATGGTGTAGAGCAGCACGTCGGCGAAGGGCTGGATCGGCGACTTGCCGAAGTTGGTGATGCAGACGGTATGCGCCCCGGCTTCCTTGGCCAGGCGCGTGGCCAGGACGGTTTCGTAGCTGCTGCCCGAGTGCGAGATGGTCAGCGTCGCCACGTCGGGACCGGTGCGCGAAGCGCTGATGGACTGGATGTGCGAGTCGGTGACCGCAACCGCGTTCAGGCCGATGCGCAGCATGCGGTAATAGGCGTCCTCGGCGATGGTGGCCGAGCTGCCGATGCCGTAGATTTCGATGCGCGAGGCCTGCTTCAGCAGCCGCACCGCCTTGGACAAAGCCCCGCGGTCGAGCAGCGAGGCGGTTTCCTGCAGGGTCTGGATGTTGCTGTTGAATATCTTGCCCACCACGGCATCGACGCTGTCCTGCGGCGAGAGGTCTTCGTGGATGTACTGCACGGGCTGCACGATTTCCTGCGCGAGCAGGATTTTCAGCTGCTGGAACCCCTTGGCGCCGAGCATCTTGCAGAACCCGATGACGCTGCCTTCGCTGGATTCGGTGCGTTCGGCCAC
The DNA here is from genome assembly GCF_002119665.1 of Bordetella genomosp. 13. NCBI lineage: Bacteria > Pseudomonadati > Pseudomonadota > Betaproteobacteria > Burkholderiales > Alcaligenaceae > Bordetella > Bordetella genomosp. 13. The sequence continues at coordinate 2,954,758 of NZ_CP021111.1, read as the reverse complement.
CTCGCTTACCGACATGTGCACCACTTCGTCGGGATGGTTGATGACGAACTCGCCGATGCGCTGGGCCACCGGACCCATGGTGGGCAGCAGGCTTTGGATGCGTCCTCGCGTGGCGGGCAGCGCGGCCGCCTGCGGGGGCGCGTCGTTGTCGGATGCCGGCCGTGCGGATTTGTGGGTGGACGTCATGGGGCCTGCGTGCGAGGGAAGGGTAGGCCGTGCGGCCGGGCTGAAAATTGTAGCGGCCAAATGCGACGGTAACCCTTCTTTGCGGCGGCGCCCCGGCTTTGTCGCGGAAAGCCCGCTTCGTCGTGCGCAGCCGCGGACCTCAGCTGCCCGGCTGGTCGTGGATCTCGGGGAAGAAGTAGTCCTTCCACGAAGCGGCCTTGGTCTTCAGCACGCCGACCTCATGCAGTTCGTTCGCGTACACCGCGGTGCGCTGCGGCACGATGGTGAAGTCGTTCTCCGGGTCTTCCACGATCTTGCGCACCAGCTCGGGCGCGAGCTTGGACTTCTGCACGCGGATGAAGGTGTCGGCGGCTTCGGCCTTGTGGTCGCGGATCCATTGTGCGGCCTCGGCCAGCGCGGCGTACAGCGCACGGTAGGTCTTGGGGTTTGCGTCGTGGAACTTCTGCGTGGTGTACAGCACGTTGAACGTGGCGGGGCCGCCCACGATGTCGTAGGAGCTGATCAGCTTGCGCACGTCGGGATTGCCGGCCAGCGCCTGGTAGTAGAAGGGCGCGCTGGAGAAATGCGCGTTCACTTCGAGGCCGCCCGAGATCAGCGCGGCCGTGGCGTCGGGGTGCGGCAGCGACACCGAGATGTCGTCGAAGCGCTTGAATTGCGGCTTGCCATAGCGGCGGGCCGCCTCGATCTGCAGCGTGCGCGACTGGAAGCCCACGCCGGCAGCCGGCACGGCGATGCGGTCTTTGGCGCCCAGGTCGTCCAGGGATTTCACGGCCGGGTTGTTGGTCAGCAGGTAGTTGGGTTGCGAGCCCAGCGCCGCCACCAGCTTCACGTTCTGCCGGCCGGCGGTGCGGTCCCACAGCGTCAGCGCGGGCGGCACGCCCGCCGACACGATGTCCAGGTTGCCGGCCAGCAGCGCCTCGTTCATCGCCGTGGCGCCCGAGATCTGGGCCCATTCCACCTGGATGTCCACGCCAGCCGCCTTGCCGTGCTTCTCGATCAGCTGCTGGTCGCGCACCACGTCCAGCACCAGGTAGCCGATGCCGAACTGCTGCGCGATACGGATGCGTCCTTCGGCGTGGGCGGCGGCGCTGCCCACGCATAGGGCCAGCGCGGCGGCGAACAGGGCGGCGGGACGGCGGGACAGCAGGTCGGCGATGCGCATCGAATCGGTTCTCGGTAGTCGGAGGACGCGGTCCCGCCTCATCGGGATGAGGAGCGGGGCCGCAGGGAACCGAGGATTCTAGGAGGCGCTGCCGCGGCCTCTAACGAATTTCTGCTTCTGTGCAAATAGCGGGCGGTGCGTGGCCGCCCGCAGGCAGGCGCGCTACGGCACGAAGGTCCACACCATCACGAAATGGCAGGCGGTGCCGGCGATGGTGAAGATGTGCCAGACGCCATGCGCATGGACCCAACCGGAGCGATTCCGATAGAAGATAAGTCCCACGGTGTAGAGCACGGCGCCCGCCACCAGCCAGGTCAGGCCAGGGGTGGGCACATGCTGCGCGATGGGCAGGGCCATCAGCAGGCCCAGCCAGCCCATTGCCACGTACAGGCCCACGGCCGGCGTGGCGGCCCGCTTGCGGCCGAGGATCTCGCGCGCGATGCCCAGCGCCGCCAGCGCCCATGCCGTGGCGGCCAGCACATCGCCCCAATTGCGCTGCAGCGGAATGAGGCCCAGTGGCGTATAGGTGCCGGCGATCAGCAGGTAGATGGTGCAGTGGTCGACGCGTTCCCAGAATGCCTTGCGTGCGCCGCGGCTGCAGTGATAGATGGTGGAGGCCGCGTAGGCGGCGATCGCCGCGGCGGCGAACACGGCGCAGGCCACCACATGCCACGTGTCGCCCGACTCGGCGACCACGCGCGGCATCAATGCGATGGCGCTGCCCACCGCAAGCAGCAGTCCGATCAGGTGGCTCCAGCTGTTGAATCGTTCGCCGTAGTACATGGGGCAGCGCGCTCCGGAGATGATGCGCGGCATCAGGGAAACGGGACCTTTGAATGATGCAGCGGCGGCATGACAGGAACAACCCGAATGGGTCTCCATTTTCAACGCTCGTATCATGAATTTTTGATGACAAACGGTATATCCGGCCGCCGCCAATCGTCTAGACACCAGAGCAGCCGGGCGGAGCCAGGCTTTTTCAACCGTCTCTCTGTCACGGCCCGGCAATGGCACATCCCTATTCTTTCCAGCCCATCGTTGCCGACGTACACAAAAACATGCATATGGCAACCGCGGTGCGCAATTCCCCGATACGCCGGCCCGGGTTCATGGCGACGGCCCTGGCCGCGCTGCTGGCCATGGGTTTCGCGGCCCGCGCGACGCCGGTCATCGGCAGCCTCGAAGCCCATGCCACGGGCGTGTTCATCAATGCCGCGGGCGACGTGCTTACCGCGCATCACGCCGTGGCCGACTGCGGCACTATCTTCGTGGTGAAGGACGGCCGCGTCGTTCGGGCCACGCAGGGCCCCAGCGATGCGGGCCTGGACCTGGCCGTATTGAAGACCACCCTCAAACCCTATCTGGCGGCCACTTTCGTGGCGGGGCCCGAGATCAAGGCGGGCCGGCAGGCCGTGTTCGCCGAAGGCTACAACGTGCTGCAGCGCATGCCCGACCGGGCGCGCACCCTGTTCAACGCCTTTGCCGAGCCCGGCAACCCGGTCAGCGAAGACCTGTCGCTGATCTCGTCCGTGCGGCCCGGGGCCAGCGGCAGCCCCGTGCTGGGCGCGGCGGGCTTGATGCTGGGCGTGGTCGTCGAGCGCTTCTCGCTGGACGGCCGCCCGTCCGGGCGCGTGGCGCTCAGCGCCGCGCAGGCCAGCGGCGCCACGGGCGCCACGCGCGTCAAGGCCGTGTCGGCAACCCACGTCAAGTCATTCCTGCGGCGCGAAGGCGTCGCGTTCACCGAAAGCGACCAGCCGCAGCTCGGTCCCATGCAGGCCCAGGCGCCGCGCGCGGCCACGCTTTCGGTCGGGGTGATCTGCGGCTGATGGCCGCCGTTCGTATCGGCCACCCCGCAACATAATCTCTGGAGATACGCCATGCATGAAGACGCCACTTCCGCCAAGACGTCCCGCACGCCGTTCTGGCGCCGCATGTGGGGCGCCGCGGCGGGCGCGCTGGGCCTGGGCCTGGCGCTGGCGCCGCCCGCACCCGTGCAGGCGCAGGCCGCCGTGCCGCAGCACTGGATCAGCTATGCGCAGCTGGTCAGCAATCAGTTCCAGGCCTGGCTGGCCGACCCCGCCAACGAGGCGGTGGTGCGGCTGCACGAGCGCATGCAGCAGCGTGTGCTGGAAAGCAACGGCTCGCCCGCCGCGCCGGTGATCGTGCGCGTGTGGGTCAGCAACGCGGGCGTGGTCGAACGCGTGACGTTCGACACGCTGGGCGATGCGCAGTCCGACCAGGACCTGCGCACCGTCCTCACCGCGCAGCCTCTTTCCGAGCCGCCGCCGTCCGACATGCGGCAGCCCATGGTGCTGCGCCTGAAGCTGGATTTCGCGACCTGAAGCGAACCGCCGCGTTCAGGGCGGCATGCGATACCGCAGCATCAATGAATCGGGCCGCTTGCGCGGCCCTTGATCGTTGCCGAAACGCGCTCAGCGCGTGGGCAGGGGCGATTGGAACGATGGGTTGGGCGGGCGTTGCGGCAAGGCCGACTTGCCGAAGTTGTTGCCCATGCGGTTGCTGGTGGCCGCGCGATTGAACAGACCCAATTGATTGGACGGCATGCGGGCCACGTCTTCGGACGCCAGCGCCGGGTTCTCGTGCGGCGCGCGCGGGCGGGGCGCCATCTGCTGGCTGAGGCAGTCGTAGGACAGGCTGCGGTACCCGGCGACTTCGACGTCCACGCAGGCGGACGAGTCGGCCTGGCGGGCGGGGGCCGCGGACTGGGCCAGGACGGCGGCGGGCAGCGCCAGCCCGAGCGCAAGAAGGAATCTGGCAGCGCGTAAGGGGAGGTCAGACATGGCGACTCCTTATCGAGGCGGATCGCCAGCCGGTGCGGCTGACGGCGATCCTGTTGCGGGAAAGTGTACGCGCGGCCCGGCCTCGGGTGGTGACAAGTCAGTGTCACTTTCCGTACGCAAGTCCGTCACAGTCGCAAGCTGTCACGGAACCGTCACTACCCCTGCCTACACTGCCGCCCTGAACTCGCCCAGGGCGGCGGGCTTGTGCGAGCCTGATCTCTACCCACCTAGCCACATGACCGTACGGCGCCATGCGCTTCGAGCCGTCCAGGCGGCGCTGTGGTGCACCCTGGCCTGCGTCGCGCAGGCGGGCGGACAGGCCATGCGCATTTCCTCGCAGCCGCTCGGCCAGGCGCTGGCGCAGTTCGACGCGCTTACCGGCGTGTCGGTGTTCTATCCCTCCGAGCTCGTGGTCGGGCGCATCTCGGCCGTCGTGCAGGGACAGTACTCCGCCGACGAAGCCCTGCGCGCCATGTTGCGCGGCACGGGGCTGCAGGCGCGTCACGTCGCACCCGACGCCTATGTGCTGGCGGAGCGGCAACCCGAGCCCGCCGGACCGTCGGCGCAGCCCAGCTACGGCGGCCTGCTGCAATCGCGCGTGCAGCGGGCGCTGTGCGCCGAGCCGACGCTGGCGTTGGGCAGTTATCGGCTGGCGCTCAGCCTGCAGGTCGATCCGGCCGGGGCGGTGCGCCAGGCGCGGCTGCTCGATACGACCGGCGATGCCGCGCGCGACGCGGCAATCCTGCGCGCGCTTTCCCGGGTGCAGGTGGGGCGCGGACCTGCCAGTCCGGACCGCCCCTTCGTGCTGCTGGTGCAGCCCCGCGAAGGCGGCGCATGCCCGCAAGGGCGCAGTGAATCTTCGAACAACGACGAACCGGCAGGCGGGCGAGGGAACGTACGATGAGCGGCAACGCGCAGTACCAGGCGGCAGCGGGGGCCGGTGTCCGATGAGCGCATCAGGCCTGTTCGCACTGCGCGATCTGCTTGCCGCGCGCTACGACGACTTCAAGCGCCGCCTGACCTGGCGGCTGGGTTCGGCCGACCTGGCCAACGATGCGCTGCACGACACCTGGGTGCACCTGGAACAGCGCAACGAACAGAATGGGCCCGTGCAGAATCCCTCGGCCTATCTGCTGCGCATGGCGACCAACCTGGCGCTGGACCGGTTGCAGCGCGACAAGCGCTACATGGACGCCGACGAGCTGGACGCGCTGCTTGCCGACCTGCCGGATCCCGCGCCCGGCCCCGCCGAGGTGGCGGCCGCGCGCAGCGACATCGATGCGCTGGCCGACATCATCGGCACGCTGCCGCCGCGGCGGCGCGCCATTTTCCTGGCCATCCGGGTGGAGAACCTGTCGCATGGCGAGGTCGCCAGCCGCTTCGGCATTTCCGCGCGGCTGGTCGGGCTGGAGCTGAAGCGCGCCCACGAATACTGCATGAGCCGCCTGCCGCGGGAAGGGACCTGACATGAGACAGGCCTTCCGCACTTCTGATTCCCGCGCGCTCGATGCCATCGAACGCGATGCCCATGCCTGGATGCGACGCGTCGCGGCCGGGCAGATGACGCATGCCGACGGTGCCGCGCTCAAGCGCTGGTGCCTGGCCGATCCCGCGCACGCGCGGGCATTCGCCGAGGCGCGGCGCCGCTGGACGCAGCTGGGCGAGGCCGCCGAGCTGGCTTCCGCCCGCCTGCCGGCCGAGCGGTCCGCGCACGCGCGCGCCGCCGTGCCGAGCCCGGGCCGCCGCTGGTTCGTGGGCGGCGCGCTCGGCGCCGCGGCCGCGGGCGCCGCCGTGGCGGCGGTGCATCCGCCGCTGCAGCTGTGGCCCTCCGCCGCCGAATGGTCCGCCGACTATCGCACCGGGGCAGGGGAGCGCCGCCGCGTGGCGCTGGATGACGCCGTGTCGGTCGAGCTGAACACGCGCACCAGCGTGGCGCTGCGCGCGCCCGAACCCGGACTGGCCGGCGGCATCGAACTGATTGCAGGCGAGGCCGCCATCGACCTGGGCCGCGTCTCGCGCGGCTTCGCCGTCGTGGCGGGCGCCGGCCGCTCCATCGCGCAGAACGGCAGCTTCGAGGTCCGCATGGTGGCGGGCGGCGTGTGCGTGCGCTGCCTGTCCGGGCAGGTGCGGGTCGAGCACGCCGCGGGCCAAACCGTGCTGCAGGCGCAGCAGCAGCTGACGTACGACGCCAGCGGCGCGGGCCGCGAGCAGTCCTTCGATCCGGCCGTCGCATCGGCCTGGCGCGAAGGCTTCGTGCGTTTCGTCGACACGCCGCTGGGCGAGGTCATCGATGAACTCAACCGCTACCGGTCGGGTCGTATCGTGCTGCTCGATTCGGCACTGGCCCAGCGTCCCGTCACGGGGCGCTTCCGTATCGACGCGTTGGACGTGGCCGTCGCGCAGATCCGCGAATCGCTGGGCCTGCAGGCGCGCAGCCTGCCGGGCGGCGTGCTGCTGCTGGCCTGATCATGAGTCGCCCGGATGTGCCGACGCGGTGCGCCGGCGCGTCCTGGGGCGCCTGCGTTGGCCCGCGCTGCCGAATGCGGCTTGTCACCTAATCTTCACGAAAAAAGTTTGCCGATCGGTTCGAGCCCATCGGTCTAGGTTCTGGGAGCCGGCGGATCGTCCGTCCGGCGCGGAATCGATGGACCCGGGCGCCGGCATGCGGCGGCGCCCGGCAGTGGAGATATGGGCATCATGCTGAACGACAAGCGGGTCGGAAACACGGAGCTGGGCAAGGGCGGGCGCGGCGCTGCGCAGCGGCATCGGCTGACGCCGGTGGCGGCTGCCCTGTCCGCATTGCTGGCGCTGGCTGCTCAGGCTCCGGCGCAGGCGGCGCCGCGGACGGGCGCGTGGTTCGCCGCCTCCGGCCAGGTGCAGTCCCAGACCGCGCGCAACCGCGCCATGCCGGGGTATCAGCCCAACAATCCCGCGCAGCGCCAGCAGGCGCAGACGCGGCAGAACCTGCAGCGCTCGCTGGACAAGCTGAATCGCACGGCCTCGTCGATCGCCGCGCAGCAGGCCATGCAGCAGGCCGCGCGGCAGCGCGCGATCGATGCGCCGTCCGACATTCCCGACGGCCTGGCCGAGGGCGGCCTGAGGGTGGACGTCAATCCCGCCACGCTGGGATGGCGCGATGCCGCCAAACCGGTCCAGCGCAACAACGGCGGCCGCACCGAGGTGCTGGTCACGCAGACCGGCGAGAAGGCCATCCTGAACTGGGAGACCTTCAACGTCGGCAAGAACACCACCGTGCGCTTCGACCAGAGCGCCGGCACCGTGGACGGCAAGAACGGCTGGGTGGCGCTGAACCGCATCAACGACCCCAGCGGCCGGCCCAGCCGCATCGCCGGCCAGATCCAGGCCGAGGGCTCGGTGTACCTGGTCAACCGCAACGGCGTGATCTTCCATGGCTCAAGCCAGGTCGACACGCGTGCGCTGGTCGCCTCGACGCTGGCGTTGAGCGACGAGCAGTTCGATCTGGGCATCAACAACCCGCGCAGGATCGGCGTCATCGGCGGCAACGACTACGGCCTGCCGCAATTCGGCGAGCACGCCAGCGGCGGCGATTTCGGCCAGGAATATGTGCCCTCGTACGTACCGGGCGAGGTGCAGGTGGATGCGGGCGCGCAACTGAAGGTCGGCGACGGCGGCAAGCTGATGCTGTTCGGCACCAAGGTGCGCAACAGCGGCCGGCTGCAGGCCGTCGATGGCCAGGTCATCATGGCCGCCGGCGAGCAGGTCTGGCTGACTTCCGACCTGAGCGGCGTGCGCGGGCTCGACGTCGCGGTCTCCGCGCCGGCGTCGCGGCTGTTCAACTACAGCGACCTGACCGGCGCGCTGGGACTCGGCACCATCTGGGGACCTTTCGGCATCCATCTGCGCGACGTGATCCAGCCGCAGATGGAGGCACGCGCGAAAGAGGTGGGCTATCAGGTCAGCAACACCGGCTTGGTCGATTCGCAGCGCGGCGACATCACGCTGCAGGCGCGCGAGGTGTTGCAGGACGGCGTGCTGACCGCGACCTCGGCGCTGAACAACCGCGAGGGCTCCATACGCCTGCGTGCCTGGGGGCAGGGCATGCTCTCCCACAGTTCGTCGCTGGAGTTTTCGCAGATGGCCAACTGGTCCGCCGGCACGCTGACGCTGACGCCGGGCAGCGTCACGCTGATCACGCCGGACCCCACCGATACCGGCGAGATCGAGCAGTCCGCGCTGGCCACGCGCTACAAGACCGGCAGCATCGATCTGCGTGGCAACCTGATCGACGTGCAAAGCCGTGCCAACGTCGTCGCGCCTTCCGGCCAGATCAGCCTGGTGGCCAACCGCGTTCCCATATCCAATCCGGGCCGTCCCGTGGACGGCTCGGCCGAAGAACCGTTCAGCGGGGAAAAAGGCGACCGCGACGGCAGCCGCGTGTACCTCGACAGCGACGCGTTCCTCAGCGTCGCGGGCCTGCGCGACGTGCTGGTGCCGATGGCGCGCAACTTCGTCGACGTCGAGCTGCGCATCAACGAGCTGCGCGATTCGCCGCTGCAGCGCGACAGCTGGCTGCGCGGGCAGAAGGTCACGGTCGACCGCCGCGCCAGCGGCTCGTTCGATGGCGGTCCGATGGCCGGCGTGCAATGGGTGCAGGAGGGCGGCGCCTATGTCCCGGGCGCGTGGGCCGGCACGCCGCTGGCCGACGCGACCGGCTGGATCGGGGTGGGCAAGACCGACCTGCAGGAATTGTCCACCGCGGGCGGCCAGATCGTGCTGAAGGCCGGCGGCTCGGTCATCACGCGCCAGGGCTCGCTGCTGGACATCTCGGGCGGCACGGTGCGCTATGGCGACGGCATCAACCGCGTGACGTGGCTGCAAGGGGCCAATGGGCGCGTCTATGCGATGGATCGGGCCATGCCCGACATCGCGTACCTGGGCCTGGCAGGCGTGTACAAGCAAAGCAGCCCGCGCTGGGGCGTAGACCGCGAATGGAAGAACCCTCTGATGGCCGGCGGTCGTGCCGAGAAGGGTTACGTCGAGGGACGCACGGCCGGCGCCATCGCCGTCTATGGCGGCGAGGCGCTGGTTCTCGAGGGCGACTTCTGGGCCGGCACGACGCCGGGCGACCGCCAGGACGGCGACAACGCCCCGCGCGGCGGCGAGCTGGTAGTGGGCGGCGGCAGCGACCCCGACCGCATCTGGTCGATGGCCGATCTGCGCATCAGCCGCACACCGACGGTGCTGCCCACCGACTTCAAGGCCGACACACCGGTCGGCGCCGGGTTCTACCATCCGGATCCCGTCGGCGTGGCCGCGTCCAAGACCAGCTGGCTGAACGCCGCCACGCTCGGACAGGCGGACTTCGGCTCGATCGAGCTGTACGCCACGCACGGCTTCACGCTCGAGCAGGGCACGGTGCTGGAACTGGCGCCGCGCTCTTCCTTCACGGTGCAGTCCAACGCGCCCGTCACCAGCGGGCGGACCTTCCATGTGGACGGCGCCATCCGGGTGCCGGGCGGGCGCATCTCGATCGGCACCGCAGGCGCGGGCCTGAATTCCCTGACGCTGGGCGCGGGCGCAGTCATCGACGTCAGCGGGCAGTGGGTCAACGGGCCCGGCCCTACGTGGCCCGGCATGGCCCCGGCCATCCATGGCGGCTCCATCGACCTGTCGGCCGGGCACCTTGTGGCCGCGCCGGGCGTGGTGCTGGACGTCTCCGGCGGCGGCTGGGTGGTGCAGCAGGGCGGCAGGCGCGTTGCGCGTGCCGGCGATGCCGGTTCGATCTCCATGCCGGCGGGCCAGGGCGTTGCGCTGGAGGACCTGGATTTTCGCGCCTATGCAGCCGGTTCGGGCGGCACGCTGCGGCTCGAGGCCGGCAGCGACGTGCAGATCGGCGGCGTGGCGCCGGCACAACCCGGTGTGCTCCACATGCCGGACACTCTGTACGCCGATCGTGGCTTTCGCCGCGTCGCCGTGACAGCGCTGGGCGACATCGTCGTGCCTGACGGCGTGCAGGTGGCGCAGTTGCCGCGCACCATCGACCTCTCCGACGGCGCCTATCTCGACCTGCCGACCGGTTCGGACATCCTGCAACTGGGGGCGCTGCGCGCGCTGCCTGTCGAACTGCGCGGCGATCGCGGCCAGGCCGCGCTGGAATTGAGCGCGCATGGCAACCTGTCCATCGGCGCGGGGGCGGCCATCCTCACGGATGTCGGCGGACGGATTGGCCTGGCGGGCGGAGCCGGCGGCAGCATCACCGTCCTCGGCACGGTCGAGGCCCCCGCCGGCAGCATCGACATCACCGCGCAGGGCGCGCTGCGCGTGGCTCCGGGCGGCGCGCTGCTGGCGCGCGGGGTTCCGGTGCTGTATGTGGGAAGTCGCGGATATCGGACGGGCCGCGTACTGCCGGGCGGATCGATTGCGCTGGACAGCACCTCGATGCAGCTGGAGCGTGGATCGCTGGTGGACGTGTCTGGCGCTGCCGGCGTCATCGAGATCGCGCCCCCCGCCTTCGGCAAGGGCCGGCCCGAGCCCGTGCAGGTGTCCAGCGATGCGGGCTCGATTTCCATCGAGGGCGTCGGCATGATCGAGGGCAGCCTGGTGGGCCGGCCCGGCGGCCCCGGCGCCGAGGCCGGACGTCTGCGCTTCGAACACAGCGCGCCGCCGGCCGGCGACTCGCCCGGTCCGGTGCTGGATTCGATCCTGACGCAGCTCGATCCCACCTGCTACTTCGCTCCGTACACCTGCGAATCCAATCCGGACAACGCCATCGGGTTCGACCTCAGCGTCATCCTGGCCAGCTGGGGCTACACCGACCTGCCGCCGATGATCCTGACGCGGGAACTGGTGGATTTGCTGCGCGTGCCTCCCTCGTCCGCGCTGGTGGTGTCCGATGACGCGCCCCCTCCGCCGTTGCCCAGCGGTCCGCTGGACCCTGCCAGCTTCGGCCTGTCGGCCAGCGCCCTCGACGCCTTCCGCGACTACGTCTTCGGCAGCGACTTCCTGCGCGACAACCTGGCCTCGCCGCCGAGAGGTTCGATCCTGATGGTGCGCCCCTCGGCTTTCGCGGACGGAGGCTTCGCCGACCTGAGCCTGAGCTCCGCTGCCGGCATCCACCTCGACGGCGTGCGGGCGTCGGCGGGGCGCTCCATCAACCTGGCCGGACTGCTGGCCAATGCGGGCACTCGCGACTCCACGCTCATCGCTCCGTACATCAGCCTGACCGGCGATCGCGGCCCCGCCGCGGCGGCGACGTCCCGGCAGGGCCGGCTTGCGCTGCAGGCGGGCACCGTGGAAATCACCAACGTCGTCAGCGTGCGCGGCTTCGAGCGCACCGTGCTGCAGGCCGACGACATCCGCCTGTCGGCCACCGCGCAGACCAATGGCCTGCTCGATCCCACCGCGCTGGACGTGGATGGTCCGCTCCTGCTGCGCGCCGGCCAGGTCTATCCCGGCACCGGCGTGAAGGCGACGATACGCTCCGCGGAGTCCATCGTCGTCGAGCAGGGCAACCCGGTGGCCGCGCCCTGGTCGGCCGCGGGCCAGCTGACGCTGGAGGCGCCGGTGATCGAGCAGGGCGGCACGCTGCGCGCGCCCTTCGGTCAGATAGTGCTGAAGGCCAGCGAAAAACTCGTGCTGCTCGGCGGCGGCGTGGTGTCCGTGTCCGGTGACGGCCTGATCCTGCCCTATGGTTGGCTCAGCAACGGCGAATTCTGGATCGATCCCACCAAGTCGCGGCAAACCCAGGATCCCGCCGCCGCCTACCTGAATACCCCGCCCGAGAAACGCATCCTGCTGGACGCGCCGGTCGTCGAGTCGCAGGCCGGCTCGGTGATCGACATCCGCGGCGGCGGCGACCTGTACGCGAATGAGTTCGTGCCCGGCCCCGGCGGCTCGCACAACGTGCTGGCCGACGCGGGCGTCTATGCGATCGCGCCGGGCTATCGGGCGCCGATGTCGCCGTCCGGCACGCAGGGTAGCCTGGGCCAGCAGATCTGGCTGGAAGGCGCGCCGGGCCTGGCCGCGGGATGGTACACGCTGCTGCCCGCCCAATACGCGGCCCTGCCCGGCGCCTTCGCCGTGTCGCTGGCAGGGCCCGGTCCCGCCACGACGGGCCGGCGCGCGGTAGTGCTGAACGACGGTTCCGCCGTGGTGGCCGGCCGCCTGGGCAACGCGCTGACCGGCACACGGGAAGCGCTGCCATCGTACTGGCGGGTGATGCCGGGCGCAGCCATACGCCAATACAGCGAATTCAACGAGGCCCTGGCCAACGACTACTTTTCGTCGGAAGGATTCAAACTGACGCAGTACCGCGTCACCGGCAAGAACGTCGTCACGCCGCGCCTGCCGCGCGACGGTGGCGCAGTGGTGTTCAAGGCCACGGACACGCTGGTGCTGGACGGCGCGCTGCGCTCGCAGCCGGGCGAAGGCGGGCGCGGCGGCCTGGTGGACATTGCCGGCGAGAAGATCGCCATCGTCGGGCGCAACCAGGACGGGGCCTCGCTGCGCGCCGACGGCTATCTGGTCATCGACGCGGCCAGCCTGTCGAGCTTCGGCGCGGGTAGCCTGCTGGTGGGCGGCACGCGCACCGGCGACCTGCTGGGCCTGCGACTGGATCTCACCGCCAGCGACATCGTGGTGCGCAACGATGCCGACTCCGCGCTGATCGGGCCCGAGATCATCCTGGCGGCCACCGACCTGGTCAACGTCGATGCCGGCAGCGTGATCCGCGCCCAGGGCGAGGCCAGCGCCGGGGCCGGCGACCTCGTCATGACGCCGCAGCAGGCGCCGGTCTACACCGACCCGGAAGGCTGGGACGATGGCAACCCCGCCGACGACGTCCTGACGACCCCCGGTCGCGATTGGGGCGCCTTGATCCGCGTGTCCAACGGCGACGTGACGCGCGTGCTGCGCGACGGCGTGGACACCACGATCGGCGGCCTGGTGTCGGTAGGCGCGGGCGCCGAGATCTCGGGCGGCCGCGCGCTGCTGATCGACGCCACGCGCGACACGCAGTTGGCCGGGTCGGCCCGATTGGCGGGCCTCGACCTGTCAGTGGCCTCGGGCCGCATCGGCATCGGCGGCGGCAGCGAAGGACTGGTGCTCGAGGCCGCCACGCTGGCCCAGCTGGCCAACACGCAAACCCTGACGCTGCGCAGCTATTCCACCATCGACTTCCACGGCTCGGTGGACCTGGGCGCGGCGGGCCTGCGCAAGGTGGCGTTCGACGCCGCCGCGCTGGCCGGCTATGGCGATGGCGCCATCACCGTGCGGGGCGGCACCATCGTGCTGACCAACACCGGCGCCGTGGACGCTCCCGCGTCCGGCGTGCCCGGTTCGGGATCGCTCACGTTGGACGCCGACACACTGGTGCTGGGCGGCGGCAGCAAGGCCGTACGCGGCTTCCACACGGTAGTGCTGGGCGGTCGCGAGCAGATCGTGGGCGAGGGCAATGGGTCCATCGACCTGGCGCAATCCTCGGTCACGCTCGATACCGCCTTGCTCACCGGATTGCGCGGCGCTTCGCAATCGCTCACTACGGGCGGCGCGCTGCGCGTGGTGGGCAACCCGTCGCGGCCGGTCGGCAACGGTCAGGACAGCCTGGGCGCGAGCTTGGCGCTGACCGGCGGCACAGTCGAGTTCGCCGGCCGTGCGATGGCGCTGGGCGGCAGTGTCAGCCTCACCGCCACTCGCGGCAACCTGATTGTGGCAGACGGTGCGCTGATCGACGTCAGCGGCTTTGCCAAGACCTTCTACGACGTGCAAGCCTACGCCGACGCCGGCCGCGTCGGCCTGACGGCGGTGGGCGCCGACGTGCGAGTGGCCTCGGGCGCGCACCTGAACCTGGCCGCCGATGCGGATGGCGGCAGCGCCGGCTCGCTGGCGGTGGCTGCATCGGGCGGCGGCGTGGTGTCGCTGGACGGTCGCATCGACGCGCAGGCCGGCGCGGCCGGGCAGGGCGGCTCGTTCTCGCTGGATATCGACGCGCTGGCGGATTTCGCCGGACTGAGCGAGCGACTGAACGGGGCCGGCTTCTTCGCCGCGCGCCAGTTCCGCATCCGCAACGGCGACCTGGTGATCGACGGCGCCACCACCGTGGCCGACTTCTCGCTGGTGGCCGACCGCGGCCAGGTGACGTTGGCCGGCGCCGTCGATGCCACCGCGCCGTACGGCGGCCTCATCGCCGTCACGGGCGGCAACGGGCTGGTGATGCTGCCCTCCGCGCGGTTGAAGGCCGGCTCGAGCAGCGAGCTGGGCGGCGGACGCATCACGCTCGAGGCCATGGGCGGCGAGCTGGACCTGCGCGGCGGCGTGCTCGACGTGGCGGGCGGCGACGGCGGGCGCGTGCGCCTGCGCGCCTTGCAGAACGCGGCGCACGACGACGTCGCCGTGATGCGCCTGGATGCGTCCATCGTCGGTGCGCGGTCGGCCGTGCTGGAGGGCGTGACCAAGTACGAGAACGTCACTTCGGTGGCGGCCGTCAAAGGCCAGGCCGTGCAGGACGCGCTGGACTTCGCCGCGAACGCGCCGGCCATCGCCGCGCGCCTGGGCAATCCGGCCGTCGCCGTGATGCCGGGCATCGAGATCAGCAGCAACGGCGACCTGACGGTCGAGTCCGACTGGAACCTCTGGCAGGACTTCGCCGCCGTGCGCGAGGGCGGCCTGACGCTTCGCGCCGCGGGCAACCTGGTGGTCAACGGCAACATCAGCGACGGCTTCGCGCGCGAGATCGACTACGACGTACTGGTCGACGCCGCGTCGTGGGACCTGCGCCTGGTGGCGGGCGCGGACCTGTCCTCGGCTTCTTCGGTCGCGCTGTCTCCTTTGGCCGGCCTGGCCAATGGCAGCGGCTCGCTGGTGGTCGGCTCGGCCGACGCCGGGCGCCACATCCGGACCGGCAGCGGCGACATCGCGGTGCGCGCCGGCCGTGACGTCAGGCTGGCCGACAACGATTCGGTCATCTACACCGCCGGCCGCCGCGACATGACGGTGTTCGACGACTTCGTGGCCAAGCCCATCCAGGCGATAGGGGGCACCATCTACGACGGCAGGATGCCAGGGTACGGCGTGTACGGCGGCAACCTGGACCTGGCCGCGCAGGGCGATGTGTCCACCACGCTGCGGCCGGGTACCGGCGAGATCTTCGGCCGTTGGCTGCGCCGCACCGGCAACATCAACAGCGATGGCTACTTCGGCCCCTATACGACCCCGGGCGGCCACCATACCGGCGAGCAGGCCAGCTGGTGGATCGAATACGGCGACTTCCAGCAGGGCGTGGGCGCGCTGGGCGGCGGCAATGTCCGCGTCGATGCGGGCGGCGACCTGATAGACCTGCTGGTGGCGCTGCCCACCAACGGCCGCGTGCGCGGCGGCCGCACCGCGGGCGAACGCATGCTGCTCGAGTTGCGCAACGGAGGCGCGCTGAACGTGAGTGCGGGGGGCGCCATCCGCGGCGGCCAGTATTACGTAGGCCGCGGTGCGGGCTCGGTGGATGCCGGCACGCTGGCCAATGGCCGCAGTGTCAGCAGCGTCGACCAATACGGAGGCCTTACTGTCTATGACGTGGCGCCCGTGCTGGCGCTGGGCGATGCCAGCCTGGATGTGCGCGCATCGGGCGACCTGCGCGTGCAGAGCGTGATCGATCCGCTGATGACCACGCTGCCGCTGGGCACGGACTACTGGGGCAGCCCCGCCGACTACGGCTCGTACATGCTGGGCCAGACCGCTGCGGCCAGCCTGTCGCTGACCTCGGTGGGCGGCGACGTCACGCTGGTAGGTCAGACGAATCACATCGCGCGGGACGGCAACCCCGCCGATGGCGTATACCTGCCCACCGGCAAGGCAGGCAACATCTATCCCGCGCTGACCCGCATCACGGCCATGAACGGCTCGTTCGTGAACAAGGGCCTGTTGATGATGCTGCCCGGAGAGCAGACCGAGCTGCGCATCCTGGCGGATCAGGACGTGCACCTGGGCCTGATCCGCATGGCGCGCGGCAATTGGGAAGGCTATCCCACGCCGTTGCGGGCGGGAGCCGCGCCCGACCTGCCGGTCTGGACCGTGAACGCCGAGCCGTCAAATGGCACGCCATTCGTCAATCCCGAGGCGCTGCTGCTGGCCGGCGACCACGAGGCCAGCCGGATCTATGCGAACGAGGGCTCCATCGTCGGCCTGCCGCCCAATATCTTCGAGCCTACGGTCACGCATCGGGCGAGCCTGGTGTCTGCGGAGCAGACATGGCTGCGCGCGGGCAACGACATCCGCGGCATCGCTTATGCGTTCCGCAACAACCACGCCACCGACGTGTCGGTCGTGCACGCCGGCAACGACATCATCGCGGGTTTCGGCCCAGGCGGCTCGCAGATCGATGTGGAAGGCACGGGCGCCGTGCTGGTGACGGCAGGCCGGGACGTCTACGGGGGAGCCTCCACCGACAACGTGAGCAGCCCGGCCGAGAGCCTGAACGTCACCACGCGCGGCAACCGCATGTTCGATTCCAACAACCGTTCCCGCGACGAAACCATCCTGAAGGCCCTGCCCGAACAGAGCGCGGCGATCACCGTGATAGCAGGCCTGCAGGGCAGCGAGCCCGACTACGCGGCCTTCATGGCGGCCTACCTCGACCCTGCCAATGTCGCGTCGATGCCCGGGCACCTGAAGGCCGCGGGCGAGGACGGCACCGTGCTGCCCGTCTACCTGACGGACCTGGTCGAAGCGCGCAAGACCGGCGACCGTGTCGCGCGGCGCGGGCTGACTTCGTTTGTCGAGCAGGTCACCGGCGACAGGCTAGAGCCCCTGGCCGCCTGGCAGCGGTTCCTGGCCCTGCCGCAACTGACGCAGCAGCGCTTCCTGCGCCGCATCTACATGCAGGAGCTGCGCGACGCCGGCCGCGACCAGAACCAGCCGGGCGCCGATGGCACGCCGCGCAACGGCGGCTACAACCGCGGCTACGACGCCATCGCCAAGCTGTTCCCCGGCGAGGCGTGGAACGGCGACGTGTGGGCCGATTCGCTGAAGCTGCGCACCATGGCGGGTGGCGACATCGAGGTGCTGACTCCGGGCGGCAGCCTGCAGGTGGCCGGCCTGGGAACGGCGGTGACCGCAGGCGCGGGCATCATTACGCTGGGCTCGGGGCACATCGACATCTTTGCGCACGAAGACGTCGTGGTGAACCGCTCGCGCATCCTGACCTTCGTGCCCGAGGCGACGGATCCGGGCAGCGACATGGTGATCTGGTCGTCGGTGGGCGACATCGACGCGGGCCGCGGCGCCAAGACACTGCGCGTGCCGTCGGCGCCCGACGTGGTCACCGGCGTGGACGCCATCACCGAGATCCTGGAGCGCTCGGACATGAGCGGCAGCGGCATCGGCACGGTAGGCGACGGCGACGTCGACCTGGTGGCGCCGGAAGGCACCATCAACTTCGGCGACGCCGGCGTGCGCGTGGCGGGCAACTTCAACATCGCCGCGCTGCAGATCCTGAACGCGGCCAACCTCGAGGTGCAGGGCGAGGTCACCGGCATGCCGGAGGTGGTCAGCATCAACACCGGCGCGCTGACGGCGGCAAGTTCAGCAAGCACCGCGGCGTCCACCGCCGCGGCCGACATGGCCACGCGCCAGCGCAATGAGGCGCGCCGCAATCTGCCGTCCATCATCTCGGTGCAGGTGCTGGGCTTCGGCAACGAGCCGGCGGCGCCGGCGCCGCGCTCCACGGACCCGCAGCGCTCGGGCGCGCGCGGGACCGCCGCGCAACCCGTGGCCTACGACCCGGACGGCGTGGTGGAACTGGTGGGCCAGATGGACCTGACCCCGCCCCAACTGGCCCGTCTCACCGAGACGGAGCAGCGCAACCTGCGGCGTTGACGGCCCGCAGCCGGCAGCGCCCTGCCGCGGCAACTCGTTTCTTTTTCTTGCATGCGGGCGTTCGCGTTTATTGCGAACGCCCGTTTTCTTGCGCGTACGCGCCTTCGCGCGACGCAATTCCATGTGGCGCGTCGATGTCGGTGGCGCCAATACGCAACGTCCCTAGGGTGCTCCGGGTGGACGGCGGCTTCTTTCTGTTACGAGTCAGTTTCTTCGTGAAATTTTTATTACATCGCGCACAGGCGGCCTCGCCCGAACGTCTAGTAACAAGCAGACGCCGATCGACGCTGAATGCCCAGGCCACCACAACGGACGCCTTCGCAGCGAAGTGCCTGGCCTGGCTGCGCAAGGGTCGCCACACACGGCGCGACGGGTAGAGCAGGACATCAGATTAATTTGAGGACTGAGTGCATCCCTATGCAGGATTTTGATAAAGCAGGCGCATCGGCCTGCGCCAGGGCGACCCTAGCGGCGTGCCTGGCGCTGGGGCTGCAGGCCGGTGCAGGCGCGCAGCAGGCGCAGCCGGGGCAGAGCCCGCAAGGCGCCCCGGCGGAACAGGCCGCCGCCCCGGCCGACACACGCAAGGTCAACGTCAACGAGTACATCGTGCGCGGCAACACCGTCCTCGACGCGAAGGCGATCGAGAAGGCGGTGTACCCGTACCTGGGGCCCGACCGCACGCTGGCCGACATCCAATCGGCCCGCGATGCCCTGCAAACCGCCTACCACGAGCTGGGCTACCAGTCCGTGTACGTCGACCTGCCCGAGCAGCAGGTCTCCGATGGCGTGGTCATCCTGCAGGTCGCCGAAACCAAGATCGGCCGCCTGCGCGTGGTCGGCGCCAAGAACTACTCGCCGCTGGCCATCCGCGACGAAGTGCCCGCGCTGCAGGAAGGCCAGGTGCCCGACTTCAACAAGGCCCAGGCCGAGCTTACCGAGCTGAACCGCTCGGCCAGCCGCCAGGTGCTGCCCGTCGTGCGCGAAGGCAAGATCCCCGGCACCATGGACGTCGACCTGAAGGTCGAGGACAAGAATCCCTGGAACGCCAGCGTCGGCCTGAACAACGACCACAGCGCCGACACCAAGACGCTGCGGTCCACGGCCACCATCGGCTACGACAACCTGTGGCAGCGCGGGCACGCCTTCTCGCTCACGTTCTTCACGGCGCCGCAGGAAACCGACAACGCCAAGGTGTGGTCGGCTTCGTACACCCTGCCGCTGTCCGACAAGTGGAGCCTGCAATTCTCCGGCTACAAGTCGGACAGCAACGTGGCCACCATCGGCGGCACCAACGTGCTGGGCAAGGGCCATTCGTTCGGCGTCAACGCCACGTACACGTTCGACCCCGTCGGCAGCTGGTACAACTCGTTCTCGGTGGGCCTCGACTACAAGGACTTCGACGAGTCGCTGGTCTTTGGCGGCGAGGGCGACACGGTGCCGCTGAAGTACGTGCCGTTCACGCTCGGCTACAACGGCTACCGCTACACCGAGGCTTCGCAAAGTTCGGTGGGCCTCAGCGTCGTCGGCGCCACGCGCTCGTTCTTCGACCTCGGCAGCAGCGCCGAAGAGTTCGACTACAAGCGCTATCGCGCCAGCCCCAGTTTCGCCCTGCTCAAGGGCGACCTGACCCACACGCAGAACTTCCCGCAAGACTGGCAGATCTTCGGCCGCGGCGGCTTCCAGTTCGCGTCGGGCGCGCTGGTTTCCAACGAACAGTTCGCGGCCGGCGGCGCCAGCAGCATCCGCGGCTACCTGGCCGCCGAGCGCACCGCCGACGACGGCCTGCTCGCCTCCCTCGAGTTTCGTACCCCCTCGCTGGCCCGCTATCTCGGCCCCCACGTGAACGAATGGCGCCTCTACACCTTCGCCGAGTGGGCGTGGCTGCGCCTGCGTGACCCGCTGCCCGAGCAGGAAGCTTCCTTCCGCTTGGCCAGCGTCGGTCTCGGTACCCGCATGCAGGTGCTCGACTGGCTGTCCGGCAGCCTCGATTGGGGCTACCCGCTGAAGGATGGCGCCAATACCGAGAAGCACGACCCTCGCATCAACTTCAACCTGCGCGCCAGTTTTTAACCCCATTCGGATGACGGATTTCGGAGTAAGACAATCATGCAACGCCTAATGATGTACCTGCTGGCTCTCATGGTCAGCGCAATCCCGGCGGTGGCCAACGCCTGGTGGCAGCCCGACTGGCAATACCGCAAGCAGATCTCCATCGACACCACGCAACAGGGCGCGGCCATCAACGAGGCCGCCGGCCGCGTGCCGCTGCTGGTGCGCCTGCACACCGGCAACTTCACGTTCGACGGCGTGAATGCCAATGGCCAGGACCTGCGCTTCGTCGCCTCCGATGACCAGACCGTCCTGAACTACCAGATCGAAAGCTTCGACCCGCTGCTGGGCATGGCCGTGATCTGGGTCGACGTGCCCGACGTTGCCGGCGCCCAGCGCCGCGACATCTGGATGTACTACGGCAACGAGAAGGCGCCCGCCGCCAGCAATGGCCAGGTCGCGTTCGACCCCAACTACACGCTGGTCTACCACTTCAATGGCGCGCCCGAAGCTCCCCCGCGCGACAGCACCGGCTTCAGCAACCACGCCCAGACGCCCGTTGGCGGCATGGTCGACGGCGTGGTGGGCCGCGCCGCCCAGTTCGCCGGCGGCGCGCCGATGATGCTGCCCGCCAGCCCCTCGCTCACCGTCGCGGCTGGCAGCGCCTTTACGTTCAGCGCCTGGGTCCGTGCCGATCAGCCGTCCGGCGACCAGCTCATCTACGCCCGCCGCGATGCCGGCAACGCGCTGCTGGTCGGCGTGTCCAACGGCGTGCCCTTCGTCGAGGTCAACGGGCAGCGCACGCAGCCCGGCCAGCCCCTGACGCCCGCCGCCTGGCAGCACGTGGCCGTCACCGCCAACGGTGGCCAGATCACGCTGTACGTCAATGGCCGCGCCACCGGCACGCTGGCCGCGAGCCTGCCCGCGCTGAACACGTCGGCCGCCATCGGCGGTGACGTGCCCGCGCAACCCGCTGCCGCCGCCGCGCCTGCCGCCACCGGCGACGCCGCTGCCGCCGCCGCCGCTCCGGCTCCCGCCGTCACCTACGCGCCCTTCATCGGCGCCATCGACGAAATCCGCCTGTCCAAGATCGCCCGTCCCGCCGCCCTTATCTACGCCGACGCCACGGCCCAGGGCAGCGAGTCGCGCCTGGTGCAGTACGGCGCCGACGAGGAACAGTCGGGCATGGGCTTCGGCGAACTGGGCTTCCTGCTCAATGCCGTGCCGATCGACGCCTGGATCGTTATCGGCGTCCTGATCATCATGATGATCCAGTCGTGGGTGATCATGATCAGCAAGAGCCGCAACGCCAAGCGCGTCGAGAAGGCCAACGCCGACTTCCGCACCGTGTTCGCCAAGGTCGGCAACCGCCTGGAACTGCTGGCTGACGACGTCCGCCTGAACGAGCAGCTGCAGAACGCGCCGCTGTGGCGCCTGTACTCGGTGGCCATCAACGAAATCCGCGTGCGCCGCGCGCAGGGCGCCGATACCAACTCGGTGTCGGCCGCCACCATCGAAGCCATCCGAGCCTCCATGGACGCCGTGCGCACCAAGGAATCGCAGCAGCTGTCCAAGCGCCTGGGCTCGCTGTCCAACGCCATCGCCGGCGGCCCGTACATCGGCCTGCTCGGCACCGTGCTGGGCATCATGGTGGTGTTCCTGGGCACCGCCATGGCCGGTGACGTGAACATCAACGCCATCGCCCCGGGTATGGCCGCCGCGCTGCTGGCCACCGCCATGGGCCTGTTCGTCGCCATCCCGGCCCTGTTTGGCTACAACCGCCTGACCACGCGCAACAAGGACATCAATGCCGACATGCGCGTATTCGTCGACGAGTTCGTCACGCGCCTGGCCGAAGTCCACGGCGAAGGCTCGCGCGCCGAAGCCGAGCACGCCGCCGCGGTGCTGCGCGGCCGCGCCGCCGACTCGCGTACCGGTAGCGGCAACCTGGCTCCGGCCGCCGTCTAAGGAGACGCCAGATGGCTTCCGTAACCGCGCAAGACGACGATGACGGCGCGCCCGTCGACGGCATCAACATCACGCCCCTCGTGGACGTGCTGATGGTGGTGCTGGTCATGTTCATCCTGACCGCCACGGCGCAGATCGCCGGCATCCAGGTGAACCTGCCCAAGGCGAGCTCCACCGTCTCGTTGTCGCAACCCAAGACCAAAGCCATCTCGATCAACGAGGCCGGCCAGGTGTTCCTCGACGCCTATCCGGTCACGCTGCCCGAGTTGGAAGACCGGCTGCGCACCGAGAAGGCCCTCAATCCCGACTTTCCGGTCATCGTGCGCGGCGACGCCGTCGTGCAGTACCAGAAGGTGATGGAGGTGCTGGATCTGCTGCGCCGCCTGGAACTGCCGCAGGTCGGTCTCGTGACCGGCAAGCCGACTTGAAGTAGAAGGGCGATCCCGCGATGTCGTCGAATACTCCTGAATCCCCCGATCGCCGCGAGGACGAGTCCTCGCGCCTGTCGGCGCTGCTGGACCAGGGCCAGACCAAACGGCAGCGATCGGTCGGACGCATAGTCTGGCCGGTCGTGGCGGCCGTGCTGGTGGTCGGGCTGGGCTATGCCATCTACCTCTGGGCCAATGACATGGCGGGCGTCAAGCGTGAAGCGCCGAAGATGGCCGCGATCATTCCGCTGCCTCCTCCGCCGCCGCCTCCTCCGCCGCCGGAGAAGCCGCCGGAGGAACCGCCTCCGCCCGAAGAGGTGGCCGAGCCCGAGCCCGAACCGGAGACCAAGCCGGTCGAGCAGCCCAAGCCGGACGAGGCGCCTCCGAAGCCCGCCAACGACCTGGCCAACGCGATGGAGATGAACACCGATGCCCAGGCCGGCAGCGATGCATTCAACATCAGCGCCGGCTCGGGACGCGGCATGTCGGGTTCCGGTGGTGGCGGCGGCTTCGGCAACGCCACTTACGGACAGTACATGTCCTACATGCTGCAGAAGATCCTGCGCGAGGACGAACGCACCCGCAACCTGGTGTACCGCGGCGTGGTGATGAACATCTGGCTCGATGCGTCAGGCCAGCTCACCCGCGTCGAAGTCGCCAAGTCCAGTGGCGACGCCGAGATCGACGAGAAGCTGGTCGCCACGCTGCGCGCCGTCGGGCGCGTGGACGAGCGCCCGCCCGCGTCCACTCCCATGCCCCTGCGGGCGTCCATCAGCAGCCGGCGTCCCTCCTAGGCGCGACGCACCTTCGATTTCCTTACCGGAGTTTGATCAAGATGAAATTGCAACCCAACCGACTGGCCACTGCCCTGGCCGTCGCCCTGGCGCTCTCGGCAGGACAGGTTGCGGCCCAGACCGCCGCGCCCTCCGAGAACGCCACCATCAACCTGATCCGCCTGCTGGTCCAGCAGGGCGTGCTGAAGAAAGAACAGGCCGATGCGCTGGTGCGCCAGGCCGAAGCCGAAGCAAGTCAGGCGCGCGGCGCGGCCGCCGGCGCTGCCGCGGCGGCCCCGGTCGCCGGCGCGGCGGGCGCCGCCATCGCCCAGCCGGGCGACGTGCGCGTCCCGTACATTCCGGCCACCGTCCGCGACCAGATCCGCGACGAGGTCAAGACCGAAGTCATGGCGCAGGCCAAGGCCGAGAACTGGGCCGCGCCCAACACGTTCCCCGACTGGGCCTCGCGCATCACCATCGAAGGCGACGTGCGCTTCCGCACCGAGTCGCGTTTCTTCGACAGCGGCAACAGCGATGAAATCATCAACTTCGCCGCCTGGAACCGCAATGGCCCGATCCCGACCTTCATCGGCGGCGAACCGTACGGCCTCGAGTTCCCGTACATGAACACCCGCCAGGATCGCCGCAACCTGCTGCGCATCCGCGGCCGCCTGGGCGTCAAGGCGCAGCTGGCCGACCAGTGGCTCGCCGGCATCCGCCTGGCCACCGGCAGCGACGACAGCCCCGTGTCGACCACCGACACGCTGGGCGGCGGCATGAGCAAGAAGGACATCTGGCTCGACCAGGCCTACCTCAGCTACAGCCCCTACACCTGGTCGACCATCACGGCCGGCCGCGCGGCCAATCCGTTCGTGTCCACCGACATGCTCTACTCGGGCGACCTGAACTTCGACGGCATCTCGGCGATCTTCAAGCATCCGCTGCAGGGCCGTCCGGTCACGCTGTTCGGCACGCTGGGCGCCTACGCCCTCGAGTACGCCAACAACCCCTTCAGCAGCGACACCTTCTCCGAAGGCAAGAGCGAGAACAAATGGCTGCTGGGCGCGCAGGCCGGCGCGGAGTGGAAGATCAACACCGACAACAAGCTGCGCGGCGCGGTGGCCTACTACCAGTTCCAGAACTACGAGGGCCAGCGTTCGGCGCCCTGCGATTCGCTGCTGACGGTCTGCAGCACCGACTGGTCGCGTCCTGCCTTCATGCAGAAGGGCAACACGCTGTTCCTGCTGCGTGACGTGGTCCAGACCTCGGCCGACCAGTCCGAGTGGAACGAATACCAGTACGTGGGCCTGGCTTCCAAGTTCAACCTGCTGAACCTGAACCTGCGCTGGGATACCCGCCTGTTCGAGAACCTGGCCCTGCGCCTGGACGGCGACTACGTCCGCAACCTGGCCTACGACAAGGACAAGATGATCCGTCGTGCCGGCGGCGCGGCCAACATCGTCAACTCGCGCGAGAACCTGGACGACATCGAAAGCGGCGGCAACGCCTGGATGATGCAGGCCACCATCGGCAGCGGCCTGGATCTGGCGCGCAAGGGCGACTGGCTCGCCTTCGCCGGCTACAAGTACATCCAGCCGGATGCGCTGCCCGACGGCTTCAACGATTCCACGTTCCACCTCGGCGGCACCAACGCCCGCGGCTACTTCCTGGGCGGCGGCTACGCGTTCGAGAAGAACGTCTACGGCCTGCTGCGCTGGACCAGCGCGAAGGAGATCTATGGTCCCCCGCTGGCCATCGACGTCCTGCAGCTCGAAGTCAACGCAAAGTTCTGATCCCATCATGAACAGCCACTCATCTCAACTCGCGCGCGCCCCGCGCGCCGCCAAGGCGCCGATGTCCCCGGCGCTGCGGCAGGTCGCCTGGGCGCTGAAGGCCACCGCCGCGGCGATGGCCGCCATGATGGCGGTGTCGCCCGTCCAGGCCCAGACCATGGAAGAACGCCTGCGCACGCAACTGCGCAGCGCCACGCAACAGCTGCAGCAGCTGCAAAGCCAGCAGGCCCAGCTGAACGCCGCCAAGACCACCGCCGAGACCCAGCGCGACGCTGCCCAGAAAGAACTGGAGCAGTTGCGCGCGCAGCTCGGCAAGGCGCAAGGCCAGGCCGAACAGATGGCGCAGCAGCAGGAAGCGGTGCGCGACGCCGCACGCGCCCAGGCGGCCGCCAGCAACGAGCAGCTCGGCAAGTTCAAGGCCGCGTACGACGAGCTGCTGGGCATCGCCCGCGCCAAGGACGCCGAGGGCCGCAAGCTGCAGGTCGCGCTTACCGAGCGCGATTCGCAGCTGAAGCTGTGCGAGCAGAAGAACGACCAGATGTACGCGGCGGGCAAGGAAATCCTTGCCGCGTACGAATCGTTCAGCACCGGCGACCTGCTGAAGATCCGCCAGCCGCTGGCGCGCGAAGCCCGCGTGCAGTTCGACGAGCAGGCCCAGGCCTACGGCGACAAGCTGTACGACGGCAAGTACGACCCGCGCATGGCGCAACAGCAGCAACAGCAGCAACAGCAGCAACCCGAAGGCAAGCCGGTCCAGCAATGATCGCGGCGGTCTGACCCGCAGTACCCCGGCGGCATATCCGCCGCCGGGACGTTTCCACACGCACGAGACTTTCAAATGACGGATACCACCCTGATCCAATCCCTCAGCGCAGCCAAGCTGCAAGAAATCCTCCAGAGCATGGGGTATCGGGTTACCAGCACCGAGCAGAACGGCATGGTGCAACTGCTGAGCGCCACGCAAGGCATCGGCTTCGCCGTCCGCTTCGGCAATCCCGCGCGCACCGAAGGCGAGTTCGTCGACTACACGCTCAGCTGCGCGCTGCGCGTGCAGGGTGAGCTGCCCCAGGGCCTGGTCGAGGCCTGGAACATCGGCAAGCGCTTCGCGCGCATGGCCCAGCAAGGCACCTTCCTGGTCCTCGAGATGGACGTGATCGCCGCCGGCGGCGTGTCCGAGAACCACCTGCGAGCCACCACCGAACTGTGGGACCGCCTGCTGCAGGAGTTCCTGCTGTTCCTGCGCCAGTACGCCACCGAAGCGCAGGCTGCCCAAGATGGCCACGGCGATGAGCCCGCCGCTGTCGAGGCTGCCGTCGCCGCCGAAACGGCCGAGGCCGAGGCCGGCAAGGGCAAGACCAAGGCGTGATGTCCCGGCCGCGAACCGGGTAGCATTCTCCCCCGGCCTCGCGGCCCGTATCGAATGGAATGACTGTGATGAAGAACCAGGACAAGGCGGCGCTGCGGATGCGCTGGATGAGTGCATTCGGTTTGGCGCTGGTGCTGTGCGGCTGCGGCGACAAGGGCAATGCCGAGCAGACGCAGAAGCCCGCCGACACCAAGGCCGCTGCCGCTCAACCCGCCAGCAAGCCCGCAGCTGCCCAGCCCGCCAGCAACTCGCCCGCGGTGGTCACCATGGGCAACCTGACGGTCAGCGCCGAAGACATGCAGCAGGTGCTCAGCTCGCTGCCGCCGGCGCAGCGCCAGCAACTGGCCGCCAACCGCGCCGCGCTCGAGCAGATCGCCCGCAGCCGCCTCGCGGAAAAGGCGCTCATCGCGCAGGCACGCAACCAGGCATGGACCGACAAGCTCGAGATACAGCGCGCCATCAAGGCCGCCGAAGAGCAGATCGTGCTGCGTTCGTATCTGGATTCGGTCAGCATGCCGCCGGACACCTATCCGTCCGAAGCCGAACTGCAACAGGCCTACGAACAGAACAAAGACCGTTTCGTGCAGCCCGCGTCGTACCGCCTCAGCCAGATCTTCCTGGCCGCGCCGTACAACGATGCCGAGGCCGTCGCCGCCGCACGCAAGAAGGCCGCCGAACTGCTCAAGCGCGCCCGCGCGCCGCAAGCCGACTTCGCGCAGCTGGTGAAGGAAAGTTCGCAAGACAAGGAAAGCGCCGCTCGCGGCGGAGACACGGGCTTCATCCCCCTGCAGCAGGTGGTGCCGGAGTTGCGCGGTACGGTCCAGCGGCTGAAGAAGGGCGAAGTCAGCGATGTCGTGCAGCTGCCCAGCGGTTTGCATATCGTCAAGCTGGTCGACGTGCGCGAATCGCGCCAGGTACCGCTGACCGAGATGCAAGTGCAACTGCGCGACACCATGCGCGCGCAACGCCAGCAAGATGCCGCGCGAGCCTATCTCGAGGGACTCCTCAATGCGGGAACTGTCAGTATCGACGGCAAGGCGCTCCAGAGTGCCGTCGACGCCGCCAAGTAAGGCGAGCGCTCCGGTACGCCTGTCTTATCGCAACGTGCGCGACGTGCTGAATGCACGTCTGCGCAAAGTGGTGGGGCATAGCCGCGCCACACGCAGCGCCACGCTGGGCATCAAGCTTTTTCCCGTGCTGCGCGAAGCGATTCCGCGGCATCCCGAGTGGCTGGAGCTGGTGCCCACCATCAATGCTCTGCACGAACCCCACGACGCGGCGGCGCTGCGTCCCACCGAGGCCGTGGCGCTATACCGCCTGCTGCGCCTGGTGTGGCTGGCCGAACTGGTGTTCGGCGACGACGAGCTGGCTCGCCAATGGCTGTCCACGCCCAAGGCGCAGCTGTATGGCGTCGTGCCCGTCCGGCTCATCGGCTCGGCGCGTCATGCCGGCCACATCGAGCGCTGGTTGCTGAATATCGAAGAAGGGAATGGTCCGTGATGCAGCTGTGGCGTCTAAGCAATAGCGGCCTCTTGAGCGGCGGATTCTACCCGGGCGGGCGATGGCTGCCCGCCGGCGCCCACGTGGTGCTGCTCGATTCCACGCCCTTGGCCGCGATCTGCGCCCGCCTGGCGCTGGTCGAGGCCGGACACCCGCGCCAGTTGCCCCGCGCTTATCGCCTGCTGGAAGTGCAGGTGCCTGAAGCCGCGCGCGTGCACGTATGCACGCCGCCGCGCAACTGGCGCACCGACCTGCCGGCCACGCGGGCACTGGGGCATGCATGGCTCGAGGCCGGCACCGATCTCATGTTCAAAGTGCCGACCCTGGCGGGCGGGGAACAGTATCTGCTGAACTGCGCGCATCCCGGCGCGGCCGACTGCCGGGTGCGCTTCGTTGCCGAGCAGCCCTTCGAAGAACGATCCGAACTGTTCGGCGGCGTGGCCGCCTGGTCAGTGGACCGGGACTGGCTGGCCAAACCCTGACCTTCCAGGGGCAAAATTCTCCGTCCTCTGGCGGGCCGCATTACGCCATAGGGATAACTCCCTGTGCGCCAAAACTTGCGCCTGCTACGGGAAAGGAGTATTTGTTATATCAACCAAAAATCATTCAAAGCAAAGAGACAAACCCCGGCGGCACACCCCCGCCGGCAGAACGTAGGTATCAGTGCGCAATATCAATCGGCAGGAGGAGCTGATGATGACTGCAACGATGTTCGACCGTTCTCGCAACCCGGCAGCCGACCAGGCAGGTCGCGCCGCCTGGAATGAACTGTTCCAGGCACGCCGTCGAGCCCTCATGACGTTTGCCCTCGTGGCGCCTCTTACCGGCGTGGTCGGACCACTGCTGGTCGTGCCGTCGATGGGTAGCCCGGGTTGGCTGCTGGTCGGCGCAGGCCTGCTCACCTGTGTGGCGCTGCTGTTTCATCTGGCCCGCATCGATGCCGACATGAGCGATTACCAACTGCAGCCAGTGGCCGCCGAGCATGCGTATTCCTTGCGCCAGGCCCGGCATGCGTCGCGTCCGCCGCATCTGGTGCAGTCGCTGTCCGGGGCTCGCGCCCGGCGGGCGGCGGCGCAGTTGCAGTTGCAGCCGGTGTTCCACGGGGCGCGGCGTCGGCCTTATCGGCTGGCGCATTGAACCTGTAGGGCGTAGGCGCCAGGCTCTGCTTTCCGATTCAAGGAGCAGGGCGGGGCGCCGCGCCGGAACGAGAAAGCTTCGGCCCCTTGCGCATCGTGATGCGCAAGGGGCCGATCGTTTATGCGGGCAGGCAGTTCGAAGGCGATCCAGGGTCGGCATTGGCCGCCCTGGCCGCGATCAGGACCGGGAGCGTTGCTCGGCGTCGTCTGCCGTTTGTTCCGAAGTGGACGCGTCCGAAGTCACCGAAGCTGCCTCGGTCTCCGGCTTGTTCTGTTCGGCTTCGGCATCCGGCTTGTCGGCATCGGCCGACTGCTGCTCGGCGTCCACGCCGGTCTGGGCCGATTCGTCCCACGGCGCCTGGCCTTCGGCCGCGCCTGTAGCTTTCTGAGCGGCGGCTGCGTCGGTCTGCGTCGCGGGGGTGTCGGCATCCTTTGCCGAGCCGTCCGCACCAGCATGCTCGCTAGTATCGGCAGCCTGCACAGCTGATCCATCCTGGCCCTGGGCTGCATCCGTCGCCGTGGCGCCGGCCGCACCTGCCCCACCAGCCGCCGCCGCTTGCGCCGCGGCCTTCTCCGCCTTCTCGGCCTGCTGCTTCTCCTTGCGCTGCTTGCGCGCCAGGAAGCTGGCGTGAGCGGCCTCTGCAGGCGTTACGGTACCGGCAGGCTCGCCATTCAGGTCCAGCCGCGGCGCGTCCTTCACCAGGCAAGCCCAGTAGCGCTGCGCCGAGCACCAGGTGGCCACGGCCTGCTTGATCTCGTCTTCGCTCAGATGCAGCTTGCCCGCATGCGCGTACAGATCCTCGATGATGCCCAGCTTCAGCGGCACACGCGGATCGGGACGCTTGGGGAATGCCTTCGGGAAATGCTTCTGCAGCCGGCCGATGGCCACCAGCAACGGATCGCGCGGCGGCTCTTGCGGCTTCTCGGCGCGGCGCTGTTGGCCCGGACGACCGCCGCCGCGAGCCTCGCCCTGCGGACGCGGACCGCGTCCTTCGCCCGGCTTGCCGTGACGTCCTTCGCCCGGGCGACCTTCGCCCTGGCGATTCTGGTTGCCGCGATTCGGTCGCCCGGCGTTGGCGCCCTCGCCGGCGGGCTTGCCACCTGCCTTGGCTTGATTTGGCTTGGCCCCGTGCTTGTCGCCAGGCTTGCCGCCGCCCTTGGGCTGGCGCGGCTGCTGCTTGGCCTGTTCCTGCCGCTCGTCAGCCTTCTGCTTGGCCAACAGGTCTCGGAGCGCAGCCAGTTGTTCGAATCCCATGTTCTTGCGTGTTGCCTGCTTGGTCGGTGTAGCCCGCCATTGTATTCAACAATGCGGGCGCCGGGCCGAGTGTGTCGCGCGGGAGCGTCGAAGTGCAACACGGGGATGGAACAGGTTGCCCGACCGAGGTATGAAAGCGGTTCGATTGGGGGTGATCGAATGCGTGAAGTTGGGCGGGATAGCGTGCAGAAGTGCGGTGCTTCATGGCATGCCGTCGGGCTAGGGTACAATTCAGCGCCATCGCCGCGAGAGGCTGGATTTCGGCTTTTCGTGGTGGTTGAACAAGTAGTTCCGTCGGGGCGTAGCGCAGCCTGGTAGCGCATCTGCTTTGGGAGCAGAGGGTCGCGAGTTCGAATCCCGCCGCCCCGACCAATGAATTAAAGGCCTTACAGAGGTGGCTCTGTAAGGCCTTTTTCTTTGGCAAGTTTTTTACCCCACCTTTTACCCCACCGTCGCCGGCAAGGTGTTTTCCTGTCTAGCCCTTCGACTTCGCCTGGCCTCGGTCCTTCTCTTCGTGGATCAGCAGATCGAGCAACTGCGAGCGAGAAACGCCACGAGCGCTGGCCAGCTTGTCCAAAGCTCGATCCGCACTCTTCGACAGTACGAAGTTGAACTGCTTTTTGTCTTTGTTCGTCTCCCTGTACTTACGCTGGCTCCAGCGGGTCTTCACCGTGTTGATGATGTAGTTGATTTCGTCAGCTCGTAAGCCCGCGTCATTGAAAAAGTGTTCGACGTGGACTCGGAACTCGAACGATCTGCGGCCCTCCACCAGAGAAGGTCGATTCTTATGCAGCCAAGCCCACAAAAGGTCGCATTTCTCGTACTCGTCGTCATCGAACCAGCGCAGCGTCCGATGCCGCTTGTTGCTAGCGACCCACCCGTCACGCAGCTTTTCGATGAGGTCACGCTTGGTGTCCCGGTGAGTCTCCCATAGATCCAACTCTGCCAAGAGTTCATCCTTAGGTTCGAGTGGTAAGCGGGTTAGTGCTCCAACCCGGCCTTTTTGCCTGGCCTCGCCTCGAATAGCCTTTAGTAGCCATTGGAGTTGCTCCGCATCCGTCGTGATCCAGAGCACATCGGCGTCAGGCAGGATCTCCGCCACCCCTCTTTGCAGGGACAGATAGCGACCGTTGCTTTGGTCTAAAACGTCGTGGATGCGAGTACGCATCTCGTCCCAGTCGATCTCCCCTTCCTGTCCAATTGGCGCTGCGATGACCTCGCCGCGCTCCCGCTCGAGCATCGTGAACAGCCAGATTGCTTGCCGCCTCGTCATAGGAAACTCGGATCGTCTAGCAGGATCAAAAAAAGCAATCTTGTCGGACACGCGGTTCGGCATAGGACATCAATGGCTGCATAGCGATGGACAATTTTAAAGAATGTTTATTGCATTGTTCAAGCGTTATGGGGGAATGCTTATAGGAGCGTTACTGGATGCTTTCGAAGAATTTAAAAAGACTGATTTGTTGAAGCTATTCAAGAGTCTATTCTTGAATGTATTCAAGAGTGTCATCAAGGAAGAATTTTGCATTTTAATGCGAAGAATCAATTGCTTATGGGAATGGCGATAGAAAATTAGTCTCTTTTTCGATGAAATGCCAGTTGGAAACGGATGCAATATGACCTGGTTTCATCGCAAAGCAAAGAAGATAATTTTGACAGTACCTATCCGAATCATCGCGAGCCTTCCGGTCTGCTTCCCGGCTAGAGGAGCGTTGCAAGAACGAGAAGCCGATGGTCTTACGCAGGCAGGTTGGCCAGTCTGCTGAGCCGCGTGGAGCGTCAGCAGGAAGCGCGAGAGCCTCGACACGCACAAGGTGAGCGAAGCAGCAAAAAAATATTGCCGCCCTGGATGTTCTGGACTAACCAGACAGGAGTGCCGCCATGCGACTTATTCGTCTCAACGATGTGACTCGAGCGACCGGGCTACGCCGATCTACCATCTACAAGTACATCTCCGATGGATGCTTTCCGAAAGCTGTCCCCCTAGGAGGTGGCCGCGTGGCTTGGGTCGAGCGGGAGATCCAAGACTGGATTGTGGATCGCGTCGCAGCCAGAGACGCTGCTTGACTGACCAGCAAGAGGACATGATCGGTAGGGATAGCCCTCCCGATCATGTCTATGCGTAGCTTGGGGGCGATAACTACCCGTCTGCCTGACGTTGTCTATGGGGGGCAGATGCGGAAGATTAATGGCCTAACCGAGCGTTCGAAGCAATTGCCATGGAGTGGGCCTCGTTGCTTCTTATGGAATAAGTAAGAAAGAAAGAAAGAAGAGCCTCTCCAAGGAAACGGAACAGAGCTAGATAGGCTCGGTCGTTAGCTTACGAAAATATATTCCTAGTGGCATAGCCGATCTGTTGAACCTAACACAGGAGATTCAACATGAACGGTGACCATCGAAGCAGCCGATTGGAAGCACGAGGCATCGCACTTGAAGAGCGATTGTTCGAGAAGCGTTCCCGCTACCTCGTTCTCTTCCTCACTTTGAACTACAAGGCCCAGTGTCGAGATGACGTCACAATCGATGATCTGCGCCGAGATCGCGACAGACTACTGAAAAACATCGAGAGCAACCCTCTGCTACAAGGAATCCAAGGGTATATCTGGAAGATCGAGGAAGGCGGAAAGGCCGGGCTGCACATCCACCTTCTGCTCTTCTATGCGGGTGAT
Organism: Bordetella genomosp. 13; assembly: GCF_002119665.1. Taxonomy (NCBI): domain Bacteria; kingdom Pseudomonadati; phylum Pseudomonadota; class Betaproteobacteria; order Burkholderiales; family Alcaligenaceae; genus Bordetella; species Bordetella genomosp. 13. Next base: position 2,921,827 of record NZ_CP021111.1, on the reverse strand, counting down.
CATCGCGCAGATGTCTACATAGCCAAGCGCATCGGTCACTACTGGGAGACGGTGATTACTGGCGGCGCCGGCGCATACTGGAATAGCAACGCAGACAAGGCTAGCTTCACAGAGCGTGGGTTGCCTGTGGGGGTAGGCCAGGTGAATCGCAAGGATAAGGCGTGCCGCGATGCGATACGCACGATTATTCGCTACATGGGAAAGCCCGATCAGCGAATCACGGAACGTCGGCCTAGAACGCGCACGTTCGGTACAAGCGAGTTGCGTTGATCAGACTGCGATGTCAAACAGAGGACATCATGGAGATGTCCTCTGCCGTTGACGCCGCTTATTGCGCAAGTTGGAGGTCCACATCCTCCATGCCGTTACGGATAGGCCTCTTAGCAAGACATTGAACCGTCGCGGCCACCTTCCCGTTGATCTCCACCTCCACGCCAGCATCAGGGGAATGGCTAGGGTCCCTGTCGGAAGACCAGAAGACGGTATAGGATGTGCCGCCATTCGGCACGCGGACGTTGTAGGCCATTGGTCCCATGCCGCTCCACTGCCGCGTCGTCACCTTGTCCCTTTCGGCGGCCAGGACGATGTCCGGTTGCTTGGGCGTTCCAAACGTGTACTCGATAGTCTTGCCTGCGTCGCATACTTGGATGACCCTGCCTTTCGAGGCTTCGCAGAAAAAGACTTCCTTGGCGCTGTGTGCACACTCAGCCGAGGCGACAACAGGGGTCGCGATGGCAGCGACAAGAATGGCAGAAATCCGGAGGGTGACTATTATTTGCATAACACTTGATCCTAACGGTGCTGGTTGCTGGTGCGGCTTGGGCGCTCGAGAAGGTGTGTGTTGCTGGTGCTGCGCTCCTTCGTGAGCGCCCATGGGCATGGCGCTACTGCCGACTGAAGGTGTAGGTGAAGCTACCTTGGTCAGTATCGAGAACAACCTCCCGAACCTTGCAGTTGTGAGCAAAGATCTTGGTCGCTTCTCCGTACTGAAACTTCGATGGCGGGTTGTACACCTGGTTGATGAAAGCGTTGCCGCAGTTGCCGCGGTTGACCTTGTATCCCGTCAGCGTGACGCTATCTGCCACGGACTCAAGTTGGATGACCGGCACGTTCTGGATGCTCACAAGGGAGACTTCGAAAGGTGCCTCGTCTGCCGCCGACGCCAAGGAGAAACCTGCCAAGCCAATGGCAAGTACGAGTTGTTTGATGTTCATCATGTGTTCGCAGAGTGAAAAAAGGCCCGCATGCGCAGGCCGGGGTTTGGGGAGGATCGTGTCAGCGCTTCCGCTTTTCTTCGTCGATACGCTTTTTGACGAGGGGAGCAGCTGCAACGGCAACCTTGCCGACGCCGATGGCCGTGTTGGCGACGACGGCACCTAGTAGCTTCGTGCCGCTGACGACCTTGCCGCCAGCAGTTGATGACCACTTGACGTCGTCAAGACGATCCTTGAGGCTGAAGAATTTCATGGCGTTGTGTTCGACAGCGTGATGACGTTGGACATCGCTTCAGTCATCGTCCTCGTCAGACTTGCCCGTGCCGCCGCAGTCAGGGCACGTCACGCGGTTTCCGCCGCTGCAACTCGGGCAACTGCTCGGGTGACGATCCGTGCCGTACTCCAAGGGGCATTCGACGTTGCCCTTTCCGCCACATTCACCGCACTTTTTTGCCATAACTTCCTCTTTAGTCTCAAAAGGTTGTGATCGAACTCTTGTGCCGGCCAATCCTGGCAGGATTGGCTGGCGCTTCGAATAGTAGAATATAGTCAACAAATATTGAAGAGTTTATAACGTCGTTAATTAGTCTTCGACTAGGCATTCTGCCAAGTCATGGCTACTCGACGTCCCACGACCTCTGCCGCACAGCCGGCCCCTATCTCCATTGCCCTGGGCAAGCGGGTCAAACAGTGCCGTCACGCCGCCGAAAAGTCGCAGGAGACCCTGGCGTTCGAAGCGCACGTAGACCGGACGTACATTTCGGCCATCGAGAGGGGGCTTGCCAATCCTTCAGTCGAAACCTTGGCGAGCATCTGTCATGTGCTGGGTGTGACTTTGGCCGAGCTATTCGAACCGTTGGGGGATGTCTCATTGGCACCCACGGGTGACCGCAGGGCCAATGCGGCGACGCCGCCTGAGATCAAGCGGAACCGGTTCCGGTAGCAGCGGCCCGTGTCGACGTCGTCCGGGCAGCCGAGGAGCCGAGTCGGCCAGCCTTTGCCTCCAGCTTGGAAGCGAGGTCCGTCGCCTTTGCATCGGGAAAGAACTCCTCGACAACTGCTGGTACATCCTCGACAGACTCCTCGAATGCGCCGTTCGCAAACCCGAGCCGAGCTGCCTTGTCCAGTGCGTCCTGATCGAAACCAGCTTCCCGCCGCTGGGCGTCAAGCCGCTGTGCATCGCGGATAGCTTCTGCCAACGTCATGCCATAGCCGATGACCAGATCAACGTAATAGATAGCAGTGCGAAAGCTCTGGGTGGTGGACTTACCGCGCAGGCGCAGTTCCAAGGGCATGCAGGCCAGCAGGCCGCCCGAGACAGCGTGGAAATAGCGCATGCGAGCTGCTAGCGTCCTGATCGAGTTGTACGAAGTCGTTCTGAGTACGAAGGTGCCCAGTTCGTCCTGATCGCCAATGACGACGTACAGACGGCCGTAGGGTTTGCACTCTCGGTTGTGAAAGCCGCAGTTGTCCGGCGTGTAGCAGGGCATGGTCTGCATTCCTTCGTCGGTGTCTCGCCGGCAGGTTTCGCCGTCGCCGATGCAGATCGGGCGACCGTCTCCCCGGTCGAAGTACGCGTACTCGGCGCGCAGGTTTAAGTCTGGGTCATTGAAGGGGAGCAGGATGTCGATGGAGCGCAGCTTGTCACCGCCATGTTGCTTGCGCTGCGCCTCGTCTTGGGGGTGGAGCAGCCAGCCGTCGCGGGTCTGCACCTGGGTAGTGATAGTGAATTGGTCGTCCTTCTCGGGAAGCCGCTTGCCGTTCTTCTCGACTACGCGGCCAATGGAAATCCGTCCAACCACGGGCGGCGTGATCGCCAGGCCCTTGAGCATGGTGTTCTCCTGTGACAGTCGGGGTGGATCAATCGCGGATCAGAAACCGGCGCGTGCCGGGCTTGGTGGCGGCGTATTCGACGGCCAGCTCGGGATGGTTCAGCAACAAGAGATCTGTGTCGATCGTCGTGCTGTCCTGGCTGCGTCGAAACAGCACACGACCCGTCCCGAATCGGGCCTCGGACGCATCGCCCATCGCCTGCTGGATGACTTGCTTGAGCTTTTCGGCCTGTGCTTCCCTGGCCTTGATGTCTGCGCGCAGGCTGACCAGCTCAGCGAACGTGGCCGACAGGTTGCGGTCGTCGCTGAAGTCCACGGCAGGGGCGTTGCCGGGGTACAGCACACGCAAGGCGCGATCCGCCGAATCGGAGCCGTCCGCAGGCGGCGGGATGTCGGTTGTGACGTATTCCCAGAAGCGCGCTTCCAGCGCGATGAGCCGGGAGATTAGTTCGTCCTCGCGCCGGATGAGATGGATTTCTAGCTTCTGGCCGCAGAGCAGCACGGCCACGTGCGCGGCCTGTTTGCCGGTGACGGCGAGCTGATGCTGTACCTGGAGCTGCACGTATTCGGGCACGCCGTCTTGCCAGAGCTTGGCACCGAACTCGCCCGCTGTCTTGCATTCCAGCAGTTGCACGAGCGGCGTGCCGATTACTTCCCGGTCGAGGTTGGCGAGCATGAAGGGGAATTTCGGGTGTTGCAGGACTGAGTTGACCTTGCGCACGCGGTTGCTTGTCTGCTGCGTGTAGGCCGCCGCCACAATGGGTTCCAGGTACGTGCCCCAATACGTCGGGTGGGCCGTGTCCTTCGGGTCGATCTTGGGCAGGCCGGCATCGCGGCCCGTCTTCTCCATCCAGAGTTCGAGCGGGGACTTGTAGGGAGACAGGCCGACGGCCGCAGCCGCGTCGGAACCGCCAATGCCTTGCTTGCGCACTTCCAGCCAGTCGGCGCGCTCGATCTTGCGGGTGTCGATCAGGCGCAGGGCGGGCCGGTTGTCGGATCTGCGTTTCGGTAAAGCCATGATGGAAACCTCCAATAATGAAGAAGCCCGGCCAGCGCATGTGCGCTGCCGGGTTCATGGGGATGTGAGGCAATGCCTGTTGAGCTGATTCACGCCACCAGCTTCAATGCCTCGTCCAAAGCTTTCTGCTTGAGGGCAGCGCCCGCGCCAAACCAGGCTGCATCCAGCCGGTGATCGCTGGATCGGGCGCGACGGTGGTGATCGACGTATTCCGTGACGCTGTTCAGCAGCCCCCAGGCCGTGCCGGATGTCGACGCCATCTCAGCACCCTTGCCCCGGCCTGCGTAAAGTTCCTGCACGGTCTTCATGGCGCGGTCGTTGACGGCGGTGGCATTGCCCTCGGTGCCGGGATTGACCGGATAGGTCAGCACGCGCTTAAGGAACGCTTCTACGGCATCGTCCTTCACCTTGCATTCGGCCAGCGCCTTTATGCGGGCCAAGAAAGCATCCCAGCCGGATACCGCGATGCCGAGCTGGCGCTTGACCGCTTGCGGATCGAACTGACTGCGGTGGGGGACCTTAACTACGCCATCGCCATCGCGCAAGGCAATGGCAAGGGTGTTGTTGCAGACCACGCGAACGGACGTGAATTGCGCCGTGGTCGCCAGCGTGCCGTCGCAGGCAGTGGCCAGCAGCAGATAGCCGTTCACCCGGTCACGGCCTTTGAGGCAAGCGCTTTGGCCGGTCTTGGCCAGTGCCCACAGCTTGCGGCCTTCTTTTAGGACGCCAGCGGTCTCCAGCTCGAAGCCGCCCGCTTCGGTGAGGTCGCGGTAGAACTCCAGGACGTCATGCGGCTGCACGACTTGGAAGCGCTTGGACACGACCGAGAGCGGGGCCTTGGTGTCCGAGCGGTACAGCACCTTCTGTTCGGGGAAAGCATGAATGGAGCCGAGACCGTCATCGTTGGCGACGTAGCGCACATCCGCCGACTCGATGTGCCAAGCCATCCCGGCCTGTTGCGCCCAGACTTCCAGCGGTGAGTTCGGGGATAGTTGGTTGCCCAAGCCGTGCCAGGGTTGTTGGCCGACATAGGCCATCGTTTGTACGAGGTGCATGGTGTGCTCCTTGAAATGAGATTGAGGGACATGGAACGCAAAACGCCTACAGCCCGGTCAGGGCTGTAGGCATCTATGCAGAGAGGAAAAGCAGAAGGCGGCTGGTCAGCCTTGGGACAACTTCTTGTGGCCGAAGGTATGACCGCAGTCTTTGCACTCGAAGTTGTCGAGCAACGTGTCGTCGATGACTTCGCCGACCGCGCCTCCAGCGGTGGAACCGGCTACGGCGCCGAACAGCGCGCCCATCAACGCGCCGGCGATGCCGCCAAGGAATGCGCCGGGCGGGCCAGCGAACGCACCGACGGCGGTGCCGGTTTGAGCACCAGCCATTGCGGCGGCGGCAGCGCCGCCCGCGCCGGCTACACCACCGACGACACTGCCCGCGGTTCGGGCGTAGTCATGAGTGATGACGCGGGTCGAGTGGCAGCGGGGGCAAGAGGGAGGGGGGGATGAAGAGGGAAAAGGGAGGGACATATCAGCCTCATGGATGTGATGGCACACGGGGGCGTGCTCAGTGAGGTGATATATGGGTGAAGAAAAATAGACTTTCCAAGCGGCCGGGCGAGATGTGGCAGCTCTGACCGTTCTTCTGCAGTACGTAGACTTCAGTGCTTAGCGAAAGTCGCGACTGACTGTCTCCAGTTCGCCGAGCAGGTGCGTCAGATCTACCAGCCGGCCCACCACCAGATGCTGCACACCGTGTTCCGACTGCCACGTGCCGTATGCGCCAAGCAAGCGGGAGGTAAGCAACTCAGAACGCTGACGTTCGACCAACGCAGGTCGCACAATCAAGTTCGTCACGCCATCCTCATCCTCCAGGGTTACGAAAACGACCCCTTGCGATGTGCCTGGACGCTGCCGGATCGTCACAATACCGGCCGCGCGAACGAGTCTGCGATTTGGCATTGCGCGCAATTCCGACGACCGGGAGAAGCGCATTTCGGCCAAGCGCCGACGCAGCAGCGTCAGTGGGTGTCGGCCCAGCGTCAGGCCCAGATGTCGGTAGTCAGCGACGAGGGCTTGTCCCTCCCGCATCGCAGGTAGTTCCGGACGCTCCGCCTCCAGGATGTCCGCATTGCGCAGCAGTCCTTTCTGCGGTGCACTCACAACGGACTCCCATAGTGCATCACGGCGAGCGCCGGCTATCGAGCGCAACGCATCGGCGGCGGCGGACACCTGCAGGTCGTGGCGATCCAGGTCTGCTCTCCGTCCTAGGTCAGCGACAGAATCAAATCCTCGTACCGCGCGCGCCACCTCGATTCGATAAGCAGCCTCTTGTCTCATGCCGTTGACCTGGTTCAGCCCGAGGCGAACGGCCGGCCGCGAGTCTTCAGCATGCTCCACGGTCGCTTCCCAGGCGCTCGTCCCGACATCAGCTGGGAGCACCTTGACGCCGTGACGCCGGGCATCCTGCACAAGCGCAGAAGCGCTGTAAAAGCCCATAGGTAGAGAGTTCAGAAGCGCGGCGAGGAATGCCTCGGGTTCGTGGCACTTGAGCCAGGCGCTCGCGTACGCCAGCAGCGCAAAGCTGGCGGAGTGGCTCTCCGGAAAGCCGTATTCGCCAAAGCCGTGAATCTGCTGATAGATCTGCTCCGCGAAATCGCGGTCGTAGCCGCGTGCCGTCATGCCGTCGACGATCTTGCGGTAGAACTTGTCCAGCCCACCTTTCCTTTTCCACGCCGCCATGGAACGACGGAGCTCGTCAGCTTCGCCGGCAGAGAACCCGGCTGCTCGCATGGCGACTTGCATCACCTGTTCCTGGAAGATGGGAACTCCCAATGTGCGTTCTAGTGCTACGCGGACATCATCGCTCGGATATGTCACCGGCTCGAGCCCTTGGCGACGACGAAGGTATGGGTGGACCATGCCGCCCTGGATTGGCCCGGGTCTCACGATTGCGACCTGGATGACTAGATCGTAGAAGACGCGCGGACGCAGCCGTGGCAGCATGCTCATCTGAGCTCGCGATTCGATTTGGAACGTTCCGACGGTATCAGCCGCGCAAATCATGTCGTAGGTGGCTTCATCCTCTGCAGGAATATCCTGGAGCTCAAACACTTCGCCTCTCTGCGCACTGACCAGGTCAAGGGCACGGCGAATTACCGAAAGCATTCCGAGTGCCAAGATGTCAATCTTCAGCAAGCCTAGGGCGTCCAGGTCATCCTTGTCCCATTGGACGATGCTTCGGTTTTCCATGGCGGCGGGTTCAATGGGCACCAGGCGGCGAAGAGGGCCGCGGGAGATGACGAAGCCACCAGGATGTTGAGAAAGATGCCGAGGAAATCCGAGCAGGCTCTCCGCTAGGATGATCCATTGCTGAGCTGCGGGAGACGTTGGATCGAGACCGCATTCTGCGAGGCGTGCCGCCATGTTCGCGCGGCCATCCCAGTATTGATGGGACTTGGCCACTGCATCGACCAGCAGCGGGTCCATTGCTAGGGCGCGCCCTGCATCCCGGAGCGCGCTTTTCGTCCGGTACGTAGTGACCACGGCGGTTAGTGCGGCGCGGCTTCGGTCATATTTCTCGTAGATGTATTGGATGACCTCTTCGCGCCGGTGATGTTCGAAGTCTACGTCGATGTCGGGCGGTTCGGCACGTTCGCGGCTGATGAAGCGCTCGAAAAGGCAATTTCCTCGTGCAGGATCTACTTCGGTGATGCCCAGGCTATAGCAAACGGCAGAATTGGCGGCCGAGCCACGTCCTTGGCATAGGATGCCGCGCTGGCGCGCGAACATCACTAGGTCGTACACAGTCAAGAAATAGGGCTCGTATCGCAACTCTTCGATCAACGTCAGCTCGTGCTCAATCTGCTCCTGGACGTTAGTTGGAATGCCGCCACGAAACCGTCGCTTCGCACCGATGTAGGTCTGCTCACGGAGGTACTCCGCGGGTGTTCTGCCCGCGGGACAGACCTCGTCGGGATACTCGTATCGCAGCTCGTCCAGGCTGAAGGGACATTGAGTGGCGACCTCCAACGTTTGTTCGAGCAGCTCGCGTGGATACAGATTGGCCAGGCGCAAACGAGCACGCAGATGATGCTCTGCGTTCGGTGCACGCTCAAAGCCACACGCCTCGATCGTCGTGCGCAATCGCGTAGCAGTCAGCGTGTCATGCAGCGGCTTGCGGGACCTCACATGCATTTCCACTTGGCCGGTGGCCACGACAGGAAGATTGCAGAAGCTCGCCGCTTCCATCACATGGGCGCGATGCACGTCGTCCTGGGCCCGGTGCAGCAATGTCAGCGCCATCCAGCAGCGGCCGGCAAAGGTTGACGCGGCCCATTCTGCCTGCGCGATTAGTCGCTCGAGCGGGGCACCGTACTCGGGTGTCAGCAGCACCACGCACTCGGGCAGGCCTTGGAGGTGAGCGTATGCAGCATCGGTGGGCCGATCAAGGTCGGACGGCATTGCACGGTACTGGCCCTTGGGAGCACGGCTCCGTGCGAGCGTAATCAGCTCGCACAAGTTCCCGTAGCCTTGACGTGTCTGCGCCAGGGCGGACAGTTGTACTGCCGGCGTGCCGTCGGCGTTGCGCAGCACGAAGCTGGATCCTATCAACAGTGGAAAGCTGCGCTTCTTGGCTTCTAAGTGCGCGCGCACTACGCCTGCCACGGAGCACTCGTCGGTGATGGCCAGTGCGGAATAGCCCAGCTCGATCGCGCGCGCGACGAGCTCTTCAGGATGTGATGCGCCGCGCAGAAAAGAATAATTGGTGATGCACTGGAGCTCCGCATATGGAGGCAGAATCGCTTCCATGGTTCTCTACCCAAATAGCCCATGCAAGAACCAACCGCTCGGATCGTCGCGGTCCTGGTATAGCCAATACCGGCTGCCATCTGGAGCTTCCGCCACAAAGTAGTCTCGGACAGTGAGGCCATTCCACCATCCGTCCTCGATGCGTTCGGGTCCCTGGACAATCTGCAGCGGGGCGCCGTAGTACGGGCGGTGGCCACGCGTCAGAAGAGCGATGGGTTTTTGTAGGAGCCAGCTGGGGCGCACTGCGCCGACGGCGTAGACGTGCGACGATGCCACCTCGTCGACGGGCACCCACCGATTGGCTATATCCGGCCGATGGTCCGCCACGGGATGTGCATGGAGTACGTGGTCGCGGCCGAGGCGTGCGACCAGCAATGCCATGACGTGGTCGCGGTCCGCGGCGCTCCCGCCGGCTTCAGGAAACAGGTCGGTAGGTACGGGAGCAAGGGGCTCGAGCTGTGCCGCCTGAAGCGCAATCGCGCGTGCCGGCGCAGCCAGTGTTAGGCGGTTCAGTTGCTCTGCCATCAGGGGCAGCATGCGGCTTGGGATCCATGCGGGGCTGGCCAGGCGCACGTCCAGCACGGTAGGAGCGCATGCGTGCCGCCCCAATTCGTGCTCGATCGTCAGGTTCACGCGAGTCGCTGCGAGATGCGCGGCCGCCAGCCATCCGCATAACTGTTCCACCAAGCGTTGTGCGATGGCCAGGACGTCAGGCGCATGCTCGATGTTCTCGTCCAGCTCGATGCGTCCTGCGAACACCGGCGGCGCCTCGATCCATGTATGCAGTTCCGGGCCTTCGCCATAAGCGCGGTCCAAGGCTTGGAGGAGCGCCGCATGCGTACGCCGCTGGAGTGCCCCGCGCGGTAGGCGTCGCAGTGCACCGAGGTCGCTGCAGCCGATACCGGTCAGCCACTCGAGGTGACGCTCTGCTTCCGGCATACGAGAGCAGGGCACCCTATCCAGCCGACGGGCCAGGGTAGGGAGAGTCAGCACTCGGGGCTGCCGAGCCGGCGCGGTTGCCAGCAGCCAGGCGCCGCAGGCGGTCGGGCCGACGCCAAGGCGTGCTGCCATGCCCATGCCTCGCGCTGTTGCGGCCACTCGTCTGCAGAGCGCCCGAATGCCGCCGAACAGCTGCAGGCTGGCGCTGACCTCGAGCGCTACTGTGTCGGACGGCAATAGCGCCACTTCGGGGGTGTACTGAAGAAATCCGAGCGCGGCGTCCTGCACGTACTGCGAATGCAGAACGGCATCATAGGAGCGAAGTGACGCGGTCGGGCAGAGCGCCGACACGCCGCCGGCACGTTGCCCCGGTCGGACGCCGGCCTGCGCTGCTAACGGAGAGCAGGCCAGCACCTGCCCAGCGTCCAGCACAGCAGCTGGTTCAGTTCGCCAGCGTGGACACAGGCCGTCGAGGATTGCGTGCGTCAGGTGCACGACGATCCAAACTCGCATGATGATCTACCGCGCGACGGCGCATCTGATACAGGGGAACAAAGATTGGCGCGTCCAATGTGGCACCTCGGCGCTTGAGGACACGCACGGATACGCCGCCTGGTGCTGGCGCTAACGCCAGGCGCAGTGGAGCCGCGGATGCTTGCTCGGCCGCCACCATCGGGCGCACAAGGATGAAGAGGGCATCAGCTGCTTGCGCGGCGAGCTGCAGCCGCCGAACAGTGGCGCTGCGCACGGCATCCTGCCAAAGGATGACGCATGCGAAACAGCCGCTCCGCACCGCTTGCTCGGCCGCCCAAAGTGCATCGGCGTTGCGTTCAGGACGCAGCCATACGATCCGCGAAGGATCCGTACCCCAGCCCGCCCAAGCTGCCGCCTGCGGCATGTGTGGTGGCCGGGCGAGAATGATGGGCCGCTTGTCGGGTGCGGCTAGTGCCTCACGCAGCAGCTGCAGCTCTCCGATGCCGGGCTGCTGCACCATGAATTCGACCACGTTGCCCCGCGGCCAGCCTCCGCCAGGCAACTGGTCTGAGAGGGCTGGTATGCCAGTAGGCGCATACCGTCCCGGTGCTCGCGACAGCTGGGAGGCACGCCATAGGGCGGGATGGATATGCTCCGGCGCCAAACAATCGGTAGCAACCATGGGGGGACGCTCAAGAATTCAATGTACTGTACAAATATACAGTATTTCAGGGCGTCCCTCATAACCTGTGGCGAGAAGGTCAGCGTCTCTAGTGTGGGTGCACGTCGAACGCGTCGTATAGCGGTTGGCCTGCTCAGGAATTGCCCATCAGCTAGGCAAAAGGCCCGGCACGGATCTTCTATCCGCGCAGATGAGTTGAAGTTCTTGCCAAAGTGAAGTTGATCTGGCGTGCACGCATCCTTGCCGGACGGGCACACCCTGTGCCCGTCCACTTGGCGCAGTCAGCTTAGAAGCTGTGACGCAGACCAACGCCGATGGATTGCGTCTTGTTGCCCGACACAAAGGCGATGTTGCGGCCATAGGCGCCTTGCGCGTACAGATTGGTGCGGGCCGACAGCTTGTAGGTGTAAGCCAGGCTGAAGATGTGCTGGGACTTCAGGTCGCGGCCGGCATATCCGGTGCCGCCATCACGCGGATCGACCATGCCCCAGCCGGCCAGTACCTTGCCGCCCGAGCCTGCCTTGACGCTCATGCCCACGCCGTACGAATACGCGCGAAAGCCATCGTTGAAGGCGCGGATGCTGCCAAAGCCCATTTCCGAATTGCGTAGTTGCGACGGCGTGCCGAACCAGCCGTCATCAGTGATGCCGAAGCCCAGATTCACTTCGAGCACTTCGAAATCGTAGCTGCCAGCTAGGTTCCAGGACTTCGCCTTCACACCCGTGGCGGTCTCGGCATCCTTGCTCTGGTCGTAGGTCAGCACGGCTTTCAGGGGGCCGTTGGTGTAGCGCAGGCCGGTAGTCAGGGCGCGCGTGTTGGGATCTTGCCCGCCGTCCTGTTTGAACCGCTGGTCGCCGTCAGCGTTGAACGAGTAGCCCACGCCCACCTGGAAGCCCGAGAAGCTGGGGCTCAAGTATTGCACTTGGTTGTCGTAGCGGACCTCGGCGGGACTGAATGTGCCGGCAGCGCGGGACTGGTTGTAGTTGTTGCCGAACGGCGTGACTACGCCGGCCAGCCAGCGGTAGGCGATGTTGCCCTGGCGGCCCAGCGTCACTTCTCCCAAGGACGCCGATCTCAAGCCAACTACGGCTTCGCGACCAAACAGGCGGCCGCTCTGGCTCTGTGTCCCGTTCGTCAGGCTGTAGCCGCCTTCAAGGGTAAAGATCGCCTTCAAGCCATCTCCCAGGTCTTCGGTGCCGCGCAGGCCCCAACGGCTGCTCGACTGGCCGCCATCCCATGCTCCGAAGCGCGAACTCTTAGCATCGTCGCTCTTGAATTGGGTATATCCCACGCCACCGTCGACCAGCCCATACATCGTGACGGATGATTCGGCGTAGGCTGCGCCCGAGGTAGCGGTGATGATCGCGGCAACCACAACACTTTTCTTCATGAAAACTCCAGAATTGATCTTCCCCAATCGATGGCAGGAAAGAGCCATCGGGGACTTCGTGTGAAGTGGCGGCATTTCATCAAGACCGCATTGCATCGCCTGTGAAGGAACGCCGCATTCCGTGTTTCATGACGCAGATGTAATCAACGAGAAAGTCCACCGTTAGAAAAGGCTGTCTGCCGCCACGGATTCAACTGCCTGTTGTCGCGCGCAGGCTACACACGCTTACGCCTCGGCAACGCGGGCTACGCCAGCTTGCCGAAACGTAATTCCACCGTTCGCGAATTGCCGTGGTCGACTCTTTAGACTGGTTCCCATGCCCTTCGACTCGATGCGGTTGTGCAGCGGACGAGGGGTCAGACTCAACTCATTCTCTTTGAGAGGCCACCATGAACATCCCCAAGATCCGATACGCCATCATCCTGGCCGCCTGCTTCGCAGCTGGCAACGCCATGGCATTAACTTCCTCCGCAGCAACGAATCTCCCCGACACGCGTGAGTTGACTCGTGCCGAAGTCCAAGCGGACCTGGACGTTTGGAAGCGCGCGGGAATGGAGGAATTCTGGGTGGGCGAGAGCACGCCCGACATCTATAGCACCGAGTATCGTGCCGCTTATCGAAAGTACCTGCAGATGCGCCACGGCGCCGAGTATCAGGAAGCATTGCGCGAGCGTAGTGCTCAATAAGCAGCATGGCCGGCGTGCTTTAGACCGGTCGATCGAAAGCAGTGCAATAAGGCGGATGGCGGGATTGCGGCCATCCGCCTTGTCGTTTGCATCTCATATGTGCGCATTGCCCGGGCGCGATGCGGTGGGCATGACGAACCTTACGGTTGTGTAATCGTGCTGTTCGTGGATTGTCGACGTCACGACATTAAAGTTCAACGCAAATAGCAATAGGTCGTGCGGCCGTGGCATGGCGACCAACTGAAGGGGTCCGCAATCCGTTTCCCAAGGGAATCGAACGCTTCCTGGCTCGAGATAGGCAGTATCCGCAGTGAAAATTCTGATCATCGATGACGACCACGCTTTCTCGGCATACGTCGGCCAGGCCTTGCAGCAGGACGGCCACGTGATCGATATCGCCCGCGACGGGGTCGGGGGCCTGCAGCGCGTACGAGGGGCTCCATTCGATCTCGTTCTAATTGACTCCGCGTTGCCGGACATGAACACGTTCGAGCTGCTGTCCCAGCTACGCCGCCACGACAATCTCTTCATCATGATGCTGAGCCGGGACGCGCGAATCGATGTGCGGGTTCGCAGTTTGCGTGAAGGTGCGGATGACTACCTGCTCAAACCCCTTTCCCTGTCGGAATTGCTGGCCAGAGTGTTCGCGCTTGGCCGCCGGAATTTGCGGCATCGTGCCAACAGCGAAGAAAGCGGGTTGCTCAAGGTGGCGGATCTCGAGCTGGACCTCTTTCGCCGCCGTGTCTCCAGAAACCGCAAACGCATCGACCTGACCGCGAAGGAGTACAGCTTGCTGGCTTTGATGATGCGAAAGCGTGGCGAGGTGCTGTCTCGGCTGGTGTTGGCTGAGCAAGTATGGGACATGAAGTTCAAGAGCAACACCAATGTGGTCGAGGTAGCGATCAGGAGACTGCGCAGCAAGGTAGATGATCCATTTCCGCGGCGGCTGCTGCACACGGTGCGCGGAATGGGCTATGTGTTGGAGGATCGCGGCCCCGTACCTGAATCGCGTTTGTTTGCCCACTGAAGCGCTTTTCCTCGATCTGGCTGCACGCCAAAAAACTGACATCCCACACCGGCAAGAGACCAAGATAGGCGCAGCCAAAAACGCCTTACGAAAACGTAATCTCAGAGACTGGGAACTGTCGAAAGCACGTCATTAAAGTACGTTCATGCGCCTTCGTGCGCTCAACCCCACGATCGAGGTCATCGACATGAAGTACTTTCCCAGCGCCATTCTGTTGACTGTTGCTACTAGTGCGGCTTGGGCCGCACAGGCAGAAACCTGGCATCCCACGAACACCGAAGCCGGCTACGAGATCCATATAGAGGACAAGGCCGGCAAGAGCTCCGAGACGGTGCGCCAGGAGTTGCAGGCCGCCAAGGCCAACAAGCAAACCTGGTTCTACTCCTATCGTGCACAAGCCGAACCCTTCTGGTTGTTGAAATCCGAGAAGACGCGCGAGCAGGTGCGAGTTGAGCGTGACACGGTCACGCCGAAGGAACGCGCTCGACTGGCTGAGATTTACGCCGGCGGAGCATGACGCATCAATAGCGCGACACGCCTGCTTGCAAAGTCATCTTTGAATTAGCCCGCACGACGCGGGCTTTTTTCATCGGTCACGCAGCGCAGCGGGTTGGCAGGCAAGCACGTTCCAGCCACAGAGAGTCGACGAAAAAAAAAACGCATACCACCGAAGTGGTATGCGTGAAGAAGGACCTCTTCCCTTCGCGGTGGAGGAGGTCACTCAGGACCGTCGGATTACTGCGTCAGACGTTGCAGTTCCTGTTGGTATTCGGGGCCGTTGCGCATGCGACGGTACTCGGCTTCGGCGGTGCGGTACTCGCGGCTGTAGAAGTCGGGCGTGGTGCTCTTTTGCCAGAACTTGTCCATGCCTGCGCGTCGCCACACGGCCAGATCCGCCTTGACTTCGGCACGGGAAAGTTCGCGAGGCTGGTACGTACGGCTGTCCGATGGCTGCTGCGAAGTCGTGGCTGCGTTGACGGTAGCTACCGCGGCAAAAGCCAGCGTAGCGCAGAGGAATTTCACGGGTGTCTTCATTGGTCGCTCCTTCTGGACTGATCCGCACATCTCGAACGTTGCGGATCGTTGGGTACGTCGATCACTGATTCATCAGAACGTGAAAACATTCTAGCGACGCACCCTCGACCAAATACCCACTGCGAGATTACGTTTTCGTCAGCATTTTGATATCGCCGCTCCCGGGGCGGGATAGGACTGAAAACACATGTCAGATGTGGTGATATTGCGACAGGGAAGTGCCTCATCGCTCGTCTCAAGATTCTTTTCGAGCAAGGACAGGCACGGTGCTCAGGTCCGATCATTCGATTGAAAAACATAGGCTTGGCGCGTTGCCTCCGCCCGCAAAAAAACCATTGATGACAGCGGACGAACATATTTGTAATTCCCACGTTCGATTCCTGTCGATTGCCCCTGCACACACTTGCCTTGGCTCATGCCGATGGACGTACGGGCTGTCATTTTTCTTGGCTACGCAGCGACCCCCTACGCCCGCTTCGACTATCGGCCTGGCACTCCAGTCTGACTTTGTGCAAAGGAGCACATCTTGAAAAAAGCGATCCTGCTGGCCGCATCCGTGGCCGCCTTTTCCACCGCCGCACAAGCGGAGACTTCGGTCACTCTGTATGGCCTGATCGACACCGGCATCGGCTACGCCAACGTCGACGGTTCGGTAACGAACCCTGCCACGGGCGCGCGCTCGTCGTTCGACGCTAGCCGCATTGGCAGCACCACCGGCAACACAGCGGGCTCGCGATGGGGCCTGCGCGGCAAAGAGGATCTTGGCGATGGTCTGTACGCCAGCTTCCGCATGGAATCGGGCTTCGACAGCAACAACGGCAATTCGCTGCAGAACGGGCGTCTGTTCGGTCGGGAAGCAACCGTCGGACTGGGCAGCAAGGCCTGGGGTGACTTCACCATCGGTCGTCAGTACAACGTGGCCAGCCGTCTGTATGTTTCAATGTTCGGTCCGCAGTTTGGCGGCTTCACTCAACTGAACACCGGCGCCGGCCTGGGCTTCAGCGCCGCCAACTTCGTGCGTTATGACAACCTAGCCTTGTTTGAAAGCGCGCGCTTCGCGGGCTTCCAAGTCTCGGCGGGCTATTCCTTTAACGCCGACGACCGCAACACTGCGCAGACCGGCTTCGCCACGGCAGAAAACACCCGTGCCATCACTGCGGGCGTGAACTACGCCAACGGCCCGCTGGTGGCTTTCTTCGCCTACGACCAACTTAATCCCTCGGGCAAGCTCTCAAGCGCACAAAAGGCGACCACGCCTCGTTCGTTTACGGTCGGCGGTTCGTACGATTTCGAAGTGGTGAAGCTGGCGCTGGCCTACGAGCGCATCAACGATGGCTGGTTTGCCGGCAAGAGCCTGCCGAATGGTGCGGCGATCGGCTCGTTCCGGGGTGTGCCGTCGACGTCGTTCGTCGATGGCTTTAGCGCCAATTCGTACTTGTTGGGCCTGTCCGCGCCGCTAGGCAAGGCGGGCACGATATTCGGCTCGTGGCAACGTGTCGACCCCAACAACAATTCGCTGACGGGTGGAGACTCGACCACGAATACGTTCTCGCTTGGCTACAGCTACGCCATGTCCAAGCGCACGAGCCTTTATGCGTTGGGCCAGTATTCCAAGAACTACGCGTTCATGGATGACGTGAAGGCGACGGAAGCCACCGTGGGCATCCGACACGCGTTCTAATGCGCCAATGACTGCGTGATACCCGAAAGCCGGAAGGCGCATGAGATGTACATTCCGGCTTTCGCATCAAAAAAATCTCCTCGCATTCAGTCTGGTTGATGCTCGAGCATATAGCCCATGCCGCGCACGGTATGCAACAGCTTAATGTCAAAAGGATCGTCCATCTTGGCGCGTAGGCGCCGGATCGCGACCTCGACAACATTCGTGTTGCTGTTGAAGTTCATGTCCCACACTTGCTCCGCCAATACCAAGCGGGACAACACCTCGCCTTGGCGACGCATCAGAAAGGTGAGCAAGCCGAACTCTTTGGCGGTCAGGTCGATGCGTGCACGGCCACGCATGACGCGCCGACGCAGCAAATCGAGTTCCAGGTCTGCCACGCGCAAGACGTTTTGACCCTGCACTGTTTCCGCGCCCGTGCCCCGACGTTTAAGTGCTAGCACGCGTGCGTTCAGTTCGGACAGCGCGAAGGGCTTGATGAGGTAGTCGTCCGCGCCTTGTTCCAATCCCCGGACGCGGTCCTCCAGACTGGTCCTAGCGGTCAGCATCATTACCGGGACGGCATCGTTCTGGCGGATGCGGTGCAGCACCTCGAACCCGTCCATGTCCGGTAGATTGACGTCGAGGATGATTAGGTCGTACTGAGCTTCATAGGCCAAGTGCAGGCCGCTAGTGCCATCCATGGCGATATCGACGAAGTATCCGTTCTCCGTCAAGCTGCGACGGAGCGTCTCTGCTAGTTTCTTCTCGTCATCGATAACAAGTATTTTCATCTGATCGTCGGAGCTGCCTGCCACGTCTGCGGCATAAGAGTCATGTCGCGTGTGCTGACCTGTAGCGGCGCTGGACGGCGTAGCATCATATGGGAGCGGACGCCGTCGCAGCGTGATGCGCTGCACGCCAGCGCCTGCGATCGTAGACGTCCACTGTAGCGGCGTGGCCGCGTCAGAATGCGAACGCTTGAATTACGAATATGCAATCACCGCAAAGGCCGTTTGTAATCCTGTTGACGGAAAGCCCAGGCGTTTGATCAGGCCATTTTGACAGACATGCAAAAGCCGATCCGGGTGATGCCGCCCTCCGAAGTCGCATGCGGCCGTCCACCGTGCATGCGGGCGATGGCGGCGACGATCGCCAAGCCCAGGCCATGATGGTTGCCATCGTTGGCACGCGAGGCATCCTGCCTGTAGAACCGGTGGAACAGGCGAGGCAGATGTTCGGCGGCGATAGGATCGCCTTCGTTCTGTACGCTTATTAATACCTGGTCCGGTTCCTGGCTGTCGATGAGGACCAGGACTTCCGATTCCGGACGTGCATACCGCACGGCGTTGCTCAGCAGGTTCGAGATGGCTCGCTTGAACAGCGATGCATCCACCTGCGCCAGATGATCTCCCGTGACGGAAAGCCGAAGCCCCGCGTCCAGGGACTCGGCCTCGTGGTATTCCATTACCTCTTCGACTAGTGCGCGTAGCGGAACAGCCTGGCTGACCCGGGCCTGTGCGCCGCGGTCAGCTTGCGACAGGAACAGCATGTCGTTGATGATGGCCGACATGCGCTGCAGCTCTTCCAGATTCGAACCCAGCACTTCGAGCATATCCACGCGTTGCCGGCGTGACGACAACGCCAGTTCTGTTTCTCCGATGAGTGTGGCCAGGGGGGTACGCAGTTCGTGCGCGACGTCTGCGTTGAAACCCTCCATCTGCACGTAGGCGCGTTCGAGGCGTTGCAGGACAGCGTTGAACTGACGAACCATGGGCTTCAGTTCCTCGGACAGGCCGCTTTCGTCCAGGCGTTCCCCAATGCGATCAGGCGAGAGCATTTCGGCCTGCTTGCCGACGTCATGCAACGGCCACAATGCACGCCGCACCATGACGTCGCCGATCAGACTGACCACCAGTGCGCCGACTACCGTACATGCAAACAGTGTCCAGGCGAGTACTGCGCGCAGGTGCTGATCCGATGAGGTGTCCAGCAACAGCTCCGCATGCATGCTGAGGGCAGGTTGCTCCGGGATCGACATGTTGAAGATTACCTGCCTGAAACGTCCTTCATTCCCGGTCAGGTCATTCTCGCCGTAGATAGCGGTGTCGTCGCCGATCATCAGATGCAGGCTGAATTCCGAGCGCCCATAGAAGAAGTCCCGCAGCTTGTGGTCCAGCTGCGAGAGATCTCCCTGCCGTGCAAACTCCTCGACCAGGTGCTCGATGACCTCCTTCTTCTGCTCCAGCAGCGCCCGCTGGCGGGACTGCAGGTTCAGGTTGACCGATGTGTACACCACCAGGCAGATCAGTCCCAGGGCGGCGAACGTCACCAGGGCCAGCCAACGCGACAGCCAGCGGCGCAGGGATCGGGGCGCGCGCAGCATCATGCGGTATCCCGCAATTCCAGCACGTAGCCCATACCTCGCACCGTGTGCAGCAGCTTGCTGGGGAATGGGTCGTCGACCTTGCCGCGCAGCCGGCGCACGGCGACTTCCACCACGTTGGTGTTGCTGTTGAAGTTGATGTCCCACACCTGCTCGGCCAGGTCCAGCCGCGACAGGACCTCGCCCTGGCGGCGCATCAGCAGCGCCAACAGAGTGAATTCCTTGGCCGTCAGGTCCAGGCGCGTGCCTGCCCGAGTGGCGCGGCGGCGCAGCAGGTCCAGCTCCAGGTCGCCGACCTTGAGCACATTCTGGCGGCTGGGTTCGATGATGGCGTTGCCCCGGCGGCGTCCCAGCGCCAATACGCGCGCTAGCAGTTCAGACAGCGCAAACGGCTTGACCAGGTAATCGTCGGCACCGTCATGCAGCCCGCGAACACGGTCCTCCAGCTTGTCGCGGGCAGTCAGCATCAGCACCGGTACGCGATCGCTCTTGCGCAGCTCTGCCAGGACGGAAAAGCCATCCATGCCCGGCAGCATGACGTCAAGCAGGATCAGGTCATAGGGCGTCTCACGGGCCAAGTGGAGCCCGCTGACGCCGTCGTGGGCGACATCCACGACGTAATTGTGTTCGGACAGCGCCCGCTTGAGATATTCCGCGAGCTTTCGCTCGTCTTCGATGATGAGGACTTTCATGGATTGCCACTCGGAAGGTGGTCTGGGAGGCGAGCATTTTTCAGGGCCTGGCTGATGGGGCAGGGCAGGCCAATTACGGTCATTCTACGAACGCGGCCACGCCAATTCGCGTACCGCCAGATTACGAACCCGTAATGCGCGCGCTGGGTACTGGAAGATTACAAAATTGTCATTTTTCTGTCGAAGTTCTGACTGTCGCCTTTCGCTAGAGTACCAGCCGTCACGCCGTCTCCCTCCCGGCTTCCCTCCCTCCAAGCGCTCCGCGCGTCGTGTGCCGCTTCCCCAGTCAGGTCGAATCATGCGTTTCAAGCCTATGCCGCTTCTGGTGGCGGTCTTTTTTTCTTTTGCTTCACCGGTGTGGGCTCAGCAGCCGGCGTTGGTGCCCCTACAGCCCGCTACCGTCGGCACGCTGGCGATGCCGGGGCCCGGCGGGGTTCTGACTCTGCAACAGGCAATCGATCGTGCATTGTTGGACAGTCCAGCGTTGTCCGCCGCGCGCAATGAAGCCAAGGCCTCGGACGGGCTGCTGCAACAGGCGGGGATTATTCCGAATCCCAGCCTGGACGTTAGCGTCGAGGATCAACAGAAGGCAACGCGCACTACCACCGCCATGCTAAGCGTGCCGATCGAATTGGGAGGCAAGCGCGGCGCACGAACGGAAGCGGCGCGCCTGGCTCGCGACGTGGCGCGGCTCGACGCCGATGCCACACTGGCGGACGTGCGGGCCTCGGTGATGGCGGCATTCTTCGACGTGGCAATCGCGCAGGAACACGTACGGGTGGCGCGGTCCGCCCGAGACATCGCCCGCGAGGCTTTGCGGATCGCATCGCAACGGGTCGAATCGGGCAAGGCGGCACCGATCGAGCGCACACGCGCCGAAGTCGAAGTGAGCAATGCCCGGCTGGCAGAAAGCACCGCTCAAATGGGTCTGGACAACGCACGCCGCGCGCTGGCCTTGTCCTGGGGCGAAAGCGCACCGGATTTCGAGCGGGTCGAAGTGTCGATGGAAAGCCTCCCCCCTAGACCAGCGCTGGACGAATTGCGTAACAGCCTGCTGTCGTCGCCACGTATGGCCTCGGGCCGAACCACGGTGGATTTAAGCCAGGCCGAACTGGAGGTTGAGCGGACCAAGCGGATTCCCGACATCACGGTCAGCGCGGGCGTGGCACGCGACAACGAGATGGGGCGCAACCGGGCACAGCTGGGCATCTCGGTTCCGTTGCCGCTGTTCGACCGCAATCAGGGCAATGTCTACGCGGCCTCGATGCGCGCCTACAAGGCGCAGGACGTCTATCGCGACATGGCGGCGCGCAGCACATCCGAATTGCTGCAGGCTGCCTCGCGCTATGACCTCGCCGCCGCTTCTGCGCAAGAGTATCGCCAAGCAGTGCTGCCGGGCGCGACCAAGGCGTTCGATGCCGCCCGAAAGGGCTTCGAGGCCGGAAAGATGGGCTATCTGGAAGTCCTGGACGCGCAACGCGCATTGTCGCAGGGAAATGTCTCCTACCTGAATGTACTGGCCGAGGCCTATCAGGCCCGCGCGCAGATCGATCGCATCATTGGCCGCTAAATGAAAGAGCATCTCATGAAACGTCGTCCTTACTTCCTGTTTTCTTTGCGCACCCTAGTGCTGGCCGCGGCCCTGCTCGGGCCGTCTGCGGCCTGGGCGGATGAAGGCGACCATGGCGCCGAAGGGCACGAGGAGCAAGCCTCCGGCCCTAATGGTGGCGTAGTCACGCAGGACGGCGCCGACGCCGTCGAACTCAATGTGATCGAGGCGGGCGGTCAGAGTCGGCTCCAAGTCTGGGCGACGGCGGGCGGTAAGCCTGTCAAGCCCGCCGATCTGACGGTCAGTGCGACGCTGAACCGCCCGGGAGCGAAGCCCGAGCCGCTGGCCATGACGGTCGAAGCCGGCAAGGTCGCAAGCAAGGGCAGCATCGACGAGCCTCATTTCTTCGACATCGACGTCGAAGTGAAATGGCCGGGCCGCGCTACGCCATTGCGCGCCGAGTTGCACAAGGACGAAGGCCTGATCGCCCTGACTGGCGAGCAGATCGCCAATGCCGGCATCAAGACGGCGGTGGCGGGCGCAGGCAAGGTCGCGACCCGAGCGCGCTTTCCAGGCGAAGTGAAGTTCAACGCCGACCGCACGGCGCACGTGGTGCCGCGCGTGGCGGGTGTCGTTCAGCAGGTGTCGGCCGAGCTGGGCCAGGCAGTCAAGAAAGGCGACTTATTGGCGACGATCTCCAGCCCGACCCTGTCCGAGATGCGCAGCGAGCTGGAGGCCGCCACCCGCCGGCGCGAACTGGCGCGTTCGACCTATGACCGCGAGCAGCGGCTGTGGAAAGAGCAGGTGTCCGCCGAGCAGGATTTTCAACAGGCGCGCACCGCCCTGCAAGAAGCGCAGATCGCCGTACAGAACGCCGAACAGAAGCTGCGCGCGATCGGAGGCGCGTCGCGCGCCAAGGATCTTAGCCTGCTAGAGGTGCGCGCGCCGTTCGACGGCATGGTTGTCGAGAAGCACATTGCCCTGGGCGAGGCCCTGGCCGATACAGCCAACATCTTCACCATTTCCGACCTGAGCACTGTGTGGGCCGAGTTTCTGATCGCGCCCAAGGACCTGCAGCAGGTCCGCGTGGGCGAGGCGGCCGAAGTCAGCGCGTCGGCGTTCGACCAGACCGCGCAGGGCAAGGTGTCGTACATCGGCTCGCTGCTGGGCCAGCAGACCCGCACGGCCACCGCGCGCGTCACGCTGGAGAATCCTTCGTCGGGTTGGCGTCCTGGCCTGTTCGTGTCGGTCAGCGTGGTGGTCGATGACGCTGGTGTCGCGGTAGCCGTTCCGGCCGGCGCGGTGCAGACGGTGGAGGACAAGCCCACGGTGTTCATCGAAGTGCCGGGCGGTTTCCTTCCGCAGCCCGTCGTCCTGGGCAAGTCGTCGGGGCAGGAGGTCGAGGTCGTGTCCGGATTGGCGCCGGGCGCGACGTACGCATCCGAGAATTCGTTCGTGCTGAAGTCGGAACTCGGCAAAGCCAGCGCCGAGCACAGCCATTGAGCGGAGCGACGCGACATGTTTGAACGTCTCATCCGCTTCGCCATCGAGCAACGATGGCTCGTGCTGTTCGTGAGCCTGGGCATGGCCGCGATCGGCATGTTCAACTACAACCGCCTGGCCATCGATGCAGTGCCTGACATCACCAACGTACAGGTGCAGATCAACGCCAGCGCGCCGGGGTACTCGCCGCTGGAAACCGAGCAGCGCGTCACCTATCCCATCGAGATCGTCATGGCCGGCCTGCCCGGCCTGCAGCAGACCCGGTCCCTGTCGCGTTACGGCTTGTCCCAGACGACGGTGATCTTCGAGGACGGCACCGACATCTATTTCGCGCGGCAGCTCGTCAGCCAGCGCCTGCAAGAGGCCAAGGAGAACCTGCCGGAGGGCATCACGCCGGTGATGGGGCCCATTTCGACCGGGCTGGGAGAGATCTTCCTGTGGACGGTCGAGGCCGAGCCCGCCGCGCGCAAGCCGGATGGCACGGCCTATACGCCCACGGACCTGCGCGAGATCCAGGATTGGGTCATCAAGCCGCAGATGCGCAACGTGCCAGGCGTGACCGAAGTGAACACCATCGGCGGCTACGCCAAGGAGTACCAGGTCGCGCCCGACACCGAGAAACTGGCTTCCTATGGCCTGTCCCTGTCAGACATCATGACTGCGTTGGACAGGAACAACGCCAATGTCGGCGCGGGCTACATCGAACGCAAGGGCGAGCAATATCTCATCCGCGCGCCGGGCCAGGTGAAATCCATCGACGACATACGGAACGTGGTGCTGACCGCGTTCCAGGGGCAGCCCATCCGCATCCGCGACGTGGCTGAGGTGGAGATCGGCCGTGAGCTGCGCAGTGGCGCGGCCACGGACAATGGCAAGGAGGTCGTGCTGGGCACGGTCTTCATGCTGATCGGCGAGAACAGCCGGGCGGTGTCGCAGGCGGTATCGGAGCGGCTGGAGGCCATCAACAAGACCCTGCCGGATGGGGTGAAGGCCATCACGGTCTACGACCGCTCGACGCTGGTAGATAAGGCCATCGCGACGGTGAAGAAGAACCTGCTCGAGGGCGCCACGCTGGTCATCGTCATCCTCTTCCTGTTCCTGGGCAACATCCGCGCCGCGTTGATCACCGCGATGGTGATCCCGCTGTCCATGCTGTTCACGTTTACGGGGATGGTCACCTATAAGGTGAGCGCTAATCTGATGAGCCTGGGTGCATTGGACTTCGGCATCATCGTCGATGGCGCGGTCGTGATCGTCGAGAACTGCGTCCGGCGCCTGAGCCACGCGCAGGAGCACCATCGCCGCCCGCTGACCCGCAGCGAGCGCTTCCATGAGGTGTTCGCCGCGGCGCGCGAGGCACGGCGGCCGCTGCTGTTCGGCCAGCTCATCATCATAGTTGTCTATCTGCCGATCTTCGCCCTGAGCGGCGTGGAGGGTCGCATGTTCCACCCAATGGCTTTGACAGTAGTGATGGCTTTGCTGGGAGCGATGATTTTGTCGGTGACCTTCGTACCCGCTGCGGTCGCGTTGTTCATCGGCAAGCGTGTCAACGAGAAAGAAATTCGTCTGATGTCCTGGGCGCGCCGCCGTTACGAGCCTCTGTTGGATCTGGCGCTGCGCCGCACGCCGGTCATGCTGGGCGGCGCGCTGGCGCTGCTGGTGGTGTGCGGTGTGATCGCCACGCGCCTGGGCAGTGAGTTCATTCCCAATCTGAACGAGGGCGACATCGCCATCCAGGCTTTGCGCATCCCCGGAACCAGCCTCACGCAGTCACTGGAGATGCAGAGCCGGCTCGAAGTGCGGTTGAAGGAGAAATTCCCCGAGATCGAGCGTGCCTTCGCGCGTACCGGTACTGCGGAGATTGCCTCCGACGCCATGCCGCCCAATATCTCCGACGGCTACATCATGCTCAAGCCCGAGGACCAATGGCCGGAGCCTCGCAGGACGCATGCCGAACTGCTTGCCGCGATCCAGGAGGAAGCCGCGAAGCTGCCTGGCAACGTCTACGAGTTCTCCCAACCCATCCAGCTGCGGTTCAATGAGCTGATCTCGGGCGTGCGCAGCGATGTCGCGGTCAAGATCTTCGGTGACGACAACGATGTGCTGAACAAGACGGCCGCAGAGATAGCCGAGGCGCTGCAGGAAGTGTCCGGCGCGTCCGAGGTCAAGGTCGAACAGACCACCGGATTGCCGATGCTGACCATCGACATCGACCGGGCCAAGGCGGCGCGCTACGGATTGAGCATGTCCGACGTGCAGGACACCATCGCGATTGCCGTGGGCGGCATGGAAGCGGGTACGTTCTTCCAGGGAGACCGGCGCTTCAAGGTCGTCGTGCGCCTGCCAGAAAAGGTGCGCGAGGACGTGGACGCGTTGCGGCGCCTGCCGATCGCGCTGCCGAGCTCGGACGGACAGGCGACGACGGCCTATATTCCGCTGTCGGAGCTGGCCACGCTGACCGTCTCGCCGGGGCCCAATCAAGTGTCCCGCGAGGATGGCAAGCGACGCATCGTCGTCAGCGCCAACGTGCGTGGCCGGGACCTGGGCTCGTTCGTGCAGGAGGCGGAACAGGCCATCGCGCAGGTCAGCATCCCGGCGGGGTACTGGACGGCGTGGGGCGGCACGTTCGAGCAGCTGGAATCGGCCACCAAGCGCCTGCAGGTCGTGGTGCCGGCTGCCCTGGTGCTGGTGTTCGGCCTGCTGTTCGCCATGTTCGGCAACGTCAAGGATGGCCTGATCGTGTTCACCGGCATTCCCTTCGCGCTGACGGGCGGCATCCTGTCGTTGTGGATGCGAGGCTTGCCGCTGTCCATCACCGCCGCCGTGGGCTTTATCGCACTGTGCGGGGTGGCGGTACTCAATGGCCTGGTGCTGCTGTCGTTCATCCGCACGCTGCGGGAGGAGGGGCGGCCGTTGGACGTGGCCGTGCGCGAAGGCTCGCTGACGCGGTTGCGGCCCGTGCTGATGACCGCCCTGGTCGCGTCGCTGGGTTTCGTGCCCATGGCGCTGGCCACGGGCACGGGCGCCGAGGTGCAGCGGCCATTGGCGACGGTGGTGATCGGCGGAATCATTTCTTCCACGATCCTGACGTTGCTGGTCCTGCCAGCGCTCTACAGGCTGGTGCACCGGAAGGATCCCGAGGAACTAGAACTGGCGCGGGTGAAGGCCTGATCCGGAGGGTCTTAAGAGCTTGAGGGGCCACCGTTCCTCAAGCTTACGAATTTGTAATGTACGAGTCGATGGATTGTCGCAGCGCCACTTATAGAGTGGCGCTTCGTCTTTTCCCTATATGGCTTTTCATGCAAGACCGCACACGTCTCCGGCAACCGGAGTCAGATTCCTCTATAGGCCTGTCCATAGTCATTCCTTTCCTGAACGAGTTAGAGGTGCTGCCTCTGTGTCTGCACCGTTTGGTGCCGCTGTTAGAGCAGGAGGAGGGGATATACGAGATCGTCTTCGTCGATGATGGAAGCACTGACGGTAGCGTGGCATGGTTGCGCGAGGCAATGCGCATCAATCCTGCAATTCGCATCGTGCGCTTGAGCCGAAACTTCGGCAAGGAAGCCGCGATGACGGCGGGTTTGGCGCATGCACGGGGCGCCGCTGTCATCGTGTTGGACGCGGACCTCCAGGACCCGCCGGAATTGATTCCAAAGATGGTGCAGGCATGGCGAGATGGTGCGGACGTAGTGAGCATGCGGCGCCGCTCGCGCGATGGCGAAGGATGGGCCAAGCGGCTTTCCGCCCACTTGTTCTACCGCGTGCTGCGGAGGTTGAGCCGCTCCGACATTCCCGCCGACACCGGCGATTTTCGCCTGATGAGCCGCACGGCCGTGGATGCGCTACTCAGCCTGCCAGAGCGCAGCCGCTACATGAAGGGGCTGTATGCCTGGATTGGCATGCCCACGCGTGTCATCGAGTACGACCGTGCGCCGCGCGCCGCGGGCAAGACGAAATGGAGCTACTTCGCGCTGTTCGGGCTGGCGATGGAGGGCATCACTTCGTTCTCGATCCGGCCGCTGCGCTGGGCTACTGGCATCGGCGCCGTGGTGGCGTTGGCGGGAGGAATCTTTGGCGTGGTGATCGTGCTGAAGACGCTGATCCTTGGCCACCAAGCGCCGGGTTATCCCTCTCTGATGGCGGTAATCACGTTGTTCAGCGGCCTGCAACTTCTAACGATCGGCCTGCTCGGCGAGTACTTGGGCAAGGTGTACATGGAAACTAAGCAGCGGCCCATCTTTCTCGTCAGGGATGTTATCGAAGTGCAAGGATGGGCCGATACGCGCGGAGCGCACCTGGAGTTGGTCGATGCGCATCAGCGGTAAAACATTCTGGTTGCTCTTAGGCGCGGCTGCTGCGGCTCGACTCTTTGCTATGGCGGTTATGCCGCTGGCCGATACGTCCGAGCCGCGCTATGCCGAAGTGGCGCGGCTGATGGAGCAGACCAACGACTGGATCACACCCTGGTTCGAACCCGGTGTGCCGTTCTGGGGCAAACCGCCATTGGCCTTCTGGTTGCAGGCTTTGAGCATGCGAATATTCGGCATCGGCGAATTCGCCGTGCGTTTGCCTGGTTTCATCGCCATGGCTGGCCTGTTGAGCATGCTCTACGTCCGCGCGCGTCACATGTATGGGGTGCCTGCCGCTCGATGGTCTTGCCTGATTCTCGCCACCATGCTTCTGCCCTTGGTAAATGCAGGGGCGGTGCTGACGGATCCGTTCCTGGCGTTCGCGGTCACCTTGTCCATGCTCTCCTTCGTTGCGGCTCAACAGGGTGGCCCGTGGTATCGCGGCTTGGGGTTCTTCGTCGGTTTGGCGCTCGGGATGCTGGCAAAGGGACCGCTGGCAGTCGTGCTGATTCTTGGCGTCTGCATGGGTTGGATGCTATGGCAGCGCAGTTGGCGCGCGCCAATGCGTTCCTTGCCTTGGGCGCGTGGAATGACCCTGGCATTGGTGCTTACCGTACCCTGGTATGTGGCTGCAGAGATCAAGACCCCGGGTTTCCTGCATTACTTCATCATCGGCGAACATGTTCTGCGATTCATCGACTCAGGTTGGGAGGGCGATCGCTATGGCACGGCGCACGCGCGGCCGTTGGGTGCGATCTGGATAGACTGGATAGGCGCCGCCGCGCCCTGGAGTCTGGTCATACTGGTCGGGGGTGTGGCGGCGGCGGTCAAGCCGGCGTCCATGCGCGCCATTCGTACGCGTCTGAGCGACGCCAGATTACGTCTTCTGCTGCTTTGGGCGCTCGCACCTCAAGTCCTGTTCACGCTGTCAGGCAACATTTTGTGGACCTACGTGCTGCCTGGGCTGCCTGCGGTCGCGCTCTTGCTGGGCATCTGGCTGGCCGGTTGGCAACCGTCGCGTTGGTATTACGGTACCGCTTGGCTGCTGCGGGCGGCTGCGATGCTGGTCCCCGCAGCGGCATTGGCGCTTGGCGTCCGTGCATGGGGCGATCCTCAGCATCTGAAGACAGAGAAAGGACTGGTGGATGCGGCACAAGCCGTCATGCGTTCCGGCGACGTTCTGTATTACGTCGAAACCAGGCCATTCTCGGCACGCTTCTACTCATCAGGGCAGGCGCAGTGGCTACCTTGGGACACCAATGATTTGCGCCAGCAGTGCCAAAGCGGGAGGGTGTTGGCCGCAGTCCCGCGCGATCGCTCGTGGCCCGCGCTCGATGGGCAAGGTACCAGCAAACGCGTGCTGTACTTGAGTCGTCGCTTCGCCTTATATGAAATTTCGGGGTGCGGCCCTGCTCGCTAACGCGGCGCATTCCTCGCCATTATCGCCTGTTCATGAAACACACCGATATGACTGAAATGCTCCGCTTGGAACTGCCCATCATTCTGCCGGGTTTTGCGGATGCAGCAGATAAATGCGTCGATCGGTTGGTCAATGCATTGCAGTATCGACCCGCTGTGGAAAAGGTTCATATAAAGCGTGCTCACACAGGTCCGGCACAACTGTGCATCCAATTCGATCCGCGGCAATTGCCGCTGGCACGTATCCGTGCGATCGTAGATGCCGCGGGAGCGGAGATGTCCGAGCGAATCGGCCATGCTGCATGGAGAGTTAAGGGCATCACGCACATGCGAAGGGCCGCTACTGTAGCCGTCCACCTGCGCGGCGTCGCCGGAG
The DNA here is from genome assembly GCF_002119665.1 of Bordetella genomosp. 13. Taxonomy (NCBI): domain Bacteria; kingdom Pseudomonadati; phylum Pseudomonadota; class Betaproteobacteria; order Burkholderiales; family Alcaligenaceae; genus Bordetella; species Bordetella genomosp. 13. Next base: position 2,892,785 of record NZ_CP021111.1, on the reverse strand, counting down.
TGTTTGATGCCTCCGTGGACGCGATGGGGAATGTCCGCGCCGACTTCGACCGGCAGAAGACGGACGAGGAGGACATCCTCTACGAACTTGCGTCAATGAACGTATTCCCTATCGGTAACGTGTCCCGTGGCTCACAACGCGATGCAGCGCGCACGCATGACTGCGGCGCGCGTCGATGGTTGAGCTCCAAGAGTGAACTCGCTTTTTCGCTGGCTTGCGGTGGCTTCTTGGGCTTAGGCGTTCTGTGCGAGGAGCTCTGGCCATCTGCGGGGAACTGGGTACCGTTGATGTTCTTCCTGGCCGCGTATACCGCCGGCGGCATCTTCACGCTGCGAGAGGCGTTAGACAATCTGCGCATGCGCCGGATCGAGATTGACACATTGATGCTGGTTGCGGCAGCGGGCGCCGCAGCGATTGGAGCCTGGGACGAAGGGGCCTTACTGTTGTTCCTATTTAGCCTCGGTCATGCTTTGGAGCGCTATGCGATGGGCCGAGCGAAGCGTGCAATAGAGGCTCTGGCCATGCTAGTGCCAGACACCGCCACGGTCCGGCGAGGTGGCTTGATCCAGCAGGTACCGGTGCGGGACTTGGTCGTCGGTGACATCGTCTCGGTACGATCGCACGAGCGGCTTGCCGCAGACGGCTTTGTTCTAAAGGGCACGGCGAGTGTCGATCAGTCGGCCGTCACAGGTGAAAGCATTCCGGTGGACAAGCGCCCCGTATCGGACCCGGCCGCCGCGCGGGAGCGATTTGATCGCGTGAGCGCCGAATCGCGCGTCTTCGCTGGCACGGTCAACCGATCGGGTGTACTCGAGGTCGAGGTAATGCGACTCGCCTCCGACTCGACGCTGACGAGGGTGGTTCAGATGGTCAGCGAGGCCACGGTGAACAAGTCACCGACCCAGCGGACAACTGATCGTTTCGAGCGAATTCTCATTCCTGGGGGGTTGCTGCTCGCTGTCGTTATGCTGTTTTCATGGGTACTTTGGGATGAGCCAATTCGTGACAGCTTTTATCGGTCGATGGCGGTGTTGGTCGCCGCCAGTCCGTGCGCGCTGGCCATTGCGACGTCCAGCGCCGTGCTCTCAGGCATTGCGCGCGCTGCGCGCAGCGGTGTGCTGATAAAAGGCGGCGCGCCTTTAGAGGCATTGGGAGGCTTGGAGGCGATTGCATTCGACAAGTCGGGTACGTTGACGCAGGGTCGTCCGCGCATCACGGAAGTCGTGTCCGTCGCTGGAGTAACAAAGCAGGAACTGCTTGCCGTTGCTGTCGCTGTTGAAGAGCGAAATGACCATCCATTAGCTTCGGCCATTACCCGCGACGGTAGGGCGCTCTTGAAGAGTGTCCCAAGCATGCGCGCGGAGGACGTCCGCAGCCTACCGGGGCGTGGCCTGAGAGCACGTATCGGGCTGGACACTGTACTGATCGGCAAAGCTGAGATGTTCGGGCGGGGTAGCATCGCACCGCTGCATGAGGATGCAGAGCGAATGATTATGGAACTGCGCGGTGCGGGGCGCACCACCGTGGTCGTGCGCAGGGGCGATCAGGACCTGGGCGTAATCGGGTTATCGGATACGCTGAGAAGTGACGCTTGGGATGCGGTTCAAGCATTGAGAGGTCTTGGTATCTCACGCATAGTCACGATCTCCGGCGATCATCAGCGAGTGGTGCAGGCCGTCGCCCGAGAAGTAGGACTGGAAGAGGCATGGGGCGATTTGATGCCTCAGGATAAGGTGGACGCTATACAGAAGTTGCGGGCGAAAGCGAACGTGGCCATGGTCGGTGATGGCGTGAATGATGCTCCCGCAATGGCCAGCGCTGATGTGGCAGTTGCCATGGGGGCTGCGGGGTCCGACGTGGCGTTAGAGACCGCCGATGTCGCGCTGTTGGCCGATGACCTGCGTAATCTTCCCTTCGCGGTTGGATTGAGCCGGAGAGCGCGCGCCGTCATTCGCCAAAACGTTTACGTCAGCCTGGGAGTGGTTGCGATACTCGTGCCTGCGACGATGCTAGGAATGGGCATCGGAGCAACTGCCGCTATTCACGGAGGGTCTACGTTGTTGGTGGTGACCAATGCACTCAGATTGTTGGCCTATCGTTCGCGGGAGGCCCCCACCCAATTCCATTAAGCCCTTGCGGGCAGTGCCGCAGTCTGTTCCTACTTCGCTGGCAAGTGGTGTCCAGTGCGTAGCTGTCCTGGCGGGTCGACCTGGACGGTTACGTGATCAATTGCGTAGCGTTCTTTCAACCAGGCTGCGACCAGCGGGGGCAACGTCAGCGGATCCACGCCCGCCACCGGCGTGACGTGTACGGTGGCGATCGCAGTGTCATCGGTCAGCGTCCACGCGTGGAAGTGGCCGGCCTCAGCGATTTCGGGAAGCGCGGCTACGCCTGCCTCTGCCTTCACGGCATCGAGCCCCTGGGGTACTGCTTGCAACAGGACTCGTATCGAGTCGGTGACTAGGCCCCAGGCCGACCGCACTACCAAGAGTGCGACGAGGACAGACAGTATCGGATCCAGCAAAGTCCAGCCAGTGAGCATGATGCCGATGGCCGCTGCGATTGCGCCGATCGAGCCCAGCAGATCGCCCATCACGTGCAGCAATGCCCCGCGCAGGTTTCCGTCGCCCTTGTCTCCTGACCACAACGCCCAGGCACCTGCTAGATTAACCAACAGGCCTACTACTGCGACGATCAGCATGGGACCCGCTAGGATAGCTGCCGGCGAGTTGATCCGCGCCACCGCCTCCCATGCGATCCAAGCTACCAGCGCAAGAAGGGCGGCGCCGTTGGCGAGGGCTGCAAGTACGCGCACGCGATGGAAGCCATAGGTGCGCGTGGCGTCGGCCGGGCGACGTGCAATTCGATACGCTATGAGCGCTAGCAGAAGCGCAGCGGCATCCGACACCATGTGCCCGGAATCAGCAATCAAAGCCAGCGAGCCCGAGATCCATCCACCAACGGCCTGCACGATGGCGTAGCCAGCGGTGAAAAGAAAAACGAGTCTGAGCCGGCGCTCATTGCCGGCAGTCACAGTTTGTTTGTGATCGTGCTCGCCTGAATGGGCGCCAGCAATGTCAGAATCTTGGGATGACTTTGATTTCATCTGAGCTGCCATTCTGTCTCGAGCGTCTACCTGTGAACTATGCGAAATTTGCCATCGCCCCAAATTCAGTGCGAGGGCGGCATATCAACAATGACCAGGACCGACTGTCTAGGAAGGATTGTGACGGTAAGCGCGACTATGAAGTCGCAGCGGCGCGGTACCCCCAGGAGCTTACCGCAACGGCGACTAACGTAGCTTGCAAGGTGGCGACTTTCTCCTTACGTTTTCGCAAGTTTTCCTCAAGATGCTAGCCGGATGCGCATGCTTGTGCGCACCGTCCAGCCTTTTGGCCGAGCAGCCGAATCTCCGTACTTACTGTCGATCTTCATAGTCTTCGGTGGCATTGATCTGCGACCGGTACTGGGTGCCCTCCCAGTTTGTTGTCGCCTGCCGTACTAGTCTCCTCGCACGCGCGAGCTGCAAGGTCCGTTCCCGGCTAGAAGAGTGCGGCCTGATGTGGCTCGCCTGGTCGTTCCGGTTCCGCCGTCCACCTTTCAGCAGTGAAGGGCACCAGGAGTTCGCGAGCGCGGGCGACGGGCGCCATCAGCCAGTCGCCAAGCGTACAGTCCGGCAGGACGACATCCATTCGATTCTCCTCATCCGGCCTATGGTAGTGACGAAACAGCGGGTGCCGGGCTGCATTGATGTTCAACATCGCGTAGCTGAGCTGAAATCGAACTGCCGCGTCTTTGTACGTATTCGAAAGTCCTGCGAGCGCTAACGGCTCGCCTTTGGCCCTCGAGAACCGTGTAGGGACTGCTCCCTTTGCTCGGAGAGCCAGCTTGGTTTCCAAGCGGTGGTCCGGCTCGTAGATCGCGTCCGCCTGGATAATGCACCGCCTGCCGGCAGCCCACGCCTGCCGGAACGTCGGCAGCATATCGACGGTCTCAGGCCTCGCATTGAAGCTATGCGTGTTCGCGAGCGCGCGATCGAGAGTCGCGGCTGTGACTGCTGGCGCGACCGTTCCCCAGAGGGCTGGAACCAGCTCGCGGCCTTGTCCGTCATCGTCGGTGATGTCCCATTCCCGCGGTTGCCGAATTATTTCCCCGAGCTGCAGGGCCAGAGGTCGACCGGTGGTTGTGGAAGAGCGCGCAGGCTGAATTTCCTTTGCAACTTCCCGCGGTTCACCGTTTGGTAATGCGTACACATGATCCACTTCATGAGCTACGCAACCGATTGTAGGCACGGTCTGCGGATGGGCCACTCAGCCTGACAGCTGATGGGCTCGGTCAGAGCCCGTGGCATTGACGGACGCCGTGGTGTCAGGCCTGGGCGCATCTTGACCCTGCGCGCCTTACGCGCAAGGAGCTTTCGCGGCATATCCTCGCGCGGGCCCGCGCTGCGGTATTCCACGTCCCCTGGCGCGAAACGCTTATTCCGCAGGGTCCTAGTGCTCCCGTTCCGTCACTCGGCGGACGCCAACCCAAGGAGCCATCATGACCCATGTCACCACGCTTGCTACGCTCGTTCCGGACGACCCCGTCTCGACTTCCTGCTCAAACACTTCGGGGCACAGTGCGGTCGATCAGCAGTCTTTGACCGACGAGGCGGTCGATGCTTACAGCCAGGGCTGCAGAAGCCTCATTGACGAGTTCTCGAGCGCGGCCAGTTTCACCGAGGATGCTTCACCTGGAGATGGCCTCTCTCAGCAGAGGCTTGTTCTGTTTGCGGCGATGGTAGGTGCGGGATTGCTTGCCCGCGGCGCTGGATCGGCGACCTGGGTCAAGAACCTTCAAAAGGTGATCCTTGCGCAAAGCAGGAATTTGGCGGCGAACGATTCAGCATCGGACGCGCGCATCCCACCATGATGCTGCGCTTCGCACCCCGATAGGCTTCCTGCACCGACGACGCAGTTGCGATCGTGACCCGCGGAAGGACGGGCGCTCGGGGATTCCAGCGCCGTCGCACGGTCTCAGTCCACCAGCCCATTGGCCTTGGCGAACGGATCATGATCGGGGTCCTCATTCCATTCGTACTCCGCGCCATGCGCGACCTGCAGCGCCGCCTCCTTGCCGACGAGCCGTTCGATCAGGGCAAGCGACATGTCGATGCCAGCGGAGACGCCGGAGGACGTGAAGTACTTTCCGTCCTCCACCCACCGAGCCTGCCGGACCCAGCGCACATTCGGGCCCTGGCTGGTCGCCCACTGGTAAGCCCGCTTGTTGGTCGTGGCCTGGTGCCCATCGAGCAATCCCGTCTTAGCGAGCACCGCCGATCCCGTGCATACCGAGGCGACGTGCGGGGTGCGCTGCGTCAGTTGGCGAACGGCGGCGATGAAGGACGGATTGTCGACCTCGCGCCGGGTTCCCATGCCTCCCGGGACGATCAGGACGTCCAGCGCGGGCGCGTCGGCGAAGGTATGGTCTACGACAACTGCCGGGCCGCCGCTACTTGCCGCCTGCCCCGCACGGTCGGCGAGCATGACGATGCGAACCCGGTCGCGCAGCATGCCGAACATTTCGAGCGGGCCGAACACGTCCAGGAGTTCGAAACCCTCGAAAACGACCATGCCGACAAGCAGGATGCGATCATCCCCGCTCGCATTGGCGAGAGGGGGCTGTGGCTGGTTCATGCGTAGCCTCTTGAGGTTGCGTGGAACGGAAATCGCCGCTTCGGCGTTCGCTCCAGTTTACGAGTCTGACGGCGCGCCGTGGAACAGGCCTCGGAGGCGCCATCGAGTGCCCCGGCGGAACGCCGTTGAAAGGTATCTCCGGGGTCGACCGCCTACCTCTCGATCGACCCGCTACACGCCCCCTGGCTTCCCCGCGATCAAGTTCCGCAGGATCGAAGCCGTGTCGAGGGCAAGGCGCGTCATGGACTGGCCCTTGTCGACGGCCAGCATCGTCCGGTTCCGTATCTTCGGCGGCCCGATGGGCGCCGACTACAGGCGCAGGTCGACCGTGAGGCCGTCCAGGTGCAGCGCGCTTTCGGGCAGGATCGTATAGCCCGCGCCCCCCCGCCACCATCGCGAGCATTGTGGCGACGGCGCCCACTTCCGTCGTGACGTTCAGCGTCACGCCCTGCGGCTGCAGGACTTCGTCCAGGACGTGGCGTACCGCGTTGGGAAGGCTTGGAAGAATCAACGGATAGCCCGCTATGGCGGTCAACGAGATGTTGGCGTGCAGGGGCTTGGCATCGGCGGGCGCGACCAGCACCAGGTGCTCCCTGGCCAGCAACTGGTATTCGAGATGAGGGGGGCGGGACGCGGATCGAAAAGAACCGCGATGTCCAGGCGGTCTTCGGAAAGCGGGTTCCGCAGATGCAGACTGAGGCCTTCCGTGATCGTCAGCATCGCCAACGGGAAGCGGGCCTTGAATTGTCTTGCCAGCGCGGCGGCGCATTGCAATGCGACCAGAGGCAGCATGCCGATGGTCACGTGCCCGCGCGGCGCCGAGGCTAGGTTTTCCAGTTCGCGTCGAGCGTGCTGTGAACTGGCAAGCATGGTACGGGCGTGGCCGAGCAGGATGCGACCCGCATCGATCAAGGCAACGCCCCGGCCGGTGCGGGTAAGCAGGGGTTGCCCAACGTCCTGCTTCAGCTCCGCGTTCTAGGCTGCTTCGTGGTCAAGATCTCGAGAAGGCGTTGGCCAAGCCGCTCCCAGGCTTCAGCTTTTTCTCGTGCGTAGTCATGGTGCAAGTAGTGTCTGCGCACCTTAGAGCCCGCCATCACGTGGTTCTGACAGCGGTCAATAATGTCCGGCAAGACTCCCAACTGTTGCATCATGGTTGCCCCAGTGCGACGTAAGTCGTGTGGTGTCCAGTTCCCTTTCTTACCGCCTGCCAGCACCAGCGTATTGTCATGCTTCCGGCGCTTTAGGGGCTTGCGCTTCATGAATCTTTCTTGCCGATCTCCGATTTGTTTAGAAACTGCGGAAACGTTCACATGGGTCTCTGCCACGTTGCGAGCAGGAAAGCACCAGGGAGTCTCTCCAGTGAGCACGTGGAGAGCTTGAAACTGATGCAACACGAACGGCGAGAGCCGTACATGGTGATCCTGCTTCTTGCCCCGCCGCCCTTTGACGTTCTCCTTAGGAATAAACCATGTTCCAGCATCCAGATCTACATGTTCCCATTGCGCCATCAGTAGCTCGCCAATTCGACATAGGGTGCCGAGGCTGATCCACACCGCAAGCTGACTTTCCTTCTTGAGCGGACGTTCGTGCTGGTACTTGGTACCTGAAGAGGCCGCCTCGTAGCTTGCTGTCATGTTGGTAAAGATCTCGTGCAACTCTCTAATCTCGTCCGGAGAAAGTACGCGCGTACGCTCTTCTTCGTGCTCGGGAGGAAGGATCGAATCCTCGCTGATCAGATCGGCAGGGTTTCCATCGATCAGTAATCCGCGCCACGGCTGGCGCTTCTCGGCCCATGCAAGCATCTGCTTCACGCCGAGCAGCATGTGGGCCGCCTTGCTTACCGTTCCGGCATTGATGGCGGAACGAAGCACGGCGCGCAGGGCGGATTCGGTCAAGCCAAGCAACGGAGTGGTGCCAATGTCGGGCAAGATGTCTCGCTTGAACATCCGCGCGACTTCCTTGTTGCCGTCCTTGCGATTGAGGCCCTCGACTATCCAAAGATCGAACAAGTCTTGCACCGTGAGCATCTGCACCCGGTCACGTTCCGCCTCCGCCAGCGTGGTGGCAACGGCTTTCTGTTTCTCGATCCGCGCCGCCTTCTTGGCAGCCGTAGGATCGATGCCATCTGCGGCGATTACGCGCACTCGATCACGCTCTGCCCGGATATTCGCAAGGCTCTTCTTTGGCCAGGATCCCAACGCGTAGTCTCGTTTTGACCCTGCAAGCTTGTATTCGTACCGGAACGATACTGTCACACCGCGCGTGCCCGCTCGGACCCGTCCAACGACGCCCCCGTCCTCGCGAAGGATTCGGCCATCGTCCGCCGCGGTCAACGCTTCAAGTTCTCGATTGGTGATCTTGCTCATGATGCCATGTGTGTTAGATTTTTACCCCACTTTTACCCCACCGAGCAGACCGGCTCGCCTCGGATTGGAATGGACGCTCCCGGACAGTTTATCAGCTTGGAAGCCGCATGAATATTGGGTTGTAGCCATTCCGGGCATGTCTCGGACGATCCACTTTGGTCTATCTTATATCTGCTTTGGGAGCAGAGGGTCGCGAGTTCGAATCCCGCCGCCCCGACCACACCATCCTGCTCGAGAACGGAGAACGAGCCTGCCGCTGCGCCAGCGGCCGCACCTGCCGCTTTTACGGCTGACACGGCGCCGCCGGCGGGGGCGACTGTCGGCGGCGGTGGTGCTCCGATTCAACCTATCCCCCTGGCGCATGGCCGGCTCGGCCGTAATGCCGCCAGCCATCGTGCGGCCAGCCATCACGCCGTCTCCCGTTGTGCCGGACCGCTTTGCGCTGACAAATGCCGCAATACGTCAATCGGCATCGGAAATACGATCGTCGAGGTCTTGTCCCCTGCGATATCGTGCAGCGCCGACAGATAGCGCAACTGCATGGCCTCGGGCACCGCGGCCAGCGCGCGGGCCGCATCCACCAGCCGTTCGGCTGCCTGGTGTTCGCCTTCGGCATTGATGATCCGGGCGCGGCGGTTGCGCTCGGCTTCGGCCTGGCGGGCGATGGCGCGGACCATGCTCTCGTCGATGTCCACGTGCTTGATTTCCACGTTGGCGATCTTGATGCCCCAGCTGTCGGTTTGCCGATCCAGGATTTCCTGCAGATCGGCGTTGAGCCTGTCGCGCTCGGACAGCATCTCGTCCAGATCGTGCTTGCCCAGCACCGAGCGCAGCGTGGTTTGCGCCAACTGGCTGGTTGCTTCACGGTAACGCTCCACCTGGATGATTGCCTTGTCGGGGTCGACCACGCGGAAATAGACCACGGCGTTGACTTGCACCGAGACGTTGTCCCGCGAAATGATGTCCTGGCTGGGCACGTCCAATACGATGGTGCGCAAATCGACCCGCACCAATTGCTGGACAAACGGAATCAGGATGATCAGGCCGGGGCCTTTGACGCCGCTGTAGCGGCCCAACGTGAACACCACCCCGCGTTCGTATTCGCGCAGAATGCGCAAGGACCATAGGATGATCGCGACGACCAGTGCGGCAATGACGAGATACGGAACCCAAGTCAAGATCATGATTCGTCCTCCTCGTTGATGGAATGGATGGGCTTGACGGTCAGCATCAGGCCATCGCGAGAAAGAACCCGCACCCGGTCGCCGGGGGAAAGCGGCCAGGCCCCGATTGCCTGCCAGCTTTCCCCGTTCACCAGCACGCGTCCCGATCCGTCGGACCAGTTCTGCACCTGGCCGGCCTGACCGATCAGTGCGTTGCCGCCGCTTTCGACCTTGCGCCGATGCGCCCTGAGTACAGCAACCAGCATGACGCCCAGCAGTGCAGCCATGACCATCGTGGCGGTCACGACGACGGGCAGCGACAGGGCGAAGGCGGGATGCTCGCCGTCGAACATCAACAGCGATCCAAGACCGAAGATCACGGCCCCGCCCAGCCCCAGCAGGCCCAGGGTGGGCGTGAAAGCCTCGGCGACCATCAAGGCCACACCCAGCAGCAGCAGTCCCACGCCGGCGTAGCTGACCGGAAGAAGGTTCAAGGCAAACATCGCGGTGACCAGCGCCACGCCGCCCAGCACGCCGGGGAAGATCGCCCCCGGACTCATCAGTTCGAACAGGATGCCGTAGATGCCCACCAGCATGAGGACGTAGGCGATATTCGGGTTGGTGATCACGCTCAGAAAGCGGGTGCGCCAGTCGGGCCCCTGTTCGAGGACCTCGGCGCCGGCGGTGGCCAGGGTGACGGGCTTGCCGCCCATGCTGAGCTGTCGGCCGTCGGCCTGCGCCAGGAGGTCCGCGACGGTAGGCGCCACGATGTTCACAACGTTTTCTTCCAGCGCCTGCGGCGCCGCGATGCTGTCGCCCTGGCGCACCGCCGATTCGGCCCATCGCGCGTTGCGACCGTGCAGCTCGGCCAGGCCGCGGATGAACGCCACGGCGTCGTTGACGGCCTTGCGCGTGCCGGCGGCCTGCCCGGACTCGTCGTCGCTGGGGCGGTCGCTAGCCGGTTCGGTGTTGCCGTCTTTCGTTTCCGGCGCCTTCCGGCGTTCGGCGGGCGAGGCGCCGGAGCCCAGCGGGACCGGCGTGGCCGCCCCCATGTTGGTGCCGGGCGCCATGGCAGCCAGGTGGCTGGCGTAGACCAGATACGTTCCCGCGCTGGCCGCCTGCGCGCCGCCAGGGGCGACATAGGCCAGCACGGGAATGGGTGAGGCCAGTATCGCTTGGACGATCTCGCGCGTGGAAGAGAGCAATCCGCCGGGCGTGTCGATGCGGATGACGACTGCCGCGGCCTGCCGCTCAGCGGCAGCGTCCAACCCCCTGCGCAGGTATTGCGTGGTGGCTGGCCCGATGGGCCCCTTGACCTCCAGCAGCAGCACCGAAGGCGGCGCCGCTTCGGCTCGCGCCGGGCCCGGCATGAGGGAGGTGCAGAGCAGGGCCGTCCACAGACACAACACCGTCCACACGACCGTCGGGCCGTATTTCTTGTGAGACCTGCGACACAGGCAAGCTTGCACGGGTTTCTCCGGCGTCGTCTCCTTGAGCCGACACATCAGGGTAGTGCGCGAGCCCGGGACTTGGCTGTGTCATACGGTTTCGACCGGTGTCGGGATCGCGATCTCGGAGGCCACCGGCACCTGCCGCATCGATACCTCGACCTCCAGCCCGGCCGTTCCCTGCCGGGCCGCGATCTGCCATCCATGCGCCTGGGCGATCTCCTTGCACAAGGCCAAACCCAGCCCGGAGCCGATGTCGCGCCGGGCGGAACCCCGCCAGAATCGCTGGAAGATCTTGTCCAGGTCATCCGGATCCACGCCGGGTCCCTGGTCGGCGACGACGAATCCGGCCGGCGTGGCCGCCAGCGTGACCAAGCCGCCGACCGGACTATGCTGGATGGCGTTCTCGAGCAGGTTCTTGATCAGCGTGAACAAGGCGCCCCGGTCGGCCTGCCAAGAGCTGGCATCCCCCTCGTAGCCGCACTCGATGCGCATGCCGTGGCGCTCGGCCATGTGCGCCATATAGCCGCAGACTTCGTTGACAACCGACATGGGTTCGACGTCCTCGATCCTGTAGTTGTGCAGTTCGCTCGCTTCGGCAAGCAGGAGCAACTGCTGGACTTGCCTGGCCATGCGATCGACGTCCTGGATCAGGTGCCGGTTGGCCTCACTGCGAGGATTCAGTTCGAGTTGCGCGCGAATCAGCGACAGCGGCGTCTTCAGTTCGTGAGCGGCTTGCGCCAGGAATTCCTGCTGTACCCGGAAGCCGGCCTGCAATCGCTCCAGGGCCTGGTTGAACGCCAGTACCAACGGCGAGATATCGTCCGGCAGGTGTCGCGCGTCGAGACGGGCATCCAGCGTTTGCGGCGTGATGCGCTGGGCAGCGCGCGAGGTCTGCTCCAGCGGGCGGAGCACGCGCGGCAGGACCACGTGGGTCGTGAGAAGGAACACGCCCAGGAAGGTCAGGCAGATGAGCAGCGCTCCACGATACAGCACCGGCATGCCGACGGAGTTCCTCATCTGCATCACGAAACGGTCGTTGATCGCCAACTGCACATACCAGGTCTTGCCATTGCGGCGCACGGGCGCCATGCCCACGTGCGCCGGTACGCCGTCGATCTCCAGCGCGAATCCTTCGATGCCAGGATCGAAGCCGCGGCCGTCAGGAGCGAGCAGCGAGGTCTCGCCGGTCGGCGAGAAGATCACCTTGCCCGTGGCGTCCGCCACACGAACCGTGACCTCGTCGTGCAGGCTGGAAAAAAGCCAGCGCTCGATTCTTGTCTCATCGATGCCTACCGGAACGCCATGCTCGTCGAAAACGATACGATCGACGATCTCGTAGGCGTCGTCGACCGCGCCGCTTTCGAGCAGGTAGCGATTGAGCGGAATCGCAAAGGCGGCGAGCAGTGTGCCCACGAGCAGGGCACTGAAGCCCAGGCCGAACGCGTAGGCCAGCAGCAGCTGGGATCGCAGGCTACGTGGCCACCGGCGTGTCGCAAAGCGCATAGCCTTGGCCTCTTACGTTGACGATCTGGAGCGTGGAGCCGAGCGCATCGAGCTTTCGACGCAGCCGGTGGATGGCGACATCCAGTGCGTTGGGAGTCACGGCCTCCGACATGCCCCAGGCTGCGGCGTCCAGCGCCCCGCGGCGAACCGTCGTGCCGCCTTTTCTGATCAGGCAGAGCATGATCTGCATCTCTGTCATGGGCAGCACGACGGAGTGTTCGGCGCAGCGCAGCACGCCGCTTGCGGGATCGAGCTGCAAATCGGCGTAGGCGGGCAGCGGTTCGCGCAACTGCGCGGGGCGCCGCAGCAGGGCGCGCACCCGGGCGACGAGCTCCTCCATGGGGAACGGCTTGGCCAGATAGTCGTCTGCGCCGGATTCCAGCCCGTCCACGCGATCGTGCAGGGCGTCGCGCGCGGTAAGCATCAGGCAGGGCGTGGGCCGGGATGCCGCCCGCAAGCGCTTGATCAGTTGCAGGCCATCGCCGTCGGGCAAGCCCCGGTCGACAATGAACAGCTCATAGTCGACGTGTGCGGCCGCATGCCAGGTGGACTTGATGTCGTGAAAGACGTCGGCGGCGATGCCGGCGTTCTCCAGTGCCTGGCGGACCAGCTTGGCCAGCCGGTCGTGATCTTCGACAAGCGCGATGCGGCTCATCCTTGCGTTCTCGATGATCGACGCGTCTTGTGCGACTGCGCGATGAGGGGATGGGTCAGAACCGGTAGAGGTAGCCGACTGTAGCACGCGAGACAGTGGACCGATCGACGATCGGGCTGTCCTTGATTTCGTCGGGCAGCCTGGTGACGGCCAGGTCGAGAAAGACCGCGTGGTGCCCGTCGAACCGGTAATCCATGCGCAGGCCCGCGCCTTGCGCCACGCCGGATCCGCCCTCGTACCGGGGGCGGTTCGCCAGCGCCTCGTGGGCCCGGACGCCGAAGTAATAGTCCACATACTTGCCGTCGAGCCATTGGGCCTGCAGCCGGGGCGTCAACGAAAGCCGTCCGAAGTCGAAGCGGCGGTCGAGCTTGAGTTCGAAGAGGCGGCCTTCGCTTTCGCTCGATATGTCGGTCATCCAACTCGCCGACAGGCGCGCAATGGGGTTGCTCCAGGCGATTGCACCGCCGGCCCAGAAGCCTCCCTTGCGTTCGTCCATGCCGTCCAGGGCGGATGAGTCGTCCTCGTCATAGCCTGCGCCGTCGTACTTCACGACGCCTTCGAACGAGACGGCGTTGTTTGCTCCCAGCCGCCATGTCGGCGCCTTGAGCGCCGCCGAGGTGCCCAGGAAGCGGAACCAGGCGTTTTCGTAGTACAGCAGCGGCAGCCCGCCGAAGTTGCTGCCATCGCCCCGGTAAGGGCTTTGCGAGGCGCTGGCGGCGACGCCAAGGCCCCATCGGGATGCGCCGGGGGAGCCGAGCTCGATGTCGGGGGTGGCGGATTCGTTTGCCGCAGTTTGGGCCGAGGCAGGCACACAGAAAGTCGCACTGGCCATGGCCAGTGCAAGGGGATAGACGCGGCCGCGGGGGAAGGCAGGCATAGTGGCCATGGCGATGCACGCTCGATTGAGAGAAGGAGCCATATCCTCGTGCACGCATTCTTACTGGCGACTTACCAGCCAGACCCAGATACGGCGCCGCTCGAGGCAGCCGCCTATCGCCGCTTCAAAGCCTGAAGCGCGTCCAGCACATGCTGGGTGGCGCGTTCCAATGCGCCGGCGCGATGCGCTATTCCCAGGGGACGCCATAGCGGCGGACGCAGCGGCCGCATGGCGATACGGGGGTCGGGAGGAGGGGCCGAAGCCTCTTGCGGCAGCAGCGTGGCGCCGTACCCGGCCGCCACCAGGCTCTTGATGGCGTCGTTGTAGTTGAGCTGGATGCGGGCGCGCGGATGCAGTCCGGCGGCGGCGAACCATTCTGTGGAGATCTGCGACAGCCGTGTGCTGTTGTCGTTGAGGATGAGCGGGCGCGCCTCCAGCCACGCCGGGCTCACGCGCGCGGGCGGCTGCCAGGCGGCCGGTATGAAGGCCATGACCGGATCGCGTCGCCACGGCAGCACCGTCAATCCAGGCTCGGTGGGCAGCGGCAGCGCCACCAAGGCGATGTCCAGCGTGCCATGCGCGAGGCGCGCAAGGCTTTCCCGGGACGTCAGCACGGTCACGTGTACATCGATGCCGGGATGGTCGCGGTTCAGGTTCTCCAGGGCTTGCGGCAGCAGGTGGGCGATGGCGCCGGTGGAGGCGCCCAGCCGCACGCGTCCGGCCAGCCCCTGCACCTGCCGCTGCACGTCGTCGAGCGCCTGTTCGGCTTCGGCGAGTAATCGGCGCGCGCGTTCCAGCAGGGTCTCGCCCACCGCGGTCGGCGTCACTTGGCCGCGCGTGCGCGTAAGCACCGGCGCGCCCACGCGCTCCTCGAGGTCGGCGATGTGCAGGCTGACGGTCGGAGGGGCGAGGTTCAGGGCGCGCGCGGCTGCGGCGAAAGATCCGAGGTCGGCAATCGTCACCAGCGTGCGCAGGCGGTCAAGGCTGATTTCTCGCATGGCGATTAGATTTAGGATTTCTGAATTTCATGATTATAAAATTCGACTTTTCTTAGTTTATGGCATGTCCGAAGATTGCCTATCGGCGATTCTCGAGGACTATCACCATGACGCAGGCGCTTGTATTCATTGACGGAGACCAGGGCACCACCGGGCTGCAGATCCACGAGCGTCTTCAAGGGCGACAGGACATCCGGATCCTGACTTTGCCGCCGGACGAACGGAAGAACAGCCAGCGTCGAGCCGATGCGATCAACAGTTGCGACATCGCGATCCTCTGTCTACCGGACGCGGCAGCGCGCGAGGCCGTGGCGGCCATCCGGCGCCCCGGGGTGCGCGTGCTGGATGCCAGCTCCGCCCACCGTACGACACAGGGTTGGGTCTATGGGTTTCCGGAAATGCAGGCGGGGCAGGATGCGGCGATCGCGCATGCAGACCGCGTCAGCAATCCAGGGTGTTATCCGACCGGCGCGGTAGGCTTGTTGCGGCCGCTCGTTGCAGGCGGTTTGGTGCCCGCCGATTATCCGATCACGGTACACGCCGTGTCAGGCTATTCCGGCAAAGGCAGGGCGGGAGTTCAAGAGTACGAAGGCGAGGACGCTGGCAGCGCCCCGCCGTATGTCGCCTATGGTCTTGGATTGGCCCACAAGCATGCGCCCGAGATAGAACGCTATGCGCAGTTGTCTTCGCGCCCGGTCTTTATCCCGGCCTATGGTGCGTTCCGCCAGGGCATCGTACTGACTATTGCCTTGCAGCAGCGCCTATTGCCGCCTGGGACGGACGGTGCTGCCCTACAGGCTTGCCTGGCGCGCCATTACGCAGGTTCGGCCCATGTGAGCGTGGCCGGGCTGGCCGAGGCGGCCGCGATGACGCACCTGGACCCGCGTGCGGCAAATGGCAGCAATGACCTGTGCCTTTACGTATTCGAGAACGCCGGCGCGGGGCAGATACTGTTGGCCGCGGTGTTCGACAACCTTGGAAAAGGCGCCTCCGGCGCGGCCGTACAGAATCTGGAGCTTATGCTGCAGCGTTCGCACTAAGCCCGCCGAATCGCGGCCGTCCGCAGGACCGCCCCGGCCGCATCAGTCGCGCTTGGCCGCGGCGCCGGAGAAGTGCTCGCGCGTGAGTTTCACCACGACAGGGGCCAACATGATGAGCGCGATCAGGTTGGGCACGGCCATCAGCCCGTTCAAGGTGTCTGCCAGCAGCCATGCGAACTCCAGGTGCGCAATGGCGCCGAAGGGCACGGCCAGCACCCACACGATGCGAAACGGCAGGATGCAGCGCGTTCCGATCAAGAACTCCCAGCACCGCTCGCTCAGGTAGCTCCAGCCGAGTATGGTGGTGAAGGCGAAAATCGCCAGGGCCAGGGCGATGACATATCGCCCTATGCCGGGCAGCGCGGCATCGAAGGCTGCCGAAGACAGTACGGCGCCGCTATCGCCGCTGGTCCACAGGCCCGAGCACACGATGACCAGGCCTGTCATGGTGCAGATGATGATGGTGTCGATGAAGGTGCCGATCATGCCGATCATGCCCGAGCGCACGGGGCTGTTGCTGGTGCCCGCGGCTTGCACGATGCCGGCCGTGCCCAGCCCGGCTTCGTTCGAAAAAATGCCGCGTGCAACGCCATAGCGCATGGCCGCCATGACCGCCGCGCCCGCAAAGCCTCCGGTGGCCGCCACGGGGGAGAATGCGTGCGTGAATATCTGCTGGAACGCCGACGGTATGGCGTCGGCCATGATGACCAGCGCGATGAGTGAAGCCAGGATATACGCCAGGCACATGATAGGCACCAGGGCCTCTGCCACGGCGCCGATGCGCCGGATGCCGCCCAGCACCACCAGGCCGATCAATACCATGGTGACGACACCGGTGATCCAGTCGGATATGCCGAACGTCGCGTGCAACGCGTCGGCCATGCTGTTGACCTGCACCATGTTGCCTATGCCGAAGCCGGCCAGGCCGCCGAAAACGGCGAACAGCACCCCCAGCCATGCCCACTTCGGGCCCAGGCCGTTGCGGATGGCGTACATCGGGCCGCCGCAAAATTCTCCGCGCACGTCTTTTTCGCGGTAATGCACCGCCAGCAGGACTTCGCTGTACTTGGTGGCCATGCCGACCAGGGCGGTCACCCACATCCAGAAGAGCGCGCCGGGCCCGCCCAGGAAGATGGCGGTGGCAACGCCTGCGATGTTGCCCGTGCCTACGGTAGCAGCCAGGCTCGTCATGAGCGCTTGAAAGGGGCTGATGTCGCCCGTGGAATCGTCGCCCTTGGCGCGGCTGCGCCACGCCAGGCGAAAGCCGGTGGCGATCTTGGTCAAGGGCTTGAAGCGCAGCCGCAACATCATGAACAGCCCGGTACCCAGGATGAGCACCAGCATGGGTGGCCCCCATACCAGGCCATTGATGCCGTTGACGAAGGAATCCAGGAATTGCATCGACGGTCTTCCCTTGCAGACGATACGGGTCGAAGTAGACGGTCGCGGGATACGCCCGGTGCGGACGTCAGGGTGCTGCGTACCCTACCGCAAGCGGCGCAACTGCGTGGACGGCATTGTACTTGCCGTCATGTTGCGACCCGCTGGTTCTTCGCCCATGTGGTCTAGGCTGCATTGGCGCTACGACTTCCCTTCTTGAATGATCGCCTGCAGTTTGGCCTGATTCGGATGCTCGTGGATGTCCATGAGCATCGCACGCGACGCCACGTCCAGGTAGGAAACCGGCGGAAAGCCCGCGGCCACCGCCAACTGATGAAGCCTCGATGCGCGCTCCTTGTAGTAATTCCATGCAAAGGGCGTGAAGCCGTTGAGTCGGTCGAGCGTCTCCAACCCGAAGGCGTATTGCTCCAAGGCGCGGTCCAGATCATTCATCACAAAACTCCTGCTACGTTGAATAAGGAATTTTCTCATGGGGGTAGGCAGTCCGGGCCCCGAGCTGTTCGATGCAGCTGGGCGGGCTCGGGCCCAACCGCCAGCCGCACCGGCGAGATGCGGCGCACCTCGCCATCCTTTGCGATGTCGTCGACGACCGGCAAGCCTCGGCCGGCCCGCAGCAGCGGCCCGGAGCGCTACAGTGATCCGATGTCTTGCCCAGTGCCGCGCTCCATCGTGGACTGCGCGCCGGGCGTGGAGAGACCAAATGGCTGACACTGCTACCCCGGACACGAACGACGCGCCGCGCGCCGCCGATGATCCCTACGACCTGCAACGTTTCGTCGATGCCCAGCAGGGCGTGCACGAAGAGGCGTTGCGCGAACTGCGCGCGGGCCGCAAGCGCAGCCATTGGATGTGGTTCGTGTTTCCGCAGTTGCGCGGGCTGGGGCATTCGCCCATGGCGGTGCGCTATGGCGTGGCTTCGCTGGACGAGGCGCGGGCTTATCTCGCGCACCCGGTGCTGGGGCCGCGGATCGAGGCGGCGGCGCTTGCCGCGCTGGAGAGCCCGGGCCGGACGGTGGCGGAGATCTTCGGGTCGCCGGACGATATGAAATTCCGGTCTTCGATGACCTTGTTCGCCCTGGCGGCCGGTGATGAAAGCGTGTTCCGCCGGGCCTTGGCGGGGCGGTGCGGCGATGCGATGGACGAGCGCACCTTGGAAATGCTTGCCACGTCCAGGGACTGAGGGCGCATGCCGTTCGGCACTCAGGGTAAATACTCAAACAAGAATACGAGCATTCAATAATACAATCCGCCGATAATACGTAAAAAGCAGAGGACAGCCGCCTTCGCGAACGCCGCGATCCAGTGAGCCAGTCCTGTAGAACAACCCGAGACAATACGCGGCGCCCACCCCAGACGCCGCCAGTGCAATCGCATCAGGCCCGCGCGCGGGCAAGGGAGGCGGTATGGCATTACTGGATGGGAAGGTCGCCGTTGTCACCGGCGGCGCCGGCGGCCTGGGCCGCGAGATCGCGCGGGCCTATGCGCGGGAAGGCGCGCAGGTAGGCCTGCTCGACATCGACGAGGCGCTGCTTGCCGAAACCACGCGCGAGATTCCGCGCAGCCAGGCTCTGCCTTGCGACGTCTCCGACCGCGCGGCCGTACTGCGCACCGTCGACGCGTTCGTCAAGCAGACCGGCGGCCTCGACATCCTGGTCAACAACGCCGCCTACTTCTACTACGCCCCGCTGGTGGACATGCCCGAGGACGCGGTCGACAGGATGCTGGACGTGGGCCTGAAGGGCGCGCTGTGGGCGCTGCAGGCCGCCACGCCGCACCTCATCGCGCGCGGCGGCGGGGTGGTCATCAACATGTCCTCGGTCGTGGTCTCGGTGTCGGTTAAGAACGCGGCGGTGTACAGCGCCGTCAAGGGGGCACTGGACACGCTGACGCGGCAACAGGCCGTAGAGCTCGGCCAGCACGGCATACGCGTCAATGCGCTGGCTCCGGGGCCGGTGGTCACACCGGGCGCCAGCTCCGTCATCACGGAAGAGGGCTGGGCCGCTCGCCGCCGCCGTACGCCGCTGGATCGGCTGGCGACGGCCGAGGACATTGCCGGGGCAGCGGTATTCCTGGCCTCCAACGCAGGCGCCAGCGTCGCCGGCGTGACTCTGAAAATCGATGGCGCGATGACGGTACAGGGCTATTAGCCCGCTGACCTGTCGATCGCCCGGACGGGTACCTACGCAATGGACATTTCCGATACGCAGGCGTCGCGCATCGTGCGCGAGGCGCTGCGCGCCACGCCGGATACGTTCGGCGCCGACGCGCTGGCGCATGCCAGGCGCTGCCTGCTCGACTATCTGTCATGCGCCTTCGAAGCCTTGCCCCTGCCATGGAGCACGCAGGCGGCCGGGTTGGCTGACCCTGCTGCAACAGGCGCGCACGTGGTGGGCCGCGCGGCGCCGCGCGCGCTGGCGCAGGCCGCATTCGCCAACGCGGTTGCAGGCCATGGCCTGGTGCGCGAAGACATGCATGCGGGCAGCGTGGCGCATCTGGGCGTGGTGGTGTGGCCGACGGTGCTGGCGCTGTCCGAACGCCATGCCGTGTCGGGCGCGCAGGCGCTGGCGGCGGCGGTGGTGGGCTACGAGACCGGCGCGCGCATCGGCCGCGCCGTCATCACGCGCGAGCTGGCGCGCCTTTTCAGGCCCACGGGCCTGGTGGGGCCGTTCGCCGCCGCGATGGCCGGCGCGCGCGTCATGGGCCTGGACGAAGCGCAAGCGCTGCATGCCTTCGCATTGGCGGGCAACTGCTGCGCCGGCCTGAATCAATGGGCCTACACGGGCGGCAGCGAGATGTACTTCCATCCGGGGTTCGTGGTGCGCAATGCGCTGGCCTGCCTGGATCTCGCCCGGTTGGGTGCGCAGGCCTCCGCCTCCATCCTGGAGGGCGAGGCCGGCTTCTTCCAGGCTTACGCGCGCGCGCCGCTTGCCGACCCGATCCGCCTGTTCGCGGACGGCAAGGCCGAGATCGCCCAGGTGTTCAACAAGCCCGCGCCCGCGTGCAACTTCGCGCAGACGCCTTGCCAGGCGGCGCTGCGCGCGCTGGGCCGGGTGCCGAAGGGCCGGCGCATTACGGCGGTGCGCATCGAGACCACGCACGCGGCGGTGGCGTATCCGGGCTGCGCGTCGGCCGGGCCGTTCGAGCACGCGCTGCAGGCCAAGATGAGCATTCTGTATGGCGTGGCGGCCGTGCTGGCGAGGGGCGCCATCGAAGAGGACAACTATCGCCGCCTCGACGATCCCGAGATCGCCCGCCTGGTCGACGCGACCACGCTGGCGCGTGACGAGGCCTTTACGAGAGCCTTTCCGGCTCGCCAGGGCGCGAGGGTGGCGCTCGCCCTCGATGACGGCTCGACCGTGCAGGCCGAGCTGGACGACGTGGCGGCTGCCGGCGACGCGCTGATCCGCGAACGCTTTCGCCGCGCCGCGAGTCAGGTGCTGGGCGCCGAGCGCGCACTACGCATCGAGCAGATGGTCGACGGTTATGAGCACGAGCCCGACGCGGGCGCGCTGGCCAGGCTGTGCGCCGCGCCCGCCCACCACACGACCCCCGGCATGGAAATCACGACACCATGACAGAACTGCAAATCCACCTCGAGGCGTTCCTGCAGGCCCTGACGGCGGGCGTGCTGGTGGGCGGCATCTACGGGCTGATGTGCGTGGGCCTGGCGATGATCTTCGGCATCATGCGCGTCATCAACTTTGCCCAGGGCGATTTCATGATGCTGGGCATGTACGTCACGTACTACTTCTTCATCCTGGTCGCGGCGAATCTGTTCGCCGGCTCGGCGCTGGGGCCTTATCTGTCCATCGTGCTGATGGTGCCGGTGATGTTCGGGGTCGGCTATCTGGTGCACCTGCTGCTGATCTCGCGCGTGACCGGCAACCGCGGCGCCGCGCTGGAAGGCGAGGGGCACTACGCGCAGCTGATCCTTACCCTCGGCATCGCCCTCATTCTGCAGAACGGCGGCATGATGCTGTTCGGCCCGCAGCTGGAGTCGCTGCGCACGCCGCTGTCCAGCAGCGCATGGGAGGTCGGCCCGCTGTGGGGCGAGTTCGTCAGCGTGTTCGCCAACAAGGGGCGCGGCGTGGCGGCGCTGATCTCGCTGGCGGCCATGGCGGCGCTGGGACTGCTGGTGACGCGCAGCCGCCTGGGCAAGTCGCTGCGGGCCTCGGCCGACAATCCCGTGGCCGCGCTCTACATGGGCATCGACGTCAACCGCGCCTATCGCATCGCGTTCGCGCTGGGCACGTGCATCACCGCGCTGGCGGGCGGCCTGCTGGCCACGAACCTTCCCTTTCATCCCTTCATCGGGCTGGAGTACGTGATCATCATGTACGCGGGCGTGGTGCTGGGCGGCATCGGCAGCATCTTCGGCGCGTTCTGGGGCGGCATGGTGATCGGCCTGGTGCAGCAGCTGTCCGCGCTTGTGCTGCCCACCCAATTGCAGAACGCCGCCATCTTCGTGTTTTTCCTGCTGATCGTCACCATCCGGCCGCAAGGGCTGTTCGGCCGCGTCTCGGAGCGAACCTGATGAAGCGACCCCCGACCTCCCTGATGCTCGCGGCCGGCGCGGCCGCCTATCTCGGGGCCGCCCTGCTCGTGCAGAACTCGTACCACCAGCTGATCTTCACGCTGGTGCTGGTGTGGGCCTGCTTCGGCCTGTCGTGGAATACGCTGAGCGGCTATACGGGCCTCGTTTCCTTCGGACATGCCTCGTTCTTCGGCCTGGGCGCTTTCGCCACGGTGCTGGCGCAGATCCACCTGGGGCTGTCGCCCTGGGTGATGCTGCCGCTGGCCGCCGTCATCGGCGCGGTGGCGGGCCTGCTGGTCGGCCTGCCTACGTTCCGCCTGCGAGGCCACTACTTCGCGCTGGCCATGCTGGCCTATCCGCTGGCGCTGCTGTACGTGTTCGAATGGCTGGGCCTGCAGGAAGTCACCTTCCCCATGAAGCGCGAGGACGCGGCGCTGTACATGCAGTTCTCCGACCAGCGCTGGTACACGGCCATTGGGCTGGCGATGCTGCTGGTGTTCGTGCAGATCACGCGCCACATCGAGCGCACGCGCTTCGGCATGGCGCTCATCGCCATCAAGCAGAACGAGGCGGCGGCCGAGGCGGCCGGCATCGACACGCTGCGCTGGAAGCTGCGCGCCATCGCGCTCAGCGGGGCCATCGCCGGCGCCACGGGCGCGTTCTACGCGGTGGTGCTGCTGGTGGTGACGCCGGTGTCGGTGTTCGGGATGCTGGTGTCGGCACAGGCGCTTACCGTCGCCATGTTCGGCGGGGTGGGCTCGGTGTGGGGCCCCATCATCGGCGCGCTGATCCTGGTGCCGCTGGGCGAGATCCTGCATGCGGAGCTGGGCTCCACCTATCCCGGCATCCAGGGCGTGATACTGGGGCTGGCCATCATCGGGGTGATCCTGGTCGCGCCCGAAGGCGTGTATTGGAAGGCGCGCGACTATCTGCGCCGGCGCGGGCCTGCCGCACAGCCGGCAGCCCCGGGACACGGTGCCGCACCCGCACCCGCACCGGCGTCCGCGTCCGCGCCCGCAGCCATGCCTGCGACGCCTGCCGCGCCGCCGCGCCAGCCTCGCCTGCGGCCCGACGAGGTCATCATGGAAGTGCAATCCCTGTCGCGCAGCTTCGGCGGCCTGAAGGCGGTCAGCAACGTCAGCTTCAAGGTGCGCCGCGGCATGATCCTGGGCATCATCGGCCCGAACGGCGCGGGCAAGACCACACTGTTCAACCTGCTCAACGGCTTTCTGCGGCCGGATGCCGGCAAGGTGATGGTCAAGGGGATAGACATGGTGGGCCGCAAGCCGCACGCGCTGTGCGCGGCGGGAGTGGGCCGCACTTTCCAGGTGATGAGGCCGTTCATGCGGCTGACGGTGGCGCAGAACGTGAAGGTGGGCGCCTACGTGCGGGCCGGCAGCGAGCGGGAGGCCGAGACGCTGGCCGCGCGGGCCATCGAACGCGTGGGCCTGCAAGCCTCGGCGCAGAAGCTCGCTTCGGTGTTGACCACGCGCGAGCTGCGACTGATGGAGCTGGCGCGCGCGGTGGCCGGACAGCCCGAGATTCTGCTGTTGGACGAGACGCTGGCCGGCCTGGGCCATGGCGAGGTCGATCACGTCGTGGCGGCGATCCGCTCGCTGTCCGAGTCCGGCATCACCATCGTGATCATCGAGCACACCATGCAGGCCATGGTGCGGCTGGTGGACGAGTTCGTGGTGCTGGACCACGGCGAGGTGCTGACGGTGGGCGATCCGCAGGCCATCACGCGCGATCCGCGCGTGGTGCAAGCCTACCTGGGCAAGAAATGGAGCGCGCAGCATGCTGCTTGAAATCAGCGGTCTCGTGGCCGGCTACTCCGCCCTGCCGGTGCTCAAGGAAATCTCGGTGGCGGTGGAGGAGGGCCAGTTCGTGTCCATCGTCGGGCCCAACGGGGCTGGCAAGAGCACGCTGTTCAAGACCATCTCGGGCAGCGTGCCCGCCATGTCGGGCGCCATCCGCTTCGATGGCCGCGACCTGCTGGCCGTGCCCATCGCGAAGCGGCCGCACCTGGGCATCGCCCACGTGCCCGAAGGCCGACAGGTGTTCGCATCGATGAGCGTGCTCGAGAACCTGGAGATGGGCGCCTACACCGCAGCGGGCCGGCGCGACTGGGCGCGCAACATCGAGCGCATCCACGAGTGGTTTCCCGTGCTGAAGCAGCGCAGCCGGCAACTGGCCGGCACGCTGTCGGGCGGCGAGCAGCAGATGGTCGCCATCGGGCGCGGGCTGGCCTCGTCGCCGCGGCTGCTGATGCTGGACGAGCCTTCGATGGGCCTGTCGCCGGCCATCGCGGATTTCATTTTCGAACGGCTGATCGACATTCGCCGCGACGCGAAGCTGACCATCCTTTTGGTGGAGCAGCGCGTGGCGGAGGCGCTGCAGTACGCCGACAGGGGCTACGTGCTGGAAACCGGACGCGTGGTGCTGGAAGGCACGCACCAGACGCTGCAGGCGGACGACCGCGTGCGCCGCGCGTATCTGGGCATGTAGGGATTCGGCAGGCATTTATCCATATCGCCCCGCAGGGCGGAACACCAGGAGACGAACGTGAACACAAGCACCTTTACCCGCCTGGCGGGCGCGGCGGCGTTGGCCGGCCTGCTGTTGTCCGCCGTGCCGCGGTCCGCCGCGGCGGCCGAGCCGCCCACTGTCAGCGTGGGCCTGATCGCGCCCATGTCGGGCATTTATGCCCGCTACGGCCAGGTGATGCGCATGGGCGCCGAGATGGGCGTGAACGACGTCAACGCGCAGGGCGGCATCAAGGCGCTGGGCGGCGCGAAGCTGAAGCTGGTGGTGGTGGACTCGGGCGACACCACCGAGAAGGCGAAGAGCGCGGCCCAGCGCATGGTGGCCGACTATCCCGACCTGGTGGCCGGCACGGGCGCGTACCTCAGTTCGTTCACGCTGGCCGTCACGGAGGTGACGGAGCGCGCCTCGTTGCCGATGCTGACGCTGTCGTACTCCGACCTGATCACTTCGCGGGGCTTCAAATACGTGTTCCAGACCTCGGCGCCCGCGGGCCGGCAGGCCGCGATCGCCCTGCCCAGCATCCTGGACCTGGCGGAAAAGGCATCCGGAAAGCGGCCCAAGACGGTCGCCATTCTCACGGACAACACGGCCGCCTCGCTGTCCACCGTGAAGGCCCTGAAGGAAGGCTTGCTGGAGAAGAACGGCCTGTCGCTGGTGGTGGACGAGACCTTCACGCCGCCGCTGGCCGACGCCTCGTCGCTGATCCAGCGCGTGCGCTCACGCCGGCCCGATCTGGTGTTCTTCCTGCCCACGGTGATCTCGGACGCCAAGCTGATACTGGAGAAGATGAACGAAACCAATGTGCGCGTGCCGGTCATCTCGTTCGGCATCGCCATCGCCGAGCCCGAGGTCTTGAACACGGTGAGCGCGCAGTTGCTCAACGGCGTGATGTCCGCGGTCGGCAACTGGGGCGCCAAGGGCCAGGAAAACCTCATCGCGCGCATGAAGACGGAATACAAGGAGCCGTGGATGACGCAGAACGCCATCTCAACGTACGGCGACATGTGGATCGTCAAGGCCGCGCTGGAGAAGGCGGGCAAGGCGGACCGCCAGTCGGTGGCGCAGGCGTTCCATCAGCTGGACGAAGGTCCCAGCACTCACTACCCGGGCGGCGAGATCAAGTTCGACGAGGCGGGCCATCGCGTGGGCGCCACGCTGACGGTGATCCAGTGGCAGAACGGCGTGCCCGTCACGGTGTTTCCCGAAGCGCAGGCCGTGGCCAAGCCGATCTGGCCCGGCAAGCAATGACCTTTTCCCGCGGCCGTCGCCGCGTTTCACGCATGCACCTGTGGAGTGTGAAGCAATGATCAAGGACCGAGTCGGATTCATCGGGTTGGGCAACATGGGCGGGCGCATGACGCGCCGCCTGCTGGATGCGGGCATCGGCGTGATGGGCTACGACACCGATTCCACGCGCGTCGCCGCGGCCGGAGCCGAAACCGCGGCATCGATGCGCGAGGCGGTGGAATACGCGGACGTGGTGCTGCTGTCGCTGCCCGACAGCCGCGTGGTCGAGGCCGTGGTCGAAGGCGAGGGCGGCGTATTGGCCAGCTGCCGGCGGGGCCAGACCGTGATCGACCTGAGCACGGCGTCGGCCAGCTCGACGCGGCGCCTGTACGCGCGCTTTCGCGAGCGCGGCGTGAACTACATCGACGCCGGCATTTCCGGCGGAGCGGCGGCCGCGGAGAAGGGCACGCTGACGCTGATGGTGGGCGGCGACGCCGATGCCGTCGACGCCATCCAATGGGTGTTCGCGCCCATCAGCGCCAAGGCCGTCACAATGGGCGCCAGCGGCGCGGGCCATACCGCCAAGCTGCTGAACAACTTCCTCAACGCGGTTAGCCTGGCCTCCACGGCCGAGATCATGGTGGCGGGCAAGAAGGCCGGCCTGGACCTGCACAAGCTGCTGGACGTGCTGAACAGCAGCACCGGCGTGAACTTCGCCACGCTCAACCGCTTTCCGCACATCGTCGATGGCAACTATCTGGAAGGCGGGCTGACCAGCAAGCTGATGACCAAGGACGTGGTGCTGTACGTCGACCTGGTGCGCGAACTGGGCGTCGCATCGATGAACGCCTCGGGCCCCATGGCCAGCTTCGGCCTGGCCACGGCGTTGGGCTACGGGGACCAGATCAGCAACCGGGTCGTGGACGCCATCGGCGACGTGTCGGGCGGCGTGCGCCTGAAGGACGCGTGACGGCCGACCCCATGCAACACATGACCGCAGACAGGAGACTCTGATGAAAGTGATACGCGGCAGGGAACCAGGCAGGCCCTCGGACCAGCGCGGCCCGACCTTCACCGGCGTGGTCTGGGCCGACCCGGTGATGCCGACCACGGACAACGTGACCATCAACAACGTGTTCTTCTCGCCGGGCGCACGCACGTACTGGCACACGCATGAGGTGGGGCAGGTGCTGCAGGTGACGGCGGGAAGAGGCTGGATCTGTCTCGAGGGCAGCGCGCCCGAGGAGATCCGCCAGGGCGACATGGTGTGGATAGGGCCCGGCGAGCGGCACTGGCACGGCGCGGCCGCCGACAGCTACCTGGTCCACCTGGCGATCTCGGTCGGCAAGACCGACTGGCAAGAGGAAGTCTCGCAAAACGATTACGCTAGGCCTGGCCGCTGAGTACGGCCCCATCCGTCAAATATTCAGGGAAGAACAACATGATCGTCGAAATGCGCGTCTACCATTGCCTGCCGGGCCGGCTGCCGGCCCTCAACGAGCGCTTCAGCAAGACCACGCTGGGCTTCTTCCAGAAATACGGCATCAGGCAGATCGGCTTCTGGACGACCCTGATCGGACCCAGCAACCATGCGCTGACCTATCTGCTGCAGTGGGAAAGCCTGGAAGAGCGGGAGCGCAAGTGGAATGCGTTCCAGGCGGACCCCGAGTGGATCGCCGCTCGCGCCGCCTCGGAGGCCGAGAAGCCGATCGTCGAGCGGGTGGAGAACAGTTTTCTCGCGCCGACGGCGTACTCGGCGATGCGCTGAGCGTGGCCAGACGTATTGCGGGCCGATAGGGGGGCGAAGCACAGGGGCAGGCGCGTCCCTGGCTCCGTCCGTCATGCTGACGCGTCCAAAACCCGATACGCACATTTACAGGCCTCGTCACACCAAGCAGATACACTGCGGCCTTTCATGGCTTTCAAAAGGCTGAAAAATGGCGGGCAGTAGTTTTTTCGCGGTGTTCGACGACATTGCCATGCTGCTGGACGACGTGGCGGCCATGAGCAAGGTCGCGCTGAAGAAGTCGGCCGGCGTACTGGGCGACGACCTGGCGCTCAACGCGCAGCAGGTCACGGGCGTGCCCATCAATCGCGAGCTGCCGGTGGTGTGGGCGGTGGCGAAGGGTTCGCTGATCAACAAGGTCATCCTGGTCCCGGCCGCGCTGCTGATCAGCGCGTTCGCGCCGTGGCTGGTGACGCCGCTGCTGATGCTGGGCGGAGCCTTCCTGTGCTACGAGGGCTTCGAGAAGGTGATGCACAAGTTCCTGCATGCCAGGGACGTCGAGCATGCGCAGCGCGTGCAGGCCCTGCAGGACCCCAATGTGGACGTCGTGGCCTACGAGAAGACCAAGATCAAGGGTGCGGTGCGGACCGACTTCATCCTGTCGGCCGAAATCATCGCCATCGCACTGGGCGCGGTGGCCGGCGCCAGCCTGGTCACTCAGGCGCTCGTGCTGTCCGGCATCGCGCTGCTGGTCACGGTGGGCGTGTACTGCCTGGTGGCCGGCATCGTGCGGCTGGATGACTGGGGGCTGGCGCTCAGCCAGCGCAGTTCCGCTTTCAGCCGGAGCATGGGGCGCGGCATCGTCGCCGCGGCGCCTTTCCTGATGAAGGCCCTGTCCATCGTCGGCACGGCGGCCATGTTCATGGTGGGCGGCTCGATCCTGGTGCACGGCGTGCCCGCGGTCGCCCATGCCGTCGAGGCGGCGGTGGCCGCCAGCGGGCCCAACGCGTTGGTGCAGGGCCTGGTGAACACCCTGCTGGGGGCGATCGTCGGCGTCGTGGCCGGGGGCATCATCGTCGGCGCATTGGCGCTTGTGAAGAAGGGGCTTGGAAAAGCCGGCTGAGCCGCGTGGCGGCCGTCGACCGTCAGAACGCCACGGCCTGCCGCCCCTTCAGTCCCAAGGCCTGACGCGCTTCATCCGGGGTGGCCGCCTCCAGCGACAGCTCCTGCAGTATCCGCCGTATCCTGGCCACCTGTTCGGCGCACGAGCGCGCCAGTTGCCCCCTGCCCAGGTACAGGCTGTCTTCCAGCCCCACGCGCACATGGCCGCCGAGGATGGCGCCCATTGTCACCAGCGGCATCTGGTGCCGTCCCGCGCCCAGCACCGAAAAGCGGTAGCCGTCTCGTCCGAAGAGCCGGTCGGCGGTGGCCTTCATGGCGACCAGGTTCTCAGGGTCCGGCCCCATGCCGCCGAGGATGCCGAATATGCACTGTATCAGCAGCGGCCCGCTGACCAGTCCTTCGTCGACGAAGTGCGCCAGGTTGTACAGGTGGCCC
This sequence comes from Bordetella genomosp. 13, assembly GCF_002119665.1. NCBI lineage: Bacteria > Pseudomonadati > Pseudomonadota > Betaproteobacteria > Burkholderiales > Alcaligenaceae > Bordetella > Bordetella genomosp. 13. Next base: position 2,864,062 of record NZ_CP021111.1, on the reverse strand, counting down.
ATGTCATAGCATTCGAATTCGAAGCGCGTGCCGCAATCCTCTCCCAGCACCTTGAGAATGTGCCGGATGTCCCGGAATGTGTTGCGAAAGATCAGGTCCTCCATGCCTTCGATGTACGGACGCTCCCATTCGTGCCGCCATTGCGTGATGCGCCGCGCGGCGGGATGGATGGAGAAGTTCATGGAGCCCATGTTCAACGAACACATCTCGGGCTGGGCGCGCAGCGGATAGGCCAGGCGCTCTTCGAGCGTCATGCGGGTGCTGCCGCCGGTGGTGATGTTGATGACGGCGTCGGTGGCGTCGCGGATGCGCGGCACGAAGGCGTCGAACACGGCGGGGTCGGCCGTGGGCCGTCCGTCGGACGGGTCGCGCGCGTGCAGGTGCAGGATGGCGGCGCCGGCCGCCGCGGCTTCGATAGCCTGTTCGGCGATCTGGTCCGGCGTCAGCGGCAGGTGGGGCGACATGGAGGGCGTGTGGACCGATCCGGTCACGGCGCACGAGATGATGACTCTATCAGGGCTGTTTTTCATGGTGGTGGTCGTCCGGTGTGATGAAGGAGGCGGCGGTGCGTCACACGGCCAGCCATTGCGAGACCATGGCTTCGTTGGCGCTCAATTCGGCGGGGCTGCCTTCGAAGACGACGCGTCCATGCCCCATGACGCAGACGCGGGTCGAGACCTTCAGGGCGATGGTCAGTTTCTGCTCCACCAGGATTACTGACACGCCCTTGCGGTGCATGTCCTGGATGCACTCGCCGACCTGGGCAACGAGCTTCGGCGCCAGGCCTTCAGTGGGTTCGTCGATCAGGATCACCAGCGGATTGCCCAGCAGCGAGCGGCAGATGGTCAACATCTGCTGCTCGCCGCCCGACATGCTGCCGGCCTTGGTGTTGCGGCGTTCCTTCAGGCGCGGGAAGTAGTCGAACATCTCGTCGAGGGTCCAGCGGTGGGCGCCCGGGACGGGCGGCTGCTCGCCCATGCGCAGGTTCTCGTCCACGGTCAGGTTGGCGAAGACCTCTCGTTCTTCGGGTACGTACGAGATGCCGGCGCGGCAGATGGTGTAGGGGCGCGCGCCGGCCAGGTCGCGACCGCGCAGGCGGATGTGACCGCCGCTGGGCGCGACCAGTCCCATGATGGCCTTCATGGTGGTGGAGCGCCCCGATCCATTGCGGCCCACCAGGCTGACCACTTCGTTGTGCGCCAGGCTCAGGTCGACGCCATGCAGCACGTGGCTTTTGCCGTAGTGGGCGTGCAGGCCGCGGACTTCCAGCAGTGCGCCGCTGGCGGTGTCGGAATTCATGCGCTCACCTCGTCGCCAAGGTAGGCCTCGCGCACACCCGCGTCCGCGCGGATCGCTTCCGCTGTGCCGGTGGCGATCACCTGCCCGTACACCAGCACGCTGATGCGGTCGCTCAGCGAGAAGACGACATCCATGTCGTGTTCGACGATCATCAGCGTGCAACCGACGGTCGCCTCGCGTATCAGCTGCGCGGTGTAGGCGGTCTCTTCATTGGACATGCCGGCCATGGGTTCGTCCAGCAGGATCAGGCGCGGTTTCGAGGCCAGCGTCATGGCGATCTCCAGCGAGCGCTGTTCGGAATAGGCCATCTCCGCGGCGATGGCGTGGGCCTTGGCGGTCAGTCGCACCAGCTCCAGCAGGCGCTCGGTCTCGGTGCGGATGCGGCGGTCGCGGTCGATGAAGCGCCAGAAGGCATATTGCAGGCCGTAGGCGCGTATCACCGCCAGGCGCACGTTTTCGTAGGTGCTCAGCCCGGGAAAGATATTGGTTATCTGGAATGAGCGCGCCAGGCCCAGCCGGTTGACGGCCTGCGGCGGCTTGCCGGCGATGTCGCGGCCCTCGAAGCGTATCGCGCCGGCGCTGGGCGCGAGCTGGCCGGATATCAGGTGGAACAGCGTGGACTTGCCCGCGCCGTTCGGGCCGATCAGCGCGTGCCGTTCGCCTTCGCGCACGTCCAGGTCCACGCCGCGGATGATGTCGGTGGGCCCGAATGACTTGCGCAGCCCCTCTAGCACCAGTACGGGTTCGTTCATGCCAGCTCCTGCTCGTCGGGCACGGTGGCCGGCGTGCGGGCCTGCAGCGTCTCCCGTTCAATCAGCGCGGCCAGTAGGCGGCGGCAACAGCACAGCAGCAGGCCGCCCACGCCAAGCAGCAGCAACGGCACGCCCCAGGTCGACACGGCGCCCGGCAGCCAGGCGCGGTCGAACAGCGTGACGGCGGGCCATGCGACCGCGGCATCGGCCGGGATCAGCGCGCGGTAGTCTTGCGAGAAGAGACGTTGCAGCAGCTCGACGAGGAATACCGCGCCGCCCGCCGCCAACGCGGCGCCGCCCACGGCCATCAGCAGCACGGGCGCTGCGCCGAGCCGATGGCGCGCATGCAGCTTCAGCACGGCGGCGACCAGCCCGCTCAGGCCCGTGGGCATGAACATCATGACCAGAACGAAGAGGATGCCCTGGTACAGCAGCCACGAGCGGGTCAGATCGGACACCGCATAGCCGAAGAAAGTCATCAGCGCCGCACCCAGCGCGGGTCCCAGGAAAGCCTGCACGCCACCGATATATGTGTTGAGCACCGCCGCGGCCGACAGCGCGGGATCGAACAGCACGTAGTTGGCCGACTCGTTGGACAGCACCAGCAGGCCGCCGGCCATGCCCGAGAACATGGCGGAGATGGCGAACACCAGGGTGGCCAGCGCGTGCACGTTGTAGCCCAGGAACTTCAGCCGGTGGCTGTTCTCGCGCAGGCCCAGCGTCAGCCTGCCCAACGGCGTGCGCGTGTACAGGTACAGCATGAGCATCGACAGCAGTACCCAGGCCAGCGTCAGGTAGTACACCTGTGTGGTGGAGCCGAAGTCGTAGCCCCACGCGGGCATGCGCATGGTCGAGATGCCCGCCTCGCCGCCGAAGATGCCTTTCAGGTGCGGCGCCAGCGAATGCACGAGTTCGGCGATGGCCAGCGTGATCATCGCGAAGTATGTGCCGGTGCGCTGAGTGGCGAACCACCCGGCGACAGCGCCAAAGGCCAGGCCGCCGAGCGCGCCGGCCAGCGGCAGCAGGGGCGTGGGCAGCAGGCCCGCGCCGTCCAGGGCGTTCATGGCATGGATGGTTGCGAAGGCCCCCACACCGAAGTAGGCCGCGTGGCCGAAGGACAGCATGCCGGCCTGCCCGCACAACAGGTTGTAGGCGCTGGCGAACAGCGCGGCGATCAGCATCTGGATGGCCGCATTCAGCAGTCCTTGGGGCAGCAGCAGGGGCAGGGCGGCCAGCACGGCGACGCCGGCGACGCATGCGATGGGGGCGGTTCTCATCGCATCACCCCTTCTCGCCCATGAGGCCGCCCGGTCGAACCAGCAGGATCAGCAGCATCAGGGCGAAAGGCAAGGTGGCGGCCAGGCTGGACAGCCTGAGGGTCATCAGTCCGCCCATCTCGTGCGCCCATGCGCCCGCACCCACCAGCGAAAGCAGGTCAGCCATGCTGGTGTCCACCGACACAGCCAGCGAGGTCAGTATGCCGATCAGCAGCGAGGCCAGCATGGCGCCGGCCAGCGATCCCAATCCGCCGACCACGACCACCACGAACACCATCACTCCAAGTTCCAGCGCCATGTTCGGATTGGTGGTGTAGAAGGCGCCGGCCACGGCCCCGGCCAATCCTGCCAGCGCCGCCCCGGCCCCGAAGACGGCCATGAACACCAGCGGCACGTTGTGGCCAAGAGCCTCGGCCATGCGCGGCCGGTGGATTGCGGAGCGCACCACGATGCCCACGCGGGTACGCGTCAACACCAGGTAGATGATGACGAACATGGCGATGGCAATGCCGCCCATCAGCAGCCGGTAGGCCGGATACTGCGTGCCGCCGAGGGTGAAGGCAGCGAAGTCCAGGAAGGCCGGCACGCGGTAGTCGACCGGATAGTTGCCGAAGAACAGCTTGATGGATTCGGCGATGATGAAAGACAGGCCGAAGGTCAGCAGCAGCTCGTGGGCATGGCCGTGATGGTGGACGCGGCGCAGGAAGTAGCGCTCGACCGCCACGCCTACCAGCCCGACCAGCAGCGGCGCGGCGACGATCGCAGGCCAGAAGCCCACCGAGCCCTGCAGCGTGTACGCGAAGTAGGCGCCCAGCATGTAGAACGACGCGTGCGCGAAGTTGAGCACGCCCATCATGCCGAAGATGAGGGTCAGACCCGCAGACACCATGAACAGCAGCAGCCCGTAGACGATGCCGTTCAAGAGCGAGAAAAGAAGTTGTTCCATGGGAGTCTTCGGATAGCCGTGGAGGGTGCGCCCCATTCGCCCGCGCATGGCGCGGCCATGCGCCCGCCCGGCGCGGCGGACGGGCGTGTAAGGTCCGCCTAGTCGGGGCGCTTCATCTTGCAGCTGGCCTGTGCCGGCGTGGACGCCTGCTCGGCCGACAGCGTCAGAACGGGCTTGAAGCCCAGTTCGGTTCCGTCCACCTTGTACTTGGCATCGCGCGCCACCACCGACACCACCATGGGCAGTTGCGCCTGGTGGTCGGCGGCGCGCATGCTCATCGGACCCATCGGGGTGTCGATGCGGGCCGTCTCCAGGGCCAGCGCGAAGGTGTTGACGTCCAGCGCGCCCTTGTCGGCCGGGGTGCGCTTCAATGCGTCGGCCACCATCTTCATGCCGTAGACGGTCTGCGGCTCGATGAAGACGGGCGGCCGGCCGGTCCTGGCCTGGTAGTCGGCCACGAACTGTTCGCCCTGTGCGCCGCCGGCCTCGGCATTGAAGGTGTGGACCACGAAGCTGCCCGCCGCCAGCTCGCCGGCATTGGCCAGGTTGCCGGGCTGGTCCAGGTACACGGTGCCGTAGCGCGCCTTCAGGCCCGCGGCCCGGGACGCCTTCATCAGCAGCAGCAGGTCGTTGGACCAGTTGCCGGTGATGACGGTATCGGCTCCCGAGCCGGCGATCTTGGCGACGTAGGGGGCGAAGTCCTGGATCTTGTTCACGTCGTGCAGCGTCTTGTCCACCACGGTATAGCCGCCGGCCTGCTGGTTTTCGACGACGGCGCGTTCCATGTCCTGGCCCCAGGAGTAATTCTGGTTGATGGCGTAGACCCTCGTTCCCAGGGCGCCGGCCTTCTTCATGCCCTCGACCAGCGCGCGCGTGCGCACCTGGGCGTTGCCGGCGAAGCGGAAATGGTAGAAGTTGCACTTCTCGCCGGTCAGCTCCAGCGCCTCTGCGCCCATGTTGATGTAGACCATTTCCTTGCCGGGATTGCGCAGGTTGTGCTTGCGCACGTCTTCCGTGATCTGCCCGCCGATGGCCGACGAGGCGCCCTGCACGACGATCTGCACGCCGTCGGCCGCGGCTGCCTTCAGCTTGTCGGCCGCGCCGGCAGGTCCGCCCTGATTGTCGTACTCCAGCAGCTGGACCGGTTGGCCGTTCCAGCCGCCCTGCGCATTGATCTGGTCCACGGTGTAGCGCACGGCGGCACGGTAGGCCTGCCCCGACGAGGCCTGCGGCCCGGACAGCGTTTCCACCAGGCCGATCTTCACGGGAGCGGCCGCCGCGGGCGCGGCGCAGCACAGGGCCAGTGTGGCCGCCGCGAGTGCTCTGCGATCGTAGGTCTTCATGGTTAGTCTCCTTGTGTTCTGATTGATAAGGGCGCCAGGATCGACCGCGGCGCTAGAGATACTCCAGGTTGCCGTCCACGCTGATCGCCTGGCCGGTGATGTTGCGCGCCGCGGGCGAACACAGGAACAGCGCCATGGCCGCCACGTCGTCCACCGTGACCATGCGGCGCAGCGAGATCTTGCGCAGGTACTCGTCGCGCATGGCCTGCGCCGACACGCCTGCCGCCGCGGCGCGGGCGCCGATCACGCGCTCCATGCGCTCGCCTTCCACGGTGCCCGGCAGGATGGCGTTCACGCGTACGCCCTCGGGACCCAGTTCGATCGCCAGCGATTTCACCAGGCCGACCAACGCCCATTTGGTCGAGGCATACGGCGTGCGCAACGGGTACCCCAGGCGGCCGGCCACCGAGCTCATGGCGATCAGGCAGGGGTTGCTGTCCGAGCGCTTGAGCAGCGGCACGGCCTGGCGGGCGAAATAGAAATGGCTGTTCAGGTTGACGTCCACCGTGCGAGCCCAATCGGACTGCTGCAGCGTTTCGATGGGTCCGGTCGGACCGGCGATGCCTACGTTGCTGACGAGAACGTCCAGGCCGCCCAAGGCGCTGCGCACGTCGTCGAAGACTGCGTCCACGTCCCGCGGCGCCGACGCGTCCGCCAGGGTCGTGGTGATGCCGGGAGCCTCGTCGGTCAGGCGGTCCAGCGCCGCGCGGTCGATATCGCATACGTGCACGCGGCCGCCCACCTCGCGGAACGCGCGTGCCACGGCGGCGCCGATGCCCGCTGCGCCCGCTGTCACCAGTACGCGCAGCCCCGGAACGGGCCGCAATGCATCGATGAGGCTCGTGTACACCCGTGTCTCCTGGTATGTCTGGTGACCAGTCTCGCGGACCTCGTTGCGCAAAGCTATGTGGCTTGTGCATACGCTCGGCGGGTAATTGATATGATCTTTGCACTGTGTCCGGAGGGGCGCGCCGCGCCTACCATCGTTTATCGCCTGTGCTGTCACGCTCCCATGCCCTCGACATCTTCAGAACGGAACCGGACGCCGGCCGCGAGTCCCCATGCGCAGCAACCGCAAGAGGTGGCCGCCGAGCTGCTCGGCCTGCTGCACGGCAACGCCGGCCTGCACGAGTTCGGCAAACGTCTGGCGGCGCTCGAGGGCCTGCCCGACGCGCTGCCCGAGAAGAACGGCCTCATCGAGCTGGCGCGCATGGCCATGGGCCTGCGCAACCGCCTGGAGCAGCACGAGCAGCGCGAGCGCGGCATGCTGGCGGTGATCGAGTCGGCCCAGGACCTGGCCGGCCGGCTGGACCTGTCCGAGCTGCTGCGGGCCATCGTCACGCGCGCACGCGACCTGCTGCGCGCGCACCTGTGCTGGCTCACCATCTACGATGCCGAGGCGGGCGAGTTCAAGGTGGTGGTGTCGGAAGGCGCTATCGCCGCGCGCACCGGGCGGATGACGGCGCGTCGCAACCTGGGTGTGGCCGGCGTGGTGATGTCGACGCGCTTGCCGTTTGCCACGCCGGACTATCTGCACGACAACCGCTTCAGCCACGATCCCGCGCTGGACGACATCTTCCGCGACGAGGGCGTCGCAGCGCTGGTGGGCGCTCCGCTGATCTGGGACGACGCGGTCATCGGGCTGCTGTTCGTGGCGGATCGATATCACCGCACGCACACGGCCCTGAACGTGTCGATCCTTTGCACGCTGGCCACACATGCGGCAGTGGCGATCAACAACGCCAAGGCCTTTTCGGACGCGCAGTCCGCGTTGGAGAAGGCCGACGCCGCACGGGCCGAGCTGGAGCGGCACGCCAGCGACGTGCAGGGAGCGGTGGAGGCGCACGAGCGCCTGACGTCGCTGCTGGCGCGCGGGGCATCGCTGGACGAACTGTGCCAGTCGATCGCGGAGCTTCTGCAGGGCTGCGTCCTGGTGCTGGACGAGATGCACCACGTGATCGGCAGGGCCAGCGCGGCGGGCTACGCCAGCGAAGCCGCCGAGGCCTATGCGCCGCATGGCCCGCACAGCGCCGCCCTGACTCGCGCGCTGCGCGAGAGCCGCCGCGCCGGCCGCTCCATGCTGGCCTATGACAGCGATGGCGAACAATGCCGCGCCATCGCGGTGATCGGAGGCGAGGGCGTGCTCGGAGCCATCCTGCTGTTTCGGCGCCACGAGATGCGCGACATTTCCGTGCGGACTTTCGAACGCTCGTCCAGCGTGATAGGAATCGTGCTGCTTTCACAAGAACGCATGGAGGCCAGCCATAGCCGCGACGTATCCGAGCTGCTGCGCTCGCTCGTCTCGCCGCGGCAGGGCGAGCATGCGCTGGCGCGCGACCGCGCGAGCCGCCACGGGCTCGATCTGGCGCAGCCGCTGGCGCTCATGCTCGTCGAGGCGGACGGCCACGAACCCGGCTTCCTGGCCAGGCGACTGCGCGCCGGCCTGGCCTTGCCCGGACTGGTGCTGGACGAGATCGACGGGCTGCTGGCGTTCGTCTGCGCGGCCGAGCGCGCGCCCGCGCTGCAAATCGCCTTTGCGGAGATCGGCCGGCGCGACCTGGCCAACGCGTATCGGGGGGTGATCTCCCGGCCGGCACGCAGCGTGGCGGAACTTCCGGGGCTGTACGCCGCGCTGCGCCGCGCGCTGCCCGTGGCGGGCCGCCTGGGCATGCAGGGCGGCATCCTGGGCCAGAACGAACTGGCGCTGTACTCGGTGCTGTTCGAGACGCAGGACCGCGCCAGCCTGGCGACGTTCCTGGATTCGACCATCGGCCCGGTGCTGCAGCACGATCGTCGGCGCGGCACGACGCTGGCGGAAACGCTGCTGGCGTACTTCGACGGCGGCCAGAATGCCAGGGCCACTGCCGCGCGCCTGGGCATCCACGTCAACACAATGCGTCAACGGCTGACGACTCTGGAGACACTGGCCGGTCCCTGGAACGACAGCCGTCGCGGGCTGGAGATCCACGTGGCGCTTCGGCTGTGGCGGATTGGCGCCGATGACGGCTGAGACAGCCTGCGGGCCTGGCCGCTATGTCGCGGCCGGGCGATGGGCCGCCTCGAGCACCAGCCCGCGCAACGCCTGCGCCGCGGGCGACAGCGGCCGGTTGCGCAGCGTCATCAAAAAATAGGGCGACACGCGCATGTCGCCGCCCAGGGGCAGCACGGCGAACGCGCCGCCCATGTCCCGCTTCGTCAACAGGTCCGCCACTTCTTCCGACAAGGCGGCGATGGCGTCGGTCGCGCGCAGGTAGGCAAGCGTAAAGACCAGTGAAGGCGAGTTCACGATGTTGCGCGGTTCGCGCAGCCCCAGTTCGCCGAACGATTCGAGCGTGGTCTCCCGGATCGGGTTGCCGCGCGCCTGCATGATCCATTCGTATTCGGCGAGGTCGCCCAGCTGCACCGGCCGCCGGCGGGACAAAGGGTGCGCGCGCCGCACGACCACCGCCACCTTTTCGTCGCGCATGGGCTGCAGGGTGTAGTCCTGGCTGTCGAATTCGGGCAGCAGCCGAGCCAGCGCGAAATCGAGTTCGCCCTTGGACAGATGCTGGACCAGGTCTCGGGACGGCAGGACCTCGACGGTGACGGCGGCGGTTGGACTCGTCTGCTTGAAGGCTCGGATGGCGTCGACCAGCACGCCGGCGGCGGGACCGGTCACTGCGCCGATTCTGACCTCGCCGCCGGCGCCCGAGCGATAGACGTCGATGTCTTCGCTCAGGCTCTGCAGTTCGCGCAGCAGCGCTCGTGCACGGCGTATCACCAACTGACCCAGTTCGGTGGGCACCATGCCCTTGGCATGCCGATGAAACAGCGCCCCGCCTGCCGCCGCCTCCATGTCGGCCAGCATCCGCGATGCGGCGGGTTGGGACATTGCCACCTTCCGCGCGGCGAGCTGCAGCTGGTTCAGGTCTGCGATCGCGGCGACCAGTTGCATCTGCGTGGGCTTGAGCGAGAAACGGGGGCGCGTATGCATGATTATTTTGGTATGCAGTCAGGCATAAATAGCATTTTACTGTTATACGGCTCGCAGCGTAGGATTGCTGGCACCGGCTGTCCGCCGACGGCCATGGAGGCGTGTGGAACATACCCCGCCCCGCCAAAAAAAGGAGAGAGACATGTTCAAGTCAACGCTGGCCGCCGTGTTGGCGGCCGGGGCGGCATGCGTGGCTTCAGCCGCCGCCGCCGCGACGGTCGGCATCGCCATGCCGACCCAGTCGTCCCCGCGCTGGATCGCGGATGGCAACGCCATGGTCAAGCTGTTCCAGGAGGCGGGCTACGACACGCAGCTGCAGTTCGCCGAGGACGACATCCCGAACCAGTTGGCCCAGATCGAGAACATGATCACCCGCGGTGTCGACGTGCTCGTCATCGCTGCCATCGATGGCAGCGCACTGACCAGCGCGCTGGAGAACGCGGCGGCTGCCGACGTCAAGATCGTGGCCTACGACCGCCTGATCCGCGGCACTGAGCACGTGGACTACTACGCCACGTTCGACAACTTCAAGGTGGGCGTGCAGCAGGCGCAGTCCCTGGTGCAGGGACTGAAGCAGCGCTTCGGCGACGTCAGGCCATGGAACGTCGAACTCTTCGGCGGCAGTCCGGACGACAACAACGCCTATTTCTTCTACGACGGCGCCATGTCCGTGCTCAAGCCGCTGATCGACGCGGGCGACATCCGGATCGCGTCGGGCCAGACGGGCATGTCGAAAGTCGGCACCATGCGGTGGGATGGAGCCGCGGCGCAGGCCCGCATGGACAACCTGCTGTCCTCCGCCTACACGGACAAGCGCCTGCAGGGTGTGCTGTCGCCCTACGACGGCATGTCCATCGGCATCCTCTCCTCGCTGAAGGGCGTGGGCTACGGCTCGGCAGGGCAGCCCATGCCGGTGGTCACCGGGCAGGATGCGGAGCGGCCGTCGATCAAGTCGATCCTGGCGAAGGAACAGTACTCCACCATCTTCAAAGACACCCGGGAGCTGGCCAAGGCCGCGGTCGGCATGGTCGACGCCATGCTCAAGGGCGGCAAACCCAAGGTCAACGACACCAAGACCTACGACAACGGCGTGAAGGTCGTGCCCGCGTTTCTGCTGCAGCCCACGGTGGTCGACGCGGCGAATTGGGAAGATGTGCTGGTTCGCTCGGGCTACTACACCAAATCCGATCTCCAGTAGGCCGCGACCATGGCCTATCTGCTCGAGATGCGCGCCATCACGAAGACCTTTCCGGGCGTGAAGGCGCTGAACCGGGTCAGCCTCGCCGTCAGGCAGGGCGAGATTCATGCGATCTGCGGCGAGAACGGCGCCGGAAAGTCCACGCTGATGAAGGTGCTGTCGGGCGTATACCCCCACGGCTCCTACGACGGCGATATCGTCTACGACGGCGAGGTCGTGCGCTTTCGCTCGATCCGCGACAGCGAGTCGCGCGGCATCGTCATCATCCATCAAGAGCTCGCGCTGGTGCCCCAGTTGTCGATCGCCGAGAACCTTTTCCTCGGCAACGAGCGGGCGGCGGGCGGCGTGATCTCGTGGCACGAGACGTTCCGCCAGGCCGGCGCGCTGTTGTGCAAGGTCGGACTGGCCGACCCGCCCGGCACCGTGGTCGGCACGCTGGGCGTGGGCAAGCAGCAACTGGTGGAAATCGCCAAGGCGCTGTCCAAGGACGTGCGGCTGCTCATCCTGGACGAGCCCACGGCGGCATTGTCCGAAGCCGACAGCCAGGCCTTGCTCGACTTGCTGCTGGGGCTGAAGGCGCAGGGAATCACGTCGATCATCATCAGCCACAAGCTGAACGAGGTGCGGCGCGTCGCCGACCGCGTCAGCGTGATACGGGACGGCACGACCGTCTCGACCCTGGACGCCGAGGCGGGGCCACTGTGCGAGGATCGCATCGTTCGCGACATGGTGGGGCGCGACCTGTCGCAGCGCTATCCGCCGCGCGAGCGCCGGGCCGGCGCAGCGGTGTTCGAGGTGCGCGACTGGAACGTCTGGCACCCCAGGCAACCCGGCCGGCAGATGATCCGCAGCGTCTCGCTCACCGTGCGCGCGGCGGAGGTCGTGGGCATCGCCGGGCTGATGGGGGCCGGCCGCACCGAGCTTGCCCTGTCGCTGTTCGGGCGCAGCTACGGCCGCGACATCTCGGGCGAGGTGCGGGTGCGGGGACGGCCGGTCGACGTATCGGACGTGCCCCGCGCCATCGAGGCCGGCATGGCCTACGTCACCGAGGACCGCAAGTCGCTGGGTCTGCTGCTGGAGGATTCGCTGTTGCGCAACGTGACGCTGGCCGGACTGCGGCGGGTGTCGCGGGCCGGCGTACTCGATCGCCGCCGCGAGATTGCGGTGGCCGAGAGGTACCAGGCCGCCATGCGCATTCGCACGCCCTCGGTATTCCAGAAGGTGGGCCATCTGTCGGGCGGCAATCAGCAGAAGGTGGTGCTGTCCAAGTGGCTGTTCACCGAGCCCGACGTGCTGATCCTGGACGAGCCCACGCGCGGCATCGACGTGGGCGCGAAGTACGAGATTTACGGAATCATCAATGAACTCAGCGCCCAGGGCAAGGCAGTGCTCATGATTTCGTCGGAGCTGCCGGAGCTGCTTGGCATGTGCGACCGCATCTACGTGATGAACGAGGGCGCGTTCGTGGGGGAGCTCGATGCCGAGCAGGCGACCCAGGAACGCATCATGTCGCTCATCGTCCGGGACCAGGAGCAGGCAGCATGAGTACATCCATCATCCAGCGCGAGCCGGGCGACCGCCGGATCGGCGCCTATCTTTCGAGCCACGTGCGCGACTACGGGCTGCTGGTGGCGCTGGTCGCCATCCTGGCCCTGTTCCAGGTGCTGACCGACGGCACCCTGATGCGGCCTGTCAACATCACCAATCTGCTGCTGCAGAACAGCTACATCGTCATCATGGCGCTGGGCATGCTGATGGTGATCGTATCCGGCCACATCGACCTGTCGGTCGGATCGGTGATGGGATTCATCGGGGCGCTGTCCGCCGTGCTCATCATTCAGCTGGGCTGGCCTGTCTGGACTGCGGTGCCCGCCTGCCTGGCGGCCGGCATGGCCATCGGCGCGGCCCAGGGGTACTTCATCGCGTTCTGGAAGATTCCCGCCTTCATCGTGACCTTGGCCGGCATGCTGATATTCCGCGGCCTGTCGCTGTGGCTGCTGGAGGGCCAGTCCGTCGGCCCGTTCCCGCGCGAGTTCCAGCTGCTGTCCACGGGCTTCGTGCCTGACCTGTTCGGCGCGGGCAAGCCCAATCTCACGGCCCTCGCCGTCGGCCTGGCCAGCGTGGCGCTGCTCGTCCATCTGTCGCTGCGCACCTGGTCCCGCAACCGCCGCTATGGCATGGACGTCGAGCCCGCGGCATTCCTCGCAGCGCGCCTGCTGATCGTCTCGGCGGCCATCTTGTTCGTCACATGGAAGCTCGCGGGTTTCCGAGGTCTGCCCAACGTGCTGGTCTCGATGGCGGTGCTGACCGCGGTGTACGTCTTCATCACTGAAAGGACCACGCTGGGGCGGCGCATCTACGCGCTGGGCGGCAACGAGAAGGCTGCGCGCATCTCGGGCATCAAGACCGAGCGGCTGACCTTCCTCACGTTCGTGAACATGGGCTTGCTGGCGGCGTTGGCCGGGCTGATCTTCGCGGCGCGGCTGAACACCGCCACGCCTCGTGCCGGCTTCGGGCTCGAGCTGGACGTGATCGCGGCGGTGTTCATCGGCGGCGCCTCGGCATCGGGCGGCACGGGCAAGATCATCGGCGCCGTAGTGGGCGCCTTCATCATGGGCGTCATGAACAACGGCATGTCCATCCTGGGCATCGGTATCGATTACCAGCAGGTGATCAAGGGATTCGCGCTGCTGGCCGCCGTGTTCTTCGATGTCTACAACCGACGCAGACAGGGCTGATCATCATGTTCATTTCCCAGATCCGAACCGAACAGGGCGCGCGCGCCGTCGTGGCGCGCGAGGGCGACGCCGCCCACGTCGTGCCCGGGGCTGCCAGTGTTCTCGAGCTGGCCCGCGCGGCATGGGCCTCCGGTCGCAGCCTGGCCGACGAAATCCGCTCGCGCGGGCGCGCCCAGGCGGTAGACCTGGCCGAGGCGTTGCGGCAGGGGCGCGTGCTGGCCCCGGTCGATCATCCGGATCCCGCGCACCTGCACCTGACCGGCACGGGCCTGACGCACCTGGGCTCGGCAGCCACGCGCGACGCGATGCACGCCGCGCAGACCCAGCAGATGCCGCAGACAGACTCGATGCGCATGTTCCACATGGGAGTGGAGGGCGGCAAGCCCGCGGCCGGCATGGTGGGCGTCCAGCCCGAATGGTTCTACAAGGGCAACGGCCATGCCGTGACGGCGCCCGAGGCAGCCCTGGCATCGCCCGCATTTGCGCTGGACGGGGGCGAGGAACCCGAGGTCGCGGGCATCTACTGGATCGCCGACGACGGCACGCCCTGCCGCCTCGGCTTCGCGCTGGGCAACGAGTTTTCCGATCACGTCATCGAGCGCGGCAATTATCTGTGGCTGGCACATTCCAAACTACGCCCCGCGAGCTTCGGGCCCGAGTTGCTGCTGGGGGAGTTGCCCGCCCACGTCGAAGGCGTATCGCGCGTGCGCAGGCGAGGCGAGGTGATCTGGGAGCAGGCTTTCGTGTCGGGCGAGGCCAACATGAGCCACAGCGTGGCGAACCTGGAGCACCATCATTTCAAGTATGGGCTCTTCCGACGTCCCGGCGACGTGCACGTTCATTTCTTCGGCACGGCGACGCTGTCCTTCGCCGACGGCATCCGTACCGAGGACGGCGACGTCTTCGAGATCGACGCGCCGCAGCTCGGCCTGCCGCTACGCAATGCGGTGGCGGCATCACGCGATCCGGACGCGCTGGTTCGGGTCAAGCCGCTGTAAGGAGACATCCATGACCTTCAAGCCCGCCGCGTGGCCGCGCCCGCTGCGTTCGCAGCATTGGTATGGCGGCAATACGCGCGACGTCATCTATCACCGGGGCTGGCTGAAGAACCAGGGCTATCCGGACGACCTGTTCGACGGTCGCCCCGTCATCGGCATCCTCAACACGTGGTCCGACCTCACTCCCTGCAACGGACACCTGCGCGAACTGGCCGAGAAGGTCAAGGCAGGCGTGTGGGAGGCTGGCGGTTTCCCGCTGGAGGTGCCGGTCTTTTCGGCATCCGAGAACACCTATCGCCCCACCGCGATGCTGTATCGCAACCTTGCCGCCATGGCGGTCGAGGAGACGCTGCGGGGCCAGCCCATCGACGGCGCCGTGCTGCTGGTCGGCTGCGACAAGACCACGCCGTCCCTGCTGATGGGGGCGGCTTCCACCGACATTCCGTCCATCGTGGTGACGGGCGGGCCGATGCTCAACGGCCACTTCCACGGCGAACGTGTGGGATCCGGCACGCACCTGTGGCGCTACTCCGAGGCCGTGAAGGCGGGCGAGATGAGCCAGGAAGAATTTCTCGAGGCCGAGCAGTCCATGTCGCGGTCCTCCGGCACGTGCAATACCATGGGCACGGCCTCGACCATGGCGTCCATGGCCGAGGCGCTGGGGATGGCGCTGTCGGGCAATGCCGCGATCCCCGCCGTCGACAGCAGGCGGCGCACTCTCGCGCACCTATCGGGGCGGCGCATCGTGCAGATGGTCAAGGACGACTTGAAGCCGTCGGACGTCATGACGCGGCAGGCATTCGAGAATGCCATCCGCACCAATGCCGCGATCGGCGGCAGCACCAACGCCGTCATACACCTGCTGGCGATCGCAGGACGCGTCGGCGTGGGCCTGACGCTGGACGACTGGGACCGCCTGGGACGGGATGTGCCGACGATCGTGAACCTCATGCCCTCGGGCGAATACCTGATGGAAGAGTTCTTCTATGCCGGAGGGCTGCCCGTGGTGCTGCGGCGGCTGGGGGAAGCGGGCCTGCTGCACAAGGAGGCCCTGACCGTGTCGGGCGGTGCGATATGGGAGGAAGTCCGGAGTGTTCGAAACTGGAACGAGGCAGTAATACTTCCAGAAGGCAAGGCACTGGCCGACTCGGGCGGCATCGTCGTGCTCAAGGGCAACCTGGCGCCGAACGGCGCTGTGCTCAAACCCTCGGCCGCCAGCCCGCACCTGATGGTGCACCGGGGACGCGCGGTCGTCTTCGAGGACATCGACGACTACAAGGTCCGCATCAACGACGAATCGCTGGACATCGACGAAACCTGCATCATGGTGCTGAAGAACTGCGGGCCGCGGGGCTATCCGGGCATGGCAGAGGTGGGCAACATGGGCCTGCCGCCGAAGGTACTGCGCAAGGGCATCACCGACATGGTGCGGATCTCGGATGCCCGCATGTCCGGAACGGCCTATGGCACGGTCGTGCTGCATGCATCGCCCGAGGCGGCGGCTGGTGGCCCGCTTGCCGTGGTTCGCGATGGCGACATGATAGTGCTGGACGTACCCGCCCGCGCGCTGGTGCTCGAGGTCTCCGACGAAGAGCTGGCCGCCCGTCTGGCGACGCGACGGTCGGTCCATCCGTCGGCAGCCTCCGGCTACGTCTGGCTGCATCAGCAGCACGTGGGCGGCGCCGATACCGGCGCGGACCTGGATTTCCTGAAGGGCTGCCGCGGGTCGGCGGTAGGCAAGGAGGCCCATTGATGAAGATTGCGCTAGTGGGGGTCGGCAGGATCGCGCAGGCTCAGCACGTGCCGGCCCTGCAGGCATCGCCGCACTGGAGCCTGGCGGCGACGGTTTCGCTCGGGGGCAGTGTGCCGGACGTGCCGGCGTACACGGATTTCACGCGCTTCCTGTACGAGAATCCTGACGTTCCGGTCGTGTCCCTCTGCGTGCCGCCCGTCCCGCGATTCCAATATGCCCGCCAGGCGCTCGAGGCGGGGCGCCATGTCATGCTCGAGAAGCCGCCCGGCGCCACCCTGGCCGAGGTAGAGATACTGGCGTCCCTGGCCCGGCGGCGCGGCCTGGCGCTGTACGCCACCTGGCATTCGCGCATGGCCTATGCCGTCGCGCCCGCGAAGGCGTGGCTGCGCGACAAAACGGTATCCGCGGTGCGGGTGGTGTGGAAGGAAGACGTGCGGCACTGGCATCCCGGCCAGCACTGGGTGGCGCAACCAGGCGGCATGGGCGTGTTCGACACGGGCGTCAATGCGCTTTCCATTCTTACCGATGTATTGCCCGAACCGATCTACCTGCAGTCGGCCGAGCTCGACGTCCCCGCGAACTGGCACGTCCCCATCGCAGCCCGTCTGAGCTTCTCCGGCAATGTGCATGCGCAACTGGACTGGCGCCAGACCGGGCCGCAGACCTGGGACATCGAGATCGACACGGACGGGGGCGCTCTCGCCCTGCGCATGGGCGGCAACGTACTCGAGATCGGGGGCAAGGCGGTCACGGGCCAGTACAGTGTCATGGGAGAATATCCCGCGCTGTATGCGCGCATGGCTCAGCTCGCTGCGCGGGGCGAGGTCGAGGTCGACCTGACGCCCATGGTGCACGTGGCCGATGCGTTCAGCCTGGGCAGGCGCACCGTGATCGCGCCGTTCGCACTATAGCCTCGTACCCGACCGCGCCATTGCCGACACCGCGCCGCGACATGACCACCGTCTTCGACAGCCGTCCTTGCCACCTCGGAGAAGGCGCGCTCTGGCATCCCTCGCGTCAGATGCTGTTCTGGTTCGACATCCTGAACAATCGCCTGCTGGGGCGCGGCGCGCTCGCGACCTACCAGGCCGAGTTGCCCGAACGGCATTCGGCCGCCGCATGGATCGACGCCGACCGCCTGTTGCTGGCCTCCGAGACGGGCCTGTGGTGGTTCGACCTGGATAGCCGGCGCCGCGGCCTCCTGGTTGAGGTCGAGGCGGACGACCCGGCCACGCGATCCAACGACGGGCGCGCCGACCCCTGGGGCGGCTATTGGATCGGCACCATGGACAAGCAGGCTAGGCCGGGCGCAGGCGCGCTCTACCGGTTCTTCGGGGGCAAGCTGGTGCGCCTCCGGACCGGGCTATCCATACCGAATTCGATCTGCTTCGCGCCTGACCGGAGCCTTGCGTATTTCGCTGACACGCCGCGGCAACGCGTCTGGCGTTGGGCGCTGGACGAGAGCGGTTGGCCGAGGGGCGAACCGACGACCTTCCTGAATCTGACGGCGGCGGGGCTGTACCCCGACGGCGCGATCACGGCCACGGACGGTACGTTGTGGATGGCACATTGGGGCGCGGGTTGCGTCGGTCACTATGACGCCGCGGGGGCATGTCTGGGGCGGCGCGAATTGCCCTCGCCGCAGCCTACGTGTCCGGCCTTTGGAGCGGGGCGGCTCTACGTCACCTCGGCGTGGGAAGGCATGGCGCCGCAGGCGCGCATCACGCACCCTCTGGCCGGACAGACCTTCGACCTGGGGCAGATCGCGCACGGGCGCGACGAGCCCGCGTTCCGCTTGTGAGGCACGCCCGCACCAGCCTCCCGGGGCCCGGCCGAGGTTGCTCCGGCCGCGGCCCGGGATGCCAGCCGCCAGGGGCTCCGAGCTATGGCGCCTTACCAGGGGGCGCCATAGTAGTCATACACGCGGCGTCCGTAGTCGTCGGTGTACTCGGGATTCTGGCTGGTCTCGTAGCGCGGCGCATTCTCCAGCTGCGCCTTGTCCACAGGCACGACGTAGCCGTCCAGGTCCGTGTCGTACTTCAGGATGTTCCAGGGCAGGGGGTAGCGGTCGGTCCCCATTCCCAGGAACCCGCCGAATTCCAGTACGGCGTACCGGACTTGTCCCGAGCGCTTGTCGATCTGCAGATTATCGATGGATCCCAGTTTCTCGCCCGCCTGGTTGTATACCTTCGTGCCTTCTACCCGGTTCGACGAGATCATGCTCGATGCGCTCGTGCCGGTGGCTGGATTCGAAATCGAACTCATGATATTGCTCCGATGAACTGTGTTGCGGGGGCCGCCGCGGCATGCGGCGACATCGGAGTGTCAGCAAGAGGCGTGCCGATGGTCGTCTCGTCCAGCGCCGGGAAGGCGAAGCAACGCTTTCGACGATGTTTTGCAAAGTGGCGCCGAAGGGCGGTTGGCAGAAACCGGACTGTTCAGAATCCCGCCATCCGATACACCCCTTGGGGGTGGGATTTGTCGCCCGCGAAGCCGCGCCGAACCAGTTCGGTGATATACAACTCATCCCACTCCAGGTTCGCCAGGTTCACATCGGTGCCCAGCTCTCGCACCAGCCAGGTGGCGGTCTGGTGCTTGAAGTCGCGGCTGATGCCGGGAATGATCACCACCGGCAGTTCATAGATGAGGCGCTCGGCCGGAAAGCGCTCGGCGAGCTTGGCGATCAGGTCCTGCCGGATGACGCCTTCCGCGTACAGCTCCGACGCTTCCAGGAATATCCAGTCGGCGCCCGAATCCAGGCAGTTGGCCACGTCCGCCAGGAAGGCGGCGGCGTCCTGTACGGCGTCCTTGCGCCCCACCTCGCCAAACACCTTCAGTCCCCGCGACTTCGCATGCCGGATGGCGGCGGCCTTCTCCGCCAGCGTCATGTCGAGCAGGTTGTCCGATATCTCGATGCCCGTGAAGCCCACGTCCATGGCCTGGGCGACATAGTCCTCGAAGCGTCGCATCTTCATGGCCACCTCGGCGAACAGTCCGCCCGGCGAGGTGGATATGCCGTGTGCCCGGTAGTGCTCCAGCTTGTCGGCCAGCACGGCGCGCGGCATGAAGCGGGCGATGCCGGCCGCGATCTTGGCGAAATCGATCCATTGCGACGTCGAGTCCAGCAGGTCGGCCTGGCGCTGCAGGCCCATGCCCCAGTCGATCATCATCGACAGGCCGCGCGTGCGCGGCTTGAGCTGGCGCTCGGGCATGGGGAAGTCCGCGAATGCGGTCTGGTAGGTGCTCATGGATGCGGTGACCTCGATGACGTTCAGTTCAACGGCAGGTTGCTCTTGACGGCAAGGTCGCGCCAGCGGGTCTGCTCGCCGGTCACGAAGCGCGCCGTGGCCTCGGGCGACGCGGGGCTGGGGTCCACGCCCACCGCGGCGAAGGCGGCCTTCACGTCCGGCAGCCCCAGAATGCCGCGGATCTCATCGTTGAGGCGCTGCACGTGCGCGGCGGCCACGCCCTTGGGCGCGGCCAGGATGAACCACTGGCTGGCGTCGAAGCCGGGCAGCACCGATTCGGCCAGGGTGGGCGTATCGGGCAGCGCGGCCGAGCGCGTGCCGGTGGTGACGGCATAGGCGCGCATCTTGCCGGTCTTCACGTGCGGCAGTATCGAGGTGATGCCCAGCACGCCCAGCGGCACCTGGCCCGAGATGATGTCCAGCGCGGCCTGGCTGCCGCCCTTGTAGGGGATGTGCGTCATCTTCAGCCGCGCCTGCTGCTTGATCATCTCGCCCGCCAGGTGCTGGCTCGTGCCCGTGCCGGACGAGGTGTAGTCGTAGCGGTCCGGGGCCGCCCGCACGGCGGAGAATAGCGAGTGCACGTCCGCCGGCATGTCCCGCGCGGTGGTGCCGACCAGCACCATGGGGCCGCGCGCCAGCTCGCTGATCGCGGCCAGTTCTGCGCTCACTTCCGGCATCCTGGTGTTGGTGATGACCGGGCCCGGCACCGTCACCAGCGTGTACCCGTCGGGTTCGGCGCTGGCCGCGCGGTTCAGGCCGATGGCGCCCGATGCCCCCGCGCGATTTTCGACCACGACGGGTTGACCCAGCCGCTCGCCCAGGTGCCGGGCCACGACGCGCGTGACGGTATCCGCGCTGCCGCCCGGCGGCCAGCCGACCACCCAGGTAATGGGGCGCGCGGGCCAGGCGGCTTCCTGGGCCGCGGCGGTGCCGGCCCAGGCCAGCGCGGCAGCGGCCGCCGAACCCACCAGCGTGCGCAGCAGCAGATGTCGGTTCAATGGTTTCATGTTTTCCCTTGAGATTTTCCTGGACGTGGACGTCCTGTGTTGTGGGCGGGCACGTACGCGCCCTTGCCCGGCTCCGACGCGCGGCGCTTCAGTCTTCCTTGCCTGGCGGCGTATTGGGATGCGCCTTCACGCTGTCGTTGAACGCCTTGACCATCTTCAGGATCGGGCCCAGCACCCAGGTGTTGTAGACCAGCACGTCGGTCTCTTCCTTGGGGTCGCGCGTGATGTTGAACAGGTACGGCGATTCGAGCTTGCCCTTGCCTTCGTTGACCTCCGGTTCCCAATAGAAATGCAGCTTCCAGTCGCGCCACTTGGCTGCGCGCATGTCCTGCTTGATGTAGAACAGGAAGCCTTCGCGCGCGGACTTGGCCGCCGGGTCGTCGCTGGTCAGAAAGCCCAGCTGGTCCACGCCGTCGATGGGCCGGTCCCGCGGAATCTCCGCGCCGGCCACGGCCGCCAGCGTGGTGAACAGGTCGGTCACGTGGACGATCTCGTTGCTGACCCGTCCCGCGGCGATCCTGCCCGGCCAGCGGGCGATGAAGGGCACGCGCAGGCTGCCTTCCATGGCCGTGTGGTACGTGCCGCGCCACGGGCCGGCCGTTCCGCGATAGGGCGCGCGGAACTCCGGGCCGTTGTCGCTGCAGAAGATGAACAGCGTGTCGTCGGCCGCGCCCAGCTGGTCCAGCGCGTCCATCACCTGTCCCACGCGATGGTCCATCTCGACCATCGAATCCGCGAAGTCGCCCGCCCCGGTCCTGCCGGCGAAGTCGGGATGCGGCAGTGTGGGGAAGTGCATATGCACCAGCGGCAGGTACAGGAAGAACGGCCGCTTGCTTGTGTGATGGCGCGTCATGAAGTCCACGGCGCGCTCGACCAGTTCCTCGTCGATGCCGCGGCGCGAGTCCAGGTCATATACCTTGACCTTGCGGGAAGGCTCGCCGGCCTTTCCCTCCATGATGTGCGGGATATCCGCCACCGAGGGATCGAAGCCCACCGTCGACGTGAACTGGCTTTCGTCGGTGGTGCGCGGGATGCCGTACCACTCGTCGAAGCCGCGGTCCGACGGATAGCGGCCTTCGATGTCTCCCAGGTGCCACTTGCCGTAGTGGGCCGTGGCATAGCCCTGCGCGCCGAGCAGCTGCGCCAGCGTGATTTCCCAGCGGGTCAGGCCCTGCGGCAGGCCCGGCGGCACCGACTGCAGGCTGCCGGTTCGGATGGGATGCCGGCCGGTCATCAGCGCCGAGCGCGTCGGCACGCAGTCGCTTTCGACGTTGAAGTTCTGCAGCAGCATGCCCTGCCGGGCCAGCGCGTCGATGCGCTCGGTGGGAGCGCCGCGCAACGCGCCGCCGCCATAACAGCCCAGTTCCCCCCAGCCGAGATTGTCGGCCACGATCAATACGATGTTCGGTCTCGCCACGGCGCCTTCCTGATGCTTGAAGTCCATGGCCGCACTATAGGAGCGGGGCAAGGCGCGCTCGATTCCTGCCGTTGCGATTGGCGATTACCGCCGGGAATGAATAGGGTAAGTCCGTACGCGGCCGTCAGGCGGCCGGCCGGCTGTACCGCAGCAGCAGATCGCGGAAGGCTTCCATCAGCGCGGACCAGTGGCCGCCCGGCCGCGACAGCAGGAGCAGCCGTCGCGTGAAGGCAAGCTGTTCTACCGGTACGGCTTCGATGCGGCCGGCCCAGGCGCGCAGGCTGATGGCGGGACACAGGGCCAGCAGGTCGGTGGCGGCGACCAGGCCCAGTGCCGCTTCGGACATGTACTCGGCCTCGACCATGACGCGCGGCTCGGGCATGCCGGCTCGCTCGTAGCGCGCGCAGATCGTGCGGCGAGCGCCGCTGTCGCGGCTGGGCATCAGCCATCCGTAGTCCGCTAGGGTATCGAGGCCGGGCTGCGGGTGTTGCAGCACAGGATGGCCGGTGCGCGCCACGACCAGCATGCTGTCCTGGTCCAGATCGATCTGGTCGCACGTGTACGTGATGCCGGCAGGGCAGGGCACCACCGCCAGGTCGAGGTCGCCGGCCAGGATGGCGGCGTTCAGCGCATCGGACTTGCCGATGATCAGCCGGATGCGCACGCCTGGACGGCGGCGCAGCATCTCGGCCATGGCGCGTACGGTATCGCTGTCGCCGGTGGGATTGGTCACGCCCAGCCGCAGCAGGCCGCTGTGATGCGCGCGCAGTTCTTCCGACACCCGCGTCAGTTCGTCGTGCTGCATGCTGACGCGGCGCGCCTGTTCGTGAAAGAGCCGGCCTTCGCCGGTCAGGCGGGCGCCATGCGCGCCGCGTTCGAACAGCAGCACCCCCACGGTGTCTTCCAGCCGGCGCAGCGCCTTGGTGATGGCGGGTTGGGTAACGCCGCATTCCTGTGCGGCGCGTCCCAGGTGGCCGTGGCGCACCACGGCGAGGAAATAGTCGATGTCGGGAAGGGAAAAGGGCATCGCCCGCTCCTTGAGGCTGCTGCGGCGCGGCTCAGTCTATAACCGAGCGCGCACGGGCAGGACGCCTGCCCTTCGGCGACTCCGCGGCGCGGTCCGATGCGGCCGCATCCGGCGCCGCCGGTTCGGCCGACAGGCTGAACACACCCTGCCGGGTCAATCTGGCGAATTCAGCCTGCAGCATCTCCTGCACCACCGGCAGCGCCGGGTTCTCGCGCCAGTCGATCCGCGTGGCGAGCACCAGCAGGCGATTGAGCTGCACGCCGGAGATCTCGGACATGGCCAGCTCGCGCAGCGACTGCCTGTCCTTGAACACCGACACGGGCATGATGGTGGCGCAGCTGCCGCGCAGCACCATCTCGCGGATGGAGTCCACCGAGTCGATCTCGGCCTGGATATCCAGCTTGCCGCGCATGGGCCGCAGCTGCCGCTCGATGATGCCGCGATGCAGCGACGTCATGAACAGCGGAATGCGCGCCAGTTGCGCGATCGACACGATGGGCCCGATGCGCCGCGACCGATGCGAGACGAGCGCGAAGGGCTCGCCCAGCAGCGCGTGAAGCGCCAGCATGCGCCCCGGATCGGGGTTGGTGACCACGGCCATGTCCACCATCCCCCGCTCGAGCCAGTCGAGCAGGGCGGGCGTGAAGGCCTCGCGCGCGCGCAGCTGGATGTCCACGCGTGATCGCTGGAAATTCTCCAGCAGGCCCGGCAGCACGACGCGCGCCAGGGTCGGCGACACCCCCAGCACCACGGACGCGCCGGACACCGTCGGCTGGCTGGCCAGCTGCCGGCGCACCAGCGCGGCCTCGGCCAGCATGCGCTGCGCGGACTCGTACAGCGTCACCCCGGCCTGCGTCAGCAGTACGCCTCGCGGCGTGCGCTGCAGCAGCTGCACGCCCAGGTCCTGTTCGAGCTCGCGCAACTGGCGCGTGAGCGCGGGCTGCGCGATCGAGATGGCCTGCGCGGCGGCGGTGAGGCTGCCCGCATCGGCGATGGCGACGAAGTAGCGCAGGGCGCGCAGGTTCACGTCGTGGCTCCGGTTCGCACCATATCGAGTTGATATGGCGGAGGACGAATTCAGCATTGGACGCCAGTATGCCACCTTCCTAAACTTCATTAAAAAATGAAGCGGGCAGGCCGAAGCCACACACGAGACAACATGACAACGGATAACAAACCGGTATTGGTGCAAGCCGGGCGCCTGGCGGGGTTCATCGATCGCTCGCTGCAGGCGGCGGGGCTGCCGGCCGCGGACGCGGCCAAGGTCGCGGGGCTGATGACCGAGGCCGACCTGCAAGGGTCGGACGGGCACGGCGTGATCCGCCTGCCGCAGTACGTGAAGCGGATCCGGGCAGGCGGCATCAACACCCGGCCCGATATGCGCGTGGTCAGCGAACGCCCCGGCATGGCCGTGATCGATGGCGACAACGGCATGGGCCATCTGGTGGTGTCGCGCGCGGTGGAGCTGGCCATCGACAAGGCTGCCGCCTCGGGCGTGGCGTGGGTCGGCACGCGAGGCAGCAACCACGCCGGACCCGCGTCGCTGTATGCCCGCATGCCCGTCAGGCACGACATGATCGGCCTGTACTTCGCGGTGGGCAGCGCCAATCACTTGCCGCCCTGGGGCGGCATCGACATGCTGCTGTCCACCAATCCCATCGCCGCGGGCATACCCGCCGGACACGAGCCGCCCGTCGTGCTCGACATGGCAACCACTGTGGCGGCCTATGGCAAGGTGAAGTCCAAGGCCAAGCGCGGCGAACCCATGCCGGAGGGCTGGATGATCGACCGCGAGGGCAGGCCGCTGCTGGATCCGACGCGTGCGCACGAGGGGTTCCTGCTGCCCATCGGCGGCTATAAGGGCTACGGGCTGGCGCTGATCGTAGGCCTACTGGCCGGCACGCTGCAGGGCGCCGCCATGGGGCGGGACGTGGTGGACTTCAACAAGGATCACGCCACCGTCACTAATACGGGCCAGGCCATCCTGGTCATCGATCTCAAGGCGTTCGGCGACCCCGCGGCGTTCAAGACGTCGGTGGACCGCCTGGTGCGGGACCTCCGGGCAAGCGAGCGCCTGCCGGGCGTGGACCGCATCTGGGTGCCGGGCGAGCAAAGCCATGCGCGCCGCGAGGCCTATGCGCGCGATGGCATCCCCCTTGCCGCTGAACTGGTGGCCGAGCTGCGGGACCTGGCGCGACAGTGGGACGTGGCGCCGCTGGAGGCGGCGGCATCATGATCGAGTTCTTCAATCCCGCGACCTGAAACCTTTACATCGAGGAACCGTGCCATGGATACCGCCACGCGACAGCCCGCCGTGCTGCGTCCCGACCAGATCAAGAGCCATGACCGGGGCGGCGGAGCGCGCACCACGCCCCTGGTCGGTCCGGCCGTGGGCGCCAGCGCATTCATCAACGGCATCACCGAATTCGCGCCAGCCACGGCCATTCCGTTCCACAGCCACAATTGCGAGGAAAGCGTGATGCTGCTGGAGGGGGACGCCATGCTGGACATCGACGGGCAGGAGCACAGGTTGAAGCCGCTGGACACCACCTGGATACCGCCCAACGTGTCGCACCGCTTTCGCAACCTGTCGACCACGCAGCCGATGAAGATCCTGTGGATCTATGCATCCGTCGACGCAACCCGTACGCTGACGGCAACCGGAGAGACCCGGCCGGTATCGGCCGAACACAAGAACTGAGGGCACGCCGGTCACGCCACGCTCGCGCACTCACCGGCGCGGGCCATCATGCAAGGAGGAGACGAGCATGGGACTGCGATTCATGGAGCACATCCTGATTCTTACGCACGACCCCGAAGGCACACGCGACTGGTTCTGCCAGAACCTGGGTTTCCGCGATGGATACCACCCGGAGTTCGGGTTTCCGGTGTACTGGCTGTACATCGGCGAGCAGGACGTGGTGCACATCGGCAAGGCGCGCCATTCCGAACACCAGGACACCTATCTGCGCACGCCCACCGACAAGGAGGGCGAAGACTATTCCGCAGCGGGAGCGCCGGGCTCGGGCCGCATCGACCACGTGTGCTTCAACTGCGAGAACATCGACGAGTTCATCGAACGTCTCACGCGCAATGGCGTCACGTTCAGCGAGCGCAAGGCGCACAACTCCGACCTGTACCAGCTCTTCATGCGCGAGCCGATCAACGGCATCAAGGTCGAGCTGAACTTCTCCGCGCAGGAAGCCGTGCGGGCCGGACGGGTGCCGGGCTGGACGGATGCGGGCGGGAGCCCACGGGCTGGCGCACCGATAGAACAATGACCCGCGAGGCAAGCATGGCGATCTATCCCGAACTGTCGGGCCGCAGCGTCGTCGTCACCGGCGCCGCGGGCGGCATTGGCGAGCAGGCGGCGCGCGCGTTCCACGCGCAGGGCGCGCACGTGTTCCTGCTGGACATCCATGCCGAAGGCGTGAAGGCCGCCGCGGGCGAGCTCGGCGAACGTGCAACGGGCCTGGCGGCGGACATCACGGACGAGGCGCAGGTGGCGAGGGCTTTCGACGCCATCCAGTCGACCGGGCGGGGCCTGGACGTGCTGATCAACTGCGCGGGCGGCTACCGCAAGCTGCTGACGGTTGAACAGATGGACCTGGAGGAATGGGACCGCACCGTGGCGCTCAATCTGCGCAGCGTGTTCCTGTGCTGCCGCGCGGCCATCGCGCCGCTCAAACAGTCGCGCGCGGGGCGCATCATCAACGTGACGTCGATCTCGGGGCGCACGGTGCATGCGGCGTCCTCGCCGGCATACGGCGCGGCCAAGGCCGGCGTCACGCAACTGACGCGCTTTCTCGCCTACGAGCTGGGACCGCACGGCATCACCGCCAACACCATCGCGCCATTGACGACGCTGACGCCGCGCGTGGCGGCGTTGCGGTCGCAGGAGGACCTGGACCGCATCGCGGCCCAGGTGCCGCTGCGGCGGCTGGCAACGGTCGACGACCACGTCGCTGCCATGCTGTATCTGGCATCGGATGGCGCCTCGTTCGTATCGGGCGTGAACCTGGACACCAACGGAGCGCGCGTCATGCTGTAGCGATGTTCCACCCACGGGATAGTCCCCGCCAGACGGGACGCCCACCACGACAGGAGGAGAGACATGAACCACTGTTTCGACACGGCGGGCCGTCGCTTGCGCGCGGGCCTGGCCGCTTCATTGTTCGGCGTCGCGGCACTGGCGACCGCATTGACCCCGGCACCGGCCGGCGCGCAGGCCTGGCCCCAGCGGCCGGTTACGCTGGTCACGCCGCTGGCCACCGGCAGTGCCTCCGACGTGGCGCTGCGCATCGTCATCGAGCGGCTGGCGGGGCCATTGGGACAACCTCTGGTCATGGAGAACCAGACCGGCGCCTCCGGCGCCATCGGCGCCGAGAAAGTGGCTCGCGCCGCGCCGGACGGCTACACACTGTGCGGCTGCAACAACGCCATCCTCGGCGTGCTGCCGCACGTGCGCAAGGTCGGCTATGACCCGGCCGCGCAGTTCCGGCCGGTGGGCATGGTGGCCGTGCTGCCCACGGTGCTGGTGGTGCATCCCTCGCTGCCGGTGAACAACGTGCGCGAGCTGCTGGACTATGTGAAGGCCAATCCCGGCAAGGTGTCGTATTCGACCGGCGGCGTGGGCAGTCCGCAGCACATCGCCATGGCGATGTTCGAATCCGGCGCCGGCGTGAAGATGATGCACGTGCCCTACAAGGGCGCCAGCCCGGCGGCGGTGGGCCTGGCGGCCGGGGAGGTGCAGGTGATGTTCAACGCCATCGGCACCGTGCTGCCGCTGGTAAAGGCCGGCAAGCTGCGTCCCATCGCGGTGGCCGGGGCGCAGCGCACGCCCATCCTGCCCGACCTGCCCACCGTGGCCGAGTCCGGCGTGGCGGGCTACGACTACGCGTCATGGATAGGCATCGTCGCGCCCGCGGGAACGCCCGATCCCGTCGTGCAGCGGCTGTCCGAGCAACTGGCCCGGGTGCTGAAGTCCCCCGACACCATCGCGCGGCTGTCCGAGAACGGCATCGACCCTTTCGTGATGACGCCGCAGCAGATGGCGACCTACATGGCCGACGACTATCGGCGCATGGGCGAGGTGGTGAAGCGGGCGGGGATAGAAGCGGAATGAAAGCTGCCACTCCATCTACGGCCGCCCGTTGGCGCGGCCGCCAGTTCCACTATCAGCCCGCCGCGAGCCACGTGCATCCCTTCCTGGTCGACCTATGGAACGCCGTGCGGGAAGAGACCGCGGGACGGGTCGATATCGAGGTCGTGCCGGACAACGGCGGCCTGAAGAAATCGCATCTCGAGATCGTGGAGGCCGTGATCGACGGCGAGATCCAGTTCTATGCGCTGATGGGCAGCATACTGGGACCGCTGGCGCCCGCGATGAACGTGCAGAGCCTGCCTTTCGCCTTTCGCGACAACGACGAGGTGTACCGCGCCATGGATGGCGCGCTGGGCGATGCGCTGCGCGGCGATCTCGCCGCGCGCGGTCTGTGGCTGATGCCGCACGGGCTGATGGAGAACGGCTTTCGGCACATCGCCACCACCGGTCGCGTGATCGCCGGCGCCAGCGACCTCGAGGGGCTGTCCATCCGCATTCCGGAAGGCAAAGTGTTCGAGGAAACGTTCCGCACGCTCGGGGCCGATCCGGTGCCGCTGTTCGTGCTCGAGCTGTACGACGCGCTGAAGACAGGGCGGCTGCAGGCCCAGGAGAATCCCCTGGCCATCCTGGATTCGCTGCGCTTGCACGAGGTGGTCACCCATGTATCCCTGACCTCGCACATGTGGTCGGGCTTCAACATCGTGGGGAATCTGGGCTTCTGGCACTCGCTGCCCGAAGACGTGCGCGAGATCGTCCTGCGCAACGTCAAGCTGCACGTGGGCCGCCAGCGCAGCCACACCATCGCGCTGAACGAGGCGCTGGCGGGCACCCTGCGCCAGCGTGGGCTCCAGTTCAACACGGCCGACACCGGCAGCTTCCGGCAGCGGCTGGCCGGCGGCTTCTACCGCCAGTGGAAAGACGAACTGGGCTCGCGCGTGTGGAACCTGCTCGAGACCGAGGTCGGCAGGCTGGGATGATCCGCGCGATCCGAGGCATCGAGCCAGATAGGAGACAAATCATGAGCACGACGACACCGCGCCTTACCCGAACGCGCCGCGGCGCGGGGGCCATCCTGCTGGCAAGCCTTGCATTGACCGGCGGCGGCGCCATGGCGCAGCAGGCATGGCCGGCCAAGCCCATCCAGGTCATCGTGCCGCTGCAGGTGGGCAGCGCCGCCGACGTGGCGACCCGCGTGGTGGTGGCCAGGATGGGCGAGAACATGAAGCAGACGTTCATCGTCGAGAACCATGCGGGCGTGTCCGGCCTGTTGGGCGCGGAGCGCGTCGCGCGCGCCGCCCCGGACGGCTACACGCTGGGCGGCATCACCGACAGCGTGCTGAATTACGCGGTCAACCTGTCGGACAAGGTCAGCTTCGATCCGCTCAATGATTTCGCGCCCGTCAGCCAGATGGCCAACATCGCCTGGGTGCTGGTCGCCAACAGCGGCTTCGGCGCGAAGACCGTGCCCGAGCTGCTGGCGCAGGCGCGCGCCAGGCCGGGCAAGATCGATTATGCGACGGCGGGCATCGGTAGTCCGCACCACATCGCAATGGAGCTGTTCGCCGCCGGCAATGGCGCGTCGTTCGCCCACGTGCCTTACAAGGGGGCGACGCAGGCCACCACCGACGTGGCGGGCGGGCAGCTGCCCATGATGTTTTC
The DNA here is from genome assembly GCF_002119665.1 of Bordetella genomosp. 13. Taxonomy (NCBI): domain Bacteria; kingdom Pseudomonadati; phylum Pseudomonadota; class Betaproteobacteria; order Burkholderiales; family Alcaligenaceae; genus Bordetella; species Bordetella genomosp. 13. The sequence goes on along the minus strand of NZ_CP021111.1, from coordinate 2,834,323 downwards.
GGCGGTGTCGGTGGCGCTGCCCTTCATCAAGGATGGCAGGCTGCGCGCTCTGGCGCAGCCCAACGAGCAGCGTTCGGCGCTGCTGCCTGACGTGCCTACCTTCGCCGAGGCCGGCGCCCACGTATTCCGCTTTTCCACGTGGCTGGGCCTGTATGCGCCCAAGGGCACGCCCGCCGACATCGTGGAGCGCCTGCATGCGGAAGTGGCCAAGGCGGTGGCCGATCCCGCCGTGCGCGAGCGCCTGGCCGCGCTCGGCCTCGAGCCGGTCTCTTCGACGCCGGCCGAGCTGGGCGCCCTGACGCGCGAAGGCTATGCGCGCGTGGGGCAGGCCATCCGCAGCGCCGGGATAAAACCGCAATGAGGGCCGATCCCCAGGCCGTACGGACGGTCGGCATCGCGGGGTTGGGGCTGATGGGCACGGCCAGCGCGCAGCGGCTGGCCCAGGCGGGTTTCGGCCTGGTGGGCTACGACGTGGACGCATTGCGGTGCGCGGCGTTCGCCGCAGCGAGTCATGCAGGCCGCGAAGCCGCACGGTCGCTCGCGGACCTGGGCAGGCAGTGCGACGCCATCGTCCTGGCGGTATTCGACACGGACCAGGTGGAGCAGGCCCTGTTCGGGCCGTGCGGCATCGTCGCCGCGGCGCTGGCCGCCGGCCGCGCGCCGGCCGTGGTCTGCATCAGCACCTGCGATCCGGAACGCATTGCCGTCCTGGGCCTCCGGTGCGCCGCGCAGGGCCTGCCTTTCGTCGAGTCTCCCATTTCAGGCACCAGCCAGACGCTGGCGAAGGGCGAGGCCGTGGGGCTGGTGGCCGGGCGCGAGCAGGACCTGGCGCGAGCCGCGCCCGTGCTGGACGCGCTGTGCCCGCGCCGTTACGTCATGGGTGCGTCCGGCAATGCCGCGCGCGCCAAACTGGCGGTCAACCTGGTGCTGGGCCTGAATCGCGCGGCCATGGCCGAGGGGCTGCAATTTGCCGCGCGCCTGGGGCTGGATCCGACCGACTTCCTGTCAGTGCTGATAGGGTCGGCGGCTTACTCGCGCGTCATGGAGGTCAAGGGAGCGGCCATGGCGCAGCGCCGGTTCCATCCGCCTCAAAGCCGGGTGGACCAGAGCCTGAAGGATTTCCGCCTGATCCTGGCGCAGGCCGGCGCCCGCGAGCAGCGATTGCCGTTCGCGGAAGTCTACGTGCAGTTGCTGGAGGAATGCATGCGAGAAGGGGAAGGCCAGCTCGACAACGCAGCCATCATCCAGGCGATCGCGCGGCGGGGACGTTGATGGGGTTCCGCGGTCAGGCCGAGTCCGCGCCGCCATAGGGCGCGCGCCCATACCCGTGCGCATGCACGACCTTCAGCACCAGCGCCGCGGCCAGGGACTTGATCACACCGCCCGGCACGAACGGCGCCACGCCCTTCATCAGCGCCTTCTCCCAGCCTATGGTGACGGCCAGCCAGGCGCCGCCGAACAACAGGCACAGCGCGGTGGCGGCCAGCATCGCGGCAAAGGCCAGGCCCAGGCGGCCGCCGTCCCAGCCGCGCTGCACCAGGCCGCCGGCCAGCGCCGCGGCCAGCGGAAAGGCGAACAGATAGCCGGCCGTGGGACCCATGAACTTCTGCAGGCCCGACCCGCCATCGGCCAGCACGGGCAAGCCCGCCGCGCCGAGCGCCAGCCACACGGCCACGCTGACCGTGCCCATGCGCCACCCATACAGCGCGCCGACCAGGGTGACAGCGAGTGTCTGCATGGTGATGGGTACCGGCGCCATGGGGATGGCGACGTACGAGGACAGCGACAGCAGCAGCACGCCGATGGCGAGCAGCGCCAGCCTGGCGGAAGGGGAGCGCGCCGACACGATGGGCGGGCGTTGAGCAGGCAGGGGATGGGACACGGTAATCCTTCGTTGGCGGGGGGCCAGTGTATGGTCGGGTGTGTGCGGGCGGCGCCAGCGGTGGCGTCAGCCGAAGATGGCGTATACCTTGCGCAGGGCGGTCTCCACATTCCACACGCCGCGCGTGTTCGCCGGGAAGTACACCGTGTCGCCCGCGCCGAACTCGACCGGCTCGCCGCCTTCGGGGGTGAACGTGCACTTGCCCGCCAGGATGTGCATCAGTTCGGCATTGGCCAGATGACGCTTGAAAGTGCCCGGCTGGCATTCCCATACGCCGCTGCGGTTTTCGCCCATGCCTTCCACATGGACTTCGCGGCCCACGGTGGTGACGGCGGGCTGGCTGACGGGCGCGGCGACCGGACCCTCATCCTGCAGGTCGGTGATCTGTGCGGTCTGGGAAAGAACGGTGATGGACAAAGCGAGCCTCGTATCTCTGATATGAACCGGGGCTCAAAAGTATGCGTTGCGGTGGGCGGTGGTCAATAGGCGCATCCGATAACGGCCGGCGCCCGAGCCGCCTCTGCGCAAGGCGGGCAGCCGGGCCGCGTGGCCCGTCGCCCGTTCAAGGCGTGCCGCTCAAAAGATCAGATTCAACACGCCCGTCACGGTAAGCAGGCCGACGAGGAAGATGATGGCGATGATCCACAGGAGGATTTTCATGAGGCGTCCTTTTTCGGGTTTCGATGAGCATTCCGCAGGGGCTTTCAACGCGGCCGCCGCCGGGTCGCGGCAGCGGTCTTCAGGCGGGGGCCGGAGTCAACTGGTCCTGCCCGTTGCCGGCGTCTGCAGATACGCAGTCACGTCTTCCACCGACGTGCCCACCTGGTGCACGGCCTCCCGCAGCTGATCATCGGTCACCCCCAGCTTCTCGCTCCAGTAGCGGCACTCCCATTCTTCCTCTACGTTGATGCGTGAACGGTCCTGCGGTCCGCGATTGTTCAGATTGTCAGTCATGACGGTTCTCCTTTACTGCGAACCCGAACCGAAGCAAGCGCCGTGCCTGCTGGTGTCAGCCTGTGCGCGCATGGCTCGCTGCAGTTCGCCATCGGCAAGCGCCTGCGCCAGTTCCTTGCGGCGTGCCGCGACGTCCGCCTCGCCAAGGCCCGCCGGCCCCACCACGGCCATCCAGGTCTCGACGTCGAAATCCGGCAGGCCGCTTTCCCGCAGCGTCGGCACCTGCGGCGCCATGGCGCTGCGCTGGGCGGTGGTCACGGCCAGGCCCTTGAGTTTTCCCGCCGCGACCTGCGGCGCTCCGCTCTGGACCGCGACCAGACCCACGTCCAGGATGCCGCCCAGCAGGTCGTTGACCACCTGCGCGGAGCCCTTGTACGGGATCGGATTGGTGACCACGCCGGCCTGCTGCTTGAACACCTCGCCGGCCAGGTGATAGATGGTGCCCGAGACCACTCCCTCGGCGAGCGGCGTCGTCGCGGACCTGGACAGCGCGGCCAGTTCGGACGGCGTGTTGGCCGTAATCCGTGGGTTTGCCACGAGGATGGCCGGCACGGTGCCTATCATCGCAATGGGTGTGAAGTCGGCCAGTGCGTCGTACGGCAGGTTCTTGTACAGCCACGGGTTCATGGTGTGGTTCGAGCTGATCAAGCCCAGCGTCAGGCCGTCGGCGGCGGCCCGCGCGAGTTGGCGGGTGCCGATCGTTGTGCCCGCGCCCACCACGTTCTCGACCACGATGGCGCGGCCGCTTGCCTTGCCCCAGGGCGCCGACATCGCGCGCGCCAGCGCGTCGGATGCCGATCCGGGCGGCGTCGGTACGATCAGGCGTATGGGACGCGACGTGTCGGCCGCCCATGCCGGCAACGCGGCCAGCGACAACAGCAGGCCGCAGGCAAAGGCTCTTCCTGCTTTCGCAGCGATCATGATTCAAACCCCTTGTCGTCTTGTGTGCCGCTATTCTTGGACAGCGGCCGTTTTCGACACAAGCCACTTTTGTTGCGGCGGGGTGCAGTGGCGCTAATGCCCGGATGCCGTTCAGCTGATGGCGATCTGCTCGGTGTCGAACAGCGCGTCGCGCTGCTGCATGAACTGGCGGGCCTCGTCCTGCAGCCAGGACAGGAGGGTGGCGGCTTCGGGGTGCGAGGGACTGCCGATGAATTGATACGACGCCTGCAGGCGCACGCGTTGGCGAAACGGCACCACCAGCCGGCCCTGCATCAGGTAACGCAGCACCAGCGCCAGCCTGCCCATGGCGATGCCCTGGCCGCCCAGCGCGGCCTGCATGGCCAGCAGCGAATGATTGAATTGCGTGCCCAGCCGCAATGCGGTGGCCGGAACCGGCACGCCCACGGCGGCCAGCCACCTGGCCCACTCCTCGGTCGGTTCGGTGCCTTCCCACGGGTCCGCCGCGTGCAGCAGGTGCGTGCCGCGCAGGTCGCCGGCTTCGCGCAGCCCCGGATTTTCCTGCATGAAGGCGGGCGTGGCCACGGGCACCAGCCATTCGTCGAACAGGGTGACGGCATCGTCGCTATTTCCGTCGGCGGTTTCGAACCGTATGGCCGCCGCGATGTTGTCCTGCGCCATGCGCGCGGGGTCCGCCGTGTCGGATTCGCCGATGATGCGCAACGCCATATCGGGATGGACACGATAGAAATTGCCCAGCCGCAGCGTCAGCCAGAACATGGCGAACGAGGGCGAACAACTGACGTTGACGGGCTCGCCGACGTGCGCGGCATGCAGGCGCTGCAAGGCCGATTCCAGTGCCCTGAACGAATCTCGGGTGGCCGCCGCCAGCTGTTCACCTTCGGGGGTAAGCGTCAGTCCGGCGGGCGTGCGGCGCAGCAGCACATGGCCGACGCGGTCTTCCAGCTTCTTCACCTGCTGGCTGACGGCGCCTTGCGAGACGTGCAGTTCGAGCGCAGCCCTGGTGAAGCTGCCGCAGCGCGCAGCGGCATCGAAGCAGCGCAACCACGCGAGAACCGACGGAGACAAGGATGCGGGGGAACTCGGGCTCATTAGTTTCGCTGGGGGCTGCCGCACTATAAATGGATTGTCCTGGCCGGTATGCCGGATCAAGAATGCCGGCAATGAAACCGAAGGGAACCGGCATGCGCGTACTAATAGCAGGATTCAAGCACGAGACCAATACCTTTGCGTCCAATCGCGCCGACTGGGCCGCCTTCGAGCGCGGCGAGATGTTCCCCAAGCCTACGCACGGGCAGGCCACCATCGAGATGCTGGACACGGTCGACGTGTCCGCGACCGGCTTCGCGCGGCAGGCACGCGCGCGCGGCTGGACCCTGGCGCCCGGCTTCTGGTGCGGCGCCGTGCCATCGTCGTACATCACCGATGAGGCGTTCGAGAAGATCTGTTCCTCCATACTTGCCGACGTCGAGCGGCGGGATTTCGACGCGATCTACCTGGAACTGCATGGCGCCGCGCTGTCGGAGACGTACGACGATGCCGAGGGCGAACTGCTCACGCGCATCCGGCGCGTGGTCGGCCCTTCGGTGCCCATCGTGGCGAGCCTGGACCTGCATGCCAACGTGACCCGCGCGATGCTCGAGCATGCGGACGGCCTGGTCGCATTCCGTACTTACCCGCACATCGACTACGTCAAGACCGGCGAACGCGCCGCGGAACTGCTCGATCGCATCATCCAGTACGGGCGACGCGAACCCATGCGGTGGGCGCGCCTGCCGTACCTGATCTCGATCAACTCGCAGGGCACGGCCTCGCAGCCGGCCAAGGGCTGCTATGAACTGCTGGAGTCGGTCGATGAAAAGTTCGGCACCGTCTCGAGTTTCTGCATGGGCTTTCCCGCATCGGACTTCGAGGAGTGCGCGCCGGTGATATGGGTGCATGGCGAGCGTGCGCACGAAGCCCTGCAGGCGCTGCACGAGCGCATCGCCGAGCCGACGCAGTGGCGCCTGACCGCCCAGAGCGCGGCCGAGGCCGTGAAGCAAGCGATCGAGCGCGCCGCCGCCAGCCCCCGCGCCATCGTGATCGCGGACACGCAGGACAATCCGGGCATCGGAGGCAGCAGCTCCACGACAGGGGTGCTGCATGCGCTGCTGGACGCGAAGGCTGGTCATGTGTATCCGGGCCGTGTGGCGCTGGCGGTGCTGTATGACCCCGCTGCGGCCGCGCTGGCGCACCGGGCCGGGGTGGGCCAGGAGATCGAATGCGCCCTGGGCGAATCGATGCAGACCCCCGCGGGCCCCAGCGAACCGCCCGTGGCGGGACCTTATCGCGTGCGGGCGCTGTCCGACGGCATCGCGACCTTCAAAGGCCCGAAGATGACCGGCTTCCAGACCCGGCTGGGCCCTAGCGCGTGCCTGGAGATCGAAGGGATACTGGTGGTGGTGGCCAGCGGCCGGATCGGCGCGCAGGACCGCGAGCTCTTCCGCATGGTGGGCGTGGACCCCGAAGCGATGAAGATCGTGGTGGTGAAGAGTTCGCATCACTTCCGCGCGGACTTCGACCGGCTGGTGGAAACGCCCGAGACCGATGTGCTGTTCGCGCTTGCGCCGGGCGCGCTGCTGGTCGACCCCGGCGACCTGCCATGGAAGAAGCTCTCCCCCGCGACGCGGCTGCGGCCTTGACGCCATTCGGCTCGTGCCGCGCATCGGCACATGTTGCCGAGGCATAGCCGCAACATGGAGCCTCCCGCATCCGGCGATATATCGAGACCGTACGGATGATGTGGCCGCGCCGGGCAGCGCAATGGCGCCCTGAGCGGGCGGTTTCCCAACTGCCGGGTACGAGTTTGGTCTACAGTCGGTCCATCACTTACTCGAGGGCGAGCGTCGCGGCTCGCCCGTTGGCCGGAGAGCACCATGCGAATGGAGTCCTGGCATAGCGCCGATCCCGCATTGGCCGGCGCGCTGGCGCCGGTGTTCGACGAGCGGGACGACGTGGACCTGTGTATCGAGGGCGAACTGCCCCAAGGGCTGCGCGGCGTGTTCATGCGCAACGGGCCCAATCCCGCGTTCGAGCCCGGCCCGGGCTACCACTATCCCTTCGACGGCACGGGCATGATCCACGCGGTCTACCTGGACCACGGCCGCGCACGCTATCGCAATCGGTGGGTGCGCACGCGCGAATTCAACGAAGAGATGGCAGCGGGACGCCGGCTCTACAACCCAACCTTCGGTCCGCCGCCGCACGCCAACCTGGCCAATACCAGCATCGTGCGCCACGCGGGCCGATTCCTGGCGCTGTACGAAGGCGGCCTCCCCTACGAAATGGACGCCGAGCTGGATACCGTGGGCGCGTTCGACGACCACGGCAGGCTGCCGGGCGCGATGTCCGCCCATCCCAAGCTGGACCCCGCCACCGGCGAACTGCTGTCGCTGTCCTATGACCTGCGCGCGGGCACGCTGCATTACCTGCGCGTCGCGCGTACCGGTGAGTTGGACCGCTGCGTGCCGATGGCCTCGCCGTGGCCGGCCATGGTGCACGACATCGCCATCACGGCCAACTACGTCGTCGCCTTCCTGTGCCCGCTGGTATTCGACTTCTCGCGCGGCGGTCCGCCGGCCGAATGGAAGCCCGATCGCGGATCGCGCATCGCGCTGATTCCGCGCGACGCGAACTCGGCCAGGGACGTGCGCTGGATCGATGGTCCCGCCTTCTTCCATTGGCATACGGTCAACGCGTTCGAAGAGGATGGCCGGATCGAAGTGACCATGCCCTGGTATGACTCGTTCTCGCTGGGCCCGGGCAAGCGGCGCCTGGAGCTGCATCGCATCGTGATCGACATGCACGGCGGTTCCGTGGTGGACGCGACGCTGGACGAGCGCGCCTGCGAGTTCGGCCGCATCAACGACGCGTACCTGGGCCGCAAGGCGCGCTGGGGCTACGTGGGCCTGCGAGACCCGCGTCCCGACGAGGCCCCGCAGCCCGGCGCATTCGAGGCCATCGCGCGCTATGACCTGCAGACCGGCGAGAAGCGCGTCCATCGCCTGCCCGCCGGCGTGACCACGGGCGAACCGGTGTTCGTGGCGGACCCCCACGGCAAGAACGAGGAAGACGGCTATCTGTTCGCCTTCACCCACGACGCGAACAGCCACGAGGGCCGCTTCCTGATCCTGGATGCGCGCGATCCCGCCGCGGAACCCGTGGCCGTCATCCGCCTTCCCCGGCGGGTGCCCGCGGGCCTGCACGGCAACTGGATGGCGCTGTAGAGGCGCCGCCATTGCCCTGCGTACTCTCTGTGAGGAGTTCGTCATGGCATTGCTTTTGGCATTCTCGCCCTTCATCGCGTTCGTGATCATCGAGCGCATTCTCGGCATCGTGCCCGGACTGATCGCCGCCGCGATCGCATCGGCGGTGCTGCTGCTGCGCGATGCGCTCAGCGGCGAGCGCCAGGTGAAGATCCTCGAGGTCGGCACCTTCATCCTGTTCGCGGGCCTGGCGGCCTTCGCGATGTCGGAGGGCGCGGACAGCTGGCTCATTGCCTCGGTGCGGCTGCGCGTCGATGGCGGCCTGCTGCTGATCGTGCTGATCTCGCTGGCGGTCCGCCGGCCATTCACGATGCAGTATGCGCGGGAAAGGACGCCGGAGCAGGCCTGGGATACGCCGGCGTTCATCCGCGCCAATTACATCATCACCGCGGCGTGGGCGGCGGCCTTCGCGCTGATGGTGGCGGCCGACCTGTTGCTGGTGTATGCGCCGCAGCTGCCGCACGCCATCGCCATCGTCGTGACGATCGCGGCCCTGTATGGCGCCTTCATGTTCACCAAGTGGTATCCGAAGCGGGCCAGGGCAGAGGTGGCCGGGGGTACGCAAGGTTGAGCACCAGGGGGCGGTTGGCTCGTCGGGCGGATTGCCACTACGATGTATCGGTCCGGAATGGAGCGATGCATGTACAAAGCCACCGTGGGCAGGCGCACCCATAGCTTCGACGACCTGGCGGTGCTGATGGCTTGCGCCACGCCGCTGCGCAGCGGCGACGTGTTGGCGGGGGTGGCGGCGCGCAGCAGCGAAGAGCGCGTCGCCGCGCAGTACTGCCTGGCCGACGTGCCGCTGCGCGCGTTCCTCGAGCAGCCGCTGATTCCCTACGAAAGCGACGAGGTGACGCGCCTGATCATCGACACGCACGACGCCGCCGCGTTCGCGCCGGTCGCGCACCTGAGCGTCGGCGGCCTGCGCGACTGGCTGTTGGACGACGGCACCGATGGCGCCGCGCTCGAGGCCCTGGTGCCGGGCCTGACTCCCGAGATGGCGGCGGCGGTCAGCAAGCTGATGCGTCTGCAGGACCTGATGCTGGTGTCCGCCAAATGCAGCGTGGTCACGCGTTTTCGCACGACGGTGGGCTTGCCGGGGCGGCTGTCGGTGCGCCTGCAGCCCAATCACCCCACCGACGACCCCCGCGGTATCGCCGCCAGCATCCTCGACGGTTTGCTGCTGGGAGCGGGCGATGCGCTGATCGGCATCAACCCGGCCGGCGACAGTCCCGGCCACACGCACGACCTGCTGTGTCTGCTGGACGACGTGCGACAGCGGCTGGCCATCCCGACGCAGAGTTGTGTGCTGTCCCACGTCACGACCACGCTGGAGCTGATCGACCGTGGAACTCCCGTCGACCTCGTGTTCCAGTCCATAGCCGGCACGGAAGGCGCCAATCGCAGTTTCGGCATCAACCTGGCGATGCTGAAAGAGGCTGACGAAGCCGCGCGGTCGCTGGGCCGCGGCACGGTCGGGTCCAACGTCATGTACTTCGAGACCGGGCAGGGCAGCGCGCTGTCGGCCGGCCAGCATCATGGCGTCGACCAGCAGACGCTGGAGGCGCGGGCGTATGCGGTGGCGCGCGCCTGCCGGCCGTTCCTGGTGAACACGGTGGTCGGCTTCATCGGTCCCGAGTATCTCTACGATGGCAAGCAGATCACGCGCGCGGCTCTCGAGGACCACTTCTGCGGCAAGCTGCTCGGCGTGCCCATGGGTTGCGACGTGTGCTACACCAACCACGCCGAGGCCGACCAGGACGACATGGACTCGCTGCTGACGCTGCTGGCGGTGTCGGGCATCAACTATGTGATGGGCGTGCCCGGTGCGGACGACATCATGCTTGGCTACCAGAGCACCTCGTTCCACGATGTTCTTGCCATCCGCGACCTTCTCGGTCGGCGTTGCGCTCCGGAGTTCGAGGCGTGGCTGCAATCGCAGGGGCTGTGCGATGCCCAGGGACGCGTACGGCCGGCCGCCCTGCCGGAGCGCTTCACCGCGCTGCTGCCCCAGGAGTAGATCATGGCCCGTTTACGAAGCCAGGCCTCGAGCGACCTCGACACTCTGTGGGATCCGCTGCGCAGGTTGACGGCCGCGCGCGTCGGTCTGCCGCGCAGCGGAGCCTCGCTGCGCACGCCGGCGCTGCTGGACTTCCGCCTGGCGCATGCGCAGGCGCGCGATGCCGTGCATGCGGTGCTGGACATGGACGGCCTGCAAGAGGAGCTGGCGGAGCTTGGCCTGCCGGTGCTGAAAAGCCGCTCCGCGGCTGTCGACCGGCATACCTACCTGGTGCGTCCCGATCTGGGCCGCCAGCTGCAGCCGGCATCGCGCGCCGAGCTTCAAGCTCAAGAGGGCGGTCACGATCTGTGCATCGTCATTGCCGATGGGCTGTCGGCCACGGCCGCGCAGCGGCACGCCGGGCCGCTGGCGCGGGCGCTGGTTCCCGCGTTGCGCGCACAGGGCTGGACGCTGGCGCCGCTGGTGCTGCTGCGCCATGGCCGGGTGGCGACAGGCGATGACATCGGGCAGGCGTTGCGGTCCCGCTGTGTCGTGGTGCTGATAGGCGAGCGGCCCGGTCTGTCGGCGCCGGACAGCCTGGGCGCCTATCTGACCTGGGGCCCGCGGGTGGGCCGCGTGGACGCCGAGCGCAACTGCGTGTCGAACATCCGGCCCGCGGGGCTACCCCCGGCCCAGGCCGCGGGAAAACTGGCTCAACTGCTGGGCAGGATGCGCACGCTCGGGGTGTCGGGCGTCGCCCTGAAAGACGACGCGCGTCCCGAGCTTGCGTAGGCGCGCCGCGTGCCGCGCCCCGCGCATCCTCAATCCAGCTTGATGTTCGCCTGCTCCACGACCTGGCGCCATTTGTCTATCTCGGCCAGCAGCGCGGTCTCGAATTCCTTCGGCGAGCTGCCGACGGTTTCGATGCCGTCCTGCGCCAGCTTGGCCTTCAGCGCCGGATCCTCCAGCACTTTCCTGATGGCATCGTTCAATGTGGCGATGACCTCGGGGGGCGTGCCGCGCGGGGCCAGCACGGCATGCCATGCAGTCGCCTCGTAGCCTGCCACGCCGGCTTCCTGCACGGTGGGCACCTCGGGCAGCAGCGGCGAACGGCGGGCGCCCGTCACGGCCAGCGCCTTCACCGCGCCGGCGTGGGCCTGCTTGGATGCGGACGCCGCGTCGCCGAAGGTCATGTCGACATTGCCGGCCACCACGTCCAGCAGCGCCGGGCCCGCGCCCTTGTAGGCCACGGCGATGACGTCGATCTTTGCCTGCCGCTTGAACAGTTCCACCGCCAGGTGCGACGAACTGCCATGACCGGCGGTGGACAGGCTGAGCGTGCCGGGCTTGGCCTGAGCCAGCGCGATGAGCTCGGCGAGCGTGTTGGGCGGCAAGGACTTCTTCACCGCGATGACGTAAGGGTAGCGCGTCAGCTGGGTCACCGGCGCGAAGTCGCGCCGCGCGTCGTAAGGCAGCTTGTTGTACACCGAGGGGTTGATGGCATTGGGGCCGCTCTGGCCCAGCAGCAGCGTATAGCCGTCCGGCGCGGCCTTGGCGACGGCGTCGGTGCCGATGATGCCGCCCGCGCCGCCACGGTTCTCGATGACGAAGGGCTGGCCCAAGGCTTGCGACACGCCCTGGAAGACCTGCCGTGCCACGATGTCGGCCCCGCCGCCCGCGGCAAAGGGGACGATCACGCGCACCGGGCGATCGGGGTATTGGGCCGCGGCCGCCGCCGAGGTCAGGGAAAAGACCAGTGCCGTGCGCGCCAGATGGCGCATGAAGGTTTTCATTGTTGTCTCCCGCGGCCGCCTGCATGGCCGCCGTCGTGTTTGTCGTAATGGATCCGCAGTGCGGACGTTGCCGCTTTATCCGTTGGCTGGCGCCTGCCAGGGCACGCCGCCCGCGTAGGTCTTGTAGCTGACGCCCGCGCTCCAGCCGGCGTCCACGGGCAGCAGCACGCCGGTGATCATGCGTGCCTGTGGCGAGCATAGAAAAGCCACGGCATCGGCGATGTCGTCCGGCACAGGCAACTGCGCCAGCGCATGCACCGACATCATCTTGTCCAGGTCGCGGTGGCCCGCGTCGATGCGCGCCTGCAGCGCGGGCGTCATCACGTAGGTGGGCGCAACGCTGTTCACACGCACCTGGTGGCGGCCCAGTTCGACGGCCAGTAGCTGCGTAAGGCGCTGCAACGCGGCCTTGCCCGGGTTGTAGGCGGGCAGGGGCAGGGGATGCAGGGTGTTGATGGAGCCCAGCGTGACGATGGCGCCGCGCGTGCGCTGCGCCATGATGCGCCCCACCGACCGGCACGCGTGCAGGGTGCCGTGGTAGTTCACGCGCCACATGCGATCGTGGCCGGCCATGTCCATGTCCAGGATGGATTCGGTGTTGGGAATGAGCGCGGCGGAGGTCACCAGCACCTCGGGCTCGCCCAGCTCGGCGCGGCTGGCCTGCACGCACTGTTCGACGGCGGTTTCGTCGGCCACGTCGCAGGGGTAGAAACGTGCCTGCGCACCGGATCCGGCCAGCTCGTCGGCCAGCGCCTGGCCGGCCTGCCGGGCCACGTCCAGCAGGGCGACCGCATATCCCTCGCCGGCGAAGCGCCGCGCGCAGGCGGCGCCGATGCCGCTGGCGGCGCCGGTGATGACGGCAAGCTGACGCGCCTGGCTCATTTGACGGCCGCCTTGCCGCGCACCTCGACACCCGCCTGGTCTTCGACGTAGCGGATGATCTCGGTCATGTCGGCCTGGTCGCCGAACTTGTCCCGCGCCGCGTTCAGCAGTTCGCGGGTGGCGTTGCCCACGTGCAGCGGCACGCCCAGGCGTTCGCTTTCCTCCAGGCACAGGCGCACGTCCTTGGCCGACAGCCCGATTGCGAAGCCGAAGCCGAAGCTGCGCGTCAGTACGTACTTGGGAATCTTGTCTTCCGACGCATTCGTGCGTCCCGAGCCCGCGTTGATGACTTCCAGCATGCGGTCCGGGTCCAGGCCGGCCTTGGCGCCCATCACCATGGCTTCGGAGGTGATGCTGAGCGCCGTGACGGAGATCAGGTTGTTGATGACCTTCATGGTCTGCGCCTGGCCCGGACGCTCGCCCACGTAGAAGGCGCGGCCCAGCACGGCCAGCACGGGCTGCAGGCTTTCGTAGACCTTGGCGTCGCCGGACACCATCAGTGCCAGCGTCCCCTTGGTGGCGCCCGCCACGCCGCCGCTGACGGGGCAGTCGATGGTCGTGATGGATTTCTCGGCAAGGCCGGCCGCCAGTTCGGCGGCGGCTTCCGGACCCGTGGTCGACAGGTCGATCACGGTACGCACGGCGGAGCCCGAAGACAGCCCGTTGTCGCCCAGGCCCACGGCCACCACCACCTGCGGCATGGGCAGCGAGATCAGCACCGTTGGGGCGGCGTCGGCCACCGCCTTGGGCGAGTCGGCCACCTGCGCCCCCTTGGCGGCCAGCGCGTCGGTGGCCGTCTTGTTGGGATCGTAGACGGTGAGCGTGTAGCCGGCCTGGATCAGGCGTTCCGCCATCGGGGCGCCCATGCGGCCGATGCCCACGAATCCGAGATGCTTGTCAGTGTTCGTCATGTCGTATTGCCCAGGAAGAAAGTGATGAAGGAAAAGGTCCGGCGCGGCGCGCGGGCGATGAACCGCGCGCCGTGCCCGGGGATCAGGCCGCCGTCCAGCCGCCGTCTATGGGCAGCGTGGCGCCGGTGATGTCGCGTCCGGCCTCGCTGCACAGAAATCCGATCAGCGCCGCCACGTGTTCCATGGCGACGAAGCGCCCGGTGGGCTGCCGCGCGGCCAGGTAGTCGCGCTCGGCCCGTTCGACGGCGATGCCCTGGTCCCGTGCGATGGCGGCGATGCGCGAGGTGATGGCGGGCGTGGGCACCGTGCCGGGCGAGACCGCATTGCAGGTGATGCCCGTGGTGCTGGTCTCCACCGCCAGCGCGCGCGTCATGCCCAGCAGCGCCGTCTTGGTCGTGATGTAGCCGATGCGATTGGCCGTGGCCTCGCTGCCGTACACCGACGACAGGTTGATGATGCGGCCCCAGGCTTTCCCGCGCATGGCGGGAATGGCCAGCCGCGCGAGATGGAAGGCGGCCGACAGGTTCACGGCCAGGCACTCGTCCCAGTCCGCGCGCGGCAGTTCGTCGGCGGGAGAGAAGTGGCGCACGACGGCGTTGTTGACGACGATGTCCACGCTGCCGAATGCGGCATGGGCGCGGCTCATCATGGCTTCGATCTGGTCCACGTCGCGCAGGTCGGCGTGTTCCAGCAGGACCTGCACGCCGTGGGCGGCGGCCATCTGTTCGCGCGCGTGGCGGGCGGCGTCGTCGGCCGCCAGTCCGTGCAGCACGATGTTGGCGCCGGCGGCGGCCAGCGCGTCGGCGATGGCATGGCCCAGGCCGGCCGTCGAGCCGGTGACCAGGGCCGAGCGGCCTCGCAGGTCCAGCGCGAGCACCGACCGCGTCATCGCGAGGTCTCCAGCAGCGTGGCGATGGCGGGCTCGACGTCCAGGCGCACCACCTTGCCTTCCGTGGCCGGCGAATAGGCGGGATAGCGCGCCATGACCTTGGGATCGTGGCCCGGGACGATGTGGGCCTCGGAATCGGCAAGTTCGCGCACGATGCGATAGCCCTCGAGCATCGCGCCCACGTTGTGCACCGCGGGGAAGGGCGCGTCGTTGCCGATGTTGCCGTACAGGTGCGTGGCGTCGGAGGCCAGCACCACCCAGCCGCGCCGGGTCCAGACGCGCACCACTTGCAGGCCCGCGGTGTGGCCGCCGACGAGGTGCACGCTGAGGCCCGGGGTCAGGGTCTGCGTGCCTTCGTGGAAGCGCACGCGGCCGCCGTAGACGCGGCGCACGAAGGTGACGATGTCTTCGACGTCGTACGGAAAGCGCAACGGACCATGGCACATGCAGCGGCCGGTGGCATAGGCAGGTTCGGCGTCCTGGATGTGCAGGGTGGCGGCGGGGAAGTCGTCGAGCGTGCCGGCGTGGTCGTAGTGCAGGTGGGTCAGGATGACGTGCTTCACCTCGGCCGCGTCGATGTCCAGCAGCTTCAGGCCCTCGGCCGGGCGCATCAGCAACGTGCGGCCGCGCTGCCGCGCCGCCTCGGCGCCGAAGCCGGTGTCGACCACGTAGACCTCGTCGCCGCGCCGCAAGACCCAGACGTAATAGTCGAGATCGGACTCGGCGTCGTGGAAGTCGACCTTGCCGATGTAGTTGTCAGCCGCGTGGCGCCCGCTGTGGTTGGCGTAGCGCACCGCGAAGACTTCGAACGGAACCGGACCGTTGTGTGATGGGAGGTTGCTCACCGCCATGTCTCCTGCTTTTCGTTGTTGTGCACTTCAAGAATACAGTAGGATTGTATTATAGTATGAAGGACGTGCACAGCAGTTTTTGCCGTGCCTCACGAGCTTATCCATGGAGACAATGAATGGCTATCCGCCCGGAGTTTGAGACAGAACAATTCGCAAAAGGCCTGGCAATCCGCCGCGCGGTCGTGGGCGATGTCTATGTCGACAAGTCGCTCAACAGCGCCGACGACCTCACCGCGCCGCTGCAGAAGCTGGTCACGGAATACTGCTGGGGCGAAGTCTGGGGCCGTCCGGGCCTGGACCGCAGAACCCGCAGCTTCCTGAACCTGGCCATGCTGATGGCGCTGAACCGTCCGAACGAGCTGCGGCTACACATCCGCGGCGCCGTGAACAACGGCATTTCGCGCGAAGAGATCACCGAGGTGGTGTTGCAGGCGGCCATCTATTGCGGCGTGCCCGCGGCGCTGGATTCGATGAAGGCCGCCAAGGAAGTCATCGCCGAGATGGAAAAGGAAGGCGCCTTCGCCTGATCGCAAGTGGGCCGAGCGGTACGCCGGCCCGGCAGCAAGTCACACAAAGGAAGCGGGAGACAAGATGTCCAACAGGAATATCGGGTTCGTGGGCCTGGGAGCGATGGGCCTGCCCATGGCCATCAACCTGGTCAAAGGAGGATTCCGGGTCAGCGGCTTCGACCTGGACCCAAAGGCGCGCCAGGCGCTGGTTCAGGCGGGGGGAACCGAGGCGGCCAGCGCCGCGCAGGCTGCGCAGGGCGCCGGCATCGTCATCACGATGCTGCCCAATGCATCGCACGTGAAGGCGGCGCTGTCAGGCGCGGACGGCATCCTGGCCGCCCTGGGCGAGGACGCCATCTTCATCAACATGTCCACCATCCTGCCGCAAGAGACCGACGCCATCGCGGCCATGGTCGGCCAGCACAAGCGCCGCATGCTCGATGCGCCCGTCGGCCGCTCGGCCATGGAGGCGCAGCGCGGCACGCTGCTGATCCTGGCCAGCGGCGGCGCGCAGGACAAAGAGGCGGCGCGCGAGGCGCTGCTGTGCATGGGCAATCAGATCATCGATTGCGGCGAGGTGGGTTCGGGTTCGCGCGTGAAGGTGGTGAACAACTTCATGGGCATTTCGCTGAACGCGCTCACGGCCGAGGCGCTGACGCTGGCCGAGGCCAGCGGGCTCAGCGTGGAGCTGGCGCTGGAAGTGATGCGCGGCACCATCGCCGGCCTGGGCCACATGAACATCACCTATCCCAACAAGGTGCTGCGCGGAGACCTGTCTCCCGGGTTCCAGGTGGACCTGGCGCACAAGGACCTGGGCCTGGCCCTGGAGATGGCGGCGCGCGCCAACGCCGCGGTGCCCATGGGCGCCGCGGCATACCAGTCGTACACGGCGGCGCGGGCGCAGGGCAGGGGCGGGCAGGACTACAGCGCGATCTATCCGCTGATGCGCAGCATGGCCGGCCTGCCGGAAGAACTGCCTTACAAGGTGAGCACGCCGCTGAACGCCGATCCGTTCGGTGCGGCGGCAGGCAAGAAAGCTGAACGTTGAGCCGTGGGGCGCCCGGTCGCGCAGGCGCCGGGCGTCGTCCATTGCGCCAGGGCCGAGCGGCCCGGCTGCAGGCTCACGCCTGCATGCCGTTCTTCTTCTCGGCCTCGAGGGAGGCGCGCAGGATGCCGATGGCGGTTTCGGCGGCATTGCGCACGTGCAGACAGCCGGCCTTGCGCGCGGCCTTTGCGTTGCGGGCCACCAGCGCGTCCAGCAGTTCGGAGAGCTCAGCCACGCTTTGCTTGGCCCGGCCGGGCGCCTGCATGGAGGTGGAGCGCAGCAGCATCACGCGCGAGTTCAGCAGGCGCAGCGTGTTGGTAAGGGCCTCGTTGCCCGCGCCGTCCAGCAGCCGCTGGTAGAACGCGTTCTTGGTGGAGAGCTGGTCGAGCGGCGAGCCGTGCAGCAGGGCCTGCTTGAGCGCGGCGAAGGCTTCCTGCAGGGCCATCAGGTGCGCGTCGGTGGCGTGCTTGGCGAACAGCTGACAGGCGAGTCCTTCGAGTTCTTCGCGCACCTGGTAGATGCCCATGGCCTGCTCGGGCGTGACGCGGTCGACCACCGGGCCGCGGTGGGGGATGACGTGGATGAGGCCTTCGGATTCGAGCTGGCGCAGCGCCTCGCGCACCAGGGTGCGGCTGACGCTGGTCATCTCGCACAGTTCGCGCTCGGGCAGGCGCTCGCCGGGCTTGAAGCGCCCCACCAGGATGGCGTTGCGTATGCTTTCGGTAACGCTGTGCCGCAGCACGGAGGCGGTTCGTTGAACCTTGAATTCGGCGTCTGGCGCGTTCATGCGTAGTGTCTGGCCTGGTGTGGGAAAGCCGCCGTCCGGGGAGCCGGCGCCGGCGCGGGCACCGGACGCCGGCTTTTGCCGTCATGGGATCAGGCCATCAACCGGCCTGATCCTTGCCCAGTACCTTGCGGACCTTTTGAATATAGGCAGGGCCGTCGAA
This sequence comes from Bordetella genomosp. 13, assembly GCF_002119665.1. Classification (NCBI taxonomy): domain Bacteria; kingdom Pseudomonadati; phylum Pseudomonadota; class Betaproteobacteria; order Burkholderiales; family Alcaligenaceae; genus Bordetella; species Bordetella genomosp. 13. Next base: position 2,816,436 of record NZ_CP021111.1, on the reverse strand, counting down.
GCCGACCTGGGATGCCCGCTTGTTCCAAGCGTCATAGGCTGGCCCGACGTACTGCTTCTGCATGATTTTAGCCCGTTCCTCTTCCGGAGCGACCCAGAAGGTGACGCCGCGCTTCTCCATGTCGGCCCGGGCATTGGCGACGAACTGGTCGTAGTTCCCGAAGGCTTCCTTCTGCAGTTGATCCATGGCGCCCTGCACCTGCTGGCGCACGTCGGCGGGGATCTTCTCCCAGCTTTCCGGGTTGGCCAGGATGGCCCAGCCGTTGACGGGGCCCAGGCTCCAGTTCTGCACGTTCTTGGCGATGCGCCAGAACTCGAGGGCGCCGCCCACGCAGGTGGAGATGAACAGGCCGTCGATCACCCCGCGCTCGAGCGCGGGAAAGATTTCGGTGGTGGGCATGGCCACGGGCTTGCCGCCCAGCGCGTTCACCACCTCGGCGGTCTGCGGGTTGTGCACGCGCAGGCGCTTGCCCTTGAAGTCCTCGACTTTGTGGATCGGATCTTTGGAGAACAACTGTTGGGTGCACCAGGCGCCTTCCGCCAGCACGATGGCGCCCCATTTGTCCTTCCAGATCTTGCGCGTGTCTTCGCACCAGAAGGCGTCGCACACTTTCTTGTATTCGCCGATGTCGTTGATGAGGCCGGGCAGGTTGAAGATGCCCATGCGCGGTTCGTCGGCGGCCAGATAGGTGTGCAGCGCCGCGCTCAGGTCGACGCGGCCTTCGCGTACGGCCGTGGCCATCTGCGCCGGCGGCACCAGCGAGTCGCTGACCGTGACCTTGACCTTGCCGCCCGTGGCCTTGGCGACCCGCTCGGGCACCGAGGCGGTCAGGATGGAATAACCGTCGCCGGGCGAGGTGATGACCGCCATGGTCAGGTCGTAGTTCTGGGCCATGGCCTGCGGCAGCGCCAGCGCGGCCAGGGCGCTGAAGGCGCCGGCGGCCAGCATGGGCGCGAGGCGGCGTTGGGGCTTGGTGCGCGGGGTGGGGGTGCCGTGAGTATGCATGCGTGTCTCCTCTGTGGGGCGCTTGGCGCGCTGTGGATGTTCTCGCTCGAATTCCCTAATGCGGAAATTCGAGCAGTCAATCATACAATATGCCTATAATACCGGCACAGAAAAATTTCAAAGAACCAAAGGATGAGGGCGCGCAGCCCGACATCCCGACGCGCCGCAGATAGGAGACACCATGAGCGCTTTGGAAATCCCGGTCCCCGCCGCGCCGGCAGTCACGGACGCCGGAGAAATCATCTCGGCGGCCTCGCCATATCCGCTGTCGGACAGGAACGACTTCATCGTCATCCGGGTGCTGGACCGCATCGGCCGGTGTTCCGGCTGGCTGGCCACCGCGGTGCTGCTGGCCATGGCGGCGATCATGTCGTACGAGATCTTCTCGCGCTATGCCTTCAACTCGCCCACGTCATGGGCCACCGAGATCTCGGGCTATCTGCTGGTCGCCATGGTGTTCTTCGGACTGTCGGCGGCGCAGGCCGGCAATGCCCACGTGCAGGTCGAGCTGTGGGTGGACCGGCTGCAGCCGGCCGCGCGCAGGCAGGCCGAACTGGTCGGCCAGTGGCTGGCCTTGCTGTTCGCCCTGGTGCTGGCCTGGCAGATGGCCAGCTTCAATGTGCGCGAGTACATCAACGACACGCGAGACTGGGGACTGTTGTCGACGCCGCAGTGGATGCCGCAGCTGTCCGTCTCCATCGGTATGGCGGTGTTCAGCATGTCGATCCTGGTGGATATCTACCGGCTTGGTCCGCCGGCGCAGGCATGGCGCCGCTGGCTGTTCCCCATCCTGCTGGCCGCGCTGGTCGTCGTACTACTGTCGCTGGGCAGCCGGCCCGTCACCATCGCGGGCACGCGCTTCGACTGGGCCATGGCGGCGATCGCCGTGACCATGGTGGTGGGGATGTGGGCCTGGAGCGGCTGGCGCACGCTGTCGTACGTGGTGGCGGTGGCCGGCGGATGCGCGCTGCTGTATGGCCTGGCACGGGGCGAATCCCTGGCCACGGTCGGCGCGCTGCTGGTGGCCTCGATGATGCTGCTGCTGTTCCTGGGTGTGCGCATCGGCGTGGCGCTGGGGCTGGTGGGGCTCTTCGGCGTGTACTTCCTGCTGTCCAAGCCGCAGCTGTCGCTGCTGGCCGAGCGCGCATGGAGCGGCACCAATACCTTCACGCTGACCGCGGTGCCCATGTTCATCTTCATGGGCGGCCTGTTGCTGCGCAGCGGCATCACGACGGGCATGTTCGATTCGCTGGTGCGCTGGTTCGGCCGCGCGCCTGGCGGCCTGGCGCATGCCTCGGCAGGCGCCTCGGCGGTGTTCGCCGCGGTGTCGGGTTCCAGCCTGGCGACCGCCGCCACACTGGGCAAGGTCGCCTGCCCAGACATGATCGCGCGCGGCTACAGCCCCAAGCTGACTTACGGTGTGGCCGCCGCGGGCGCCACGCTGGGCATCCTGATCCCGCCCAGCATTCCCATGATCATCTACGGCACGACGGTGGGTGCCTCGGTCACGCATCTGTTCCTGGGCGGCATCGTCCCGGGGCTGCTGCTGATGCTGTGCTTCATGAGCGGGGCGCTGGTGTGGGCGCTGCTGCGGCCGGGCTCGGCCCCCGCGTCGCGTTCATACACGATGCGCGAAAAGCTCGCCGCTTCCACGGGCATGGTGCCCTTCATTGCGATCATCGGCGCGGTGCTCGGGTCCATGTACGCGGGCATCGCCACGCCGACCGAGGCCGCCGCCATCGGCGCGGTCAGCGCCTTCGTGCTGTGCCTGGTGCGGCGCACGCTCAGCTGGCGCGCCCTGTGGGAGATCGCCTTCGACTCGGCCAAGGTCACGGCGCTGCTGCTGCTGATCGTGGTGGGCGCGGCCATCTTCAGCTGGATCTTCGACTTCCTGCGGGTGCCGCGCGCGCTGGTCGACCTGATCGAGGGATCGTCGCTCGAGCCGTGGATGATCGTGGCCGCGATGGTGCTCTGCTATGTGGTGCTGGGCATGTTCGTCGAGTCCATCGCGATGATGCTGATGACGCTGCCCGTCACCTTCCCGATCGCCATGTCGCTGGGCATCGACCCGATCTGGTTCGGCATCTTCCTGGTGCTGATGATCGAGGTGGGCCTGATCACGCCGCCGGTGGGCATGGTGCTGTTCGTGCTGCGCAGCATGAACGACAAGGCGCGCTTCACCGACATCATGCAGGGCGCCTTGCCCTTCGTGCTGATCATCCTGCTGTTCCTGGTGCTGCTGTATGTCTTTCCGCAGATCGTGATGTGGTTGCCTCAACAGGTTGAATGACGATGCATGAGAAAAATCCGGATGCCGCCGTGCATGTGACCGGACCGCTGGCGCGCTTTACCGCGCAGTGCCGGTGGCAGGACGTGCCCGAGGCGGTGCGCCACGAAGCCCGGCGCTCGCTGATGAACTTCTTCGCGGTGGCGCTGGCGCCGGCGCACGATCCGACGCTGGACATCGCGCTGCGCACGTATGCCCGCTACAGCGCGAACGACCGCGCCACCGTGATCGGTCGCCGCGCGCGGGTCGACATCCTGACCGCCGCGGCGCTGAATGCGATGGCGGCGAACGTCTACGACTTCGATGACACGCACCATCCCACCATCATCCACCCCACCGCGCCGGTGGCGCCTGCGCTGTTCGCCCTGGCCGAAGAACGGCCCATGCGCGGCGAGGACCTGCTGCTGGCGTTCGTGCTGGGCGTGGAGGCCGCCTGCCGCATCGGCAACGCCATGTCGCCGGAACACTATGCGCGGGGCTGGCACATCACGTCCACCTGCGGGGTGTTCGGCTCGGCGCTGGCCGTGGGCAAGCGCCTGGGCCTGGGCGAGCAGGCGCTGACCTGGGCGCTGGCGTCGGCCGCCGTGCAGGCGGGCGGCCTGGTCGAGACGCTGGGCACCATGGCCAAGAGTGTGAGCGTGGGCAATGCCGCGCGCAACGGACTGCTGTCGGCGCTGCTGGCCGAGGAGGGCTTCGACGGCCCGCCGTGCGCACTGGAAGGCGAACGAGGCTATCTGCGGGTGGCCGCCAGTTCGCCCGACATCGCGCCGGTGGCGCAAGACCTGGGCACCCGCTGGGAGATATTGAACAACACCTACAAGCCATATCCCTGCGGCGTGGTGCTGAACCCGGTGATCGAGGCGTGCCTGGACCTGTCGCGCGACGAACGCTACCAGCGGGCAGGCGTGGGCAGCGTGCAATCGGTGCTGCTGGTGGGGCATCCGCTGCTGCGCCAGCGCACCGATCGCCCGGGCATCCGGACCGGGCGGCAGTCGCAGGTCAGCGCGCAGCACGCCGTGGCGGCCGCGCTGGTGCGCGGCCGCGCCGGCCTGGACGAGTTCTCCGACGAGGCCGTCGCCGAGCCCGCCTTGCGCGCCCTGGGCGAACGCGTGCGGTTTCGCGATGACGAGGCCTGCTCGGTCGATGCGGTGCAGGTTCGCGTCGAGCTGGCCGATGGCCAGGTGCTCGTGCGCGACATCGAGGCAGCCCAGGGGTCGCGCGCGCGGCCGCTGTCGGATGCGGCGCTGGAGGACAAGCTGCGCACGCTGTGCCGCCACGGCGGCTCGGGCGTGGATGCCGAGCGGCTCATCGCCGCGGTATGGGAGCTCGAGCAGGCGCCCGACGCGGCGCAGGTGATACGCCTGGCCGCAGCATGAATCATTTTCAGTGGAGGAGCAGAACGATGCAATCGAACAAGAAGTGGATCACGGCGATGATGTTGTCGGTGGGCGTGCTGACGGCCGGCGGCCCCAGCCTGGCCGCGTATCCCGAGCGGATGATACGGGTGGTGGTGCCCTTCGCGGCCGGCGGCGGCGTGGACGCCCTGGCGCGCCCCTTCGCCAAGGAGCTGGGCGACATCCTGGGCCAGAGCGTGGTGGTCGAGAACAAGGCCAGCAACACGGGCCAGATCGGCGCGACCGACGTGGCGCGCTCCAAGCCGGATGGCTACACGCTGCTGCTGAGCTCGGCCGCGTTCGCCACCACGCCGGCCTTCTATCCTTCGGTGCCGTATGACCCGGTGAAGGATTTCTCGCCCGTGATGATCATGGCGGCCGCGCCGCAGGTGGTGGTGGCCAGCAACAACTTCAAGGCCAACACGCTTACCGAGGCCCTCGAGATGGTCAAGCGCAAGGAGCGCGTGAATGTGGCGCTGAGCGGCAGCACGGGCATGCAGGCGCTGGCCACCGAGAAGCTGGCCGCGCAGGCCGGCGTCTCGTTCATGAAGATCCCGTACAAGGGGGCGGGTGCCGCCTTTGTCGACCTGATCAGCGGCGAGGTCGACATGATGGTCGACAATCCCGCGTCCTCGCTGGTGCACGTGCGATCGGGCAAGCTCAAGGTGCTTGCCACCACCGGCAGCAAGCGCATGGCCATCCTGCCTGACGTGCCGACCGTGGCCGAGACCATGCCGGGCTTCGAGGCCCGCAACTGGTTCGTGCTGGCCGCGCCCGCCGGCACGCCGCCCGAGGCGATCCAGGTATTGAACAAGGCGGCGCGCGAGGCGCTGTCGCGTCCCGCCCTGCAGGAGATGCTGGCGCGCGACGGCACCGACGTGATGGCCGGCAGTCCGCAACAGGCGGCCGACTTCCTGAAGAGCGAGATCGCGACGTGGAGGAAGGTCGTGAAGGACGGCAATCTGCAGCCCAGCCTGTGAGGGCTTGCGGAAACGATCCGTCGGTGGGCATAGGACGGTAAACTTGCGCCACCATGCCCACCGCCAAGCCGCCCACCTATGCCTCGCTGCGCAGTACGGACACCGTGGGCGGCGCGCAAAGCATTCTGCGGGTCTTGCACATACTGAAGTACGTCGGTGCGGCATCGGCTCGCGGCGTCAGCCTGACGGACGTGGTGCGCGACCTGGGGCTGACGCCGCCCACCGCGCACCGCATGCTGTCCGCGCTGCTGCAGGAAGGGTTCCTCAGCCTCAACGCCGCCCGCAAGACGTACAGCCTGGGCCGCGAGGCCTATATCCTGGGGCTGGCGGCCGAGAGCCGGCACGGCATCAAGGCCATCGCCGAACCCGCGGTTCGCCGGCTGGCCGACGGCACGGGCGACACCAGCTTCCTGTCCATCCGCTCGGGCTATGAGGCGGTCTGCGTGGATCGCAAGACAGGTGACTTCCCCGTCAAGATTCTCACGCTCGAGGTCGGCCATCGCCGTCCGCTGGGCGTGGGGGCGGGCAGCCTGGCCCTGCTGGCCTTCATGCCCAACGATGAGGTCGAGCGCGTGCTCGCGCAATACGACGTCGCGGCCGCGCCCGATCTGCCCACGCTGGAAATGCTGCGCGCCGACATCGCCGCCTCGCGCAGCAACGGCTATGCCCTGAATCCCGGACGCATCATTCCCGACATGCTTGGTGTGGGCGTGCCGGTCTACGACCGCGAGAAGCGCGTGGTGGCGGCGCTGAGCGTGGCGGCCATTCGCTCGCGCCTGTCGGGGCCGCGCCTGCAAGAGGTGGTGTCGGCGCTGCAGCGCGAGTCGGCCGCGCTGACGGCCGAACTGCGCTGATCAGCGGCCCGCGCAGGCCTTGCCGCCGTCGACCGGCAGGCACACGCCGGTGATGTACTTGGCCTCGTCGCTGGCCAGGAACAGCGCGGCATGCGCGACGTCCCAGGCGTCGCCCATCCGGCCCATCGGGCTGGCGGCGTTGCGGCGCCGGCGCATTTCTTCCACGTCCTCGAACTGGCCGGCGATCTGCGTATAGATCAATGGCGTGTCGATCACGCCGGGCAGCACCGCGTTGACGCGGATGTTGTTCGGCGCGTAGCGCACAGCCAGCGACCGCGTCAGGTGGTTCAGGCCTGCCTTGGCGGCGTAGTAAGAGGTGTAGGGATACTGGTTGACCTGGATCGAGGCGAGCGACGAGATGTTGACGATGCTGCCCGAAGACTGCTTCAGCATGACGGGCAGCACGTGCTTGCACGTCAGGAACACCCCGGTCAGGTTCGTGTCCATCACGCGATGCCAGCTTTCCTCGCTGGCCTCGATGGGGTCGCCCATCTCGGTGATGCCCACGTTGTTGTGCAGCACGTCGATGCGGCCCTCCTGGTCCAGCACCGCGCGCACGACGGACTCGATCTGCTCGGATCGCGTGACGTCCGCCGTGAGCGCCGTGCATACGTTGCCCTCGCCGGCAATGACGGCGCGGGTCTCCTCGGCGGCCTCGGCGCGCAGGTCCACCGCATAGACGCGCGCGCCTTCACGGGCGTACAGCGCCGCCGCCGCCTTGCCGTTGCCCCAGCCCGGGCCCGACGAACCCGCGCCGAAGACCAGAGCCACCTTGTTGGCCAGACGCTGACCCATGGTTCACTCTACCGTGATGTTCGCGGACTCGGCCACCTTCTTCCATTTGGCCACGTCTTCCTTGATGACTTGTGCGAACTCCTGCGGGCTGTCGGCCACCACGTAGGCGCCCACGCCGGCGTACTTGGCCTTCACCTGCGGATCGGCCAGCGCCTTCACCGATGCCGCGTTCAGCTTGCTCAGCACGTCGGCCGGCAGGTTGGCGGGGCCGAGCAGGCCGTTCCACATCTCGGCGTCGTAGTCGGGCAGGCCGACCTCGGCGAAGGTGGGCACGTCGGGAAGCTGCGTCAGGCGCGTCTTGGCCGCCACCACGATGGCGCGCAGATTGCCGGCCTGGATGTGCGGCATCGACGATGCCGCGGTGTCCCAGATCATGCCCACCTGGCCCGCGATGACGTCGTTCAGCGCCGGGCCGGTGCCGCGATAGGGCACGTGCATGATGTTCAGCCCGGAGAGCGATTTGTAGTATTCCATGGCCATGTGCGTGGCCCCGCCGTTGCCCGAGGACGCGTACGAGTACTTGCCGGGTTCGCGCTTGATCAGCTTGACGAAGCTGTCATAGTCCTTGGCCGGAAAGTTCTTGTTGACCGCGATCACGCCGGGCACGCGGATGATCTGCGTGACGGGCGTGAAGTCCTTCACCGCATCGTAGGGCAGCGTCTTGTAGACCGCGGGGTTGGTGCCGTTGGTGCTCGAGGTGGCCAGCAGCAGCGTATAGCCGTCCGGCGCCGCGGAGGCCACGGCGCGCGTGCCGACCGAGCCGCCGGCCCCGCTGCGATTCTCGACCACGACGGTCTGCCCCAGTTCCTTGCCGAGCGCGTCGGCGAAGATGCGGCCGACCACGTCGGACGTGCCGCCCGGCGGGAAGGGCACGATCAGCTTGACCGGACGGTCGGGATAGCCGGCGGCCTGCGTGGCGGTGCACAGCGTCAGCGCCGCGACGCCTAGCCAGGTACGGATGTTCTTCATGGTTGTCTCCTCCTGTGGATGATGGTGGCCGGCGTTACGCGATGCGATCGCCCGGCTTGATCTTGGCCGCCCGGCTGTCCACGCCGGGCAGCATGTGCGCGGGATCGCGCGTGACGACGACGTCCAGCACCGTGGGGCGGCCCTTGCAGGCGTAGGCCTCGCGCAGGGCGTCCCGGATGCGGTCCGGGTCTTCCAGGCGGATGCCGTGGCAGCCCAGCGCGGTCGCGACATCGGCGTAGCTGGTCTCGGCCAGGTCCGACGATTGATAGCTGCCGCTGCCGTACATCAGGTGCTGCAGGGCCTTGATGTAGCCCGATGCGGCGTTGTTGACCACGATCAGCGTGAACGACAGGCCCATGCGCACGGCGGTTTCCAGCTCGCCCAGCGACATGTTGCAGCCGCCGTCGCCCGTCAGGCTGACGACCTGGCGGCCGGGCGCCGCGATCGCCGCGCCGATGGCGCCCGGGATGCCGTAGCCGATGGATGCGAAGCCGCGGTCCGGCACGAAGCCTCGTCCGGCGCGCTTGGTGTCGAACAGCAGGCCGCCCCAATGCGCGGCGAAGCCGCCGTCCGCCACCAGAATGCCGTCTTCGGGCAGCGTGGCGTTCAGTTCGTGCATCAGGCGGGCCATACCGATCGGGCGGTCGGTTGAGGTCAGCTTGGCCTGCACCGATTCGCGCCATTCGGCGTTGGCCTGCGCCACTTCCTCGGCATAGGCCTGGCGCTGTTGCCTGATGCCTTCAGCCGGGCCCATCGCCTCGCCCAGTTCCTGCAGCGTCGCACGCACGTCGCCCCACAGGCGCAGCGTGGGCTGTGTGGTGCGGTCGAACTCCTCGGCCACGATGTCCAGGTGGATGATGGGCGCGCCGCCGGCCAGCAGTTCGTAGCGGCGCGTGGCCACCTCGCCCAGCTTGCAGCCGACCACGAACAGGCAGTCGGATGTGGCGATGAAGTCGTTGGCTTTGCGGCTGTAGCGGCCGAACAGGCCCGCGCTGAGCGGATCGCTGCAGGCGATGGCGCCCTTGCCGCTCATGGTGTGGGCGACCGGGATGTTGAAGCGGCGGGCGAAGTCCTGCACCGTGTCCGCCGCGTCGCTGATGTGCACTCCGCCGCCGCACAGCATCAGCGGGCGTCTGGCCTTGGCCAGCAGGTCCGCGGCTTCGCGTACGGCCTGCGCATCGGGACGGCAGCGCAGCGCGGGCGCCCGGCGATACACCTCACTGGCCTGGAATGCAGAGGCGTCGAACGCATGGACCTCGTGCGCGATGTCCTCGGGAACGTCCAGCACCACGGGGCCGGGCCGCCCGCTGGTGGCGATGCTGAAGGCGCGGCGCACGAGTTCAGGAATGCGCTCGATCTTCTCCACGCGCAGCACGTCCTTGACGACGGGCCGCAGCACTTCGAGCTGACGCGCCTCCTGCGTCATGTTCTTCCACGAATGCAGGCGGTGCGAGTCGCCCACCAGCGCGACCATGGCCGTACCCGCGTTGTAGGCTTCGGCCAGGCCTGTCACCAGATTGGTGGCCCCGGGGCCCAGCGTGGCGTCGCATACGCCCGGCTTGCCGCTGACCTTGGTGTAGGCGTCGGCGGCGAACACCGCGCAGCGCTCATCGTTGATCAGGTGGTGGTTCAGCCTCAGGCGCCGCACCGCGTCGTAATAGGGCAGCAGCTGAAAGCCGCCCATGCCGAACATTAGTTCCACGTCGTGCGCCGCGAACATGCGGGCGATGGCTTCGCCGCCGGTGATTTCCAGTTTTTCCGACATGCGCGTCTACTCCTTGTTGATGGGGCCCGCGAGCAGGGCCGATATGCATTGTTGTAGGGACAGGCCGACGCGCAGACCCAGTTCCAGGGCGCTGTCGTTGGCGCAGGAGATCACGCCGGTCTCGTAGCACGAGCGCGCGTCTCCGATGCGGGCGCTGGCCGCGGCCACCGTCACCGCGGCAATGCCGCGAGCCTGCAGCAGCGGCAGCCGGCTGGCGCCGGCGCCGTCCTTGCCCATGCCGGCATCGTTGAAGCTGACCAGTGCGGGGCGGGCCTTGACGCCGTCGTGGTCCAGGCCTGCCAACCGCTGGCCGTGCGACGCGGTCACCGCGATCAGGCCATCGTCGCGCGCATCCAGCAGCGATACGGAATCCAGGCCCACGACGCGGGCATGGCCCTGGGCGTCGGCGACCAGCACCTGCCGCGATTCCGTCTGCGCGGTTGGGCGCATGCGGTCGCCAGTGGCGGATCGCAGGCATTCGGCGGCGCTGCGCACCGTCATGCCCGGCGCGCAGCCCAGCGCCTGTGCCGCCGCGTTGGCATGGCTGATGCGGCCATGCGCGGCCATGTCCTGGCCATCGCCGATACGGCAGCTGCGGTAGTCGGCGGCCGCAGCGGGGATGTGGATGGTTTGCAGATAGTCGAGGCCGGCAATGCCGGCCCGGTCCTTGCCGACGCCCGCATCGTTGAAGATGACCGCCCTCACTGCGCCGGCCGCCGCGCAATAGGCCGCATACAGGCCGCCGTGCGAAGCGGCGATGACCACCTGGGCTGCGTGGGCGGGCGCGAGCTTGGTGATGCTGTCCAGTACGGCGACGGCGGATGCCGAGCTGGAATCCATATTATGGAAGTCGTCGTGCCTATATGCTTGGGGTTCCGCGGGCATAGCTTATGGGTTCTATAGTCTCCGTTGGCCGGATTCTATAGACGCCCGTCGAGCGGATGCAATCAAACATCCACAATATGGAAGCGATTCGTCGGGGCGAGGTGGCTGTCACGCTCAATGCCTGCGCTCAGGCAAACAACCTCTTCATATCCAGCCCGCGGATGATCTCCGCCGCCGCTTCGACCAGCGGGGGCAGCGGCCTGCGCGCCGGCGTGGCCAGCGTCAGGTTGTTCATGATTACCGGCTCGACGATCTCGGAGTACCCCAGGTGATCCTGCCCCGGCACGTCGTGCAGCGCCGAGCGCGGCAGGATCGTGTACAGGTTGTCCTCGGTCATGGTTTCAAGGATGGTGTGCACCACGTCCACCTCGGCCACGATGTTCAGCACCACGTCCAGCTCGCGGCAGGTGCTGTCGACCAGCGCGCGGATGGTGTTGGGGGCGCTGGGCAGCACCAGGGGATAGGCGCTGAGCGCCCGGGCCGGCAGACGCGGCGGCGCGCGCCGTGAGGTCTTGCGCCAGGCCAGGACCAGGTCTTCGCGATAGACCGACTCGAAGCGCGCCAGAGTGGAAGGGGGCGGGTCGTACAGCAGCGCCAGGTCCACCCGGTCCTTCACCAGCCACTCGTTCATCTCCGAGCTCAGGCCTTCGGCCAGCGTCAGCGATGCCTCGGGATGCCGCCGGCGGAAGGTCTGGACGATTTGAGGCGCCAGCCTGCGCGCCACCCGATGCGGCATGCCGAGCCGCACCTTTTCCTGAGTGGTGGAGGCATAGGCGCGCATGTCCTGCCTGGCATGCGATGCCATGGCATCGAGCGCCTTCGCATGCGCAAGGAAGCGCAGGCCCGCCGGCGTGGGCTCCACGCCGCGGCCCGTGCGGACCAACAGGTGATGGCGCAGTTCGGCCTCGAGCAGCTGGATCTGCCGGCTGAGCGAGGGCTGCGACAGCCCCAGCACCTCGGCGGCGCGGGACAGGCTGCGCATCTCGCACGCCATGATGAAGTAGCGGATTTGCTTGAGGTCCATGGCGCGATGGTATACGTTTTTTCTATATCAGAAGTCAGCCGGACGCCATTGCCGGGGATGCCCGGGCTGCGGATGATGCGGTATTCGACAGCCATCGAACTCCGCCCATGCCCGATTGCGCGCCGCCGCTGGAACACATCACACCGCCCGACCACGCGCTGCCCGCCGGCGCGTGCGATAGCCATTTCCATGTCTTCGGTCCGGCGGATGTGTTCCCGTATGCCGAGAACCGCCCCTATACCCCGCCGGACGCGCCATTCGAGGCACTGCGCCAGTTGCATCGCAAGCTGGGCATCAGCCGCGGCGTGATCGTGCATCCCGGCTGCCACGGCTACGACCTGTCGCCCACGCTGGACGCGCTGGATCGTGGGGCCGGGCGGTACCGCGCAGTGGCCTTGCTGCCGCGCGACGTCGACGAGCCGCGCATCGCGGAGCTAGACCGCCGCGGCGTGCGCGGCGTGCGCTACAACTTCGTGGCGCACCTGGCCAATGGCGGATGGGACGAGCTGGCCGCCATGGCGCCGCGCATCGCGCCATTCGGCTGGCATCTCTGCGTGCATTCCGACCAGGCCTCCCTGCCGGGGCTGCTGCCCCGGCTGAAGCAGCTGTCCATCCCGTTCGTGATCGACCACATGGGCCGCGCGTCGGCCGCGCAAGGCACCCACAGCGAGGCCTTCGAGGCCCTGCTGGGCTTGCGCGATCATCCCGGCGCCTGGGTGAAGGTCTCGGGGCTGGACCGCGTGTCAGCGAGCGGCAAGCGTCCGTTCGCCGACGGCGAGGCGCTGGTGGCGGCCCTGCTGCAGGCCATGCCCGAGCGCCTGCTGTGGGGCACCGACTGGCCGCATCCCAATGTAGGCGGCGACATGCCTGACGACGGCGAGCTGCTCAATACCTTCCTGCGCCTGTGCCCCGACCCCGCGATGCGGCAACGGATCCTGGTGGACAACCCGCACGCGCTGTACCGATTCGAATCCTGACAGTCCCACAAGAGAACAAGCATGGAACAAATGCTGATCAAATTTCCGGAAGAGACGATCACACACGCGGCACTGCGCGCCCTGCCGGGCGTGGGGCAGGGCGATGCGTGGATCTACCAGGCCGCCGACCATCTCGAGACCTATGCGCTGCTGGCCAGGCCGGCCGGTGCGGCGGCGCTGCGCGCGGCGCTGCAGGCGCGGCATCCGCGGGCGCATGCCGTGGCGCTGGACCTGACCACCGACGTGGCGGGCCAGGCCGCGGGTCAGCCGGCGCCATGGTTCTACGTGGTCGAGACCGACATCAAGCAGGGCGCCGAGGCCGACTTCGACCGCTGGTACGAAGAAGAACATCTGCCCGGCCTGGCCGCGGTGCCGGGCACCGTGCGCGCGCGCCGCTATCTGGCAAAGGAAGGATCGCCGCGCTACTACGCCTGCTATGACCTGGCCAGCCGCGAGACCTTCGGATCGCCACCCTGGCTGGCAGTGCGCGGCACCGACTGGAGCAGCCGCGTACGCCCGAATTTCATCAATACCAAGCGCACCATGTTCCACGCGGTGCCCGCCAACCAGGAGACCTGACCATGCCTCGCCTGAATCCTCCCGACGTAGCCGGTATGTCGGAACACCAGCGCCGCATCCACGACGCCATCGCCAGCGGCCCGCGGGGCCGCGTTCGCGGGCCGCTGGCGATATGGCTGCACCGTCCGGGGCTCGCCGAGCATGCGCAGGCGCTGGGCCAGTACTGCCGGTATGACTCCAGCCTGAGTCCGCGCCTGTCCGAGCTTGCCATCCTGACCATGGCGGCGTGGTGGCGTTCGTCCTTCGAGTGGTGGGCCCATCATCCCATCGCCTTGAAGGCGGGCCTGGATGCCGCCGTGGCCGATTCCATCCGCGTGGGCGACGAGCCCGTTTTCGAGAAGGTGGATGAATCGGTCGTGTACCGCTTCGTGCGCTCGCTGCTGCAGACGCGTCAAGTGCCCGACGCGCTGTACGACGAAGCGGTGCGGACACTGGGCCAGGAAAGCGTGGTCGATCTGGTCGGCATCTCGGGCTACTACACGCTGATCTCGATGACCATCAACGTGTTCGACATCCAGCCCACGGACGGCAGCACGGTCAGCTTCGAGCGTTGAGGCGGCGTCGTCCACAAGGAGGAGAAAAGACATGACGGATCGATTGAAGGGCAAAGTGGCCATCGTCGCGGGCGCCGGCAGCGTCGGGCCCGGCTGGGGCAACGGCCGCGCCATCGCCTACCGGTTCGCCCAGGAGGGCGCACGGGTGTTCGCGGTGGATCTCGACCTCGCGGCCATGGAAGAGACCGTGGCGCGCGTGCGCGAGGTCGGCGGAGAGATCGCCACCTGGCAGGCCGACGTCACGGACACCGACGCGGTGCGCGACATGGTGCGTGCGTGCGCCGGTCAATGGGGGCGCGTGGACATCCTGGTCAACAATGTGGGCGGGTCGCGCAAGGGCGGGCCGGTGGGCCTGGACGAAGCCGGCTGGGACAGGCAGATCGACTTCAACCTGAAGAGCGTGTACCTGGGCTGCCGCCACGTGCTGCCGCTGATGGAGCAGCAGGGCGGGGGCGCCATCGTCAACATTGCGTCCACCTCGGGCATACGCTGGACGGGTTCCGCGCAGGTGGGCTACGCCAGCGCCAAGGCCGGCGTGATCCAGCTGTCGCGCGTGGTGGCGCTGGAATACGCGAAGAAAAACATACGCTGCAATACGGTCATTCCGGGCCAGATGCACACGCCCATGGTCGAGGTGCGCTTGGCCGGCCAGCGCGCGGGCGGCGACGTGGAGCAGTTGCTGGCGCAGCGCCAGGCGCGCATTCCGCTGCCTTTCATGGGCGACGGCCTGGATACCGCCAATGCCGCGTTGTTCCTCGCCTCGGATGAAGCGCGCTTCATCACGGCGACCGAGATCGTCGTCGACGGAGGCATGAGTGCACGCTGCGACTGATGCCGCCATGCCCATGGTGCGCTATCCCGACCCCGCGGTCATCGCGCTGGACCCCCGTTTCGAGAAGCTGGTGCTGCCGCTGGCCGCCGTCGAGCGCCTGGCCGCCGGCAGCCGCTGGGCCGAGGGTCCGGTATGGTTCGGAGACGGCCGCTATCTGCTGTGGAGCGACGTGCCCAATGATCGCATCATGCGCTGGGATGAGGTCAGCGGGCAGACGCACGTATGGCGTCCCGCATCGAACCACGCCAACGGCAACACGCGCGACCGACAGGGCCGGCTGATCACCTGCGAGCACCTGGGGCGCCGCGTGACACGCACAGAGCACGACGGCCGCATCACCGTGCTGGCCGATCGCTACCAGGGCAAGCGCCTGAATTCGCCCAACGACGTCGTGGTGAAGTCCGACGGATCGATCTGGTTCACGGATCCGCCGTTCGGCATCATCGGCTATTACCAGGGCGAGAAGGCCGAGCAGGAGCTGCCCGCGGCCATCTACCGCATCTGTCCCGAGACAGGCGAGGTGTCGATGGTATGCGACTCGGTGAACGGCCCCAACGGCCTGGCGTTCTCGCCCGACGAGCGGCGACTGTACGTCATCGAGTCGCGCTCGCGTCCGCGCAACATCCTGGTGTTCGACGTGGCGGATGGCGGCCGCGCGCTGGCCGGGCGGCGCGTGCTGTTCGACGCGGCCGACGGCACGCCCGACGGCTTGCGCGTGGACGTAGAAGGCAACCTGTGGTGCGGGTGGGGCATGGGCACGCCCGAGCTGGACGGCGTGCGGGTCTATTCGCCGGAAGGCGACCTGCTGGGCCGCATCGCGCTGCCAGAGCGCTGCGCCAATCTGTGCTTCGGCGGCAAGCACCGCAACCGCCTGTTCATGGCGTCGTGCACGTCGATCTACTCGTTATTCGTCAACACTCAAGGGGCGACAGCCCTGTAAAGCCGGTTTCATCAATAACTAAGCAGAGGAGAAAAACCATGTATCTCAGCATCCTGAAGCGTCTGGCCGTCGGCGTGCTAGGCCTGGCGGCCGCCGCCGCGGCGCACGCGCAGTCCACCACCAGCCTGGTGATCGCCTTTCCCGCGGGCGGGCCCGCCGATTCGCTGGCGCGCATCGTCGCCTCGCAACTCGAGAAAGAACTGAAGCACCCGGTGCTGGTCGAGAACAAGCCGGGCGGCAACGGCGCGATCGCGGCCACCTACGTCGGTCGTTCGCGGCCCGACGGCAACACGCTGTTCCTCAGTTCGGTGGGCGCCATCTCGATCAATCCGGCGATCTATCCCAAGCTGATCTACGACCCCATCAAGGACTTCGCGCCCATTTCGCTGCTGGTGTCGGTGCCCGAGGTGCTGATCGTCGGCGCCGGCAGCCCGATCCAGAGCGCCAAGGAGTTCGTCGCGAAGGCCAAGGGCGAGGGCCTGTCGATGGCGTCCTCGGGTGTGGGCAGCATGCCGCACATGGCGATCGTGCAGCTGAAGAAGGCGGCGGGCGCGAATATCCTGCACGTGCCCTACAAGGGCGCGGCGCCGGCCATCACGGACACCATCGGCGGGCAGGTCGCCGGCTTCATCGGCGACGTGTCGGGCCTGCTGCCGCAGGTCAAGGCCGGCAAGGCCCGGGCGCTGGCCATCGCCGCGCCCAAGCGCTCGGCGGTGCTGCCCGACGTGCCCACCTTCGACGAGCTCGGCGTGCCGGACGTGTATGCCAACAACTGGTATGGCCTGTTCGCGCCCAAGGACACGCCCGCCGAGAAGGTGGCCGAACTGAACAAGCTGATCGTCAAGGTGATGGCCTCGCCCGAACTGAAGGCCTACGCCGAGTCCACCGGCGTGGAGCTGTCGCCGACCTCGGCGCAGCAGTTCGCCGACCTGGTGCGGGACGACACGAAGAAGTGGGGCGACCTGAGCCGCGCCGAAGGGATCCAGATGGAGAACTGAGGCCGCGGATGCCGTATGCGGGCTTAGAAGGCCCGCAGCACGGTGCGGCCATACTGGTTATTGGCCTCTACCAGCGTACCAAGCAGTCGCATGAACACTTCCCGGTTGCGGGCGGTGAGCGGCTCGAGCAGGCGCTCCTGCGCACGGGCCATTCCGGCGTGCAGTTCTTCCACGATCTGGATGCCGCTTTTGGTCAGTTTGGCCTGACGCGATCGTTTGTCTTCCGGGTTGATCCGCCGTTCGATCAGGCCGCGCTCCTGCAGCCGCTTCACGACGTCCGCGGTCGTGGTGCGATCCAGGCCGAGATCCATGCCGATCTCGGTCTGGTCCATCCACGGAACCACCGACAGGGCGGTGAGAATCCCATACTGCACCGGCGTGATGTTCTGGGTATGGCACTCTTCGAAGAACATCGCGTAGTGGATCTGGTTGAGCCGCCGCACCAGGAAACCGGGCCGCTCCCACAGCACCTCGCGCGCCGCATCCCCCGCGTCTTCGGCAATATGCGGGCGTGCCTTGCGAGCGGCGGATTTGCGCGCCACCACGATTTTCTTTTTGGGAGATGCCATGCGGCGGGTTTCCTGTTCCGATTAATGAATGAAAGTGTACTGACGGTTATACAGGATAGACCAGGTCATTTGCCAAAATGTTGGTGTCGTATATGACGTCGCGCAATTTCAGGCGCAATGCGCCGTCGTCGTCGCGGACGAAAATATCGCGGTAAGTGCCCGCCAGGTGCACCGTGGTGGGGCCTTCCACCAGTGTCTGCATCAGCAGGAATGCGGCCTGGGATTCGATGTCGCCCGTCTCGCCGGCGTCGATGACGCGGATATTGCTGACAATATGCAGCAGATAACGCGGCGCGTACATCTGCGTGCGCGCGATCGCCACCGCCCGGTCATGCATCATGTCGCGTCCCTCGGCATATACCAGGCCCACGGGCAGATTCAATTCGGCGTTTTCCCGCGCGGTAACGCGATAAAGCGCGTCGCTGACGAAGAACTCGGGCCAGCGTTCGACGTCGCCGCCGTCCAGGGCCGCGCAGTATTCGGCATGGAACAGTTCGATTTCGGCTTTCAGGGGCGCGGCTTTCTGCGCAGACAGGCGGCTGGGCACATAGACATTGTTCTGGTTCATCTCGTCGGGTCCTTTCAAAATCCCATGACCTGGCGGTAATACTGATACATGGACCGGATCGCGGCCTCGGAGATGAGCGTGTCCGAGGTGCCGAGCTTGCCGCTTTCCAGTTTCAGCACGTTCAGGTCGGTGCTGGAGCGGCGCACGCCTTCCTGCACGAACTTCATGGCTTCGTTGTCTTCCAGGCCCAGGAAGCCCGCGGGCCCCATCAGGTTGCCCTGGCGCAGGCGGTGGCGCTGCATTTCGTCGGTATCGTCCTCGTAGCCGAACATGGTCCATTGCATGATCATGCTGTCCGGACCGTTCGGGATGATGTGCCGCACACCCAGCGTGTTCATCTCGCGCTGCACGATGAGGTTGGGCCAGATGGTCTGCATGGTGACAGACCACGGCGAATCGAATTCCTTGACGTACTCGAGGAAGCGGTCGTCGCGCAGCCGCAGGCCGTCATGGAACGAGCGCATCTCTTTCTTGTTCTCTTCGCTGACGGTGGCGTACTTCTCTTCGCTCTTGGCCGAGGCCATGGTGCCGTGGCGGCCATGCACCTTGTCCACCGTCATGGCCGACTTGTTGCCGGCCACCAGCAGGCCGAACACCACCAGGAACGAATGCAGCAGGGTCGCGTGGTACGGATCCTTGAGATTCTCGTGGTACATCTTCCAGTTGCAGGGCAGCTCGTTGCGGTAGTAGCCCAGTATCTTCAGCGGACGACCGGGGAACACGGCGTCGAAATCGACCAGCATCTCGGGCGTCAGGTATTCGTCAAGCGGCTCGACCTCGTCGGAGTACGAGGCGAAGATCACGCCGTGGCGGGTGGTGACGTTCAGCTTGCGCAGGCCGTGGTCCTCGTTGCGGAAGTCGCGCGGCATGCCGCCCGCCTTGTTCACGCCGCGCTTGAAGGGCACGCCCTGCAGGTTGCCCTTCAGGTCGTACGACCATTGGTGATACGGGCACACGAATTCCTTGGCCTTGCCCTGGCCGTGGCGGCAGAACTCGGCGCCGCGGTGGGCGCATCGGTTCTCGAACACGTGCAGGCTGCCGTCTTCGGCGCGCGACACCACGACCGGCACGGCGCCCACATAAGAGCGCTTGTAGCTGCCCGGCTCGGGCAGCTCGGCTTCCAGGGCCACGTAGTTCCAGGTCTTGCCGCGGAAGATGCGCTCCTGTTCCTGCTCGTACACGGCCTGGCTGGTGTAGACCCAATCGGGCACGTAGTGCAGGGCGTCCTGCGGCCAGATGCAATCGGCCAGGGGAGGATCTTTGCGCGCCGGGGTGATGCCGATCACGGTCTGTGACTGATACATGGTGGGAGGCTCCTGGATGGCCGCGCGCTCAGGCAGAGCGCTGCAGGCTGGATTTGACGAAGGGTTTCAACGCGGTGGCCGGATCGGCGTAGACGTCCGCCTGGATGGGAATGGCCTGCTCGAACAGCGGGCGCAGCACGCGCAGGTCGCCGCCGGCGTTGACGGCCACGCCGTGCACGGGCACGTCGCCTTGCAGGCCCAGGCACAGCAGCTTGGGCGCGGGATCGTCGGCCGCGGACGCGCCGCGCGTCACGTAGCGCAGGCCGGGCTGCGGAGCGCCCAGGATCTGGATGTTGCAGCCGAGCTGGTCGGTCCAGAACCAGGGGTAGGGCACTGACGGGCGGGCGGCCGCCAGCATGGCGGCGGCGGCGATCGCGCCCTGGGTATTGGCGTTCTGCCAGGATTCGCGCCTGACCGGCGTGCCGTCGGCTTCCAGGCACTGGCTGGCGCAGTCGCCGGCCGCCCAGACGTGCGGATCCGAGGTCCTGCAGTCGGCATCGACCAGCACGCCCGCCGTGGCGCCGCACAGGGCCAGGCCCGCGGACGCCGCCAGGTCGGTGTTGGGCTGCAATCCGATCGAGACGAGGATGTGATCGGCCCGGATCCGGCTGCCGTCCGCCAGTACGAGCGTGGTGCCGGCATCGGCGGCGGCTGCCGGCATGGCGCCGGTGACCGCGGCGCCCAGCCGAACCTGAAGGCCGGATGCCAGAGCGCGTTGCAGCAGCCAGTCGCTGAGGTGAGGCGGCAGCACGCGGCCGAGCAGCGCACCGGCGCCTTCGAGCACCGTGACCTCGGCGCCGCGCTGCCGCGCGGTCCATGCGGCTTCCAGGCCGAGGAATCCGCCGCCGATCACCACCAGGCGCACGCCGGGCGCCAGCGCGGCGCCCAGCTTCATCGCGTCGTCCAGGGTGCGCAGGGTATGCACCGCCGGCAGGTCGTCCGGCAATAGCGGCAGGCGCCGGGCGCGGCCGCCGGTGGCCAGCAGGCACGCGTCGTAGCCCAGGCGACGGCCATCGGACAGCAGGACCTCGCGGCGCTGCGCGTCCAGCGCGCTTGCGCAGGCGCCCGCCAGCAGGTCGATGTTGAGCCCCGCGTAGAAGTCGGCCGGGTGCAGCCGGCCCACGCTGGCGTCCACGCCGGCGGCCAGCGCCTCTTTGGACAGGGGCGGACGCTCGTACGGCAGGTGTGCTTCGTCACCCACCAGCGTAAGGCTGCCGGCATAACCCAGTTCGCGCAGCGTGCGCGCCGCGACGGCTCCGGTCTGGCCGGCGCCGACGATGACGATGGAGCCCGGAGCGGCCATGGCTCAGGCATCCAGCTGCGCGTAGACCGCGCCGTCTTCGACGCGGACGGGATACACGCGGATGGGAATGGTGGCGGGCGCGCATTCGGGTTTTCCCGTGCGCAGGTCGAAGCGCGCCTGGTGCAGGGGGCATTCGACGCAGCCGTCCTCGACATAGCCATCGGCCAGCATCGCATGGCCATGGGTACAGATGCCGTCGGAAAGATAGTATTCGCCGTCGCACTTGTAGAGCGCCAGCTGGGCCTGGCCGATGGTAAGCGCGACCGCGCTGTCGTCGTCGACGTCCTGCGTGGATGCGATGCGGGTCCAGTTCATGCAAATCTCCAGCGAAATGATCAGTACACTGACAAAAGTCTAGCAGCGATGCGGCGAATCGGCCAGTGTCTGGAATGCGGGTTTTCCAAGGGTGTCGCGCGCTTCGCACAAAGGCCGAATCACACGTCCTACATTGGTGCATTGCGGCACGATAGTGGGCGTGGAGGGGACTCATGTTGGTGCAGGCGGCAAGCGTCCCGCGCGCAGCCGGAACTGAGGAATAAACCTATTGACGAATGCTCGAACTCGTCAGCATACTGATTAAAAGGCCGGCGAATAAATGCCGGTGTACTGAGCTTTTTGTCAGGTGGCACGTCCCTTGTCCAGGCATGCGCGTCACCCACAACCAAGGTCCTCAGGGCCGCTCGAACAAGGGGAAGTTGAATGCAACGTCGTCGTTTCCTGACCCAGGCCGCAGGCGTGGGCGCCGCCATCGCCGCGGCTCCGGCCATCGCGCAAGGCGCGGCCACCGTGCGCTGGCGCATGTCCACCAGCTGGCCCAAGAGCCTCGATGCCATGTACGGCTCGGCCGACGAACTGGGCAAGCGCGTGTCCGAACTGACCGAGGGCAAGTTCGAGATCCGCGTCTTCCCCGCGGGCGAAATCGTGCCTCCGGCGCAGAACATGGACGCGGTCAGCAACGGCACCGTCGAGTGCAATCACGTGCTCAGCACCTTCCACCTGGGCAAGAACACGGCGCTGGCCTTCGATACGGGCCTGTCTTTCGGCCTCAGCGCGCGCCAGCACAACGCCTGGATCCACTACGGTGGCGGCCTGGAGAAACTCCGCGCGCTGTACAAGAAGTACAACATCGTCAACCACGTCTGCGGCAACGTCGGCGTGCAGATGGGCGGCTGGTTCCGCCGCGAGATCAAGTCCGTCGAAGACCTGAAGGGCCTGAAGATGCGCATCGGCGGCATCGGCGGCATGGTGCTGTCCAAGCTGGGCGCGATTCCCCAGCAGATTCCGCCCGGCGACATCTATCCTTCGCTGGAAAAGGGCACCATCGACGCAGCCGAATGGATCGGCCCGTACGACGATCTCAAGCTCGGGCTGAACAAGGTGGCGCCGTACTACTACTCCCCCGGCTGGTTCGAAGGCAGCGCCTCGATCACCACCATGGTGAACGCCGACGCGTGGAACGCCTTGCCTCCACTGTTCAAGGCCGCCTTCGAGGTCGCGTGTTCGGAGCAGACCATGAAGATGCTGGCCAAGTACGACGCAGGCAACCCCGGCGCGTTGAAGTCGCTGCTGGCCGGCGGCGCCAAGCTGTCGTTCTTCCCGCGCGACGTCATGGACGCCGCGTACAACACCTCGCAACAGCTGTGGAAAGAACTGACGGCCGCCAACCCCGATTTCGCGGCCATCTTCCCGCAGTGGTCCGAGTTCCAGCGCGACCAGGCCAGCTGGTTCCGCGTGGCTGAAAGCGCCCTGGACAACTACACCTTCCAGGCCGTCACCCGCCGTTGACGCAGCGTCGCCTGACGGCGCGCCGCCACTCATCACCGAGGTATTCCATGCAAGACAAGCCACAGGCCCCCGATGGCGCGAAGTCCCAGGGCGTGGGCGCGCGGGTTCCCCGCAAGGAGGACGCACGCCACCTCATGGGCAAGGGCCAGTTCGTCGGGGACATGTCCATGCCGGGGCTGTGCGAGGTCGCGTTCCTGCGCAGTCCGCTGGCGCACGCCCGCATCGGCGGCATCCGCATTCCCGAGTCGCTGAACGGGCGCGCGTTCACCCGCGAACACATGCAGGTGCTGGACATCGTCGCCGATTCCACCTTGCCCACGTATCAGCGGTCGGCGCAGCCGCCACTGGCGCGCGGCAAGGTGCGCTTCGTCGGCGAGCCCGTGGCCATGGCCTTTGCCCCCACCCGGGCCGAGGCCGAAGACCTGGTCGAGGAGATCGGCGTCGACTACGACGAGCTGCCGGTCTATGCCACCGCCGAAGCGGCGCTGGCTGCGCAGGGCGACCTGGTGCACGAGGAATGGCGCGACAACCTGTTCGTCACGTTGAAAGCCGAGCGCAACTTCGATCCGGAGTCGCTGGATGCGCCCGTGGTGGTGCGCCGCCGGGTGGAGCTGGCGCGCCAGTGCATGGTGCCGATGGAAGGCAAGGCCGTGCTGGCGTACTGGGACCACCGCGAAGACCAGCTGGTCGTGGTCAGCGCCACCCAGGTTCCGCACATGATCCGCACGGGCCTGGCGCAATGCCTGGAGCTGGACCAGGCCAAGGTGCGCGTCATCTCGCCCGACGTGGGCGGCGCCTTCGGCTACAAGTGCGTGATGCAGCAGGAAGAGCTTTGTGTGGCCTGGCTGGCCAAGACCTACAAGCGTCCCTTCCGCTACCTGGAAGACCGCCGCGAGCATCTGATCGCGGGCGCGAACACGCGCGAGCACAACTACGAGATGACGGCGTACGCGGATCGCGACGGACGCCTGCTGGCGCTGGACGCGCACATCGTCATTGACGGCGGCGCCTATTCCGTGTGGCCGTTCACCATCGGCCTCGAGCCGGGACAGGCCACCGGCAATCTTCCGGGTCCCTACGATTTCCAGAGCTATCGCTGCCTGACGCAGTGCGTGGCGACCAACAAGCCGGGCTTCGTGCCGTATCGCGGCGTGGCGCGCACCGGCGTGTGCTTCGCCATCGAACTGATGATGGACGCCATCGCGCACGAGGTGGGCCGCGAGCCCTGGGAAGTGCGCATGCTGAACCTGGTCAAGCCCGAGCAGATGCCGTATGTGAACGTGGCCAACAAGCACTTCGACAGCGGCGACTATCCGGCCAGCCTGCGCCGCGCGCTGGAGATGATCGACGCCTCGGCGGTGCGGCAGCGCCAGGCGCGCGCCGAGGCCGACGGCCGCCTGATCGGGCTGGGCGTGGCCACCTACACCGAGCAGTCCGCGCACGGCACCTCGGTGTTCGCGGCCTGGGGCACGCCCGTCATCCCCGGCTACGACCAGGCCGCCGTGAAGGTGACGCCGGACGGCGGCCTGGAGGTTCGGGTGGGCGTGCATTCGCATGGCCAGGGCATGGAGACCACCTTCGCGCAGATCGCCAACGAGATCCTCGGCACCGACGTGGCCCGCGTCAAGGTCATGCATGGCGACACCGGGCAGACGCCGTTCTCCACCGGCACCTATGCATCGCGCTCGCTGGTGATGTCGGGCGGCGCCGTGTCGCAGGCGTGCAAGCGGCTGGCGCCGCGCATCGTGCACATCGGGGCGCATATGCTGTCGGTCGAGGCATCGGCTGCCGAGCTGCGCGGCGGCGCGGTGTGGGCCGGCGACCGTTCGGTCAGCCTGCGCGAGATCGCGGATGCGTGGTACATCAATCCGCACAAGCTTCCGCCGGACGCCGACATCGGCGGCCTGGAAACGACGGTGGGCTACAAACCGAAGGTCGATACCGGCTCGTTCACCTACGCCAGCCACGCGGCCGTGGTCGCGGTGGATCCGGGCACCGGCGCGGTCGAGATCCTGGACTACGTGGCCGTGGAAGACTGCGGCACCATGATCAACCCCATGGTCGTGGAGGGGCAGACCTTCGGCGGCATTGCCCAAGGCCTGGGCACGGCGCTGTACGAAGAGACGCCGTACGACGAGAATGGCCAGCCGCTGGCCTCGACCTTCGCCGATTACGTCATGCCGGGCGCCACCGAGGTGCCCAACATCCGCATCGATCATTTCGAGACGCCGTCGCCGCACACCGAGTTCGGCGCAAAGGGCATGGGAGAGGGCGGGGCGATCGCGCCGCCTGCCGTGATCTACAACGCGGTGAACGACGTGCTGCGTCGTCTGCACGCGCCGCTGGTGCAGCGCACGCCGCTCACGCCCAGGCGCCTGATGCATGCGCTGGCGCAGGCGGGCATGGCGCAGGCCGAGAGCCAGGCAAAGCCTGCGCCGACCCCGGCGCCCGTGCGTGAACTGGCGGAGGATCGCCTGTGAAAGCCGCCCGCTTCGAATACTCCTGTCCGGCCAGCCTGGCTGACGCGTTGAAGAGTTTGCAGAACCCGCAGGCGCCGGCCAAGCCCATGTCGGGCAGCCAGTCCCTGGGCCCCATGCTCAATCTGCGCCTGGCGCGTCCGCCGGCCGTAGTGGATGTGTCCCGCATCGGCGAACTGCGCACGGTCGAGCGCCGTGGTGACCGCGTGCGCGTGGGCGCCGCGGTGACGCACGCCGAGATCGAGGACGGCGTGCACGAGATGCTGAAGGGCCATCCCATGCAGGGCGTGGCGGGCCGCATCGCCTATCGCGCCGTGCGCAACCGCGGCACGATAGGCGGCAGCCTGGCGCACGCCGATCCGGCCGCGGACTGGGTGGTGGTGTGCGCGGGCCTGGGCGCGCGGCTGGAGATCGCCGGAGAGAAGGGCGCCGTGCGCCACGAGACCGTGCAGCGCTTCATGGCGGGCGCCTATACGACCTCGTTGCAAGAGGGCGAGCTGATCGTGGCCGTCGACGTGCCCGCGTTCAACGCAGAATCGCGCTTCGGCTATTACAAGTTCTGCCGCAAGACGGGCGAATTCGCCGAGGCCAGCTGTGTGGCCTGGTTCGATCCCGCCAGCCGCACGGCCCGCATCGTGCTGGGCGCCGTGGACGCCACGCCGCGTTCGCTGACCGCGCTGGCGCATGCGTGCGCGGCGCGGGGCGCGGCGGCGGTGACGACGGCGGCGGTGCGCGACGCCGTCGCGCAGGCCCTGCCCGACAAGGACGAGGTGGAACGCCGCCTGTACGAAACGGCGGTGGCGCGCTGCCTGGCGCAGGCGCTGGGCACTGCCGCCAACCTGATGGACCCCATACCGCAGCGCGGTACGAGCGAGGCATAAGCCATGAGTCTGGTTTCGATGAAAGTCAATGGCGAGGCGGTGTGCCGCGAGGTTCCCGCGCGCATGCACCTGGGCGACTACCTGCGCGACGAGGCCCGGCTGACGGGCACGCACCTGGGGTGCGAGCACGGCGTGTGCGGCGCGTGCACGGTGCTGGTGGACGGACGCCCGGTCCGCTCGTGCATCACCTACGCCGTGGCCTGCGAGTCGCGCGACGTGCGCACCGTGGAGGGCTACGACGACGATCCCGTCATGCGGCGCCTGCGCGCGGCCTTCACGGCCCATCATGCCTTGCAATGCGGCTTCTGCACGCCCGGCATGCTGGCCACCGCGCGCGACATCGTGCTGCGCCTGCCCGATGCCGACGAGAAGCGCATCCGCATCGAGCTGTCGGGCAACATCTGTCGCTGCACCGGCTACATGGGCATCGTGGCGGCGGTGCGTTCCGTGCTGCAGGCGCTGAAAGAGCAGCCGGACCCCGCGGTGGACGCGCTGCGTGCCGCGCTGCCCCGGCCACAGCCTTTGCCGGTGCTGGATGGCAGGCCCATGCAGGCGTTCACGCCGCGCGAGGACGAGGACGCCATCGCCGCTCCAGTTCCGGCCGCCAAGCCGGCCGGCGCCAGGACGGAAGGCAAGGGCAAGGGACAGCATATCGATGGCGAGTTCAGCCTGCCGTTCCCGCCCGCACAGGTGTGGGCCTTCATGGTGGATCTGCCCGCCGTGGCGGGCTGCCTGCCGGGCGCCCGGATCACATCGCAGCACGGTGACGAGGTGCAAGGCCGCATCGGCATCAAGTTCGGTCCGATGCAGGCGGCCTTCGAAGGGGCCGCCCGGCTCGAACGCGACGACGCCAGCATGGCGGCGGTGCTGCACGGCTCGGGCCGCGACACCGTCAGCCAGTCGCGCGCCCAGGGCGACATCGGCTACCGGCTGCACGCCGAAGGCCAGGGCACGAGGGTGCAGATCGACATGGATTATTCCCTGCAGGGTCCGCTGGCGCAGTTCTCGCGTTCGGGCCTGGTGCAGGACTTCGTGCGCCGCATGATCGCCGAGTTCGGCCGCAACGTGACGCGGCGCATGCAGAACCCGGGGGCGGCCGATGACGCTCCCGCGGCAGCCATCAATCCCGTCGCGCTGTTCTTCGGCGTGCTGAAGGACCGCATCCTGCGCCTGTTCCAGCGACGGCGGCAATAGCCAGTCCCGTCAGGTCCCACGCGCTTTCACTCTTTTTCGTATCCCGTTTTCGTTGGGAGGCATCATGCCGCGCTTACTCAAGCACTTGCTGTTCCTGGCCGTCGCCTGCGGCGTGCTGGCATCCGGCGTCGCGCAGTCCGCTGAGCCGGTGCGCGTAAGGCTGGATTGGACGCCGTGGGGCGTGCATGCGCCGTTTCACCTGGCCGCCCAGAAGGGCTGGTTCAAGCAGGCCGGCCTGGACGTCAGCCTGGAAGACGGCAACGGATCGGTCACTACCGTGCAGATCGTCGGCAACGGCGACAGCTTCGACGTGGGCCATGCGGCGCTGGCTTCCATGATGGTGGCGCGCGACA
Source organism: Bordetella genomosp. 13 (assembly GCF_002119665.1). Lineage (NCBI taxonomy): Bacteria > Pseudomonadati > Pseudomonadota > Betaproteobacteria > Burkholderiales > Alcaligenaceae > Bordetella > Bordetella genomosp. 13. Next base: position 2,789,164 of record NZ_CP021111.1, on the reverse strand, counting down.
AGGGGCTGCCCGTCAAGGCACTGGCGGTGTTTGCCCGGCAGGGCGACATCGGCGTGCTGGTGCCGGCCGATTCGGGCATAGACGGTCCGGCGGGCCTCAAGGGCAAGCGGGTGGCCTATACCGCGGGCTCGCTCGAGGCCCCCTTCATCGACGCTTTCCTGGCGCGCGGCGGACTGCGCCGCGACGCGCTGACGCTGATCAACGTGGACGCCGCCGGCAAGGCCAGCACCTATGCCATCGGCCGCGCCGATGCCGCGTTCTCCACGATTCCCTTCTTCCTGCCGGTGGTGTCGCAGACGCGCGCCTCGCGGGCGGTGCGCTTCGCCGATTACGGGCTGCACATGCCGGGCTTCGGGCTGTTCGCCAGCGAGGCGCGGCTGGCGCAGCGCGGCGAGGTGCTGGGGCGCTTCGCCGGCGTGGTGGCGGCTGCCTGGGAATACATCTACGCGGGACACCAGGACGAAGCCGTGGCGGCCATCCTGGCGGCGCGGCCGCAGGCCCGGCTCGACGCCAAGGTGCTGCGCGGCCAGATCGATGCGCTGCGAGATTACTTCGGCCCGCTGGACGGCGTGCGCATCGGGCCGCCCGCGGCCCAGGACTGGACGCAGGCGGTGCAGACGCTGTCCTCGGTGGGCCTGGTCTCCGCGGAGCGTCCGGCCGCCGACTACTACGTGGAAAGCGGCGTCGCGCTGCGCCAGCCCTACCAGGACGCGAAATGACTGCAATGGCCATCGCCGCCCGCGGGGCGGGCAAGCGCTATGCCGGTGAAAGAGGCGTGCAGGCGCTGTCCGGCGTGAACGTGCAGGTGCCCGCCGGCCGCTTCGTCAGCCTGCTGGGCCCCAGCGGTTGCGGCAAGAGCACCTTCCTGCGCTGCGTGGCGGGACTGGAGGCCATCAGCGAAGGCAGCCTTGACGTCTATGGCCAGCCCGTTGCCGGCACGCCGCCCGGAATCGGCTTCGTCTTCCAGCGCGACGCGCTGCTGGAGTGGCGCTCGATCCGGGACAACATCCTGCTGCCGGTGGAGTTCGCCGGCAAGAAGCGGCCGGACTACCAGGCCAAGGTGGATGCCCTGCTCGGGATGACGGGGCTTTCGGCCTTCGCGGATTGCTATCCGCGCGAGCTGTCCGGCGGCATGCGCCAGCGCGCGGCCATCTGCAGGGCGCTGGTGGACGATCCCCGCCTGCTGCTGATGGACGAACCCTTTGGCGCGCTGGACGCCATGACGCGCGACCAGATGAATGCCGAGCTGCAGCGCATCTGGATGGGCACACGCAACACGGTGCTGTTCGTCACGCACGGCATCGCAGAGGCGGTGTTCCTGGGCGACGAGGTCATGGTGTTTTCGCCCCGGCCCGGCACGGTGCGGGAGATCGTTACCATCGACCTGCCGCGCCCGCGGCCACTGTCCATCCGCGAGACGCCGGCCTTCGGCGCGTATGTCTCGCACCTGCGAGGCCTGTTCCAGGAGATGGGGCTGTTCCAGGAGCAGGAGGTGGCGCGATGACGGCGGCAACGCGTTTTAAGGCATGGTGCGGCGGTCCGGTCGGGGCCGGCGCCATCTCCATCGTGCTGGCGCTGCTGGCCTGGGAAGCGTCGGCCCGCGTGCTGGACGTGCGCGCCATCATGCTGCCCTTGCCCTCGGCGGTGATCCGCGACCTGGCGCAGGATTGGCGCTGGTACGCCGACCACGCGCTCTACACGCTATTCACCACGCTGTGCGGATTCGTGCTGTCGGTGGTGGGCGGAGTGGCCATCGCGCTGCTCTTGGTCGGATCGCGGGCGTTCGCGCGCTTCGGCTATCCGCTGATCGTGGCGCTGAACAGCGTGCCCAAGGTCGCGGTGGCGCCCCTGTTCGTTATCTGGATGGGGACCGGCGCGGAGCCCAAGGTGGCTATCGCTTTCCTCATCGCCGTCTTCGCGATCATCGTCGACGCGGTCCACGGTTTGCGTTCGGTTCCGCCGGACGTGCAGGACCTGGGCCGCGTGCTGCGCGGTTCGTGGCTGCAGTTCTTCCTGAAGGTGCGCCTGCCGGCCGCGCTGCCGTCGCTCGTGGCAGGCATGAAGGTGGCCATTTCGCTTGCCCTGGTAGGCGCGATCGTGGGCGAGTTCGTGTCGTCGCAGCGCGGCCTGGGCTACGTGATCATGAGCGCGCAGGGCACCTTCGACACCGTACGCGTATTCGCGGCGCTGTTCGTGCTGGCCGCCCTGGGCCTGGCGCTGTACGGCGCCCTGGTATGGGTGGAACGCCGCGCCATGCCCTGGCGCGCGCCTCATTGAACCCGCCCACGACCTCCCTGTTCATGTTTCTTCAATGATCTGAGACTGCAATGCAAGCCCTGCTCCAGTTATCTCGTGCGATCGATGCACTGAACGCCCTCGTCGGGCGTGTCGTGGCCTGGCTCATCCTGGCCATGGTGCTGATCAGCACGGCCAACGCCTTCGGGCGGAAGTTCTTCCATGCCAGCTCCAATGCCTGGCTGGAGATCCAGTGGTACATGTTCGGCGCGCTGTTCCTGCTGACCGCGGGTTATTCGCTGCTGCGCAACGATCACGTGCGCGTGGACATCATCGCGCAGCGGTTCTCGCTGCGTGCCCAGGTCCGCATGGAGATCTTCGGCATTCTGTTCTTCCTGCTGCCCGGCTGCGGAATCATCATGTGGCTGGCGTGGCCCATGTTCTGGGAGTCGTACGCCAGCGGCGAGATGTCATCGAACTCGGGCGGCCTGATCCGCTGGCCCGCCAAGCTGCTGGTGCCGGTGGGCTTCATGCTGCTGATCGCCGCGGCGCTGTCGCACCTGATCAAGTGCATCGGCTTCCTGCGCGGCGTCTGCCGGGATCCGCGGCAGCGCGAGGCGACGCCCGACGAGCAGGCGCTGGCCGACGAGATCGCGCAGCGGCTGAAGGAAAGCGGCGTTCCCGCCGCGTCGACGGACGCGGGCGGGCGCGCCGGGCAAGTCGACGCCCAGAACAAGAAGGTGCATTGACATGGATTTTCTCATCGCCAACATGGCGCCGATCATGTTCGCCACGTTGATCGTGCTGTTGCTGACGGGGTTTCCCGTCGCCTTCGCGCTGATGGCCAACGGCATCTTCTTCGGCTTGATCGGGATGGAACTGGGGCTGCTCTCGCCCGCGCTGCTCCAGGCGCTGCCTCAGCGGGTCTTCGGCGTGGTGTCCAACGACACGCTGCTGGCGCTGCCGTTCTTCACCTTCATGGGGCTGATCCTCGAACGTTCCGGGATGGCCGAAGAACTGCTGGAAACCGTGGGTCAGCTGTTCGGGTCGGTGCGCGGCGGCCTGGCCGTCGCCGTGGTTGCCGTGGGCGCGGTGCTGTCGGCCACCACGGGCGTGGTGTCGGCGTCCATCATCTCGATGGGGCTCATCTCGCTGCCCATCATGCTGCGTTACGGGTACGACCGCAAGCTGGCCACCGGCGTCATCGCGGCGTCGGGCACCTTGTCGCAGATCATTCCGCCGTCGCTGACCCTCATCATCCTGGCCGACCAGCTGGGCCGCTCCGTGGGGGATATCTATCGCGGCGCCATCCTGCCCGGGCTCCTGATGATCGGGCTGTACCTGGCCTACGTGTTGATCCTGACGTGGATGCGGCCCGCCACCGGTCCGGCCATGCCGGCCAGCGCGCGCGAGTTCCGCGAGGCCAATGGCAGCCAGGGCACGCGTTCGCTGCTGGTGCTGATGCTGATTTCGTGCGCGGCGGCGTATCTCCTGACGGTCAATCTGATCGATCCCGGAGCGCCGGTGGACGAGACCGCGGTGGTGTCCATCCTCTGCTGGGGCGTCGTGGCCTTCACGCTGGCCTCGCTCAATCGCGTCCTGCGCCTGGGATGGCTGTCGAAAATCGCCGAGCGCGTGACCTTCGCGCTGATCCCGCCGCTGGCGCTGATCTTCCTGGTGCTGGGCACGATCTTCATCGGCCTGGCCACGCCGACCGAAGGCGGGGCCATGGGCGCCGTGGGGGCACTGATCATGGCCATGGCCAAGCGCCGGTTGACGCTGCCGCTGCTGAAGCAGGCCATGGATTCCAGCACGCGCCTGACCTGCTTCGCGCTGTTCATCCTGATCGGCTCCACGGTGTTCGGCCTGACCTTCCGCGCGGTGAACGGCGACCTGTGGGTCGAGCACCTGCTGGTGTCCGTGCCGGGCGGTGAGACGGGTTTCCTGATCTTCGTGATGGTGTTCGTCTTCGTGGCGGCCTTCTTCCTGGATTTCTTCGAGCTGGCGTTCATCGTGGTGCCGCTGCTGGGGCCCGTCGCCGACAAGCTGGGCATCGACCTGATCTGGTTCGGCGTGCTGCTGGCGCTGAACATGCAGACCTCGTTCATGCACCCGCCTTTCGGCCTGGCGTTGTTCTACCTGCGCTCGGTCGCGCCGCGCGACGATTACCGCGACCGGGTGACCGGGGCGGTGATACCGAAGGTGACCACCGGACAGATCTACTGGGGTTCGATACCGTTCATCGGCATCCAGCTGCTGCTGGTGATCATCGTGCTGTGCTTTCCGTCGCTGGTGACGCATTACAAGGACGATGCCAAGCCGGTGGATACGTCGAACGTACGCATCGAGATGCAGGGAGGAGGGTTCGACAGCAACTATGGCGGGGAACCGAGCAACCCATTCGGGAATTGAGCAGGGAACGGGGCTATCGATACGCGACGGGAAGCGGCTGGCGCCGCCTTCCGGCGCGGCACGACCGGCCCTCGGTGTGCCTTATATAGTCAGTATACTGATGAAAATTTCGAATCTACAGGTGGTAAAGCCATGCGCAAGATTGCATTTGAAGAGCACTACACCGCTCCGGGTTTCCAGGAGTATTCCAAGGTCTTTGCCCAGCACATCGACGCCGAATCGCTGGCGGAGCTGGGCCGGCGCTTGAATGACTTCGATGAGCTGCGCCTGCAGGACATGGACGAGAACGGCATCGACTACGTCATCCTGTCGCAGACCGGGCCAGGCGTGCAGGCCGAGCGGGACCCCGCCGTGGCACTGCAGCGGGCTCGGCAGAACAACGATTTCCTGGCCGAGCGCGTGGCGCGGCGCCCACAGCGCTACGGCGGCTTCGCCGTGCTGCCCATGCACGATCCCAAGGTGGCGGCCGACGAGCTGGAGCGCACGGTGCGCGACCATGGCTTCAAGGGCGCGCTGATCAACGGCCACACGAACGGCACCTATTACGACGGCCGCGAGTACGACGCGTTCTGGGAGCGCGTGCAGGCGCTGGAGGCGCCGATCTACCTGCATCCCGCCGACGCCTATGTGATGCCGCAGGCCTACGCCGGCTATCCGGTGATCGAACGGGCCACCTGGGGCTGGGGCGTCGAAACCGCGACCCATGCGTTGCGTCTGCTGTTCGGCGGCGTGTTCGACCGCTTTCCCGGCGTGCGGCTGATCCTGGGCCACATGGGCGAGGGCCTGCCGTTCCAGCGCTGGCGCTTCGACAGCCGCTTCGCCGTCTATCCGCATGGCGTCACGCTGCAGCGCCCGCCTTCGGCCTACCTGGGCTCGAACATCCTGATCACCACGTCCGGCGTCTGCTCGCATCCCACGCTGGTGGGCGCCATCGCGGAGATGGGCGCCGAGGCGGTGATGTTCTCGGTGGACTATCCGTACGAGTCCAGCGCCATCGCGGCCGAGTTCATCGAGACCGCGCCGCTGGACGAGGCCACCCGCGCCCTGGTGTGCCACGGCAACGCCGAACGACTCTTCAAGCTGTGACCGTCTGACCCACGACCGCCCTACGCAAGGAGCATCCATGACCCGAACCTACCGCATCGGCCAGATCGTGCCGAGTTCGAACACCACGATGGAGACGGAAATTCCCGCCATGCTGCTGGCACGCCAGCAGATCCGTCCCGAGCGCTTCACCTTCCACTCCAGCCGCATGCGCATGAAGAAGGTGGTGAAGGAAGAACTGGCCGCCATGGACGCCGAATCCGACCGCTGCGCCGTCGAACTGTCGGATGCGCGCGTGGACGTGCTGGGCTATGCGTGCCTGGTGGCCATCATGGCGATGGGCCACGGCTATCACCGTGTCTCGCAGGAACGGCTGTCGGGCCACACCGCGGCCAACGGCGCCAGCGCGCCCGTCATCACCAGCGCCGGCGCGCTGGTCGATGCGCTGAAAGTGATGAAGGCGAAGAAGATCGCCGTGGTGGCGCCCTACATGAAGCCGCTGACCGAGCTGGTGGTGAGCTACATCGCCAACGAAGGCTACGAGGTGACGGACTATCGCGCGCTCGAGATCCCCGACAACCTGGACGTGGGCCGCCACGACGCCGCGCGCCTGCCGGAGATCGTGCAGGGCCTGAAGTACCAGGACGCCGACGTGATCGTGCTGTCGGCCTGCGTGCAGATGCCGTCGCTGCCCGCCATCGCCAAGGTCGAGGCGCTGACCGGCAAGCCCGTCGTCACCGCGGCCGTGGCCACCACCTACGCCATGCTCAAGGCCCTGGATCTCGAGCCGGTGGTGCCCGGCGCCGGCGCCCTGCTGTCGGGCGCCTACTGAGACGAGGAGCGGGTCATGAGCACCTATCAGTACGGCGCGCAGGTCCACGCCAACGGCATCCGCCAGCACTACCTGCGCTATGGCGGCGCGAAGCCGGGGCGCGATCCCGTCATCATCGTGCCGGGCATTACCAGCCCGGCCGTCACCTGGGGCTTCGTGGCCGAGCGCTTCGGCCAGGTGTTCGATACCTATGTGCTGGACGTGCGCGGCCGCGGCCTGTCGCAGGCCGACGCCTCGCTGGACTACGGCCTGGACGCGCAGGCGGCCGACCTGCTGGCCTTCGCCCAGGCGCTCGGCTTCGAGCGCTACAGCGTGGTCGGGCACTCGATGGGCGCGCGCATCGGCATTCGGGCGGCGCGCAGCCAGCCAGCGGCGCTGGCCACGCTGGTCATGGTCGATCCGCCGGTCTCCGGTCCCGGCCGCCGCCCCTATCCGGCCAAGCTGCCCTGGTACGTGGGCTCGATGGCGCAGGCCCGCGCCGGCATGAGCGCCGAGGACATGCTGGCGTATTGCCCCACCTGGACCGAGGAGCAGCGCCAGCTGCGCGCCCAGTGGCTGCACACCTGCGACGAGCGCGCCATCCTGGCAAGCTTCGACGGCTTTCACATGGACGACGTGCATGCCGACCTGCCGCGCCTGAAGGCGCGCGCCATGCTGATCACCGCTGAGCGCGGCGACGTGGTGCGCGACGAGGACGTGGCGGAAATTTCCACGCTGGTCCCCGGGCTCGCGCATCATCGCGTGCCCGATGCCGGCCACATGATTCCGTGGGACAACGAAGAGGGCTTCTATGCCGCCTTCGGCACGTTCCTCGGCACGGCCCTGCCGGGCCCCAACCAGTCCTGAGGTGACACCATGCCAGTCAGTGACCACGCAATGATCGAAGCCTGGAAGGAGGTGCTGACGCTGTCCCGCCTGCAGGCGGGACAGACGGTGACCATCCTGACGGGCGCCACCACGCATCCGCAGACCCTGTCCACCGCGCTGATCGCGACGCAGTCGCTGGGCGCCATCGTCAACCGCCTGGACCTGCCGCCGGTCAACGGCGAGAAGGCGCTCAGCCGCGACACGCTCGCGTATCTGGGCACCATCCCGCTTACCGGCAACCAGGCCGCCATCGCGGCGCTGAAGGCCAGCGACCTGGTGCTGGACCTGATGACCCTGCTGTTCTCGCCCGAGCAGCACGAGATACTGGCCGGCGGCACCAAGATCCTGCTGGCGGTCGAGCCGCCCGAGGTGCTGGCGCGCATGGTGCCGACGCCTGCCGACCGCGAACGCGTGAAGGCGGCGTCCGCCCGCATCGAGGCAGCCAGGACGATGCGCGTCACCTCGCCAGGCGGCACGGACGTGCGCTTCGCGCTGGGCGAGTTCCCGGCCATCAGCGAGTACGGGTATGTGGACGAGCCGGGGCGCTGGGACCATTGGCCCAGCGGCTTCGCACTGACGTGGCCGAACGAGGGCAGCGCGGAGGGCACGATCGTCATCGACCGCGGCGACATCCTGCTGCCGCAGAAGTGCTATGTGAACGAGCCGATCCGGCTGACCGTGAAGGGCGGCTACGCCACGGGCATCGAAGGCGGCGTCGACGCGGAGCTGCTCAGCGAGTACATGGCCTCGTTCGACGATCCCGAGGGCTATGCGATCTCGCACATCGGCTGGGGGCTGCAGCCTCGCGCGCACTGGAGCACGCTGTCGCTGTACGACCGCGAGGCCACCATCGGCATGGACGCGCGCGCCTACGAGGGCAACTTCCTGTTTTCGCTAGGCCCCAACAACGAGGCCGGCGGCAGCCGCACCACGGCATGCCACATCGACATTCCCCTGCGCCGCTGCACGGTGCGCCTGGACGACGAAATCATGGTGCAGGACGGCAAGGTGCTGTTCCCGCCCAAAGCTGGAGAAAAACAATGAATGACGCGGTTCGCGAATCCGATGCAGACGTCTATCGGCGCCAGAGCTTCGGCACGGCCATGGCCCCCAAGGCGCCCTATGGGCTGCTGATCGTGGATTTCGTCAATGGCTTCGCCGACCCGGCGGTGTTCGGCGGCGGCAACATCCGGCCTGGCATCGACAACACCGTGGGCCTGCTGCAGGCGGCGCGCGAGCGCAGGTGGCCCGTGGCGCACACGCGCATCGTGTATGCCGATGACGACGCCGACGCGAATGTGTTTTCGTTGAAGGTGCCGGGCATGCTGGGTCTGAAAGAGCATGCGCGCAACAGCGCCATCGTCGACGAACTGACGCCCGCCGCGGGCGAGCTGGTGGTGCGCAAGACGGTGCCGTCGGCCTTCTTCGGCACCGGTTTGGCGGCGTGGCTGTCGTTCCACGGCGTGCAGACCCTGCTGGTGGCCGGCGCGGTCACCAGCGGCTGCGTGCGGGCCAGCGTGGTGGATGCCATGCAGTATGGTTTCCGGCCCCTGGTAGTGACCGATTGCGTGGGCGACCGGGCCATCGCCCCGCATGACGCCAACCTGTTCGACATGGGCCAGAAGTACGCGACGCTGATGACCCGCGACGAGGCGTTGAGCGCGACGCGGTGACCCGGGGGCGGACACGGGCGCGCGGGAGGAAGTATGAAAATCGCCGCGCGCCGGATGCCCGCGCGCCCTGAAATAATCGCCTGTAACGGAACGTCCTTATCGGACCCTAATTAAAAATCAAATAAGTTAATTAGGCTCCGTATGGGAGCAAACCCCTAATTGACGGCCTTGCCGCGCATGGGCAATATCCGCGGGGTCTCATTCAGACCCTAGTCAGGAGTAACTTATGCGCCGCACCTTGATTGCTATCGCGATCGCCGCCGCAGTGGCCGTCCCCACCATCGGACACGCCAAGCCGTTCCGCTGGGCCGCCCAGGGCGATATTCTCACCATGGATCCGCACTCGCAGAACGAGGGCATGACCATCGCGGCCAATAGCTATATCTATGAGCCCCTGGTGGATTATGACGCGTCGTTCAAGGTGGTGCCGCGGCTGGCCACGCAGTGGCAGCAGGTTTCTCCGACCTTGTACCGATTCACCCTGCGCCAAGGGGTGAAATTCCACGACGGCGCGCCATTCACCGCTGACGACGTGGTGTTTTCGGTGCACCGCGCCATGGCGCCCACCTCGAATTACAAGGCCTATACCACCGGCATCAAGGAAGCGCGCAAAGTCGACGATTTCACCGTGGAAATCGAAACCACCGCGCCCAATCCGGTGCTGCTGCGCCAGCTGCCCAACGTGTTCATCATGAACAAGGCCTGGTCCGAAAAGCACAACGTCACCAAGCCGCAGGATTTCGTCAATAAAGAAGAAACCTACGCCGCGCGCAATACCAACGGCACCGGTCCGTACATGCTGAAAACCCGCGAGGTCGACGTGCGCACGGTATTCGTAGAGCATGCGGGCTGGTGGAACAAGAAGGACAAGGTCGGCAACGTCACCGAGGTGATTTTCACGCCCATCAAGCAGAACGCCACGCGCACCGCGGCGCTGCTGTCCGGCGAGATCGATTTCGTGCTGGACCCGGCGGCCCAGGACCTGGACCGCCTGCGCCGCGAGGCCAAGGTGGTCGAGGGCAACGAGTACCGCACCATTTACATCGGCTACGACCAGAAGCGTCCCGAACTGCTGTACTCCAGCGTCAAGGGCAAGAATCCCTTCCAGGACGTGCGCGTGCGCGAGGCCCTGTACCGCGCCATCGACGTCGAGGCGATCAAGCGCGCCGTGATGCGCGGCCTGTCGGCCCCCACGGGCACGATGATCGCGCCCCAGGTGCACGGCTGGACCGAAACCCTGCACAAGCGCGTGCCGTACGACATCCAGAGGGCCCGCGCCCTGCTGAAAGAGGCCGGCTATGAAAACTCGCTGAGCTTCACGCTGGACTGTCCCAACAACCGGTACATCAACGACGAGGCCATCTGCCAGGCCGTGGTGGGCATGTGGGCCAAGGTGGGCGTGAAGGCTTCGCTGAACGCCATGCCGCGCGCCACGTACTTCCCCAAGGTGCAGAACCGCGACACCAGCGTGTTCCTGTTCGGCTGGGGCGTGCCCACGTTCGACGCCATGTACACGCTGCAGAACCTCATCCGTACCAAGGGCGAGGGCGCAGACGGCATGTACAACCTGGGCGACTACAGCAACAAGGAAGTCGACGCCATCATCGATCGCGTCAAGACCGAGACCGACGAGGCCAAGCGCGACGCCGACATCCACAAGGCACTGGAGATCCACGCCAAGGAATTCGGCCACATCCCGCTGCACGACCAGGTCATCCCGTGGGCCATGCGCAAGAACGTCAGCGTGACCCACCGCGCGGACAACCGCCTGGTCGCCGACTGGGTCAAGATCGACTGATCCTGGTTCGTTCCTTTCCCCGCGGCGGCGTCGAAAGGCGCCGCTGCACTCCGCTTCGACACCCCATGCTCGCATTCATTCTTCGCCGCCTGTTGCAGGCCGGCGCGGTCATGCTCACCGTCGCGCTGCTGGCGTTCGTGCTGTTCCAGTACGTCGGCGACCCGGTCTCGATCATGCTGGGCCAGGACGCCACGGACGCCGACCGCACCGAACTGCGCCACAGGCTGGGCCTGGACGATCCGCCGCCGGTGCAGTTCGCCCGTTTCGTCGGCAATGCCGTGCAGGGCGAGTTCGGCATCTCGCTGCGGCAGAGCGAGCCCGTCTCCAGCCTGATCCGCAGCCGCCTGCCCGCCACGCTGGAACTGTCTTTCGCCGCCGCGCTGTTGGCGCTGGTGGTGGGCCTGCCGCTGGGCGTGTATACCGCGCTGCGCCGGCACGGCCTGCTGGCGCAGCTCGTGCTGGCCGGCTCGCTGCTGGGCGTGTCGCTGCCCACATTCCTCATCGGCATACTGCTCATTCTGGTGTTTTCCGTGCAGCTGGGCTGGCTGCCCAGCTATGGCCGCGGCGATACCGTGGCGCTGGGCTGGTGGACCACCGGGCTGCTCACGCCCACGGGGTGGCGACACCTGATACTGCCCGCGATCACGCTGTCGCTGTTCCAGATGACGCTGATCCTGCGGCTGGTGCGATCCGAGATGCTGGAGGTGCTGCGCACCGACTACATCAAGTTCGCGCGGGCGCGCGGCATCCGGCGCCGCGCCATCCACTTCGGCCATGCGCTGAAGAACACGATGGTGCCGGTCATCACCATCACGGGGCTGCAGCTGGGCGGCATCATCGCCTTCGCCATCGTCACCGAAACGGTGTTCCAGTGGCCGGGCCTGGGGCTGCTGTTCATCCAGGCCGTGCAGTTCGCCGACATCCCCGTCATGGCGGCGTACCTGTGCCTGATCGCATTGGTGTTCGTGGTGATCAACCTGGCGGTGGACCTGTTGTATTTCGTCGTCGATCCGCGCCTGCGCGCCGGACTCGGCCGTGCCAGGGGAGGCCACTGATGCGCGTGTTGCTGAAACGCTGGTGGAACAGCGATCTCTGTTGGTCATGGCGGCACGCGCCGGTGGCCATCGTGTCCACCGTCATCCTGCTGTTGCTGCTGGTCGGCTCCTTCGGGGCCGGGTGGGTGGCCCCGCACAACCCCTTCGACCTGGCGTCCGTGGAGCTGCTGGACGCGCTGCTGCCGCCCGTGTGGGAGGACAACGGCATCTCGAAGTATCTGCTGGGCACCGACAGCCAGGGGCGCGACCTGTATTCGGCGCTGCTGTACGGCATGCGCGTGTCGCTGCTGATCGGCCTGGCCTCGGTGGTGCTGTCGATGCTCATCGGCATCGCGCTCGGCCTGCTGTCGGGCTATGTGGGCGGGCGTCTGGACGCCTTCATCATGCGCGTGGCCGACGTGCAGCTGTCGTTCCCGGCCATCCTGATCGCGCTGCTCATCGATGGCGTGGCGCGCGCCGCCGTGCCGCGCGAGCTGCACGAGGTGATCGCCTTCCCGGTGCTGATCGGCGCCATCGCGCTGGCGGGCTGGCCGCAGTATGCGCGCACCGTCCGCGGTTCGACGCTGGTGGAGAAGAACCGCGAGTACGTGCAGGCGGCCCGCGTGATCGGGGTGGCGTCGCCCGTGATCATGTTCCGCCACGTCCTGCCCAACGTCATGGGCCCGGTGCTGGTGCTGGCCACGGTGCACCTGGCCACGGCCATCATCACCGAAGCCACGCTGTCGTTCCTGGGCGTGGGCGTGCCGCCCACGGCGCCGTCGCTGGGCACGCTGATCCGCATCGGCAACGATTTCCTGTTCTCGGGGGAATGGTGGATCACCATCTTCCCGGGCGCGGCGCTGGTGCTGCTGGTGCTGTCGGTCAACCTGCTGGGCGACTGGCTGCGCGATGCGCTGAACCCGCGACTGAACTGAGGCGACCATGAGTGAACTGCTTGAAGTGAAGAACCTCTCGGTCGAGTTTCCCACCCGCCATGGCGTGCTGAAGGCGCTGGACGACGTGTCGTTCTCCATCGCGCCGGGCGAGGTCCTGGGCGTGGTGGGCGAGTCCGGCGCGGGCAAGTCGCTTACCGGCGCGGCCATCATCGGCCTGCTCGAGCCGCCGGGGCGCATCAGCGGCGGCCAGATCCTGCTGTCGGGACGCCGCATCGACAACCTGGGCGACGAGCAGATGCGCCGCGTGCGCGGCCGCGAGATCGGCGCCGTGTTCCAGGACCCGCTGACCTCGCTCAACCCGCTGTACACCGTGGGACGGCAGCTTGCCGAGACCATCGTCACGCACCTGCCGATGTCCTGGAGCCAGGCGCGCACGCGCGCCATCGAACTGTTGGCCGCCACGGGCATACCCGCGGCGCGCGAGCGCATCGATCATTATCCGTATCAGTTCTCCGGCGGCATGCGGCAGCGCGTGGTGATCGCACTGGCCCTGGCCGCCGAGCCGCGGCTGGTGGTGGCCGACGAGCCCACCACCGCGCTGGACGTCTCGATCCAGGCGCAGATCATCGAGCTGCTGAAGAAGCTGTGCCGAGAGCAGGGCGCCTCGGTGATGCTGATCACGCATGACATGGGCGTCATCGCCGAGACCGCGGACCGCGTGGCGGTGATGTATGCCGGCCGGCTGGCCGAGATCGGGCCGGTGGCCGACGTGATCCACCGTCCCAGCCATCCCTATACCGTGGGCCTGATGGGATCGATCCCCTCCATGAAGAGCCAGGCCGAGCGGCTGGTGCAGATCGACGGCAGCATGCCGCGCCTGAACGCCATCCCGCCGGGCTGTGCCTTCAATCCGCGCTGCAACCGGCGCATGCCGCGCTGCACGCAGGAGCGCCCTGAGTTGATGCCGGCGGGCACTTCCCGCGCGGCCTGTTGGTTGCATGATGTGGAGGTGGCGGCATGACGGCCCCCCTGGTTTCCGTACGCGACGCGGCCCGCTGGTTCGACGTGTCGCAACCCTGGCTGGAACGGGTGCTGGCGCGCAGGCCCAGGCAGGTGCTGCGCGCCGTGGACGGCGTGTCGTTCGACATCCTGCGCGGCGAGACGCTGGCGCTGGTGGGCGAGTCGGGCTGCGGCAAGTCCACCGTGGCCCGCATGCTGGTGGGCCTGTACGACCTGACGCGCGGCGCCATCGAGTTCGACGGACAGCCCGTCGAGCGCATGCAGGGCCGCTCGGGCCGCGGTCTGCGCCGCCGTCTGCAGATGATCTTCCAGGATCCGTACGCCAGTCTCAATCCGCGCTGGCGCGTCGGGCGCATCATCGCCGAGCCCATGCTGACGCATACCGACATGAGCCCCGCGCAGCGGCAGGCCCGCGTGGCGGAGCTATTGACCCAGGTCGGGCTGGACCCCGCCGATCAGATCCGTTATCCGCACCAGTTCTCGGGCGGGCAGCGCCAGCGCATCTCGATCGCGCGGGCGCTGGCCGTGCGGCCCGAGTTCCTGGTGTGCGACGAGCCGACCTCGGCGCTGGATGTGTCGGTGCAGGCCCAGGTGCTGAACCTGATGAAGTCGCTGCAGCGCGAGCTGGGCCTGACCTACCTGTTCATCTCGCACAACCTGGCGGTGGTGCACCATGTGGCCGACCGCGTGGGCGTGATGTATCTGGGCCGCATCGTGGAGGTGGCGCCGCGCGACGCGCTGTTCGCGCATCCGCGCCATCCGTACACGCGCATGCTGCTGGACGCCATTCCGGACCTGGAGGGTACGGGGCGTCCGCGCACCGCGGTGGCGGGCGAGGTGCCGAACCCGCTGAATCCCCCCACGGGATGCGCCTTCAATCCCCGCTGTCCGCATGCCAATGACCGGTGCAGGCGCGAGGTGCCGGTGGCCTTGCAGGCCGGTCCGGGCGTGGTGGCCTGCCATGCGGTGCAGGAGGGAAGGCTGGCCTGAACGGCTGCGACACGCGCACGGCGACGGGGGCGAGGCGCATGGCGGGTACACTGCTCTGGTCTCCCGTACGTCGTTGTAATGTCCTCGATTTCCACCATCTCCGACACGCTTCCGCCGGTACTCGCCGGCCCCATCCTGCGCCGCCTGGAACCGCAACGCCTGGCGTTGTGGCTGGCGGGCAGCGCGCCGTTGCGCCTTATCCTGCTGCTGGAGCCCGCCGGCGAGGGGGCGCGGCGCATTCCGCTGGACGACCATAGCTGCCGGGCGATACGCGTGGGCGAGCACGCGTATCTGCATCTGGTCGACGTGTCGCTGGACGAGCCTCTGCCGCGCGACGTCGTCATCGCCTACGACCTCATCGCCACATTCGAGGACGGCACGCAGGGCGGCGTGGCCGCGTGGGCGCCGCATCTGCTGCACGGCGGCGCGCAGCGGCCCAGCATGGTGCTGCGCAGCCGCGCCGACGACATCCTGTTCGGCTCGTGCCGCAAGCCGCATCATGCCTCGCGCGACGGCCTGGCGCGCGCGGACGTCTTGCTGTCGGGCCATATCGACGAGGCCGCGCGCCGGCCCGCGATGCTGATGCTGTGCGGCGACCAGGTCTACGCCGACGACGTGGCCGGACCCATGCTGGCCGCGATTCATGCGCTCATCCGGCGCCTGGGCCTGTACGGCGAATGCCTGGAGGGCGCTGTCGTGGACGACAGCGACGCGCTTTACGCGCATCCCGCCGGCTACTACCACCGCGAGGACCTGCTGCCGGCGTTCAAGTCCAACGAGGCCCTGCGCGAGCGCTTCTTCGGCGGGGTGGACAAACCCATATTCACCACGGCCAACGCCCACAACCACCTGGTGACGCTGGCCGAAGTGCTGGCCATGTACCTGCTGGTCTGGTCTCCGGTGCCGTGGGGCCTGCTGCCCGAGCCGCCGATGCCCGCGCTCGATGCGGACCACGAGCGCCGATGGCGCCGGGAGAACGCGGCCCTGAGCGGGTTTCGTGCGGAACTGCCGCGTGCCGCGCGGCTGCTGGCGCATGTGCAGACGCTGATGATCTTCGACGACCACGACATCACCGACGACTGGAACCTGTCGGCGAAGTGGGAGACCACCGCCTACGAGCATCCTTTCTCGCGGCGCATCGTCGGCAACGCACTGGTGGCCTATATGCTGTGCCAGGGCTGGGGCAATCGCCCCGAGGCATTCGGAGAGGTGCTGGACAGCACGGCCGCGCTGACCGCCGCGCCCGACGCACGCGGCCGGCTGGATGCCGCGCGCCAGGATGCGCTGATCGGCCGGCTGCTGTCGTTCCATCGATGGGGCTACCTGCTGCGTACCGATCCCATCGTCATCGTGCTGGACACCCGCACGCGCCGATGGCGCAGCCGGCGGCTGCCCAGCCGGCCGTCCGGCCTGATGGACTGGGAATCGCTGGTCGAACTGCAGCAGGAACTGCTGGACGAGAAGGCGGCGGTAATCGTGTCGCCCGCGCCGATGTTCGGGGTGAAGCTGATCGAGATCCTGCAGCGTATCAGCACCTGGGCGGGGCAGGCGCTGACCGTGGACGCCGAGAACTGGATGGCACATCGCGGCGCGGCCAGCGTGATGCTGAATATTTTCCGGCACTCGCGCACGCCCGGCAATTACGTGATCCTGTCCGGCGACGTGCACTATTCCTTCGCCTACGACGTACAGGTGCGCGACCGCGACAGCACGCCGCACATCTGGCAGATCACCAGCAGCGGCATCAAGAACGAGTTTCCGCGCCGGCTGCTCGACTGGCTGGACCGGCTCAATCGCTGGCTGTACTCGCCGCGCTCGCCGCTGAACTGGCTCACGCAGCGCCGCCACCTGGCGATCCAGCCGCGGCTGCCCGACCGGCGCCGCAGCGGCGAGCGCGTGTGGAACGGAGCGGGCATCGGCCAGGTGTTCCTGGACGAGCAGGGGCGGCCCGTGCACATCCTGCAGCACAACGCCGACGGCTCGGCGTCGACGCGCTTTCTGGTCGACGATGCGAAGCTGCCCGAGATGGCCACTGCGGGCCAGCCCGAGGCCCCGTCATAGCGTAGGCCGTGGCAACGGGATGTTGCGCCGCGCGCGCCGCGCCATAGCGCGGCGCGCAATACTTTGATGCCAATTGGCGTGGCGCGCATGCAAGGCGCGATGCTCCGGCACCATTTCGGCACCTAGAATGAACGGGCGACACAACGCGGGCCGTTCCGCCGGCTCCGCACAGCGGGCACGTCCGGGCGCGTGGGACATGCCTCTACGTGCCGGTTGCATTGCTGCCGGCCAGGCAGCGCCGTCGCACCTTGCGCTGCCATCCATCGAACCTGCGCGAGGAAGCCCATGAGATCCCATGCCCTGCAGTGCCGCTCGAGGCTGGCCACTGCCATCTTCGACCTGCTCGATCCCATCGCGTTCGGCCTGTTCGTGGCCGCGCTGATCTTCGACGTGATCTACGCCAATTCTCCCCAGGTGATGTGGGTGAAGGGCGCGGCCTGGCTGGTGTCCATAGCGCTGGTCTTTGCCATCATTCCGCGGCTCATCAACCTGGTGCATGTGTGGATTGTCGGCCGCCGCTGGGTATCGGGCGCCGAGAAGCTGGACTTCTGGTTGAACCTGCTGGCCATCGTGGCCGGCATCCTGAATGCCTTCGTGCATACGCGCGACGCCTATGCCGCGATTCCGCAGGGGGTCTGGCTGTCGGCTGCCACGGTGGCGCTGCTGTGCCTGGCACGCATCGTCTTGGCTTTCAGCAAGTCGGACATCAAGGAGCTGCGCCATGGATAAGACGTTCTGCATGAAGGCCACGGGCTTGGCGCTGGCGCTGGTGCTGGCCGGCTGCGGCGACAACAAGGCGCTCGATCCCGCCGAGCAGATGGGTCCCGATCCCCGGCTGCCGCGCGCCGAGAACTTCCTCTTGCCGCCCATGCAGGTGCCAGAGGGCGTGCGCTGGCAGGGCGACGCCATGCCGAAGGTGGCCGCGGGCCTGAAGATCGAGAAGATCGCAGGCGGCCTGCAGCATCCGCGCCAGGTATACGCGCTGTCCAACGGCGACGTGCTGGTGGTCGAGTCCAGCAGTCCCGGCACCGCGCCCACCACCACGCCGAAGCAGCTGGTCTCCTCGCTGGTGAAGAACCGTTCGGGCAAGAGCGGCAAGGGCGGCAACCGCATCACGCTGCTGCGGCCGAAGGGCGGCAGCGGCGAATGGGAAAAGCACGTGCTGGTCGAGAAGCTGGACTCGCCGTTCGGGGTGGAGGTGATCGGCGACACGCTGTATGTGGCCAATACCGGCAACATCACGGCGTATCCGTTCACGGTGGGCACGACCCGCATCACAGATCCGGGCCGCGAACTGGCCGACCTGCCCAACACGGTCAACCACCACTGGACCAAGACCTTGCTGGCCAGCCCGGACGGCAGCAAGCTGTACGTGGGCGTGGGCTCGAACAGCAACGTGGGCGAGAACGGCATGGAGATCGAGTACCGCCGCGCGGCGGTGCTCGAGGTCGACGTGGCCTCGGGCGCCAGCCGCGTATACGCATCAGGCCTGCGCAATCCGACCGGCCTGGGATGGGAGCCGCAGACCGGCGCGCTGTGGGCCATCGTGAACGAGCGCGACGAGATCGGTACCGACCTGGTGCCCGACTACCTGACCTCGGTGCGGGACGGCGGCTTCTATGGCTGGCCCTACAGCTATTTCGGGCAGCACGTGGATCCGCGCGTGTCGCCGCCGCGGCCCGATCTGGTCGCCAAGGCCATCAAGCCCGACTATGCGTTGAGTTCGCACGTGGCGCCGCTGGGCATGGTGTTCTACCAGGGCGACAGCCTGCCGCAGCAATACCGTGGCGGCGTCTTCATCGGCGAACACGGCAGCTGGAACCGGTCTCCGCTCAACGGCTACAAGGTCGGCTTCGTGAAGTTCGAGAACGGCAAGCCCGTCGGCAAGGTCGAGCCTGTGGTCACGGGCTTCGTGTCCGAGGACCACAAGCAGCTGTACGGCGCGCCCGTGGGCGTGGCGCAGGGCGCGGACGGCGCCCTGCTGATTGCCGACGACGTGGGCAACGTCGTGTGGCGGGTGACGTCTTCGGGCGGTTGAGTCGTCGCGGGCGGATCTGCGCCGGCGCCTGCGCCGCGGCGCAGGCCCGCATGACGCACGGTTGTGTTTTTATTGGCAAACTACGCGGGCCACGCACAACCGAGAGAACGACGATGGATGACCTGAGAGGGCTGGCCACGCTGGCCCTGGTCGTGGAAACGGGCAGTTTCCGCAAGGCCGCCATGACGCTGGGCGTCGCCCCGCAAGCCACCAGCAAGACCGTGCGCCAGCTCGAGGCGCAGCTGGGAGTGCGGCTGCTTCATCGCACCACGCGCTCGCTCAACCTTACCGAAGAGGGGGCGCAACTGCTTGCGCAGGTCGGCCCCGCGCTGGCCAACATCCGGACGGCGGTGGACGAGCTGCGCGACAGCAAGAAGGAAGTGGGCGGCACCTTGCGCGTCACGGCGCCGCGTTCGGTGGGCCGTCATTTCGTGCTGCCGCTGGTGCCCCGTTTCATGGCGCTCTATCCTGAACTGCGCATCGAGTTCGAACTGGAGGACCGTCTGACGGACAGCGTGCAGGAACGCGTGGACGTAGGATTCCGCATGTGGTCGGGCGTGGATCGCAACGTGGTGGCGCGCCGCCTGCTGGACATCCAGCAATGGGTATGCGCGTCGCCGGAGTACATCCAGCGCCACGGCCGTCCGCGCAAATGGGCGGACCTGGCGCGGCACCGCTGCACCGGCTTTCGCCACGCCACGTCCGGTCGGGTCATGCCCTGGGAGTACGTGAACGAGGGCAACGTCACCTGCACCGACCTGCTGCCCCGCTTCGTCACCAACGACATCGAGGCGGAGCTGGACGCCGTGCTGGGCGGCGCCGGCATCGGGCAGATCCCGGACTTCGTGGCCAGGCCGCTGGTGGATTCAGGACGGCTCGTGCACCTGCTGAAGACGCACCTGACGGAACGGATCGGCCTGTACATCTATTACCCGCAGCGCACGCAGATGCCGCAGCGCACGCGGCGCTTCATCGATTTCGTGATCGAGCGGATCGGCCAATGAGGGCGGTAGCGGGGCCGCGACTGTGTGCCGCGCTGTCAGCCCGCCAGCAGCTTGATGTCGTCGGGCCCGCCGGCAAGCAGGGCGCCGAGCAATTTGCTTCGATGCTTGGCAGCCTTCTGGCGAGCGGTGAATTTCTCGATCCACCGCAGGGCGCAGCGCACCCGGTATTCGGCGTTGAAGCGCTTTCCGCCCAGCCCATCGATGAAAGCCAACTGGGGGCGCGAGTGCGATGCCCGGATCAGCACCACGTTGTCGACACTGGCGTCCACCCACACGACGCCGTGTTTCACCAGCCACGTCAGGGCTTCGTCGAGCAGTTCCCTGGCCTCGTCCATCGAGATGCGGTGCTGTTCCAGGGCCTGTCTCAGGGTCAAAGCGGGCAGGCCGCTTCCGTCGTGGATCAGGTCCGTCACCAGGCCCCAGCCGCGGTTCGTTTTCTTCCAGCCATGCACCCGCGGCAGACGCGGGCTGATGACCCCGCACTTGTACAGATGCTCGGCATAATGGCTTTCGAGCACGCTCTGCATGTGCGCTTTAGGTTTGGCTTTCGCCACCTTGATACAGAGCGATGGATTGTCGGGATGCCGCCAGCATTCGCGCTTGCCGCCTTCGCCTATCTTGTCGGTCAGGACCAATTCCGGTTCCGCCGCGGACAGTTGCGGCGCGAATCCAGGCGGGAAGGCGATTGCGGTGCTATTGGTGGTTGTCTCCATAGTGAAATATTGCCGCCGTTTGACAACTCTTACTCGAAACTGAAAGTAACTTAATCGCTTCAATCATTTCTAATTGTCAATTTCTGGCATCTGCCGCCAAAGCAGCTGCAAAACCGCTATCGCGGCGGACAAAACGGTAAGCGGCGCCCCCGTTAGGGCGCCGTACAGTGTGGCGCAAACGCGACGGTAATCAGATGCCGTTCCTGCGGCCGGTCGAAGGCGCGGCTCAGGCGGCCCGCGCGGCGTCGTCGTAGTCGGTGGATACCGCCAGTCCTCGCCATTGCGCCATTTCCGCTTCCACATGGCGGTTCTTCTGCTCGATACGGGCCATCGTGTCCGATCCCAGAGGCAGGCGCACGGGCGGGCTGTCGCTGTCCGCAAGCGCCAGCATGGCGAGCGCCAGCTTCCGTGGGTCGCCCGGTTGACGATGGCTGACGTCGGCCATCCGGCTGCGCGTCGCGCCCACCGTGTCCGCATACGCGGGGTATTCGACGGCGGTCTTGACCAGCGAGGAAGCATCCAGGAAGTCTGTGCGGAAAAAGCCGGGCTCGACCACCGTGGCGTGCACGCCGAGCGGGGCCAGCTCGAGCGCCAGCGCCTCGGTCAGTCCTTCGACCGCGAATTTGGTGGCGCCGTAGACGCCCCAGCCCGGATACGCCGAGTAGCCGCCGATGGACGACATGTTCACCACCAGTCCGCGCCGCTCGCGGCGCATGTGGGGCAGCACCGCGCGCGTCACGTTCAGCAGGCCGAAGACGTTGGTGCCGAACAGGTCCGCGACTTCCTTGGCGCTCGATTCCTCGACCGCGCCCAGCAGGCCGTAGCCCGCGTTGTTCACCAGCACGTCTATGCGGCCGAAGCGGCGGATGGCCTCATCGGCGGCGGCGTGCGCCTGGTGCTCGGCATTCACGTCCAGCGCGACCGCCAGCAGGTTGTCGTGCCTGCCCAGCGCGGCTTCCACGGCGGCGGGGTTGCGCGCGGTGGCGACCACGTGGTCGCCGCGTTGCAGCGCGGCCTGCGCGATCTCGAGGCCGAGGCCGCGCGACGCGCCGGTGATGAACCAGACTTTGGCGGCCTGGGCGGTGTGGGTGTCGATGGTGTGGCTCATGCGGATCTCCTGGTGTCGTCTGCCGTGCGGCGGATTGCCGTGGCGTGAGACGAAATTTAAAGAAGTCCGGATGTGCCAACTAGACGCATAATCTGCGTTTCATTGACAACATAAGATTGTCAATTGGGGGCATCGAGGGCGTTGGCCGACGAAGTCGCGATGACCTTCGGTATGGCCCCGCCGAACGGCCCGCCGCCGCCATCGGGCAAGGCCCCCAGTGCGGTGGCGGGTGACCACTTGCCGCCGCGGCGCGCCAGCACCTGATAGTCCTGCGCCAGCCCGGCGTTGCGCGCCACGAGATACAGCGTGCCGTCGACGAAGCGCATGGCCGGCAGCGAATTGGCGCTGGCCTGCAGGCGCATCGGCAGCCCGTGTTCGATCAGCCACAGGGGCCCGCCCGCGCGCTCGAGCACCGACAGGACGACATTGCCGCGCTCGTCCGCACCGATCGCGGGCTTGCCGACGTACTCGATGCCCAGGTCCGTGGGCGCGGACCATCGCGTGCCATTGGCATTGCCCGTGCCGGCGTCCTTGGCGCGCGCCGGGTCCTCGGGCTCTTCGATCATGCGCAGCAGACGGCGCGTATCCCGCTGGCGCAGATAGAGCTCTATCCGCCCCTGAGCGTTGCTGATGGCGGCCAGGCCGCCGCCCGCCGCCGGCGCGGGCAGCCGCTGCCAGGCGTCCCAGCCCGCATCGGGGTCAGTGGCGCGCTGCGCGGTCCGGTAGGTGTGGCCGGCCTTGTCGATGGCGTACACCACGAAGCGGCCCGCGGCATCGCGTGCGATGGCGGGGCTGCCCATGGCGTCGGCCAGCGCCGGCAGGGGGCGCCAGGCATGCCAGTCGGCGCCCACGCCCGCGGGCGCCGTCCAGTAGTAGCGCCCGTCATGCGCCATGGCCACCGCCGCGGCCTCGCCGCGCGGCGCCACGGCCGGCAGATGCGAGAAGCGCACGCCGCCCGCCATGGCCTGCCAGCCCTTCCACGTGCCGTCCAGGTTCTGCTTGTTGACCCACAGGCCGCCCAGCGTGTCGCGCGCGAAGACGCCCGCGGTCGAGTCGGGATACGAGAACGACACCAGCGGGCCGGCGGTGCGCCCGCCCAGCGTGGTCCAGCGGCCCTGGCGCGAATCCCACAGGTTGACCGCGTCGTTGGCCTCTCCGGCAGCGAACACCATCAGGCCGGCGCGCGGGTCGGCATAGAGCTCGGGCGCCATGTCGTGGCGCGACACATAGTACGCGCGCCGCACCCAGGCCGCCGCCGGCCCCGCGGGTTCCTGGCAGTTCTTCGGGCCGGAGCAGTAGTGGTAGTCGTTCCACGCGTAGTGGCGAAAGATCTCGGACTTGTGATCTATCTCGGCCTGGGCCAGGTTGGTCTCACGCTCCTGGCTGGGATAGTCCACGTAGCCGGCCTCGGCATAATTGCCGGGCGCCAGCAGCATGGCCTCGCGCACCAGGCGAGCGCTGGCAATGTGGTCGGGGTGTCCATGTCCCGCGCAGCGCCAGCACAGCTCGGTGTACGGTACGCTGATCGTGTCGTCCAGGTGCCGCACCGTGGTGGGCGCGTAGTCGCGTATCAGCGCGGCCAGCGTCTGCACCAGCGCATCGCGCGTGTACGACTCGTAGTGCGGTCCCAGCGTGTCGGCGGTGCGGCCCGGCACCGACTCGGCCTGGCTGAGCGGCGTCAGGCTGCCCCATCCCTTGCCCAGCCAGGGATCCTTCAGGCGCATGTGCAGCAGCTGTATGCGAGGGTTGCCTTGCAGCGTGAAGCGCGTGAAGGTTCGCCCGGCGGCTTTCGCCGCATCGGTCTGCCACAGGTCGGGTTGGCGCGCCATGTAGGCATAGGCCGCGCGTACGCCGCGTTCGCGGCCCAGCATGTAGCCTTCCCCTTCGCCCGCGTCGCTGGCGGTCAGGTACACGACGCGCACGCAGCCGCCCGCGTCGATGTTCGACGCGACGTCGGGATTCATGAAGAGCAGGTCGTCGTCCAGGTGCGCGACGAAGGCCATGTCCTTGATGCCGTTGCATGCTTGCAGCGTGGGGGCTGGCGTGGCCGCATGGGCGCCGGACAGAACGGTGCACAGGGCGGCTGCGCAGGGCAGGATCAGGAGCAGGAATTGGCGGCGCAGGGCCACGGCGGCGGACATGAAGGCTGAAGCGGCGCGGGGCCGGCGCGATGGGCGCGCGGGCTGGCGCGCCTTTACAGGACGTGACACGACATTGTGTTGTGTGGCGCGCCGAGTATAGCGGCCAACCGCGCCCATCCTGCGCCGGCCGGGATTGGGACTTACGCGAGCTCTGTGACGTAACGCAAATCTGCGTAACGTGGTTTTTCCAGAGGTGGGCCGGGTCACCGACATTCGTTATCTTTGCGCGTTCTTTGACTCGACAAGGGATCGGGGATGGCACGCAGACCGGAATTCAATTTGGCTTGGGGCGCCTTCGCGCGCGTGAACGGCTCGGTGCAGCAGGTCGGCCGGGTAATCGGCGGCAAGGTCCAGACCAACATCGACGCGGGCATCTTCACCAATGCCTGCGCCATCCGGATGAGCTACGTGCTGAACCAGACCGGTTTCGCCGTGCCGTCCAGCGCCGGCGCGGTGTCATCGGGCGCCGGCGGCGCCAAGTACCTGTACCGCGTGAAGGACTTGCTGCCGCACCTGCAATCACTGTTCGGCAAGCCCGACCTGACCGTGCAGGGACCCACGGCCACGGCCTTCGCGGGCAAGAAGGGCATCCTGGTGTTCGAAGTCGGCGTGTGGAGCGACGCCACAGGCCACGCCACCTTGTGGAACGGGACCACGTGCTCGGACTCCTGCTATTTCGGCGAGGCCACGCGCGCAAGCCTGTGGGTGCTGCAATGAGCGCCCGCTGGATGGCGGCCGCCCTGCTGGCCTGGCCGTTGGCGGCGTGCGCGGCGACGAGCGGGCAGGCGGGCGGGCAGGCCCGAGGCGCCCAGACCGAGGCGCAACGGCTCGAGAAGTTCGCCGTCAGCCAGTGCCTGATGCGCGCGTTCCCCGATACGCCGGTGGCGGCGGATGCCCGTCGCGCATCGGGCGGATACGTCGAGCTGGGCTCGGCCCCGGAAGACGTATATGGACAGATCGTGGAAGTGGTGCAGGCGTACCGCGCCAAGCCGTACCGCTCGAAGAGCGGCGAGTCGCTGCACGTGATGCAGTGCCTGGACTTGCTGAACGATCCGGCATTGCAGACGCTGGTCGAGCCCTATCGCTGACCGGCCGCGAAGCGGCGGCCTGCCTGGTCATGACGCGGCGGCGGACCGCCGGCCCGCCGCGCTGGCCGCCCGTGCTCAATACGTCTTGTACGGCAGGAACTTGCCGCTCATCACGATCTGCACGCGGTCGCCTTTGGGATCGGTCTCGCGCGAAAGATCCATCTTGAAGTCGATGGCGCTCATGATGCCGTCGCCGAATTCTTCGTGTATCAGCGCCTTGAAGGTCGTGCCGTACACGCTGACCAGTTCATAGAAGCGGTAGATCAGCGGATCGGTGGGCACGGTCGTGGGCAGCGAACCCTTGTACGGCACCACCTGCAGCTGCACCACGGCGTCGGCCGGCAGATCGAGGATGCGCGCGGCGGCCTGCGCCTGTTCTTCGGTCATGGTCATCTGCCCCAGCAGCGCGGCGGTGGTCCATTCCTTGCTCTGGCCCACGGCCTCGGCGATGGCCGTCCAGGTCAGTTTCTTTTCCAGCTTGCGGGTCACGACCAGTTCGGTGACTTCATTGCGGGTCATCATTGCTCAGGCTCCTTCAGTGGGACGCTTTGTTGTCGACCAGGAAGTCGACGAGGTGGTTGCGGATTTCGTAATAGCGCGGCTCGTGATGCAGGCTGGCGCGCGTGCGGTCGCGCGGCAGGTCCACGGACACGGACTCGGCGATGCGGGCGTGAGGCCCTGCGCTCATCAGCAGGATGCGGTCGGACAGCAGGATGGCCTCGTCCACGTCGTGCGTGATCATGAAGACGGTCTGGCGCGTGTCGCGCACGATGCCGCGCAGCTCGTCCTGGATCGTGCCGCGGGTCAGCGCGTCCAGGGCGCCGAAAGGCTCGTCCAGCAGCAGCATCTTGGGCTGGATGGCGAAGGCGCGGGCGATGCCCACGCGCTGCTTCATGCCGCCGGACAGCTCGCTGGGACGCTTGTCCAGCGCATGCGCCAGACCTACCATCTGCAGGTGTCGCACGCTGTGTTCGCGCACCTCCTGCCGCGACTTGTCCGGCCAGCGCGAGCGCACGCCGAACTCGACGTTCTGCAAGGCGGTCAGCCAGGGCAGCAGCGCATGCGCCTGGAACACCACGCCGCGATCCAGCGAGGGACCCGATACTTCGCGCCCGTCCATGATGACCACGCCGTCGCTGGCCTGGTCGATGCCGGCCAGGATGTTCAGGATGGTGGTCTTGCCGCACCCGGAATGACCGATCACGCAGACGAACTGGCCGCGCTCGATGCCGAAGTCGATGTCCTCGAACACCGTCTGCTGCGGCTTGCCGCCGCGCCCGGGGTAGCGCTTGGCCAGGCCCTGTACCTGCAGGAAGGTGGTCATGCGGCTATTCCTTGTAGCTGACCAGGCGCGCGGCGCGCGCCAGCAGAGTGTCGAGCAGCATGCCGATCAGCCCGATGAACAGGATGGCGCACAGGATATTGGTGATCGACAGGTTGTTCCATTCGTTCCATACGAAGTAGCCGATGCCGGTACCGCCGATCAGCATCTCGGCGGCCACGATCACCAGCCACGCGATGCCCACCGAGATGCGCATGCCGGTCATGATGGTGGGCGCCGCGGCCGGCAGCACGACCTGCAGCGCGGTGCGCAGGCGGGATACCTCCAGCGTGCGCGCCACGTTCAGCCAGTCCTGCCGCACCGAGCCCACGCCGAACGCGGTGTTCACCAGCATGGGCCACAACGAGCAGACGAAGATCACGAAGATGGCAGAGGTGTTCGCGTCCTTGATCGTGTACAGGGCCAGCGGCATCCACGCCAAAGGCGAGATCGGCTTCAGCACCTGTATGTACGGATCGAACGCGCGATACACGACCGGCGACATGCCGATCAGAAAGCCCAGCGGTATCGCCACCAGCGCGGCCAGTCCGAACCCGGTCAACACGCGCGCGATGGAGTAGCCCAGCTGGATGCCCAGGCCCTTGTCGTTCGGGCCGCGGTCGTAGAACGGGTCGCCCAGGTGCTTCCACAGTTGCGCGCCGACCTCGGCGGGACCGGGAAAAGGCGTCTGCGCGCCGCTGGCCGCGGCATTGCCGACCAGGGCCGCGTAGGCCGGATCCATCGAGCCCGTGCCGGTTTCCGGGCGCGTGGCCACGTGCCACGCGGCCAGCAGGACCAGCAGCAGCGCGATCGACAGGACGGCCGCTCGGGCGCGCACGCGCGCTTGGGTAGCGCTCATCAGGCCCTCCGGATGGGGAAGCTGGCGAGGTAGGCCTCGGGTTGCGTCGCATCGAACGGCTTGCCCATCACCGAGAAGGTCTTCGTGGTGGCGGACGGCGGCGTCAGCCCCGCCTCGCGCATCAGGCGCACGGCATCGGTGGCAAGAAACACCTCGCTGGCCACCTTGGCGTAGTCCACGTCGCCCTTGACCTGCCCCCAGCGCTTCATCTGCGTGAGGATCCATACCGCGAAGGACTGCCAGGGCATGGGATCGAAGTCGATGCGGTCCGGCACGTTCAGCACATTGCCCAGGCCGTCGGCGAAGGTGCCGGTCAGCACCTGCTCCACCACGGTGACGGGCTGGTTCAGGTAGTTCGGCGTGGAGATGGCGGCGGCGATCTCCTTGCGGTTGGCGGGTTGGCGCGCGTAGGCCGTGGCCTCGATGATGGCCTTCAGCAGAGCCTGGTAGGTGTTGGGCATGCTGGTGACGAACTGCTTGCTGGCCGAGAAGGCGCAGCAGGGATGGCCGTCCCAGATGTTCTTGGACAGTATGTGAATGAAGCCCACGCCGTCGTATACCGCGCGCTGGTTCACCGGGTCGGGCGCAAGGAATCCGTCGATGTTGTTCGCGCGCAGGTTGGCCACCATCTCGGGCGGAGGCACCGAACGGATCTGCACGTCCGTGTCGGGATCGATGCCATGCTCGGCCAGGTAGTAGCGCAGCAGGTAGTTGTGCATCGAATAGTCGAACGGCACGGCCAGCTTGAAGCCCTTCCAGCTCTTGGGATCGCGCTTGTCCTTGTGGCGGACCGACAGGGTGATGGCCTGGCCGTTGATGTTCTCCACCGCCGGCATGGTCCACGGCGTGGCGCTGGTGGTGCCGGCGCCCAGCGACATGGCCAGCGGCATGGGCGACAGCATGTGGGCCGCGTCGTACTCGCCCGACAGCGCCTTGTCGCGGATCAGCGCCCAGCCGGCCGTCTTCACCACCTCGACGTCCAGGCCCTGCTTGGCGTAGAAGCCCATGGGGTGCGCCATGATGATGGGCGTGGCGCAAGTGATTGGGATGAAGCCCACCTTCAGCTTCTGCTTCTCCAGCGGCCCGGTCGTCTGGGCGAAGGCTTCCTTCGCCGCGGCCAGCGGGAACAGCGTAGCCACCGCCGCCAGCGCGGTGCCCGAGCCCACGGCGCGCAGGAAGCGGCGGCGCAGCGCGTCGTCGGGGAACAGCGCGCGCATCACCGCGCTTTCCACCGCGCGGTCCTGCGCCGCCTGTCCCGACAGGGCCTGGTCGTGTTCGGCGGCGCTGGCGTGGCGCCCGCAGGCGCAGCCCAGGCGGGCGCGGGCATCGAAGGGATTGCGAAACAGAGACATGGCGGACTCCGGCGGTGTCAGAGGGGTTGCGGAAGGGATTCGGGTGCGGGCGCGGCGTATTCGACGTCCTCGCGGTACAGCTCGTAGGCGTGGCGGTACTCCAGCACGCGGGCGATCTCGTCGAGCAGCGCGTCCGAATAGCCCGCCCGGCGCAGCAGGTGCATGCCCAGGTCGGTGGCGGCGGACGGGCCGCCCGCGCTGACGAAGCGGCCGCTGTCCACGATGCGGGCGCGCTGCGTGCGGCAGGCCGGGGCCAGCATGGCCAGCCTGTCGATGGGCGGACAGCCCAGGTGCGAGGCCTCGACGCGGTCGGGCTCCTTGCGGCTGGTGGCCGCATGGCCGTCCAGCAGTCCCATGGCGGCATAGACCCAAGCGCCCGAGCCGGTGCTGGCCAACAGGCAAGTGGCCGGCAGCGAGGCGATGTAGCGGTGCAGCCTGCGGTTGTGCATCTGCTGCCGGGCCCCCGGTCCGCCCGGCACCAGCAGGGCGTCGATCGCCGGCGCGTCGGCCAGCGCGCAGGAGGGCAGTATCGTCAGCCCGCTGGCCGTGCTGACCGCCTGCAGGCTGTCGCCGATGGCGCGGACGTCGATCTCGGGATCGAAGCGCCGCGCGACCGACAGCACGCCATAGGGTGCGGCGTAGTCGAGGACTTCGGCGTCGCGGTATACGTAGACGCCCAGGCGGAAGCCGGAGATTCTCATCTGTCCGTGGCAGCGATTGATCGGTGGAACAGATGATGCGCGCGGGCCGGCGGGCCCGGTATCCCGCTTTCCATGATCCGCGTGTAGTGCCCGCACTACGCGGTGCCGCAGGCGCCCCGGCGTGGTGCGGCGCGCGGCCGGCCGGCGTTAATTCGCACCCAGATGGTGCTGGCGCGCGTAGCCGATCAGTTCCACCAGCGTGCGCACGCCCAACTTGTCGAAAATGCGGGCGCGGTAGGTGGAGATGGTGTTGGCCGACAGCGAGAGCTGTTCGCCGATGGCCGATACCGACTTGCCGGCCACCAGCAGCTGCAGCACCTGGAACTCCCGGTCGGACAGGGCCTCGTGCGGCGCCTGCCCGTTGTCGTGGCGCACGTTCCGCGCCAGCAGGTCGGCCACGGCCGGGGTGACGTACGGGCGGCCCTGGGCCGCATTGACCAGCGCTCCCATCAGCGCCTCGGGATCGCAGCCCTTGTTGAGATAGGCCTGCGCACCCGCACGCAGCGCCCGCACCGCGAACTGCGCCTCGGGATAGACCGACAGCATGACCACGCCCACGCGCGGATGCTCGGCGCGCACTGTCTTCAGCAGGTCGAGCCCGTCGCGCTCACCCAGCGCCACGTCCAGCACCATGGCGTCGTAGTGGGCCGAGCGCAGGGCACGGAGGGCGGCCGGGCCGTCGGCGGCCTCGTCGACGCGGGCGATGCGAGTATCTTCGGCCAGCAGCCGCGCCAGCCCGCGGCGGATGATGAGATGGTCGTCGACGATCAGGATGTGCAGGGACATGGAAGGGTCGGGTGGAACGTGATGAAGAACGGTGTGCTCAATCCGCCGCCAGGCTGGCTACGTCAGAAGCCGCCGATGCGCAGGCTGGCGCGCGTGCCCGCGCCCGGTGCGCTGTCCAGCGCCAGCGCGGCGCCGATGGCGCGCGCCCGCTCGTGCATGCCGAGTATGCCGAACGACTGCGTGGACGGCGGCTGCGCGGGCAGGCCGACGCCATCGTCCTCCACCGCCAGCTCGAGGACGTCCTGGCGGATGGCGATGGTCATGTCGACCCGGCTTGCGCCCGCGTGGCGCTGCACATTGGTCAGCAGTTCCTGGACGATGCGGTAGACCTCGATCTCGGCGGCACGACCCAGCCGCAGCCGCTCGGCGGCTGGCGAACAGACGTAGCGGCAAGCCAGGCCGCTGCGGTCCCGCAGGTCCTGCATCAGGGCCTCGAGCGCGGCCCACAGGCCCAGGTGGTCCAGCACCACGGGACGCAGGTCGTTGAGAATGCGGCGCGTGGCGTCGACCGCATTGGTGGTGACCTCTATCATGCGCCGCAGGTTCTGCTGCAGCGCCGGTTCGTCGGGCAGGCGCCGCGCCAGCCAGTTCAGGTCGAACTGCAGCGCCGTGAACGAGGCGCCGAGTTCGTCGTGGATGTTGCGCGCGATGCGCGCCCGTTCTTCTTCGCGCAGCGTGCTCAGATGCGCGGTGAGACGGCGCAGCGACTCGTGCGCGCGGCTGAGTTCGGCGGTGCGTTCGTCCACGCGGCGCTCCAGCAGCGCGTGGGTGGCATGCAGCTCGCGCTCGATGCGCTTGCGCTCGGAGATGTCGGCGAACGTGACGACGGCGCCGACCACCTGTTCGTTGTCGCGGATGGGGTACGACGCGTACTCGGCCGGGAAACTGCTGCCGTCGCGCCGCCACAGCACCTCGTCGTCGACCTGCACGCCGCGTCCATCGCGAAACGCCATGAAGATGCGGCAGTCGTGCACCGGCATCAGCTGCGCATCGGCGTGCGAGTGATGGATGAGATAGTGCATGTTGCGCCCGATGACCTCGTCGGGCGTGTAGCCCAGCAGGGCCGCGCCGGCGCCGTTGATGAAGATGCAGCGTCCGCGCAGGTCGATGCCGTAGATGCCGAAGCCGGCGGACTCCAGCAGCATTTCGAGCTGGCGTCGCCACGCCGCGTGGTGCGACAGGTGATTCAGGTCGGCGAACATGCGATGCCCTATGCAGGGGCCGCGGCGCGCGCGGCGGTGCCCGCGCACGGCCGCGCCAACCTGCATTCCCCTGGGATGTCGTTGTGGCCGCGTCGTGCGCGCGGCATGTGGCGGGCAGTGTACGCCGCGGCCCCGGCCGTGTCAGGGCAGGGTTTGCACCAGATGCCGGGCCGCGGGCGCGCGGCGCCGGCTCAGAACGGCAGCTGCAGCTCGGGCGAGGCGCTCAGCAGCTGGCGCCGGAAGTCTTCCTGGATGCGCGACAGCGCCATGCCGTTGTCGCCCTCGAAGCGCAGCACGAGGGCGGATCCTGAGTGAGACGGCCGCACCAGGCCGAAGCCGTCGTCGTACTCGACCCGCAGGCCTTCCACGTGGATGACGTCGCGAGCCCCGCGGAATGCGCCCTGCGTCCGTACGGCCTCGACCAGGCGGTCCGGCTCGCCTTCCTTCATCTCAAGACGCAGCTCCGGCGTCGCGCAGGCCTGGGGCAGGGCGTCCAGCGTCGCGCTGGCATCCTCGCTGCGCGACAGGATCTCGAGCAGCCGGGCCGCGGCATACAGGCCGTCGCTATGGCCGTACCAGCGATCGCGAAAGCGGATGCGGCCATTCAGCTCGCCGGAAAGCAGCGCTCCGGATTCGCGCATGCGTCCCGCGATGCGCACTTCGCCGCTGCGGCACATCAGCGGGGTGCCGCCCCGTTCGCGGATCTCGCGCGACAGGTTGCGGCTGCTGCCCACGTCGTGGATGATGCGCGCCCCTGCCCGGTGGCGCAGCATGTCGCGCGCCAGCAGCAGGGTAAGGCGGTCGGCGCCGATGACGACGCCCGAGCGGCTGACCACGCCGATGCGGTCGCCGTCGCCATCCAGCCACAGGCCGAGCTCGCAGTCGGCGTAGCGCAGATAGGCAGCCAGCGCCAGCAGCCGGTTGGGTTCGCCATGGTAGCCGTTCTCCGTCCGCCCCATGACCTCTTCCGGCCGTTCGATCAACTCGCATCCCACTTCGCCCAGCACTTCGGCCGCCGCCATGCCGGCCACGCCATTGCCGCAGTCCAGCGCCACTTTCATGGTGCGCGCCAGGTGCACGTCGCCGGCCAGCCGAGACGCATAGCAGCGCGCCGCATCGATCTGCGCGCGCGTGCCCGCCGTGCCATGCCGGCCGCCGCGCCGCGGGGGCGCGCGTTCCAGCAGCGCGCGCAGCGCCGGTCCGCCTAGGACGACGCCGTTCAGCATGACCTTGAACCCGTTGTAGCCCTCGTCGTCGTGGCCTCCGGTGACCGACACGGCGGCGCCGGTCTCGGTGAGGCGCGCGGCGAACCACGCCATGGGCGTGGCCGCCATGCCGATGTCGATGACGTCCATGCCGGTGGCCCGTATGCCGGCCTGCAGCGCGGCCGCCAGCTCCACGCTGCTCAGGCGGGCATCCCGGCCCACGACCACGGCCCGGCACTGGGATTGCATCGCGCGGCTGCCCACGGCCTGTCCGAAGGCATGCGCGAAACGGTGGTCGATCTCCACGCCCACGCGGCCCCGCACCTCGTCCTCATGGAAGACCGCAGGCGCGAACTCGAGCGGGGCCGGGACGTCGCTCGTCGTCATGGCGTTCCTCGCGGCGCTAGGGCTGTCCATCGCCGTAGTAGTAAGAAGCGCGCGAGTACCGATACCGTCCGTACTTCGGTCGATAGCCCAGTCGCGGCGACTGCAGTTTCAGGCCGTTGAAGACGACGCCGGCCAGGGGGGCGCCCACCTGCTCGAGCCGCTTGGCGGCCTCTCGGATCTCGCCCACGGTGTTCATGCCCGAGCGCACCACCAGCATGACGGTGGAGGCGTGCGCGCCGACCACGGCCGCGCCGGAGGACGACAGCACCGGAGCCGTGTCGACGATGATCAGGTCGTAGTCGTCGCCCAGGCTGCGCAGGCATGCGCTGAACCTTTCCGACGCCAACAGTTCCGACGGGTCGAATGTGACCTTGCCCGTGGGGATGAAGTCCACGCCGTTCATCACGTTGCGCCGCGTCGCGCTGGCCAGCGGGATTGCGCCGGCCAGGACCTCGAACAGGCCGTTCTCCGCCGGCGTGGCGAAATAGCGGTTCAGGGCGCCGCGCCGGAAGTCCGCGTCGATCAGCAGGACGCGCTTGCCTACGGCCGCCTGGATGAAGGCGAAGTTGGCCGACAGGAACGACTTGCCCACTCCCGGTATCGGTCCGGTGAACACCACGACGTTGTTGGGCGCGTCGCGCATCGCCACCTGCAGCACCGTGCGGAAACTTCGCAAACTCTCGATGGGCGGCGTACTGCCGTTGCTCTGCGCCAGCAGTGCCGGTATGCGCGAGTTCTTGCGCCGCGCGCGCCGCCACAGGCGGCTCTGCAGTTCGCTGAACGGCACGGTGGCCAGCACGGGCAGGCCGGTATAGCGCTCGATCTCGTCGGGGTCCGTCAGGCCGCCGAACATCGCGTTGCGCACGAAGGCGATGATGACGCCCAGCACCAGGCCGGCCAGCAACGCCACGCCGAACACCATGGGGGCCTTCGGGCTGAGAGGCCGCTCGGCGGGCAGCGCCGTGTCCACCACGCGCACGTTGCCGACCTTGCCCGCGCGTATCATGCGCAGCTGCTGCGCATTGTTCAGCAGGGCGGTGTACAGGTCGGTGCTGACCTTCACGTCGCGGGTCAGCCGCACCACGTCCTGTTCCAGGTCGGGCAGTTCGCGGATCCTGGCGTTGAGCTTGTTCAGGTCGCCTTGCAGCGACGCGATCTGGCGATCGACGGCCTCGATGCCGGGATGCGAGCGCGCGAAGCGCGTGGCCAGTTCCTGGCGCCGCGCCCGCAGTTCGAAGATGCGGTTCTGCGCCTCGACGGATTGGCCCAGCACCAGCTTGGCCTCCTCGCCCAGGTCGATGGTGCCGCGAGCGTTGCGCAGGGCGTTGTAGCGCGACTCGGAATCCTCGAGCTGCTTCTTCAGGATCGGCAACTGCTGGTCCAGGAACGTCAGCGACTTCTCCGCCTGCGCGGTCTTGCGGTTGGTGTTCTGCTGCACATAGACCTGGCCGATCTCGTTGAGCACCGCCGCCGTCAGCGTGGGGTCGCTGCCTTGCAGCGTCACGCCGATCACGTTGGACTGGCGGCCGCGTTCGAAGATGCCCATCCGCTCCTGCAGGGCGCCGATGGCCTCCAGGCGCGAATTGCGCACCACCGAGAAATGCGTCTCGGGCCTGGCCTCCAGCGTGTCGATCTGTATCTCGATCGCGCCGCCCGGCACTTCGAAGCGTTCGGGCCGGCCCACCAGTCCCTCGAAACGCATCTTGTTGACCGGGTCGACCAGCTCGTACATGCCGGATGCCAGCGCCACGACTCGCAGCTTCTTGCCCTGCAGGGCGTCGGGAACGTCGATGTGCCCCACGACGATGCGCTCGCCGCCCCAGGCGTAGCGGCCGGGCAGCGCGTCCGTCCATGCGGGCGGCAGCCCGAGGTTGTCGCGGCGCTTGGCGATCCACTCGCCTATCACGGGGAAGTAGTCGGGCCTGGCCTGCACGTACAGGCGGAAGGCGTCGACCGCCTGCCCCACGACCAGGCGCGATCGCAGGATCTCCATTTCTCCGGAGGCGGCCTGCTTGACGTCGAAGATGGCGGACACGTCGCCCAGGATGCTTTTTGCCGCGGTGGGGGTCTCTTCCTCCACCTGCACCGCGATGTCGGATTGGTAGACGGGAGGGGTGAGCAGGTAATACACGGCGCCCGCCAGTATCGCCAGCACGGCCATCGTCGCGATGACCAGCCGGTTGGCCAGCAGGACGTCCATGTACGACATCATCGGTGTTTCGGGCGCGCGGCCTTCGGTGTACTCGAGCTGGAGAGGATGCTGCTTCATTGTCGACTCGCTATGAAGAAGGAACCGCATGCGGGTCTACCGTCGCATGCCACGGCTCGCAGGCCGTGACTGTCGGCATCTGCGGGAAAGGCATTACTCCGTGGTGGTATCCACGGTTTGAACCGTCTGTGTGGTCGGGAACAGCAGCGAAATGAAGCGGTTCCATCGCACCAGATTGCCTGCATCGACGAACACGACGTCCTTCGATTCCAGCGGGAACTTCTGCGCCACCGCCAGTGCCTGCGGCGACGAACTGTCCAGGTGGAACACCTGTGGCCGGGCGTCGGGCAACGCACGCACCACGTAGATGTCCGCCGGGTTACTGGTCAATTGGCTGGGCCCCCCGGCTTCACCCAACGCATCGCCCAGCGAGAGTTCGCCGTCGCGCATCGTCAGCGCTGCGGGCGTGGTCACTTCTCCCATCACGTACACCTTGTTGTCGCTCCGAGCCTGCACGCGCACGATGTCGCCCGTCTGCAGCAGGATCGATGTCTGGTCTATGCCCGCCGCCTCCAGCGCGGGCAGGTCCAGCCGCGTGGTCTGCCCGTGGCGGGTCAGGAAAACGCGGCTGCGGTCGGCTGTCGGCAGCAAGCCCCCGGCCCGGTTCACCGCCTCCGGCAGCGTCATCGGCACGTCGGTGATGGGCGCCGGTCCGGGGGTTTTCACCTCGCCTTCCACATAGACACGCTTGCTGCGATAACCTAGCACGCGCACCGTGATCTGGGGATCGGGTATGTAGTCGGCCAGGCCGCGCAAGAGGCTGTTCCTTATCTGTACCTCGGTCAATCCGGCTACCTTCAATAGGCCTACATACGGGAACTGAACGTAGCCATCCGACGAGACGGGGTAGCCCGGAATGCCGGCACTAGTGTCTCCAAGCGAAAGCTCGGTGGGACCTGTCCCGATGCTGTAAGTCTGAGTCGGAAGCACAAGTTCCGGGTGGTCCCAGACCACGATAGAAATGATGTCACCCGGCCCGATGACGTAGGGCTGCGGCTTGCCGGTCAGCTTGCGCACGTCGTCGCTCACCGGCACCTGCCGCGCGCGAGTCGCCTGCATGGCCAGCGTGGGCGTTATCTGGCTCACCTCCACCTTTGAATTCGGATCCGCGGGGTCCACCAGGAAACCGGATTGATAGCGCATGCCCGGCGCGAAAGCGCAGGCGCCCAGCAGGGACACGAGCGCGACCATCAGGCCGGTGCGGTACAGCGTTCGAATGGCGATGTTCATTGGCGTTCCACAAGAGGACTTCTATTTCGTGAGGCTACGGCCGGGTAACCGGCTGCGACATTCCACGCGAATTCCCGGGTGTCGCACATTGGGCTGATGGACTAATGCTTCGCTTAAGTCCTTTGGACGTTTCGGCCTTGCATGCCTGTTTCCTAAGATGCTTTCGCAACGCCGAATGCGGCGACGTGCAGCCGTAGGGCTGCCTACGACGACACGTACCGCCCCAGGAGCGCATCATGGATTCGCCACCGCTGACCGGAAGGCTTCCGGATACCGGGCTGTTGTTTCGATTGACGGATGCCGCCATCGTCGCGGCGGCTGGGCTGGCATCCGTGCAGTGGCTCGCCGCGCGGCAGGACACCGAGCTCGCGCAGATATATGCGCTGCTGGTCTATCTGTGCAGCTTCTGCACGATCGCGCTGTTCCCCGCGTTCCGCCTGTATGCGTCATGGCGCGGCCGCAGCCTGGTCGAGCTCGCCGGCCGCGCTTTCGCGGCCTGGACGACGGTGTTCGCGCTGGCCATCCTCGTCAGCTTCCTGACTCATCAGACGGCGGTCATATCGCGCGGATGGGCGGGCGTGTGGTTCATCGGCGCCGCGCTCGGACTGATCGGCGTGCGGCTGGCCGTGTACGGCATCCTGAGCCGCATGCGCGATCGCGGCCTGGATCAGAAGCGCGTGGTGCTGGTGGGCTTCGGCGTGCTGGGACACGACCTGTGGCGCCGCGCGCACGAAGCAAGCGGCGCCGGCTACGAGATCATGGGCATCTATACCGACACGGACGAACACACGCCGGCGCGCGCGCATCGGCTTGCCGGTCTGGACGAGCTCTCGCCCTTCATCCGTCAGCATCAGATACGCGAAGTGTGGATCGCGCTGTCCATCGAGTCGGGGCAGTTGGTGGGGCAGGTCATGCATCACCTGCGCCACGATCCCATCGACGTGCGCTGGATCCCCGACGTGATGTCGGTGCGGCTGCTGGGTCATCGCGTCGACGAGTTCCTGGGCGTGCCCGCCATCGCGCTGAACAGCCTGCCGGCGGCCGGCATACGCGGCATGGCGAAGGAGGTGTTCGACCGGGTGTTCGCCGCCTGCGTGCTGGTGGCGCTCGCTCCGCTGCTGCTGACCATCGCGCTGTTGATCAAGCTGGGTTCGCGCGGGCCGGTGCTCTTCACCCAGGCGCGCCTGGGCGTGGACGGCAGGGTGTTCCAGGTCTACAAATTCCGCAGCATGACGGTGCACCAGGAAGAGCATGGCGTGGTCACGCAGGCCACGCGCAATGACGCGCGGGTCACGCGGCTGGGAGCCTTCCTGCGCCGCACCAGCCTGGACGAACTTCCGCAATTCCTGAACGTGCTGCGCGGCGAGATGTCGGTGGTAGGGCCTCGGCCGCATGCGCTGGAGCACAACGAGCAATTCAAGGACGCGGTCACGCACTACATGATGCGCCATCGCGTCAAGCCCGGCATCACGGGCTGGGCCCAGATCAACGGCGCGCGCGGCCAGACCGATACCGTGCACAAGATGCGCGACCGCGTCGAGTTCGATCTGTACTACATCCAGAACTGGTCGTTCCTGATGGACCTGCGCATCATCGCCAAGACCGCCGTGTCGGGCTGGACGGGCAAGAATGTCTACTGAAGCGCAGCAGGTCGAATCCCGTCCGCTCAGTCCCGCTCGATTCCGCCAGGCGGTCGACATGCTGCCGCTGGTGTCCATCGACCTGCTGGTGTGCGATGCCGACGGCAGGTATCTGCTTGGGCTGCGCGGCAATCCGCCCGCCAGCGGCAGGTGGTTCGTGCCGGGCGGGCGCATCCGCAAGGGCGAGACGCTGGACCGCGCCATGACCCGGCTGACGCGCGAAGAACTGGGCAAGGCGATGGCGCTTTCGCGCTGGAGCCTGCGCGGGGTCTACGAGCACTTCTACGACGTGAACTTCGCCGGCGAGTCCGGCAGGCGCACCCATTACGTGGTGCTGGCCTACCAGACCCGGCTGCCCGCCGGCCCCCTGGACCTGGGACTGCCGGCCGACCAACACCTGGGCTTTCGCTGGGACACCCCGGCCCAGGCTGCCATCGACCCGGACGTTCATCCCTATACGCGAGCTTATTTCACGGAGCATCTGTAATGACCTGCCCCTATCCCGACGTGCGTCCCGTGGTTCTCTGCGGAGGATCCGGATCCCGCCTGTGGCCGTTGTCCCGCCAGTTGCTGCCCAAGCAGTTCATCCGTTTGACGGGGTCGCGCAGCCTGCTGCAGAACACCGTCACGCGCCTGGCCGCCGCCACGGGCTCGACGCAGCCGCTGCTGGTGTGCAACGAGGCGCATCGCTTCGTCGCCGCGGAACAGATGCAGGAGCTGCCGGACATCGACGCCGACCTGCTGCTGGAGCCGTGCGCCCGCAACACCGCGCCGGCCATCGCCGCCGCCACGCTGCGCGCGATGCGCGACGGCGCCGATCCCATCATGCTGGTCGTCCCTTCGGATCACGTCATGGAGGAAGGCGAAGCTTTGCAGCAAGCCTTCGCGACGGCATTCGACGCGGCCGCCGAAGGCGCGCTGGTCGCGTTCGGCGTGCATCCCACGGCGCCGCTGACCGGCTACGGCTATCTGCGCACGCAGCCGGGCGAAGGCGCGTGGCGCAGGGTGGAGGCCTTCGTCGAGAAACCCGACGCGCAGCGGGCGGCCGAGTTCCTCAACGAGGGCGGCTACTACTGGAACAGCGGGATGTTCGCCTTCCGCGCCTCGGTGCTGCTGTCCGAGCTGGAACGCCTGGTGCCGGAGATGCTCGAGGCCGTGCGCGCCGCCGTCCGGCACGGCGCCGGCGACGACCGGGTGTTCAGGCTGGATGCCGATGCGTTCGGCGCCTGCGCCGGCGATTCCATCGACTATGCGGTGATGGAGCGCACCGACAGCGCCGTCGCCGTGCCGCTGGCCACCGGCTGGAGCGACGTGGGCGCCTGGGATGCGGTGTGGGACATCGCCACGAAATCGGAGGACGGCAACTCGACCACCGGCGACGTGCTGGTGCAGGGCTCGCGCAACTGCCTGGTGCATGCCACGGGCAGGCTGGTCGTGACGATAGGCCTGGACGACATCATGGTGATCGAGACCGCCGACGCGGTGCTCGTGGTGAAACGGGATCACGCGCAGGACGTCAAGCGCGTGGTCGAGACATTCCGCATGCAGCAGCGATCGGAGATGGAGCATCACCGCGAGGTCAGGCGCCCGTGGGGGTCGTACGACTCGATCGGCCAGGGGCCGCGCTACCAGATCAAGCGCATCACCGTGAAGCCGGGCGCGCGCCTTTCGTCGCAGATGCATCACCACCGCGCCGAGCACTGGGTCGTGGTGTCCGGCACGGCGCGCATCCATAACGGCGACCGCAATTTCCTCTTGACGGAGAACCAGTCCACCTACATCCCGCTGGGCGAGGTCCATTGCCTGGAGAACCCCGGCAAGATCCCGCTCGAACTCATCGAAGTCCAGTCCGGCGCCTATCTCGGCGAGGATGACATCGTCCGCTTCGACGATGTCTATGGGCGCGTCTAGGACGAAAGACCGTCCGCTACGGCGCCTGGCGGCGCCGTGCACTAAACCTTCCGGCGGATATGCCGCATAAAACGGCGCCGGTAATCTTCATTCATACCTAGCCTAAAGGACATCATCATGCCAAAACGGGCACTGATCACGGGTATCACCGGTCAGGACGGAGCCTACCTCGCCGAGTTCCTGCTCGCCAAGAACTACGAGGTGCATGGCATCAAGCGCCGCGCCTCCATGTTCAATACGGCGCGCATCGACCATCTGTACCAGGATCCGCACGACAATCCGCGCAGCCTGGTCCTGCACCACGGCGACATGACCGACGCCTGCAGCCTGATCCGCATCGTGCAGGCGGTTCAGCCCGACGAGATCTACAACCTGGCCGCCCAGAGCCACGTGGGCGTGTCGTTCGAAGAGCCGGAATACACCGCCAACGCGGATGCGCTGGGCACGCTGCGCCTGCTCGAGGCCATCCGCATCCTGAAGATGGAAGACCGTACGCGCCTCTACCAGGCATCCACGTCGGAGCTCTACGGCATGGTGCGCGAGGTGCCGCAGCGCGAGACCACGCCTTTCTATCCGCGCAGCCCCTACGCCGCGGCGAAGCTGTATGCGTACTGGATCTGCGTGAACTACCGCGAGGCCTACGGCATGTACGCCTGCAACGGCATCCTGTTCAACCACGAGTCGCCGCGGCGCGGAGAGACCTTCGTCACGCGCAAGATCACGCGGGGCCTGGCCCGCATCGCGATGGGCCTGGAGACCTGCCTGCACCTGGGCAACCTCTCGGCGCGGCGCGACTGGGGCCACGCGCGCGACTATGTCGAGATGCAGTGGCTGATGCTGCAGCAGGACAAGCCCGAGGACTTCGTCATCGCCACCGGCATGCAGTACAGCGTGCGCGACTTCATCAATCTGGCGGCGCGCTCGCTGGGCATCCTGCTGGCGTGGGAGGGCGAGGGCGTGCACGAGACCGCGACGGTGCTGATCAGCCCGGCCTACGAGGCGGTGAAGCCGGGCCAGGTGATCGTGCGCGTGGATCCGCGCTACTTCAGGCCGACGGAAGTGGAGACGCTGCTGGGCGATCCGTCGAAGGCTCGCGAGAAGCTGGGGTGGACGCCGCGCACCACCTTCGACCAGCTGGTCCGCGAGATGGTGGCGGCCGACCTGAAGGACGCGCAGCGCGATGCCCTGGTCGAGCAGAACGGCTACGAAGTGTACGCCTACAAGGAGTAACGCCATGGCGGATCTCGCAAAGCGAGTCTACGTCGCTGGGCATCGCGGCATGGTCGGATCGGCGATCGTGCGCGAGCTGCAGCGGTGCGGGTACCGGCACATCATCACCCGCCGGCACGATGAACTCGACCTGGAAGACCAGGCCCAGGTCGAGCGCTTCTTCCGCACGCAGCCCATCGACACGGTGTACCTGGCGGCGGCCAAGGTAGGCGGCATCCTGGCCAACGACACCTATCCCGTCGACTTTCTTTATCGCAACCTGATGATCGAATGCAACGTGATCCAGGCGGCGTTCGCGGCGGGGGTGAGGCATCTGTTGTTCCTCGGGTCGTCCTGCATCTACCCGCGGCTCGCGCCCCAGCCCATGCGCGAGGATGCCTTGCTGACCGGTCCGCTGGAACCGACCAACGAAGCGTACGCCATCGCCAAGATCGCCGGGTTGAAGCTTTGCGAGGCCTATACGCGCCAGTATGGCGCGCACTACGTCTGCGCCATGCCGACGAATCTGTACGGCCCCAACGACAACTACGACCTGCACAGCAGCCACGTGCTGCCGGCCCTGATCCGCAAGTTCCACGAAGCGCGCGAGCACGGCCGCTCGCACGTGACCATCTGGGGCTCGGGGCGGCCGCGCCGCGAGTTCCTGCACGTGGACGATCTCGCCCGCGCCTGCGTCCTGCTGATGGAAACCAGCAGCGCGCGCGGCGTCTACAACGTCGGCGTGGGGCGGGACGTGTCCATCAGCGAGCTGGCGGCGCTGGTGGCCGACGTGGTCGGATTCAAGGGCGAGCTTGCGTACGACGCCAGCAAGCCCGACGGCACCCCGCGCAAGCTGCTGGACGTCAGCCGCATGGAAAAGCTGGGCTGGCAGGCGGGCATCGGTCTGCGGCAGGGCATCGCCGCGACGTACGGCGACTATCTGCGGCGCGTCGCGGCGCAGGCGTTGCCGCTGACCTGATCATCACCACACCAACGGAGGTGGCGTCCATGCGCGCGCTCATGCGAAAGTACGTCGCCGGCAATGCCTCGTTCTGGGGCCTGATGGAGTATGGCCTGGGGCCGGTGGTGGCCCTGGCCGCCACGCCCGTGCTGCTGCGCCAGCTCGGCACCGTGGGGTTCGGCCAGTTCGCCATGATCATGGCCCTGGCCGGCTTCGGCAACGTCGCCAATCTGGGCGCCGCGGTCACGGGCACCAAGCTGGTCTCCGAGCGCGTGGACGAACCCGGCGGGGCCATGCGCGGCGCCGGCGTCGGCCTGGCCCTGATCGCGTGCGCGCTGGCGGCCGTCGCGCTGCTGGCGCTGGCGGGATGGGCCACGGTGTCGGTGGGCTGGCCGCAGGCGACGTTCGGCGGCATTCCCGTCGCCACCCTGGCGCTGCCCGCGCTGGCGGTGTACCTGGGCCAGCAGATGGACCAGCTGTTCACCGGCCTGCTCAAGGGCCGCGAGGCCTTCGCCACGACGGCGATGTGCGAGGTCGGCGGCAGGCTGTTCGCCTACTCGGCCAGCTGCTGCGTGGCGTTGCTGACCCATTCCGCCACCCTGGCATGTCTTGCCCTGGCGGGCGGGGTGCTGACGACCGGCCTGGTCAAGATGCACGTCTTCGCGCGGCGCGAGGGCCATGTCCTGGTGCGGCCGCTGTGGGACCGGGCCGCCATGGGCGCGGCGTTCCGGTTCTCGCGCTGGTCCTGGCTGAACAGCCTGAGCGCGGTCGCCTTCGGTTCGGTAGACCGCATCCTGGTGGGGTCGTT
This sequence comes from Bordetella genomosp. 13, assembly GCF_002119665.1. NCBI lineage: Bacteria > Pseudomonadati > Pseudomonadota > Betaproteobacteria > Burkholderiales > Alcaligenaceae > Bordetella > Bordetella genomosp. 13. The sequence continues at coordinate 2,746,369 of NZ_CP021111.1, read as the reverse complement.
GCTGGGGCCCGCCGCGCTGGCCATCTATGCCGTGGGCGCCCAGGTAGGCCAGATGATCCATACGCTGTCCGTGGCCGTGTTCCAGAAAACCATGCCGCGCGTCAGCCGGCTCGCCGCGCAGGCGGAAGGCCTGCGTGCGGTCGGCGCCGAGGTGCGTCGCCAGATGACTGCCAACATGATCCTGTCGGTGGCGGGCACGGCCGTGGCGCTGGCCGTCAGCGGTCCCCTGCTAGCTCTGCTGGTGGGAGCGGGGCAGGGCGCGGAGCATCTGGGCACGTTCCGCCTGCTCATCGTGGCCGCGGGCCTGCTGTCGCTGAACGCAGTGGCGCATTTCTCTCTGCTGGGCATGGGCAACGGCAGAGCCGTGGCGGTGTTGAACGGTCTGGGCGGGGTGGCGATGATCGCCGTGCTGTTCGCGCTGGTGGCGCCCGTGGGCGAGCACGCCGCCGGCTGGGCGCGCATCGCCTATTCCATCACCACGCTGGGCGGCATCTACCTGGCGTTGAAGCAGTCGCGGCCCCAGGGGCTCGTCCGTCCTTTTCCCGTAACACGGTAAACGAGAGAACATGTTGAGGTCATTGATGCACAGACGCTATTCGAGATCCTCCCGCATGGTGGCCGACTTCGTCAGCCGCCTGCAGGTGCCCGCGCCGCCCGCCGAGAAGCTGCCCAAGCTGACGGTGGTGACGCCGTCGTACAACCAGGCGCGCTTTCTGGAGCGCACCATCCTGTCGGTGCTGAACCAGGGCTATCCCGACCTGGAGTACATCATCATGGATGGCGGATCGACCGACGGCAGCGTCGAGATCATCCGAAAGTACGAGGCCCATCTGGCGCATTGGGAGAGCACGCGGGACCGCGGGCAGTCGCATGCCATCAACAAGGGCTTCGAGATGGCCACCGGCGAGTACTTAGCCTGGCAGAACTCGGATGACCTGTATTGCCCGGGGGCCCTGGTCAAGCTGGGCCGCGCGGCCTTGCGCGAAAGAAGCGCCACGCTCATCAGCGGGAACATGTACATCGCCGACTCGGAGAACAGGATCTTCCGGCAGGTGTCGTACACGCCGATGAGCCGCGCCGACCTGACCGCGATCTGCGCATCGATCCCCAATCAGGTGGCGATCTTCCGCCGCGACGCCTTGCTGCGGCACGGCCTGCTGGACGAGGGGATGCGCTACTGCATGGACCTGGAGCTGTGGAGCCGGCTGCTGCGTGACGGCCCCAACGTGGTCGTGCCCGAGGCCCGCGGCGTATACACCGCGCATGCCGAGACCAAGACCTCGACGATGCTGGACGTGCTGGACAGCGAGCGCGACGTGATCATCGACGGCATTCTCGCCGAAGGCGAGGGCGGCGGCCGGCTGTTCGGCCTGTCGTGCCGGGCGGGCAAGGTGGCCACGCATGCGCGCCAGGGCGATTACGACTACCTGATGGAAAAGCTGGTGCACAAGCTTGCCGGCCGCGACCACTGGCACGCTTACTGAGGAGGGCCCGCCATGCAAGCCCGCTATCGGCACATCTCCACGTTGCCCCTGCTGTGTCTCTTCGTCTTCAGCGCCCTGGCGTTGAGCAACGAAGGCCTGACTCTCGCGGTGGGAGGATTCAAGCTGTCCGCCTTCGACGTGGTGTTCGTCGCCATCGTGTTCGTGAAGTGCCTCAGGCTGGCCGACCCGGCCGCCTACACGCTGCCTCCGGCGCGCGTCACGCTGCTGATGAGCCTGAACGTACTGGCCACCGGCTATCTCCTGTTCATGTCGGCGTCGCCCGCGCCCGGCATCCTGGGCGGCGACGTCGCGCGCGACCTGCGCATCGTCTTCTACTTCCTGGCCACGCCCTACCTTTGCTACAAGGACATCGACAGCCCCGCCGCCTACCGCAGCCTGCAGTGGACCATTGTCGCCAGCGGCGTCGCCGTGTCCGTGCAGATGCTGGTCCAGCAGGTCATCGGCTTCAGCCTGGTCGAGCCGGTGCGAGATCCCAACCTGGGCATCTGGGCGCTGCCCATGGCGGTCGTCTCGATCCTGTACTTCCGCGAGCAGCTCCGCCTTACGCCGCGCACGGCTTACCTGCTGATCATGTTCCTGGTCATGGCGCTCGTGTTCTCGCTGAATCGCAGCCAATACCTGCAGCTGGCCATCACGCTCGCCCTCGCGGTGCTGCTGGGCGGCGGCACGGGCATCCTGCGGCGCGTCTTCCTGATGTTCGCTCCCGCCATCCTGGCCGGCCTGGTCGTCTTCCACGCCATCGGCTACCTGGACGTGCTGTCGCAGCGGGTGCTGACCGTGGAGGCCCTGGACGAGGACTCCAGCTACGGCGCGCGCGTGCAGGAGTACGAGGGGCAGATGAAGCTGTTCCGCGAGAAGCCGATGCTGGGCCATGGCGCCGGGCTGCGCAGCTGGGTGATGGGCGAGGAAGGGTTCGAGCTCAGCACCTTCTCGCACAATTCGTGGAGCTTCTACCTGATGAAGTTCGGCATCGTGGGCACCGTCGTCATCATGGGGCCGTGCCTGTTGCTGCTGCTGATGTCGCTGGGCCGCCGCTACGGCGACCCGGCCCTCGAGACGCACCGGCGCTACCTGCTCGCCTGCGTGCCGGTGTACGTGTTGATCGACTCCATGTCGGCGGGCCTGGCCTATGCGCCGAAGACCGCATTCACGGGGTTCCTGCTGTGCTATTGCCTGTCGCTGCTGCGCAATTACAGCCCGCCGGCCGCGATCGTGGCCTCCCCTGCGCTGCGGACGGCTGGGCCGCCCCGGCCGGTCCCGGCCCGGGCATCCGCGTGGCCCCCCGCGCGCGCGGCGGGGATGGCGACGCCCCGGCCGGCGCCCCGCAAAGTCTCGTTCCCCAGGCTGCCTCATCATGGTTGATGTCCTATTCGTGGTACCGGATCTGCATCAGGGCGGGGTGGGGCGATGCGTACACATGATGCTCGAGTCGCTGCCCGGCTATGGCCTGTCGACGTCGATCTTCTGTGCCCGGGCGGTCGACAACGAACTGCAGCCCGCGCGGGCGACCGTCAGGCGCGGCGTGGCGCGCAAGCTCAGCGGACCGGCCATGTATGCGCTGGCTCCCTGGATACTGTGGCGGCTGATGGCCGAGATCCGCCGCGGCAGGCCGGCGGTGGTGTGCTCGCACGGCCTGTTCTGCAATCTGCTGGTCGCGGCCGCCCGCGTGCTGATGCCGGGCGCCTTCCGGTCCGTGGCCTTCGAGCACAACAGTCCCCGCGCGCATTACCAGACCACCGAGCATGGGTGGCTCAAGCGCTTGCTGCTGCGCCTGGGCTACGGCATGCACGACAGCGTGATCGGCGTGTCGCGCGGGGTCGTGGCGGACCTCGTCGAGATGGTGCCGTCGCTGCGCCAGAAATGCCGGCACATCTACAACGGCGTAGACCTGAACAGGGTGCGCAGCCAGGCTCGCGAGGCGTTCGCCGCCCGGGCGGATGACGGCCTGGTGCACGTCGTCGCGGTGGGACGCCTGGTGCAGGGCAAGGGCTTCGAGACCTTGATCGGCGCGGCCGGCCTGCTGGATGACCCGGGCATATCCATCACCATCATCGGGGAGGGGCCGCATCGCGGGCAGCTCGAGGCCCAGATCGCGCAGCAGCAGCCGCGCAGCCCGGTGCGCCTGGCGGGGTATGCCGCCAACCCATTCCCCGAGGTAGCCGCCGCGGACATCTTCGTGTCCACGTCCGAACGGGAGAGCTTCGGCATCGTGCTGGTCGAGGCGCTGTGCCTGGGCGTGCCGGTGGTGGCGACGAACTGTCCCACCGGGCCGGCGGAGATCCTGGACGACGGGCGTTTCGGCGAACTGGTGCCGGTGGGCAATGCCGGCGCCGTGGCGCGCGCCATCGCCTCGCTGGCGCGGGATCCCGTGCGCCGGCGCCAGCTGTCAACCCTCGGCCCCCGGCGCGCCGCGGATTTCGCGCTCGATCGCCATTGCAAAGAGCTGGTCAACCTTTTCGAACCGTTGGTGCGGCGCCAGGCGCCGGACCGAGCAGGAGCCCGTACATGAATCGCATTCTGGTATCCGTGGTCGTGATGACGAAGAACGAGGAGAAAAACATCGACAAGTGCCTGCGGGCGCTGGTCGACTTCGATGAAGTGTTCGTGGTGGACTCCGACAGCACCGACCGCACGGTGGAGATGGCACGCGGTCTGGGGGCGCGGGTCGTGCCGTTCCGCTGGAACCGCCAGTACCCCAAGAAGAAGCAGTGGTGCCTGGAGAACCTGCCGTTCTCGCACGACGTGGTGCTTTACGTCGATGCCGACGAGGTGATGACGCCCGCGGTGGCGCAGGAAATCCACGCCTGCCTGCCCCGCTTCGCGCAGGGAGCGGGCGGCGCCTTCGTGGGCTTCGACTACGTGTTCTGCGGCAAGTTGCTCAGTCATGGCCACCGCGCCTACAAGCTGGCGCTGCTGCATCGCGGGCGGGCCAGGTTCCTGGACTACGACGACCTGAACGTGGCGAACATGTGGGAGGTAGAGGGCCATTACCAGCCGCAGGTGGTCGGCGAGACGTTCGCGCTGCGCAACCGCATGGTGCACGAAGACCACGACACGCTCTATCACTACTTCGACAAGCACAACCGCTATTCCGACTGGGAAGCCAACCTGCGCGTGCGAGGCCTGATGAACGATCCGCGCGAAGCCAACACCGGCTCGCGCGCTTTCCTGAAGCGGGTATTCGCCATGCTGCCCTTCAAGGGCCTGACGATCTTCGTGCACAGCTACCTGCTGCGGTTCGGCTTCCTCGATGGCAAGGCCGGCCTGGACTATGCCATCGCAAGAGCCGGGTACTACTGGCAGATCGGCCTGAAGGCGCGGGAACTGCGCGCCGCCATGCAGGCAGACGAACTGGCGGCCGAAGGCGCCGCGACGCGCGATGCAAGCTGAAACGGGAGGACCGTCATGGAGACTTTCCAGCGCCTGGACATGTTCCGGATGCCGGCCGGGTTCCGGGGCCGCAATGCGGTGGTGGTGCAGCTCTGGTGGCTGGTGGACAGCACGCTGTTTCGCGGCTCGCCGCAGTTCGCGTACGGTTTCCGGCGGTTCCTGCTGCGCCTGTTCGGCGCCCGCGTGGGGCGCGACGTGTTGATCAGGCCCAGCGCGCGCATCACGTACCCGTGGAAACTGCGCATCGGCGACCACTCCTGGGTGGGCGACGACGTGGTGCTGTACAGCCTGGCCACCATCGACATCGGTTCGCATGCGGTCGTGTCGCAGCGCGGCTATCTGTGCGCGGGTTATCACGACCATGGCGCGCCCGACTTCCCCATACGCGGCGGCCCGATCGTGATCGAGGACGGCGCCTGGCTGGCCACGGACGTGTTCGTCGCGCCAGGGGTGACGGTGCGGCGCAATGCGGTGATCGGGGCGCGCAGTTCGGTGTTCGCCGACATGCCGCCGGACATGATCTGCCATGGATCGCCGTGCCGGCCGGTCAGGGAGCGCATGAAGCGCCCATGACCATGAAGATCCTCATCTACGGCATCAACTTCGCGCCCGAGCTGACCGGCATCGGCAAGTACAGCGGCGAAATGGCCGCGTGGCTGGCGGCGCGCGGCCACCAGGTGACGGCCATCGCGGCGCCGCCGTACTACCCGCAGTACCGCGTGCATGCGGGGTATCGGGCGGACCGCTATGCCACGCAGTGCTGGCAGGGCGTGAAGGTGCTGCGCGCGCCGCTGTGGGTGCCGGCGCGTCCGGGCGGGCTCAAGCGCCTGCTGCACCTGGCCTCGTTCTCGCTGTCCAGCCTGCCGCTGCTGCTGTACGCGGCGGCGCGGCGGCCGGACGTCATCATCGTCGTCGAGCCGCCGCTGTCCTGCGCGCCCGCCGCGGTGGCGGCCGCCAGGCTGTGCGGCGCGCGGGCGTGGCTGCACATCCAGGACTACGAGGTGGACGCCGCGTTCGAGCTGGGCCTGTTGAAGGGGCAGGCGCTGCGGCGGCTGGCCGTGGGCGTGGAGCGCTGGCTGATGCGCCGGTTCGACCGCGTATCGACCATATCGTCTCGGATGATGGACCGGGCGCGGGACAAGGGCGTCGACCCTTCCAGGCTCGTGTTGTTTCGCAACTGGATCGACGTGGCGGCGGCAAGGGGCGGGGCCGACTCCGCCGACTATCGCGCCGAACTCGGCATCCCGCGCGACGCGACGGTGGCCATGTATGCCGGCAACATGGGCGGCAAGCAGGGCCTGGAAACCCTTGCCGAGGTGGCTCGCCTGCTGCGCCGGGTTCCCGATATGCACTTCGTGTTCTGCGGCGAAGGACCGCAGAAAGCCGACCTGCAGGCGCGCTGCGCGGGATTGCCGCACGTGCACTTCCTGCCGCTGCAGCCGGCGGAACGTCTGCCCGCCCTGCTGGCCGCCGCCGACGTGCACCTGCTGCCGCAGCGGGCAGGCGCCGCCGATCTGGTCATGCCATCCAAGCTCACCGGCATCCTGGCCAGCGGACGGCCGGTCGTGTGCGGGGCTGCGCCCGAGACCGAGCTCGGGGCCGTGGCGAGGCAATGCGGCGTGGTGGTGCCGCCCGAGAACGCCTTCGCGATGGCGCGCGCGCTGCTGCGCCTTGCGCGGTCCGCCGAACGGCGCCAGGGGCTGGGCGCCGCGGCTCGCCATTATGCGCAGTCACAGCTGCACGTCGATATGGTGCTTGGCGCCTTCGAGCAGGCGCTTACCGAACTCTGCCCGCCGCGGGACGTGCTGCGCGGCACGCATTGAGCAGCGCGCGCCGCCGCGCCGGAAGCGCGCGGCGGCCGCGACGTCACGGCCGCCGCGCCCGTCACTCCGGCTTGTCCGCGGCATCGGGCTGCTCGTCCTTCAACAAGCCTTCCTGCACGGCGATGTAGGCCGCTTCCGCCAGGTTGCGCGCGTTGAGCTTCCAGTACAAAGTGCGCGCATGGCTCTTGACCGTGGCCACCGATATGCCGATCTCGCGGCTGATCTCGCGCATCGTGCGCCCCTTGGCCAGCAGGCGCAGGATCTCTTCCTGCCGCGGAGTCAGCATGCGCACGGCGGACGGCCCTCGTCCCGGCATGGGCGCGCGCGGCTGCGCGGCCTCGACGATGGAATACGGGAAGCACTGGCCGCCGGCGAGCACCAGGTCCACCGCCGCGGCGATCGCAGCCGGGGTGGAGGACTTGGGCAGCAGCCCGGAGATGCCGGCGCGCGCCGATGCCAGCATGAAGCGCGCATCCAGCGCGTCGTGCAGCACCAGCGTATGGTGCGGCTCCAGCAGCGATAGCGCGCTGGTCAGCATTTGCACATCGTTGTCGGTCTGGCCGCTGATGCCAAGCACCAGTAGGTCGACCGGTCGAGCCAGCGACATGGAGATCTCGCTCAGCTTGCGCGGATCGATCGCCATGACGCTTTCGGGGCGGAGCGCTGTCTCCAAGGTATGTTGGATGGCCACGCGCAGGATGGCATATTCCTCGATCAGGACGGTGGTCATTCGCCAGCAGCCTTTTCACAATACACGCAGGTCCCTGCGGAACACCGCGACCCCGATTTCTGTTGGTTGCTCGGGAACGGTCGATGTCATCGTATCAGTGCCGATATCGCATGCCTCTCGGCCTTGCGGATGAATCGGCGCATGGGATGAACAGACCAGCAGGCGTATGCGTTCGCATGCAATGGCGAGGGAGCGTCCTTCCGGCGCGGCACCGTGCCTTTGGAATGAGAGGGAGCAACGGCGACATGAGTCGCCGGCCTTGCAGGGTCGTTCGTCAGGCCGCGCCGGGGCGCTTACAGCGGATTGCGCTCGTAGGTGGTGCCGTTGGTGTGGTTGGCCTCCCAATCGAGCGTGGCGCCGCGTTGCAACGCCGTGTAGACCGCTTCGCCCTTATTCTTGACCTGCAGCCGCTGATACAACGTGCAGGCATGCGTCTTGGCGGTGGCTACCGAGATGTTCAGCATGCGGCTGACCGTCTTGATGGGGTAGCCGCGCGAAAGCAGCACCAGAACTTCGTATTGCCGGGGCGTGATTTTCAGCAGCTGGGCGCCTGATGCGGCCTGCATGCTGATGTGCGTCGAGACGCCTTGGTCGAATTCTCCCATGGGCAGCAATTGCTTGGGGCGGATGTCCGTGGCGGGATTGGCGTTCAGCTCGGCCGGCGCGCTGCGATGGGACAGCTGCCCGCTGGGAAAGCACTGTCCGCCGGCCATGACCAGGCGGATGGCGGCCTCGAGCACTTCGATGGACGCCATCTTCATCAGGCATCCATGGATGCTGCCTTCGGGCAGGCGGTGCAGCGCCTGGGTCGGCATGTTGTCCACGAGCAGCAGGATCCGTTTGGGCGCCAGCACGCGCATGACGTCGGCCAGGGCTTGCCAGCCCGGCTGCGTGTCGATGGGCAGGCCGAAGATCAGCAGTTCGGCCTCGCGGTTGTGTTCGGCGGCTTCATCAAGGTTGGCCAGGTCATGCGCAATGATCTCCCAGCCTCCCTCTACCTTGCTCAGTATTTGGCGCAGGCCCAACCGCAGCAGCGGGTGAGCTTCGATCAAAACCATCTTCGACATAGGTTTCCCCAAAATTCCATCATCAGTTGCAGCTGCAGCAGTTCGGAAAGGGTTGCGTACTACGGACACACCGGGATAATCGTTTGCTCGGTGCTGAAGACAGCATGGATGGTGGAACCGACCGAAACTTGTGACGTCAACGATTCAATTAACGCAATAATGTTAGGGTCCGCTCCAACCAAAATCAAGCAGGTACCAATGGCATAGTCCAACCGGTGGCGCCGCCCATCCATAGGGCCTAGTCGATTGGTGCGCTTTGGTTTGTTCGTTTGGTTTTAACCATCTAAATGGCTTACCCCATATGGGGAAAGCCTAAATAAATAGTGCGTTCATTCCACATCGGCGCAAAATATTTTTGCTGACTGCAAACTGCCCATGAAGGGTAGCCCGGCCTCATTCCATGAACGCAAAATCAAAAACCGTATGCCCTCCATGGTGATGCCAATGGTGCATGGATGCAAACGGTTTGTGCAGGAAATTGGGATAATGCACCGGACCGCCGGTCTCGCGATAGATGCTGGGCGTCAGTTCTTCGATGCGGTTCAGCGACACGCCCTTGCCGTAATGCAGGAACCCCTGCGTCTGCGCGCACCGTATGACGCCGCCGTCCGGCGCCACGACCATCCCGGCGTTGCGCGCCTTGACGGGGCTGTTGACGATGGGATTCTGGGCATGCGGCTGCCAGTCGGTCGAGTCCGGGCGATCGGCATAGAAGGCGAACAGCTCGTCGCAGTGGCTCTGCCCGTCGGTGCGGTCGACGTTGGTGAACAGCCACCAGCGGCCACCATGCGGGAAGACGATGGTGTCCACGGCGGAGATGTCTTTCATCAGCGTGGCGTGCAGCTCCCATTTGAGCGGAAACTCGGCACAGCGCCACAGCTCGATGGTACGGTTGCCGCACGTCTCGGGGACCATATAGGTGTCGTCGCCGTATTCGAAGATGTAGGGAAAGCTCAGGTGGTAGGGAAGGTCCAGCACCACGCCCAGGAATTCGAACTCGCCGTTGACGTGCGTGGCCACGGAGATCTTGCCCTTGCGTTCGCGGAAGTAGTAGTCCTCGAAAAAGATGTAGGGCTGGCCGTTGCGCGTATAGACGAACGGGTCGGCGAAGAAGCGTCCCTTGGGCGGCACCAGTACGGCTGCGTCCGAATTGACGACGCCCTGGTGGCCGGTGGGACACATTCCGATACGCCAACGGACATTGCGCTTCATGGCCCGCCGAATCACCAGGCCCAGAACCAGCCAGGCCTGGCGCGCCAGATAGGAGGCGCCGTCCCATTGCGCGGGCCGCGGCCGCGCGATCGCCGTATGGATCTGCAGCGCTTCGTCGCGCGGCTTGCGCCGCTCCGGGCGTGCAATGGCGCGCAGCATGTCGAACACCATCAGGTTGCTCAGGCTGAGCGCGCGCGCACGGTTCTTCAGCCAGAATGTTTCCGTATTGAAACTGCGGGAGTCGAGCAACTCGTCGGCTTCCTCGGTCGCGCCCAGCCGCCACAGTTTCACTGTGGTGTGGTCAGCGCGCTGGTATACCTCCCAGAATCCGGCGTGAGTCGACTCGGGCTGGTCCTTCAGTTCCGAATGCACGGGCATCCAGACCCCGTGGGCCGGCAGGGAGGCAAGGGCGCCTCGTACGGCCGGCTGGCCCAGCACCAGGATCACGTCCGGCCGCAGATCGGCCACGGCGCGGACGGCGGCCTGGTCCGCCATGACGCGGATGCCCGCGGCTTCGGCCACCGGCAGATCCAGCACCGGCGTGCCCGCAGGCAAGGAGTCGCGCAGGTCACGAGTCTGCAGTTGCAGGCGGTGACGGCTGTCCAGCATGCGATTCTCCAGCCTGGCGACCGCGCTCAACGGGTCGCGGATGCCGGGCGCGGCTTGTGCGGGCGAATGCTGGCCGTCGCGGGAAATGATCAGCGCCGCCACGCGGAACCCCTCTTCTTTCGAGAGCCACTTGGCAAGGTCGTGCATCCAGCCTGCCTGGTTGGCGGCATCGACCATCAGTGCAACGGTTGTCTTGTCCATGTCATATCCGGATAAAGCGTTCACGTCAGGCTTACCATTTCGTTGGAAAAGATGGTGCGCGCAGTAATGCGTGAGTTCCAGAATGCGTTCATCCTAGGCCGGACGGGTGAGCGCGGGCCGGTTTACGTAGGTCGCGGGCGGGTGTCTCATCCCATTGGCGCATGCGTATACGGCGCCGCTTCGGCCATCCGTCGATGTAGGGCCGTGGAGCGAGGGGACGCATTTCGAGGCAGTCGCGCGTCGCGAAGCCGTACTGCTTTCAGTCGAGCGGCGTGACGGGGCGGCACCGAGGTCGGCAGCGGGGCGCCCGCCTGCCGGTCCGGCTCATCCCTTGTGATTAGCCGCGTGCTCATGCCTGGGGCGGCGGGGCTCGCCCTGGAGTCCGACACCGGTTCGCGGCCGCGCGCGGCGTGCGCGCCGATTCGCCATGCCGCGGACAGTGGGATGCTCCGTAAGTCCATGGCCGTCTTGCCGATGGCGAGTCCGGCCGGCGGGAAGGAGGGGGCGAGAGTTGGATACCCCGGCTTGCGGGCCGCGTCGAAGCACGCCGCCGCGATGCGCCTTGCGCCGAATCTAGACGCCGAAGCGCGCCGACATGTGCTCGAGGCAGGCGCTGGCCAACGGAGCGCGGCCGCGCAGGAACGCCAGCGGGCCGGTCTCGGCGAAGTGCCATCGCGCGTTGCCCAGGCGCAGCCGGCCATGCACGGTGCAGCGGGTGCGCAGCGGTCCCGACCGCCCATCCTGCACGGTCCACAAGGAAAGACGGGCGGGCAACGGCATGCGCCGTCCGGGCTCGAAGTCCATGGTTACCAGTTGCAGGTCCTGCTCGGTCAGGCTGGCGCGGCGGGAAGCCATGCCCGCGGTCGGAAATCCCTCGAGCGGCGCCGCGTCGAACACTCCCAGCCGCTTCGGAATGCCCCACAAGTGCTGGCCCCCCGCGGCGGCGACGTGGTCGTCGACCCAGATCGGCCCCACTGTGCAGGCCGGCCCCAGCACGCCCGCGCCTCGTACGGCCACCGCGAACAGGAACTCGCGATAGCTGAGCGTGCCGCCCGGCTCGTAGTTGGCCCACGCGGTGACCACCAGGGCATGGCCGGCCAGCGACAGGGCGCGTGCCCGGCCAGGCGGCTGCCACGGCAGATCGCCGACGGGCACGCGCCATAGACTGGCGCACATCGAGCCGTGCAGCGACCAGGGCGCGGCGGGGCCGTCGTAGACAGGGTGGGCAGGGACGGGGGAAGGCTGTTCCATGGTCGTACCTCGTGCGAGGCCATTATCCCCGCATACCCATCGAGGGAGAAGTTTCAATCTGTCCCGCGCTTTTTCGCGAGGCGGCGCGGGCGAGGGGCGTGGCCGGCGGCGCGGGGCCGCGCTGCCCCACCTGCCGGAGCCGGGAACGCGGCATGCGGGAAGCGCCTACCGGCCCGCGAGGCGGGCCCAGAACGGGAGACTGGAATGGAAAAGGACAAAGCCGCCGGCGCCGTCACGAAGCCCGAGGTGCATCCCGGCGACGACGCCCCGGCCGGCACGCCCGGAACCGGTGAAGTGCCATGCCCCGAATGCGGCGGTTCGGGCCGCATCGGCCAGGAACAGTGCCGCACCTGCGAGGGCACCGGCACGGTGATCAAGGGCGTGGGCGGCGCCTAGCCGCCGCGGCGGACAGCGTGCCGCCGACCCACTCACGACTCACGAATGGAGGCAAGCGCAATGACGAAACCCATTTTCCACGCAGACTCGGAATCCGAGCGTCACAAGGGACAGCCCACGGCGAAGGCGCCGCTGTCGGACAAGGAAAATCCCGATCCGCGCACCGGCTCCGGTTATCCGGCCGGTGGGCAGACGCTGGAGGAAGGCCGGGACTCGTATGGCCGCGGGCCGCTGCAGCGGCGGCAGGCCGGGCTGCCTGAAAACGTCGAGGACGAGCAGACCGCGCGCGGCACGAAGCCGGGCAAGGGAAGCTAGCAAGTCCTGCCGCCCAGCATTCCGGTGATGCCGCCGGGAGCGGGAACGGGAAGCGCCAGCCGGCGAGGCCGGCCCAGAGACTCGAGCGACGCCTCGGCCGCCAGCGCGCCCGCGCGACTGGCGCTTTCCATGCAGAACGGCAGTCCGGTATCCGCCCAATCGCCGGCCACGAACAGTCCGGGAAGCTGCCGTGTCGCGGGCCGCGCCGTTTCCATGCCGGGCAGCGCGCAGGGTACCGACATGGGGATGCGGTGTACCGCGGCGTGGACCAGGTCGCCTGGCGACGCGGATGGGGCGAAGTCGCGTATCTCGCGCACGGTCGCCGCGACGATGTCCTCGTCGGCCATGCCGTGCGCGCGGTGGCTCCAGATGATGTTGGTGGCGACGATCGATCCTTGCGCGGCGCCGTCGCGAATATTCGCCAGGTCGTAGAAGTCGGTGTTGAATTCGCGGGGCGACCATGGCCGTGCCCAGAAGCGCGCGTCGCTCAGCCTGCGCCGGAACCACAGATAGCAGCTGATGTAGGGGCTGGGTTCGAGCCGGGCCGCGGCGCCGGCAAGCGGCAGGGCGGCCGGCAACAAGGCCGACGCTGCGGCCGGCGGCACCGCCATGACGACCGGCCCCAGCATGCGCATGCCCTCGCCGGTACGCACGCCGACCACCTTGCCTTGCTCCGCCACCAGCGCGCGGACGCCGCAGCCCAGGCGCACCTGCCCGCCGTGGCGTTCGACCTGCGCGATGGCGGGCCACGCATAGAGCTCGCTCAGCCCCACCTTGGGAAAGCCGAACGCGACGTCATTGTGGCCGAGCATATGGGCGAACACGCGCATCAAGGCCGCCGCGGAGCATTGCTCCACAGGCACGTTGAGCAGCGCCATGCTGGCCGAGGCCCAGAACCAGTCGATGAACCGCCGGTCCACGCCGCTGGCAAGCAGATAGTCCAGCCCGGTGCGGTCATCGAGCGCGCGTATGTCGGCCCAACTGGCGCGCGCCGTGCGCCAGGCGAGCGGCACATTGCTGAGCAGCGCATGCAGGGGCACGCTGGGCAGGATCCTGAACAGGTTTCTGAGATAGTGCAGCGGCGCGGGCGCCCGGCCCAACCTGACATGAATGTGCCGGTGTTTGTCCAGGACCGTCAGCAGTTCCTCGGTGTGCCAGCAGACCTGGTCCGCCGTGCCCAGCCGCGACAGCAGGGCGCGCATGTTGGCGTATTTGTTCAGCAACACGTGCGGGCCGATGTCGACGGCGTCGCCCATGCGCGGATCGGCCCAGCTGCGCGCGCGCCCGCCGGGCACGGCGCTTTCCTCCAGCACGAGCACGCGAAGCCCCGTCTGCGCGAGGTACGTGGCGCAAGACAGCCCGGCGACTCCCGCTCCCACGACGATGACGTCAGCTTGCATCACGGTTCCGCGACTCCGATGAGGTCCCGGTGTGTAGCAACCCTCGTGCCGGTGCGTCCGGCCGGCGGCCGGACGCGGAAAGTCCGGTGCGGCCTTACCTGGGTTTGTCGCCGTTGCCGCTGGCGACCAACTGGTCAAACGCCCTGTCCAGCTCGGCCAGCGAGCCGTCGATGAACGCGCGGCGCTCCTTGATCCACGTATCCTGCGCTGCCAGACGCTCGTTGGCTTCCTTCAGCATGCGCTGCATCTCGGCGGGCTGCGGGCCGCCAACGGTGGCGCGGTTCTTCACGATGGCCACCGGATCGAGCGTGGCGCGGAACTCCTTCTCGTCCATCGGCAGTCCGGCGGGGTACTTGCTGTCCTTGACCGCCTCGGCATAGATGCGGCGCGCCTGGTCGTACGGGAAGTCGAGCGGCTTGATGTTCTTCTCTTTCGCGTACTCCACCACCTCGGAGGCGAAGTGATGGCCCACGCGGAAGGGCAGCTTGTACTTGCGCATCAGCACGTCGGCCAGTTCCTGCGAGGCGGTCCAGTCGCTGCTGAGCTCCTCCAGCGCGCGGTCGGGGCTGATCACCATGGCCTTCAGCACGCGGTCCCAGCGCTTGAGCGCGCTGATGGCGCTGTCGACCATGGCCGAATTCTGCTTCACGTCCTTGGGATCGCTCATGCCCGGCGTGATGTTGTGGGTCTGGATGATGGGACCCATGGCCAGCGTGATGGCGGTGGATGCGGCGCTGCGCGTGTCGTTGAGCAGGCCCGGGTTGCGCTTCTGCGGCATGGCGCTGGACACGTAGGTGTTGCCGCCGCCCTCCTGCAGCAGGATCCATGGGCGCGATTGCGCGTACTGCGTCATCACGTCTTCCACGAAGCCGCCCGTGCGCAGCGCGATGCTGGTGACGATGGAGCCGACTTCGACGGGCTCGTCCATGGACGAGATCTGCGAGGCGTCGTAGGCGTTGTCCACCAGCGCGCCGAAGCCCAGATATTTCGCCATGCGCTTGCGGTCCAGCGGCCAGCTGGTGCCGTTGAGCACCGTGGTGCCCATGGGCGACCGATCGACGCGCGCGTAGGCTTCGCGGATGCGCTGCGCATCGCGGTCCAGTCCGGCGGCGAAGCCCAGCAGGTAATGGCCATAACTGTTGGGCTGGGCGGCCACGCCGTTGGTGTAGTTGGGCACCACGGTGTCGGCGTGGCGCTCGGCCAGGCCGACCAGGGTCTTGGCGGTGGCGTTCAGCTGATCGGCCAGCTCGAGCAGCTTGTCCCGCAGGATGGCGGCGCGATAGGTGGCATGCATGTCCTGGCTGGATCGGCCCGCGTGCAGCAGCGTGATGTCCTGGCCGGCGGCCTGGATCAGCAGGGGCTCGAACGTGATGACCGTGGCCGGGCGCTTGCCGCCGGGCTGGTTGCCGTCGGCGATCACCTTGGCCACGCCGGCCGCCAGGCGCGGCGCCATGGACTTGTCCAGCAGGCCCTGGTCGGTGTTGATGACGGCGGTGGCCTTGTTGATCTCGCCCAGCCAGAAGAACGGGTCGCGCGGCGGGGTCTGGGCGGGCGAGGGCTTCGCGGGGGAGGTGGTGGACGACGCGGCAGGCGCGGGTGCGGCCTGCGCGCAGGCGAACGCCGGAAAGGCCAACGCCAAGGCGATGCCGAGGGCAGGAAGGGAATGTCTCATGGGCTCTTCGTGGCTTGAATGATGGAGCGCGTAGTGTATGCCTGCATACCTGTAAGCCGGCTTACCGCTCCATCCCGACCATACCGGACGGCATGTGTACTCGCTGCGGTTCCATTGATGGAACGGTCTGTGTCGCCGTGGGCCATGTCATGCGGGATTGGCCGCCGGTAGAATCGCCGCACCTCTGCAACCGCTGGAAAGTCTCAACGCCATGAGCAATGCATACATCGCCGCGCTGAAGCAGCGCCGCACCCAATACGCCCTGGGCCGCAACGTCTCGCTGTCCAAGGAAGCCCTGGTCGCCCTCATCCAGGAAGCCATCAAGCTTTCGCCGTCTTCGTTCAACTCGCAGTCCTCTCGCGCGCTGATCCTGTTCGGCGCCGAAAGCCAGAAGATGTGGCGCATCGCCGTGGACGAAGTGCGCAAGGTCGCCCCGGCCGAAGGCTTCGACAAGACCGAGGCCAAGCTGAACAGCTTCGCCGCCGGGGTGGGCACGGTGCTGTTCTTCGAAGACCAGGACGTGGTGCGCAGCCTGCAGGAGAAGTTCGCGCTGTACGCGGACAACTTCCCGGTGTGGTCGGAACAGTCGGGCGGCATGGCGCAGCTGTCGGTGTGGTCGGCGCTGGCCAATGAGGGCGTGGGCGCGAGCCTGCAGCACTACAACCCGCTGATCGACGCCGCCGTCGCGCGCGAGTGGAACATTCCCTCCTCGTGGAAGCTGCGCGCGCAGATGCCGTTCGGCTCGAACGAAGCGCCGTTCGGCGACAAGGCCTTCATGGACGACGTCGAGCGCTTCAAGGTCGCCGGCTGACGGGCGCGGCGCTTCACTCCAGGCCGAGCATGCCCGCCAGGCTTTGCTCGGCCGCGGGGCTTACCAGGCGGATGTGCTGTTCCAGCGCACGCAGGTGAGCATCCATCTCGGCTACCGCCTGGGCCACTTTCCCCTGTTCCAGATACTCGACCACGCGGGCATGTTCGTCGTGCTCGCAGGTGGCGTTGCCCGGAGGCTGGAAGATCGCCACCACCAGCGAGCAGCGCGAGATGATCTCGTTCAGGTAGCGCTGCAGGATGGGATTGCGCGACAGCTCGCCCAGCCGCTGGTGGAAGGCGCTGGCCAATCCCGCCCATTCGGTCTGCGCGTAGTCGTGCATGGCGCGGTGCTCCGCGCGCAGCTGGCGCCTGAGCGAAGCGAAGTCGGCACGGGTGGCATGCTGCGCCACCAGCGGCAGGATGGCCGCCTCGAGCGCGCGACGCGCTTCGAACAACTGGCCGACTTCTTCCCGGCTGGGCATGGCGACCATGGCGCCGCGATTGGGCCGCAGTTCGACCACGTGATCGTGCGCCAGTCGTTGCAGCGCCTTCTGCACCACCGAGCGCCCCACGCCGAACAATTCGCACAAGGCGGCCTCGGGCAGCTTGGTGCCGGGCCGCAGGCGCTGGCTCATGACGCTGGCGACCACGGATTCGTAGATGCGGGTCTCGACGTCGTCGCCGGCATCGACCGTGCCCTTGGCCAGCGCGCCCGGACGCACTTTGGGCCGGCCGCGCGCAGCTGCCGGCGCGGTCTGCGGCGCGGGGGCCGTGCCGCGCCGGCTGCGCGACGTCGTGACGGAAACGGGGGCGGCGGCTTTCTTCATGGACGCGTTGCGTGTACGGCTGGGCCGGGCGTGCGCTATTGTGCCACCGGCTGCGCGGTCGTCCCGGCATCGGATGCGCCCAGCGCGCCCGCGCGCCGGCCCAGCTCGCAAGCCAGCCGGATCAGCGCCAGGTCGCTGCCGGCCGGGCCCAGCAGCGACACGCCGTACGGCAGGCCATCGCTGCCGATGAACGGGATGCTGACCTGGGGCAGGCCGGCCAGCCCGGCCAGGGAGGTGATGCGGAAGGTCTGGGTGCGCACCTGGTCCACCACGGCCGGGTCGGCGTCGCGCGGCATCGCCGCGCTGGAGGCCGACGGCAGAATCGCGTAGCGATCGTCGCCCAACAGGCCGCGCAATTCGGCGCGCAGCGCCTCGTGCACGGACGCGGCCTGGCTGGCGGCGTGCGGATCGACCGACGCGGCCGCGCGCCAGCGGCCCTCGATGGCCGGGGCGAAGCGCGGACTGGCGCTGGTTATCCAGGCGCCATGCGTGCGCCAGGCATCCTGGGCCGAGACGGTGATGTAGGTCTGGCGCCAGGTTTCCAGGTCGGTGGAGGACGCACGCACGGCTGGCACCGGCGCGCCGGATGCTTCTTGCGCCAGCGCGGCCACGCGTTCGATCAGCGGCGCGAAGACCGCGTCCGCCTGTTCGCAGGCGTCCTGCAGCACGACCGCACCGCGCCAGGCGCGCGCCGGTTCTTCTCCCAGCAGCACCGGCGCCACACGTGCGAACACGTCGGCCCGCGCGGCAAGCCAGGTCACGGTATCGAACATGGGCGACAGCGGCACCAGGCCTTCGGCAGGGATGCGGCCGTGCGTGGTGCGCAGGCCCCACAGGCCGCAGTAGCTGGCGGGCACGCGGGTCGAGCCCCCGGTGTCGGTGCCCAGCGCGAAATCGCACAGGCCGGCGGCCGCGGCGGCTGCCGAGCCGCTGGACGAGCCGCCCGTCACGCGGTCGGGAGCCCTCGTGTTGCGCGGCGCGCCGTAATGGACGTTGTCGCCGTGGATGCTGTAGGCGAGTTCGTCGGTGATGGTCTTGCCCGCCAGCGCCGCGCCGGCCTGCAGCAGCGCGGCCACCACGGGGCTGTGCGCCTGGGCCGGCGGGTGCGACAGCAGCCAGTCGGGGTTGCCCGCGCCGGTGGGCTGGCCCGCCACGTCGAACAGGTCTTTGGCGGCGAAGCGCAGGCCGTCCAGCGGGCCGGACGCGCTGGGCGCCATCAGGAAGCGGCCGTGAGGCACCCAGGCGCCGGCGGTGTCTTCGAACGGCAGTGGAGTCGGGGAAGGCATGAAGCGAGTCCTTTACAGCGGAAACAGGGTGTCGACGTGGCGGTGGATTTCGCCCGGCGTGGTGATCCAGACCTGGCCCGGCGCGCGGTGCGCCGCGATGTGGGCCAGCGCGCGGCGCAGGTGGCGCAGCCGATAGGGCTGCCCGACCAGATAGGGATGCAGCGCGATGCCCATCACCAGCGGCTGGCGCTGCGCCTGCACCAGCATCTCGTCGAAGTTGTCGATGATGAGCTGCGCGAAATCCTTGCCGTCCATCTGGCGCGCCACGATCATCGGGATGTCGTTGACCTCTTGCGGATAGGGCAGGGACCACAGCGTGCCCTGGCGCGTGCGCATGCGGACGGGCTGGTCGTCGTGGCACCAGTTCAGCGTGTAGCCGTAACCCGTCTCGGCCAGCAGGTCGGTGGTGAGCGGCGACTCGGCGATCCAGGGTGACAGCCAGCCCTGCACAGGCGCGTCGCCGGCCTGGGACAGGCGCTGATGGCAGTGCAGTAAAAGTTCGCGCTCCTGCGCCTCGTCGTAGCGGCCATGGTGTTCGGCGTTGGTGTGGCCATGGCCGATCAATTCGTCGCCGCGCGCCACGCAGGCCTCGATCAGTTCGGGGCAGTGGTCCAGGATGGCCGTGTTCGCGATGATGCCCGCCGGCATGTCCAGCGCGTCGAACAGTTCCAGGCAGCGCCACGCGCCGACCCGGTTGCCGTACTCGCGCCAGCTGTAGTTCAGCACGTCGGGCTCGCCGAAGCTGGCGCCCAGTTTGGCTCCCAGGCCGTCGCCCCAGGCGAAGTGCTCGATGTTGAAGCCCAGGTACACCGCCAGCTTGCAGTCCCGTGGCCAGGCGTAGTGCGGCCGGCGCGTGATGGGGCTGTAGTCGAAGCGGTCGTGCGTAGCGAGGGGGCGCGGGCTCATGGTTGCGCCAGCCCGGCGCGCACCAGCATCCATTCGGCGCTGTCGTTCCAGACGTCCATCTCGGTGATCAGGCCGTCGCGCAGCACATAGCGATCGACGTAGCGGTTGCCTTCGAACGGCGTGCCGTCCAGCCACTCTCCATACAGCGTGCCGCGGTTGTACACCACGGCGTGCCGCGCCGTGGCGCCCGCCACCACGTCGGTCGACTCGAAGCGCTTCTTCACCCAGCGATAGCGCGACTGGTTGAAGACGGTGCACTCCGCCGGTTCGGACATGGCGCGTCCGCCGGTGAAGCGGATGCGCAGGTCGGCCGCGACGTAGCGCTTCGCGCCTTCGGGGTCGGGTTTCATCAGGACGGTGAGATAGGTGTCGACGATGTCGCGCGCCGCGGCCGCCGCGTCGCGCATCGTTTCGGTGCCGGACATGGATCCCGATGTTGGTGCATCGCGCATGTTTTTCCCCATGAATTGCTTCGTTATGGTGCATTGCGCCGTGGCGCGCGGTGCCGTTCACACGCTCGCGCCGCGCCGCGGCAGGAAAAATTTCGACGACAAAAAAATGAATTTTTGTCGGAAATTAATAGTGATTGATTGAGCGCAAAAAAACAAGAACCGATGTGTCGCGGAGCCTGCGGCGCAAACATGGCATGCGGATTGCTTGGATAGCTGTGCTGCCCGGCGGCGCGGCCGCCATCCTTACACCGCAAATCCTTGGGGAGAGTTCCATGTCCTGCTTCACCCGCCGCACCTTCATCTCGGCCGCGCTGGCCTCCGCGCTCGCCGTGCTGGGCACGAGCTACGCGTCCGGCGCCCTGGCCGCCGAACCCATCAAGATCGGCCTGATCACCGCCCTCTCCGGCCAGTCGGCATTGGCCGGCGAAGCCATCACGCGCGGCATGCAGGTCGCCATCGACGAGATCAATGCCAAGGGCGGCCTGCTGGACGGCCGCAAGCTCGAGCTGGTGCGGCGCGACGACGAGGCCAACCCCGCCAAGGGCGTGGTGGCCGCGCGCGAACTCATCTACAAGGAAAAGGTGGCCGTGATCTTCGGCGGCCTCGACACTCCCGTGTCGATGGCGATCGTGCCGCTGGTGAACCAGGCCAAGATGCCTTTCATGGGGCCGTGGGCCGCTGGCACGCCCATCACCAAGAACGGCGCCAAGCCCAACTATGTGTTCCGCGTCTCGGCGGTCGACGAGATCGTCGACCAGGGCATGGTCGAGTACGCGCAGAAGACCTTCAAGACCAGCAAGTTCGGCCTGATCATGGTCAACAACCCGTGGGGCGAATCCAACGAGAAAGGCATCGTGGCGGCCCTGACCGCCAAGGGCATGAAGCCCGTGGGCAGCGAGAAGTTCGAGGGTAACGACGTCGACGTCGTGCCGCAGCTCAGCCGCCTGAAGGCCGCCGGCGCCGACACGCTGTTCATGGTGGGCAACGTCGGTCCCTCGGCGCAGGTCGTCAAGTCGCTGGAACGCATGGGCTGGAAGGTGCCGGTGGTGTCGCACTGGGGGCCGGCGGGCGGGCGCTTCACCGAGCTGGCCGGCCCGGGCGCCAAGGACGTGCACTTCGTGCAGACCTACAGCTTCTTCGGCAAGCAGTCGCCGGTGGGCGAGAAGGTGGTCGCCGCGCTGAAGGCCAGGTATCCGGACGTGAAGGGACCCGAGAACATCACCCCGGCCGTCGGCGTGGCCAACGCCTACGACGCCATGCAGCTGACCGCGCTTGCCATCGCGCGCGCCGGCTCGACCGACGGCGACGCGATCCGCCAGGGCTACTACAAGATCGACAGCTACGAGGGCCTCATCAAGACCTACAAGCAGCCGTTCACGCCCGAGGTGCACGATGCCCTGAATTCCAGCGACTACGTGTGGGCGCAGTTCATCGACAACCGCATCCTGCCCGTGGGCATGGCGCAATAAGGCAGGGGATTTCGCCGATGCAATTGCTGGCCGCACTGATCAGCGGGCTGGGACTGGGCAGCATGTACGGTCTCATGGCGCTGGGATTCCACATCACCTATTCGGTATCGGGAACCGTCAACTTCGCGCAGGGCAGTTCCATGATGCTGGGCGCGGTGCTGTGCTTCACCTTCGCGCAGACGCTGGGCTGGCCGATGCCGCTGGCCATCCTGCTGGCCTTGCTGCTGTGCGCCGCGTATGGGGTGGTGGTCGAGTTCGCCGCCGTGCGGCCGTTCGCCAGCCGCGATTCCAACGCCTGGCTGATGTCCACCGTGGCGCTGGGCATCGTGCTGGACAACGTGGTCATGCATACGTTCGGCAAAGAGCCCCGCAGCCTGCCGTCGCCGCTGGCCAGCGCGCCGGTCGAGGTGGCGGGCCTGGGGCTGGGCATCTATCCGCTGCAGTTGCTGATCCCGGTGCTGGGCCTGGCGCTGGCGGCCGCGCTGCACCTGGTCGCGCGCCGCACCCGCTGGGGGATCGCGCTGCTGGCCGTGGTGCAGAACCGCGATGCGGCGCGCCTGATGGGCATTCCCATCAAGCGCGCCATCGCCGCGGCCTTCGCGGTATCTACGCTCCTGGCCGGCGTGGCCGGCATACTCATCGCGCCGCTGTTCAACGTGAACGCCGACATGGGAACGCTGTTCGGCCTGAAGGCCTTCGCCGTCGCCATCCTCGGCGGCATCGGCAGCGCCTGGGGCGTGATGCTGGCCGGCCTGCTGTTCGGCGTGGCCGAGGGGCTGGTGACCGTCACGCTGGGATCGAGCTATACGCAGATCATCACCTTCTCGCTGGTGATCGCCGTGCTGGCTTGCAAGCCGAACGGCCTGTTCGGGCGCGCGGAGGTCAAGAAGGTATGAACCGTCGACTGCTGGGCATCACATTCGTCGCGGCCGCGCTGGGCATCGCGCTGGCGCTGACGCTGAACAGCTATTACGTCTTCGTTCTGGCCAACATCGCCCTGATCGCGATTGTGGGCATCGGGCTCAACGTGCTGCTGGGACTGACCGGCCAGGTCTCGTTCGGGCACGTGGGCTTCTATGCCGTGGGCGCCTACACCGTGGCCATCCTCACCACCAAGGCGGGCTGGAGTTTCTGGCCGGCCTGGGCGGCCGGCACGCTGCTGGCGGCCGCGCTGGGCACGCTGCTGGTCCTGCCCGCGCTGCGCGTGAAGGGGCCTTATCTGGCGATGATCACCATCGCCTTCAGCTTCATCGTGCAGCATGCCGCGGTGGAACTGCGCGACCTGACCGGCGGGCAGAGCGGCATCATGGGGCTGACCGCCCCGGTGCTGTGGGCGGGCTGGGGGCCCGAGCAGACCATCGCCGTGCTGGCCATTGTGGTGGCCGCGGCGCTGGTGCTGGCCTATGCCCGCCTGTCGGTCGGCGCCTGGGGCGCGGCGATGCGCGCCGTGAAGGACAGCGAGACGGCCGCCGCCTCGGTGGGCCTGAATCCGCTGGTGATGAAGACCGTGGCGTTCACGCTGTCGGCCGCGGCGGCCGGCCTGGCGGGGGGACTGTTCGCGCCGCTGTCGGGCTTCGTCACTCCCGAAACCTTCAGCTTCATGCAGTCCATCCTGTTCGTGCTGGTGGTCGTGCTGGGCGGCGCGGGTTCGGTGGCAGGTCCCATCGTGGGCGCAGTGGTGGTGGGCGCCTTGCCCGAACTGCTGGCCTCGCTGGAAGCCTATCGCCTGCTGCTGTTCGGCGCGCTGCTGCTGGTGGTGCTGTGGGTGGCGCCTGAAGGCGCCGCGGGGCTGGCCCGCCAGGTGCTGGGCCGGCGCCGCGCGACGCCGGCATCCGGGCCCTCGCCCGATGCCGATCCCGATGCCGATCTCGATGCCGGCGCGGTGCTGTCCGATCGGCCTCGCGCGCAACTGCGGGCCAATGGGCTGGGCATGACGTTCGGCGGCGTGCGCGCCGTGGCCGATCTCGACGTGCAGGTGGCCAGCGGCGCGGTCACCAGCCTGATCGGCCCCAATGGCGCCGGCAAGACCACCGCGCTCAACATGCTCAGCGGCTTCTATCGTCCCACCGCGGGTGGATTCGAACTGGTCGCACAGGGCCGCACGGTGCCGCTGGCCGGGCTGCCGGCATTCCGCATCGCCCGCTGCGGGGTGGCACGCACCTACCAGACCTCGCAGCTGTTCGGCAGCCTGAGCGTGGAAGACAACGTGGTGCTGGCCATGGGGCGCGGACGGCTGGGCGGACTGTTCGGCGCGGGCGACCATGCCGACCCCGCATCGCGCGCCCGGGCGCGTGCGCTGCTGGCGTTCTGCGGCTATCGCGGCGACCCGTCGGAATCGGCCGCGGGCCTGGCCCACGTGGATCGCCGCCTGGTCGAGATCGCGCGCGCCCTGGCAACGGACCCGGACGTGCTGTTGCTGGACGAGCCCGCGGCCGGCCTGTCGCGAGAGGACAAGGAAGCCTTGGCGGCCCTGCTGGCGCGCATCAGCGCGGCCGGCGTGGGGGTGGCGCTGGTCGAGCACGACATGGCGCTGGTCATGGGCATCTCGAATCACATCCTGGTGCTGGACGCGGGCCGCAAGCTTGCCTGGGGCGATCCGCAGCAGGTGCAGCGCGATCCGGCGGTGCGGCAGGCCTATCTGGGAGAGTCCATGGCCGTGGCGCCGCGCGTGCCGCGGGCGGCGTCGACCATGCCCGCGCCCGAGCTGCTGGCCGTGGCCGACCTGGTGGCGGGCTATGGCGCGGACCCGGTACTGCATGGCGTCAGCCTGCGCGTGCGCAGCGGCGAGATGGTGGCCCTGCTCGGCGCCAACGGCGCAGGCAAGTCCACGCTGATGCGCTGCCTGGCGGGCCTGCACCCCAGCCTGTCGGGCGGCATGCACATGGACGGCCATGCGCTGGAGCGTCGCCCCGCCGAGGAAGTGGTGGGCCTGGGCCTGGTGCTGGTGCCCGAGGGGCGCCAGGTGTTCCCCGAGCTGTCCGTGCTGGACAACATCCGCCTGGGCGGCTTTCTGCATCCGCAGGGACGGGAAGACCGTGTGCAGGACATGCTGCGCCGCTTCCCGCGCCTGCGCGAGCGGCAGCATCAGCGAGCCGGCCTGTTGTCGGGCGGCGAGCAGCAGATGCTGGCCGTGGCGCGCGGCCTGATGGCGCTGCCTCGCGTGCTCCTGCTGGACGAGCCCTCGCTGGGCCTGGCGCCGAAGATCATCGCCGAGTTGTTCGCGTCGCTGGACACGCTGCGCGAGGAGCAGATGACCATTCTGCTGGTCGACCAGATGGCGGGATTGGCCCTGGCCCTGGCCGACCGTGCCTACGTGCTGGAGAACGGCCGCGTGGTGGCCGAGGGCACGGCCGCCGAGATCTCGGCGGACGAGAGCCTGGCCGAGGCGTATCTGGGCGGCCACGGGTAGGCCGTCATGCGGCGGCACAGGGCGCGTGCCGGATCGGCACGGCGCGACAGGCCGGCGCGGCTCGCGCCGGCTTTTTCTTATTCCGAACCGGTAGGTCTCGCGGCAGACATGCGGCGCGTCATTGTGGTGCGCTGCGTCGCGATGGTGCGGCGTCGTGGGCGTTGCTGGTGCCGGGCTCGTGCCTGGGGATATTCACGCGCGCGGCCCAACGCGTTCACGCATGCCTCTCGAGAGCCAACGGCCTCTGTGTCGACGCTCGACTGTCCAAGCATTCGCCCAGCCGCAGGGTGTCCCGGCTAAGTTGGCACAGCCTTTGCTTGTACGCCTTGTACACAAGTTTGGATTTCATGCTCGGCCACGTACCACGCGCTTCGTCGCCGGAGCCCATGCCCACGTGGGATTGCGCCGGTCCTTCCCGACTTCATCTGACTTCGACCTTTGGAGCCCTACATGAACAAACGCATTTCCAGGACCGCCGCCCAGCCGGATGCCGGCCGCCGCCGCACCCTGATCACCGGCGCCGCGGCACTGGGCGCGCTGGCCGCGCCGGCCTTCGTGCGCGCGCAGTCCGCGCCCAGGATCCGCATCGGCTATTGGCCTGTGGCGGCCGGCCTGCCGTTCTATGCCGCGGTCGAGAAGGGCTACTTCAAGGAAGCCGGCCTGGAGGTCGAGCCGCTGAAGTTCGCCGGCGCGCAGCAGGTCATGGAAGGCATGCTGGCCGGCCGTTGCGACGGCAGCGCCAACGGCACCGGCGCGGCCAATCTGGCCATCGGCGAGATCGCGCAGCCCGGCCTGTTCAAGATCTTCTGCACCAATCCCAGCAACGCGAAGAACGTGCTCGAGGAATTCCTGGTCGCCAAGGACAGCCCCATCAAGACGGCAGCCGAGCTGAAGGGCAAGCGCATCGCCAGCGGCCCGGGCATCCAGAACGTGACCTTGGCCAAGACCATGCTGGAACGCGCCGGCGCCACAGGCGCCACGGTGGTCGAGCTGCCCATCGGGCAGCATGTGGCCGCCATCGCCAGCGGGCAGGTCGACGGCGCCTATACGCTGGAACCCACCGGCACGGTGGGCCGCCTGAACGGAACGACCCGCGTGCTCGAGGCCGGCGTGGTGGCCCATTACATCCTGGGCGATCCGCTGGCGCCCTGGCACGGCGGCGCGGCCAGCCTGACCACCGAGTTCATCAAGAAGCATCCCGAAGCCACCGCCAAGTACATCGCGGCCTACAAGCGCGGCATCGAGCTGGTGCGCCAGCACCCCGATCAGGCGCGCGAGTTCATGAAGGGCTACACCGCCATCGAAGGCGAACTGACCAAGGAAGTGCCGCTGGCGGCGTACATGCTGCACGACGAGTTCAAGGACAGCGACGTCGCGTACTTCCAGAAGTTCTACGACCTGTTCACCGAGAAGGGCATCTTCGCGCGCAAGGTCGAAGTCGCTCCGCTGCTCTACAAGGCCTGATCATGTCCAAGTCCGCTACCTCCGCCACGGCGGCCGCCGCGCCCGGGTGGGCGCCGCCGGCCTCCGCCGACGCGGCCCCGCCCAAGGCGCCGCTGCGCGACCGGCTGCTGCCCTTCGTCGGGCCGGCCGTGCTGTTCGTCATCTGGGACCTGGTGGTGCGCGCCGGGATGGTGAAGGCCATCCTGCTGCCCAGCCCGGCCGACACGCTGGTGGCGCTGGTCACCGGCCTGGCCGGCGGGCCGCTGCTGACGGACTTCGCCGTGACGGTGGCCCGCACGCTGCAGGCCTTCGCCGTCGCCGCGGTGGTGGGCATGCCGCTGGGCGTGGTGCTGGGCAGCAACGAACGCGCGTACCGCAGCGTCGAGTTCCTCATCGACTTCTTCCGCTCTACGCCGTCGTCGGCGCTGATCCCGCTGTTCCTGCTCATCTTCGGCGTGAGCGACATCAACAAGGTGGCCATCGCCGCGTTCGGCGCGTTCCTCATCGTGGTGTTCAACAGCGCCTATGGCGTGATGAACGCGCGCAAGCAGCGCGTGATGGCGGCCAAAGTGATGGGCGCATCGCGCTGGCGCATCTTCAAGGACGTGTTGCTGTGGGAAAGCCTGCAGCCCAGTTTCGTCGGTCTGCGGTCCGCGGTGTCGATGGCGCTGGTGATCGTCATCGTGGCCGAGATGTTTATCGGATCCGAGAACGGCCTGGGCCACGCCATCATCGACGCGCAGCAGGTGCTCAACGTCAAGACCATGTACGCCGCGATTCTCGCGGCGGGCGCGCTGGGCTATGTGCTGAACATCCTGTTCCTGCTGCTGGAGCGGCGCGTGGTCCACTGGAGCGGAAGATAAGCATGAGCACCGTGATCAATCCTCCGGCATTCGCCGACGTGCCGGCGCAGCGCTTCAAGCCGGGGCCCGCGGGCACGCACATCACCATCCGCGGGCTGACCAAGTACTTCGCCGGCTGGCCGCTGTACGAGAACTTCGACCTGGACATTCCCAAGGGCAAGATCGTCTCGGTGTTCGGCCCGAACGGCTGCGGCAAGAGCACGCTGATCAATATGATCGCCGGCCTGGTGCCGATCGACCGCGGCGAGATCCTGTTCGACGGCAAGTCGCTGAAGGACACGCGCATCGGCTACGTGTTCCAGAACTACCGCGAGGCGCTGTTCCCGTGGATGCGCACCATCGACAACATCGCCTATCCGCTGCTGCTGGAAGGCAGGAGCAAGGCCGAGGTCGACCGGCGCATGGAAGAACTGGTGGCGTCGTTCGACGTGAAGTTCGACCTCAAGCGCTATCCGTACGAACTCTCCGGCGGACAGCAGCAGACCGCCTCGATCATGCGCGCGCTGGCGCCTCGTCCCGAAGTGCTGTTCCTCGACGAACCGTTCTCCGCGCTGGATTTCGAGATGACGCTGTTCATCCGCGAGAAGCTGCAGGAAGTCTTCATGCAGACCGGCACCACCATGCTGCTGGTGTCGCACGACCTGGAGGAAGCCGTCTACCTTGCCGACCAGATCCTGCTCTTGACCAAGCGGCCGACCAAGGTGGCCGAGATTCTCTCCTACGACGACGCGCGGCCGCGCACGGTCGAAACGCTGTCGCAGGACAGCTTCGTGCAGGCCAAGAAGCGCAGCCTGGAAATTTTCCAGCGCGAGGTGCGCCGGTGAGCGACGACGCGGCCATCGTGCAATACGTGCGTGCCAGCGCGGAGCTGCTGAGCCTGCCGCTGGACGAGCCCGCCGTGCAGCGCGTGGCCGCCCATCTGGGCCGCACCGCCGCCATGGCGGCCATGCTGGACGGCGCGATGCTGGCGCCCGAGGACGAGCCAGCGGCGCTGTATTGCCCGGCGCCGTTTCCGCAGGAGCCGCAATGAGCGGCGCGCCGCAGGACACCTTGGCCCGGCTGCGGGCCGTGGCCGATGGCACGCTGCGCGCACGCGACTGGCTGGAGCAGTGCATCGCACGCATCGAGGCCACCGACGCACAGGTCAATGCGTTCACGCTGAAGGCCTGGCGGCGCGCGCGCGATGAGGCGGACGCCATCGATGCGCATCGCGCCGCTGGCCGCGCGCTGCCGCCGTTGGCCGGGCTGCCTTACGCGGTGAAGAACCTGTTCGACGTGGCGGGCGAGGTGACCCTGGCCGGCTCGCGCATCAACCGCGACCATGCGCCCGCAGAAACCGACGCCGTGCTGGTGCGCCGCATGCGCGAGGCCGGCGCGGTGCTGCTGGGCGCGCTGAACATGGACGAGTTCGCGTACGGCTTCACCACCGAGAACACGCACTACGGACCGGTGCGCAATCCGCATGATTCCGCGCGCGTGGCCGGCGGGTCGTCGGGCGGCAGCGGCGCCGCCGTGGCCGCGGGCCAGGTGCCCATGACGCTGGGATCGGACACCAACGGATCCATACGCGTGCCCGCCTCGTTGTGCGGCGTGTGGGGGCTGAAGCCCACCTTCGGCCGGCTGTCGCGGCGCGGCACGTATCCCTTCGTGCACAGCATCGACCACCTGGGGCCGCTGGCCGATTCGGCAGAGCTGCTGGCACGCGCCTACGACGCCCTGCAATGGCCCGATGCGCAGGACCCGGGCTGCCACGCCCGCGCCGTGCAGCCCGCGGCGCCGCACCTGGAGCAGGGCGTCCGTGGCTTGCGCGTGGCCGTGCTCGGCGGCTACTTCGACGAGCACGCCGGACCGGCGGCCCGCCAGGCCGTGCAGGCGGCCGCCGGCGCGCTGGGCGCCACGCGGACGGTGCAGTGGCCCGACGCCGCGCTGGGCCGGTCCGCCGCCTTCATCATCACCGCCGCCGAGGGCGGCAGCCTGCACCTCGACGAACTGCGCACGCGCGCCGCCGACTTCGAGCCGCTGTCGGTGGACCGCTTCATCGCCGGCGCACTGCAGCCCGCGCACTGGGTGTCGCGCGCGCACCGGTTCCGCCGCATCTACCGCGAACGCGTCAATGCCTTGTTCCGCGAGTGGGACGTGCTGCTGGCCCCGGCTACACCGGTACCCGCGACGCCCATCGGCACCGAATGGCTGGACCTGAACGGCGCCACGTATCCGTGCCGTGCCGCCATGGGCCTGCTGACACAGCCCGTGTCGTTCGCGGGCTGCCCGGTGGTGGCCGCGCCGCTGTGGCCCTCCGCGGCCCAGGGCCTGCCTCTTGGCGTGCAGGTGATCGCTGCGCCGTGGCGCGAAGACCTCGCGCTGCGCGCGGCGTGGCAACTCGAACGCGAGGGCCTGGCCGGCATGCGTACGCCGCGGGCGATGGTGACCGGATGAGCGGGGCGGGTCGACCCATGAACGGATGTCGCGCGCCAGGGGCGAGGGCGGTGCCATGACCCTCGCCATGCGGACGCAGCCGTCCGTCCACCGTACGCGCGCGGACGACGTCTATGCATTGCTCAAGCGCGACATCGCCGAGTTCCGCCTGGTGCCGGGCGACCGCTTCACCGAGGGCGAATTGAGCGAGCGATTGGGCGTATCGCGCACGCCCGTGCGGCAGGCGCTGATCCGGCTGCAGCAGGAAGGCTTCGTCGAAGTGCTCTTTCGCAGCGGCTGGCGCGTGCTGCCCTTCGACTTCGAGCAGTTCGAGGCCCTGTATGACCTGCGCCGGGTGCTGGAGTCCGAGGCCGTGCGTCGCCTGTGCACCGCCTCGCCGCGCATCGACCGCCGCGCGCTCGACGAACTGGCCGCGATCTGGCTGGTGGCGCCGGGCGACCGTTGCGCGGACATGGCGCAGGTGGGAGCGTGGGACGAGGCGTTCCATTGCACCCTGGTGGCGGCCGCGGGCAACAGCGAGATGACGCGCGTGCATCGCGAGCTGACGGACCGCATCCGCATCATCCGGCGCCTGGACTTCACGAAGCGGCCGCGCGTCGAAGCCACGTACGACGAACACGCGCGCATCCTGCGCGCGATACTCGCGCAGCGCGGCGACGAGGCATGCCGGCTGCTGGGCGCGCACATCGCCTCCAGCCAGGCCGAGGTGCGCAAGATCACGCTGCACGAGATCTACCTGGCCCGCCACGCTCACCTGCAAGGCCGCGCCGCATAGGCCGCGGCTGTCACACGGATTTCATCCTTACCGACGGATACGGACGCCGCTGTCCGCTCTTTGCATAATGCCTGCTGCCACGATGCGTCGCCCCTGCGATGTCGCATCACTGACAGGAGAGCAAGAGTGGCCCAGGCCGATTCCCCGCGTTCCTCGCTGTTCGTATTGCTGCCCAACGTCAACATCTGGAATACCGACGATCCCGGCAGCAGCCAGTCCTTTCTTCGTTCCGCCAGCCGCATGGCAGCGCGCGGCCCGGCCGCCAGGCCGGCGGCGAGCCCCGCCATGCTGCAGGCGGCCTCGGCGCTGGACCGCGTGGCCCCGAACGACACCGTGCTACTGGCCCTGGACCCGACGCAGCGCCTGGCCCTGCAGCGCGACTATCCCGGGCTGCGCATCGTGCCCGTCACGCGCCTGGCGCCGCTGTGGATGCGTCGCATCGACGTGAGACCGGTGATGGGCGCATCCGCGGGCCGCAAGCAGATGCTGGAGGTGAGCGTCGCGGATGCCGCTACCGGCAAGCCGCTGGCAGGCGTCGAGGTGGTGGGATTCACCGACAGGTCGGAGCGCGTGGGCAATACGGGCCGCACCAACGCGAAGGGCGTGGTGCGGCTGGCCTTTCCGGCGGGAGTGAAGACGCTGGAGTCCGTGGAGGCGATTCCCGATTCCGGCTACTGGCCCGGCTATGTGCGTCGGGTGGCGCTGACGGACGGAAACGTGCGGGTGCAGTGTCCGCCCATCGACCTGGCCCAGCCGGACCTGCGCAGCCATTACGGCATGGTGGGCGAGGATGGCGACGGACGCGGCGTGAAGGTCGGCGTCGTGGACAGCGGCGCGTCGAAACATGCCGACCTGCGCGTGCGGCGCGGCCGCACCGTGGTGAAGGGCGAGACGCCTTCGGACGTGACCGACCAGATCGGCCACGGCACCCACGTGGCCGGCATCATTGCCGGGCGCGGCAAGCCGGGCAGGGGCGTGCGCGGCGCCGCGCCGGCCGTCGACCTGCACGTGTACAAGGTATTCGGCAAGGACGAGGAAACGGCTTCGTCCTTTCACATCGCCAAGGCCATCCGCCACGCCGTGGACGACGGCTGCGACCTGATCAACCTGTCGCTGGGCGGCGAGAGCGAAGTGCCCGACGTGCTCCGCGAGATCCAGCGCGCCCGGGCCATGGGCGTGGTCTGCATCGCCGCGGCCGGCAATGATTTCCGTGCACCGGTGGATTACCCCGGCCGCTACAGCCAGGTGCTGGCCGTCAGCGCCTGCGGCCGCAAGGGCGCCTATCCCGCTCATGCCGCCCAGGCGCTCGGCGCGGCCAGGCCCTACGGCACGGATCCCAAGGACTACGTGGCCGATTTCAGCAACGTGGGCAGCGAGATCGCCCTGATCGGGCCGGGGGTGGGCGTGGTGTCCACCTATCCCGGCGGTTATGCGGTGATGGACGGCACCTCGATGTCCTGCCCGGCGGTCACGGGTACGCTGGCGCGGCTGCTGGCCCGGTCGCCGAAAATACTCGGCATGGAACGGAACCAGAAGCGTTCGGATGCGGTCGTAAAACTGGCCCTGGACGCGGCGCGGTCGCTGGGGCTCGGCGCCACCTTTGAGGGGGCGGGAATTTTGGTGTAGGATGAATTCATGAGCCGCTACGTCATCTGCTATCAGGGCGATCGCGATCCTCCCCGCCAGGAAGAACGCCGGCTCGTCTCGTCCCTGAACAAGCACGCCAAGGTCATCGAACAGATACCCGGTTCCATCCTCGTGGACGGCGCCGAGGCCGAGATCGCCGCCGCGCTCGACCGGCTAGAACTCTGGACCTTCTCTCCCGAGCGTAGCGTCCGCATCCGGCCGCCGCACAAGCGGATCAAGCAGCCCGCCTAGGCGGGCACTCTTCAAGAAGCCCGGTCAACGGGCTTTTTCATGCGGCCCGCCTGGCGGGTCTCACCGGCAAGTCGCCCGGTCATCGGGGTATCCCGTCAATCCGAGCCCCGGAAAGGCCGGGATCGTTGCAATCAGAGGCGGCTCAGCATGGCATCTGCACGCAAGACGACCCCGCGATTCCGGTTCGCGCCGATCGCCGAACTCGATGCCAAACGGGTGGACGCGACGCCCGATCCGGTCGAGAGCTATGACGATCGCGAGGGCTACGCGCCCGACTTCATCGATCCGCTAATGCCGGTGGCGCTGCCCGTGCTGGGCAAGGCGCTGCAGCGCGACGCCGCCACGCACAGCTGGCGCGGCGCCACGACGCACGTGCTGCCCTACACGCATTTCTCGACAGCCGTGTCCAAGTCGCGCCGCCTGCCGATCTACAGCGCGTGCAATGTCGACGGCGCCAAGGCGGTGTCGGTTCCGCGCAGCAATGTGTGGAAGTACGACCCGCGCATTCCGCAGCAGTATCAGATCTTGCGCGAAGTCTACGGCGCGGAGAATCGCGGCTATTTCAGCCGCGGCCACATGACGCGCCGCCAGGACCCGAACTGGGGAAGCAGGAAGGTCGCCGTCCGGGCCGACGCGGATACCTTCCATGCCACCAACGCCGCACCGCAGGTGCAGCGCTTCAACGGCGGCGTGTGGGGCGGCATCGAGGACTACATTCTCGAGAACGCCCATGCCGACCGGATGCGCATCAGCGTGTTCACCGGGCCGGTATACGCCGAGGACGATCCTGTCGTGCACGGCGTGCGCGTGCCGGTGCGATTCTGGAAGGTGGTGGCTTTCGTGCACGACGGGACCGGCGAACTGACGGCCACCGCCTACCTGGCCTCGCAGGCCAAGGCCGTCGCCGACCTGCGGCCCGCTTTCGTGTTCGGCGACTTCGAGCACCAGCAGCGCCCGCTGGCGGCCATCGAGGCGTTGGCCGGACTGACGTTTCCGGATCTGGCGGAGCGCGACGTGCTGGCGGGCGCCGGCCTCGATTTCGCGGCCGCCCTGCGCGACGTGCGCGACATCATGCTAGCGTAGCGGTAGTCCCGACGCCCGCCGCAGGGGGCGTGATACGATCGCCGCGGCGCGCGGCCGGCGATGTCTCGGCCGCGCGCCGTTCTCCTTCTTCATACGGACCGGCCGGCATCGGCAGGCCCAATCATCCGCAAGGCCGCATGGGCAGGTTGATTCTCAAGCCGGGCAAAGAGCGTTCGCTGTTGCATCGGCATCCCTGGTTGTTCGCCGGCGCGGTGGACCGCGTGGAAGGACGCGTATCCCCGGGCGCCACGGTTTCCCTGATCGGCCACGACGGCCGCTTCCTGGCGCGCGCCGCCTACAGTCCCCATTCGGCGATCCGCGCCCGGGTATGGACCTTCGACGAGGCCGAGCCCGTCGATCATGCATTCTTCAAGCGCCGCATCCAGCGGGCGCTCGCCTATCGCGCCGCGCAGGTCTGCGGCACCGGCGCGGTGCGCCTGGTGTTCGGCGAGGCCGACGGCCTGCCGGGCCTGGTGGTCGATCATTACCGATCCGTCGACGGCGGCCGCCAGCAACTGGTCTGCCAGTTCATGGCGGTGGGCGTGGAAGCCTGGAAAGGCCCCATCGTCGACGCGTTGGTGCGCGAGACAGGCTGCGCGCACGTCTACGAACGCTCGGACGTGTCCATACGCGAGAAGGAAGGCCTGGAGCAGACCACCGGCTTGCTGGCGGGCGACGAGCCGCCCGAACTGCTGCTGGTCGACGAAGGCGGGGTGCGTTATCAGGTGGACGTGCGCAAGGGCCACAAAACGGGCTTCTACATCGACCAGCGCGACAGCCGCGCGTTGATCGCGCGGAATTCGGCCGGGCGCGATGTGCTGAACTGCTTCTGCTACACGGGCGGGTTTTCGCTGGCCGCGTTGAAAGGCGAGGCGCGCAGCGTGCTGTCCATCGATTCGTCCGGCGAGGCCCTGGCCCATGCGCGCGCCAACGTGCTGGCCAATGGTTTCGATTCGCAGCGGGCGCAGTGGCTGGATGCCGACGCGTTCCGCACCCTGCGGTCGCTGCACCAGGACGGCCAGAGCTTCGACCTGATCGTGCTCGATCCGCCCAAGCTGGCGCCGTCGCAGCAGCACGTCGACCGGGCGGCGCGGGCCTACAAGGACATCAATCTGTCCGGGCTCAAACTGCTGCGCCCCGGCGGCCTGCTGGCCACGTACTCGTGTTCGGGAGCCATCGGCGCGCCGCTGTTCCAGAAGATCGTGGCCGATGCGGCCGCCGATGCGGGGGCCGACGTGCGCATCCTGGGACGGCTGGGGGCGGGCGCGGACCATCCCATGCTGGCCGGCTTTCCGGAAGGCGAATACCTGAAGGGTTTGTGGCTGCAACGCATCTGAACAAGACTTTCCCACCTGGAGACTGCGTCATGAAGCTGTTTTTCTCGCCCGCATCACCCTACGTGCGCAAATGCATGGTCGTGGCACACGAGGCCGGCCTGGCCGACCGCATCGAGCAATTGCCCAGCGCGGCCAATCCGGTCAATCGCGACCAGACCGTCGTGGCGGCGAACCCGCTGGGCAAGGTGCCCACGCTGGTCAACGACGCGGGCGAGGCCATGTACGACAGCCGCGTCATATGCGAATACCTGGACGCGCAAGGCGCCGGCAAGCTGTTCCCGGCCGGCGCGGCGCGGTGGCAGGCGCTGACCCTGCAGGCGCTGGCCGACGGCCTGCTGGATGCCGCGCTGCTGATTCGCTATGAAGGCAACGCGCGTCCCGAAGCGCTGCGCTGGACCGACTGGACGCGCGGCCAGATGGAAAAGATCTCGAGCGCCCTGGCGCGTTTCGAGGAAACCGCGCCCGCGCTGGGCGACCGGCTGGACATCGGTGCCATCAGCGTGGGATGCGCGCTGGGCTACCTGGACTTCCGATTCCCCCAACTGGACTGGCGCGCCGGCCATCCCGCCACGGCTGCCTGGTTCGCCCGGTTCAACGAGCGGCCCTCCATGCAGGCGACACTTCCCAAGTAGGCGTCCACTTCGTTGTAGCGCGGCGGTTCCGGCCATTCGGGCTCGCGCCGCCGCGTTACATAAAAGAACGGTGAACGTCACAGAAATCGTCGGGTCGTCTGGTAAGATTTCGCGTCAGTTGTTACTTTTTAATACGCCGGCGGATGCGCAAGCGCCGGCGTGCCGCGTCCGCGCTTTGGCCGGAAGCGGCCTTTGGCACTGCGTGATCCCTGCTTCCAG
Source organism: Bordetella genomosp. 13 (assembly GCF_002119665.1). NCBI lineage: Bacteria > Pseudomonadati > Pseudomonadota > Betaproteobacteria > Burkholderiales > Alcaligenaceae > Bordetella > Bordetella genomosp. 13. The sequence goes on along the minus strand of NZ_CP021111.1, from coordinate 2,710,973 downwards.
GTTGCCCTCATGGACGACTCCGACCAGTTCTATTCGATCAATTCCGCGCTCGAGATCGCGCGCCTGCTGAAAGTGGCGCAAACCCGCCAGGCCTTGGTGATGATGCGAATCCCCGGCCGGCCGGTCAACGGACTGACGACCGTGCTGCACGCTGATGCGGCCACCGACACGCTGATACTCGACGCCGCCCAGGACGTCGACCTGAACCACCGCCTGGTCAGCGGGGGCCGCGTGGTGTTCGAGGCCAACATCGACCAGATCAGCCTGGGCTTCGAGACCTCGGGCGTCACGATCCGCGATTACGACGGCCGGCCCGCGCTGTATTCGCGTCTGCCCGACAGCGCCACCTACGTCCAGCGCCGCGACAATTTCCGCATGGACATCCCCACTCAGCAGCCGGCCATCTGCGAAATGTGGCCCGAGCACGATTACGATTCGGCTCCGCTGCGCCTCACGGTCCGCGACATCAGCTCCACGGGGCTGGCCCTGGCCGATCCCGCCATGGCCATCAACGTGGCGCCGGGCTCGGTGTATCGCGCCAACCTCGAGCTGCCCGGCATCGGCACGTTCGAACTGAAGCTGCGCGTGGTCCACCACCACGACGACGAACTCGCCAAGGGCGGCATGGCGCGCCGCGTGGGTTGCCAGTTCGAGCGGCTCGACGGCTCGACCAGCATCCGCATCCAGGCGTACGTCAACCTGTTGCAGCGCGAGCAGATTTCGCGGCATCGCGGCATGTCCTGATCCCGCGTCAGCCGGGGCGACAGGCGCGGCGCATTCCCTCGCGCCTGTCAAAAAAATGATCGAAACGGTTTGATAGCATCCCGGCGCATCGACGCCCAGGCTGCGTGAACGGCCCGTCGTGGCCGCGATGAATTCGATGTCCACGGTGTGCCGACAGGCCGCGCAGTTCGCGTCTCGTCTGTTCCGAGGACCCGTATGGATCTGCCGTCTACATCGCGCCTGGCAAGCTCTGCCACTGAAATCGTCAGCCTGCTCGAACTGGTCCGCGCGCAGCGCGTGCCGCTGACGATGTCCCTCGCCGAGGATCCCGCCACTGGCGTGACCACGGTGCTGTACGCCAATGCCGCCACCAATACGCTACTGGTGGATGCCGTGGGGGAAGAGGACGTGGACCAGCGGCTGGTGCGCGGTGGCGCGGTCACTTTCGAAGCGCCGCGCGACCAGATCGGCCTGGCATTCGAAACGCCGGGCGTGTCGCTGGTGAATTATTCGGGGCGTCCCGCCCTGCATTCGCATCTGCCTGCCACGGCAAGCTACGCGCAGCGCCGCGATACGTTCCGCGTCGACATTCCCTCCGCGCATCCGGTCAGCTGCGAACTGTGGCCCTCGCAGGGCCAGCGCAAGACGCCGTTCCGGTTGCAGGTACGCGATCTCAGCGCTACCGGCATCGCACTGGTGGACACTTCGCGGTCGCTGCCCGCCGCGCCCGGCACGCCGTATCGCGCGCGCTTGAAGCTGCCTGAAATGGAAGCGCTGGACCTGACGCTGCGCGTGGTCCACCACCGTGACGAGGTGCTGGCCTTGGGTGGCAAGGTGCGTCGCGTGGGATGCCTGTTCGACGAACTCGACCGCATGAACGAGATGCGCATCCAGTCGTACGTGAACGTGCTGCAGCGCGAACAGATCGCGCGCCAGCGCGGCCTGTCATGATGCGGTGAAGGCATTGCACGGCGCGGCCGTCGCGCCGCGCCGCGCGCCGGCATCAGGGAACGATGGACAGCCCGATGCGGAACTGCGACTTGTGGCGCTCGTTATAGCCCAGCAGCGTCTCGCCGTAGCCGTTGAAGTACTGCAGGTGCACGTAGCCGTTCAGGTCGAACCACGAACGCAGCGGCCAGGCCACGTCGAGCTGCGTGGTGCGGCGGCGCTGGTCGCCCTGGCGATACATGGCCGAGACCACAGGACCGTTGTCCTGTTCCCAGCGCAGGTTCCAGTCCACGTAGCCGGCGTAGTCGGCATAGTCCTCGTTCTCGTCTCCCTTGCTGACATAGGCCTTGATCTTGGGCGCGAAGGACAGCGTGCTGCCGCTGTCGAAGCGATAGTTCAGCGAAGGCTGGATGTAGGCGTCGTTGATCGAGCGCGAGTCGTCTCCGTCCTTGCCGTTGGAGGCGTGCTCCAGGCCCGTGTTCATGCCCACGCGCCAGTTGCGGTTGCCCGATTCCCAGATATTGTCCGACAGCCAGAAGATGCTGGGGTTGAACGTCGTGTCCACGAACGGCCGCGAATCGCTTTCGAGGTCCCACAGCGACGTCTGCGTGTAGCCCAGGTAGAAGTTCTCGGAGAAGCGCGCGGGGCGATCGCTGGGCGGCGTGAACAGCCTGTATTTCGCGCTGAGCTGGAAGCGCGCGCTGGTGCGCTCGCGCGTGCCCACCACGAAGTACGAGGGCTGATAGGCCGAAAGGGCGCTGCGGAACCCATCGAAGGCCGAGTGTCCGTCGGGCGACGAGCGTCCGGCCACCGCGGCCTGCGGCGCCGGGCCGCCGGCCGGCGAGGCGCCGATCTGCGTGACCTCGGCGGGCGGCAGCGGCTCGCCGCTGCGCGCGTCCACCACCGGCACGTTGGCCGGGGCCGCCGCTATCGCGGGCGCGCCGTTGGGGCCGGTGGCTTCCAGCGCGAGCAGGGCGGGTTCGCCTTCGATGGACACGGCCTGCATGCCGCGCGCCTGCGCGGGAACCACGACGTTCCAGTTGACGCGCGCGAAGTTGTTGACTGGGATGCTGAGGATGGCCGACTCGCCGGGCAGCGTCGCCACGGTACGCACGATGCCGCCCGCGCCGTCGCGCCATTGCAGCACCAGTTCGCGCGGCGCGCCCCAACGGACGGCGGCGTCGCCGTCGTTGAAGTAGATGGCCTGGAGCTGCACGGTCTCGCCGGGGGCGGCGGCCGGGCGGTCCAGCCGATACGTGACGCCCGCCGCGGCGGACGAGGCGGCCGCGGCCAGTGCCGCGGCAACCAGGGTACGGCGCCAGGCCTGGCGCGAGCGGAAAGCGGAAATAGCTAGGGTACGCATGGCGGGCAGGGTAGGAATGCAAAGACGCTGCACTGTATCAACCCGCCTGTAAACGCCTTGCAACGGCCTGTAAGTATGGCTGGCAACACGCTGCCGAGACATGGCGCGTTGCCGCCTATAATAGGCGCCGCAATTTTGCTTCGGCCGCCCTTAGCTCAGTTGGATAGAGCACTCGCCTTCTAAGCGAGCGGTCACACGTTCGAATCGTGTAGGGCGGGCCATCGAAGACTGCGGCCGGAATCAGCCTCGCGGCTCCGTCGTCGGACGCGCAGCGGACTGGCTCGGCGCGCCGTGGTGTTCGACCAGGCGCTGGTATTGCGCATACTGCGCGCGATACTGCGGGCTGTCGATGTCGGGCGTCTGCTCGCTTTGCCACACTTCATCCATCCCCGACTCGCGCCACGCGCGCTGGTCCTGCATCACTTCTTCGCGCGTCAGGTTGCTGGTGCTCTGGGGCACGACGGTGGCCTCTTGCGCCTGGGCGGCGCCGAGGACGGCCAGCACCGACAGGGCGGCGATGGGTACGAGCTTCTTGATGGTCTGGGCTTTCTGCATGGTCTACCTCGCTGGGTTGGTTGAACAGGACGCCTGGGCCTGCCTGGGTTCAGGCAGTTCGCCGTCCATGCATGCACTCTAGGGACCTGCGCCGGACCCGACCTTGACGCGTTCCGGTCATTCCTGTCAGGGTTGTTCCGAACTTGTAAACGTGGCGGATCGCATGCCGCGCGGCCCGACTAAACTTCGGGATGGGGGCGCGGTCAGTGTCTGCACAACGCGCCGCCAGCGGCCGTACTTGGCGCAGGCATCGCAAAGGCTGGCCGTCTTTCGTTCCTGACAGAAATGTCAGCCGGCTGACAGCCGGCCGACCCGGTCCAATCCTTACAGTCCGCCACTGAGACAGCGGTTCCGTGGCGGACCCATCAAACAGCGAGAGCCTCTCGTGCGAGTGCTGATCATCGAAGACGAGGAGAAGACCTCCTCCTACATTCATCGCGGCCTGGTGGAACAGGGCTATACCGTGGATACGGCGGCCACCGGCACGGACGGGCTGCACTACGCGCTCGAGTTCGACTACGACGCGATCGTGCTGGACCTGATGCTGCCCGGCATGAACGGCCACGCCGTGCTGGACAGCCTGCGCCGCCAGAAATCGACCCCCGTGATCATGCTGTCCGCGCGAGGCGCCGTGCACGACCGCGTCGAGGGCCTGCGCAAGGGCGCCGACGATTACCTGGCCAAGCCCTTTTCCTTCGTCGAGCTCGTGGCGCGGCTGCAGGCGCTGACGCGCCGGCGCAGCGAAACGCTGGAAGCCACGGTGCTGTTCGTCGACGACCTGGTCATCGACCTGCTGGCCCGCCGGGCCACGCGGGCGGGACAGCGGCTGGAGCTGACGGCCAAGGAGTTCTCGCTGTTGACGCTGATGGCACGGCGCCAGGGCGAGGTCCTGTCCAAGCTGATGATCGCCGAGCAGGTCTGGGACATGAACTTCGACAGCGACGTCAATGTGGTCGAAGTCGCCATCAAGCGGCTGCGCGCCAAGGTGGATGCGCCGTACCAGAACAAGCTGCTGCATACGGTGCGCGGCATGGGCTATGTGCTCGAGGCGCGGCCCGGCCTGCCCGTCGCCGACGCGGCATGATCCGCCGGCTCTCCATCGCCGGCCGCCTGGCGGCCATGTTCGCGATCACGGCCGCGGTCGTGTTCGGCAGCGTGGCCATGCTGCTGTACCACGTGTTCACCGAGGCGGTGCGCGGACAGATCCAGGGCGAGCTCACGTACCAGCACGTCCTGCTGGATCCGATGCTGTCGGAGCGCGGCACGGACGAGGAGTGGCGCGCCACGCGGGGCAAGCTGAACGGCATGCAGGAAAGCGGACGGCTGCGCTATTGGGTGCTTTCCGACGACCCGCGCTGGCGCCATGGGCCGCCGCTGGTGCCCAAGTACGGCGAGCTGCCGAAAGACGAGGTCGTGAAGTTCGTGCACGATACCGAGTCCAAGCGCATATGGTGCATCATGGCCCGCACCATCCAGGCCATGGGCGAGCGGCCGGCCGTGCGCTTCGTCGTGGCGCTGGATTCCACGTCGTACCTGCAGACCAAGGAACGCTTCACGGACATGATGAGCGCGGCGTCTGTGTTGGGCATCCTGCTGGTGGCCATCCTGGGCTACTGGATCACCAAGCTGGGGCTGCGGCCCCTGCGCAGGCTCAGCAGCCAGGCCAGTGCGCTGCCGCCTCACGATCCGCGGCAACGGCTGGGCGTGCACGGCGCCCCTCCCGAGATCCTCGAACTGGCGGCGTCGATCAACCATTCGCTGGAACGCCGCGAGGCGGCCTGGCTGCAGCTCGAGGGCTTCAATGCCGACGTGGCCCACGAGTTGCGCACGCCGCTGACCAACCTGATCGGACAGACGCAGGTCGCGCTGAGCCAGCGCCGCAGCATGGACGAGATGCAGGACCTGCTGGCATCGAACCTGGAAGAACTGGAGCGCATGAGCAGCATCGTCAACGACATGCTGTTCCTGTCGTGCGCCGAGAATGACAACCGGGCCGCGGAACTCAGCCATATCTCTTTGCGCGAAGAGGCCGAGAAGACCGCTGAGTATCTCGAAGACTCGCTTGCCGAACGGCAGATGACGCTGGTCCTGCGCGGCGACGCGGAAGCGGTCGCGGATCGCAGGCTGTTCCATCGCGCGCTGGCCAATCTCATCGCGAACAGCGCGCGATATGCGCATGCGCGCTCCACCGTGACCGTGTCGATATCGGTGGAGCAGCAGCACGCCGTGGTCGCGGTGACCGACCAGGGCGACCCCATTCCGCCCGAACAGCAGCACCGTCTGTTCGAACGCTTCTATCGGGCGGACGCCGCTCGCACGCGCAGCGGCGCGCACCATGGCCTGGGATTGTCCATCGTGCGCGCCATCGCCAGGATGCATGGCGGCGACGTGCTGGTGAAGAGCGAGAACGGCATGAACACCTTCGGCTTCCGGATCCTCATGGCGCCATGAGGCCGGCGGGCGCGGCGCTACGTGTACTGCATGTCGTTGTCGATGGACAGCATCTGGCCCGAGATTGACTTGCCCGCATCCGACGATAGAAACAGCGCCAGGGCCGCGATGTCGCGGGGATCGACGAAGCGCTGCAGGGACTGCGACGCCATGGCCAGCGTGCGCTCTTCTTCGAGGGATCGTCCGCTTGCTTTCGCGCGGCCCTGCAGCACGGCCTCGATGCGCTGGCCCGCCACCGCGCCCGGCAGGATGGCGTTGACCCGGATGCCGTGCTCGCCCAGCTCGCGCGACAGGGTCTTGGTGAAACCGACCAGGCCCCACTTGCTGGCCGAATACGCGCTGCGGTTGGGATAGCCGTAGCGTCCGGCCACCGAGGACATCACGATGATGGATGCGTCGCGGGACTGTTTCAGGCGCGGAATGGCCAGGCGTGTCACGTTGAACGTGCCGGACAGGTTCACGCGCATGACCAGGTCCCATGCGAGCGGATCGAAGTCCTGCACGGACGCCGTGGGCCCCGCGATGCCCGCGTTGTTCACCAGCACGTCCAGCCCGTTCAGCGCCTCGATGGCCGAGGGCACCGCCTGCTCGATGTCTTGCAGCTTCGACAGGTCGCATAGCTCGGTGTGTACGGCGGGCAGCTCGCGCCGCAGGGCGGCCAGGCCGGCGTCGTCGATGTCGAGCACGGCCGCCTGGTATCCCGCCGCCACGTAGGCGCGGACCATTTCCAGCCCGATGCCGGATGCGCCCGCGGTGATCAGTACTTTCCTGCCGCTCATGCCGGCCGCTCCTGCTGCGTGTCGGCTGCCTTCAGGCGCAGCAGCTCCAGCAGCAGGCGGTCGCGCCGCGCTTCGAGGTCGGACGTGCCCGCGCTGCCGGCGGAGTGGGCCACGCCGGAGATCAGCTTATGCTTCAACGCCTCGGTAAGCCGGGGCGAGCCGAGGTCGCGCCACCATTCCTCCATGGGCGGGCCCAGGTGGTCCAGCAGGTGTTCGATGCCCCCGGCGCCGCCCGAGAGATGCAGGTTCAGGAACGGGCCCAGCAGTGCCCAGCGCAATCCGGGGCCATGCGCGATGACCGTATCGATGTCGGCCACGCTGGCCACGTCCTGCTCTACCAGGTGGATGGCCTCGCGCCACAGGGCCGCCTGCAGGCGGTTGGCGATGTGGCCGCTGATTTCACGACGCACGTGCACGGGCCGCTTGCCCAGCGCGGCATAGAACGCCATGGCGCGCTCGATGGCGCGCGCCGAGGTGTGCGCGCCGCCGCCCACTTCGACCAGCGGTATCAGGTGGGGCGGGTTGAAGGGATGGCCCAGCACGACGCGTTCGGGATGGGCACAGGCCTGCTGCATGTCGCTGACCGCCAGGCCGGAGGAACTGGAGGCCAGAACCGTGTCGGGGGGCGCCGCAACGCCCATGCGGCGGAACAGCTCGATCTTCAGGTCCAGTCTTTCCGGCGCGTTTTCCTGCACGAAGGTCGCGCCGGACACGGCCTCTTCGAGCGAGCGGGTGAAACGCAGCCGGCCGGGGTCGGCGCCTTCGGCCAGGCCCAGCGCCGTCATCGTGGGCCACTGCGCGGTCACGCGGGCGCGCAACAGCGCTTCGGCGTCCGGCGCGGGATCCGTCGCGATGACGTCGTGGCCCCGGGCCAGGAACAGCGTGGCCCAGTTGGCGCCGATCACGCCGGTCGATACGACGGCGATCTGCTCTTTGTCGTGCTTGCTCATGTGTCTCCTCCTGCCCAGGCGCATCGCGCGGGAGGGGAAACAGTACACCAGTCAGCCTAAGCTCAGCATCACGGTGGCGTGCCTTTCAAGCCTGTGTGTCGCGCCACGCCTCTACCTCGACCAGGCAGCTCATCGCATTCGGTCCCTGCGTCAGCGACGAGGTGCCGATGTCCAGCGTCAGCACGTTGGCGGTGCCGGCCTGTTCGGGCTGGTCGTCCTCGCCGGGCTGATACCAGGCGCCCGTGGCCATGGCCACCGTGCCGGGCAGCATGCCGTCGTCCAGCACCACCCCGACCAGGCAGGCGCCGCGCCCGTTGTAGGCGCGCGCTGTGTCGCCCTGCCGCAGGCCGCGCCGCTGCGCGTCGCCGGGATGCATGCGCAGCGCCTCGCGGCCGGCCACCTTGTTGGCGCGCGCCAGCGGAGCGGGGTCGAGCTGGCTGTGCAGACGGTCAGCGGGCTGCACCGTGAGCAGGTGCAGCGGGAACTCGCGCGCCGTCGAGGCGCCCAGCCATTCGCGGGGCGGGATCCAGCGCGGATGCGGGCCGCAGTCGTCCAGGCCGTAGCCCGCCAGCGTTTCGCTGTACAGCTCGATACGCCCGCTGGGCGTGCGCAGCGCGTGGCGCCGCGGGTCGTGGCGGAAATCCTCGAACAGCACGAAGTCCTGGTCGGGCGGGGGCAGGGTCACGTGGCCGCGTTCCCAGAATTCGTCGAAGCCCGGCACCTCCACGCCCACGTGCCGCTGCGCAAGCGCGAACTGCGTGTAGATGCGCTCGATCCACTGCATCTCGGTGCGGCCGTCGGTATAGGCGTCGCGGTAGCCCAGTCTTTCGGCCAGGTCCGCGAACACGTCGTAGTCATTGCGGGCCTGTCCCACCGGCGCGATGGCCTGCTGCATGGCGATGGTATGGCTGTCGCGCGAACAGCCGCCCACGTCGTTTCGCTCGAGCGAGGTGGTGATGGGCAGCACCAGGTCGGCGTGGCGCGCGGCCGGGGTCCACCAGATGTCCTGCACGATCACCGTGGAAGGCTTGCTGCGCCACGCCCGGCGAAGCCGGCCCAGGTCCTGATGATGGTGGAAGGGATTGCCGCCCGCCCAATGGATGAGGTGGACGTCGGGGTAGTGCTGCGTGCGCCCCTGGAACGCATAAGGCTGGCCGGGGCGTTCGAGCATCTCGGTCAGGCGCGCCACCGGAATCGCCAGGTCGGCGGGATTGCCGCCCACGGGCACTTCGGGCCCAGGCGTGGCCAGGCGCGGATTGCCCACGCCGTTCATCGAGCCATGGCCGAAGCCGAAGCCTCCGCCCGGCAGGCCGATCTGGCCCAGCATCGCGGCCAGGGCGACCAACATCCAATAAGGCTGCTCGCCATGCTGGGCGCGCTGCACCGCGTAGGCGCAGGTCAGATAGCTGCGCCTGCCGCACAGCGCCTGCGCCAGGCCGCGGATGCGGTCGGCGTCGACGCCGGTGATGGCAGCGGCCCATTCCGGCGTCTTGGGCGTGCCGTCGGACTGGCCCAGCGCGTAGGCCTCTAGCGCGGCGTAGCCCACGCAGCAGCGCTCGAGGAAGGCCGCGTCGTGCGCCTCGCGGCGGCGTATCTCGTGGGCCAGCGCCAGCATCAGCGCCACGTCGGTGTTGGGCCGGATGGGTATCCATTCGGCATTCAGGAAGGCGGGGCAGTCGTCGCGCATGGGGCTGATGTTGATGATCCGCGCGCCGCTGGCGGCCAGCTGGCGCAGCCAGCCCTCTTGCGTGTGGCCGGTGGCGCCGCCAGAGGACACCTGGCCGTTCTTCAGCGCCAGGCCGCCGAAGGCGACGAACACTTCGGTGTGTCTCAGGATGCTGGGCCAGGCGGTGACGCGTCCGGTCAGCGGCGCGTACGTGCCGATGACGTAGGGCAGCAGAAACTGGGCGGTGCCCCAGCTGTAGTTGCCCACCTGGTCCACGCCGCCGCCGCCCTGGAAGTAGAAACGGCGCACCAGCGTGCGCGCATGGTGCAGGCGACCCGCCGAGGCCCAGCCGTACGAGCCGCAGAACAGGCCCGACGGCCCGTGTTCGGCGCGCACCTGCGCGATCTGTTCGGCGGCCAGGTCGAGCGCCAGGTCCCAGTCGATGTCGATGAATTCGTCTGAACCGCGCCCGCCGCCGCCGCGCGCGCTGCGGGTCTCCAGCCAGCCGCGGCGCACGGCCGGCCGCGCGATGCGCCGCGGCGAATACACGGTGGGAACGATGCTGTCGAGCATCGGCGATGGGTTGGGATCGTGCGCGAAGGGCTCGCATCGCACCAGCCGGCCGTTCTCGACCACGGCGGTGTAGGCGCCCCAATGCGCCAGTTGGGGATGGCGGCGTGTACCGGTGGTCATGGTGGCTGGGCTCATGCGGGAAATGTGCGGCGCGGACAGGGCAGGTTAGTCTATCCAGCGCTTGCGGCGCGTCAGTTTCCACACCTGTGCCGGCGGCACGTTCAGGTAGACGATGCTGACGCGGCGCGCCCGCAGGCCCAGGCGCGCCAGCACGCGCGGCGAGATGGGGCAGCGCCAGCCGTAGGTGAACAGATAGCACGCGCCGCCCGGCTGCAGGTGCGAGAACGTGCCGCGCATGATGTTGGCCTGCTGGCGCACCGGCATGTTCAGCAGCGGCAGGCCGCATATGGCCGCCGCGGCCTGGCGGCCGCCGAACAGCGGCGTGTCCATCAGCCGGGCGGCGTCCGCCTGGCAGACCTGCGCGTGCGGAAATCGCTGCGCCAGCTGCTCGGCGAAAGCGTCATCCATCTCGATGAGCGCCAGGTCGGACTGCGCCACGCCGCGCGCCAGCAGCGCTCGCGTGAAGACGCCGGTGCCGCTGCCGAGCTCGAGCACGGGACCGTCCTCGGCGCGGATCTCGCGCGTGATGGCCGCGGCCAGGCCGGGACTGGAGGGCAGCACGGCGCCGATGCCCTTGGGGTTGGCGCGCCAGGCGCGATAGAAATCCAACTGTTCGGAGAACCAGCGGACGATGCCGCCGGCGTGGTCCGGCTCGGGGCGGCATTGGCTGACGCGTTGCCGGACCATGCCGAACATGGCGTAGATCGGATCGAGATGCTGTCGTAGTCTGTATGCCATCGTGCGATTCCTGAATAGCGGTGATGCTCCTGCCGATCTCGCGGATGCGGCCGGGCCTCGATGACTGAGGCTCCCGGTGCGCAAAAGTTCCGGTGCGGGCAGGGACGGCGGCGCGCACGTCGCGCCGTGGGCGGATGTCGGGGTGTTTCGGCCGGGTGGCGGGGCCGCTTCGGCGCTGCCTCGTCCAGGCTGGCGGGACGCTCGGCCCGGGCCGCTTCCGCAGCGCTACGCGGTGGACCCGGTCACGCGGCGGCGAACCGCGCGTGAACAGGGTGTAGCGTATCAAAGATATGGAGAGGCCAGCCAGATCACGCGATTGCGCAGGCGCTGCAGAAAAGGCAGCTTGCGCAGTTCTTCCAGCGTGACGGCGTGGGCCTCGGCGATCAGCGCGTCGATGCGCGCGCCGATCCACATGGCGAGCTCGTGGTCGTACACCTCGGTGTCCAGCTCGAAGTTCAGGCGCAGGCTGCGCGGGTCGAGGTTGGAAGAGCCCACGTACGACCAGGCGCCATCCACCGTCATCAACTTGGAGTGGTCGAATGGGCCCCGCGTGCGCCAGACGCGGCAGCCGGTGCGCAGCACCTGGTCCAGCTGCGCCGTCATGGCGCAGTTGACCAGCAGCAGGTTGTTCCTGCCGGGAATCACGATGTCCACCACGATGCCGCGCCTCGCGGCGGTGGCCAGCGCGCCGATCAGGGTCTGGTCGGGCAGGAAGTAGGGCGACTGGATGCGCACGTGGCGCTGGGCCACTGCCAGGGCGCCCAGCAGCATCGCATGCGTCGCGCCCAGCGCCCGGTCGGGGCCCGAGGGCACGCAGCGCATCGGCACCGTGCCCGCGCCTCGCATCAGCTCGCAAGGAAACCAGCGCTCGCCTTCCAGGGTCTCGCCCGTGGTGAAGTTCCAGTCGTGCGCGAACACCGCCGTCAGCTGACCCACGACCGGACCTTCCAGCGCGAAATGCGTGTCGCCGTTGGTGTAGCCGCCCGACAGCGCGTGCACGAAGGCGGCGCGCACGTTCATGCCGCCCGTGAAGCCGCGCACGCCGTCCACCACCATCACCTTGCGGTGGCTGCGCAGATTGGCGTAGGGCATCCGCAGCAGTCCCAGGGGATTGGTCATGAAACGGGCGGTGGGTACGCCCGCGCGCGCCAGCATGCCGACGATGGGCGGGCGCGAGTAATGGCTGCCGATGGCGTCGATCAGCACGCGCACCTGCACGCCGCGTTCGTGCGCCTCGATCAGCGCCAGCGCCATTTCGCGCCCGACGGGGTCGTTGTCGAAGATGTAGCTTTGCAGGGCGATGCTGATGCGTGCGCCGCGGATGGCCTCGAGCATGGCGGGATACGCCTCGTCGCCGCCCGCCAGCGGCCGTATCGCGTTGCCGCCCACCAGTCGGAAGCGGCTGACGCGGTCGCCCAGCAGGCGCAGCGACGAAAACTGTGCGGCGCTGTAGGGCACCACGTCGATCACGTCGCGCGATTCCAAGTGTTCGGCATAGCCGACCATGCTCTGGTCGCGCTGCTGCGACATGCGGGTCTGGCGGATACGGTTGATGCCGGCCGCGAAATAGAACAGCGCCCCGAACAGCGGCGAGAACAGCGTCAGCCCCACCCAGCCGATGGCCGCGCGCACGTCGTTCTTGGTCATGGCCGCGTGGACTGCGGCTCCCGTGCCCGCCACGATGCTCAGGCCCAACGCCACGTGCGGCCAATAGCGATTGACGAACTCCTCGATGGCTTCCATGGGCATGTTGTGTCGAACCTTGGGGCGCCGGCACAGGGGCTCGGACATGGGGGACGGAAGGGCAGGCACAAGGATAGCAAGGCCCGGGCAGAAAGGGCATTGGCCAAAGCGAGAAAATCCGTGATAGAATTTCGCCTCTTTACTGCGGTGGCTGTAGCTCAGTTGGTAGAGTCCCGGATTGTGATTCCGGTTGTCGTGGGTTCGAGTCCCATCAGCCACCCCACCGAATTTGCCGGAAAACGGCATGAAAACAGGCACTTACGCGAAAGCGAAGTGCCTGTTTTCTTTTCGCCATACGAAAATTAGAACGAAATCGCGAATTTTAGAACGGGCTACTCGGTTGCCGTGGCCCGTTTGACGACGCGGCGGTCATAGTGTCGGTGGGTCGTTTGCGGGTTGGCGTGGGCAGCAAAGTCGTATGCGTCCTGTGCGCGCTGCTCCAGTTTTTTCGTGATGGCGGCTGGCCGGATGTCCTGTAGTGCGAAATACCAGGGGTGCTCAGTAAGATTTTGCGCGGTCACGTCGGGCTCGTATGCCAATATCCATGCGAGCATGGCGTCCGCCCAGGACGAGCCCCAACTGATCTTTCTTGCGCTTCGCGGATATGACGCTCACGTCCTCAGCGGTAATTCCGGTTTTGCGAAATGGCCGAACCTTTGAGGCGCGGAACCCGGTGAGGTAGGTGCCGGCGTCTGCATAAGACGTAATGGCTCGTCCGCTTCATCGCTCCAAGCGGGGACGCTGCGCACTCAACAGTATTGATATCCGCAGAACGAAAATACCTGCGTCTTACGGAACCTGGCGGTGAGGGCGCAACACGTCACCATCTATAGACCTGCTGCTGTCTTGCAGCACTGGCGGCCCCATACCTGACACAAATGTAATCAAGCGTGGTCGCCGGTATGGCACCATCTTTCTCGTTACATTGGCTGAAACTGCCACATGACCAGATGGCACGCGTCCGACCGGCGAACCGGGGCAAGGCAGCGTACGGTCGCTTCGTGGAAACTCTATGCAAGGTCCTAAATCAAGGCGAACTTTCGTCAAGGCGCTCGGTGCGGGCGCCGTACTGAGCGGGATGGGCTTGGGCCGGGCGTCGGCAGTCATCAATAGCCCAGGCCAGGTCGGCGTATTGACGGGCACCCAATTTGACCTGTCAATCGAAGAGGCGCTGGTTAACTTCACGGGTACTCGCCGGCCGGCCATCACGATCAATGGCGGCATACCGGGGCCCGTCCTGCGTTGGCGCGAGGGCGATACCGTCACGCTGCGCGTGCAAAATAAACTTCGAGAGACAACTTCGATTCACTGGCACGGCATCGTTCTGCCCGCCAACATGGACGGAGTGCCTGGCTTGAGTTTCCATGGCATCGAGCCGGGTGGCATGTACGTCTATCAGTTCAAGGTCAAGCAGAACGGTACCTACTGGTATCACAGCCATTCCGCCTATCAAGAACAGTCCGGTGTCTATGGGCCGTTGGTGATCGAGGCCAAGCAGCTGGAACCGTTTACCTATGACCGCGACTATGTGGTAATGCTGTCGGACTGGACGGACGAGGATCCCTCTGACGTCGCCAGGAAGCTGAAGAAGCAATCCGACTACTACAACTTCCACAAGCGTACGCTCGTCGATTTCGTCAGGGACGTAAAGTCCAAGGGGTGGAGCGCGACTGCCGATGACCGGATGATGTGGGCCGAGATGCGGATGAACCCCACGGATCTGGCAGATGTCAGCGGCTACACGTACACCTATCTGATGAATGGCACGGCACCGGAACCTGGCTGGACCGGCATTTTCCAGCGAGGCGAGCGCGTGCGCCTGCGCTTCATCAATGGCGCTTCGATGAGCTACTTCGATGTGCGGATTCCGGGCTTGAAGATGACGGTAGTCGCCGCCGACGGCCAGTATGTCAAGCCGGTCAGCGTGGATGAGTTCCGAATCGCTGTGGCGGAAACGTACGATGTGCTGGTCGAACCGGCGGGCGAGGACGCTTACACCATATTTGCCCAGTCCGTGGACCGTACCGGTTACGCCAGAGGCACACTGGCGATTGCCGCGGGACGAACTGCGCCAATCCCCTCTATGGATCCGCGTCCCTTGGTCACGATGGACGACATGGGCATGGCCGGCATGGACCACGGTAGCATGCCGGGCATGGAAAATCATAGCCAAATGCCAAGCATGCAGGGTCAGATGCAGAGTATGGACCACGGCAGCATGCAAGGCATGGACCATAGCCAGATGCAAGGCATGGACCATGGCAACATGCAGGGCATGGACCATGGCAACATGCAGGGCATGGACCATGGCAACATGCAGGGCATGGATCATGGCCAGTCGCAGGGTATGACCGGTATGCAGGACCACCCGGCATCCGAGAAGGAGAACCCGTTAGTGGACATGCACGCCATGAACCCGGTGCCCAAGCTAAATGACCCGGGCATTGGCCTACGTGAAAATAGGCGCCGAGTTCTGACCTATGCGGATTTACGCAGCACCTTCGAGGATCCTGATGGGCGGGAGCCGAGTCGGACCATTGAATTGCACCTGACCGGCCATATGGAAAAATTCGTGTGGTCCTTCGATGGCGTCAAATTTTCGGACGCCAAGCCTGTCCCGCTCAAGTACGGCGAGCGCGTTCGAATCGTGCTGGTCAACGACACGATGATGAGCCATCCGATTCACCTGCACGGCATGTGGAGCGACCTGGAGGACGAGGAAGGCAACTTCATGGTACGTAAGCACACGATCGATATGCCACCTGGCTCGAAACGCAGCTACCGGGTCACCGCCGATGCCCTGGGCCGATGGGCCTACCACTGCCACCTCCTGTACCACATGGAGATGGGCATGTTCCGCGAAGTTCGGGTGCAAGAGTGAACGGCATCAAGATGGCGACGTTCTACCGCCCAGCCGGGATCGCGAGGGCCGCCGCGGTCGTGCTGGGCTTTGCACTTCCGTTCGCGGCATCCGCGCAGTCCAACGCGCCAACGCAAAGCCGCACACCGATTCCGGTCTTGACCGATGCGGACCGTAAGGCTGCCAACTTTGATGCGGCCGGGCACGCCGTTCATGATACGTCGATCAATTACCAGTTTCTGTTCGACGAACTCGAATGGCAGGAGGCCAAGGATGGCAGCGCTCTGAATTGGGACTTCACAGGCTGGGTCGGTGGCGACATCGACCGCCTGTGGCTGCGATCGGAAGGCGAGCGGACCAATGGCAAGCTCGAACACGTGGAAGTGCAGGCTTTGTGGGGCCATTCGATCACCCCCTGGTGGGACTTGGTCGGTGGCATTCGCCAGGACTTCAAGCCGGGACCCTCGCAGACCTGGGCGGCCTTCGGCCTACAGGGCTTGGCGCTCTACAACTTCGAGTCCGAGATAACCGTTTTTGTCGGCGACAGTGGCCAGACCGCCCTGCGCTTGAAAGGCGAATACGACATTCTCATCACCAACCGGCTGATCCTGCAGCCGATGGCCGAGGTGAACTTCTATGGGAAAAACGATCCCGACCGAGACGTCGGTGCCGGCTTGGCCAATTCCGAAGTCGGGCTGCGCCTGCGCTACGAGATTCGGCGTGAATTCGCGCCGTATATCGGGGTGACCTGGAATCGCTCGTATGGGAATACCGCCGACTTCGTGCGCGCCGCCGGCGAAAATCGCAACGAAACCCGGTTCCTGGTCGGCGTTCGCATGTGGCTCTGACCGTCACGCGCGGCCTTGCGAGATCGCAGCTGACACACTATCTGATCTCCGCGGCCTTGATCTTCTCGATTTACGCGACTATCTGCCGAATTCGATCATGACTTTCGTTCGTACCACCTATAGCGCCGCTGCGCTCATCGCAGGCCTGATCGTCGGTGGTCCGGCGCAGGCCCACCCCAAACTCGTATCGACGGTGCCGCAAGCACAAGCCCAAGGCCCGGCGCCCAAGCAGATCGAGCTGCATTTCTCGGAGTCGCTCGTGCGTCAGTTCTCGGGCGCCAAGCTGGTGATGACGGCAATGCCCGGCATGGGCGCCCATGCACCAATGGCCATCGAATCTCGGATCTCGGGTAGTGACGACCCGAAGGTGATGGTTATCACCCCTGCCCGGCCTTTGGCACCCGGGACGTATCGCGTCGAGTGGCGCGCGGTGTCGTCGGATACGCACCCGGTCACCGGGAACTTTTCCTTCCAGGTGAAGTAGGTGGAGGAAGGCCTTAATGTCTCGATTCGTTTTGCGCTATACCTAGACCTCACACTGCTTGCGGGCCTGCCGCTGATCGGCATAGTCGGATTCCGCAAGGATGCGCCCCAGGTCGCCGCTGCTATCGGACTGCGTTGGCTGCTGATCGCATTGGCGGGCATTGGGCTGGCAGTTTCGCTATGCCATATGGTGATGCTCGCCATGGTCATGAGTGGCGCTTCCGGGATCCGTGAACTGGACCGCCAGGTTTTTTCCACGATGATTACTGGCACTGACGCCGGGATCGCGTGGGCTGCGCGCATTGTGGCGTTGCTGCTTATCGCGCTGGTCGCGTTGTTCGGTCGTATTCAGGCAGCGGGACCGATGAAGATCGCTGCCGCGCTAGGACTCGTGTCGCTCGCGACGGTGGCCTGGAGCGGCCACGGGGCGATGGACGAGGGCATACTCCGGTATGTCCATTTCACGGCCGACATCGTTCACCTGATCGCCTCCGCCGGCTGGATTGGCGCCTTGGTGATATTTGCACTGCTATTGCGCCCCGGTCGACTGGAGTCACCCGGCCACCTGCGCCTGTTGCACCAGGGCTTGTCCGGCTTCGCGTGGATCGGTACCGGGATCGTTCTCGCGCTGGTGGCAACGGGCGTGGCGAATTATTGCCTGGTTGCCGGCGTGCAGCTTGCGGGGTTGCTCTCGACTCAGTACGGTCTACTGCTGCTTGGAAAACTCGGCCTCTTTGCGTTCATGCTGAGCCTCGCGGCGGCAAACCGCTATCACCTCACGCCGATGCTGGAGCGAGGCATCGCGAACGGGCAGCCAACCGCAGCGCTGTCAGGCCTGCGAAGGAGTCTCGTGCTGGAAACGAGCGCCGCGATCTCGATCTTGGCCGCCGTGGCGTGGCTCGGTACGCTGGACCCATCCCAGGGCATAACGGCGCAATTGCCCTAGGTAGTCGGCGGGCGCGGGTGGCGCCGATGCCGGCGCCGGAAAGCGGCAGGAAAGCAGCACGCGCCATACCTTCGATTGGGGCATGAAAGGTGCTGTTTTATTACGGAAATGTCAGCTTCGTGGCCGCGCCACGGCGTTCGCACCATCCCGTTCACTTCGCTGGGGGGGCAGCCGCTCGGTTGGTCGAATGCGCGATAACGTAAATCCGATAATGGTACGGCCACCTTCGGACAGCGCGAAGACGCGGCCGCCATGCATCTGCGCAATGGCACGAACTATCGCCAAGCCCAGCCCGTGTCCCTCGGAGCGGTGGGTGCGAGCGTCGTCCACGCGATAGAAGCGGTCGAAGATTCTGGGCAGGGCGTGAGGCGGGATGGCCGCCCCGGGGTTGACTACCCGAACCTCGACATCCGTCAATGATTCGATGCAGGCCACCTCCAGTGTGGCGCCGGCGGGGGAGGCCTTGATGGCATTAGAGATGAGGTTCGACAGGGCGCGACGCAGCAAACGGGGGTTTGCCGGAACCCGCGCATTTCCCGCCTGGCGTAAACTCAGCCGCGCCTCTTGTAGGGCCGCTTCATGATAGTCCGCGACATGGCGGATCTCGTCCTGCATCTCGAGCTCATGCACGTCGCGGGCGAGCTCGCCGCCGTCCGCACGCGAAAGAAAGAGCATGTCATTGATGAGCGCTTTCAGGCCCACCAGCTCTTCCAGGTTGGACTCCAACACGTCGCGCAGCTCTTCGTTGGAACGGTCCGAAGCCAGGACGATCTCGGTTCCATTGATGAGCGTGGCCAACGGGGTGCGCAGCTCGTGAGCCACATCGGCATTAAAACCTTCCAGCTGCCGATATGCAGCCTGCAGACGGTCCAGGGTGCTGTTAAAGGCCACGGACAGCTCGCGCAATTCCCGATCAATTCCTTGCACGGGTAGACGCAGGTCCAGGTGGTCGGGTTGGATGCGCGCGGCCTGATGCGAAAGCCGGTGTACGGGTGCCAGGCTGCGCCTAACCGCCCAGGCAGCCAGTAGTGCGGAGGCCCCTATCCAGAATATGCAGATAGCAACGAGCACCGAAGCAAAGCCATAGAGAAATTCCGCGCTGGGTTGCGTGTCAATGGCGACCGTAAGCAGGGCGTCCGGCACAGCTTGAGTCCTCACGGGCACTTGCAATGCCCGCATCCGAGTTCCGGTGACGGTCTCTAGCAGGACCGCGCGACCCTGCATGTGCTGTATCAAATGCGGCGGCGCGTCGCCATACAGGACGCCGCCGCTCGTATCGACGAGCCAGACTTTCAGAGTGGGGTGGCCCACCAGGATGTTGTCTAAGGTGCCTGTGAGTGCAGCAAGGCCTTCGAGCGTAGTTTGCATTCCGATCAGGTGATCGATCAGGTCTAGCTTGCCGGCGACTTCAGCCATTTCCCGGCGCTGGACCTCGTACTTGAGCGCCAGAAAAAGGGTATAGCCGGCTACGCTGGACACGACGAGCGCGATGGCTGCAAGAAGGAGAGTCAGACGACGCCGGATGGACGTGAGGTGAGGCCCCTTCATGTGTGACCACGCTTCAGTACATAGCCCTGGCCGCGTACGGTATGCAGGAGTTTGACCTCGAACGGGTCATCCAGCTTGGCACGCAGCCTGCGGACGGCCACTTCGATCACATTCGTGTCGCTGTCAAAATGCATGTCCCATACCTGCTCGGCGAGCGTGGCGCGCGATACCACCTCGCCTTGGCGGCGCAACATGAGGGAAAGCAGCATGTATTCCTTGACGGTCAGGTCGAGGCGAGTGCCGCCGCGCTGCGCCTTTCTGCGCACCACGTCCAGCTCGAGGTCTGCCAGTTTTAGCAAGGTCGCCTCGTGGCTGCGCCCGCGGCGCAGCAGTGCATGCACGCGAGCGAGCAGTTCCGAGAACGCGAAGGGTTTGACTAGGTAATCGTCCGCGCCGCCTTCCAACCCCCTCACGCGGTCCTCGACCTTGTCGCGCGCCGTCAGCATAAGCACCGGCGTATTGCCCGCTTGGCGCACCTGGGCCAGAATCCCGAAGCCGTCAAGCCCTGGCAGCATCACGTCCAGGATGATGAGGTCATGGTCGCCGGCAAGCGCCATGCGGCGCCCGGACAGGCCGTCACGCGCGACGGTCACCTCGTAGTTCTGCTCGGACAGACCTTTCTGCAGGTGATCGGCAAGCTTGTGTTCGTCTTCAATGATGAGCAGCCGCATGATGCGCCAGGCGGGAAGGGGGATAATCGCCATTATCCCGCACCACGGCCGGTCCTTTGCATGGGGCCGGGTCCTGCTTGCGCCCTGACCGCGGTGGCATCGTAAGCGCTGGGCGACATACACAAGGAAGCCATCAGCATGCTCCACACGCCAGAAACCCGCCGTCACACGCGCCGCGCCTTGCTGGCGGCCCTGGCTTGTGCGCCTGTCTGGGCATTGGCGGGCGGTGCCGGCCAGATATCGGTTTGGAAAACGCCCGACTGCGGCTGTTGCAAGGGCTGGGCCAAGCACCTGCAAGACAACGGGTTCGCGGTCACGGTGCACGACGTTCGGGATACCTCTGTCGTCCGTCAGCGCAACGGCATCCCGGACAATTATGCGTCATGCCATTCCGCCCAGATCGAGGGGTACGCCCTGGAGGGCCACGTGCCGGCGGCGGAGATCCGTCGCTTGCTCCGGGAGCGTCCCGCCGCCATTGGTCTCGCCGTACCTGGCATGCCCTTGGGCGCGCCCGGCATGGACGGGCCTGAGTACGGCGGGCGCC